>NZ_CP114372.1:0-3490439 GCF_027171405.1 Aeromicrobium sp. HA | reverse complement strand
CCGCGACGGGCCGCAGCTCGTCGGCGTCGAGCATCCGGCCCAGCGGGTTGTGGGGGTTGACCACGACCACCAGCCGGACGCGCTCGCGCCGCCAGGTCTCGACGAGCTCGTCGGCGGTGGCGCCGAACGGGATCGGCACGACGCGACGGCCCGTGTCGTGGACCGACTCGAGGAACACCGGGTACGTCGGCACGTGCAGCGCGATCCCGTCACCGGGCTCGGTGAGGAGGTCGGTCAGCACCTGGAACGCCTGGATCACGTCCGTGAACAGCCGACCGCGGCCGCCGGCGGGCGTCCAGCCATGGCGTTCGGCCATCCGCGTCTCGAAGGCCGCCACGAGGGGGTCGGGCGACTCGAAGTCGGGGTAGCCGACGTCGCCGCGGGCCAGCTGCTCGTGGACGCGTCGCGTCACCACCTCGGGGACCGCCACGTCCATGTCGGCGACCCACGCGGGGATCACCCCGGCGGGGGTCGTCGTCCACTTCAGGTTGTCGCGGTCGCGCAGCGCCTCGTCAGTCCGGTCGAACACGACTCGAGTCTGCCTGACGTCAGTCGGCGAGGGCGCGCTTGGACTGCCATACCGTCTGCACCACCAGCAGCACGATCGCGACGGTCGCGATCACGAGTGCCGGGGTCGACTCGCCCGCGACGGACGCGATGATCCCGATCAGCGCCCACACGACCGCAGCCGCGTAGAAGGGGCTGCGCGGCAGCTGAGCGTTCACGCCCAGGGCGAAGAGCGCGGCGCCGGCGAGCAGTGCCAGCTGCCAGCCGTGCTGGGCGGGCTGGGCGAGGTCGAGCTCGATCACGCCGGTGCCGAGGTTGAGGAACACCGCCGCGCTCACCCAGCCGGCGTAGACGCCCGACGTCGCGCGGGCGAGCCAACGTGGTCCAAGCGGGGTCGTGCAGTCGGGCGCGAGCCGCCAGGCGTGCGGCGTCGATCGCGACGACCGTCATGAACGCCAGGACGAGGAACGTGGCCCAGCTGATCCCTGCCGCCGAGACGGCGATCCACACCGCCGCGCCGAAGTACAGCGCGATGAGGTCGCCGACGAAGCGGCGGCTGCCCACCCCGTCGCCCTTCCACAGCGTGACGACGGCGTGCGCCAGGGCGAGTCCGTAGATCAGGCTCCAGATCGAGAAGGCCCAGCCCGCGGGGGTGATGAGCAGGTCGTCGCTGCCGTCGCCGGGCTGCGACACGTCGGCCAGCGCCTGCACGACCGGGGCGGCGATCTGCGCGATGGCCGCCGCGAGCAGTGCCCAGCCGAGGCGTCGGTCGGTGTGCACGTCCGTGGAGGTCATGCCCTCCACGCTAGGCGCGGCCCACCGGCCCCGCATGGTGGCGAGGAGCGGCTCAGTCCTTCGGGAAGAGCACGTCGGCGACGTCCCGCGGCGCGAAGCGCTCCTCGAAGTCGCGCTCGTTGGGCTCCCAGACCTCGGACCACACGCGGTCGTGGTCGTTGCCCTCGGCGCGGTCGCGCAGGATCCCCCGCTGGGTCGCGGTCCACAGGTCGAGGTCGCACCAGACGGTCAGGTCCAGCAGCGGCAGCGTGACGGGGTGGAAGAGCCCCACGAGGTCCACCACCAGCACGTCGGCGCGCGGTACCGGCTCGGGATCGGACAGCCGGCCGAGGTTCCAGTCGTAGCGCCGGAACTCGCCCGGCACGCCGTCGCGGAAGGGACGCAGCACGTCCTCGACGAGCCGCTCCCGCTCGACGCCGTCCCAGTCCGGCGAGCGCCGATGGACGCGGGCGGGGTCGAGGAAGTCGTCGCCGCGCAGCCGCACGGCGTCGGGCAGGGCCGAGACGAGGGTGCGCGCCAGCGTGGACTTCCCGGAGCCGCCGTAGCCGGAGATGCCGACCACGATCGGCCGGGCGAGCTCTCGCCGTCGCTGCAGCACGACGTGGGCCAGCTCGTCCAGATCGCTCATCGTCGTCCAGCCTCACCGGGCCGGTCGGACGGCGCAACCTCGGGCACGCATCGGCCGGGACGTGCAGCGCGCGTCCCGGTCGATGCGTCCCCCCGAGTAGGTCCCTCCCGAAGATTCGGGCGTGCCGCGGAGTGGTCCGACACCATGCAAGGTCGTCCCGACCGGAGCGAGCCCCGGCGTCTCCACAGACCCGGTTCCATCCTCACCGGGTCCCACCGTGCGCGAAACCCCCGGAACCGGGGGGGTCACTCCTCGTCGAGGACGTCTCCCGGGGCCAGGCCCACGGCACGCTCGATGTCGCCGGGGCTCGTGTGCTGGAGGTAGTCGCGCAGCTTGCGGCAGGCCACCCGGTAGTGCTCGCGGGCCGTGTCCTCGGTGATGTAGAGGGTCGAGGCGATGTCCGCCCAGTGCCGGCCGCGGGCGCGACCCGAGATCACCTGGCGCTGGCGCGCGCTGAGGTCGAGCTTGGCGCCGCGACGGTCGAGCAGCTCGGTGAGCCCGACGAGCGACTGCGTGACCACGACACGATCGGCGTGCACGTCCTGCACCGCCTGCATCGTCACGTGGGGCGGGTCGGCCTTGTGGACCACGCCCTGCGCGCCGGCCCGCAGGCACAGCGCCAGCACGATCGGTCGCCGCTCGTCGGTGTAGAGGCAGACCTTGAGGCCCCGCTCGCGCAGCGCCCGGATCGCCGCGCGGCCCTGCTTGGTCGTGGTCGAGGTCGCGCGCTGCGGTCCGCGCAGCAGCAGGTCGAGCACGACGACGTCGCAGTCGACGCCGGAGGCCTCGAAGTCCTCCACGGTCGGGAACGTCGCGACGACGTCGAGGTCGGGGTGCACCGTGGCGAAGCCGCCCCGGATCACCGTGCTGTCGTCGATCACGACCACGCGGATCCGCTCGGTCATCGGTCCTCCTCGTGCACCGGGCCGGTGATGGTCACCGAGGTCCCGCGGCCGGGCGCCGAGCGCAGGTCGACCGAGACGCCGACGTCGCGCAGCGCCTGTCCCACCTGCGTGTCGAGGCCGAAGCCGAGTGGCTGGCTGTCCTGGTCGAAGCCCACCCCGTCGTCGGACACGACGACCTCCCACGTCTCGCCGTCGGTGTCGGCGTGCACGACCACCTGGTGCGCCCGGGCGTGCAGGCGGACGTTGTGCAGGACCGTCGTGACGGCGCGGCCGGCGGCGACCCAGACGTCCTCGTCCAGCTCGACGTGGGCGCCGAGCGCGACCGCCGGCTCGAGAGGGAGGTCGTCGAAGCCCTCGAGCGCCGTGGCCAGCATCGCGCCCACCGTACGCACGGCGGGGTGCGCGGGTGCGGACTCGGCGCCGAGGTAGTTGCGCAGGCGCTTCGCCTCGCGATCGGCCTGCACGCGCAGCCCCGGCAGCACCTCGGCAGGCGTGTCCTCGTCGGACAGCAGGCGCAGGATGCTCGAGGCGTCGTGGACGGTGAGCTGGTAGCGCTCCAGCTCCAGCGCGCGGGTCGCCGCCACGGCGTCCTCGCGCGAGCGGTCGGCGTCGCGGGCGAGCGCGCGCAGGTAGTAGGTCAGCAGCGCGACGACCGCGGCGTAGCCGGGCACCGTGAGGGCGTTGCTGAGGTTGGTCTCCCACGAGGTCGTCCCGGCCGCGGAGGTCCAGACCAGGTACCAGCCGCCGAGCGCGAGGCCGTGCCCCACCGCCACGGCGGGTCGCATCCAGGCTGCGGCGAGCGCGGCGACGTTGATCGCGAAGCCCGACGCCCACGCCTCCCACGTGCCCACGACGTGCGAGCCGGGCAGCAGCAGGTTCATCGCCGGGATCGCGATCCACGCGAGCAGCACGTCGGGCCAGTGCCACAGGCCGCGACGGACCGTTCCGGTGACGAGGCACTGGGTCATCAGCAGCACCGAGACGGCGATGACGCACAGGGACAGCACCCAGTACGCCACCGCGTGCACCGAGATGCTCGCGCCGGACGTGACGCTGAGCAGGATCTGCACCACCACGATCGCCCGCATCGTGGGCGCGACGAGCGCGATGCCCCACTCCGCACGGCGCGCGGAGGATCGTGACGACGCGCGGCTCAGCGCCTCGGATCGACTGCCCACGCCTGCCATCGTCGCAGACCGGCACGGCGCGGTCGTTCACTCCCGTCCCACCCGTAGCCTGTTGCGGTGCGACTGACCTCCCTGCACCGCTACCCCGTGAAGTCAGCCCGGGTCGAGGACCTGGCGACGGCCGAGGTCGAGCCGTGGGGCCTGGCCGGCGACCGGCGCTGGATGGTGGTGGACGAGCGCGGCCACTTCATCTCGGCGCGCGAGTCGCACCGGCTGCTGACCGTGCACCCGCGTCTGGACGGGTCCGGCCTGCAGCTCAGCGCGCCCGGGGTGGAGTCGATCGAGGTCGCGCCGCCCGACCCGGCACGGCAGGTCCCGGTCACGCTGTGGAAGACCTCCTTCACGGCCGCGGAGGCCACCGACGCGACCGCGTGGCTCAGTGAGCTCCTCGGCGGCGCCGTGCGACTGGTGCACCTCGACGACCCGACGCGCCGGCCGATCACCGGCTTCGGCCGACCCGACGACCGGGTCAGCCTCGCCGACGGCTATCCGCTCCTCGTCACCACCGAGGCCTCGCTGACCGCGCTGAACGAGGCGATCGTCGACGACGGCGGCGACCCCGTGCCGATGGAGCGCATGCGCCCGAACCTCGTCGTCGACGGCGACCTGTCGTGGGCGGAGGACGACTGGCGCGTGCTGCGCGTCGGCGACGCGGTCTTCCGCGCGGTCAAGGGCTGCGCGCGCTGCGTCATCACCACACTCGAGGCCGACCACGCGTCCGGTGCCGTCGCCGGCGGCAAGGAGCCGCTGCGCACGCTCGCCCGGATCCGCCGCTTCGACCGCAAGGCCTGGTTCGGGGTCAACCTCATCCCGGACACCCCCGGCGCCGTCGTCCGCGTGGGCGACGAGGTCGAGGTGCTCGAGGCCGCCCCACCCGGCGGCGGCCCCCTCCGCGCCTGACCGCGTCCCTGGGTCTCCCGCCTCCGGCGGGCGAGATGTGTAGCGGTATCCACCCTTTTTCCGGTGGATCGGCCGAAAAACGGTGGAGAGCGCTACAGATCTGGCGCTCGGCGAGCGACCCCGGCGGAGGCCTAGGAGAGCAGGTGGTCGACCCAGCGCGGGACGACCTCGGTGGCGGGGCCCTCGTAGACCGTGTGGAAGTCGCCCTGCGGCGTGGGCACGAGGTTGAGCTCGACCGTGGTGGCGCCGGAGGCGTGCGCGTAGTCGACGAACCCGGCCGCCGGGTAGACCACGCCCGAGGTGCCGATCGCGGCGAACACGTCCACCTCGCTGAGCGCCTCGTGGATCTCGTCCATGCCGTGCGGGTACTCGCCGAACCAGACGATGTCGGGGCGCAGCGCACGGCGACGGTTGCAGGCCGGGCAGCGCGGCTCGTCGGCGAGGGTGCCGGTCCACTCGTGCCGCACGTCGCACTTCAGGCAGCGGACGCGGCGCAGCTCGCCGTGCATGTGCAGCACGCGCCGCGAGCCGCCGCGCTCGTGCAGGTCGTCGACGTTCTGGGTGACCAGCAGGAGGTCGTCGCCGAGCGCCTCCTCCAGCCGGGCGAGCGCCTCGTGCGCGGCGTTCGGGTGCACCCGGGCGAGCGAGGCGCGGCGCTCGTCGTAGAACCGCTGCACGAGCGAGCGGTCGCGCCGGAAGGCCTCCGGGGTGGCGACGTCCTCGGGCCGGTGCCCCTCCCACAGTCCGTCGGCGTCGCGGAAGGTCGCCAGCCCGCTCTCGGCGGAGATGCCGGCGCCGGTGAGGACGACGACCTTCATGCCTCGCCCCTCAGGGCGGCGGTCAGCTCGCGCACGGCGGTGGGCGGGCCGGCCACCGACCACGTCAGTCCGTGGGCGTCGAGGCGCTCCGCGGCACCACCGAGGCCGGCCACGAGCGCCGTGCCGGGCAGCCAGTCCCAGTCGGGCGTCGAGTGCTGGAACCAGCAGCCGAGCCGTCCGGTGGCGACGCCGACGAGGTCCATCGAGCCCGAGCCGAGCATCCGGATCGTGGCGGGCAGGGAGGCGGCGCGGGCCCACGCGTCGTAGCCGGGACCGCTGCCGATGAAGGCCGGGTGGGCGTACGTGGCGGCGCCGAGGCCGGCCAGCGGCGCGTCGGCGATCGGCGCGAGCGGCTCGCCGTTGCGGGTCGTGGGAACGTCTGGCCCGCCCACCAGCACGGTGCCGGAGGCGTGGTGAGCGACCGCGCCCAGCAGGACCTCGTCCCCCTCGGCCAGCGCGATCGCCGAGCACCAGTAGTCCGAGCCCGTGGCGAAGTTGTAGGTGCCGTCGACGGGGTCGATCACCCAGCGGCGCCCCGACGTGCCCTCGCGCGCCGTGCCCTCCTCGCCCAGCAGCCCGTCCCCGGGGCGGTCCCGGTCGAGCCGCTCCACCACGAGGGCCTCGGCGGCGAGGTCGGCCTCGGTGACGACGTCGGACACGTTGGTCTTGGCGCGGGTCGCGAGGTCGCCGGTGTCACGGATCCGGGCGGCGAGCGCCGCGGCCTCCACGACGAGGTCTCGGGCCAAGGTCACGTCGTCGGGTGTCACGCTCACGCCTCCACCGTAGGAGGTCGTCCGAGGCCCGCGCCCCGTCAGGCCTCGGCCACCGGCTGGCGCAGGATCGTGCGGAGCCTCTCGGGCGCGGCCCGCCGCGGATCGCTGAGGTAGATCTCGTGGTGCCGGCCGGTGCGCACGAGCCCACGAGCCGGGATGACCTCGTCGTGCATCCGCTCCAGCACCGGACCCTCGGCGTCGTACGGGCCGAGGTGCAGCGTCTGCACGCACAGGCCCTCGTCGAGCGTCTCGACCCGCAGCGCGTCGAGCCTCGGTGCGCCCTTGCGCGCCACCGCGGCACGCGCGGCCTCCACGTGCGCGTCATCGATCCACTCCGGGACGAGGCTCAGCACGGTCCAGTCCCACTGTGACGTGTCGCGCGCCGTGGTGAACGCCGCCATGTCGTCGGCCCACCAGAGCGCCTCGAGCGGCGGCACCACGTAGTCGCGCTCGAGCTCCTTCTTGCTGAGGAACTTCAGCGCGTAGGCCATCGGGTAGAGCGTCGCCAGCGAGTCCTCGTACTCAGCGGCCACGTTGGGGTCGCCGTGGCCGTCGATCATCAGGTAGCGCATGGGCGGCACGGTGACGACCTCGAACTCGCCGTGCCGCGCGGAGTACGTGGGGACCAGCCGCTTGAGGTCGACCTTCATCCGTCCTCCTACGCGCCGGCGCCCGCCGCCATCAGCGCGGTCTGGAAAACGTAGCGGTTCCACGGGTCACGAGGATCGCGCCCGGTCGCTTCGGCCAGGCGGCGCAGCCGGTATCGCACGGTCTGCGGGTGCAGGTGCAGTCGCGCCGCAGCGGGCGCGGCACCGCCGGCCTGCAGCACCGCGTCGAGGGTGGCCAGGGCGTCCCCGTCGGTGGACACCGGGCCCAGGACCGAGGCGGCGACCCGCGCCGGGTCGGCGTCGGCGTGGCCGGCCGTGAGGGCAATGACCTCGAGGTCGCCGTCGTTCAGGACCGGGCGCGTCCAGGCGAACTCGGGCGCGTGCGAGACGGCGTGCAGGGCGAGACGGTGCGCCCGGGGCGCGAGGCGCGGGGAGACGCCGCGCTGGTGGGCGGCCCGCAGGCCGTGGCGCTCCAGCTCCGCGCGCAGGGCGGCGTCGTCCGCGTGCGCCAGCAGCACCACCCCGACCCCGTCCATCACGGTGTGGATCGAGGAGACCAGCGGGCCGTCGGCCTGCTCGCGCACGCCCGCGATCGCGGCGGCGGCCTCCGCGGCATCGAGGCCGCCGGGGCGGACGACGACGAGGTCGAACGTGGGCGGCAGCTGCGCCTCGAGCTCGCGCAGCCGGCCCGCGAGCGTGCCCGCATGGCTCTGCCGGCCGAGCAGCAGGTCGGACAGCAGCTGGCGCAGCGAGCTCTCGCGGTCGGCGCCCAGCACCCGACCGGTGGCCTCGTACCCGTCGTAGATCGCCTCGGACAGCTCGTCGAGGACGGCGAACCAGACCCGCACGAGCGAGGTCACGTCGTCGATCGACACGTCGTCGCGGAAGTGGTCGGAGACCTGGTCGAGGAAGACGGTGGCGGCCACGCGGTAGGCCCGCAGCACGGCCGAGAGCGGGCGCCCGTCGCGCGCGCGGACCGCGCCGACACCGCGGAACAGCCGGATGTCCTCCTCGGTGAGCGAGCCCTCCTCGGCCCAGAGGTCCAGCACGCGGCGCAGGGTCCACACGATGATCGAGCGGACCTCCTGCAGCTGTCGCTCGTCGAGCGTGGCGTAGGCCGGGATCTCGCGCGAGATCGTCGCCAGGAAGGTCTCGGCCAGCGGTCCCTCGTCCTCCATGAGGACGGCCGCGATCGTCCGGCGTCGGTCGGTGGACGGTGGCATGGCTCCTCGACGGTCCTGACAACGTTCGTTGTCACCTGGGCACAAACGTACTGGTCTCGTGGCGCTCCGTGGGCGACCGTGTTCCCATGTCCTTCACGCCCGATGTCATCGTCGTCGGCGCCGGCCTCGCCGGTCTCGTCGCCACCCACGAGCTCGCCCAGGCCGGCAAGCGCGTCCTGGTCGTCGAGCAGGAGAACCGCAAGAACCTCGGCGGCCAGGCGTTCTGGTCGCTCGGTGGACTGTTCTTCGTCGACAGCCCCGAGCAGCGCCGCACGGGCATCAAGGACTCCCCCGAGCTGGCGATCCAGGACTGGCTCGGCTCGGCCGGCTTCGACCGCCTCGACGACGAGGACGTGTGGGGCCGCCGCTGGGCCGAGGCCTACGTGGCCTGGGCCGCGGGCGGCAAGCGCGAGTACCTGCGCGAGCTCGGCCACCGCGTCATGCCGATGGTCGGCTGGGCCGAGCGCGGCGACGGCTCCGCCACCGGCCACGGCAACTCGGTGCCGCGCTTCCACATCACGTGGGGCACCGGCCCGCGCCTGGTCGAGACGTTCGCCGACCCCGTGCTCGCGGCCGAGACCGGCGGCCTCGTACAGTTCGCGTTCCGCCACCAGGTCGACGAGCTGGTCGTCGAGGACGGTGCGGTCGTCGGCATCCGCGGCTCGGTCCTCGAGCCCGACGAGTCGGAGCGCGGCGTGAAGTCCTCGCGCACCGTCGTGGGCGAGTTCGAGCACCGCGCCGGCGCCGTCGTGGTGACCTCGGGCGGCATCGGCCACAACCACGACCTCATGCGCGCCAACTGGCCGACCGAGCGGATCGGCGCCGCGCCCGACCACCTGATCTCGGGCGTGCCCGCGCACGTCGACGGCCGCATGCTGCAGATCTCCGAGCAGGCCGGCGGCCGCATCGTGAACCGCGACCGCCTCTGGTCGTACACCGAGGGCATCACCAACTGGGACCCGATCTGGCCCGACCACGGCATCCGCATCCTGCCCGGCCCGTCGTCGATGTGGTTCGACGCGAACGGCCGGCGCCTGCAGGGCATGTCGGGCGTGCCCGGCGCCGACACGAACGGCGCGATGAAGCAGATCCTCGCGACCGGCCACGACTACTCGTGGTTCGTGCTGACGCAGTCGATCATCGAGAAGGAGTTCGCGCTCTCGGGCTCGGAGCAGAACCCCGACATGACCGGTCGTGACATCAAGTTCCTGCTCAAGAGCCGTCTCGCGAAGGGCGCCCCCGGCCCGGTCGAGAAGTTCAAGCAGCACGGCGTGGACTTCGTGGTGGCGTCGTCGCTCGACGACCTCGTCGTGGGCATGAACGAGATCGCCCGCGGACCGCAGCTCGACCCGACGCTCCTCGAGCGGCAGATCGTGGCCCGCGACCGCGAGTTCGACAACCCGTTCACCAAGGACGTGCAGGTCATGGCGATCCACAACGCGCGGCGCTCGCGGATGGACAGGGTCGTGCGCGTGGCGAGGCCGCACCGGATCCTCGACCCCACGAAGGGTCCGCTCATCGCCGTGCGGCTCAACATCCTGTCGCGCAAGACCCTCGGCGGCCTCCAGACCAACCTCGACTCGCAGGTCCTCGGCCAGGACGGCGCTCCGGTGCCCGGGCTGTACGCGGCGGGCGAGGTCGCGGGCTTCGGCGGTGGCGGCGTGCACGGCTACAACGCCCTCGAGGGCACGTTCCTGGGTGGCTGCATCTTCTCCGGCCGCGCGGCCGGGCTCGCGCTCGCCCGCGCCTGACCCTTCGGGGTCCCCCGAACCAGATGTGTAGCGGTATCCACGGAATTCCGGCCATTCCGGAGACGAGAGGGTGGATACCGCTACACATCTTGCACCGTGCCTCCGGCGCCTCCCCGCGCGCGGAGCGGCGATCGCGGGCCCGGGGCGTGCCACCCTGAGGGCGGGAGGTCCCATGCGCGCTCGGTTCGTCGTCGTCCTCGCCCTCGCGGCGCTGGTGCTCGGCACCGCGCCGGCCCTCGCCGAGGACCCGCCGCGCCTGTCGAGCATCGCCGCGGCCGAGCGCGACATCGCGCCCGGCACCCGCGCCTGCTTCTCCGGCGCCGAGTCGGGCCAGACCAAGGCGCTCACCTGCCACTACGGCCGGAAGGGCCCACGCCTGCTGCTCATCGGCGACTCGCACATGCGCGCGCTCTCGCCCGCGTTCCGACGACTCGCCGAGGCAGGCACGATCCGCGTCACCCTCCTCATCCGGTCGCGGTGCGGATGGTCGTCGCGCCCGATCAAGAACCTCAAGGCCTGGGTCCGTGACGACTGCCAGACCTGGCGGGCGAACGTGACCCGCTACGTCCGGCGCCAGAAGAACGTCAGCGCGATCGTCACGCACCATCGCGCCTCGACGATGCCCGGCACGAAGGCCCAGCGCGGACCGGACACGGTGCGGTCGTGGAAGGTCGCGCTCGACCGGCGCATCCCCGTGATCGCCGTGTCCGACTCGCCGAACTGGGTCCTCACGCGTCCCTCCCCCACCCAGTGCCTGCGCAAGAACTCCGCGCCCCGCGAGTGGCGCCGGTGCTCCGCCGACGTCGGCGACGTCATGTGGTTCGACTGGACCGTGCCGTCGGTGCAGCTCGCGCGGAAGCAGTACGGGTCGCGAGCGGCCTTCCGGATCTCGATGAAGGAGACCTTCTGCCCGAAGCGGCGGTGCCGGGTGGTCGCGCCGCGCGGTCAGATCATGTTCCGCGACCACCAGCACTTGACCGCGACCTACACGCGCTCGCTGGCGCCCCTGTTCGAGCGGCGGTTGCGCAGCCTCGGCGTGCTGCAGTCATAGGAACAGCTGGCCGAGGACGCCGGCCGCGACGACCGCGAGCCAGATCGGGATCCGGCCCCACCACTGCGAGGCGAACACCGCCACGGCCACGGCGAGCGTGCCCCACGAGATGATCCCCTGCGTGATCACCGGGTCGTAGAGCGCAGCGGCGAGGATCCCGACGACGGCCGCGTTGACGCCCATCACCACGCGTCGCGCAGTGGGTGCCTGGCGCAGCCGGTCCCAGAACGGCAGCACGCCCACCACCAGCAGGCCGGCCGGGAGGAAGACGGCGACCAGCGCGATCGATGCGCCCAGCACGCCGCTCGGTCCGGACTCCATGCTGGCGCCGAGGTAGGCCGAGAAGGTGAACAGCGGGCCCGGGACCGCCTGGGCCGCGCCGTACCCCGCGAGGAACGTGTCGGCGTCGACGAGTCCGGCCTGCACGGTCTGCGCCTCCAGCAGCGGCAGGACCACGTGGCCGCCGCCGAACACCAGCGCGCCGGTCCGGTAGAAGATGTCCGCGAGCCGCAGGGTCGGGTCGTTCGTGAGCGCGACGAGGATCGGCAGCGCGACCAGCAGCACCGTGAACACGACGAGGGCGACGATGCCGCCGCGGTGCGAGACGCGGGCGAGATCGCGCACCGTCCCGGGCTGATCGGCCCGCAGCCAGAGCCAGCCGATGAGGCCGCCCAGCACGATCACGCCGACCTGCGCCACCGGGCTCGCGACGACCAGCAGGACCGCCGCGCCCACCGCGGCGATCACGATGCGCTTGAGGTCGGGGGTCAGCGTGCGCGCCATCTGGATCACGGCCTGCGCGACCACCGCGACCGCCGCGGCCTTGACGCCGTGCAGCCAGCCCGCGTCCGCGACGTCGCCGAACGCCGCGACCCCGTAGGCGAACGCGACCAGCAGGATCGCCGAGGGCAGCGTGAAGGCGACCCACGCGGCGAGCAGGCCGCCGGGCCCCGCGCGCCGCAGACCGATCACCATGCCGACCTGACTGGACCCGGGACCGGGCAGGAACTGGCACAGGGCGACGAGGTCGGCGTAGGCCTCGTCGGTCAGCCAGCGGCGACGCTCGACGAACGCCTCACGGAAGTACGCCAGGTGCGCCACGGGCCCGCCGAACGAGGTCAGTCCCAGGCGCAGGAACACCCAGAACACCTCGGCGACCGAGCCGCCGCGCGCCGTCCCCGTTCCGGTCATCGCGACCATCATGACCGGTCGCGGCGACGGACCGCGCGCCGAGGGCGAGCCGACACGGGTCCGGCCCGCGTTCAGCCCCCGTTTGCGGGGGTATTCGCCGGATCCGTCCGGCCCGATCGTGGGGTCATCGGGTCCTCGACGACGCGGGCCCTCGGCGGAAGGACCCACCATGACCACCTCCCGAACCCTGCGCGGCGGCGCCATCGCCGGCGCGACGGCCGTGCTCGGCCTGACGATGCTCGCCGCCCCACCGAGCCAGGCCGCGGCCTCGTCCTCCCTGTGCTCGAACGTCATCACGGTCGTCGTCCGCGGCAGCGACGAGGCCGCCGGCACGACCAACACGGCCACCACCAACACCGCGCTGTACGCCTACCGCACCGGCATGGGCCGGCCCGGCCCCGTGGCGGGTGACCTCCAGACGGTGAGCAAGAAGACCGTCTACATCTCCGGGTTGAAGTACGCGGCGGCCATCGGCTGGGTCGGGCTGGCGTACAACAACAGCCGGCACGGCGGGGTGGTCGCCCTGCAGAAGTCCCTCAACTACCTCGCCACGCAGTGCCCGAACTCCAAGACCGCACTGATCGGGTTCTCCCAGGGTGCGCACGTCATCGGCGACGCCCTCTCTGCCAGCAGCGGGGTCCGCCCGAACGCCACCGCACGCGGCAAGATCGCCGCGGTCGTGCTCTACGGCGACCCGATGTACAACCCCACCGAGCCGTTCGTCGCCACCAAGGGACTGACGAAGTTCGGCATGCTCGGCACGCGGGCGACGGGCGACCTCAAGGCCTTCGAGGGTCGCCTCAAGTCGTACTGCTACTCCGGCGACCCGGCCTGCCAGGGCTCGACCAAGCGCGGCGGCCAGAACCTGACGGCCCTCAACAACAACCCGACGGGCCTGACGATCCACCGCTCGTACTTCACCGCGCGCTCGACCCCGCGGGTCGGCGGGGTCAACTTCATCGCCGGCAAGACCGGCTGAGCCGGGGAGCCGGCCCGGTCACCCGGGCCGGCTCTCCTCAGGCGGGCTCGGCGAGGACGACGGTGTTCCTCGCGTAGGCACCGAGGCGATAGTGGCTGCACGTCACCAGCGCGAGCCGCCCGTCGGAGTCCTGGGAGAACAGCTCGTGGGCGTCCTTCCCGACCTGCTCCTTCGTCAGGTCGGAGACCTCCGTGACGCGGTACGCGACCCATCCCTCCGACGTCCTCACCCGGACGACGTCGCCGGCCTCGAGCTGGTCGAGGTCGTCGAAGACCCCACCGCCGGCGTGGACCGTGTGACCCGCGATGAGCGTCGTCCCTGCCGTGCTGCCAGGGAGCGCGCTTCTGGACCACCAGCCGGTCTGCGTGACGTCGGCCGGCGGGACCAGCGTCTCGTCGGCGCTCAGGGAGATCGGCACGACGGTCGCATCGACGTCGATCGACGGAATCACGAGGCGCACCGGCTCGCCCCGAGCGGGGTCCGGCGTCGGGCTCGCGGCTTCCTCGGTGCACGTCATCGGCTCGGTGGTGACGGTGACCGTCGGCTGGGCCGTCACGGACGAGGGGGCCGGGTCGGGCCCGCCCACGACGCAGGCACCCAGCAGCGCGAGCAGCACCAGCGCGAGGAACGCCGCGAGGGTCCGGCGCTGAGGTGCCGGACCCCGCGTGCGCGGGACGCGCGTCATGTCAGCGGTCCTCGAACCGCCTGGCGCCCACGACGATGCCGCCCGAGCTCAGGACGAGCGCGCTGCCGCCGCCGACCAGGCCCGCGCCCCACAGCGTGGACGCGTCCGTGGTGACACCGGCGTCGATGCGGCGCGGCACCGCTTCGGTGGACGGGCTCGCGGTGGCGTCGTCGGCGTCCTGGTCAGGAGCCTGCTCCTGCCCGTCGGTGTCGTCCCGCGACTCGTTCGACGGATCGTGGGTGACATCGTCGCTCGGCTGGCTCGGCTCGTCCGAGGGCTCGGTGCCCGGGTCCGTCGGCTCGTCCGTGGGCTCCTCGGTCGGCGGGGTCGTCGGATCCTCGGTGGGCGGAGTCGTCGGGTCCTCGGTCGGCGTGCTCGTGTCGAGACACTGCCGCGCGGCGATCTCGTCCTCGTGCGCGTAGTAGTCGAGCCTCAGGTCGCCGGCGGCGTGGGCGACGCCTCGCCAGCTGCCCTCGCTCTTCCAGGTGACCTGCTGGTGGTGCTGCGACCCGGTCCCGGTGATGTGCCCGTTGGCCTCGGCGGCCGGCACCTCGAGATAGACGTAGGGGTTCGACTCCGACGCCGTGCGGTGGCAGACGCCGATCTTCTCCTGACCGTTGCCGGGAGTGGCGCTGGCCGTCTCCCCACTGACCAGGACGACGCCGCCGGCGCCGGCGGTCAGCACTCCGACGACCGCCAGGGACGTGGCCAGTCGAAGCCATTTGCGTGTGGTGTTCCCTCCCGATGCCTGCGTGGACATGGCCCTCCTTCGCCTCGTGTCCTACGGCCGGCACTCGCCGCCCGCATCATCCACGTTATGTCGCGTCCGAGCGGCACCGAAGGGGCGAGGACTGTGAAGATGCAGACAGCGACGAAACTGGAATCGGTCTGCGATGCGAGCGAAAATGGAGGAATGCGCACGCCGCCACGGACGGGGTTCGTGCGATGCGGCGCGACGGCCTCGCGTCAGGCGAAGTCGGCCCCCGAGGCACCGCCGGAGGCGCTCTCGGGCTCGCGCGCCATCGGCGTGAAGCGCGAGTAGTGACCCTGGAACGAGACGGCCACCTTGTTGACCGGGCCCGAGCGGTTCTTGGCCACGATGATGTCGGCCTCGCCGGGACGCTCGGACTCGCCGGCGCCGTGGGCATCGGGGCGGTTGAGCAGCAGGACGATGTCGGCGTCCTGCTCGATCGAGCCGGACTCGCGCAGGTCGGAGATCTGCGGCGTCTTGTCGGTGCGCTGCTCCGAGCCTCGGTTCAGCTGGCTGATCGCGACGACCGGGACGCCGAGCTCCTTCGCCAGCAGCTTGATCTGACGGGAGAACTCCGAGACCTCGACCTGACGGTTCTCGACCTTCTTGCCCGAGGTCATCAGCTGCAGGTAGTCGAGGACGACGAAGTCGAGGCCGTGTTGCTTCTTGATGCGGCGGGCCTTCGAGCGGATCTCGGGCATCGTCATGTTGGGGCTGTCGTCGATCACGATCGGCGCGGCCTGCACCGTGGCCATGGCGCGACCGATCGCGTCCCAGTCGCGGCTGGACATCGAGCCGGCACGCATGTGGTGGATCGCGACCTTCGCCTCGGCCGACAGCAGACGCATCGCGATCTCCGAGCCGGTCATCTCCAGGCTGAAGATCGCCGAGGTCATGCCCTGGCGGATCGAGGCGTTGCGCACGAAGTCGAGCCCCAGCGTGGACTTGCCGACACCGGGTCGGGCCGCGACGACGATCATCTGACCCGGCTTGAAGCCCGTGGTGAGACGGTCGAGGTCGGGGAAGCCCGACATGACGCCGTGCACCTCGCCGGAGCGCGTCTCGAGCTCCTCCAGCTCGTCGATCGTGGAGGACATGAGGTCGGACAGGACGTTGTAGTCCTCGCCCGACTTGGTGCCGTCGACGTCGAGGACGGCCTTCTGGGCGCGGTCGACGATGTCCTGGATCTCGCCGGTGCCCGCCTGGCCCAGCTGGGCGACCTGCTGGCCGACCTCGACGAGGCGCCGCAGCACGGCCTTCTCGTGGACGATCTCGGCGTAGTAGTCGACGTTGGCCGCGATCGGCACGCCCTGGACGAGGTCGTGCAGATAGGCGGCGCCGCCGATGCGGCCGATCTCGCCGCGGCGGGTGAGCTCGGCCGCGACGGTGATCGCGTCGGCCGGCTCGCCGCGTCCGGACAGGTCGGTGATGACGTCGAAGATCAGCTCGTGGGCGGGACGGTAGAAGTCGCGGCTCTCGAGCAGGTCGGTGGCCGGGTCGATCGCGTTCTTCGACAGCAGCATCGCGCCGAGGACGCTCTGCTCGGCCGCCATGTCCTGGGGCGGAACGTAGCCCGACGCCGCGGAGTCCGAAGGTCGCTCGGACTCGTACAGATCGGTAACGCTCACGGCACTCCTCGACGTGATCGGCAGCTGGATTGGAGGCTACGCAGTCCCACCGACAGTCCTGCCGATCACCGGCTCCCCCCGGCGCGGGACATCCACCTCGGGTGACCTTACGGGCCGGTAGGAGCAGGGTCGAGACAGCGGTGCACAGGGGGTGTGAAGAACTGCGGCAAAGCTGTGGAAAACGCCGGGGGCGAGTGTGCACAGTCGGTGGACGACTCTGTGGAAAGACGTGTGTGGCACGCGTCACACACGCCTCTGACCTGCGAAAACGTGAGTCACACGGTGTGGAGCGAGGAATCCGGGGTGTGATTTTCACGGCCGAGGTTTTCCACGGGCGCTAGCACGCAGAGCACCGACATGTCGATAAATCCACCACATTCGTCACAGGAGTATCGTCGCCCGCGTGCCGATCCCCTCTCTCGACCGCCGGATCCTGGCCATCACCCTCCCCGCCTTCGCCGCGCTGATCTGCGAGCCCCTCATGCTGATGGCCGACACGGCCATCGTCGGACACCTCGGACGGGCCGAGCTGGCGGCCCTCGGAGCGGCCTCCACGATCCTGACGACCATCGTCGGACTGTGCGTCTTCCTGGCCTACGGCAGCACCGCGACGGTCGCGCGGCACCAGGGCGCCGGCGAGCCGCGGCGGGCTCTCGAGTCCGCGCTCGGCGGCGTCTGGCTGGCTCTGCTCATCGGCGTCGTCCTGGGCGTCCTCGCCGCGCTCACCGCCGGGCCGCTCGGCGGGGCGCTGGCCAGCTCGGCGCAGGTCGCCGACCTCACCACCCAGTACCTGACGATCGCCGCCGCGAGCATCCCCGCCGTGCTGCTCGTCCTGGCCGCCACGGGCGCGCTGCGCGGCGTGCTGGACCTGCGCACCCCGCTCGTGGTGATGATCGCCGCGAACGTCCTCAACGTCATGCTGACCGTGGCGCTGGTCTACGGCGCCGACCTCGGCATCCGCGGCGCGGCACTCGGCCTCGTGCTGGCGCAGTGGGCGGCGGCACTCGCCCTGGTGGGACAGGTCGTCCGGCGCAGCCGTGCCGCCCAGGCCTCTGCGCGGCTGCAGTGGGCCGACGTCGTCCGCGCCGGCCACGACGGGGTGCCACTACTGCTGCGCACCCTCAGCCTGCGCGCCGTGCTGCTCCTCGCGACCCTCGTGGCCGCCGGCTTCGGCGACGCCTCCCTGGCCGCCCACCAGATCGCGACCACGATCGTCATGCTGCTGGCGTTCGCCCTCGACGCGTTCGCGATCGCGGCCCAGACCCTCACGGGCCACTCCCTCGGCGCGGGCGACGCGGAGGGCACCCGCCACGTCACCCGCCGCGTGATCGCGTGGGGTCTCGGCTTCGGCATCGTGTCGGGCGTGCTGCTGGCCGTCACCTCACCGTGGGTCGCTCGCGCCTTCACCCCCGACGCCGACGTGCGCGCGGCCGCGATCCCCGCCCTGCTCATCGTGGCGCTCATCCAGCCCGTGTCCGGCGTCGTCTTCGTCCTCGACGGCGTGCTGATCGGCGCGGGCGACGGCGTCTACCTCGCGTGGGCCGGACTCGTCACGCTGCTCGTCTACACGCCGGTGGCCCTGCTGATCCGCGAGACCGAGGCCGGATTCACGTGGCTGTGGGCGGCCTACGCGCTGTTCCAGGCCACGCGCTGGGTGACCCTCTGGCTGCGCCAGCGCGGCGACCGGTGGCTCGTCCTCGGCGCGCGCTGAGATCACGCCGAACGTTCACCTGCGTTTCAGCCCACTGACAGGTTCGCCCGCTGAGGTGGAGACATGAGCCTTCCCGTCATCGACGCCCTCCGGGGCCCGCGCTCACGTCGCGACCGCATCGGCCGCGTCTACGTCGTCTCCACCTCCGAGCTCGACTCGGTGCTGCGGCACCTCGGGCCGCACGAGGTCGTCTCGCACGAGGGACTGGCCAGCCACGTGGTCCGCGGGACCACACGACCCGTCGGCTGGCTGCGTCTCGTCGGGCGTCCGCGTCACGTGCCGTGCGGCGATGTCGACCGCACCGAGATCGACCTCCCGAACGGCCGCGCCTGGATCGACCGCGAGCTCGGCACCCAGCGGGTCGTCGTGCGCACGTGGGCCCCGCGCGACGGCTCCGAGCTCGACCACACGCTGTGGTGGCAGGGCCACCCGGTGGCCGCCCGTCAGCTCCACGCGGCCTGACTGAACGAGGTTTCCTGTCACTTCACGTGGTTCGCGAACCTCGTGAAGTGACAGTTTCCCCGGTTAACCGGGGAAACCGTCAGCGCCGCCAGTACCCGGTGGCGTCGAGGCAGTCGCGCGGGACGGCGCGGTCGTCGGCGAGGTGGCGGCGCACCTGGCGCACGGCCCCGGACTCGCCCGCGACCCAGCAGAACGTGGGCACGTCGGACCACGGCACGTCGCGCACGGCCTCTACCCAGGCGTCGGCGCCGTGCACCCACCGCACCGTGACGCCGGGCCGCTCGGGCAGGTCCTGGATGCCGGCGGGCGAGGCGACCTCGACCACGACGTCGGCGGTCATCGTGCCCGGCCAGGCGTCGAGCAGCCGAGCGATGGCCGGCAGCGCGGTCTCGTCGCCCGCCAGCACCATCCGCTCGACCCCCTCGGGCAGCAGCAGCGACCGGGTGGGGCCGACGATCCACGCCGGGTCGCCCGGAGCGGCCCGACGCGCCCAGCCCGCCGCGAAGCCGCCCTCGTGCAGCACGAAGTCGAGGTCGAGCTCGCCGTCGGCGAACCGTCGCGGTGTGTAGTCCTTGGCCACGGGACGGCCGCCCGCACCACCCCACTCGAGACGATCGGGGCCCTGCACCGGCAGCGGCGGGCGATCGGTGCCCTCGAGCGGCACGAGCAGCTTCACGTGGTCATCGAAGCCCTCGGAGCGGAACGGCGCGGCGGTGCCGCCGGCGACCTCGAACTCCTCCAGCTGCGCGCCGGCCAGGGTGACTCGGCGCGTGGACTCGGTGACGTCGGCGACCCGCACGACACGCAGCTCGCGCAGGATCGTGGGCCAGGCCACCGCCCGGCGCCGGGTGCGGGCCATCAGTCGCCCTTCTTCTTCGCCGCGAACCCGACCTCGGTCCAGTCCGTGTCGGCCAGCGCCGCGGGGCCGTAGTTGCGCACCGTGGGGTCGACCGCCAGCACCTGCGGGACGACCGCGAGCGGCATGATCGACGCCTGCGCCCGCGCGACCTCGTCGATCTCGGCCACCTGGCGGGCCCGGGCGTCGTCGTCGAGCTCGGCGATCGCGTCGTCGAACGCCTGGCCGATCGCCTTGGACGCCTTGCCGGTGAAGTTCATCGGGCTGTCGATCGGGGTGAACAGGCGCCGCGTGTCGGCGAGGTCGAACGGCCGCACGCCCCACGCGAACGTGGTGAGGTCGAAGTCCAGCGGGATGACGACCTTCTCGAAGAACGTGGGGCCCGGCACCGTGGTGACCTTCACGCGGATGCCGATCTCGGCGAGGTCCTCGGCGATCGCCTCGGCCCGCTGCACGGCGCCCGAGCGGGTGTCGGGCACGGGCAGGCTGAGGGTGAGCGGCTTGCCCTTGCGCAGTGCGGGTCCGGCACCGTCCTTGCGCCGCCAGCCGGCCTTGGCCAGCAGCTTCTCGGCACGGGCGAGGTCACGGGTGACCGGCTTGCCGGCCGGGTGGCCGACCTGGCCCGGCAGCAGCACGACCGAGTCCATCGGCACCGCCTCGACGCCGTAGCGCTTCGAGGTGTCGGCGACGATGCCCTCGGCGTCGACCGCGAGCATGACCGCGCGCCGGACGTCGGCGTCGGCGAGCGCACCGGTGCCGCCGTTGATCGTGAGGTGCGACCACTCCGAGCCGAGTGCCGCCCGCACGTCGGCCTTCGCGAGGGCCTCACGGTTCGCGGGGGTGACCGGCGCGGACTCGAGCTCGCCGGCGGTGAACGCCTGGGCCAGCACGTCCTCGTCGCCGATCCGCCACACGATGGAGTCGAGGCGGCCCGGCTCGCCCCACCAGCGCGGGTTGCGCTCGAGCGTGATCGTGCCGGTGCGGCGCTCGATCTCGGTGACCACGTACGGGCCGTTCGCCGAGGGCGCCTTCGCGACGAGGCCGCGGTTGAACGTCTTGACCGACTTCGTGTACGCCTTCGGCAGCGTGGGGTAGACCGCGGCTGGCCAGTCGGCGGTGGGCTCCTCGAACTCGACCTCGTACGCGAACTTCCCGTCGGGCTCGACGGAGTCGACGAGATCGTAGACGGGCGACGGCGCCGCGGCGAACTCGTCGTCCTGCATCGCGTCGACCCAGGCGACCATGTCGGCCGAGGTGATGGGGGTGCCGCCCTGCCAGACGGCGCGGCGGTTGAGCTCGACGCGGACGGTCAACGGGTCCTTGTCGACGACCTCGACGCTGCTGGCGTAGTCGGTGTCGACCGTCCACGAGCCGTCGGGGCCCACTCGCACGGCACTGCCGAGCGTGGGCTCGAGGATCTGGGGGGCGGTGCTGGCGACGCCGTCGGTGTGCACCGGGTTGAACTGCGCGGGGAACGAGGTGATGCCCAGGCGCAGCGTGCCGCCGTCGCGGACGTCGGCCCGCTCGGCCGCGTGCACGTCGGCCATCGGCAGCGACGTGTCCTCCTTCGCGGCCTGCTTCTCGCCGGAGGCGTCATCGCCCCCGCCGCCGAGGCAGCCGGCGAGCAGCAGGCCCGCCAGCGCCCCGACAGCAAGGCGCCGGGCCCCGCGTGAAGCGGGACCCGGCGTCTTGAGGATCACTTGGAGGCGACGACGTTCAGCTTGACCGTCGCGACGACCTCGGGGTGCACGCGGACGGAGACCGTGTGCGCGCCGAGGCTCTTGATCGGGTTGCCGACCTCGATACGACGCTTGTCGACCTTCGCGCCGGCCTGGGCCAGCGCGTCGGCGATGTCGGTGACGGTGACGGCGCCGAACAGGCGGCCGCCCTCACCGGCGTGGGCCGGGACGTTGATCGGCGACGACTCGAGGTTGCCCTTGATCGACTGGGCGGTCTCGAGGTCGTGCACGGCGCGCGCGTCACGCGCGGCCTTGATCGACTCGACCTGCTTGGCCGCGCCCTTCGTCCAACGGATGGCGAAGTTGCGGGGCAGCAGGAAGTTGCGGCCGTAGCCGTCCTTGACCTCGACGATGTCGCCGGGCTGGCCGAGGTTGCTGACCTCGTGCGTGAGGATGAGCTTCATCTGTCTCGTGCTCCTGACTCAGCGACCGCTGGACGTGTAGGGCAGCAGCGCCATCTCGCGCGCGTTCTTGATCGCCTTGGCGATCTGGCGCTGCTCCTGGACGGAGACGCCGGTGACGCGACGGGCGCGGATCTTGCCGCGGTCGGAGATGAACTTGCGCAGCAGCGCAGTGTCCTTGTAGTCGATGGTGGTGACGCCGGCGGCCGCGAGCGGGTTGCTCTTCTTCTTCGGCTTCCGGACAACGGGCTTGGCCATGATGCTCCTGGAAATGTTCTTGCTACGTGTGATGGATCAGAAGGGAGGCTCGTCGCTGGAGCCGGATCCGCCGCCCCAGGGGTCGTTGCCCCCGGAAGGCGCCTGCGGCGCCGAGGGCTGGGCCCACGCGCTCGCATCGGACTGCTGACCGGGCTGCTGGCCACCGAAGCCGCCGGAGTTGCCACCGGCGTTGCCACCGAAGCCTCCGGAGTTGCCCCCGCCGAAGCCGCCCTGGCCACCGCCGCCACCCGACGTGCGGGTGACCTGTGCGGTGGCGTTGCGCAGCGACGGGCCGACCTCGTCGACCGTCATCTCGACGCTCGTGCCGCGGCCGCCGTCCTGGCGCTCGTACTCACGGACCTTCAGGGCGCCGGTCACGATGACGCGGGTGCCCTTGGTCAGCGAGCCGGCGACGTTCTCGGCCAGCTGGCGCCAGGCCGAGCAGCGGATGAACAGCGTGTCGCCGTCCTTCCACTCGTTCGTCTGACGGTCGAACGTGCGCGCGGTGGACGCGACGGTGAAGTCGGCGACGGCCGCGCCCGACGGCGTGAACCGCAGTTCGGGATCGCGGGTCAGGTTGCCGACGAGGGTGATGGTGGTTTCGCCTGCCATGGATCAGCCTTCTCTCGAGGTGCTCTTCGCGACGAGTCTGTCGGATTCGGGGGACGGAATCACTCCGTCCACAGAATCACTTCGCGTCGGGACGCGTGACCTTCGTGCGGACGACGGACTCGTTCAGCGAGAGCTGGCGATCCAGCTCCTTGACAGAGTCGGGACCGGCGGACAGACCGATGACGGCGTAGATGCCCTCGGACTTCTTGTTGATCTCGTAGGCAAGACGGCGCTTGCCCCAGACGTCGATGTTGTCGACCGAGCCACCGTCGGCGACGATCGTGTTGTTGAGGTAGGTCGAGAGGCTCTTCTCGACGGAACGCTCATCGATGTCGGCATCGAGGATGACCATGACTTCATACTTGCGCAGTGCCACTGCGGGTTCTCCTTTGGACTGAGCGGTGACGGGCTTTCCGTCACAGGAGGGTGTCGCCTCGAACGGCAACCTCACGAGTCTAGCAGCGGGCCGTCGTTCCGGACGAATCCGCCGATGCCCGGCTACTCGCCCGTGATCGCGCGCAGCACGTCGAGCCGCGCCGCGCGCCGGGCGGGCAGCACCGCGGCGAGCACGCCCACGAACGCCGAGACCACGACGAACACGGCGAGCGAGCCCGCCGGGATCGCGAGGTCGCTGATGCCGTCGTCGGCGAAGGAGCGCTGCAGCGCGACCCCGAACAGCAGGCCCGCCCCGATGCCCAGCACGGCGCCGAGGATCGCGATGGCGACCGACTCCAGGCGCACCATCCGACGCAGCTGCGGCCGGGTGAGACCGACCGCGCGCAGCAGGCCGATCTCGCGGGTGCGCTCGATGACGCTCAGCGCGAGCGTGTTCACGATGCCCAGCACCGCGATCACGATGGCCAGGCCCAGGAGCGCGTAGATGAGGTAGAGCAGCGTGTTCACCTGGGCCCGCTGCGCCTCGGCGTAGCTCTCCTTGTCCTGCACGACGATCGTGGGGTTGTCGCCGACGGCGCGCTCGAGGTTCGCGCGCACCGTGCCCGTGCCGGTGCCGGGGGCGGCGTTGACGGCCAGCGTGGTGTCGCCGCGCTGGATGCCGGCGGTGGTGACCGTGGACAGCGGCACCACCGCCTGCCCGACGATGTTGCTGTCGGCGAAGACGCCCGTGACCGTGGCCGGCACCTTGCCGGTGGTGAACGAGAGCTCGACCGTGTCGCCGGTGGTCTTGCCGAGGGACTCGGCCAGCGACTCGCTCAGCGCGATCGTGTCGTCCGCGGCGGGTGCCTGACCGGAGCCGTAGTCGAGGTCGAAGACCTCGCCGAACCGCGCCGGGTCGGTGGCCGACCCGAACACCTGGCTGCCGTCGGCGCGGAACACGATCGCCTGGACCGGCGACACGGCGGCGACGCCCGGGACCTCGCTGACGCTCTTCGAGATGCCCGGCGAGAAGGCCTGACCGCTGACGTTCTGGATGACGAAGTCCGCCGAGAACTCGCGCTCGACCCCGGCGTCGATCGACTTGTTGATGGAGGCGCCCAGGATCGACATCGTCGTGACCAGCGCGAGGCCGATCATGAGGGCGGAGGCGGTGGCGGCCGTGCGACGCGGGTTGCGGCGCGCGTTCTGGGCCGCGAGCAGGCCCACCGAGCGGTAGACCGTGCGGTAGATCGCGCCGAAGACCGCGAGCACGGGGGTGGCGATGATCGGGCTGCCCAGCGCCACGGCCATCAGCACGCCGAAGATGCCGGCGCCCACCCAGATGATCGGCCGCGGCACGTCGAGCCACGACCCGGCGGCCATCGCGCCGGCACCGACGAGGCCGAACAGCAGCGCGATCACGAGGCGCCAGCGCAGCGAGGACTCCGGCATCGCGACCTCGTCGCGCATCGCGGCCACCGGCGGGACCCGCGCGGCACGCCGGGCGGGGATCCACGCCGCGAGCATCGTCACCAGCACGCCCACGACGTAGGACAGCACGACGGTGCGCAGGCGGAAGACCAACGACGTGCCCGACAGGTCGAGGCCGAAGTTGCTGAACAGCACCTTCAGCAGCATCGCCAGGCCGAAGCCCAGCGCCAGGCCGAGCGTGGACCCGATGACGCCGATGACGAAGGCCTCGGTGAGCACCGAGCGGCTGACCTGGCGGCGCGAGGCACCGAGGGCCCGCAGCAGCGCGAGCTCGCGGCTGCGCTGGGCCACCAGGATCGAGAACGTGTTGACGATGAGGAACGTGCCCACCACGAGCGCGATCCCGGCGAAGACCAGCAGGAACGTGTTGAGGAAGCCGAGCAGCTGGTCGAAGAGGTCCTTGGACTCCTCGGCGACGGCGTCGCCCGTGACCGCCTCGGTCCCCTCGGGGATGACCTTCGCGACCTCGTCGGCGACCTGCTGCTGCGTCGCGCCGGGTGCGGCCTCGACCTGGATGACGCTGTACGCGTCCTCTCCGCCGAGGAAGTACTGCTGCGCGCTCGCGTCGTCGAACATCACGAGGGTCGCGCCGGCGAGTCCACCGGAGGTGAAGTCGAAGAGGCCGACGAGCTTGGCCTTGAGGATCGGCGGGTCCGCCGGCAGCGCGATCTTGACGGTGTCGCCGACCCGGTAGCCCGCGACCTCGGCCGAGCGCGTGTCGAGCGCGACCTCGCCCTCCGCCGCCGGGGGACGGCCGCGCTCCCAGCTCAGCATCTGCTGGCCTGCGGCGTTGGGGATCGGGTCGGCAGGCCCGGCGTTGAGTGCGATCGTCGGGGCGCCGGTGCCGCCGAGCAGCTTGTTGTTCTTCTTCACCACGAAGAGGCCACCGCCGTTGACGGCACCCTCGGCACGCGCCACGTCGGGCAGCGCCGCGACGTCGTCCACGACGGAAGCCGGGATCGTGCGCGCCTCGCGGTTGACGCTCATCGCGATGGCGTCGCCGTCTCCGGTGACCGGCCGCACGGCGACGTCGGTGACCGTGCCGTACGCGATCTGGTCGAAGCTCCGGCCGATCGTGTCGGTGAACACCAGCGAGCCGGACAGGAACGCGATCCCCAGCACGATCGCGAAGGCGCTCAGGAGCAGGCGGACCTTGCGGGCGACGAGGTTGCGCCAGGTGACCCGTCGCACGTCACGCGCCGATCCGGCGCTGCACCGCGCTCATGCGCTCGAGGACCTTCTCGGCGGTGGGCTCGCGCAGCTCGGACACGACGCGGCCGTCGGCGAGGTAGACGACCCGGTCGGTGTAGCTCGCGGCGTGGGGGTCGTGCGTGACCATCACGATCGTCTGGCCGAACTCGTCCACGCTGCGGCGCAGGAACGAGAGGACCTCGGCGCCCGAGGTGGAGTCGAGGTTGCCGGTGGGCTCGTCGGCGAACACGATCGACGGCCGACTGACCAGCGCCCGCGCGCACGCGACGCGCTGCTGCTGCCCGCCCGACATCTCGTTCGGGCGGTGCTTGAGGCGGTCGGCGAGGCCGACGGCGTCGATGACGTTGCGGTACCAGGTGGGGTCGGGCTTGCGGTTCGCGATCGACAGCGGCAGCAGGATGTTCTCCTCGGCCGTCAGGGTGGGCACGAGGTTGAACGCCTGGAAGACGAACCCGATCTTCTCGCGGCGCATCACCGTGAGCGCCTTGTCGTCGAGCTTGGCCAGGGTGGTGGGGCCGATCGTGACCCGGCCGGAGTCGGGGGTGTCCAGCGCGGCCATGCAGTGCATGAGCGTGGACTTGCCCGAGCCGGACGGTCCCATCACGGCGGTGAACTCGCCCTCGTAGATCTCGAGCGAGACGCCGTCCAGCGCTCGGACCTGGGCGTCGCCCTTGCCGTAGGTCTTCGTGAGCTCGTGCGCGTGCGCCGCGACGGTCTTCTCCATGGCGGAGAGCCTAGGCGAGAAACGCCCAGAATCCATGCGGTGTCACTCAGAGTTACACGATGTGAGCAGAACCACCCCAGAGGTCGACCCGCGCATCGGCGTCGTGGCCGACCAGCTCGTCGATCCTCTCGAGCTCCTCGGCGGTGAAGTCCGTGCTGCTCGCGGCGGCCACGTTCTCGTCGAGCTGGCGGGTGCTGGAGGCGCCGATCAGGGCTGACGTGGCCGCGCCCGGACGCAGCACCCAGGCGATCGCGAGCTGGGCCAGGGTCTGACCACGCTCGCGCGCCACGTCGGCCAGACCGCGCAGCCGGTCGCGGTTGCCCTCGACCACCGAGACGTCGAACGACGACCGCCCCCCGGACCGCTCGACCGGCTCGTCGCCGAGGTAGCGGTCGGTGAGCAGGCCCTGCGCGAGCGGCGTGAAGGCGATCGAGCCCATGCCGGTGTCCTCCAGGGTGGCGAACAGCTCGTCCTCGACCCAGCGGTTGACCATCGAGTACGCGGGCTGGTGGATCACCAGCGGCGTGCCGAGGTCGGCCGCCACCTCGGCCGCGCGCCGCGTGCGCTCGGCCGAGTACGAGGAGATGCCCACGTAGAGGGCCTTGCCCTGGCGCACCGCGGTGTCGAGCGCGCCCACGGTCTCCTCGACGGGCGTGTCCGGATCGGCACGGTGCGAGTAGAAGATGTCGACGTGGTCGAGGCTCATCCGCTGCAGCGACGCGTCGAGGCTCGACAGCAGGTACTTGCGCGACCCGAGGAAGCCGTACGGGCCCGGCCACATGTCCCAGCCGGCCTTCGTGGAGATGACGAGCTCGTCGCGGTAGGGCGCGAAGTCACCGCGCATCATGCGGCCGAAGTTCTCCTCGGCGGAGCCGTAGGGCGGGCCGTAGTTGTTGGCCAGGTCGAAGTGCGAGATGCCGAGGTCGAACGCGTGGCGCAGCACCTCGCGCTGGGTGTCGAACGTGCGGTTGTCGCCGAAGTTCCACCACAGGCCGAGGCTGATCGGGGGCAGCAGCAGGCCCGACCGGCCCACGCGGCGGTACTCCAGGCCCTGGTAGCGGTCGGCGTCGGCCTGCCACGGCTGATGGGTCTCGGGAACGCGGTTGCGGGTCCAGTCGGTGCTCATGGCTCCACCGTAGGGCGCGCCGCGGACACCGGCGACCGGCGCGGGAGCCAACCGTCCCGCGCTCAGGCCAGGCGAGTGATCTCGACCTCGACGGCGGTGCTGAACTCACCGCTGGTGGAGTAGATGCCGCGCAGGTTCGGGTTGTCGTCGAAGTCGCGGCCGCGGGAGACCACGATGTGGCGCTCGCCCGGGGCCTCGCCGTGCGTGACGTCCCAGCCCACCCAGCGGCCGTCCCACCACTCGAGCCAGGCGTGCGGCTCGGACGCCACGGGAGCGTCGACCTCCGGGTCGGCCTCGGGGTGCACGTAGCCGGCCACGAAGCGCGCCGGGACCTGCGCGTGGCGGAGCGCGCCGATCGCGACGTGGGTGATGTCGTGCGTGACGCCCTTGCCGGACTCCCAGGTCTCCTCGGCGGTCGCGCTGACGTGGGTGGCCGCGACGAGGCGCTTGACGCGACCGCGGATCAGCTCGACGACCCGCTCCACGTAGGCGCTCGGGGCGGCGGACTCGGCGCGGATCGCATCGAGCTCGGCCACGAGGGACTCGGCGGGGCGCACCTTGTCCTGCTGGTGCACGAACTCGCAGTACCGGTCGAGGGTGTTGGCGTCGAGGGCGTCCCAGCCGATCGACTCGCCGGGCTCGGCCGGGTCGGCGGTGTCGACCACCGACGTGGCCACGACGGTGAGCTCGTCGTGCGGGTCGGTCACCTCGAACGCGGTGACCGTGGCGCCCCAGTAGTCGCGGTACTCCTGCGACCACGCGGTCGGCGCGATCTCCAGGCGCGTGCGGCGGACGTACTGGTCGGCGGTGGTCTGCGGCGTCAGGCGGGCCTCGCTGTACGAGGCCACCGTCGGCTCGGAGTAGGTGTAGGTCGTCGCGTGACGCACCCGCATACGCATGCTCACGCCGCCACCTCGTTCACTCGCTGACGCTCGCTCACAGCGAAACCCTCCCCGTCCAGCTGTGCCAGTCCTCCTGCGCGAAGTACCGCGCCGTGATCGCGTCGCTCGCGGCGGCACAGGCGCGCTGCAGGCGCTCCATCTCGAACGGCATCGTCTCGAGGATCTCGTTCAGGGGGCGGTACTCGATCTCGGTGCGCGCCCGGCCCAGCAGCCGCAGGCCCTCGTCGGAGAAGCCCGCGCGACGGCCGGCGACGTCGAGCCGGGTCAGCGCCCGCTCGGCCTCGCTCAGGCTCGACACGATCGAGCGCGGGAACCACCGGTCGAGCAGCAGGTACTCGGCGGCGGCGGTGTCGCGCTCGATGCCGCGGTAGGTCCGCAGGAAGCTCTCGTAGCCGCCGCAGGCGCGCAGCGTGTTCTGCCACGCGATCCCCGAGGCGCCGGCGCTGGCCGCGGTGGACAGCAGCCGGGCGGTCATGTCGGTGCGCTCGATGCTGCGGCCCAGGACGTAGAAGTACCAGCCCTGGTCGCGCGGCATGGAGTCGTCGGCGGTGCCCGAGATCATCGCGGTGCGGCGACGCACCCAGTTGAACATCTCCACCGGGCGCATCGACGTGGCGGCCGGGACGCCCTGCCACGTGGTGTTGATCGCCGACCAGACGTCGGTGGAGAGGGTCTCGCGGGCGCTGCGGGCGGCCTCGCGCATCGAGCCGATCACCGAGGCGATCGCGCTCGGCGACTTCTGGTCGTAGGCCAGCAGGTCGAGCATCGACCAACGGTTGGGCACGCCCTCGAAGTCCTCGATGCCCATGACGGCGAACAGCTGCTGGCAGCTGGTGACCTCGTCGGTGGCGGGGTCCTCCACGAGCATCTGCATCTGCACGTCGAGCAGGCGCGCGGTGTCGTCGGCTCGCTCCAGGTAGCGGCCGATCCAGAAGAGCGACTCGGCGATGCGGCTGAGCATCAGGCCTCCCCCCTCAGCGGAGCGGTGATCGGGGCCATGGTCTGCGTCGTGGTGACGGGGTCGAGGTCGTCGTCGGGCTCCTCGATCGGCTCGGTGGGCCGGGCCAGCACCCACGTGTCCTTCGAGCCGCCGCCGCGGCTGGAGTTCACGATCAGCTCGCCCTCGGGCAGCGCCACGCGGGTGAGGCCGCCGGGCAGGACCCACACGTCGTCGCCGTCGTTGACCGCGAACGGGCGCAGGTCGACGTGACGCGGACGGATGCCGTCCTCCACGAGCGTGGGCACGGTGGACAGCGAGATCACCGGCTGGGCGATCCAGTCGCGCGGCGCCGCGATGACCTTGGCGCGCAGCTCGTCGAGCTCCTCGCCGGTGGCCGACGGGCCGATCACGATGCCCTTGCCGCCCGAGCCGTCGACCGGCTTGAGCACGAGCTCGTCGAGGCGGTCGAGCACCTCCTCGCGCTGTTCGGCGTCGCCGCAGCGCCACGTGTCGACGTTGCGCAGGATCGGCTCCTCGTGCAGGTAGTACCGGATCAGGTCGGGCACGTAGGTGTAGAGCAGCTTGTCGTCGGCGACGCCGTTGCCGACCGCGTTGGCGATCGTCACGTTGCCGGCGCGCGCGGCGTTGATGAGGCCGGGGACGCCCAGCGCGGAGTCGGCGCGGAACGACAGCGGGTCGAGGAAGTCGTCGTCGATGCGGCGGTAGATGACGTGCACCGGCGCGAGGCCGTCGGTGGTGCGCATCATGACGCGGCCGCCGTGGCACACCAGGTCGCGGCCCTCGACGAGCTCGACGCCCATCGTGCGCGCCAGCAGCGTGTGCTCGAAGTACGCGGAGTTGTAGACGCCGGGGGTCAGGACGACGACGGTCGGGTCGCTCACGCCGGCGGGCGCCGCGGCGCGCAGGGCCGAGAGCAGCTGGCGCGAGTAGCGCGCGACGGGCCGGATGCGGTGGTCGGCGAAGACCTCGGGCAGGCCGCTGGACATCGCGCGGCGGTTGGTCATGACGTAGGAGACGCCCGACGGCACGCGCGCGTTGTCCTCCAGCACGCGGAAGTCGCCGTTCCCATCGCGGATCAGGTCGATGCCCGAGACGTGGATCCGCACGCCGTTCGCGGGGTCGATGCCGGCGACGACGCGGTGGTAGTGGCTCGAGGTCACGACGGTCTCGCGCGGGACGACGCCGTCGCGGAAGAGCTCTCCGGCGCCGTACGCGTCGGCCAGGAACGCCTCGAGCGCCTTGACCCGCTGCTTGACGCCGGCCTCGACCTCGTCCCAGGCGTCGGCCTCGATGATGCGCGGCACGATGTCGAGCGGGAAGGGTCGCTCCTCGCCCGCGACGCCGAACGTGATGCCCTGCTCGAGGTAGGACGAGGCGAGCCCGTCGGCCCGCTGACGGACCTCCTCGGGCGGCATCTTGCCGAAGGCCGCGTGCACGGCGGTGTAGAGGTCGCGGACGCCCGACTCGCCGTACATCTCGTCGTAGCCCGCGACGGGTCCGTATCCCTCGAACAGCTGCGCCTCGGTCACGAGACCACCTTAGGGGCGGTTTGTCACTTGCACGTTTCGGCGAGCGTTCACCCCGGAATGACCGCGTTCTGGTTACGCTTCGTAGCGGAAAGGGGCGCGCCCATGACCGCTGGTGACGTCTTGGTGCTCAACGCGAGCTACGAACCTCTGCAGCGCGTGTCGCTGCGCCACGCGATCAAGATGCTGGTGCGCGAGGTGGCGGTCATCGAGGAGGCGGCCGACGACTCGTTCGGCCCCTTCCCCCGGCCCCGGGTGCTGCGCCTGGTCCGCTACGTCGTCGCGCGGTGGATGCACCGCCGCTCGCACCTGTGCACGAAGAGCGCCATCAAGGCCCGCGACCGCTCGTGCGCCTACTGCGGCGGCCTGGCCGAGACCGTCGACCACGTGATCCCGCGCTCGCGCGGCGGGGCGCTCACGTGGGAGAACGCCGTCGCGGCCTGCCTGCGCTGCAACCACAAGAAGGGGAACCGCACCCCGGCCGAGGCCGGCATGCCCCTGCTCATCACCCCGTCGCGCCCGGCCTCGTTCGTCGCCTGATCCGCCTGCTGGACGGCCGGGTGACCCCGCCCGCCACGTCGGTTAGGCTCGCCTAACTCGATGGAGGAGGAGCCATGGCGAAGGCGAGCGAGCTGGTCAAGCCGGACCGTCAGCAGCTGATCCGGCTGGAAGTCCTGCGGAGCGAGCGGATCTCGCCGCACTTCCAGCGCGTCACGGTCGGCGGCGGGTCGATCGAGCAGTTCACGCCGATGGGCTGGGACCAGTGGTTCCGCATGTTCATCCCCACCGCTGGCGAGACCGGACTCGACCAGCTGCCCGACCGGGTCAACCTGCTCGGCTACCTGCGCTACCTGCGGATCGACAAGGGCGAGCGGCCCGTGCTGCGGAACTACACGGTGCGGGCGTTCCGGTCCGTCGGCGAAAACGGGCCCGAGCTGGACATCGACTTCGTCCTGCACGGCAACGTCGAGGACGGGACCGCCGGCCCCGCCTCGACGTGGGCGCAGACCTGCCGGCCGGGCGACCCGATCGGCATCGTCGACGAGGGCATCGCGTTCAACCCCGGCCGCGGGACCGACCGCGTGCTGCTGCTGGCCGACGAGACCGGCGTGCCCGCGGTGGCGGGCGTCCTGTCCAGCCTGCCCGACTCCGCGACCGGCACCGCCATCCTCGACGTGCCGACGCAGGAGGACCAGTTCGACCTGTCCCACCCGCCGGGCGTCGACGTGTGGTGGCTCAGCCGTCCGCCGGAGGCGCACGCAGGCGACATCGCCCTGCCGGCCCTGGTCACCGTCCCACCCGGCACCGACGTGCACGCGTTCCTCGTCGGCGAGCAGTCGATGGTGCAGGGGGCCCGCCGCCACCTCGTCGCCGCCGGCGTCCCCAAGGACCGGATCAGCTTCGTCGGCTACTGGCGCCGCGGCACCGCCGGCCACTGACCGCGCCTCCGGCGCGCGAGATCTGTAGCGGTATCCACCCGTTCTCGGTCGGATCGGCCGAAAAAGGGTGGACAGCGCTACGAATCTGGCAGGAGCCGGGCAGTGAGCGTGGCTAGGGTCGACGGGTGAGCTTCGGGCGCGCGGTCACGGTGGCGGCACTTCTCGCCGTGGCCGCCGTCGCCTGGATCGCACCCACCCGGATCGCCGCGACCGCTCACGGAGGAGCCTTCTGCAGCCAACTGTCGACGCCGATCGACGCCGCGTTCGGGTGGACGACGTCGGGACCCGGCCCTCATTCCGAGAGCGAGTGGCAGGACGTCGCGGCTCGTCCCAACCACGCCCTCGGCACGATCACCTGCCGCCACGACCGTGAGGACTTCGCGGTGGCCTGGCCACATCCAGTTCGCGTGGGCCTCGTCGTCGCCCTGCTGGGAGGCGCCGGCATCCTCGCGTGGCCCAGACCGCGCTCCCGGCTCGAGATCCCTGACCGCGCCTCCGGCGCGCGAGATGTGTAGCGGCATCCACCCTTTTTCCGGCTGATCGGCCGGAAAAGGGTGGACAGCGCTACGGATCTGGCGCCGCGGAGCCGCCGACCGTCAAAGTCCGACGGACTCGTAGATCGTGTCGAGCTCGTCGAGGTAGGCGCCCTCGTCCTCGCCGGCGCGCTGGTAGGCCTCCATGGCCTGGGCCTGCACCTGCTCGGCGACCTGCTGGTAGCGCGCGTTCCACTTCTCGGCCTCGATCTGCCAGTAGCCGCAGGTGTAGAACGACGTCTGCGGCCAGCCGAGCTCGCGCCGCAGGTGCTTGCGGGTGGCGCGTCCGGCGCGGGCCTCGCCGGCCACCCAGACGTAGCGACCGGACGGGTCGGCGGGCAGGTCGCGTCCGCGGACGACGGCCTCGATCGCATCGGGGATGTCGTGGTCGTTCTCGACGACCTGCCACGTCACCGTGACGTCGGCGACGGACGGCAGCGGGACCTCGTCGGCGGCATCGGTGAGGACGACGTGCACGTCAGCGCGGACCTCGGGCTCGAGACCACGCAGGATGCGCGCGAGCGCGGGCACGCCGGTGAGGTCGCATACGAGCAGCTGGTCGGTGGCGTCCGCCGCGGGGCGGTAGAGGCCGTGCGGCTCGAGGATGCCGACACGGTCGCCAGGCTCGCACGTGCGGGCCCAGTCGGAGCCGACGCCGTGGTCGTGCAGAGCGACGTCGATGTCCACGCGCACGCGGCCGTCGACAATGCGGTGGTCGGAGATCGTGTAGACGCGGGGCACGAGCTCCTCGGCGCCCTCGGGGTACGTGATCGACCAGTCCTCACCGATCTCGGGCAGCACCACCGGTGCACCGGGACGCGGCGGCAGCAGCAGGCGGACGTACTCGTCCGGGATGCCCGTGGACTCCCACGCGTCGATGTCACCCAGGGTGATCGAGACGAGGTGGGGGGTCAGGACACGGCGACCGAGCACGGTCGCGACAAAGGTCTTCACGAGGATTCCTCCGATGTTTCGGCCGCGAGGCCGACGGCCCGGAACGACGGTCGGGCCCGTCCGGGGTGCTTCGTTAGGAGAGCCTAACAAACGTTGTTGGATAGCCTCGAGCCGTGAGCTTGCACGTACGGACCATCGGACCCGATCAGCACCTGGCGTTCGTCGCCTCGCGCGGTTCCGCGAGTTTCCTGCAGACCCCCGCGTGGGCGGCGGTCAAGGGCGAATGGCGCGGGGAGTCGATCGGCTGGTTCCGGCGCGACGAGCTCGTCGGCGTCGGCCTCGTCCTCTACCGCCAGGTGCCGAAGCTGAAGCGCTACCTGGCCTACCTGCCCGAGGGTCCGGTCCTCGACTGGAGCGGCGACGTCGCCGAGGCGCTCGACGCGATGCGCACCCACCTCAAGGCGAACGGCGCGTTCGGCATTCGCATGGGTCCCGCGCTGGTGACCCGCCGCTGGGGCGCCGCCACGCTGAAGGCCGCGCTGGCCGACGACGTCCTCACCCGGCTCGGCGACGTCCCCGCCGACCACACCGACGACGCCGCGCTCGCGGTGGCCGCCCAGCTGCGCTCGCTGGGCTGGAAGGAGCAGGCCGCCGAGGGCGGCTTCTCCGCCGGGCAGCCGAAGTACAACTTCCAGGTGCCGCTGGCCGGTCGCTCGGAGGACGACGTCCTCGCCGGCATGAACCAGCTGTGGCGCCGCAACATTCGCAAGGCCGCGAAGCAGGGCGTCGAGGTCACCACGGGCACCCGCGAGGACCTCGCCGAGTTCCACCGCGTGTACGTCGAGACCGCCGAGCGCGACCACTTCACGCCGCGCCCGCTGTCGTACTTCGAGACGATGTGGGACGCGATGACCGCCGAGGACCCGCAGCGGCTGCGGCTCTACCTCGCCCGCCACGAGGGCGACCTCGTCGCCGCCACCACGCTCGTGCAGGTGGGCACGCACGCCTGGTACTCCTACGGCGCGTCCACCACCGCGAAGCGCGAGGTCCGCGGCTCGAACGCCGTGCAGTGGCAGATGATGCGCGACTCGCTCGCGGGCGGCGCCGAGGTCTACGACCTGCGCGGCATCACCGACACGCTCGACACCGACGACTCCCACGTGGGCCTGCTGCAGTTCAAGGTCGGCACGGGCGGCGAGGCCGTGGAGTACCTCGGCGAGTGGGACCTGCCCATCAACAAGCCGCTGTACGCCGCCTTCACCGCCTACATGAAGCGCCGCGGCTGACCTCGTCCTGACGGCACGCGGGCCCGCCCGCGCCAGATCTGTAGCGGTAACCACCGTTTTTCGGCCGATCCGCCTGAGAAAGGGTGGATACCGCTACACATCTCGCCCGCCGGAGGCGGGACCTCGGGAGCGGTCCGGAATGATGGAGCCATGGCGTTCGACCTCGAGATCCGTGCCGCCGACTGGCGGGCCCACCTGGCCGCGACCCACGCCGCCCTGCCGGGGCTCGTGCCGGTCGTCAAGGGCAACGGCTACGGCCTCGGGCGCCAGCGACTCGCGCACGAGGCGAGCCGGCTCGGCGCCGACCTGATCGCCGTCGGCACCTACGAGGAGGCCCACGAGCTGCTCGGCTCGTTCCTCGGCGACGTGCAGGTGCTGACGCCGTGGCGCCCGTTCCTGCCGCGCGTGGCCGACCCCCGGCTCGTGCACACGCTCGGCCGCCTCGCGGACATCCCCGCCCTCGCCCAGCAGCAGCCCGGTGCGCGCGTGGTCGTCGAGATCGAGACGTCGATGGCACGCCACGGCTTCGACCGCCACCACCTCGCCGAGGCCGCCCGCGCGATCGCGGAGGCCGGCCTCACGGTCGAGGGCTTCGCGATGCACCTGCCGATGACCGGCGGCAACCTCGACGAGGCTCGCCTGTGGTGCGCCGTCCTGGAGGCGTCGGCCCTCGAGACCACCACGGTCTTCTGCTCGCACCTGACCTTCACCGAGCTCGAGCAGCTGCGCGGCGAGCGTCCGAACCTCACGCTGCGCCCCCGCGTGGGCACGCAGCTGTGGCTGGGCCGGCTGGACACCCTCGCCGTGCGCGCCACCGTGATGGACGTGCACACCGTGCAGCGCGGCGAGCGGATCGGCTACCGCCAGGGCCGCGTGCCCCGCGCCGGCCACGTGCTCGTGATCGCCGGCGGCACCAGCCACGGCATCGGCCTCGAGGCGCCGCGCGCGGTCGCCGGGGTCGCGGGTCGCGGCAAGGCCGCCGCCAAGGGAGGCCTCGCGGCCGCCGGGCTCGCCCTCTCGCCGTTCACGATCGACGGCAAGCTGCGCTGGTTCGCCGAGCCCCCGCACATGCAGGCCAGCATGGTGCTGCTGCCCGAGGGCGCGAAGCTGCCCGCCGTCGGCGACACAGTGCCGGCGCAGGTGCGCTACACGATCGCCAGCTTCGACACCGTCCGCGAGATCTGAGAGGCCCGCCCACCCCGAGGGGTGAGCGGGCCCCGGCTCAGTCCTGACCGGCTCCGTCGCCGGGCGCCGGGATCGACGGCTCGGTCGGATCCGGCGACGGCGGAGGCGTCGTGACCGGCGGCGGCGTCGTCGGCGCCGGGGTGGTGGGCGCCGGCGTCGTCGGCTTGGGCGCCGGCGTGGTCGGACGCTTCGTGGGCTCGGTCTTCTTCTTCTCCGGCTCCTTCTTCTTCGGAGCCTGGTTGAAGATCTTCGTGCCCTTCTCGCCCTTGATGTTCGCGCGCGCCGGGAACGAGCCGCACTCCGATCCCTCGAGCGCGCTGTTCATGTACGCGCGGAACGTCTGCGCCGGGTACGTGCCGCCGAAGAACGGGTTGAGGTAGCCCTCGAGCTCCTCGTTGCCCTTGCCGCGGTTGTACATGACGGCCGTGGCCATCTTCGGCGTCGCGCCGACGAACCACGAGGACGAGACGCGCTCGTTGTCGCCGTCGCCGTCGGTGGCCGTGGCCGTTCCGGTCTTGCCAGCCGTGGGGCAGAACGTCCGGGCCTGGACGCCGGAGCCGCTGCGGACCACGGTCTGCATCGCCGCGAGCGTGTCGGCCGCGACGTCCTCGTCGATCGCCTGTGTGGTGGCGACCTTGTGCTCGAAGACCCGGGTGCCGCGCGCATCGTTCACCCGGTCGATGACGAACCAGTCGGCGCGCTTGCCGTCGGCCGCGAGCGTCGCGTACGCGTTGGCCATGTCGATCGGCGACACCGGGGCGTAGCCCAGCGAGACGCCGATGACGGGCTCGATGCGGTCGATCGTGGACTCGGGGATGCCGGCCTCGCGGGCGGCCTCGATGATCTTCTCCGGACCGTCCTCCATCTGGTCGGTCAGGTCGACGAACGCGGTGTTCACCGAGAACTCGGTGGCGCGCTCGAGGTTGATCTGGCCGTACGAGCGACCGCCGGAATCACCCTGGTTCTGGATCTCGGCGTCGCCGATCCGCAGCGGCGCGTTGCCGTTCAGGCTGGTCTGCAGGCTGTAGCCGTTCTCCAGCGCCGCGACCACCGCGAACACCTTGAACGTCGAACCCGGCTGCGTGCCGAGCGTGGCCCAGTTCAGCTGGTTCTTCAGGTAGTCGGGGCCGCCGTACAGCGAGCGGACCGCGCCGGTGCCCGGCTCCACCGAGACGAGCGCGGTGTTGAGCTCGTCGAGGCCGTCGGGACGAACCTCCTTGACGGCGGCCACGGCGTCGTCCTGCATGTCCTTGTCGATCGTGGTGACGACCCGCAGGCCGCCGCCCTCGATCTCGGAGTCGAGGAAGCCCTCGGTGCGCATCTGCTTGCGGACCAGGTCGAGCACGTGACCCTTCGGACCCTCGAACCGCTGGTTGGCGCGCTGCTTCTTGAACTTGGGGAACTTGCCCTTGTGCGCGGCGGCCTGCTCGGCGGTGATCGAGCCCTGCTTGACCATGCCGTCGAGCACGTAGTTGTAGCGCGGCAGCACACGGTCGGCGGCGCCCTCGGCGTACGGGTCGAAGTACGAGGGGTTGTTGATGACGGTGGCCAGGAACGCGGCCTGCCCGACGTTGAGCTTCGCGGCCGGCTTGCCGAAGTAGGTGCGCGACGCGACCTCGACCCCGTACGAGCCGTTGCCGTAGTAGATCGTGTTGAGGTAGCCCTCGAGGATCTCGGACTTGGTCAGCTGGTTGTGGATCTTGACCGAGAGGATGGCCTCCTTGATCTTGCGCGTGTACGAGCGCTCCTGGTTCAGGTACAGGATCTTCACGTACTGCTGCGTGATCGTGGAGCCGCCGCCGGTGATCTGGCCGCTCGTGGCGTTGTTGCGCGCGGCGCGGACGATGCCCTTGACGTCGATGCCCTGGTTCTCCCAGAACGTGCGGTCCTCGGCGGCCACGACGGCGTCGCGCATGACCTCGGGGATCTCGTCGAAGTCGAGGCTCTCGCGGTTCTGGGTCGCGAAGCTGCCGAGCTTCGTCTTGCCGTCGGAGTAGTAGACGTTCGTCGTCTCGGTCTGGAAGTCCGCGTTGGGGTCGGGGATCTTCGTGGTGGCGTACAGGATCGCCACGGCGAGCGCGCCGAGGACGAATCCGATCACACCGAGGAACAGCAACCACCGCAGGACGCGCACGGGCCACGACCCGGTGCCGCCGATCCTGCGGGCGAACCGCGAGAGCGGTCCTTTCTTCTGCTTCGTGCGAGTTGACGCCACGAATCGGTTCCTTTCGGAGGACGACTACCAACGAGCCAGTCTGACGGAGATTCCTGAGAAACGAATGACCGGCCGGGCCGGGGTCTCGATATTCGCCCGACTCGATGTATCGTACCGATATAGCCATTCGTGGCATCGAATGGAACCGTGCGGGGAAGGGGGCGACACATGGCACGACGCGGAGCAGCTCTGGAGCTGGCCGTCCTCGGCCTGCTCGCCGACTCGCCCATGCACGGCTACGAGCTGCGCAAGCACGTCAACGGCCTGCTGGGCTGGACCCGGCTGCTGTCCTACGGCACGCTCTACCCCTGCCTCAAGCAGCTCACCCGCGGCGGCTTCATCGCCGCCGACAGCGAGACGTCGCCTCGCGGCAAGCGTCCGCGGATCGTCTACCGGCTCACCGCCGAGGGCAAGGAGTACTTCACCTCCCTGCTCGAGGACGGCGGCCCGTCGGCGTGGGACGACGAGAACTTCGGGGTGCGGTTCGCCCTGTTCGCCCGCACCAGCTCCCCCACCCGGGTTCGCATCCTCGAGGGACGTCGGTCCCGCCTCGAGGAACGCCTCGAGAACGTCCGTTCGGCCGCGGTCCAGCGCCGCGAGCGGATGGACGCCTACACCCGAGAACTCCAGCGACACGGCCTCGAGTCCGTGGAGCGCGAGATCAACTGGTTGACCGAGTTGATCGACCGTGAGCGCGCCGACGCGTTCACGGAGCAGGAAGAAACCAGTACGACAGACAAGGAAAAGTGAGGTCTCCATGAGTTCGGAGAACAAGGTCCGCGTGGCCATCGTCGGCGTTGGAAACTGCGCCACGTCCCTGATCCAGGGCGTCGAGTTCTACAAGGACGCCGACCCGGAGGGCACCGTCCCCGGGCTCATGCACGTCTCGTTCGGCCCGTACCACGTCGGTGACGTGGAGTTCGTCGCCGCGTTCGACGTCGACGCCAAGAAGGTCGGCTTCGACCTGTCCGAGGCCACGCAGGCCAGCGAGAACAACACCATCAAGATCACCGACGTCCCGCCGCTCGGCGTGACCGTGCAGCGTGGTCCGACGCTCGACGGCCTGGGCAAGTACTACCGCCAGACCATCGAGGAGTCCGACGCCGAGGCCGTCGACGTCGTCCAGGTCCTCAAGGACACCCAGGCCGACGTGCTGGTCTCGTACCTGCCCGTGGGCTCGGAGGAGGCCGACAAGTTCTACGCGCAGTGCGCCATCGACGCGAAGGTCGCGTTCGTCAACGCCCTGCCCGTGTTCATCGCGTCCGACCCCGAGTGGGCCAAGAAGTTCGAGGACGCCGGCGTCCCGATCATCGGCGACGACATCAAGAGCCAGGTCGGCGCCACCATCACGCACCGCGTCATGGCGAAGCTGTTCGAGGACCGGGGCGTCGCCCTGGACCGCACGTACCAGCTGAACGTCGGCGGCAACATGGACTTCAAGAACATGCTCGAGCGCGAGCGCCTGGAGTCCAAGAAGGTGTCGAAGACGCAGGCCGTCACGTCCAACCTGCACGGCTCGCTGGCCGGAAAGGTCGACGACAAGAACGTCCACATCGGTCCCTCGGACTACGTGGCGTGGCTCGACGACCGCAAGTGGGCCTACGTGCGCCTCGAGGGCCGCGCGTTCGGCGACGCGCCCCTGAACCTGGAGTACAAGCTCGAGGTCTGGGACTCGCCGAACTCGGCCGGCATCATCATCGACGCCATCCGCGCGGCGAAGATCGCCAAGGACCGTGGCGTCTCGGGCGCCCTGCTCTCGGCCTCGTCCTACCTGATGAAGTCGCCGCCGGAGCAGCGTCCCGACGAGGAGGGCCGCGCCCGTCTCGAGGCCTTCATCGAGGGCACCGAGGAGCGCTGAGCCAGCCTCACCCCCTGTAGTGAGCGACGCACCGGATCCTTCGGGATCCGGTGCGTCTCTCGTCTCGGGCGGCCGTAGCATGCGGTCGTGACGACCTACCTGTCCTTCCTGCTGTTCGCGACGCTGCTGGCGGTCGCCCCGGGACCGGACACCTTCCTGACCCTGCGCGCCTCCGTGGTCGGCGGCCGCCGCCGCGGCCTGTTCACCGCCGCCGGCATCACGCTGGCCTGCGCGGTGCAGGGCATCCTCGCCGCCTCGGGCCTGGGCGCGGTCATCGCGCACGCCGAGCCGGTGTTCCAGGCGATCCGCTGGGCGGGCGTGGCGTACCTGACGTGGCTGGGCTTCACGGCCCTGCGCTCGGCGCTGCGTCGCGACTCCAGCGTGTGGGCCGTCGGTCAGTCCGGCCCGAGCGTGAGCGCGCGCGCCGCCTTCCGTCAGGGCTTCGTCTGCAACATCACCAACCCGAAGGTGCTGGCGTTCAACCTGGCCGTGCTGCCGCAGTTCGTCAGCCCGGGCCAGGGGCTACCGGCGCTGCTGGCCTACGCCCTGACCCTGGTCGCGGTGGGCGCCGTCGTGCTGCTCGTCGTGATCGAGATCGCGAACGCCGCGGCCAACAAGCTGGTGCGGCCCACGTTCCGCCGCGTGGTGGACGGCTCGACGGGCGCGGTCATGCTCGGCTTCGCCACCGCGCTCGCCGTGGAGTCCTGAGACTCCCGCTCAGTGCGCCGCGGAGGCCTTGCCGCGGCGAAGGCGCTTGACGCCGTTGACCAGCAGCACCACCACGGCGCCGATCAGCAGGCCGAGGACGGCGGAGGCCGCGGTGTTGGCGACCCACTCGAAGGCGCCGTCCGCGAAGGGCATGACGTCGGCGATCCAGTGCTCGAGGTCGTGCACCCAGCCGTAGATCGTGTGCCAGCCGAGGTCGTCGGTGCCGACGAGGATGATGTGCCCGCCGACCCACAGCATCGCCGCGATGCCGATCACCGCGAGCGCCGAGAGGACCTTGGGCATCGCCTTGACGAGTAGGGTGCCGGTGCGCTGGGCGAGCGTGGAGGTGCGGGCGGCGAGGCTGACGCCCACGTCGTCCATCCGCACGATCAGCGCCACGACGCCGTAGACCAGCGCGGTGATGCCCAGCGCCACGAGCACCAGGATCACGGCCCGCGAGAGGAAGGGCTCGTCCGCGACCTCGTTGAGCGAGATGACCATGATCTCGGTCGAGAGGATGAAGTCGGTGCGGATCGCGCCGGAGACCACGTGCTGCTCGGCCTCGGGGCCCTGCGCACTGGAGGGCTCCTCCTTCTTCTCGTGGTGCGGGTGCAGCACGTGCCAGATCTTCTCGGCGCCCTCGAAGCACAGGTAGGCGCCACCGACCATGAGCAGCGGGGTCAGCACCCACGGCAAGAACTGGCTGAGCAGCAGCAGTCCGGGAAGGATGAAGAGCAGCTTGTTGCGCAGCGAGCCCTTGGCGATCCGGCCGATGATGCTGAGCTCGCGCTTCGGGTCGACGCCGTGCACGTACCGGGGCGTCACGGCCGCGTCGTCGACGACGACACCGGCCGCCTTCGCGCTCGCCTTGCCGGCCGCCGCAGCGACGTCGTCGACCGACGCCGCCGCGAGTCGGGCGAGCGCAGCCACGTCGTCGAGCAGGGCGACAAGTCCTCCAGCCATGCGCTCAGCGTAAGGCCGGGCGTTGACACCCACGAGCGGACGCCGCGAGGATGACCCCCATTGTCCGCGATCTCGGGGGAGCCTCTCCATGTCCGCACGCCGCCACCTGCTCGTTCGACGGTCGCTGGCGACCACCGGAGCCGTCGCGTTGGCGGTGAGCCTGCTGTCCACCACGGCCACGGGCGCCGTCGCGGATCCCGGCCCGGTCGACCTCGGCGGGGCACCGCGGTCCGCTGCCGCGGCTCCCGGTGAGGCCAGCAAGGCCGCTCGCACGCCAGCCTCCTCGAGCACGGACTACTCCCAGGGCGCCATCAACCGCTCCGCCCGGATCGCCGCCCCGCTGCCCTCGCCGAACGACGGCACCGTGGTGCGCACCGACGTGGTCCAGGACCTCGCCGCGCAGCGACTCAAGGCGACCGTGACCTTCCGCGGCACCCCCGCGGCCAACGCGGCGGTGCTGGTCTACTTCGGCGAGCTCAGCGGGTCGAGCTGCGTCCGCCGGGCCGCCATCGGCGGCGCAGCGAGAACCTCGGAGACGGACGGGCAGTTCCTCGAGGACGGCGCGAAGTTCGCGGTGAGCCGCTCGCGCTCGGGCTCCGTCCTCACCCTCACCTCGCAGGCACTCTCGACGTTCCGCACCGCTGAGTACGACTGCGCCTACGTCTACGTCACCGATGGCGCCAGCACGGTCACCCAGGCGTTCTACGCCGAGAGTCTCGTGACCCGCTGGACGCCGCGACTCTCGATCGCCGGCGGTCACCCGGTCAAGGCCGCCCAGAAGGGCAAGTGGGTCCGCGTGCGGCTCGAGGTCAACAACTCCGGCCGCGCCGCGGCCGCGAACACCCGGATCGTCGCGAGCGGGGCCGGTCTGAAGATCTCGCCGCGCAGCCGCAGCCTGGGCACGATCGGCGCCCGCTCCACGAAGTACGGCGTGACGTTCAAGGTGCGCGTCGCGAAGGGCGCGAAGACCCGCAACCTGCGCTTCACCGCCACGGCGAGCGGCGCCCGGGCCACCAAGGCCTACAAGGTCGGCGTGGCACCCAAGCCGCGCACGTACAAGAGCCTCAGCGGCCGGTACTTCTGGGGCTTCGCCACCACCTCGCTGTCCGACAGCCGAGGCTGGGACACCCAGACCGTCTGGTTCCTCAACAAGCGCTGGGCGTACGTCGGCGAGGTCAGGAACGGCGTCGTGCCGAAGTGCCGCAAGACCACGAGGACCTGCAAGAAGTACTCCTACAACGCCAAGAAGGGCATCGCGCGCATCGGCGGCCAGAAGTTCAAGGTGAACACCTACGGCTTCACGTACCGCGCCAACCGCAAGGACGAGCGGCGCTCCTACGAGCCCGCGACCTTCCCGCGCAAGGGCGCCCGCATCGGCGCGAGCCTGACGAACCGCGACTGGAGCGGCAACTGCCTCATCTCCTGCACGTCGACCACGACGAACCTCACCCTCGACCGCGCCGGTCGGTTCGTCCGCAGCAGCGTGTCGATCGGCTCGTGGCCGGGCCTCGGCTCGTCGTGGGCCTCGTTCCCGCCCGACCAGCGCGGCACCTACCGGATCATCAGCAAGGGCCGCATCGAGCTGCGGTTCGCCAACCGCAAGATCGAGCGTCACCGCATCGGCCTGCTGCACGACGCGCTCAACCGTCCGTCGGCCACGACGGGCCTCGTCCTGGGCACCACGAACTACTACTTCGAGGACTGAGCGGACGCCGCGACACCCGGAAGCGTCGCCGAGCGACCTCGCGCCGCTAGGGTTCTGGCATGGCCATGGGGTTCGGGATCGACATCGGCGGCACGGGCACGAAGGGAGCACCGGTCGACCTCGACCAGGGCACCCTCGTGGGTGAGCGGTTCCGCATCCCCACACCCAAGCCCGCCACCCCGCGCGCCGTCGCCGAGGTCGCGGCGCAGATCGTCGACCACTTCCCCGACGCGGCCGACGTGCCGCAGATCGGCGTTGCCATCCCGGCCGTCGTGCAGCGTGGCGTGGCCCGGTCTGCCGCCAACATCGACCCCTCGTGGATCGACACCGACGTCGACGCGCTCTTCACCGAGGTGCTGGGGCGCAACGTGCACGTGGTCAACGACGCCGACGCCGCGGGCGTCGCCGAGAACGACCACGGCGCAGCCCTCGAGGAGCACGGCCTGGTCTGCGTGATCACCCTCGGCACCGGCATCGGCTCGGCGCTCATCAACGCCGGCACGCTGGTGCCGAACACCGAGTTCGGCCACCTCGAGGTCGCGGGGCACCCGAACGCGGAGAAGTGGTGCGCCACGAGCGCCCGCGAGCGCGAGGACCTCACGTGGGAGGAGTGGGCCGAGCGCCTGCAGGTCTACTTCAGCCACCTCGAGAAGATCCTGTCGCCCGACCTGTTCGTCGTGGGCGGAGGCGTCAGCAAGAACAGCGAGAAGTTCCTGCCGCTGCTCAACCTGCGCACCCCGATCGTCCCGGCGACGCACCGCAACAACGCGGGCATCATCGGCGCTGCCGCCCTCGGCGCCCGGGGCTGACTGAACGAGGTTTCCTGTCACTTCACGTGGTTCGCGAACCTCGTGAAGTGACGGTTTCCCCGGTTAACCGGGGAAACCGTCAGACCGAGGCCAGCAGGGCGCGCACGGCGCGCTCCATCACCCGACGGCAGCGCTCGGCGGAGTAGCCGTGGTCGTCGAAGAGCAGCGACCAGGCGTTCCAGCTGACGGCGACCGTGAGCGAGTCCACGAGCTGCACGGGGTCGTCGGCGCGGGCGAGCTCGGTGGCGAAGGCCCGTTCGATGTCGGCGCGCACCCGGGCGATGTGCCCCTGACGGCTCGCACGCAGCGCCTCGTACTCGGGCTCGCCCAGCACGGCGGCCCGCGCGGCGGGCGCGATGTTGACCAGCCGGCGCTGGCGCTCGGCGCAGAACCGGTCGATCCGCTCCTCCAAGGGCGCGGACGGATCGATCTCGGCCCGCAGCTCGTCATCGAGACGGAACCAGTGCGCCACGGTGCTGCCGAGGAGGTTCTCCATGTCGTGGAAGTTGGTCCACAGCGTGCGCCGCGACACGCCCGCGCGCTCGGAGATCTGCGCGGCCGTGGGCTTGAGGACGCCCTCGCGCAGCAGGTCGACGTGCGCCTGCACGATCAACGCACGGGTGCGCTCGCTGCGCTGCATCCGTCCGTCGGTCTGCCGATATTCCATTGCTCCCACCGCTCCATGGTCGTGCAGGGATCTTCCCGCACGACTTTCGACACACCGAGTGTAGATAGGTAGTGACTTGACTCACAACGTATGTGAGGATGTCGTCACCTTCATTTGAGGGGCTGCCGAACGAATCGAGGGAGTGAAGGTTTGCTGACGGTCAAGAACCTGGAGGTCGTCTACAACGACGTCATCCTGGTCCTGCGCGGCGTGAGCCTGACGGTGCCGCAGGGTCAGATCGTGGCCCTGCTGGGTGCCAACGGCGCCGGCAAGACGACATTGCTGCGCGCGCTATCGGGCCTGCTGGACATCCACGACGGCGAGATCACCAAGGGTGAGATCACCCTGCGCGACACCCCGATCCAGTCGGCCGACGCGCCCAAGATCGTCGCCGCCGGCCTCGGCCAGGTGCTCGAGGGTCGCCGCGTGTTCGGCGAGTTCACGGTGGAGGAGAACCTGCGCGTCGGCGGCCACACCCGTCGCGGCAGCCTCGCCGAGGGCATCGAGGAGGTCTACGAGCTCTTCCCCGTGCTGAAGGAGCGCCGCAAGAAGACCGCGGGCTACCTCTCCGGCGGCGAGCAGCAGATGCTCGCCATGGGTCGCGCTCTCGTCGCCCAGCCCGAGATCCTGCTGCTCGACGAGCCGAGCCTGGGCCTGGCGCCCCGCATCGTCTCGCAGATCAAGGACATCGTCGTCCAGATCAACGAGCGCGGCACCACCGTGCTGCTGGTGGAGCAGAACGCCACGATGGCGCTCTCGATCGCCCAGCACGGCTACGTGATGGAGCACGGGAAGATCGTGATGGACAAGCCCGCCGCCGAGCTGCTCGACGACGAGGACATCCGCGACTTCTACCTCGGCCGCGGCGACATGGCCACGAGCTACCGCGACGTCAAGCACTACAAGCGCAGGAAGCGTTGGCTGTCGTGACCCCTGCGTCCCCCCACGTCCCCCTTCCCACACCGTCCCGTCCCGGAGGGTTCCCTTGTCACAACCAGTCGTGAGTGTCCGAGACGTCAACCTGTCGTTCAGCGGGGTCAAGGCCCTGCAGGGCGTCGACTTCGACGTCTTCGACAACGAGCTGTTCGCCGTGATCGGCCCGAACGGCGCCGGAAAGACCTCGATCTTCAACGTCCTGTCGGGGGTCTACCGTCCGCAGCAGGGCTCGGTCGAGTTCGCCGGCGCCGACATCCGCGGCATGCGCCCGCACCGCATCGCGAACCTCGGCATGGCCCGCACGTTCCAGAACATCGAGCTCTTCGAGAACCTCGACGTCGTCGACAACCTCATGCTCGGCCGCCACGCCCACCTGGGCTACGGCTGGCCCGCCGCGGTGGCCTGGCTCGGCAAGGCCAAGCGCGCCGAGGTCGCCAACCGCCGCCGGGTGGAGGAGATCATCGACTTCCTCGAGATCGAGGGCTACCGCCAGCTGCCGGTCGGGATGCTGCCCTACGGCATCCAGAAGCGGATCGAGCTCGGTCGCGCGCTCGCGATGGAGCCGAAGCTGCTGCTGCTCGACGAGCCGGTGGCCGGCATGAACGGCGAGGAGACCGAGGACATGGCCCGGTTCATCCTCGACATCCGCAACGAGCTGCACATCCCGATGATCCTCGTCGAGCACGACATGGGACTCGTGATGGACCTGGCCGACCGGGTCATGGCGATGGACTTCGGCAAGCCGGTGGCCACGGGCACGCCACACGAGGTCCAGTCGCATCCCGACGTCATCCGCGCCTACCTCGGCCCGGTCGACGACGCCACGCTGGCCGAGGTGCAGGGGGAACTGGCATGACCACGCTGCCGCAGCGCATCCGCACGCGCGCCCAGGAGACACCCGACCGCATCGCGATGCGCGAGAAGAACTACGGCCTGTGGGACGAGATCACGTGGGCCGACTACTGGGAGCGCTCCTCCCTCGTCGGTCACGCGCTGCTCGCCCTCGGCGTCGAGGTCGGCGACCGCGTCGCCGTCCACAGCGAGAACCGCTGCGAGTGGCTGTTCTCCGACATCGGCATCACCGCCGTCCGTGCCGGCACGGTGGGGCTCTACCCGACCAACCCGGCGCCCGAGGTGCTGCACGTCCTGCGCGACTCCGGCTCGTGCGTCCTCATCGCCGAGGACCAGGAGCAGGTCGACAAGTACCTCGAGATCGCCGACGAGCTGCCGGATCTGCGCACGGTCGTCTACATCGACCCGCGCGGCATCCACGACCGCTACACCGACGAGCGGCTCATGTCGTGGGACGCGTTCCTCGCGCTCGGCGAGCAGCACCGCACCGACCACCCGAACGCGGTCACCGAGCGGCTCGAGGCCGCCCGCCCCGAGGACCTCGCCACGCTCGTCTACACATCGGGCACCACGGGTCCGCCCAAGGGCGCGATGCTCTCGATGGACAACGTCGAGTTCGTCATCGAGACGCTGCAGAGCGGCGGCGCGTTCGTCGACCCGCCGGCCAGCGACCGCGACCTCGTCGTGTCCTACCTGCCGCTGTGCCACGTGGCCGAGCGCGTGTTCACCACGTGGTTCAACGCCGCCGTCGGCTCGCAGGTGAACTTCGCCGAGTCGATCGAGACGGTGCAGCAGGCGCTGCGCGAGGTGCAGCCCACGCTGCTGTTCGGCGTGCCGCGCATCTGGGAGAAGATCGCGGCCGGCGTGCACATCCGCATGAGTGGCGCGTCGTGGTTCAAGCGCAAGAACTTCGAGTTCTGGATGAAGCGCGCCGAGTGGATCGGCCGCACCCTCGTGGAGAACCAGGGCAACCACACGGCCTCCACCAAGGCGGTCTACGCGCTCGGCTGGCTGTGCCTCTACCGCCCGTTGCGCGAGCGACTCGGCCTGGCCAAGGTCCGCTACGCGGCCTCGGGCGCCGCGCCGATCGCGCCGGAGGTGCTCGAGTTCTTCATGGGCATCGGCATCCCGATGCACGAGGTCTACGGCATGACCGAGAACTCGGCGATCGCCACGGCCAACATGGCCGGACGCGTCAAGGTCGGCACCGTCGGCGAGCCCCAGGTGGGCGCCGAGGTGCGGATCGACGACGAGACCGGCGAGATCCTCACCCGCCACCGCGGCACGTTCGTCGGCTACTGGAACAACCCGGAGGCCACGGCGCGCACGATCGACGCCGACGGCTGGTTGCACACCGGCGACGTCGGCGAGTGGGTCGACGGCTCGCACATCAAGATCACGGACCGGATCAAGGACATCATCATCACCGCAGGCGGCAAGAACATCAGCCCCAGCGAGATCGAGAACAGCCTGAAGTCCTCCCCGTACATCAAGGAGGCCATCGTCATCGGCGACCGCCGCAAGTACCTGACGGCCCTCATCGGCATCGAGCTCGACACCGTGGGCAACTGGGCCCAGGAGCGCAAGCTCGGCTTCACCACCTACCGCGACCTGTCGCAGAAGCCCGAGGTCATCGCACTCGTGCAGTCCATCGTCGACGAGACCAACCGCAAGTTCGCCAGCGTCGAGACCATCAAGCGCTTCGCGATGCTGCCGAAGGAGCTCGATCACGAGGAGGGCGAGCTGACCGCCACCCAGAAGATCAAGCGCTCGGCCATCAACGAGCGGTTCGCCGAGGCGATCGAAGGCCTCTACTCCGACTCGAGCCAGGAGGTGAAGGCATGACCACCTTCTTGCAATCGCTGCTGAACGGCCTGGCGCAGGGCTCCATCTACGCGCTGCTGGCCCTGGGCTACGTGATGATCTACAAGGCCACCCACGTCATCAGCTTCGCCCAGCCGGCGCTCATGGTGTGCGGCGGACTCTTCGCCTACCACGCGACGAGCGAGTGGGGCCTGGGCTTCTGGCCCGCGCTCGTCGTCGCCGTCATCCTCGGCGCGCTGCTGGGCATGCTGGTCGAGCGGCTCGCGCTGCGCCCCATGGTGGGCAAGCCGGTGTTCACGCTGGCGATCATCACGATCGGCGTCGACATCGTGCTGCGCATCTTCGCCAACCGGTACATGGGCCCCGACCCGCGGTCGGTGCCCTACCCGGGCGGCAGCGAGCGCTACGAGTTCTGGGGCCTGTCGATCTCGCACCAGCGGCTCGGCCTGATCGCCGTCACCACCGTCACCGTCATCGCGTTGGCGCTGTTCTTCCGGTACGCCAAGACCGGCCTGGCGATGCGCGCCACCGCGCTCAGCCAGGAGACGGCGCTCGCGCAGGGCATCCGGGTGGGCGCGATCTTCGCCCTCGCCTGGGCGATCGCGGGCGGCCTCGCCGCCATCGCGGGCACCTTCGTCGCCGCGACCGGCGCCGGCCTGGAGCAGAACACCTGGATCATCGCGCTGAAGGCGCTGCCGGCCATCATCATCGGCGGCCTCGACAGCATCCCCGGCGCCGTCATCGGCGGTCTGGCCGTGGGGGTGGTCGAGTCGGTCACCGCCGTCTACCAGCCCGACGTCGCGCCGTGGCTCGGCAACAACTTCGCCCTCGTGGCGCCCTACGCCCTCATGTTCGTGGTGCTGCTCGTCAGACCGTACGGACTCTTCGGCACGAAGGAGGTGGAGCGGGTATGACCACGATGCTGCGCTCGACGCCCTCGAAGCACGCTCGCAAGGCCACCGGACTCCGGGGCCGCCCCCTGCTGCGGACCAGCTACGACCAGGACCTCACCCTGGCGAACACCCCGGCCAAGCGCCGCAGTGTCGTCGCTCTGGTGATCGCCTCGTTCGTGGTGCCTTTCCTGCTCACCGACGACCTGCTGCAGGTCCTGACCCTCGGCATGATCTCCGCCGTCGGCGCGATCGGCCTCAACCTGGTCACCGGCTACGCCGGCCAGGTCTCGCTGGGTCACGCCTTCTTCATCGGCGTCGGCGCCTACACCGGTGCGGTGCTCGGCGGTGACCCCGACGGGGCGCTGCTCGGCTACGGCCTGCCGATGTGGATCTGGCTGCCGGCCGCCGGCGTCGTCGCCGCGGTCGCGGGCCTGCTGGTCGGACCGCTCGCGGTGCGACTGCGCGGTCTCTACCTCGCGATCGTCACCCTCGGACTGGTGTTCCTGGGCGACCACATCTTCCGCGAGGCGCGGAACATCACCGGTGGTCCCGGCGTGGGCCGCCGCGGCGCCGAGCTCGAGCTGTTCGGCATCGACTTCGCGTCCATGGAGCCCATCTCCGGCCTCTCGCGCGGACAGGCCCAGTTCTTCCTCGGGCTGGTGTTCCTCATCGTCTTCGCGATCCTGGGCCGCAACATCGCCCGCTCGGGCGTGGGCCGCGCCTTCGGCGCCGTCCGCGACCGCGACGTGGCCGCCGCCGTCATCGGCGTCGACCTCACGAAGTACAAGGTCATGGCGTTCGCGATGTCGTCGTTCTTCGCCGGCGTCACCGGTGCCCTCTACTACGCCGTGATCGGCGTGTTCGAGCCCGGCGCGTTCAGCCTGCTGCTGTCGATCCAGTACCTCGCCATGGTGCTGATCGGCGGCGTCGCCACTATCAGCGGATCGATCATGGGCGCGCTGTTCATCGCGCTGCTGCCGCGGATCAGCCAGTTCATCGCGCACTACGTGCCCGGCGAGCTGCTGACCGTGTTCCAGCTCGAGGCGATCCTCTACGGCCTGCTGATCATGGGCTTCCTGATCTTCGAGCCGCGCGGACTCTTCGGGATCTGGACCCGAATCCGCAACTACTGGAAGGGCTGGCCCTTCTCCTACTAGACCCCGGCCGCGAGGCCGTGGCGGTGCGTCCGCACCGTCGAACCACCCAGGAGGAAAACAATGAAGCAACACCGCAAGTTGGCCCGCGTGGTCGCCGGTGCGGCGGTGGCGGCCCTCGTGCTGACGGGCTGCCGCGGCGGCGGGGACGATGACAGTGCGTCGGGCCCCGGCATCACCGAGGAGGCGTGTCCCGACGCCGTGAACGAGGACAACGGCTGCATCTACCTGGGTGCGATCTCCGACCTCACCAAGGGCCCGTTCGCTCCGCTCGCCGTGCCGATCACCGAGGCGCAGAAGGCGTTCTGGGACAAGGTCAACCAGGACGGCGGCGTCGGTGGCTTCGACGTCAACATCGACAAGTACGTCGCGGACGCCGAGTACAACCCCGAGATCCACAACAAGAAGTACCAGGAGATGCGCAACGACATCCTGGCGCTCGGCCAGACCCTGGGCTCCTCCCAGACCTTGGCGATCCTCGAGGACATGAAGGCAGACAACGTCATCGGCGTCCCGGCCTCGTGGAACTCGGCGTGGGACTTCGAGGACCAGATCCTCCAGTCCGGTGCGAACTACTGCTTCGAGGCCATGAACGGCGTCGACTGGGCCGTGGCCAACCGGGGCGTCAAGGGCAAGGTCCTGGCGATCCACTACCCGAACGACTACGGCGGAGACGCGGCCGCGGGCGTCGAGGCGGCCGCGAAGGCCAACAACCTCGACTTCAAGGCCATCGAGACCGCCACGGGCCAGGACAACCAGGCCGGTGCCGTCGCGGCGGTGCTGAAGGAGAAGCCGTCGATGCTCTACATCACCACGGGTCCGGCCGAGATGGCCACGATCCTCGGTGGCGCGGCCGCTCAGGGCTGGAAGGGCACCGTCGTGGGCTCGAGCCCCACGTGGAACCCGGCGCTGCTGCAGACCGAGGCCGCTCCGGCGCTCGAGGCGATGTACTTCCAGGCGGGGCCGTGGGGTCCGTGGGGCACCGAGTCGGACGGTCACGCGGCCATGCGTGACGCGCTCGCCGACGTCGACTCGCCCAGCGACGGCTACACGGCCGGCTGGGTGTGGGAGTACCCGCTGCTGGCCGCGCTGAAGTCGGCGGCCGACATGGACGGCGGCATCACCCGCGAGAACGTCGTCAAGGCGGCCACCGAGCTCGACAGCGTCGACTACGAGGGCATGCTTCCCGACGAGGCGTTCAACCAGACCGGCGAGCCGAACGACGTCGCCTGGCGTCAGAGCGTGATCTCGAAGGTCGACAAGGAGGCGCCCACCGGCGTCTCGATCGAGCAGGAGATGCAGGCCGGCCCGACGGCCGAGGGCTACGACTACACCGAGCCCTGCTTCGCCCTGGGCTGATCCAGCACCACGTGAAGGGGGCCGACCCGGCTGGGTCGGCCCCCTTTCGCGTGTCCCGACGTTTCCCCGGTCAACCGGGTCTTCTGTCACAGAGCGGGGGGAAACTTCACCCCACCTCGAGCCTGCGGTCGAGGGCGAGATCGGCCAGGAAGGGCTCGTCGTGGCTGACGACGAGCAGGGCGCCGCGATAGGCCTCGAGCACCTCGGTGAGGTGGGCGACGCTCGCGAGGTCGAGGTTGTTGGTCGGCTCGTCGAGCACCAGCAGCTGGGGCGCCGGCGTGGCGAGCAGCAGGCTCGCGAGGGTGGCACGCCAGCGCTCGCCACCCGAGAGCGTGCCGGTCACCTGGTCGACCGCATTGCCTCGGAACAGGAACCGCGCGAGCTGCGCACGCACGGCGTGGGGCTCGGCCTCGGGAGCGGCCCGGCGCACGTTCTCCAGGACCGTCAGCTCGGGGTCGAGCAGGTCCACCCCCTGCGGGAGGTAGCGCCACGGCACGTGGACCGTGACCTGTCCGGCCCGCGGCTCCTGCCGTCCCAGCATCGCCCGCAGCAGCGACGACTTCCCGGCGCCGTTGCGGCCCACGAGTGCGATCCGCTCGGGCCCGCGCAGGTCGAGGTCCATCGGTCGCGCGGTGCCGAACGCCGGCACGAGGCCCTCGGCGCGCAGCACCTCGCGGCGCGGCGGCACCTCGGTGTCCGGCAGGTCCACGCGGATCCTCCGGTCGTCGCGCACGCGGTCCTCCGCGGCCGCCAGGACCGAGCGCGAGCTCTCCAGCCGGTCCTCGTGCATCCCGCGGAGCCGCCCGGCGCTGACCTCGGCCTTGCGCTGGTAGGCGCCGGCCACGATCCTCGGCAGGCTGCCGGCGTTGGCGCGTCCCTGGCGGTCGCGCCGCGCCTGCTTGGTCTGCTGGTCGACGAGGTCCTGGCGCTGCCGGCGCACGTCGGCCTTCGCGGCGGACACCGCACGCAGCGCGGCCTCCTGCTCGGCCTCGACCGCGGACGCGTAGTCGCTGAACGCGCCACCGAACCAGCGCACGGCGCCGGCGCGCACCTCGCCGATGTGGTCCATCCGCTCGAGCAGCCGACGGTCGTGGCTGACCACGACGAGCACGCCGGTGAACGCGTCGACGATGTCCTCGAGCCGCTCGCGCGCCGGGCCGTCGAGGTCGTTCGTCGGCTCGTCGAGCAGGAGGATCTCGGGCTCGGCGAGCATCAACCCGGCCAGTCGCAGCAGGGTCGCCTCGCCGCCCGACACCGAGCTCACGGGTCGGGAGGGCTCGATCCCGGCGAGGCCGACGCGGTCGAGCCAGCGCTCGATGCGGTCGGGCAGGTCCCAGCCGTCGCCGACGAGGTCGTAGTCGGCGGGGTCGACCGATCCGCCCTCGATGCGGGCCAGCGCGGCGAGTGCCGCGGCCACCCCGAGCACGTCGGCGACGGTGGCACCGGCGGCCGCCCGCGCCTGCGGCAGGTACGCCAGCCGGCCGTGGACGTCGATCGTGCCCGCCGTGGGCGCCAGCTCGCCGGCCATCAGCCGCAACAGAGTGGACTTGCCGCTGCCGTTGTCACCGACGAGTCCGTGACGACCCGGCGCGAGGCCGAACGTGAGGTCATGGAGGATCGTGCGCCCCGCGGGCAGCACGAACGAGGCATGGGAAAGAGAGAGGAAGGATGACATGAGATCTCCGGGGTCGCGGGTGGGCGTGGCGGGATCTCAGTTCTCCATGTGCGCCAGCATACGTGACGTCACGGCGTCACCGATAGACTCGACCCTCGTGGCTGAGCTGACTGCGCACGAGACGACGCGCCTCGACGAGCTGCGGGCGAACCACCCCGTGCTCACCGATCTGGGCGCCCGATTCTCGGACGCCGGTCAGGAGATCGCCCTCGTCGGCGGACCCGTCCGCGACGCCCTGCTGGGCCGCGCCGTCACCGACCTGGACTTCACCACCTCGGCCTCGCCCGAGCAGATCGAGGCGATCGTCGAGGGCTGGGCCGACACCACGTGGGACGTGGGACGCGCCTTCGGCACGATCGGCGTGCGCAAGGGCGCCGAGATGCTCGAGATCACCACGTACCGCGCCGACGAGTACGACCCCGAGTCCCGCAAGCCCGTCGTCGCGTTCGGCACGAACCTGTCCGACGACCTCGCCCGCCGCGACTTCACCGTCAACGCGATGGCCGTGCGGCTGCCCGACCTCGAGTTCGTCGACGTCCACGGCGGCCTCGACGACCTCGCCGACCGCACCCTGCGCACGCCGATCGGGCCCGACGTCTCCTTCGGCGACGACCCGCTGCGGATGATGCGCGCCGCGCGCTTCGTGGGCCAGCTCGGCTTCCTCTGCGCGCCCGACGTCACCGAGGCGATGGTCGCGATGGCCGACCGCATCGAGATCGTCTCGGCCGAGCGCGTCCGCGACGAGCTCAACAAGCTGCTGCTGTCCGACCACCCCGTGCAGGGCCTGCGCGTGCTCGTCGACACCGGACTGGCCGAGCGGGTGCTGCCCGAGCTGCCAGCGCTGCAGCTCGAGCGCGACGAGCACCACCGCCACAAGGACGTCTACGAGCACTCGCTCACCGTCCTGGAGCAGGCGATCGAGCTGGAGCACCGGCTCGACGAGCGTCCCGACCTCACGATCCGGCTGGCGGCGCTGCTGCACGACATCGGCAAGCCGAGGACGCGCCGCTTCACCGGCGACGGCCAGGTGACGTTCCACCACCACGACGTGGTCGGCGCGAAGCTCGCCCGCAAGCGGATGCGCGCCCTGCGGTACCCGAACGAGATCACCGACGACGTCTCCACCCTCGTCGAGCTGCACCTGCGGTTCCACGGCTACGGGTCGGGCGAGTGGACCGACTCGGCGGTGCGCCGCTACGTGCGCGACGCCGGCCCGCTGCTCGAGCGGCTGCACATCCTCACCCGCGCCGACAGCACCACGCGCAACCAGCGCAAGGCGCTGCGGCTCCAGCGCACCTACGACGACCTCGAGACCCGGATCGCCCAGCTCGAGGCGCAGGAGGAGCTCCAGTCCATCCGGCCCGACCTCGACGGCAACCGGATCATGGAGGTGCTGGGGATCGGACCCGGCCGCGAGGTGGGCGAGGCGTACCGCTTCCTGCTCGACCTGCGCATGGATCGCGGCCCCCTGCCCGAGGACCAGGCGATCGAGGCGCTGCGCGCGTGGTGGGCCGCGCGCTGAGTCGCAGCCGCGGAAGCCGTCGCCCGTCCCACTACGATGACGTGGTGACGTTCCGCGCCTGGCTGACCGCCTTCGTGGTCGCGGTGTCACTGCTGGTGGGCTCGCCGAGCCCCACGGCCACCGCCTCCGACGGCTCGCTGGGGGTGCGGATCGACGGTCTGACGCCCACGCGGCTGTCCGCGAAGGCCACCATCACGATGAGCGGCATCGTCCGCAACACCGGCTCCACGCCGTGGACCTCGGTGCAGGCCTACCTGGTCATCCCGCGCAGCCCGTTCGAGTCGCGCGCGCAGATCGAGGCGGCGATCGAGGACGGCCAGTCCTACACGGGCGAGCGCGTGGTCGACGCCGGCTCGTTCGCCGAGCTGGGCGACATCGCGCCGGGCTCGTTCCGTCGCTTCCGCATCGAGGTGCCGGTGTCGAAGCTGGGCCTCTCCGGCGCCGGCGGCGTCTATCCCGTCGGCGTGCAGGTGCTGGCCACCGACGAGGAGGGCCAGCGCTCGAACGACGCGGTGGCGCGCGCCACCACCTTCCTGCCGTGGGTGCCGAACCCCGCCACGCCGATCCCCGCCGGCCTCGTCTGGCCGTTCACCCCCACGTGGACGCCCGAGGAGGCCGAGCCCGAGGAGATCCTCGCCTCCGTGCAGGACGGACAGCTGCGCCACTACCTCGACGCCGCCGCCGCGACGCCGCGCGAGGGTCGAACCGTGGTGCTCGACCCCTCCCTGCTCGACGAGCTCGCGCCGCTGACCGACGCGGAGAGTCCGCCGAAGGACGTCGAGCTCACCACCGACCAGGCCGCGGCGGTGGTCGACTGGCTGGCCGACCTGCGCGAGCTCGCCCTCGGCTCCACCACGTGGATCGTCTCCTACGCCCGGCCCGACGAGCTGGCGCTCAACCGCTACCCCGAGAACGCCGAGACGCTGTGGAACGTCGTCGACGACGCGACGGCCGACGCGCTCGCCGACCACGCGCTCACCGGGCCGCGCGCGTCGTGGCCCACCATCGCGGGCACCACGCTGCCCATGCTCGAGGACATCCGCAGCCGCGGCGAGGGCCCCACCGTGGTGTCGCGCCAGAGCGTGCCCGGGTGGGAGCCGCGGCTGGGCTCGGTCGTGAGCCTCGAGACGCGCAACGGCCCGCTGCCGCTGCTGGTCAACGGCGCCCTCCCCGACGTTCCCGGCAGCGAGACCGCCGTGACCCTGCGCCAGCGGATCCTCACCGACGCCGCACTGGGAGCGCTCGAGCGCGAGAGCGACCCGAAGTCGCGCGCCGACGCGATGACGATCGTCGATCCCAGCTGGGATCCCGGCACCACGGGCGGCCAGGTGGTCGCGCGCGTGATCACCACGCGCGGCTCGGGCGGCCTGACCCGGCCGGCCACCGCCACCGAGCTGGTCCGCTCCGCGCCCGTCAGCTACAGCGGCGCCGTGCTGGAGGAGGTCGACACCACCTCGCTCGGCGCCTCCACGCTCGACCGCATCGCCAACCTGTCGAAGGTCGCCGACCTCCACGACGCGATCGTGGTGGACCCCAGCCGGCCCGACCACGACCGCGACCTCGCCTCGCTGCTGTCCGTGCGCTGGCGCACCGACCAGGCCGCCCTCGACGCGAGGATCGCCGCCGAGACCGAGGCGCTCGAGTCCGAGCTCGACGACATCTCCATCGACAGTCCCTCCACCATCACGCTGTCGAGCAGCCGCGGCGGGTTCCCGCTCACGCTCTCCAACGAGACCGACAGCACCGTGCGCGTGGGGCTCGAGCTCGTCGCCGACAACCCCGGGTTGAGCGTCGACGACATCGAGCCCGTCGAGATCGACGCCGGCGAGCGGCACACGTTCACCGTCCAGGTCGACCTCGGCGACCAGACCTCCAGCACCGTGAGCGCCCGCCTGGCCACCGAGGCCGGCGTGACCTTCGGCGAGCCCGCCGTCTTCAACATCCGCACCAGCAACGTCGGCCTGATCGTGTGGGCCACGATGGCCGCCGCCGGACTCCTCGTGATCTTCACGTGGGCCCGCCGGTTCCTCGGCCGCCGGCGCCGCCGGGGTGCCGAGGCCGCCGCCCCCGCGACCGACGCCGAGGACCTCGATGACTGACCCGAACCTCGCGCGCGCCAGCGCCTGGATGGCGCTCGGGACGATCGTCTCGCGCATCACGGGCCTGCTGCGCTCGCTCGTGCTGCTGGCCGTGGTCGGCTCCGCGCTGAACGGCTCGCTGTTCAACGTCGCGAACTCGATCCCGAACTCGCTCTACATCCTCGTCGCGGGCGGCATCTTCAACGTCGTCCTCGTACCGCAGCTGGTGCGCGCGATGAAGAACGATCCCGACGGCGGCGACGCGTACGCCAACCGGATCATCACCCTCGGCCTGCTCGTCCTGGGCATCGCCACGGTCGTGCTCATGCTCGCGGTGCCGGTGCTGCTGCGGCTGCTGTTCGGTCCCGACCTGTTCACCGACGACTTCACGCGCCAGCGCGAGTCGGCCCAGCTGCTGATGCTGCTGTGCATGCCGCAGGTGTTCTTCTACGGCGCCTTCGTGCTGGTGGGCCAGATCCTGAACTCGCGCCAGCGGTTCGGCCCGATGATGTGGGCGCCGATCGTCAACAACCTCGTCGCCCTCGGCGTGCTGGGCGCCTACGCCGTGGTCTTCGGGGTCGCCACCCCGGGCGCCGCCGACGGCTTCAGCACCGGTGAGGCCTGGCTGCTCGGCCTGGGCTCCACGCTCGGCATCGCGGTGCAGGCGCTCGTGCTCGTGCCGTACCTGCGTCAGGTGGGCTTCCGCTTCCGCCCGCGCTTCGACTTTCGCGGGGTCGGCCTCGGGCACACCCTGCGCCTCGGCGCGTGGACCCTCGCGTTCATCGTGGTCAACCAGATCTCGTACTTCGTCATCGTGCGCCTGGCGTCCAGCGCTGACATCGAGGGCAAGAAGGAGGGCGTCCCGAGTGCGGGCCAGGTCGTCTACGACGTCGGCTTCCTCATCAGCCAGGTGCCGCACGGCGTCATCACGGTGTCGCTGGCGACGGCGATCATCCCCACGCTGGCGGCCCGAGCGGCCGAGCACGACTACGCCCGGATGCGCCTCGAGCTGAGCCGCACCCTGCGGCTGGCCCTCATGCTGATCGCGCCGATCGCGGTCGCGGTGGCGTGCCTGGGCTCGCCCGTGGCCTCGGTGCTCGCCGGCTTCGGCGCCGCGCGCGGCAACACCGACGCGATCGGCACCACGATCTCGGCCTTCGCCCTCGCGCTCGTGATGTTCAGCCTGCACTACGTCGTGCTGCGCGGCTTCTACGCACTCGAGGACACGCGCACCCCGTTCTTCATCCAGACCGTGATCGCCGTGGCCAACATCGCTCTGGCCGTCGCGGTCACCACCGGCGCCCCGCCGATCGAGGTCTCCACGCGCCTCGCCCTGGCGTACGGCCTGGCCTACACGATCGGCCTCGCCGTCTCGGCCACCGTGCTGTCGCGCCGCATCGGCACCCTGGCCGATCCCGAGACCGTCCGCTTCGTGGTGCGGCTCGTCCTAGTGTGCGCCGTCGCGGCCGTCGTGATGCTGCTCGGGCGCTGGGGCTGGGAGCGGTTCCTGGTGACCGGGAACCCCTCTCCCGCCTGGGCTCTCGGCGAGCTCGTCGTCGTCGGAGCGGCCGGTGCCGCGGCCACCGTGCTGGCTGCGCGACTGCTGCGCGTCGAGGAGCTGCGCTATGTCGTCTCCAGCGTCCTGCGTCGAGGCTGACGCACGTACGATGGTCGGAGGTGCGCCCGCACCGGCCGAGGAGGACTGATGAGCGACCGGAGACCGCACGTCTCCGGCGACGTGCTCGCCTCGCGGTACGAGCTGGCCGACCTCGTCAGCGAGAGCCTCGGTGCCTCCAACTGGCGCGCGGTCGACCGGGTGCTGCACCGCAACGTGCGGGTCGAGCTGCTGCCGGCCGACGACCCTCGCGGCGCCAACTTCCTCGAGGCTGCCCGCCGCTCCACCAGCGTCACCGACCACCGCTTCCTGCGGGTCCTCGACCTGCTGCAGGACGAGGACGGCGTGCACGTGGTGGTGCGCGAGTGGGCCAAGGCCACGCCGCTGAGCCGGCTGCTGGCCCAGTCGCCGCTGCCCAACCGTCGTGCCGCCGCGATCGTGGCGGAGGTGGCCGAGTCCCTCGCGCACGCCCACGACCGGGGCCTCGTGCACCGGCGCCTCACGCCGCACCAGATCCTCCTCAAGGAGTCCGGCGCGGTGCGCATCGTGGGTCTGGGCGTCGCCACCGCGCTGGCTCCCGCCGACCACCAGGACTCCGACGACGACCTCGCCTCGTACCGTGCGGCTGATGTGGTCGCGCTGGGCAAGGTCCTCTACGCCTGCCTCGTCAGCCGGTGGCCCGGCGGCCACGTCGACGGCCTGCGCGCCGCCCCCACCGAGCACGGGCACCTGCTGCGCCCCCGCCAGGTGCGCGCCGGGGTGCTGCGCGACGTCGACGAGATCTGCGACCGCATCCTCGAGCCGTCGCGGCACCCCTACGACGCCCTGACGTCGGCCGAGGAGATCGCGCGGGCGCTCTACGAGGCCGGCGAGGGCGACGAGGACCTCTTCGACGAGCCGCTCGGCTACGACGTGACCTCGCCCGACCTGCTGCGCCTCGACCCCGTGGTGGAGCCGTCGGGCCCGCCCCCCGGTCTCGAGCCCCCGAGGCGCCGGCCCAAGGCGTACGAGCCGAAGCCGCCCACGCGTCGCGAGCGGTTCACCGCGCGCATGCAGATGATGACGCACGGCGACCGCGCCCTGATCCTGCTGGGACTCATCACCGCGATCGTGCTGTCGGGCGTGCTGGCGTTCCTCGTCGGGCGTGAAGCCGGCCAGGTGGGCGACCCGTACGCCCAGTCGGCGCCCGAGACGCCCGTGCGGGTGCTGCCGCTGGCACGCGTCGTCGACTTCGACCCGCAGGGCGAGGACCGCCGCGAGAACCCCGAGCTCACCCAGGCGATCCTCGACGACGACCCCGAGACCGGCTGGCGCACCTCCACGTACTACGGACGCGCCGACCTCGGCGGTCTCAAGGACGGCGTCGGGCTGATCCTCGACCTCGGCACCGTGCGCCAGGTGGAGCAGGTCCGGCTGCGCCTCGCGGGCACCCCGACCGACCTGTCGATCCTCACGGCGCCCTCCTCGATCTCGGAGCTGCCGCGGAACCTCGACGACCTGCGCGAGGTCGCCACCCTCAACAGCGCGGCCGAGGACCTCTCGGTCGCCCTGCCACGCGACGTGCGCACCCGCTACGTCGTCGTGTGGCTCCGCGAGCTGCCCCAGATCGGCGACGGCGAGTACCGCGGCGAGATCCGCCGCGCGATCGTCCGCGGCCGGTGAGTCGACCGCGACGGCGGGGAACATTCACCGCCTAGAATCCGTTGAAGCACGTGAACCCGATCGAAAGCGCTCCTTCATGACCGACGTCCGCAGTCTCATCATCATCGGCTCCGGCCCCTCCGGGTACACCGCTGCCATCTACGCCGCACGTGCCAACCTCAAGCCGCTCGTCTTCGAGGGCTCCGTGACGGCCGGTGGTGCCCTGATGAACACCACCGACGTGGAGAACTTCCCCGGCTTCCCCGACGGCATCATGGGCCCGGCGCTCATGGACAACCTCCGCGCCCAGGCCGAGCGCTTCGGTGCCGACCTCGTCGCCGACGACGTCACCTCGGTCGACCTCACGGGCGACGTCAAGACCGTGAAGCTCGCCGACGGCTCCACCTTCCAGGCGCACGCGGTGATCTTGGCGATGGGCTCGGGCTACCGCAAGCTCGGCATCGAGGGCGAGGACGCGCTGTCCGGTCACGGTGTCAGCTGGTGCGCCACGTGCGACGGCTTCTTCTTCCGCGGCAAGGACATCGCCGTGGTCGGTGGTGGCGACTCCGCTGTCGAGGAGGCCCTGTTCCTCACCCGCTTCGCCGACAAGGTCACCCTCGTGCACCGCCGCGACGAGCTGCGCGCCAGCAAGATCATGGCCGACCGCGCCTTCGCGAACGACAAGCTCGAGTTCGCGTGGAACAGCGAGGTCGCCGAGATCCACGGCGACGGCATCCTCGAGGGCGTCACCCTGCGCGACACCACGAACGGCGAGACGCGCCGCCTCGACATCAGCGGCCTGTTCATCGCGATCGGCCACGATCCGCGCTCGGAGCTGCTGGTCGGCCAGGTCGACCTCGACGACGAGGGCTACGTGCTGACGCAGGCCGGCTCCACCGCCACGAACCTGCGCGGCGTCTTCGCGGCCGGCGACCTCGTCGACCACACGTACCGCCAGGCGATCACCGCCGCCGGCACCGGCTGCCAGGCCGCCCTGGACGCCGAGCGCTTCCTGGCCGACATCGAGCATGCCGGCCTCCCCGAGCCCGCGGTCGCCCTGACCGACTGACCACCACACCACCCCTGAGGAGAATCCATGGCTGACATCGCCGCCGTCACCGACGCCGACTTCGAGTCCACCGTCCTGAAGGCCGAGGGCCCCGTGCTCGTCGACTTCTGGGCGTCCTGGTGCGGCCCGTGCCGCCAGCTCGCTCCCATTCTCGAGGAGATCGCGAACGAGAAGGAGGGCGCGCTGACCGTCGTCAAGATGGACGCCGACGCCAACCCCGTCACGCCCGCTCAGTACCGGGTCACCGGCCTGCCGACGATCAACCTGTACTACCAGGGCGAGCTCGTCCGCTCCATCGTGGGCGTGCGTCCGAAGTCCGCGATCCTGACCGAGATCTCGGAGTTCGTCGCCTGACACACCACCATCAACAAAGCCACTTGTCGATTTGTCGACAAGTGGCTTTGTTGTTTTGTGGACTAGTGGACCGTCAGCCTGGCTTCGGCGCGGGGTCCATGAGGTCGACGATGCGCTCCAGGTCGCCGATCGTGGCGAACTCGACCACGATCTTGCCCTTGGACTTGCCGAAGTCGACCTTCACCCGGGTGTCGAAGCGCTCCGAGAGCCGGTGCGCCAGCTCGCCCACGCGGGGCGAGGTGGGACGGGTGTTGAGCTTGCGAGCCGAGGGCGTGGCCTCCTCGTCGCCGAAGCGGACGATCTCCTCCAGCTGACGCACCGAGATGCCCTCGGCGACCACGCGCGAGGCGAGTCGGTCCTGCAGCTCGGGGTTCGGCACCGCCAGGAGCGCCCGGGCGTGGCCCGCGGACAGGACCCCGGCCGCCACGCGGCGCTGGACCGCCGGGGGGAGCTTCAGGAGCCGGATCGTGTTGGTGATCTGCGGGCGGGAGCGGCCGATGCGCTCGGAGAGCTCCTCCTGCGTGCAGCCGAAGTCCTCCAGCAGCTGCTGGTAGGCGGCCGCCTCCTCCAGCGGGTTCAGCTCGGACCGGTGGAGGTTCTCCAGCAGTGCGTCGCGCAGCAGGTCCTCGTCGGTGGTCTCACGGACGACCGCGGTGATGGCGTCGAGTCCGGCCTTCTGGTGGGCGCGCCAGCGCCGCTCCCCCATGATCAGCTCGTAGGCCTCGGGACCGGTCTGCCGCACCACGATGGGCTGGAGCAGTCCGATCTCCTTGATGGAGTGCACCAGCTCGGCCATGGCCTCCTCGTCGAAGACCGAGCGCGGCTGGCGCGGGTTCGGTGAGATCTGGCCGACCGGGATGTCACGCAGGCGCGCTCCCGTGACCTCCGCCAGACCGGTCTCCTTCGCCTGCGCCGGCGACGTGGGGATCAGGGCGGAGAGTCCACGGCCGAGGCCGGGTCGGGGGTTGCTCATGACGATGCTCCTTGGTCGGCCGGCGCCGCGCCGCGCTGGGTGATCTCGCGGGCGGCCTCCAGGTAGGACAGCGCTCCCGTCGAGTTGGGATCGTACGTGATGATCGTCTGCTGATAGCCCGGTGCCTCGCTGATGCGGACCGAGCGCGGGATCGCCGTGGAGAGCACGCGATCGCCGAAATGCCCTCGAACCTCAGCAGCGACGCTGGACGAGAGGTTGGTGCGCGCGTCGTGCATCGTCAGCAGGATCGTGGAGACGTCGAGATCGGAGTTCAGGTGCTGCTGCACCAGCTCGATGTTGCCGAGCAGCTGGCTCAGGCCCTCCAGCGCGTAGTACTCGCACTGGATCGGGATCAGTACTTCACGGGCGGCGACCATGGCGTTGACGGTCAGCAGGCCGAGCGACGGGGGACAGTCGATGAAGACGTAGTCGACATCGCGACCCGGCCCGGCGAGGTAGGTGTCGATGGCCTTGCGGAGCCGACGCTCGCGCTGCTCGAGCATCACCAGCTCGATCTCGGCGCCGGCGAGGTCGATCGTGGCCGGCACCACGCGTAGTCCCGGCACGTCCGGGCTCGTCTGGACCGCGTGGTCGATCGGCAGCTCGTCGAGGAGCACCTCGTAGGTGCCCGGCGTGCCCGATGCGTGCGGGATCGCCGCCGCGGTGGAGGCATTGCCTTGGGGGTCGAGATCGATGAGCAGCACGGACAGTCCGCGGGCCGCCATCGCCGCGGCGAGGTTCACCGACGTGGTGGTCTTGCCGACGCCGCCCTTCTGGTTGGCGACGACGAACACCCGCGTCTGGCGCGGTCGCTCGTAGCGACCTGTGGAGGCCAGGCGCTCCATGAGTTGGACGTGATAGCCGGCCTGGTCGGCGAGGGGGGTGGACGCTGACGTCCCCAGCGGCTCCTCGGCGAAGTCAGCGGCGGTCGGAATCGTCACTACGGCTCCTGTCATGTTTCACGTGGAACATTCGCTGTTCCACGGCGTGTCATCGGCGCTGGACTTCGACGAGCGTGGTCGGAACCTCGAGGTCCCACCGGTGCCCGTACGTCGCCACCACGATATCGCCGGCCTTGAGCCGAGCGAGGGTGGCGCGCGCAGCCTCCACCTCTTCTGCTGCACTGCGTCCCTTGAGGGCGAGCAGCAATCCTCCGGGCCGCACCAGCGGCATGCACCAGCGCGCGAGCTTGTCGAGTGCCGCCACGGCGCGGGCGGTCACCACGTCAAAGGTCTGATCGACATCCTCGGCGCGGGACCGCAGCACGGTCACCTGGCTCTCGAGACCCAGATCGGCGACGACTTCCTCCAGCCACGTCGTGCGGCGGAGGAGGGGTTCGATCAGCGTCACGTGCAGATCGGGACGAGCGATCGCCCAGACCATGCCGGGGAGTCCGGCGCCCGCACCGACATCGGCGACGGACGCACCCTCAGGCACGCGGGCGACCGGGGCAGCGCAGTTGAAGAGGTGACGCTCCCACAGACGGTCGACCTCGCGAGGGCCGATCAGGCCGCGCTCGACGCCCGACGTCGCCAGGAGTTCGGCGTAGCGCTCGGCGAACGGAAGCCGCTCGCCGAACACTGTTTCACGTGAAACGGTCACTCGGCCGGAAGCACGACGACATGGCGACCAGCGCCCGCACCGTCGGACTCGCTGCGCAGGCCGGCGTCGGCGACCGCGTCGTGGATGACCTTGCGCTCGAAGGGGGACATGGCGTCGAGGGCCACGGACTCGCCCTCGGCCTGCACGCGCTCGATGGCCTCCGCGGCGATCTTGACGAGCTCGGCCTTGCGGGCGGCTCGGTGGCCGTCGACGTCGAGCATCAGACGGCTGCGCACACCGGTCTCGCGGTACACGGCCAGGCGGGTGAGCTCCTGCAGGGCGTCGAGAACCTCGCCGTCGCGACCCACGAGGTGGCTCAGGTTGCCCCCGATGATCTCCACGGCGGCACGGTCGCCGTCCACATCGATGTCGATGTCGCCGTCCAGGTCGGCGATGTCGAGCAGCTCCTCCAGGAAGTCGGCGGCGATGTCGCCCTCGCGCTCCAGATCGGTCTCACTCATCGGAATCCTCCTTGCGGGGCTGGGACTGCTTGGGCGGCGTGCCGCCCTTGCGACGCTGGTCGCGGGACTTCTTCTTGGGCTGCTGACGCTTGGCCTTCTGCTCCTCGGCCGCCTGCTTCGCCTCGACGACGGGGTCAGCCTGGACGATCTTGCCCTTGGCCGCGTCGCGCTTCTGCTTCGCCGCGAAGGCCGGAGTGCCGGGGGCGGGGTTGTTGCGGATGACCCAGAACTGCTGGCCCATGGTCCACAGGTTCGAGGTGGTCCAGTAGACCAGCACGCCGAGGGGGAACGCCACACCCGACACCGCGAAGACGACGGGGAGCACGTACAGCAGGATCTTCTGCTGCTGGGCGAACGGGCCGTTGAGCGCCTCCGGCGGCATGTTCTTGGCCATCAGCTGCTTCTGCGTGAAGAACTGCGTGGCGCACATCGCCACGACCATGACCATCGCGATGATCTTGGTCTCGAGGTGCTCGCTGGAGATGAACGTGTCGGCGATCTTGCCACCGAGCCACTGCGCGTTGGCGATGGACTCGGCCTGATCACCGGAAAGGAAGCCCTTCGCGCCCTCGGCACCCTTGCGCGACGCCTGGTCGATCACACGGAACAGGGCGAAGAAGATCGGCATCTGCAGCAGCAGCGGCATGCAGGACGAGAACGGGTTCGTGCCCGTCTCCTGGAACAGCTTCATCTGCTCCTGGGCGAAGCGCTCGCGGTCGTGACCGTACTTCTTGCGCAGCTCCTGCAATTGCGGCTGGATCAGCTGCATGTTGCGGCTGGAGTTGATCTGCTTGACGAAGAGCGGGATCAGCATCGCGCGGATCGTGATGGTCAGACCGACGATGGACAGGACCCAGGTCCAGCCGCCGTCGGGATCCATGCCGATCTGCTCGAAGAGCCAGTGCCACGCCAGGATGATTCCCGACACGAAGTAGTACAGCGGCGTCATGATGGCGCTGCCGATGGTGCCTAGGAAGTCGAACATGCTTCTCCTCGATCACGGCCCGGAACGGGGTCGAACCCGCCCGCGGCCCAGGGGTGACAGCGGCCCAGTCGACGGATCGCGAGCCAGCAGCCCCTGAGGGCGCCGTGCGTCTCGACCGCCTCGAGGGCGTATGCCGAACAGCTGGGGTGGTAGCGGCACACCTGCCCGTACATCGGGCTGATGACCAGTCGGTAGGCGCGCAGCAGGCTCGCCACGATCCAGCGCATCATGGCCGAATCCGCGACGACGCCGTGTGCAGCGCCTGGTCGAGTTGGGGTCCGAGGTCTGCCGCGCGTCGGTGGGCCGAGCCGGGAAGGGCGCGGATCACCACGCGTGAGCCCGTGGGGACGGCGTCGATGCGCTCGCGCATGAGGTGACGGAGCCGGCGCTTCACGCGATTGCGATCGTGCGCCGGACCGACCTTCTTCGACACGACGAAACCGACGGACGTGACGTCCGTCGGTTCGACAGGTCCACCCACGTGGACGACGAGGTCGGGCTGGACGCCCTTGCCACCGCGGCGGATCGCCTGGCGGAACACCTCACCGTCGCGCATGCGGTGCACGCGCGGCAGCACGCGGAATCAGGCCGACAGCTTGTCGCGGCCCTTGCGGCGGCGCGCGGCCAGGATCGAGCGGCCGGCACGCGTGCGCATGCGGAGGCGGAAGCCGTGCTTCTTGGCGCGGCGACGGTTGTTCGGCTGGTAGGTGCGCTTGCTCACAGGAGGTCCTTCGGTACGGATTCGTGGCCGGTTGGAGTGGCCACCGCTCGCCCATGACCGGAACTGTTCATGGGCACGCGGCGGACGTCGTTCGAGACGACCCCTCAACGGTACGCGGGGCGGCCTGACGTGGTCAAACCGACCCAAAGCGGCCAGTCTTATCCTGAACCGCAGAAGGCGTCCACGCGACACGCCGAAGCGTCCCCACAAATCGCCGAACCCGCTTGTGACGGGTCGGCACCGGCTGCTAGCGTCACCGGATATCCACAGGACACCTCCCCTGAACGGACGTGTCGTCCACCCGATTCATACACAACGTGTGGACAACAGTGTGAACAACCGTCGTCGGTCGACCTCGATGCCGGGAAGAACTCGGGAAACGTCCTGCCATGGGTGGGAAGGAAGGCTGTGCGGTGCGCGACGAGGCTGAGCTGGAGCTGGAGACCGTCTGGCGCGATTCCGTCGCCACCTTGTCCCCCGGAGCCAAGGTCTTCGTCTACGCGGCCAAGCCGCTCTCGCTGCACAACGGCATCCTCATCGTCGCCGTCCACGACGACCTCTCGCGCGCCCAGCTCGAGTCGCGCGTGCGCCCGGCCCTCGAGCAGGCGCTGACGACCCAGGCCGGCGAGGACATCCGCCTCGTGGTCACGATCGATCCCGACGTCGTCGACGAGGCGCCCGACCTGGTGTCCGGGCCCATCACCGTCGAGGAGGAGCCAGAAGGCGACAAGTCGACAAATCGTCTTGTCGACCGCGACGAGGACTTCGAGGACGACGACGACTCGCTGACCCCCAGCTGGGTCAGCCGTCCCACCGCGCGACAGGGCGGCCCCGGCCCCACGCACCGCGCCAACATCGCCGAGGCCCGGCTCAACTCGCGCTACCAGTTCGAGAACTTCGTCATCGGCTCGTCGAACCGCTTCGCCCACGCGGCCGCCGTCGCCGCGGCCGAGGCGCCGGGCAAGGCCTACAACCCGCTCGTCATCCACGGCGACTCCGGCCTGGGCAAGACCCACCTGCTGCACGCCATCGGTCACTACGTCATCAATCTCTACCCCTCCTCGCGCGTCCGCTACGTCAGCTCCGAGGAGTTCGTGAACGACGTCATCAACGCCATCGGCGAGAACCGCACCCCCGCGCTGCGCCGCAAGTACCGCGAGATCGACGTCCTGCTCGTCGACGACATCCAGTTCATCGAGAACAAGGACGCGACGCAGGAGGAGTTCTTCCACACCTTCAACGCGCTGCACAACGAGAACAAGCAGATCGTGATGACGTCCGACCGGCCGCCGGCCGAGCTGCGCACCCTCGAGGAGCGCCTGCGCAACCGGTTCAGCTGGGGGCTGCAGACCGAGATGCTGCCGCCCGACCTCGAGACCCGCATCGCCATCCTGCGCAAGAAGGCCGCCACCGAGAAGCTCACGGCGCCGGCCGACGTGCTCGAGTTCATCGCCAGCAAGGTGCAGACCAACATCCGTGAGCTCGAGGGCGCGCTCATCCGCGCCACGGCCTTCGCCAACCTCAACGGCACCACGGTCGACCTCCAGCTCGCGCAGATCGTGCTGAAGGACCTGATCGCCGAGGGCGACGACCCCGAGATCACCGCCGGCATGATCATGGCCCAGACCGCGGCCTACTCCGAGTACACGATCGAGGAGCTGTGCGGCCCCAACCGCTCGCGCAACCTCGTCCTGGCCCGCCAGATCGCGATGTACCTGTGCCGCGAGCTGACCGAGATGTCCCTGCCGCAGATCGGCAGCGAGTTCGGCGGCCGCGACCACACCACGGTGATGCACGCCGAGCGCAAGATCCGCAAGCTCATGGCCGAGAAGCACGCCGTCTACAACCAGGTCACCGAGCTGACGGCACGCATCCGCCAGCAGGCTCGCCAGTCTTGACGTGCTGCGGCGCCCACACCTGGGGAAACGCCTGTGCATGAACGGCCCTCATCGGTGCATCCGGGCGATCTGCATGTGAATCACATGTGAACACGCGATGATCGTCCACAGCCCGGACGAGTCCCCCCACTGCACGAACCACAACTTCATCCACCGACAGATTTCCCGCAGCGCAGCACAAACGAGGGTTGTCCACCGAATCCACAGCCCCTACTACGACGACGGAAAGTACAAAGACCGAAACCCGAGTCGAAGTCACGTGCACCCATGGGTGTGGAAGAACGCTCACCGTGGCAGGATTCGACTGACGAATGAGAGGCCTCCGAACGTGAAGTTCCGCATCGATCGCGACACCCTCGCCGACGCCGTCGGCTGGACCGCCCGCAGCCTGCCGACCCGCCCGAGCGTCCCGGTGCTCACGGGCCTGCTGCTGGAGACGGTCGGCGACGAGCTGCACCTCTCGGGCTTCGACTACGACACCTCCACGCGCGCCACGCTGCCCGCCGAGGTCAGCGACGAGGGCAAGGCGCTCGTCTCGGGCCGCCTCCTCGCCGAGATCGTCCGCGCGCTGCCTGCCGGCAAGCCCGTCGACCTCGTCCACGACGGCACCAAGGTCCAAGTCACGTGCGGCAGCTCGCGCTTCAGCCTGCAGACGATGCCGGTCGACGAGTACCCCCAGCTCCCCGCGATGCCCACCTCGTCCGGCACGGTCAAGGCCGAGGACTTCGCCACCGCCGTCGGCCAGGCCAGCGCCGCCGCCTCGCGCGACGAGATGCTGCCGCTGCTCACCGGCATCCGCCTCGAGCTCGAGGGCTCGACGATCTCCCTCATGGCCACCGACCGGTTCCGCGCCAGCCTGCGCGACCTCGCCTGGTACCCCGAGGCCTCCGACATCTCGGCGCGTGCACTCGTGCCCGCCCGCGTGCTGTCCGACACCGCCAAGGCGCTCACCGCAGGCGGCGACATCACGATCGCGGTCTCCACCAGCGAGTCCGGCGACGGCCTCATCGGCTTCGAGGGCACGGTCGGCGGCGGCGTCCGCCGCACCACCACCCGTCTGCTCGAGGGCGACTTCCCGCGCGTGCGCCAGCTGTTCACGGCGCAGGCCGAGACGGTCGCCTACGTCGGCACCCAGACGCTCGTCGACGCCGTGAAGCGCGTGGCCCTCGTGGCCGAGCGCAACACGCCCGTGCGGCTGTCGTTCTCCGAGGGCCAGGTGCTCCTCGAGGCCGGCAGCGGCGACGAGGCCCAGGCCTCCGAGAGCGTCGAGGCCACGATCGAGGGCAACGACATCTCGATCGGCTTCAACCCGAACTACATGCTGGAAGGGCTGTCGGTCATGACCGAGCCGGTCGTGCACCTGTCCTTCACGCAGCACACCAAGCCCGCCGCGATGTCCGGAGTCGCGGAGGTGGGAGCGGATCCCGATGGCGCGTTCCGCTACCTGATCATGCCGGTTCGTCTTCAGAACTGAACGCGCCACGACGTCGGGAGGCGCCCATGCACATCGGACTCGTCGGATTGGGAAAGATGGGCGGCAACATGCGCGAACGCATGCGCAATGCCGGCCTCACGGTCATCGGCTACGACCGCGATCCCGAGCTGAGCGACGTGACGTCGCTCGCCGAGCTGGTCGACCAGCTGCCCAGCCCCAAGGTGGTGTGGGTGATGGTCCCGCACGGGGACCCCACGCACAGCACGATCACCGAGCTCAAGGAGCTGCTCTCCGAGGGCGACGTGGTCGTCGACGGCGGCAACTCGCGCTGGACCGATGACGAGATCCACGCGGCGCAGCTGGCCGAGAAGAACATCGGCTACGTCGACTGCGGCGTGAGCGGCGGCGTCTGGGGCCTCGAGAACGGCTACGCGCTGATGGCCGGCGGCGACGCCGACGACATCGCGAAGGTCCAGCCCGCGTTCGACGCACTGCGTCCCGATGCCGAGAACGGCTTCGTGCACGCGGGCCGTGTGGGCGCCGGCCACTTCAGCAAGATGGTCCACAACGGCATCGAGTACGCGATGATGCAGGCCTACGCCGAGGGCTACGAGCTGCTCGAGGCCGTCGACATGGTCGAGAACGTCACCGAGGTGCTCGACTCCTGGCGCGTCGGCACGGTCGTGCGCTCGTGGCTGCTCGACCTGCTGGTCAAGGCGCTCGAGGAGGATCCGGGCCTGTCGAAGGTCCGCGGCTACGCCGAGGACTCGGGCGAGGGTCGCTGGACCGTCGAGGCCGCGATCGCCAACGCGGTGCCCGCCCCCACGATCGCCGCCTCGCTCTTCGCGCGCTTCGTCTCGCGCCAGGACGAGTCGGCCGCGATGCAGGCCGTCGCCGCGATGCGGCAGCAGTTCGGCGGCCACGCGGTCCGCGCCGCCCAGGAGAGCCCCGACGTCCCGCCGGCCTGATCCTGTCGCTCCCGCGACCCAGATCTGTGGCGGTATCTACCCTTTCAGCGCCGAAATCGGCTGAAACAGGTGGACACCGCTACAGATCTCGCCGGCCGTAGGCTGGGCGCATGCACGTGACCCGGCTCGAGCTGACCGACTTCCGGTCCTACGCCTCGGTCGCGATCGAGCTGGCCGCGGGTCCGGTGGCCTTCATCGGCGCCAACGGCCAGGGCAAGACCAACCTCGTGGAGGCGATCGACTACCTCGCCACGCTGGACTCGCACCGCGTCTCCTCCGACACTCCGCTCGTGCGCGCCGGCGCCGACCGCGCGATCGTGCGCGCGCAACTGCAGCGCGAGGACCGCTCCGCGCTGCTCGAGCTCGAGATCACGCCGGGCAAGTCGAACCGCGCGCGGGTGAACGGCAACCCGCTGCCGCGTGTGCGCGACCTCGTCGGGATCGCGCGCACCGTGCTGTTCTCCCCCGAGGACCTGGCCCTCGTGAAGGGCGACCCGTCCGACCGCCGCCGCTTCCTCGACCACCTCATCGTCATGCGCACGCCGCGCCTGGCCGGTGCGAAGGCCGACTACGACCGGGTGCTCAAGCAGCGCAACACCCTGCTGAAGACCGCCGGCCGCCGCAGCAACATCGAGATCTCCACGCTGGACATCTGGGACGAGAACCTCGCGCGGGTCGGCGGCCAGCTGGTCGCGGCGCGGCTCGCGCTCCTCGACGCCCTGGCCCCGCACGCCACCGACGCGTACCGCGACGTCGCGGCCGGCGCTGCCGCGGACCGGCAGGTCGTTGCGCTGGACTACAAGCCCTCGGTCGAGGGGGTGCAGGACCTGCGCGATCCCGACGACATCGCCAAGGCGCTGCTCGACGAGATCGGTCGCCGCCGGCGCGAGGAGCTCGAGCGCGGCATCAGCCTCGTCGGTCCGCACCGCGACGACGTGCTGCTCTCGATCGGCGCGCTTCCCGCGAAGGGATATGCGAGCCACGGTGAGTCGTGGTCGCTCGCGCTGGCCCTGCGACTGGCGGCGTTCGCGCTGCTGCGCGAAGAGGGCGACGACCCGATCCTCATCCTCGACGACGTGTTCGCCGAGCTCGACAGCGATCGACGCTCGCGGCTGGCCGCGCGGGTGGCCACGGCCGAGCAGGTCCTGGTGACGGCGGCGGTCGAGGGCGACGTGCCGCCCGAGCTGGTGGGCCAGTCGTTCGACGTCGCGGCCGCGGTGGTGACCCCGCGTGGCTGACGACGACGTCCTGCGCCTCGCGCGCGAGATCGCCGACGCCTACCGCAACGGCAACGCGCCGCCCGCTCGCACCCGCCGGCCGATGCGCCGCAACGCCCCACCGCGTCGCGGCGGCCGCGAGGACGCCGTCGCACTGGGCGAAGTCCTCGGCGAGATGGTGCAGAACCAGGGCTGGAACGACCGGCTCGCCGCGTCGCGGGTGTTCTCCGACTGGGCCGCGATCGTGGGCCCCGAGGTGGCGCAGCACTGCAGGGTCGACAGCTTCTCCGACGGTGTCGTGCACCTCGAGACCTCCTCGACCGCGTGGGCCAAGGAGCTCAAGCTGCTCGCCCCGCGCCTGGTGGCCAAGCTCAACGAGGAGCTCGGCGACGGCCAGGTGCTGCGGATCGACGTCCGGGGTCCGCAGGCGCCGAGCTGGAAGAAGGGCCGCCGCTCGGTGAAGGGCCGCGGTCCGCGCGACACCTACGGGTGAGCACGCAGGATGAGGCATTCGGGTACCCCAGCGGGGCGCAATGCCTCATCGTTCGTCACCCCCGGAGGCGCGGGCTCAGGCGTCGGGCGCGATCCAGGCCATCGCCGACACCGTGACAGCGGTGACCGAGGCGACGGCGCCGAGCACCAGGGAGGCGTCGACGAAGCCGTCCATCCCCTCCACCGGACGCACGCCGATCAGCACGATCGCGATCAGGGCGGCGACGGCGCCGACCAGCGCAGTGGGCAGCACGGCCCGAGCCCTCGCCCGACGACCGCCCTGCACCACGACGGCCACCGCGAACCAGCCGAGCGCGACCACGAGCGCAGCGACGACATCGGCGGGCCGGTGCCACCCCGCGACGATCGTCGAGAGGCCGGTCAGCCCGACGGCGAACGTGCCGAGTCCCGCCACGGCGGCCCGCGCCCCCGCCGGCACGACCAGCATCAGCGCGGCGACGACCGACGCGGCCACCGTGACGTGCCCGCTCGGCAGGGAGTTGTGGAAGCCGTACCCGAGGTCGGGCCGCTCGAGGACACCCTGCTTGAGGACCTGCGTGGTGACGTTCGCGCCCACGATCACGACCGCCGCGCCGATGACGGCGCGCCAGTGGTGGCGCCGGGCGGCCAGCAGCAGGCACACGACCGCGAGCGTCGCGGCGGACCAGATCGGCACGCGTCCCAGGATCGACAGCAGGGTCAGCTCGGCCTCGCGCCCGGCTGCCACCGTGAGCATCGCGTGCTCGTCGGCGGCCTGGCCGCGCTCGGACATCAGGGCGACGCGCACGAGCACGACGAACGCGGTGACGGCGGCGGCGCCGACCACCAGCGCCGGCCCCGACACCCGTGACGGGACGCGGGTCGTGGAGCTCACCCCTCCACTTTCCCAGACCGTGGGTGACAGCCAGGTTGCGGAGAGCCTCGCGGACGCCCCAGAAGGCTCGTGGACGATGGGAACCTTGATCGACCCCCTTGTCGTGACTCCCAGCGGCCTTCTAGCGCCGTTCAGCGGCACTTGTGGATGAAGGAACAACGCTCCACAGAAGGTGTCGTGCCGTGAGACGCACAGAATGGCCCCGTATACTGGTTCAGTGACCCAGGCGCCCGAGACACCCAGCACGTACGACGCGAGCAACATCCAGGTCCTGGAAGGGCTCGAGGCGGTCCGCAAGCGACCCGGCATGTACATCGGCTCCACCGGTGAGCGGGGCCTGCACCACCTCGTCTACGAGGTCGTCGACAACTCGGTCGACGAGGCCCTCGCCGGCTACGCGACCAACATCCAGGTGGTGCTGCAGGCCGACGGCGGCGTCAAGGTCGTCGACGACGGCCGTGGCATCCCGGTCGACGAGCACCCCGAGGAGAAGATCCCCGCGGTCACGCTGGTGCTCACCTCGCTGCACGCCGGCGGCAAGTTCGGCGGCGGCGGCTACAAGGTGTCCGGTGGTCTGCACGGCGTCGGCGTCTCGGTCGTGAACGCGCTCTCCACGAAGATGCACGTCGAGGTCAAGCGCGACGGCTACCGCTGGACCCAGTCGTTCACCTACGGAGTCCCGGACGCTCCCCTCGAGCGCGGCGAGGCCACCGACGAGACCGGCACCACCACCACGTTCTACGCCTCGGCCGACATCTTCGAGACCACCACCTACGAGTACGAGACGCTCAAGACGCGCTTCCGTGAGATGGCGTTCCTCAACAAGGGCCTCGAGATCACGCTGCGCGACGAGCGCCACGAGGGCGAGGACGACCCCAACGGCGTCGCCGACGACGTCGAGCGCGAGGTCACGTTCCGCTACGACGGCGGCCTGGTCGACTACGTCAACCACATCAACGTCGGCAGCAAGGCGCCGATCCACCGCGACGTCATCAACCTCGAGCGCGAGGACGAGGCGAACGGCCTGTCGCTCGAGCTCGCGATGCAGTGGAACGACAGCTTCAGCGAGTCGGTCCACACCTTCGCCAACACGATCAACACGCACGAGGGCGGCACGCACGAGGAGGGATTCCGCGCGGCGCTGACCACCACGGTCAACCGCTTCGCCGAGACCAACAATCTCATCAAGAAGAAGGAAGACCGCCTCACCGGCGACGACATCCGCGAGGGCCTCACCGCGATCATCTCGGTCAAGCTCGCCGAGCCGCAGTTCGAGGGCCAGACCAAGACCAAGCTCGGCAACACCGAGGCCAAGGGCTTCGTCCAACAGGTGCTGAACGACGAGCTCGGCGCCTGGTTCGAGCGCAACCCCGCCGAGGGCAAGAACATCGTCCGCAAGTCGATCGACGCCGCCGCGGCGCGCGTGGCCGCCCGCAAGGCGCGCGACCTCGCCCGCAACCGCAAGGGCTTCGGCTCCGGCGGCGGCCTCCCGGGCAAGCTGGTGGACTGCTCCAGCCGCAACCCGGAGGAGTGCGAGATCTTCGTGGTGGAGGGCAACTCCGCCGGCGGCTCGGCCCGCAACGGCCGCGATCCCGCGACCCAGGCGATCCTGCCCCTGCGCGGCAAGATCCTCAACGTCGAGAAGGCGCGGATCGACAAGATCCTGCAGAACACCGAGGTCCAGGCGATCATCAGCGCCCTCGGCACCGGCGTCCACGAGGACTTCGACATCGCCAAGCTGCGCTATCACAAGATCGTGCTGATGGCCGACGCCGACGTCGACGGCCAGCACATCACCACGCTGCTGCTGACCCTGCTGTTCCGGTTCATGAAGCCGCTCATCGACGCCGGCCACGTGTTCCTCGCGCAGCCCCCGCTGTACAAGGTCAAGTGGACGAACCACGCGCACGAGCTGGCGTACTCCGACGCCGAGCGCGACGCGGTGGTCGCCGCGGGCACCGAGGCCGGCTACCGCCTGCCCAAGGAGGCCCCGGTGCAGCGCTACAAGGGTCTCGGCGAGATGAACGCCAGCGAGCTGTGGGAGACCACGATGGATCCCGACGGCCGCCTGCTGCGCCAGGTCACCCTCGCCGACGCCGCCGTGGCCGACGAGATCTTCACGATCCTCATGGGCGAGGACGTCGACCAGCGACGCTCGTTCATCCAGCGGAACGCCAAGGACGTCCGCTTCCTCGACATCTGACCTCCACCTCCCCGGTGGTCGGCGGCGCGCTGCGTAGCCCGGCCACAGACAGAAGGACACAGAAGTGACCGACACCCCGATCGAGCGCGACCGCATCGAACCGGTCGAGCTGCAGGACGAGATGCAGCGTTCGTACATCGACTACGCGATGAGCGTGATCGTGGCGCGCGCGCTGCCCGACGTGCGCGACGGCCTCAAGCCGGTGCACCGTCGTGTCCTGTACGCGATGTACGACGGCGGCTACCGCCCCGACCGCGGCTTCAACAAGTGCAGCCGCATCGTCGGTGACGTCATGGGTCAGTACCACCCGCACGGCGACTCGGCGATCTACGACACCCTCGTGCGTCTGGCGCAGCCGTGGTCGATGCGCGCGCCGATGATCAGCGGCCAGGGCAACTTCGGCTCGCCGGGCGACGACCCGGCCGCCGCGATGCGGTACACCGAGTGCAAGCTCGCGCCCATCGCGATGGAGATGCTCCGCGACATCGAGCAGGAGACCGTCGACTTCAAGCCGAACTACGACGGCCGCTCGCAGGAGCCCACCGTCCTGCCGGCGCGCATCCCGAACTTGCTGGTCAACGGCTCGGCCGGCATCGCCGTCGGCATGGCCACCAACATCCCGCCGCACAACCTCCGCGAGGTCGCCGAGGGCGTGCAGTGGGCCCTCGAGCACCCCGACGCGTCTCGCGAAGAGCTCCTCGAGGCGCTGCTGGCCCGCATCAAGGGCCCCGACTTCCCCACCGACGGCCTCATCGTCGGAACCCACGGCATCGAGGAGATGTACCGCACGGGCCGTGGCTCAGTGCCGATGCGCGCCGTGGTGAACATCGAGGAGGACACGAAGGGCCGCATCCAGCTCGTCGTCTCCGAGCTGCCGTACCAGGTGAACCCGGACGCGCTGATGCGCAAGATCGCTGACCTGGCGCAGACGGGCCGCGTGCAGGGCATCTCCGACCTGCGCGACGAGTCCAGCGACCGCGCCGGCCGCCGCATCGTCATCGAGGTGCGCCGCGACGCCGTGGCCCGGGTCGTGCTGAACAACCTCTACAAGCACACCGACCTGCAGACCAACTTCAGCGCCAACATGCTCGCGATCGTCGACGACGTCCCGCGCACGCTGACCCTCGACGGCTTCATCTCGCACTGGATCCGCCACCAGGTCGACGTCATCCGTCGTCGCACCGAGTACCGCCTGCGCAAGGCCGAGGAGCGCGCCCACATCCTGCGTGGCCTCGTGAAGGCCCTCGACCAGCTCGACGACGTGATCGCGCTGATCCGTCGCAGCCCCACGGTCGACGAGGCCCGCCACGGCCTGATGGAGCTGCTCGACATCGACGAGCTCCAGGCCACCGCGATCCTCGACATGCAGCTGCGTCGCCTGGCCGCGCTCGAGCGTCAGAAGATCATCGACGAGCTCGGCGAGATCGAGGCCGAGATCGCCGAGTACAAGGCGATCCTGGCCAGCGAGAAGCGTCAGCGCGAGATCGTCGGCGAGGAGCTGGCCGAGATCGTCGCGAAGTACGGCGAGGACCGCCGCTCGCGCATCATCGCGGCCGACGGCGACCTCTCGGACGAGGACCTGATCCCCGACGAGGAGCTCGTCGTCACGATCACCAAGGGCGGCTACGCCAAGCGCACGAAGACCGAGCTCTACCGCGTGCAGAACCGCGGCGGCAAGGGCGTGCGGGGTGCGTCGCTGCGCGGCGAGGACGTCGTCGAGCACGTGTTCTCCACGACCGCGCACCACTGGATCCTGTTCTTCACCACGGCGGGCCGGGTCTACCGCGCGAAGGCGTACCACCTTCCCGAGGGCGGTCGCGACGCGCGCGGCGGTCACGTGGCCGGTCTGCTGGCGTTCCTGCCCGACGAGGAGATCGCCCAGGTGCTGGCGGTCCGCGACTACGAGCAGGCGCCCTACCTGGTGCTCGCCACGAAGCGCGGCCTCGTGAAGAAGACGCGCCTCACGGACTACAACAGCCCGCGCCAGGCCGGCGTCATCGCGATCAACTTCCGCGACGAGGACGACGAGCTGGTCGGGGCCGAGCTGGTCTCGCCCGAGGACGACATCCTGCTGATCAGCCGCAAGGCGCAGTCGATCCGCTTCCGCGCCGACGACGAGCAGCTGCGTCCCATGGGCCGCGCCACCTCCGGCGTCACGGGCATGAAGTTCCGCGACGACGACTCCCTGCTGTCGATGACGGTCATCAAGGCCGGCGCCGACGAGGAGGGCGAGGGCGAGGACGACGACAGCCAGAAGCTGTACGTCTTCACCGTCACCGACGGCGGCTACGCCAAGAAGACGCGCATCGACGAGTACCGCGTCCAGGGCCGCGGCGGCCTGGGCATCAAGGCCATGCAGATCACCGAGTCGCGCGGCGAGCTGGTGGGCGGTCTGGTGCTTCGTGACACCGACGACGTCATCAGCGTGACCGAGTCCGGACAGATCACACGCAGCCTCGTGTCCGGCGTTCCTGTGAAGGGCCGTGGCACGATGGGAGTGAGTTTCGTGAAGTTCAAGGGCAACGACCGCGTGGTCACCATCGCCCGGAACACCGAGGTCGCCACCCCGGAGAACACGGACGAGAACGACGAGACGGCCGAGCAGTCGAACGCGAGCGGGGACGACAGTGAGTGAGCAGAAGCCGGAGAACGGTCAGCAGAACGGCATGCCTGCCAAGAACGCCAAGGCGAACGGGACGACCCCTTCGGTCACCGCGCGCCGGCCGCTGAGCAAGGCGGAGTACGCGCGCACCACCCAGGCGTCGCCCGACACGACCTCGGTGATCCCGGCGGTCCGTGACGACCAGCCGGCGCCGCCGAAGGCGCCCGCGCCGTCGGCCGACGACCGTCCCACCCAGACGATGAAGGCCGTGCCGGCCCAGCCGGCGGCGAAGCCTGAGCCGAAGAAGGCCGAGCCGAAGAAGGCCCCCTCGCGTCCCGAGGCCAAGGCTGCTCCGGCGCCGAAGGGTGCGGGTGCGGCTGCCGGTGGCGCGGCTGCCGCGGCGTCGGCGTCCACGCAGGCTGCTGCCGCTCCGGCTGCTGCGCCGGCCGCGGCTCCTGCGACGGCTCCCGCCGCGAAGCCTCAGCAGAAGGCGGAGCCGAAGCCGGCTCCGGCCAAGAAGCAGAAGCCCGAGCCCAAGAAGGCGCCGAAGCAGGCAGAGTCCGCGGGCGAGGTCACGAAGACCGCTCCGGCGGCCTCGGGTCGCTCCGCGCGCCTCAAGCTCAGCCACGTCGAGCCGTGGAGCGTCACGAAGATGGCGTTCGTCGTCTCGGTGGCGCTCATGGTGGTCAGCGTCGTCGCGGTCACCGTGTTCTGGCTGGTCATGCAGATCACCGGCGTCTGGGGCGCGCTGAACGACAGCGTCTCCAACGTGCTCGCCGACGACGCCTCCGGCTTCGACATCACCGAGTACCTGGGCTTCGGCCGGGTCGTCGGCCTGACGCTCCTCGTGTCGAGCCTCAACGTCATTTTCATGACGGCCCTCGCCACGATCGCCGCCCACCTCTACAACCTCGCCTCCGGCATCCTCGGCGGCATCGAGATGACGTTCGGCGAGCGCCAGTAACGCCTGCAGCCGCCCCTCCCCGCGAGTGGCGCGAAACGGCCCGCCACTCACCGAGTGGCGGGCCGTTCTGCGTCACTGGACGGCACGTGATCCACCACTCGCCGACCCGATTGGAACTCGCCGGGGACCTTCGGGTAATCTCTTCTATTGCTGCCCGGGGCCTATAGCTCAGCTCGGTTAGAGCGCTTCCCTGATAAGGAAGAGGTCGATGGTTCAAGTCCATCTAGGCCCACCGAAGGAGGAATCGACGTGAAGAAGATCCTCACCCTGGCACTCGCGGTCGCAGGAGCCGTCTGGTTCTCCAGCCGCCGCAAGGCCGCTGCGCAGCCCGATCCCTGGGCGCAGCACAGCGACTCCGTCTGACACACCCACCACGGGGCCTTGGCGCAATTGGTAGCGCACCTGCTTTGCAAGCAGGGGGTTAGGGGTTCGAGTCCCCTAGGCTCCACCACTTTCCGAAACCGGCGGGACTCGTTCCCGGCCGTCTTCCTGATGCTGCAGAGCCCGTGGCGAAGGGCGTCCCCAGACCTCGCCGAGAGCCCTTCGGTTCAGATCATCGTGGATCACCCTCCTAGGAGTGCGCGGTCGCCGCAAACTACGACCGGCACCTCCGTGCCTGAGAGCCTGGTGTGTTCTCCGTCAGAGTGAGCGCATCGGTCCGACGTGTCAGCGGCTTCTTGCGCTAGACCCGGGCTGGGAGATCGATCGACTTCGAGTAGATCAGGAAGTTGTCGATGTCCCTCTTCTTGATCATGACCTTGCCGTTTCGTGGCTTGCCGTCGGGTTGCCTGAAGTCCTTCTGAAAGTCCCCGAGCACGATGTTGACATTCGCGGCGTTGACCTCAAGGATCTTCACGCCCACGAACCGAACCGCTTCCTTGAAGCGAGAGGCGTACGAGAGCGGGTCGTAGACCGCCTTTCGACCGACGTGGCCTACTGACCGGCGCCAGTCGTTCCAAGCGATCGTCGCGCGGTTCTCATTGTCGCGCGCATGCCAGGTCTGGTGCTCGTACACGACGTACCAGAAGCGCCCGAACTCATTGAGGCAGCGGAAAAACGTCGCAGCGTCATTCCCAGGGCTATCGGCGACATCGACGTTCGAAGCCTTCAGATCCCCGTAGTACTCGACCGAACCGTTGCCGAGGAACTGCAGGTCGTAGTCGAACGAGCCTCTACGCTTCTCCTTCTGAACCCTGATACTTCGGACACCATGCCCAGCGAGGTACTTGCTCAGTCGAAACTCAACGTAGAAGCCCGCCCATTCGTTCTGGAACGCGTCCGGCCAACCATCCGCGTGCATCTCCTGGACCGCGTCGAGCGCCTCAATTCTCGAGCCGTTAAGCAGTGAGGCACTGAAGCCATCGAGAGTCACGACGTAAGGATCCTGTTCTTCGTAGCCCTTCAGCAGGTACGCGGCGAACTCGTCAGCTCGCACGCTCGTAAGTCGGTTGCCATTTCGGTCCTGACGAGAGAACTGCCCGAGTGTCTGGGCCTGGAACAGGTCATTGGTGGATACGTGGGCGGACGAGTTGTTTGCCTTCCCCAGGACATAGGTCACGGGGTCGAAGTCGACGAAGATCGTCGTAGAGCCGTAGTGGTAAGTGCCGATGAAGCGTGGCGTGAGGCCCTCGGTCACCGCCGCCCGATGAACATCAAGCCAGTAGCCAGGAATCTGGATCCGCTTCTTGAACGTCTGCCATGGCCGTCCGAGATAAGTGACCTGCTTGCTGAGAATCACCTGATCCTCGAAGCGAACCACCCAGACGCCTGCGAATCGTTCAAGCGTTGCGCCAGGAATCGCTTTGAGGAGCAACTCGTGCCGCACCCGTTGGGGAAGGGTCGTGTCGACGTCGTGCGTGAGACGGCCGTCAGGCCAAATCTGATCGACTGCGACTCGTCCCATGCCCCATAGATACCAGTTGGTCTCACCGGGGGTGCGAACGTTGGACGGATCGTTCCGCTAGTTAGTTGCCTCCGCGATGCAGAGCGGGGACGTGACCCTCCAGCATCGCTGCAGGATGATTGGGTGACGCCTCCACCACAGAGACGAGCACACGACCGATGTCACTCGCCCGAAGCAGCGCTCGATCCCGGAGGACGTGCTGCTTGAACACATGCCACACAGCACCGACGTTCACGCCGTTGCCCATCTGCTTGTAGGTCGCCGAGTCGGGCTGGTCCGGGAAGATGAAGCTGTCCGGCAGGCCCTGCAGGCGGGCGGTCTCCCTCGGTGAGATTCGTCGCTCGCGACTGCCCACGATCGACGTCTGAGTGATCGCCACGAGCGCCGGCAGGTAGTTGGGCTTCTTGGCGCGAAGGCCAGACGGGCGCAGGTGCATCACGGTCTCCCAGAGGGACTTGCTGTCCTGCGCCTGCCACTCGAGCTTGCGCCGAGACGGCGGGAACACGTCGCTGTAGAGCTTCCACTGGTGAGCCCACGGGATGATGTCCCTGAAGTGGCGCTCGAAGAGGTCGTAGTTCTTGCGGAGGTGGCTCTGCTTCCACGCCGGGAGGGATGGGTCGATGGCGGGCGTCGTCACTGCCGCAGGGATCTTGATCGACTTGGCCGACCAGTTGATACGGGCCATCTCCGGGAAGTCGAGCCAGGCGTCGGCCCAGATTGGGAAGCCGGGCAGGTGCCTGCCGCCCATGAGCGGCCGCATGATCTGCACGAACTCGTCCCAGGCGTTGATCCAATGCATCTCGGTGTCGGTGAGCTCGCAGCCGGGCACGTTGTGCGTGTCGTCGAGTAGATCTTCGATGTGCCAGTCGCGCTTGGGCTCGAAGCCTTCGAACCGATCCGCCATGGTCACGGCCGGCAGCGGGCCACCATGCTCGAGGTCCATCCGTACTTGGTCCGGGGCATAGGTTGCCGTGATGAACACGCGCTCGCGCACCTGAGGCGCACCCCCGAGCGACGGCGGGAGTAGATGCGGAGAGAACACGGTCGGCACGTCCGAGACGTGGTAGCCCAGATCCCGAAGCGTCTCGATGATCACGTCGTACTCGTGCTCGTGGCGCGGCCCGATGAGGTTACGGACGTTCTCGAGCATCACGACTGAGGGACGGTGGGCCTTGATGATCGACGCGATGTTGAAGAAGAGCGTCCCTCGCGTCTCGTCCATGCCGCGCTGGGCGCCCGACTTCGAGAAGGGCTGGCACGGGAAGCCCGCACACAAGACGTCGTGGGGCGGCACGTTCATCACGCCGAGGTCGTCATCGGCGTCCTGGGTAATGTCGCCGAGTGCGGGATGACCCCAGTTGGCCTCGTAGACACGCGCGGCCTGCCTATCGATCTCGACCGCGTAGACGCACTCCCCGCCGAGCGCCTTCATCGCCGCGTGAAAGCCTCCGATTCCCGCGAAGAGATCGATGAAGGTGAATGCAGGCGAGCTCGAACGCATGTTCGTCAGCTTAGCATCCGGGACACCACGAAATCGAACTGATTCGGTGGTGTTGAGACGATGTCTCCCGGATCACCTCGCGGGCGTGACGTAGTCTGAGATCGACTCGGCGACCGCGTGCGGATCCTCGTGCTCCCAGAAGCGCAGAACAGTCCATCCCAACTCGGAGAGGCGAGCGTTCGTGTCGGCGTCCCGCGCCACGTTCCTGGCGAGCTTCTCCGACCAATAGGCCGCGTTCGCACGCGCCTGGGTTCCGTGCTCCGGGCACGCGTGCCAGTAGCAACCGTCGATGAAGACTGCGACGCGCTGCCGCGTGAACACGATGTCGGCCGTGCGGCGAAGAGATGGCTCGGGACGGTGCGCGACGCGGTACCGGAGACCGGCAGCGTGAAGCAGACGGCGAACCGCCAGCTCTGGTGCGGTGTCGCGCGCTCGGTTGGCCTGCATGACCTTGCGAGATGCGTCGCTGCTGGCCCAGCTCTCGTACGCCGGCACCCCTCCATGATCTCCGGGCGCGGTCGAACCCGCACTCCCGCAGATCGGCGGTTGTCCCCATCTGTGAACAGTCCTGTGGAACAAATGACACCTATGTAATTTGCGCGCAAATCTACGATCGTCAGCATGCTGAGACTGATCGCGAACGCCCGATGACCGCCGGAATCGATACGCCGGACCGCCGGGGGCGCACCGGACTGCACCTCACCGGACGCGACTTGGACCGCAACCCCGACGTCGTCGTGAAAGACGTCGAGGTGCTCGCGAACGACTGGTACGTCCTGCGGGCGACGACGTTCGAGCAGCGGATGTCCGACGGCACGTGGCGCACCGAGCGACGCGAGACCTACGACCGTGGGGACGGCGCGACGATCCTGCTCTACGACCCGGACGCCAGGACCGTCCTGTTGACGCGGCAGTTCCGCTTCCCCGTCTACGTCAACGGCCACCCCGACGGGATGCTGATCGAGACCGCCGCGGGACTGCTCGACGAGGACGACGCCGAGGCCGCGATCAGGCGGGAGGCCGCCGAGGAGACCGGCATCGAGGTCGGGCCCGTGCAGCACGTCTTCGACGTGTTCATGAGCCCCGGCTCCGTCACGGAGCGGCTCCACTTCTTCGCCGCGCCCTACCGCTCGGACGACGCGCACGGGACCCGCCACGGCGTCGCCCACGAGGGCGAGGACATCGAGATCGTCGAGCTCGGCATCGACGAGGCGCGCGCCGCGATCGGGACCGACATCCTCGACGCCAAGACGATCATGCTGATTCAGTGGGCGCTCCTCGACGGTCCCTTCGCCTGAGGCGCTGTCCGACCCGCGTGCCAGAGTGAGCTCATGGCGTCTCCTCAGGCACTCAGCGAGTCCGACCGACGTCTCGTCGCGCTCTGGGCCGCGGACTGCGCCGAGCGCCTCCTGCCGCTCTTCGAGGCCGAGGCCCCGGACGACGACCGAGCGCGCGACGGGATCGCCCGCGCTCGGGCTTTCGGACGGGGCGAGCTCGACGCCGCCTCGCAGATCCGGGATCGCTTCGTCGCCAACCGAGCCTCGAAGTCGGCTCGCAGCCCCGCCGCCGTCGCGGCCGCCTACGCCGCCGGACAGGCCTCGGGCGTTGCCCACATGGGGGCGCATGCCCTGGGTGCGGCCGCCTACGCGGCGAAGGCAGCGTCCTTGGCCGCGAGCGATCCCGAGGCCGCACGCCAGGACGAGGTCCGCTGGCAGCTCGAGCACATGACGGACGAGGTTCGTGCCGCCCTTGCGACTCTGCCGCGACTCGGCGAGGACTCCTCCGGACCACTCGGCTCCGGGCTCCTCGCCTCCGGCGTCCTCGCCACCACGATCCGCGACCTCCAGGCAGCGTTCGCGGGCGACGCGGAGACCACCTGACCCCGATTCATCCGACGAGCGGCTTCGTCTCGACTGCGGTACCAAGGAATGAGAGGGCCCGGCGCACCAGCGTCGACCGACGCAGCCGCGGCCCGCGGACGGAGAAGTGCGATGGACAACGTCGACACCTGGGTCTGGATCCTGATCGCCGTCGTGGCGGTCCTGCTGCTGCTGGCGCTCGTGGCCGCGCTGGCGAAGAGGGGGAGCAAGGCCAAGGAGGAGCGCCGACTGGAGCAGGAGCGCCGTCACCGCGAGGAGGCCGCGCAGCTGCGCGACGAGGCTCGGGAGGCCTCGGTCACCGCGAACCAGACCGCGGCGGGCGCCGCCGCGGCTCGGGCCGACGCCGATCAGGCGCGCCTCGACGCCGAGCGACTCGAGCGTCAGGCGAAGGACCTCGAGCACGAGGCCAACGAGACCAAGCAGCACGCCGATCACCGCCTGTCGAAGGCGGACGAGATCGACCCGGACGTCACCACCGACAAGGACGGCAACGTGGTGCACCGGAACGAGACCGCCGATCGACCGCTGGCCGGGGAGCAGCACGAGCACCACGTCGGCGAGCGCGCCGTGACGGACGAGAACGGCAACGTGCAGTACGGCGACACGCCGGGCGACCAGCCCGGCGACGCGCGGTACGACGAGACCCGCGAGGACGTGCTCCGCTCGGAGCCCGACACCGGACCGGACACGCCGCGCCGCTGACGGTGACCGCCCGCTCTCGGTCCTGAATCGGCTCCTCGCGGCTCTCCATCCACACGGACGAGCACGACGGAGGACGACATGAGCGAGAGCGAGGCGTGAGCCGTGGTCGCCCTGGTGCTCGCGTTCCTGTGCGGCATGGCCTTCACCGTGTCGGTGGCCGTACTGTTGGCCACCGGCATGGTGACCCGGGCCGTCGCCTCGTTCTCGCTCGCCGAGGAGGACCAGGGAGTGGACGACTTCGCCCACCTCCGATGACCGCGGCAGACGCCCGGTTTGTCCCCAGCTGTGCACAGACGTGTGGACAAACTACGCCGATGTGATTCCTGCGATTCCGGGCGATTTCGCGTGCCGACCCGCCCGGCCACCATCCGCGACGCTCCGTCCTCAGTAGGATGGTCGAATGCCGCTGATCGCCCCTGACGCCCTGCGCGCGGCGGGCGTCGTGAGCGTCGTCGCGGCGACGATCGAGGGCGGCTGGATGGGGTTCGCCCTGTTCTTCCTCGTGCTCGGCGGCCTGTTCATCCCGCGAGCGATCGGCACCGGCCCCGCGCTCGACGTCGCCTACTGCGGCACCCTCCTGCTCGGCGGATGGGCCGCGCAGCTCGACTGGTACCTCGCGGTCCCGGAGCTCGACATCGTGGTCCACGCCGCGGCCACCGGCCTCATCGCCGCGCTCACGTGGCAGGTCCTGGTCAAGGTCGGCGCGCTGCCGGCCCACGACGACCCGCGCATCGCGCGACCCCGTCTCGGCGCGTTCATCGTCACGATCACCACCGCCGTCGCCCTCGCCGTCGTGTGGGAGTTCCTCGAGTGGATGGGCCACACGTGGCTCGACGACCGCATCCAGGTGGGGTACGACGACACCGTCGGCGACCTGGCCGCCGGCGCCATCGGGGCGGTCGTCGCGGCACTCGTCGTCAGCCGCACCTCCGCCGCGGAGCCGCGATGACAGCGCCCACCGTGTCGGTCGTCATCCCCGTCCACGACGACGCCGCCGAGCTGGCTGAGTGCCTGTGCCTCCTGGCGGCCCAGACCGTCACACCGCTCGAGGTCGTCGTGGTCGACAACGCGAGCGCCGACGACTCGGCTGCCGTCGCCGAGGCCGCGGGAGCCCGCGTGGTCCCCGAGCCGCGCCTGGGGATCCCGCCCGCCGCGGCCACCGGCTACGACGCCGCCCGCGGCGAGGTGATCGCGCGGCTCGACGCCGACTCGCGGCCCGGCCCCGACTGGATCGAGCAGGTCACTCGCGCGATGGCCGATCCCCGCGTCGACGCGGTCACCGGCGCCGGCTACTTCCACGACCTCCCGCCCGTCCTGCGGCAGATCGCCACGGTGGTCTACCTCGGCGCCTATTACGTGCTGACCTACCTCGCGCTCGCTCACCACCCGTTGTGGGGATCGAGCATGGCCGTCCGCCGCACCACGTGGGAGCGGGTGCGCGACCGGGTGCACCGGTTCGACGACGTCCACGACGACATGGACCTCGCCTTCGTGCTGGGACCGGAGTCCGTCATCCGCTACGACCGTTCGCTGCGGCTGGCGGTGTCGGGCCGCTCGGTGCGCGGCCGCGCCCAGCTGGCGCGCCGGATGGACCGCGCCGTCACCACCCTGCGGCTCAACTGGGCCGAGCGACCGCCGTGGGTGCGCTGGCAGGACCGCTTCCGCGCCGTCAGGTGAGGGTGATCCAGATCAGCAGTTGCGTGACGAGGAAGCCGGTCAGGAAGTTCAGCCACAGGAAGCGCCGCCACGCGACGTTGGCCTCCTCGCAGGTGGCGTCGGTGATCGAGCGGTACGGCCAGATGTTCGCCACGTACGGCAGCACCAGCAGCGCGGCCAGCGTGCCGGGCCACGGCAGGAGCAGCAGGCAGACGCCGCCGAGCAGGTAGGCGCCGAGCGCGAACCACGTGGTGTTGCGGGCGCCCAGCGCCGTGCCGATCGAGCCGATGCCCGCGGCACGGTCGGCCATGACGTCCTGCACCGCGCCGAACGCGTGCGAGCCGATGCCCCACGCGAAGAACCCGAGGAGCGCGGCCACGACGGGCACGGTGACCTCGACGTCACTGCCGCGGGCCGCGGCCAGGGCGAGGCCGAAGACCGCAGGGCTCACGAAGTGCGTGCTCGAGGTGATCGAGTCCAGGAACGGCCGCTCCTTGAACCGCAGCACCGGCGCCGAGTACGCGATGACCGCGAAGATGCTGATCGCCAGCACGAGGTTCGAGACCGCCGAGCCCATCGCGGCGAGGACGACCACGAACGGCACGTTCGTGACCACGGACGACCAGATCGTCAGCCGGTGCACGCGCCGGTCGAGCACGATCCCCTCGACCCCGCCTTTGCGCGGGTTGCGCAGGTCCGACTCGTAGTCGAAGACGTCGTTGATTCCGTACATCATCAGGTTGTAGGGGATGAGGAACCAGATGCAGCCGATCCAGAACGCCGCGTCGAGCCCGCCGTCGGCGAGCAGGTACGCCGCGCCGAACGGGAACGCCGTGTTGATCCAGGACAGCGGGCGCGACGAGGCCAGGACCTGCCCGGCGCGACTCACGACCGGTCCTCGGCCGGCTCGCGCGCAGGCGCCAGGAGCAGCAGCAGCGAGGAGACGAGGATCGTGGCGGCGATCGGCCACGCGAAGTCCTCGATCGGGGCCAGCCCGACGTGGATCCCGGTGAGCGACTCCTCGTCGAAGCGGAACAGGTCGGCGGCGATCATGATGCTGTCGAAGACCGCGGTCAGCACGACCAGCGCGAGCGCCGTGAGCCCGGTGGCGGCCCACCAGCGCCGGTCGGGGCGGCGCCTCACCACGGCGACGGCCAGCACCGGCACGGTGACGGCCGTGAACACGGCGGCCAGTCCGAGGTACGTCATCGCGCGGCTCCCTCGCGGTCGAGGACTCGCGTGAACAGGCCGTGCAGCACGCCCGTGACGTAGCAGAGGAACGCGATGAAGAAGAGCTCCTCGAGCGGCAGCTCGCGCGCGACCTCGATGCCCGTCATCGCCGGCGACTCGCCGCGGCTGTAGACCTCGAGCTGGATGGCCACGAGGTCCCACACCAGGAAGAACACGAACCCGATGGCCAGGACGACCAGCGCTCGGCGCGGCCACCGGAACAGGAACAGCCGCCAGCGGTGATCGACCAGGCCCATGCAGAAGCCCGCCCCGACGACCGAGGCGAGGTAGAGCCAGCTCACGCGTCCACCGTAGTGCCGGTGGGCTCCGCGATCGGGCCGGCCGACCGGTCGCCACGCAGCCGCTTCAGCACGAGCTCGGCGCTGATGAGGCACATCGGCAGGCCGATGCCCGGGATCGTGCTGGATCCGGCGAACAGGAGGCCGTCCACGTGGCGCGACGCGTTGCGGGCGCGGAGGAAGGCGCTCTGTCGCAGCGTGTGCGCGGGCCCGAGCGCGCCGCCCGACCACGCGTTGAGGTCGGCGGCGAAGTCGCCGGGGCCCACCGTGCGGCGGACCTTGATGCGCGAGGCCAGGTCGGGAACGCCAGCCCAAGCGGAGATCTGTGCGATGGCGGCGTCCGCGGTCTTCTCGATCACGGGGTCGCCCGTGCCGTCGATGCCGCCGCGCCCGAGTCCGACGTCGGCCGGGACGGGCACGAGGACGAACACGTTCTCGTCACCCGGGGGCGCGACCGTGGGGTCGGTGGCCGACGGCTTGCAGACGTAGGAGGACGCCGGGTCGGGCACGCGGCCGGGCCGCCCGAGGACGTCGTCGAAGTTCGAGGCCCAGTCCTGCGTGAAGAACATGGTGTGGTGGGCCAACTGCGGCAGCTCGCCCTCCACGCCGAGGTACGCGAGCACGGCTCCGGGGCCGGGGTCGCGGCGGCGCCACCAGGACTCGGGGTAGGTGCGCAGGTGCTCGGGCAGCAGCCGCGTCTCGAGGTGGTGCAGATCGGCCGCGCCGACGACGACGTCGGCGCCGATCCACTCGATGCGCTCCGCGGTGCGGAACGTGACGCCCTCGACGCGCGCCCGCGCACCCGGCACGAAGGGCAGTCGGTCGGTCGCCACGGTGTCGATGCCGATGACGGTGGCGCCGGTGTGGATCCGCACCCCGCGCGCCCGCGCGAGGGCGGCGATCGCGTCGATCAGCGTGGAGAAGCCGCCCTGGGGGTAGAGCACCCCGCCGGCAAGGTCCATGCCGCTCATCAGGTGGTACATGCTCGGCGCCCGCGACGGGGACGAGCCGAGGAAGACCGCGGGATAGCCCAGGATCTGGCGCAGCCGGACGTCGTCGAATCGTGAGGCGACGTGCGACTCCAGCGACCGGCCGAGCAGGCCCGCCAGCTGCGGCGCCCGGCGCAGCACGTCGGCGTGCGCGAGGTTCGCGGGCCGGTCGAAGCTCGTGTAGAGGAAGTGGTCCACCGCCATCGCGAGCGCGTCGTCGGCCGAGTCCAGGTACTGCTCGAGGCGCTGCCCGGCGCCCGGTTCGATCGCGTCGAACAGGGCCACGTTCCGGGCGCGCGTGGTGAGCACGTCGACCGGATCGGCGTGGCCCTCGAAGAAGACGCGGTACGCCGGATCGAGCTGCACGAGATCGAGCTGCTCCGCGGCTGAGGTGCCGAGCAGACGGAAGAAGTGGTCGAAGACCTCGGGCATGAGGTACCAGGACGGACCGGTGTCGAACCGGAACCCGTCCTGCTCCCAGGAGCCGGCGCGCCCACCGACCTCGTCGCGCTGCTCCAGCAGGTCGACCGACCAGCCGTCGGCGGCGAGCAGTGCGGCGGTGGCGAGCCCCGAGATCCCGCCGCCGATGACCGTGACGCGCCCCATCAGACGCCCACCGTGACGGCGCGCGCGACGACCCGGGCCTTGGCCGGCCCGGGCACGCGGATGCGCTCGGACCGGATCCGCTCGGGCGAGGCGTGGCGCAGCCGGCGCGAGAGCTCGGCGAACAGTGCGTGCGCGGCGGCCACCGCCCGGCGGCTGCCGGCAGGCAGCTGGGGGATCACGGCCGCGGCGGCCGCGAGGTCGGCGTCGATGTCGTCCAGCAGGCGATCGCGCATGGTCACGTCGAAGTGCTCCGGGTCGAGGCCGGGCACGTAGCTGCGGCCGAGGTTGTCGCGATCGTCGCCGAGGTCGCGCAGGAAGTTCACCTTCTGGAAGGCGGCGCCGAGCCGTCGCGCGCCCGGGGCCAGCGCCTCGTACGCGCCGTTGACGTCGGGCTGGTCGAGCAGGAAGGCCTTGAGGCACATGAGCCCGACGACCTCGGCCGAGCCGTAGACGTAGGTCGCGAAGCTGGCCTCGTCGTGCTCGGTCCGGAACAGGTCGGTGCGCATCGAGTCGAAGAACGGGTCCACGAGGTCGGTGCCGATCCCGCAGGCGCGGGCGGTACGCGCGAAGGCGTGCACGACGAGGTTCGCGCTGTGCCCCGTGCGCATCGCTTCGTGGACCTCGGCCTGGAGCGAGTCGAGCAATCGCAACTGCTGGTCGTGGTCGCCCTCGGGGCGCGGTGCGTCGACGATCTCGTCGGCCACCCGCACGAGCGCGTAGATGTTGCAGACGCGCGTGCGCACGGGCTCGGCGAGCAGCCGCGACGCCAGCGAGAACGAGGTGGAGTACCGCTTGATGACCAGCGCGGCGGCGTCCTCGGCCACCTCGTCGTACAGCGCGTAGGCCTCGGTGGCGGCGGTGGAGCCGGACTTCCCGTGGTCGTCCGGGTGCAGGACGCTCATGCCGCCCCGACCTGGGCGGCCCGCGTGAGCGCCGTGGGCGTCATCCGCCACGCCTGCTCGACCAGCGGGTCGAGCAGCGAGCACTCGAGGCCGAGCGAGCGCGCGTGCTCGCGGGCGACGGTGAGGTGCCCCTCGGCGAGGTCCTCGATGTGGTGGCGCGAGCCGCACTCCTGGAGCGCCTCGCGCACGGCGGACGCCGCGGCCTCCGTGAGCTCGGGGTCCCCCAGGTGAGGGGCGATGCGGGCCCAGGCGTCGGTCTGCGAGGCGTGCACCATGAGTGGCGTGCGCTTGCCCTCGCGCAGGTCGCCGAGCGGGTCCTTGCCGGTCTCGGCGGGGTCGCCGAAGATCGCCATCACGTCGTCGTGCAGCTGGAACGCGATGCCGAGGCACCGACCGATCTCGCCCAGCGCGCGGACCGCGGCGTCGTCGGCGCCCGCCAGCACGGCTCCGGCCTGCAGCGGCAGCACGAACGAGTAGACCGCGGTCTTGTGCTCCGTGACCGCGATGGCCTCCTCGGCGCCCGGCATCTCGGGGCTGAGGGCGAGCCGCACGTCGGCCAGCTCGCCCGCTGCCGACGCGTGCAGCGTGGCGTCGAGGAGGTCGAGCAGGCGGTGCGTGGTGGCAGCGTCCGCGCCGCACGTGGCCACGGCGCGGATCGCGGCGGCGAGCGCGAGGTCGCCGGCGAGGATCGCACCGGCGCGGGAGTAGGTGTCGCGGTCGTCGGGCGCGGTGCCCAGCTCGGCCGCGTCGCTGCGGAACAGCCCCGGCACGCTCGAGCGTCCTCGGCGGGTGTCGTCGTTGTCGATCACGTCGTCGTGGATGACGAAGGCCGTGTGCAGCAGCTCGGTGGCGGCGGCCACGGCATCGACGACCGGCTCGGGCTGTTCGCCGTCGAACGCGGCATGGACGGTGGTGACGAGCCAGGGCCGGAAGCGCTTGCCGCCCGAGCTGCCGAGGTCGAGGGCGTCGAGCAGCGCCGCGTGGTCGCGGGCGAGGCCGGGCACCCGGGCGGAGTGCAGCAGCGAGTCGAGCTCGGACTGGAGGGTCATGGGCGGGTCTCCGTCTCGTCCGGTGCCAGCACGTGCCACGCGTCGGCCTCCTCCATCGCCGCGGCCTGCTCCACGAGCCACGGGCTGAGCGCCCACGGCGCCACCCGCACGGTCTCGCGCAGGTCGGACACGTCGACCCAGCGGTGCTCCTCGACCTCGTCGGGGTGCGGCTCGACGTCATCGCTGGTGCGGGCCACGAACACGGGGCAGACCTCGTTCTCCACCACGCCGGAGGCGTCGACCGCACGGTACGCGAAGTCGGGCAGGACGGGACGGATCGCCTCGGGCTCGAGCCCCAGCTCGCCGCGCCCGTGCCGGCTCACCGCGTCGACGAGGTCCTCGCCGGGTCGCGGGTGGCCGCAGAAGGAGTTGGTCCAGACGCCGGGCCACGACCGCTTGCCCAGGGCGCGGCGGGTGAGCAGCACGCGGCCCTTTCCGTCCACCAGATAGCAGGAGAACGCGAGGTGCAAGGGGGTGTCGGTTCCGTGCACGCCGTGGCGCGGAGCGGTGCCGATGGGCTGGTGGTCGTCGTCCAGCAGGACGACCAGATCGTCGGGGTCGTCGTGGGGGAGGCGGTCGGGCAGGTCCGCGCGCACGGCAGCGGCCGAGGCAGCGGCATCCACTGCACCGGGCGAGAGATCGAGCACGGGTTCCACGGTTCCTCCTGGGGACACTTGAAACCGTATTGCTAAGCAGTCTAGATATCAACTTGTAGAAATAAGGGATAGAGTCGTGCCGTGCCCCTGACTCCACGTACCCCAGTGGCGCCCGCCTACACCGACGACGAGCGCGGCCTGCTGCGTGCGGTGCGCGAGCTCGTCCGCGCGGATCGCGAGATGCGGAACCGCCTCAGCGACTCGATGCGCGTCAACCCCACCGACCTCCGCTCGCTGCGCCACGTCATCCGGACCGTCGAGCAGGCCGAGGCCGGGGTCGTGCAGGGGGCGCTCCCGGGAGTCACGCCGCGCCGCCTGGCGGACCATCTCGGCATCAGCACCGCCGCGGTCACCACGCTCGTCGATCGACTGGTCGCCTCGGGGCACCTCGAGCGGACGCCGCACCCCACCGACCGCCGCTCGGTGCTGCTCGTGCCCACCGAGCAGGCCCGCCGCGAGATGTCGGCGCACCTGGCCGACATGCACGACCGGATGAAGGCGATCGCGGCCAAGGTGCCGCACGACGCGCGGCCGGCGATCATCGACTTCCTGCAGGCCCTGACGTGGGAGATGGAGCGCGGGACGCTGGAGGTCGGACCGCCGTCCTGAGGATGAGTTGTCCCCACGTGGGGACAATGCTGTGGGTAAATCACACCGGTGTCATTCGCCCTGCCCAAGGGCCAGAACGACGAGGCACCCGGCCGCCGCAGCGGTCCGGGTGCCTCGTCGTCTCGGAGCTCTCGAGCGATCACACGTGGGGCATGATCTCCTCGGCCACGAGCGCCAGGTGGTCCAGATCGGACAGGTCGAGCACCTGCAGGTAGATCCGCTCGGTGCCGGCCTCGGCGAACTCGCCGATCCGGTCGACGATCTCGGCGGGGGTGCCGGCCAGGCCGTTCTCCCGCAGCTCGTCGACCTCGCGGCCGATCGTCGACGCGCGGCGCGCGATCTCGGCCTCGTCCGCGCCCGCGCACACCACGAGCGCATTGGACCAGGCCAGCGTCGACGGATCGCGCTCGGCCTTCTCACAGGCCTCGCGGACCCGCGAGAACAGCGTGCGGGTCTCCTCCACCGAGACGAACGGCACGTTGAACTCGTCCGCGAACCGGGCGGCGAGCGCCGGAGTGCGGCGCTTGCCCTTGCCGCCGACGATCACCGGAATCCGCTCCTGCGCCGGCTTGGGGAGGGCCGGCGAGTCGCTGATCGTGTAGTGCTCACCGTCGAACGAATACGAGCCGGTGGTGTCCGCCCACAGACCCGTGATGATCTCGAGCTGCTCCTCCAGGCGGTCGAAGCGCTCCGGGGTGTCGGGGAACCCGATCCCGTACGCGCGGTGCTCGGCGTCGAACCAGCCCGCGCCGAGGCCGAACTCCACGCGGCCCCGGCTCATCTGGTCGACGCCGGCCACCGTCACCGCGAGCGGTCCGGGCAGCCGGAACGTCGCGCTCGTGACCAGCGTGCCGAGCCGGATCGTGGACGTCTCGCGGGCGAGACCCGCCAGCGTGGTCCACGCGTCGGTCGGCCCGGGCAGGCCGTCGCCGCCCATCGCGAGGTAGTGGTCCGAGCGGAAGAAGGCGTCGAAGCCGAGCCGCTCGGCCTCCTGCGCGACCGCGAGGAGGTCGTCGTACGAGGCGCCCTGCTGGGGCTCGGTGAAGATCCTCAGCCGCATCAGGCGCGCGAGTCCGGGTCGTCGGTGCCGAGCGGGTTCGGCGACGCGAGGTCGTCGGAGCCGGCCTCGTCGATGTCGAACGGCGCCTTCTCGTCCGCCTTGCTCGCGTCGGCGCGCAGGCCCTCCGAGCTGGTGCTGTAGGCGAGCGACGTGGCGTCGGCCTGGGGCGCCGCGGAGTCCTCCGAGCCGGTGTCGGAGGTCGACGTGGTGCCGGAGGGCGTGCTCGTGGTCGGCGTGGCGGAGCCGAAGGTGGCGGCGGCGACGGTGGCCGGGCCCGGGGCGGGCGTCGGCGTGGCCTGGCTCGGCGACGAGTCGTCGTCCTTCGAGAAGTCGGCGGCGGTCTTGACCTTCTCGGTCGCGGTGTCGGACGCGTCCTTGGCCTTGCCGGTCATGTCCTTGGCCTTGTCCGCGACGGTGCCCGAGACGTCCTTCGCGGTCTCGGCGACGCGGTGGCCGGCCTCGGACGCGGCGGCCTTGGCGGTGTCCTGGGCCTTGTGGGCGGTCGTCTGCACCGGCTCGGTGTGCCACACCTTCTCGGCCTGGCGCTTGATCTGCTCGTAGCGGCCGCGGCCGGCGCGGGTTCCGAGGACGTATCCGACGGCAGCGGCCGTCAGCAGCGCAAGCTTCTTCACGAGGAATCACTCCTAGGTGTCGGGTGGGGACTCGTCCATTGTGTCGTGCTTCGGTCCGATCCTCATGTCGTGGAACGCGCGGGCGGGGCCATCGCCCAGCCGATCGCGCGGGTGACGGCGACGCCGCCGGCACGCACCGCGGTCGCCTCGGTCACCGGCAGCCACGGGAGTCCCAGGGGCCGCCGGGCGAAGCGCGGCAGCAGTCCCACCGCGGCCGCGGCGAGCATCCCGTACGGGGCGCGAACCGTCCACGGAACGGGCGGGTGGATCAGCATGAAGCGGGCGGCCGCGCGGGCGGCGGGCGTGCTCTCGAGCTCGGGTCGGTAGGCCCGGAGCGTCTCACGCAGCTGCTCGACGTCCTCGGGCACGTCGGTGGCGCCGAGCAGGCGTGCGGTGACCGCGGCCTGGGCCACGTAGCGGTCGCGCTCGGCCGGGGTCAGCGGCGTGGAGCCGTAGCGGTCGTGCGCCCGCAGGAAGGAGTCGATCTCGGCGACGTGCACCCAGCGCAGCAGGTGCGGGTCGGACGCGGCGTAGGGCCGGCCGTCGGGCGCGGTGCCGGTGACGCGCTCGTGGATGCCCCGCACGGCGGCGATCGTGCGGTCGGCGTGCTCGATCGTGCCGAAGGTGGTCATCGCGATGAAGCCGCTCGTGCGCTGGAGCCGTCCCCACGGGTCGCCGCGGAAGCCCGAGTGCTGGTCGACGCCGGCCATTGCGAGGGGGTGCAGCGACTGCAGCAGCAGTGCGCGGATCCCACCGACGAACATCGAGGCGTCACCGTGGACGCGCCACACGGGGTCGCCCGGCGCGAACCGCCGGGGGCCGGGCGTGCCGTGGATGCGGTCGCGACGGCCCTCGCCCTCGGGTCCGGCCACGCGGGCGAAGATCGCCGCACCAGCCTGGCCACGGACGCGCTCGATCATGACGCCAACGTAGCCCCGGCGGCGTGGGGTCGCCGCCGGGACTGCGGGCGGGAGGGCCTCCGGGGATCGAGGCCTCCGGGTCGGCCGGCGCCCGAGAAGAGGAGCGCGGGCCGGGAGGGCGGCCGGTGGTGCGGCCGGCCGCCGTGACTCAGTGCTCGACGAGCTCGTCTGCCGACTCCACGTCGACGGTCTCCGCCGTGGAGGTGGTCGGCACGGCGACGACGACGCACTGCGCGTGGGTGAGGCAGTAGTGGCTCACCGAGCCGAACAGGACCCGGCTGATGCCGGTGTGCACGCGGGTCCCGACGACGAGCATGGCCGCGTCGCGGGAGGCGTCGACGAGGGTCGGCCCGGGGGCACCCTGCACGACGTCGATGCGGCGGGGACGGCCCTGCGCGTCCTCCGCGCCGATCGTGTCGGCCACCCAGCGGGCGGCGTTCGACCGGGCATCGGTCTCGTAGGCCAGCCACGGCACCTCGGCGCCGGCCATCGCAACGGCCGCGTCGATCTGCCAGACGTGCACGATCTTGAGGTCGGCGCCGCGCAGCTCCGCCTCACGGGCGGCCCAGCTCAGGGCGGCCGTTCCGGCGGGGGTCTCGTCGACACCGACGACGATGGTGTTGGTGCTCATGGACTCGTTCCTTTCTGACACCTCCATCGTGCCGCGCGCGCCGGCGCCGGGGCAGGGCCGAAGGTCACGAGTTCTCGGGACCTCGGGCCCGTCGGCCTCGGTACGGTGAGCGCGTGGACGAACAGGACCGGAAGCGCTGGGAGCACATCGTCGAGGCGGCCGTCGCGGTCACGTCCGACCTCGATCTCGACAGCCTGCTGGCCCGCATCATCGAGCTGGCCCGCGACCTGACGGGCGCCCGCTACGGCGCCCTCGGTGTCCTCGGGAGCGACCCGGAGGAGGGCCTCGTCGAGTTCCTGACGCAGGGCATCGACGACGAGACAGCCGCCGAGATCGGCGCCCTGCCGCGCGGCGCCGGAGTGCTCGGGGTGGTCCTGCGCGACGGCGTGCCGCTGCGGCTCGACGACGTCGCCTCGCACCCGGACTCGGTCGGCTTCCCGCCCCACCACCCGCCGATGGGCGCCTTCCTCGGCGTCCCGATCCGGATCGACGGCCGCGTGTTCGGCGACCTCTACCTGACAGAGAAGGCGGGCGGCTTCAGCGAGGACGACGAGCGGCTGGTCACCGGCCTGGCCGCCGTCGCGGGCACCGCCATCGCGAACGCGCGACTGTTCGACGAGCTCGCCGGCACGCGTGCCGAGCTGGCGCGGATGGCCGTGGTGGAGGACCGCAACCGCATCGCGCGCGACCTGCACGACCTCGTCATCGGGCGCCTGTTCGCGGTAGGCCTGTCGCTCGACCGGATCGCCCGTCACGTGGACGAGCCCTGGGCCGGCCGGGCCTCGCAAGCCGTGGACGACGTCGACCGCGCCATCGCCGACCTGCGCGGCGCGATCTTCGCCCTCGGCTCGGACGCCGCCACCGACGAGGCGCGGCTGGTCCGGCTGCTCAAGGCCACCGCGGCGCCGCTGGGCTTCGCGCCGTCGATCGACATCGAGGGCGACCTCGGCCTGCTCGAGCTCGGCCGGCGCAGTGACGTGCACGCCGTGATGAACGAGGCGCTGGCCAACGTCATCAGGCACGCGAGCGCGACCTCGGTGCGGCTGCACCTCGTCGTCGCGCCCGAGGGCGTCGTCGCGACGATCACCGACGACGGCATCGGGATGGCAGACCAGCAGCCCGCGAGCGGTCTGGCCAACCTCCGAGAGCGCGCCGAGCGGTCGGGCGGATCCCTGCTGATCGAGCCAGGTCCGGGCGGTCGCGGCACGCGGGTGACGTGGCGGGTCCCGCTCGAGAGCACCGAGCCCGCGGTCGACCTTCCGTAGGCTGACCCCGTGAGCGAACCCATCCGCGTCTTCCTGCTGGACGACCACGAGGTCGTGCGGCGCGGCGTCGGCGACCTGCTCGAGGACTCGGGCGCCATCACGGTGGTCGGCCAGGCCGGCACCGTCGGCGAGGCCGCCACGCAGATCGATAGCCTTCAGCCCGACGTCGCCGTCCTCGACGCGCGCCTGCCCGACGGCTCAGGCATCGAGCTGTGCCGCCGCGTGCGGATCATGGCGCCGCGCACCTCGGTGCTGATCCTGACCTCGTACGAGGACGACGAGGCGCTCTTCGACGCGATCATGGCGGGCGCCTCGGGATTCCTGCTCAAGCAGGTGCGCGGCAACGACCTGGTCGACGCGGTGCAGCGGGTCGCCGCCGGACAGTCGCTGCTCGACCCCGCCATGACCCGCGCGGTGCTCGACCGGCTGCGCCGCCAGGACGAGCCCGACCCGCTCGCCGAGCTCACCGCGCAGGAGCGCAAGGTCTTCGACGAGCTGCGCCTCGGCCGCTCCAACCGCGAGATCGCCGAGACCCTCTTCCTCTCGGAGAAGACGGTGAAGAACTACGTCTCCACCGTCCTGTCCAAGCTCGGCCTCGAGCGCCGCGCCCAGGTCGCCGCCTGGGATCGTTGAGACGGAAGACCCCGCTCGGTCCGGTCGTCAGGCCCCGGTGAGGAGGTCGCCGCGCTCGGCGCGACGACGGCGCTGCTCCACCGGGTCAGGCACGGGCACGGCCGCGATGAGGCTGCGCGTGTAGTCCTCGGTCGGCCGGCGCAGCACCTGGTCGCGGGGGCCGAGCTCCACCAGTCGCCCGCGCTGCATGACCGCCACCCGGTTCGCGAGCCGGTCCACCACGGCGAGGTCGTGCGTGATGAACAGGCACGCGAACTGCAGGCGCTGCTGCAGGTCGAGGAACAGCTCCAGCACGCGCGCCTGCACCGAGACGTCGAGCGCCGAGGTCGGCTCGTCCGCGATGAGCAGGTCGGGCTCGAGCGCCAGGGCGCGGGCCAGGCTGATGCGCTGGCGCTGACCACCCGAGAGCTCGTGCGGGTAGCGCTCGGCGAAGTCGCGCGGCAGCTCCACCGAGTCGAGCAGGCCCTGGACCTTCTCCCTCACCTGCGCGTCGGAGAGGTCGGTGTGCACCCGCAGCGGCTCGGCGATGCAGTCGAGGATCGACATCCGCGGGTTCAGCGACGAGGCCGGGTCCTGGAACACGAACCCGAACCGCTTGCGGAACGGCCGCAGCTCGGCGTCGCTCAGCCCCGAGATCTGCTCGCCGCCCACGCGCACGATGCCCGAAGTCGGCTGCTGCAGGCCCACGGCGGTGCGGCCCAGCGTGGACTTGCCCGATCCGGACTCGCCCACGAGACCGAGCACCTCTCCGCGGTGCACCTGCAGGCTCACGTGGTCGACGGCGCGGAAGGTGGGCTCGCCCCAGCCGCCCGGGAACTCCACCACGATGTCCTCGAGGTCGAGCACGACGGGCGCGTTCTCCAGCGGCGCCGGGCCCGTCTCGCCCTCGACGACCTTCGGCCGGCCGAGGTGAGGGACCGACTCCAGCAGCGCCCGCGTGTACGGGTGCTCCGGCGCGGAGAACAGCCGGTCGACCGGTGCCTGCTCGACGATCTTGCCGCGGTACATGACCACGACGCGGTCGGCGATGTCGGCGACGACGCCCATGTTGTGCGTGATCAGCACGATCGCGGTGCCCAGCCGGTTCCGCAGGTCGAGCAGCAGCTCGAGGATCGCGGCCTGCACCGTCACGTCGAGGGCCGTGGTGGGCTCGTCGGCGACGATCACGTCGGGCTCGCAGGCGATCGCGATCGCGATGATCACGCGCTGCTTCTGCCCGCCGGACAGCTGGTGCGGGTAGTAGTCGACGCGCCGCTCGGGGTCGGGGAGGCCGACCAGCTCGAGCAGTTCGATCGCACGCTTCTTCGCCTCCGACTTGCTGGTCTCGCGGTGGGCGCGGATCGCCTCGATGATCTGCCAGCCCACGGTGCGCACGGGGTCGAGCGCGGTCGAGGGCTCCTGGAACACCATGGAGATCTCGTCGCCGCGGATCGGCCGCAGCGCCTGCGGGCTCATGCCGATGAGCTCGCGCTCGCCGTCGCCACCCGTGCGCAGGACCGCCGAGCCATCGACCTTGGCCGTGCCGGGCAGCAGACCCATGACGGCACGCGAGGTGACCGACTTGCCCGAGCCGGACTCGCCGACCACGGCGACGACCTCGCCCGGCTCGACGTCGAAGCCGACGCCGTCCACCGCGACCACGCGTCCCGCGTCCGTGCCGAAGCTGATCCGGAGGTCGGACAGCGACAGGACCGCCGTCCGGTGGGGCGGCTCCGCGCCGGCGGAGGTCCCGGCCAGGTCGTCGCCCAGCTCGGGCGCGGCCGAGACGTCCTCGGCCAGCTCGACCTCGAGCTCGCCCTCGGCCTTGTCGGCGGCGCGCGTGCGCAGCAGCGGGTTGGTGATGTCGTTGAGGCTTTCGCCGAGCAGCGTCACGCCGAGGACGACCAGCACGATCGCCAGGCCCGGGTAGAGGCCCGTCCACCAGATGTCGTTGGTCGCGTCGGGCATCGCCTTGTTGAGGTCGTAGCCCCACTCGGCCGCGGCCGACGGCTCGATGCCGAAGCCCAGGAAGCCCAGGGCCGCGAGGGTCAGGATGGCCTCCGACGCGTTCAGGGTGGCGATGACCGGCAGCGTCTGCGCGACGTTGGACAGGATGTGGCGGAACAGGACCCGCGGGGTGCGCACGCCCACGACCTTCGCGGCGTCGACGTACGGCTCGGTCTTCACCGAGACGGTCGCGTTGCGGATCACGCGGTAGTACTGCGGGATGAAGATGACGGTGATCGAGATCGCCGCCGACGCGATGCCGCCGAGCGCGCCGCTCGAGCCGCCCGAGACCACGATCGACACGACGATCGCCAGCAGCAGCGACGGGAACGAGTACAGCGCGTCCATGATCAGCACGAGCGTCTTGTCGAGCCAGCCGCCCAGGTAGCCCGAGACGAGGCCGAGCGGCACGCCGATCACGCTCGAGACGATCACGGCGAGGACGATGACCTCCATCGCCGTGCGGGCGCCGTAGACCACGCGCGACAGCACGTCGGCGCCGCCGACGGTGGTGCCGAACAGGTGGTCGGCGCTCGGTGGCTGCTGCGTGCCGAACAGGACGCCGTCGTCGCCGCGCACCTGGTTGAAGTCGTAGGGCGCGATCCACGGCGCGAAGATCGCGAGCACGAGGAAGAACAGGATCAGCCCGACGCCGAGCAGCAGCATGAACCGCTGCAGGCCGTGGGACTGCTGGATGACGGAGCGACCGGGGTAGCGCATCAGAACCTCACTCGGGGGTCGACGAGCGCCACGATGGCGTCGATGAGGAAGCTCGCGATGCACACGATGAACGCGATCGCGGTGACGATGCCCTGCACCGCGAGGAAGTCGCGCCGGATCAGGTACTGCGCCAGCTCGTAGCCGATGCCCTTCCACTCGAACGTGGTCTCGGTCAGCACCGCGCCACCCAGCAGGATCGCGATCTGCATGCCCATCACGGTCACGACCGGGACGAGCGCGTTGCGGAAGGCGTGCTTGCGCTCGACCTGCCGCTCCGAGACGCCGCGCGCGCGGGCCGCGGTGACGTAGTCCGCGCGCAGCGTCTGCAGCAGGTTCACCCGCACGAGGCGCAGGAAGATGCCGCCGGTGAGCAGGCCCAGGGCGATCGCCGGCAGCACGGCGTGCTGCAGGACGTCCCAGATGTACTCGGGCTCGCCCCACAGGATGGCGTCGATGATCATGATGTTCGTCTGCGGCTCGACCTTGGCGAGCGTCAGCTCGGTGGCCGTCGAGGCCCGGCCCGAGGTGGGCCAGCCGAACGGCGCCACGGCGAGCTTGAGCAGCAGGCCGACGAAGAAGACGGGCGCGGCGTAGGCGACGATCGCGAAGAGCCGCAGCAGCACGTCGGGCCCGCGGTCGCGGTGCCGCGCGGCGATGCGACCCAGCGGGATGCCCACCGAGAACGCCACGAGCAGCGCCCAGAACGTGAGCTCCAGGGTGGCCGCGCCGTTGACGATGAGGATGTCGGTGACCTCGCGGTTGTCCGTGAGGGTCGTGCCGAAGTCGCCGCGCAGGATGTTGCCGAGGTACTCGACGTACTGCACGAGGATCGGCCGGTCGAGGCCCGCCTCGGCCTTGCGCTCGGCGATCTGCTCGGGAGTGAGGCGGCCGCCCTGCGCCGCGGTGATCGGGTCGCCGATCACGCGCATCAGGAAGAACACGACGGTGACGAGCACCCACAGCATGGGGACGATGAGCGCCAGCCGGATCAACAGGTACCGCGCGAGCGGGCTGAGGCCGCCGCGGCGACCGGGGGGTTCGGCCGACGGTGTGTCGGCGGCGACGAGGACGTCTGTGGTCACGCTGCACTCCTCCTACGTGGAAGCGGGGCCCCGGCACGCGCTGGGCGTGCCGGGACCCCGGTTCCGGGTGTCCGTTACTTCGACAGTGCCGTGAACCGGAACTTGAACGACGGGTCGAGCGTGTCGCTCACGCCCTTCACGTCCTTGCCGGCGACGGCCACCTGGGCGCCCGTGAGCAGCGGCAGGATCGGGACCTGGTCGGCCACCATCTCCTGCGCCTTCGCGAGCGTCGCGTCACGCGAGGCCTCGTCGGCGTCCACGCGCTCGGCGTCGAGCAGCTTGGTCATCGCGTCGTCCTCGTAGTGCGACTGGAGGAAGTTGTTCGGCGCGAAGAACGGCGTCAGGTAGTTGTCGGGATCCGGGAAGTCCGGGAACCAGCCCAGCTGGAACGCCGGGTAGGCGTCCTTCACGCGCTCCTCGGAGTAGGTGTTCCACTCCGTCGACTGCAGGTTGACCGTGAACAGTCCGCCTTCCTCCAGCTGGCGCTTGACCGCCTGGTACTCCTGGTCGGAGCTGCCGCCGTAGTGGTCGGGGTTCCACTGGAGGTTGAGCTCGACGGGCGTCGAGACGCCGGCGTCGTCGAGGGTCTTCTTCGCGGCGGCCTGGTCGGGCGCGTCGCCGTACTTGTCCTTGAACGCCTCGGTGGCGCCCTTCTGGCCCTCGGGGACGGCCGAGTAGGCCGGCGTGTAGGTGCCCTTGTAGACCTCCGAGGCGATCTCCTCGCGGTTCACGAGGTAGGCCGCGGCCTGGCGGACGGCCTGCTTCTGCGCGTCGTCGTCGCCGGGCATCGTCTTGAGGTTGAACACGATGTAGCGGAGCTCGCCGCCGGGTCCGGTGTGGACCGTGACGTCGTCGGACTTCTTGAGGCTGTCGATGTCGGTCGGCGTCAGCGAGCGGTACGCGACGTCGATGTCGCCCTTCTCCACGTCGAGCTTGAGGTTGTTCGAGTCGGCGTAGTAGCGCATCGTCACGTCGGACTTGGCCTCGCCGTACGTGCCGTCGTAGTCCGGGTTGACCGTGAACTCGGCCAGCTCGTTCTTCTTGTACTCGCCGATCGTGTACGGACCGGAGAATGCGTTGGCCTCGACCGCGGCGTCGTCGTCCAGCAGGCCGTCGGCGGGGTACGTGTCCTCGTCGACGATCGGGCCGGCCGAGGTCACGAGCACCTGGGCGAAGGTCTGGTCGTTGGGCGCCTTGAGGGTGAACGCGACGGTCTTGTCGTCACGCGCCTCCACCGACTCCATCGCGCCGAGCAGCGAGGCCGGGCCGTTGGGGTCGTTGATGTCCACGACCCGCTTGAACGAGAAGGCCACGTCGGAGGCGGTCAGCTCGTTGCCGTTGGCGAACTTCAGTCCGTCCTTCATGGTGCAGACGTAGACCGTCGGCTCCTCGAAGTCGCACTTCTCGGCCGCGTCGGGGGTCAGCTCGGTGCTGCCCGCCGGGAAGTTGAGCAGGTACTGGTAGACCTGCGTCTGCACCGCCATGGAGCCGTTGTCGTACGAGCCGGCGGGGTCGATCGAGACCACCTTGTCGGTCGTGCCCACGATCAGGGCCGCATCGCTGTCGTCGTCGTTCTGTCCCGCTCCGCAGGCCGCCAGCACGGAGCCGGCCAGTGCCGCGGTCGCCAGGACGGTGACGCGTCGCCGCATCGAGTTCATCTGTTTCCTCCCCGGAGTTGTGTCCACCATCCGGACACTCGCTGCGACGCTACTCCCGTCGCGGAGTCGCGGCCATCCACAGGACGGTTGCGTTTTGGTTACGCTCCCGAGGGGCGCGCGGATCTGGGCTCGCGGAGCGGGCGATATCCTCGGACCATGAGCCACGACCAGCATCTCGCCGATTTCGATCCCGACATCGCCGCGCTCCTCGACGCCGAGCTGGTCCGCCAGCAGACGACGCTCGAGATGATCGCTTCGGAGAACTTCGCTCCCGTCGCCGCCCTCGAGGCGCAGGGCAGCGTGCTCACGAACAAGTACGCCGAGGGCTACCCCGGCAAGCGCTACTACGGCGGCTGCGAGTTCGTCGACCAGGTCGAGCAGCTGGCCATCGACCGGCTCAAGCAGCTCTTCGACGCGGACTACGCCAACGTGCAGCCCCACTCGGGCGCCTCGGCCAACGCCGCCGCCCTGCACGCCATCGCCACCGCGGGCGACACGATCCTGGGCCTCGACCTGGCCAACGGCGGTCACCTCACGCACGGCATGAAGCTCAACTTCTCCGGGCGCCTCTACAACCCGATCCCGTACCACGTGATCCCCGAGACCGGTCTGGTCGACATGGACGAGGTGCGCGCGCTCGCGATCGAGCACCGCCCCCGTGTCATCATCGCCGGCTGGTCGGCGTACCCCCGTCAGCTCGACTTCGCCGCGTTCCGCGCGATCGCCGACGAGGTCGACGCGATCCTGTGGGTCGACATGGCGCACTTCGCCGGCCTCGTGGCCACGGGCCTGCACCCCAGCCCGCTGCCGCACGCGCACATCGTCACCACCACCACGCACAAGACCCTCGGCGGCCCGCGTGGCGGCGCGATCCTCACGAACGACGAGACGATCGCCAAGAAGATGCGCTCGGCCGTGTTCCCCGGCCAGCAGGGCGGCCCGCTCGAGCACGTCATCGCCGCCAAGGCCGTGGCGTTCAAGATGGCGCTCCAGCCCGAGTTCGCCGAGCGTCAGCAGCGCACGATCGAGGGTGCGCGCATCCTCGCCGACCGCCTGCTCGCTGACGACGCGGTGGCCGCGGGCATCCAGGTCCTCAGCGGTGGCACCGACGTGCACCTCGTGCTCGTCGACCTGCGCAACTCCGAGCTCGACGGTCAGCAGGCCGAGGACCGCCTCCACGAGGTCGGCATCACGGTCAACCGCAACGCGGTCCCGAACGACCCGCGTCCCCCGATGGTGACCTCGGGTCTGCGCATCGGCACGCCGGCCCTGGCCACGCGTGGCTTCGGCGCCGACGAGTTCCGCGAGGTCGCCGAGATCATCGCCGCGGCGCTCCAGCCGGGCGAGGTCGACATCGAGGGTCTGCGCAAGCGCACCCACGTGCTCGCCGAGCGCTTCCCGCTCTACCCCGGCCTCAAGCCGTTCACGTCGTGAACGACCGGCCGGGGGTGGGTGCGTGGTTCCGCCCGGCCGTCCTCGGCCTGCACCTGTTCGCCATCGCGGCGATCGGGTTCTGCCTGTTCATGGGTACGTGGCAACTGGGTGCGTACGACCAACGTCAGGAGGACGAGCGCGCCGAGGCCGGTGAGACCTCCGCGGCGGTCCCCCTCGAGTCGGTGTGGGGACCCGGCGACATCTTCACCACCGACCAGGACCAGCGTCCGGTCACGGTGACCGGCACGTTCCGGCCGGCGTCCGAGCAGCTCTGGGTCACCGACCGCGAGCAGGACGGCGCCACCGGCGTGTGGCTGCTGGCTCCCGTCACGGTCGGCGACGCCCAGCTGATGGTCGTGCGCGGCTGGGCGCCCGAGGCCTCCGCGACGTTCCCCGACGTGCCCGTCGGCGAGACCTCGTTCGAGGCCGTCCTCCAGCCGGGTGAGGAGTCCGCGTCCGGCTGGGACCCCACCGCGCGCACGATCGGCTCGGTCCGGATCCCCACGCTGCTCAACGAGCTCGGCTACGCCGACCTGTGGTCGGGCTTCGCGATCTCCACCGACCCCGCCGTCGCCGGCGGCCTCGACGTGGCCGAGGTCCCGGAGGCCGACGTGTCGTGGACCGCCGGCGGCCGCAACCTCGGATACGGCCTGCAATGGTGGGTCTTCGCGGCCTTCGCGCTGTTCATGTGGTGGCGCATGGCGCGTGAGATGGTGCTTGGCCGAGATCGATAGGCTGGGGCGGTGAACGACCGACTTCTGCGCGCCTACCAGGTCATGGCGACCATCGTGGGACTCAACCTCCTCATCGTGATGGCCGGCTTCATCGGCAAGATCGCCACCGACGAGGGCTCGTGGTGGAACCGCCACCAGGACACCTTCCTGGTGATCGACCAGCTGCACGGCTTCCTCTTCATGGTGCTGATCGTCCTGGTCGCCCGCCTGACCCTGCGCGAGAAGTGGTCGTGGGGCTACATGCTCAGCGTCATCGTCCTGGCGTGCATCCCGCTCGTGTCGTTCTGGTCCGAGCGCCGCACCACCCACAGCGTGCACGCCTCCCGGGCCTCCTCCCCCGCGACCGCCTGAGTCAGTCCTCGGCCGGGTCGGGCTCGAACAGGTCCTCGATCCGACAGTCGAACGCCGCCGCGAGCCGGAACGCCAGCGGCAGCGACGGGTCGTAGCGGCCCTTCTCGATCGAGATCACGGTCTGCCGCGACACGCCCAGCTCGTCGGCGAGCCGGCGCTGCGACCAGCCGCGCTCCTCGCGGAGCCGCGGGACGTGGTTGCGCATCAGCCGTCCCGACGCTTCAGCCACAGCATCCGCACGACGACGTCGCCCATCGCGAACGCCGTCAGCGCGATCAGTCCGTTCCGCAGCGACACGTCGAGGTCGACGATGACCCCGGCGACGAGCGTGAGCCCGAGGACCAGCAGCAGGTCGGTGAACGCGCCGCTCTGCGCGCGCTGGAGCCACTGGGCCTCGATCGTGTCGTCGGGCCGGTCGACCGCGTCGCGCAGGCTCGTCCGGTCGACGAGGACGACCCACGTCAGCGCGAAGATCCACGGCAGCGCGACGACCGCGAAGACGATGATCTCCTCGCGCCGGGTCCCGTCGAGCGCCGCCAGCGCCCACGCCGCGACCCCGCCCGACACCACCAGAGCGACGGCCACGCAGACCCCGAGCAGCACCCCCGGCCCCCCACCGAACCGCGCCCGCCCCCAGTACCCCCGCGTCTCCACCCGTTCGCTCATGCCCCCACCGTAGGGTCAAGGTCGCTTGACAGTCAAGCACCCTTGACGTCGGGTGAATGACGGTTTCCCCGGTTAAGCGGGGAAACCGCCACTTAACGAGGTTCGCAAACCTCACTAACTGACAGGAAACCTCGCGAAGTCGGGGCTCGTGGACGACGTGCCGCGTTGTCCACAGGGTCCGAAGTCAGGACCGTTCTCGTGGCTGGGATCCGCGAGAGTTCACGAATGGAGCCCTTCTTCGAGACCTTGGCCGATCGCCGGGGTGGTTACATCCTGCGTCCCGATCTGCTCGACCTGGGCGTGTCCGACCGCCAGATCAAGGACGCGCTCCGGCAGGAGCTCATCGTGCGAATCCGCCCGGGGACGTACGCGCCGCGCGGACACGCCGACCTCTCGCCGGAGGAGAGGCACCGGCTGCTGGCCTTCGCGGTGCAGGACAAGCTGCCCTCGGGAGTCGTGCTCAGCCACCAGTCCGCCTCGGTGATCCACAGCGGCGTCTCGTACGGCCTCGACCTGAGCCAGGTCCATGTGACGCGTCTGGGTCGGACGACCGCCCGTGCCGAGGCGAAGGTGACCCATCACGGGGGAACCCTGCCGGACGAGGACATCGTCGAGGTCGACGGGCACCTCCTCGTGGTCCCTGGGCGCGCTGCGCTCGAGACGGCGGTGGTCGCCGGCACGGAGGCCGGCCTCATCCAGACGTCCCTCGCGCTACGGCATGGTGTGACGCCGGAAGAGCTGCACGATCGCCTCGGCGCGATGGCGCGATGGCCCGGCGTTGCCAAAGTTCGTCTGTCCGTCATCTGGGCCACCCCGGAGTGCGAGACCGTTGGGGAGCTCCGCTCCCTCTACATGTTTCGTATGGGCGGTGTCCCCGTTCCCCGGATGCAGGTGGAGTACTTCGACGCGAACGGAGTCTCGCTCGGTCGGGTGGACTTCGACTGGGAGGACTTCTGGCACTGCGGCGAGTTCGACGGCCTACTCAAGTACGGCCGTCTGAACCCGTACGGCGGCGGCAACCTCGGTCAGGTGATCGTCGACGAGAAGCGCCGCGAGGACCGCATTCGCGAGACGGGCCGTGGGATGAGCCGTTGGGTGTGGTCCGACCTGCACTCGCCTCGGGCTACCTGCCAGCGGATCCTGGCAGCCCTCGAGCAGTCGCGTCGCCTTCATGGCCGCCTCTCGCCCACCGTCCTCGCCTGACTTCACGAGGTTTCCTGTCACTTCACGAGGTTCGCGAACCTCCGTCAGTGACAGTTTCCCCGCTTAACCGGGGAAACTGTCACGTCACCGCCCGACGAACGTGGCGTTCCCGGGGCCGTCGGCGAGGAAGGAGGCCATGCCGTGCTGGAGGTCCTCGGTGTCGAAGAGCTCGGCGGCGATCTCGGTGGTGCGGGCGATGGAGCCCGAGACGCCGGAGGCCTCGAACTCGCGCAGGATCTGCTTCGCGGCGCCGAACGCGCGGGTCGGGCCGGAGGCCAGGTCGGCGGCGAAGGCCGCGACGCCGGCGTCGAGCTCGTCGGGAGCGAAGACCCGGTTGACCACGTTCCAGCGCTCGAGCGTGGCGGCGTCGAACGGCGCGCCCGTGAACACGAACTCCTTGGCGCGCGCGACACCCGCGCGGCCGGCGAGCCGCTGCGTTCCGCCCATGGTCGGCGTCAGCCCGATGACCCGCTCGACGAGGCCGAACTTCGCCCTCTCCGAGGCCAGCAGCACGTCGCACGCCAGCGCGACCTCGAACGCCCACGTCAGCGTCAGGCCGTGCGCGACGAAGATCGTGGGAACGTCCAGCGCCGCGAACCGCTCGGGCAGCTCGATCATCCGGTCGTAGAGCTCGCGCGTGGCGGCCTTGGTGGTGCGGGCGTGGAACTGCGCCACGTCGACGCCGCCGGACACGAGCTTGCCCTCGGCGCGCACCACCAGCACGCGGGGCGGCTCGGCCTCCACGCGATCCAGGGCCGCGTCGAACTCGTGGTGGAACTCCAGCGAGTACAGGTTCACGGGCGGGGCGGAGAAGGTGAGCGTTGTCACACCACCCTCGGAGTGCAGGTCGACGGTCACCGATCGATCCTCGGATCGTAGGAGCCGCCGCGCTCGGCGGTGGCCTTGCGGACGACCACGACGGCCGCCGCGGCAGCGATCAGGAGCAACACCAGTCTCGACATGCCCCCACGCTAGCGGGAGACGTTCGGCGTCTCGTGCAAGGATGGAACCAACCCCTGAAAGGACGTGAAGTGCCCACCATCGCCACGCTCCACACCAACCGTGGAGACATCAAGATCGAGCTGTTCGACCACCAGGCACCCAAGACGGTGGCGAACTTCGTCGGCTTGGCCGAGGGCACCAAGGAATGGGTCGATCCCGCCACCGGCTCGGTGTCGACGAAGCCCTTCTACGACGGCCTCACGTTCCACCGGGTGATCTCCAACTTCATGCTGCAGGGCGGCGACCCGCTCGGCGACGGCCGCGGTGGCCCGGGCTACGAGTTCGACGACGAGTTCCACCCCGAGCTCCAGTTCGACCGTCCCTACCTGCTCGCCATGGCCAACGCGGGCACCAAGCCCAACGGCGCCGGCACGAACGGCTCGCAGTTCTTCATCACGGTCGCGAAGACCGACTGGCTCAACCGGAAGCACTCGATCTTCGGTGAGGTCAAGGACGCCGACAGCCGCGCTGTCGTCGACGCGATCGCCGCGGTCGAGACCGATCGCTTCGATCGTCCGACCCAGCCCGTCGTGATCGAGTCCGTCACCATCGAGAAGTGACCGACCAGAACGCCGGCCAGACCTGCTACCGCCATCCGGGTCGGCCTGCGTTCATCCAGTGCCAGCGCTGCTCGCGCTACATCTGTCCTGAGGACATGCGCGAGGCCAGCGTCGGCTTCCAGTGCCCCGAGTGCGTGAAGCAGGGGCAGGCGTCGGTGCGTCAGCCGCGCACGCTGGCCGGAGGCGCGATCTCCACCAACACCGGCGCGGTCACGATGGTGATCATCGCTCTCAACGTCGCGGCCCAGCTGATCGTCATGGTCACCGGCGGCACGAGCGGCCGCTTCTTCCAGGACGGCGCGATGCTGGGCCTGGGCGTCTACGACGGCGAGGTCCACGGCGTCGCCCACGGCGAGTACTGGCGTCTCGTGACCGCGGCCTTCCTGCACGGCGGACTGCTGCACCTCGCGTTCAACATGTACGCGCTGTACCTGTTCGGCCCGTTCGTCGAGCAGACCCTCGGGCGCGTCCGGTTCATTCTCACGTACCTGACGCTCGCCGTGGGCTCGTCGGTGCTGGTCTACCTGCTCACCGACTTCCGCACCCTGACGATCGGCGCCTCCGGTGCCGTCTTCGGCCTGTTCGGACTGGCGCTGGTCTTCCTCGTGCGCACGCGCCAGAACATCACCGGCATGCTCGTCCTGCTGGCGATCAACGGCCTGATCAGCCTGCAGTCGGGCATCAGCTGGCAGGGCCACCTCGGCGGCTTCCTCACCGGCCTCGTGCTCGGCCTGGTGTTCGCCTATGCGCCGCGTGAGCGCCGCACGCTCGTGCAGGTCGCGACGTTCGTGGTGCTCTGGGCGGCCTTCGTCGCCGCCGTGTTCTGGCGCACGAGCGACCTCGCCGGGCGCTTCATGATCCTCAGCTGAAGCGCCCGCGTCCACACCTTGTCCACAGCCGTGTGCACAGCCTGTGGGGAATCACAGGGGTGTGATTCACTCCCACTTCATCGCGAAGCCGAACGCGGCGAGGATGAAGCCCATGCCGATCATGAGGTTCCAGCCACCGAGGTCGCTGTACCAGGGGATCGTCACGTCGGTGTTGGAGATCGTGTAGAAGACGACGATCCAGGCCAGGCCGATGACCGCGCACGCGACCATCAGGGGAGCCGCCCAGCGGTTGCCGATGCGCACCGGCTTGGGGCCGTTGTCGTCGACGGACTTGCGCTTGAACCTGTTGAACACGAGCATCTCCCGGTCGGGCGGCTGGGACGGCCGCTGTGTGTCGTACCCCGCTAGCCTAGTCGTCGTGCCGGAAACTCCACGCGAGGAGGGGAAGATCAAGGTCGTCAGCAGGTGGAGCCTGCTCGGCCTCGTCCTCGCCTGCGTGTGCGGCATCGTCCTGGTGGCGGCCGCGGTGACCTCCGATGGCTCCGACCTGAGGCCCGCCGGCGGCGACCTGAACTCGGTGGTGCGCGACCGCGCCCACGAGGTGGAGAACCGTCGCGGCGAGGCCGCGCGGCTGCAGCGCGAGGTCGACGAGCTCACCGGCCGCGCCGACGACGCGGACCTGCGCCGCGAGGCGCGTCGCGTCACGCGGCTCTCCGACCCGGCCGGCCTGACGCCCGTCGAGGGGCCGGGTCTGCGCATCGCCCTGGAGGACGCTCCGCGCTCGGTGGAGGTCCCCGGACTCGATCCCAACCTGCTCGTCGTTCACCAGCAGGACATCCAGGCGTTCGTGAACGCCCTGTGGGCCGGCGGTGCCGAGGCGATCACGCTGCAGGGGCAGCGGCTGATCTCCACCACGGGCATCAAGTGCGTCGGCAACACCGTGGTGCTCGACGGCGTGCCCTACTCGCCGCCCTACGTGATCGAGGCGATCGGCGACCGTAGCCGCCTGCGCGGCGCGATGACCGAGTCGCCCGAGGTCACCACCTACACGCAGTACGCGCAGAAGTACGGCCTCGGCCTCGACCAGCGCGAGGTGGACGTCGTGAAGGCGCCCGCCTACGGCGGCAGCGTGTCGATGAGCCACGCCACCGTCGTGGACTGAGTCCCCTCAGGGGGTGGGCAGCGTGGTCGGCGGACCGTTCGGGTCGGGCGTCGGCTCGGTCTCGGGCTCCGGCGGACGCGACACCGTGAGGGTGATCGTCGTGCCCGGCGCGACCATCGAGCCCGGCTCGCGGCTCTGCGCGGTGACGGTGCCGTCGGGCGCCGTGCCGTTCGGGTCGTCCTGCACCGACACCTTCAGGCCGGCGTCCTCGAGCGTCTTCGTGGCCGCGTCGACGGACTGACCGACGACGTTGGGCACGTCGACCTGACCGCGGGACACGATGAGTGTGACCGTGCTGCCGCGCTCGACCTGGGTGCCCGGGGGCGGGTTGCTGTTCAGGACACGGCCCTTGGGCTGGTCGCTGTCGGTGTTCTGGCGTTCGACCTTGAGGCCGTACCGGTCGCCCTCGAGCAGGTCCTTGGCCTCGTCGTACGAGTAGCTCGTGAGGTTCGGGATGTCGACGAGCTCGGGCCCGGCGCTGACGACCAGGTCGACCGTCGTGCCCTCGTCGACGGTGGTGCCGGCCTCGGGGTCGGTGGAGATGACCTGATCCTTCGGAATGTCGGCGCTGGTCTGCTCGCTGGTGTCGCCGACGACGAGGTTCTTGGACTCGAGCCGGTTGGTGGCGGTCTCGACGTCGAGGCCCTCCACGCGCGGCACGTCCACCTGCGGCGTGTTCACCTCGGGGTCCTTGTCGTTGAGCATCAGCGCGATGCCCACCGCAGCCGCGATCGCCAGCAGCACGAGCGCGAGCGCCCACCACTTGCCGGCGCCCTTCTTCTTCTCCTCCTCCTCGGAGGCGGGCGGCAGCACGGGCGCGGCGACGGCGGGCGCGACCTGGGTGGCCCCGGCGGCGCCGACGGCCGTGACGGCCTGCGTGGGCGCGTCGACCGAGCCGCCGGCCAGCACACGCTCGATGTCCTTGCGCATGTCGCCGGCGCTGGAGTAGCGGTCGTCGACGCGCTTGGCGAGCGCCTTCGCGACGACGTGGTCGACCTCGACCGAGACGTCGGGGTTCAGCTGCGACGGGGGACGGGCCTCCTCGCGCACGTGCTGGTAGGCCACCGAGACGGGGCTGTCGCCCACGAACGGCGGACGGCCGGTGAGCAGCTCGTAGAGCACGCAGCCGGTGGAGTAGATGTCGCTGCGGGCGTCGACGGTCTCGCCGCGCGCCTGCTCGGGCGAGAGGTACTGCGCGGTGCCGATGACGGCCGCGGTCTGGGTCATGGCGCTGGAGGTGTCGGCGATCGCGCGGGCGATGCCGAAGTCCATCACCTTGACCTTGCCCTCGGGCGTCAGCATGACGTTGGCGGGCTTGATGTCGCGGTGGATGATGCCGGCGCGGTGGCTGTAGTCCAGGGCGGCCAGGATGTCGGCGGTGATCGACAGGGCGCGCTCGGGCAGGATCTTGCGGCCGTCGCGCAGGACGTCGCGCAGCGTGCGGCCCTCGACGAGCTCCATCACGATGTACGGCACGTGGGCGCCGGACGCGTCGGTGGCCTCGCCGGTGTCGTAGACGGCGACGATCGAGGGGTGGTTCAGCGAGGCCGCGGACTGCGCCTCGCGGCGGAAGCGCTCCTGGAACGTCTCGTCGGCGGCCAGGTCGGCGCGCAGCAGCTTGATGGCGACCGGGCGGCCCAGGCGCATGTCGTGTCCGGCCCTGACATCGGCCATGCCTCCACGGCCGACCAGCTCGCCGACCTGGTAGCGGTCGCCGAGCGGGCTCATGTACGCGTCAGTCTCGGTCATGGTGTCCAGTCTCCCAAAGGGTGGATGGTGGTCATCGCAGCACCGCCTCCATCACGGAGCGGGCGATCGGGCCGCCGAGGCGGCCTCCGCCGATGTCGCTGGTGTTCTGTGCGGACTCGACCAGCACCGCCACGGCGACCTGCGGGTCGTCCGCCGGGGCGAAGCTGATGAACCAGGCGTAGGGCGGGCGGTCGGGCGCCGACTCGGCGGTGCCGGTCTTGCCGCCGACCTTCACACCGGGGATGGCCGCGGGCGAGCCGGTGCCGTCGTCGACGACCGCGACCATCATGTCGTTGAGCTCGCGGGCGTCGCCCGCGGACATCGCCCGCTCCAGCTCCTGCGGCTCGGGCTGCTCGAGGATCGACAGGTTCGGCGCGCGGACGGTGCGCACGACGCGCGGCTTCATCAGCACGCCGTCGTTGGCCACCGTGCCGGCGACCATGGCCATCTGCAGCGGCGTGGCGGCGACCTCGTACTGGCCGATGCCGGACTGGGCCAGCTGCGGCGCCTCGAGCTCGGCGTCGGGGTCGGCGGTGAAGCGGCTGGCGGCCGAGGCGAGGTCGTCCAGCGGGCGCGAGCCGAAGCCGAACTTCGTGGCCTGCTCGGCGAGCTTGTCCTGGCCGACCTTGCCGGCCATCCAGCCGAACGAGACGTTGCACGAGACCTCGAGGGCCCGCTCGAACGTGATCGGGTTGCCGCCGCAGTCGCTGCCGCCCTGGTTGGTGAGCTTGTAGTCGATGCCGGGGAAGCCGAGGGTGGCGCCGCCGCGGACGTCGTCGTCGGCCTTCAGCCCGAGGTCCTCGATGCCGGCAGCCGCCGTGACGGCCTTGAAGGTCGAGCCCGGGGGCAGCGTGGTCTGCGTGCCGCGGTTGATGAGCGGTTGGTTCTCGTCGTTCTCCAGGCGCCGCATCGCCGTGGTGACCTTGTCGAGGTCGTGGCTGGCGAGCGCGTTGGGGTTGTACGTGGGCTGGCTGACCATCGCGAGGATGTCGCCGTTCTGCGGGTTGAGCGCCACGACGGCGCCGCGCGTCTTCTCGCCGAGGTCGGCCAGGCCGTCGAACGCGGCCTTCTGCGCGGCCGGGTCGAGCGTGAGCTCCACGCTGCCGCCCTGCGGCTGGTCGTTGGAGATGACGTCGATGACGCGGTTGACGAACAGGCGGTCGTCGCTGCCGGACAGGATGTCGTTGTACGACTGCTCGATGCCCTCGCGGCCGTAGATGTAGGAGAAGTAGCCGGTGACCGGCGCGTACAGCTTCGGGTCGGTGTACTTGCGCTGGAACTGCCACTTGTCCTTCACCGGCACGGACTGCGCGATGGGCTCGCCGTCGACGATGATCGCGCCGCGCTCGCGGCTGAACTGCTCGTCGATGACGCGGCGGTTGCCCTCCTTGGCGTTCAGGTCGTCGGCCTGGACGAACTGCACGACGTTGGCGTTGAGCAGCAGGGCCAGGAACATCAGGAGGCACACGATGGCCATGGCGCGCACGGGCTTGTTCACGAGAGCTTCACCACCTGCGTCTGGTCGTCCCCGCTGATCGTGGAGACCTCGGGGGCGGGACGGCGGGTCTGGTCGCTGATGCGCAGCAGCAGCGCGACGATGATCCAGTTCATGATGATCGACGAGCCGCCGGCGGCCAGGAACGGCGCCGTCAGGCCGGTCAGCGGGATGAGGCGCATGACGCCGCCGGCGACGACGAACACCTGCAGCGCGAACGAGACCGACAGGCCCACCGCGAGCAGCTTGCCGAACGCGTCACGGCAGGTCAGCGCGATGCGCAGACCGCGCTCGACGATGAGGCCGTAGGCCACGAGCACCGCCATGAGGCCGGTGAGGCCGAGCTCCTCGCCGATGGAGGACAGGATGAAGTCGGAGAAGCCGAAGGGCGTCATCTCGGGGCTGCCCTGGCCCCAGCCGCGACCCAGCAGGCCGCCGTGCGCGAGGCCGTAGAGCGCCGTGATGATCTGGTAGTTCTTGTCCGGGTCGGCCCACGGGTCGAGCCAGGCGTCGAAGCGGTCGCGCACGTGCCCGAAGGCCGCGTAGCCGAACCAGGCGCCCGCCGCGAACAGCAGGCCGCCGACGACGAGCCAGCCCGGCCGCTCGGTGGCGACGTAGAGCATCACGACGAAGAGGCCGAAGAACAGCAGCGACGAGCCGAGGTCGCGCTGGAAGACGAGGATGCCGACGCTGACGAGCCAGCCCAGCAGGATGGGGCCGAGATCGCGGCCGCGCGGCAGGTCGACGCCGAGCACCCGGCGGCCGGCCAGGGCGAGCGCGTCGCGCTTGGCCACGAGGTAGCCGGCGAAGAAGATCGCCAGCGCGATCTTGGCGGCCTCGGCGGGCTGGAAGCTGAACGGGCCGAGCTGGATCCAGATCTGCGCGCCGCGCTTCGCGTTGCCGATGACGGGCAGGATCGGCAGCACCAGCAGCACGATCGCGCCGAGGCCGAACGTGTAGGTGTACTGCTGCAGGCGGCGGTGGTCGCGAATGAGCGCGAGCACCGCGACGAACATGAGGACGCCCAGGATCGTCCAGCGCAACTGGCCCTGCGCGAACGGGCCGAAGCCCGATCCGTTGGCCTCGAGGCCGAGGTCGATCCGGTAGATCATCGTCAGGCCGATGCCGTTGAGCGCCACGACGACCGGCAACAGCACGGGATCGGCGTAGCCGGCGAAGCGGCGCACGGCGAGGTGGGCACCGAGCGCGACGACGGCGTAGACCGCGCCGACCGTGTAGATGCCCGCGGGAACGGTGCCGTCGATGCCCAGGCCGACGGCGGCGTAGGACCCGATGCCGATCGCGATCGCCAGCAGCAGCAGTCCGAGCTCGGCGGTGCGGCGCTTGCGGGGGATCCAGGCGGGGGTGGCGCCCGGGGAGCTCATGGTGCCTCCGTCGGCGCGGACGTGGCCGGGGTGCGACGCGGCGAGGCCGTGGCGGTGGGGGTCGGCGTCGGCGTGGGGGTCGGTTCGGTGACCTGGATGCTGAGGTTGGTGACGATGCGCTTGGCCTCGGCGTGATCGGCGGCGGCGATGCCCGCGGCGACGCGGTCGCGCTGGTACGGCGGCAGCGTGTCGATCTGGATGCGGGTGACCTCGTCGACCGTCTTGAGGGTCAGTCCGGGGATGTCGACGTCGACGCCGCGGTAGATCGCGACCTGGTCGCCCGACGGCGCGACGAAGTACTGGCGCTGCGACCAGTCGTAGGCGTAGGCGCCGGCCCCGCCGACGAGGCCCAGGATGACGAGGATCGCGAGCAGCCACGTGAGGCCGCGGCGGCGGGGCGCGGCACGCGGCGCGTAGCGGAGCTCCTCGGGGTCGGGCTCGACGGCGTCGTCGGCTCCGGCCGGGAGCGTGGCCGGAGCGGTGGCGGCCCGGACCGAGCCCGTGCGCGGGCGTGGCTGCGTGGTGGCGGCGCCCACGATCTGGGGCCGGCCGTCGGCGCAGACGAGACTCTCGTCGACCGGCTCCTCGCCGTCGACGAACTCGGCCAGGACCACGGTGACGTTGTCGTAGCCGCCGCCCTCGAGCGCGAGCCGGACCAGCTCGGTGGCGGCCGCGTCGATCGTCTCGAGCTTCATCGTCCGCTCGATCGTCTCGTCGTCGACCATGTCGGTGAGGCCGTCGCTGCACAGCAGGTAGCGGTCGCCGGCGGCGGGCTGGAGCCACGTGAAGTCGGGCTCGAAGTCGTCGCGGCCCAGGATCGCCTTGAGCAGCAGCGAGCGGTGCGGGTGGACGCGCGCCTCCTCGGGCGTGATGCGTCCCTCGTCGACGAGGCTCTGCACGAAGGTGTGGTCGATGCTCAGCTGGCTGAGACGTCCCTGGCGCAGGCGGTAGGCGCGCGAGTCGCCGATGTGGGCGACGGCCAGCTTCTCGCCGTCCCACAGCATCGCCTCGAGCGTGGTGCCCATGCCCTCGACCGCGGGGTCGTCGGCGATCAGCTGGGCGAGCCGGTGGTTCGCGGTGGCCACCGCGGTGCGCAGGGCCTCGAGCGCGTCGCCGTCGTCCTCGGGGTCGAGGTCGCGGTCGAGCTCGCGGATCTCGGCGAGCGTGGCCGAGGAGGCGAGGTCGCCGGCCGCGGCACCGCCCATGCCGTCGGCGATGACCAGCAGGCGCGGGCTGGCGTAGCCCGAGTCCTGGTTGTTCGAACGTCGCAGACCGACGTCGGTCAGCGCCACGTAGCGGTAGGTCAGCGGCGCCATCTACTTGCGCAACTCCACGATCGTCTTGCCCAGTCGCACGGACGTGCCGAGCGCGACCGGCACCGGGGAGGTGACGCGCTGGCTGCCGATGTAGGTGCCGTTCGTGGAGCCGAGGTCCTCGACGAACCACTGCTCGCCGTTGGTGGCGAAGCGGGCGTGACGGGTGGACACGTAGTCGTCGTCGAGGCGGATCGCGGCGTCGGTGCCGCGGCCGAGCAGGATCGGCTCGGTGCCCAGCGGCACGCTCTGGCCGGCGTTGGGACCGTCGACGACCTGCAGCATGCTGGGCGCACCCCGCATCTTGCGGTTGCGACGGGCCTTCTCGGGCTTCGCCTGCTTCTGGGCCTTCTGCCCCTTGGGCGCCTTCGCCGCCTGGACCTTCGTGCCGAAGATGTCGGTGCGGATGACCGAGACGGCCGACAGCACGAACAGCCACAGCACGGCCAGGAAGCCGAGCTTGATCAGGGTCAGGGTCAGCTCGCTCACACGACCTCCTCGCTGATCTGCACGGAGATCGTGGTGTTGCCGAGGCGGACGGACGAGCCGTTGCGCAGGAACGCGGCGTCGACCCGGCGGCCGTCGACGATCACGCCGTTCGTGGAGCCGAGGTCGCGGATCTCCACGCCCGTGCCCAGGAACGAGATCTCGGCGTGGTTGCGGCTGATGCCCGGGTCGTCGATCTTGAGGTCCACCGAGGAGCCGCGGCCGATCGTGATGCCGGGCGGGTTCACGGGGTGGCGCAGGCCGCCGATGTCGAGGACGACCTTGGCGCGTCGGACGGCGGTGTCGGTGATCGGCTCGCCGCGCACCGGCGTGACCGACGCGTTCGAGGCGCTGACGATCGTGAAGCGACCGGTGTGCAGGGCCTCGTCGAGGGCGAACTCGATGTGCAGCGGGCCGGCGGCGGTGTAGTGCTGCTCGGCGAGGTGCTCCTTGAGCAGCGTGGCCAGCTCGGTGGCCAGCGTGGCGCCGTAGGGGGCCAGGCGGTCGTGGTCGGCCGGCGAGAGCTCCACGGTGAAGTCGTTGGGCACGAGCGTGCGCTCGCGGCTGAGGACCGACGCGTTCTGGTCGACCTCGCGCTGGAGGGCCGCCGCGATCTCGACGGGCTGCACCGCGCTGCGGAAGGCACGCGCGAACGCCCCGGTGACGGCACCCTCGAGGCGCTTCTCGAAGCGCTGCAGGACTCCGGCCACAGGTGCTCACCTCCTCGGGCATGCCACATCGACGACGGTCGGTCCTGTCGATCGTATCGACACGGGGCCAGAACGGCGTCCTCCGTGGCTGCGACCCGCCGCACACGCCCGGGATCGCGGGAGGGGGACCCGCCGAGTTCGCGTCCCCGACGCTGCCTGTTAGACTCTGACGTCGGTCCGGTTCACCGGATCAACGCGCGAGTGGCGGAATGGTAGACGCGCTGGCTTCAGGTGCCAGTGTCCGCAAGGGCGTGGGGGTTCAAATCCCCCCTCGCGCACAGCAGAAGGGCCGGATCCTCAGGGATCCGGCCCTTTCTCGTGCTCGGGGACCGATCACCGCGGACACGACGATGGCCGCGGGGTGGAGTCCCGCGGCCATCATCGGTGTGCGTCGACCGGCAGGAGGAGGACCCGGTCGGTCGCGGGGTCGTGCGCTCAGTCGCCGGGCCACTCGCCCGTCGCCTTGGCGAACGCGCGGGCGCCCTGTCGCTGGACGAGCGCGCGAACACCGGAGAAGATCGCGCCCTGGATGACGGCGGCGAGCAAGATCTCCTTGAGCGGGAACTCGGACTGCGTCGGGTTTGGCGGATCGCCCTCGCTGTTCGGGCTGGCCCGCTTCCAGACCTGCTTGAACACCGCCGACGCGATGAGTCCCGCGAGGATCGACGAGATGAGCCCGACCGGCTGGTACAGGATCTTCGCCGACGTGCTGGACTTCGCGGGCTTGGACGCGGCCATCAGCCGACGGCCACCTGACGGCCCGCGAGGATCTCGGTGCGCTCGGACTCGGTGAGACCGCCCCAGACGCCGTACGGCTCCTGAACGGCGAGCGCGTGCTCACGGCACCGGTCGATGACCGGGCACGTGGCGCAGACGGCCTTGGCGTTCTCCTCACGGCGGTGCCGCTTCATCCCGCGCTCGGCCTCGGGCGAGAAGAAGACGGAGGAGTCGGCACCCATGCAGGCGCCCTCCCACTGCCATTCGTAGGACTCGATGATGGGCGACGGAAGTCGCTTGATGTTGACCATGTTTCCTGCCCCTTCCCCAAGGGTGAGGACTGACGCGAGCTGGGTGCACAACTCGGTGAGTAGTCCGACCGTACTACTCAACCTATTCACTAGGCAAGCGACTTGAATAGGTTTTATGATTTCCCCATGCACCGCCGCTGGACCGTGGGGACTCTCTCCGAGATGTTGGGCATTGCCGCGCCCACTCTTCGTACGTGGGAGCGCCGCTACGGAGTGGGTCCCACCTTCCGCACCGCCGGCGGTCACCGCCGCTACACGATCGTCGACGCGGACCGCGTCGCCACGATGGCACGCTTCATCGAATCGGGGATTCCGGCGCATGACGCGGCCGAGCGGGTCAAGCGCCTGTCGCCCCACGAGCTCGCCGCGATCGTCGGCGCCGGACCGGCCGGCCTGCGGGCCTCGGCCCACGAGCAGGCGGTCTTCGACATCATCGAGGGCGCCAAGGAGCTCGACGCCGCGCGGGTCCAGGAGGCGGCCGAGAAGGCGATCGACCGCTTCGGGATCGAGGAGGCCTGGGACGCCGCCATCGCACCGGCCATGATCGAGATCGGCCTGCACTGGGAGGACGGACGGATCGGCGTCGCCGCGGAGCACCTCGTCACCGCGTGCGTGCTCAGTGCCCTGCGCGCCGCCGCGCACCAGTACCCGACGAAGGGCCCGGCGCGTGTGGTGCTGGCCAGCGTCGAGGACGAGCAGCACAAGCTGCCCGTCGTCGCGCTCGGCGCGGCCCTGGCCCGTCACGGTCACGCCTGGACCGAGCTCGGCGCGCGGCTGCCCATGGACTCGCTGGAGCAGTTCGTCGAGAGCAGCGAGCCCGACGTCGTCTTCCTGTGGTCCTCGGTCATCGTCCCGGGCGAGGAGGAGCTGGAGCGGTTCGCCGCCCTGGGCAAGCGCACGCACCTCTTCCTCGGCGGCACGGGCTGGCCGCACGGCGTCGCCACGTCGCACTCGCTGACCGAGACGGTGCAGCAGTTGCGGCGCGCGCTCGGCGACCCCCTACCCTGAGCCCCATGAGCGAACAGCACGTCGTCACCGAGATCGAGGGGCCCATCGCCCGCGTCTGGCTCAACCGCCCGGACAAGCTGAACGGCATCACGTTCGGCGTGCTGGACGGCCTGCTCGAGGCGGCCGACCGCATCGAGGCCGACCCGAACGTGCGCGCCGTGCTGCTCGAGGGCCGCGGCCCGTCCTTCTGCGCGGGCCTGGACTTCGGGCAGGTCATGACCGACAAGAAGCGCGTCGCCAAGTACTTCCTGCCCAACCCCCTCAAGGGCACGAACAAGTTCCAGCAGCCGCTGTGGGCCTGGCGTGAGCTCTCGGTGCCGGTCATCGCCGTCACCCGCGGTCATGTCTTCGGCGGGGGCATCCAGCTGGCGCTCGCGGCCGACTTCCGCTTCACCACGCCCGACTGCCAGTGGTCGATCCTCGAGGCCAAGTGGGGCCTGGTCCCCGACATGAGCGGCACGGTCGCCCTGGCCGAGCTGGTCAACGCCGACCTCGCCAAGCGTCTCGTGATGACCGGTGAGGTCTTCTCCGGCGAGCAGGCCGTCGAGTACGGCATCGCCTCGGGCGTGGCCGACGACCCGACCAAGCCCGCGCTCGAGCTGATCGACCAGCTGCTGACGCGCTCCCCCGACTCCGTCGCGGCCTCCAAGAGGCTCCTCAACGAGACGCGTCGCGCCACCCCGCGCCGCGCGTTCGCCCTCGAGCGCAAGCTGCAGAAGGCCATGTTCAAGGCGCCCAACACGGCCGCTGCGCGCAAGGCGGGCATGGAGAAGACCGAGCCCGAGTTCGGCCCGCGCACCTTCGGTCGCTGAAGCCGTCGCGCGATTCGGGACGTGGGGTCCGGATTGCTAGGGTTTGCCCGGTGAGCGAGGACAACAAGCCCAGCAAGAAGGTCGCCGACCAGTACGACCGGGGGTACGACTACACCCAGTACTGGAACAACCGCGACTACGAGAACGCCGCCGAGCAGGTCGCGATCCGTCGTCTGCTCCAGGGCCGCCGATTCGCCAAGGCCGCCGACGTGGGCGGTGGCTTCGGCCGCCTCGCCCTGCTGCTGCGCGAGTACGCCGACCGCGTGACGCTCGCCGAGCCCAGCCAGACCCAGCTCGACGCCGCCGAGAAGTTCCTCGAGGGCACCGACGTCATCAAGGCGCGCCAGCAGGCCGACGCCCTGCAGTTCGAGGACGGCGAGCTCGACCTCATCACGATGGTGCGCGTCATGCACCACATCCCCGAGCCCACCGACGAGTTCGCCGAGATCGCGCGCGTCCTCGCGCCGGGCGGCACCGCGATCATCGAGGTCGCGAACTACGGACACTTCAAGAACCGTCGTGCGTTCAAGAAGGCCGGCAAGGCGCTCCCGAAGGAGCCCGTCAGCATCCGCACCGTCGCGGCCGACGAGCCCGACGCGATCGCCTTCGTGAACCACAACATCGACACCGTCGTGAGCCAGCTGGCCGCCGCCGGCCTCGTGCTGGAGCGCAAGCTCTCGGTCTCGAACCTGCGCAGCCAGAAGCTCAAGCGGATCGTGCCCACCAACGCCCTCGTCGCGGTCGAGCGCGTGCTGCAGAAGCCGCTCGCGGCCAGCGACTTCGGTCCCTCGATCTTCCTGGAACTGCGCAAGCGCTGAGGTGTCGTACCGCACGATCGACCGGCCCGTCGGCGGCTTCGCCGAGGCCGAGATCGTCGTGCTGCGGTCGCGGTTCCTGGCGCGGGTGGGCCGGGTCGAGGACGAGGCGTCGGCGCGGGCGCTGATCGCCGAGGTGCGGTCGACGCACCACGACGCCCGGCACCACTGCACCGCGTTCGTCATCGGTCCCGACGGTGCGCTGCGGCGCAGCAACGACGACGGCGAGCCCTCCGGGACCGCCGGCCGGCCGATGCTCGAGGTCCTCGCCGGGCGTGAGGTCAGCGACGTCGTCGCCGTCGTCACGCGGTGGTTCGGCGGCACGCTGCTCGGCACCGGCGGTCTCGCCCGGGCGTACGCCGACGCCACGGCCGCCGCGCTCGACGTCGCCGGCACGCGCCAGCGCGTCCTGTGGCAGCGGGCGCGCGTGACCGTCCCGGTCACCGAGGTCGGCGCGATGGAGAGCCGGCTGCGCCGCGACACCGACGTCCTCGCCGTCGCCTACGGCGCGGCCGAGGTCTCCTACGAGGTCGCCACCGCCGACCTCGCCGTCCTCGACCGGCTGCCCTTCGAGACCCTCGAGCCCGTCTGGCGCGATTCGTAGGGGAGGTTTCCCCGGTTAACCGGGGAAACTGTCACTTCACGAGGTTTGCGAACCACGTGAAGTGACAGGAAACCTCGTTCAGTCACTGGCCGAGGCGGCCCAGGACCTCGCGCACGTGGCCGAGGGCGTCGGGGCTGCCCAGGCCGGTGGTGTCGTCGAAGTAGAGCCCGTCGCCGATCAGCTGGATCGTGCGCGCGAGCGCCTCGTCGGCGAGGTGGTCGTTGAGCACGCCGAACCAGGCGTCGCGGATGTCGGCGAGGGCCGTGCGGGCGCCGTGGTCGTGCTCCTGGGCGATGCGCGAGGCCGCGATGAGGGCGCGGTCGAAGTCGCTGCCGGTGTCCACCGAGGTCTCGAGGTAGAACGCGACCGGACCCTGAGGGGCGGAGCGCATCTGCTCGACGTCGCGCGCCGCCTGCTCGCGCAGCCGCTCGACCATCCCATCGACGAGCGCCTCGCGGCTGTGGAAGTGGTAGAGCAGACCACCCTTGGAGACGCCGGCCTCGGCCGCGACGGCGTCGAGCGTGGCCGCCCGGCTGCCCGCGCCGACCAGCAGTCGCTCGAAGGCGTCGAGGACGCGGTCACGGGTGCTGCGTTCCTCGGCCATGCGGCCCAGCCTAGTGATCGTCGAGCCGGCGAGGGCGAAACACGACGATCACGTGACCCCGATCACCGGAAAGCGTTGTGATCAGAGTCATTTTGGAACTGTACCGTCTGGACGGTACAGTTGCGTCCATGACGACGTACACGCCCGCCACGCACCGTGCCGGCCGACGCGAGTGGTTCGCGTTGGCCGTGCTGATGCTGCCCGTGCTGCTCGTCTCCGTCGACAACACGGTGCTCTCCTTCGCACTGCCCGAGATCAGCCGCGAGCTGCGCCCCAGCGGCAACCAGCTCATGTGGATCGTGGACGTCTACGCCCTCATGCTGGCCGGCCTGCTCATCGCGATGGGCAGCCTCGGCGACCGCGTGGGTCGGCGCCGCCTGCTCGTCGTGGGCGCCGTCGGCTTCGGCGTGGCCTCGGCGATCGCCGCGTTCAGCACGACCCCCGAGATGCTGATCGCCGGCCGCGCGCTGCTCGGCTTCTTCGGCGCGACGCTCATGCCGTCGACGCTGTCGTTGATCCGCAACATCTTCGAGGACGCGCGCGACCGCCGCACCGCCATCGCCGCGTGGGCCGCGATGTTCTCCGGCGGAGCCGTCCTGGGTCCCGTCGTCGGCGGCTACCTGCTCGAGCACTTCTGGTGGGGCTCGGTCTTCCTGCTGAACGTCCCGCTGATCATCGTGTTCGTGCCGCTGGCGCTCGCCGTGATCCCCGAGTCGCGCGACCCGCAGCCGGGCCCGTTCGACCCGATCTCGGTGCTGCTGTCGCTGCTGGCGATGGTGCCGCTGGTCTACGCGATCAAGCACGGCGCCAGCGCAGGTCTCGACGACGTCACCCTCGCGGCGCTCGCCCTCGGCCTGTCCTCGGGCTGGCTGTTCGTCCGCCGCCAGCAGCGCAGCGCGAACCCGATGCTCGACCTCTCCTTGTTCCGGAACCCGGTCTTCAGCGGCGCGCTGGCCGCGAACGCGCTGAGCCTCATGGCGCTCGCGGGCTTCCTGTACTTCGGCGCGCAGCTGCTGCAGCTCGTGCTGGGCCTGTCGCCGCTGGAGTCGGCGCTCGTCCTGGTGCCGGGCTCGGTGGCCACGATGGTGGCCGGCTTCGCCGCCGTGCGCCTCGTCGAGCGGGTGCCGGTGCGCACGCTGGTGCCGCTGAGCTTCATGCTCTCGTCGAGCGGCTACGCGATCGCCGCGTTCACCGGTCACCCGACGGTCCTGTCGGTCGCCGTGGCGTTCACGGTGCTCGGCATCGGCATCGGCCTGGCCGAGACGATCACGAACGACCTCATCCTGTCGAGCGTCCCCCCGCAGAAGGCCGGTGCCGCGTCGGCGATCTCCGAGACCGCCTACGAGATCGGCGCCGTGCTGGGCACGGCCGTGCTCGGCAGCGTGCTGACCGCGACCTTCCGCTCGCACCTCACGGTGCCCGCGGTGGCGAAGTTCGGCGAGCAGGAGAACGCGTTCGAGACCCTCGGCAGCACCCTGCAGTTCGCGGAGCAGTTCGGCGCGCCGGTCGAGGGCTGGATCCACGCGTCGGCCGCCTCGGCGTTCGACCTCGGCGTGCAGTTCACCGCCGGCGCCGCGATCTTCGTCGCGCTGGCCGCGGCGCTGGTCTCGCGACGCACCCTGCGGCACGGCTGAGCGGACCTACACTCGGCCCATGCGGGGTCGGATCGCGCTCGTCGCAGCTCTTCTGGTGGCTGCCGGGTGCTCCGGCGCGCCCGAGCCGAGCGATCCGCCGGACGGCTTCACCGCCCAGGTGATGCAGTACCGCGGCAAGCGGCTGACCCGCGACATCGCGGTGGCGATCCGCAACGACACGCGGCGCGACCTCACGATCTCGGCGATGCGGCTGGAGTCGAATCGCTGGCCCGAGGCCGTCGAGTGGGACGGCGAGGAGGAGATCGGACCCGGATTCGGCACGGGCATCGACGTCGATCCGCCGGCCGGCACCTGCCCCGAGGGGAAGGAGCTGGAGGCGGTCGCGGACTTCACCTACCGGTACGGCGACGAGGAGCGGCGCTCGAAGGTGCCCGTCGCTGATCCGTACGGCGTGCTGCGCGACCTCGTCGACGGCGACTGCGGCGAGCAGGCGTTCGCCGAGGCCACGACCGTCACCGTCGGCACGCCCGAGGTCATCGGCGACACGTGGTCGGCGCCGCTGGACCTCGAGCCGCGCGGGCCGAACGAGGTCGTCCTCCTGGGCCTCGCGCCGACCCTGCGGTTCGCGTTCGGGCCCGCCACGCCCACCGAGGTGGAGCTGCCGCTCGACCGGCCCCAGCGGCTGCGGCTCGAGGTCGTCATGGGGCGCTGCGATCCGCACGTCGTGGCCGAGGACAAGGTCGGCTCGCGCTTCGGCGTGCGCGTGAGGACCGCCGAGATCGAGCACGCCTACTTCACGCTGGACCTGGCCGACGACGTGCGCGCCTCCCTCGAGGACTTCTACCGCGAGCGGTGTCGGCCGTGAGTGACACACTGGCGCGATGACCGAGCACTACCCGCTGGACGACCACGCCGACTCCCGCTCGCTGCTCGTCGCCGCCGCCTACGTGGTGCTGCGCCGTGGCGACGAGGTCTTCGTGCAGCGGCGGCACGGCACGGGCTACCGCGACGGCTACTGGGCCGTGATCGCCGGCCACGTCGACCCGGGCGAGTCCGTGCACGAGGCCGCCGTCCGCGAGGCCGAGGAGGAGGCCGGCGTCTCGATCGCGCCCGACGATCTTCACCCGCTCACCGCGATCCACCGCTTCGAGCGCGGGGGCCCCCAGGTGGAGCAGCGGATCGACCTCTTCTTCGAGGTCACGCAGTGGGGCGGCGACGCCGAGCTGCGCGAGGCCGACAAGGCCTCCGACATGGGCTGGTACCCGCTGTCGGCGCTGCCCGAGCCGTTCGTCCCGCACGAGCGCGACGTGCTCGACCTCCTCGCGACGGGCACCCCGGTACCCGCGGTGATCTCGCTGCCCCTGTGACCCACCGCCCCGTGGCGCGATCTTGACGCAACCTGGCGGGCCCTTCCGCTGTGCGGCGCTCGGCGCCCTGCGAGCATGGTCCGGTGACCCGACGCGACAGTCTTCTCGCGGTGCTCGTCGCGGTGCTGTGGGGCTGCAACTTCGTGGCCATCCACGTCGGCCTGCAGGACGTGCCGCCGTTCCTCTTCCTCGCGATCCGGTTCACCCTCGTCGCGTTCCCGCTCGTGTTCTTCGTGGCCCGGCCGCAGGCACCGCTGCGCTCGGTCCTCGGCATCGGCCTGTTCATGAGCCTGGGCCAGTTCGGCCTGCTCTACCTGGCGATGGCGATCGGCATGCCCGCCGGCCTGGCCGCGCTGGTGCTGCAGGCCCAGGTCATCTTCACGATCCTCATCGCCGCCGCCGTCCTGGGCGAGCGCGCCTCGCGTCGCCAGGCGATCGGCGCCACCATCGGCACCGCCGGTCTCGCGATCGTCGCGTGGGGCTTCCACCAGGACGCGCCGCTCGTGCCGCTGCTCGTCACCGTCGGCGCGGCGCTCTCGTGGGCGATCGGCAACGTCATCGCCCGGGCGGCCAAGGTGCCCTCGGGCCTGTCGCTCGTGGTCTGGTCGGCGCTCGTCGTGCCGCTGCCCTGCCTGGCGATGTCGCTGCTGTTCGAGGGTCCCGCCGAGATCGGAGACGCGCTGGGGAACTTCGGCCTCGCCGCCTGGGGCAGCACGCTCTACACGGTCGTGCTGGCGTCGCTGGTCGGCTACACGATCTTCAACCGCCTCATGGCGTCCTACCCCGCGGCCAGCGTGGTGCCCTACATCCTGCTGGTGCCGCCGGTGGGGGTCGCCGCGGCGTGGGCTGCGTTGGGCGAGGTGCCCAGCACGCTCGAGTGGGTGGGCGGCGTCGTGATGATGGTGGGCGTCGCGGTCGCGACGGTCACGCTCCGGAGGCGAGAAGCGCGTCCCGCGCCATCGTCGCCAGCAGTCGTGCCATCGAGTCCGAGCTGATCCGCGCCGAGTGCGGCGTGGAGTTGATCAGGCCGAACACCGCCTGGGTGGCGGCTCGGGCCGTGCCTCGGTCGAGGTCGGGCCGCAGCTCGCGCAGCGTCTCGACCCACGCGTCGATGTAGGCCAGCTGCAGCTCGCGCACGGCGGCCTGCGCCTGCTCGGGCAGGTTCGACCACTCGCGGTCCTGGATCACGATGAGCGCCGGGTGCGTCAGGGCGAACTCGACGTGCCAGGCGACGAGGGCGTCGAGCGCGGCGGAGGCGTCGGGGGCCTCGGCCCGGCGGCGGCGCCCCTCCGACAGCAAGCGCTCGCTGATCGAGGTCAGCGACTGCGCCAGCAGGTCCTCCTTGCCGGCGAAGTGCTTGTAGAGGGCGGGGCCGGAGATGCCGCACGCCTCGCCGATGTCGTTGACCGAGACGCCGTGGTAGCCGCGCTCGGCGAACAGTCCGGCCGCGGTCTCGAGGATCTGCTCGCGCCGGCTCACGGAAGGAGCATAGCAGCGCAGGTTAATGAGTGTTAACCTTCGAGCCGTGAACATGCGAGAGCTCGTCGCCGAGCTGCGGGAGCGCACCGCGACCGCACGCCTGGGCGGCTCCGAGAAGGCCCGCGACCGCCACGTCGGGCGCGGCAAGCTGCTGCCGCGCGACCGGGTCGACCGGCTGCTCGACCCCGGGTCGCCCTTCCTCGAGGTCGGCGCGCTGGCCGCCTACGGGATGTACGGCGACGACCCGTTCGCCGTGCCGAGCGCGGGCATCATCACCGGCATCGGCCGCGTCTCGGGCCGCGACTGCGTGATCGTGGCGAACGACGCCACCGTCAAGGGCGGCACGTACTACCCGCTCACGGTGAAGAAGCACCTGCGCGCGCAGACGATCGCGGCCGACAACCACCTGCCGTGCCTCTACCTGGTCGACTCCGGCGGCGCGTTCCTGCCGATGCAGGACGAGGTCTTCCCCGACCGCGACCACTTCGGCCGGATCTTCTTCCACCAGGCGCAGATGTCGTCGCGCGGCATCCCCCAGGTCGCGGCCGTCCTCGGCTCGTGCACCGCCGGCGGCGCCTACGTGCCCGCCATGAGTGACGAGACCGTGATCGTCCGCGACCAGGGCACGATCTTCCTGGGCGGCCCGCCGCTGGTGAAGGCCGCGACGGGAGAGGTCGTCACGGCCGAGGAGCTCGGGGGCGGCGAGGTCCACGCCAAGGTCTCGGGCGTGGTCGACCATCTCGCCGACGACGACGACCACGCGCTGCAGCTGGTCCGCTCGATCGTCGACACGTTCGCCCGTCCGCAGCAGTCCACGATCACCCGCCGCGAGGCGCTCCCGCCGCGTGAGGACCCCGACGGCCTCTACGACGTGGTCCCGGTCGACTCGCGCACGCCGTACGACGTCCGCGAGGTCATCAGCCGCATCGTCGACGACTCGCGCCTGCACGAGTTCAAGCCGCTCTACGGCGACACGCTGGTCTGCGGCTTCGCGCACATCGACGGCTGGCCCGTGGCGATCATCGCCAACAACGGCATCCTGTTCAGCGAGTCGGCGCTCAAGGGCGCGCACTTCATCGAGCTGGCCAACCAGCGCGGCATCCCGCTGGTGTTCCTGCAGAACATCACCGGCTTCATGGTCGGCAAGGAGTACGAGAACGGCGGCATCGCGAAGGACGGCGCCAAGCTCGTCACGGCCGTCGCCTCGAGCGTCGTCCCGAAGTTCACCGTCGTCATCGGCGGCTCGTTCGGCGCCGGCAACTACGGCATGTGCGGCCGCGCCTACGACCCGCGCTTCCTGTGGATGTGGCCGAACGCGCGCATCTCGGTGATGGGCGGCGAGCAGGCCGCATCGGTGCTCGCCACCGTGCGCGGCGACTTCGAGTCGCCCGAGGCCGAGGAGGCGTTCAAGGCGCCGATCCGCGACCAGTACGAGACGCAGGGCTCGCCCTACTACTCCACCGCGCGGCTGTGGGACGACGGGATCATCGATCCCGGCGACACCCGCCGCGTCCTCGCGCTCGGCCTCGCCGCCGCCGCGCACGCCCCCGTTCCCGCGCCGAATTTCGGCGTCTTCCGGATGTGAGAGACATGGCCCTGGACTCCGTGCTCGTCGCCAACCGCGGCGAGATCGCCGCCCGCGTGCTGCGGGCCTGCCGTGAGCTCGGCATCCGCGGGATCGCGGTGCACGTCCCCGGCGACACCGCGCACCTCGCCCTCGCCGACGACGCGGTCGAGGTGCCGGGCTACCTCGACGGCGCCGCGATCGTCGAGGCCGCACGGGGGGCCGGCGCGACCGCCGTGCACCCGGGCTACGGCTTCCTCTCCGAGAACGCGCCGTTCGCGCGGGCCGTGGCCGAGGCCGGTCTGGTGTTCGTCGGTCCGGACGCCGACGTCATCGAGCTGATGGGACGCAAGGACCGTGCCCGCGAGGTCGCCGAGCGCGCCGGGGTGCCGGTCATGCCACGCTACGAGCCCGACGCGGTGCCCGCCGACGCCTATCCCGTGCTGGTCAAGGCCGCGGCCGGCGGCGGCGGCAAGGGCATGCACGTCGTTCGCCGGCCCGAGCAGCTCGCCGACGCGCTCGCCACCGCCGCCCGCGAGGCGCGCGCCGCGTTCGGCGACGACACCCTGCTGATCGAGCGCTTCGTCGAGGGCGGCCGTCACGTGGAGGTCCAGGTCTTCGGCGACCGGCACGGCCACGTGGTGCACCTGCTCGACCGCGACTGCTCCGTGCAGCGCCGCCACCAGAAGGTCGTCGAGGAGGCCCCGGCGCCCGGCCTCGACCCGCGCGTCCGTGAGCGGATCCGCTCCGCCGCCGTGGCCCTGTGCCGCGAGGTCGGCTACGTCAACGCGGGCACGGTGGAGTACCTCGTCCACGGCGACGAAGCGTACTTCCTCGAGATGAACACGCGCCTGCAGGTGGAGCACCCGGTCACCGAGGAGGTCACCGGCACCGATCTCGTCCACTGGCAGCTGGCGGTCGCCGCGGGCGAGCCGCTGCCGCTGGAGCAGGAGGACGTCGTCGAGGTGGGCCACGCGGTCGAGGTGCGCGTCTACGCCGAGGACCCCTACGCCGGCTTCCTCCCGCAGGCCGGCCGGATCCGCGAGGTCTGGTGGCCCGGCGCCCGCATCGAGTCGGTCATCGAGGACTTCGACGGCGCGGACGTGAGCTCCTCGTTCGACCCGATGATCGCGAAGATCATCACGATCGGCGACGACCGCGACGAGGCCGTCGACGCGATGGTCGAGGCGCTGGACGCGACCGCGGTCTTCGGCATCCGCTCGAACGTCGGCTTCCTGCGCCGGATCGTCGACTCGGCCACGTTCCGCGACGCCGCGATGGACACCGGCTGGCTGGACGCCGAGCCCGAGGACCTGCTCGCACCGCCCGAGGTGCCCGGGAGCGCGGCCGCCGCGGCGGCACGTCTGCTCTGGCCCGCGCCCGACGACGGCTGGCGCGTCGCCGGTCCCGCCGCGCCGCTCGTCCTGCCCGTCGTCGACGAGGAGGGCGTCCGCCACGAGGTCAGCGCGTGGCCCGACCACGTCGTCCCGAACACCACCGACGGCGCCCGCGCGTGGGTGGCGATCGAGGGTGAGACGCACGTCTTCGAGCGGCCCGACGGCACGCGTCGGCCACGCACGCTGCACGCCGGCGACGCCGAGGTGACCGCGCCGATGCCCGGCACCGTCATCGCCGTCGAGGTCGAGCCGGGCCAGCGCGTCGAGGCCGGTCAGCGGCTCGGGGCGGTCGAGGCCATGAAGATGGAGCTGGCGCTCACCGCCGCCCACGCGGGCGTCGTCACCGAGGTGGCCGCCACGGTCGGGCGCCAGGTGAAGATGGGCGACCTGCTGTTCCACGTCGAGGCGCAGGAGGACTGATGGCACTGCCGATGGTCGAGCGCGACCCCAGCCTGCCCGCGCGCGTGACGATCTACGAGGTCGGCCCGCGCGACGGCCTGCAGAACGAGTCCGGGATCGTTCCGGTGGACGCGAAGGTCGCGTTCATCGAGGACCTCGTGGCCGCGGGGCTGCCGGTCGTCGAGGCCACCAGCTTCGTGCACCCGAAGTGGGTGCCCCAGCTCGCCGACGCCGGCGAGGTCGTGGCGCGGCTCCCCGTGGCGGGAAGCGTTCCGCTGCCGGTCCTGGTCCCGAACGAGCGCGGTCTCGACCGCGCCCTGGAGGCCGGCGTGCGGCACATCGCGATCTTCGCCAGCGCCACCGAGACCTTCGCGGCCAAGAACCTCAACAGCTCGGTCGAGGGCCAGTTCGCGATGTTCGAGCCCGTCGTCCGCCGCGCGCTCGACGCGGGAGTCGACGTCCGCGCGTACGTCTCGATGTGCTTCGGCGACCCGTGGGAGGGCGCCGTCGACCCGGCCCAGGTCGTGGGCGTCGGACGGCGCCTGCTCGACCTCGGCGCGACCCAGCTCTCGATCGGCGACACGATCGGCGTCGGCACCGCCGCGCACGTGGCCCGGCTCGTCGGCGACTTCGCCGACGCGGGCGTGCCGGCCGACCGGCTCGCGATGCACTTCCACGACACCTACGGGCAGGCGCTCGCGAATGCCCTCGCGGCGCTGCGCTGCGGGATCACCACGTTCGACGCCTCGGCCGGCGGTCTCGGTGGCTGCCCCTACGCCGAGAGCGCGACGGGCAACCTGGCCACCGAGGACCTCGTCTGGATGCTCACCGGTTTGGGCATCGAGCACGGCGTCGACCTGCCGGCGCTCGTCCGTGCCAGCGTGCGGATGGCCGAGGTCCTCGGCCGCGAGAGCCCCTCGGCCGTCGTCCGCGCCCTCGCCTGACCGCCCTGACCCGAGATTTGCTCCATTTTCGACGTTTCAGAGGTGTTGAAAGGTCGAAAATGGAGCAAATCTCGGGACGGGCGGAGGTCAGCGGCGACGGAGGCGGCGATCCTTGAGCTCGGACTGCGCGTAGCGGCCGACCTGCCAGGTGCCGAAGCCGTCGGCACCGGCGCCGACCGCGCCGCCGAGCAGCGGGATCTTCTTGCCGGCCAGCATCAGCGCGCGGCGGCCGATCGTGCGGCCGACCAGCTCGCCGGTGACCTCCTTGGCGATGCGGTCGTCGAGCACGGGGTCGTGCACCGGGGAGGTCGCGAGCGCCATCGGCGACGAGGGCAGCGTGCGCTTCTTGATCATCTCCTTGACCGTGTCCTCGCCGAGCATCACCGCGAGCACGGCGTTGCGCACGCGCGGGTCCTCGATGTCGTAGCCGCGCAGGTGGGCGATGCTCGCGACGAGGTGGCACTGCACGATCGTGACGCCGACGACGTTGGCCGGGACCGTGGCGGGCGCCAGTGCGACGCCGCCGAGGTTCGTGACGAACCCCTGCAGGCCCGCGAGGCTCGTGTGCGAGCGGACGAGCGAGGCGACGGCCTTCTCCACGTCACCGGCGTTCGCGGCGAGCTTGGCCCCGGCCGTCTCGACGACGGGGCGCAGCGGCCCGATGCCGTCGATGGCCTTGTCGAGGACCGTGCGGACGTAGCCCGAGGCCACGGAGGGCACCACCCGGGTGCCCGCCTCCTTCGCGATCCGGTCCTTCATTCCCATGCCGCAAGCATAGGAAGACGGCGCGAATGCGCTCGTTCGCCGCACGCGCAACGGCCCCGGGCCCCCTAGGGTGGGCCCATGGCGCAGGAGCCGTTCTCGACGCAGGTGGCGACTCCCCAGTGGCGCGCCCTCGCCGAGGAGTGGACCGCGGAGGCGCTCGTGCGTCACGGCATCGCGGTCACGGGCCCGAGCGAGCAGCCGCGCATCCGCGCCTGGTCGACCCAGCTCACCGTGCCGACCGACGCCGGACTCGTCTGGTTCAAGGCCACGTGCCCGGCGATGGCGTTCGAGCCGGCGCTGCAGCAGGAGATGGCCAGGCTCGTGCCCGGCGCCGTCCAGGAGCCGCTCGCGATCGACGCCGAGCAGGGCTGGATGCTCACCCGCGACCACGGCCCCACGGTCGGCGACCAGCGCACGCCCACCGCGCAGGACTGGCGGCTCGCGGTCGCCGAGGCCGCGCGGGTCCAGCGGGTGCTCGTCGACCACCGCGAGGAGCTGCTCGCCACCGGACTGCCCGACGCGGCCCCGGAGACCGTCGTCGACCGCTTCGACCGCATGCTCGAGATCCACGAGCAGACGCCGGCCGAGGAGGGTCCGCACGTCGCGCCCGGCACGATCGAGGCGCTGCGCTCGCGGCGCTCCGAGCTCGTGGACGCCTGCGCCGAGCTCGCGGAGTCCTCCCTGCCCTCCACGTGGCAGCACGGCGACCTGCACCCGTGGAACCTCTACGGCACCGACGGCCACGTCGCCCTGTTCGACCTCGGCGACGGCATGTGGGCCCACGCGGTCGAGCTGCTCTGCGTCCCCTACGGCGTGGTCACGTCGTCCGACGACGTGGCCTGGGCCGACGTCGTCCCCGCGTGGCGCGAGGTCTGGGAGGTCGAGCCCGACGAGTTCGACCGGCTGTGGCGCGCCACCGGCTTCACGCACGCGGTGAACCGGGCCGTCACGTGGCACCGGGCCCTGCTGACCGCCACCGCCGCCGAGGTCGCCGAGTGGGGGAGCGCGGTCGAGCACCACCTGGCCTCCATGCTGGACGCATGACGCCGGTCCCCCTGCCGCCCTCGCCCTGGGCGTTCGAGCCCGCGGAGTGGCCCGACGACGACTGCGTCGCCTCCGGCGCCGACCTCGAGCCCTCCACGCTCTTCGAGGCGTACCGCCGCGGCGCGTTCCCGATGCCCGACCGCCGCCGGCTGCTGTGGTGGTCGCCGACGCAGCGCGGCGTGCTCGGCCCGGGCGACCTGAAGGTCTCACGGTCGCTGCGGCGCTCGATGCGGTCGTTCACGATCACCGTCGACACCGACTTCGAGGCCGTCATCGACGCGTGCGCCGACCCGCGCCGTCCGGGGGCCTGGATCGACGCCTCGATCCGCCGCGCGTACGTGCGGCTCTTCGAGCTCGGCCACGCGCACAGCGTCGAGACCCGCGACGAGGAAGGACGGCTGGTCGGCGGGCTCTACGGAGTCGGGATCGGCGCTCTGTTCGCGGGCGAATCCATGTTCCACCGCCGCACCGACGCGTCGAAGGCCGCGCTGGTCGGGCTGGTCGAGCGGATGTCGGTCCTGCCGGACTGGCTGATCGACACCCAGTGGCAGACCCCGCACCTGGCCACGCTGGGCGTCCGCGAGGTCCCGCGGGCGACCTACCTGGCCGCGATCGAGGCCCTCGTGGACCTCCCCGCACCCGATTGGGACTGAAATCTCGCGACACGCCGGGGGCCCCCGGGAGGCGGACCCCTCCGCGTGCTCCCTAGACTGCACGCGTACCCATTTCATCCATTTCAGGAGCAGAATCGTGGCACTTTCCCGCAACGATCTCGTGGCCGAGCTGGCCAACAAGACCGGCAGCACCAAGAAGGACGTCGACGAGTTCGTCACCGCCTTCGCCGAGCTCGTCATCGACTCGGTCGCCAAGGGCGAGAAGATCTCGATCCCGGGTGTTCTCTCGGTCGAGCTCGTCGAGCGCGCCGCCCGCACGGGTCGCAACCCCGCCACTGGTGAGACCATCGACATCCCCGCCGGCAAGGGCGTGAAGGTCAGCGCCGGCTCGCGCCTCAAGGCTGCCGCCAAGTCCGCGAAGTAATTCCTTGCGCGTTCCGACGCCCCCGCCCCTGTGGACACAGGGCCGGGGGCGTCGCGCGTCGTGTGTGAGGATGCGGCGATGACCACCTCGACGCCGTACCACCGGCTCGCCCGCGAGTCACCCGACTTCGCCCACTGGCGGCTGCCGGTCGCGGCCGTCGCGGGCACCGGTCTCTACCTGGCGCTCACGATCGTCCTGGTCGTCGTCGCCGCCCTGGTCGTGGTGGGCAGCGGCGCCAGCTTCGACGCGTGGCTGGACTCGATCGGCGCCACCGTCGACACCGACGAGCCGGGCGCCCTGCTGTTCCAGCTGCTCTCGATCGTCCTGCTGCTGCCGTGCGTCCTGGTGTCCGTCGCGGTGATCTGGCGCCGCCACGTGGGCTACCTCCACTCGGTGGTGGATCACGTGCGCTGGCGCTGGCTGGGCTGGTGCGCGGTCCTGGCCTTCGTCGTCGTCGGCACCGCGCTGGGCCTCTCGATCGTCCTGGCCGCCGCGTCGGGCGAGTCCCTCGGCTTCGACGCCCCCGGCGGCCGAGCGCTGCTCGTGCTGCTCATCGTGCTGCTGGTCGTGCCGTTCCAGGCCGCCGCCGAGGAGTACGTGTTCCGCGGCGCGCTGATGCAGCTGATCGGGTCGTGGACGCGATTCGCGGCCGTCCCGGTGATCGCCACCAGTCTGCTGTTCGCGGCCGGGCACCTCTACAACGTCTGGGGCCTGGTCTCGGTCTTCCTCTTCGGCGTGATCGCGGCCCTGATCACGATCCGCACCGGTGGCCTCGAGGCCGCGGTCGCGCTGCACGTCGCGAACAACATGGTGCTGCTGACCCTCGACGTCCTCGGCCTGATCGACTCCAGCGGCGAGGGCGCCGGCATGTGGAACGAGGTCGTCCCGTCCACGGTCATGTGCCTGGTCTTCTGGGGGCTCGTCGAGCTCTCGGCGCGGCGCCGCGGGTTGCAGCGCCGCCGCCCGCCGCTGCCGGCACCCGCCCCCGCCTACGTCGTCGTGCCCCCGCCGCCGTACGTGCCCGGCCCGTCGGACCACGCGCCGATCCCGGCAGCCCCGGTCCAGCCTGCCGCTCCGGTGCCACCGCAGTCGCTCGTGCCGCCGAACGCGCCGTCCTACCCAGGCGACCCGGGCGTCTGGGGACGCTGAGCCGCTACGACACCACCGGGCGCCCGGCAGCCTCCCACGCGTCCATCCCGCCCTCGAGGTTCACCGCGTGGTGACCCATCGAGGTCAGCCACGCCGTCGCGTGCGCTGATCGCTGCCCGAGGTGGCAGACCACCAGCATCGGGCGTTGCGGATCCAGCCGCTCCACCTGCAGGGGCAGCTGCCCGAGCGGGACGTGGACCGCCCCGTCGATGTGTCCCGCCTCCCATTCGAAGGGCTCGCGGACGTCCAGCACGACCCAGTCCTCGGGCAGCGGGTCGGGCACCTCGGACACGGACACCTGGGGCAGACCGGAGTCACTCATGGGGCGGGGGACCTCCTGTGGGTCTTGAAACCGGGAGAGTTGAATGGTTAATTGTTACTAGTCATGGCTGCGTGGCGCCCATTCGCGCGCCCCGTGATGCGTGCGGAGCGACCGCCGGCTGCGAGAGAGGAGGGACACATGGTGCAGAGCCGCGACCTCGTGCGACTGCCCTTCGAGTCCTCCACCCCGGGCATCGCCAGGACCAAGCTCGCGGCCTTCCTCACCCGCAACCGCACCGACCTCGCCGCGATCGACAACGCGTTGATCGTGCTGAGCGAGATGATCGCCAACGCCGTCGCGCACGGCACCCCCGACCAGGACGGCACGATGGAGATCGGCTGGGCGATCGAGGAGGGGCACCTCCTCCTCAGCGTCCGCGACTCCGGCCATGGCGTCGACATGGTGCCGCGCCCCTTCGACGAGGACTCCCTCGGCGGCCGCGGCCTCTCGATCATCAGCCGGGTCGCCGACAAGTGGTCGGTCGACCTCAGCGAAGGCACGTGCGTGCGTGCCGAGCTCACGCTGGCCTGAGCGACCGCCGTCGGCAGCCGACGGATACCGTGTCGGCCATGGGCAAGAAGTCGAGGCGTACCAAGCCGGCCAAGCAGCGCATGCCGTTCGTGGCGCGCACCTTCGAAGGACTCCCCGCCGAGGGCGACTGGGTCGCGATGCGCGAGTTCGTCCCGTCGGCCACCGCCGTGGTGGGCCTGCGCGACGGCGGCACCGTCCGCGTCTGCTCGCTGCTCCCCGGTGCCGGCGCGGGCCTGGTCCGTCCTGACGGCGAGATCTGGGTGGCCCTGCAGGTACTGCACAACCACGGCGACATCAGCCGCGACCTCGCGCACGTCATCGAGGTGGCGCGGGACACCGAGCCCGGCACCCCGATCCGGATGACGCCTCCCGGTGTCGGCGACCGCCTGCAGGACCTCATCGCGCCCGACGCGTCGTTCGAGCTCGAGCTGCACGACGGCTTCGACTGGTGGCTCGTCGAGGAGGACCGCGGCTCGTCCGCCGCCGCGTCCGCGCTCGAGGAGGCCAACGCCACCGTCGCGCCCACCACGCGCCTCACCGCGACCGACTCGGCCTACGTCACCGACATGGGCGACCACGCGTTCCTGCGCTGGATCATGCTCGACGAGGAGGGCCCGCTGCTCGACGCGTTCGCGCGGCTGCGCGCCGCGGGCACCGACGCGATCACGGAGGGCACCACGCTCATCGGCATCTTCCGCGCGCACGGCCTGCTGGTCCCGGTCTGGGAGCTGGAGGGCGTCGGGGCCGAGGAGCTCGACGCGGCCCTCCCGGCGTTCGTCGCCTCGCTCGACGAGGCGAAGGCGCAGACGGCCGAGCTGTCCGCGGCCGAGCGCACCGCACGCCGCGACCTGGTCAGCCGACAGGTCACCATCCGCTGACACGGCAGCCACGATCGACGTGCCGTCGGTCACGGGGTTCGTGGTCACCGGCACCGAGCCCCTAGGCTGATTGCGTGGACTGGAACGACTACGACGCCGCGTTGTTCGACCTCGACGGAGTGATCACGCCCACCGCCGAGGTCCACGAGATGGCCTGGGGCCGGATGTTCACGGACTTCCTGGCCGGTCACCCCGACGCCGACCCCTACACCGACGCCGACTACTTCGCGTACGTCGACGGCAAGCCACGGTACGAGGGCGTCCGGTCGTTCCTGGAGTCCCGCGGCATCGACCTGCCGTACGGCGACCCGTCGGACGATCCCGCCGCCGAGACCGTCTGCGCGCTCGGCAACCGCAAGAACGACTACTTCTCCGAGGTGCTGCGCACCGAGGGCGTCGAGGCCTACCCCGGCTCGGTGCGGCTGCTCGACGCGCTGGAGGAGCGTGGCGTCAAGGCCGCGCTGGTCTCCAGCTCGCGCAACGCGAAGCTCGTGCTCGAGGCCGCGGGCCTCACCGAGCGCTTCGAGGTGATCATCGACGGCGAGGTCGCCGCGAGCGAGCAGATCGCCGGCAAGCCGGAGCCCGACACCTACGCCGCCGCGGCCGAGCGCCTCGGCGTGCCCACGCAGCGCTCCGTCGTGCTGGAGGACGCCGTCTCGGGTGTCCAGGCCGGCGCGGCGGGCGACTTCGGCCTCGTCGTCGGCGTCGACCGCGGTGCGGGCGCCGACGTCCTGCGCGAGAACGGCGCCGACGTGGTGGTCTCGGATCTCGCGGAGCTGCTGGCATGAGCTCGCACGAGGCGCCGCTGGCGGAGGACTTCCTGGACCGCGACCGCTGGCCCGCCGATCCGTGGCGGCTGGTGGAGACGCACCCCGACCAGACCGACCTCGGCGTCACCGAGACGCTGTTCGCAGTGGGCAACGGCTACCTGGGCATGCGCGGCAACGTCACCGAGGGCCGCGACTCGCACACCCACGGCACGTTCATCAACGGCTTCCACGAGACGTGGCGGATCCACCACGCCGAGGAGGCCTACGGCTTCGCCCGCGTCGGCCAGACGATCGTCAACGCCCCCGACGCGAAGGTCATCCGCCTCTACGTCGACGACGAGCCGCTGCTGCTGAGCGTGGCCGACCTGCTCGAGTACGAGCGCTCGATCGACTTCCGCGACGGCGTCCTGCGCCGCGAGATCCTGTGGCGCACTCCTTCGAACAAGCTCGTGCGCGTCGTGGCCAACCGCATGGTCTCGTTCGCCGAGCGCCACCTCGCGGTGCTCGAGTTCGAGGTGGAGATGGTCGACGACCACGCGCCGATCGCGATCTCGTCGCAGATCCTCAACCGCCAGGACGGCGAGGACGAGTACCACGTCCGCTCCAAGGCGATGGGCGAGGGACACGACCCCCGTAAGTCCGACGGATTCGACCGCCGCGTGCTCGAGCCCAAGCACCAGTGGGGCGACGCCGACCAGGGCCGCGTCGAGCTGGGCTTCCGGTGCGCCGACAGCGGCATGACCCTGGCCGTGGCGGCCGAGCACATCCTCGAGACCGACAACGAGTACACGACCCGCGTGCAGGTCGAGGACGACCTCGCGAAGGTGACCTACCGGATCAACGCCGAGCCCGGCCAGAAGGTCCGCCTGACGAAGCTGGTCTCGTACCACACGTCGCGCGGCGTCCCGGTGCGCGAGCTCGTCGACCGCTGCCGCCGCACCCTCGACCGCGCCTGCTCCGAGGGCGTCGCCCACCAGCGCGAGGCGCAGGTCGCCTGGCTCGCCGAGTTCTGGGAGCGCTCCGACGTCGAGGTGCCCGGGCACGACAGCATCCAGCAGGCGATCCGCTGGAACCTGTTCCAGGTGGCCCAGGCCAGCGCCCGCGCCGAGGGCGCCGGCATCCCCGCCAAGGGCGTCACGGGGTCGGGCTACAGCGGCCACTACTTCTGGGACACCGAGGTCTACGTCCTGCCGTTCCTGACCTACACGAATCCCGACCATGCCCGGAACGCCCTGCGGTTCCGGCACAGCCTCCTCGAGGCCGGACGCAAGCGCGCTCGTGAGATGTCGCAGTCGGGCGCGCTGTTCCCGTGGCGCACGATCAACGGCGAGGAGGCCTCGGCCTTCTACGCCGCGGGCACCGCGCAGTACCACATCGATGCGGACATCGCGTATGCCGTGACGCAGTACTACCTCGCCACCGACGACGAGGACTTCATGATCCGCCAGGGCATCGACATCCTCGTCGAGACGGCGCGGATGTGGGTGGACCTCGGCTTCTGGCGCGACGAGGAGGTGGGCACGTTCCACATCCACGGCGTCACCGGACCCGACGAGTACACGACCGTCGTCAACGACAACCTCTTCACGAACGTCATGGCCCGGTTCAACCTGAGCGCCGCCGCGCTCGCGGTGAAGCAGTTGGAGAAGCGCGCTCCTGACGCCCACCGCCGGATGGTCACCCGCCTGGCGCTCCAGGAGCACGAGATCACCGACTGGGAGCGCGCCGCCCGCAACATGGCGATCCCCTACGACGAGGCGCTCGGCGTGCACCCGCAGGACCAGCACTTCCTCGAGCGCGAGGTCTGGGACCTCGACCACACGCCGCTGGACAAGCGGCCGCTGCTGCTGAACTACCACCCGCTGGTGATCTACCGCTTCCAGGTGATCAAGCAGGCCGACGTCGTGCTGGCGCTGTACCTGCAGGGCAACCACTTCACGGCGGAGCAGAAGCGCGCGAACTTCGAGTACTACGACCCGATCACGACGGGCGACTCCACGCTCTCGGCCGTGGTCCAGTCGATCATCGCCGCTGAGGTGGGCTACCGCGACCTCGCGTACCGCTACTTCCTCGGCGCGCTGTTCGTCGACCTCGCCGACCGGCACAAGAACGCCACCGACGGCGTCCACGTCGCCTCGACCGGCGGTGTCTGGAGCGTGCTGGCCGGAGGCTTCGGCGGGTTCCGCGACCACCAAGGCGAGTTCACGATCGACCCGCGGCTGCCCGACGACTGGGACGAGCTGGTCTACCGCGTCACGGTGCACGGCACCCGCGTGCGCGTCACGGTGCGCCGCGACCAGCTCGAGCTCGTCGTCGAGGACCAGCAGCCCGACGCCCGCGGCCGGGTGGTCGACCCGCAGTTCTTCGTCCGCAAGCGCACGGTGACCGTGCGGCCGGGCGAGCCCGTCGTGGTGCCGCTCGAGGGTCAGGGACCGCAGATCGAGGGCACGCCGCCGTCGGTCTCGGGACGCCGCCGGGCCGACGGCACGGTCATCACCGCCATCGTCCCCGGCAGCTGAGCGTCACTCGGCGGGCGCCAGCGTCGCCGGCACGCGCACGAGCACCACGCCGGGGTGCACCTCGGCGGTGATCTCGCGGCCCTCGCCGGCCGGGTCGCCGTCGAGCTGCATCGGCACGGGCTTCTCGGCCTTCACGTGCACGCGCTGCGCGCACAGCCGGGTGAGGCGGGCGTCGTTGGTCTTGCGGCGCGTGATGACGCGGGCCACGATCGACAGCCAGCCGATGAAGCGCTTCGGCGCGACGATGACCACGTCGAGCAGGCCGTCGTCGATCTGCGCGTCGGGCAGCAGCGGGATGCCGCCCTGCAGGAAGCCCACGTTGCCGATGACGACGGTGCGCGCGCGGAAGTGGCGCGGCTCCTCGTCGTCGAGGGTGATCTCGACCTTGGTGCGCGGGAAGGTGATGGCCTTGACGCCCGAGACGAAGTACGCGAGGTAGCCGACGCGCTTCTTCAGGTCCTCGTTGACGCCGGTCATGATCATCGCGTCCATGCCCAGGCCCGCCATCACCAGGAAGGACGTCTCGGTGCCGCCGTCGGTCGTGAAGGTGGCGAGGTCGATCGCGCGGTCCTGGCCGCCGAACACCACGTCGAGCGCGTCGCGGGTGTTCACGGGGATGTCGAGGTTGCGCGCCAGCAGGTTGCCGGTGCCGTGGGGCAGCACGCCGACGGCGACACCCGAGCGGGTGGCCTCCTCGCACACCGCGCGCACCGTGCCGTCGCCGCCCGCGGCGATGACCAGGTCGACGTCGGCGTCCAGCGCCGCGCGGGTCTGACCGTGGCCCGGGTCCTCGATCGTGGTCTCGAACCACTGCGGCTCGTCCCAGCCGTGCGAGGCGCCGACCTGGCGCACCTTGGCCTTGAAGTCCTCGATGTCGCCGACCTTGACGGGATTGAGGACCACCGCGGCGCGACGTCGACCGGAGCCCGTGACGACGGCGAGGTCGGACGGCAGGCGGCCGCTGCCGCGCACCATGACGTGCCACAGGATCAGCGTGACGGCGCTGCCGAAGCACACGCCCGCGGTGACGTCGCTGAGGAAGTGCACACCGAGGAACACGCGGTCGGCGGCCACCAGCAGCGTGAGGACGACCCACAGGGTCAGCAGCAGCCGGCGCCGCAGGCCGCGGCCGGTGGCCACGATCGTCAGCAGCGCCATGACGGTGAAGAACAGGCCCGCGCCGGCCGAGTGGCCGCTCGGGAACGACCAGCCGCCGATCTCGTGCAGCGGAAGGTCCCACACCGGCCGCTCGCGGCGGACGGCCAGCTTGATCAGGGCGTTCCCGCCCAGCACCACGACGCCGGACGCGACGACCCACAGCGCGAGGATGCGCTCCTGGCGCCACCACAGCAGCCCGGCCAGCACCGCCAGGACGATCCCGACCGACCAGTTGCTGGTCACGATCGCGGTGATGTCGAGCAGGCTGACGAGCCACGCACGCGGCTCGGACACGTCGTACGCCCACTCCGCGACCGACTGGTCGAGGTCCATCAGGGGCTGCCAGCGCATCGACACGAGCACGGCCAGGGTGAGGAACAGGACGCACTCGACCGCCAGGAGAGCGTTCGGGATGAGCGGCCGGTCACCGTCGGCACGGCGCAGGTCGATCGTCACAACAGTCCTCTCGTCCGGAATGGGGCTGCCCCAGCGTAACCGCGCCGCGACACGTCGGCCGGTCACGCCTCGCTAGGCTGGCGGGGTGATCGATCCTCGACTGTTGCGTGACGAACCCGACCTGCTGCGTGCCGCTCAGGAGCGCCGCGGCGAGTCGCCCGAGGTCGTCGACGAGCTGATCGCGGCCGACGAGGCCCGTCGCGCCGCCATCGTGCGGTTCGAGGCGGTGCGCGCGGAGCAGAAGCAGCTCGGCAAGCAGATCCCGAAGGCGCAGGGCGAGGAGAAGCAGGCGCTGCTCGCCCGCACGAAGGAGCTCAGCGCCGAGGTCAAGACCTCCGAGGCGGCGCAGGGCGCCACCGCCCAGGCGTTCGAGGAGCTCCTCAAGACCCTCCCGAACCCCACGGTCGACGCGCCTCCCGGCGGCGAGGACGACTTCGTCGTGCTCGAGGAGGTCGGCACGCCGCGCGACTTCGCGGCCGAGGGCTTCGAGCCGCGCGACCACCTCGAGCTCGGCGAGATGCTCGGCGCCATCGACATGGAGCGGGGGGCGAAGGTCAGCGGCTCGCGCTTCTACTACCTCACCGGCGTGGGCGCCCAGCTCGAGCTCGCGCTCGTGCAGCTGGCGATGTCGACCGCCGCCGAGTGGGGCTTCACGCCGATGATCCCGCCCGCGCTGGTCAAGCCGCAGGCGATGGACGGCACCGGCTTCCTCGGTCAGGCGGCCGACGACGTCTACCACCTGGAGAAGGACGACCTGTACCTCGTCGGCACGTCCGAGGTGCCCCTCGCGGCCTACCACGGTGGCGAGATCCTCCCCACCGAGTCGCTGCCGCGCCGCTACGCCGCCTTCAGCCCGTGCTTCCGCCGCGAGGCCGGCTCGTACGGCAAGGACACCCGCGGCATCTTCCGCGTGCACTGGTTCGACAAGGTCGAGATGTTCGTCTACACGACGCTCGACCAGGCAGCCGCCGAGCACGAGCGCCTGCTGGGCTGGGAGAAGGCCTGGCTGCAGAAGCTGGAGCTGCCGTTCCGCGTCATCGACGTGGCCGCGGGCGACCTCGGCCTCTCGGCCGTGCGCAAGTTCGACTGCGAGGCGTGGATCCCCACGCAGGGCAAGTACCGCGAGCTCTCGTCGGCCTCGAACTGCACCGAGTTCCAGGCCCGCCGCCTCGACGTCCGCACGCGCGGCGCCGCGGACGACGGCACCAGCCACGTCGCCACCCTCAACGGCACGCTCTGCGCCATGACGCGCACGATCGTCGCGCTGCTCGAGAACGGCCAGCAGGAGGACGGCTCGGTGCGTCTGCCCGCCGCGCTGCACCCGTACCTCGGTGAGGTGCTGCGACCCCTCGGTCAGGCGTCCGCGTGAGCTGGCGTCCCCGGCTCGTCGCCCTCGACGTCGACGGCACGATCGTCGACCACCGCAACACGCTGAGCCCTGCCGTACGCGACGCCGTGCTGGGCCTGCGCGAGCAGGGGATCCCCGTCGTCATCGCCACGGGCCGCGCCGTGCCGGGCGTGTACGACGTGCTGGAGAAGCTCGGCTTCCGCGAGGGGCTCGGCGTGGCCAGCAACGGCTCGGTCGTCTTCAACGTCGACCCGTTCGAGGTCGTCCACACCACCACGTTCGACGCCAGCGAGGCGGTCAAGCGCGTGCTCGAGCGGGTGCCCGAGGCACTCGTGGCGGTGGAGGAGGTCGGGGTCGGCTACCGCGTGAACCGTGCGTTCCCCAAGGGCGAGATCACCGGCGAGATCATCCTCGACGAGGTCAACCGGATGGTCTCGCAGCCCGTCACCCGTGTCGTGGTCCGCGCGCCCGACCACGACCGCGACGAGTTCTCCGCGCTCGTGGAGGACCTCGGCCTCGACGGCACGAACTACTACATCGGCTACACCGCATGGCTCGACCTCGCGCCCGAGGGCGTCTCGAAGGCCTCGGGCCTCGAGGTCGTGTGCGCGTCGATGGGCGTCACGGCGGCCGACGTGCTCGCCGTCGGCGACGGCAGCAACGACGTCGAGATGGTCCGCTGGGCGGGCCGCGGCGTCGCCATGGGCCAGGCGCCCGACGAGCTCAAGCAGGTCGCCGACCACGTCACCGGCTCCGTCGAGGACGACGGCCTCGCGGCCGAGCTCACCCGCTGGCTCGACTGACCGGGGAATCGGTCACCCTCGCGCCGTTCGTCGCAGCGCACCCGCCGCTCGTCGGTGTGCGCTGGCGCACACCCGAGTCGGTGGGGCACCGTAAAGTCGTCACCAGTTGTGACCTGCGACACCCCCGAACCCGCCAGGAGGCCCACCCGTGACTCAGACCGGCATCGACAACCTCGCGAACGAGGACCGCAGCTTCGAGCCGCCGTCCGACCTGGCGGCGCACGCCAACGTCACCGCCGAGGCCTACGACCGCGCCGCCTCCGACCGGCTCGGCTTCTGGGCGGAGCAGGCCGAGCGCCTGACCTGGGACACCCCCTTCACCGAGGTGCTCGACTGGTCCAACCCGCCGTTCGCGAAGTGGTTCGTCGGCGGCAGGCTCAACGTCGCCTACAACTGCGTGGACCGCCACGTCGAGGAGGGCCGCGGCGACAAGGTGGCCTTCCACTTCGTCGGCGAGCCCGGCGACACCCGCGACATCACCTACTCCCAGCTCAAGGACGAGGTCAGCAAGGCCGCCAACGCGATCACCGAGCTCGGCATCGAGGCCGGCGACCGGGTCGCGATCTACCTGCCGATGATCCCCGAGGCCGTCATCGCGATGCTGGCCTGCGCGCGCCTGGGCGCCCCGCACACCGTCGTCTTCGGCGGCTTCAGCTCCGACGCCCTCGCCAGCCGCGTGGAGGACTGCGAGGCCAAGCTCGTCATCACCGCCGACGGCGGCTACCGCCGCGGCAACCCGTCGGCGCTCAAGCCCGCCGTCGACGAGGCCCTCGTCAAGCTCGGCGACCGGAGCCCCGTGAAGCACGTGCTGGTCGTGCGCCGCACGGAGCAGGACACCGAGGTCACCGAGGGCCGCGACGTCTGGTGGCACGACGTCGTCGACAGCGCCTCGCCCGAGCACACGCCCGAGGCGTTCGACGCCGAGCACCCGCTCTACGTCATGTACACGTCCGGCACCACGGGCAAGCCCAAGGGCATCCTGCACACCAGTGGTGGCTACCTCACGCAGTGCGCCTACACGTTCAACGCCGTCTTCGACCACAAGCGCGACACCGACGTCTTCTGGTGCACGGCCGACGTCGGCTGGGTCACCGGCCACTCGTACATCGTCTACGGGCCCACGGCCGAGGGCGCCACGCAGGTGCTCTACGAGGGCACGCCCGACAGCCCGCACAAGGGCCGCTGGTGGGAGATCATCCAGGACAAGAAGGTCACGCTCTTCTACACCGCGCCCACCGCGATCCGCACGTTCATGAAGTGGGGCGACGACATCCCCGCGCAGTACGACCTGTCCACGCTGCGCATCCTCGGTTCGGTCGGCGAGTCCATCAACCCCGAGGCCTACGTCTGGTACCGCACGAACATCGGCGGCGACCGCACCCCGATCGTCGACACCTGGTGGCAGACCGAGACCGGCGCGCACATGCTCAGCCCGCTGCCGGGCGTCACCACCGCGAAGCCGGGCTCCGCCATGGGCCCGCTGCCGGGCATCAGCGCCGAGGTCGTGAACGACGAGGGCCAGCCGGTGGGCAACGGCGAGGGCGGCTACCTGGTCCTCACCGAGCCGTGGCCGTCGATGCTGCGCACCATCTGGGGCGACGACCAGCGCTTCAAGGACACGTACTGGTCGCGCTTCAAGGACATGTACTTCGCCGGTGACGGTGCCAAGAAGGACTCCGACGGCGCCATCTGGCTGCTCGGTCGCGTGGACGACGTCATGAACGTCTCGGGCCACCGCCTGTCCACCACCGAGATCGAGTCCGCGCTGGTCTCGCACCCCACCGTCGCCGAGGCGGCCGTGGTCGGCGCCACCGACGACACCACCGGCCAGGCGGTCGTGGCGTTCGTGATCCTGCGCGAGTCGGCGGGTGAGGCGGGCGGCACCGAGGAGGCGATCGTCGCGCTGCGCAACCACGTGGCGAAGGAGATCGGCCCGATCGCCAAGCCGCGCCAGATCATGGTCGTGCCCGAGCTGCCCAAGACGCGCTCCGGCAAGATCATGCGTCGCCTGCTGCGCGACGTGGCCGAGAACCGCGAGGTCGGCGACGCGACCACGCTGGCCGACTCGTCGGTGATGGACCTCATCACGGCGGGCCTGAAGAAGCCCGCGGCCGACCAGGAGTGACCCCGGGTCGGGGGTGCGGCGGTCACGACGGGCTGCCGCGCCCCGACTTGGGTACGCTCGCACCATGACGAAGCCCACGGACGACCCCACGATCGGACGACTCGTCGCAGATGTGACCCGCGATCTCTCCTCGATCGTCCAGCACGAGATCGCGCTGGCGAAGTCGGAGCTGCGCGTCAGCGTGAAGGCGGGTGGCCTGGGCATCGCGCTCGTGGCCGTCGCCGCGTTCCTGCTGCTGCTGGTGCTCATCCTCGGGTCGGTCACGATCGCGTACTTCCTGACGATGACCGGTCTGCACCCCGCGTGGGCGTTCCTGATCGTGACGGGCTTCTACCTGCTGCTCGCCGTGGTGCTCGTGCTGATCGCCTGGAGCCGCTTCAAGAAGGTTCGCGCCCCCGAGAAGTCGATCGGCACCGCCCGTCAGATCCCGTCGGCGCTCAAGCCCGGCGGCCCCGCCGGCACCCGCGTCAAGACCGTCGCGCGGAGCTGACCAGCCCCACCGCGGCGATCACCGCTCCGGCGACCGCCACCCACAGCAGGGTGGTGTCGAGCGACTCCACGATGCGTGCCGTCAGCACGTGGTTGAGCTCGCGGCCGGAAGCCGTCCCGGTCGACTGCTGCTCGACGACGCGCGGCACGCCCTCGCGCCCGATGACCCACCACGCGGCGGCCGCCAGCACCACGCCGACGCCCAACGCGGCGAGCGTGGTGGAGCGGCGCCGCGACACGACGAGGGCAAGCAGCGCGGCGCCCAGCGCCACGGCGGCGGCGACCACCGCGAGCCCGGGCGAGCGCTCGGCCGCGGCCACGAGATCGCTCGGGTCCTCCTCGCTGAGGGTGACCACGAGCTCCTCCGGGCCGGTCAGGGGGATCGGCAGGTCGACCTCGCCCAGGGCGAGGCGCACCAGTGGCGCGACGTCGGCGCGGACGGACGTGGGGGTCGGCTCGGCGAAGAGCTCCTGATGAGCGCTGCGCGTCGTCTCGCGCCACGCCTCGCTCCAGTCGGGCGACTCGGTGAGGCGCACGATGGCGTCGCTGACGCCCGCTGCGATGCGGTCGTGCAGGGCGATGGGCAGGCCGGTCTGGTCGGCGAACGCCTCGCCCGCGAGGTCGGCCGCCCGCTCCTGCACCTCGCGGTCGTCGCCCACCCGGGACGTGAGGTCGACGAACCCGTCCTCGCTCTGCAGGTGCGTGGCGCTCCAGCCGGCGCCGATCGCGACGAAGGTGGCCACGGTGGCGACGCACCACAGCAGCGCGGCGGCCAGGGCGCGCATCAGGCGCAGCCTCCCGTGGAGACGGTGCGGTTCGCGCGCAGGGCCGCGGTGGCGACCGGCACGGTCTCGGCGGCCGTGACCGCGTAGCCGGTCTCGGCGTCGGACACCGAGGCCGCGAAGATGACGCCGATGACGTCGCCGTCGGCCGAGATCAGCGGGCCACCGGAGTTGCCCGAGCGCACCAGCGAGCGGATCGAGAAGACGTCGCGAGAGACGCGCCCCTGGCCATAGATGTCGGGGCCGCGCAGGTCGAGCCGGCCACGCACGCGCGCCGCGCGGGCGTCGAAGGGACCGTTCTCGGGGAAGCCGAGGACGGCCGCCGGATCGCCCTGCTGCGCCCCGGTGTCGAAGCGGAGCGGGTCGCCGTCGAGACCCGGCACGTCGACGACGGCCAGGTCGAGCTCGGCGTCGAACCACACGGGACGGGCGTCGAGGCGGCGGTCGCCCAGCGTGACGGTGGGACGGGAGACGCCGGCGATCACGTGCGCGTTCGTCATGACCCGCTCGGGCGCGATGACGAAGCCCGAGCCCTCGATCGTGCGGCGGCACTCGGCCTCGCCGAGGATCCGCACGACGCTGCCGCGGGCGTCGCGGACCGACTTCAGCGCGAGCGTGTCCTGGTCCGGCGGATCCGTCTGCGGGATGATCTCGGTCTCGAACGGGTCCAGGTACCGCGGGAAAACGTCGCCGGTGAGGGTGTCGGTGAACGACCGCAGCGCCGCGCCGGCCCGCTCGGGCATGAGCGTGTCGACCCGCGCCAGCACGGTGGAGTCGCGCACGGCCGCGCTGACGTAGGGCAGCGTGGAGGCGCTCACCGCGTAGCCGAGCGCCCACGAGGCCGCCATCACGACGACGGTGCCGAACGCCGCACCGAACACGGCGTCGATCGCCCGCCCGGGCCCGCGACCGATCCGCAGCGACCGCCCGATCAGCGTCCCCAGGAAGTTGCCGATCCCCGCGATGACGAAGACGAAGACGATCGACATGACGGCCTTGAGTGGGTCGCCCTCGCCCTGGGCGAAGAACTTCGGCGCGAGCGCGATGCCGAGCAGGAAGCCCAGCAGCAGGCCGCCGCCGGAGAACACGTTGGAGACGAAGCCGTGCACCCACCCCGCGTAGGCGTAGACGATGAACGTCACGACCAGGACGATGTCGAGCCAGTTCATGCTCACTCCGGGATGGGTCGGGTCCGGGAGGCGTCCCACGGGCGCTCCCACCCGAGGCGCTCGAACAGTCGGGCGATGATGCCGGCGGTGAAGCCCCACAGCGGGACGTTCGTGCCGATGTCGAAGGCGGGCCCGGTCCAGCCCGAGGGGTGCACGACGCTGAAGCGGCGCTCGGGGTCGAGCAGCAGGTCGAGCGGGGTCGGCAGGACGCGCTCGACCTCGTCGGGGCTGTGCGCGTGCAGGGTGCGCGGGCTCGTCCAGTAGCCCAGCACCGGGGTCACGGCGTGGTTGCTCGGCGGCAGCCACAGCGTGGGCAGGCTGCCGAACACGATCACCTCGCGGGGGTCGAGCCCGACCTCTTCCTCGGCCTCTCGCAGCGCGGTGTGGACCGCGTCGCGGTCGGTCGCGTCCTGGCGGCCGCCGGGGAACGAGATCTGTCGCGCATGGCTGCGCAGGGTGGCGGCGCGCTCGGTGAGCAGCAGCTCGCGGCCGTTCTCGCCGTCGGAGAAGAGCATCAGCACGGCCGCCGGGCGGGCCTCGGCCGGCGGGTGCGGGAAGCGAGGTGCGAGGTGCTCGGCCTCGACCGAGTCCAGCATCTCGGCCAGCGGGTGCAGCCACTCGGGCAGTGCGGCAACGTCGGTCATGCCGGCACCGCCTTCGGAAGGGCACAGTCTGGCAGTGCCGGCATTCCCCACCTCATCGCCGCTCGCTGGCGCTCGCTCATGCCGGCCCCTGCGTGGTGACGAGGGCCTCGGCGACCTCGGGGTCGGTGGGCCCGAGGCCGTAGGAGGGACACCACTGCGCCACGGGGCAGGCGCCGCACGCGGGCGTGCGCGCGTGGCAGCGACGGCGGCCGTGCCAGATCACGTGGTGGCACAGCATGGTCCAGTCGCTCTTCGGGAACAGGGCGCCGACGGCGTGCTCGGTCTTGACGGGGTCCTTCGCGGTGGCCTCGTCCACCCACTCCCAGCGCTTCACGAGGCGGGCGAAGTGGGTGTCGACGGTGATGCCGGGGACGTCGAACGCGTTGCCCAGGACGACGTTGGCGGTCTTGCGGCCGACGCCGGGCAGGCTCACGAGGTCCTTCAGCCGGCCCGGCACCTCGCCGCCGAAGTCCTCGACGAGGGCGGCCGAGAGGCGCAGCACGCTGTCGGTCTTGGCGCGGAAGAAGCCGGTGGGCCGGATGATCTCCTCGACCGCCGTGCGGTCGGCGGCGGCCAGGGCCGCGGCGTCGGGATAGGCGGCGAAGAGGGTGGGCGTGATCGCGTTGACGCGACGGTCCGTGGTCTGCGCGGAGAGCACCGTGGCGACGAGCAGCTGGAACGGATCGGCGAAGTCGAGCTCGCACCGGGCGTCGGGGTACGTCTGCGCGAGCACCCGGTTGATCTTGCGTGCGCGCCGCACGAGGGACGTCGCCGGACGTGTCGTCGGGGGCGTCGAATCGGCTGGCACGTTAACACCGTATCCGGACTCTTCACACACGCACGGGCCCAAGGTGGGTGTGATCTGGGTTGCATGTGGGAAACTAGCGCTGTGACCGATGATGTTCTGCGCCAAGCCCCTCTGTTCAACGGCCTCGACGACGACGCCTCCGGCGCGCTCGAGTCCTCCATGTCCACGGTGACGCTGCGCCGTGGCGAGGTCCTGTTCGCCGAGGGCGACGAGGGCGACCAGCTCTACGTCGTCATCGAGGGCAAGATCAAGCTCGGTCGTCGTTCGGTCGACGGCCGCGAGAACCTCATCGCGATCCTGGGCCCGGGCCAGATGTTCGGCGAGCTGTCGTTCTTCGATCCCGGCCCGCGCTCGGCCACGGCCACGGCCGTCACCGACACCGAGCTGCGCAGCCTCGGCCACGGCGCGCTCAACCCGGTCCTGCAGTCGCACCCCGACGTGGCCTACGCCCTGCTGAACCAGCTGGCGGGCCGCCTGCGCCGCACCAACGAGGTCGTCGGCGACCTCGTCTTCTCCGACGTCCCGGGCCGCGTCTCCAAGGCGCTGCTCGACCTCGCCGCCCGCTTCGGCCGCGAGGCCGACGACGGCATCCACGTCAACCACGACCTCACGCAGGAGGAGCTGGCGCAGCTCGTCGGCGCCTCCCGCGAGACCGTGAACAAGGCGCTCGCCGACTTCGCCTCGCGCGGCTGGCTGCGGCTCGAGCCCCGCTCGGTCATCATCCTCGACCTCGAGCGCCTCAAGCGCCGCTCGCGCTGAGTTGGTGGACGCCGCAGCGGTCCAGGAGCTCAGCCACGGGGAACGCCGCCGGCTGGTCGAGATCCTCGACCGGCTGACCCCCGAGCAGTGGGAGGCGACCTCGGCGTGCCCGCGCTGGTCCGTCGAGGACGTCGTCGCCCACCTGAGCGCCGCCGCCAGCACCACCACGCGGCAGTGGATCGTCAGCATCGTCCGCTCGAGGTTCGATCCGGACCGGCACAACGACCGCCTCATCGCCCGTCATCGCGGCGCCACGCCGGGCGAGACGCTGGAGACCTTCCGCGGACTCGTCGCCAGTCGCACCGCCGCCGCCGGCGCCCACGTCGCCATGCTCGGCGAGGTCGTGGTGCACGCGCAGGACATCGTGCGGCCCCTCGGCCTCGAGCTCGTGCCGGATCAGACCGCGGTTCTCGAGGTCGCCCGCTTCTTCGCCACGAAGGACTTCGCGGTCAACAGCCGCACGCTCGTCCGCGGCCTGTCGCTCAAGGCGGACGACGCGCCCTTCGACGTGGGCTCGGGTCCCCTCGTCACCGGCGAGCTGCTGACGCTCACCCTGGCGATGGCCGGGCGCGCGGACGCGGCCGCCGAGCTGGCCGGCCCCGGTGCGGAGGAGCTGCTCCACCGCATCGAGATCGCCTGACCCGCGTCGCGCCGTCCGCGGGTCAGGTCGTCTCGAGGTACTCCAGCTGGGCGCGGACCGAGAGCTCGGCGGCGTCCCACAGGACCGGGTCGACGTCGGCGTAGACCAGCTCGACGACCTCGCGCGCCGTGGTGGCGCCGCGCTCGACGGCGGCGCGCACCTGCTCGAGCCGCTCCTCGCGGTGGGCCAGGTAGTAGTCCAGGACGGCCGCCGGGTCCTCCACGACCGGACCGTGGGCGGGCAGGATCGTGGTGGCGCGGCCCTCCTCGACGATCGCCCGGAACTTCCGGATCGAGTCGAGGTAGGGCCCGAGGGCGCCGTCGGGGTGTGCCACCACGGTGGTGCCGCGGCCCAGCACCATGTCGCCGCTGAGCAGCGCCCGGTCCTGGGGCAGCAGGAACGCCACCGAGTCGCGCGTGTGCCCCGGCGCGGCCACGACGTCGATCTGCAGGCCGTCGACCTCGATCCGCTCGCCGTCGACCAGCGGGTCGGCCTCGCGGGTGTAGTCCGGCGAGATCGCGCGCGTGGGCGCGCCCGTGGCCTTCACGAACGACGCGAGCGCGTCGGTGTGGTCCCAGTGGTGGTGCGTGAACAGCACGAGCGCCACCTCGCCCGCCGCCGCGGCGACCGCCTCGACGTGCTCGGCGATGTCGGGACCGGGGTCGACCACGACCGAGCGCGCGGCGCCCGGCTCGCGCAGGATCCAGGTGTTGGTGCCGTCGAGCGTCATGATCCCGGGGTTGTCCGCCAGGATGAACGACGCGCGGTCGGTGATCCGCTGGTCACTCACGCCGACCTCCCCGAGATGAGTCGACGGTACGGGGAAGCCGGCGTGACATCCCCTCGGTTCGCTCGCTGGCGCTCGCTCACAGGTGCTCCTCACGCTCGGTCTCGAGCCACCACTCGCCGTCCTGGCGGACGAAGTGCGGCTCGATGGCACGGATGCGGCGCTCGGCCGCGGCGTCCAGCACCTCGGTGGCCGCCAGGGTCGAGAGCTCGCGACACGTGACCGCGGTGGGCGGCATCATCGCGGCCTGCTTCGCGTCGACGAGTGCGAGCACCTCCGACAGTGGCGCCCACAGCGACTTGTCGGCCTCGGTGCTCACGGTGCCGATGCGCTGGCCCTCGGGGAGCGCGGCGACGAAGAACCGGGTGTCATAGCGCCGCGGCTCGAGGGCCGGGGTGATCCAGTGCGCCCACGCACCGAGCAGGTCGGCACGCAGCACCAGGCCCTGGTCGGCCAGGAAGCGCGCGAACGACATCTTCTTCGCCTCGAGGTCCTCGCGCGCCCACGCCAGGTCGGTGGTGTCGCCGACGACGGAGTGCTCGTCGGGCCCGGCCAGCAGCACGCCGGTCTCCTCGAACGTCTCGCGTACGGCAGCCACGACGAGCCGGGCCGCGCGGTCGGGTTCGCAGTGGAAGCGCTCGGCCCAGACCTCGGGGGCGGGGCCCACCCAGGTCATCGGCTCGCCGTCGTCGTCCTGCACGCCGCCGCCGGGGAACACGTACATGCCCGCGGCGAACGCCATGGCGGAGTGACGGCGCATGAGGAAGGCCTCGATGCCGTCCTCGCCGTCGCGGACGACGGCGATCGTGGCCGCGTCCTTCGGGGTGACGGCCGTCTCGGGGTCGAAGTCCTTCAGCCGCTCCTGCATCCGGGCCGGGACCGGGACCAGCACGTCAGCGGACCTCGACGACCGCGTCGATCTCGACGGGAGTGTCGAGAGGCAGCACGGCGACGCCGACGGCGCTGCGGGCGTGCGATCCGGCGGCGCCGAACGCGGCGGCCATGAGGTCGCTCGCGCCGTTGGCCACGGCGGGCTGGCCGGTGAACGACGGGTCGCTCGCGACGAACACGGTCAGCTTCACGACACGGACGACCGAGTCGAGGTCGACCACCGAGCTGATCGCGGCGATGACGTTGAGCGCGCACAGCCGCGCGTACTCCTGCGCGTCCTCGGGCGTGACCTCGGCGCCGACCTTGCCGGTGCCGGGCAGGACGCCGTCGACGAACGGCAGCTGGCCGGACGTGAACACGTGCGAGCCGCTGCGCAGGGCCGGGACGTAGGACGCGACGGGCGCCGCGACCTCGGGGACCGTGAGCCCCATCGAGGCCAGGCGGTCGACGACGGCGCCCATGTCAGGCCACCGGGCGCTTGAAGTAGGCGACGAGGTTCTCGGGGTTCATGCCGGGCACGATCTGGACCAGCTCCCAGCCGTCGCGCCCGAAGTTGTCGAGGATCTGCTTGGTCGCGTGGACGAGCACGGGGGCCGTCAGGTATTCCCACTTGGTCATGGCCCCGACTGTATCCCCGCGCGGGCGGGTGCGGTTCTCGCCCGACGTTCCGGCCCGACCCTCGGTAGTCTCGACGGCGTGGCCAACTCGACTCCACTGCACGTCGTGACGGGCAAGGGCGGCACCGGCAAGACCACGGTGGCGGCCGCGCTCGCACTGGCGCTCGCCGGCAAGGGACTGAAGGTCCTGCTGTGCGAGGTCGAGGGCCGCCAGGGCATCGCCCAGCTCTTCGACGTCCCGCCGCTGCCGTACGAGGAGCGCAGGATCGCCACGAGCGACGCCGGGGGCCACGTGCACGCGCTCGCGATCGATCCCGAGGCCGCGCTGCTGGAGTACCTGCAGATGTACTACCGCCTCGGTCGGGCCGGCCGGGCCCTCGACAAGTTCGGCGTCATCGACTTCGCCACGACGATCGCGCCGGGCGTCCGCGACGTGCTGCTCACCGGCAAGGTCTACGAGGCCACCCGCCGCCGCACGGGCGACAAGTCCTCGCGGTTCGTCTACGACGCGGTCGTGGTGGACGCACCGCCCACGGGCCGGATCGCGCGGTTCCTGGGCGTCAACGACGACGTGGCGGGTCTGGCGAAGGTCGGCCCGATCAAGACGCAGTCCGAGTCGATCATGAGCATGATGCGCAGCCCGCAGACAGCGGTGCACCTGGTCACCGTGCTGGAGGAGATGCCCGTGCAGGAGACACTCGACGGCATCGACGAGCTCAGCCGCGAGGGGCTGCCGGTGGGGCACGTCGTGGTGAACCTCGTGCGACCGTCCCTGCTGTCCGACGACACCGTCGAGGCGCTCGAGGCGGGTCGCCTCGATGCGAAGGCCGTCGCGCCAGTGCTGGAGAAGGCCGGGCTGCCGCGCGACGCCGCCGCCACGCTGGTCGCCGACGGGTTCGGGCACATCGAGCGCCAGCAGCTGCAGAACGAGCAGTGCACGATCATCGAGGAGTGCGGTCGGCCGCACGTCACGCTCCCGCTGCTGACGGGCGGGATCGACCTGGGCGCGCTGCAGGACCTCGCCGCCGAGCTCGCGCCGCTCGTGGAGGACGCCCGATGACCGCCCGCGTGACCACCACCCCGCGCGAGCGCCGGCCTCGCACCGAGCGCCGGCTCTCCGCCACCGAGCAGCCGGCGCGGATCGACGTCGACGGCCTGATCGCCGACCCGACCACCCGCATCGTCGTGTGCTGCGGCTCCGGAGGCGTCGGCAAGACCACCACCGCCGCGGCGCTCGCCCTGCGCGCGGCCGAGCAGGGCCGCACGGTGTGCGTGCTGACGATCGACCCAGCGCGACGCCTGGCCCAGTCGCTCGGCCTGCTCGAGCTCGACAACACCCCGCGTCCGGTCAAGGGCATCGACACGGAGCTCGGCGGCTCGCTCGACGCGATGATGCTCGACATGAAGACGACCTTCGACGAGGTCGTCGAGGCGCACGCCTCGCCCGAGAAGGCCGCCGAGATCCTCGCCAACCCCTTCTACGTCGCGCTGTCGAGCTCGTTCGCGGGAACGCAGGAGTACATGGCGATGGAGAAGCTGGGCCAGCTGCACGCCGAGGACCGGTGGGACCTCATCGTCGTGGACACGCCGCCGTCACGGTCGGCGCTGGACTTCCTCGATGCTCCCGAGCGGCTCTCGTCGCTGCTCGACGGCCGGTTCATCCGGCTCATGCTGGCGCCGGCGCGCGGCCCGGCCAAGCTGCTGTCGGCGGGCCTGGGCATCGTGACGGGCGCGCTCAACAAGGTGCTGGGCGCGCAGGTCCTCACCGACATGCAGACGTTCATCGCCGCGTTCGACACGCTCTTCGGCGGGTTCCGCCAGCGGGCCGAGGCGACGTTCTCGCTGCTGCAGGCCGACGGCACGGCGTTCCTGGTGATCGCGGCGCCCGAGGCGGCGGCGATGCGCGAGGCGGCCTACTTCGTGGAGCGGCTGGCGGCCGACGACATGCCGCTGGCGGGCCTCGTGGTGAATCGCGTCCACGACGAGTCGGCGGCCGGCGTCACGGCGGCCGACGCCGAGTCGGCCTCGCCCCGCCTGGCGGACGGGCGGGCGGCGGAGCGCCGGACCGCGGAGCTGCTCGACGTCCATGCCGAGCGGATGCGGCTGGCGGAGCGGGAGAACCGCCTGCGCGAGCGGTTCAGTGCGGCACACCGCAACGTGGAGGTGGTGCCCGTGCCGGCACTGGACACGGACGTCCACGACCTCGGTGGCCTGAGGGTGATCGGTGATCACCTCGGCGCCCCGCAGGGCGCCTGAGGTCAGGTCAGCTGGCGGGAACGAGCAGCTCGCGCCACTTGCGGACGTTGGGCTTGCGACGCAGCAGGGCGCGGCGCTCACGCTCGGTCATGCCACCCCAGACGCCCCACTCGATCCGGTTGTCGAGCGCCTCGGCGAGGCACTCGGCGCGGACGCCGCAGCCGTTGCAGACGAGCTTGGCGCGGTTCTGCTCCGCGCCCTTCACGAAGAGATCATCCGACTTGCCGAGGCAAGCCGCGTTCTGAGACCAGTTGTCGTTCCACATGCGCAGAGACCCTTTCCCGAGATCCTCCGGGTCCCCGTGACCGAGAGGTGAACTTGTTTCTGCTGTGAAAGAGCCTAGGGATTTCCGCGGTAACCGGACAGATTCCTCCGGGTAGTTGATACATAGTCCCAAATAGTCATGTCGCTCCCGGGCCGCGCTGGTCTCGCCGGTGCCGGGGCGGGTTGCCGATCTCCCGTATCCTCGTGCCCATGGCGTGGCAGGACATGGGTGACTCGATCAAGAAGGTCGCCGAGAGCGAACCGCGGCCGACGTCGAAGCTGGGGGCGATCGGCTCGATCGCGTGGCTCTCGGTGCTGGCCGGAGTGATCGTCGCGGCGATCTTCGTGCCCGGCACGGCCTTCCTGGCCAGCACGTCGAACAAGGTCAGCAAGGACGTCGTCGACCTGCCGCTCGCGCTGCAGGACCTGCCGAATCCGCAGACCACCCGCCTGATCGCCTCCAACGGCAAGCGCGTCGCGTACTTCTACCAGGAGAACCGCCAGGACGTGCCGCTGAAGAAGATCGCGCCGGTCATGCAGACCGCGATCATCTCGATCGAGGACTACCGCTTCTACGAGCACGGCGCCCTCGACCTCAAGGGCACGCTGCGCGCCCTGATGAACAACGCCTCCGACGGCAACACGCAGGGTGGCTCGTCGATCACCCAGCAGCTCGTCAAGCTCACGCTCGTGCAGCAGGCCACGACCAAGGAGCAGCGCGCCGCCGCCACCGAGGTGTCCACGGCCCGCAAGATCCGCGAGCTCAAGCTGGCGATCAACTACGAGAAGAAGTACTCCAAGGACGAGATCCTGGAGCACTACCTCAACATCGCCTACTTCGGCGACGGCGCGTACGGCATCCGCGCCGCGGCCTACCACTACTTCTCGGTCAGCCCCGACAAGCTGTCCACCGCGCAGGCCGCCACGCTGGCCGGCCTCGTGCAGAACCCCGAGCAGTTCAACCCGCGCATCTACCCCGAGCGCGCGCTCCAGCGCCGCAACACGGTGCTCGGCGTCATGGCCCGCCTCGGCAAGATCCCCGAGGCCGAGGCCGAGGAGCTCAGCGCCACCCCGATCGGCCTGAAGATCACGTCGTTCCCCAACGGCTGCGTCGACTCCGAGGCCGCGTTCTCGTGCGACTACATCCGCCGCTACCTGCTGCAGGAGCCGGCGCTGGGCGAGACCGTCAAGGAGCGTCAGGCGATGCTCGAGCGCGGCGGCCTCACCATCAAGACCAACATCGACCTGTCGATGCAGAAGGCCGTCAACAAGGCGGTCACGAAGTACGTCGGCGACACCGACAAGGCGATCGGCTCGCTGGCCCTCGTCGAGCCCGGCACCGGCAAGGTGCGCGCCATCGGCCAGTCGCGCTCGATGGGCAAGGGCAAGGGCGAGACGTACATCAACTTCTCGGTGCCGCGCCGGTACGGCGACTCGAACGGCTTCCAGGCCGGCTCGACCTTCAAGATGTTCACCGCGGCCGCGGCCCTCGAGGACGGCATCCCCGCGAGCAAGTCCTACAACTCGCCGCAGACGATGAGGATCCCCACGGGCACCTACTTCGACTGCGACGGCAACGGCACCGGCCAGTGGGAGGTCAAGAACTCCACGGGTGCGGGCGGCTTCAACATGGTCACCGGCCTGCGTCGCTCGGTGAACACCTACTTCGCCCAGCTCGAGCGCGACGCCGGCCTGTGCGAGACGGTGAAGATGGCCAAGCGGATGGGCATCCCCACCGCCGAGCCCGACATCGACAAGGGCAGCCCCGGCAGCTACATCCCGTCGTTCACGCTGGGCCCGATCGACGTCAGCCCGCTCGACATGGCCGCCGCCTACGCCACCCCCGCCGCCGGGGGCATGTACTGCGAGCCCGCCCCGGTCGCCGAGATCCTCGACCGCAGCGGCAAGACGATCAAGAAGTACAAGCCCGAGTGCAAGCGCGCCATGAGCAAGAAGACCGCCGCCACGATCAACGCGATCCTCGTCGGCCTGCAGCAGCCCGGCGGCTTCGGCTACAGCAACGGCACCGGCCTGAGCATCCCGTCGGCCGCCAAGACCGGTACCACCAACGACAGCAAGGCCGTCTGGTACACCGGCTACACCCCCGAGATCTCCGCGGCGTCGATGATCGCGGGCATCAACAAGAAGGGCCAGCCGGCCGGCCTCGTCGGCACCACGCTGCGCGGCACCCCGGTGTCGTTCTCCCAGGCCGGCGGCTCCTCGCTGGCGGGTCCGCAGTGGAAGGCGGCCATGGGCGAGATCGAGAAGTCGCTCACCCCGGCCAAGTTCGACTCGGTGACGCTGCCGTCTGCGCCCCGCGCCACGAAGAAGAGCGGCGGGGGCGACGACGATCGCCCGGGCCGCGGACGCGGCCGCGGCGGGGACGACGACTGAGCGAGGGGCTCAGGCGCCCAGCTGGCGCCTGACCTCGGCGGCCACGGCGCCGCCGTCGGCACGGCCCTTGGTCTGTGCCGAGACGGCGCCCATGACCTTGCCCATCGCCTTCATGCCCTCGCCGGCGGCGCCGGTCCGGTCGATGACGTCCGAGACGATCGCGGCGATCTCCTCGTCGCTGAGGGGCTCGGGCAGGTAGTCGGCCAGGATGGCGGCCTCGGCGCGCTCCTTCTCGGCGAGCTCGGGGCGGTTGCCCTCGTCGAACGCGGTGGCCGACTCGCGGCGCTTCTTGGCCTCCGACGACAGCACGGTGAGGACGTCGTCGTCGGTCAGCTCGCGCGCCTCCTTGCCGGCGACCTCCGCGTTGGTGATCGCGGCGAGCGCCATGCGGATCACGGAGGTGCGCAGGGCGTCACGGGACTTCAGGGCGGTGTTGAGGTCGTCGCGCAGGCGGTCCTTGAGAGCTGACATGTCGCCATTCTCCCACCGCCTGCGCGACGAGCGATCTCAGTGCCGCGGCTCCCAGCGGAACAGGCGCCTGGACAGGTCGTACCCGAAGTACGTCCACAGGGCGAGGCCCGCGACGGACACGCCGACGTTGCCGTAGACGTCCATCTCGTAGGCGGCGCGCACCAGCGTCACGAGCGCGCCGCCGGGCGTGAGGTCGAGCCAGCGGTTCTCGGTCATCGGCGAGGCGATGAGGGTGCCGAGCGCGAGAGCGACGTAGGGCATGCTCGAGATCTGCGCGGCGCTGGCGTTGGGGGTCAGCGCGGCGGTCGCGGTGGCGGCGGTGACCGACGAGGCCAGCAGCCCGACGAGCGCCACCAGCAGCCACCACCAGGCACCCGGCATCCCGTTGCCCAGCGCCACCATGGCGACCAGGACCAGCACGGTCTGGCCCAGGCACAGCAGGACCGGCGGCACGAGCAGGCCCGTCAGGATCACGAGGTCGGAGGACTCGCCCGAGCGCAGCCGCTTGAGGAACAGGTCCTGGCGCCGGGTCACGAGGGTCGTCGTGGCGGTGATGTAGACGGTGAACATCACGAAGAACATGACGACCATCGAGACCATGCCGACCGATGCGGTGGTGTCGTCGGACGCCTCGACGGCGGTCTCGCGCTGGACGAACAGGAACGCGGCGAACATCAGCGGCAGCGCGGTGGCGCTGAAGAGCACGGCCTTCGAGCGTGCGATGAGCCGGAACTCCGAGCCCGCGATCGCGCGGACGCGAGCGAGTGCGGTCGGCGAGGTGGGCGTGGTCGTGGTGCTCATGAGGCATCCTCCAGACGGTTGCTGCTGTGGCTGACGCGGGTGAAGATCTCGGACAGGCTGGCCTCCGAGGCGTTGAGCCGCTCGAGACGGTGGCCGTGCTGGTCGGCCCAGCGCAGCAGGCGGCCCAGCGAGGACTGCAGGTCGGCGACGTCGAGGCGGACGCGGTCCGCCGTGATGCGCAGCGAGACGGGGTCGACGACGGTGCGCAGCTCGCGGTCGAGGTCGGCGCCGGCCAGGCCGACGGTGGTGAACTCGATCGCGGCGGGCGCGGTGCCCACGACGTCCGAGACGCTGCCCTCGGTGGCGACGCTGCCCTCGTGCATGATCGCGACGTGGTCGGCCAGCGCCTCGGCCTCCTCCAGGTAGTGCGTGGTCAGCACGACCGTGGTGCCGCCGGCCTTCAGGTCGGCGACGAAGCGCCAGGCGGCCTCGCGGGACTCGGGGTCCAGCCCGGCCGACGGCTCGTCGAGGAACAGCACCTCGGGGTTGTTGAGCGTCGCGAGGATGAGGTCGAGTCGGCGGCGCTGACCGCCGGACAGCTGGACCACGCGGGTCCCGGCGCGGTCGGCCAGGCCGAGCCGCTCCAGCGCGTCGTCGGTGCGGCGGGGGTTGGTCGTGAGCGAGGCCCACAGGTCCACGGTCTCGCGCACCGTGAGGTCGCCGGCGAATCCCGACTCCTGCAGCATGATGCCGAGCCGGGGCCGCAGTCGCGCGCGGTCGGCGACCGGGTCCATCCCCAGGACGCGGACCCTCCCAGCGTCCGCGGCCCGATGTCCCTCCAGGGTCTCCATCGTGGTGGTCTTTCCCGCGCCGTTCGTGCCCAGCAGGGCGAACAGCTCGCCGCGCCGGACCGTCAGGTCGAGGTCGCGCACGGCGGTGAAGTCACCGTACGTGCAGGTCAGGCCGCGAACGTCGATCACGGCGTTGTCGGGGGTCTCCATGTCTCCACCCTCGCGGCCGGGGACCGGTGCCCACCAGCGCGTGGAGTCACCAGATCCGATGACATCTGTCATGCGCCTCCTCGGCTACGGTCGGGACCGTGAGCTCGAACCCCGACGGCTTCGTCGCGACCTGGCGCTACACCGCCTCGAGTCTGTGGATCTACGTCGTGTTCGGGACGATCGGCCCGGCGGCGCGGGCGACGGGCGACCTGGTCCAGGGCACCGCGGTCGTGCGCAGCGTCCTGCTGCTCGTGGTGATCGCCGCGGTCGTGTGGCTCTCCTGCCGGCCCCTCATCGCCGCGGCGCGCCACGGACTGGGGCACGAGCAGATCGCGTGGTCGCAGCGGGCGAAGTACCTCGCCCCGGCCCTGCTGGTCTACCCGCTGGCCTGGCTGCCGCCGACCTTCCCGCCGGGGATCGTCCTCGTGCCGTGGCTCGTCGTCTCGCTGCTGGCGATCGACGTGTCGCCACGGCGACGCAACACCCTGCTGGTGCTGGCGGTGCCGGTGCTGCTCGGCCTCTACGCCGTCGCGGGCTGGGACCAGCTGCTCGACCTGGACTTCCAGGGCGCGTACGTCATCGGCTTCATGGCCCTCTTCCTGCCGGCCGTCTCGGTGTTCCAGGTCTGGCTGTGGCAGCTCATGCTCCAGGTGCGGTCCGCGGGCGAGGCCGAGGCCGACCTCGCGGCGGTGCGCGAGCGGCTGCGCCTCGCGGCCGACCTGCACGACGTCCAGGGTCACCACCTGCAGGTGATCGCGCTCAAGGCCGAGCTCGCCGAGCGCCAGCTCGACCGCGATCCCGCCGCCGCGAGGGCGTCGATGGGCGAGGTCCAGCAGATCGCGCGCGATGCGATGACCGAGACCAAGGAGATCGTGCGCGGCTACCGGCGCACGAGCCTGCGCGAGGAGATGGCCAACGCGGCCGCCGTCCTCGAGGCGGCCGGCGCCGACGTCACCGTGGAGTGCGACGAGGGCCTCGACCAGCCGCTGTTCGCGCTGGCGCTGCGCGAGGCGACGACGAACATCCTGCGCCACAGCGCCGCGACCACCGTGCGGATCGAGGCGTCACCGGAGCGCCTGGCCATCACGAACGACGGCGCCCGCGAGGCCACGGGGTCGCCCGGCTCGGGCCTGGCGTCGCTGACCGAGCGGGTCGCGGCGGGCGGCGGCCGCTTGGCGGTCCGGCGCGAGGACGACCGCTTCACCGTCGAGGTGGTCCTGTGATCCGGGTCGTGGTCGTCGACGACGAGGAGATGATCCGCAGCGCGATCGTGGCCCTGCTCGCCCTGGAGGAGGACCTCGAGGTCGTGGGCGAGGCCGGCAACGGCGCCGACGGGCTCGACCTGGTGCGGACGCACGCGCCCGACGTCGTGCTGCTCGACCTGGAGATGCCGCCGACGGACGGGATCGAGGTCGCGACCCAGATCGACGGTCTCGCGCGGTCGGTCCTCATGACCCGCCACGCCCGCCCGGGCGTGCTCCGGCGCGCCATGGCCGCCGGGATCGCGGGCTTCGTGCCCAAGTCGAGCCCCGTGTCGGCCCTCGCGCAGGTCATCCGCGAGGTCGCGGCGGGCCGGCGCTACGTCGACTCCGAGGTCGCCGCAGCCGCACTGAACGCCGAGGCCTCGCCGCTCTCGGACCGCGAGCTGGACGCGCTGCGGCTGACCCGGCGCCACCTCTCGGTGGCCGAGATCGCGGGCACCCTGCACCTCGCCGAGGGCACGGTCCGCAACTACCTGTCGAGCGCGATGACCAAGACCGACACGTCCTCGCGGTACGAGGCAGCCGAGCACGCGTACGAGCACGGCTGGATCTGACGGCGGTCGGTGGCGGCCACTAGGCTTCCGGCATGCGACTGACCCGGCTGCTGGGAGCGACCACGGCGCTCGGACTGGGCACGCTCGCGTACTCCTACGTCGAGGCCACGCGCCGCTTCGTGGTGCGCGAGTTCACGGCGCCGGTGCTGCCCGCGGGGCACGAGCCGATCCGCGTGCTGCACCTGTCGGACATCCACCTCACGCCGGGCCAGCACGCGAAGCAGGAGTGGCTCGAGTCCCTCGCCGGGCTGCGGCCGGACCTCGTCGTGGACACGGGCGACAACCTCGCCCACCGCGACTCGGTCGTGCCTCTCGTGACCGCCCTCTCCGACCTCCTGCAGGTGCCCGGCGTCTTCGTCTTCGGGTCCAACGACTACTACTCGCCGAAGCTCAAGAACCCGGCCACCTACCTCACCGGCGGCACCGGCGTCGACACCGGCGGCGACTGGGAGCGCCCCCGCGACCTGCCGTACGAGGAGCTGCGCGCCGTGCTCTCCCACCAGGGGTGGCGCGACCTCAACAACCGGCGGGACGAGCTCACGGTCAAGGGCACCCGCATCGCCTTCACCGGCGTCGACGACCCGCACCTGCGGTTCGACCGGCTCGACCACCAGCCCGCCGACGCCACCGCCGACCTGCGCATCGGCGTCGCGCACGCGCCCTACCTGCGCGTGCTCGACTCGTTCAACGCCGCGGGCAACGAGCTGATCCTCGCGGGGCACACGCACGGCGGCCAGCTGCAGGTTCCGGGGTTCGGCGCGCTGGTCACGAACTGCGACATCGACCGGGCCCGCGCGAACGGCCTCCACACGCACCGGACCCCGGGTCACGACGCCTCGTGGCTGCACGTCTCGGCGGGCTGCGGGACCTCGCCGTTCACCCCGTTCCGGTTCTGTTGCCGACCCGAGGCGACAGTCCTCACCCTGACCGGGTAGAATTTCCGAGGTTGCACACGGGGTGTGGCGCAGTTTGGTAGCGCGCGTCGTTCGGGACGACGAGGCCGCAGGTTCAAATCCTGTCACCCCGACCCACTCACGAAGCCCGGACTCCCTCGGAGTCCGGGCTTCGTGCCGCTCTGGGGTGCATCGGCTCACGCCCTCCCGATTGGCGCGTAACTCGCAGTTAGGGCACACTGACCGGGTGCCCGGATCGCTCCGGGCGCTCGGCAGCTCCGGTGAGCGGGTTCTCCCGCGTGTGTGCACCGGGGCGGGAAGGCCGAGGAGCCGCCCCGCAGGTCTTCCATCGTGCGGGGTGCGCCGGCGTGCTGGGGGGCACGCCGGTGCGAGCGAGGCGGTCGTCGGTCTGGTGGGGAAGCCACGGCCGGCGGCCGCCTCGCGCCCTGCCCGGTCCCGACTCTCGTGCGTCGTGCGTCACACCTAGACTGCCGACATGCCTGCCGACGTCCTCTGGGAGCCCGCCCTCTCCGGCACCTCCGCGATCGAGCGCTTCGCCGCCTGGGTCGCCCGCACGAAGGGAGTGGACGTCCCCGACTACGACGCGCTGTGGCAGTGGTCGGTGGACGATCTCGCCGGGTTCTGGGGCGCCTGGGTGGAGTACCTCGACCTGCCGCACGACGGCACCGCCGAGCCCGTGCTCCCCGATGCCTCGATGCCCGGAGCGCGGTGGTTCCCCGAGCTGCGGCTCAACTACGCCGAGGCGATGCTGCGCATCCCGGGGCGCGCCGACGACGACGTCGTGGTGATCGCGCGGTCGCAGAGCCGCGACGAGGTCACGCTGACCGCCGCCGGGCTGCGCGAGCAGGTGGCGCGGGCACGGCAGGGACTCCTCGCGGCCGGCGTCGCCCCCGGCGACCGGGTGGCGGCCTACGCGCCGAACATCCCCGAGACGCTCGTGCTGCTGCTGGCGTCGGCCAGCCTCGGCGCGATCTTCTCCTCGTGCGCGCCCGAGTTCGGCACGCAGAGCGTCATCGACCGGTGGCAGCAGATCGAGCCTGTGGTTCTGCTCGCCGTCGACGGCTACCGCTACGGCGACAAGGGGATCGACCGGCGCGACCAGGTGGCCACGATCACCGAGGCGCTGCCGTCACTGCGCCAGGTCGTCTGGCTGCCGTACCTGGACCCCGAGGCGCCCGCTCCCGAAGGCGCCACGACCTGGCGGGAGTTCACCGCCACCACCGGCCCGCTCGAGTTCGCGCGGCTGCCGTTCGACGCACCGCTCTACGTCTTGTTCTCCTCGGGCACCACGGGCCTGCCGAAGCCGATCGTGCACGGACACGGCGGCATCACGATCGAACACCTCAAGGCGCTCAGCCTGCAGAGCGACCTCGGCCCCGAGGACCGCTTCTTCTGGTTCTCCACCACCGGCTGGATGATGTGGAACTACCTCGTCTCCGGCATCGGCGCGGGCACCACCGTGGTGATGTTCGACGGCAACCCGGCCCATCCGGGCCTCGAGGCGCTCTGGCAGATGGCCGCCGAGGTCGGGGTGACGTACTTCGGCACCAGCGCGCCGTTCCTGCTCCAGTGCCGCAAGGAGGAGCTGCACCCCGCGCAGGTCGCCGACCTCTCGGCGCTGCGCGCGCTCGGCTCCACCGGCGCCCCGCTGCCCGAGGCAGGATTCCGCTGGGTCTACGACGAGTTCGACCCGCAGGTGCAGCTGGCCTCGGTCTCGGGCGGCACGGACACCTGTGCGGCGTTCGTCGGGGCGGCGCCCACGGTGCCGGTCTACGCGGGCGAGATCTCGTGCCGGTCGCTGGGCTGCGACGTGGACTCGTTCGACGAGCAGGGCCGGCCGGTGCGCGACCAGTTGGGTGAGCTCGTCATCAAGCAGCCGATGCCGTCCATGCCCGTCGGCTTCTGGGGCGACGACGACGGCTCGCGCTACCGCGCCGCCTACTTCGAGGACTTCCCGGGCGTCTGGCGCCACGGCGACTGGATCAACCTGACCTCGTACGGCTCGTGCACGATCACCGGCCGCAGCGACGCCACGCTCAACCGCGGTGGCGTGAGGCTGGGCACCTCGGAGTTCTACTCGGTCGTCGAGTCGATGCCCGAGGTCGCCGACAGCATCGTGGTTCACCTCGAGGACTCCGAGGGCGGCGCCGGGCGCCTGCTGCTGTTCGTGGCGCTCGTCGAGGGCGCGGTGCTCGACGACGACCTCACGAAGCGGATCGCCACCGAGCTGCGCTCGAAGCTGTCGCCTCGCCACGTGCCCGACGAGGTGCACCAGGTGCGCGGCATGCCGCGCACGCTCTCGGGCAAGAAGCTCGAGGTACCCGTCAAGAAGATCCTGCGCGGCACGCCCGTGGACGACGCGGCAGCCAAGGGCGCGCTGCAGAACCCCGAGGTCCTCGACGACTTCCTCGCCTTCCGCCCTTGACGAGATTTGCTCCCATTTCTACCTTTCAAGCCCTCTGAAAGGTGGAAATGGGAGCACATCTTGGGCGGGCTGGCAGATCAGACCAGCAGCTCGGCGATCTGGATCGTGTTGAGCGCGGCACCCTTGCGCAGGTTGTCGCCCGACACGAACAGCACGAGGCCCTGGTTTCCCTCGAGCGACTGGTCCTGGCGGATGCGGCCGACGAGGCTCTCGTCGCGCCCGGCCGCCTCGAGCGGGGTGGGCACGTCGGTGAGCGTCACGCCGGGCGCCGAGCCGAGGATCTCCTCGGCCTGCTCAGGCGTGATGTCGTTCGCGAACTCGGCGTGGATCGACAGCGAGTGGCCCGTGAACACCGGGACGCGCACGCACGTGCCCGCGACCCGCAGGTCGGGCAGGCCGAGGATCTTGCGCGACTCGTTGCGGAGCTTCTGCTCCTCGTCGGTCTCGTGCGAGCCGTCGTCGACGATCGCGCCCGCCAGCGCGATCACGTTGAACGCGATCGGCGCGACGTACTTGACCGGCTCGGGGAACTCGAGCGCGCGACCGTCGTGGGTGAGCGCGTCGGCCTTCTCGACCGTGGCGAGGGCCTGCGAGTGCAGCTCCTCGACGCCGGCCAAGCCCGAGCCCGAGACCGCCTGGTAGCTGCTGACGGTGAGCCGGACGAGACCGGCGGCGTCGTGCAGCGGCTTGAGCACCGGCATCGCGGCCATGGTGGTGCAGTTCGGGTTCGCGATGATGCCGCGGCCGCGGGGGCCGTCGCCTGCGGGGATGTCGCCGGGGTTCACCTCGCTGACGACCAGCGGGATGCTCGGGTCCTTGCGCCACGCCGACGAGTTGTCGATGACGGTCACGCCGGCCTCGGCGAAGCGCGGGGCCTGGACCTTGCTCATCGTGGCGCCGGCGCTGAACAGCGCGATGTCGAGGTCGGAGACGTCCGCCGTGGCGGTGTCCTCGACGACGATCTCCTCGCCGCGGAACGGCAGGGTCTTGCCCGCCGAGCGGGCCGAGGCGAAGAAGCGCACCGACTCCGCGGGGAAGTTCCGGTCCTCGAGCAGCTGACGCATGACGGCGCCGACCTGGCCGGTCGCGCCGACGACTCCGATCTTGGTCATCGCGCCACCGCCTCGGAAAGGGCACGGTAGGTCGGTGCCGCGATTCCACGTGCTGAATTGATCACTCGCTGGCGCTCGTTCATCGCCCGGTCCCTCCGTACACGACGGCCTCGGTGTCCTCGTTGCCCAGGCCGAAGGCCTCGTGGGCGGCGTTGACCGCAGCGTCGACCTCGTTCTCGCCCACGACGACCGAGATGCGGATCTCGGAGGTGGAGATCATGCCGATGTTGACGCCGGCCGCGGCCAGCGCCTCGAAGAACGTGGCGGTGATGCCGGGCTGCGAGCGCATGCCGGCGCCGACGATCGAGACCTTGCCGACGCTGTCGTCGTACTGCAGGCGCTCGAAGCCGATCTGGTCCTTGAGGCGGGCCAGCGCGGTCATCGCGGTCTGGCCGTCGTCGCGCGGCAGCGTGAAGGAGATGTCGGTGAGCGCCGTCGCGGCGGCCGACACGTTCTGGACGATCATGTCGATGTTGATCCGGGCCTCGGCCAGGGCGCGCAGGACGGCGGCGGCGTAGCCCACCTTGTCGGGCACCCCGACGACGGTGATCTTGGCCTCGCTGCGGTCGTGGGCGACCCCGGAGATGATGGCGTGCTCCATCGCCTGTCCTTCTTCCGTGTACTTGCTGACGTCTTCGGCGGCCACGACCCACGTGCCCGTCTTGTCGCTGAACGACGACCGCACGTGGATGGGCATGGTGTTGCGGCGGGCGTACTCGACGCACCGCAGGTGCAGGATCTTCGCACCGCTGGCGGCCATCTCGAGCGTCTCCTCGTAGGAGATCGCGGGGATGCGCGTGGCCGTGGGGACGATGCGCGGGTCGGCGGTGAAGATGCCGTCGACGTCGGTGTAGATCTCGCACACGTCGGCCTTGAGCGCCGACGCCAGCGCGACGGCGGTGGTGTCCGAGCCGCCGCGGCCGAGCGTGGTGATGTCCTTGGTGGTCTGCGAGACGCCCTGGAAGCCCGCCACGATGACGATCGCGCCGTCGGCGATCGCCGACTGGAGGCGGCCGGGCGTGACGTCGATGATCTTGGCCTTGCCGTGGACGTCGTCGGTGAGGACGCCGGCCTGCGAGCCGGTGAAGCTGCGCGCCTCCTGGCCCAGGGTCTCGATCGCCATCGCCAGCAGCGCCATCGAGATGCGCTCACCTGCGGTGAGGAGCATGTCGAGCTCGCGGCCCGGCGGGAGGGGAGAGACCTGGTTGGCCAGGTCGATCAGCTCGTCGGTCGTGTCACCCATCGCGGACACGACGACGACCACGTCGTGACCGGCCTTCTTGGTCGCCACGATGCGTTGGGCGACTCGCTTGATGCTGGTGGCGTCCGCCACCGACGAGCCGCCGTACTTCTGCACGACGATGCCCATGGACATTTCCTTGCTCTGGGGGTTGCTGGCACAGGGAGATGACGCCACGTTGCGCCTCGGCCAGTCTAGCCCCTGCGCTTCCAGCCTCCGGCCCGCCGTCCGGGCGCTGGACGAGAGCGAAGTTTCCCCGGTTGACCGGGTTCGGCCATCAGCCGACGGCGGTGCGGCCCTCGAACGCGCGCCCGAGGGTGACCTCGTCGGCGTACTCGAGGTCGCCGCCCACGGGCAGGCCGCTGGCGAGCTTGGTGACCTTCAGGCCGATCGGCACGAGCATCCGCATGAGGTACGTGGCCGTGGCCTCGCCCTCGAGGTTCGGGTCGGTGGCGATGATGACCTCGGTGACGGCGCCGTCCTGCAGGCGGCCGAGCAGCTCCTTGATGCGCAGCTGGTCGGGACCGATGCCCGCGATGGGGCTGATCGCGCCGCCCAGCACGTGGTAGCGGCCGCGGAACTCACGGGTGCGCTCGATCGCGATGACGTCCTTGCTCTCCTCGACCACGCACAGCACCGAGTCGTCGCGGCGCGGGTCGGAGCAGATGCGGCACGTGGTGTCGACCGTGACGTTGCCGCAGACCGAGCAGAACAGGACCTTGGTCTTGGCGTCGACGAGGGTCTGCGCGAAGCGCTTGACGTCCTCGGGGTCGGCGTCGAGGAGGTGGAACGCGATCCGCTGGGCGCTCTTCGGGCCGATGCCCGGCAGTCGACCGAGCTCGTCGATGAGGTCCTGGATCACGCTTTCGTACACACCGACAGCGTAGTCGGCCGCGGCCAGCCGAACCGCCTCCGACGAGGCGAGTCCGGCGGCCGCGTGCGCGACTCAGTGCGCGAGCTTGAGACCGACGACGCAGCCGATCAGCCCGCCGATGAGCAGGAACTTGGTGATCGAGATCGGCTCGGTGCCGGTGAACATGGCCCAGCCGACCGTGGCGGCGGCGCCGATGCCCACCCACACGGCGTAGGCGGTGCCGATCGGCAGGTCCCGCATCGCCCACGCGAGGCCGGCCATCGAGATGGCGCAGGCGACGACGAAGACGATCGAGGGGACGAGCTTGCTGAAGCCCTCGCTGCGACCCAGGGCGGTGGCCCACACGGCCTCGAACAGACCCGAGACGACCAGAACGATCCACGACATGACGGACTCCTTCGTGGCCGTCTTGTCGCGCTCCGGGTACGACTCCACTCGTCCGGTGGCCGGGGATCCCGGCTCGGATTCCAGCCTTTCACGTCCGGGGTCGGGGGCCAAATCGGATGCAACGTCGGTGACACCTTCGCGGACTAGCGTCGGTGGTGGAGAGGACGAACCATGACCGACATCCCGCGCACGATGCGCGCCGCCGTCAGCGCCGAGGCCGGCGCCCCCCTGACCATCGACGAGGTGCCGGTGCCGACGCCCGGCCCGGGCCAGGCGCTCGTCCGGCTGATCACCTCGGGCGTCTGCCACACCGACCTGCACGCCGTGAACGGCGACTGGCCGGTGCCGCCGAAGCGCCCGCTCATCCCCGGCCACGAGGGCTTCGGCGAGGTGGTCGCGCTCGGCGAGGGCGTCACGCAGCTCGCGGTCGGCGACCGGGTCGGCAACGCCTGGCTGTGGTCGGCGTGCGGCGCCTGCGAGTACTGCCGCCAGGGCTGGGAGACGCTGTGCGAGCAGCAGCAGAACGGCGGCTACGGCGTCGACGGCTCGTTCGGCGAGTACATGCTCGTGGACGAGCGCTTCGCCGCACGCGTGCCCGACGGGGTCGACGACGTCGAGGTCGCGCCGATCCTGTGCGCGGGCGTCACGGTCTACAAGGGCCTCAAGGTCGCGAACACGCACCCGGGGCAGTGGATGGTCATCAGCGGCATCGGCGGCCTCGGCCACATCGCGGTCCAGTACGCGGTGGCGATGGGCATGCGCGTGATCGGCGTGGACGTCGACGACGCGAAGCTCGAGCTGGCGCGCAAGCACGGCGCCGAGCACGTCGTGAACGCGGCCAAGGACGACCCGGTCGCCTTCGTGCAGGAGACGGTGGGAGGGGCGCACGGCGTCCTGGTCACGGCCGTGCACCGCGAGGCGTTCGGCCAGGCCACCGGCATGACCCGCCGCGGCGGCACGATCGTGTTCGTCGGGCTGCCGCCGGGTGACTTCCCGGCCAACATCTTCGACATCGTGCTGCGCGGGCTGACCGTGCGCGGCTCGATCGTGGGCACCCGTCAGGACATGGTCGAGGCGCTCGAGTTCTTCGCGTCGGGCCGGATCCACCCGACCGTGTCGACGAGGTCGCTGGACGAGATCAACGACATCTTCGACGAGATGGAGCACGGCCGGATCGACGGCCGCGTGGTCATGCGGTACTGAGTCCCAGGAATCGCGCGAGCAGGTCGTGCCCGCGCGCGGTGAGGATGGACTCGGGGTGCACCTGGACGCCCTCGATCGGCAGCTCGCGGTGGCGCAGGCCCATGACGATGCCCGAGCCGGTGCGGGCCGTGACCTCGAGGACCGGCGGGACGTCCTCGACGACGAGCGAGTGGTAGCGCGCGCAGACCAGCGGTGAGGGAAGGCCGGCGAACACGCCCGCCCCGGCGTGGTGGACGAGCGAGGACTTGCCGTGCACCACGCGGTCGGCGCGGACGACGCGCGCGCCGAAGACCTCGCCGATCACCTGGTGGCCGAGGCAGACGCCGAGGACGGGCGTGTGGTCGCCGAACCTGCGGACGACCTCGGCGCTGATGCCGGCGTCGGCGGGGGTGCCGGGCCCGGGCGAGACGATCACATGGGTGAAGTCGCCGGCGAGCAGCTCGTCGACCCTCGCGGCGTCGTGGCGCACGACCTCGGTGCTGCCGCCGAGCTCGCCCACGTACTGCGCGAGGTTGAACACGAACGAGTCGTAGTTGTCGATGAACAGCACCCGCGGCCGTCCGGAGGGGGACGGATCTTTCGACCGTCGGGTCGCTGGGGCGACATCTTGGTACCAAGATCCGTCCCCCCGCAGGGCGTCGGCGAGGCGGGCGGTGAGGGGGCCGGGGGGCCAGGCCCCGATGCCCTCGCACGAGGTGACCGGGACGATGCCGCGCAGCGCGTTGGTGACGAAGACCTCGGTGGCGGCCGCGAGGTCGGCGGTGGTGAGCCGGTGCTGGAATACGGGGATGCCGAGGCCGAGCGCCAGCTCGACCACGCGCGCACGGGTGGTGCCGGGCAGGAGGCGACCGTCGAGGGCGGGCGTGTGGAGGCCGTCGTCGAGGACCGCGAAGACATTGGCGCGCTCGGTCTCCAGAACCGATCCGTCGGCGTCGAGCAGCAGCGGCTCGGCGGCGGCGGGCGCGACCCGCGAGCGGTCGGCCCACTTGTGCTCGCCGAGACCGCCCGGGAGCACCTGCGGCACGAGCGCCCACGCGGCCGGGGCGGCATCGAGCGGTGACGTGGTCATCGAGACCCGGACGTCGTGGCCGCGCGGGACCGCGTCGAGCCGCAGCCGGTGCCGGCCGTGCAGACCCGCGATGCGCTGGTGCACCGCCTCCTCGAGCCCAGCCCGGACGGTGGTGCCGTAGACGGACCGGACGCTGGCGTCGAGCCGCGCGAGGTGGGCGTCGAGGTCGTCGGCGTGCCCGTCCACGACGAGGACGGTCTCGAAGATCCCGCGGGACGCGTCGACGGGGCGACCGAGGTCGCCGACGGGAGTGGTCGCCACCGCCGGCGCGCCCGAGGGAACGGCCTCGAGGTCGAGCCGCCCCCCGATCGCCCGGATCAGCGGCCGCGCCTTGACGAGGCACTCGGCGTACTCGTCGTCGGGGTCGGAGTCGGCCACGATGCCGCCGCCGAGGCCCAGCCAGACCCGCTGACTGCCCTCGGCGTCGCGCGCGAACTCGAACGTGCGGATGACGACGTTGAGCTCCATCCCGGCCGTGGCGCTGACGTGCCCGATCGCGCCCGTGTACGCCTCGCGGCCGGTGGTCTCGAGCTCGGCGATGATCTCCATCGCGCGCACCTTCGGCGCGCCCGTGACCGAGCCGGGCGGGAAGGTGGCGCGCAGCAGGTCGCCGTCGCCGACCTCGGCGGGCAGGTGCCCCACGACGTCGGAGACCAGGTGCCACACGCTGTGCCGCTCGAGCCGGTTGAGCGCCGGGACCCGCACCGATCCGGGCAGCGCCACGCGACCGAGGTCGTTGCGCATGAGGTCGACGATCATGACGTTCTCGGCGCGGTTCTTCGCCGAGGCCTCGAGCTCGCGGGGGTCGGCGGTCAGCGGTGCCGTGCCCTTGATGGGCGAGGTGAGCACCTCGTCGCCGGTGCGGCGCAGGAACAGCTCGGGCGAGAGGCTGGCCAGCGCTCCCTCGGGCGACGAGACGTAGGCCGCGTAGGCGGGGCGCAGCGACTCGACGCCCCTGCAGAACGCGTCGAGCGGGTCGCCCTCGAACGCCGCTTCGAGCCGTGCGCACAGGTTGACCTGGAAGATGTCGCCCGCCTCGATGTGGTCGAGGGCTCGTCGCACGGCCGCGCGGTGCACATCGGGACCGGGCGTCAGCTCGAACGTGCCGGCGGTGAACGGCTGGGCCGGCGCGGGCATCGCGACGGCCTCGAGGAGCGAGTCGACGCGGGCCGGATCGGGCTCACCGAGGGACTCGAGCCACCACGTGCCGCGGACCCGGCGCAGCACGAGGTCGTAGAGGCCGACCCGGTGGTCGGGCTGAGGAATCGGTCGCGACGGGCCGTCGGGGAGCTGCTCCACGTGGCGGCCGAGGCGGTAGCCCCACGCGCCGATCCAGCCACCGCCGAAGCCGTCGTCGTCCTGGCGGGGCAGGTCGACGTCGTCCCACGCCTCCAGCAGGCGTACGGGCTCGCAGGCGATGAGCGCCTCGCCCTGGTGCCACGCGCCGACGAGGGCGACCAGCCGGTCGCGGCCGCGCAGGCGCCGCAGGACCTCGGTGGGCGACGCGTCGAGGTCGAGTCGCCGCCGCACCGGCGGGGCAGGGTCAGCCGTGGGTGGTCTCGTCAATGATCTCGGCTCCGAGGTGCTCGGCCAGCAGTGCCTCGGCGTCCTGCGTGCCGTCGTCGACGACCGGGTCGTCGGGGTCGACGCCCGCGTCGGGATCGAGCCGCTCGATGGGCACGGGACCCTGGCGGAGGGCATCGCGGACCGACTCGGGCACGCGCGACTCCTGCGGCGCGGGCGGGGACGGCGCACTCGCGGCGGGGGCCGGCGCGGTGCCGGTGGGCGTGGCCGAGGGGTCGACGATCGCCTCGATGCGCCACTGCACCGCCATGACGTCGGACAGCGCCTGCTGGACGATCTGGTCGGAGCCGCTCTTGACGAACGAGTCGCGGGCGCCGGTGTTGACCAGCGCGAGGGTGAGGGTGGAGCCGTCGAGCGCCGCCACCTGGGCGTTCTGGCTGAGCATGACCCACGTGAAGCGGCGCAGCTGCTGCACCCGCTCGAGGACCTGCGGCCACATCCGGCGGACGTCGGCCGTGGTCAGCTGACCGGGTGCCGCGGGGGCCGGCTGGGAGATCTCGGGCTCGGGAGCCGAGGGCGGCTGCACCCGGGGCGCCACCGGGGCGGGCTGGGGCGCGGGCTCCGGGGCCGGCTGGGGCGTCGGCGTCTGGGGCTCAGGAGTCCGGGGTTCGGGAGCCTGGGGCTCGGGGGACTGCGGCTCGGGAGCCTGCTGTGCGGGAGTCGGGGACTCGGTCTCCCACGTGGTCTCCGGGACGGCGGCGGACGCGGGTGCCGCAGCGGTCGGGGGCGCCGGGGCGTCGGCGGCCGCAGGAACGGGAGCCGGCGCGGCACCGGAGAGCCGCCGCTCGAGCCGGTCGAGGCGCGCGTGGAAGCCCTCGACGGAGTTGTCGGCGCCAGGCACGAGGATCCGCGCGCACATCAGCTCGAGCATGAGGCGCGGAGCGGTGGCGCCGCGGAACTCGGTGAGCGCCTCGCTGACGAGGTCGGCCGCACGGGTGAGCTCGGTGGGCTCGAAGCCCGCGACCTGGCGCTGCAGCACGGCCGTGCGGTCGGCGGGCGTCTCGAGGAGGCCGTTCTCGACGGCGCTGGGGACGGCCTTGAGGATGACGAGGTCGCGGAATCGCTGGAGCAGGTCCTCGGCGAAGCGGCGGGGGTCCTGGCCGGACTCGATCACCTTGTCGACGACCCCGAACACGGTGGCGGCGTCGTCGGCCGCGAACGCCTCGACCGCCTCGTCGAGCAGCGAGTCGGGCGTGTAGCCCAGCAGCTGGACGGCGAGGTCGTAGGTGATGCCATCGGGACCCGAGCCGGCCAGCAGCTGGTCGAGGACGCTGAGCGAGTCACGGACCGAGCCGCCGCCGGCGCGCACGACGAGCGGCAGCGCGGTGGGCTCGAGGCCGACGTCCTCGCTGCGGCACAGCTGGAGCATGTAGTCGCTGAGCAGCTTCGGCGGGACGAGCCGGAACGGGTAGTGGTGCGTGCGCGAGCGGATCGTGCCGATGACCTTGTCGGGCTCGGTCGTGGCGAAGATGAACTTGAGGTGCGGCGGCGGCTCCTCGACGAGCTTGAGCAGCGCGTTGAAGCCCTGCGGCGAGACCATGTGGGCCTCGTCGATGATGTAGACCTTGTAGCGGCTGCTGACGGGCGCGAAGAACGCGCGCTCGCGCAGGTCGCGGGCGTCGTCGACGCCGCCGTGGCTGGCGGCGTCGATCTCGATGACGTCGATGCTGCCCGGGCCGCCGCGCGCGAGGTCGCGGCAGCTCTGGCACTCGCCGCACGGATCCGCGATGGGCGCGCGCTCGCAGTTCAGCGCGCGCGCCAGGATCCGGGCGCTGGTGGTCTTGCCGCAGCCGCGCGGTCCGCTGAACAGGTAGGCGTGGTTGACCCGGTTGTTCGACAGGGCGTGGCGCAGCGGCTGGGTGACGTGATCCTGGCCGATGACCTCGGCGAACGTCTCGGGCCGATAGCGTCGGTAAAGCGCCAGGGGTGCGTCCACGGAGACCACCCTAGACGCCTGCCCCGACAGCGGTCACCGTCGCCGCACGGCTCACGGGCGAGGGCTCGCGCCGGTTCGTAGCAGCGGCACGAAGGCCGTCAGGTCGTCCGCCACGTGGGCGGCGCCGGCCGCCACCAGCTCCTCGGCCGAGCAGGGCCCGGTGGTCACGGCGAGGCCTCTCACCTCGGCGATCCGCGCCGCGTCCATGTCGTGCACGTGGTCGCCGACGTAGGTGTCGGCGGACTCGCGGACGAGGACCTCGGCCTTCTGCTCGCGCCAGGCGTCGCCCACCACCGCGTCGTGGGGGAGCCCGAGGTGCTCGAGGTGCAGGACGGCGTTCGGTCCGGCCTTCGCGGTGATGACGATGGCGCGGCCGAGCTCGCGCGCGGCGGCGAGCGCCTCGTCCGCGCCGGGCATCGCGAGCACGCGGGGGATCGCGATCTCGGGGTACATCGCGCGGTACCGCGTGAACATCTCGGGCACGGCCTCGGCGGGGAACCAGTGCTCGAGCTCCCACGTGAGCGGCGGCCCGAGCCGCGACACCGCCAGCTCGGCGTCGATCGGCACGCCCGTCTGGCGCGACAGCTCCTCGTAGACCGCGCGGATCCCCGGGCGCGAGTCGATCAGCGTCATGTCCAGGTCGAACCCGATCGTGCGCGTCACGGGATCCAGCGGTCGAGCCACTCGCCGGTGAGCCGGTAGGCCTCGGCGCGCGGGTCGTCGTTCGACAGGTAGACGTCGTGGCGGGCGTTCCGCACCTGCAGCGAGGTGACGTCGCCGCCGAGGCAGCCCGACCACCGCGCGATCTGGCGGACGTCGAGCACGGCGTCGGACGTGTCGGTCTTCTCGTGGTGCTTGAAGCTGAACCACGACCGGTGCGACCGGAGCACGAGCGAGGGCACGCCGACGTCGAGGCCTCGGTGCAGGACCGCGTGGCCGCGCCGGACCGCCGTGAGCCAGCCGTAGGTCACGGGGAACCCGGCGAGCGGCTTCCAGGCGAGGTCGTAGTCCCACAGGCCGCCGTGCTCGCGGTAGAGGCTGACGCCGTAGGCCTCGGCGAGAGGCAGCCGCATGCGGTCCTTGGGGCGGACCTTCGCGAACGCGCGGATCGCCTGCGTGCCGATCGAGCGCATCCACGGCGCGCCCTGCAGGTCGAACCACGGGCTGTTGAGCACCAGGCCGGCGATGCCGCGCCCGCGCGCGCCGCCGGGCTCGAGGTTGAGCCGGTCGAGCCACAGCGGCAGCACGAGGCCGCCCGTGGAGTGCGCCGAGAGCACGATCGGCACGTCGGGCACCTCGGCGCGCACGGTGCGCAGGGTCTCGTCGAGCTCGCGGTCGTACAGCGCGAGGTCCGAGACGTAGTGCGGGGTGTGGCCCCGGCCCAGCGACCGGCCGCACTTGCGCAGGTCGAGGGAGTAGAAGGCGAAGCCGCGGTCGGCGTAGAACTCGGCCAGCTCGGTCTGGAAGAAGTAGTCGCTGAAGCCGTGAACGTAGACCAGTGCGCCGCGCGGCTCGCCCTCGAACCGGCGCCGGACGAGGGTCGCGGTGATCTCGCCCTCGCCGTCGGGATCGGTGCCCAGGTCGATCGTCCGTCGCTCGTACGGGTCGCCCAGGATGTCCTCGGTCCAGCCGGTCATCGGTCCTCCTCGCGCTGCTCGGACCCCCACCCTAGGCCCAGGCGACGGCTCGGTCCGGGGGTACGCGGCATCCTCCCGGGCCATCAGGAAAGGTGGAGTCATGAGCACCTCGGCGCCGGAGACTCTCCGCATCATGGACCTCGCCCTGCGCGCGGGGGAGATGCTGCTGTCCAACGGCGCGGGCACGGCCGACGTGTCGGCGACGATGTCGTCGATCGCCCGCCATCTCGGCCTGCGCGGCACCTACGTCGACGTCACGCACATCATGCTGACGATGGTCCACGACCAGCAGCTCGACGAGCCGCCGCTGATCCTGCGTCGGAACGTGGTCCGGCGCGAGACCGACTTCGAGGACGTCACCGCGATCGACCGCCTCGTGAGCGACCTGCTGAACGACGAGATCGGCCTCGACGAGGCCCGCTCGCGGCTGGCCGCGATCGCCACGAGCGGCCACGCGCGTCCTCGCTGGGTCGTGATCGCGGCGGCGGGCGCGGTCGGCGCGGGCGTCGCCCTCATGCTCGGCGGCGGCGTGCTGGTCACGGCGATCGCGTTCCTGGCCGCCGTCGTGATCGAGGTGGTCCGGCGGCCGCTCGAGGTACGACGGCTCCCCGACTTCTACATCCAGGTGGTGGGCGGACTGTGCGCCTCGCTCATCGCCGTGTCCGCCGCCGCGCTGCAGGTGCCGTCGCCGCCCTCGCTCGTCATCGCCGCCAACATCGTCGTGCTGCTCGCCGGTCTGGGCCTCATGGGCGCGATCCAGGACGCGCTCACCGGCTACCAGCTGACCGCCGTGGCGCGGCTGCTCGAGGTCGTGCTCGCCACGGGCGGCATCGTCGCCGGCGTCTCGGGCGGCCTCATGGTCGGTCGGATGCTCGGCGTCGACCTCGGCTCGGGCACGAGCTGGCCCGACCTGTCGCACCTGCCGTTCGTCACGATCGGCGCGGCCGTCGCGGCCGCCGGCTTCGCGGTGCAGTCGTACGCGCCGTGGACCTCGGTGCCGGTCATCGCGGCGATCGGCGCGGGCGCCGGCGCGTTCTCGTCCGCCATGTTCCAGAACGGGCTCGACCGGCCCTGGGCCGCCGGGATGGCCGCCTTCCTCATCGGTGTCGTCAGCTACCCGGCCTCGCGCGGCCTGCGCATCCCGGCGCTGGTCATGGTGGTGCCCGCGATCGTCCCGCTGCTGCCCGGCCTGACGATCTACCGCTCGCTCGCGCAGCTGGCAGAGGAGAGCCTCTCGGGCATCTTCGCGGGCATCACCGCGATGGCGGTGGCGGTGGCGCTGGCCGCAGGGGTCATCCTCGGTGAGTATGCTGCTCAACCGCTCGGACGCGAGACCAAGCGGCTCGAGCGCCGGCTGTCCGGACCACGTCTGGTGGGCCCCTTCCGAGCCAAGTCGAAGCGGAAGTGACTCACTGGTGTCAACGGCAGTTGCACAGTATTCTCGATGCTAAGCAAGCGCTTAGTGCGAAGGGGCACTTCATGAGACTTCAGTTGTCAGCCGAGGACCAGGCATTCCGCGAGGAGATGCGTGAGTTCTTCACCACCCAGGTTCCGCAGGACATCCGCGACGCCGTGATCAACCGCGGCGAGCTCACGCGCGACCAGATCGTGCGCTCGCAGCAGGCGCTCAACGCCGGCGGACTGGCCGTTCCCGGGTGGCCCGTCGAGTGGGGCGGCAAGGACTGGACCCAGCTCCAGCGCCACATCTGGCACGAGGAGATGCAGCTGGCCGGCGTCATGCCGCCGCTGGCTTTCAACGCCTCGATGGTCGGCCCGGTCATCGCGACCTTCGGCTCGCAGGAGCTCAAGGAGCGCTTCCTGCCCGCCACCGCCAACCTCGACATCTGGTGGAGCCAGGGCTTCTCCGAGCCCGACGCCGGCTCCGACCTCGCCGGCCTGCGCACCACCGCCGTGCGCGACGGTGACGAGTACGTCGTCAACGGCCAGAAGACGTGGACCACGCTCGGCCAGTACGGCGACTGGATCTTCACCCTGGTTCGCACCGATCCCGATGCGCCCAAGAAGCAGATGGGCATCAGCTTCCTGCTGATCGACATGAAGTCCGAGGGCCTCACGGTCCGCCCGATCGAGCTGATCGACGGCGGCCACGAGGTCAACGAGGTCTTCTTCGACAACGTGCGCGTCCCCGCCGAGAACCTCGTCGGCGAGGAGAACAAGGGCTGGACGTACGCCAAGTTCCTCCTCGGCAACGAGCGCGTCGGCATCGCCCGCGTCGGCGACAGCCAGCTGCACCTGGCCTCGGCCAAGAAGAAGGCCAAGGAGCAGGGCGTCTTCGACCAGTACGCGTCGCGGATCGCCGACATCGAGAACCAGCTCACCGCGCTCGAGCTCACCGCCCTGCGCGTGGCCGCCGGCTCCTCCGGCGACAAGCCGCACCCGGCCTCGAGCGTGCTCAAGATCAAGGGCTCGCAGCTGACGCAGGCCGTCTCGGACCTGCTCGTCGACCTCGAGGGTCCCGCGGCCATCACCAGCCGCGACACCCGCGTCTTCCTCAACAACCGCAAGGTGTCGATCTACGGCGGATCCAACGAGATCCAGCGCCAGATCATCGCCGGCACGATCCTGGGACTGTGACATGGACTTCACCATCGATTCGGAGCAGAAGGCTCTCGTCAAGGCCGTCCGTGGCCTGATCACCAACGTCTACGAGTCCTCCGAGGCCCGTCGTGAGGTCACCAAGACCGAGCCCGGCTTCGCCGCGTGGGACAAGCTCGCCGAGATGGGCGTGCTGAGCCTGCCGTTCGAGGCCTCGCCCGTCGAGGTCTCGCTGGCCGCCGAGGAGCTCGGCAAGGTCATCGCCCCCGACCCGTTCGTCGAGGCGATCGTGCTGGCCGGCGGCCTCATCGAGGCGCTCGGCACCGACGAGCAGAAGAAGCAGTACGTCGACGCCATCGCCGGCGGCGAGGTCCTGCCGATCCTGGCGTGGCTCGAGCCCGGCAAGCGCTGGTCGACGCAGGCGTCGGTCACGTTCGCCGACGGCAAGCTCAACGGCGTGAAGGCCCCTGTGGTCCAGGCCGAGCGTGCCGACCTGCTGCTGGTCACGGCCGCGCTGCCCGAGGGCGGCACCGGCGTGTTCCTCGTCGAGGGCGCCACGGCGGTCGAGACGGCCGTCACCAACGACGACAGCCGCGCCGCCACCGTCACGTTCGGCGACACCCCCGCGGTGCAGCTGGGCGAGGGTGGCGACCAGACCGCCGCGCTCGAGGTCGCCCTCGACCGCGCCCGCATCGCCTACGCCCACGAGGCGCTCGGTGCGATGGAGACGGCACTGACCACCACGGTCGGCTACCTCAAGACGCGCAAGCAGTTCGGCGTCACGCTCAACACGTTCCAGGCGCTCAACCACCGCGCCGCGGACATGTACGTCGCGCTCGAGCTGGCCCGCAGCACGATCACGTGGGCCACGATCGTGGCGGCCGACGAGGACACCACGCCCGAGCAGCTGGCCACGGCCGCCTCGCACGCGGCGCTGCAGGTCAGCGTGGCCGGTCGCCACATCGGCCTCGACGCGATCCAGCTGCACGGCGGCATCGGCATGACCGCCGAGTACTCGGTCGGCCACTACGCCAGCCGCCTGCTCGCGATCGAGCACCTGATCGGCGACGGCGAGTTCCACCGGGCGCGCCTGGCCGCCACGGTCGGCGACCACGACGTCTTCGACCCGATCGGCTGATCCAGCCTTTCAACGACGAGACCCGCCGAGCGCTGCTCGGCGGGTCTCGTCGTCTGCGTGGTCGCCGCTCCACAAGTGGAGCGGGGGCGGGGCCACCCCGCGGCTCAGGGCACGCGGTGGGTCCACTCGCGCGTCGAGAACTTCTCGTCGACGAGGCGCTTGGCCTCGCTGAGCTCGGCCTCGGTGTACTCCGAGTCGCGCGTGGCGTACCGGCGGCGGAACGTCTCGAGGAAGCTGTCGAGGATCGCCTCGCGCGTGAGGCCGGTCTGCGAGCGCATCGGGTCGACGCGCTTGTTGGCCGAGCGGGTCCCCTTGTCGCTCATCTTCTCGCGACCGATGCGCAGCACCTCGGTCATCTTGTCGGCGTCGATGTCGTAGGCCATCGTCACGTGGTGCAGCACCGAGCCGCCGGCGAAGCGCTTCTGGGCGGCGCCGCCGATCTTGCCCGCCTCGCTGGCGATGTCGTTGAGCGGCACGAACCGCGCGTTCACGCCGACCTCGGCGAGCGCCTCGATCACCCAGTCGTCGAGGAACGAGTAGGAGCGCTCGAAGCTCAGCCCCTCGACCAGTGAGCCGGGGACGACGAGCGAGTAGGTGATGCAGTTGCCCGGCTCCATGAACATCGCCCCGCCGCCGGAGACGCGTCGCACGACGTCGATGCCGTGCTTCGCGGCGCCCTCGGCGTCGATCTCGTTGACGTAGCTCTGGAAGGAGCCGATCACGACGAGCGGGCTGTCCCAGTCCCAGATGCGGAACGTGGGCGGGCGAGTGCCGTCGGCGACCTCACGGCCGATGATCTCGTCGAGGGCGACGTGCATCGCCGGGTCCATCGTGACGGGACCGATCACGTCGAAGGTGTGGTCATGCCAGCCGGTGGCCTTGCCGAGCGCCCGGCGGACGGCGATGCCGACGGCCTCGGGCGTGAAGCCGATGAAGGCGGTCTCGGGGCCGACGGCCCCGGTGATGGAGGAGGTGAGCTGGTCGACGGACGCGTCGACCGAGAGGCCGGTCAGCGCCGCGTTGACGTCGAGGAGGGCCTCCTCGGGCTCGAGGAAGAAGTCCCCCGAGACGCTCACGTCGACGAGCCGGTCGTTCTGGACTTCGAGGTCGACCGCGACGAGCTTGCCGCCCGGGACCTTGTATTCACCGCGCATGTCCGGTTCAACACCCCCTGGCGACAGATGCTTCCGCCAGCTGAACCGGACGTGCGAGGCGGGTGACTCAGCGAGCCGGTGGCAGGTCGTCGCGACGGGTGTCGCGAACGGCGTGGTCGCGGCGGCTGTTGACGATCAGGCTGAGCACGATGCCCAGGGCACCGGCCGCCATGCAGATGTAGCCGACCATGGTCAGGTCGATGCCGTTGATGGCATCGGTCACCGCGAACGCAAGGATCGCGCCGATGGCGATCAGGGCGATGGATCCACCGAAGTACATGTCAGGTCCCTTTCCCTCGATGACGGCCGGAGCGGGTGCGCCGACCGTTTCGGTCTGGAAAACGGTGGCACGGATCGTGGGTGTCCGCATTCTGAGCAGGCGAGAGGGTCCGGGAACCAGCGAAGCCGGCCCTCGGGATCTCGGTGAGATTCCCTGAGCCGGCTTCGAGTGGCGGAGGATAGGGGATTCGAACCCCTGAGAGCTTTCACTCAACCCGCTTTCCAAGCGAGCGCACTAGGCCACTATGCGAATCCTCCGCCGAGGAGTCTACGTGGACCCGGCCGCGAGCGGCGAATCGGGCCGGGACCGGCGGATCTCAGCCTTCCGTCTGGCCCGTGCAGGCGTCAGTGGTGAAGTCCGCAGCGCTCGTCTCCAGTCCCAGCGACTCGGCCCGCTGACGGCCCAGGTTCCACTCCAGCCACGACGCCGAATCGTGCCGATCGCCCGACAGGGCGCAGGTCTGGTCCGCCTCGGACAGGCGCGACTCCATCGTGGGCACGGCGTCGTCCGAGAGCTGTGACAGGAAGTACCAGTCGACCTTGCCGGTGGTCTCGTAGCGGTCGAGGTTGTGGTCGGCGATCCAGGCGTCCGGGTTGATCGCGGCGATGCCCAGCAGCAGCACCGCGCCGCTGATCAGGCCGATCCGCGGCAGCCAGGTGCCGCGCAGTCGCCAGCCGGCGGCGATCGTGGCGAGCACCAGCAGGCCGAGCCAGCCCTCGAAGACGTCGACCAGCAGTCGCAGCTGGGTGAAGCCGTAGGCCTCCTGGTAGAGCGCCATCCGGTTGAGCGCCGACGCCACCACGAGCAGCGTCATGACGCACAACAGGCCGAGCGCGACGCGCAGCCACGTCCGGTCCGCGACGGTCTCGCGGGAGGCCTTGCGGGACGCGGCCCAGACCACGAACAGCGTCAGCGCCGTGGCGACCGTCAGCTGGCCGAAGCCTTGGTGCACGTACTCCGCGTAGGTCAGCCCGGTCGTGCGCTCGAAGTAGTCGCGCCCGCCGAAGATGGCCGCGGCCTGGGCCACGAGGAAGGCGACGAACACCGCGTCCACGACCAGCACGGGCACGAGCCACTCGAACCGCTTCGCGACCGGAGAGGACTCCCAGCGCACCGTGTCGACCTCCGGCGGGTTGAGCGCCAGGTACGTGCCCGCCAGCGCGATGCCGCCGACGGCGATGGCGACGAACACCTGGACCGCGAAGTCGGCGGAGCCGAAGTCGGGCACGAGCCCGCTGAACCACTCGGCGAACAGCGCGTCGGCCGACATGAACAGGAAGGCGAAGATCGTCAGGCCGAGGACCGACCACAGGACGGTGCGCACCACGGCGATGCCGTGACCGGTGCCCGTGAGCATCCGCATCGTGCGGCCGAGCCACGGGATGCCGCGCAGGCCCGCGAGCGGCCACGAGATCGCCGAGATCACGAAGCCCGGCACGTTCCTCGCGTCCGTGAGCGCCATGGTGGCGATCGCACCGCCGGCCATGAGGCACAGGATCACGATCCACTCGGCGTCGCGGATCAGCGCCGTGGAGGCCAGGAGGGTGCACAGGACGGCGCACGCGATGGTGAACGGCCGGCGCCGGCGCGGGCTGGCCGCGAACAGCAGCAGGCCCGCCGCCATCAGCACGAGGAACGTGCCGAGGCCGAGGTCGTGGAACGGCAGCGCGATGCCGGCGAGCACGCCGACCCCGACCGCCCAGGCGAGCAGGCGCGGTCGTCCGGGCTCGCCCCGGTCGGGCCACAGGCCGCCGAACAGCGAGTCCGTCATGGACGGGAGCGGCGGCGGGGTCGCCGAGGGCGGGGTCGGTGCGGAGGTGTCGGGCACGGGGATCTCCTTCGGTGCGGCCACGGGGGCGCGGTCACGGGTCGGGGGCGCGGCGAGCGGCAGGACGGCGTGGACGCGCGCGCCGGCGTGGCCGGGCTCGGGGTCGACGAAGCGGATCGTCCCGCCGTGCAGGTCGGTCACCCAGCGGGCGATGGCCAGGCCCAGGCCCGTGCCGCCACCGCCCTCGGTCTCGGCGAGGGTGCCGAAGCGCTCGAATGCGCGGGCGCGAGAGTCCGGCGCGACGCCGGGACCCTCGTCGGCCACCTCGAGCAGCCAGCCGGCGTCGACGAGCCGCGCCCGGATCGACACCGTCCCGCCCGCCGGCGAGTGCCGGGTCGCGTTGTCGACGAGGTTCGCCACGAGCTGGCGCAGCCGGGCCGGGTCGGCCTCGACCTCGAGGTCCGGGGGCTCGACGGCCACCGTGACCTCGACGTCGCGGTCGCCGTACTGGAACTCGTCGGCCGCCGACACGAGCAGCTCGCGCACGACGACCGGCTCCACGTGCAGCGGCACCGCGCCGGCGTCCACGCGGGAGAGGTCCAACAGGTCCGCGACGAGGGCCGAGAGTCGCTCGGCCTGCGCCAGCGCGCTGCGCAGGGTCGCCGGGTCGGGCTCGCTCACGCCGTCAGCGAGATTCTCCAGCAGCGCGCACATGGCGGTCAGCGGCGTGCGCAGCTCGTGGCTCACGTTCGCGATGAGGTCGCGCCGCTGGCGGTCGACCTGCTCGAGGTCGGCGGCCATGCGGTTGAAGGCGCGGGCCAGCTCGCCGATCTCGTCACGCGAGGTCTCGGTGATGCGGGTGCTGTGGTCGCCGCGCGCCATCCGCGCCGCCGCCGCCGTCATCTGGCGCAGTGGCGAGGTCATGCCGGACGCCAGCAGCTGGGTCACCGCGAGGGCCAGCGCGATCGTCACGGGGATGCTCAGCCAGATCGGCACGCCACCGGCAGCGCCCACCGTGGCCACGATCGAGGCCACCAGGACGCTCGCCGCGACCAGCAGGCCGAGCTTGACCTTCACCGACCCGATCGGGTCCAGCGGCCGCGTCATGACGACACCTCGAGCGCGTAGCCGACACCGTGCACCGTGCGGATCCGGTCGGCGCCGATCTTGGCGCGCAGGCCCTTCACGTGGCTGTCCACGGTGCGGGTGCCGGAGGCCTCGGCCCACCCCCACACCTCGGCCAGCAGCCGCTCGCGTGAGAGCACGTCGCCGGGCGCGGCGGCCAGGCACACCAGGAGGTCGAACTCGGTCGGCGTCAGGTGGATCTCCTCGTCCGCAACCCACACCCGGCGGGCGCCGACGTCGAGCCGCAGGTCACCCCACTCGCGTACCGAGCCCTGTGCGGACGCGGCCAGCTCGGCCGCTCGGTCGACGCGCCGCAGCAGCGCGGACACCCGCGCCACCAACTCGCGCATGCGGAACGGCTTGGTGAGGTAGTCGTCGGCGCCGACCGCGAGGCCCACGAGGACGTCGGCCTCGTCGTCCCGCGCGGTCAGCATGAGGACCGGGACGGGCCGCACGGCCTGGATGCGCCGGCACACCTCGTGGCCGTCGAACCCCGGCAGCATCACGTCCAGCACGACGAGGTCCGGGTCGTGCTGCTCGAACGCTGCGACCGCGCCGGGCCCGTCCCAGGCCCGCACGACCTCGTGGCCGTGGGCGGTCAGCCGGTCGGTCACGGCGGTCCCGATGGTGGGCTCGTCCTCGACGAGGAGGATGCGGCGAGCAGTCGTCATGCCCCCAACCTAGGAGCCCGGGTCGCCGGATCGTGGGGACGAATCGTGAAGATCCTGTGCAGATCGCCCCGGCGAGTTCGGCCGCCCGGTTCGGGCGGTCACGCCGCGGCTCGTATAGTGGTGACCAGCCCCTCGCGTGGCGGCACATCACCCAACTCCCCCAGGGCAGGAATGCAGCAAGGGTCAGTGGTCCCTGCCGGGTACGCGAGGGGTCCTTGCGTTCCTAGGGGTGCACGCGCGCCGCGCGCATGATGCCGCGACTGGCGCCCTTCACGTAGCCCGACGACGGCCTCGCCCCGTACTCCACCGTGATCGCCGTGCCGTGCTTCGCGAGGTAGCGGTTGTACCAGCCGGTGAGCGTGGGCGAGGTGCCCTTGCCCTGCGCGACGCCGAAGTGCTTGCGCTTGAGCTTGAGCTCCTTCGCGAGCCGCTTCTCGAAGGCCGCGTCCTTGCCCGACTTGCCCACGCCGTGCAGCGGCTGGTGCAGCGAGACGATGTAGTCGGGCCGCTGATTCTTGAGGAACTTCATCATCGTGCGCGTCTCGCGCTCGCTGGCCTTCTTCGGTCCGCCGTAGGTGCGCGAGCCCTTGGTGCCGCGGATCCAGCCGCTCGTGGGCCAGTTGCGGTTGAGGTCGACCCCGCGCGCGTTGGTGCGCGTCTTGCGGGCGGCGCCGTCGGGGTTCATCGTCGGGATGATCCACAGGCCCGTGCCCGCCTTCGGCCTGACGCGCTTGACGGCGTGCTGGGCGGTCTTGCGTCCGGCCGGCTCGTCACCGTGCATCTGCCCGAGGATCAGCAGGACCCTCGTCGGCTTCTTCGCGCCGCGGTAGAACGCCACGATGCTGCGGCCCTGGTGGCTCGTGCCGATGACGACCTTGCGCGTCGTGTAGTCCGAGTCCGCCGCCTGCGCCGGCACGCTGACGAGCGCCGGGGCGACGAGCCCCACCGACAGGACGACTCCCGCTGCTGCCTTCACTGCCCCCGACATGTGATCACCGCTTCTTCTTGAAGATCGCCTTGATGAGCTCGCGGGCGGCGGTGCGACTCGCCTCCCCGATCGCCCGGTCCATGGGCGACATCCGGTTCGAGCCGCGGCTGCGGCTCTTCGCGCGCGAGCCCGTCGGGCGCTCGCGGGCGAGGTCCTTCTCGAGCCTCTCGGCCTCCTCGGCCGCGCGCTGGCGCTCGGCCTCGGCGCTGGCGGCCTCCGTTGCGGCGCGGGTGCGCTCGGCCATCGTCTCGGCCGCGCCGCCGGTGGAGGCGAGGGCCGCGTACTTGGCGGCGAGGGGAGAGGCGGCCACGGCGGCGGTCATCGCGGCGGCGTTGGTGGGCTCCATCGACCCCTGAGGGGCACGGACGCGCGTCCACGCGACGGGTGACGGCGCGCCCTTCTCGTTCATGACGGTCACGATGGCCTCGCCCGTGGCCAGCTGGGTCAGGACCTCCTCGAGGTCGTAGCCCGAGTGCGGGTAGGTCGAGACGGTCGCCTTGAGCGCCTTCGCGTCCTGTGGCGTGTGGGCGCGCAGCTGGTGCTGGACGCGCGAGCCGAGCTGGGCCAGCACGTCGTCGGGCACGTCCTTCGGCGTCTGGGTGACGAAGAAGATGCCGACGCCCTTCGACCGGATGAGCCGCACCGTCTGCACGACGATCTCCAGGAAGTCCTTCGACGCGCCCTTGAACAGCAGGTGGGCCTCGTCGAAGAAGAAGACGAGCTTCGGCCGGTCGGTGTCGCCGACCTCGGGCAGCGTCGAGAAGAGCTCGCGCAGCAGGTACATGAGGAACGTCGAGAACAGCTGCGGCTGGTCCTGCACGCCCGGGACCTCGAGCAGCGAGACGATGCCGCGGCCGTCGGCGTCGGTGCGCAGCACGTCGGTGACCTCGAACGCGGGCTCGCCGAAGAACACGTCGGCGCCCGAATCCGCGAACGTGACCAGCTCGCGCAGGATGACGCCGACCGTGGCGCTCGACAGGCCACCGATCGCCTTGAGCTCGGGCTTGCCCTCGGCGCTGTCGAGGAACGCCACGACGGCACGCAGGTCCTCCAGGGTGACGAGGCGGAGCCCGGCCTTGCGGGCGTAGTGGAAGACCAGCGAGAGCGAGGACTCCTGCGTGGTGTTGAGGTCGAGGACCTTCGAGAGCAGGATCGGCCCGAAGGCCTCGACCGTGGCGCGGATCGGCACGCCGGTGCCCTTCGCGCCGAGAGCGTAGAACTCCGTCGGGAAGGCCGTGGCCTGCCAGTCCTGGCCGATGCTCGCGGTGCGGGCGAGCAGCTTCTCGTTCGAGGCGCCGGGGGTCGCGATACCCGAGAGGTCGCCCTTGATGTCCGCCGCGAAGACCGGGACGCCGCCCGCCGAGACCTGCTCGGCCAGCACCTGCAGGGTCTTCGTCTTGCCGGTGCCCGTGGCGCCCGCGACGAGGCCGTGGCGGTTGAGCATGCCGAACGGGATGCGCACGGGGACGTCGGAGCGCGGCTCACCGGCCTCCACGAGCGCGCCGATCTCCAGCGCCGGGCCCTCGAACGCGTAGCCGGCGCGGATCTGCGCCACCTGCTCAGAGTCCTCGGACGAAGCCTCGGGCGCGGGAGCCTCCGCCCGATCGGACGCCCTCGCCTGCGCGGCCGCGGCCGCGGCGGCCAGCTCGTCGGCGCGGCGCTGGGCCTCCTCTGCGGCGGCCTGCGCCTCTGCGGCGGCTCGGGCGGCCGCGGCGACCTCGTCGGCGGAGGGATCGGTCTCGGTCATGTGCTCAGGCTAGTTCCCCACGGCCGTCGCGCCAGGGGCTTCGCGTCGCGCGGGAGCCACACCGGGGGTCCCGTGGTGGTCTGGCGGCTGTGACGCGCCCCTTAGACTGGCCGGGTGATCTTTCGCCGCGTGGGGGACGGGCGGCCGTACCCCGACCATGGACTGACCCAGAGTGACTGGGCTGCCATCGCGCCGACCCAGGTGCGCCTGGACGATCTCACCACCACCAAGACCACCCTCGACCTCGAGACGCTGCTCGACACCGACTCGACGTACTTCGGCGACCTGTTCGCCCACGTCGTCGGCTGGAAGGGCGAGCTGTTCCTCGAGGACGGACTGCACCGGGCCCTGCGTGCGGCCCTGCAGCAGCGCACCATGGTCCACGCGCGCGTCTTCACGATCGGGAAGCAGTCATGAGCAAGGCCGTGGAGCGTCTCGTCGTCCTGGGCACTGCGGGCGTGTTCGTCGCCGGCACCGCGCTGGGGCTCAACCTGGCGTTCTCCAAGCCCGACCCCGTGGCCGCTGAGCCCACGTGCGAGATCAAGAAGATCGCGAAGGGCGAGGTGCTCAGCAGCAACCTCGTCATGGTGCACGTCTACAACGCCAGCCAGCGCGCCGGCGTCGCCAACCGCGTGAAGATCAACCTCGAGCGCCGCGGCTTCCTCGGCGGCGTGGCCCAGAACAACCCCGGCCAGCTCAAGCCCAAGAACGTCATGGTGCTGAGCCAGGATCCGGCCGACCCCCGCGCGCGCCTCGTCGCCCGCCAGTTCAAGGGCAAGGTCGAGCGCGTCCAGGCCGACTTCGAGACCGAGGACGGCATCTCGGTGCTGATCGGCCCGGACTACCAGGGGCTGAAGAAGGCGGGCACGAAGCTCAAGGCCTCGCAGGACGTCACCGTGTGCGTCCCGACGATCACTCTGCCGTAGTCACGAATCGCGGCGTCGCGGGTCGAGGTCCCAGCCGGCCAGGCGGCCGTGGCGGGCCACCGAGCGCAGCCGTCGCTCCACGCCCTCGCGCAGGTCGCGCGTGGTCACGATGAGCAGCTCGTCGCCCACGCGGATGCGCGTGGTGCGGTGTGGCACGAGGGTCGAGTCGCCGCGGACGACCATCGTCACCGAGGCGCCCTCGGGCAGCCGGAGCTCGCCGACCTCCACCCCCGCCAGCCGTGACGTGGGCGGCACGTGGATCTGCAGCAGGTCGGCCGAGATGCGCTCGAGCGGAGCCGCGTCGATCTCGACGTCGCGGCCGCGGTCGCTCTCGACCCCGCACCAGCGGGCGAGGCGGTGCAGCGGCGCGGCCTGCACGATCGTGTAGACCACGACCGCCACGAAGGTGATGTTGAACAGGTCGATGGACTGGGTGACGCCGTTCGCGAGCGGGATCGTCGCCAGGACGATCGGCACCGCGCCGCGCAGGCCCGCCCAGCCGATGAACAGCTGCTCGCGCCAGCCGACGCGGAACCACGCGGCGCACGCGGCGACGGAGGCCGGCCTCGCGACGAAGGTCAGCAGCGCGCCGATCCCGACGCCCGCGCCGATGTGCCACAGCTGGATGTCGCTCGGGTGCACGAGCAGGCCGAGCATGACGAACAGGCCGATCTGCGCGAGCCAGCCGATCCCCTCGACGAACGAGCGGGTGGCCGAGCGGTGCGGCAGCTCGGTGTTGCCCAGCACGACGGCGGCCACGTAGACCGCCGCGAAGCCGCTCGCGTGGATGAGCGCGGCCGAGGCGTACGCGAGCACCGTGACCGCGAAGACCACGAGCGGGTAGAGGCCCGCCGCGGGCAGCGCCGCCCGGCGCAGCAGGCGGGCGCCGCCCCAGCCGACCAGCAGGCCCAGCAGAGCGCCGATCACGAGCTCGAAGACGATCAGCGCCAGGAACCCGCCGACCCCGTGGTCGTTGATCTCGCCCACGCTGATCGCCGTGACGAGGACGACGATGGGCGCGTCGTTGAGGCCGGACTCGGTCTCCAGCACGCCCGACACCCGCGACTTCAGCGGGACCGAGCGCAGCACCGAGAAGACCGCGGCGGCGTCGGTGGGCGAGAGGACGGCCGCGATCAGGACGGCCAGTTGCCAGTCGAGTCCGAAGAGGTAGTGCGCGCCGGCGGCGACGATCCCCACGCTGATCGACGTGCCGACGGTCGCCAGCAGGACGCCGAGACCCAGCGCGGGCCGCATCGTCGACCAGTTCGTGGTCAGGCCGCCCTCGGCGAGGATGAGGATCAGGGCCGAGAGGCCCAGCACGAGCGCGATGTTCGCGTCGGCGAACTGAACGCCGGCGCCGTCGTAGCCGATGAGGATGCCCAGCCCGAGGTACATGAGCAGCGACGGCAGCCCGATGCCCACGGACAGGCGCACGGCCAGGACGGCCAGGATGAGGACTCCGGACCCGGTCAGGAGGATGACGTCGAGGTCATGGGAGGTCATACCATCCCCTTCCCTCGCGCCGGTGGGGTGATCCTATCGGCCCTCGACGTGGTCGATCAGCCGATCCGTGGCGGCGCGGTAGCCGGGAACGCCCTCGCCGATCACGTGCACGACGGCCACGTCGGCGACGTACGAGTGGTGGCGGAACGACTCGCGCGCCATGACGTCGGAGATGTGCACCTCGGCCACCGGCAGCGCCACGCCCGAGAGCGCGTCGCGCAGCACGACCGAGGTGTGGGTGAGCCCGCCGGGGTTGATGACGATGCCGGCGCAGTCGTGGCGGGCCTCGTGGATCGCGTCGAGGAGGACGCCCTCGTGGTTGCTCTGCACGGCGCGCACCTCGTAGCCGCGGGCGGTGGCGGCCTCGGCGACGAGCGCCTCGACGTCGGCGAGCGTCTCGGAGCCGTAGATGTCGGGCTCGCGCGTGCCGAGGAGGTTGAGGTTGGGCCCGTTGACGAGCAGCAGCCGGCGGGTGGTCACGCCGCCAACCTACCGTCGCGAGCGCCAGCCCGAGGCGTGCAGGCGCTCCACCCCGTCGAGCAGCAGGTCGAGCGCGAAGTCGAACTCGAGGTCGGCGTCGCACCGGCCGCCGTCGCGCGTGGTCTCGCGCACGACCGCCACGATGTGCGGGAACGTCCGCGCGAAGGCGTCGAGCGCCTCGGGGGAGGGCGTGTCGTCGCCGGGCTCGTCGAAGGCCTCGGGGCTGAAGCCCCAGATGCGGTGGCCCAGGGCGTGCATGACGTGGTGCGCGAGGTCCACCGAGAGGCCGCCGTCGATCATCTCGCCGGTCACCGCGTCCATGTGGGTGAGCACGGCGGGCGTGCGCGCCGTGCGGCTCTCGATCGCCTGGCGCAGCCACGGGTGGCGCACCAGCTCGGCCCGGGCGGCGAGGACGCGGGCGCGCACGCGATCGGGCCAGGATCCGCCCGGCGCGGGCTGCTCGTAGCCGGCCACGATCGTCTCGACCATGCCGTCGAGGAGGTCCTCCTTGTTCGCGACGTGCTTGTAGAGCGCCATGGGGACGACGTCGAGGCGGGCGGCCACCTGGCGCATGCTGACCGCCGTCAGTCCCTGCTCGTCGGCGAGCGTGATCGCGGCGGCGAGGGTGCGCTCGCGACTCACGGTGGGTCGGTCGGCTGCGGCCACGTCGCTCCTCCTGCTTGACGGGTGTACGCCGTAAGCCTAGTGTCAGGCACGAGGTGTACGCCGTACACCAGCGAAGGAGCGAGCCATGACCGCGCGCCGGACGGCCTTCTGGGCCGGCGTCCTCTACCTGCTGACGTTCGTGACGTCGATCCCCGCCGTCGCGCTCAAGGGCGGCCTGCTCGACGACCCGGGATCCGCGTCCGCGATCGGGCCGGCCCGGACCGGTGCCGCGCTCGAGCTGGTGCTCGCCGTGGCGTGCGTCGGCACCGCGGTCGTCCTGTACCCCGTCGTGCGCGCCCACGGCGAGCGCGCGGCGCTCGGGTTCGTCGCGGCGCGCGTGCTCGAGGCCTCGATGATCCTCGTGGGTGTCCTGGTCGTGCTGGCGTTCGCCGAGGGAGTGGTGGGCGAGGAGGTCGCGCCGGCTCTCGTCGGACTCCACGACGCGGCGTTCCTCGTCGGACCCGGCGCGGTGCCCGCCCTCAACGCGCTGCTGCTCGCACCCCTGCTGCTGCGCGGGGGACTCGTCCCGCGCGCCATCCCGGTGATCGGGCTGGTCGGCGCGCCCCTGCTGCTGGTCTCGGCGCTGGGCGCGGTGGCCGGCTGGATCGACCAGGTCTCGGTGCTCGCGGGGCTGCTCGCGCTGCCCATCGCGGCGTGGGAGCTGTCGCTCGGCCTGTGGCTGCTGGTCAGGGGCTTCTCGACCGCCCGGGTGACCCCCGTCGGGGCCTAGCCTCGGAGCGTGCCTCTCGTCGTCCACGCCTCCAAGTACGGGTCCGCCGAGCTCTACGCGAGCTGGATCGGGGAGGCGCTCGGCGCGCCCGTGGCCGCCGCCGACGAGGTCACCCCGGAGCAGCTGGCCGGGAGCGACGTGGTCGTGCTGTGCGGCGCGATCTACGGCCCGACCCTGCGGGGCAGCAGCCTGCTGCGGAAGGCAATGGAGCTGGGCACGGCGACGCGGTTCGTCCTGGTCACGGTGGGGCTCAGCGACCCCGGGATCACGACGAAGCGCGACGAGCTGGTCGCGTCGAAGCTCCCCGCCGAGCTGCGCGAGCGGCTGGAGGTCGTCCACGTGCGCGGCGCGATGGACCGGTCGCGGCTGAGCCTGGTGGAGAGGTCGATGATGTCGACGATCCGCCGCGGGCTCGCGGTGAAGCGGGACCGCACGGCCGAGGAGCAGGCCATGCTGGAGGCGCTCACCCCGGACTCGATCGACCTCACCGACCGCGCTGCGGTCGCCACGGTCGTCGAGGCGTGCCTAGGCTGAGGCATGCGCTTCAGCGTCCACGTCTACAACTTCACGATCCCCGGCGAGCCGCAGACGCTCGCCCCGACCCTCGCCGAGACGGCGCGCCGGGCCGAGCAGGCCGGCGCCGACGCCGTCACCCTGATGGACCACTACTTCCAGATGGAGACCGTCGGCCGCTCCGAGGACCCCATGCTGGAGGGCTACACAGCCCTGGGCTACCTCGCCGCCGTCACCGAGCGGGTCAAGCTGGGCCTGCTGGTCACCGGCGTGACCTACCGCCACCCCGGCCTGCTGGCCAAGATCGCCACGACCCTCGACGTGCTGTCGGGTGGTCGCGCGATCCTGGGCCTCGGCGCCGCCTGGTACGAGCGCGAGCACCTCGGCCTCGGCGTTCCGTACCCGTCGATGAAGGAGCGGTTCGAGCGGCTCGAGGAGACGCTGCAGATCGTCCACCAGATGTGGAGCGACGACGACGGCGCCTACGAGGGCAAGCACTACCAGCTGGCCGAGACGATCTGCCATCCCGCGCCGATCCAGCAGCCGCACCCGCCGATCCTGCTCGGCGGCATGGGCGAGAAGAAGACGCTGCGGTTCGTGGCCGAGTACGGCGACGCCTGCAACCTCTTCCCCGCCGGCGTCGACGTCATCCGGCACAAGCTCGAGGTCCTCGACCAGCACTGCGCCGACGTGGGTCGTGACCCCGCCGACATCCTGCGCACCCTGCAGTCGCCCGGCGACGCCGTGAAGGACCCCGAGAAGTTCCTCGAGGACGTCGCGGCCTACGCCGAGCTGGGCATCCAGTCGGTCTCGGTCTCGCCGCACGGTCCCGACCCGGTGGCCTGGGTCAGCGAGTTCGCCGAGAGGACCGCGCCGCGTCTCGCCGAGATCTGACGCGCGGGACCGACCCACTTTTGGATGCGTTGCACCCTTTCGGCGACCGAAAGGGTGCAACGCGTTCCAGAAGTGGCAGATGGCTGAGCGAGCGGGCCGCCATCGTCGCCACCCACGACGAAGGCCCCGGGGATCGCCCGGGGCCTGCGTCGTTCAGGGCCGGCTCAGCGCTTGACCACCCGCAGGGTGACCGCGGTGTTGCGAGCGCCGACCCGGTCGTTGCCGAGGTAGCTGATCACGAGGCGGTGCTTGCCCGCCTTCAGCTTCGGCAGCCGGACGGTGAGCCTGCCGTTCCGCACCGTGCCGTCGGCGACCACGCGGCCCTTGACCTTCACCAGGACCTTGCCGTTGGCCTGGGCCGGAGCGGCGACCCGGACCCGCACCGCTGCGCGCTGCGAGGTCTTGATCCGCTTCTTCGCCAGCGAGGCGCGGACCGTGGCCTTGGCCTTCGCGACGCGCGAGGCCATCGACGTGGCGGTCACCGGCCGGTGCCCGACGGTCGTGGCCGTCACGCGCACGCTGATCGACCGGCCGATGTCGGCCGACGTCACCCGGTAGTCGCCGCCCGTGGCGCCCCGGATCGGCTGACCGTCCCGCAGCCACTGCGCCTGCAGGGTGGCGGCCTCGGTGTTCGACCACGTGCCGATGCTGGCCCGCAGGATCGAGCCGACGCGCATCGCGCCGCTCACCTTCGGGCGGACCGTGTTGACCGGGGCCTTCGCGCCCTTGACCTCGACGACCCGGGTGACCATCGACTGGTTGCCGTTGGCGTCCGCGACCGAGTAGGTCAGCGCGTACGTGCCGGGCTTGGCCGTGTCGACCTCGCCGAGCACCTGGACCTTCTCGGTGACGTCGCCGTCGACCGCGTCCTGCGCCGAAACGCCGGCCATCGGGTCGAACACCTCATTGAGCTCGACCGAGCCGTTCTTCGGGACGGTCAGGACCGGCGCGGTCGTGTCCGTCCCGCTCGAGCCCGCCGTGAAGAGCGAGATCTGGCTGACCTCCCCGGGCAGCTCCTCGCCCGAGGCGGCGTCGACGCTGGTGGCGTGCCAGGCGTACGTGCGACCCTCCTCGAGGCCGTTCCAGGTGACCGTGGCCGGCCAGCCCGAGCGCACGATCTCCTCGCCGATCACGCGGTCGGTCGGATCCACCACGACGAGGCCGTCCGAGCTGAAGCTCGTCTTGCGGGTCGTCAGGTTGATCGGCAGGCGCGTGTCGTCCTCGGTGCCGTTGTAGCGGAAGCGGTCGTCGTACTCGGTGGCGCCGAAGTTCTCCAGCAGCGGCGAGTAGGTGTCGACCGCGACCTCGCCCTTGTCGAGATCGAACTGCAGCAGGCGGAAGAACGACGAGCCGAACTGCAGCGGCGTGTTGCTGTCGTAGCCGACGCCCGTCAGCCCCAGCTCGTCCGAGGTCACCTTGTAGAACTGGTAGTCCGCGAGCAGCTCGACCACGTGGTGACCCTTGCGGGCGACATCGCGGCGCAGCTCGATGCTGACGCCGTGCTCGTGGCCCGACAGGACCAGGGCGACGTTCGGGTTCTTCTTGATGACCGCGTCCAGCACCTGGCGGCCGTCGTACGAGAAGCCACTGCCACGGCCGTCCGGGTTGACGCTGGGTGTCAGGTACGCGTGCGTCATCAGGATCGCGTTCCGGTCGGGGAACTGCTTCAGGACGCTGTCGGCCCACGCGGTCTCCTCGGCGTCGACGCCGAAGCCGAGCGAGACGACGACGAAGTCGAGGTCGCCCTCGCTGAACAGCACGTAGTTGTTGCTGTTGTCGCCCGCCTTCCACGGCGTGAACTCCGCCTTCGCGTCCTGCCAGGCCTGGCTCTGCTCGAGCGTGGCGTAGCGGTCCGGACCGAAGTAGTCGTTGTAGAGGGCGTCCGGGCCGGTGTCCGCGCCGTAGAGGTTGTCGTGGTTGCCGGGCAGGACCGTGTTGACCATGCCGGCGTCGTCGAGGACCTTCTGCGCCTCCGACGCCACCTCGAACTCGGCGCGCGCGTTCGGCTCGTCCGAGCCGACGTTGTGCCAGTTCTCGATGATGTCGCCGGTGTGGGCCGTGAACGCGATCTTGCGCTCGTCGGCGTTCGCCGCGATCCACTCGGTGATGCCGCGGTAGGCGCTGCGCCAGACCTCGCGCTCCTGCTCGGTCTCCTGCTCCACCGCGCCCTCGGAGAGGTACTGCGTGTCGGTGACGTGGGCGATCGAGAAGTCGTAGTCGTCCGGATTCTCGAACGAGTTCTTCACCTCGTTCGGCAGGTCGTCGGCGAACGGGTCCTCGCCGGTCACCAGGACCGGGACGGTGCCCCCGTGGCGGTGGCGGCTGCGCAGGTCGCCGGTCAGCTGGACCTGGCCCTCCGCGTTGCCACGGGAGCGGGCGAGCTCCTCCCAGGCGCCGCCGTCCCAGACGCGCAGCACGACCTCGCGCGCGGGATCGACGCGACCGCTCCAGATCACCTGCTGGTCCGAGTTCGACGTGACCGGGACGTCGAACTGCTGGAACGGCAGCTCGGACGTCGAGGGCGAGTCGAGGAACGTCTCGTCGCCGGGTGCGGCTGCGTCGGAGATCGGCTGCTCGTCGGTGCCCGTGAAGTCGCGCTCCTTCGGGATCCCCGTGAGGACGCCCTGGCGGCCCTGCTGCGCGACGACGACGTCGGCCTCGCGGAACGTGGTCCGCACGCGGTCGCCCGACGGGTTCGTGGCGTTCGCCGAGAGGCGCACGGAGCCGCCGCCCTGCTCGGTCTCGGTGCCGCCCGCGGAGGGCACGTTGGCCGTCGTGAAGGTGGTGGTGTGGTCGATCGGCGTGCCGAAGACGTCGTGGCCCTCCACCGTGATCTCGTGCTCGCCGGACTTGAGCCCGGCACCGATCTCGTCGCCCGGCTTGATCGCATCGCCGTCGAGCGCGTAGCGGACGTCGCGGCCGACGCCCTCGGGGTTCGTGAACTCCACGCCGAAGCGGGTGCGCTTCGTGAGGCGCTCGCCCGCGGCCGGCGTGGTCGAGCTGACCTTGACGTTGTAGTTCGCGGGACGGCCCGCGAAGGCGTCGCGGCCCAGGGCGAGCACGCCCTCCGCGTCCACGGCCTCGCTGAAGACCCGCACGCGGCTGATCGTCGAGGGGGAGAAGAACGCGGGACGGTCGCGTCCGCTCGCGTCGCCGCCGATCACGAGGTTGCGGGCGCCGGCGCTCGGCGAGCTGAGCGTGCCGGTCGCCGGCGTGCTGGCGGCCAGGACGCCGTTGACGTAGAGGCGCACCATCTCGCCGTCGTACGTGCCGACCGCGTGGTACCAGCGCCCGCTCTCGATCTGCGTGCTCGTGTTGCGGTACGAGCCGCCGATGTGCGGGTTGAACGAGAGCCGGTCGCCGTACATGACGACGCCGAAGCCGCCCGCCTCCTTCGCGCCGCACAGGTTGCCGCGCGTCTCGACGCCGCTGGCCTGGAAGTCGTCGTCGTACTTGAAGACGCACTCCACGGTCATCTGGTTCGCGAGCTTCGGGAACTGCGCCTCGAACGGGTAGAGGTAGGCCGAGCCGGCGCCGTCGAACTGCGCGACCTTGGTGCCCATCGGGGCGTCGTCGCGCACCACGGGCGACCCGAACGTGCGCGGGGTCAGTCCCTGCGCCCCGTCGACCGGAGCGCCGGAGGAGAAGTCGAGGTCGAGGACGTCGGCCTTCGGGGCCGCGGGGCCCTCGCGGTCGGCGTCGGCGAGCGCGGACACCTGCTCCGCGGTGAGCGGGTCGCTGTAGATGCGGCTCGTGCGCAGCGTGGTCTGCGCGAAGAACTGGGGCTTGTTCGAGGTGTTGACGTCGGCCGCCAGCATCATCGAGTCGGCGCCGGCGGACGAGTGCTTGAACGCACCCGCGGCGGCGACGTCGCGGACCAGCTCGCCGTCCAGGTAGAGCTTGAGCCGGGTGCCGTCCCACGTCGCGACGGTGTGGTGCCAAGTGCCCGTGGTGATCGGGACGCGGACGCTCTTGTAGCCGCCACCCACGTGGATCATGAAATGCACGTCGTTGCCGGACATGACCGTGGCGAAGCCGCCGGACTCCTTCGAGGAGCACAGGGCCGCCTCGGTGCTGGCGGACGAGCGGGGCCCGTCGAAGCGGAACGAGCACTCCAGCGACATGCCCTGCTCGAGCTTGGAGAACTCCGAGCGGATCGGGTAGCCGATCGCGTCGTCGGTGCCGTCGAAGCTCAGGACCGAGCGCCCGGTGCCGAGGTCGGCGCCCGCGGTGGGCTCGCCGTGGACGGTGGGCTCGAGGCCCTGCGCGTGCTCGGTGAGCTGGCCGTCGCGGAAGTCGACGTCGAAGACGTCGGCGGTCGGCAGGTCGACCGCCTGGCGCAGCGCGGACGCCGCGGCCGGGGGCGCGGCGATGCTCGACATCGAGCTCACCGCCGCATCGGCCAGTCGAGGCGAGGCGAGGGCGGGTGTGGTGGTGAACGTGCCGAACCCGACCGCCGCGGCGAGCGCGAGGCTGGAGGTCGTGCGAAGGGATCGCATGGGCAGTGTGCTCCTACGGGGAAAGCCATCAGGACGCCCTGAGACTCTCGGCGAGAGGTTCCTCCCGGTGAACGCCGGGTGAGCGGTCGGAGCACGGTGCGTGAGCACTCGGTGCGTTGGCGATCCGTTCGCCGGCTGTTCGCCCGGAGCGCGCTCACGGCGACGGCGAGGGGCTCCATCCCGGGGGAGGATCCTCGCCCACGCGCCCGTCGACGGCCTCGCGCAGCAGGTCCGCGTGACCCGTGTGCCGGGCGTACTCCTCGAGCAGGTCGAACAGCAGACGACGCAGGCTCGGATGGGCTCCGTCGTCGTCGCTCACCGCAGCAGGCTGGTCCAGCCCGCCGCTCGCGAGGGCGTCGGCGTAGCGCTGCCGGGCTCGCGCCACCGCGTCGTCGTAGAGCGCGTAGAGGGCCCGCGCGTCGCCGCCGACGCTGAAGGAGACGTCGTCGGTGCCGTCCCAGTCGAGCCCCGCCCAGGGGTCGCCCGGTGAGCCACCGCCCAGCTTCGTCGCGGACGTGAAGTCCTCGACGAAGGCCAGGTGGGACAGCAGTCCCGCGAGCGTCAGGTCGGACGACGCGAGGCCGGCGTGGAGTGCCGCGGTGTCGAGGCCGTCGACCTTCCACCGGAACGTGGCGCGCTGGCGGTCGAGCGCGCCCAGGAGGTGCTCGACCTCCGAGGCCGCGATCGGGGGCTCCCACCACGCTCCGTCGACCATGGCACGACGGTACGTCGCACGCGGCCCGATCGCACCGGTCTCGACGACCCCGGGTCGTGCTTGACTCCGAGCATGACCTTCGCCGTCGTCTCGGTCCACTCGCCGAAGCCTGAGCACCGCGCCGCGGTGATCGACTCGATGCAGCGCTACAGCCGGGTCGCCCGCGAGCAGCCCGGGCTGGAGTGGACGGGCGTCGTGGACGACGCGAGCGGCCGCCTCGTGGGCATCGCCCTGTGGGAGTCCGAGGAGGCCGCGGCCGCCGCGCGCCCGGCCCTCATGGCCGAGGTCGGCGACGACCCCTTCGCCGACTGGGACGAGCAGCCGATCGACGGACTGCGCGGTCCGGTCCGCTGACCCGGGAAGCGCTGCGTCGCGACGCGAACGACCTAGGTTGAGGCGATGAGCAGATTTCTCGCGATCTTGGACGGTGCGGCGGACGACGAGTCCAAGAACGAGCTCAGTGACGATCAGCAGGCGGAGTTCCTGGCGGCTTGGGGCGCGTGGGCGCAGGTCCACGAGAGCGCGCTGGTCGATCCCGGTGCCCCGTTGTTCAGGAAGAAGGTCGTGACCAAGGCCGGGGTGGAGGACTTCACGGACGCCAAGGTCGCCTACGCGATCGTGGAGGCCGGATCGCACGACGAGGCCGCACGGATCCTCGCGGCTCACCCCCACCTGACCCTGAGCGCCGGGAACACGATCGAAGTCCTGGAGTGCCCTCCGCTCGGCTGACGCTTCGTCTTCGTCAAGGTGTGGAACCCACGGCGGGGGGTTTGACGGCGTCAGGCTGCGAAGCCCACTAACCGCGCAGACTCTGCGACTGAGCGTCGGCGCGAGATCATCCGGATAGCCGGGATGGCTCTCTCGGACACCCCATCCCGATGGACGTCTGGAGCAGGTGGTCCTCGGGGGCCGGCGTATCCACACGCCATCCGGGGCCTGCACGATCCCCTGGCTGCTGATGCCCCAGCCCAACAGCACGACCAGGCGGCGGACCAGAGCATCGGCACCGCCCCGCATTCGCATGCGGCCACGTCGCTGCCGATCACGAGGCGTAGCCGATGGTCTCGTCGGTCAGTTCCCGCGCGCCACCGATGGAGTGGTGATCGCCGGGTGTTGCGCGTGCCGCGGACGACGTTTTCGTGACCGGGTGCGCCGCTGACGAGAGTCCCGCGCCAACTGAGTCACGCGCCCGGCGCACGGTGCTTCATCAACGCCGGGGAGTCTTGGGCGGCGCCGTACGATGACAGATAGACAAACGTTCAACTACTTAGTTCTCCAGGATGTGCGCCGATGACCAACGTTGACCCGATTCCTACCTCTCGTTCGATCTTGGTGATTGGCGCAGGCGAGCTTGGCATGCCCGTGCTGCGCAACCTCGCAGCTCGCGCTCCCGGGGAGGGCGCGAAGGTCAGCGTGATGCTGCGGGAGAGCACGCTCACTTCCGAGGTGCCGGAGAAGCGCCGCGACGTGGATGAGATTCGCGAGCTCGGTATCGAGATCGTGAGCGGCGACCTAGTGAAGAACTCGCTCCAGGAGCTCGCGTCGCTGTTCTCGGGCTTCGACACCGTGATCGGTTGCGCTGGCATCGCGGCGGGCATCGAGACGCCGATGAAGGTTGCACGAGCGGCCCTCTTGGCGGGCATTCCGCGCTACTTCCCGTGGCAGTTCGGGGTGGATTTCGAGGTCATCGGTCGCGGTAGCCCTCAGGACATCTTCGACTCGCAGCTCGACGTCCGTGAGCTGCTGCGCGCTCAGGACGAGACCGAGTGGGTCATCATCTCGACCGGCATGTTCATGAACTACCTGTTCGAGCCGGGCTCGGGGATGGTCGACCTGCCCACGGACACCGTCAACGCCCTCGGCAGTCTCGACACGGCGGTGACACTCACGACGCCGGAGGACATCGGCGTGCTGACTGCTGAGATCGTCTTCGATCAGCCGCGGATCCGCAACGAGATCATCTACGTCGCCGGCGACACCGTCACCTATGGCGAGGTGGCCGACACGCTCGAGCAGGTCCTTGAGCGTCCGTTCCGCCGGAAGGTCTGGACGGTGCCCGTTCTGCTCGACGAGCTTGCGAACGATCCCGACAACATGACGCGCAAGTACCGCGCCGTCTTCGCCCAGGGCCGCGGTGTCGCATGGGACAAGGCCACCACGTTCAACCACGACCGTGACATCGCGACGACCGACCTGCGCAGCTGGGTCTTGGCAAACCTGGGGAATCGCTGACGCGATGACCTGCTCCCCTGAACTTGCAGGGGAGAGCGCGGTCTTGGCATGGACTGGCGCCTTGAGCTGTCGCCAGCCGGCAGGTCTTCCGCCCGTGCGTCCTGGCGCGGGCCGCTACCGACGCCTCGAGCTATCTAGTACAATAGTAATTATGAATGAGCCGTACGAGGTCGACGCGTTCCGCGAGCGTCTGCGATCGTTCCTGAAGCGAGCCCTGCCGGCGGACTGGCAGGGAGTCGGAACCCTAGAGCCGGCAGAGGCCGAGCGGTTCGCCGAGGACTGGCGCGTGACACTGCGCGAGGAAGGTCTGCTCGCGCCGTCATGGCCGCGCGAGTACGGCGGCGCGGGGCTCACCGAGCACGAGCAGGTGATCCTCGCAGAGGAGTTCGCTCACGCGGGAGTTCCGACCGGCATTGCGAACGACGGCTTCAGCATCTCGATGCTCGGCAACACGCTGCTGGCCTGGGGCACCGACGCACAGAAGGATCACTTCCTTCCTCGGATCATCTCCGGCGAGGACCGCTGGTGCCAGGGGTACTCGGAACCCGGTGCCGGTTCGGATCTGGCGCGCCTGTCAACCAAGGCCGAGCTCGTGGGTGACGAGTGGGTCATCAACGGTCAGAAGATCTGGACCACCTGCGCCCATCTGGCCAACTGGATCTTCGTGCTCGTGCGCACTGACCCAGACGCACCGCGTCACCGAGGCATCTCCCTGCTTCTGGTGCCGATGGACCAGCCCGGCGTCGAGGTACGACCGATTCGCAACATGGGTGGCGACGCGGAATTCAACGAGGTTTACTTCACCGACGCCCGGTGCCCCGCCGAGAACGTCGTGGGAGATGTCAACGGTGGGTGGCACGTCGCCATGACTCTCTTGGGCTTCGAACGTGGTGAGTCCGCGGCCGTGATGCCGATCATGTTCCGGACCGAACTGGAGCGGCTGTTCGACCTGGCCCGCGAGAATGGGGCCGCGAACGTAGCCTCAATGCGGGAGCGACTGGTCGAGGCCTACATCAGCGTCGAGATCATGCGGTTCCTTGGCAAGGACTCGTTGGCCCGCTACCTCGCCGGTCACGCCCCAGGTCCCGACGCGGCAGTGAACAAGCTGTTCTGGAGCGAGTACAACCAGCTCACGTCCGAGCTCGCGGTCGACATCCTCGACGCTGAGGGACTCGAAGCCGTGGGCCGCCGGCCCACCAACGTGACGATGTTCCAGACCGACGACGTCGGAGCGCCGAACTCCAGTGCGTCCTGGATCGTCTCGCTCATGATCTCCCGCGCCGCGACGATCTACGCCGGGACCTCCGAGATCCAGCGCTCCATCATCGGCGAGAAGCTCCTCGGTCTTCCGCGCTGACCTCCGACGCACCAGCCACCCCGGTTCAGAAAGTGACCCACATGGAACCCCTGCTCGACGAGCACCAGCAGTCGTACCAGCGCAGCCTTCGCCGCTTCCTCGAGAAGGAATGGGGACCGGACCGACTTCGCGCGGCGATGGAGGGGCCGACGACGCTTGAGCGTGACGTCTGGCGACGACTCGCGTTCGAGCTCGGAGTAGCCGGCCTCAACATCCCCGAACACCACGGCGGAAGTGGCGAGGCCCACGCCGAGGCCCTCCTGGTCATCGAAGAGCTGGGCCGGGCGCTGTTCGGCCCCATCTACGTCGGCACGGTCGTGCTCGCCTCGCAGACCCTTCTGCTGTGCGAGGACGAAAGCGCCCAAGCAGCTCTCTTCCCGGGAATCGCGGACGGCACGGTGACGGCCACCCTCGCGTGGCCCGACTCCGGGCGCGACCGCACGCGCGCTCCGCTGCCGCGGGCCGTGCAGAGCGGTTCGGAGTGGAGGCTGACCGGCGAGGTCCGACGGGTGGTGGATGGCCAGAGCGCCGACCGGGTGCTGGTCGTGGCCAACACCGACGCGGGCGACTCGGTCTTCCTCCTTTCCGGTGAGGACGGCCTGGAACGCCTCGCCGGGGAGTCGATCGACCCGACGCGGCGCCTCGCCACGCTCGTCCTCGACGACGCACCAGCCGTCCTCGTCGGTACGCCCGGAGGCGCGCCGTCGGTCTTGGACCGGCTCCGGCCCTTCGTCGCATTGCACCTCGCGGCCGAGGCGGTCGGTGGCGCCGCCGCGTGCGTGGACCAGACCGTCTCCTACGCCAAGACCCGCGAGCAGTTCGGCAGCCCGATCGGCGCCTTCCAGGCCGTCAAGCACCGGTGCGCCGACATGCAGGTGCGGCTGGAGGGGGCGCGAGCTGGTGTCAGGTACGCCGGACAGGCGATCGTCACGGGGGAGGAGGATCTTGACGTCCTCTCGTCGGTCCTCAAGGTGTATGCCACCCGCTCCTACTTCCGCTCGGCCGCCGACATGGTGCAGCTTCACGGAGGCATCGGATTCACGTGGGAGCACTCGGCCCATCTGCACTTCAAACGAGCGAAGTCGCTTGAATTGATGGCGGGGTCCCATGACGAGCATCGTGAGCTGATCGCGCGCGCGGTCCTGGATCGCGTCGGGTCATGAGACCCGCGGGGCGCGGGGTGACGGGCGTGGAGCGCGGGGGTCTTCGAATTTCCTGCGTATCATGAGCCGAGTGAACCCGATGGAGATCTCGGCCTTCCAGCGTCGCGCCCCGAAGGCCTCCGAGCGACTCGCCCGCCACCTCGCGACCGCCATCGTTGAGGGAGAGTATGCCGCAGGCGACCGCCTCCCCCACGAGAGCGAGATGCTCGCGCAGACCCAGGTCGGACGAGCGACCCTGCGTGAGGCACTGCGCCTCTTGGAGGTGTGGGGCCTCGTCGTCATCAGGACAGGACCTGGCGGAGGCCCCGTGGTACGCCGGCCCGTGCCGGAGGAGTTCGCCGAGCAGATGGCCCTCCTCCTGCAGTTCCAGCAGCTGACCTTGCGTGACGTGTCGGACGCGCGTGTCGCCCTGGAGCCCATGGTGGCGCGGCTCGCGGCCGAGCGCATCACCCCGGAACTGCTCGGCGACCTCAAGGACTCCATCGAGGTCATGAAGCGCAGCTACGAGTCGCCCGCCGATTTCTGGGAGCAGAACGCGCGCTTCCACTCCACCGTCGCCCACGCGGCCGACAGCCAAGTGATCGGCATGATCATCGACGCATTGAAGTTCATCGCTGACGGTGCTTCGAGTGGCGTGCAGTACGGCAGGGCCGACTTCGAGGAAGTCGTGCATGCGCACACTGAGATCGTCGAGATGCTCGAGTCGGGTGACGCCGAAGGTGCTGCGGACTCCATGTACCGCCACCTCGACGTGGGCCGCCGATTCATCGATCGCAGTGCTCCGCAGGCGCTCCGTAGCCGGATTCACTGGCCGGAGTGAAGCGGCGCGTCCCGTGGCGGCACTGAGCCGATTCGGATGGCGAAAGTCTTGGTTTCTCCGGCCGCCTCATTGCTAACATTAACTATGGCAATAGTTAATGAGAATAGTACTTCCGCCGGCCCTCTGCGGCTTCGGCTGAGCGAGGTCGAGTCCTCGGTGGGGCGTGAGGTGGGACCGGGTCCGTGGGTGACCGTCGATCAGGAGCGCATCGATACCTTCGCGGACGCGACGGGCGATCACCAGTGGATTCACGTCGACCGCGAGCGGGCGGCCTCGGGGCCGTTCGGGCGCACGATCGCCCACGGGTACTTGACCTTGTCCCTGATCCCTCGCCTCTTGGTCGACGTGCTGGACGTCAGCGAGCGCAGCAGCGGCGTCAATTACGGGATGGACCAAGTGCGGTTCGTCTCGCCGGTGCCCGAGGGTTCGCGCATCCGTCTGTCTGGGCGCATCGCATCGGCCCAGCCGAAGGCGGGGGGCGTGCAGTACCGCCTGGATCTCACGATCGAGCTCGAAGGCTCCAAGAAGCCCGCAGCCGTGGGCCAGTTCCTGGCTCTCGCCTTCCCGTAAGCAGTGTCGGAGCTCTTTCTACCTGCCACGCAAGCGGCGGCGTGACTTCGACGTTAGGAGTCACGCCGCCGAGGCCGCTGCGGGCACATCCGGTCTAGCGGCCCGTGAACACCGGCTCGCGCCGCTCCAAGCTGGCTGCAATGCCCTCGAGACTGTCCGCGGTCGGCCAGAGCTGAGCCTGCTCGGAGGCCTCACGGCTCAGGACCGCCGCCACCTCGTCTGCAAGGTGCTCACGTAGGGTATGCCGCATCGATCTGACGGCCAAAGGCGCAAGCCGGGCCAGCTCGTGGGCGTACGCGATCGCGGCGGCTCGCTCCTCGCCGGCCGGTGCCAAGCGGTCGACGAGTCCGATCGTGTGGGCGCGCTCGCCGTCGACCCGCTCCGCTGCCGCCAACATACGCAGCGCCGCCTGAGGCCCGACGATACGCGGAAGGCTCGCGGACAGGCCAAAGCCGGCATGGAAGCCGAGCCGCGCGAAGTTCGCCCAGAACCGTGTCTGCGCGGAGGCGACGCGGAAGTCCGCCGCACACGCCAGGCCGAGGCCACCACCCACGGCAGCACCCTGAACCGCAGCCACGACGGGGACGGGTGAACGGAACAGGCGCAAGCCCTGCTCGTAAAGCCGCACCGACTCGCTGGCGCGATCCTCGCCGTCTGCTGTCGCGCCGAAGTTCGCCCCAGCGCAGAAGTGGCGCCCCTGCGAGCACAGCACGGCGACCCGCGTCCTGTCGTCGTGTCCGAACGAGTGCAGTGCGTCGGCGATCGCGGCGATGAGGGGACGGTCGAAGTAATTGGCCGGAGGCCGAGCGATCTCCAAGATCGCCACGTGTCCTTCGTGGGTGATCGCGAGGTCGGCGGGCGAGGTGATCATGTGGGTCCCCTTCAGGATGGGTCGAGAACGAGGCGCGACACCGACGGTGCGGCCACAGATCGGATGCCGAGGGAGGCTGCCGCCTCGACGGCCGAGGTGGTTCCCGCACTCCAGACGTGCAGCCGGCGCGTGAATCCCTGGAGTCGGTACTCGCGCGTCATGCCGATCGCACCGTGCGCCTGGTGCGAGGCGCGGACGGCAGCCACGGCGTTCTCACGCGCGACGAGCTCGGCCGCCTGCACCTCGAACGTATCGAGGGTCGAGCCCAGCGCGAGGCGATGCGCGAGGGAGTCGGTCAGGACGGCCATCTGCTCGACCAGCACAATGTGAGCCTGCACCGCTTGGAAGCTGCCGATCGGCTTGCCAAACTGGACGCGCTCGTTGACGTAGCGCTGCGTCAGCTCGGAGACGCTCTGCAACGCCCCGGCAATGAGTGCCACCCGAAGCGCGGCAGCGCGGCTGGCAAGATCCTCAGCGGTGGCGCCGAGCGCGCAGTGCCAGGGAGAGGCGCCATCGAACCGCAGCGTGTCGCACGGCGTCCCGGCCAGGTCGAGTCCGGGTTCGACCGCGGCTTCACTGACGCTCAGCGCGATCGTTCGCCCGTCGGGCAGTGTCGAGACGACGTGGTCGCACATGGAGCCCCAGGGAACCCTGACCAGCGATCCTGAGACGGTCCCGTCCGGGTGTGCCATCAAGGCGTCCGCCGCGTGGGCCAGCGTCAGGGTGCTTTCTGGCGGAAGATCGGCCCCGGCCTCGGTGAGGGCCCAGGCGCCGAGGGCATGCTCGACGATCGGAATGTCGGCGGCGTATCGGCCAGCCAGCTGCGCGACCTCGAGGAGGTCGCCCAGCGATCCGCCGGACCCACCCGCGTGCTCTGCCACACCGATCTGATGCAGGCCAAGGTCGACCAACGCGAGCCACCCGGACTGCTCCAAGGGCCGTGGCTCAGGGATCGGTGCGTCGGTGGGCCAGATGTCGGCGAAGAAGCTCCGGAGGGCTTCACTCAGGTCAGTGCTGGTCACGGTGACGCAGTCCCTTCGCGATGACGGATCGGAGAATCTCGGTGGTCCCGCCGCGTAGGGTCCAGGACGGGCTCACGACGATGGCTTGGGCCAGCAGCGCCTCCCAGGGATCTGGCGAGGTTGGGAGCGGGTTCGCGTCGAGGTGGCGTCGCAGGAGTCCTAGCGCCTCCTGCTCGAACAACGTGCCCATGTCCTTGACGAGGGCGGCCTCCACGACGGGCGAGTGCCCGGCGTCGACGAGGCGCGCGATGGACAGGCTCAACCCGCGCAGCGCCCAGAGCCTGGCCGTGATCCGACCGAGGTCGGCCAATGCGCCCGTTGTCGGGTCGGGTCGCCGAGCGAAATGGTCCACGATCGGCATGAGCGACATCCACCTGTCGACCCCGCCTCGCTCCAGGGCGAGTTCGCCGGTGTTCTGGCCCCACCCGGCTCCGACGTCGCCCAGTCGGGCCGAGTCGGGGAGGACGACATCCGTGAACGACACCTCGCAGAAGTCCTGAGTCCCATCGATGAAGGGAATCGGCGAGACGGTCATGCCCGGGGTATCGCGCGGGACAATGAATTGGGTGAGTCCGCCGTGCCGTTCCTCGGACGTGCGGAACAGGCCCAGGATGTGCGTCGCCGTGGCCGCGTTCGAGGTCCAGATCTTGGTGCCGTTCACGATCCAGCCGTCGCCCCGACGTATCGCCTTGGTCCTGACGGCAGCCAGGTCGGACCCGGCGTCCGGCTCGCTCATGCCGATCGCGAATGACAGCTCACCGCGACAGATGCCGGGCAGCAGCTCTCGTCGCTGCTCCTCGGTGCCGTTCGCCAGGATGCTGAGCCCGGACTGGCGATCGGCGACCCAGTGGTATCCGACGGGCGCCCCTCGGCTCAGTAGCTCCTCGACGACGATCTGGCGTTCAACGGCCGTTCGCCCGCCTCCGCCGTACTGGGTCGGCAGCGCCATCCCGACCCATCCCCGAGCCGCGAGGTCGCGCGAGAACGACTTGTCGACCCCGCCGGCCATGCCGAGGCCGAGGGGGTAGCTCCCAGGGGCTAGTCGGTCGTCGAGGAACGCACTGACTTCGGACTGCAATTCTCGTTCGTCCGACGTCAGTCGGGTGGGGGCCAGTCTCATCGGAGTTGCTCCTCGGGGCGGTAGAGCTCGTGCAACACGGCTGCTGTGTGCTCGCCGATCAAGGGGGCGGGCTGGGGAATCCAGTCCTCGCGGCCGTGGAACACTGCGAGCTCGGGCGTGGTCCGGTAGACGCCGGCCATCGGATGCGTGTGCAGCGGCAGGTCGTCGACCATCTCCTGGATGCTGATGACAGCGGTCGCCGGGATGCCCGCCGAGCGGCAGTAAGCCAACCACTGGTCCGTCGTGCGAGTCGGCGTGATGGCGCGGACGTCGCGGTAGAGCGAAGCTGCGTTCGCGATCGTCGCGCGCAGGTCGGCGTACCGCGGGTCAAGGTCAGCGTCGGGACGGCCGGCCTCGCTGAACAGCGCGGCGTAGTGCTCGGGCCGGTAGGGCAGGATGTGCACCCATCCGTCGCTCGTGGGGTGCGGTCTCCGCTCGCGTGACAGGATGCGACCGTAGCCGGTCACGGGAGACCCGGGGACGGCAACCGGGGGTTCACTGATCGCGCCGGCCCCGTGCTCCACGAGCATGAAGGCGCGCATGGCCTGGTCCATGGCGACCTCGACGTGCCGACCCCGGCCAGTGCGGGCCCGCTCGAGGAGGGCGGCCGTGATGGCCTGTGCCATGACGAGCCCGCAGACCTTGTCGGCGAAGATCGTGGGCAGGAAGCCAGGCTCCCCTGTGACGCGCTCGACGAGGTCGGACACGCCCGTGGCGGCCTGGATGATGTCATCGTACGCGGGCTCATTGGCGAGCGGGCTGTCCAGGCGGAAGCCCTGCGCCTGACAGTAAACGACGTCCGGGCGGATGGTCTGCACGCTCTCGTAGTCGAGACCGAGCCGTTCGAGCACGTGGGGTCGCATCGTCGAGACGACGACATCACTCCGCAGCACGAGCCGACGGATCGACTCGCGGCCCTCGGTCGACTTGAGGTCGATCGTCGCCGACCGCTTGTTGCGTAGGAGGTTGAGCGCGATCCCGGACAGCTCAGGGTGAGGGCCGGCGCCCATGACGCGATTGGTGTCTCCCTCGGGCGCCTCGACCATCAGGACGTCGGCGCCCTGATCGGCGAGGATCTGGGTCGCGAAAGGGCCCATCACCACGCGTGTGAGGTCCAAGACTCGCACGCCGGTGAGCGGTCCGCTCGGGCTGGGTTGTTCGGTCATCTCACTCCTTGTCGAGACCAATGTATGCTAATTGTTCGCATAGTCAACATGGAGGAGACCACCGTATGACATTGGTCGACGAACCCGAGGCAAGCCCTGACGCGACGTACCGATCTCTCCTTGATCGTCGCGTACTGGGGTATCAGCGGTGCGAAGCCTGCTCGCGGGCAGTCTTCCCACCCCGCTGGCGGTGTCCGCACTGCCATGCAGCCGCGCTTTCGTGGCACCACAGTGACGGGCGCGGCGAGGTCTACTCGGCGACGCAGCTCCACCCCCGCGACGAGTCCGCCTACGCCGTGGTGCTGGTAGACCTTGATGAGGGGTTTCGAATGATGTCTCGCCTCGACGACGTGGGCGCGGAGCCCGTCGCGATTGGCGACCGCGTGCGCGTCACGTTCGTCGAGGTGGTGGACCAAGTGCAGCCGTTCCTTGCGCGAGAGTCGGCGACCTCGTCGGGAGGTGGCGCGTGAGCGCCGAGGGCCGCCTCAGCCGCCAAGCCGCCATCGTTGGCCTGGCTGAGTACGGCTGTGGCGTCGCACCGGCCGGGCTGAGCGCTCTGGACATCACCGAGCGCGCCGCTCACCTGGCGCTGGACGACGCGGGGCTGACTCCTCGCGACGTCGACGCCGTGTTCTCGCACTCGGCGTTTTACCCCATGCCGACCGTGACCCTGTGCGAACGCATGGGCATCGATCCGCACATGACTGACAGCACGGCCACCGGGGGCAGCTCCTTCCTCGCTCACGTGCGTCACGCAGCGGCCGCCATCCACGCGGGACTCTGCGAGGTAGCCCTGATCGCCTACGGCAGCAACCAAAGGTCAGCGGCAGGAGGCCTGGTTGCCTCGGGGGGTGCACACGTGATGCCCTACGAGACCCCGTTCGGGCCGAGGCTCCCGGTGTCGGGATACGCCCTTGCGGCGGCCCGCCACATGCACCAATACGGAACCACCCGCGAGGACCTCGCCGAGGTCGCCGTGGCAGCGAGACAGTGGGCGCAGCTGAATCCGGCCGCCTTCGCCCAGGGCGACCTGACCATCAACGACGTGATGCAGGCACGGATGGTCTCGTCGCCGCTCTCGGTCCTGGACTGCTGTCTCGTGACCGACGGGGGCGGGGCGGTGGTCATGACCTCCGCCGAACGGGCCCTCGACCTTCCTCAACCCGCGGTGCACTACCTCGGTGGCGGTGAGGCCCTGACCCACGTCTCCATCTCCCAGATGCCCGACCTGACGGTCACGGCAGCCGCCGCGTCAAGCGACCGCGCTTTCGCGGCCGCCGGCCTGCGGCCCAGCGACGTCGACGTCGTCGAGCTGTACGACGCCTTTACGATCAACGTCCTGCTGTTCCTGGAGGACCTTGGATTCTGCGCCAAGGGCGAGGCCGGTGACTTCGTCCGTGGAGGCGGGATCGCGCCGGGCGGTCGACTTCCAGTCAACACCAACGGCGGCGGCCTGTCCTTCTGTCACCCCGGGATGTACGGCATCTTCACCGTGACGGAAGCGGCGCTCCAGCTGCGCGGTCAGGCGGGCGACCGTCAGGTGGCCGACGCGGCAGTGGCTCTGGCCCATGGCAACGGTGGCGTCCTCTCAAGTCAGGCAACTGTCCTGCTGGGAAGCGCCGCGACGCGGTGAAACGCCGCAGGGCTCGGGACATCCCGCGCCCTGCGGCATTCGGATGGGTCAGGCGACTCGCGAGATGAGAGGGAGCAGTGAGTCGAGGCGCCGTCCAAGGTCGTCGCGGCCCATCGGGGGCACGGTAAGGACGAGTCGCTCGACACCCAGCTCGGCGTACCGGTCAATCAACTCCGGATCGGTCCGAGGATCGAAGGCGTGCAGTCGGATCGAATCAGGATCGCGACCCACGGACTCGAATGCACGCCGCAGGTCCGGAAGCCCGTCGACGATCGTCTTCGTGCCGATCGGAGCCCAGCCATCAGCGTACTCGGCAATGTGCTCGAACAGCTTGGGACCTGCAAGCCCGCCGACCACCACAGGGGGCCCGGGCTGCTGCAGCGGCTTCGGCCACTGGTAGGAGTCTGAGAACGAGACGTACTCGCCGTCGAACGATGCGACGTCCTTCGTCCAGAGTTCGCGCATCGCCAGCATCTTCTCGCGCGTGATGCCGCGACGCTTCCGGTAGGCGGTGCCGTGGTGCTCGATCTCGTCCTGGTTCCACCCGAAGCCGATCCCGAAGATCAGGCGCCCACCGGAGATCCGGTCGACACTGGCGACCTGCTTGGCCAGGTAGATCGGGTCGTGCTGCGGGACCACCGTGATGCCCGTGCCGAGCGTCAGCGTCGGTGCGGCCGTCGCGGCTGCTGCGAGGCCCACGAACATGTCGTACGTGCGGTAGTACTCCGGGGGGAGCTCGCCGCCACGCGGGTAGGGCGTCGACCGAGCCGTCGGGATGTGGCTGTGCTCAGGAAGGAACATGGACTCGAACCCACGCTCCTCGATCATCGTCGCCAAGGGGCCGGGCGCCACCGTGAGGTCGGTGGAGAACATCATGATTCCGAGATGCATGGGCATCCTCTCGGCTCGAGGTGCAGCACGCCGACCTTCGGCGGGCCGTAGGGGTGGAGCTTCTCCAGGTCTGACGTCACGCGTCGGGTGCCTCGAGCATCGCGTCGATCATGCTGGACGCGTCGTACTGGACCAGGCACATGCGCAGCCCGCGGGTCTCGCGCGCGCCGAAGACCGCTTCGCGCATCGTGCCGATCTGGAGGTTCTGCACGAGCCGATGGCCACGCGATCGCATCATCGCGATCGCTGCGTCGATGTCGTCGACCTTGAAATGGATGTTCCGCACCCGCTCGCGCGAGGTGGGCGGGTGGGTCTGGATGAGCTCGAGGTAGCCCTTGCGATCCATCGCCACGCTGATCGAGGCGTCGCTACCTTCCTGTGAGACGTCCGCGGGGAAGAAGCGAACCAGGCCGGGGCTGCCGAAGTCCACGCGAATGAAAGTCGTGTCGAGCAGCGCTGAGAACTCCGCCATGGCGGCGTCGAGGTCGTTGACCTCGAGTCCGACGAGCTCCATGCGTTCGATCTTCATGCGCAGTCTCTTTCCGCGATTGAGGGTGGACGGCGACCACGTACATGACACAGGTCGCACTAAGATGCTAACAATGATAATAGTAAATATCAATCGTTAGTCAGGGAGGCCCTCATGCCGGCAGCGGTCATCATTGGAGCGTTCGAGCACCCGGGCCGGCGGCTCCCTGGGTACTCGCTCGCGCGGGTGCATCAAGAGGTGGTGGCGGGAGCCCTCGCCGACGCGGGACTGTCGCCGCAGGATGTCGACGGTTTCTTCACCGACTCGACGGCTCCGGGCCACGGGGTGCTGGACCTCGCCCAGCACCTGGGCCTTGCCGTGACGTACTCGGCGTCCTCCGAGATGGGCGGCTCCAGCTATGTCGCCTACGTCGGACATGCAGCGGCGGCGATCGCTGCCGGCAAGTGCCGAGTGGCCGTGATCTCGTTGGCCGGACTCCCGGCGCAGGGACAAAAGCTTCCGACCGTGGGTGAGATCGCCCCCTCGATCGCCTTCCACCAGGACGGACGAGCCGGGGGGTACGGCCCCGTCGCCGACTACGCGATGGTTGCTCGCCGACACATGCACGAACACGGCACGACCCCGGAGCAACTTGCCTGGGTCAAAGTTGCCTCCTCACGTCATGCGGCGAAGAATCCGAACGCATTCCTGCGCGACGAGGTCACGGTGGAGGAGGTGCTCGAGTCGCCATTGATCGCCGATCCGCTGCACCGGATGGACTGCTGCGTCGTGACCGACGGGGGTGGGGCGGTCGTGGTTGTGCACCCCGACGTCGCTCGCGACTTGGGCCGCACGGGAGCTGTTCTGCACGGGCACGGCGAGGCGACCAAGTCGTCCCTGGTCGGCGAGGTCGATCTTTCGTACTCGGCGATCCGACGTTCCGGCGAGCTCGCCTACGCCGAGGCCGGCGTCGGGCCGTCGGACATCGGCTACGCGTCGCTCTACGACTCCTTCACCATCACGGTGCTCATGGCCCTGGAAGACCTCGGCTTCTGCAAGCGAGGCGAGGCAGGTCCTCTTGTCGAAGATGGGGGACTTGTGGCCGGGTCCGGTCCACTCACGATCAACACTGACGGAGGGGGCCTATCGAACAACCATCCCGGTAACCGCGGTGGCATGTCGCGCCTGATCGAGGCCGTCCGCCAGGTCCGCGGCGAGGCCCACGTCGAACTCCAAGTCCCCGATCTCGAGTGGGCTCTGGTCTCGGGCACCGGTTTTCGACTCGGGTCGTCACATTACAGCTCAACCATCGTCCTCGGGAGGTTCGCATGAGCGAGCTGCTGTCCTCAGATCTGCCCACCGCATCCTTCGACGTCGACCCCGCGACGGAGCCCTTCTGGAGCGCTGCGCGCGACGGCCGGCTGGTGCTGCCGTGGTGCGCCGCGTGCGAGAAGCCCTTCTGGTACCCCCGTGGATTCTGTCCACGCTGCGCCCGGAACGAGCTTGAGTGGCGGCCCGCCAGCGGAGTGGGGCAGATCTACTCGGCCACCGTGGTGCGTCGCGCAGGCGGCCCCTGGGCAAGCCACGTGCCCTTCGCAGTGGCCGTGGTGGAGCTGGACGAGGGGGTGTCCTTGACGGCGAATGTCGTGTCAATCGCGCCCGACGACCTCGTGCCAGGCCAACGGGTACGTGCCCGATTCGAGCAGGGCCCGGATGGAGATCTTCCGGCCCTGCGTTTTGCGCCGGTCGAGCGGACGGACGGCTCTCGTGACTGACGCGCGGGAAGACCGAAACCTGGGCCGCGGCTCGCCTCCGTAAGCGCGACCCTGGGCTGCTGGCCGCGCAGCTGGCGCACCTACGGAAACGCTTCGTTGTCGGACCGTGAGGGGCTGCGCGAGGCCGGCGTTCAGGTCCAGTCGATCCCGGGCATGGACGCACCCCGCCGTCTGCCCCCCCGGTGGAGAGGCGGGAGATGCGTGCCTCTTGAACTGCCCACCCGGCGCAGGCCCGTCACGCCGCGTCACCCAGCTGTCGTCATTGGGCCAGCTCCACGCGATCTCGGGCCCACTGAGACAACGTCGCGCTTTCACCTCACGTCTTGATCTCGAGGCCAAGGCTCGGCAGGGGCTCGTGCGTTCCAAGCCTGCGGCGTCCGTCCCTGCCGTGTCGTCCTGCGCGACGGGGCACGAGCAAGGGTTCGCCACGGGTCGCCTTCGGCGTGCGTCTAGAGCGCTGGCTCATGCACGTCATCGCGCAAGGTTCAGCGGCTCGGCGCGTGACCGCGAAGGAGGCTTGGCGAAAAAGTATAGGCGATTGATCATAAGTATGCTACTACTTAGACGTGACGTGGATTACACCCGTCGATCGACACCGAAGGAGTCCTATGACCGAGCCGCGAGACGGCCACCGCGCCGCCGTCCAGACGATGTCGCCGGGCGCAGCCCTCGAGGTTCGTGGCGTCACGGCGGGCTACGGCGCCCACACGGTGCTGCGAGATGTCTCGCTCACGGTCAGGGAGCGGGAGGTCGTCAGCCTGCTTGGGCACAATGGGGCCGGGAAGTCGACCCTGCTCCGAGCCGTCGCCGGCGTGATCGGCGTGGAGCGCGGCGACATCGACTTCGGCGGGATGAGTCAGATCGGACACGGTTCGGCCCGCGTGGCACAGGACGGCATCGCTCTCGTGCCGCAGGGACGCGGAGTATTCCCGAACTTGACGATCGGCGAGAACCTGCAGCTCGGAGGCGGGATCGCCCGCCGGGCCACCGGCCGCGAGAAGGTCTCGATGGACTTCGTCCTCGACCTCTTTCCGGCACTCTCTTCAAGGCTTCACGAGGACGCTGGCACGCTCAGCGGCGGGCAGCAGCAGATGGTCGCGATCGCGACCGCACTGATGACGAGCCCTCGCCTTCTCCTGCTCGACGAGCCGTCCACCGGACTGGCTCCGGTCCTCGTGCAGACGATGCTCGACCAGATCCGGTCGGTACACCAGGAGCTCGGCATCGGCGTCCTGATCGTCGAGCAGAACATCCACGAGGCACTGCGAGTCTCAGACCGCGCCTACGTGCTCAGGCTCGGGGAAATGGTGCGGGAACGTCCCGCATCAGCGTTGCTCGACGATCCCGACATCTGGGACCTGTTCTGAGCATCGATCCAGCTCGTCCTGAAGCCCAGGACGACGAATGATAGGAAACGACATGCGAAAGCTCCGCTCCGCCAGCGTCGTGGCGGTGACGCTGGCCCTCCTGGCGGTCAGTGCGTGCACGACGTCCGATTCGAGCGACGACGGTGCGACGACGGACGTCGAGAGCGCGACCGGCACGCCGACCACCTCCGACGAGACGTACAGGATCGGCCTGGCCCTTCCGTTCACGGGTCCGTCGGCGGCGTACGGCGAAGAGTTCAAGATGGCCGTGGAGATCGGCATCGAGGACGTCAACGAGCAGTTCAAGGACGATGGCATCAGCCTCGAGCTGGTCACCGCTGACACCCAGGCCACGGCCGAAGGCGGCGTCAGCGCGATGAACAAGCTGGGCGCCGTCGACAAGGTGCCGGCGGTCATCACCGCTTGGGGTGCCGTCGTCTCTGCCGGTTCTCCCGTGGCTGAGGACCTCGGTCTCGCCCTCCTCAATGCGGGCGCGCAGAGCCCGGCGCTGATCGGCTCCAGCCCGAACCTGGTGAATGCGCTGCCGATGAACGACGCGCAGCTCGCGAACTATGCCGAGTATCTGGTCGACCAGAAGGGCTACAAGAAGTTCGCGACCATCTACGTGGACAACGAGACCGGGCAGGGCACCGCGGACGCCTTCAAGGCGGCCGTCGAGGCACGCGGCGCCACGGTCGTGGCCCAGGAGTCGATCCGTCAGGATGCGACGGACGCGACGACACAAGTGGCCAAGGTCAAAGACTCCGGCGTCGACTTCCTGTACGTCCAGACCTTGCTGGTCGAGGGGGCATCGACGATGAAGGCTGTCGAGCAGGCCAAGCTCGACATCCCGGTCGGCAGCTACGCCGGCGTCGGTGAGAGCAAGCTCATCCGCGCGGCCGGCCAAGAAGCCATGAACGACCTGATCTACATGTCGCAGATCCCCGAGGACGTTGACGGGGTCAAGGCGCTCATGGGACGCATCCAGGACCGCGCCCCGAAGATGGTGCTGCAGAACCCCTCGTACGATGCCTACTTCTACGCCACCGCGTTCCTCTACGCCGAGGCGATCAAGGAGCTTCGCGCACAGGGCGCGCCGGTCACGGGCACGAATGTCCTCGCCATCGTCAACAGCTCGAAGGACCTGACGGCGCCGATCGTCGGTCCGATGGACTTCACCGACAAGCTCACCTACCACGGTCCGACGATCGTCCGTCAGATCACGAACTACGAGGACGACCCGCTCGACGACACCACCGTCGACTCGGTGACCGCGTCCAACTGACCGATTCAGGTGGCGTGTCTCCCGTCTCCCGGGGGACACGCCGCCTCCCACCCGACCCGGAAGGCTCCTTCTCGTGGACCTGCTGATCACCCTCGTCAAGACCGGTCTCGTCATGGGGCTGCTGTATGGACTCTTCGCCTACGGACTGAGTCTCATCCTGTCGGTCAACAAGGTTTTCCACGTCGCGCAGGGTGCGACGTTCGTCTTCTCCAGCTACGTCTTCTACAGCCTGGGGACGTCCGAGGAGCTCCCGCTCGTCTTGGCGGTGCTCGGTGCACTTGCCACGGCTGCCGTGCTGGCCGCCGCCATGCAGTACCTGATCTACAAACCGCTCGCGCGCCGTGACGCCGATCCGATGGTCGTCCTGGTCGCCTCCCTGCTGCTTGTCGCCTTCGGCGCCTATGTCATCGAGTTCTTCTGGGGCTCCGGAGTCGTGACCGCTGCGGTGCCCTCGTGGTTCACCTGGAGCAACGACACACTGGGCTTCCGCATCGATGCATACGACCTGAGCGTCATCGTCATGAGCGTCGTGCTGTTCGTCCTCATGCACTGGTTCCTGACTCGAACCCACGCCGGCCTTGAGTTCCGGGCCGTCGGCGACAACCCGTCGCGCGCTCAGGCACTGGCGATCAACCTCGATCGTGTGCACCTGCGCTCCCTCGTGCTCGGCTCGGTGCTGGTAGTACCGGCTGCGATCCTGCTGGCCCTCAAGGCGCCCGTCCACCCGCACATGGGCTTCGACCTGCTCCTCAAGGCAGTGATCGCCCTGACGATCGGTGGCATGGGTCGCATGAGTGGAGCGCTCATCGGCGGCATCCTCGTCGGGCTGACTGAGACCCTGCCCCTGTACTGGCTGCCGACCGAATGGGGCGAGTTCATCCTCTTCATCGTGGCTTTCGCCTTCGTGATCTTCCGGCCCACTGGATTGGTCGGGGCGGGGAAGAAGCCCCGCCGGCGCCGGTCGTCGGCGCGGGACGACGCGCCAGCCGCCTCCCTCGTCGCCACCCACTGACACCCAGCCGACCAAGGACCTGACATGACCTACTACCTGATCAGCCTGCTCGGCCTGCTGCCGATCTTCGTCATCCTGGGCATCTCGTTCAACCTGCTCCTGGGATACGGTGGCCTGCTCTCGATCTCGCACGGAGGCTTCTTCGGCATCGGCGCATACGCGACGGCGATCCTCGTCAAGGACTACCAGCTCGAATTCATCCCTGCCGTCGCCGTCGGCGCTCTGCTCGCCGGCGTCATGAGCCTGAGCGTGGGATACGCCGCCGGGCGCCTTTCTGACGAGTTCTTGTTCATCGTGACGATTGCGGTTCAGGTCGCTCTCGTGGAGCTGTTCAACAACTTGGAGCTGACCGGTCGATCGGCCGGCATCGCCGGTATCCCCCGACCGACCGTCCTCGGTCACCAGCTGGACTCGAACCTCGAGGTTGCGATCCTCGCATGGATCGTCTGCCTCATCGTGGCCGCCGTATGCTGGCGCGTCGTCCACTCCCCCTACGGTCGGCTCTTGAAGGCGCTCCGCGAGGATGTGCCGGCGGCCCGGTCGCTGGGCAAGAAGGCCTTGTGGACCAAGGTCACGGTCTTCGCGTTCAGTTCAGCCATCGCCGGAATCGCCGGAGGCCTCTACGCCTCGCACACGCTATACATCAGCCCCGCGGAGTTCACGCTCGACCGTTCGGTGGAGATCTTGTCGATCACGATCATCGGCGGACTCGCGGCCTACTGGGGACCGTTTCTTGGTGCGGCAGTCGTGCTCGCACTCCCCGAGGCACTGAAGTTCGCCGACATTCCGGACACCGTGGCCGGCCCGGTCAACGGGATGATCTACACACTGGTCGTGCTGCTGCTCCTCATCTATCGGCCCCGCGGCCTCCTGGGTCGCGATCCCGCCGTCATCGCTCAGCGCGAGGCACGCAAGCGCGAGGCCCGAAGGAGCAACGGAGGCGCCGGCGGTGATCGCGAGGCCGTGCTGGTGCGCCCGCGCACGACCGGCTCGGGCGAGCTCGTCGAGGCTCGATCCCTGCGGGCCGAGGGCATCGGCATCGCCTTCGGTGGCGTGCGGGCCGTCGACGACGTGACGCTGGAGATCCGTCCCGGACAAGTCACGGCACTCGTGGGTCCCAACGGGGCGGGCAAGACCACGGTCTTCAACCTGCTCAGCGGTGCGTTGAGGGCCGATACAGGACGTATGACCTACGGCGATCGTGACATCTCCCGGCTCAGCGCCGAGCGCCGCGCGCAGATCGGCGTGGTCCGCTCGTTCCAGGACGTGCGGTTGTTCGAGGGCATGACGGTCCTGGAGAACGTGCACGTCGCAGTGACGGAGACGCGTCACGACTCGCTCCTGTCGCAGTTCTCGGTGGCGGCCGCCCGTGGTCGCGACGACGTGGCTGCTGCCCGCGCCGAGGAGATCCTGCAAAGCCTGGGCCTGTTCGAGCAGCGCCACGTGCTGGCGCGCGAGCTGTCCTACGCCGAGCAGAAGATGCTCATGATGGGACGCCTGCTGGCCACCGGAGCCAGTTGCTATCTGCTCGACGAGCCCATGTCCGGTCTGGACCAGGCGGCGCGAGCTCAGCTCACCGCCCTGCTCCGGGAGATCGTCGCCGATGGCCGCACCTCGATCTGCATCGTCGAGCACAGCATGCAGGTCGTACGCGAGGTCGCCTCGTGGGTCCTCTTCCTCGACCGGGGACGCCTCCTCACCGAGGGTCAGCCGGAGGACGTCATCAACGACCCCGAGCTGACCTCCATCTACTTCGGACGCCCGGTGTGATTGCCGGGACGCCGTCGCAACCCAAGGAGAGAACGTGAACCAGGAAAAGAATGTCGTCATCACCGGAGCAGGCGCCGGCATCGGCCGGACGATCGCCGAGCACCTGGCCCGTGAGGGCTGGGGGGTGTGCGTCGCTGACATCGACGCCGCAGCCGCCGAAGAGGTGGCGGCGGAGCTCACTACGGAGGGATTGCGGGCCGTCGGGATCGGCGCGGACGTGGCGAGCGAGGACGACGTCGTGCGAACGGCAGACGTGGCGGAAGCCGAGTTGGGTCGGCTTGCGGCCTGGATCAACAACGCCGGCAACACCAGTCCCGCAATGCTGCTGAAAATGGACGTTGCGGACTTCGACTCTGTCATGGCCGTCCACGCCCGAGGCAGCTTCCTCGGGACTCGTGAGGCGGCTCGGCGGATGGTGAAGGCGGAGACTGAGGGCGTCATCGTCAACGTCGCCTCATCGGCCGGTCTCGGTGGCACGATCGGGCAGATCAACTACTCCGCAGCGAAGGGCGCGATCATCGCGATGACGAAGTCGGCTGCCAAGGAGCTCGGAAGGTACGGGATCCGCGTCAACACCGTGGCGCCATCGGCCGCGACGGAGATGACGCGGACCATCATGACGAACGAGAGCTTCGCGAAGACCTATCTGTCGCGGATTGCCCTGGGCCGATTCGCGGAGGCGCAGGAGATGGCCCCGACGTTCGCCTACCTGCTTTCGGACGGCGCTCGATACATGACGGGTCAGGTGCTGTCGGTCGACGGCGGCACGTACTTGGTGTCGTGACCTCCTCGTCGGGCGAATTGCGGCCGGGCCGGTTCGCCGGCCGCGTCGCCCTGGTCACAGGCGCCGCAGGCGGACAGGGAGAGGCGGAGGTGCGGGCGTTCGCCGCCGAGGGCGCGTCGGTGATGGTTGCGGACGTGCTCGCGGACCAGGCGGGCGAGGTCGCAGCGGACCTCCGCCGTCATGGTCACGAAGCTGTCGCAGTCCTGCTCGACGTGGCCGACGAGGGCCAGTGGACCGATGCCGTCGATGAGTGCTCGGCGCGGTTCGGACGACTCGACGTGCTGGTCAACAACGCCGGCATCGGCGACGCGAAGGGGGTCGTCGACCAAGGCGAGAGGGGCTGGGACCGCGTCATGGCGGTCAATGTCTGGGGTCCCCTCGTCGGCATGCGCACCGCGGCACCCCTGATGGCACGAAGCGGGGGAGGGGCGATCATCAACGTCTCCTCGATGGCGGGCATGACCGGCTACGACCATGCGGCCTACACGGCCAGCAAGTGGGCACTGCGCGGACTGACGCGTTCCGCCTCCCGGGAGCTCGCCGATGCCGGAATCCGGGTCAATTCCGTCCATCCGGGCGTGATCATCACACCCATGACCGCGCACTTCGGCCTCGACGTGATCCACCACTACTCCCGGATGAACGCCAACCGCCGTCCCGGCACCCCGGACGAAATCGTAGGCATGGTGTTGCACCTTGCCTCGCGCGAAGCCTCCTTCACGACCGGCGCGGAGGTGGCCGTCGACGGCGGGTTCCTGGCGGCCGGAGCGAATCGTGCACTGGAGCTCGCCGTTTCCCGAGGTGAAGGGGATCCCTGATGGTCTTCGAACGGTTGGCGCTGGAACGATCCGTCATCGTCGTCACAGGCGCCGCGTCGGGGATCGGAGCTGCGTGCGCCGCGCTCCTGGCCGAACGGGGTGCCGCCGTCGTCGCAGCCGACATCACTCACGACCGGATCGATCAGCCGGTCGCTGGTCCCGGTGTGACGCGGGTGATCGCCGATGTCTCGACGAGCAAGGGATGGGACGCTGTCCGGCAAGCCGTGCTCAAGCATGACGGCGTTCCTCGAGGTCTCGTCAACAGCGCCGGTGTGCTGGGCGGAGAACGCATCGCTGGCACGACGAAACCCGTCTGGGATCGTACGATGGACGTCAACCTCAAGGGCGTTTGGCTCGGGATGAAGACCATGGGTCCCCTGCTCGGTGACGCCGGCGGCGGATCCATCGTCAATGTCTCGTCGGCCGCAGGACTCGACCACCATCCCGACGCCGCCTACACCGCGAGCAAGTGGGGCGTCAGAGGCCTGACCAAGACCGCGGCTCAAGAGTTCGGTGCGCGGGGGGTCCGTGTCAACAGCATCCACCCGGGGTTCATCGACACCTCCATGGGGCGAGCAGCGCCGGAGGCTGCGCAGCGGGCCATGATCTCGCTCCTGCCGGTCTCCCGCCCGGGCCATCCGTGGGAGGTGGCAGAACTCGTCGGCTTCCTCGTCTCCGATGCGGCGGCGTACGTGACGGGCGCCGAGATCGCGATCGACGGGGGCTGGACGGCCGGGGTCCAGGCCACCGCGGCCAGACACCCAGGCTGAGCGCCGGGAATTCCCGGGGAGGCCCCCGCTGGGGCCTCCCCGAGAATTCAACGGGCGTCGGGGAGTGCGCCGGCCTCCCGTGCCATCTCTTGGAGGATCTGCAGCTCCCCCATGCCGTCGCCGAACACCTGAAGAGTGTCCAGGTCGCGGATGGCGTCGATGTTCTGCAGCACGTCGTCGGCCGTCGCCACATCACTGGTCCTGAACCATCCGCGGTTCAGCCCGATGGCGTACCGCGCGAAGCGCCCGCCGCCAGCGGAGTAGATCTCGTGCGTCTGCGTACATTGGGGCGACGCGAGATAGACCGCCATGGCGGCTACCTGGGCCGGGTCGAGAAGGTCGGCCAGTTCCCCGAGAAGTCCCTCGGTCATCCGCGTCCGCGCGCCGGGGGAGATGGCGTTCGCCAGGATGCCATGACGTGCGCCCTCGATGGCGGCCACGTGGACCAGGCCAACGAGACCGGTCTTTGCGGCGCCGTAGTTCGCCTGCCCGAAGTTGCCGAGCAAACCCGAAGAGGAGGACGTCATCACGATGCGGCCGTAGCCCGCTTCCTTCATGCGGGCGAAGGCGGGCACAGCGACGTTGAAGCCGCCCTTCAGGTGGACGTCGAACACCGCGTCGATGTCCTCCTCGGTCAGGTTGTGCAGGGTCTTGTCGCGGAGAATCCCAGCGTTGTGAATCAGCGCATCCACCCGGCCGAAGGCGTCCATCGTCGCGTCAACGATCGCGCGACCGCCGACCGAGGTGGCCACGGTGTCGTAGCACGCGGCGGCGTCGCCCCCCGCGGCGCGGATCTCGTCGACCACCTGATCGGCCATGCTGCTAGCCGCCCCTCCGCCGTGCACGTCCCCGCCCAGGTCGTTGACCATGACGCGGGCTCCGTGGCGAGCCAGCGCCAAGGCGTACTCACGACCCAAGCCGCCGCCACCGCCCGTGACGATGACCGAGCGCCCCTCGAATTCCACCAAGCTCATGTGTCTTCCTTTCCTCTGGTTGTGAATGGGGTGTCTCAGACGAGCCGCGAGTCGCGGTCGGACCAGTACTGATCGCGCAGGGGAGCCTTGAGCAGCTTTCCGGTGGGGGAACGCGGGAAGTCCTCGAGGAACTCGATCGAGCGTGGCACCTTGAAGCGGGCCAGGTTCTCCGAGCAGTACGCCAGGAGCTCGGTGGCCATGTCCGCCGAATCTGCCGCAGGATCGACGAGCTGCACGATGGCCTTGACCTCCTCACCGAGGTCCTCGTTGGGCACGCCGAAGACCGCGGCGTCCTGCACAGCGGGGTGCAGCGCCAGGACATTCTCGATCTCCTGGGGGTAGATGTTCACGCCGCCCGCGATGATCATGAACGATTCGCGGTCGGCCAGGTAGAGGTAACCATCCTCATCGAGTCGGCCAAGGTCGCCGAGCGCGGTCCACTCGAAGTGGTCCGGGTGGTGTGCTGCAGCGGTCTTGCCCGGCTCGCCGTAGTACTCGAACCCGGCCTGTGCCTCGCTGGTCTCGAAGTAGATCCGACCGACCTCCCCCGCGGGCAGCTCGCGGCCGTCGGCGTCGCAGATGCGGATCGTAGAGCCGAATGCCGCCTTCCCGACGGAGCCCGGGTGGGCGAGCCACTCGTGGGAATCGATGAGAGTGGCACCGTTGTCCTCGGTGCCTGCGTAGTACTCGTAGATGCACGGGCCGAGCCAGTCGATCATGGCCTGCTTGACCGGGATCGGGCAGGGCGCGGCGCCGTGAATGACATGCGTGAGGCTGGACAGGTCGTAGGACTCCCGGACCTCGGCTGGCAGCTTGAGCATGCGGCTGAACATCGTGGTGACGAACTGGGCGTGCGTCACCCGGTACTTCTCGATCAGCGCCAAGGACTGCTCGGCGTCGAACTTCTCCATCATGACGACGGTGGCGCCGAGGGCCATGAAGTCGGTGCTGAAGAGCAGCGGTGCCGAGTGATACATGGGCGCCGGCGACAGGTACACGGTGTCGGGCCCCACGTCGTAGGACTCCTGGTAGACCGGCACCAAGGTCGCCTTGCCTTCCTGCACAGTGCGTCCGGTCAGGGGGCGCCAGATGCCCTTCGGCTGGCCGGTGCTACCCGAGCTGTACAACATCGTGCGGCCGAGCGGCTCCTCGGCGAGGGCATCCGCGGGGTGGTCGGCGATGGCGTCCTCGTAGGCGTCATAGCCTTGGATGGTCCCGTCGACCATGAGACGGCGCTGCAGCTTGGGCGTCGTGTCGAGGATCGCGGAAGCGACGTCGGACATGTAGATCGACGTCACCAGGACGCGTGCGTCGCAGTTGTCGATGATGTATCCCGCTTCGCCGGCCGTGAGGTAGCGGTTGACGGTCGTGACATAGAGACCGGACCGGAAGGCCGCCCAGAACGCCTCGAGGTACCTGATGTTGTTCTCCATCAGAATCGCGACGTGATCGCCCGGACGTAGGCCTTCGGACCAGAACAGCTGGGCGAGGCGCTTCGAGCGTTCGTCGAGCTCTGCGAACGTCAGCTCCTCCCCCGTCCCGCCCATGATGATCGCCGGGCGGTCCGGCCACTTCTGCGCGTGGGACGTCGGATCGTACATAGGGGCCTCGAACTTTCTGGATCGGTCCGCAACCGAAGCAGTTGCGTATTTCTGAACACTATTATAATGTAAGCGCCATCACACCGACTTGTCGAGGAGAATTCGATGCCTGAGGCCGTTATCGTCGCTACCGCTCGCAGCCCGATCGGGCGCGCCTTCAAGGGATCGCTCACGTCGGTCCGCGCCGACGATCTTGCCGGAGCGATGATCGACGCCGCTCTGAACCAGGTCCCGAGCCTGGACCGTGCGGAGATCGTCGACGTGATGATGGGCGCGGGCAGCCACTCCGGCGAGCAGGGCATGAACCTGGGTCGCAACGCCGCTGCTCTCGGCGGCCTGCCGGACACCGTGCCGGGCACGACCATCAACCGAGGCTGCGGCTCGTCCTTGCAGACAATCCGCATGGCACACCAGGCAATCGCCACCGGCGAAGGACATGCCTTCGTCGCTGCCGGCGCCGAAGTGGTCAGCCGAAACAAGGACGGCTTCTACGACGAGTCAGCGATGAATCCGCGGTTCGTCGATCGCGACCGGGACGACTACATCAACGACATGTACATCCCGATGGGAGAGACGGCGGAGAACGTCGCCAAGCTCAAGGGCCTCACCCGTCGCGAACTCGACGAATACGCGCTCCTCTCGCAGCAGCGTGCCGCCGCCGCGATCGAGTCGGGCTTCTTCGCTCGCGAGATCACTCCGGTCACGCTCGCCGACGGAACCGTCGTCGACCGCGACGACAGCCCGCGCGAGACCACCCTGGAGGGACTGGGAGCGCTTCGTCCCAGCTTCCGGGAGGACGGCATCGTGACGGCGGGCAACTCCTGCCCGCTCAATGACGGAGCCGCTGCGGTCGTCGTGATGTCGGACGTGCGGGCGAAGGAGCTGGGCATCACGCCGCTCGCGCGCATCATCGGCTCTGCGGTCACCGGCCTCGCGCCAGAGATCATGGGCCTCGGCCCGGTGAAGGCCATCACCGAGCTGCTTGAGCGGCACCGCATGTCGATCAGCGACGTCGACGTCGTCGAGCTCAACGAGGCCTTCGCGGCGCAGGTCGTCCCGATCGCGCGCGACCTCGGGATCTCGATCGAGGACCAGCTCAATCCCCATGGTGGAGCCATCGCGCTCGGCCACCCGTTCGGCATGACCGGCGCACGCATCATGACGACGCTGATCAACGACCTCCAGACGCTCGACAAGCAAATCGGCATCGAAACCATGTGCGTCGGTGGCGGTATGGGCATCGCCATGATGATCGAGCGACTGTCCTGACGATGACGACCAGCACGGGCATCCGCGTCGCGATCGACGGCGCCGTCGCGACGATCACGCTCGCTCGACCGGACCGCCTCAACGGTCTGTCGCGCCGCGTGCTCGCCGCACTGCTCGAGACGGTCGAGCACTGTGTCGAGACTCCCGAGATCCGTGCGCTGGTCCTCACCGGGGAGGGACGCATGTTCTCGGCTGGAGCCGATATCGACGAAGTTCGTCACGATGCCCGGTCCGGCGGCCGATCGAGCGACGCGGTGGTGGACGACGCGCGTCTCGGGGCTCGTCTTTGCGCAGCGCTTGAGTCCCCTGAGCTCGTTACGATCGCTGCCGTGCACGGCCGGGCCGTCGGGGGCGCCGTGGCGCTCCTGGTGTCATGCGACCTACGCGTGCTCGCCGAGGACACGCTGGTCTCGGTGCCGGAGCTCGCCATGGGCGTACCCCTGGCTTGGGGCGCTATGGAGCGGTTGATCCGAGATCTCGGACCAACCGCCGTACGCGACCTGCTCCTGACGGGACGGTCCATGCGAGCCGACGAGGCGCTCAGCCGTGGACTGGCCACGGCCGTGGTGCCAAGTGCCGAGGTGATGACGCACGCGCGCCGGCTCGCCGACATGAGTGCGGCGCGCCCGAGCTTCGCTGTGACCGCGACGTTGCGCCGTATCCTGGCGCTCGCGGACCACAGCACGGCACTCGGCGTTGACGACGAGGCCGTCACCCTGGCGCGTGCGGTCCTCGAGCCCGACGCCGTGGCTGCGACGCAGGCGTACCTGACGGCGGTTGCCGACCGCGGCTCCCGCGGAACTGGACAGCCGGCATGACGGCCGCGACCCACGACCACGCGGTCGACGGCCTGACGATCGACGGCCTCCTGCAACGGGCCGCGCGCCTCTGGCCAGACCAAGTCGCGTACGTGCACGCAGACACGAGGCTGACATGGTCGGAGCTCGCGCTCGAGGCGGATCGACGCGCCCGGGCCTTCATCGGCTGGGGCGTACGGCCTGGCGATCGCGTCTCGATGTGGATGAGCAACACCCTCGACTGGATCTTGGTCGAGTTAGGGCTGATCCGCGCCGGCGCAGTCGTGGTGCCGGTCAACACGGGCTTCACCGTCGACGAGGCGGCGTTCGTGGTCGGACAGTCCGACTCGGTCCTCCTGATCGCCACCGCATCGCTGCGCGGTCGCGAACTGGGACGAGAGGCGGTCGCCGTTGCGGCCCACCCTGACGTGGACGTGCGGGCCGTCCTAACTGTCGGCGGCAGCACTGACGGGGCGACCACGATCGAGGACTTCCTGATCGAGGCTCCGGACGCTGGCGCCGCTGCGTCGCAGGCTCGTGCCGAGGCAATGAGCCCGGACGACATCGCGCTGATGCTCTACACCTCCGGCACCACCGGGTTCCCCAAGGGCGTCATGCACTCACACCGCGTGATCGGGAACCTCGAGGACGTCGCCGATCGGCTCCGCCTCCGGTCCGACGATGTCGCGGTGATGTACCTGCCGCTTTTCCACATCTTCGCGCTCGGTGCCACCATCACGTTCATGGTGCGCGGCGCCCGGCTGGTGCTCATGGAGGTCTTCGACGGTGAAGCCTCGCTGGATCTGATGGAGCGCGAGAGGGTGACCCTCGTCTACGGGGTCGCGCCGCACTACCTGGACCAGATCCGTCACCCCAGCTACGCCAAGCGTGACCTCGCCACGATCCGACTGTGCATCGCCGCCGGCACGGGCGACCTCGTCCGGATGGTCTCGGACCAGATGGCGCCGGCCATCAACGTGTACGGCATGACCGAGACGACCTCGATGACGTCGTTGGGGGACATGGATGACGCGATCGAGCTGCGCGCAGACACGGTGGGACGGACCTTGCCCAAGTCGACCGTGAAGGTCGTCGACCCACATGGTGCCCCGGTCCCGAACGGAGTCGTCGGGGAGCTGTGGGTCAAGGGTCCGCCCGTCATGCAGGGCTACTACAAGCTGCCCGATGTGACGGCCGAGGCGATGGGAGACGGGTGGTTCCGCACCGGCGACGCGATGACGGTCGACGAGCTCGGCTACCTCCGTTTCGTGGGCCGCATCAAGGAGATGTTCAAGGTGGGCGGTGAGAACGTCGATCCCATCGAGGTGGAGACGGTCTTGATGCGGCACCCTGGCGTCGCCTTCGCGGCGGTCCAACCAGTACCTGACGAACGGCTGGGGGAGGTCGGTCTGGCGCACGTCACTGCCCTGCCCGGACATGCCTTGGAGATCGACGAGCTGCGAGCGTTCGCGCGCGACCACTTGGCGTCGTTCAAGGTGCCTCGCCACATCGTCGTGGTCGAGCAGATGCCGATGACCGCCAGCGGCAAGGTGCGAAAGTTCCTCTTGCGCGACGCGTTCATCGCATCCATGGCCGCTTCCTGAACGCTTTGCCCTCCGACCTTGAAGGAAATACTCATGACCCTGAAGCCCCACCGATTCAACGAGCAGGAGCTGCGTGCCGCACTGGCTGAGGCCAACCTTCCGACCCTCTTGATGGTCATGTTCCAGCTCAGCGGCGAGCGGAAATGGCTTGAGGAGCCGTTCCGGCCGCAGCGCACGCGTGGCATCGCCGACAATGATGCGGGCGGGTTCTCGACCGAGGTGCAGGAGACGATCCGCAGCGCCGCCTTCGACATCCTGACGGAGTGGAGCAACGGCGCTCCCATGGCCCACCCGACACCAGACGCCTCGATGCTCGTGGAGATGATCACGATCTGCATGGGCGAGGAGGTCCCCGAGGAGTTCGGACCGATGTTCGCCGAGGACATGCGCGCGATGGCCGAGGGCGGCCGACCGCGCAAGGTCGTCGAGGGCGCCGGCGAGCTCTCCGTCGCGATCATCGGTGCCGGTGTCTCCGGCATCGCGGCCGCGGTCGAGATGCGGGCCTCCGGGATCACGCCCGTCATCTTCGAGAAGAACCCGGACGTCGGAGGCACCTGGTATGAGAACCGGTACCCGGGCTGCGGCGTCGACACGCCGAGCCACGTCTACAGCTTCTCCTTCCAGCAGCGCCGATGGTCGACCTTCTTCGGGAAGCGCGACGAGGTCTTCGCCTACATGCAGGACGTCGCAAAGGACACCGGCGTCCGAGACCTGGTGCGGTTCGACACCGAGGTCGTCGCAGCGACCTTCGATGAAGCCGCCCAGCGGTGGCGGCTCGAGGTGCGCACGGCCGATGGCCGGACCGAGCAGCACGAGTTCCACGTCTTGGTCACGGCTGTCGGGCAGCTCAACCGTCCGGCTGTCCCTGCGATCCCCGGGGCGGAGACCTTCGCCGGAACACAGTTCCACTCGGCTCAGTGGCCGGAGGGGTTCGATGTGTCGGGTCTGCGGCTGGGAGTGATCGGCGCAGGCGCCAGTGCAATGCAGATCGTCCCAGCGGTCGCCGACTCAGTGGCGCATCTGTCCGTCTTCCAGCGCTCCCCGCAGTGGGTGGCCCCGAGTGACAACTACGCGGACCCGGTGTCCGACAGCGTCAATTGGCTGCTGGACCACGTCCCGAACTACCAGCTCTGGTACCGCCTGCGTCTGTTCTGGCTGATCAACGATCGGCTCTACCCGTCACTGCGCGTCGATCCCGAGTGGGCTCACCCGGAGCGATCGATCAACGCCATCAACGACGGCCACCGCCGCGCCTTGACCCGGTACATCGAAAGCGAGCTTGCGGACCGGCCGGACCTCCTGGAGAAGTCGTTGCCGAGCTACCCCCCGTTCGGGAAGCGCATGCTGCTGGACAACGGTTGGTACAAGGCGCTGAAGAAGCCCGACGTCGAGCTCATCACCGACGGCGTCGCGTCGATCACGCCCGAGGGTGTCGTCACGGGAACCGGCGAGACCGTGGACCTGGACGTCATCGTCTACGCCACGGGGTTCGAGGCGAAGAAGATGTTGTACCCCCTCGACATCCGCGGTCGGGGAGGCGTCAGCATCCGCGAGCGCTGGGGGGACGACGACGCCCGTGCCTACTTCGGCATCACGACTCCGGACTTCCCGAACATGTTCATCATGTACGGACCGAACATCAACCTCGGTCACGGCGGCAGCTACATGTTCGCCGGAGAGTGTCAGGCACGCTACATCACGCAGCTCTGCACCGAGTTGGCCCGGCGGCACGGCGGCACGGTTGAGGTGCGCCAGAACGTCCACGACGATTACAACGCCCAGATCGACGCGGAGCACGCCCAGATGATCTGGAGCCACCGCGGCATGGACACGTGGTATCGCAACGCGGCCGGACGGGTGGTCACGAACTCGCCGTGGCGCGTCGTCGACTACTGGGCCATGACGAACGTGGTCGACTTCGACGAATTCGACTTCGAGGCCCCCGTGGACGCCAACCCGGCGCTCTCAACCCACTAGCAATGATCGTGGGCTCGCCTGCTCTCATCACCGCGAGTGATGAGAGCAGGTCGAGCACTGAACTCGAAGAGAAAGGCTGCAGCGTTGTCGGTGCTGGAAGGTGTGACGGTCGGTGTGCTGGGTGGGACGGGTGCACAGGGGCGTGGCCTCGCGCTGAGGTGGGCTGCCGCGGGCATCCCGGTCGTGCTGGGCTCGCGTGACGCGGCGCGGGCCGAGGCTGCGGCGAAAGAGCTCGTGGACCTGCTTGCCGATTTCGGTACGCCGGACGCACAGGTGACGGGCGCGGACAACGCCGTGTGCGCAGCGCGGTCCGACGTGGTGGTCGCAGCCGTCCCGTGGGAGGGTCACAGCGAGCTGCTCGCCCTGTTGGCCTCCGAGCTCGAGGGCAAGGTCGTGGTCGACTGCGTGAACCCGATCGGGTTCGGCAAGACCGGCCCCTTCCCGCTCGACGTGGCCGAGGGCTCGGCAGCGCAGCAGGCGCAGGCGGTGCTCCCCGGATCACGCATCATCGGCGCGTTCCACAATGTGTCTGCCGTCGTGCTGGCAGACATGTTGCAGACAGAGGTGGACACCGACGTGCTGGTTGTCGGCGAGGAGCGTGCCGACACCGACCTGGTCATCGCCCTGGCCGAAGCGATCCCCGGCGTGCGGGGGCTGTTCGGCGGACGCCTGGGAAATGCCGGACAGGTCGAGAAGCTCACCGCGAACCTGATCGCGATCAATCGTCGCCACAAGACCCACGCGGGCATCCGCATCACCGGCCACGGCCTGTAGCCTCATGAGCACTCCCCTGCCCTTCCCCTCGTTCCCCGCCGAGCGGGTCCTCGAGGCGATGCCGACCGCGGCGCAGGTGCGGCGAGCGGTGGTGCGGGCGGAGGCGGGAAAGACCCTCGACATCGGTGAGGTCACGGCTCTGCTCGCGGCGAACGGTGAGCACCTGGACCGCTTGATCGCAGTCGCAGGTCGGGTGCGCGACGCCGGGCTCGAGGCGCTCGGTCGACCTGCCACGGTCACCTTCTCCCCCAAGGTATTCGTGCCGATCACGCGGCTTTGTCGGGACCGGTGTCACTACTGCACTTTCGTGGCTACGCCGAATCAGCTCGCAGCTGACGGTCGGGCCATGTTCCTGAGCGTGGACGAGGTACTGGAGATCTGCCGCGCAGGTGCGGCTGAGGGATGCACCGAGGCCCTGTTCACACTGGGAGACCGACCCGAAGACCGCTGGCCCGAGGCGAAGCAGTGGCTCGCCGAGGCCGGCTACGACTCGACGCTGGAGTACGTCCGGGCGCTCGCGATCCGGGTGTTGGAGGAGACCGGCCTACTGCCCCACCTCAACCCGGGGGTCATGTCATGGGCGGAGATGAACCGGCTCAAGCCGGTCGCCCCATCGATGGGGATGATGCTCGAGACCACCAGCCGCCGCCTGTTCGAGGAGAAGGGGCAGGTGCACTACGGGTCGCCCGACAAGGACCCGGCTGTCCGCCTGCGAGTGTTGGAGAATGCCGGGCGTCTAGGTGTGCCGTTCACGACCGGGATCCTGGTCGGCATCGGCGAGACGCTGACGGAACGTGCTGAGAGCCTGTTCGCTATCCGCCGTGTACATCGTGAGCACGGTTCGATCCAGGAAGTCATCGTGCAGAACTTCCGCGCGAAGCCCGACACCGCCATGCGCTCGGCCGACGACGTCGGGCTGGACGAGTACCTTGCCGCGGTCGCGACCGCGCGAGTCGTGCTGGGCCCTTCGATGCACATCCAAGCGCCGCCGAACCTGGTCGACCTGGACGAGTGCCGCGCACTGCTGGCTGCGGGGGTGGACGACTTCGGCGGCATCAGTCCCGTCACGCCGGATCATGTCAACCCGGAGAGGCCGTGGCCAGACCTTCGCGTGCTGACAGAGTTGTGTCGCGGGAGCGGTTTCGAGCTACGGCCACGTCTGACGACGCATCCCGAACTGCTGAAATCCCCCTGGATCGACCCTCGTCTGCGAGCTCATGTCGACGCACTGCGCGGCCCGGATGGCCTGCTGGCCGACGACGTGAGTCCGGTGGGCATGCCGTGGCAGGAACCCGACGGCGGCCTCGAGACGACCGGCCGCTCGGACCTCCACAGCAGCATCGACACAACCGGCCGTATGGGCGACCGGCGCGGTGACTTCGACGAGGTCTACGGGGACTGGTCCGTCCTGCGCAACAAGGTCAAGGGTGCACCAGCACTGTTCGGTGCGGCGTTGGGTACCGATGTCGCCGCTGCACTTCAGGTCGCGGAGTCAGCACCCACGACCCTCACGCATGCTCAGACCGAGACCCTGCTACGTGCCGAAGGGCCGGCCCTGGAGGTCGTGTGTGAGCTTGCCGATCAGATGCGCGTTGACGCAGTCGGTGAGCCGATCGGCTACGTGGTCAACCGGAACATCAACTTCACCAACGTCTGCTACACCGGCTGCCGCTTCTGCGCGTTCGCCCAGCGCAAGTCCGACGCCGATGCCTATTCGCTGTCGTTCGACGAGATCGCGACGCGCGTGGCCGAGGCGCGGCAGGCCGGCGCGACCGAGGTCTGCATTCAGGGCGGCATCGACCCCGATCTGCCCGGCGACACCTACGCACGCATCGCGCAGACGGTCAAGGCGACCGACTCCGACATGCACGTGCACGCGTTCAGCCCGATGGAGGTCATGAACGGCGTCGCACGCACCGGCCTCTCGGTGCGAGACTTCCTCCTCTCGTTGAAGGAATCGGGCGTCGACTCCCTGCCTGGCACGGCGGCGGAGATTCTCGACGACGAGGTTCGCTGGATCCTGACCAAGGGCAAGCTCCCCACCACGCAGTGGATCGACGTCATCACCACGGCACACTCCGTCAGCCTGCCCACGACCGCAACGATGATGTACGGACACGTCGACCATCCCGGCCACTGGGCCACCCATCTCGGTGTCATCGCCCGCATCCAAGAACAGACTGGAGGCTTCACCGAGTTCGTGCCGTTGCCGTTCGTGCACCAGTCGAGTCCGATCTACCTCGCCGGCGTCGCGCGCCCCGGCCCTACCGTTCGCGACAACCGCGCGGTTCACGCCGTCTCGCGCATCCGCCTGCATGGCCTGATCGACCACATCCAGTGCTCTTGGGTCAAGCTCGGTCCGGACGTCTGCACCGAAGTCCTCCGCGGTGGCGTTGACGACCTCGGCGGCACCCTCATGGAAGAGACCATCAGCCGCATGGCCGGCTCCACGAACGGCTCACGCAAGAACGTCGACGAGCTCATCGCGATGGCCCACCTCGCCGGCCGACCCGCCGTCCAACGCACCACCCTCCACGACCGACTCGAGGAGACACGCGTGGGGCACGCATCCAGGAAGGAAGCACCATGACTGGCTGGACTGTCGTCGTTCCACTCAAGCCCCCCCGCCTCGGAAAGTCGCGTCTGCAGGTCCCCGTCAGGCTTCGCCAGTCACTGGCGGAGGCTTTCGCACTTGACACGCTTGCCGCCGTGCACGAGTGCGCTCTCGTGTCTGACGTCGTCCTCGTGACCGCTGACGCCGCCGTCAGCAGCCGAGTTGCTCCGCGTGCCGGGTGGACGGTCCTGGAGGACCGACCCCTCCTGAGCCGAGGGGGTCAGAACGCCGCGATAGGAATCGGGATCGCTTGGGCTCGGGCTCGGCGCGCGGACAGTCCGCTCGCCGTCGTCTCCGCAGACCTGCCGTGCCTGACTACCTCGGTCCTGACCGACGTCCTTGGCCGCGCCCACGTTGAGGCTCCGACCTTCGTTGCCGACGCGGAGGGTGACGGGACCACGATGCTCATGGCGCCAACACCGGTCGCGCTCCGGCCCGCCTTCGGTGCCGGATCGGCCCACCGGCACTCTCGGCTCGGGTACGAGAAGCTCCTGGAGGTCGATGTGCGCGTCCGGCGCGACGTCGACACGGTCGCGCACCTCGCCGAGGCGAGGGCACTGGGTCTTGGTGCGAAGAGCACGGCGGCGTGGGAGGACCACATCTCGACCCGAGCCGCGAAGCCAGCGAAGGCGGACCAATGACCACGAGCCTCCCGGAGTGGTTCGTCGAGGCCTTGAACACCGAGCCCGAGGAACGACAGGTGCTGGTCGATGGGTGCCACGTCGCCTACCGGGCCTGGGGCGATGGGGACGGTCCGCCCGTCGTCCTCGTGCATGGCGGCGGCGCGAACGCCTCCTGGTGGGACCACATCGCTCCTGCACTTGCGGCGGATCGACGTGTCATCGCGGTGGACCTCTCGGGCCACGGCGACAGTGGCCGCCGCGACGCCTACGACCTTCGGCTATGGGCGGACGAGGTGTTGGCCGCGTCGGACGATGCGAACCTCGTGAGCCCGGTGGCGGTGGGGCACAGCCTGGGAGGGCTGGTGGCCCTGGACATGGCAACCCGTGACGTCGTCCCGGCCCTCACGATCGTGGTGGACTCTGCCATCACCGATGCCGCCCGACGCGAGTGGCTGTGGATGAGACGCATCACCGCCAAGCCGGTGGTGCACTACACCGATAGGAACCAACTTCTCGAGCGGTTCACCCCGACCCCTCCCGATGCGGCGAACCGGCCGTACATTGTCGAGCACATCGCGGCTCGCTCGATCACGCTGGCGACTGAGGGCTGGCGATGGAAGCTGGACCCAGGCATCTTCGCCCGGCCTGTGTCGGACGCCTTGGACTTGGCGCGGGTTCAGGGTCGTGTCGTCGTTCTTCAGGCCGAGCGGGGCACGGCTCGGACCCCATTTTCCAAGGCCGAGCTGGAGATCCTCGGCCCTGACGCCACCGTGGCCGTGGTGCCCGACTCCGGTCATCACGTGATGGTCGACCAGCCGGAGGCGCTGATCGACCTCGTGCGTCAGCACGTCTCAGCCTACGACGCAGCGCGGTTCTGAGTCGAACGGAAGCTCGCTGTCCCGATCGCGGAGCAACTCCGCCAGATCATGCGAACTATTGACATAAATTCGTCAGTCCCTCAGGATCGGCATGTGACGCACGTCGCACGAGCGGCGTGAGCGGCACGCGACGAGAGGATGGCTCGTGGGGAACTCGACAACAGAAAGACCATGGGTCGTGGGCGTCGACGTCGGAGGCACGTTCACCGACATCGTGGCTCTCCACGCGATCAGCGGGGAGATCCGGGACGGTAAGGTCCTCACGACTTCCGAGCAGGAGATCGGCGTTCTCGAGGCCATTCGACAGGTGGAGATCGATCCGGTCGAGGTCGGAGAGCTGGTGCATGGCCACACGGTGGGCATCAACGCCGTACTGAGCCGCGCGGGCGCCACGACAGCACTGCTCGCCACCGACGGTCACCGCGACCTACTCGACATCGGTCGCATGAATCGGGAGTTCGGCCCCGCGTTCTATGACCCGACGTGGCTGCGGCCGCACCAGGAACGTCCCATCGTCTCGCGTGAGCGCCGCGTCGGCGTGCCGGAGCGGATGTCAGCCGAAGGCGAGGTGGTGCGCCCGCTCGATGAGGGTGCCGTGCGCGAAGCGGCCATCGAGCTCAAGAAGGGCGGCGTCGAGAGCGTGGGCATCTGTTTCGTCAACGCCTACAGCAACGCTGACCACGAGCAACGCGCGGCCGCCATCGTGCGAGAGGTGCTTCCTGACGCCTACGTGCAGACATCGTCGCTGTACTCGGTGACCAAGGAGCACGAGCGCACCACGACGGTCGCCCTCGACGCCTACGTCGGGCCCGCCGTCACGCACTACTTGCACAGACTCCGGGGGCTGCTCGGCACCGCGGGCTTCGATGGGCTGTTGTGGATCATGACGATGAACGGCGGCGTGTCCACGATCGAGCACGCGGCGACTGCCCCGGTCTTCCAGCTCGTCTCTGGGCCGGTGGGCGGTGTGGCGGGTTCCGTCCGTCTGGCGCAGACTGCAGGTCCGGAGAACCTGCTCACGATGGACGTCGGGGGCACCAGTACCGATGTCGCGAGCATCGTCGGAGCGACGACGCCGTTGACCGACCTCTGGACTGTCGAGCAAGGTCTGACGTTGACGATGCCTCTCGTCGACGTGGGCAGTGTGGGGTCCGGCGCGGGCAGCATCATCTCGGTGGACGCGCTGGGTGCCCTGCGGGTCGGACCGGCGTCGGCCGGCTCCGTCCCAGGTCCGGCGTGCTACGGGCGCGGAGGTTCCGAACCCACCCTGACCGATGCGTGCGTCGCCCTGGGCATCCTGCAACCGGACCTGTTCGCCGGCGGCGCCATGAGCCTCGACGTCGGCCTTGCCCATAAGGCGCTCGCTTCCGTGGGCGAGGACCTCGGACTGGACTCGAACCGACTGGCGCTGTCCGCCTACGCGGTCGCCTGCGAGGACATGGCCGCGAAGATCCGGTCGGTCTCGGTCTACCGTGGCATGGATCTGCGTGACTTTGCCCTCCTCCCCTTCGGTGCCGCCGGACCGATGCTGGCCAACCAGGTCGCCGAGATTCTCGGGGTCGACACGATCGTCGTCCCTTACAATCCCGGCCAGTTCTCGGCCCTCGGCCTGCTCGGCAGCGACCTTCGCGTGACGACGGCGACGGCTCCCATGACCGTCCTGTCCGCTGATGCGGCCCCCGATCTGGAACGGTCGTTCGCGGCGATGGAGGAGAGCATCCGGAACGACCTGATCGCCGAGGGCCTCGACGTGACCGACCTTGACTTCGAGCGTGCCTACTTCGGGATGTACGTCGGGCAGACATGGGACAACCGCCAGCGCCTGGACGACGGGCCCGTCACCGCCGACACGGTCGCCGCGGCGGTCGAGGAGTTCCACAGCTTCTACCAGCGCACCTACGGGTTCTCGGCGCGCGAGCTCCCCATCACGTGCACGAGTCTCGAGGTCACGGGCGTGATCCGTCGCAGCGTCGACGCGACACGCCGGACGCTCCCGAGCCCGGGCCGGTCGTCCTTCGTCCGCAGCGCCACCGTCACCGCGGTGGGTCATGGTCCGATGGGCGCCGAGGTCCACCGCCGCGAACTCCTCACGCTCGAGGAGCGGATCGTCGGCCCGGCACTGGTCGTGGAGCGCTACGCCACGACATTCGTCCGACCCGGGTGGTCGGCGCGTGTACGGGAGGACGGCTGTCTGATCGTCAGCCGCGACGACAAGGGAGGACTCTGATGACCACCGCGCCCGAGGAGACGCCGGACGCCACGTCCGCCGGTCTCTACGACACCATCCGCTACGGCCTGATCGAGATCGCCCGCGAGATGAACTTGTCACTGATGCGAAGCGCCTTCTCGCCTGTGGTACGGGACATCTTGGACTGCACGACGGCGCTCCATCTCAAGACCGAGAACGGCTGGGAGATGGTCGCCTGCTTCGAGGGCTGCATGCAGCACGCCTTCACGTCGCAGCACATCGCCAACTTCACGATGGACGAGTGGGACCTCGAGCGGACTCGGCCGGGAGACGTCATCTTCGTCAACGATCCCTGGCGTGGCGCGATCCACCAGTCCGACATCAACCTCCTTCGGCCGATCCACGTCGACGGAGAGGTAAGAGCGGTACTGCACTCCACGTCCCACGTCGTCGACCTCGGCGGGCCGATTCCGGGTGGCTTCTCGAACGGAGTGGAGACTGCTTTCGAGGAGCAGCTGAAGTTCCCGCCGACTCTGCTGTACGCCGACGACGTGCCCGTCCGACCCGCGTTCAACTACCTGTTGGAGAACACGCGCGTGCCGTCCATGCTCTTGGGCGACATCCGCGCGCTCTATGGCTGCCTGGTCGTGGGGGAGGGACGCTTCCGCGACCTCCTCGGACGCTATGGCACCGACACGGTCTTCGCGGCCGCCCAGCATGCCATCGACGTGACCGAGGCAAGCATGCGGGCCGGTATCCGCGAGATTCCCGATGGTGACTACCGGATCGAGGACTTCCTCGACGACGACGGCGTGGTGGTCGAGCCACTACCGATGGTGGTCACCGTCAAGGTTCGCGGTGACTCCATGGAGATCGACTTCTCCGGCACCGGCCGCCAGCCGCGCGGCAATGTGGGCACGGCATGGGTGGAGGCCACGCGATGCATCGAGGCCGTAAAGATGCTGGTGGACCCGGAGCCGCCAGTCAACAGCGGCACTCTGCGGCCGATCGAGACCATCCTGCCGCCAGGCAGCGCGGTGTGCGTCCTGCCCCCGTCGAGCTGCTCCAACCACATGGACGTCGGCTCGCGATCGATCAACATGGTCGTCAAGGCGATTTCAGGCGCGCTGGTCTCCAGATCCATCGCCGCCGACTCCGGCACCTGCGCGACGATCGTCATGGGCGGCATCGACATGCGCCCCGGACGCGAGGGCCAGCAGTGGGGTTCCTTCGCGGGACCGGGCGGCGGCTGGGGCGGCACCTGGAAAGGCGACGGCCTGTCGTACTGCATCGCACCGATCGGCAACTGCCGGACCTCGGTGCACGAGCACGCGGAAGCCGAGTCACCGACCGTGATCGGGCAGATGGAGGTCATGCCCGACTCCGCTGGTGCAGGTCGACACCGAGGTGGATTCGGCGGCATCTACACCCTCGTAGCCCTCTCCGACACCATCCTCACCATCACGTCTGACCGGGTGCGCCACGGCGCTGACGGTGTCCTTGGCGGAGGTCGGGGGATGTCGTCGTACGCCTGGTACATCCCGCAGTTCGACTGGGACACCCACATGGATCCGCGACTGCTCACGGGACTTGAGCCACTCTATGGCGCCTTCGACCAGCACGGAGTGCCGGACGCCGATCACGGTTCGGTGTACGGCGGAGCGACGCACAGCACGGGCAAGATCGCCGGCCTGGTGGTCCGGGCCGGCGACGCCGTGCGTGTCCTGATCGGTGGCGGCGGCGGGTGGGGCGACCCCTTGGAACGAGAGCTCATCGCCGTAGGCAAGGACGTCAGGGATGGACTGTACTCGCCGGAATACGCCCGAAGAGCCTTCGGCGTGGTCCTGGAGGACGGGGTGCTTCGCTTCGACGAGACCGCGGCGCTGCGTCGCCACCTGGCGGGTGAGCGTGACGCAGGCCGATGGAGCGTCCCGTCCGCCTCACCCGTCGATTGGATCCTCTGACCTGAACCCGCGCTCCGGGCACGCTGCCCGGACCCCCACATCGAGAAAGGAATCCCATGGGAGTAGATCGCTTGCTCTTCGGGCCACCCCACGAGGCGACCGTAAGTGTTGAGAGGGTCGCCACGGACCGGACGTGTCCCATGTGCGGGTCGCGCGACGTGGCTCGCTATCCCGTCGCGAACTTCATCGGCCCTCGCATGGTCGTGAAGTGTCAGGAGTGCTTCACACACCTGGAGACGACGGTGCCGACGCCCGACGACCACTGGCCACCGTGGGCCTCGGCGACCTCGGACTGGCCGGCCTCGCGAAACGGCTAGCGAGCCCCGTCGCCCTCACGGTTGCCCGTGGACAGCGGCCACACCACGACACGAGATCACGACAGGACGGAGACACCATGGGTGTCATGGATGACAGGACCATCATCGTCACGGGCGGGGCCCGGGGCATGGGAGCGGCGACGGCTCGACTCCTCGCGTCGGAGGGAGGGACGGTGATCGTCGGCGACGTGCTGCCCGAGGAAACCCGAGCGCTCACTGATGAGATCAAGCAGGCTGGAGGACGCGCGATCGCCGCGTCGCTCGACGTGACCAGCGAAGCCGACTGGGACCGCGTCACGGCTCTGGCGACCGAGCTTGGCGGTGCGGACGCCCTTGTCAACAATGCGGGTGTCAGCCAGAGGGTAGGCATCCTGGCGACCGAAAGGAGCACCTGGGACCAGGTCCTGGCGATCAACCTGACGGGATGCATGCTCGGCATCCGCAGCGTGGGCCCTGGCATGTGCGAACGCGGCCGCGGATCGATCGTGAACATCTCTTCGATCGCCGGTTTGGTGGCCTATTCCTCGGCTGCCTATTCGGCCAGCAAGTGGGGTGTGCGTGGGCTGACGAAGGTGGCCGCGCTCGAGTTGGGTCCTTCGGGCGTCCGCACCAATTCAGTCCATCCCGGCATCATCGAGACGCCCATGATCGAGGACGTCAACGCGACCGTTCGCGCCTCGTTCGCTGCGACGGTTCCGTCAAAGCGCACCGGGCGGGCCGATGAGGTCGCGGCCACCGTGGCCTTCCTGTGCAGCGACGCCTCCTCGTACGTCAACGGCGCCGAGATCGCGGTCGATGGCGGCTTCTCGGCCGGTGGCGCCTTCCAAGGGGTGATCAACGAGGTCTCGAGGCGATCGGCCAAGCCCGACATGTGAGTACCGCGGTGGCGGGCGGCCGACCAGCGGTCGGCCCCCCGCTCTAGCGTTCGACGGTACCGGTCGCGAGGAGGCTGTAGGAGGGGTCCGTCAAGTCACGGGACCCGCCCGTACCGTCGGGGATGGGGATACCCGTCTCCTGCATCTGCGACTCGAAGACGACCGTCCGTCGCGCGATTCGCCAATGGCCGTCGCGACACACGATCCGGTCGAGATAGCGACAGCGCACCTGGACCTGGACGGGTTCGGACCCGAGGCCGGCACTGCCGTGCGTCTGGTAGGCGACGCAGTAGCTCTCGGCGACGACCGTATCGGGGGAGATCAGTCGCCGGTAGGACTGACCAAGGACATGCAGAGAGCTGCTGATGCCCTGGTGCCGGTCCTGCATCCACTCGATCATCTGATCCACCGAGCCGACGAATACGCCATGGTCGTCGATCGCATCGGAATGAAACGCCGCGCGGACGAGATCCCAGTCGCGGCGATCAACACCGCGGCAGTACGTGCCGAGGACGCGGGAGATGATGATGTCGAGTTCGGGCGCAAGCTCGTCGCAATGGATCGAGTCGCGCGACGTGGATGGTTCAGTCATCATCTCTCCCAGCGTTGATTTAGTGTCATAGTAAGCCGAAATCGGGCCGATCGGCGGGATGCCGCGTCGAGCGTGCCTGGGAGCGTCTTTGGCACTCCGACCCACGCCGTCGGCCTTGACAGGCGGAGGTCAACCCTGCCGGCAGGCTTCACGGCGATCAGGGCACCTCGATGTAGCCCAAGCCTCGCTGTTGTTCAGCGCGCCCCGCGCCCCATCCTCACCGCCGCGTGTGACGTTGGTCCTCTGGTTGGCCCCCGTCGGAACCGCTCGGATCGACAGTTGGAGAAGCTGTCTGTTCGGGGCGAGTTGGCTCACCCCGGAAGTCGACACGGAGACGCGTGCGGCCCTCGGCTAGATCGAAGATCGGCCTGCTCGCAGGTTTGCTCCACCCCAGACCTCGGATGGCCGGCGCCGACCGTGACCTGCGCGCTGATGCGGTTGCCGAAGCTGACTGATCGCTGCGTTTCGATCCACCTGAGACTCAGCGGAGCCATCGCACGGCAGACACCATATTCAATCCCGCGCCAACTTCGCGAACTGCGGCATCGGAACGTAGATGTGGACACATCGGCATGCCCGTTTCGCGCCAACGGACGCAACGAAGCCCCCGCTCCAAGCTGGGATTCAACTTGGACGGGGGCTTCGAAACGGCGGTGGCGGTGGGATTTGAACCCACGGTGGGCGTGAACCCACACACGCTTTCGAGGCGTGCTCCTTAGGCCGCTCGGACACGCCACCGCCGAGGAGTCTACGTCAGTCACCCCGTCGCGGCCCAATCGGGGCCGTCAGGGGCGCGGGGCCTAGGGTTCAGGCGTGGGGTGGGCACTCGTCGCGCTGCTGGCGCTCGCGGCTGGACTGACCGCGTGGCAGGACCCGCGACGGCTCCGCATCGGCGTCTACCTCACCCTCGCGATCGGCCTCGGGGCCGTGGGTCTGCTCGGTCGCCTCGCATTCGTGCTCGCCGGGTCCGACGACCCGCTGCGGCTCGCCTGGGCGCTGCTGATCGGCCTCGGCGTCGCCTTCGCGGCCGTCGTGGTCCTCGGTCTGGCGAGCGTCGCGAACGGGATCCTCATGATCCGACGAGAGGGCCGGCGCCCCGCCAACCTGCTCTCGCTCGTGTTCGGGCTCGGCGTGCTGGGCTACTGCGCGCTGATCGTGGTCCTGTGGTGGATCGACCTGAACCACACCGAGGTCGCCCGCGAGCTGTTCCTCTGGATCGTCGCGGTCGGCGTGCTGCTGGGCTACCTGGCGTTCGTCTTCGTGGCGTTCGTGGGCTACGGGCTGCTGTACGGCTGGGCCGCCGACCGCTGGGCCAGGCCGGTCGACGCGGTCATCGTCCTCGGCGCGGGCCTGAGCGGCGAGCGGGTGACGCCGCTGCTGGCCTCGCGGCTCGCCCGCGGTCGGCAGGCGCTCGAGCGGTCGCGGTCGCGCGGCAAGGACACGCACCTGATCTGCTCGGGCGGGCAGGGACCGGACGAGGTCGTGCCCGAGGCGGTCGCGATGGCGAACCACCTCGCCGAGCAGGGGGTCGACCGCGACCTGCTGTGGCTCGAGGACGCCTCCACCTCGACCGAGGAGAACCTGCGGTTCAGCGCCCGCGTCGCCGCCGAGCACGGTGTGGAGTCGGGGCGCTTCGCGGTCGTCACGAACGACTTCCACGTGCTGCGGGCGGCACTGCTGCTGCACCGGATGGGGCTCGAGGGCCACGGTCTCGGCGCCCGCACGGCGCGCTACTTCTGGCCGAGCGCGATCCTGCGCGAGTACGCCGCGATCCTGTGGGAGCACCGCCGCCTCAACGCCGTCCTGCTCGTGATCTCCTGCGTCCCGCTGGCGCTGCTCCTCGTGCGCGCCGTCGCCTCCTGGGCCTGAGACGCCGCCGCCCGCCCCGTCGCCACTTTTGGAACGTTTTGCACGCTTTCCGGCGACGGAAGGGTGCATCCCGTTCCAGAAGTGGGCAGGGGGCGGGCGGTGGAGCGTCCGGAGGTCAGCCGGGCTGGCTGATCGAGAGCATCGTCTCGCTGAAGAGGTCGATCTCGTCGTCCTTCGAGCGGCCCGAGCCGGCGCCGGCGAGCAGGCTGGCGAGCTCGCCAGCCGCGCGCTCGATGCGCGACTGCAGCGTGCCCTCGCCGGCCGAGCCCCAGTCGTGCGGACTGGCGAACACGCCCGTCGGCACGACCACGGCCTGCAGGTACGCGAACAGCGGCCGCAGTGCGAAGTCGATCACCAGCGAGTGGCGGGTCGTGCCGCCCGTCGCGGCGAGCAGCACGACCTTGCCGATCAGCGCGTCGTTGTCGAGCGCGTCGACGAACGACTTGAACAGGCCCGGGTAGGAGGCCTTGAACGTCGGCACGACGACGATCAGCGCGTCGGCCTCGCCGACCTGGTCGTACACGTGCTGCAGGCGCGGGGCCGCGAAGCCGGTGAGCGCGGCGTCGGTGATCTCGTGCGCGAAGTCGCGCAGGTTGACGACCTCGATGCTGGCGCCGCCGAGGGCGGAGCCGGAGGCGGCGGCCAGCCGGTCGGCCAGCATGCGCGTGGTCGACGGCTCGCCGACACCGGCGGACAGGGCGACGATGCGGGTCATGCGGTCACTTCCTCGGAGAGGGCCGCGTCGCGGGCGGCGACACGGGCGGCGTGGGTGGGGGCGTCCGGCACGTCGGCCGGGCGGCGCGCGTCGAACTCGGCGCGCATGGTGGGCAGGATCTCGCCGAGCAGGTCGAGCTGCTCGAGCACCGTCTTCAGCGGCAGGCCCGCGTGGTCGACAAGGAACAGCTGGCGCTGGTAGTCGCCGAAGTAGTCCGCGAACGCGAGCGTGCGCTCCAGGACCTGCTGCGGACTGCCGACGGTGAGCGGCGTCTGCTCGGTGAAGTCCTCCATGCTCGGCCCGTGTCCGTAGACGGGGGCGTTGTCGAAGTAGGGGCGGAACTCGTTGACCGCGTCCTGGCTGTTCTTGCGCATGAAGAACTGACCGCCGAGGCCGACGATCGCCTGCTCCGGCGTGCCGTGCCCGTAGTGGGCGTAGCGCTGCCGGTAGAAGTTGATCAGCCGGATGTAGTGCTCCTTCGGCCAGAAGATGTTGTTGGCGAAGTAGCCGTCGCCGTAGAACGCGGCCAGCTCGGCCACCTCGGGCGTGCGGATCGAGCCGTGCCACACGAACGGCGCGACGCCGTCGAGCGGCGCGGGCGTCGAGGTGTAGCCCTGCAGCGGGGTGCGGAACTTGCCCTCCCAGTTGACGACCGGCTCGCTCCAGAGCTTCTGGAGCAGCTGGTAGTTCTCGATCGTGAGCTCGACGGCCTTGCTGATGTCCTTGCCGAACCACGGGTAGACCGGGGCGGTGTTGCCGCGGCCCAGCATGAGGTCCATGCGGCCGTCGACGAGGTGCTGCAGCGTCGCGTAGTCCTCGGCGATCTTGACCGGGTCGTTGGTCGTGATGAGCGTCGTCGAGGTCGACAGGATGATCTTCTCGGTCTGCGCGCCGATGTAGGCCAGCGTCGTCGTGGGGCTGGAGGGCACGAACGGCGGGTTGTGGTGCTCGCCGGTGGCGAAGACGTCCAGCCCGACCTCCTCGGCCTTCTTGGCGATCTCGACCGTGGCCTTGATGCGCTCGTGCTCGGTCGGGGTCGTGCCGTTCGTGGGGTCGGTGGTGACGTCGCCGACGGTGAAGATGCCGATCTGCATGCTGCTCATGTCCTCAGTCTCCCAGAAGATAGTTAAAGATTCAACTAATAGAACGCAGGAGGCCGCGGACTATTCCCGGAGGGGATCGTCAGCGCCCGAAGAAGGAGCGCAGCAGGACGGAGGAGTCGTCGGGCAGCACGTCGGCGAGGACCTCGGGCCGATGGTTGAGGCGACGGTCGCGCACGACGTCCCACAGCGAGCCGACCGCGCCGGCCTTCTCGTCCCAGGCGCCGAACACGAGCCGGTCGACCCGCGACGACACCACCGCGCCCGCGCACATCGTGCACGGCTCGAGCGTGACGACGAGCGTGCAGCCGTCGAGCCGCCAGCGCCCGAGGGCGGCGGCCGCCGCACGCAGCGCGACGATCTCGGCATGACCGGTGGGGTCGGCGTCGCGCTCGCGGGTGTTGCGGCCCTCGCCGACGATCTCGCCCTCGTGCACCACCACGGCGCCCACGGGCACATCACCCTCGGCCGCGGCCTCGCGCGCCAGCTCGAGCGCCCGCCGCATGTACGGGTCCCAGGTCACCCGACGATCGCCTCGAACTGGTCGCCGAACCCGAGCTTCTCGGCGAGGTCGGCCAGCGCCTCGTCGGGGAACAGGTCGTCGTCGTCGCACAGCAGGCTCAGCTCGACCGACGCCAGGCCGAGGTCGCTCACGATGTCGAGGTCGCCCACGGGCGTCGGCTCCTCGTCGCCGTCGGGCGCGTTCACGAGCTCGGCCAGGTCGGCCGCGATCGGCCAGTCCCAGACCGCCGTCGCGTCGGACAGCAGGGCCCGCACGTGCTCGCCGCTGCGGCGCACGATCACGAAGAAGTCGTCGTTGACCGAGGCCAGGCCGATCACCCCCACCTCGGAGGGGAATCGCGCGAGCGCGGCCGTCAGCCCGTCGAAGTCCTCGCCCAGTCGGGGCGGGAGCTCGACGACGGTCCACGCACCCTCGTCGCGGTACGCCGCGATCACGAAGTCGACGTCGTCCTCGGCCACTCTGCGATGGTGACAGACGCCCGTCACCGGCCGCTACCCTCGAGGCATGCGTGTTCACGTCGCCGACCATCCCCTGATCTCCCACAAGCTCTCCGTGCTGCGCGACGCGAGGACCGACTCGCCCACCTTCCGGCGGCTCACCGAGGAACTCGTGACCCTCCTGGCGTACGAGGCCACGCGCGAGGTCAGCGTCGAGCCCGTCGAGGTGACGACCCCCCTCACCACCACCGAGGGTGTCCGGCTCACCAGCCCCGGCCCGCTCGTCGTGCCGATCCTGCGCGCCGGACTGGGCATGCTCGAGGGCATGCAGCGGCTGCTGCCCACGGCCGAGGTCGGCTTCCTCGGCATGATCCGCAACGAGACCACCTTCGAGGCCGAGACCTACGCCGAGCGCCTGCCCGACCGTCTCGACGGCCGTCAGTGCTACGTGCTCGACCCGATGCTGGCCACCGGCGGCACCCTCGCGATGGCGATCGACTTCCTCGTGAAGCGCGGCGCACGCGAGATCACCGCGATCACGCTCCTGTCGGCGCCCGAGGGCATCGAGCGGCTCGAGCGCGACACCGCGCACATCGACGCGCCGCTGAACCTGTTCTCCGCCGGCCTCGACGAGCGCCTCGACGAGAACGGCTACATCGTGCCGGGCCTGGGCGACGCCGGCGACCGCCTCTACGGCGTCGTGGACTGATGCACGAGTTCATCGCGGCGCTGCCGAAGGCCGAGCTGCACGTCCACCACGTCGGTTCGGCCTCGCCCGAGACGGTGGCCGAGCTCGCCTCGCGCCACACCGACTCGCCCGTGCCTGCCGATCCGGAGGCGCTGGCCGAGTACTTCACCTTCACCGACTTCGCGCACTTCATCGAGGTCTACCTGTCGGTGGTCGACCTGCTGCGCACGCCCGAGGACATCTGGACGCTGACGCACGAGGTCGGGCGCGACCTCGCCGCGCAGAACGTCCGCTACGCCGAGCTGACGATGACGCCCTACACGTCGATCGTGCGCGGCATTCCCGCCGAGGCGTACGTCGAGGCCATCGAGGACGCGCGTCAGGCCGCCGAGCGCGACTTCGGCGTGGCCCTGCAGTGGATCTTCGACATTCCCGGCGAGTCCGGCATCCCCGCCGCCGACGTCACCCTCGACACCGCGCTGCGGCTCGGCCCCGGCTCGCTCGTCGGCTTCGGCCTCGGCGGCCCCGAGATCGGCGTGCCGCGCCCGCAGTTCGCCCCGCACTTCGAGCGCGCGAAGGCCGCCGGCCTGCACAGCGTGCCGCACGCGGGCGAGTCCACGGGGCCCGAGTCGATCCGCGACAGCCTCGACCACCTCGGCGCCGAGCGCATCGGCCACGGCATCGCCGCCGCGCAGGACCCCGCGCTGATGGAGCGGCTCGTCGCCGAGGGGGTCGCCCTCGAGGTGTGCCCCACGTCGAACGTCCGCACCCGCTCGGTGCCGTCTCTGGCCGAGCACCCGCTGCCCGTCCTCGTCGAGGCCGGCGTCACGGTGACGATCAACTCCGACGACCCGCCGATGTTCGGCACCACGCTGAACGAGGAGTACGCCGTGGCGGCCGACCTGCTGGGCCTCGACGAGGAGGGCCTGCGCGCGCTCGCCATCGCCGCCGTCGACGCCAGCTTCGCGTCCGACTCGATGAAGGCGCACCTGCGTGAGGAGATCTCCGCCGCGGGCTGACCCGCTCGACAGGACAGGTGGCGCGCCCACCGGCACAGTGGTCTGGTGGCAGACGGAACGACGCACGGGGGAGCCGATCCCATCGCCGTCGACGAGCCCGATCCACGGCGCTGGCGCATCCTCGCGGTGACCCTCGTCGTCGGGTTCATGACCCTGCTCGACGTCACCGTCGTGAACGTCGCGGTGCCGTCGATCCGCGAGGGCCTCGACGCCTCGGCCGGAACCGTGCAGTGGGTCGTCTCGGGCTACGCGCTGACCTTCGGCCTCGTGCTGGTGGCCGGCGGGCACCTCGGCGACGCGTACGGCCGGCGCCGGATCATGACGATCGGTCTCATCGCGTTCATCGTCGCCAGCGCCGCCGTCGGACTGGCGCCTGGTGCGGGCTGGATGATCGCGGCGCGGCTGGCCCAGGGCGCCGCCGCGGGCCTGCTCACGCCGCAGAACGCGGGACTGATCCAGGAGCTGTTCACCGGGCCGGAGCGCGGTCGCGCCTTCGGCTACTTCGGCCTGACGGTCGCGGTCGCATCCGGCATCGGGCCGGTCCTCGGCGGCGGCATCATCGCGCTGGCCGGCACCGACCTGGGCTGGCGGCTGATCTTCCTCGTCAACGTGCCCATCGGCCTCGTGGCACTCGTCGCGATCCGCCGCCTCGTGCCGGTGCCGCGCGGTGACGCCGACCGCGAGCACATCGACGTCGTGGGCGCGCTCATCCTCGGCCTGACCGTGGTGTGCCTGCTGTACCCGCTCATCGCGGCCGAGTCCGGCGAGCGGCTGCCGCTGCTTCTCGTGCTGGCGGTGCTGCCGCTGGCGGTGGCGTTCGTGCGCTGGGAGCGCTCCGTGCGGGCCCGCGACCGGCAGCCGCTGCTCGACGTCGGGATGCTCTCCGAGCTGCCCACCTACGGCAGCGGCATCGTGATCGGCACCCTGTACTTCGCGGGCTTCACGGGCGTGTTCCTGACGTCGTCGGTGTGGCTGCAGGAGGTGCGCGACCTGAGCGCCCTGCAGAGCGGCCTGCTGCTGACCCCGTTCGCGGTCGGCGCCGCGATCACCTCGACCCCGGCGGGCCGACTGGTCAGTCGCGCCGGGCGCCTGGTGACGATCGGCGCGCTCGTCGTGATCATGGTCGGCTTCAGCGCGATGGCGTGGATGACGCCCGGGCAGACCGACCAGGCCCTGTGGTGGACCTTCGCGCCGCTGCTGCTGTTCGCCGGGCTCGGCGGCGGTGGCGTCGTCGCGCCCAACCAGACGCTCACGCTCCAGGACGTGCCGCCGAGCGTGGGAGGAGCCGCCGGCGGAGCCCTGCAGACCGGCCAGCGGATCGGGTCGGCACTCGGCACCGCGGCGCTGATGACCGTCTACGGGCTGACCGCATCGGCGCACGACGGCGACACGGCGCTGCGGGTCTCGCTGCTCGTCTCGGTCGTGGTGCTCGGCCTCGCGCTGGCGGTCGCGGTGGGCTCGCACGTGCAGGCTGGCCGGCGCGAGGCCGCGCCCGACTGACCTCCGACATGTGGAGCGCTCCCCACCCTTCTCAGCCCGCGAGGGCCGAGAAACGGTGGGGAGCGCTACACATCTGGCCCGCCGGGGGCGGGGCCGGGACTCAGAGAGCCTTGATGATGTCCTCGACGCGGTCCTTGGCGTCGCCGAACAGCATCTGGCTGTTCTCGCGGAAGAACAGCGGGTTCTGCACGCCCGCGTAGCCGGCGGCCATCGAGCGCTTGAACACGATGACGTTCTTGGCCTCCCACACGTGCAGGACGGGCATGCCGGCGATGGGGCTGGACGGGTCCTCGGCGGCGGCCGGGTTGACCGTGTCGTTGGCGCCGATGACGAGCACGACGTCGGTGTCCTTGAGGTCGTCGTTGATCTCGTCCATCTCGAGGACGATGTCGTAGGGGACCTTGGCCTCGGCCAGGAGCACGTTCATGTGACCGGGCAGCCGACCGGCGACGGGGTGGATGCCGAAGCGGACGTCGACGCCCTTCTCGCGCAGGCGCGCGGTGAGGTCGGCGACCGGGTACTGCGCCTGCGCGACGGCCATGCCGTAACCGGGCGTGATGACGACGCTCTTGGCGGACGAGAGCAGCTCGGCGGCGGCCTCGGCGTTGATCTCGCGGTGGTCGCCGTAGTCGGTGTCGTCGCCGGGGCCGGCCTCGATGCCGAAGCCGCCGGCGATGACGGAGATGAACGAGCGGTTCATCGCCTTGCACATGATGTAGGACAGGTAGGCACCGGAGGAGCCCACGAGCGCGCCGGTGATGATCAGCAGGTCGTTGTTCAGCAGGAAGCCCGAGGCGGCCGCGGCCCAGCCCGAGTAGCTGTTGAGCATCGAGACCACGACGGGCATGTCGCCGCCGCCGATCGAGGCGACCAGGTGCCAGCCGAGGCCGAGCGCGACCAGCGTGACCAGGATCAGCAGCCACAGCGCGGGGTCGACGACGAACCAGATGGTCAGGATCACGAACAGCGCGAGCGCGCCGAGGTTGATCCAGTTCTTGCCCGGCAGCACGAGCGGGGCGGACTTCATCTTGGCGCTCAGCTTGAGGTAGGCCACGATCGAGCCGGTCAGGGTGACCGCGCCGATGAACACGCCGATGAAGACCTCGGCGTTGTGGATGTCGAGCAGCGTCCCGGCGTCGCCGGGCAGGTCGTGCGGGAGGTCGCGGTAGCCCAGGTAGCCGTTCCAGCCGACCAGGACGGCCGCGAGGCCGACGAACGAGTGCAGCAGCGCGATGAGCTCGGGCATGCCGGTCATCTCGACGATCTTGGCGCGCCACAGGCCGATCGCGGCGCCGATCGCCATGGCGACGATCAGCAGGGCCAGACCGATGCCGGGCTCGTTGTCGACCACGAGGACGAACGTCGCGGCGAGCGCGATCGTCATGCCGGAGATGCCGAAGACGACGCCCCGGCGGGCGGTCTCGTGCTTGCTCAGCCCCGCGAGGCTGAGGATGAACAGCAGGGCGGCGACGAGGTACGCAGCGTTGGCGAGGGAGGAGGCAGTCACAGGTCAGCCCTTCACTTCGAGAACATGCTGAGCATGCGACGGGTCACGGCGAAGCCGCCGAAGACGTTGATGCTGGCGAAGAGGACGGCCACGAACGCCAGCGCCCGGATGACGTTGTCGTCGGCACCGATCTGGATCATGGCGCCGACCACGATGATGCCGCTGATCGCGTTGGTGACGCTCATGAGCGGCGTGTGCAGCGCGTGGTGCACGTGGCCGATCACGTAGTAGCCGATCACGATCGACAGCGCGAGCACGGTGAAGTGCTGCGGCAGCTGACCCGGCGCGGTGGCCAGGACCCACAGGAAGATCAGGACGCCCGCGGCGAGCGCGCCGATCTTGACACCGGGGTTGACCGGCTTCTTCGGCTCGGGGGCCGGGGCGGGCTCCTTCGGCGCGGCGGCCGGGGCCGGCGCGGCCGAGACCTGCACCGGCGGCGGCGGCCAGGTCTTCTCGCCGTCGCGCACGACGGTGACGCCGCGCTGGACGACGTCGTCGAAGTCGAGGACGATCTGGCCGTCCTTGCCCGGTGTCAGCAGCTTGATGAGGTTCACCAGGTTGGTGCCGTACAGCTGCGAGGCCTGGGTGGGCAGGCGGCCCGCGAGGTCGGTGTAGCCCAGGATCGTGACGCCGTTGGCGGTGACGACCTTCTGGCCGGCGACCGAGCCCTCGACGTTGCCGCCCTGCGCGGCGGCCATGTCCACGATCACGCTGCCGGGCTTCATCGAGGCCACGTCGGCGGCGGTGATGAGGCGAGGCGCGGCGCGTCCCGGGATCAGGGCGGTGGTGACGATGATGTCGACGTCGGCGGCCTGCTCCGAGTAGATCTCCGCGGCGCGCTTGTCGTACGCCTCGCTGGTGGCCTTGGCGTAGCCGTCGGAGGAGACCTCCTTGGCCTCCTCGGGCACGACGACCTCGAGGTACTCGCCACCGATCGACTTGACCTGGTCGGCGACCTCCGGACGCGGGTCGGTGGCACGCACGATCGCACCGAGGCTCGACGCGGCGCCGATGGCCGCCAGGCCCGCGACTCCGGCGCCGGCGACCAGGACCTTGGCCGGCGGCACCTTGCCCGCGGCGGTGACCTGGCCGGTGAAGAACCGGCCGAACTCGTGGGCGGCCTCGACGACGGCGCGGTAGCCGGCGATGTTGGCCATGGAGGAGAGCACGTCCATGGACTGGGCGCGCGAGATGCGCGGCACCGCGTCCATCGCCAGCACCGTGATCGGTCGCGATGCCAGCTTCTCCACCAGGTCGGGGTTCAGGCCGGGGCTGATCATGCTGATCAGCGTCGCGCCGTCCAGCATCAGGGCGATCTCGATCTCGGTCGGCGCGTTGACCTTGAAGATCACGTCGCTGGCCCACGCGTCGGGCTTGTCGCTGATCGTGGCCCCGGCCGCCGCGTAGGCGTCGTCGCTGAAGCTCGAGGCCGCTCCGGCCCCGCTCTCCACCGTCACCAGATAGCCGAGATCGATCAGCTGCTTCACCGTCGCCGGAGTCGCGGCGACGCGAGTCTCGCCGGGCGCGGACTCCTTCACGACGCCGATCCGCATCGAGCCCAGATCGGGCAGGGGGGTGCTCATCCCGCAGACAATAGCCGGGTGTCTGCGGACCCGGCGCATGAGGTGTGTCACGTTACGGACAGGTAACACAGGGCCGGCGTGGCAATCGGTGCATGTGACATCGCCAGTGGCACATTTCACATACCGCCGGTATCTTGGCCGGCATGTCGTCTCTGAAGCCCCAGCAATTCCGCGGCAAGGTCGCGCTCATCACGGGTGCCGCGCGTGGCATCGGCGCCGCGGTGGCCCGGGCCTACGTCGCCCACGGCGGTCGCGTCGCCCTCGTCGGCCTCGAGCCCGACCTGCTGGAGGAGCTGAGCACCGAGCTCGGCGAGTCGGCCGCGTGGTGGCAGGCCGACGTCCGCAGCAGCGACCAGCTGCGCACCGCGATCGACGAGGCCGCGGCGTACTTCGGACGCCTCGACCACGTGGTGGCCAACGCGGGCATCGCGTCCTACGGCACCGTCCGCCAGATCGAGGACGACGCCTTCGAGCGCGTCATCGACGTCAACCTCAACGGCGTCTTCCGCACGGCCAAGTACGCGATCCCGCACCTGCGGGCCTCGAAGGGCTACCTGCTCGTCGTGTCGTCGCTGGCCGCCTTCTCCAACATCGCCGGACTCAGCTCCTACAGCGCCAGCAAGGCCGGCAACGAGGCGCTCGCCGTCGCGCTGCGCCAGGAGGTCGCGCACCTCGGGATCAAGGTGGGCATCTGCCACCCCTCGTGGATCGACACCGACATCGTCCGCAACGCCGAGGCCGACCTGCCCACCTTCAAGGCGATCCGTCGCAAGCTGCCGTACCCGGCGAACACCACCACCGACGTCGAGACCTGCGCGGAGAGGATCCTCGTGGGGCTGGCGAAGCGCAAGAGCCGTGTCTACGTCCCTCAGGCCGTGCTGCTGGCGAACTGGACGAAGGCGTTCGTGAACTCGCCGGCCACGTGGCCCTACGTGCGGCTGCTGACCCGCCGCACGGTGCCGGCGCTGGAGCAGGAGGTCACGGCGCTCGGCCGCTTCCACCACGCGCACACGCCGGTGACGCCGCAGCAGTAGGTCAGTCGCCCTCGGTCTGCACCGAGGCGGCGAGCGAGACCATGTGGCCGAGGCGCGCGATCTCGGAGGGCAGGAACTCCGGACCTCCGTGGCGGCCGACGGCGACGAAGAACTCGGTGCCCGAGCGGGTGGTGCCGGGGGAGCCGGCCAGCACGGTGGAGTCCCAGGCCGCCACCTCGGGCAGCGCGCGGGCGCTCTCCACCTTCAGCCAGCCGTCGCAGTCGGGCACGACGCGCGGGGCCGCCGACGAGCCGAACATGAACGCCGCGCCCTCCTCGCCGGGGCCCACCGCCATCGCCCAGTCGGTGCGGAACGTGGAGGGGATGACCTCGACGAGCCGCTCGATCGCGAGGTCGGGCTCGTCGGTGAAGGCCTCGACCGCCTCGAGGTCCATGCTGAGGTTGGCGCCGGCGGTGTAGCGGCTGATCCAGTGGACGTGCACGCCCTCGAGCGCCTGGCAGGCCGTGATGAGGGCGTCGGGCATGACGGTGTGCGGCAGCTCGAGCAGCACGTCGTCGACCGCGATGCCGTCGGAGCGGTGCTCGACGATCTCGATCGCCTCGATGTCGGCGCCGGCGCCACCGAGGGCCGTCGCGAGGGCGCCGAGGGAGCCCGGCACGTCGGGGAGCTCCACGCGCAACAGAAACGCCATGGCAGCCATTGTCGCGCGTCCCGATTGCAGGGAGGTAAACGCGGCGCTGGCGAGTCGCGTCCGGGCGCAGCCCCTAGGCTGGCGCCGTGGTGGAGCACGCACGCGGGACCGAGGGCCTGCGACTCGTCGGCTCGTCGCAGCTGGTGGCCGAGCCGCCGATCCGGATGCTGGGCGACCTGCTGGTCCGCGGCGGCACGACGCACGTCGGCGCGTTCACGAGCCTGGCCCACGGCGTCGAGACCCAGGGGGCCACGATCGGCCGCTACTGCGAGTTCGCCCCCGACATCCTGATCGGCGCCACCGGCCACCCGCTGACGTGGCTCGGCGTCAACTCCTTCCAGTACAAGAAGGCCACGTGGGGCTGGCACCCCTCGGCGTCGGAGTCCGAGGTCATCGACCCCGAGGCCGACGGGCGCCCCTCGTTCCGCGGCGAGCCGTCGGTGGTCGGGAACGACGTGTGGATCGGCGCGAAGGTCGTGGTCCTGCGCGGCGTCACGATCGGCGACGGCGCGGTCGTGGCCGCTGGCGCGGTGGTCACCGAGGACGTGGCGCCCTACTCGATCGTCGGCGGCATCCCGGCCCGACCGATCCGCGACCGCGTCGACCCCGCCACCCGCGAACGACTGCTCGAGCTGGCCTGGTGGCGGTTCTCGCCCAACCAGCTGGCCGGCGTGACCTTCGACGACCTGCCGCGCGCGATCGCGCAGCTCGAGGAGCGGGTGCCCGGCCTCGAGCCGTACGAGCCCGGGTTCGTGCCCGTCGAGCGCCCGCAGCGCACCGACGCCAAGCGGTCGCGCTGGAGGCGCTGAAGGCGGATACTGGCTGGATGCGAGCCATCTGGAAGGGCGCGATCAGCTTCGGGCTGGTCCATGTGCCGGTGAAGGTGTACTCCGCCACCGAGAGCCACGACGTGTCGCTGCACCAGGTCCACGACGAGGACGGCGGGCGCATCCGCTACGAGCGCCGCTGCGAGATCTGCAAGGAAGTCGTTCCCTACAAGAACATCGACAAGGCCTACGACGACGGCGAGAAGACGATCGTCCTCACGGACGAGGACCTCAAGTCGCTGCCCGCCGAGCGCAGCCATGAGATCGACGTCGTCGAGTTCGTGCCCGACGACCAGATCGACGTCCTGCGCCTGGGCAACCCCTACTTCCTCGAGCCCGAGGAGAAGGCGCTCAAGCCCTACACGCTGCTGCGCCGCGCGCTCGAGGACACCGAGCGCACCGCCGTGGTCACGTTCGCGCTGCGCCAGCGCACCCGCCTGGGCGCCCTGCGCGTGCGCGACGGCGTGCTCGTGCTGCAGACCCTGCTGTGGGACGACGAGGTCCGCACCGCGGACTTCCCCGTGCTGGAGAACACCGCGAAGGTCACCGACAAGGAGCTCGCGATGGCGGGCCAGCTGATCGAGTCGCTCGCGGGCGACTTCGACGCCAGCCAGTTCACCGACGACTACCAGGAGCAGCTCAAGACCCTCATCGAGGCCAAGCGCAAGGCGGGCGAGGGCATCGAGACCGAGGCCACCTTCGGCGAGCAGGAGGAGGAGGGCGGCGAGGTCGTCGACCTCATGGAGGCGCTGCGACGCAGCGTCGAGGCGCGCAAGGGCGACGCGAAGTCCGACGACAAGCCCAAGAAGAAGGCGGCGAAGAAGAAGTCGTCGGCCTGAGTCAGGCCGGCTGCGGGTCGCCGTTCTCGGGAGCGTTCTTCGGAGGATCGGCCATGAGGGACTCCGGCACGTCCACGCGAATGGTGCCGGGGAACTCCGACACGGGACGCTTGCGGTTCTCCACGACCCAGGTCGCCACGGCGTGCAGCTTCTGGTTGTGGTTCTGGGAGTAGCGACGCAGCACGTCGAACGCGCGGTCGGCCTCGATGTCGAAGCGCTCCATCAGTATTCCCTGGGCCTGCCCTATGACCTTGCGGGCATCGATCGCGTGGAGCAGTCCCTGCTCGTGGTGCGCATTGGCCAGGGCGACCGAGGCGTGGCGGGCGAAGATCAGCGCGGTGGCCAGATCGTTCCCGTCGAACGCGTCGGGCCGGTCGGCGTACAGGTTGAGCGATCCGTAGCGGCGCTCGCGGGTCTCCAGCAGCACGCTCATCGCACTGCGGATGCCCAGGTCGCCGGCGGCCCGGCCCCACTTGGGCCAGCGCGGGTCGAGGCTGACGTCGTTCGAGACGAAGCTGCCGCCGGCCTCGAGCGCGTCCAGGCAGGGGCCCTCGTCGAGCTCGCGCTGGAGCTCGTGCGACCGGATCACCCGCTCGGAGGTCGTCGACGCCGTCTCGATGCGCGTGCGCGAGTGGACCAGCATGATGCCGGCGTCATCACACTCGGCGGCCTTGCGGGCATATTCGGTGATGCGTTCCACGGTCTTCTCCGTGGTCGGCTGCTCGTGCAGGTCGAGCGCCACCTCGGAGAAGAAGTCAAGCACGGACACGGCCGCTCCTTCACACTGGTGACTACGAACAGTACGCGGAGGGGGTCAAGGTCGTGGCAGGCGCGTCCACCCAAACCGTCTCGGTGGACGGACGGCTGTTGAGGCTGACGAACAGCGACAAGCCGATGTACCCGGCGACGGGCACCACGAAGGCCGACGTCATCTCGTACTACGTGCAGGTCGCGCCGTGGCTGCTGCCGCACCTCGCGGGGCGTCCGGTCACCCGCAAGCGCTGGGTGAACGGCACCGGCCCGGGGGCCGAGGTCTTCTTCGAGAAGAACCTGCCGGACTCCGCGCCCGACTGGATCCGCCGGGTCACGATCAAGCACAAGTCGCGCACGAACGTCTACCCGATCTTCGAGTCCGTGGCCGACCTCGCCTGGGCCGGACAGGTCGCCGCGCTGGAGCTGCACGTGCCGCAGTGGCAGGTCGACGCCACCGGCGTGCCGCAGAACCCGGACCGTCTCGTGATCGACCTCGACCCGGGCCCCGGGACGGGCCTGCCCGAGTGCGTCGAGGTCGCCCACGCGGCGCGCGAGCTGCTGGCCGACATCGGGATCGAGTGCTTCCCGGTCACGAGCGGCAGCAAGGGCATCCACCTGTTCGCGCACCTCGACGGTACGCACGACTCCGACTACGTCAACGCCTTCGCGAAGCAGGTCGCGCAGGCGCTCGAGGCGTCGATGCCCGAGCTCGTCGTCAGCGACATGAGCAAGGCCAAGCGCTCAGGCAAGGTCCTGGTGGACTGGAGCCAGAACAACGGCGCGAAGACCACGATCTCGCCCTACTCCCTGCGCGGCCGCGAGGAGCCCACGGTCGCCGTGCCGCGCGACTGGGACGAGCTCGACGAGAGCCTGCGCCACCTCACGATCGACGAGGTGCCGGCGCGCCTGGCCGAGCGGGGCGACCCCATGGCCTCGCTCGCCGCGCCCGTGGCCGACAAGCTGTCCACCTACCGCTCGATGCGCGACGCCAGCCGGACGCCCGAGCCCGTGCCCGACTCGGTGGTGCGCGGCCGTGACGGCGACCCGATCTTCGTCATCCAGGAGCACCACGCGCGCCGGCTGCACTGGGACTTCCGGCTGGAGCGCGACGGCGTGCTGGTCTCGTGGGCGCTCCCGAAGGGCGTGCCCGACTCGACGAGCGGCAACCACCTCGCGGTGCAGACCGAGGACCACCCGATGGAGTACGCGACCTTCGCGGGGAGCATCCCGAAGGGCGAGTACGGCGCGGGCGAGGTCACGATCTGGGACCACGGCCACTTCGACCTCGAGAAGTGGAACGACCACGAGGTGATCGCCACGCTCCACGGCACCCAGGAGGGCGGCCTCGGCGGCTCGAAGCGGCTCGCGCTCATCAAGACGGGTGAGAACTGGCTGATCCACCTCATGAAGGACCAGCAGCCGGGCGCGCCGTCCACGACCTCGCGGCCGAAGGCGACGAAGAGGGCGAAGCCGGCGCGCAAGAAGGCGCCCGCGGGGCGGTCGGGCTTCGTCCCGCCGATGCTCGCGGTGCTCGCGGGAGGCCGCGACGCCTCAGGCGACGGGTGGGCCTACGAGCTGAAGTGGGACGGCATCCGGTGCGTCGCGGTGGTCTCGGGCGAGGACGTGCGGCTGTACTCGCGCAACCACAACGACGTCAGCGCCAGCTATCCCGAGCTCGTCGAGGAGCTCGCCGCGATGGGGCTCGACGCGGTCCTCGACGGCGAGATCGTCGCGATGGACGAGCGTGGCATCCCCTCCTTCGGCCGGCTGCAGCAGCGGATGGGCGTCACCAAGCCGGGTGACGTGGAGCGACTCCGACGCACGACGCCCGTGCAGCTGATGCTGTTCGACCTCCTCGAGCGCGACGGCACCTCGCTGCGCGACCTCTCCTACGACGACCGCCGAGACGCGCTGGAGGAGCTCGACCTCGAGTCCGAGCTGGTGCACGTGCCGCCCGCCCACGGCGGCACGCTCGACGAGGCCGTGGCGCTGAGCCGGAGCCACCAGCTGGAGGGCATCGTGGCCAAGCGGCGCGCGTCCACGTACGACCCCGGTGCGCGCTCCACCGACTGGCTCAAGATCAAGAACCAGGACACGCAGGAGATCGTCATCGGCGGCTGGCGCCCGAGCAGTGGCGGGCGCGGGATCGGCTCGCTGCTCGTGGGCGTGCCCGTGGAGGGAGGCCTGCGCTACCTCGGCCGTGTCGGCACGGGCTACAGCAACGCCGAGCGGCTCAAGCTCCGCTCGCTCCTCGACCCGCTCGAGCGGAAGACCTCGCCGTTCGTCGACGAGGTCGAGTCCGCGGCCTCCCGCGATGCCACCTGGGTGACGCCGCAGCTGGTCGGCGAGGTCGTCTACGGCGACTGGTCGCCCGCGGGGCACCTGCGACACGCCAGCTGGCGCGGCCTGCGACCGGACAAGGACGCGGCCGACGTGGTGCTCGAGTCGGCTGCCGAGGTGCGACTGACCCCGCCGTGAGACACGATGGAGGTCCGACGACATCTGTGCGAAGGAGCCATTGTGGGCAAGAAGAGCGTGAAGGATCACGTCGACACCGTCGTGGAGCAGCTGCCGGACGCGTCCGAGCTGCGCGACCTCCGGGACCAGCTGGTGGAGCGTCTTCCCGACCGAGCCGAGTGGCTGGCGCTGCGCGACGATCTCATGGAGAAGCTCCCGGACAAGACCGAGCTGCTCGACCTGCGTGACAACCTGGTCGACAAGCTGCCCGACGAGGTCAGCGACAAGCTGCCGATCGAGAAGCGCCAGCGCTTCCGCGGCCTGCGGAAGGTCGCGTTCGTGGGCCTGCTGACCGCCGGCATCGCGGGCGTCGTGGCCTTCTTCAAGGCCCGCTCCGCCGACCAGCCGACGTACACGGCCTCGACCTACACGACGCCGGGCAGGCCGACGACCTCCACGACGCCGACCACGCCCACGGGCGACGTCGGTGCCACGGGCACGGTCACGCCGCCGCCGACCGTCTGACCGACACACGAGCGAGGGCCCCGGGAATCTCTTCCCGGGGCCCTCGTCGTTGGTTCGGTGATCAGTGCTTGAACGCGTCCTTCACGTTCTCGCCGGCCTGCTTGACGTCGGACTTGGCCTGGTCGCCCTTGCCCTCGGCCTCGAGGCGCTCGTTGTCGGTCGCCTTGCCGGTGGCCTCCTTGGCCTTGCCCTTGACGTCCTCGGCGGCGTTCTTCAGCTTGTCGTCAAGTCCCATGATCTCCACCTTCGCTCGGGGGTCTGTTCTTGTCTCCATGCCACCACGGACGCACGGTGTCCGCATCTTCAGAGGGACGCGCCACGCGTGTTGCGGGCAGGTGAAACCTCTGGCGTTCCAGTGACGCGCGCCACGTCCGTCGGACAGGATGAGCGGAACCTCCTCCGACGAAAGAGCATCGATGTCCCTCTCCCCACCCCTCGCCCGCCCCGCCAGGGCCGTCGCGGCCGCGTTCCTGAGCGGAGCCCTGTGCCTGGGCACGCTCGGCGCGACCGCCACGAGCGCCTCGGCAGCCGAGCCGGTCGCCGGCGCCCGCACCTCCGGCGACTCCCTGTTCCCGAACGTGGGCAACGGCGGCTACGACGTGAAGCACTACGACCTCGACATCGCCTGGACGCCGGGCGCGCCCGTCGCGACCGCGAGCACGATCGCCGCCACCGCGAAGATCACGGCGACCGCCGACGCGCCGCTGTCGGAGTTCTCGCTGGACTTCGAGGGCCTCACGGTCGAGTCGATCACCGTGAACGGCGCACCCGCCACGTGGACGCGCGACGTCGACGCCGCGGCCACGAAGTACAAGCTCATCATCACGCCGGCGACGCCCGTCGAGGGCGAGTTCACGACCGTGATCACGTACTCCGGCTCGCCCGTCACCCACATCGACCCCGACGGCTCGCGTGAGGGCTGGATCGCCGGCGACGACGGCGCCACCGCCGTGAACGAGCCCGTCGGCGCGATGACCTGGTACCCCGTCAACAACTCGCTGAAGGACAAGGCGAAGTACGACATCAAGCTGACGATCCCGCGGCTGATGGACGGCGAGACCATGGCCGCGGCCAGCAACGGCACGCTGCACTCCAAGACGCGCAACGGCGCCCTGGAGACCTGGCACTGGCGCCAGCCGAACCAGATGGTGCCCTACCTGTCGATGGTCTCGATCGGCAAGTACGAGGTGCGCGAGTCGGTGGTCGAGCTCGAGAGCGGCACGTACCGCGACTGGACGTTCCTCGACTCCGCGATGACGACGACCCAGCGGAACACGACGCTGGCGAGCCTGGCGCAGACGCAGGACATCATGCGCTGGATGGAGTCGAGGTTCGGCCCCTACCCGGGCGTGGCCACCGGCGCGGTCGTCGACCGCATCAACGTGGGCTACGCGCTGGAGACGCAGGACCGCTCGTTCTACCAGAACTCGGTCAGCCGCGGCACGCTCATCCACGAGATCGCCCACCAGTGGTTCGGCAACGCGGTGTCACCGACGGACTGGAGCGACCTGTGGCTCAACGAGGGCATGGGCGACTACGCCCCGCGGGCCTACAACCTCGCGAGCGGCACCACCACGACCACGCCCGAGACGGCCTACTTCAACTCGTGGAACGCCAGCGCCCCGACGTCGGCCCAGTGGCAGGTGCCGCTGGCCGGCTTCACCGACCCGGCCATCCTCTTCAACTACGTCTACGGGCGTGGCGGCATGACGTTCGAGGCGCTGCGCACCATCGTGGGCGACGAGGCGTGGTTCGAGATCCTGCGCACGTGGGTCGCGGAGAACAACGGCTCGGACGCCTCGACGGCCGACTTCGTCGCGCTCGCGAACCGGGTCTCCGGCAAGGACGTGCGACCGGTGCTGAACCCGTGGCTCTACGGCACGGTGAAGCCGGCGTGGCCGTCGAAGTGGAACCTGTCGGCGGCTGCCGACGCCACGGGCCCGGTCGCCGCGGGTGACACCGTCGTGCACACCCTGACGGCGCAGAACACGGGCAAGGTCGCCCTCGGCGGCCAGACCGTGACGGTCGACGTCGCCGACCTCGTCGACGACGCGCGCCTCGGCGCGCTCCCGGCGGAGCTGGCGAACCTCGGCGGCACGCTGCGGTGGACGATCCCGGCCACGGCGGCCGGCGCGTCCGCGACCGTCTCGTTCCCCGCCACCGTCAAGGAGTCCTCGTCCGGCGGCACCGTCGGCCTCACGACGAGCTCCAGCGCGCTGGGCTCGTTCTGCCTCACCTGCAGCGTCTCGACGGCGATCGCCGACCAGGACGACGCGTGGACGCTCGGCCTGTCGGCGGACCCGCTGCCGGGCGACGTCGAGACCGGTGACGAGATCACCTACAGCGTGGCCGCAAAGAACACGGCGGTCCACCCGCTGCGCGACGCGACGGCCGAGATCGACCTGTCCGACGTGCTGGACGACGCCTCCGTGGTCTCGCTGGGCGACGGGCTCGAGCTCGACGGCACGACGCTGCGCTGGTCCGTGCCCCGCGTCTCGAGCGGCCAGACCGCCCGCGCGGACTTCACGGTCCTGGTCGAGGCGGAGTCCGACGCGTCGTTGCGGATCTCCGCCGCACCCGGCACCGCCGGCGGCAGCGGTGAGCCCACGCTGACCCACACGGTCGGCCTCAAGCCGCTCGGTCCGGCCCCCGTGCCGGTCGTGAGCGGCACCGGACGCGTCGGCACGGTCCTGACGGCCTCGGCCGGCACGTGGCCCGCCGGTACGGCGCTGACGTACCAGTGGTCGGTCGGTGGCGCGCCCGTCGCCGGTGCCACCGGGTCGACCTACCGCCTCGCGCCGAAGGACGTGGGACGGGTCGTGACCGTCGCCGTCACCGGTGCGAAGGCCGGCTGGGCGCCCGTGACGAAGGCCAGCAAGCCGCTCAAGGTGGCCCCGGGGCTGCTGACGCGCACGCCGCGACCGTTCCAGAGCGGCCTGCCGAAGGTCGGCCGGACGCTGAAGTTCAACCCGGGCCGCTGGGACTCCGGTGTCACGCTGTCGTACCGCTGGTACCGCGGGAGCAAGGCCATCAAGGGCGCGACGAAGAGGTCGTACAAGCTCACGAAGGCGGACCGCGGCCAGCGGATCCGGGTCAAGGTCACGGCGCGCAAGACCGGCTACGCGACCGTCGTGAAGTACACGCCCCGCTCGGCGAAGGTCATCAAGTAGGTCCTGAGCCCGGCGTCACGAGCGCCCCGGTCCGCCACGGCGGGCCGGGGCGCTCTCGTCTGCCCCGCCCCACCCCTCCGTCCGTCCCCACGCAACCGGGGACACGGTGGACGAGTGGGGTTCCTTTTGTCACCTCCGGGGGGCGATCCCCGGTCGGTGACAGCAAACCCACGCAACCGGGGAACCTGCACCAGATCGGACCGCCGAGGCCGGACACACGACGAGGCCCCGGCAGCGGGTGCTGCCGGGGCCTCGTGTGACGGTGTCAGCGCAGGCGCACCGACTTCGAGCTCATGCTCGACCCGTAGTTGGCGTCACCGGAGTAGACGACCTTGACCCGCAGGCCCTGGCGCTTCTTCGGCGTCTTCACCGTGAAGGACGCCTTGCCGGTCGACGTGACGCGCACGGTCCGGGCCAGCTTGTAGCCGCCCTTCGCCTGCTTCACGTAGACCTTGACCGTGCCGGTCGGAGCGACCTTCGCGACGCCGCCACGGACGGCGAACTTGCCACGCAGGGTCTTCCCGGCCTTGACCGACGACTGCGCCGAGAGGCTGGTCGTCGTGGCCTTCTTCGTCACCGTGAGCATCGACGAGATGCCCACCCCGCCCTCGGTGAGGTCGGTGCCGTCGTAGGACGCGGCGACCGTGTAGCGACCCGGCTTCAGGGTGCCCGGCAGCGTGAGCGAGGCCGAGCCGTCCTTGGCCAGCGCGACCTTCTTCGTCACGGTGCCGTAGCGGAAGGTGACGTTGCCGCCGTCCGCGCCGCCGACGACCGCGGACAGCGTCGCGGCCTTGCCGAACACGGTGGTGGCGCTCGAGAGCGACATCACCAGGGTCGGCTTGCCCTTCACGAGGGTGAAGGTGACCGCACCGGACGTCGAGCCGGCGGTGACCCCGGTCTCGGCGAAGGTCGCCACGATCTCGTGCTTGCCGGCCTTGAAGCCCGGGACGTCGAGGGTGGCCACGCCGTCCACGACCTCCGCGGTGCCGAGCGAGCGGTCGCCGTCGAAGAACTCGACGCTGCCGGTGGTGTCGCCACCGCCGACCGTCGCCGAGAGCGTGACCGCCTCGTTGATCTGCGGCGCCTCGGGCGAGATCGACAGGGTCGTCGTGCTCGCGTCGAGGATGGCCACCGAGGTGGTGCCCGTACGGCCCGTGCCGCTGCCCGTGACCGTGACGTCCGCGGCACCGCGGGTGGCGGTCTCCGGGATCGTCACGGCGGCGCTGACGGCACCGGAGCCGTCGGCGACGGCGACGACCGGGTCGACCCCGGCGATCGTCACGGTGACGCCCTCACCGGAGCGGAAGCCGCCCGCCGTGACGGTGACCGACGAGCCCGGCTGGGGCTTGTCGTCGCTGACCGTGACGTCGGCCTTCTCGTCCTTCGCGGCCAGCTCGGCGCACGCGTCGCCCTGGACGCCCGCCGGCGGCAGCGCCGTCGCCGAGCCTGTCACGCCGTCGTCCTCGCGGACGATCATCCAGTCGAGGGCGTTCGTGCCCATGACCGCGCCGGCCGTGTTGATGACCGAGGCCTTCACCGACGTGGAGGCCGTCGTGCTGGCCAGCTGGTCGCCGAGCACCGGAGCGGTGACGACCTTGCAGGTCTCGCCCGGGGCGAAGGTGACCTTCTCCATCGCGATGCCCGCGCGGCCCGTGGCCGAGCCGAGCGCCGACACGTAGCCGGTGACCGGGATCGTGGCCGCCTCGTCGAGGTAGACCGCGATGTCTGCCGTGCCCGGCCCGTTGCCCTCGTCCACGACGGGGGCCTTCACGTTGAGCGTCGGCAGGGACTTGCTGTCGGCCGTGCCGACCGCCGAGCTCTCGAACGCGAGGTCCGACAGGAACACGCCGCCGGTGGCCAGCGCGTCCGGGCCTGCGAGGGCGCCGAAGCGGACCTCACGGATGTCCGAGACGTTCAGGCCCGCGTCCGCCAGCGTGGCGACCGGGAGGTCGACCTGCTGCAGCACGATCTTCTTCAGGATCGTGCTGGTCGAGGCGGGCAGTCGCGTGGTGGCCAGCGGGTTGAGGTCCGCGACGGGCGTCGTGAACGTCCGGCCCGCGTTGTCGACCACGGTCAGCGAGATCGCGGTGCTGGTGGCGACGGTGTCGTCCGCGGCGACCTTGAACGACAGGCGCTCGAGGTCCGCCGCGTTGCGCGCCTTCGCGGGGACGCTGACGCGCACCTCGCTGGGCGTCACGGTGGTGGTGCCGGTGCCGAGGGCCGTCCACGAGAACTTCGTGACCGGCGTCGCCGGGACGTTGCCGCCGTTGCTGGCGGGCGTCCAGTGCGGCAGCGCGCTGGTGCTGATCGTCGAGGGCGTGCAGGCCGGCAGCGGCTGCGACACCGTGCGACCCGCGGCGCTCGCGCAGACCGTGGCCGTGGCCGCGCCCTGGACGCGGACCAGCGAGCTGGTCTCCTCGAACGTCGTGATCGTCTGGCGTGCCGAGGCCGGAGCCGTCGACATGCTGCGGATGTCGGCCGAGCCGAGCACCTCGGGCACCTGGGCGGAGCCGTCGAACATGGGCAGGAACTGCTTCTCGTCACCCATCGTCAGGCGGAACCAGCCGGCCATGTAGGCGGTGCCGGCGTCGTACTGCGCGTCGGCGCTCAGCCGGATGTTCGTCTCCGAGCGGGGACCGCAGACGGCATCGGTCGAGGTCGCTCCCCAGTCGTCGGAGACGCTGTACGCGTACTTCCCGGGGGTCCAGACCGTGTTGTAGAAGTTGTGGTTCGCGCCCATCATCCACACGCCGCTGCGCAGCACGTCGTCGTCGAACGCGTAGCGCGAGTCGTCGAGCATGTGCTGGCCCTGCTGGTTCGAGACGTCGCCGTCGCAGTAGGGCAGGACCACGTTCATCGGCACGTTCGGCACCGTCATGCGCGCGAAGTCGACCGGCGCGAGCGGCAGGATCGACGTGATCTTCCACGGCTTCTCGAGGCCCTGGTTGAGCGTCGCGGCCGAGGTGACGCCCTCGCCGCCCCGCGAGTGGCCCATCATGCCGATGTTCGAGAAGTCGAAGCGACCCACGAAGTCGGCGGGGGCGAGACCCGCGGTGCCCTCGGTCAGGCCCGGCAGCGGGGCCTGGTTGGCGAGCGCCTGCTCGAGCGTGACGTCGGCGTCGGTCTGCTGGTCGTAGTAGTTGACCGCGGCGCCCTCGTTCGCCTTCTTGAGCATCGTGAGCGTGTCCAGCAGCAGCTGGCCGCGCGCCTGGGCGCCCTGGTCCAGCGCGAGCTGGTTGTCGTTGGAGTTGATCGCGTTGGCCGAGATCGACACGACCGCGTAGCCGTGGCTGGCCAGCGCGCGTGCCGTGCCGTCGTAGCCGGCGAAGCTCGGGATGTTGATCTGGTTCGGTCCACACGGCCAGCGGTTCGGGTTGGCGGTGCCGGTGGAGCACGAGGTGTGGCGGCCGTGCAGCAGCAGCACGACGGGGCGGGCGCCACCGGTCTTGGGCAGGTAGACCTTGCCCTGCAGCTCACCGCGGATGCCGCCGATCGCCGCGAGGGGGATCGACTGCGCGCCGAAGTTGTAGACGGCCTCGGTGTGCTCGAACTCGCCGAGCGACGCGGGGTTCGCGTCGAGGGCCTCGGGATCGGCCTCCGCGATCTCCTCGACGCTCGTGAGCTGGGCCGGGGCGCCGGAGGGCTTGCTGAACCAGCCCGCCTCGATGTCGTCGGCCTTGAGCACGGACGCGTCGGCGGTGAAGACGCTCAGGCTCTCGCCGTCGGCGGACTCCGTGGCGATGCCGATCGGCTCGCCGTCGACCTCGATGGTCGGGGCGTCGGAGACGACCGGCAGCTTCTTCGCCAGGTCGACCGTGACCAGGTAGCCGCCGGCGGCGCGCGAGACCGTCCAGTCGCTGCCGGAGGCCAGTTCGCCGTCGTCGGCGTGGGCGGGCACCGCAGCCAGTGGCAGCGCGAGCAGCGCTCCCACGGTGGCGAGCCGCCATCCTCGTTGTGTGAACACGTGATCCCTCTCGGGTGGGGGAGCTCGCAGGTGGGGAAGCGAGCGGGACCGTCCGAGTCTGGGAGGGCCTCGTTTCGCCGATGTGACGAGAAGCGCTCATCCAGATGTGCTGACGGCGTGTCACGTAACAAGTGCGCGACCGTGGGGAGCGCCCCCGGAAACGAGAGACCCCCGGCGACCTGGTGGTCGACCGGGGGTGTCTGGCGCGCCCGTAGGGATTCGAACCCCAAACCTTCTGATCCGTAGTCAGATGCTCTATCCGTTGAGCTACGGGCGCACGCCCTTGCGGGCCTCGACGAGTCTAGCGGGTGTTCCCTCGAGGTGCGAAATCGGGGCAACGGGCGGCCCGAAATCCCGTAAGTTGGCTTCGATGTCAGATTCCCCCCGCGTTCCGCAGCGCCGCGACGCCGTGGCGAACCGCGAGCGCATCATCGACACCGCCGAGGCCTACTTCGCCGCGAACGGCCTCGACGCGCCCCTGCACGGCCTCGCGGAGGCCGCGAAGGTGGGCACCGGCACGCTCTACCGCAACTTCGCCTCGCAGGAGGAGCTGTGGCGGGCCCTCTACGACCGGCACATCGCGATCTTCGACGAGATCGCGGAGCGCGCGATGGAGGCGTCGACGGGCTGGGAGGGCATCGAGCTCGTGGTCGACGAGGCCACCCAGGTGATGATCGACCGGCGCATCGTCGCCGAGGTGATGCGTCGTCAGGCGATCAACGACCCGGACTACCGGCCCACCGACCGGTGGGTGGGCACGCTGGCGATCCTCGTGCAGCGTGCGGTCGCCGAGGGCTCGGCGCGCGACGACCTCGCGGTGGCCGACCTCAGCGCCGCGCCGCTGATGCTCGGGGCGGTCCACACGGCCGCGCCGGAGAACCGCGAGTGGCTCGCGCGCCGCATGCGCACGCTGCTGCTGGACGGGATGCGGGCCCATCCGCACGAGCCCACGCCGCTCGCCGAGCTGCCGCCGGACTTCTACGAGCGCGGTGCCTCGATCGTCAAGCGCACGACCTGATTCGGCGGCTGGGGGTCGGGGTGGGTATCCTGATCCGGTTGTCTGGAGATGTCGCATAGTGGCCTAGTGCGCCCGCCTGCTAAGCGGGTTGAGGTTTAAACCTCTCGCGGGTTCAAATCCCGCCATCTCCGCCATGGGGAAGTGGGAGCAGGCTCAGCCTGCTCCCACTTTCGCTTCTCCGGAGGTCTCAGAGCCCTTCGGTGGGGTCGAACCGTCGGTAGCCGTTGGCGGTGTTGAGCCGGTCGTAGACCTCGCGGACGAGCTCGGCCCGGCGCGTGCGGTCGACGAGGCTCAGCGGGAACGCGGTGATCGCGCCGGTGCCGTCGGTGAAGCGCAGCAGGCCCTCACTGATCTCGACCGACTCGACTTGCTTCCACGTGACGTCGCCGTGGCGCCCGCGGGCGCGGAACCCGGCCTGGTCGAGGGTCAGCACGACCGGCGGCCGCAGGTTCATCACGGCGGCCACGAGGAGCGCGATCACGGCCACGCCGGCGGCGAGGACGGTCACGGTGGTGCGCAGGGCGCTGTCGGTCCCGGTCAGGAACGCGACCAGCACGCCCACGGCAGCGACGATGAAGCACACCCCCGCGAGCACCATGAGGTGCGCGCGATCGAGTCGGTAACGGTTCACGCAGAGGGGACGGGATTCGAACCCGTGGCTGACATCTCTGCCAGCGACCGCTTTCAAGGCGGTTCCGATCGGCCACTCCGGCACCCCTCCAGGCCGTCGCCGAAGCGGCGGGACCTGCGTCGATTCTCGCATTCCGCACGCACAGCGCCCCGACGCGGCACCCCTGCCCACTTTTGGAACGCTCTGCACCCTTTCGGCCGCGGAAAGGGTGCAACCCGTTCCAGAAGTGGAGAGGGGCGAGCGGTAGCGGGTCAGCGCAGGGGCGAGAGGCGCCCGGGCTCGGTGCGCTCGGCGTGCTGCACGGCGCGCGCGGAGCGGCGCGACTGCGGCCGGAAGAACACGGCCCGGATCACGAGGCCGATGACCAGGCCGATGGCCGCGCTGTAGAGCGTGGAGAGCGCGAAGTACGACGGGTAGGCGCGCGGGTCGATGAGCGAGTTCGCGACGATCACGGTGCCGACGACGGCGAAGACGCACACCCACCAGCCCTCGCGGTAGCGCGAGCGCATCGAGACGCCCACGATGAGCGCGGGGAAGCCGATGAGGAACTCGTAGGGCCGCGGCACGCCGCCGATGTTCTGGCGCAGCCACACGATCGTGTCGTCCAGCAGGTTGGTCAGAGCGGGCGATCCGGCGGTGCGCACGAAGCTGCCGTAGAAGAAGAGCCCGACCGCGATGACGGCCACGACCACGAGCAGCTTGAGGTGGCGGCGGCCGAAGCCGTGCAGGCTGGAGCCGAGGCGCCACACGATCGAGACGGCCAGCGTCACCGACACGGCCATGACCATGAGGCCGAAGGGCCGCACGTCGACCGAGGCGTTCCACGCCGCGACGCCCACGGCGCCGCTGACGGACAGGACCAGCATCACGGCGTACTCGCGCAGCACCTGCAGCACGTTCGCGGCGGGACGCGTGAAGACCACGGCGGTCACTGCCGAGAGCACCGCCGTCGCACCGGCTGCCGCGGCGAGCAGCGAGTTGAGGTCGGTGAGCACCGCGGCCGCCGCCAGCAGCGCCGACAGCGTCACCCAGATGCGCATGTAGCCGCCGACCCGGTGGGTCAGGATCACGGCGAACACCACGAGCAGCGCGGCGGCGGAGGGCCGCCAGAGCCACGAGGGAGCACCGACGTCGGAGATCGACGTGGCCGCGCCGAGGGTGCTCGCGAGCCAGACCAGGAAGGTGCCGAGCATCAGCAGGCGCGCCCAACGGGGTGACGCGACTCGTGGCTCACGGGTCGCGACCTCGTACGGGGTCGGGACCGACGTGTCCAGTCGTCGTCGGCCCGGCGTGGCGGTCGTCACTGCGTCTACATCCTCCGGTTGGCAAGCGACGGGTTCACGTCGCGAGAGTGCTGCACGGCGTCCACCGCGATCTGCGCGGTGATGAGCTCGTCCCCCCCGGCGGCCTCCTCCACGATAGTTCCCCACGGATCGGCGACCAAGGAATGACCGCTGTAACGCTCGCCGCCCTGGCCCGCCGCGGCCACCCAGACGGTGTTCTCGATGGCCCGTGCGCGCAGCAGCGTGCGCCAGTGGTCGACCTTGTGCTCACCTGCGACCCACGCGGCCGGCACGACGAACGCGTCGGCCCCGGCGTCGACCAGACGGCGCGCGAGCTCGGGGAACCGCAGGTCGTAGCAGGTCATGAGGCCGACCGTGAGGTCCTCGACGGTGACCGTGACGGGCTCGATCTCGCCGGCGCGCAGGCGATCGGACTCGCGGTAGCCGAAGGAGTCGTAGAGGTGGATCTTGCGGTAGGTCGCGGCGAGGTCGCCGTCGGGACCGACCACGACGAGCGTGTTGAACGGCAGTCCGTCGGTGCGCTCGAACATGCCTGCGACGATCGTCGAGCCGAGGCGCCGCGCCTCGCGCGCGAGGAGGTCCACGAACGGCCCGTCGAGCGGCTCGGCGACGGCCGCGAGGTCGTGGTCGGGGGCGCCGAAGTCGTGCATCGCGCCCTCGGGCAGCACGACGAGCCCGCCGCCCTCGACGTCGCGGAGCCGCGCCGCCACCTGGTCGCGGTTGGCGGCCGAGTCGAGGGTCGCGGCTAGTTGCACGAGCGTCACCTGCATGTGGACCAGTGTGCCGGTCACTACGGTGGTTCACATGCGAGCCGTCATCGTCGAAGAGCCCGGGGGCCCCGAGAGCCTCCACGTCGCCGAGCTTCCCGACCCCGAGCCGGGGCCGGGCGAGGTCGTGATCGCCGTGGCCGCCGCCGGCGTCAACCGCGCCGACCTGCTGCAGCGAGAGGGCCACTACCCGCCGCCGCCCGGCACCACCGACGTCATCGGCCTCGAGTGCTCGGGTGTCGTCCACGGGATCGGCGAGGGCGTCACGGGCCTCTCCGTCGGCGACGAGGTCTGCGCGCTGCTCAGCGGCGGCGGCTACGCCGAGCGTGTGGTCGTGCCGGCCGGTCAGGTGGTGCCGGTGCCCGCGGGCGTCGACCTCACGACCGCGGCCGCGATCTCCGAGACCTACGCCACCGTCTGGTCGAACGTCTTCATGCTCGCCGGCCTGCGCGAGGGCCAGAAGGTGCTCGTGCACGGCGGCGCCAGCGGCATCGGCACCACCGCGATCCAGCTGGCCAAGGCCTTCGGCGCCACCGTCGTCACCACGGTCGGCAGTGCCGAGAAGGCCGAGGTCGTGCGCGGCCTCGGCGCCGACGCGGTCGTGAACTACCGCGAGGACGACTTCGCCGAGACCTGCCAGGACCTCGGCGGCGTCGACGTCGTGCTCGACATCATCGGCGGCAAGTACCTCGCCCAGAACGTCGCCTCCCTCGCCCGCGGCGGCCGCATCGTCGTGATCGGCATGCAGGGCGGCCGCAAGGGAGAGCTCAACCTCGGCGCCCTGCTGGCGAAGCAGGGGAGCGTCTCGGCGACGTCCCTGCGCTTCCGCCCGGTGGAGGAGAAGGCCGCGATCATGACCGAGCTCGTCGAGAAGGTCTGGCCGCTCATCGAGGACGGCACGTTGGGCCCCGTGGTGCACGAGACCGTGCCGCTGGCGCGGGTCGCCGACGCCCACCGGATCCTCGAGGAGTCCTCGCACGTGGGCAAGGTCGTCCTCGACATGGGCGCCTGAGCCCGCAGCGCCGTGCGAGGCACCTCGGCCTAGGCTGGAGCGCATGACCGACGACCGGATCATCGACCCCCAGGGCCAGCCCGTGGCCTCCTCCGAGCCCGCGCGCACGCCGCTGACCGACCTGGTCGAGCAGCCCGCGAAGGTCATGCGCATCGGCGGCATGATCCGCCAGCTGCTCGAGGAGGTGAAGTCCGCGCCGCTCGACGACGCGAGCCGGGCCCGCCTGCGCGAGATCCACCACCAGTCGATCGACGAGCTGAAGGACGGTCTCGCGCCCGAGCTCGTCGACGAGCTCGAGCGGCTCAGCCTGCCGTTCGACGCCGAGTCGCCGAGCGACGCCGAGCTGCGCGTCGCCCAGGCCCAGCTGGTGGGCTGGCTCGAGGGTCTCTTCCACGGCATCCAGGCCGCCCTCTACGCCCAGCAGGTGCAGGCGCAGAACCAGCTGCAGAACATGCGTCTGGCCCTCCCGGGGGCCGGCGGCGAGGATGGTACCTCGGACGATCGCGTCACACCTTCCGAAACCGGGGGAATGTACCTCTAGACTGGTGTCATTCGCATGATCGGAGATGGCAATGAGGCCGACACTCCCGCCGTGTGCCATGGCACCCGAGATGTACCAGGACGAGATCCTGCTGTCCCCGCCCGCTCGACGCGACGTCTCGGTCGAGCAGTGGCGTGACTACGTGACCAAGCGCGCTGCCGCCCACCGCCGATGTGCGGGCTGCAGCGTCCTCGACGACTGCCTCTACCGGGCCGTGGTCGACGTCGACGTGTCGGGCTTCGTCGCCTGCACCAGCGAGGCCGAGCGCCGCACCATGCGCCGCGATCTCGGCATCGAGGTGCGGGTCGACTCCAGCCCCTACGGCACGGCGCGCGTCGGGGGCGGTCCCGTCGACCACGCCGAGGTGATCGGCGCTCGCAAGGCGCACCCCGACGAGACCTGTCGCGAGCTGGCGCAGCGGCTCGGCTGCTCGACCTCCACGGTCAAGCGTCACCTGCGCCAGGAGCGCGAGGGACGCGCGGCGGCGGTCACCACGATCGCCAAGCCGTCGATGGGCGAGGTGCTCGACTCGTTCGACCGCCTCGACACCTCGCGTCGGGTCTGATCAGAACCGCCGGTCCACCTGCACCCGCTCCGGCGTGTGCAGGCGGACCATGGTGCGCCCGACCGTGGCCGGGACGCGCGACCGGGTGGCCAGCGAGATGCCCACCATGAGGCCGAAGCCCACGGGCACCGACCACACGGCCGGCTGGCTCATGAGCGTGCCCCACCAGCCCTCGACGTCGAGGGCGAGCGTGACGAAGGGCGCCGCGCCCGCGCAGATGCCGCCGCCGATGAGGCCCGCGATCGCCCCGGCCGACGTCAGTCCGCGCCACCAGATGCCCAGCACGAGCAGCGGGCAGAAGGTGGAGGCCGCCAGCGCGAACGCGAACACCACCGAGCTGGCCACGGGGATCGGCTCGGCGACGAAGGCCAGCACGAGCGGCACCGCCACGCACACGGCGGCGGCGATCCGCAGCGCCGCGATGGACGAGAGCCGGCTGCCCCATGGCGCGTGGTTGCTCAGGCCCTGACCCACCACGCCCGCGAGCGCCATCGTCACGCCGGACGAGGTCGACAGGAACGCCGCGAAGGCGCCGGCGGTGACGAGCGCCGTCAGCAGCTCCCCGGCGGTCCCCGCGATCACGCGGCTCGGCAGCTCGAGCGCCACCGTGTCGGCGCGGCCGGCGGCGATGAGGTCGGACGCGTAGACCCGCCCGAGCACGCCGTAGAACGTCGGGAGCAGGTAGAACGCCGAGACGAGGCCGAGCACGATCAGGGTGGTCCGCCGCGCGGCGTGCCCGTCGGGGTTCGTGTAGAACCGCACCACCACGTGCGGCAGGCCCATCGTGCCGAGGAACGTCGCGACGATCACGGCGTACGTGGAGTACACGGTCTGCGGGTTGGCGTCGCCGAGGGGGATCCACCAGTCGCTGCCGGCTTGCGCGGCCGGCTGGCCGTCGCGCGACCACGCCAGCAGCAGGAACATGAGCGGCACCAGCAGGGCCGTCAGCTTGAGCCAGTACTGGAACGCCTGCACGAAGGTGATCGACCGCATGCCGCCCAGCACCACGTTGAGGGTCACGATGATCGCGACGAGCACGGTGCCCACCCACCGGGGAGCGTCGAGGACGGCCTCGAGGGTCAGGCCCGCGCCCTGGAACTGCGGCAGCAGGTACAGCCAGCCGACCGCCACGACGAGAGCGGTGCAGACGCGCCGCACCGCCACCGACTGCAGGCGCACCTGGGCGAAGTCGGGGATCGTGTAGGCGCCCGAGCGGCGCAGGGGAGCCGCCACGAACACCAGCAGGAGCAGGTAGCCGGCCGTCCAGCCGATCGGGTACCAGAGCATGTCGGCGCCGTAGACGAGCACGAGGCCGGCGATGCCGAGGTAGGAGGCCGCCGACAGGTACTCGCCGCTGATCGCCGAGCCGTTCAGGGCCGGGGAGACCGACCGGGAGGCCACGTAGAAGTCACTCGTCGTGCGGCTGATCCGCAGGCCGAACGCCCCGATCGCGAGGGTCGCGATCGAGACGAGGGAGACGGCGACGATGCCCCAGGTCGGGCTCATGGTCGGGTGTCGTCCGGCTCGACCAGCAGGGTGAACAGGCGCTCCGCGCGCTCGACGTGGCGCACATAGAGCCAGCCCAGCACGATGACGCCCGCGTGCACGCCACCGCCCAGGACGAGCCACGGCAGCGGGATGCCCAGGACGCGCAGGTCGTTCAGGCCCGGCACCCACGAGAACACGAGCGGCAGGCTGACGACCGTGAGCAGGAGCGTGATCGCCACGGTCATCGCGGCGCGCAGCTGCGACCGGATGAGCGACTGCATGTAGACCTCGCCGACCCCGGTGGCCTCGTCGATCTCCTGACCCACCGTGCTGCGCACGTGCGCGGGCGCCGTGGAGAGGGGGCTGGTGATGCGGACCCGGCCGGACGGCTCGGGCAGGGCCTGGTCGGTCACGGGGTGTGCTCGCCGATCAGCTCGCGCAGCGCCCGCGTGTGGCGGCGGGCGACCTGCAGCTCGAGCGTGTTCCCGCCCGCGGCCGGAACGACGACGCTGGCGCGGCCCGACGACATGCGGACCTCGAGGATGTGGGCGCGGTTCACCACGAGGCTGCGGTGGATGCGCAGGAAGCCGGCGTCGGCCCAGTCGTCGGCGAGGGAGCCGAGGGGCGTGCGGATGAGGTGGCTCGAGCCCTCCAGGGTGTGCAGCCGGACGTAGTCGCCCTGCGCCTCGGCGTGGGTGACCTTCGACCGCGAGACGAAGCGCGTGACGCCCGCCAGCTCGACGGCGATCGTGTCGTCGGACTCGGTGCCGCCGTGGTCGGAGTCGGCCACGGCCCGGCGCACGCTCTCGCGCAGGCGCTCCTCGCGGATCGGCTTGAGCAGGTAGTCCACGGCGTTGAGGTCGAACGCCTCCACGGCGTGCGCGTCGTGCGCGGTCACGAAGATGATCTGCGGCGGCGTCTTGAACTTGCCCAGCAGGCGCGCGATGTCGATGCCGGTCAGTCCGGGCATGGCGATGTCGAGGAACAGCAGGTCGATGTCACCGGCGTCGAGGCGACGCAGCGCCTCGGTGCCGGACCGAGCCGTGTCGATCGTGCCGATCCGGTCGTCGCGGCCGAGCAGCCAGACCAGCTCGTCCAGCACCGGTTGCTCGTCGTCGACCACCAGCGTCCGCAGTGCGCGCGCCATGGGAGTGAGCCTAGTCACTGTCGAGGGATGCGGCGTCGAACCGGGTCAGTCGAGGACGCCGCGGGCGTGCAGCGCGTCGCCGGTGTCGCGGGCGCGCGCGACCACGCGCAGCACCAGCGGGATCGTGCGGGCGCGGATGCTGCGCTCGAGCCCGCGCGCCCGGGCCGCGTCGCGCGTCTCGGCCGCCAGCTCGATCGTGCCGGGCAGTGCACGCAGCATGAGCGAGAACGTGAGGCCGACGCGGTCGGGGTCGACGCCGAGGCGGCGGAAGGGCCGCAGGCTGCGCACGATCGTGTCGAGCAGGTCGTTGACGGCGGTCGTGGCCGTCAGGACGGTCGCGGCCAAGATGAGCGCGGTCAGGTCGGCGACCACCTCGACCGCCCGCGGCCACCCGTTCTGCCACGCGTTGAAGGCCAGCAGGAGCACCGCGACGATCAGGAAGGGCCGCAGCGCCCGCAGCAGGGATCGGGGCGAGAGGCTGCCGAGCGCGGCGAGGACGAGGGCGAGCGCGACGAACGCGACGCCTGTCCAGGGGCCCTTCGCGACGAGCACGGCCACGGCGAGCAGGAACAGTCCCGCCAGCTTCGGGCCGGGCGTCAGCCGGTGCAGCGGCGACGTCCCCGGCTGGTAGACCCCGAGCGGAGAGCTCATGACACGAGAGCCCGGTAGTGGTCGACGGCGGTCGCGGCGGGCCCGTCGAACGCGACGCGTCCGGCGTGCACCACCAGCGCGCGGTCGCACCGTGCGGCGAGGTCGAGGTCGTGGGTCACCAGGACGACCTGCTGGGGCAGACCGAGCAGCACGTCGCCGACGCGGCGGGTGTTCGCGAGGTCGAGCAGCGTGGTCGGCTCGTCGGCGACCAGGACGTCGGGATCGGTGGCCAGCACCGTCGCGATCGCGAGCAGCTGCCGCTGCCCGCCCGAGAGCGCGTGCACGCTGCGCTCGGCCAGGTCGGCGAGGCCGAACCGCTCGAGCACGGCGAGGACGGCCGCCGCCCGCTCGGCCTTGTCGCGGTGCCTCTTGCGCAGCGACAGGGCGACGTCCTCCGCGACGGTGGGCATCACCAGCTGCGCCGCCGGGTCGGTGAACACGAAGCCGACGCGACGGCGGACCTCGCGACCGTGCCGGCGCGTGTCGAGCCCGTCGACCAGGACCTGGCCGCTCGTGGGCTCGACGAGGCCGTTCACCAGTCGCGCGAGGGTGGACTTGCCCGAGCCGTTCGAGCCGACGATGGCGATGCGACCCTCCTCGAGCCGGAGGCTGGTGGGCTCGAGCCGTCCCTCGACGGCGGCCTCGGCGAGCTCGATCACTTCCGGCGGGCCGGCAGCAGGTCCGGGAAGGCGCGGTGGACGGCGGTGGCGACCGTGGCCATCGCGAGGTTCTTGATGACGTCGCCGGGCCAGAAGGCCAGGTCGATCTTGGCCGCCGCCGCGAGGCTCATGTCGGCGCGCCAGGCCAGTCCGAGGATGCCGAGCGTGTGGATCAGCAGAGCGCTGGAGAACAGGCCCGCGGCGAAGATCAGCGGAATGCTCGTGGCGACCTTCTCGCGCGGGAGGCGCTCGACGATGAACCCGCACAGCGCGGCCGCGAGCGGGAAGCCGATGAGGTATCCGGCGGTGGGGCCGGCGAAGACGGCCAGGCCGGCGGCGCCGCCGGAGAACACCGGGACGCCCGCGGCGCCGACCGCGAGGTAGAGCAGGACGGCCAGGAAGCCGCGCTTCGCGCCGAGGACGGCACCGGAGAGCAGCACGGCGAACGTCTGCAGCGTGATCGGCACGAGGCCTGCGCCCACGTTGATGGCCGGGAGCAGCGCGCAGACGGCGATCAGCGCGGCGAAGGCGGCGATCAGTGCGAGGTCGGTGGAGGTGAGGCGACGGCTCGCCGAGGTGGTCGTGGTCATGAGGTCTCCTGAACGGTGTTCACCTGAACGGTGTTCAGGCTAGCCGATAGGATGCCGACATGGCCAACACCCTCGACGACGTCGTCTCCGGGGCCCTGCGCGTGCTCGACGCCTACGGGCTCGAGTTCTGCTCGATGCGTCGCGTCGCCGGCGAGCTCGGGGTGCAGCCCAGCGCGCTCTACCACCACGTGCCGGACAAGCAGACGCTCCTGGCGCTGATGGCCGACCGGATCGTCGCGAACGTCGAGGTCGGCGACGATCCCGCCAAGGCTGCCCACGCGCTGCGCGAGGCGCTGCTGTCCACCCGCGACGGGGCCGACGTCGTGGCCACCGCCTCGGCCTTCCGGCTGGGCGACTCGCGCATCGAGACCGAGCTGGCGGCGCTGACCTCGCCCGACGTCGCGCGCACCCTGCTGCTCTACGTCTTCGGCCACACCCAGGCCACCCAGATGCACCGCCAGGCCGCGCAGATCGGCATCCTCGCCGAGGATCCCGACCTCGATGCGTCGTTCGCGCGCGGCCTCGACCTCATCCTGCGCTGACGCGTCTCCCGGCACCCCGTGGCGTCGCGTGGACGCCCTGTCGTACTCTTTCGGGAATGACATTCATTCTCAACAAGGAGCGACGATGACGAGATGGCGACACGTCCGCCTGGCGGTGGCGGCCCTGGTGGCGGGGTCGGCGCTGGCCGCGTGCGGTGAGACGGCGAGCGAGTCCGGGCACGACGACGACCACGGTGGTGCCGAGGTCTCCGGACCCCGGCTCGTGGTGACGACCGACGACGGGCTGCTCGTGCTGGAGCGCGACACCCTCGAGCCGGTGAAGACGCTGCCCGCCGAGGGGTTCGTGCGGGTCAACGCCGCCGGCGACGCACGGCACGTGTTCGTGTCGACCGAGGAGGGCTTCCGCCTGCTCGACACAGGCGTCGAGGCCGAGGCGCACGGCGACCACGCGCACTACCGGACGAAGGGCGAGCCCGCGTTCGGGGAGACCTACGAGGCCGCGGAGCCGGGCCACGTCACCATCAGCGACGGCCGCACCGTGCTGTTCGGCGACGGGGACGGCTCGATCCGCGTCCTGGACTCCGAGGACCCCACGAAGGTGGTGGAGACCACCGAGACCCCCGATCCGCACCACGGCGTGGCGGTGAACCTCGGCGGCGACCTCATGCACACCGAGGGCACCGCGGACGCCCGCTCGACCGTCGTTCTGCGCGATGGCGTCGACGGTGACGAGGAGGCCCGCACGGACGACTGCCCCGGTGTCCACGGCGAGGCGACGGCGGCCGACGGCCGTGCGGTCGTCGGCTGCGAGGACGGTGTCGTCGTGGTGGACCACGGCACGATCACCAAGGTGTCGAGCCCTGACGCGTACGGCCGCATCGGCAACCAGGCGGGAAGCCCGGAGTCGTCGGTCGTCCTCGGCGACTACAAGGTCGACGCCGACGCCGAGCTGGAGCGCCCCGAGCGCATCAGCCTGATCGACACCGAGACTGCGAAGCTGCGCCTCGTGGACCTCGGCACCAGCTACACGTTCCGGTCGCTCGGCCGCGGCCCGGCGGGCGAGGCGCTCGTGCTGGGCACGGACGGCGCCCTGCACGTGATCGACCCCGTGACGGGCAAGGTCGCCGACCGCATCGTCGTGATCGACCCGTGGCAGGAGCCCCTCGACTGGCAGCGTCCGCGGCCGACCCTCGAGGTCGACGGCGACACCGCGTGGGTCACCGAGCCCGGCGCGTCCACGGTGCACGAGGTCGACCTCGCCGCCGGCCGGGTCACCCGCAGCGTCGAGCTGCCCGGCGTCCCGAACGAGATCGTCTCGGCCGGCGCGCACTGACGCGGGCCCCTTGAGTGAGCGGTCAGCTGTCAACCCTTCCCGGGGAGACCCGGTGCGTCATCAACGTCATGCGGTGGTGATGAGGTTGACGGCTGACCGCTTGGCCAGAATCCACAGGGGGGCAAGGGCTGAGCTCGCAGTCCACAGGGAGCCGCCGGAACAGCGGCTGAGGGTCCTCGCCGCGGCAGCGTGGAACGGTGCCTCGACCACCCGAGATCCCCGACCTGGCTCGCCGCGGACCGTTCAGCCGAGAACAGGCGCGCTCCGCCGGGGTCAGCGACCGTCGCCTGCAGGGCAGGCACTTCGAGCGACTCCATCCCGGCGTGTGGCGGTGGACGGGGTACGAGATGACGCCGCTCGACTGGCAGACGGCAGCGGCGCTCGCGATGCCGGACGGAGCGGCGCTGAGTCACGTGAGTCGGATCCAGCGGACGGGTCTGGACGTCGGACCTGTTCGACCGGTGCGCTTCACGATCGCCGGCGACCATCACCTCACGGTGACGGGGACCTTTCTGCACCGGACGGCGGTCATGCCACCGCGCGATGACGTGGGAGTGACGCCTGCGGCGGCCTTCGTCCAGTGCTGCGCGTCGATGCGGCTGCTCGACCTCATCGTGATCGGCGACCACCTGCTGCGCGAGGAGCTCGCGACGGTCGGCGAGATCGTGGACGTCTGTCGGCTCCACCCGTGGCGGCCCGGCGCGAGCCAGGCGCCCGCGGTCCTTTCGTGGCTCGACGAACGAGCCTGGTCGCCGAAGGAGTCCGAGCTCCGTGCCTACGTCCACGCGGCGGGCCTGCCGCGGCCCGAGGTGAACGCCGACGTCCTCGCCCTCGACGGGACACGGTTGGGCATCGGCGACCTGTGGTTCCCCCAGTGGCGGCTGGTGGCCGAGTACGAGGGCCGGCAGCACGCCGAGGACCCGCTCCAGTTCCGCAAGGACATCGATCGCTACGCCGGGTTCCGGGACAACGACGTCGCCTACGTCCAGATCACGGCTGCGATGACGGCCAACCCTGCGGGGTCCGTGCAGCGGCTCTTCACCGCGCTCGTTCGCCACGGCTACACCGGACCGCCACCGAAGTTCGCGGAGCGCTGGGGCTCCCTCTTCAGAGCGGTCCCGGGAGGGCGGTGAGCCACCAACCGCATGGGGGACCTATTCGGTTGACGACTCACCGCCACCCGCGCGGAGAGGTTGACGGCTCACCGCCCACGAGGGTCACCAGGAGGCGTGCAGCGGGCGGCCCTCGTCGTAGCCGGCGCTGGACTGCAGGCCCACGGTGGCGCGGTCGGCGAACTCGGCCAGCGTGCGGGCGCCGGCGTAGGTGAACGAGGAGCGGACGCCGGCGGTGATCTGGTCGACCAGGTCCTCCACGCCGGGGCGCTCGGGGTCGAGGTACATGCGCGAGGTGGAGATGCCCTCCTCGAACAGCGCCATGCGAGCGCGCTCGAAGCCGGCGGCGTCGCGGGTGCGGTTGGCCACGGCGCGCGAGGACGCCATGCCGAACGACTCCTTGTACTCGCGGCCGTCGGCGCCGAACTTCAGGTCGCCGGGGCTCTCGTGCGTGCCGGCGAACCACGAGCCGATCATGACGCTGCCGGCACCGGCGGCCAGCGCCAGCGCCACGTCGCGCGGCCAGCGGACGCCGCCGTCGGCCCACACGTGGGCGCCCAGCTCGGCGGCCGCCTCGGAGGCCTCGAGCACGGCCGAGAACTGCGGCCGGCCCACGCCGGTCATCATGCGGGTCGTGCACATCGCGCCGGGGCCCACGCCCACCTTGGCGATGTCCGCGCCGGCGGCGACGAGGTCGCGTACGCCCTCCGCCGACACCACGTTGCCCGCCGAGATCGGCAGGCGGCGACCCGTGGCGGCCTCGTGCGCGTCGCGGACCTCGCGCACGACCGGCAGCGCGTCGAACATCTTGGCCTGGTGACCGTGCGCGGTGTCGACGACGAGGACGTCGACGCCGATCTCGATGAGGGCCTGGGCCTTGCCCTTGACGTCGCCGTTGATGCCGATGGCACCGCCGACGACGAGGTGGCCGTCGGGATCGGTGGCGGGCGTGTAGATCGTGGAGCGCAGCGCGCCCTTGCGGGTGAGCACCCCGGCCAGCGCACCGCCGTCGACGACGGGGGCGAACGGCACGTGCTGCTCCGAGAGCAGGTTGAACATCTCGCGCACGTCGCCACCGGCGGGCAGGACGAACGGATCGGTCAGCATGACCTCACGGACCTGCGCGAAGCGGTCGATCTCGTGCGCCTGGTGCGGCGTGAAGATGCCGACGACCTTCAGCTCGGGACCGTGCAGCGACTCGACGACGACGGCGCCGCCGTGGGCGCGCTTCGGCACGAGGCTGAGCGCCTCGCCGACCGTCATGTTCGGGGTCAGCACGACGGGTGTGTCGTAGACCGGATGCGCGGCCTTCACGCGGGCGACCGTGTCGGCGACGATGTCGAGCGGGATGTCCTGCGGGAGGATCGCGATGCCGCCGCGGCGGGCGACGGTCTCGGCCATCCGGCGACCCGAGACGGCCGTCATGTTGGACACCACCAGCGGCAGGGTGGCACCGGTGCCGTCGCTCGTGGACAGGTCGACGTCGAAGCGCGACGCGACGTCCGAGCGTCCGGGGACCATGAAGACGTCGTTGTACGTCAGGTCGTGGCTGGGCTGCAGATCGTTGAGGAACCTCACCGGTCAAGTCTACGGATCGTCAGTCGACCGTGGTGGGAGTGAATTTCGGGACCCGCAGCGTCACCTTCGTGCCGAGGCCCGGCGCGGTCTCCACGACGAGGCCGTGGTCGTTGCCGTAGACGGTGCGCAGCCGCTCGTCCACGTTGGCCAGGCCCACCGACGGCGAGCTCGTGCGGCCCGCCAGTGCGGCCCGGACGGTCTCGGGGTCGGAGCCCACGCCGTCGTCCTCGATCGAGATGAGGCACTCGGTGCCGGCGTCCTCCGCGATCACCGTGAGCGTGCCGGGGCCGGGCTTGCGCTCCAGTCCGTGGCGCACCGCGTTCTCCACGAGCGGCTGCACGGTGAGGAAGGGGACGGTCAGGCTCAGCACCTCGGGCGCGACGCGGGTGACGACCCGCAGCCGGTCGCCGAAGCGCGCCTTCTCCAGCACGAGGTAGCGCTCGATCGACCGCAGCTCCTCGGCGAGCGTCGTGTAGTCGCCGTGCTGGCGGAAGGAGTAGCGCGTGAAGTCGGCGAACTCGAGCAGCAGCTCGCGGGCGCGCTCGGGGTCGGTGCGGACGAACGACGCGATCGCGCCGAGGGAGTTGTAGATGAAGTGGGGCGAGATCTGCGCCCGCAGGGCCCGCAGCTCGGCCTCCATGAGCGCGGTGCGCGAGGCCGACAGCTCGGCGAGCTCGAGCTGGCTCGAGACCCAGCCGGCGACCTCGGTGGCGGTGCGCGCGAGGCCCGCCGACGCGCTCTCGTCGACCACGACGATGCTGCCGACGACGCGGCCCTCCACCGAGAGCGGCGCGACGATGACGCGGTTGGACGCCTGCGTGCGACCGTGCTCCAGGGCGACCGCGACGAGCTCGGCCGTGTGCTCGGTCTCGTCCGTGCCCGCCCAGCCGAGCGGACCGTGCGTGTCGGTGATGCCCACCGTCGGCGCGCCGATGAGCTGGCGCAGGTGGGGGAGGGCCTGGCGGACGCTCTCGGCGTCGAGACCCGACCGGAGGGCCGGGGCGGCCAGCGCGGCGGTGTGCAGCGTCTCGTACGTGGCGCGGTCCTCGGCCGAGCCGAGACTGCGGCGGCGGCTCAGCAGCACCCAGCGCGTCAGCAGGGCCAGCGCCACCAGCACGGCGACGACCGCCAGCGCGATCGCGGCGTCGAGGGGACCCACGTCAGTCCAGCGAGAGCAGGATCGCGTCCGGCGGATCGGGCTCGCCGGCCAGCGCGGACTTGTCGACGACGGCGCGGACGCAGCGCGTCTCGTGCCGCAGCCGGAGCTTCGCGGCGCCGGAGGCGTACTCGCGCCACAGGTCGTGCACGGCGCCGAGCGCGGACTCGGGCACCGAGGGACGCCGGGTCTGCTCGGCGAAGCGCAGCAGGTGCGGCAGGTCGAGCTCCTCCCACGCGTTGAAGACCTCGACCTCGGGCGGGCCGAACAGGCCGGAGGCCGAGAAGGTGTCGACGGCCGGCTCGGGCGCGTCGCGGTCGCCGGTGATCGTGCGCAACCGGCGCATCCACGGGATCGAGTCGTCGTAGCGACGGCTCATGCTGGACAGCAGTCCGCCGGGCACCAGGACGCGCGCGTACTCGGCCAGCGCGGCCGGCGACTCCTCGAGGAACGGCGTGATGACGACGTCGAAGGTGTTCGAGCGCAGCGGCAGCCGGTCGCCGCCGGAGCGGATGTAGGAGAGGTCGGGGTTGCGGACCTGCTCGACGTCGTCGCCGATGACCGTGACGTCGTGACCCTGCTCGGCCAGCTCGTACGCCAGGCCGCCGTCGCCGAGGTGCAGCACCGTGGCGAGGCGGTCGCCCACCATCCACTTGGCGGCGCGCGCAGCGGGGATGACGTCCACGCTCCGAGGCTACCGCCGGTCAGCCCGTGGCCCCGGAGGTGCGCTGGGTACGCTGCCTGCGTGTCCGATCCGTTCATCGCAGCCGCCTCCCTCGAGGGCGTTCCGTCGGCGTTCCGCGCCGCCCGCGACGGGATGGACGCCGTCCTTCGCGACCGCGGCCTGCGCCGCAGCACGCCCGACGACACGGCGCGCTCGCTGCTGATCGGCGCCTGGGCCACGGCCACGCTCGAGGGCTCCGAGATCGACCTCGACGAGCTGTCCTCGGGCGGCGGCGACGCCACCGCGCGGGCGGCGGTCCGGCTCTCCACCGAGCTGCTCGGCCTGCTGCCCACGTGGCAGCGGTCGCCGGTGCAGGCGATGGCGCGGATGCACGCGCTGGCGGCCGCGGGCTCGGTCCCCGACGACGACCTCGGCCGTCCCGTGAACCCCGCTGGCACTGCCCGGCTGACCCAGCTGGCGAAGCTGCTCGGCGCAAAGACCGAGGCGCCGGCCATGGTCGTGGCGGCGCTCGTGCACGCCGAGATCGCCTCCGCGGGGGCGTTCGTCTCGCACAACGGCGTGGTGGGGCGCGCGGCCGAGCGGCTCGTCCTGCTGGCGCGTGGCGTCGATCCCGCCTCGGTCACCGTGCCCGAGGCCGGCCACGTCGCCGCGGCGCCCGACTACTTCGCTGCACTCGAGGCCTACGGGACCGAGGAGACCGGCGTCCACCGCTGGCTGCTGTACGCCGCCGAGGCGTTCACGCGGGGCGCCGAGGCCTCGCCGCTGTCCTCGCGCTGAGCCGGCCGGTCCCGGCACAGGACGACGGCGTCGGGGCAGGCCCGACGCCGTCGTGGAAGTCCGCACCTTCAGCTACCAAGCGTGCCTTCGTCAATCATCGCCTCGGGTCCGGCGTCGTGAGACGGCGGTTGTCCCGTCTGCGATTGCCCTGTGGGACGGGAGATCGCCGCGTGGGTACCGGGGTGCGGACTGCTCTGGAGTTCTGGCTCCAGCGTGCCTCACGCGGCCTGGAACCACAAGGGTGAAGGGGGTTGTCAGGCGGGTCGCGACGTGCGGCGACGCACGGCCGCGGTGATCCCGAGCGCCAGCAGCGAGGCCGACGCCGCGATGCCGCCGAGAGCCATCGCCTTGCCCGTGGTGGACTCCGGCACGAGCCGCGAGCGCAGCGCCGTGGGTCGCTCGAACGTGAGGATCGGCCAACCCTCCTCGGTGGCCCGACGGCGCAGTCCCTTGTCGGGATTGACCGCGAACGGGTGGCCCACCGCCTCGAGCATCGGGATGTCGGTCTCGGAGTCGGAGTAGCCGAAGCTGCGCTCCAGGTCGTAGCCCTCGAGCTCGGCCAGCTCGCGCATCGCGGTGACCTTGTTCGGGCCGTAGGAGTAGTGCAGGACGCGGCCCGAGTAGCGGCCGTCGATCTCCTCGAGGCGGGTGGCGATGGCGTGCGTCGCGCCGAGCATCTCGGCGATCGGCTCGACCATCTCGGTGCCGGAGGCCGACACGATGATGACGTCGTGGCCCGACTCGCGGTGCTCCTCGATGAGGTCGAGGGCCTCGGAGTAGACGAGCGGCTCGATCACGTCGTGCAGGGCCTCGCGCACGATCTGGCGCACGGTGACGGCGTCCCATCCGGTGACCATGGCGCTGATCTCGTCGCGCATCTTCTCGAGCATGTCGTGGTCGGCGCCGCCGGTGCTGAACACGAGCTGGGCGTAGGCGCTGCGCAGGACCGCGCGGCGGCTGAGCAGACCCTCGGCGAAGAGGGACTTGCTGAAGGCAAGCGTGCTGGACCTCGCGATGATGGTCTTGTCGAGGTCGAAGAAGGCGGCGGGGCGTCCCGCGGGAGTCGCCATGTCCTCCAGCGTAGGCGGTCCGCACCGACAGTCGGGGACATTCGTCCACACGCCTACGTCACACCCGTCGCGCCGTCCACAGGCTCGGCGCGACCCCTGTCGGTGCGTCTCGCACCTCGCGAGGGTGGTGGCATGGACCCACGCCCGCTCTCCTCAGTACCCCTGGTGGTCACCCGCGACGCGTCCTTCGCCGAGAGCGCCCGGCGCTGGTGCGCGGCCGCCGGGCACGAGCCCGAGACCATCGCCGACGTCGACCGGGTGCGCCGCGCCTGGCGCTCGGCGTCGTCCGTGCTGGTCGACTCCCGCAGTCTCGACGCGCTGCTGGCCGTCGACCTTCCGCGGCGCGACGAGGTGGTCGTGGTGGCGCCCGACCCGCGCGAGGCCTGGCGCTCGGCACTCGACCTCGGGGCGCGTGACGTGCTGTCGGCCGACGAGGACGCCGCGATCGTCGGGGCGCTCGTGCGGGCCCTCGACGGCTCGGGCGAGGCGTGCGCGATCACCATCGTCGGTGCGTGCGGAGGTGTCGGAGCCTCCACGCTGGCGGCCGCCGCGGCGGGCCTGGCCGCCCGGCGCGACCTCGCGCCCGTCCTCGTCGACGGCGATCCGCTGGGCGGGGGACTCGATCTCGTCACGGGCGCCGAGGCCGTGGACGGCTCGCGCTGGAACGACCTCGACGGCGCCGTCGGTCACGTCGGCGCCGCCGAGCTGGTGGAGAGCCTGCCGGTGCACCGCGGGATCGCGCTGGTGTCCTTCGGGCGGTCCGGACGTCCGGTGCACGGCAGCGCACCCGTGATCGGCGCGGCGATGCGCGGCTTCGACGTGGTCGTGGCCGACGTGCCGCGCCACCTGGACGACCTCGGGCGCGAGCTGGTCTCCCGCTCGGTCCTCACGGTGGTCGTCGTGCCGCGGCGGCTGCGCGGGGTGGTCGCGGCGAGGGCCCTCGTCGAACGGCTGGGCTCGTGGTCCGGCTCGATCGCACTCGTCACGCGGTCGACGCCGTCGGGGATGCCCACGGCGGCTGTGGGGCGCGAGCTCGGGCTGCCGGTCCTGGCCGATGTCGGCTCCTCGCGACGCTTGGCGGCCGACCTCGAGCACGGCCTCGGCCCCTTGCGCGCACGGTCCGTGGTCGGCGCGGCGCGACGGGTGCTCGACACGGTCGGCCTGCGGTGACGGCCGTCCGTGCCGAGGTCGTCGAGCGGGTCCGACGACGATTGGCCGCGTCCGGTTCCGAGCCCACGCCGCACTCGGTCGCCGAGGCGCTGCGAGCCGAGGAGCAGCTGTGGGGCACCACCACGGTGCTCGCCATCGTCGAGCAGCTGCGCAGCGAGGTGCTGGGGGCCGGCGTCCTCCAGCCACTGCTCGACCTGCCGGGCGTCACCGACGTCCTGGTCAACGGCGCCGAGGGGGTCTACGTCGACGACGGCGACGGCCTCGTGCCCCGGCCCGAGGTCGGCTTCGCCGACGAGGCCACCGTGCGACGGCTGGCCCAGCGCCTCGCGGCCACCGCGGGACGCCGGCTCGACGATGCATCACCGTGGGTCGACGGCCGTCTCGCCGACGGCACCCGGCTCCACGCCGTGCTCTCGCCGGTCGCCCGCACGGGCACCGCGATCTCCCTGCGCGTGCCGCCGCGACGGGCGATGACCCTGGCCGAGCTGGAGGCGGGAGGGTCCGTCGCACCGGCGATGGGCGCTGCGCTCCGGGACCTCGTCGCGGCCCGTCGCAGCTTCCTCGTCACCGGTGGCACCGGCTCGGGCAAGACCACCGTCCTCGCCGCGCTGCTGCATCTCGTCCCGGAGCCCGAGCGGATCGTCGTGGTCGAGGACTCCGACGAGCTGCGGCCTCGGCACCCGCACGTCGTCGGTCTCGTCGCCCGCCCGCCCAACGTGGAGGGTGCCGGAGCGGTGGGACTGCGCGACCTCGTGCGCCAGGCGCTGCGCATGCGTCCCGACCGGATCGTGGTGGGCGAGGTGCGTGGGGCCGAGGTGGTCGACCTGCTGGCCGCCCTCAACACCGGTCACGAGGGTGGCTGCGGCACCGTGCACGCCAACGCGCCGGACGACGTCCCCGCGCGAATGGAGGCACTCGGCATCGCCGCCGGCCTCACCCGCGACGCGGTCCACGCCCAGGTCGCGGCGGGCCTCGACGCCGTCGTGCACGTCGTGCGCCACGCCGACGGCGTGCGCGAGGTCGCGGCGCTCGCCGATGTCGCGGCCGATGCGTCCGGCCGGCTCGTCGTGCGGCCTCGGCTGACGGTCCGTCGCGGCCGGGTCGTCGAGCCGTGAGGGAGGCGGCGGCCCTGCTGGGCGTGGCCGCCGTGCTGGTCTGGCGACCGCCCTGGAGCTGGATCCGCGTGCGGGTCCACCCCGTCACCTGGCCGCGGCCGGGGCGCCGCGAGCTCGTCCCGGCCGCCGTGCTCGCGTCCGGTGCGTCCCTGACGGTGCTGCCGGCCGCGCCGACGATCCTCGCCTGGACCGCGGCGGGGGTCGCGGTCGCCGCCGCCGTGCGCTGGCAGCGCGCCCGCGAGCGTCGGCGTCGGCTCGTGGTCCGCGACGAGTGCCAGGTGGTCATCGACGGACTCGTCGGCGAGCTCCGCAGCGGGGTGCCGCCGACCACCGCGCTCCAGCGGCTGGAGCTGGAGGCGCCCGTCCTTCGCGCCGCCGCGACCGCCGCGGCCACCGGCGGCGACGTGGCGACCGCGCTGCTCGAGCTGGGTCGCCGTCCGGGTGCCGAGGCCCTGAGGGGCGTGGGTCAGGCCTGGGCGGTCTCGCAGTCGTGCGGCGTGGCGCTCGTCGACACCCTCGAGCGTGTCCGCGAGGCCGCACGGGAGGACCGCGAGCTCGAGCGCGAGCTGGCCGCGGGCGTCGCCCCGGCCCGGGCCACCGCGCTGCTGGTGATCGCGATGCCGCCCCTCGGACTCGGCTTGGGGACGGGCCTCGGGGTGGATCCGCTGGACGTCGTCCTCACCACCGTTCCCGGGGCCGCGTGCGTCGCCCTCGGCGTCGCCTTCGCGGTCGCGGGCGTGCTGTGGATCGAAGGGATCGCCGACCGACTCGAGGCGGGCGGATGATCGCGGGTCTGCTCGCTGCGGCAGCCGTCCTCGTGGCTCGCCCGGGGTACGCTCGGCGACGCCTCCGGAGGCTGAGGCGGACGACGACGCCCCGGCGCCTGGATCGGGCACTGCTCGTCGCGGCGTGCGCGCCGGTGGGCGGCTGGCTGCTGTTCGGCGCCATCGGCCTCGTGGTGGGCGCGGCGGCCGCACCGTTCGTCCACCGCCAGGCCGGCCGCTGGGAGTCGTCGCGCGACGTCAGACGGCGGGTCCAGCTGGTGCGGGGCGCGCCGCTCGCGCTCGACCTCGTCGCTGCGGTCCTCGAGGCAGGCCGCTCGCCGCACGAGGCGGTCCTGGCGGTCGCGGCACACGCGCCCGACCCGATCGGCCCCGAGCTCCAGGCTGTCGCCCTCCGCGTGCGCCTCGCCGCCGATCCGGCGACGGCGTGGAGGTCACTCGACGGCGACGTCCTCGAGCCGGTCGGCCGCGCGTTTGCGCGGGCCGAGACCTCCGGCGCCGCGATCGTCCCGCTGATCCGCGACACCGCCGATGACCTGCGCCGGGCCGACCGCGCACAGCGGCGCGAGATGGTCGGTCGCGTCGGGGTCCGCACCACCGTGCCGATGGGACTGTGCCTGCTCCCGGCCTTCGTGCTGGTGGGCGTCGCTCCCACGGTGATCGCGGTCGTGGGATCGGTCCGGATGTGACTCGTCCCCAGCCCGGCGCGCCGCGACGGGAGATCTCCACAGGCTTCCGCGAGGACCGCAGATCAGGGCGCCGGATCGCCATCTTCGGGTGTCACATCATCCGTTGGAAGGACACCCATGAAGTTGATCGCCACCCTGCGCCGCGTCGCCGACCGTGCCGACGAGCTCGGCATGAGCACCTCCGAGTACGCCGTGGGCACGCTCGGTGCCTGCACCATCGGCGGCGTGCTGGTGAAGATCGGCCAGTCCGACTGGTTCGGCGGCCTCGTCCGGGACGTGCTCGGCCGGATCCCCGACCTGCTGCCGTTCTGATCGCCCGCCGCGGCACCCGGGCAGCCGGGTGCCGCGGCCCCACCCGAGGAGTCACGCCATGAAGAAGCTGAGTCGAGCCGAGCAGGGCCAGGTCACCGCCGAGTACGCCGTCGGTGGTGTCGCCGCCGTCACGGTCGCCGGGGCGATCCTCGGCGGTCCGGGCTCCGTGATGGGCCGGTGGGTCCTCGATCTCGTCACCGACCTCGTCGCCCGGGCGTTCACGACCACGCTGCCCGATCTGTTCCGGTGGCCGTGGTGAGGCGAGGTGAGCGGGGGATGGTCACCGCCGAGACCGTGGTCGTCCTGCCGTTCGTCGTGCTGGTCGCGTGCGTGCTGGTCTGGGTGGTGTCGCTCGGCGTCGCCCAGATGCGCGTCGCCGACGCGTCGCGCGAGGCAGCCCGACTGCTGGCGCGGGGTCAGTCGACCGCAGAGGCGCGCGCGGCGGTCCGTGAGGCCGTGCCGGGCGCGCGCATGCGGGTGAGCCGCGAGGGCGACCGGGCCGGGGTCACCGTCCGCTACCGGGCGCGGCTGCCGCTCGTGCCGCGGGTCCACCTCGACCTGTCCAGCCGCTCGGTGGCGGTCGTCGAATGAGGAGCGCGGAGCGGGGATCGGCCACGGTGCAGGCCGCGGCGGTCGTCGCGCTGCTGAGCCTCGTCGCCTTCGTCTGCCTGCAGATCGCGCTGGCGGTGGCGCTGCGCGAGCGGGCGGCGGCGGCCGCCGACCTCGCGGCGCTCGCGGCCTCGCGCGCCAGCGTGGAGGGGGCGAACCCCTGTGGGGTGGCGCGCCGGGTGGCAGGCGACAACGGTGCGCGCCTGCGGGACTGCCGGATGGACGCCGATGTCGCCACGGTCACGGCGCGCGCGGTGGGCCCGCGCTGGTCGATCGGCCGATGGGCCGCCGACCAGCGGGCCCGGGCCGCCCCCGCCTGGTACCTCGAGTGAGGCGGCGGGGGCGGACGGGTTCAGCTCTTCGCGGACTTGTCGATGATCGCGTCGTCGCCGTCGACGACGGGACCGGTGGGATCGTCGGACGGGGCCTCCTCCACCACGAGTGCGAAGTCCTCGCCGTGGCGGTCGACACCGGCCAGCACCGCGCCCTCGACCAGGCTCTGGCCGAGGTCCTCGCGGACGATGATCGGGTCGGTGCTCAGGTCGCGGTAGAGCGACACGCACAGGACGACCATCACGCCCAGGAACGGCAGCGCAGCGACGATCGTCAGGGCCTGCAGCCCTTCGAGTGCGACGGGGTCGTCGGGATCGGCGATGAGCAGCATGATCGCCGCCACGGCTCCGGTCAACCCGCCCCAGAAGATCACCAGCCAGGTCTTCGGCTCGATCGAGCCACGCTGGGACAGGGTGCCCATGACGAGGGAGGCCGCGTCGGCGCCGGAGACGAAGAAGATGCCGACGAGAAGCATCACCACCACGGTCGTGACCGCGGGGATCGGGTACTGCTGCAGGAGGTCGAACAGCGCGTAGTTCGAGTCGACGGTGGTCTCGCCGCCCGAGATCGCCTCGGCCTCGCTGATGCCGGAGCCGCCGAAGATCGCGAACCAGACCAGGCTGACCATGCTCGGGACCAGCAGCACTCCGGTGACGAACTGACGGATCGTGCGGCCACGGCTGATGCGCGCGATGAACATGCCGACGAACGGCGTCCACGACACCCACCACGCCCAGTAGAAGATCGTCCAGGCGCCGAGCCAGTCGGCGACGGAGCCGCCTCGGGCATCGGTGCGTCCCGCCATCTGCGGGAGGTACTCCACGTAGTCCGCGATCGCCGTGGGCAGGAGGTTCAGCATCAGCAGGGTCGGGCCCGCGATGAAGACGAAGGCGGCCAGCACGAGCGCGAGCACCATGTTGATGTTCGAGAGCCACTGGATGCCGCGCGCGACGCCGGACACCGCCGACAGGATGAACAGGATCGTGAGGGTCACGATGATGAGGACGAGCAGGAGCTCGCCGACCGATTCGACCCAGCCGTTGTGCTCCAGGCCGGCGCCGATCTGCAGGGCGCCCAGGCCGAGCGACGCGGCCGAGCCGAACAGGGTGGCGAAGATGGCCATGATGTCGATGGCCTTGCCGATCGGTCCCTCCACCCGTCGACGTCCGAGGATCCTGGTGAAGACGGCCGAGATCAGCTGCGGCCGTCCCAGACGGAAGGTGCCGTAGCCGATCGCCAGGCCCACCACGGCGTAGATGGCCCACGGGTGCAAGGTCCAGTGGAACAGCGTCTGCGCCATCGCGGCCTGGACGGCCTCGTCGGTGGCCGCGTCGGCGGTGTTGGGCGGCGGTGCGAGGTAGAACGTCAGCGGCTCGGCGACGCCCCAGAACATCAGGCCGATGCCCATGCCCGCGCTGAACATCATCGCGATCCAGGAGGCGGTGCGGAACTCGGGCTTCTCGCCGTCACGCCCGAGCGGGATCTTGCCGTAGCGGCTCGCGGCCACCCAGATCGCGAAGACGACGAAGCCGGTGGTGGCCAGGACGAACAGCCAGCCGGTGTACTCGATCACCCACGACTGGGCCTCCGAGGCACGTGCGCCGAGGGAGGCCTGGTCGAGGATTCCCCAGAGGATGACCATGAGGGCCAGAGCGGCTGCGACCCCGAAGACGACCTTGTCGAGTCTCCCTTCTGGGCGTGGTTCCAGCTCGGGCTCGAATGCGTCGGCGGGTCGGTCGGTGCCGATGGCCATCGGAGAAATCACCTCGGGTCTCTGGTGTGTCTGTGGTTGCAAACCTTTCAACTCTCGCACCGTCGTCCCGGAATGGCCAATCGAACGGAGCCCGGAAACCCGGGGGAAACGGCTCGATCAGGCGGGTGCGGACGCCAGCACGGCGTCCAGCAGCAGCACCGCTCCGGCCTTGTCGAGCGGGTGGTTCCCGTTGCCGCACTTGGGCGAGACCACGCAGGACGGGCACCCGTCGCGGCACGAGCACTCGGCGATCGTGTGGCGCGTCATCCGCAGCCACGTGGCCATCTGCTCGTACCCGCGCTCGGCGAACCCGGCACCGCCGGCGTGGCCGTCGTGGACGAACACCGTGAGCTTCCCGGTGTCGGGATGCAGAGCGGTCGAGAGGCCGCCGATGTCCCACCGGTCGCACGTCGCCAGCAGCGGCAGGATGCCGATCGCGGCGTGCTCGGCGGCGTGCGCGGCACCGGGCAGCGCCTCGGGGTCCATCAGGCCGGTGGCGACGTCGGTGTCGAGGGTCCACCACACGGCCGCGGTGGGCAGCGTGCGCTCGGGCAGGTCGAGTGGCTCCTCGCCGATCACGCGGCCCGTGCTGCGGTCGCGGATCTGGTAGCCGATGACCTGGCTGGCCACCTCGACGTCGCCGAAGGCGACCGTGGCGGGGCCCCACGTCACTCGGCGGCGCTCCTCGACGACGGTGACGGCCGTGGCCGAGCGTGCGCTGGTGGTGTGGTGCACGTCGGCACGGCGCACCACCGCCGCGCCGTGGTCGGGGTCGTAGGACTCGACGAGGTGGTCCTCGCCGCGATGGACGTAGATCGCGCCCTCGTGGACCTCGGCGTCGGCGGATCCGGCGTCCACCGTGCCGACGAGACGCCCCGTGGTGCCCTCGACGATCTGCACGGGGTGGCCGCCGGCGGAGCGGATGTCGGCGAGGTCGGCCGCGCGCTCGCGGCTGGTCCAGAACCAGCCGGCCGCGCGGCGGCGGAGCATCCCCGCGGCCTCCAGCGCGGCGACGCCCTCGGTCGCGCGGGGGCCGAACGGGCCGAAGTCGGCCTCGGTGAGCGGCAGCTCCTGGGCCGCGGCCGCGAGGTGCGGGCCCAGCACGTAGGGGTTCTCCGGGTCGAACACGGTGGCCTCGACCGGCGCGCCGAGCACCGCCTCGGGATGGTGCACGAGGTACGAGTCGAGCGGGTCGTCGCGCGCGATCATCACGCCCACGCTGTCGACCCCGGCTCGCCCCGCGCGACCCCACTGCTGCCACAGGGCGGCCCGGGTGCCGGGGAACCCCACCGTGACCACGGCGTCGAGGCCCGCGATGTCGATGCCCAGCTCGAGCGCGTTCGTGCTGGCCAGACCGAGCAGGTCGCCGGAGCGCAGTCGCGCCTCCAGCTCGCGCCGCTCCTCGGGCAGGTAGCCGCCGCGGTAGGTGGCGACGCGCCCGGCCAGCTCCGGATCGACCTCGGCCAGCGCCCGCGACGTGCCCATCGCCAGCTGCTCGGCGCCGCGTCGCGAGCGGACGAAGACGAGGGTGCGGGTGCCGCCCACGACGAAGTCTGTGAGCAGGTCCGAGGCCTCGGAGCCGGCCGAGCGGCGCACCTCCACGCCGTCGCGCGCGGCCTGCAGCGGTGGCTGCCAGAACGCCACGGTGCGCGCCGCGTGGGGCGAGGCGTCCTCGGTGACCGCCGTGACCGGCGCCCCGATCAGCCGCTGGGCCGACGCGGCCGGCTCGGCCACCGTGGCCGACGACAGCACGAAGAGCGGATCGGCCCCGTAGTGCGCGCAGATCCGCCGCAGCCGTCGCAGGATCAGCGCCACGTGGGCGCCGAAGACGCCGCGGTAGTGGTGGCACTCGTCGATCACGACCACCCGCAGACCGGCCAGCAGGCGCGCCCACCGGTCGTGCTGCGGAAGGATCGTGCGGTGCAGGATGTCGGGATTCGCCAGCACCCAGTTCGCGTGGTCGCGCGCCCACGCCCGCTCCTCGCGGCTGTTGTCGCCGTCGACCGTGGCCGGGCGCAGGCCGGGCACGCCGGTGGGCAGCCGCCGCAGCTGGTCGGCGGCCAGGGCCTTGGTGGGCGCGAGGTAGAGCACCGACGGCCGCCGGGCGCCGGAGAGGCCGGACCCGCCGCGTCCCTCGCGTAGCGCCTGCAGCGCGGCCGCCTGGTAGACGAGCGACTTGCCCGAGGCGGTGCCGGTGGCCACCACGACGTGCCGTCGGTCGTGCAGCGCCGCGAGCGCCTCGGCCTGGTGCCCCCACAGCACGTCGGCGCCCTCGGCCGCGAACAGCTCGCGGACCTCGGGGTCGATCCACTCGGGCCACGGCTCCACCACGGGCTCGATGGCGGGGTGGTGCTGCACGTGCACGAGTCGCTCCGCGTGGCGCGCGAGAACGGGGTGCAGGGGCATGGGGGAAGTCTCCCCCACGGCCCTCACGGGGCCGTGCGTGCGTTCAGGTGGGAAGACGTGCCGCCGGATGATTGAATTCGGACATGGACCTCACGCTCACCGAACGGGAGTCACCCCCGTTCCACGTGGTCGAGGTCGCGGGGGAGATCGATGTCTACACCGCGCCACGCCTACGTGAAGTCGTCGTCGGCGCGATCGACGACGGACACACCCGCCTGGTGATCGACATCGAGAACGTCGCCTTCCTCGACTCGACGGGCCTCGGCGTGCTCGTCGGGGCGCTGAAGCGCGTGCGGGCCGACAACGGCTCCCTCGACATCATCTGCACGAGCGAGCGGCTCCTGCGCATCTTCGCGATCACCGGTCTCGACAAGGTCTTCGGCCTGCACACCTCGATCGACGAGCTGGTCTCCTGACCGTGGCGACCCCCGACGTCGGCAGGCTCCGGGCGGCGATCGACGGCTTCACCGTCGACGCGGTGCACGGGGTTCTCGGCGACGCGGCGTGGCGCGCGCTGGCCCGCAACGAGACCGTGCCCGGGCTGCGCGCCACCGCCGATGGCTCGACCCTCTCGACGCTCATCCGGCTCTTCCAGCTGCAGGCCGCGGTGCCCCGTGCGAGCGCCGAGGCGGCCTTCGGCGACGCGTGGGAGACCGCGCTCGCGCTGGGCCTGGTCGAGGTCGACGGCGACGAGGCGCGGGCGCTGCTCGACCTGCGTCCCTACGGCGACGAGACGCACGACTGGTGGGTCGTGTGCGACCTGACCCCGGGCCTGGACGGCCGTGAGAACCCGCGCGACCCCTCGTACGTGCTGGGCATCAGCGAGGCCTCCTCGTCGCTCGCCCAGCTCACGGTGCGGCCGCAGGTGGATCGCGCGCTCGACCTCGGCACGGGCTGCGGCGTGCAGGTCCTGCACCTCGCCACCCACTCGCGTGACGTGGTCGCCACCGACGTCAACCGGCGCGCCACCGACCTCACCCGGCTCACCGCGGCGATCAACGGCGTCGACCTCGACGTCCGCGAGGGCAGCCTCTTCGAGCCCGTCGCGGGGGAGCGGTTCGACCTCATCTCCACCAACCCGCCATTCGTCGTCTCGCCGCCCGAGGGCGACCGCCTCGTCTACCGCGAGACGGGCTTCCCCGGCGACGACGTCGTGCGCCGCATCGTCACGCAGGCGCCCGACCACCTGAACGACGGCGGCTGGTGCCAGGTGCTCGCCGCGTGGATCCACGAGGACGGCGTCCCGTGGCAGGAGCGGCTCGCGTCGTGGATCGAGCCCACGGGGATGGACGCGTGGGTCGTGCAGCGCGAGCGGGTCGACCTGCCCGAGTACGCCGAGATGTGGCTCGCCGACGCCGGACTGCGGCACGCGCCCGGTCACCTCGAGCGCTACGACCGGTGGCTCTCGTGGTTCGCCGAGCAGCGCATCGAGGCCATGGGCTTCGGCTGGATCACCCTGCGAAAGGCCGGCCGCGCGACGCCTCAGGTGAGGATCGAGGAGTGGACCGGTCCCGTGGCACAGCCGGTGAGCTCCGAGTTCGCCGCCTGGGCCGGCCGCACGGACGCGCTCGACACGGGTGACCTGCTCGACCGCGCGTGGCGGGTGGGCGACGACGTCGTCCAGGAGACGGCGGGCCCCGTGGGCGCGCCCGACCCGGCCATCATCCGCGCCGTGCGGATGGGTGGCCTGCGCCCCACGCGCCAGCTCGACACGATCGAGGCGGGACTCGTCTCGGCCAGCGACGGCGACCTCACGGCGGGCCAGCTGCTCGACGCGATCGCCCAGCTGCTCGAGCAGGACGCCGCCGAGGTGCGCCGGACCTACGAGCCCGCGGTGCGCGAGCTCGTGGCCGACGGCTTCCTCGTCTAGCTACTCGGCCCGCACGGGCACGGGCCGGCGCTGACCGCCCAGCGACACGAGCGCGATGGCGACTGCGATCCCGCCTCCGGCCGCGAAGCCCGCCGCCGCGCCCCACTGGTCGATCGCGGCGCCGATGACCGGCGCGCCGGCGGCACCGCCGACCGTGAAGGCCGTGGCCTGCCAGCCCATCGCCTCGCCGCGACGGGACTCGTCGGTGAGCTTGGCGATGTACTCGCTGCACGCGGTCATGATCGGCGCGCACAGCAGCCCGGCGGGGATCGACGCGAGCGCCAGCGTCCACGGCGCGTGCGCGATGCCGACCGGCATCGTCAGCAGGCCCATCGCCAGCAGCAGGTAGGTGGGCCGGATCGACGCCGGGCGCGCTCCGTAGATGAGACCGCCGACCAGCGACGACAGGCCCCAGCCGAGGTACACGACGCCGACGAGCCCGACCGCGTCGAGCTCGCGCAGCACGGCGATGATCCCGAGGTCGGTCGACATCAGGGCCACCATCGCGCCGCCCGACACGAGGAAGAGGAACATCAGGTCGCGCGTGACCCAGTCGAAGCCGCGGGTCCGCTCGGCCGGGGCCTGGCCCTCGCTGCGGGTGGGCGGGTCGAGCCACCACAGGATGAGCAGCCCGAGCGCGACGGTGAAGCCCACCGCGAGCAGCGCGATCTCCGGCGAGGCGGCCACCACCAGCACGCCCGCGGCCGCGGGGCCGATGATGAACGAGGCCTCCGCGATGACCGAGTCCAGCGCGAAGGCGCTGCGGTGGTGGCTCGACGGCAGGTTCGCCGCCAGCGACACCCGCACGATGGAGTGCACGGGCGCGATGAACAGGCCCATGACGAACGCCAGCGGGAGCAGCCACAGGTAGGTCGCGGTGGCGGCGAGCGGGTAGACGACGAAGAGGACCGCGATCGAGGGGATCAGCGCGCGCCGCACGCCGAGTCCGTCGATCATCCGGCCGCGCCAGGGTGCACCGAGACCCGCGCCGATGGTCTCCACGGCGGCGATGATCCCGGCCTCGCCGTAGGAGGCGTCGAGCCCCTCGACGACCAGCAGGGTCAGCACGAGCGGGACCGCCATCATGGGGATTCGGGCGAGGAACGCCGCGATGTACAGCGGCACGGTTCCGGGTGACCGGAGCACCTGTCCGTAGGTCACCTTCTCCACTCGCCGGATTCTTCCACGGCTGACACCTGTGAGAAAAATGGTTGACAGGAGGCGCTACGGTGGGCCTCCATCGGCCTCTCTCCCCAACAGGCCCCCTCGGAGGAACCCAACGTGACATCACTGGTGATCGTCGAGTCGCCCAACAAGGTGCGCAGCATCGCGGCGTACCTCGGCGACGGCTACGTCGTGTCCTCCTCGGTGGGCCACATCCGCGACCTGCCGCAGGGCGCCGACCAGATCCCCGCGAAGTACAAGGGGGAGTCGTGGGCGCGTCTCGGCGTCGACATCGACAACCGGTTCGAGCCGGTCTACGTCGTCCCGGCCGAGAAGAAGAAGCAGATCGCCGAGCTGAAGAAGCTGCTCAAGGAGGCCGACGAGCTCGTGCTCGCGACCGATGAGGACCGCGAGGGCGAGGCCATCGCGTGGCACCTCTTCGACGAGCTGAAGCCGAAGGTCCCGGTCAAGCGCATCGCCTTCAACGAGATCACCAAGGAGGCGATCCAGCGCGCGATCGCCAACCCCCGCGACATCGACCAGGACCTCGTCGACGCGCAGGAGACCCGCCGCATCCTCGACCGCCTCTACGGCTACGAGATCAGCCCGGTCCTGTGGAAGAAGGTCATGAGCGGCCTGTCCGCCGGCCGCGTGCAGTCGGTGGCCACCCGCCTGGTCGTCGAGCGCGAGCGCGAGCGGATGGCCTTCCGCACCGCGTCGTACTGGGATCTCGAGGCCACGTTCGGCTGCGATCTCGAGCCCTCGCGCTTCCCGGCCAAGCTCGCCACGGTCGACGGCAAGCGCGTCGCCTCGGGCTCGAACTTCGACAGCAGCGGCTCCCTCAAGGGCAACGTCGTCCACCTCGACGAGCCGGCCGCGCAGGCGCTGTCCACCGCGCTCGAGGGCCGCGAGTTCACCGTGCGCTCGGTCGAGTCCAAGCCGTACACGCGTCGCCCCTACGCGCCGTTCCGCACCACCACGCTGCAGCAGGAGGGCTCGCGCAAGCACGGCTTCGGCGCCCAGCGCACGATGTCGATCGCCCAGAAGCTGTACGAGGGCGGCTACATCACCTACATGCGCACCGACTCGGTCACGCTGTCGCAGACCGCGCTGACCGCCGCGCGCTCGCAGGTCAAGGAGCTCTACGGCGCCGACTACCTGCCCGACAAGCCGCGGGTCTACAGCTCCAAGGTGAAGAACGCCCAGGAGGCGCACGAGGCGATCCGCCCCGCCGGCGAGACGTTCCGCACCCCCCAGCAGACCGGCCTGTCCGGCGACGAGCTCAAGCTCTACGAGCTGATCTGGAAGCGCACGATCGCCTCGCAGATGGCCGACGCGAAGGGCAACTCGGTCTCGATCCGCATCGGCGCGGCCACCGAGAACGGCCAGGACGTCGAGTTCGGCGCCTCGGGCCGCACCATCACGTTCCACGGCTTCCTCAAGGCGTACGTCGAGTCCACCGAGGACCCCGACGCCGAGGGCGACGACCAGCAGACCAAGCTCCCGAACCTCTCCGAGGGCGACGTCGTCACCGCGGTCGAGCTGGCCGCCGCCGGCCACCAGACCAAGCCGCCGGCGCGCTACACCGAGGCCTCGCTCATCAAGGAGCTGGAGGACCGCGAGATCGGTCGTCCCTCCACCTACGCCTCGATCGTCAACACGATCCAGAACCGCGGCTACGTCTACAAGAAGGGCACGGCGCTCGTGCCGGCCTGGGTCGCGTTCAGCGTGATCCGCCTCATGGAGCAGCACTTCCCGCGGCTCGTGCAGTACGAGTTCACCGCCGAGCTCGAGGGCGTCCTCGACGAGATCTCCCACGGTCGCGAGAACCGCGTCGCCGTCCTCGAGGGCTTCTGGTCCGGTGAGGGCGAGACCGACACCGGCCTCAAGCGCCTCGTCGACAACCTGCCCGAGATCGACGCCCGCGGCCTGGCCACGTTCGAGCTCGGCGAGGGCATCGCCGTGCGCGTCGGCCGCTACGGCCCTTACGTCGAGGGCCCGCCCATGGTCCCGGCCAAGGACGGCGGCGAGCAGCCCACCCGCGCCAACGTGCCCGAGGACCTGCCGCCGGACGAGCTCACGCTCGAGAAGGCCAAGGAGCTCCTCGCCACGCCCGCCGGCATGGAGAAGGTGCTCGGCACCCACCCCGAGACCGGCCTCGAGATCGTCGCGAAGAACGGCCGCTACGGCCCCTACGTCACCGAGTCCCTGCCCGAGGACGCCAAGAAGGGCGCCAAGCCCCGCACGGCGAGCCTGTTCAAGTCGATGGACCTCGACTCGATCGGCCTCGACGACGCGGTCCGCCTGCTGACGCTCCCGCGCGTCGTCGGCACCGACGTCGACGGCACCGAGATCACGGCGCAGAACGGCCGCTACGGGCCGTACCTCAAGAAGGGCACCGACTCGCGCTCGTTGGAGTCCGAGGAGCAGCTGCTCACGATCACCGAGGAGCAGGCGCGGGCGATCTACTCCCAGCCCAAGACCTACGGTCGTCGCGCTGCCGCCGCCCCGCTGAAGGAGCTCGGCGAGGACCCCACCAGCGGCAAGCCGATCGTCGCGAAGGACGGCCGCTTCGGCGCCTACGTCACCGATGGCGAGTACAACGCCACGCTGCGCAAGGACGACGACATCGAGACGCTGACGCACGAGCGCGCCGTCGAGCTGCTCGCCGAGCGCCGCGCGAAGGGACCCGCGAAGAAGGGCGCCAAGAAGACAGCGAAGAAGGCCACCAAGAAGACGGCGGCCAAGAAGACCACCGCGAAGAAGGCCACAACCAAGAAGTCGGCCGCCAAGAAGTCCTGAGCCCGCCCCTGCGGAGGTCTCGCCCACGACCGCGTTCGTGCCCTACGGTGTAGGAACCCTTCGCAGTGGGACGGAGCACTCATGACCGAGGCACCCGAGTACACGATGGCCCAGCGGCTGGGCGCCGAGGCGCTCGGCACGTTCTGGCTGGTCTTCGGCGGCTGCGGCACGGCGATCTTCGCCGCCACCGCGATCCCCGTCGACGCGCAGATGGCGGTCGGGGTGGGCTGGCTGGGCGTCGCCCTCGCCTTCGGCCTCACCGTGCTGACCGGCGCGTACGCGTTCGGTCCGGTGTCGGGCGGGCACTTCAACCCGGCGGTCTCGGTGGGCCTCGCGGTCGCGAAGCGGTTCGCGTGGCGCGACCTGCCCGGCTACGTCGCGGCGCAGGTCGTCGGCGCCACGCTGGCCGGTGCGGTGCTGCTGATCATCGCGCGCGGGATCGAGGGCGGCTTCGACCCGGTCGAGACCGGCTTCGCCACCAACGGCTACGGCGACCGCTCGCCGATGGGCTACAGCCTCGCGTCGGTGGCGCTCATCGAGGTCGTGCTGACGGCGGTGTTCCTCTTCGTCATCCTCGGCACCACCGCGAAGCGCGCCGCGGTGGGCTTCGCGGGCCTGTCGATCGGTCTCGCGCTGACCCTGATCCACCTCATCAGCATCCCGGTGTCGAACACCTCGGTGAACCCGGCGCGCTCGCTGGGCGTCGCCTGGTTCGCCGGCGGCGACGCGATGATGCAGGTCTGGGTGTTCATCCTCGCGCCGGTGGTCGGCGCCGCGATCGCCGGCTTCTCGCACGACTTCCTGCTCGGCCACGACCGCGATCCCGTCGCGTAGATCGATGTGGGCGTGGGTGGGCCGCGCCTCGGAGCGCCTCTTCGGCCCGGGCCCGTCGGCAGGCCGGTACTTCTGCGTCACGGGTGTCTGGCTGGCGATCCTGCTCGCAGGGGTCGTCGTGGCACCGGCGTTGCCGTCGCCGGTACGGGAGACACTTGTCGCCGTGCTCATGTGCCTCGGGATCGCCTTCGTGCCGGTGCAGTTCCACGCACTCCGGAGCTTGGACTCCACTCGTCGACGCTGATGTCCACAGGCGTGCTCGGCCGTGCGGCACGGTGTCGGGCGCGCCGACTAGGCTCGCCCCATGCAGCCATCGGACGACCCCCTCGTCACCGAGGTCGGCGTCTTCGTCGCGTTCGAGGGCGGCGAGGGCTCGGGCAAGTCCACCCAGTCGCGACTGCTCGCGTCCTGGGTCGAGTCGCGCGGGCACACCGCGCTGCTCACGCGTGAGCCCGGCGGCACCGAGGTCGGCGCGCGGCTGCGCTCGATCCTCCTCGACCCGGCCACCGGCGACCTGTCACCGCGCACCGAGGCGCTCATCTACGCCGCCGACAAGGCCGAGCACGTCGACACGATGATCCTGCCGGCGCTCGCCGACGGTTCGGTCGTCATCACCGACCGCTACGTCGACTCCACGCTGGCCTACCAAGGCGCCGGGCGGGCCCTGCACGTCGGCGAGCTCGAACCGCTCGCCCGCTGGGCCACCGCCGACCTGCGCCCGCACCTCACCGTGGTCCTCGACGTCGACCCGCGCGTGGGCCTGGCCCGCGCGGGCGAGCCCGACCGCATCGAGGGCGAGCCGATCGAGTTCCACGACCGCGTCCGCCGGCACTTCCTCGACCTCGCCGACGCCGACCCCGAGCACTACGTCGTCCTCGACGCCGACGAGGCGCCCGAGGCGATTCACGAGCGCGTCCGTGCCGCGGTCCTGCCGTGGCTCCCGCAGGCGCGAGGGGCGCAGGCATGACCGCTCCCGTCTGGGACGAGCTCGTCGGCCAGGACGACGTCGTCGCCACGCTCGGGTCGGCCGTCGCCGGGCAGATGACCCACGCATGGCTGTTCACCGGTCCGCCCGGCTCAGGTCGCTCCAACGCCGCCGTCGCGTTCGCCACCGCCCTGCAGTGCGAGCAGGGCGGCTGCACGACGTGCCACTCGTGCGTCACCGCCGCCGCGGGCAGCCACCCCGACATCGCCGTCATCAACACCGACGGCCTCAGCATCGGCGTCGACGCCGCACGCGACGCCGTCCGTCGCTCGGCCCTGCACCCGTCGATGGGGCGCTACCAGATCCTCGTGGTCGAGGACGCCGACCGCCTCACCGACCAGGCCGCCAACGCGCTGCTCAAGTCGATCGAGGAGCCCGCGCCCGGCACGGTCTGGCTGCTGTGCGCGCCAGCCGTCGAGGACGTCATCATGACGATCCGCTCGCGGTGTCGACCCGTTTTGCTGCGCACGCCGCCCGCCGCGGCCATCGCGCGGCTGCTGCACGAGCGCGACGGGATCGAGCTCGACGTCGCGCAGCGCGCCGCGGCCGCGGCCCAAGGGCACATCGGCCGCGCCCGCGGGCTGGCCCGCGACCCCGAGGCCCGTCGTCGTCGCGCCGAGATCCTCGCGCTGCCGGTCGGCCTGCGCGGACTCGGCGACTGCCTGCGCGCCGCGCAGCGGATCGACCAGGAGGCCACCGCCCGCGCCAAGGAGCGCTGCGACGTGCTCGACGCGCGCGAGCTGGGCAACCTGCAGGAGTCGTGGGGCGTCGAGGAACGGGGCCGCCGTCCGGCGGGCTACGCCGGCGCTCTCTCGTCGCTCACCAAGGAGCAGGAGCGCCGTCGCAAGCGCATGGCGCGCGACGCGATCGACGGCGTGCTGCTCGACCTCCTGTCGTTCCAGCGCGACGTGCTGGCGCAGCAGCTGGGCACCGGGGCGGCCGCCATCAATGCCGACGTCGCCGCCGACATCGCCACGATGGCCGCCCGCTCCACGCCCGAGGGCACGCTCGCCTCGATCGACGCGATCGTCGGCTGCCGCGAGGCGCTCCAGGCCAACGCCGCGCCCCAGCTGGCGCTCGAGCACATGATGTCGAGGTTCCTCGGATGAAGCGCGTCACCGTCATCGCCCTGGTCTCGCTGCTGGTGGTCGCGCTGGTCGCCGGCGCCGTCAGCGCGCTCTTCCTCGTCGACCGGCCCGCGCCCGACCCCGAGCCCACCGGCGAGACGGCTCCGGCCGGCCTCGAGCGCTTCTACGACCAGGACGTCACGTGGCGCGACTGCCGTGACGACCGCTGCACCACGATCGAGGTGCCGGTCGACTACGAGGATCCCGACGGTGAGACCCTCCAGCTGGCCGTCCGCCGCGTCCCCGCCACCGGCAAGGGCGGGAAGGCGATCTTCGTCAACCCGGGAGGGCCGGGTGGATCCGCGGTCGGCTTCGTCGGCTACCTCGCCAGCGAGCTGCCCGACGACCTGCGCCGCACGCACGACGTGATCGGCATCGACCCGCGCGGCGTCGGCGAGAGCACCCCGCTGGAGTGCCTGTCCGACGAGCGGTTCGACGCGTTCATCGACACCGACCCCGATCCCGACGATGCCGACGGCGTCGCCGCGCTGACCCGGTCGGTGAAGGAGATGGGCACGGCCTGCCGCGAGAACTCCGGCGCCCTCGCCGAGCACGTCTCCACCGAGGAGGCCGCGCGCGACCACGACATCGCCCGCGCCGTGCTGGGCCAGGACGAGATGCGCTGGTTCGGCTTCTCCTACGGCACCCAGCTGGGCGCCACGTACGCCGACCTCTTCCCCGAGAAGGTCGACAAGATGGTGCTCGACGGCGCCGTCGACGTCACCCTCGACGCCGAGGGCCAGGGCCTGGGCCAGGCCACCGGCTTCCAGCAGGCGCTCGAGGCCTACCTCGCGTCCTGCATCGAGGGCGAGGCCTGCCCCGTGGGCGACTCGGTCCAGGAGGGCATGGACACGATCACCGCGCTCATGGCCAAGCTCAGCGACACCCCGCTGAAGGCGCCGGGCGGTCGTGAGCTCACCGAGGGCCGCGCCTTCTACGGCATCGCCGTGGCGCTGTACTCGGAGGAGTCCTGGCCGTACCTGACCACCGCGCTGCGCGGCCTCGTCAAGGGCGACCCGTCGGTCATGCTCGTCCTGAGCGACACGTACTTCGAGCGCGACCAGGACGGCTCCTTCGACAACAACTCCGGACAGGTCATCTACGCGGTCAACTGCCTCGACTCCGACGGCGCGCCCGACGCCGCGCAGACGCAGGACCTCATCCCGAAGTTCCGCGCGGTCTCGCCCGTGTTCGGCGCCGCGCTGGGCTGGGGCGTCATGGCCTGCCACGACTGGCCGATCAAGGGCGAGCACCCGCAGGAGGACGTCACCGCCGAGGGTGCGCCGCCGATCCTCGTCGTCGGCACCACGCGCGATCCCGCCACGCCGTACGAGTGGTCCGAGGCGATGGCCGAGCAGCTGGAATCCGGCGTCCTGCTCACCCGCGAGGGCGACGGCCACACGGCCTACACCTCGGGCAACGAGTGCATCCGCGACGCCGTCGACGCCTACTTCGGCGACGGCACGGTGCCGAAGGACGGCACCGTCTGCGAGGAGTGACCTGCCAGAAGCGCTGGGCGTGACGTTCGCGGGGAGAAAGGCGGTGATCAAGCCCGCAAACGTCACTGCCAGGGCTCAGTCGCGGATGGCCTCGTGGTGCCGGATGACCTCGCTGATGATGAAGTTCAGGAACTTCTCCGCGAACGCGGGGTCGAGGTCGGCCTCGAGCGCCTTCTCGCGCAGCCGCTCGATCTGCCTGGCCTCGCGGGCGGGATCGGCGGGCGGCAGGTCGTGCTCGGCCTTCAGCCGGCCGACCCGCTTGGTGCACTTGAAGCGCTCCGCCAGGAGGTGAACGAGCGCCGCGTCGATGTTGTCGATGCTGGCGCGGATGTCGTCGAGCTCTGCCTGGGTCGGTGCGTCCACGCGGCCGATCATACGGACCGCCCCCGGGTTTTCCGCGTGCTGGCTCGACCCGGTATAGTTCACACTTGGTTCGGCGGGCGATCCTCGCCGAATCGCGCCGCCTTAGCTCAGTCGGTAGAGCATCTCACTCGTAATGAGAAGGTCGTCGGTTCGATTCCGACAGGCGGCTCCACCAGAAGTCCCCCTCGGAGCGCGGAATCCTGCAGTCGCAGGAGCCGCGCTCTCGTCGTCTCCGGGCCGCTCAGGCCGCGCGGAGGTAGCGCTCGGTGATGCGGGACTGGACGAAGGTGGTCACCGGTCCGCCGAGTCTGGCCGGCAGTGTCGCGTGGCGGGAGAACGCCGTGATCGCCACCACCACGTCGCCGGACTCGTCCATCTCGACGACGAACGACTCCTCGCCGGACTCCGGGTGTCCCGGCAGGGTGCCGTAGGCGAAGCCCTGCCGACTCGGCTCGTCGATCACGTGGACCACGCGCACCGGCGCGTCCATCCCGAGCGGTCCCCATCCGACGCGCAGCACCGCGACCGCTCCCTCGACGACGCTCGGGCTGGACGCACGGACGCCGAGCCCCGCCCGGCGGTGCAGGTCCCAGCCGAGGACCGCGCGCGCGGCCTCCTCGAAGCGCTCCCGGCCGCGGCCGATGACGCGCCGCCGGGTCAGGGTCCGGTAGCCGCGGGGCAGGTCAGCGAGGGTCGCTCCGACGTCCGGGTACGTGAGCGCGGCCGTCGACAGCGTGCTGAGGTCCGACTCGCCACGACGCATGGGGACAGGGTGGCACGGTCGAGCCCCTCGGCGGTCCACCTCGCGTATCGGCCGGGTGTGCCGCTGGTCCTTCCGGAGGGTCTCCGGACCAGAACATGAGACCCTCCTCACGTTCGCTCAGGCAGGCCCTGTAGGTTGGGCACATCGCTTCGTGCGCTTCGGCCGAAGCGGTGGCCGGAGCAGCACCGGCCTCTCGCCGCCCCGGCCCCCATATCGGAGGGTTGGGGCGGTCCTCTGTCTCAGCTGAAGACGCCGAACTCCTTGATCGAGTAGCCGTAGCGGGTGGCGCGCTCCACGCCCTGCATCCGCACGAACCGCGCGGACTGGGGCTGCTGGAACGTCACGGTGTCCAGACCGCCGTTGCCGTTGCCGACGATGGCGACGTCGCGCCAGCGCTGGCCGTCGAGCGAGGTCTGCACGCGGTACTGGCGCGCGTAGGCGCTCTCCCACTCGATCGTCACCTTGCGGACCTGGCGCGGCGCGAGGAGCTCCACCTGGAACCACGCGTCGTCCTGGCCGTACTTGCTGGCCCAGCGCGTGGACAGCTTGCCGTCGACCGCGCGCCCCGGCTTGAGGTCGGTGAGCAGGCTCCACTCGGTGGAGCTCGCCGTGGCGATGGCACCCGTGGCGAGGTTGGCGCCCGGGGCGAAGTCCCTCGTCGCGCCCCACGTGCGCAGGTACGACTCGGAGCCGGCGGCGAGGTCGTCGACGATCTCGGACCCGGCCAGCGTGCGCAGGCTCTCGATCCAGTCCGGGACCAGACCGTAGTGCGGGACGCCCTCGTCGTTGTAGTCCCACGTGCGCTCGCCGGTGACCTGGCGGTCGAGGACCGTGCCGTCGCGCGCCGTGAACGGGTACTGGATCTTGCCGGACTCCTCCGGCGGGGCGGCGGTGCCGCCGAAGCCGTTCATGTCGGTGCCGTAGCCGTAGCCGACTCCGTACTTCTCGCGGACGGGCTTCGTCTCGCGCCACTGGGTGACGAACTCGCTCGCGGCGTGGCCGTACTGCGTGGCGAAGCCGCCCAGGGCGTAGAGGCGGTCCATGTAGTCGTTGGACAGCCAGTCGTGCGTGGACAGCGCGCCCGGGTAGGCCTCGGCCTCGAGGATGTCGAGCGCGCGGCCCGCGGCCTTGGCGCTCATGTGGTCCAGCTCGACCATCATGTTGCGCTTGATGAGGCCGCGCAGGGCGTACTCGCCGAGCTCGGTCAGGCCGCGCGGGTTGCAGTGCGGGCCCTTCGGGTAGATCGGCAGCACGGCGGGCAGGCCCGGGACGCTGGCGATCTCGGGCGGCAGCACGCCGCCGATCACGGTGTTGTCGGCGACCTCGCCCTCCTTGCAGGTCTTGGGGTTCCACCACGTGCCGGTGGTGAGGAACTGGCCGGCGTTCACGAGCAGGCCGGCGGTCTCCTCGTCGTAGCGCACGCCGCACAGGGCGTTGTCGAACTTGTGGCACAGGAACATGCTCGAGACGCCCTTGGCTTTGAGCTCGTCGAGGCCCTTGTCGATGTCGGCCTTGGTGCACTGGGGCGCGCCAAGCACCTGCTTGCAGTTGAACGGCTCGGACACCTCGACGCCCAGGACGACCGCGAGCTTGCCCTGGGCGACGACGTCGCGCGCCTGCTTCGGGCTGGTGACGACGCGGTACCAGCCCTTGCCGGCGCCGCCGTACTGCTTGTCGATGAACGACTGGAGGTCGTAGGTGGCCTGGATCTGGCGTCGGACCGTGTCCATGTCGTTGCAGTTGTACTTGTTCGGCCCGGCGATCACGCCGAGGATCGGGCACAGGCCGGGGTTCGACACCATGTCGTTGACCATGATCCGCTGGCCGCCGCGCCACGCCCGCTCGACCCACTTGTAGTACATCTGCTGGTGCGTGAACGACGAGTAGGTGGGCCAGTCCTTGAACGTGGGCCATCCGACGGTGTCGTGGGGGTCGAGGGGCCCGCGGCCGGCGCCGGAGTTCGTCAGGTTCTCCAGGAGCGAGACGCCGTGACGATCGCAGTCCTTGAGCGCGTCGGCGATGCCCTTCTCGCTGTACGTCGAGCCGCACACCGCGTTCCCGCCCATGCCGAGGTCCATGAACATGTGCGTGTGGGCGTCGATGTAGCCGGTGACCTCGCCGGCGGCGTTCGTGCCGCCCGAGGGCTCGCCGGTGGCGTTGACCTCGGACTCGGGGCTCGGTGTCGAGGTGGCGACCCACCATCCCGACTCGGCCGAGGCGCCGGCTCCCGCGGTGATCACCACCAGGGCGCCGAGCAGAGCCACCAGGATCGCCTTGAGCTGTCGTGACACGAGAGTCCCCCTCCGAGAGTGCCGTTGGCGTGACTCTAGGTGTGATCGGGGACACATGCAAACAGGAGTTGCACCGCGGGATCAGCGGGCTCGCAGGCGTGCGAGCCGCGTGACGGCCTCGTCGAGGACGGTCTCGCGCTTGCAGAACGCCCAGCGCACGAGCGTGCGTCCGGGGTTGGATCCGTCCGGGCGGTCGTCGTGGAACACCTGGTGCGGGATCGCGACGACGCCGGCGCGGCGGGGCAGCTCGCGGCAGAACTCCAGGCCGTCGTCGAAGCCCAGCGGCGCCACGTCGGTGGTGGCGAAGTAGGTGCCCTCGGGGACGAAGACGTCGAGTCCGAGGTCAGCGAGCCCGGCGCACAACAGGTCGCGCTTGTGCCGGAGGTCGTCGCGCAGCGCGGCGTAGAACGCGTCGGGCAGGTCGAGCGCCGCGGCGACGGCGGGCTGGAACGGCGTGCCCGACGTGTAGGTCAGGAACTGCTTGGCGCCCATCAGCGCGTCGACGAGGTCGGCGGGTCCCGTGGCCCAGCCGACCTTCCAGCCCGTGAAGGAGAAGGTCTTGCCCGCGCTGCTGATCGTGAGGGTGCGCTCGGCCATGCCGGGCAGCGTCGCGATCGGCACGTGCGGCGTGGCGAAGCTCAGGTGCTCGTAGACCTCGTCGGAGATGACGACGAGGTCGTGCTCGATCGCGACCTCCGCGACGGCGGTCAGCTCCTCGCGCGTGAGCACCGCCCCGGTCGGGTTGTGCGGCGAGTTCAGCACGATCGCGGTGGTGCGCGGCGTGACGGCGGCGCGCAGCTCGTCGACCGGCAGTCGGAAGTCGGGCGCGCGCAGCGTGACGGCGCGGTGACGGGCGCCGACCATCTGGATCATCGCGCGGTACGAGTCGTAGAAGGGCTCCAGCACGAGGACGTCGTCGCCCGGGTTCACCAGGCCGAGCAGTGCCGCCGCGACGGCCTCGGTCGCGCCGGTCGTCACGACGACCTCGCGCCCGGGGTCGAGCTCGATGCCGTGGAATCGCTGCTGGTGACGCGCGATCGCCTCGCGCAGCGGCGGGATGCCGATGCCGGCGACGTACTGGTTGGGGCCGTCGGTGATCGCGGCGCGCGCGGCCTCCTTGACGACCTCGGGCCCGTCCTGGTCGGGGAAGCCCTGGCCGAGGTTGATCGCTCCGGTCTCGACCGCGAGCGCGCTCATCTCCGCGAAGATCGTGGTGCCGATGCCGTCGAGACGAGCGCTGCGCCTGCTCACGGCTCGACCCTAGCCGGGACGGCGGAGGAGGGAGGGGGAGAAATAGGTCGGCCCGCCGTTCTCGGGGGGTGAAACGGCGGACCGACGGCAGATTCAGCGGCTCAAGAGCTCCCCGAACCTGCAACGCCAGAATACATGCGGGCACCTGACGGCGGTTGAAAATGATCAGATTCCTCATCGAGATCTCAGGCTGCCGCGCGGACGACGTGGTGCGCACCCGACAATGGGGAGGTGTCCGCCACTCCGACCCGCTCGCTCGCCTCGCGCCTCATGCTCGTCGCGGGCGTCGTCCTGCTGCTCGCCGGTGTGGGGATCCTGGGCTGGGTCGGCTGGCAGTACTTCGGCACCAACGTCGTCGCCCAGCGCGAGCACGAGCGCATCCGCGGCGAGATCTCCGAGGCCTGGAAGGCGGAGGAGGACCCGGTCACCGGCGCCGGCCTGCTGCGGGTGCCGCGGTTCGGTGCCGACTTCGAGGTGCCGATCCTCGACGGCGACGACGACGCCACCCTCGCGAAGGGGGTCGGTCGCGACACCGACGGCGCGCTGCCCGGCGAGGTCGGCAACCTCGTGCTCTCGGGCCACCGCGTGACGCACGGCGAGCCCTTCCGCGACTTCCTCAAGCTGCGCGCCGGCGACGAGGTCGTCGTCGAGACCCGCACGCACGTCTTCACCTACGAGCTGCGCCAGGACGGCGACCGGATCCGCGTGCCCTTCACGACCTCGTGGCCGCTGTGGCCCGTGCCCGACCCCGAGGCCGAGGGCGAGGAGGCCACCGAGGCCGTCGTCACCCTCGTGACCTGCTCCGAGCTCTTCCGCACCGACGACCGCAACGTCGTCGTCGGCGACCTCGTCTCCTCCGAGCGCAAGCCCGGCGCGTGACAGTTTCCCCACTTAACCGGGGAAACTGCGGGCGCCCTACGCTGGGCGGGTGCACGACTACCAGCGCCGATTCATCGAGTTCGCCCTCGAGCACGAGGTGCTGCGGTTCGGGGAGTTCACCCTGAAGTCCGGGCGGACCTCGCCGTACTTCTTCAACGCGGGCGCCTTCGACACCGGGGCGCGGCTGGGGGCGCTGGGCGGCTTCTACGCCGACGCGATCGCCGGCGCGGGCCTGGAGTTCGACGTCCTGCTCGGTCCCGCCTACAAGGGCATCCCGCTCGCCGCCGCCACCGCGGTGCAGCTGGCCGACGCGCACGACCGCGACGTGCCGTGGTGCTTCAACCGCAAGGAGGCGAAGGACCACGGCGAGGGCGGCCTGTTCGTCGGCGCCGAGCCGCGCGGTCGCCTGCTGGTCATCGACGACGTCATCACCGCGGGCACCGCGATCCGCGAGGTCATCGCGCTGGTCGACCGCCTCGACGCCGAGGTCGCGGGCGTCATCGTCGCCGTCGACCGCCGCGAGCGCGGCACGGGCGAGCTCTCCGCCATCCAGGAGGTCGAGCGCGACCACGGCATCACCGTGACCTCCATCGTCAGCTTCGACGACATCATCGAGTACCTGGAGGAGACCGGCCGGCACGCCGAGCACCTCCCCGCGGTGCGCGCGTACCGCGAGCAGTACGGGGTGGCGTGACCGTCGGCCCGTGGGTGGGCCCGTGGCCCGACGACCCGCGGCTGGACCCCGACCTGCTGCGCGAGGGCGACACCCGCAACGTCGTCGACCGGTACCGCTACTGGACCGTGGAGGCGATCGTCGCCGACCTCGACCTGCGGCGGCACCGGCTGCACGTGGCCATCGAGAACTGGCAGCACGACTTCAACATCGGCTCGATCGTGCGCACCGCGAACGCGTTCAACGTGGGCGGCGTGCACATCATCGGCAAGCGCCGCTGGAACCGCCGCGGCGCGATGGTCACCGACCGTTACGTGCACGTGTACCACCACGAGGACGTCCCCGCGTTCGTCGCGTGGGCGCAGCAGGCGGGGGTCGCGGTGGTGGGCGTCGACAACCTGCCCGGCGCCGTCCCGCTCGAGACCACGTCGCTGCCGCTGGACGCCGTCCTCGTCTTCGGCCAGGAGGGCCCGGGCCTCACCGACGAGGCCGCGCAGGCGTGTGAGCAGATGGTCGCGATCGCCCAGTTCGGCTCGACGCGATCGATCAACGCGGGGGCCGCGGCGGCGATCACGATGCACGCCTGGATCCGTGAGCATGCCGACCTCGCGTCGGTGGAATACTGACCGCAACACGAGTTCCCACAGGAGGACCCATGCCCGTCGCCACTCCCGAGGTCTACGCCGAGATGCTGGACAAGGCGAAGAACGACTCCTTCGCGTACCCCGCGATCAACGTCTCGTCCTCCCAGACGCTGAACGCCGCCCTGGCCGGCTTCGCCGAGGCCGGCAGCGACGGCATCATCCAGGTCTCCACCGGCGGCGCCGAGTACTTCTCCGGCCCCACCGTCAAGGACATGGTCTCGGGCTCGCTGGCCTTCGCCGCGTTCGCGCAGGAGGTCGCCAAGAAGTACCCGATCAACGTCGCGCTGCACACCGACCACTGCCCCAAGGACAAGCTCGACGGCTTCGTCCGGCCGCTGCTCGACGCCTCCGCCGAGCGCGTGAAGGGCGGCGGCCTGCCGTACTTCCAGTCGCACATGTGGGACGGCTCGGCCGTGCCGCTGGCCGAGAACCTCGAAATCGCGCAGGAGCTGCTCGCCAAGGCGCACGCCGCGCACATCATCCTCGAGGTCGAGATCGGCGTCGTCGGCGGCGAGGAGGACGGCGTCGAGGCCGAGATCAACGACAAGCTCTACACCTCGCCCGAGGACGCGATCGCCACCGTGGAGGCGCTCGGCCTGGGCGAGAACGGCCGTTACCTCACGGCGCTGACCTTCGGCAACGTCCACGGCGTCTACAAGCCGGGCAACGTCAAGCTGCGCCCCGAGGTCCTCAAGGCCGCGCAGGAGGCCGTCGCCGCGAAGTTCGGCAAGGATCGTGCGTTCGACTTCGTGTTCCACGGCGGCTCGGGCTCGCTGCCCGAGGAGATCAGCGCGGCCGTCGACTACGGCGTCGTGAAGATGAACGTCGACACCGACACGCAGTACGCGTTCACCCGCCCGGTCGTGGGCCACATGTTCCAGAACTACGACGGCGTCCTGAAGGTCGATGGCGAGGTCGGCAACAAGAAGGCCTACGACCCGCGCGCCTGGGGCAAGGCCGCCGAGGCCGGCATGGCGGCGCGCGTCGTCGAGGCCTGCCAGAACCTGCGCAGCGCCGGCACGCACTGAGGCACCGAGCACCGACGGCGGGGACGAGGGATCGTCCCCGCCGTCGTCGCGTCCACGGGGTCTCGGTGACCGGGAACCGGAGGTCCGGACCGCCTCCGGGAGCCCGACTCCCACTAGGGTCGAGGCAGGAGTCCGGGCAGCCTCGCCCGCGTGACGAAGGGAAACCCATGGCCAAGATCGTCCTCACCGGCGTCGACAACACCGCCCCCGCGGCCGCCGCGGCCCGCAAGGCCGCCGAGCTGGCTGCCGGACTCGGTGCCCGCCTGCACGTCCTGTCGGCGTACGGGAAGAACTTCGAGGCCGAGCGCATCGAGGTCGGCTCCGAGGAGATCCTCATCACGAACGAGCAGACGGCCAAGGACGTCGCCGGCGACGTCTTCAGCCAGATCCGCAAGGACTTCCCCGGCCTCGAGGTGACGTACGGCGCCGGCGAGGGCAAGCCGGCCGACGCGCTCGTGCGCGCCGCCGAGGAGCTCGATGCCGACGTCATCGTCGTGGGCAACAAGCGCGTCCAGGGCCTGACCCGCGTGCTCGGCAGCATCGCGCGCGACGTCGCCGCGCACGCCCCGTGCGACGTCTACATCGCGCACACGCACCAGCGGTAGCGGTCGGACCGCCCGTCTAGGCTGGCTCACCATGACCAACCTTCTGGGAGAACCGCCCGAGACGCTGCTGCCCGAGGACCCGGGCACGGCCCTGCTGGCCGAGGGCGCCGAGGCCGACGAGGTCGCCTCGCGCCACCCCGACTCGGTCGCCGCGTGGGCCCGCCTGGCCGACGCCGCGCTCGCCGACGGCCGCGACCTCGAGGGCTACGCGTTCGCGCGCACGGCCTACCACCGCTCCCTCGACTCGCTGCGCCGCAACGGCTGGCGCGGTCACGGCCCGGTGCCGTGGACGCACGAGGCGAACCGTGGCTTCCTGCACGCCCTGGCCGTCCTGGCCACCGCCAGCGAGCGGCTCGGTGACGACGCCGAGGCGCACCGCTGCCGCGAGTTCCTGCGCGAGTCCAGCCGCGAGGGCTACGAGGCGCTCGTCGGCTGACTCAGGCCGGCAGCCGCATCGCGAGGCCGTCGGCGAGCATCCGCCAGCCGTGCTCCGAGCGCGGATCGGTGAGCTCGCCGTCGGTCGTGCAGCGCACGGCGTCGCCGGTCACGCGCACCGACGTCGCCCGCGTGTAGTGCACGAAGTCGGCGTTCGGGTGCGTGCCGCGACGCAGGTGCAGCGCGTACGCGATCCGCTGCGGCAGCCGGGCGGCGAACGCCACGGCCACGTCCATCAGGCCGTCGTCGACCACGGCCTTCGGCAGCAGCTCGCCGCCGCCGCCCACGAAGCGGCCGTTGCCCACGGCCACCTGGGCCACCCGGCCGCTGAGCGTGCGGTCGTCGATCGTGACGCGCACGTCGGCGCTCGGGGTGAACAAGGTCGAGATCGCGCCCAGCACGTAGGCCAGGGGCCCGAGGGCGGGCTTCACCGGCTCGGCCCGGGCCGCGGCTTCCGCGCCGATGCCCACGTGCGCGGCGTTCACCACCACCGTGCCGGTGGAGTCCAGGACCAGGTCGATCGAGCGCACCGAGCCGGCGGCCAGGTCACGCGCGGCGTCGACGGGGTCCTCGGCCAGCTGCAGGGTGCGGGCGAAGTCGTTGCCCGTGCCCAGCGGCACCAGACCCACGGGCGTGCCCGGCAGCCGGCCCGCGTCGTGCAGCGCCTGGACCACGGCGTGCAGGCTGCCGTCGCCGCCCATCGAGACGACGAGGTCGACGTCCGGGTGCTCGGCCAGCGTGCGCGCCAGGTGGTCGGGATCCTCGGTGGCGACGTGCTCCACCTCGGCGGCCTCGCGCAGGATCTCGAGGACCTGGGCGATCACCGCCTCGTCGGAGGATCCCGCTTGGGCATTGCTGACCGCCAGCCAGGAGTTCACGGGCTCGACGTTAGCGCGTGAGGGCCCCGCGCAGGAGGTTCGAGGCGTACGTGAAGAACGCGTCGACGTTCGCCACGGCCGTGGGGGTCTGCGGGACGCTGCACATCACGTAGAGCTCGGTCGGCGTGCGGTTGATCCAGACGTTGACGTTGTCGTCGTACCCCTGGCCGGTCGTGCCGTGGAATCGGTCCTGGGCCCACTTCTCCTGGCCGGGGATCATCCGGCCGTCGAGGTAGGAGACGATCGCGGGCCGGTGGGTGTCCTCGAGCGAGAACCCGAAGGCCTCCTGGACGACCTCCATGACGCGCAGGGCGGGCACCGGCTCGCACACTCGCGCGTCGCGGAACTTCTGGCGCACGTCGCGCGCGACGTCGAACAGCGTGGCCTCGGGGGCGACCGGGATGTGGATCGGCAGGACGTTGATCATCCAGCCCATCGTCGGGAGCGTCTCGGGGGTGTGGCGCGTCGCGACGGGGTTGAAGAAGCGGTAGGCGCTCGCGCCGGCGAGGTCGCGTGCGGCCAGCGCGAACGCGGCGTAGACGACGGACGGGAACGTGGCCGACTCCTCCTTCGCGATCGCCTCGAGCCGGTCGCACTCGGCCGCCGTGAGGATGTCGTAGTCCATCGGGACGAGCCAGAACCGCTCGCCCTCGGCGATGCCGAGATCCATCGGGAAGCCGTCCTTGGCGCCGGCGCCGTCCATCGCGTAGTCGGCCCAGAACTGCATCGACGGGTGGTCGATGCCGTACTGCTGCGCGTCGGCGCGCTCCTCCTGCGCGTACGTCATGTAGCCCTTCACGGGAGGCATCTCGACCTGCTCGTCGCCGATCTCGGTGGCGTACAGCTGCGAGAGCTCCATGTAGGCGAGCAGGACGCTGAAGCCGTCGCCGTAGCAGTGGTCGAACCCGCAGAAGATCGTGGACCGGTCCTCGCCCGAGACTCCGGCGATCGCATAGCCGAAGTTGTCGATCGGGTCGACGGCGTCGCTGAAGTGCTTGAGCAGGACCTGGTTGACCTCGTCGCCCGCGTGCGACCCGAGCGGGGTCAGGCTGAGCGTCAGGTCCTCGGGCGCGATCGCGTGGCGGGTCAGCTCGCCGTCGGGATCGGCGGGGTCGTCCTTGAAGGTGCCCCACATGACCTCGTGCCGGCGGACCCACGCGGTGGCGGCGCGGTGCAGGGCGTCGACGTCGAGCGGGCCCTGGACGTCGAAGCACAGGCCCAGCCAGTTGGCGTCGGCCGAGCCCACCCGCTCCATGGCGCGTCGGAGCCGCAGGTGCTGGTCCTGCATGTAGGACGGCCGGTGCTCGTTCGCCGGGGCGGCGGCCAGGGCGGCGGCGGACTCCTCGGACGGGCGGAGGAGGAAGACGTCACCGTCGATGGTGTCGAGCTCCTCGATGCGGGTCATTCTCATGTCAGTGCCTCCATCGGGTCGTTGACCTCGCGCGTGACCGCCACCATCTGGTCGCGCATCCGGTTCATCACGCGGTCGAGCCATTCGGTGCAGGGCGGGGTGTCGGGGCTGCGGTGCAGCAGCTCGGTGCCGTAGGGCATCGAGTTGATCCACAGGTGCATCTCGTCGCTGGGCTCGACCTCGCCGAGGAACACGGTGGAGTCCATCTCCTCCCAGCCGTCCCGGCCGGGGCAGTGGCGTGAGTCCAGGAACGACACGACCGCCGCGGGGCGCATCGTGGTGCCGAGGAGGTGGTTGGCCAGGGGCAGCGGGATCGTCTCGGCGGTGCGACCGAACTGCCACGCCTCGGCCGTGCGCCGCACGAGCTCGATCAGCGGCAGGTCGCGGCCGAGATCCACCGTCATCGGCACGATGCCCGAGAACCAGCCGATGGCCTGGTGCCACTCGGGGCGGTTGCGGTTGTGCGTGGACATCAGCACCGTGAGTCGTTCGTCGTCCTCCTCCGCGACCATGGCGCGCAGCAGCACGGCGGTGAACGCCAGGGCGGGTGGCACGTCGTGCCGGTCGCACCAGCGGTGGAACGCCCGGCTCAGCCGGGGGCCCGCGAAGGTGGGGTACCGCATCCGGTGCTGGATCCGGTCGCCGCGCCGGACGCCGGTGGCGCGCGGCAGGCCGGGCAGGTCGCCCGTGGCATCGGCCGCGCGGCGCCAGGGCTCGAGGGCCGGGCTGTCGGGGCTGATCGCGTCCTGGAGGGCGCGCTGCTCGACGGCGAAGTCGACGTAGCTGCCCACGGGGGCGGGCAAGGGCGCGTGGTTCAGCTCGGCCTCGAGGTGGTGCTTGAGCTCGCCCATCGTCAGGTAGGCGCTGTAGCCGTCGAAGGTCACGTGGTCGAAGGCGGCGAACACCGTGATGTCGCCGTTCGCGTCGGTGACGCTGACGACCGTGGCGGCGGGCCACGACAGCGGACCCGTGCGGTCGTCGAGCTCGGCCATGACCGCGTCGAACGCCTCGCCCGGGTCGGCATGGTGGCCGAGGTGGCGCGGCTGGAAGCCGATCAGCTCCGCGTCGATGATGCGTCGCTCGTAGCTGCCGTCGTCGCGGCGCACGAACATGCAGCGCAGGCTCTCGTGGCGGGCGCAGTAGCGGCGCAGCGTGCCCGCCAGGGAGGTGAGGTCGGCGCCGTGGAGGGTGGCGCGCAGGCCGATCCACGGGTTGACCTCGTCGTCCACGGGGCGCGGGAGGCCGGCGACGTCGAGGCGTCGCTGCTGGTCGGGAGTGACCGGGCGGGGGTCGGGCGCGGCGGTCGCGAACGCCCGCAGCGTGGAGGAACGCGGCACCCAGAGGTGGACGTCTCCCGCGGGGACGAGGGTCAGGCGATGGGGGTGCAAGAGGGTTCCTCCTTCGAGTGCCGCGGGTCCGGGGGAGTCCCAATGCAACTCACCGTTACACGTGCAGTTACAGGAAGGCTACGGCACGTTCCAGTGATGTCCATCACTCCGCCTGAACTGGTGCGAATGTCTCCTTTTCGCCGTCCTTCCACGCCCGGCGACGAGCGCCGGTGGCTCCCGCGCGGCGGGTTCTCGGTAGGATTGACGAGCACGAGCCCCCGTAGCGGGGCTTTCCGTCTGGTGGAGGGGTGGCATTCCATGCCCGCAGTCGTGATCGTCGGAGCCCAGTGGGGTGACGAGGGCAAGGGCAAGGCAACGGACCTCCTGGGCAGCCGCGTCGACTACGTCGTGAAGTTCAACGGCGGCAACAACGCCGGCCACACCGTCGTCATCGGCGACGAGAAGTACGCCCTGCACCTGCTGCCCAGCGGCATCCTGACGCCCGGCTGCGTCCCGGTGATCGGCAACGGCGTCGTCATCGACCTCGACGTCCTGTTCCAGGAGATCGACGGCCTCAACGAGCGCGGCATCGACACGTCGCGCCTGCTGGTCAGCGCGAACGCGCACCTCATCGCCGACTACAACCGCACGCTCGACAAGGTCAACGAGCGCTTCCTCGGCAGCCGCAAGATCGGCACGACCGGCCGCGGCATCGGCCCCACCTACGCCGACAAGATGAACCGCCTCGGCATCCGCGTGCAGGACCTCTTCGACGAGAAGATCCTCCAGGCGAAGGTCGAGGGTGCGCTCGACCTCAAGAACCAGATCCTCACCAAGGTCTACAACCGCCGCGCGGTCGACGCCGACGAGATCGTCGAGTCGCTGCTGGGCCACGTCGACCGCCTGCGTCCGTACGTCGCCGACACCGCGCTCGTGCTGCACGAGGCGCTGCGCGACGACAAGACCGTGCTGCTCGAGGCCGGCCAGGCCACGCTGCTCGACGTCGACCACGGCACCTACCCGTTCGTCACCAGCTCGTCGGCCACCACGGGCGGCGCGTGCACGGGCTCGGGCATCGCCCCCACCGACATCACGCGCGTGATCGGCATCGTCAAGGCCTACGCCACCCGCGTGGGCGAGGGCCCGTTCCCCACCGAGCTGTTCGACGCCGACGGCGACCGCCTGCGCGAGAACGGCGGCGAGTTCGGCACCACGACCGGTCGCCCCCGTCGCTGCGGCTGGTACGACGCCCCGGTGGCGCGCTATGCCGCACGCATCAACGGCGTCACCGACTTCGTGATGACCAAGCTCGACGTCCTCACCGGCTGGGAGCAGATCCCCGTGTGCGTGGCGTACGAGGTCGACGGCGAGCGCGTCGACGAGATGCCGATGACCCAGACGGGCTTCCACCACGCCAAGCCGATCTACGAGTTCTTCCCCGGCTGGACCGAGGACATCAGCGGTGCCCGCGAGCTGTCCGACCTGCCCGCGAACGCGCAGTCGTACGTGCGCGAGATCGAGGCGATGAGCGGTTCGCGCATCAGCGCCGTCGGCGTCGGTCCCGACCGCGAGGAGACGGTCGTCCTGCACGACCTGCTCTAGGATCTTCGAAGCACATTCACGGGGGAGACGGTGTGAGCGACGAGCAGAGGTACGAGTGGCGGTCCCACCGCCGGTCGTCATGGGGTCCGGTGCGCCTGGTGCGCCGCGCGGACGCGATCGAGGCCACGGTGGGCGACGCGACGGTGGGCCTCGACCTGACCGATCGCCGCACCGCCGCCGAGCGGCAGGCGAACCCGTTCCGCGACGCCTACGACGACGGGGTCCCCGTGACGCTGAACGGCGAGCGCGTCGCCACGATCACCACCGAGGGGAAGCGCAGCGGCCTCGGACGGCGCCAGCGTCTCGCGGTCACCGGAGACCAGCGGTTCGTGCTCCCCGGCATGCAGCTCACCCACCGCGGCCTGCCGAAGCTGCTCACGCTGCGCAGCGAGGCCGGCGTGCTGGTCGCCTCGCGCCGGTGGGCCTCGCCGCTCAACATGGCCGTCGTCGAATGGTCGTTCGTGCGCGAGCACGACCTCGTCCCCCCGCGCGTGGTCGGCGGCACCCGCCCCGAGCACGTCGCGCTGTGGTTCGCCGTGAAGGAGGAGGTCACGCTATGACCGTCGAGATGGACTACGACAAGCTCACGCTGTCGGCCACCCGCGCGGAGGAGCTGGCGTCGAAGATCCGCACCAACGCCGCGTCCGCGCGCTCCGCCAGCCCGGTCGCGCTGCCGAGCCTGGAGAACATCGAGGCCAAGGCGACGTTCCTCGACGACGCGGCCGAGAAGCTCAACGGACTGGCCGACATTGCGCTGCTGCTCGACGAGTCGGGCGAGGGCAAGGTCACGATGTCGCTCAGCGCCATCAACGACACCCTCAACGACCTGCTGGGGGAGTACCTCGGCGCCGAGTTCGGCAACATCTTCGGCAACGACGACGACTTCCCGCTCATCTCCATCGCCTCGGCGCTGGGCAAGATGAAGAAGATGGCCACGGGCGTCGCGCCCATCTTCCAGACCGGCCTCGTCGGCCGCAACATGCTGACCCGCATGGCCAACGCCGGCGGGCGCACGGGCGAGTGGGCGCGCTGGATGCTCTCGGGCGGCGGGCGCCACGCGGCCCCGCCCACCGCGCTGCTGAACAAGCTGCCCAAGTGGGCCGGACCGGGCACCCGCTTCCCGACCGCCGGCTGGGCCGACCCGCTGAGCCGCAACCCCGGAGGCCTGGGCCTCATGCGCGGCCTCGGCATCGTGGGTGGCGTCTACAGCACGGCGGTCGGCGTCAACAACCTGATCCAGCAGGGCAACCCGATCGACGCCTTCGAGCGCGAGGGCGCCGGCTACGTGGCCGACGTGGCCGAGACCGCCTTCAGCGCCTCCACCACGGCGTTCCTCATCGCGCCCAACCCGGTCACCGGCGCCATCGCCGTGGGCACCGGCCTGGTCTGGGCCGGCGCCGAGGTGGTGGACCACTGGGACGAGATCAGCGACGGCGCCTCGAAGGCCTGGGACACCGTCACCGACGGCGACACCTGGAAGGACGTCGGCGACAAGCTGACGTTCTGGGACTGACATGAACGACACCCCTGCGAACGCTGGAGCCACCGTGCCGAGACTCGACGAGACCTTCCTGCAGCTCACCGTCGGCTACGACGACCTCATCAAGCTGGCCGAGGTGCACGCCGGCCGCGTGGCCCCGGCCGACGCGCCCACCCGCCTGCGCCAGGAGGGCCTCGTGACCTCCGCGGGCGTCCACCCCACGGCCGCGAGCCTGGTCGAGGTCGCGGTGGGTCCCGCGCGCAGCATCGTCGTCGAGCGCTTCGACGGCGCCACCCTCTCGCCCCTGTTCATCGGCTGGATGCCCGACGGCCGCGCCACCACGAGCGCGCCCGACACCGAGGGCGCCGTCGTCGTCACCGCCACCGAGCTCGGCCTGCTGCGCGACCAGCTGCGCCAGTGGCTGGCGATCTTCGACCGCGAGGTCCCGGCCGAGCGCCCCACGGTGACGACGAACACCACCGTCATCGACGCGGCCATGACGCTCGAGGGCGTCGACCCCAGCGGCGACGCCGACCTCGACCCGGTCCTCGAGGGCTGGCGGCTGGCCTGGCGCGCCACCGGCAACTGGGCCGAGCGCGACGTCGACGCCACCGTCACGGTCGTCGACGCCGGTCCGCAGGGCTGGTACCGGGTCGAGCACGCCCCGCGCACGGGCACCGAGGAGGTCGAGGTCACCCTCGCGCCGCTGACGCTCGACGAGGTCGTCAGCGCCCTCGGCGACGTCGTCACGGGTCGCGGGTCCCGGGGGGCCGATGACTGACGTCCTTCCTCCGGCCGACCTGGTCTCGCGGCAGCAGGCGGCGCGCTTCACGCGGCTCCTGCGCGTGCTGGAGCGCCAGCACCGGCGCCCCGAGGCGATGGCGGGGTTCTTCGCGGCCATCGGCGCGGGCGGCGTCGTCTCGGCGCTGGCCACGATCGCGTTCGGACCACACCGCGAGGACATCACCGACTGGGACCGCCTGCCCGACCTGCTGCGCGACGGCCTGCACGCCGCCGCGTCGTGGCCCGAGTTCGACGCCGAGGGCTTCGGCGCCGACCTGGCCGAGCTGCTGCGCGAGGACGACGAGGCCCGGCGCGGCACGGTCTCGGCCGTCACGAGCTTCCTGCTCGCCTCGGGCCGCTACGACGAGCGCCTGCTGGCCGGCTGGACCCGCGCCTTCGACGACCTCGCACTGCCGGCACCGCCGCCGCTGACGTGGTCCTCGTTCCTCACCGGCACCGACGGCCCGCGCCCGTGGGACGCGCTCGTGGCGTTCGCGCGCGAGATCGCCGCCGACATCACGCCATCCTGATCGATGCGGGAGCCCGTGTGCACCGGCGATAGGCTCGACGGGTGAAGGTTCTCGTCATCGGCACCGGCGGCCGCGAGCACGCCCTGTCCCTGGCCCTCTCCCGCGACCCGCAGGTCACCGAGGTCCACGCCGCCCCGGGCAACCCGGGCATGGCCGACATCGCCACCCTGCACCCCGTCGACCCGCTCGACGGCGCCGCCGTGGCCGACCTCGCCACCCGCATCGGCGCCGGGCTCGTCGTCGTCGGACCCGAGGCCCCGCTCGTCGCGGGCGTCGCCGACGCGGTGCGCGATGCGGGCATCGCCTGCTTCGGTCCCAGCGCCGAGGCCGCGCAGCTCGAGGGCTCGAAGGCGTTCGCGAAGCAGGTCATGGCCGCCGCCGAGGTGCCCACCGCGATGGCGCGCGTGTGTGAGACGCCCGAGCAGGTCGCCGACGCGCTCGACACCTTCGGCCCGCCCTACGTCGTCAAGGACGATGCCCTCGCGGCCGGCAAGGGCGTCGTCGTCACCGAGGACCGCCAGGCGGCCTACGACCACGGCGTCTCGTGCGATCGCGTCGTGATCGAGGAGTACCTCGACGGTCCCGAGGTGTCGCTGTTCGCGATCACCGACGGCTCCACCGTGCTGCCGCTGCAGCCGGCGCAGGACTTCAAGCGCGCCCTCGACGACGACGAGGGACCGAACACCGGCGGCATGGGTGCGTACACCCCGCTCGACTGGGCGCCCGACGACCTCGTGAGCGACGTGACCCAGCGGGTCCTGCTGCCCACCGTCAAGGAGATGGCCGCGCGCGGCACCCCGTTCCAGGGGCTGCTCTACGCCGGCCTCGCGCTCACCAGCCGCGGCACGCGCGTGGTCGAGTTCAACGCCCGCTTCGGCGACCCCGAGACCCAGGCGCTGCTGTCGCTGCTGAGGACGCCGCTGTCGGCGCTCCTGCACGGCGCCGCCACGGGCACGCTCGCCGAGGTCGGGCTGCCGCAGTGGCGCGACGGCGCCGCGCTCACCGTGGTGATCGCCTCGGAGCACTACCCCGAGTCGCCCGTCACCGGCGACCGCATCGAGGGACTCGACGAGGCCAACGCGGTCGAGGGGGTCGACGTGATCCACGCCGGCACGAAGATCGACGAGGACGGCAACCTGGTCACGGCCGGTGGCCGCGTGCTGTCGGTGACGGCCGTCGGCGACGACCTCGACCAGGCCCGGGCCCGCGCGTACGAGGCCGTCGACCTCATCCGCATCCGCGGGGCGCACCACCGGCGCGACATCGCGGCGAACCTGCCCGGCTGAGTCCCCGCCGACGCCACAGCGCGGTTCCGTCAGTCGGAGGGCCCTCGGCGGGCTGATCCGTCACCTGGGCGTGCGGTCGGACCGGCAACCCGTATTCTGGCCGCATGTACGCGTCGTCGCAGTCCCTGCCTGAGCTCCCCGAGGTCGACCTCGCGCTCGTGCACGCCCTGCAGGTCGCTCCCCGGGCCCCGTGGAGCGCCATCGGCCGCACGATCGGCGTCGACCCCGCCACCGCCGCCCGTCGCTGGGACCGTCTGGTCGCCGAGCGACTGGCCTGGTTCGTGGTGCGTCCCAGCGCCGAGCAGCTGGCGCCCGACCGCGATGCCGTGGTCCTCAAGCTGACCTGCCGTCCCGGTGCCGACGTCCGGGTCGCCGAGCAGATCGCCCAGGCGGAGGAGGTCTACTCCGTCGACCTGCTGGCCGGCAAGGACGATGTCGCCATCATCCTCATCGGCCGCGGACTGGGTCAGATGCGGCAGGCGGTCGACACCTTCGTGGGCGACGATCCCGACATCGTCGGCACGCGCGCCTCGTTCATCGCCGGCGTGCACCGCGAGGACGCGCAGTGGCGACTCGGCGCGCTCAGCCCCGAGCAGGTCAGCGGGCTCGACCGCCGTGGCGACGGCACCGTCACGCCGCCCGACGCCGAGGTGCTCGCCCAGCTCACCGAGATCCTCATCGAGGACCCCCGCATGAGCGTGGCCGACATCGGGCGCCGGCTCGACCGTCCCGAGCCCACCGCGCGCCGCCTGCTGGAGCGGGCGCTGCGCTCGCGCGCGATCCGGCTGGGCTGCGACGTCGTGGCCTCCGCGGGCGGTGCGGGACGCGGCGTGATCCTCGAGGCCGAGGCGGACGACCCACGCACGGCGGGCGGCGTGATCGGCGACCTGCCCTGCGTCGTGCGGTGCGCGGCCGTCGTGGGCGCGTCCAACCTCGCGCTGGTGGTGCGGTTCAACGCCCTCGCCGAGCTGTTCGAGTTCGAGGGCACGGCAGCGGAGCGCGTGCCGGGATGGCGGGTCACCGACCGCGCCACGATCGTGCGCAGCGTCAAGCGTCAGGGCAAGCTGCTCGACGACGAGGGCCGCGTCCTGCTCTCCACGCCCTGACCGCGGACTGCGACAATGGGCCGGTGACCACTCCGAACGTCCTCGCCTCCCGCTACGCCTCCGCCGAGCTGGCCCGCATCTGGTCGCCCGAGCACAAGATCGTCCTCGAGCGGCAGCTGTGGATCGCGGTGCTGAAGGCCCAGCGCGACCTCGGGGTGGAGACCCCCGACGGCGTCATCGAAGCGCACGAGGCCGTCGTCGACCAGGTCGACCTCGACTCGATCGCCGCGCGCGAGCGCGTCACCCGCCACGACGTCAAGGCGCGCATCGAGGAGTTCGCCGCGCTGGCCGGCAGCGAGCACATCCACAAGGGCATGACCTCGCGCGACCTCACCGAGAACGTCGAGCAGCTGCAGGTGCGCGCGTCGCTCGAGCTGGTGCGCGACCGCGCCGTCGCCGCGCTGGCGCGCCTCGGTCGCCTCGCGGGCGAGCACGCCGAGCTCGTCATGGCCGGCCGCAGCCACAACGTCGCCGCGCAGGCCACCACGCTCGGCAAGCGCTTCGCCACCACCGCCGACGAGCTGCTGGTGGGGATCGAGCGCGTCGAGCAGCTCATCGCGCGCTACCCGCTGCGCGGCATCAAGGGCCCGGTGGGCACCGGCCAGGACATGCTCGACCTCCTCGGCGGTGACGAGGCGAAGCTCGCCGACCTCGAGCAGCGCGTCGCGGCGCACCTGGGCTTCGAGCGCACGTTCACCAGCGTCGGCCAGGTCTACCCGCGCTCGCTGGACTTCGACGCCGTCAGCGCGCTCGTGCAGCTGGTCGCCGCGCCGTCGAGCCTGGCCCTCACGATCCGCCTCATGGCGGGCAACGAGCTCGTCACCGAGGGCTTCAAGCCCGGCCAGGTCGGCTCCTCGGCGATGCCGCACAAGATGAACACCCGCTCGTGCGAGCGCGTCAACGGCCTCGCCGTCGTCCTGCGCGGCTACGCGTCGATGGTCGGCGAGCTCTCGGGCGACCAGTGGAACGAGGGCGACGTGTCGTGCTCGGTCGTGCGCCGCGTGGCGCTGCCCGACGCGTTCTACGCCGCCGACGGCCTCTTCGAGACCTTCCTGACCGTGCTCGACGAGTTCGGTGCCTTCCCGGCCGTGGTCCAGCGCGAGCTCGACCGCTACCTGCCCTTCCTGGCCACCACCAAGGTGCTCATGGCCGCGGTGCGCCACGGCGTCGGCCGCGAGTCGGCCCACGAGGCCATCAAGGAGCACGCGGTCGCCGTCGCGCTCGAGATGCGCGAGCAGGGCACGGCCGACAACGACCTCTTCGACCGTCTCGCCGCGGACGAGCGGCTCGGCCTCACGGCCGACGACCTGCAGCGCCTCGTCGCCGAGCCGCTGGCCTTCACCGGCGCGGCCGTCTCGCAGGTCGCGCAGGTGCTCACGCAGGTCGAGGCCGTCCTGCAGCGCCACCCCGACGCCGCGGCCTACGCGCCCGGCGCCATCCTCTGACCCTCGCGTGACGAGATCTGCTCCAATTTCTACCTTTCAGCAGGTCTGAAACGTAGAAGAGGGAGCACATCTCGGGACGGGCGGTCAGGCGAGCCAGGCCAGGACCGCGGGGCCGGGGTGCTCGGCCCACGTGGCCGTGAGGATGCCCGAGGCCTCGGCGGGGGCGTGGGCGTCGACGACCCGCGCGACGTGCAGCTCGCCGTGGCCCGAGCCGCTGCCGTGCACGGCCGCGGTGAACCGGCGGCGCGGGATCGGCTCGCCCTCGGGCGTCAGCATCGTCACCTCGCCGCGACCCTCACGGATCACGGCGGCCGCCTCGGCGAGGTAGACCGGGTCGGTCGCGCCGTCGTAGACCCAGCGGCGACCCAGCGCCGAGTGGTCCATCTCGCCCACGAGCTCGGCGCCCTCGAGCGGGGCGGAGCGGTAGGTCAGCGGCACGTGCACGATGTCGTCGCCCACGGGGAGCAGGAACGACTCGATGCCGACCTCGCCCTCGGGGTCGTCGAAGCGGAAGTTCGCCTGAAAGGCGGGCACCTCCGCGCCCTGCGGCCACCAGTCGCGGCTCGGCAGCCAGGCTTCCAGCAGCTCGGCCTTGGTGGGGTTCAGCTCGGATCCGGGATGCACGACGCCCATGGCGTCATCGTGCCACGGGTCGGACGCTGGCGGCAGCCACGACGGCCGCCACGACCGAGAGGAGGGCGGCGCCGACGATCGGGGCGAGGTCGTTGAGGCCGTAGAGACCGGCGCCCAGCACCGGCCCGATCACATAGGTGAGACCCACGGTCGCCGAGAGCTGGCCCGCGACCGCGGCGTGCTCCGACGGCTCGACGACGAGCGTGGCGCCGGCGTTGTAGCCAGGGACGGCGAGCCCGAGTCCGGCCGCGATGACCATGAGGGCCGGCAGCAGCACGCCGAGCGTGGTGGCGACGATCGCGAGTGCGTAGCCGGCCGCGGCGACGAGGCTGCCGATCACGATGAGCGCGCGCGGCCCGCCGGGGACGCGGGGTGCGACGACGGCCTGCGTGAGGGCGAAGCCGATGCCGATCGCGACGCCCGCGACGGCGACGACGCCCGCGGTCTCGCTGTTCGTGAGGCCGAGGCGGTCCTGCACGAGGAAGCCGAGGATGATCTCGACGAGCGCCAGGCCGAGGAAGAGCGTGGCGCCCGCCGCGAGGTAGGGCAGCACACGCGGGTCGCCGAAGCCGAGTCGCTCGCGCTCGGGGCGCTCCTGCCGCTCGGGCGCGGGCAGCAGCCACACGGCGACGAGGGTCGCCCCGACGAGGACGGGCGCGAGGTGCACCGGCAGCAGCAGCCCGCCGATCGCCGCGAGGCCGCCGATGGCGGGACCCACGACGAGCGAGATGCCCTGCACCGCTCCGAACGCGCCCATCGCCTGCGTGCGCGCGGTGGCGCCGTCGCTCGTGGAGGCGAGATAGGTCAGCGCCGCGACGGGGACGGCGGCGAAGCCGACGCCGTAGAGCACGCCCCGGGTGAGGGCGAACGCCGAGAGCACGAGCCACCGCGGCAGCTCCTGCCGGACGGCGACCTCGGTCATCACGGCGAAGCCAGCCGCACCGATCGTGGCGACCAGCAGGCCGCGCACGAGGACCGCGTGGACGCCGACCCGGTCGACCTCGCGACCCCACCACGGACCGGTCAGCACGAGCATCGCCGCGGACAGCGTCATGACGGCGCCGAGGTCGACCTCGCCGAGCCCGACCAGCCGGGTGACGGGCGCCAGCACCGGGACGAGCATCCCCTGGGCGCTGTAGACCACGAGGGCCGACACGAGCAGCGTCGTGGTCGTGGTCCGGGTCGATGGCACCGGCACAGCCTGCCACGGAAACGCGCCGACGGGCAGGCCACTAGCCTGATCCCATGCCGCTGGAGATTCCCGGAGCCACCCACCTGCACTCGGGCAAGGTCCGCGACCTGTACACGTACGGCGACCACCTGCTGATGGTCGCGTCGGACCGGGTCAGCGCCTACGACTTCCTGCTCGAGCCGGGGATCCCCGACAAGGGCGAGATCCTCACCCGGATGAGCCTGTGGTGGTTCGACCAGCTGGCCGACCTCGTGCCGCACCACGTCGTCAGCACCGACGTGCCCGACGAGGTGGCCGGCCGCGCGCTGGTCGTCGAGCGGCTCGACATGTTCCCGGTCGAGTGCGTCGCCCGCGGCTACCTCACCGGCTCGGGCCTGGCCGACTACCGCGAGACCGGCGCCGTGTGCGGCATCCCGCTGCCCGACGGGCTCGTCGACGGCTCGCGCCTCGACACCGCGATCTTCACCCCGGCCACGAAGGCCGATCTCGGCGAGCACGACGAGAACGTCTCGTTCGAGGCGGTCGTGGAGACCGTCGGCACCGAGATGGCCGAGCGGCTGCGCGACCTCACCCTGGCCGTCTACGGCCGTGCCGAGGAGATCGCCCGCGAGCGCGGCATCATCCTGGCCGACACCAAGCTCGAGTTCGGCGCCCGTCCCGACGGCACGATCGTGCTGGCCGACGAGGTGCTCACGCCCGACTCGTCGCGCTTCTGGCCCGCCGACCGCTACGTGCCCGGCCAGGCGCAGCCCAGCTACGACAAGCAGTTCGTCCGCGACTGGCTGACGTCGGAGGAGTCCGGCTGGGACCGCGCGTCCGACACGCCCCCGCCGCGGCTGCCCGACGAGATCGTGGAGCGCACGCGCGACCGCTACATCGAGGCCTACGAGCGACTCACCGGCCTCACCTGGTGAGTCGCCGGTCGTCGCCTCAGCCCAGGTACCAGGTGGTGACGGCGGCGGCGGCGAAGGCCACGATCATCAGCAGGGCGACGAGCCAGGGCGGCACGGCCGTGCGCCCCGGCTCCTCGCTCGACTCGAGCGCCTCGGCCAGCGCGGCCGCCGACGCCGGACGGCCCTCGCGCCGCACGGACAGCGCGGCGGCGACGACCGCGTCGACCCGCGGGCCGGCTCCGGTCGGCTCCAGCCGGTCGTTGGCGGTCCGTCCGAGCGGACCGTCGAACGGCAGCCGGCCGGCGATCAGCTCGTGCGCGAGGACCCCGAGGGCGTAGACGTCGGTGCGCGCGTCCAGCGGCTGCCCGTACGCCTGCTCGGGTGCCATGTAGGCGGGCGTTCCGGTGGTGACGGTGATCCCGCTCGCCTCGGCCAGTCGCTTCGCACTCCCGAGGTCGCTGATGAGGACCTTGTCGTCGCCGCTCACCAGCAGGTTGGAGGGCTTGACGTCGCGGTGCAGGACGTCGTGGTCGTGCAGCGCCTGCACGGCCCGGCACGCCGCCACGACCCACGCCACGGCGTCGTCGGTGCCGAGATCGCCGACCCGGTCGGCCAGCGTCCCGCCGGGCACGAAGTCCATCACGAAGTACGGCCGGTCGTCCTGGACGCCGACGTCGTGGACCCGCACGACGAGAGGGTCGTGGATGCGGCGCAGCAGCCGGGCCTCCTCGAGGAATCGCTCGCGGACGTCGGGGTGGTGGGCCCAGTTGTCGGCCAGCACCTTCACCGCCACCGTGACGTCCAGATCGGGGTCGTGGCCGCGCCACACCGTCGCGAAGGCGCCGACCCCCTGCACGGAGTCGAGCCGGTAACGTCCGATCTGTCGCATCGTGACCAGTATCGGTGGGGAGGCCGGATGGACGTGCACCACGCCCTGGTCGCGCGCGCCCGCGCCGGCGATCGGGCGGCGCTCGAGGACCTGCTCGGACAGGTCCGACCCCTCGTGCAGCGGCGCTGCCGACGCGTCCTGCCCTACCCCCAGGACGCGGAGGAGGCCGCCCAGGACGCCCTGCTCACGATCGCCACGCGGCTCGACACCTGGGCGGCCCGGGGCTCGTTCGAGGCCTGGGCCGCGATGGTGGCGACCAACCAGGCGCGGATGACGTACCGGACGCTGAAGCGGCGATCCGTCGAGCGAGGCCTCGACGCGGCGCCGGAGACGGCCGACCCGGCACGCACCAGCGTCGTCGCCGGCACGCGGCTCGACCTCCTCGACGCGATCGAGGCGCTCGAGGAGCGCCACCCCGAGACGGTGGAGGCACTCGTCCTGCGCGACCTCGGGGGACTGCCGTACGACGAGATCGCGACGATCCTCGGCGTCGCGCTCGGCACGGTGAAGGCGCGGATCCACACGGCGCGGCGCTTCGTCCGGGCGCAGCTCACGGCCGGTGCCGATGCGTGACAACTTTCCGTGCCCCGGCGGCATCAGGAGGGTGAGACCGTCACGGAGGCGGTCGGTGAGGACACCATGAACCGCAGCATCGCAGCATCCCTCGTCGCCGCCAGCGTGATCGCCGGCGTCGGCGCCGGCTTCGCCGCCCGCCAGCTGGACGGAGGATCGGCGTCGGCCGCCGACCCCGGCACCACCGTCACGTCGTCGCCCGCCCCGACGGCCACGTCCCCCGCGCCGAGCGCCACGGAGGATCCCGATCTCGCGGCGGCCCGCGCCGACCGGACGGGGCCCTCCTGGTCTCCCGCCGACCCGGTCGACGCCGAGGGACGCCCGATCACGGTGGGCGACGTGGTTCCCGGTGCGATCGAGCCGATCCGGGTCGGCACGCCGGTCGACGAGGCGATCGCGACCGGGCTGATCGAGCGGGACGACAGTGGACTGGTCTGCGAGGGCACCCGGTACCGCTGGACCGGCGACCTCGGCGACGGGTTCGACGTGCAGGTCCGGCAGGACGGCACGATCGCCACGCTGGGCCTGTTCAAGGACGGGGCCGAGACGGCGAAGGGCATCTCGGTGGGCAACAGCTACGGAGGCCTGCGCCGGGCCTACGGCGGGGCGCTGTCGGAGCCGGAGGAGGCCGGCTACTCGCAGACCGGCGCGTTCGTCCGTGAGGACACGCGCTGGATCGGCTTCCTCTTCGACGAGGCTCCGGACCGCCTCACGGACTCCTCGCGGATCACGATGGTCGAGGTCACCGACGGCAACCAGCCTGACCTGATGCGCGACGGCTGCTGAGTCGTCGGGAGGGGTGTGGTCGCGACGCTTTGCTACAGGGGTCGCGGCACACTTTGTGCCGCGGTCGTTGGTTACAGTGACGATGTAACTGAGGCCACACCCCCCGAAAGAAGGCACCGTGACCAACCTCGCCGCGATCCTCGACGACACGACCGCGAAGTACCCCGAGCGCACCGCCATCGTCTTCGGTGACACGCGCCTGAACTACGCGCAGGTCAACGGCGCCGCCAACCAGGTCGCCAACCTGCTCGTCTCGCGGGGGATCAAGCCCGGCGACAAGGTCGCGATCTCGATCCCGAACCTGCCCTACTTCACGATCGCCTACTTCGGCATCCTCAAGGCCGGTGCCGTGGTCGTCCCGCTGAACGTCCTGCTGTCCGAGCGCGAGGTCGCCTACCACCTCGACGACTCCGGCGCCGTCGCCTTCATCGCGTTCGAGGGCACCCCCGACCTGCCGATCGGCGACCGCGCCTGGGCCGGCTTCAACGAGGTCGAGGCGTGCAAGGAGTTCTTCCTCATCAAGCTCGACTCGGCCGCGCCCGAGCCGATGGAGCCGCCGGAGTTCTACGGCCCGCTCGTGGCCCAGCAGTCGCCGGAGTTCACCACGGTCGAGCGCGACGACGACGACACCGCCGTGATCCTCTACACGTCGGGCACCACCGGACAGCCCAAGGGCGCCGAGCTGATGCACCGCAACCTGCGCGCCAACGCCGCCCTCGGCACCTCGCTGTTCGGCGCCGACGAGAACGACCCGGACACGTACCTCGCGGTGCTGCCGCTGTTCCACATCTTCGGCCAGACCGTCATCCAGAACGGCGCGTTCCTCTACGGCGGCACGGTCGTCTACCTGCCGCGGTTCGAGCCCGAGGCCGCCCTGGCGCTCCTGCTGAAGGAGAAGATCACGTTCTTCGCCGGCGTGCCCACGATGTACTGGGGCCTGCTGCAGGCGCTCGCCGCGTCCGACGGCAGCATCGACGTCGAGGCCATCGCCAAGACCATCCGCACGGCGGCCGCCGGTGGCGCCGCGCTCCCGGCCGACATCCACCGTCAGTTCGAGGAGAAGTTCGGCATCGTCATCCAGGAGGGCTACGGCCTCTCCGAGACCTCGCCCGTCGCCTCGTTCGGCGTCCGCGGCGAGGAGGTCCGCGTGGGCTCCATCGGCCGTCCGGTCGAGGGCGTCGAGATGAAGCTCATCAACGACGACTGGAGCGACGTGCCGCACGACCCGGAGGCGATCGGCGAGATCGCGATCAAGGGTCACGGCATCATGAAGGGCTACTACAACCGCCCCGCCGCCACGGCCGAGGCGATCCAGGGCGAGTGGTTCCGCACGGGCGACCTCGCCCGCAAGGACGACGACGGCTACTACTACATCGTCGACCGCAGCAAGGACATGATCATCCGCGGCGGCTACAACGTGTACCCGCGTGAGCTCGAGGAGGTGCTGATGACGCACCCGGCGGTCTCGCTGGTCGCCGTCATCGGCGTCCCGCACGAGTCGCACGGCGAGGAGATCAAGGCGGTCGTGGTCAAGAACGCCGACGATCCCACCACCGAGGCCGAGCTGCGCGAGTGGGCCAAGGGCCAGTTCGCCCAGTACAAGTACCCGCGCATCGTGGAGTTCCGCGACGCGCTGCCGATGACCGCGACGGGCAAGATCCTCAAGCGCGAGATCGACTGACGCCGACACGACAGGGGCCCGCAGCCGATGGCTGCGGGCCCCTGCTCTGTCGTGGGTGGGCGTGTCTCAGGCGCGGCGGCCCAGGGCGCGGTAGGTCCAGCCGGCGGCGCGCCAGCGGTCGGGGTCGACCGCGTTGCGCCCGTCGAGCAGCGCCCGGCGGCGCACCAGCGCGCCGACGGCCTCGGGATCGAGCTCGCGGTACTCGCGCCACTCGGTGAGCAGCAGGACGAGGTCGGCGCCGGTGAGCGCCTCCTCGGTGTCCTCCACGTAGAGCAGGTTCGGGTAGGACGACTTCGCGTTGCCCAGCGCGGCCGGGTCGGTGACGCGCACGTTCGCGCCCTGCAGCCGCAGCTGCTCGGCCACGTTGAGGGCGGGGGAGTCGCGGATGTCGTCGCTGTCGGGCTTGAACGAGGCGCCCAGCACCGCGACGGTGCGGCCCATGAGCGAGCCCCCGCACTCCTCGCGGGCGAGGTCGACCATGCGCACGCGGCGGCGGGTGTTGATCGCGTCGACCTCGGCCAGGAAGCTGAGGGTCTGGTCGGCGCCGAGCTCGCCGGCGCGCGCCATGAACGCGCGGATGTCCTTCGGCAGGCAGCCGCCGCCGAAGCCGAGGCCGGCGTTGAGGAACTTGCGCCCGATGCGGTCGTCGAGGCCGATCGCGTCGGCCAGCGCGGTGACGTCGGCGTCGGTGCGCTCGCACAGCTCGGCCATCGCGTTGATGAACGAGATCTTCGTGGCCAGGAACGAGTTCGCGGCGACCTTGACCAGCTGCGCGGTGGCCGGGTCCATCGTGAGGCGAGGCGTGCCCTCGGCGAGGATCGCGGCGTAGACCTCGTCGAGCAGCGCGGTGGCGCGCTCGCCGGCCCCGCCGTCGGGAACGCCGTAGACCAGACGGTCGGGGTGCAGCGTGTCCTTGACCGCGAAGCCCTCCCGCAGGAACTCGGGGTTCCACACGAGCATCGCGTCGGGCCGGACCTCGGCCAGCTGCGCCGCGAGCCGCTCGGCCGTGCCGACGGGCACGGTGGACTTGCCGGCGACGAGCGCGCTGGGCGCGATGACCTCCAGCAGGCTCGTGAACGCGCCGTCGACGTAGGCCAGGTCGGCCGCGTACTCGCCGCGCTTCTGCGGCGTGCCGACACACAGGAAGTGCACCTGCGCGTCGGCGACGTCGGCGAAGTCCGTGGTGAACGACAGCCGGCCGCTGGCCAGGGTGCGCTCGAGCAGCTCGGGCAGGTTCGGCTCGAAGAACGGGGCACGCCCGGCGGACAGGCTCTCGATCTTGGCCAGGTCGGTGTCGACGCCGACGACCTCGTGGCCCAGCTCCGCCATGCTCGCGGCGTGGACGGCGCCGAGGTAGCCACAGCCGATGACGCTGATCTTCATACCCGACACCGTAGCGACTGCGCGGCGGGACCGGGCCCGAAGAGACGAACGTCGCCGTCGGCCCGGCACGCATGGTGCGCAAGGGAAAACCGAGTGTGGGAAGGTCGTTCCCATGACGGTCGACATCACGCACATCGCGGCGGAGCAGCAGTACGAGATCGCGGTCGACGGCGAGCGCGCCGGCTTCACCGAGGCTCGTGAAGAGGGCGACGTCGTCGTCTTCCCGCACACGATCATCGACGAGCGCTTCGAGGGCCAGGGCCTGGCCAGCCAGCTCGTGACCTTCGCGCTCGACGACGTGCGGGCGCGCGGCAAGAAGGCCCGCATCCACTGCAGCTACATCAAGCGGTTCGTCGAGAAGCACCCCGAGTACCAGGATCTGCGGGTCGAGTGACCCAGGTCCTGCGGCGCCGGCTCACGCTGCTGGGGCCGGCGTTCGTCGCTGCCATCGCGTACGTCGATCCCGGCAACGTCGCCACGAACCTCACGGCCGGCGCGCAGTTCGGCTACACCCTCGTCTGGGTGATCGTGCTGGCCAACCTCATGGCCGTGCTGATCCAGTACCTCTCGGCCAAGCTCGGCCTGGTCACCCGCCGCTCGCTGGCGGGCCAGGTGGGCGACCGTCTGGGCGTCCGCGCGCGCTTCGCGTACTGGATGCAGGCCGAGGGGATCGCGATCGCCACCGACCTCGCCGAGGTCATCGGCGGCGCAATCGCGTTCCACCTGCTGTTCGGCGTGCCGCTGCCGCTCGGCGCGCTGCTGACCGCCCTGGTCGCGATGCTGGTGCTCGCGATCGGCGACCACCGTGGCCAGGGCGCGCTCGAGCGCGTCATCGTCGGCTTCCTGCTGCTGATCGCGGTGGGCTTCCTGGCCGGCCTCGTCGTCGGCCCGCCCGCCGCTGGCGAGGTCGTGCAGGGACTGGTGCCGCGGTTCGACGGTGCCGAGAGCGTGCTGCTGGCCTCGGGCATCGTCGGCGCCACCGTCATGCCGCACGCGGTCTACCTGCACTCGAGCCTCACGGCCGACCGTCTGGGCGTCCGGGGCGAGAGCTCGACGGTGCGCGACCTGCTGGCCGCCACCCGGATCGACGTCGTGCTGGCGCTGATCCTCGCCGGCATGCTCAACCTCGGCCTGCTGCTCATGGCCGCGGCGAACCTGCAGGGCCTGCCCGGCACCGATACGATCGCCGGCGCGCACGAGCTCATCACGAGCGAGATCGGCGCGGGCGTGGCGCTGCTGTTCGCGGTCGCGCTGCTGGGCTCGGGCATCTCGTCGACCTCGGTCGGCAGCGCCGCGGGCGCCGAGGTCATGCGCGCCCTGACGCCGTGGTCGCTCAAGCCGGTCACCCGGCGCCTCATCACGCTCGTGCCGGCCGTGATCGTCCTGCTGCTCGGGATCGACCCCACGCGGGCCCTCGTGGTCTCGCAGGTCGTCCTGTCGATGGGCATCCCGTTCGCCGTCGTGCCGCTGGTCTGGCTGACCTCGCGGCACGCCATCATGGGCGAGTTCGTGAACCGGCGGCTCACCACCGTGCTCGCGACGCTCGCGGCCGCGGCGATCGTGGCGCTCAACCTGGTGCTGCTGTGGCTGACGTTCGTCGGCTGATCCTCGTACGCTGACGTCATGCCCGAGATGCCCGAGGTGGAGGCCCTCGTCCACTGGCTGCAGGCCCAGCTCGAGGGCGCGGTCGTGGTCGAGATCGAGCCCGCGTCGTTCGCGGTGCTCAAGACCTACGACCCGCCCGTGTCGTCGTTCGCGGGGCTCACCGTCAGCGGCGTCACGCGGCACGGCAAGTTCATCGACATCGACGTCGACGGGCTGCACCTCGTGATCCACCTGGCCAAGGCGGGCTGGCTGCGCTGGTCCGACCACTTCGGCGACAGCCGGGTCAAGATGGGTGGCCCGCTCGCCCTGAGGTTCCGCGTCGACCGGGGCTCGGGCCCGCACGAGGGCTTCGACCTCACCGAGGCCGGCACCCGCAAGGGCCTGGCCGTCTACGCCGTGCGGGACCCGCACGAGGTGCCCGGGATCGAGCGGCTCGGTCCCGACCCGCTCGCGCCGGGCTTCGAGCTGCGGCCGCTGCTGCAGCGCCGGATGCAGGTCAAGCGGCTGCTGCGCGACCAGACCGTGGTGGCGGGCATCGGCAACGCCTACAGCGACGAGATCCTGCACGCCGCGCGGCTCTCGCCCTTCGCGATCGCCGAGAAGCTCGACGACGACGAGATCGCTCGCCTGGAGGAGGCGGTCACCTCGGTGCTCGCCGAGGCCGTCGCGGCGGCCGACGGCAAGCCCGCGGCCGACCTCAAGGACGCCAAGCGCGAGCGGATGCGCGTGCACGGCCGGGCGGGCCAGACGTGCGAGGTCTGCGGCGACACGGTGGCCGAGGTGGTCTTCGCCGACTCCTCGCTGCAGTACTGCCCCACGTGCCAGACCGGCGGCACGATCCTCAAGGACCGCTCCACCTCGAAGTTCCTGAAGTAGCCGGACAGGCGCAGGGGCGAGAGCCTCGCGGCCCTCGCCCCTGCGTCACGCTGCGGGTGGCGTCACTTCTTGACGGTGACGACGACCTTCACCTTGGCGCTGCCGCCGTAGCCGTCGCGGACGGTCACGTAGAACGCCGTCTTGCCCTTGAAGCCCTTCTTCGGGACGAACGTGAACTTCGGGCCCTTGCCGCTGACCTTGCCGGCCTTCTTGCTGACCTTGCCGACCTTGTAGGTCAGGCGGTCGCCGTCGGCGTCACGGGCGCGCAGCACGAAGGCCTTGGCCTTCTTCTGCTTCGTGACGACCTTGACCGTCTTCTTGCTGACGACCGGTGCACGGTTGGGGACCTTGATCGAGCCGAGGGCCAGGTTGGACGGGCCGGTGCACGTGAGGCTCGACGGGACCGTGGACTCGTCGGCGCGGTAGATCGTGGCCGCGATCGTGAACGACTTCGGCACGCCGAGCGCGACGGTGTGCTTGGTGTTCGCGGGCGCCTTGATCGCCGGGACCGTGCCGGTGGCCGGGATGGTCCACTTGTCGCCGACGTTCTGCGGGACCGGGGTCCGCGGGGCGGCCAGGCTCGGGATCCGCACCGCGGTGCTGCGACCACCGGTGGTCAGGGTGAGCGAGGCGTCGGTGCTGGCGCCGGCGGCCTCGCGGCCCTGCAGCAGGCCGGCCGTGGCGGCGCGGAGGTCCTCGGGGAGCGTCAGCGTGATGTTCACGGGACGAGCCGGGATCGTCTGGCCGGCGCGGACCGAGGTGGGCACGGTGGTGGAGATGGCCACGCCGAGGTTGTGCCGACCGAGGTCGAGCGGGCCCGCGGTGACGCCGCAGTTGTAGGTGAACGTCTTCGACAGTCGGACGTCGGCGGCGTTCGCCGTGCCGGCGCCGGCCATCGTCAGCGCGCCGGCCATGCCGGCGATCAGCGTGGCGGAGAGGGGCACGGCCAGACGGCGTGCCACAGCAGGAGTACGGGTCACGATGAGCCTTTCGGAAGGACGAGCTCCGTGCGGGTGGGAGTGCACGGAACGGAACGGTGGTGCGTCATCGTAACAAGGTTTTAACTGTGAGTTAAGCCACTATTTTCACGGCCTCCCCACCCGCCCGAGTTTTGCTCCGTTTTCGACCTTTCAACCGGCTTGAAAGGTCGAATACGGAGCACATCTCGGGGCCTGCGGGGGTGCTCCCTAGGCTGGAGGCATGGGCATCGGCAGGACGGGACGACGGGTGAACGCGGCGGTCGGAGGCTTCGCGTCGCGGGTGGACGGCCAGACCGAGGTCGCGGCGGCGCGTGCGGCGCAGGCGCTGCGACTCGGCGTGCGGCTGCTGCGCTGGCCCAGCCTCGGGATCATGGTGGTGTCGTGGCCGTTCCTGGTGGGCCTGGCGATCGTCAGCCTCCTGGCCGACGACACCTGGCTGACCGTCGTCGCCGGCCTGATCGCGCTCGTCGGCGCCGCTCTCTCGGGGGCGTTCGCGTGGCGGCGCTCGCGCATCATCGCGGCCGTCGAGGACGAGCAGCAGCTCGCCACCGAGCTCGGGATCGCCGTCGCGATGAGCGACGACGTGGGCGAGGCGCGCCTCGTGCTGGGCCAGCTGGCCGGCGCCGCCGGCGGCCCGCGCGTGTTCTCGCGGCTCAAGGCGCTGGGGCGGGGCTTCGGCCTCGGTCCGGGTGTCCTCCAGGACGCGGCCGACCTGCCCCGCGCCCGCTGGTTCTTCCCGCCGAAGGTCGGCACGACGGTGACGCTCTTCTTCGGCGTGCTCTGGCTCGTGCCCGTCTCGTTCGTCAGCTGCCTGCTGCTCGCCATCGCGCTCGCCGCCCGCTGATCCCGCGCCACTCGCGACCCCGGTTTGCCACTCGGCGTCAGGGGGTGCGGCGGCGCAGGGTGAGCGAGGCCAGCGCGACCGAGCCGACGGCGAACCCGATCAGCACGACCAGGTCGGTGACCCGCTCCGAGGCCGCCTCGCCGGCCGCGAGGGAGGAGAACGCGTCGGTCGCGTAGGTCAGCGGCATGACGACCGAGAGCCACTGCAGCACCTCGGGCATCGCGTCCACCGGCACGAGCAGTCCGCACACGAGGATCTGCGGGATGATCACGAGCGGCATGAACTGCACGGCCTGGAACTCGGTGCGCGCGAACGCCGACGCCAGCAGCCCGAGCGCCGTGCCCACGACGGACCCGAGGATCGCGAAGACCAACGCCTCCCACGGCCGGTCGAGGCCGAGGTCCAGCAGCCACTGCGCCACCACGAGGCTGATCGCCGACTGCGCCAGCGCGACCAGACCGAACGCGACGCCGTAGCCGCCGATCAGCTCGCCGCGCCGCAGCGGCGTCGTCAGCAGCCGCTCGAGCGTCCCGGAGATCCGCTCGCGCACCATCGTCACGCTGGTGATGAGGAACATCAGGATGAAGGGGAACAGCGCCAGCATCTGCGGACCGACCCGCGCGAACACCTGCGGCTGCTGGTCGAACACGTAGCGGAACAGCGCCAGCAGGATCGACGGCAGGAACAGCAGCATGACGATGCTGCGGGGGTCGTGCCGCAGCTGCGCCAGCACCCGCTGGGCCGTGGCGGTCGCGCCCGTCACGCGGCACCCCCCTCGGCCAGGGCGAGGAAGGCCGACTCGATGTCGGCCGTCCCGGTCGCGGCGCGCAGCCCGGCGGGGGAGTCCTGCGCGATCATCCGGCCCTCGCGCATGAGCAGCACGACGTCGCACCGGTCGGCCTCGTCCATGACGTGGCTCGAGACCAGCAGGGTCACGCCCGACTCGGCCAGCCCGCCGAACAGCCGCCACAGGTCGCGCCGCAGGACGGGGTCGAGGCCGACGGTGGGCTCGTCGAGCAGGCACACCTCGGGCTCGGCGATCAGCGCCGCCGCCAGCGAGACCCGTGCCCGCTGCCCGCCCGAGAGCTCGCGGGTCAGGCTCCCGCGCTGCGCGCCGAGGTCGACGGCGGACAGCACCGCCTCCACGCGGTCACGTCCCACCGCGGACAGTCGTGCGAAGTAGGAGAGGTTCTGCTCGACGGTGAGGTCGGGATAGACCGAGCTCGCCTGGGTCATGTAGGCCACGCGCCGCCGGTTCACGGCCGAGCCGGCCGGCTCGCCGAGCACCGTCACCGAACCCGACCTCACCACCTGGACGCCGGCGATGGCCCGGATGAGCGTGGACTTGCCGCAGCCGCTCGGTCCGAGCAGCCCGGTGACGCGGCCGCGCAGGATCTCGAGGTCGAGGCCGTCCAGCACGGTCCGGCCGCCGCGCTCGACGACGAGTCCGCTCACCTCCACCGCGGGTGTGGTCATGCTCCGACGATGGCACCGGAGCGCGCCGCGCACCAGCACCCACGCGGACCGATGCGCCCGGCGGGCCGGGCAGGACGGGCCGATAGGCTGGGTCGCGTGTCGCGCGACGTCGAACTCACCGTGGTCGAGGGCGGCAACGCCCTCTCCGCCTTCCGAGCCCAGGCCCTGCTGACCCGTCTGCAGGAGGTGGCCCCCGGACTGACCGGCGTCCGCGCCCGGCACGTGCACTGGGTGGCCAGCGAGCGTCCCCTCGACGTGGCCACCACCGACACCGTCACGCGGATCCTCGACTACGGCGATCCGGTGCAGGACGGCCCTGACGGCACCCTGGTGGTGGTCGGACCGCGCCTCGGCACGATCTCGCCGTGGTCGAGCAAGGCCACCGACATCGTCCACAACTGCGGGCTGGACGTCCGCCGCGTCGAGCGGGTCACCGAGTACACGCTCGAGGGTGGCCGGCCGAGCCCCGATCAGCTCGCCGCGTGCGCCGACGTGCTGCACGACCGGATGACCGAGACCGCCCTGTACTCCCGCGAGGCCGCGGCCGAGCTCTTCGACGAGCGCGAGGCCGAGCCGATGCAGCGGATCGACGTGCTCGGCGGCGGCCGGGAGGCCCTCGAGCGGGCCGACGCCGAGTTCGGCCTGGCACTGTCGCCCGACGAGATCGACTACCTCGTCGACGCCTTCGTCGGCCTCGACCGCAACCCCACCGACGTCGAGCTGATGATGTTCGCCCAGGCGAACTCCGAGCACTGCCGCCACAAGATCTTCAACGCCGACTTCGTGGTCGACGGCGAGCCGCAGGACCGCTCGCTGTTCGCGATGATCCGCCACACCGAGGCGCTCCACGGCGCCGGCACGATCGTGGCCTACAAGGACAACGCCTCGATCATGGAGGGTGGCCCGGCCACGCGCTGGCTCCCCGAGTCGGCCGACCGCCCCAGCCGCTACGCGCCGCGCGACGGCGACGTGCACGTGCTGATGAAGGTCGAGACGCACAACCACCCGACCGCGATCTCGCCCTTCCCGGGCGCCGCGACCGGTGCCGGCGGCGAGATCCGCGACGAGGGCGCCACGGGCCGCGGCTCGCAGCCGAAGGCGGGCCTGACCGGCTTCGTCGTGTCGAACCTGCACCTGCCCGGCACCGACGAGCCGTGGGAGACCGCGCAGTTCGGCCGCCCCGCGCACATCGCGAGCCCGCTCGACATCATGACCGAGGGTCCGATCGGCGCCGCCGCGTTCAACAACGAGTTCGGCCGTCCGGGCCTCGGCGGCTTCTTCCGCGTCTACGAGCAGACGGTCGACGGCGTCCGACGCGGCTATCACAAGCCGATCATGAGCGCGGGCGGCCTCGGCTCGATCAGCGCCGAGATGACCGAGAAGATCCAGTTCCCGGCCGGCACGCTGCTGGTGCAGCTGGGCGGCCCCGGCATGCGCATCGGCATGGGTGGCGGCGCGGCCTCCTCCAAGGCCGCGGGCGCGAACGCCGCCGAGCTGGACTTCGACTCCGTCCAGCGCGGCAACCCCGAGATCGAGCGACGCGCGCAGGAGGTCATCAACCACTGCTGGTCGCTCGGCGAGGAGAACCCGATCCTGTCGATCCACGACGTGGGCGCGGGCGGCCTGTCCAACGCGTTCCCCGAGCTCGTGGACGACGCCGGCGTCGGCGCCACGTTCGAGCTGGGCTCCGTGCCGCTCGAGGAGAGTGGCCTGGCGCCCAAGGAGGCGTGGTGCAACGAGAGCCAGGAGCGCTACGTCCTGGCGATCGCGCCCGAGTCCCTGGAGCGGTTCGCCGCGCTCGCCGACCGTGAGCGCTGCCCGTTCGCCGTCGTGGGCGTGGCCCGCGACGACGCCCAGCTCGTGCTGGCGCCGGTCGATCCCGAGGACGAGGTCCCGATCGACATGCCGCTCGAGGTGCTGCTCGGCAAGCCCCCGAAGATGACGCGCGACGTCACCCGCGTCGCGCGCGCCTCCGACGAGCTCGACCTCGCCGACGTCGACGCGCGCGAGGTCGCGTACGACGTGCTCCGCCACCCGTCGGTGGCCTCGAAGCGCTTCCTCGTCACGATCGGCGACCGCACGGTCGGCGGCCTGACGCACCGCGACCAGATGGTCGGCCCGTGGCAGGTGCCCGTCGCCGACGTCGCGGTCACCCTGTCGGACCACGTCGGCTTCGCCGGCGAGGCGATGGCCAGCGGCGAGCGCACCCCGCTGGCGTCGGTCGACGCGCCGGCCTCCGGCCGGATGGCCGTGGGCGAGGCGATCACCAACCTGCTGGCCGCGCCGATCCACCTGCCGGGCGTCAAGCTCTCGTGCAACTGGATGGCCGCGTGCGGCGAGGACGGCGAGGACGCCGCCCTCTACGACACCGTGCACGCGGTGGCGATGGAGCTGTGCCCCGCGCTGGGCATCTCCGTCCCCGTCGGCAAGGACTCGCTGTCCATGCGCACGCGCTGGACCGAGGAGGACGGCACCGAGAAGCAGGTCATCGCGCCGGTCTCACTCGTCGTCACCGCGTTCGCGGCGCTGCCCGACGTGCGCGGCACCGCGACCCCCGAGCTGCCCGCCGGCGCGGCGCTGCTGCTCGCCGACCTCGGCGCCGGGGCGAACCGCCTCGGCGGCTCGATGCTGGCCCAGGTGCGCGGCGAGTTCGGCGGCACCGTCCCCGACCTCGACGACCCCGCTCGCCTCGTGTCGCTGGTCGACGGCGTCAACGCGCTGCGCGACGCCGGCCTGCTGCTGGCGTACCACGACCGCTCCGACGGCGGCCTGTGGGCGGCCGTGTGCGAGATGGCGTTCGCGGGCGGCATGGGCGCCGACCTCGACGTCGCCGACCTCGCCGCGCTGTTCACCGAGGAGCTCGGCGCGGTGCTGGCCGTGCCCGCCGACCGCGCCGACGAGGCCCTCGCGCTGCTCGCCGAGCACGGCCTCGCCGATCTCGTGCGGCCAGTGGGCGCCTCCACCGAGGACCGCCACGTGCGCGTCCCGGCGCTCGGCCTCGACGAGCCGCTCCAAGGTCTGGCCCAGGCGTGGGACGAGGTCTCGTGGCGGATCTCGCGCCTGCGCGACAACCCGGAGTGCGCCGACGCCGAGCACGCCGCGATCGGTGCCGACGTCCCCGCGCTCACGGTCGCGCCGACGTTCGACCCCACCGACGACGTGGCCGCGCCCTACCTCGTCGGCCGGGCCCGCCCGAAGGTCGCGATCCTGCGCGAGCAGGGCGTGAACTCGCACGTCGAGACCGCGTTCGGCTTCGACCGCGCCGGCTTCGAGACCTACGACGTGCACATGACCGACCTGCAGTCCGGGCGCTTCGACCTCGCCGACGTGGTCGGCCTGGCCGCGTGCGGCGGGTTCTCCTACGGCGACACGCTCGGCGCCGGCGAGGGCTGGGCGCGCTCGGTGCTGTTCAACCCGGCGCTGACGGACGCGTTCGCCTCGTTCTTCGCCCGACCGGACACGTTCGGCATCGGCATCTGCAACGGCTGCCAGATGTTCGCGTCGCTCGCCGACATCATCCCCGGCGCCGACGCGTGGCCGCGCTTCACCCGCAACGCCTCCGAGCAGTACGAGGCGCGCCTGTCGCTCGTCGAGGTGCTCGACTCGCCGTCGATCTTCTTCTCCGGCATGGCCGGCTCGAAGGTGCCGATCGCGGTGGCGCACGGCGAGGGCTTCGCGAACTTCTCGGCCCGGGGCGACGCTGCCACCGTGCACCGCGCGGCCCGCTTCGTCGACGTGGACGGGCAGGTCGCGAGCGCGTACCCGGCCAACCCGAACGGGTCCCCGGACGGCCTCACCGCGGTCACGACGCCCGACGGTCGGTTCACCGCGATGATGCCGCACGCCGAGCGCGTCCAGCGCAACGTGCAGCTGTCCTGGACCTCGGGCGACGTGTCCGCCGAGAGCCCCTGGCTGCGCATGTTCCGCAACGCCCGCGTATGGGTCGACTGACCCCCGGAACCGGGGTGTGGGCGTAGTCCGAACGGGCGGTTTTCCGTCCGGGACTTCGGTTACCGGCGCGTACCCGCGTACTCTCGGTATGTGGCCCTGTACCCCCCCGGCGAGCGCACGAGCGAGCCGCTCGACGATCGGCTGCGCGACGATGCCGCGCTGGCCGAGATCGAGCTGACCTCGCGGCTCATGATCGCGGCGTCGGGAGCCACCTCGCCACTGACCCAGTCGGAGATCGACGGCCTCCTGGGCGTCGACCCCGAAGCCTGACCGCCCTCGGTTGGCGGCGGCACTCGCCCAGCACCTACCATGGGCAGAGTCTGCCCGCCACATGCCGAGGAGTACCCGCGTGCGTTTTCGCATCCGACCGGTCGAGGCTTCGTTCTACGACCTCTTCACCGAGATGGCCAACCACTTGGTCACCGGCGCCGGGATCGTCGCCAGGGTCCTGGACCCCGAGGCCGACAAGACCGCACTCGCCGCGCAGATGAACGACGCCGAGCATGCCGCGGACGACACCACGCACGCGATCATCAAGCTCGTGAACAGCACGTTCATCACGCCGTTCGACCGTGAGGACATCTACGCGCTGGCCAGTGGCCTCGACGACGTCATGGACTACATGGAGGAGGTCGTCGACAGCGCGGCCCTCTACGGCGTCACGGAGTTCCCCGACGCCTTCGCGGCGCAGGTGCAGGTGCTCCAGCGCGCCTCCAACCTCACGGCCGAGGCCATGCCGCGGCTGCGCACGATGAAGGACCTCGACGAGTTCTGGATCGAGATCAACCGCCTCGAGAACGAGGGCGACCGGAACCACCGCCGCATGCTCGCTGACCTGTTCGACGGCAACTACAAGGCCATGCAGGTGCTGAAGCTCAAGGACATCGTCGAGGCCGTGGAGGCCGCGATCGACGCCCTCGAGTCGGTCGCCAACACGGTCGAGCAGATCGCCGTCAAGGAGTCCTGAGTGGACCTGGTCACGGTCATGGTGGTCACGGTCGTCGTGATCGCCCTCGTGTTCGACTACACGAACGGCTTCCACGACGCCGCCAACGCGATCGCCACCTCGGTGTCGACGCGGGCGCTGACCCCGCGGGTCGCGCTGGCGATGGCCGCCGTCCTGAACTTCGTCGGCGCCTGGCTGGGCGTCGAGGTCGCCAAGACGATCCAGGGGATCATCGACATCGACGGGGTCACCAGTCTGACCGACGCCGACCGGGCCCATGCGCTGACGATCGTGCTGGCGGCCCTGATCGGTGCCATCACCTGGAACCTCATCACATGGTACTTCGGCATCCCGTCGTCGTCCTCGCACGCCCTCATCGGCGGCATCGTCGGCGCCGGCATCGCCTCGTCCACCGTGGTCCACTGGGACACGCTGGTCGACAAGGTCGCGATCCCGATGGTGCTGAGCCCCGCGCTGGGCTTCTTCCTGGCGTTCGGGCTGATGACCGCGATCATGTGGATCTTCCGTCGTGCCAAGCCCACGCGGGTCAACCGCGGCTTCCGCCACGCGCAGACCGTCTCGGCCGCCGGCATGGCGCTCGGCCACGGCCTGCAGGACGCCCAGAAGACGATGGGCATCATCGTGCTGGCGCTCGTCGCCGGCGGCTTCCACACCGGTGACGACGTGCCCCTGTGGGTCATCGTCGCGGCCGCCAGCGCGATCGCCGCGGGCACCTACTCGGGCGGCTGGCGCATCATGCGCACGCTCGGCCGCCGCATCATCGAGCTCGACCCGCCGAAGGGCTTCGCCGCCGAGGCCACTGCGGCCAGCGTCCTCTACGTGATGGCGATCGGCCTGCACGCGCCGGTCTCGACCACCCACACGATCACGTCGGCGATCATGGGCTCGGGCGCCACCAAGCGCTTCAGCGCCGTCCGCTGGGGCGTCGCGAAGAACATCGTCGTGGCCTGGGTCGTCACCATGCCCGCCGCCGCGGCCGTCGCCGCCGCGTTCTACTTCCTCGCGCGCCCCTTCCTCCCGTAAGAGGTGGTCGCTCAGCCGAACCGACCCTGGATGTAGGCCTCGGTGGCCGGGTCGTCGGGGTTGGCGAACATCTTCTCGGTCGGGCCCAGCTCGACGAGGCGGCCGGGCTGGCCGACGCCCGCGAGGTTGAAGAAGGCCGTCTGGTCCGAGACGCGGGCGGCCTGCTGCATGTTGTGGGTGACGATCACGATCGTGTAGTCGTTCTTGAGCTCGTGGATGAGGTCCTCGATGACGCTCGTGGAGATCGGGTCGAGCGCCGAGCAGGGCTCGTCCATGAGCAGCACCTCGGGCTCCACGGCCACCGCGCGCGCGATGCACAGGCGCTGCTGCTGACCGCCGGAGAGGCCCGAGCCGGGTCGGTCGAGGCGGTCCTTGACCTCGGCCCAGAGCCCGGCGCGGCGCAGCGAGCGCTCCACGATGTCGTCGGCCTCGGACTTCTTCATCCGCTTGCTGTTGAGTCGCTGGCCCGCGAGCACGTTCTCCGAGATGGACATCGTCGGGAACGGGTTGGGCCGCTGGAACACCATGCCGATCTTGCGGCGGACGTTCACCGGGTCCATTTCCGAGGCGTAGAGGTCCTGGCCGTCGACCAGTACCTTGCCCTCCACGCGGGCGCCGCGGATGACCTCGTGCATGCGGTTCAGCGACCGCAGGAACGTGGACTTGCCGCAGCCCGAGGGGCCGATGAACGCGGTGACCGCGCGGGCGGGGACGGCGATGTTCACGCCCTCGACGGCGAGGAAGTCGCCGTAGTAGATGTTCAGGTCCGAGACGTCGATGCTCTTGGCCATGGGGTTTCCTTCCGGGTGGTTCAGCGCTCGCCCTGGGGCGAGAAGAAGTGGGAGACGAGGCGGGCGACGAGGTTCAGCAGCATCACGATGATCAGCAGCACGAGAGCGGCGCCCCAGGCGCGCTCGATGCTCGGCTCCGGCGGCACGCCGGGCTGCATGATGGAGGAGTAGGTGAAGACGGGCAGGGTCGCCATACGCCCGTCGAACAGGTTGAAGTTGACCGAGTCGGTCGCGCCGGCGATCACCAGCAGCGGAGCGGTCTCGCCGATCACGCGGGCGATGGCCAGCGTGATGCCGGTGACGATGCCGGCGAGGGCGGTGGGCAGCACGACCTTGACGATCGTGCGCCACTTCGGCACGCCCAGCGCGTAGGACGCCTCGCGCAGCTCGTTCGGGACGAGCTTGAGCATCTCCTCGCAGGAGCGGACGACGACCGGGATCATCAGCACCGACAGCGCGACCGCGCCGCCGATGCCCATGCGCACGCCGTCGCCGAAGAACACCACGAACAGCGCGTAGGCGAACAGGCCGGCGACGATCGACGGGATGCCCGTCATGACGTCGACGAGGAAGCGGATCCACGTCGACAGGCGGCTGTCATCGCCGTACTCGATGAGGTAGATCGCCGTGAAGAGGCCGATCGGCACCGAGATGACGGTGGCGCCCGCGGTGATCAGCAGGGTGCCGACGATCGCGTGGTAGATGCCGCCGCCCTCGCCGACCACGTTGCGCATCGAGTAGGTGAAGAACTCCGAGCTCAGGACCGGCAGGCCCTTCTCGAGCACGCTCCACATGATGCTGCCGAGCGGGATGAGCGCGAGGCCGAAGGCGGACGCCACGAGCAGGGTCACGAGCCGGTCGACGGCCTTGCGGCGGCCCTCGACGAGGCGCGACCAGAGCGGGACGAACCAGGCGAGCGCGTAGCCCAGGACGGCGAGGCGCAGGTCGGTGAAGAGGCCGGCGACGACGAGGACGACGGCGAGCACGTGGATGGCCCGCGGTGCCGCCGCGGGCAGGCTGCGCGTGCGCAGGGAGTCCGCGAGGTCGTCCTGCTGCGGGGGAGGGGTGAGGGTCGTGGTCATGTCAGTTCGCTCCGGAGAATTCCTTGTTGCGGGCGACGATGGCGCGGGCGGCGAAGTTGACCGCGAAGGTGATGATGAACAGCACCAGGCCGGTCGCGATCAGCGCGTTGACCGTGAGGCCGCTGGCCTCGGGGAACGACTGCGCGATGTTCGCGGCGATCGTGTTGGGGTTGCCCGAGCTGATGACGTTGAAGGTGACGACGCCCGAGGCGCTCAGCACCATCGCGACGGCCATCGTCTCGCCGAGCGCGCGGCCCAGGGCCAGCATCGCCGCCGAGACCATGCCCGAGCGGGCGTAGGGGAAGACGGCCATCTTCGTCATCTCCCAGCGCGTGGCGCCGAGGGCGAGCGCGGCCTCCTCGTGCAGGCGCGGGGTCTGCAGGAAGATCTCGCGGCAGATCGCCGTCATGATCGGCAGCACCATGATCGCGAGCACGAGGGCGGCGGTCAGGATCGTGCGCCCCGTGGCCGAGGCGGGCCCGGCGAACAGCGGGATGAAGCCGAGGTTCTCCTCGAGCCAGACGTACAGCGGCTGGATCGCCGACGACAGCGTGATGATGCCCCACGTGCCGTAGACGACGCTGGGCACGGCGGCCAGCAGGTCGATGAGGTAGCCGATCGGCTGGGCCAGGCGGCGCGGCGCGTAGTGCGAGATGAACAGCGCGACGCCGATCGCGACGGGGGTCGCGATGACGAGCGCGATCGTGGCCGCCCACAGCGTGCCGAAGACCAGGGGTCCGACGTACTGCAGGAAGCCCTCGCCGCTCTTGACCTCGTCGGGGGAGGCGGTGATGCCGGGGATGCCCTCGGCGGTCAGGAAGATCGCCACGCCGGCGAGCGTCGCCAGGATGACGACGGCCGCCCCGAGGGAGATGCCGCGGAAGACGCGGTCCCCGGGGCGGGTGGCCGCTCGCGGTTCGGTGGAAGTGCTCACGTGTGTCCTTGTCGGAGTTCGTCTGCTGCGCATGACCCGGGCGAGGGGTGCGGCCCTCGCCCGGACCAAGCGCATCAGCCGATCGTGTCGATGGCCGTCTTGACCTTGGCGGCGAAGTCGTCCGAGAGCGGGGCCGAGCCGGCGGCCTCGGCGGAGGCGTTCTGGCCCTCGGAGCCGGCGACGTAGGTCAGCCACTCCTTGACGAGCTCGGCCTCGGTGGCGTCCTCGTACTTCTGGCAGGCGATCTGGTACGAGACCAGGACGATCGGGTAGACGCCCGCGGCCTCGGTCTTGCGGTCGATCTCCAGGGCGAGGTCGGTGGCGGCGCGGCCCTCGACCTGCGTGGCGGCGTCGAGGACCTTGGCGGCGGCCTCGGGGGTCGGCGCGACGAACTCCTCGCCGACCTTGACCGCGACGGTGCTCAGCTCGCCGGCCTGGCTGGCGTCGGCGTAGCCGATCGTGCCCTGGCCGCCGGAGACGGCCTGGATCACGCCGGAGGTCTGCTGGGCGGCCTCGCCACCCTTGACCGGCCACTCCTCGACCTCACCGTGCGTCCAGGAGCCCTCGGAGGCGGCGTCCAGGTAGGCGGTGAAGTTCTCGGTGGTGCCCGAGGCGTCGCCGCGGTGGACGGGCGTGATGGTCGAGTCGGGCAGCTCGGCGTCAGGGTTGTCCGCCGCGATGGCCTTGTCGTTCCACTTCGTGACGTCGCCCGCGAAGATCGCGCCGATGGTCTGCGGCGAGAGCTGCAGGTCGTCGACGCCGTCCAGGTTGTAGACGACCGCGACGGGGCTGACGTAGACCGGGACGGTCACGACGTCGGAGCCGCAGCGGTCCTTGGCGGCCGCCACCTCCTCGTCGTCGAGGAAGGCGTCGGAGCCGGCGAAGGAGACGCCGCCCGCGATGAACTGCTCACGACCGCCGCCGGAGCCGATGGCGTCGTAGTTGACGGTGACATCCGCGTTGGCGGTCTGGAAGCCCTGCTTCCACGCGTTGACGGCGGACTGCTGCGAGCTCGCGCCGGCGCCGTTGAGGGTGCCGCTGAGCGAGCTCTCGGAGGAGTCGTCGGCCGAGGCGCTCTCGTTGGCGGCGCCGCAGGCGGACAGGCTGAACAACAGCGCGGAACCCGCCGCGGTGGCGGCCAGGGTGCGCATGGACTTGCGGTTCACTGTGTTCCCTCTCATGGAGCGTGTGTGTGAGGCGATCGCCTCGAACACCGTCACGCTAGGAATCGCAGGTGTATCGAACCTGCGGCGAGGGTGAACGACAGGTGAACTCAGGCGGAAGGCTGGGTGTGCGCGACGGCGTTCCGGCCCGTCACACCAGCTCGGACGCCAGCACCCGTCCCTTGCGGTGGTGGATCACCAGGGCGTGCCCGGGCGACAGCACCGGACCGTCGATGCCCAGGGCCGTGTAGACGTCGCGCAGCGTCGGGCGGTGTGTGCAGGCGACCGTGGGGCGCTTCGTGCCGAGGAGTCCCTCGACGGCCCGCTCGACCTTCGCGGCCGAGGCGCCCTCGACGAGCCGGTCGTCGAGCTCGAGCAGCTCGTCGGTGGCGCCGACGTAGGGGTCCACGGTCTGCACGGTGCGGGTGACGGGGCTGCTGACGATGCGCCGGGCGCCGAACGCGGTGAGCACCGGGACGAGCTCCTTGGCCCGGTCGTGACCGGCGGGGGCGAGCGGCCGGTCGAGGTCGCCGCCGTCCCACGCATCGCGCCCGACCGCCTTCGCGTGTCGCAGCACCACGAGCGTGCGCGCCTTGTGCGACTTGCGCGCCACGAGGTCCTCGAAGGCCTCCAGCAGGCGGCGGTCGTGCTCGTAGGTCAGCTTCTTGCGCGCGGCGCGGGGCGAGAGCCAGCGCACCTGGTCGACCTCGCGGTTGGGACGGAAGTCGGTCTCGTCGTCGACGGGGCGGGCGATCCAGTAGGCGACCTGCTTGAGCCCGCCGCGGACGCGGTAGGTCACCTCGGGCAGCGGGTGCACGAGGCGCACCCGGTAGCCGGTCTCCTCGGCGATCTCGCGCACGGCCGTGACGGGCAGCGGCTCGTCGGGATCGGTCTTGCCCTTGGGGAAGGTCCAGTCGTCGTAGCCGGGGCGGTGCACGAGCAGCACCTCGAGGCCGCCGGATCCCTTCGGGCCGGCCTTGCGCCACACGATGCCGCCCGCGGCGGTGATGACCTTGCTCGCCATGGTGACAGTGTGCGCCCTCAGGCCCGGGACCGACGAGAGCGTGCCCGGTCGATGAGCATCTCCTGGACGTTCGCCCCGGGCACCCTGGTCCAGGCGCCGTCGGCGCCCAGGTGCCACGAGAGCGTCTCGTCGGACGCCATCGTGTCGAGGAGGTCGGCCAGCTGGTCGCCGTGGGCGGCCGAAGGCACCCGCACGAGCACCTCGACGCGACGGTCGAGGTTGCGGTGCATGAGGTCGGACGAGCCGATCCACACCTCGCGGTCGTCGCCGGCGCCGAAGACGAACACCCGGCTGTGCTCGAGGAAGCGGCCCAGGATGCTGCGCACCCGGATGTTCTCGGACAGGCCCGGCACGCCGGGTCGCAGCGCGCAGATGCCGCGGATGATGAGGTCGACCCCGACGCCCGCGCGGGACGCCTCGTAGAGCTTGTCGATGATCGCCTCGTCCACGAGCGAGTTCAGCTTGATCGCGATGTGCGCCGGCTTGCCGGCGCGCTGCTTGTCGATCTCGCCGTCGATCCGCTCGATGAGGCCCGAGCGCAGCTCGCGCGGGGCGACCAGCAGCGAGTCGTAGTCGCTGGAGACCGCGAAGCCCGAGAGGCTGTTGAAGAGCTCGGTGAGGTCGTGCGTGATCTCGCGGTTGGAGGTCAGCAGGCCGAAGTCCTCGTAGTGCCGCGCGGTCTTCGGGTTGTAGTTGCCGGTGCCGATGTGGGCGTAGCGGCGCAGCCCGTCGGGCTCGTCGCGGATCACCAACGCCAGCTTGCAGTGCGTCTTGAGCCCCACGAGGCCGTAGACGACGTGGCAGCCGGCGCGCTCGAGCTTGCGGGCCCAGCGGATGTTCGCCTGCTCGTCGAAGCGCGCCTTGATCTCCACGAGGACCAGCACCTGCTTGCCCGAGCGGGCGGCGTCGACGAGCGAGTCGATGATCGGCGAGTCGCCCGACGTGCGGTAGAGCGTCTGCTTGATCGCGAGCACGTGCGGGTCTGCCGCGGCCTGCTCGATGAAGCGCTGCACGCTCGTGGCGAACGAGTCGTAGGGGTGGTGCACCAGCACGTCGCGCTTGCGCAGCGCGCTGAACATGTCGGCGGGGCTCGCGGTCTCGACCTCGGCCAGGTGCTCGTGGGTGCCGGGCACGAACGGCGGGAACTTCAGGTCGGGGCGATCGTTGTCGGCGATCTCGTTGAGGCTGCGCAGGTCGAGCGGACCCCGCAGGCGGAAGACCTCCTCGTCCGAGACGCCCAGCTCGCTGACCAGCAGCTCCAGCACGGCGTCGGACATGGTCTCGTCGACCTCGAGCCGCACGGGCGGGCCGAAGCGGCGCCGCAGCAGCTCCTTCTCGAGGGCCTTCAGCAGGTTCTCGGCGTCGTCCTCCTCGACCTCGAGGTCCTCGTTGCGGGTGACGCGGAACGTGTGCTGGTCGATGATCTCCATGCCCGGGAAGAGGCTGTCGAGGTTCGCCGCGATGACGTCCTCGAGCGCCACGTAGCGGCCGTCGGAGGCCTTGATCCAACGCTGGATGACCGGCGGCACCTTCACGCGGGCGAAGTGCTCCTTGCCGGTGCGCGGATTGCGCATGACCAGCGCGATGTTCAGCGAGAGGCCGGAGATGTAGGGGAACGGGTGCGCAGGGTCGACCGCCAGCGGCGTCAGGACCGGGAACACGCGATGGTGGTAGAACTCGGTGATCGTGCCGCGCTCCTCGTCGGTGAGCTCGTGCCAGCGCAGCAGGCAGATCCCCTCGTCGGTCAGCGCGGGCATGATCGCGTCGTGCAGGAGGTTGGCCTGGCGCTCCATCAGCACGCGACTGGCCTGCAGGCTCGAGCTGAGCACGTCGCGTGGGTTGAGGCCGCTGGCCGAGGGCACCGCCACGCCGGCGGCGATGCGCCGCTTCAGGCCGGCGATGCGCACCATGAAGAACTCGTCGAGGTTGCTGCCGAAGATGGCCAGGAACCGGGCTCGCTCCAGCAGTGGGAGCGTCTCGACCTCGGCGAGCTCCAGCACGCGGGCGTTGAACGCGATCCACGACAGCTCGCGGTCGAGGAAGCGGTCGTCGGGCAGCGCACCGTCGGTGGCGTCGTAGGGCGGATCGACGTCGAACTCGTCGGGGGACGAGGCGAGGGGCTCAGGGACCGTCAGGTCGGTGGTCTCCATGGACTCACCCTGCCACGGTCAGGTGAAGAGCAGGTGAACTCAGCCGAGCGCCCGCACCACCAGGTAGGCGCCACCGGCGAGGAGCGCCCACAGGGGGATCGAGAGCAGGACGAGCAGGGACATGGAGCGGCGGAACCCGGGGCGTGCCACCGGGGTCTCGCCCAGGGGCGCGGCCAGGTTGGGCTGAGGCTCGCTCTGGTCGACCTTGAACGCTTTCGCAGTGCCCATCGACTTTCCTCTCGTCGTGTACGAGACGTGGTGTCGTCCTCTCCATGATGCGCCATCCGGCAAGCAATTGCGCGCTTTGTGTCACAGAAGTGACGCGTGAGGCTGCTACGTTCGCGTCCATGAGCGTGTCAGGACGGGTTCGCAGGGCCGCCGTCGCCGCCGTCGGCGCGGCTCCCCGACCCGTGAAGCGGGCCATGTTCGGGGCGCCACGGCGCCACGGCGACCAGGTGCTGCACCCCGACATGCAGGCGCTGCTGGCGCTCATGCGGCTGGAGGCCCCCGACCCGGCCTCGACGCCCATCAGCCGCCAGCGTCGCGACCTCGCCCGCGCCGACCGCCTGCTCGGCGGCACCCAGTCGATCGGTGCCGTGACCGAGCGCCAGATCGCCGGTCCCGCCGGCCCGATCCGGCTGCGGTTCTACACGCCGCGCGACCTGGTCGGCCCGTCGCCGGCCCTCGTCTGGCTTCACGGCGGCGGCTTCACGCTCGGCGACCTCGAGAGCCACGACGCCCTGTGCCGGTTCGTGGCGGAGCAGGCGATGGTGCGCGTCGTCGCGGTCGACTACCGGCTGGCGCCCGAGCATCCGTTCCCGTCGGCGGTCCAGGACTGCGTCGCCGCGTGGACCTGGGTGTGCGAGAACGCCTCCGCGCTGGCGATCGACGCCGACCGGATCGCGGTGGGCGGCGACAGCGCCGGCGGCAACCTCGCCACCGTGGTGGCGCAGGAGATGGTGCGCTCCGGCGGACCCGTGCCGCGCTTCCAGCTGCTGGTCTACCCCGTCACCGACTTCACGACGATCCGCCAGAGTCGGCGCGACTTCGGCCGCGGCTACTTCCTGACCGAGGACCTCATGGAGGAGTTCACCGGCGCGTACCTCGTGCGCGACGAGGACCGCACCGACCCGCGGATCTCGCCGATCCGCGGCGACCTGCACGACCTGCCGCCGGCCCACGTGGTGACCGCGGCGTTCGACCCGCTGCGCGACGAGGGCGAGGCGTACGCCGAGGCGCTCCGCGAGGCCGGGGTCGGCGTCTCGCTCGTGCGCGAGCCGGGACTCATCCACGGCTTCGCCACGATGGTCGGGTTCGGCAGGGCCGCGCCTGCGGCGGTGCGCCGCTTCGCGGCCGAGCTGCAGCGCGGTCTGGTCTGAGTCAGGCGCGCGCGGCGTAGAGGACGTCGCGCGCCTTCTCGGTGAACCCGAGGCCGCGGTAGACGGCCAGGGCCGGGTCGTTGTCGCCCTCGACGTAGAGGTCGATCGCGGACACGCCCCGGCTCCACAGGTGGCGCAGGCCGATCGCGGTGAGCGCCTTGCCCAGTCCGCCGCCGTGCGCCGCGGGGTCGACGCCCACGACGTAGACCTCGCCCACGCCGTCCTCGACCTTGGTCCAGTGGAAGCCGACGACCTCATCGTCGCGCTCGGCCACGAACAGTCCCGCGGGATCGAACCACTCCTGCGCGCGGCGGCGGTCGAAGTCGGCACGATCCATCGCGCCCTGCTCGGGGTGCGAGGCGAACGCGCGCCCGTTGACCGCGACGATCGCGTCGGCGTCCTCCTCGCGGAAGGAGCGCAGCGTGACGCCGGCCGGCGTCACGACCTCGGGCACGACCGCCTCGGCCGTGGTCAGGACGAGCAGCGTGCGCTCGGCGTGCAGGCCCGCGGCGGCGGCGAGCGCCTGCGCGCCGGGCAGGTCGCCGTGCGCCCAGAACCGGGTCTCGCCGCGCTCGACGAGGTCGTCGACGAGGGCTCGCCCGCGGCCCTGGCGCCGGTAGCGCGGGTGCACGACGAACTCGACGGGCGCGTCACCGACCGCGACCGCCCCGACGACCTCGTCGTAGCGCTCCAGCCGCAGCGGGCTGCCGTCGCGCAGCGCGATCGTGGTGGCCTCGTTGAACGGGGCGACGCCGTCGGCCTCGTGGGCGGACTCGGCCAGGTCCAGCAGGGTCATGGGCGTCCTCGCAGCTCTCGCAGGTGGTGGGCGACCTCGGCCGCGAGGGCGCGGGCGAAGGCCTCGGGATCGTCGCCCTCCGGCTCGGGCACCAGGTGGTGCACCGCGCCCGACTCGTACAGGTCGAACGCGCTGATCCGCTGCTCGGTGGCCAGCTGGGCGGCATGGTCGACGTCGCCGAAGACGATCGCGCTGGCGCCCTCGGGCGGCAGCGGCGACAGCCACGAGTTCTCTGCGGCGATCGTGCGCGAGGCGGGCAGCAGCGCGAGCGCCCCGCCGCCGCAGCCCTGGCCCAGCAGCACCGACACCGAGGGCACCCGCATCGTCGACATCGAGCTGATGCAGCGGGCGATCTCCCCGGCGATGGCGCCCTGCTCGGCGTCGGGCGAGAGCTCGGCGCCCGGGGTGTCGATGAACGACACGAGCGGCAGGCCCAGCTCGTTCGCCAGCTTCATGCCGCGGCGCGCCTCGCGCAGGGCCGCGGGGCCCATCGGCTTGATCCGGCTCTGGGTGGTGCGGTCCTGGCCGATCACGATGCACGGCTCGCCGTCGATGCGGGCCAGGGCGACGATCATCGCGGCGTCGCGCTCGCCGCGCTCGGTGCCCTGGAGCCGGATGATCTCGTCGGTGCCCCAGCGCAGCACCTCGCGGACGCCGGGACGGTCGGGCGTGCGGGTCAGCAGGACCGAGTCCCACGCGTCGTGGCGGCGCTCGGTGGCCGCGGGTCGTCGCTCGCGGCTGGACTCGCCGGGCGGGTCGATGAGGATCGACAGCGCCGTGTCGACCATGAACGGCAGCTCCTCGGGCATGACGACGGCGTCGATGATGCCGCGGTTCGCGAGGTTGTCCGAGGTCTGGATGCCGGGCGGGAACGGCGCGCCGTTGAGCAGCTCGTAGACCTTGGGGCCGAGGAAGCCGATGAGGGCGCCCGGCTCGGCGATCGTGATGTGGCCCAGCGAGCCCCACGACGCGAAGACGCCGCCGGTCGTGGGGTGGCGCAGGTAGATCAGGTACGGCAGGCCGGCGGCCTTGTGGTCCATGAGGGCGCGCGAGATGTCGACCATCCGGACGAACGCGGGCGTGCCCTCCTGCATGCGCGTGCCGCCCGAGGCGGTGGTGGCCAGCACGGGGATGCCCTCGGCGGTGGCGCGGCGCACCGCGCGCACGATGCGCTCGGCGGCCACCTGCCCGATCGAGCCGGCGAGGAACTTGAACTCGTTGACGAGCACCGCGACGGGCCGGCCGCGCATCAGGGCGCGCCCGGTGATCACCGACTCGTCGGTGCCGGCACGCTCGGCGGCGGCCAGCAGATCGGTGCGGTACGGCTCGGGGTGCACGGTGTGGTCCACGGGCTCGTCCCACGACTCCCACGAGTCGGGGTCGAGGACGAGGTCGATCAGCTCACGAGCGGTCAGGCGGGACACGGCACCCAGTATGGCCGGGATCGGGGGAGTCGACCGACCGCGAGGGGCGCGGCGGACCACTACAGTGACGGCCGTGTCCACCTTCCACGCCATCATTCCCGCCGGCGGGGCCGGGACGCGACTGTGGCCGCTGTCGCGGAAGGCGCGCCCGAAGTTCCTGCTCGACCTCGAGGGGACCGGGCGCACGCTGATCCAGCAGACGTGGGACCGGATGCTCCCGCTCGCCTCGCCGGAGCACGTGCACGTGGTGTCCGGAGCGGCCCACGCCGGCGCCATCGCGGCCCAGCTGCCCGAGCTGGTGAACCTGCTGCTCGAGCCGTCGCCGCGCGACTCGATGCCCGCCATCGGCCTGGCCGCCGCGATCATCGAGCGCGCCGATCCCGACGCGGTCGTGGGCTCGTTCGCCGCCGACCACCGCATCCCCGACCCCGACCGGTTCGCCGACGCCGTGCGCGAGGCGATCGCGGTGGCCGAGCAGGGCTACGTCGTCACGATCGGCATCGAGCCGACCGAGCCGTCCACGGCGTTCGGCTACATCGCCGCGGGCGAGCCGCTCGAGGACTTCGCGTCGGCACGCGCCGTGCGCACGTTCGTCGAGAAGCCCGACGAGGAGACCGCGCGCGGCTACCTGGCCTCGGGCGACTTCGTGTGGAACGCCGGGATGTTCGTCGCGCGCGCCTCGGTGCTGCTCGACTCGCTCGCGCGCTTCCAGCCCGACCTCGCGGCGGGCCTGCGCGCCATCGCGGCCGCGTGGGGCAGCCCGGCGTTCGTCGCCGAGCTGGAGCGCACCTGGCCCACCCTCACCACGATCGCGATCGACCACGCCGTGGCCGAGCCCGTCGCTGCCGAGGGCGGGATGGCCGTGGTGCCCGCCACCTTCGGCTGGGACGACCTCGGCGACTTCGCCTCGATCGCGCCGCTCGGGTCCTCGCCCGACGTGCTCTGGGTCGACGCCGACGGCGTGGCCCGCGGGCAGGACGGCGTGCAGATCGCCGTGCTCGGCCTGCGGAACGTGGCCGTCGTCCAGACCGACGACGCCGTGCTCGTGCTCGACCTCGCGCAGTCGCAGCGCGTGAAGGAGATCGTCGCGCAGCTGCCCGGACTCGACCGCGACGACCTGCTCTAGGAGGCGACGATGGCGCGATGGCCGCAGCAGGTCTACGGGGCGGGCTCGGACCCCGACCCGCGGTTCACGCTGGCGAACGAGCGCACGTTCCTGGCCTGGATCCGTACGTCGGGGGCCTTGTTCGCGCTCGCCCTGGCGCTCGAGGTGCTCGACCTCGCGCTCACGCCGTGGGTCCGGGACGTGATCGTCGTGCTGCTCGCCGCCGGTGCGCTGTGGGGCGCCGTCGGCTCGTGGCTGAGCTGGGCGCGCACCGAGCGCGCGCTGCGCACGGACACGTCCCTCCCCGGTGGCGGGCCCTACCTCGTGCTCGCGGCCTTCCTCGTCCTCGCGGTCGCGCTGTTCCTGATCGACGTGGCGGTCATCCGGGGCTTCGGGTCGTGACCGAGCACCGCGAGCCCACCGAGCGCACGGTCCTGGCCTGGCAGCGCACGCTGCTCAGCCTCGTGGTGATGTTCGTGGTGACGGCGCGGATCGCGCTGGAGGGCGACCGGGCGTGGACGTTCGTGCTCGCGTCCGTCGCGGCGGTGCTGATGCTCGTGCTCTTCGTGCCCCTGCACCTGAGGTCACGACGCCTGCCGGAGCAGGCCCTGGTCCTGCGCGACGGCAAGGCGCCCTTGCTGCTCGCCGCCTCGCTCGCGCTGCCGGCCGCCGCCCTGCTGCTGCAGGTGGCCCTGCGCTGACCGAGATCTGCTCCATCTTCGACGTTTGGAACGGCGTGAAAGGTCGAAGATGGAGCACATCTCGGTATGGGCGGTCAGGGGATCGCGCGCACGGGCCGGTGGCCCACCAGGTCCTTGAGCTCGGAGTCGGGCGTGCCCGGCCCGGGCAGGTAGATCTGTGCGACCTCGCCGGTGCCCACGAGGGTCAGGTCGCCGTCCTCCGCGTCGGTGTAGACCGTCTCGCCGCGGCTGAGCGCCATCTTCTCGCCCTGCGCGTTGAGCAGCTGCACCGCGCCGCCGATGCACATGACGATCGAGTGGCTCGCCGCGATGATCGAGACGCCGTCGGGGTCGGCCGGCGACACCTGCGTGACCGCGAGCGCGAACTCCTCGACCTCGGGGTGGTAGACCTCGGTCGAGAACGACGGGTAGCCCGGCTCGACGCGCGCGACGCGGGCCATGCCGGCCTCGAGGCAGCGGATCAGGCCCTCGGGGTCGAGCGCCTTGCGGGTGAGGCCCGCGCGCATGACGTTGTCGGAGTTCGCCATGGCCTCCAGGCACAGGCCCGACAGGTGCGCGTGGATGACGCCGGTGCCCAGGAACATCGCCTCGCCCGGCTGCAGCGTGAAGCGGTTGAGCAGCAGCGACACCACGATGCCGACGTCGTCGGGGTGGTGGCGGGCGATCATCGCGGCGGTGCTGTAGGCCCGCTTGATGTCGACGCCGTCGTGGACGAGCGCCTTGCACTGGATGACGACCTGGGCGATCTCCGCCGGCGGCGGGGGAGCGATCAGCAGGTTCTCCAGGACGCGAACGATCCCCTTGAAGCCCGTCTTGGCGCGCAGGGTCGCCGAGGCGGCGTTGATCGTGGGAGTGTCCAGCTGGGCGAACACGCGCAGGATCTCGGCGGTGGGCCGGAAGCCGACGAGGGTGTCGAACGTGCTGAGCGCGTAGACCATCTCGGGCTTGTGGTTCGGGTCCTTGAACACGCGCTGCGGGGAGTCGAGCGGGACGCCCGCGGCCTCCTCGCGCGCGAACCCCTCACGCGCCTCGGCCTGCCCGGGGTGCACCTGGATCGACAGCGGCTGCTCGGCCGCGAGGATCTTCAGCATGAACGGGACCTCGCCGGCGATGTCGGACAGCGGTCGCAAACCCTCGGCCGTCTCGACCTGCGAGGGGGCCAGCGGGTGGGTGCCGAGCCACATCTCGGCGACCGGCTCGCCGGACACCGTCCGCCCCAGGAAACGCGGAATGTCGCTCGTGGAGCCCCAGTCGTACGCCTGGGTCATGTTGTGCAGACGGCGCATGTACTCAACAGTAGACTCCCTCGCGTGTCCGGACCCCGACTCGTCGCGTTCGATCTCGACGACACGCTCGCCCCGTCGAAGTGCGCGATCCCCGCGCCCATCGGCGAGCTGCTGATCCGGCTCGCCGAGCGGGTCGAGGTGGCGATCATCTCCGGCGGCCAGCTGGAGCAGTTCCGCAAGCAGGTCGTCGAGCAGCTGCCGCCGGCGCCCGCCGAGGTCCTCGAGCGGATCCACCTGCTGCCCACGTGCGGCACGCAGTACTACCGGCTGCGCGGCGAGGAGATCGTCACCGTCTACGCCCACCGGCTGACCGAGGACGAGCGCGACCGCGCCCTCGCCGCCGTCGAGCAGGAGGCGAGGCGGCTCGGCCTGTGGGAGTCGCAGACGTGGGGCGACATCCTGGAGGACCGCGGCTCGCAGATCACGTTCTCGGCGCTGGGCCAGAAGGCGCCCATCGACGCGAAGATGGCGTGGGACCCCGACGGTCGCAAGAAGGGCGCCCTGCGCGACGCCGTGGCGGCCGTGCTGCCCGACCTCGAGGTGCGCTCGGGCGGCTCGACCTCGGTGGACATCACCCACCGTGGCATCGACAAGGCCTACGGGATGCGGCAGCTGGCCGACGCCACCGGCATCGGCCTGGACGCCATGCTCTTCGTGGGCGACCGCCTCGACCCCGAGGGCAACGACTACCCGGTGCTCGCGCTCGGCGTCGACTGCCACGCGGTCGAGGGCTGGCAGGACACCGTGGACTACCTCGAGGGCCTCATCCCCACCCTCGGCTGACGCCCGCTCACGCTCCGCGCGAGCCAGATGTGTAGCGGTATCCACCCTTTTTCCGGTGCTTGACGCCGAAAAGGGTGGACAGCGCTACAGATCTCGTTCGCCGGAGGCGAAGGTCAGGCGGAGCCGCCGGAGGCGAAGGTCAGGCGCGGCCGGCGACCTGGCGGCGGGCCGACTCCTGGCGCTCGGCGGCGCGGTCCGCGGCGGCCTCGCCGGGCTCGCGGCGCGAGACGAAGCGGTAGCCGACGTTGCGGACGGTGCCGATGAGGGTCTCGTTCTCGGGGCCGAGCTTGGCGCGGAGACGACGCACGTGGACGTCGACGGTGCGGGTGCCGCCGAAGTAGTCGTAGCCCCACACCTCCTGCAAGAGCTGCTGTCGGGTGAACACGCGGCCGGGGTGCTGGGCGAGGAACTTCAGGAGCTCGAACTCCTTGAAGGTGAGGTCGAGGACGCGGCTGTCGAGCTTGGCCGTGTAGGTGACGTCGTCGACCACGAGGCCGCTGGCGCTGATGATGTGGCTGTCGTCCTCGGACTTGTCGCCGTCGGCGGCGACGCGGCCCATGCTCAGGCGCAGGCGGGCCTCGAGCTCGGCGGGGCCGGCGGTGGTGAGGATGACGTCGTCCATGCCCCAGTCGGCGGCGGCGACGGTGAGGCCGCCCTCGGTGAGGATGAGGATGAGCGGGCACTCGATGCCCGTCGTGCGCAGGACGCGGGTGAGGCTCCGGACCTGGGCGAGGTCATGGCGCCCGTCGACCAGGACGGCGTCGCACTGGGGCGCGTCGATGAGCGCGCTGGCCTCGGCGGGGAGGATCTTCACGTGGTGGGGGAGCAGCGCCAGTGACGGCAGCACCTCGACGGACGACTGGGTGCTCTTCGTCAGCAGCAGCAGGTGGGACACGGTCGGATGGCCTCCTATACACGTCGAGGCCCCGACGAACGAACCGCGTTCATCGAAGCCTCATTGCCCTGTCGACCATACTTCATGTGATGTGCCCGTGACGAGAGGTGCCGCGGGAATGCGAACCACGTCACATCGTTGACACATGGTGGACCGATCCAGGAGGAGAGCCGATGACCGGAGTGCAGGTGCTGCTGCTGGCCGTCGTGGTCGCAGGCGTCGGCGCGGCCGTCATGCGCTGGAAGAACGGCCGGTTCGCCACGACCACGACACGGGACGACGCCGAGCGGCTCGGCCCGGACGATCTCGGCGCCCCGCTCGGCGAGCGCGCCACGCTGGTCCAGTTCTCCAGTGCCTTCTGCGCCCCGTGCCGGGCGACGCGCCAGGTCCTGGGGCAGGTCACGGGTCTGGTGCCGGGCGTGACCGCCGTGGAGATCGACGCCGAGGCCGAGCTCGACCTCGTCCGCCGGGTCGGGGTGCTGCGCACGCCCACCGTGCTGGTGCTCGACGCGGGTGGCCGGATCGTCGAGCGGGCCTCCGGGGCGCCCACGCGCGACCAGGTGCTCGTGGCGCTCGACCGGGCGATCTCCGCCTGACCGTCTCTTATCGTGGACGTTCGTCTCACATGACGGGATGTGGGCGCAGGGCGACGGGGTCGTGCCCCTACGCTGGAGGCATGTTCACGACACACCTGACCCGACGACGCGCGGTGGACAACTGCCGCACGCGCTCGGCGCTGTGTCGTCTGCGCTGACTCCCTCACCCGCACTGTCAGCCCTCACTCCTGTTCGGAGCACCCCGTCATGTCCCACGACACCCCCGTCGTCGATCCTCGCGCGCTGCGCTTCACCGCCGCCGTGACCAGCCTGGTCCTGGCGCTGGTGCTCGTGGCGCCCTCGCCCGTGCGCGAGGTGCTGCTCGGCGTCCAGGTGGCGATCTTCGCGCTGGGAGCGTTCGTCTCGCTGTCGGCCTCGCCGTGGGCGTGGCTGTTCCGCACCGTCGTGCGACCCCGCATCGGCGCGCCGCAGCGCACCGAGGACGCGCGCCCGCCGCGCTTCGCCCAGACCGTCGGCCTGGTGTTCACCGCGATCGGCCTGCTGGCCCTCGTGGCCGGACTCACCACGGTCGGCCTCGTCGCCGTGGGCCTGGCCTTCGTCGCCGCCCTGCTCAACGCCACCACGGGCTTCTGCCTGGGCTGCGAGCTCTACCTGACCACCCGACGCCTCGCCGGCCAGACGGCCTGAGGCCCCAGACCACCGCACGACTCCACCACTTCGCAGAGGAAAAGGAAGCACCATGAGCCGCGAGACCGCACTCGTCACCGCCGACTGGGTCGAGGACCACCTGAACGACGACGGCATCGTCCTGATCGAGGTCGACGAGGATGTCGAGGCCTACGACAAGGGCCACATCCCCGGCGCGATCAAGCTGGACTGGAAGAAGGACCTGCAGGACGGCGTCCGTCACGACTTCGTCAGCAAGGAGCGCCTGGAGCAGCTGCTGAGCGAGAAGGGCGTGTCGAACGACGACACGGTCGTCTTCTACGGCGGCAACAACAACTGGTTCGCCGCGTACGCCTACTGGTACCTCAAGTACTACGGCCACCAGAACCTGCGACTGCTCGACGGCGGCCGCAAAAAGTGGGAGCTCGACAGCCGCGAGCTGACCGACGAGGTCCCCTCGCGCGCCGCCACCACCTACACCGCGCAGGAGCCGAACGAGGACATCCGCGCCTACCGCGACGAGGTCGTCGAGGCCATCGGCACGAAGAACCTCATCGACGTGCGCAGCCCCGACGAGTTCGCCGGCCGCCTGCTCGCCCCCGCGCACCTGCCGCAGGAGGCCGCGCAGATCGGTGGCCACATCCCCACCGCCGGCAACGTGCCGTGGAGCAAGGCCGCGAACGACGACGGCACCTTCCGCAAGGACGAGGAGCTGCAGTCGCTGTACGCAGACGCCGGCCTCGACCAGGGCAAGGACACCATCGCCTACTGCCGCATCGGCGAGCGCAGCTCGCACACGTGGTTCGTGCTCAGCGAGATCCTGGGCTACTCCAACGTCAAGAACTACGACGGCTCGTGGAGCGAGTACGGCTCGCTGCGCGGCGTGCCGGTCGCCGTCGGTGACGAGCCCGGGGAGGCCTGAGATGTGCGGAGCGATCAAGGGCGGGCCCAGCCTCGAGGGCGTCGACGTCGCGAACCAGGCCGTGATCCAGGGTGTCGTGCTGCGGGGCGAGCAGCCCGTGGGCAACGCCTACGTGCGCCTGCTCGACCGCAACGGTGAGTTCACCGCCGAGGTGCCCACCTCGGCCACGGGCCAGTTCCGGTTCTTCGCCGCGCCGGGCAACTGGACGCTGCGCACGCTCGCGCCGCGCGCCGAGGTCGTCGACTCGCAGGTCGTCGCCGCCAAGGGCTCGGTCGCCGAGGTGGCCGTCGCCATCTGAGCCAGACCGCACGAGGGCCCCGGGGGTGATCTCCCGGGGCCCTCGTCGTGCGTCCGGGGGTCGCCGAGGAGGTCCGTTCCGAGCGGTTCCGGCACGGGGAGGAACCGGTGCCGAACCGAGGATCGAGTGGGGATCTCGTGTGGAGATTCCGTGGATCTGGCCTCCGTAGCGTTCTTCTTGTCAACCCAGACGGGCCGCAGAGAGCGGCTCGAACAGCCAGGAGAAGAACATGCGCACCAAGAAGATCCTCGTCCCGCTCGCCACCCTGCTCGCCGCCGGCGCCATCGCCGTGGGCTCGGGTGCCACCTTCAGCTCGACCTCGGGCAACACGATCAGCGCCGCCACGTCGGGCACCCTGACGCAGAGCAACTCCAAGGCCGGCAAGGCCGTCTTCTCGCTGGACAACCTGAAGCCGGGCGACACGCTCAACGGCTCGCTCAAGCTCACGAACACCGGCTCGCTCGCCGCCGCCTTCTCCCTCACCGAGGTCGCCTCGACCAACGGCTTCGACGGAGAGAACCTCAAGCTCGTCATCAAGAACACGACGAAGAACACCACGGTCTACACCGGCACCTTCGGCGGCCTGGCCGACGGCACCAAGAACGCCCTCGGCACGTGGGCCCCGGGCGAGGCGAACGACTACACCTTCACGGTCACGCTCGACCAGGCCGCGCCCAACACGCAGCAGGGCAAGTCCGCGACCGCCACGTACACGTGGGATGCCGTCCAGCTGGACGGGACCACCACCAACCAGTGAGACCCCGCTCCGGGGAACTGGGTTGACGGCAGGGCGTCTCTCGGGCGCCCTGCCACCCCGGACCGGAGCACGCAGCACCCCCTCGATCCCCCACCGACCGTCCCCAGGAGTTCCGATGAAGCACCTCACCCGCGCCGCCCGGCTGCTCGGGCGTGGAGTCTCCACGCTGGTCCTGGTCGCGGTCACCCTCGCCAGCATCGCGTACATCGCGCCCAGCCTCTTCGGCTTCGAGCGCTACGTGATCACCGGCGGCTCGATGTCCGGCACGTTCGAGAAGGGCTCGATCGCCTTCGAGCGCCCCGTGCCCGTGGCCGACCTCGCCGTCGGCGACGTCATCACCTACCTCCCGCCGGCCGACAGCGGCGTCGGCACGCTCGTGACGCACCGCATCACCGGGATCGAGCCGGCCGAGAACGGCGCCCGCCTCTTCACGACGCAGGGCGACGCCAACCCCGACCCCGACCCGTGGCAGTTCAGCCTGGTCGAGGGCACCCAGCCCGTCGTCGAGCACACCGTGCCGCACGTCGGCTACGTCTTCATGGCCCTGGCCGACCGCGAGACCCGCATGATGGTGATCGGCCTGCCGGCCGCCGCCATCGCGCTCCTCGCCCTGGTCGAGCTGGGCCGCGCCCTGCGTCCGCGCCGCGAGGAGGCCCCCGAGGCCGCGGACGCCCCCGTTGCCGCACCGACCGGGACCCTCCCCACTCCCGTCCCGGTGCTGGCACCGACGCTGCCGGTCGTCCCCGGCCGCCGCGTCGCCGTCTGACCGTCCCCGGTCAGGCGCCCCAGAAGTGTGGAGCTTCTGGGGAACTCGTGTGGATCAGCCGTGGAGCGACGCTCCGTAGCGTTGAGGACATGGACCAGAACACCCAGTCAGGAGAGTCGATGCGCACGTCCCCCGCGCGCCGTTCCCTCGGTCTGCTGGCAGTTCTGGCCCTCCTGTCCGTTGCTGCGCTCGTCGCTCCCGGCTTCTCCTCGGCCGCCTTCACCTCCACCACCGACAGCACCGCCACCGTCACGGCCTCGCCCGACTGGACGCCGCCCACGGTCACGGTCACGTCCCCCGGCACCGCGGTGCAGGGCACGGTCACCGTCGCCGCCGAGGCCTCGGACTCCGGTCTGGGCGTCAAGGACGTCACTCTCGAGTACAGCGTGGTCGGATCGGGTACCTGGACCGCGATGTGCACCGACACGACGGCCCCGTACTCCTGCGCGTGGAACACCGCCGCGCTCGCGGACGGCCGCTACGACCTGCGTGCGCGTGCCACCGACCTCGCCGGCTACGAGACGACCTCGGACGCGGTCCGCACGGCCGTGGCCAACAAGCTCCTCGTCGTCATGAACGACCCGGGCGACACCGTGCGTGGCACGGTCCAGCTCTCGGCCGCCGCGTTCAACACGGGCACGCTGAGCCACACCGTCCGCATCCAGTACCGCCTCGCCGGAGCGTCCACGTGGTCCACCGCGTGCTCGAACCTGGCCGCCCCCTACACGTGCTCGTGGAGCTCCGCGGCCGTCACGTCCGGCGACTACGAGTTCCGTGCCGTGCTCACCGCCGGCACCACAACGACGACCTCCGAGATCGTCACGGACGTCACCGTCGACAACGTCGCCCCCACCGTGACGATGACCGACCCCGGCTCGCCGCTCAGCGGCACGCGCACCTTCGCCGCCACGGCCGCGGACGCTCACTCCGGCGTGGCCACGGTGGAGATCCAGTACGCCGCGTCGGGCACGTCCACGTGGAAGTCGCTCTGCACGGTCGAGGCCGAGCCGTGGTCCTGCCGCGCCGCCACGAACGACCTCGCGAACGGCGCCTACTCCTTCCGTGCGATCGCCACCGACGAGGCCGGCAACGCCACTATGTCCGCCGCCGTCGCGAACCGCGTCGTCGACAACACCGTCTCCTCGGTCTCGCTCAACGACCCGGGCGTCCTGCTGAGCCGTACGGCCACGCTGTCGGCGGTCGCCAGCTCCACGGCCGGCGTGACCTCGGTGCGGATCCAGTACGCCCCCACCGGCGGCTCGACCTGGACCGACGTCTGCACCGACACGACCTCGCCGTACTCCTGCACGTGGGACACCACGAAGGTCGCCAGCGCGGTCTACGACCTGCGCGCGGTCCTGCTGGACGGCTCGGGCCGCACCACGATCTCGGCCCTGGAGACGGTCCCGGTCGACAACAGCCCGCTCGCCGGCGCCGACGTCCAGACCACCAACGGATCGGGCAGCATCGCGGGTCAGCCGGGTGCCAACGACACCGTCACGTTCACCTACACCGCGCAGGTCAACCCCGCGTCGATCATGGCCGGCTGGAACGGGACGAGCACGAACGTCCAGGTCCGCCTGCGCGACGGCAACGTGCCGGCCCTGCTGCGCGGCAGCAAGGGCGACACGCTCGACGTCATGAACGGCAGCACGGTGCTCGGCCTGGGCTCGGTGAACCTCAAGGGCGACTACGTCCGGTTCCTGCGCACCGTCAGCATCAACGCGACGATGACGGCCGGCACGGTCACGGTGAACGGGCTCGAGCGCACGGTCGTCACGCTCAAGCTGGGCACGTTCGCCAGCGGCAAGGCCGGCGACCTCAAGACCAGCACCACCGCGGCGGCCATGGTCTGGACGCCGAGCAGCGCGGCCACCGACCTCTCGGGCAACCGATGCTCCACCACCAACGTCACCGAGACCGGCACCGCCGACAAGGACTTCTGAGATGCGACGACTCCGCACCACCGCCTCCCGCTGGGCCGCGGTCGCGTGCCTGGCCATCGCGCTGCTCTACCTCGTCCGGGTGGTCGACGCGCCCTCGGCGGCCTACCTGCTGGGCGAGATCGTCATGGGTGTGCTCGGGGTGGCGGCCGCCGTGAAGATGTGGCTGCACAACTGCTTCGAGTCCCACCTCGCGGCCGGCGCCCTCGTGGCCGCCACGTCCGGTGGCACCCTGCTGGCCGTCACGGCCGGGCTGCCGGGAGGCGGTGCGTCGGGCCTGACCCCGACCCGCGTCGCGCTGCTGGCGCTGAGCGCGGCGGTCGTGGTGCTGCTGGTGCAGGACGGTCGGGTGAGACGGGAGCATGCTCGTCGGGCGCGACGGCCGTATGCTCGGTGAGCGTGGCCACCCGTGTGCTGGTCGTCGAGGACGACGACAAGATCGCCCCGCCCCTCGTCCGCACGCTGGAGCGTGAGGGCTACGACGTCGAGCGCGTCGCGGAGGGCCTCGCGGCCGTCGACCGCATCGCCGTCGGGGACGTCGAGCTCGTGCTGCTCGACCTCGGCCTGCCGGACATCGACGGGCTCGAGGTCTGCCGTCGTGCCCGCGAGGGCGGGTACCACGGCGGCATCATCATCCTGACCGCCCGCGACGGCGAGCTCGACCGCGTCGTGGGTCTCGACGTGGGCGCCGACGACTATCTCGCGAAGCCGTTCGCGCTGGCCGAGCTGCTGGCTCGCGCGCGGGCGCTGCTGCGCCGCAGTGCCGCTCCGGTCGCGGCCGAGGCTGCGGCGCCCGCCGCCCCCGCCAGTTCGGGGCTGCGGGTCGACACCGCCGCGCGACGCACGTGGGTGGGCGACGCCGAGGTCTCGATGACGTCCAAGGAGTTCGACGTCCTCGTCCTGCTCGACGAGGTGCGCGGCGCCGTCGTCACCCGCGAGCGCCTCACGAACGAGGTGTGGGACGAGAACTGGTTCGGCTCGACGAAGATGGTCGACGCGACGGTGGGCCGCCTGCGGCAGAAGCTCGAGGAGGCCGGCGCGCCGGTGCAGATCGCCAACGTGCGCGGCGTCGGATTCCGGCTGGAGGACCAGCCCGGTGCGTGAGCGGCTGATCGTGGCGCTGGTGGGCATGACCGCGGCGATGCTCGCGCTCTACGGCATTCCGCGCGCGTACATGCTCGCCGACCTCGTGACCACCTACGAGGAGCGCAAGATCGAGCGGGCCGCGGACCAGCTGGCCGTGGTGGTCGACGAGCGACGCAAGAACGAGTCGCCCGTCGACGAGGCGTTCCTCGGCGGCTTCCTCAGCGAGGCCGAGACGCTGACCTACGAGCCCGACGACGGGCCCACGGTCGTGGCGGGCCCGACGCCCGACCCGGCCGACGACATCGTCGAGGAGCGCGCCCTGGCCGACGGCGGCTCGCTGACGCTCTCGCGGTCGCGCGACCTCATCGACCGACGGATCTCCGAGGCCCTCGTCCCGCTCATCCTCATCGGCCTGAGCCTGACCGTCGTCGCCGCGGGATTCGGCTACGTGCTGGCGCGCCGGCTCTCGCGCCCCTTCGGCGAGCTGGCCGAGGCCGCCGACCGGCTCGGCACCGGACGCTTCGACGTCGACCCGCCGCACTACTCGATCCCGGAGGCCGAGGCGATCGGCGACGCCCTGCGCAGCAGCTCGAAGCGGCTCGGCGAGCTCGTCCGGCGTGAGCGCGAGTTCGCCTCGAACGCCTCGCACCAGCTGCGCACCCCGATCACGGCGCTGCGGCTCGAGCTCGAGGACCTCGCGCTGTGGCCGCAGACGCCGCCCGAGGTGGCCGAGGAGCTGAACCGCTACCTGCCCGAGCTCGACCGCCTCAGCAGCGCGATCGACGAGCTGCTGGGCCTGGCCCGCGGCCTGCGCCTGGGCGACGCCGTGGACGTCGACCTCAACGAGCTGGTGGCCGACGTGGTCGAGCGCTGGCAGCCGCAGGTGGAGGCCCTCGGTCACGACGTCAACCACGACGACCGCGGCCCCGTGCCGGCGCGGGTCGTCCCCGGCCCGGTCGTGCAGATCCTCGACGTGCTCATCGAGAACGCCGCGAGCCACGGCGTCGGCCCCATCACGGTGTCGGCCCGCGACGCGGGCGCGTACGTCGAGATCGTCGTCGGCGACAGCGGTCGCCGCACGTTCGGGAACGAGATCTTCAGCCGCGGCACCAGCCGCAAGGACGGAGACACCGGCGGCCTCGGCCTGACGATCGCGGCCGACCTCGCCACCACGATGGGCGGCTACCTCAAGCTGACCGAGGACGAGCTCACGACGTTCGAGCTCATGCTGCCCGGCCGCAACGACTGACCCTCAGGGCAGGTGGCGCCGCTCAGGTCAGGTCGCGGTAGTGGTCGAGCAGGCGCGAGAGGACGCCGAGCGCGTCCTGCATCTCCTCGATGTGCCCGGGATCGAGCACCCGCAGCATCTCCTTGAGGCCCGTCGTCGAGATGCCCTTCGTGCGGGGCAGGTACTCGACACGGCACAGGTCGGACAGGTCGTCGAACTTGCCCGTCCAGTCGTCGCCCATCACGAACAGGTCGACGCCGTGCTCGACGATGTCGCTGCGCTTCTGCTCCCACGACTCCTCGGGCAGCACCTGGTCGACGCCCTTGATCGCACCGACGATCGCGGCCCGGTCGGCGTAGGGCACCACGGTGCTCTTGCCCTTGCCGGCGTTGAAGTCGTCGGTGGAGACCCCCACGACGAGCCGGTCGCCCATCGAGGAGAGGCGCTCCAGCAGCCGCAGGTGGCCGATGTGGAAGAGGTCGAAGGTTCCGTACGTCAGGACGGTCGTCACGCGATCAGGATACGGACCGGCCGGGCGCGGGGCGGCCGACCGGCGCGCGTCGGCGTCGGCGGCTACGGTCGGAGCATGACCTCGTGGCAGGATCCGGACGCCGTCTCGCTCATGCTCGACGACCTCGAGACGTGGGCCGTGGTGGGCTTGTCGACCAACACCTCGCGCACCGCGTACTCGATCGCGCAGCTGCTGCAGCGGCGGGGCAAGCGCATCGTGCCGATCCATCCCGACGCGCCCACGGTGCTGGGGGAGCAGGGCTACGCCACGCTCGCCGACGTGCCGTTCCCGATCGACGTGGTCGACGTGTTCCGCCGCTCCGAGGACGCCGGGCCGTTCGCCGACCAGGCCGTCGAGGTCGGCGCCAAGGCCGTGTGGTTCCAGCTGGGCGTCGTCGACGAGGCGGCGTTCGAGCGCACGATCGCGGCGGGCGTGCCGATGGTGATGGACACCTGCCCGGCGATCGAGTGGAACCGCCGAGCCCGCTAGCTCAGTTGACGTCCTCGGGGTCCGGCAGGACGTCGTCGGGGTACTTCTCGAGGTACTGGGCCATCCGGTCGCGGCTCAGTGCGGTGAACAGCTCGCTCATCTTGTCCTGCTGGAGGACGACGATGCTGCCGTAGGTGGGATCGGTGTCGGTGCCCTGCACCGGAGCCGTCATGAAGGTGACGTCGTCGGTGCGGACGCCGCGCAGCGACACCGCCAGCTTGGCCATCGCGGTGCCCGACCAGCCCTCGTCCACCGTGAGGTTCTCGGTGAGCGCGGTGACGGTCCGGGTGAGTCGCGTCGGGCTGGTGGTGACGCCCGAGCTGAGCATCTTGCCCATCAGCGAGCGCATGAAGTTCTGCTGGCGCTTGATGCGGTCGAAGTCGCCGCCGACGAGGCCGTAGCGGGTGCGCACGTATGCGAGGGCCTTCTTGCCCTCGAGCGTCTGCGTGCCGGCGTCCCACTGCACCTTCTGCTTGGGGTCGTAGAACGACTGGGGGATGGTCACCTCGACGCCGCCGACGGCCGACGAGAGGTCCTTGAAGCCCTCCCAGTCGATGATCGCCAGGTGGTCCATCTTCAGGCCGGTGAGGTTCTCCACCGTGTTGATCGCGCCGAGCGGGCCGCCGGCGCTGAACGCGGCGTTGATCTTCTCCGAGTGGGTCGTCTTGCCGTTCTCGTCGTAGATCGGCACGAACGAGTCGCGCGGCAGCGAGACGAGGTAGACCTTCTTCCGGTCGGCCGGGATGTGCACGACCATGAGCGTGTCGCTGCGGTACTTGCCGTTGGGCCAGTCGCCCGACGCGGCGTCCTCGGAGATCGTGGTGTTCTTCGACTGCCCCTCCTGCGGCTCGCCCTTGTCCGAGCCGAGCAGCAGGATGTTGAGCGCGCGACCCTCGTCGGGGTCGGGCTCGCTCTGGGGGTTCAGCTTCACGGTCTCGACGTCGTCGAGCTTGCGCTTGAGGTTGAAGGCGTAGGCGGCGCCGCCGACCAGCGGCAGCAGCACGATGAGCACGACCGACCAGACGACCATCGGGTGGCGCTGGCGGAAGGAACGACGGTTCGACGCTCGCGATCCGGGTCGCCGGGTCGCGTCGGGGGCGTCGGTCACCGCATCCTCCTCATCGTCGTCGCATCAACCTTTCCAGTATGACGGGGGTTGCTGAGAGGGCCCTCAGGAATCCAGCACGATCGTCACGGGTCCGTCGTTGACCAGCTCGACCGCCATGTCGGCGCCGAAGATCCCGCGCGCCACGGGCACCCCCGCACGCTCGACCGCGTCGCAGAACGTCTCGTAGAGCGGCTCGGCCACGGGTCCCGGTGCGGCTGCGCCCCACGAGGGACGGCGGCCCTTGCGGGTGTCGGCGTAGAGCGTGAACTGGCTGATCGCCAGCACGCCGCCGCCCGTCTCGTCGACGGACTGCTCGCCGGCCATGATCCGCAGCCGCACGATCTTGGCGGCGAGACGCTCGGCGTCGGTGGCCGTGTCCTCGTGCGTGACCCCCAGCAGCACCACCAGTCCCGCACCGTCGAGGCGACCGACGACCTGCTCGTCGACCCGGACCTCGGCCCGGCTGACCCGCTGCACCACCGCACGCATGGCAGGAGCGTAGCGGCGACTTCTGCGGCGGCCGATAGCATGGAACCCATGGCCTTCGAGATCCCGAGTGACCTGCACCCCGACCTCATGCCGGTCGCGTGGCTGCTGGGGACCTGGCACGGCAACGGCCGCGGCGAGTACCCCACGATCGAGGCGTTCGGCTTCGAGCAGGACGTGGCGTTCGCGCACGACGGACGGCCGTTCCTGCACTACTTCAGCCGCACGTGGATCACCGACGATGCCGGCGAGCGCGTCCGCCCCGGCGCGCTCGAGACCGGCTTCCTGCGCCCGTCCGGCGAGGGCAAGCTCGAGCTCGTGCTCGCGCACCCCACCGGCTACGCCGAGATCTGGTACGGCGAGGTCGAGGGCGCCCGCGTCACGCTGGCCACCGACGTCGTGGCCCGCACCGTCACCGCCAAGGAGTACACCGCGGGACAGCGGATGTACGGACTCGTCGAGGGAGCGCTGATGTACGCCTACGACATGGCCGCCGAGGGCCAGCCGATGCAGTCCCACCTGTGGGGGAAGCTCGAGCGTGTCTAGCCCGCTGCTGGACCGGCCGGGCGCGGTCGAGGCCGAGGGCCTCGACGCGGGCGTCGCAGCGCACTACGGCTCCACCTTCGCCGCCGAGCAGCGCACGCTGCTGTCGGGCGACGGCTTCGTCGACCTCTCCCACCGCGACGTCCTGCGGATCACCGGTCCCGACCGGCTGACGTGGCTGCACTCGCTCACCACGCAGTTCCTGGAGGGGCTCGAGGCGGGCCGCTGGACCGACGTCCTGCTGCTCTCGCCGCAGGGCCGCATCGAGCACGACTTCACCGGCGTCGACGACGGCGAGACCTTCTGGGCGCACACCGAGCCCGGCGCGGGCGAGGCGCTCGTGCAGTTCCTCGACCGCATGCGCTTCATGTCGCGGGTCGAGGTCGTCGCGGTGGACGACCGCTTCGTCATCGGGCGCTGGGCCGACGGACTGGTCACCGAGCTCGTCCCCGACCTGTCCGCCGTCCCCGGCACGCCCGTGGGCGTGCTGGCGTGGGAGGCGCTGCGGATCGCCGCCGGGCGTCCCCGGTTCGGCTCCGACACCGACGACCGCACGATCCCCAACGAGGTCGGCCTGCTCGGCTCGGCCGTGCACCTCGACAAGGGCTGCTACCGGGGCCAGGAGACGGTTGCCCGCGTCCACAACCTCGGCCGGCCGCCCCGCCGGCTCACCCTGCTGCACCTCGACGGCTCCGTCGACCACCTCCCGGCGCACGGCACCGATGTCGTCCACGACGGCAAGGTCGTGGGTCAGGTCGGGAGCGCGGCGCGCCACCACGAGCTCGGGCCCATCGCGCTCGCACTGATCAAGCGGAACACCCCGGTCGACGTCACCCTCCTCGCCGACGGCGTCGCCGCCGCCCAGGAGTCCGTCGTCGACCCCGACGCAGGCCTGCACGTGCGGGCCGGATTGAACCTGTGATGACTGACGAAGCCTCCTTCGACGACCTCGGCCTCGACGACACGCTCGTCGCCGTGGTGCGCAGCCTCGGCTACGAGACCCCCAGCCCGATCCAGGCGCAGGCGATCCCCGCGCTGATCAAGGGCGGCGACGTCGTCGGCCTGGCCCAGACCGGCACCGGCAAGACGGCCGCCTTCGCGCTGCCGATGATCCAGCGCCTCGACCCGGGCTCGCCCAAGACCCAGGCCCTCGTGCTCGCGCCCACCCGCGAGCTGGCGCTGCAGGTCAGCGAGGCCATCTCCAGCTACTCGGCCGGGTCGAACCTCAAGGTCCTGCCGGTCTACGGCGGCCAGAGCTACGGCGCCCAGCTGCAGGGGCTCAAGCGCGGCGCGCAGGTCGTGGTGGGCACGCCCGGTCGCGTCATCGACCACCTCGACCGCGGCTCGCTCGACCTGTCGCACCTCGAGATGCTGGTCCTCGACGAGGCCGACGAGATGCTCAACATGGGCTTCGCCGAGGACGTCGAGCGCATCCTGGCCGACACCCCCGAGTACAAGCAGGTCGCGCTCTTCTCGGCCACCATGCCGCCGGCGATCCGCCGTTTGGCCAAGCGCTACCTGCACGACCCACAGGACATCAGCACCCCGCAGGCCACGCGCAGCACCACCAACGTGCGCCAGCGCTGGATGCCGGTCTCGCACCACAACAAGCTCGACGCCCTGACGCGCGTGCTCGAGGTCGAGCAGGGCGACGGCATGATCATCTTCGTCCGCACGAAGCAGGCCACCGAGGAGCTCGCCGAGAAGCTGCGCAGCCGCGGCTACACGGCGGCCGCCCTGAACGGCGACCTCGTCCAGGCCCAGCGCGAGCGCACCGTCGGCGCGCTGAAGAGCGGCGCGATCGACATCGTGGTGGCCACCGACGTCGCCGCGCGCGGTCTCGACGTCGAGCGCATCACGCACGTCGTCAACTACGACATCCCGCACGACCCCGAGGCCTACGTGCACCGCATCGGCCGCACGGGCCGCGCCGGCCGCTCGGGCGACGCGATCGTCTTCGTCACCCCGCGCGAGCGCCGCATGCTCGAGTCCCTCGAGCGCGTCTCGGGTCGGCCCGTGGAGCAGATGCCGGTGCCGACCCCCGACGAGGTCAACGCCCGCCGTGCCGACCGCTTCGCCGGCTCGATCACGAACGCCATGGGCGACCCCCAGTTCAGCGTCTACCGCGGGCTCGTCGAGCAGTACGCGCAGGAGCACGACGTCGACATGACCGAGATCGCCGCGGCGCTCGCGGTGATGAGCCAGGACGACAAGGAGTTCTTCCTGCGTCCCGACCCGCCGCAGGAGAAGCGGGCCCCGCGCGAGCGCTCCGAGCGCACGCCGCGTCCGAGCTCCGACGGCCTGGCGCCCTACCGCATCGCGGTGGGCAAGCGGCACAAGATCCGCCCCTCGATGGTCGTCGGCGCGCTGGCGAACGAGGGAGGGCTGAAGCGGTCGGACTTCGGCAAGATCACGATCGGCATGGAGCACACGATCGTCGAGCTGCCGGCCGACCTGCCCGAGGCCGTGTTCGACGCGCTGTCCGGCACCCGGATCTCCGGTCGCAAGATCGACATCCAGCCCGACACGGGACGTCCGGGCGGCGATCGCAAGCGCCCGCCGTCGAAGTCGTACGCGAAGGGCTCGGGCAAGTCGTACGACAAGCCCAAGTCCTACGACAAGTCGAAGTCCTCCGGCGACAAGGACCGCAAGCCCCGCCACAAGAAGGGCTGAGGCCGGCGGGCGTGGGTCAGGAGACCTGCGCCCGCACCATCAGCGGGTGATGGTCCGAGGGCAGCGGTGCCACGAAGCGGCCGCCGGACATCTTGCCCACGTTGGCCCACTGGTGGACGCGCGAGCGGCCGGGGCGCACCCAGACCTTGTCCACGTGGTCGCCCCACGTCACGCCGACGATCGGCTGCGTGGACCACCGCGGGTTGGCGGTGTTGAAGTGCTGGCGCGACACCTTGAGCGCCTGCTCGTAGGCGTCGTAGAAGCCGTTGGCCTGCATCACGGTCTCGAGGCGGCTGTTGCCGGCGCGGCTGCGGTTGGTGTTGAAGTCGCCCAGCAGCACGACCGGCAGGTGGTGCAGGCGCTTGCCCCACCACGCCAGCTGGTTGCCCAGGTCGGTGAAGATCTGCGAGGTCTGGCGGGCGCGGACCGCGGCGTTGGAGCCGCCCTCGTCGACCTTGAGGTGGATGCCGACGAACACGACCGCCTGGCCGCTGGCCTTGTGGCGCAGCACCGACCAGGGCGCGTCCTTGCCCTCAGGCTCGGCCACGCCGTCGAGCGGCAGGATGCACGGCTCGACGCGGACCGGATCGCCCTCGTCGTCGCGGACGACCTTGCCGGTGCGGGGGTCGGTCTCCAGCGGGCACTCGGCCGACTGCTGGGTGGCGGAGAGCCGCTGCGTGACCTGCTCGAACGCGGCCGTGCGGTAGAAGATGCGGTTGTCCTTGCCGCCGAGCGTCTCGGTGTAGCCGGGGATCACGGCGTTCTTCCAGCGGCTGGCCTCCTGGACGGCCAGGACGTCGGGCTTGAGCCGCAGCACCTCGTTCACGACGAGCGGCTGGCGCGTCTCCCACTTGCTGCACGCGTTCGAGCAGACGTTGTAGCTCATGAGGCGATAGACGGGGTGGCGCTTCGACCACAGCTTCGCGGTGGCGGCGGGCGTCACGCGGGCGATGCGCGCCGAGCGCTTGCCGGCCTTCGAGCCGTTCACGGCGCGGACCTGGATCCAGTAGGTGCGGTTGCGCTTGAGCTTCGTGATGGTGGCCTTGCGCGACTTCACGGTGACGCGCGGCTTCTTGGCCTTGGCCACGCCGGCACGGCTGCCGGCGACGAAGACCTGGTACTTCTTGGCGCGCGTGGCCTTCGGCCACGAGATCGAGATCTTGGCGTACTTCTTGCCCGACGAGTCGTAGGGGGCGGCCCCGGTGACCGACACCAGCCCGACCGCGCCGGGCTTCTTGGAGGCCGCCTCGGCGGGGGTGCCGAGGGTGGCGGCGGTCAGGACGGCGACCACCGCACAGGCCAGCAGACGAAGACGCATGGGCACGAGGGTAACTCGCCAGAGTCACATCAGTCACATCGTTTTCGCCGAAACGACGGGACCCGGGGTCAGTCGACGAGGCGGGGCGAGATGTCCGGGTCGAGCTCGGCGGGCACCGTGACGATCGCCGTGGGCTCCTTGACGAGCTCCTCCTCCTCGCGTGGGAGGGCGACGGTGGCGGCGATCATGTTGTGGTCGGAGAGCCACGGGCCGACGTAGGTGGTGCCGTTCAGGTTGGCGAACTGGCGCCAGGACGGGACCGCCCAGTCGTCGGAGACGTAGACGTGGTCGACGTGGTCGGCGGACATGATCGCCTTGTCACCGCGACGGCTGCCGGTGTTGACCTGGGCGTTCTCGGTCTCCTCGGCGACCTCGACCGAGTCGCGCAGGCCGTTCGCCCGCACGATCGGACCGACGGTGTCGCCGCGGCGGTGGGTGCCGGAGTTGAAGTCGCCCGCCATCACCACGGGGTCGCCGTCGGGGTTCACCGAGGCGAGGCTGCCCATGAGCGAGCGCATCTCGTCGGCGCGCTTGCCGGTGGCGTTGTGCCCGCTGAGCAGGTGCACGCTGACCACGACGAACGGCCGTTCGGTCTCCTGGTCGACCAGGCGGGCCCAGGTGGCCCAGCGGCCGTGGCCGATCGACCAGCGGCCGCCGGCGAGCTGCTCGAACTTCTGCGACGAGTAGAGGATGTAGCGCGAGTTGCCGCCGCCCTCGGCCATCACGAGCTCGTTCGGGCCACCGCTGAAGGCGGCGCGGGTGGTGGGGCCGACGCGCTGGCCGCCGGCCTCCTGCAGGGTCATGATGTCGACCTTCGAGGCGTGCACCTGCGCGGCCTGGTCGCCCACGCGGCCGCCGAAGCCCTTGCAGGCCTCGGCGCAGATGTTCCACGAGCCGATCGAGAACTCCGACGCCTCGGGCGGCGTGGTGATCTTCGTGGGCGGGCCGAACTCGCTCACGCCGGCGTCGCCGACGGCACGGACCCGCACGTAGTAGGTCTGCTCGGGCTTGAGCGAGGAGGTGGTGAACGCGGTGCCGCCCTTCGCGAGCCGGCGCACCTTGGTGGGGAGCTGGTTGCGCTTCTTGGACACGGCCACGTCGTAGGTGGTGGCGTAGTCCGCCTTGCGCCACTTCACGACCGCGCCGTCGGGCGCGGTGGCCTTGACCTTCGGCTTGCGCGGCACGTCGGGGAGCAGGGTGACGGTGCCCTCGACCGCGAGCTCGGTGGCGCCCTGGTCGACGGCCTCGACGCGGTAGCTCACGCGACCCTTCGGATCGGCCGCCTTCGGTGCGGGCAGCACGGCCTGCGGCTCGCTGGTGAGGATCGTGCGGTCGGGCCGGGCGAGGTCGTCGCCGAGGCTGACGCGGTACTGGGTCCCGTTGCCGGCCCACGCCAGCGAGACGGCACTCGGGTCGACGTCGACCGACGTGACCTTGAGGTACGGCGTCTCGAGCCCGGCGAACGCGACCACGGGACCGTTCCCCTCGGGATCGGTGGTGGCGGCCAGGAGTCCGGCGGCGGCGGTCAGCACCAAGCCCGCGCCGACGAGGCACGAGGTTCGGAAAAGACCGGGCACGAGGGCATCTTACGGGGTCCCGACGACCAGCCTCGCGACGACGGGATTGTGGTCGGACGGGAAGGGCATCGCGTACTCGCGGCCGTTCGTGGTCTCGATGAAGTTCGCGGGCATCGACCACGCCTCGACGGTGATTCCGGCGACCGGGACGAAGATCGCGTCGACGTGGTGGCCGTTCGACTTGGGCACCGGAACTCCGCCGTTGGCGCTGTTCAGCTCGGCGTTCGACACCTGCGCCGCGCGGTCGAGCGAGTTGACGATCCCGTGCCGGGCGAAGCGCTGCTGGGGCGCGTCGAAGCCGCCCGGGTAGTTGCTCTGGTTGGCGTTCGACTCGTTGGAGTTGAAGTCACCGCCCCAGACCACGGGCAGGCGGTGGGGGTTGATCGCGTTGACCTTCGAGATGAGGCGCGCGGTCTGCTGGAGGCGCAGCTGGTCGCGGGCGGCGCCCTTGTGCGGCTCGAGGTGCGAGTTCGTGACGATGAACGCCGTGCCGGTGCGGCGGTCGCGCAGCAGGTTCCAGGTGGCGTAGCGCCCCGTCTTCGAGTCCAGTGTGAGGCCGCCCCCGTCGAGCGAGGTGAAGCGGGAGGACTTGAAGTAGATCGTCTTCGCGCTCTTGTAGGCGCCCTTGCGGAAGCCGGGGAGCTGCGTGTGGAACGCGGTCTTGGTGGCCGACTCCTGCGTCAGCACGATGTCGGGCGAGGCCGAGCGGACCACCGCGCCGGCGAGCGGCTTGCGCACCGACCACTTCGGCACGTTGCGCAGGAACCAGGCGCCGCTGTCGGAGGTGCGGCACTTGTCCTCTCCACAGAGGTTGTAGGTGGCGACGGTGGCGCGGCTCGCGACGGCGGTCAGCTTGGTGCGCGTGGCCGGGCCCCACGGGCCCTTGACCGCGCCGTTGACGCCACGGACGCGGGCGAAGTAGGTCATGCCGCCGTTGAGGCCGGTGACCTTGGCGCCGAAGCCGCGGCGGCTGGCCGTGATGACCTGGCCGCGGAACGAGCGGTTGGTGGACAGCTGGACCTGGTAGCTGGAGGCGCTGGTGGCGCGGTTCCAGCGGAAGGTCAGGTAGTGCCCCTGGCCGCCGGTGACGCGGTGCGTCGGGCCCTTGCCGACCTTGAGGTTGGCCTTCTTCCAGCGGGTGGACGGGCCTTGGCGCTTCCCGCGGTAGGAGGTGAGGCGGTAGTAGAAGTCGGTGCCGGAGTTCGGGCGCAGCTTGCGGAAGGTCACCCCGGTCTTGCGGGTCGTGACCTTGCGGATGCACGACGTGGCGCGCGGGGAGGTCTTCACGCAGATCGCCACCTTCGTCGCCCGCGCGGGGCGCTTCCAGCGGATCGTCAGGGTGGAGGTGTAGGTCTTGGCGCGGACGACCGAGACCTTGGCGGGCTTCTTCGGGGCGGCCTCGGCGGCGGTGGAGGGGGCCAGCAGGAGGGTGCCGGTGACGGCGAGGGCGAGCAGGGCGCGCCGGAGCAGCGTGAAGTTCATGGAGATCTGACGGGTGTGAGAGAGGGAGGTGCGCCACCCGAGGGCACATCGGCCACCACAGGCTAACCCGAGTCACTCCCGTTTCTCGTATCGCGCCGTTCGTGTCCGGTGCATCACACTTGCTTGCATTCGCTAACTTTTGCAAGCACGCTGGAGTCATGGGGAAGTTGAACATGCCAGATGCCGTCGGCTCGGCCGTCGGGTCGCTCGGCGAGTACCTGCGTGACCAGCGGACCCAGGCGCAGATGTCACTGCGACAGCTGGCCGAGCTCGCGGACGTCTCGAATCCGTACCTCAGCCAGATCGAGCGTGGCCTGCGCAAACCGTCCGCCGAGGTGCTGCAGCAGATCGCGAAGGCACTGAGGATCTCGGCCGAGTCGCTCTACGTCCGTGCCGGCATCCTCGATGCCGAGCGCGCCGGGGAGACCTCGGTCGAGGACGCCATCGACCGCGACCCGCGGTTGACCGCGCGCCAGAAGTCGGCGCTGCGGGACATCTACCGTTCGTTCGTCGGAACAGCAGACCTCGAGGAGAGCTCATGAGCATCACCGACACCATCAACGCCCAGATCAAGTCCATCCTGGACGACATCGCCGCCCTGCCGTCGAGCGTCAAGGGCTTCGACGTCGCCACCCTGCAGAAGAAGGCCGAGACCCTCGCGCAGACCGCGCTCGGCTCCGCCACCGCCGCGTACTCCGACCTCGTGAAGAAGAGCGACGACCTGCGCACCCTGGCCAAGGGCCTGACCATCGACGACGTGAAGACGGCCGCCGACGACCTCGCCGCGCGCGCCGAGGTGTTCGTGTCCGAGCTCCGCGGCAAGGTCGAGGACGTCAAGGTCGACGACCTCAAGACCGCCGTCGACGACTTCCGCGAGAAGGCCGACGACCTGGTCGACGACCTCAAGGGCAAGGCCGAGGAGATCATCGACGAGCTCACCGCCAAGGCCGAGGACCTCACCGGCAAGGCCGCCGAGGCCGTCGAGGACGCCACCGAGTCCGCCGGCGCCGCTGCCGCCTCGTTCGCCAGCTCGGCCCGCATCCGCAAGGCCACCGCTCCCGCGTCGTCGGCCAAGCCGGCCGCCGCGAAGAAGAGCCCGGCGAAGTCCACCGCGACCAAGAAGTCGTCGTCAGCCGCCCAGACGGCCGCGAAGAAGGAGACGGCCGCCTCGAAGCCGACCACCGCCAAGAAGGCCCCGGCCAAGAAGGCGACCGGCTCGGGCACCGCCGCGAAGAAGACCGCGGCCAAGAAGACGACCGCGACCAAGAAGACCGCCGCGAAGAAGTCGGCTCCCGCCACGAAGACGGCGGCCAAGAAGACGGCCACGGGCACGTCCAGCACCGCCAAGAAGGCGCCGGCGAAGAAGTCGTCGACCACGTCGAACGGCTCGGGGACCTCCGCGTCCTGACGCCTGCATCCCACGGAATCAGCGGTGGGCACCACCTCAGGGTGGTGCCCACCGTAGTCTTCCCCCCATGGAATTGGCTCTCGTGACCCCGGCGATCTGGTGGCTGCTGCTGTGCACGAAGGTCTTCGCCCTGGTCGACTGCGTCCGCCGCAAGCCCTACGACTTCGAGATGGCCGGCACGCTGCCGAAGAACGTGTGGCTGATCATCCTGCCGCTGGCGATCTTCGTCGACATCATCTGGCGCAACCCCATCGGCATCCTGCCGCTGGCCGGCACGGTGGCCGCGCTCGTCTACCTCGCGCAGACGCGGGGCTCGGGCTACTGACCCTCGCCCCGCGCGCCGTCAGAGCCGGCTGGCGTGCAGCCGTGCCTTGCGGAACCCGTCGAACGCCTCCCAGGCGGTGACCAGTCCCACGCCGACCGCGATGCCCCGCAGGACCGTGTCGACGATCTCGGGGTCCCAGTCGAGGTGGGCGACCAGCTCGGGGTTGACGATCGACCCGTCGAGCAGCAGGACGATGGTGGGGATCGCGAACAGCAGCGCGAGGCCGAGGTTCGCCCAGGCCGCCGCCCACGTGTAGCCGGCGTGGTGGATCCACACGAGATGCACGAGCTCCAGTGCGAGCGTCACCAGGACGAGTGGCAGGTACCAGCTCCACAGCTCCGGGTCCGCCATCGGGATCCGCTCGCCGTCGTCGAAGAACGGCGAGCCGACGTGCTGCCAGATGAGCATCGCGGCGAACGCCGGCAGGAAGATCAGCCCGGCCACGAGGTCCGCGGTGCCCGTGCCGGTGTCGGGCTCGGGCAGCTGGTCGACCGACCAGGTCTCGACGCCGTCGATCGAGGTGCCCATCCAGTCCAGTACCGCGAACACGAGCGTGGTCCAGAAGACCAGGTGCACGACCATCTCGAGCAGCGTCCAGACGCCGCCGCCGATGATCGACCCGATCGAGTCGCCGTCGAAGGCTCCGACGATCACGGTGACGGCGGTGACGAGCGGGGCGACGATGGCGACGAGGATCGTCATGAGGCGCAGCCACGGGAAGAACAGGCGCGGTCCGATGAGCGCGGGCTCGCGGCCCGTGTAGTCGACCGCGACGCGCAGCGGGTCGCCGAGCTCCTCGAGCGTCTCGCGCTCGGCCTGCTCGCCGCCTCCGCGCGCGGCGACCGTGTCGCCGATGCGCTCGCGCAGCTCGGCGGCGACCTCCTCCTTCGTGCGTCCGGGCAGCCAGCGCGTGGCGGCGTGGACGTAGCGGTCGGTGAGCGTGGTGGTCATGCGGTTCCTCCGGTGGTGAGCCGCCCCAGGGCGGTGTCGATCTCGTGCCAGTCGGCCAGGAGAGCGGCGGCGAGCCGCTCGCCCTCGATGCTCGTGCGGTAGAACTTCCGCGGTCGCGCCTCCTCGGTGTTCCACTCGCTGGTGAGCAGGCCCTGCTTCTCGAGGCGCCGCAGCAGCGGGTAGAGGGTGTTGCCGTCCACGGCGATGCCGGCGGCGGCCAGCGACTCGAGCAGGCCGTAGCCGTACCCGGGCTCGCGCAGGCTCAGCAGCGAGGCCAGCACCACGGTTCCGCGGCGCAGCTCCTGCAGGTGTTGCTGGGTCAGCTCGTCCATGCGTCACACCATAGTGTGCGACACACACTATACGCAAGACGCACAGGTTGGTCGGAAGACGACGAACCCCTCCCCGGCGAGGCCGGAGAGGGGTTCGGAGGAGGCGCGGAGCGCTTACTTGCGCTTGCGGGCGGTGCGGGCGCGCTCGCCCGCGTCGAGGATCACCTTGCGGATGCGCACGTTGCTCGGCGTGACCTCGACGCACTCGTCCTCGCGGCAGAACTCCAGGCACTGCTCGAGCGAGAGCTTCTTCGGCGGGATGACCTTCTCGAAGTTGTCCGAGGTGGCCGAGCGGATGTTGGTCTGCTTCTTCTCCTTGGTGATGTTGACGTCCATGTCGTCGTCACGGGAGTTCTCGCCGACGATCATGCCCTCGTAGACCTCGGTGGAGGGCTCGACGAACAGCGTGCCGCGCTCCTGCAGGTTGGTCATCGCGAAGGAGGTGACGGCGCCGGCGCGGTCGGCCACGAGCGAGCCCGAGGGGCGCGTCGAGATCTCGCCGAACCAGGGCTCGTAGCCCTCGGAGATGTGGTGGGCGATGCCGGTGCCGCGGGTGTCGGTGAGGAACTCGGTGCGGAAGCCGATCAGGCCGCGCGCCGGGACCAGGAACTCCATGCGGACCCAGCCGGTGCCGTGGTTGACCATCTGCTCCATGCGGCCCTTGCGCACGGCGAGCAGCTGGGTGATCGTGCCGAGGTACTCCTCGGGCGCGTCGATCGTCAGGCGCTCGACGGGCTCGTGCAGCTTGCCGTCGATCTCGCGGGTGACGACCTGCGGCTTGCCGACGGTGAGCTCGTAGCCCTCGCGGCGCATCTGCTCGACGAGGATCGCCAGCGCGAGCTCGCCGCGGCCCTGGACCTCCCACGCGTCGGGGCGGTCGGTGGGCAGCACGCGGATCGAGACGTTGCCGATGAGCTCGGCGTCGAGGCGGTCCTTGACGAGGCGGGCGGTGACCTTGGTGCCCTTCTCGCGGCCGGCGAGCGGCGACGTGTTGGTGCCGATGGTCATCGAGATCGCGGGCTCGTCGACGTGGATGAGCGGCAGCGCGATGGGGTTCTCGGGGTCGGCCAGCGTCTCGCCGATGTTGATCTCGCTGATGCCGGCGATGGCGACGATGTCGCCGGGGCCCGCGGACTCGCCGGGCTTGCGGTCGAGCGCTTCGGTGACGAGCAGCTCGGTGATCTTGACCCGCTCGACCGAGCCGTCGCGCTTCATCCACGCGACCTGCTGGCCCTTCTTGAGCTCGCCCTCCTCGACGCGCACGAGCGCGAGGCGGCCCAGGAAGGGGGAGGAGTCGAGGTTCGTGACGTGCGCCTGCAGCGGCGCGCCCTCGGTGTACTCGGGGGCGGGAACGTGCTCCATGATCGTCTGGAACAGCGGGATCAGGTTGTCGCCGTCGGGCAGCGTGCCGTCCTCGGGCTTCTCCAGCGAGGCGACGCCGGCCTTGCCGGAGGCGTAGACGACGGGGAAGTCCAGCGCGTCGTCGGCGGCGTCCTCGGGCAGCAGGTCCATGAAGAGGTCGTAGGTCTCGTCGACGACCTCGGCGATGCGCGCGTCGGGGCGGTCGACCTTGTTGACCACGAGGATGACCGGCATCTTCGCCAGCAGCGCCTTGCGCAGCACGAAGCGGGTCTGGGGGAGCGGGCCCTCGGAGGCGTCGACCAGCAGCACGACCGCGTCGACCATCGACAGGCCGCGCTCGACCTCGCCACCGAAGTCGGCGTGGCCGGGGGTGTCGATGATGTTGATGGTGACGGTCTTGCCGGGGATGTCCTCGGTGCCGGGTCCGGAGTACTTCACGGCGGTGTTCTTCGCGAGGATCGTGATGCCCTTCTCGCGCTCGAGATCACCCGAGTCCATGACCCGTTCGGTCACTTCCTGGTGCTCGGCGTAGGCGCCCTGCTGCTGGAGCATCGCGTCGACGAGAGTGGTCTTGCCGTGGTCGACGTGGGCGACGATGGCGACATTGCGCAGATCAGAGCGTGTAGGCACTCGCCCAATCCTACGGCAGTGCGGGAAACTCCTTGTCCACGTGGGGCGTAACGAAGGTCACGGTTCCGCAATAGTTGCATGTGCGTTAGTATTTCCCGGTCATGACCCAGTCACCCCATGCCTGCGCGTTCGAAGCCGTCCGAGGATTCCTTGGGCGGGTGTTCACGACGGCCGAGGGCGAGTCGCTGGAGTCCGTGGCGGGACTCGACCTGTCGTTCACCCAGGCGCGACTCTCGTTCGTGCTCGCCCACTACGAGCACCCCGTCGCCATCGGTGACCTGGCCGAGTCGGTCGGGCTCTCGCCGGCGGCCGCGGGGCGGAACATCCAGCAGCTGGTGCGCAAGAAGCTCGTCGTGCGCACCGAGAACCCCGAGGACCGGCGGGTCAAGCTCGTCACCCTCACCGACCGTGGACGCAGCCTGGCGCAGAGCCACCTGAAGTCCAAGGAGGACGCCGTGCGCACGCTGCTCGGCACCCTCGACACCGATCAGTGCCTCGCGCTCGTCGAGGCCCTCAAGCCCCTTGCGAAAGAAGAATCAGATGTCAGCCAGTCCTCCTGAAGGAGTCACCGACGACGACCGGATCACTCCGGAGATCCTCAAGGTCGCCGGCGTGGTCGTGCTCGGCGCGATCATGTCGATCCTCGACGTCACCGTCGTCAACGTCGCCCTGCCGACGTTCCAGACCGAGCTGTCCACCGACGGCGAGCCGCTCAAGTACGCGACCGTCGCCTGGACCGCCACCGCCTACATGCTGGCCCTCGCGGCCGTCATCCCGCTGACGGGCTGGGCGGCCGACCGCTTCGGCACCAAGCGCCTCTACATGACCGCGATCGCGCTGTTCACCCTCGGCTCGGTGCTGTGCGCCGCGGCCTGGAACATCGAGTCGCTCATCGCCTTCCGCGTCCTGCAGGGACTCGGCGGCGGCATGCTCATGCCGCTGGGCATGACGATCATGACCCGCGCCGCGGGCCCGCACCGCATGGGCCGCCTCATGGCGATCCTGGGCATCCCGATGCTGCTGGGCCCGATCCTCGGCCCGATCATCGGCGGCATCCTCATCGACGCCGCGTCGTGGCACTGGGTGTTCCTCATCAACCTGCCCATCGGCATCATCGGCCTGGTCTACGCCGCGCGCGTGCTGCCCAAGGACGCCCCCGAGCCCAGCGAGTCCCTCGACGTCATCGGCATGCTGCTGATGTCGCCGGGCCTGGCGCTGCTGCTCTACGGCATCTCGTCGATCCCGGGCGAGGGCACCGCCATGGCGACCAAGGTGATCGTCCCCACCGTCATCGGCGTGCTGCTCATCGGCGCGTTCGTGGTGTGGTCGTTCCGCCCGAAGCACCCGCTGCTCGACCTGCGCCTGCTCGGCAACCGCAACCTGCGCGTGTCGCTCATCGTGATGTTCCTGTTCGCCGGCGCCTTCTTCGGCGCGCTGCTGCTGGTGCCCACGTACTTCCAGCAGGTCCACGGCGAGTCGGTCATGATGGCCGGCATCCTGGTGGCCCCGCAGGGCATCGGCGCGATGCTGACGATGCCGATCGCCGGCTCGCTCGTCGACCGGGTCCCGGTCGGCCGGATCGTCCCGTTCGGCTTCGCCGGCATCCTGATCGGCATGTTCGGCGTCGCGCAGAGCACCGAGCCCAGCACGCCGTACTGGCAGATCATCGCTTGGCTGTTCGTCATGGGCCTGGGCATGGGCGCCACGATGATGCCGATCTTCACGTCGGCGCTCAAGACGCTCACCTCGCACGAGGTCGCCCGCGGCTCGACGCTGCTCAACGTCGTGCAGCAGGTCGCCAGCGCCTCGGGCATCGCGGTCATCTCGGTCGTCCTGACCAACGGCATGCAGAAGGGCTCGATCATCCCGGGCTCGGAGGCGCTGCCGGGCGTCGACGAGGGCCTCACGCCCGCGCAGCTGGCCGCCGCGTCGCACACCGAGCAGGGCTCGCAGCTGGTCCAGATGCTCGGCGTCTCGCCCGAGCAGCTGCAGGCGGGGTTCAACGACCTGGCCCACGCGTTCGAGCAGTCCTACTGGGTCGCCTTCGCGGTGCTCCTGGTGACGCTGATCCCGGTCGCGTTCCTGCCGCGCAAGAGCGAGCCCGTGAAGCTGCTCGACGACCAGGGTCACCCCCCGGTCGTCATGCACTGACGGTCACTCCCGCACGACGGCCCACCCGGCTCCCGGGTGGGCCGTCGTCGTTCCCCGTGCGATCCCGCGGAGGACTACGCTTCAGCCGTGCCCGCCCTCGACCAGCTGCTCGCCTTCGCGCTCGCCTCGCTCGTGCTGATCCTCATCCCCGGTCCCAGCGTCCTGTTCGTGATCGGGCGATCGCTCGCGCACGGGCGTCGCGCCGGCATCCTCAGCGTGCTGGGCAACGGGCTCGGCGGGCTGCCGGTGGTCCTGGCGGTCTCGCTGGGCCTCGGCGCGATCGTGGCCGGCTCGGCGGTGCTGTTCACGATCGTGAAGGTGCTGGGCGCCGGCTACCTCGTCTACCTCGGCGTGCAGGCGATGCGCCACGCCTCGATCGCGGTCACCGCCGAGGTCGACGGCCCCGAGGAGTCGCCGTGGCGCGCCCTGGGGGAGGGGTTCGTGGTCGGCGCGACCAACCCCAAGACCATCGTCTTCTTCGTCGCCGTGCTGCCGCAGTTCGTGAGCTTCGAGTCCGGTGCCATCGGCTCGCAGATGGCCGTGCTCGGCGTGCTCTTCCTGCTCATCGCGATCGTGTGCGACTCGGGCTGGGCGCTGCTGGCCGGAACTGCGCGCCAGTGGTTCACGGGCTCGCCGCGGCGGCTGGCGGCCGTGCGGCGCTCCGGCGGCGCGATGCTGGTGGGCCTCGGCGGCATCCTGCTGACCACCAGCCGCACCTGAGTCAGCGGCGACCGCGCTGGAGCGCGTCCCACACCGCCTGGTCGGCGGTCTGGTAGGTCGGCAGTCCGACCGACTTGCGGTAGGTGCGCACGGCCGTGGTCGTGCGGGCGTCGTAGATGCCTGTCACGTCCACCTTCTGGCCCGCGGCCCGCAGCGACCGCTGCAGGCGGTGCACCGGCTCGCCGACCTTGCCCCGCTTGAGCGCGATCGGCGTCTTGCCGCGCGACAGCAGGGCCGTCCACACCGGGCGCGAGGCCGTGGACGTCTGCGACCAGCCCAGCGACGCCCGGTAGGAGTTCACGGCCTTGGTCGTGCGGGCGTTCCAGCGGCCGGTGACGGTGGCGCCATGGCCGGCGCGCTTGAGCAGGCACTGGAGCAGCTTCACGTCGCCGCCGCGCGAGCCCGCCTTCAGCGTGCGGTAGCGGTTGAGGGTGGGCTTGATGCCGCACACCTTCTGCTCCTTCTTGGCCTTCGAGCCGCCGCCCACGGTGAGGACGTTCTTGTCGATCAGCACCTTGCGTCCGCGGTAGGAGACGGTGACGTTGTTGTGGTACTGGTGCAGGCGGTCGCGCTTCCAGAACGTGTTCTGCAGGTAGGGGCGCCCGTTCGTGTTCGCCTTCCTGTTCGTCCAGGCGAACCACATCTGGTCGGGGAAGTCGAAGGTCTTCGAGCCGGCGTGACGCACCTCGTCGACGGCCTGGATCGCGGCGGACGCGCTGGAGTAGAGGCCGACCTTGTAGCCGCGCTGGTGAACCCGCTGGACGAACGCGTCGATGAAGCTCAGCACCGCGGCGTTGCAGCGTCGGTTGGCGCGGTCGTACCACTCGATGTCGAGGTAGACCGCGTTCTTCTTGGCGAAGCCGTAGCGGGCCGCGGCGCGCACGGCCTCGTCGGCGTCGGCGCGCGCCTGGGCGCGGGCCTTCGTGCGGTCGTACGACATGCGCTTCTTCGCGGACTTCGAGTCGAAGCAGGGCGCCTGGTAGCCGACGTGGATCGGCAGGAACAGCCAGCCGCGCGACGCCTGCCGCTGGACCCACGCGGGGCTCAGGTACGGCTGCTTCGACTCGTCGCAGTAGCGCGAGTTGCCCGAGGTGTAGATGCCGACCACGGTGTACGGCGAGGCCACGTTCCACGCGTCCATGACGTCGTTCGAGGGGGCCACGCAGGTGTCGAAGGCGTAGCCGCCGAATCGCTTCGGCGAGCTCGGCTTCGCGGCGTGGGCGGGCGCCGCGAGCAGCGAGGCGGTGAGCAGCAGGCCGAGCACGACGGTGAGCCGGCGGGCGACCTGGAGGACGGTGGAGCGCATCGTTCCAGCGTAGGTCGATGCGACGCGGGCGTCGACACGCTTGCTGGAGAAAGCGAGAATCCCCGGTCGGTGACCGGGGATCTCGAGGCGGTGGCCAGGGCCGGGGTCGAACCGGCGACCTTCCGCTTTTCAGGCGGACGCTCGTACCAACTGAGCTACCTGGCCGTGCTCCGTGGAGCGACGTTCACCCTACCGCACCGCCTCCGCGCCGCCGAAATCGCCTCCGGCTGCGTATCAGCAGCGACGTCGGGTGCTCTCCGGTCGTGGGTGGCCGCGCCCGCGCGTGCCGTCCGCCGTCGCACCGCAGTCCCGAGAGAGAAGGCAGATGTCCCCCACCCCCTTGCTGCTGCCGGGCCAGGCCGCCGCGCCCGAAGGCCCCGCCGACATGACCATGATGTACGTCCTGCACCACGCGTTCCGGCGCGACCTGCGGGACTTCACCCGCGCCGCCGCGCACACCGCCACCGACGACACCCCGCGCTGGGTCCTGCTCGCCGAGCGCTGGTCGCTGTTCACGCACGAGCTGCACCAGCACCACACCAAGGAGGACGAGATCCTCTGGCCGCTGCTGCTCGAGCGCGTGCGCGCCGCCTCCGACGCCGAGTCCGAGCGCGTCCTGCACGAGATGGAGGCCGAGCACGCGGTCCTCGACCCGCTGCTGACCGCGGCGTCCGCCGCACTCGAGCGGCTCTCGGCCGGTGGCGACGTGCGGGCCCACGACCTGCTGTCCGACTCGCTGGAGGAGCTCGGCGAGGCGCTGGACCAGCACCTGGGTCACGAGGAGAGCGCGGCCATCCCGATCCTGCACCGCTACGTCGGCGGCAGCGAGTGGGAGGAGCTCGAGCGGACCCGGTTCCGGCCGAAGCAGTCGCTCGCGCAGGCGCGGCAGTTCGTGCCGTGGGCGCTCAAGGGTCTGCCGGCCGACGCGGAGCACCGGGTGCTGAACCTCGGCGGTCCCGCGCTGCGCATCATCAACGCCCTCGGGCGCCGGAGGTTCCAGGCGCAGGAGGCGGCGGCGTTCGGCGCGGCTTGAGTCCCAGGGAGTGAGAGAAGCCCCGCCCATACGGGCGGGCTCTCAGCACTGGCGACCGAGCCGTCAGGCTCCGAAGCGCTTGCGATCCAGCGTCTTGAAGTAGCCCTTCTTGAGAGCGCGCTCGGCGCTGTCCTTGGGCGTGGAGAAGAAGCCGCGTTCGGACGGCGACAATCCGCCGGCCCCGATCTTCTGCCTCAGCAGTGCCATCGTGCAGCAGAGGTCCGCGGCTTGGAACAGGCTGTAGTCCGCGGGGACCACCTGGCGTACCTCGACGCTCAGGTGGGCGTTGAACACGCTGTTGACGAGGTTGGTGATCTCCTTCTGGCCGTTGTCGTAGTAGATGACGATGCGCTGCCAAGAGGTGAAGTACTCGTAGTTCGAGCGGATGAGCTCACCGAGCGCGCGCGACATGGCGCTGACGAGCTTGTCGGTGTCGCCCACCTCGCGCTTGCTGAACACCCACGAGTGATGAGTCACGTCGCAGGTACGGACGAAGTCGACGAGCACCCGGAAGATCGATCGGCGCGACGGCATGTCGAGCAGGCGGTAGTCCTTCTCACGACGGATCAATGGTCCGGTGTGGATCGCATGGTTCTTCCGCAGTCCACGGGAGAGCAGTGCCTCGTGGATCTTGTCGAGGTGACCGGCGATGTCGTCGCTCTGGTCGTGGAAGACGAGACTCAGCACGTAGAACGGCGAGTGCTTCTCGAACGGGCCGAAGTCCCCTGACTCGTCGATGAAGATGCTCAGCTCACGCACGTCAGGCCCCTGGACACGACTTGAGGCGGGTGGAACCCGCCTCAAGAGGGTGGCGGGGGATGTCCCCGCCTAGTGGTTGGACCAGGGCCTTTCGGCCAGCCCAGATGGGTCAGGTTACACCGAGGCGAAGCACGCAGGCAATCAGCGGCCGATGTCAGCGGCACCGCCGTGGGAGGAGGTAGCGGCGTTCGGCGCGGCCTGAGCACTCATGGAATGAGAGAAGCCCCGCCCGTACGGGCGGGGCTCTCAGCACTGGCGACCCCGACGGGACTCGAACCCGCGACCTCCGCCGTGACAGGGCGGCGCGCTAACCAACTGCGCCACGGGGCCTTGTGCGTTGCGGTTTCAACCGCGACCGCAAGACTACCCGACGGTTCTGCGAGTCTCCAAAACGGGGGTGGTCAGAACGTGACGATCCATGGCTCGCGGCTGATTTCCCGGGGGTCCAGCTCGGCGAGCAGGGCCTCGGGCGACCGTGCCGCGACGCCCAGGGACGTGCCGATCAGGTCCCAGGCGTGCTCGGGGGAGAGGTCGCGCAGGGTCACGTCGCCGTCGCGCTTGGCCAGGCGCCGGCCGTCGGCGTTGAGGGCCAGCGGGACGTGCGCATAGGCCGGCTCGGGGGCGCCCAGCTCGTGCGTCAGGTAGGCCTGCGCGGGGGCGGCGTCGAGGAGGTCGTCGCCCCGGACGACCTGGTCGACGTCCTGGTCGGCGTCGTCGACCACGACGGCGAGGTTGTAGGCATGGGCGCCGTCGCCGCGTCGCAGGACGAGATCGTCGACGTGGCCCTCGATCTCGCCGTGCAGCTCGTCGCGGATCGTCCACGTGCGCTCGCGGGCGCGCAGCCGGATCGCGGGGGAGCGCTCGGCCCGGCGCGCCTCGCGCTCGCTCTCGGTGAGGTCGCGGCATGTGCCGGGGTACGAGCCGGGCGGGCCGTGCGGCGCGCTGACGGCCTCGGCGATCTCGCGGCGCGTGCAGAAGCACTCGAAGGTCAGGCCGGCCGCGGTGAGGCGCTGGAGCGCGGCGGCGTAGAGAGGGTCGCGCTCGGACTGGCGGACGACCGGGCCGTCCCAGTCCAGCCCCAGGGCGGCGAGGTCGGCCAGCTGGCTGGCCTCGAACTCGGCCCGCGAGCGCTGGCGGTCGAGATCCTCGACCCGCAGGAGGAACGGGCGCCCGTCGGCGCGTGCGAACAGCCACGCGAGGATCGCGGTGCGCAGGTTCCCCAGGTGCAGGTCGCCCGACGGCGACGGAGCGAAGCGGCCGGCCACGCTCCCGACCCTAGTGACCCTTCGGTAGCCCGGCGCACCAACCACTAGAGTCGCTGCCGTGACATCCCACGGCGCCGAGCCCGATGACTTCATGGAACTGGCCGCGCGCCGGCGCATGTCGTTCCAGCGCAGCCCGGCGGCCGTCAGCCCGCGCGGTCTCTTCGACGACGTCGAGCCGGCGGGGCGCTTCCGCTTCCTCGTGGCCGCCGTCGTGGCGTTCTCCGGCCGGGGCTTCCACGCCACGACGACCCGCGACATCGCGACCGTGGCCGAGGCGAGCCCCGCGAGCCTCTACACGTACTACGACACCAAGTCCGAGCTGCTCCACGAGATGTCGGCGATCACCTTCCGCTACGTGATCGACATGCTGCGCGAGATCGTCGACCGCGGCGCCCCGCCCGTGGAGACGATCTCGGTGATCGTGCGCGAGTACCTGCGGTTCCACGCCGAGGAGAAGATCGTCGTCCTCGTGGTCAACCGCGACTACCGCGCGCTCGGCCTGAGCCAGCTCGCCGAGCTGCTCGGGATGGCCGACGAGATCCACCAGATCGTCGAGTCCGTGGTCCGGGCCGGCATCGAGCAGGGCGACTTCAGCGTGCCCGACGTGCACACCGCGACGCGGGCGGTGCTGCGCCTCGCCGATGTGTCCCCGTGGTTCAACGAGCGCTCGTCACGCACGATCGACGAGCTGGCCGACCACCACGTCGGGCTGATCCTGCAGATGCTGGGGCACGTCAGCGCGGACTGACGATGCTGAGGCCTCCGTCGAGCGGGATCACGGTGCCGGTGAGGAAGGAGCCTCCCGGAGCCGCCAGCAGGATGGCCAGCGCCGCCGCGTCGTCGGGTCGCCCGATGCGGCCCAGGGGCGCGGCCCCCTCGAACTCGTCGCGCGACTCGGCCAGCACCGCCGCCATCATCTTGGACTCGAACGGTCCGGGGGCGATCGCGTTGACCGTGATGTTCCGCGGGCCGAGCTCGACGGCCAGCACGCGCGTGAGGTGGTGCAGCGCCGCCTTCGACGCCGTATAGGAATAGGTGGAGAGGGTCGGGACGCGCAGGCCGTCGATCGACCCGATGTTGACGATCCGCGAGGGAGCGTTCGGCGTGGCCGATGCCTCGAGCAGGGGCGCCAGCTCGCGGACGAGGAAGAACGGCGACTTGAGGTTGAGGTCGACCACCTTGTCCCACGCCGCGGAGTCGAACTCCTCCAGCGGAGCGCCCCACGTGGCGCCGGCGTTGTTCACCAGCACGTCGAGCCGTCCGGTGGCGCCGGCGAACTCGGAGGCGAACTCGGCGCAGCCGGCCTCGGTCGAGAGATCGGCGACCCAGGGTCGCAGGCCTGCCGCGCGCAGCTCCTCGACGTCGAGGCGCCGCGAGACCACGTGCACCTCGGCGCCCGCGGCCGCGAACCCGTCGGCGATCATCCGGCCGATGCCGCGCCCGCCGCCCGTCACCAGCACGGTGCGGCCGGCGACGTCGAACAGTCCGCTCACGCGGTCACCTCCGTGAGGGCCGTGCCGGCCGGCGCGAGGGCCTCGGCAAGACGCTCGCGATAGAGCTCGATGTTGCGCAGCTTGATGTCCTCGTAGCCGCGGACGAGGTCGGGCAGCGCCGCGATGGCGGCCGCGCGCTCGACGCCCAGCTCGGGCAGGTCACGCGAGATCCGCCCGACGAGCTCGACGTACTCCTCGCGCAGCTGCCGCTCGGCGCGGCGCACCTTCGCCATGCCGAACGGATCGAGCGCGGTGCCCCGCAGGCGACGCATCGCGTAGAGCGCGCGGAAGGCCGGCTTGAACCAGGCGCCCAGCGCGATCTTGCGCTTCATGCCCAGCGCCCGCAGCATCGGCGGGTGCAGGCGGTACTGCGCCTTCGCGCCCGGGCCGAACTCCGCCTCGAGGGCCGCGTCGAGCGACGGGTCGATCGACAGGCGTGCGACCTCGTACTCGTCCTTGTACGCCATCACCTTGTGCAGGTGCTGCGCCACGGCGAGCGTCAGCTCGCTCGACCCGGGAGCCGTCGCGGCCTCCCGCTCGCGCACCTGCCCGACCACCTCGACGTAGCGGCGGGCGTAGGCCAGGCTCTGGTAGGACTCGAGGTCGGCCGCGCGCGACGTGACCAGCTCGGTGTCGGCGGCGCCCTCGGCGAAGCCTGCCTGCGCGACGAGCGAGCGGACCCGGTCGGAGACCGGCGCCAGCGCCGACGTCTCGGGGGCCTCGGCGGTCAGGTCGCTCAGCAGCGCCGCGCGGTCCGCGACGAACTGGCGACCACGGCGGAACGCCTGCACATTGCGCTCCACGGCCACGCCGTTCAGCTCGAGCGCCGTCTCGATGCTGGCCGCCCGGACCGGCAGGGCGCCGGCCTGGTGGGCCACGCCCAGCAGGAAGATGTTCGCGAACTGGTCGTCGTCGAACAGGTCGAGCGTCATCGCCCGGGCGTCGACGAAGCGGCTCTCGCTCTCGCGGGTCACCTGCTGGATGCGGCCGACCGTGCTCTCGGCCTCGGGGAACGAGACCGTCGTGTCGGTGACCATGGCGCCCGTCGGGACCTCGGCGGTCGAGACGATCGCGACGGTGCGCTCCTCGTGGGCGACCCCGAGGTAGGAGTCCTGCGCGGCGACGAGGACGTCGCAGCCGAGGTACAGGTCGGCCTGGCCGGACGCGATCTTGTTCGCACGGTCGACCGGGGTGGTGCTGAGCTTGACGTCCGAGACGACGGCGCCGCCCTTCTGGGCCAGGCCGGTCTGGTCGAGCCCGCGGACGAAGCGCCCGTCGATCTGCGCCGCGGTCGCGACGATCTGCGAGACCGTGACGACGCCCGTGCCGCCGATGCCGGTGATGCGCATCTCGAACGCGTCCGCCGAGACGACCGGCTCGGGCTCGGGGAGCACGTCCGCCGAGAGCGCCGGGACCACGCGCTTGGCCTTCGCCCCGCCCGGGGTGACGGTGAGGAAGGAGGGGCAGTCGCCGTCGAGGCACGACAGGTCGATGTTGCAGGACGCTTGGTGGATCTTGGTCTTGCGACCGAGCTCGGTGCTCACCGGCTGCACCGAGAGGCAGTTCGACTTGTCGCCGCAGTCGCCGCAGCCCTCGCAGACGCGCTGGTTGATGAACGCGCGCGTCGGGGGCGCCTCGACGATCTTGCGCTTGCGCTTGCGACGCAGCTCGGTAGCGCACTCCTGGTCGTTGACGAGGACGGTGACGCCGGGGGTGCGGCTGAGCTCCTCCTGCGTGCGCATGAGCTCGTCGCGGTGGCGGACGTCGACGCCCTTCGGCAGCCGGCGGCGCCGGTAGCGGCGGGGCTCCTCGGTGGTGATGACGACCTTCGCCACGCCCTCGGCGAGCAGCTCCTCCACGATCTCGTCGACCGTCATGAGGCCGACGGCCTCCTGGCCGCCGGTCATCGCGACGGCGGAGTTGTAGAGGAGCTTGTAGGTGATGTTGGCGCCCGAGGCCACGGCCGCGCGGATCGCGAGCGAGCCGGAGTGGTGGAACGTGCCGTCGCCCATGTTCTGGAAGAGGTGGCCGCTCTCGACGAACGGGGACATGCCGATCCAGGTGGCGCCCTCGCCGCCCATCTGCGTCATCCCGATGACATCGCCGACGCGCTCCTCCGGCATGAGCGAGACCATGCCCGAGCAGCCGATGCCGGCGCCGACGAGCGAGCCCTCGGGCACCTTGGTGGACCGGTTGTGGGGGCAGCCCGAGCAGAAGTAGGGCGTGCGGTTCGCCGTCAGCAGCGGCAGCTGGATGCGGGCCCGGCGTCGCGGACGGGTCGTGAGCTCGACCTCGACCTCGGGCAGCGAGACGTGCTCGGCCAGCCGCGCCCGCAGGACGTCGGCGATGATCTCGGGGGTCAGGTCGGCGTCCGCACGGAACAGCGGCAGGCCGGTCAGCGTGCGCTTGCCGCTGACGGACGGCGCCTCGAGGTGGCCGTAGAGGATCTCCTTGAGGGCCGACTCGACGAACGAGCGCTTCTCCTCGACGACGATGACCTCGCACAGGCCGATCGCGAAGTCCTTGATCTGCTCCGGGTCGAGCGGGTGCACGGCGCCGAGCTTGAGCAGCCGGATGCCGCTCGCCTCGAGGTCCTCGTCGTCGAGGCCGAGCCCCGCGAGCGCCTGGCGGACGTCGTAGTAGGTCCCGCCGGCCGCGACGATGCCGACGACGGCACCGTCCCCGGCGCCCTCGACCCGGTTGATGTCGTTGGCCACGATGTAGCGCCGGGCCAGCTCGATGCGCTCGGTGAACAGGCTGCGCTCGAGCTCGGCCAGCGTCGGCTGGAGGAAGCGCGCGCTGACGGTGTGGGTGAAGTCCCGACCCGCGATGCGACGCGAGGGGATGACGGGAGCGAAGTCGGAGGACACGGTCGTGCTGGCGGTGCCGTCGGCGACGTTCGTCGCGATCTTGAGGCCGGTCCACAGGCCGCTGAAGCGCGACATCATCACGGCATGCAGGCCCAGCCGGAGGCACTCGGCCGGGTCGGCAGGCACGAGCACGGGCATGCCCAGCTCGGCGATCGCGATCTCGCTCGAGCTGGGGACGGTGGAGGACTTGGCGATCGAGTCGTCGCCGACGATGGCGACGGCGCCGCCCTCGTGGTGGGCGCCGCCGAGGTTCGCGTGGCGGAGTGCGTCGGAGGCCCGGTCGAGACCCGGCGCCTTGCCGTACCAGTACCCGACGATTCCGTCGTTGATCCGGTCCGTGGCGTTGCCGGCGAGCTGGCTGCCCTGGACGATGTTCGCCGCGAGCTCCTCGTTGAGTCCCGGCTTGAACTGGACGTCGGCGGCGTCGAGCAGCTGCTGCTGACGCGAGAGCTCGAGGTCGTAGCCGGCGAGCGGAGATCCCTCGTAGCCGGACACCAGCCCGGCGGTTCGACGACCCTCGCGACGGTCGAAGCGCGCGACGTCCAGCGGGAGGCGCACGAGCGCCTGCAAGCCGGACATGAAGACGGTTCCGTCCTCGACCGTGTAGCGATCCGAGAGCTTCATCGACGACCTCCTGTGACGTGGATCTCTGATTCAATCGGACCTGACTCGTGATATCACCGGTCAGAAGCACCAAATCCCGGCCAGAACGGGCTGGTCTTTGGTGGATTCCACAAAGGAGGGTCATGGACGACCACGAGAAGCGCCTCGCGACGGCCCTGTGCGCCCGGGTGGCGGCCGACCTCGACGAGCTGGGACCGCGCATCACGCGCAGCATCCGGCTCGCCCAGCCCGAGTACTCGCTCGTGCCCCTGGACGACCACGTCGAGCACGTCACCGAGCAGCAGCGGCTGCTGCTGATCGCGCTCGGGCGGCACGAGGTCGTGAGCGGCAGCCAGCGGGCACGCGCCGCGGACCTCGGCCGGCTGCGGGCCACCCAGGGCGTGAGCGTCGCGACCGTCATCGGGGCGTACCACGTGGGCAACCGCGAGCTGTGGCAGAACCTCGTCGCCTACGCGGACGAGGAGACCTCCTGCCTGCCGGGACTGGCGACGCTGCTGTGGCGCTCGATCGAGGTGATGACGGCCGAGATCGTCGCGGCCTACGAGACCACGGCCCGGGCGCGCCAGACCCACGCCCTGTCGCTGCGGCAGCGGCTCGTCGAGCTGCTCCAGCGCGACGAGCTGGCGGCCGAGGCGCACGACGTGGCCGTCACGCTCGGGCTCGACCCGGCCGGCGCGTTCGTCGGGGCGTGGGTCGGCCTCGAGGACGACCCGCTGGCGCAGGCCGCGAGCCTGACCTCCGGCCTGCGACGGGGCACGGCCTTCGCGGTCGGTCACCCTGCGGGCGTCCAGGTCCTGGCCCAGGGCTGCAGCGCCGACGAGCTCGAGCTCGCGATCCGCGCGGCGGAGCCCGACGTCCGGCTCGGGGTGGGTCTCGAGCGCGCCGGGCTCGAGGGCGCTCGCGACTCGTTGCTCGACGCCCGGCTGTGTCTCGAGATCGCCACCGACGCCCAGCCCACGCGCCGGTTCGAGGAGGACTGGCTGAGGGCGACGATCCGGTCCCAGGCCGACCGCCTGGACCCCATCGTGCGGGGGCTGCGGGACGTCGTCGAAGCCAATCCGCACCTCGTCGAGACGTTGGATGTGTACGTTGACACCGGCTTCTCGATCGCCGACACGGCGCGGGTCCTGCACCTGCATCCGAACAGCGTCGCGTACCGCTTGGACCGGTGGAATCGTCTCACTGGTTGGGACGCAAAGACCTTCCGAGGGCTGTCGCAGTCGTTGCTCGCCGCAGTGTTGTAACTAATTTTCCCTGCAATCTCAGCTTTTTACATTGCGGAAACGCAATGTTGACTAAGCGCTCGCTTGTGCCCCGCTATCTTCGGGTGTCATAGTGCTGCTCCTGTGATGGATGTCACGTGGAGCCGAGGTAGGGAGTCGAGCGCATGACCCAATCCGAATTCGATGTGATCGTCGTCGGCGGCGGGATCGCCGGCGTGTCGATCGCCAGCGAGCTGTCGAGCGACCGGTCGGTCTGCCTCGTCGAGATGGAGTCCTCGCTGGCCTTCCACACGACCGGCCGATCGGCCGCGACGTTCCTGGAGACCTACGGCGGACCGAACATCCGCGCGCTCACCACGGGCAGCCGCGAGTTCCTCACGAAGCCCCCCGCGGAGTTCGAGCAGATCCTCATGACGCCCCGGCCGCTGCTGCAGTTCGCGAAGCAGGGTCGCGAGAGCGTGATCGAGGAGCTGCACCGCGACGTGCTGCCCCTGGTCCCCGATGCCGAGCTGGTCGACGAGGCGCGGATGATGCAGCTGTTCCCGCTGCTGCGACCGGGCTTCTCGAACGTCGGCATGTACGAGCCCGGCGCCATGGAGCTCGACGTCCTGGCGATCCACGGCGGCTACGTCCGGACGGCTCGCCAGAACGGCGCCGAGATCCACAAGGGCGCCAAGGTCGAGCGCATCGAGCGCGAGGACGACGGCCGCTGGTCGGTCACCACGAGCGACGGGGAGACCCGGCGCGCGCCGCTGGTGGTCAACGCCGCCGGAGCCTGGGCAGACGTCGTGGCCGAGGCGGCCGGCGTGCGCCAGATCGGGCTGCGACCGCTGCTGCGGACGATCTTCATGGTCTCCTCGCCCGGCGGCGCCGGCACGAAGGACCTGCCCATCCTGGGCGACATCGACCAGGCGTTCTACGTCAAGCCGGAGGGGGAGCAGTTCCTGTGCTCGCCGGCCGACGAGACCCCCAGCGAGCCGAAGGACGCCAAGCCCGACTCGCTCGAGATCTCGCGGGCGATCGACGAGGTCAACGACGCGACCACGATCGGCGTGAAGGGCGTCTCCACCTCGTGGGGCGGCCTGCGCAGCTTCGTCCCCGACCGCAACTTCGTGGTGGGCGAGGACCCCGAGGCCGCCGGCTTCTTCTGGTTCGCCGGACAGGGTGGCTACGGCATCCAGACCGCGCCCGCGACGGCCCGTCTCGGCGCGGCGCTGGCCCGCGGGGAGCAGGCGCCCCAGGACCTGCTCGACCGTGGCCTCGACCCGCTCGCGCTCGTCCCGCACCGTCCCGGCATGCTCGTCGACGCAGGGCACTGAGGCCGCCATGGAGCTCCTGCAGCAGATCATCAACGGTCTGACCATCGGCAGCACGTACGCCCTCGTGGCGATCGGATTCTCGGTCGTCTACGGCGCGCTCGGGCTGGTCAACTTCGCCCACGGCGACATCCTCATGGCCGGCGCGTTCTCGACGTACGGGCTCTACACGCTCGGCGTCCCGCTGCCCCTGGCGTGCCTCGGCGGCATCGTCGTCGGCAGCCTGCTGGCGGTCGCGGTGGAGGAGGTCGCGGTACGGCCGGTCCTCACCCAGCACCTGCTCATCCCCATGATGACCACGCTCGGCGCCGGACTCATCATCCGGAACATCGTCGAGCGCATCTGGGGCAACGGCACGCTGCCGTTCCCGTCGTTCACCGGCGGCGGCTACGTCCACATCGGCGACCTGCAGATCTCGAAGTCGGCGGTGGTCACGCTGGTCGTGGCGTTCGTCGCGATGTTCGCCTTCCTGGCGTTCCTGAAGTTCACCAAGGCGGGCTTCGCGATCCGCGCGGTCGCGCAGGACATGACGGCCGCCCGCCTCATGGGCGTGCCGGTCAACCGCACGATCGCCGTCGTCTACCTGACCGGTGGCGCGATGGGCGTCGTCGGCGGCCTGCTCTACGCGAACACGCTCGAGGTCGTCTACCTCGGCATGGGCTTCGCGGTGCTGCTCAAGGGGTTCGCGGCCGCGATCGTTGGTGGCATCGGCAACCTGCAGGGCGCCATGATCGGCGGCCTGGTCATCGGCGTGCTGGAGTCCACCGTCGGCCCCGCGACCGGCTCCTACCGCGACGCGGTGGCGTTCGTCCTGCTGATCGCGATCCTCCTCGTCCGTCCCACCGGCCTGCTCGGTGCCCGCATCCAGGAGCGTGTCTGATGCTGCAGGTACTCCCCAAGAAGCTCCTCTGGGCCATCGGCGCGATCGCGCTGGTCGCCGCGGTCCTGCTGCCGAATCTCGTCGAGCCGTACACGGTGCGCGTCGCCGCGCTGATCCTCGTGTTCACGGTGTTCGCCACGGGTCTCAACATCATCCTCGGGTTCACCGGTCTGCTGAGCTTCGGCCACGCCGCCGTCTTCGGCGTCGGCGCCTACGTCTCGGCGCGGCTCTTGCTCGACACCGGCATGCCGCTGCTGCTCGTCATGGTCGCGGCCACCGTCGGGGCGGGCGTGGTGGGACTGCTGGTCGGCCTCACCTCATGGCGCGCGGGCGGCGACTACCTCGCCCTCGTGACGCTCGGCGTCGGCCAGATCTTCTACCTGTTCCTCATCAACGAGAAGGACCTGACGGGCGGCGCGACCGGCCTCCCGGGCATCCCCGCCGGCAACTTCTTCGGCTGGGACCTGGCGCCGCTGGAGAACACGTACCTGTTCATCCTCGGGGTCACCGTCGTCGTGATGGGCTTCGCCTGGGTCCTGGGACGGTCGTACTTCGGCCGGGCCATGCTCGCGGTGCGCGAGGACGAGATCATCGCCCGCGCCCACGGGATCAACGTGCCGCTGACCAAGGTCCTGTCGTTCGGCATCGGCAGCGCGATCGCCGGTCTCGCCGGCGTGCTGCAGGTGCTGCTGCTGGGCTTCGTCGGACCCGCGACGTTCAAGGTCGACCAGTCGATCCTCGTGGTCGAGATCGTCCTGATCGGCGGCATGGCCACGACGATCGGCCCGCTGCTCGGCTCGATCCTCGTCATCGGCTCGACCGAGTACCTGCGAGCCCTGGCCGACTACCGCTCGGCCGTGTTCGGCGTGCTGATGCTCGTGATCCTGCTCTGGCGTCCGGGCGGTCTCGCCCAGATCTTCGGGCTGAGCTCGCGGACGCCCAACGCGGTCCGGCTGCCCTTCATCGGGAGGATCGGCCGCCGCAAGGGCGCGCCGGCTGCGACGCCCGCGGCGGACGAGATCGAGGACGAGCACGAGAAGGAGGAGGTCAGCCGATGAGCACGACCCTGCTGAAGGCGACCGACGTCGGCTGCCGGTTCGGAGGCGTCATCGCCCTCGACCGTGTCGACTTCGAGGTCGCCGAGAACGAGATCGTCGGCCTGATCGGGCCGAACGGATCGGGCAAGACCACCCTGCTGAACGTGCTCTCGGGCATCTACAAGCCCACGTCCGGCTCGCTCACGATCGGCGGCAACGACGTCCGCTGGCCGTCCTCGCGGATCCTGAGCAAGCGGTACAAGCTGGCGCGGACGTTCCAGAACATCCGCCTGGCGCCCGGGCTCACCGTGCGGGACAACGTCCTCATCGGGATGCACTCGACGTTCCACTGGTACGACGCGCTGCGCCGTGGCAGGTCGTCCCGCGAGGCGTCGGCCCGCCAGGCCGCCGACGAGATCCTCGAGTTCGTCGGGATCGCGGACAAGGCCGACCACATCGCCACGGACCTCAGCTACGGCGACCAGCGCCGCGTGGAGATCTCGCGGGCGCTGGCGACCTCGCCGAAGCTGCTCCTGCTCGACGAGCCGGCCGCCGGCATGAACCCGCGCGAGGCCGCGTCGCTCGTGACCCTGATCCGCCAGATCCACGCCCAGCGCGACCTCTCGATCGTGGTCATCGAGCACAACATGAACGTCGTCATGAACACGGCGTCACGGGTCATGGTGCTCGACGCCGGACTCTGCATCGCCCACGGCGACCCGAAGACCGTGAGCTCCGACGAGCAGGTGCTCGAGGCGTATCTGGGAAAGAGGTTCCGCAATGCCTGACCTGCTGCTGCAAGCCAAGGACCTGTGCGTCCAGTACGGACCCGTCACCGCCCTCGACGGCGTCTCGATCGAGGTCAACCGCGGCGAGATCGTCGCGCTGGTCGGTGCGAACGGCGCCGGCAAGTCCACGCTGCTCAAGACGCTCTCGGGCCTGCTGCGACCCGTGAGCGGGGAGGCCTCGTTCGACGGGACCGACCTCGCGCGCACCCCGGCGCACCGGATCGTCTCGGCCGGACTCGTGCACGTCCCGGAGGGCCGCCACGTGTTCCCTCGGTTCACGCTGCGCGAGAACCTCATGGCGGGCGCGTACACGGGCGACTTCCGCGCCGCGGCGAAGCGGGCCGACGAGATCATCGCGTCGACGCCGATCCTGGCGCGCCGCGCCGGCAGCACGGCCGGGCAGCTCTCCGGCGGCGAGCAGCAGTGGCTCGTCGTGGAGCGCGCGCTCATGGCGAATCCGACGATGATCATGCTCGACGAGCCGTCGATGGGCCTGTCGCCCGTGCTCGCCGACCAGATCCTCGAGCTCGTGAGCCAGCTGCGCGACCGCGGCGTGACGGTGCTGCTGGTCGAGCAGAACGCGCTCGGCGCGATGGAGATCGCCGACCGCGTCTACGCGCTCGGCTCGGGCTCGATCCTCTACTCCGGCACGTCCGAGGAGCTGCGCCACAACGAGCACTTCGCCGACCAGTTCCTGGGAGTCGTCTCGGCCGACGCCGAGGCGGCTGCCGCCACCAACCCCCCGCAAGAGAAGTAGGAGCAACACATGTTCAGCAAGCGCGTGGCCCTGGCCGCCGCACTCAGCACGGCCCTCCTGGCCAGTGCGTGTGGCGGCGGCTCCGGCAGCAGTGACTCCGACACCGTCGTCCTGGCGGTCGCCGGACCCATGACCGGCGACAGCGCCGAGTACGGCCAGCAGCAGCTGGCGGGCATCCAACTGGCCGTCGACCAGTACACCGAGGGCGGCGGCATCCCCGAGGGTCCGCTGAAGGGCAAGAAGATCAAGGTCGTCAAGTACGACGACGCGGGCGACCCGAACCAGGCCGCGTCGGTCGCGCAGAAGATCTGTGACGACACCGAGGTCATCGGCGTCTTCGGCCACGTCAACTCCTCCGCGACCCTGGCGGCCGAGCCGATCTACGAGCGCTGCGGCGTCCCGCTGATCGTCAGCTACTCCTCGAACCCCGAGATCACGGCCGAGCTGCACGAGAACCTGTTCCGCACGCTCGTCGACGACGCCAAGCTGGGCGCCGAGATGGCCAGCTTCGCCGCGGGCGAGCTGAAGGGCAAGAACGTCGGCGTCATCTCGTCGGACGACGACTACGGCGTGGGCCTGAAGGAGAACTTCGAGCCCGCCGCCGAGGAGCTCGGCCTCACGGTCGCCAAGAGCCTGGTCACCACGACCGGTCAGAAGGACTTCACCCCGCAGCTGACCGAGCTGAAGAACGCCGGCATCGACAGCCTCGTCCTGCTGAACCTCTACACGGACGCCGCGCTGCAGATCAAGCAGGCGAAGGCCCTCGGACTGGACGTGCCGATCCTGGTCACGGCCAGCGCCAACAACCCCGAGCTGGTCAACATCGCCGGTGCCGAGGCCGCCGAGGGCACGTACGTCTCGGCGATCTTCGACCCGGGCAGCAGCAACGAGGGCACCCAGGCGTTCGTCAAGGCGTTCAGCGACGCCAACGGTCGCGAGCCCAGCGAGGGCGCGGCCGTGGCCTACGACTCCGCGTGGGTCGTCTTCCGGGCCTTCGACGAGGGCGCGAAGGACCGCGAGTCGCTGATCAGCACGATCGACGGCATCGAGTCCTTCGACCTGCCGATCGTCGGGGAGTTCGTCTTCAACGACAAGCACGAGCCCACGGTCACGCCCGGCAAGCCCTCGCAGTCGCTGCTGCAGGTGCAGGGCGGCGAGATCAAGACCCGCCCCGGCGCGTGAGTCCCGGTCCGGCGGGTGCGGACTCCGCGCCCGCCGGGCACCACTTCCCCACCATCGCGGCGGCCGTCCGGTCGTGGCAGCAACTCCCAACCAACGAAAACCAGGAGTGACATGTCGAGGAAACAGCTGATGCTGGCCGCGCTGGCCGGTGGAGCGCTCATGCTGAGCGCGTGTGGGGGCGGTGACGAGGCCGGTGACAAGGACACGATCGTCGTGGCCGTCGCAGGACCGATGACCGGAGAGAACGCGATCTACGGCAAGAACCAGCTCGCGGGCGTCCAGTTCGCGGCGAAGCAGATCAACGACGGAGGCGGCGTCGAGTCCGGCCCGCTCAAGGGCGCGAAGATCGAGGTCAAGTCGTTCGACGACGTGGCCGACCCCAACCAGGGCGCCTCGGTGGCGCAGAAGATCTGCGACGACGACGACATCATGGCCGTCTTCGGTCACAGCAACTCGTCCGTGACCCTCGCGGCGATGCCGATCTACGAGCGCTGCGGCATCCCGCTGTTCGTCAGCTACTCGTCGAACCCGGAGATCACGGCCGAGCTGCACGAGAACCTCTTCCGCACGCTCATCGACGACGCCTCCATGGGTGCCGAGATGGCGTACCAGGCGGGTCGGGAGATCGGCGCCGAGAAGGTCGGCCTGATCGCCTCGGACGACGACTACGGCACCGGACTCGTGGAGTCCTTCGAGGAGACCGCGCCCGACGCGGGCCTCGAGGTGGTCGACTCGATCGCCACGACCACCGGACAGAAGGACTTCACGCCCCAGCTGACCACGCTGCGCAACCAGGGCGTCGACACGATCGTCCTGCTGAACACGTACACCGACGCCGCCCTGCAGATCAAGCAGGCCGACGCCCTGGGCTGGGACGACGTGAAGATCCTGGTCACGGCCGGCTCCAACACCCCCGAGCTGGTCAAGATCGCCGGCAAGGACGCCGTCGAGGGCGTGCTCGTGAACGCGGTCTTCGACCCGAACTCCTCGTCGGAGGGCGTGAAGTCCTTCGTGGACGCGTACTCCGCGGACAACGGCGAGGCGCCCGGTGAGGCCAACGCGGTCGCCTACGACTCGTTCTTCGTCTTCCTCGACGGGCTCGAGAACGGTGGCGAGGACCGCGAGTCGCTGATCTCGCAGGTCGCCGACACCGAGTCGTTCGAGCTGCCGATCCGCGGCACGTTCCGCTTCGACGAGAACCAGGGTGCGGCGGTCGACCCGGACTCCCCGGCGACGGCGCTGCTGGAGATCCAGGACGGCGCGTTCGCCTCGTTCACCCCGTGACCGGTCGGGGCGCCCCGCCCCCTTCACGGGGCGCCCCGACCCTCCCGCCCACCCCCTCACGTCTCGTCCTGCCAGGAGCTCCTCATGACCGATCCCCTCAAGAAGATGTCCGACTGGGCCGCCGGCCTGCGCTGGGAGGACGTCCCGAGCGCCGTCCGCGAGCGGGCCGCCGACGCCCTGAGTGACACCGTCTCGACGATGGTCGGGGGAGCCGTGACCGGCTCGGCCGGCATCGCCGCGAAGGTCACCGGCCGCACCGCGGGCCCGTCCCCGGTCGTCGGCCGCGGCCAGGGCTCGTCGCCCACCATGGCCGCCTTCGCCAACGGCGTCGCGGCCAGTGCCCTGGACTTCGACGACGGCCACTACCTGGCCGGCGCGATCCACCCCGGGTCGGTCATCGTGCCCGCCGTGCTCGCGGCGGCGACGAGCGGCACCACCGTGGCGGAGGCGCTCACGGCGCAGGTCGTCGGCTACGAGATCGGTCTGCGGGCCGCGCATCTGCTGTGGCCCAAGCACGACGGCGACCACTACCACTGCACGGGCTGCGCGGGCGCGATCGGCGCCGCCGCCGCGGCCGCCAAGGTCTCCGGAGCCGACGCCGACGAGATCGAGCGCGCCGTGAAGATCGGCTGGCTGCACGCCCCGATGGCCACGTTCGGCTCGCCCATGGTGAAGGAGTCGATCGGCTGGGGCGCCGCCACCGGCGTCATGGCCGCCGAGCTCGCGGCCGCCGGCTTCATGAGCCTGCCGGAGGGCTACGCGCTCGCCGACAACGACGTGCTCCCCGCGACCCCGTTCCACCAGCCCGGGGCGGCCGAGGACCCGTTCGTCACGAGCATCGGCGAGGTCTACGAGACGGGCAACACCTACTTCAAGTCGTTCGCGGCCTGCCGCTACACGCACGCCGCCGCCGCGGGCTTCCGCGGACTGCTCGCCGAGCACGCGATCACGCCCGAGCGGATCGCACGGGTGCGCGTGGGGACCCACCAGGCCGCCACGTTCCTCGACGAGCTCCGTCCCGGCACGATCGACTCCGCGCAGTACAGCTTCCCGTTCGTGCTGGCCTCGATCGCGCTGCACGGCGCCGCCGGTGCGGCCGAGATGGACGAGTCCGTCCTCGCCGAGCCCGAGCGGCTCGACCTCGCCTCGCGGGTCGTCCTCGAGCACGACGCCGACCTCGACCAGCACTACCCGGCGCGCTACCCGAGCCGCGTCACGATCGAGACCACCGACGGCGCCAGCGTCGACGGCGTCTTCCTCGACGCCCCGGGCGATCCCGGCACCGACTTCGGTCGCGCCGAGCTGCAGGAGAAGTGGCGTCTGCTGCTGACGCCGGCGCTGGGGGAGCAGTCCGACCGGGTCCTGGCGGGACTGCGGGACGACGACGCGCTCGTCCTCGACGCCTCGGCCCCTGCGTGGGAGGCATGGGCATGACGTCCGCCCACCTGCGCTCCCTCGTCGAGCCGCTGCGGCTCGGTCCGGTCACGCTGCGGAACCGCATCGTCGTGACGGCCCACGCGACGCACAACATCGACACCGAGCACCTGCCCAACGACGACGACGTCGCGTACTTCGCCGAGCGGGCGAAGGGCGGCGCGGCGATGGTCTCGATGGGCACGACCGCCGTGCACCCGAGCTCGCCCACGCCCTACGGGATCTACCACAACTTCGACGACCGGATCGTCGAGCGCTACGAGCGTCTCTCGGAGGCCGTGCACGCCCACGGCGCCGTGATCGTGCCCCAGCTGGGGCACATGGGCGGGCGCACCGACGGCGGCGACGGGGGCGTCTGGGCGCCCTCGGGCTTCTCGCACCACCTCTACGGCTCGGTCCCGCGCGAGATGACGCGGCGCCAGGTCGACGAGATCGTCGAGGCCTTCGCCAGCGCGGCCGAGCGGGCCGTGCGCGGCGGGATGGACGGCGTCGAGATCGCCGTGGGTCACGGCCAGCTGGTCAACCTGTTCCTCTCGCCCCTGACGAACCGCCGCACCGACGAGTACGGCGGCAGCGACGAGGCGCGCTTCCTCTTCTGCCGGCGCGTGCTCGAGGCGGTGCGCGAGCGGATCGGCGGCGCCCTGCTGATGGTGCGCGTCAACGGGTCGGACGAGACCGAGGGGTCGCTGGACACCGACGCCTGGCTCGACATCGACCAGCGGATCGACGAGCTCGGCATCGTCGACGGGATGAACGTCTCGGCGAACTTCAACGGCTCGGTCATCCCCACGATGGCGGTGCGCCGTGGCTGTTACCTGCACTACGCGCGTGCCGTGCGCGAGCGCGTCGGCCTGCCGGTCGGCGCGGTCGGGCGGATCACGGATCCCGCGATGGCCGCCGCGGCGATCGAGGCCGGCGATGCCGACTTCGTGGGCATGACGCGCGCCCACATCGCGGACCCCCACCTCGTCACGAAGATGCTCGAGGGGCGCGAGGACGAGATCCGGCCCTGCATCGGCTGCATCCAGATGTGCCAGGGCGAGCTGGGCCGTCACCGCAACGTGAAGTGCGTCTACAACCCCGTCACGGGACGCGAGCGCTTCCTCGGCGACATCGAGACCACGACCGCGCCCACCTCGCGCCGCGTCGTGGTGGTCGGCGGCGGGCCCGCCGGACTCGAGACGGCGCGGGTCAGCGCCCTGCGCGGGCACGACGTCACGCTGTTCGACGAGCGTCCCGACACCGGCGGCACCGTGAGGATCGCCGCGCGCACCGAGGGTCGCGACGGGCTGGTCGACGCCGTCGACTGGCTGGGCAACGAGGTCCGCCGCCTCGGCGTGGACCTGCGCCTGCGCCGGACCGCCGAGGGTCGCGACATCGCGGCGCTCGACCCCGACATCGTGGTCCTGGCCACCGGCGCTGCCGAGACCCTGCCGCAGTGGGCGGCGCGCGACCACCGGCGCCTCGTCGCCGCGGCCGACGTCGTCTCGGGGCACCCGGTCCTCTCGGGCCGAGTCGTCGTGGTGGACGAGCACCACCGCACCAACGCGATGTCGGCGGCCCTCGTCGCCGCGCGCGCCGGCTGCGAGGTGACCTTCGTGACCGCCACGCCGGGGCCCGCCGAACTCGTGGAGCCCGAGGTCCGCGACGACTTCCTGACGCTCATGCACGAGGCCCGCATCGCGATCCGCTGCTCCACCAAGGTCACGGAGTTCGACCCCGACGGGCCGCGGCTGCTGTGCCACCACGGCGGCGTCGAGGCGCTGACCTACCGCCACACCGACGACCACGGACGGCCGGTCGTCCGCCCCTCCGAGGTCGTCGAGCTCGAGGCCGACTGGGTCGTCCACACCTGGACCGAGCCGCGCTCCGAGCTGTTCGACGAGCTGCCCGACGACGTCACCGTGCACGCGGTCGGCGACGTCATGAACCCCCACCGCATCGAAGGTGCGGTCCACGCGGCCTTCCGACTCGCCGCGACCTTCTGACCTACCGAAAGGAACCACCCATGGCCACCTACCCCCTCCGCGCGAGCGTCAAGGCCGGCTCGCTGCTCTTCGTGTCCGGCCAGCTCGGCATCGTCGACGGCGCGCTCGTCGACGGCGCCAGCGACCAGACCGACCGCGCGCTGGCCAACTTCGAGGCCGTCGTGCGCGAGCACGGCGCCACGCTGGCCGACGTCGTGAAGACCACCGTCTTCATGTCGTCGATGGAGCACTACGCCGACATGAACGAGGTGTACGCGCGCTGGTTCCCGACCGACCCGCCGGCCCGCTCGGCCTTCGCGGTCCAGGAGCTGCCCCTCGGCGGTCTCGTCGAGATCGAGGGTGTCGTCCAGCTGCCGGAGGACCGATGACGACTCCCGTCGCCGTCGTCACCGGGGGCTCGCGCGGCATCGGTCGCGCGTTCGTGCTGGAGTGCGCGCGCCGCGACTACGCGGTCGTGCTCACCCACCGCGGGCGTGGCACCGACGCCGAGGAGACCGTGCGCGCGGTGGAGGAGATCGGCGGTCGTGCGGTCGCCGTCGTCGCCGACGTCACGACGGACGAGGGCGTCGCCGCCGTGAAGTCGGCCGCCGGCGACCTCGGTGCCGTGTCGCTGCTGGTGAACAACGCCGGCATCCTCGCGCACGGCGAGCTCGGCGAGACCACCGACGAGCTGTGGGACGACGCGTTCGCGATCCACGTGAAGGCGCCCATGAAGCTGACCCGGGCGCTGCGCGACGACCTCGCGGCGACCGGGGGAGCCGTGCTCAACCTGTCCTCGACCGGTGGTGTCGTGGGCTCGGTCCACGGCGTCTCCTACGGAGCGTCGAAGGCGGCGGTCATCGGACTGACGAAGACCCTCGCCCGCGAGCTCGCCCCGCACGTGCGGGTCAACGCCGTGGCGCCCGGCCCGGTCGCCACCGACATGTACGCCTCGATCCCGGCCGACGAGCAGACCGCGGTGGAGGACGCGACCCCGCTCAAGCGGATCGCCGACCCCGCGGAGATCGCCCGCACCGGCCTCGACGTGAGCTCCTGGCCGAACGTCACGGGGCAGGTCATCGTCTCCGACGGTGGACGCGTCATGTGATCCCGTCACACCCTGAACATCACCCACATCTTCGAAAGGACCCTTCAATGGGACAGACACCCGGCAACGACGCGACCAAGGTCGGCACCGCCATCATCGGCGGCGGCATCGTCGGTGTCACGCTCGCCTTCTACCTGGCCGAGCTCGGTGAGAAGGACATCGTCGTGCTCGAGGGTCGCGAGCTGGCCAGCGGATGCACGGGCGGGTCGCTCGGTGGCGTGCGCCAGCAGTTCAGCACGGCGACGGAGATCGAGCTGGCCATCCGTGGCCGCCGGTTCTGGCAGACGTTCGAGGACGTCTTCGATCAGCCGTGCCAGTACCACCAGGACGGCTACCTCATGCTGACCGGCCGCGAGGAGCTCTTCGCGAAGCTCGCCGAGGCGGCCAAGACGCAGGCGACGCACGGCGCGCCGAACGTCGAGATGCTCACCGCGCGGGACCTCAAGGAGGTCGTGCCGTGGCTCGGCACCGACGGCCTCGTCGGCGGCTGCTGGACTCCCGAGGACGGCCGCGTCAACCCGACCGACGGCGTCTACGGCGTGGCCGCGGCCGCGCGCCGGCTCGGCGTGAAGATCCGCGAGCGCTTCGAGGTCGCCGACCTCACGCAGGTCGAGGGCGGCTGGCTCATCGCCGGGCCCGAGCCCGTCGTGGCGGAGCGCGTCGTCGTGGCCAGCGGCCTCGGGTCGCCCAAGCTCCTGGCGAAGTTCGGCCTCGACATGGACATCTTCCCGATGTGGGTGCACTACGGCTTCACGACGCCCGTCCTGGGCGACCAGCGCCTGCCGCTGACGATCGACCTCGAGACCGGCTGGTGCGTGGAGCGCGAGCAGGACGGCGCCATGGTGACGATCCTGAGCTCCACCCTGCCGGAGCGCTACGGCGTCAGCGACATGCTGGCCGAGTTCGCCGAGGCGTCCGAGACGCGCGCCCCGATCTTCGCCGAGGTCGGCATCCGCAGCACGATCAGCGCGGCCGCCGACGCGACCGGCGGCGACGGCCACCCGTTCATCGGCGAGGTCGAGTCGGGCCTGTGGACCATCACGGGCTTCGACGGCCACGGGACGATGATGGGCCCCGCCGCGTCGCAGCTGCTGGCCAAGCTCATGCTCGGCATGCCCGACCCGGTGCTGGACGTGAAGGCGTTCGACCCGCACCGCACGGCCACCGAGAACCTCGAGTGGCTGCGGGCGGCGCGCAAGTGAGCCGTCCGGTCGCGATCGTCACCGCGGCGAGCAGCGGCATCGGCGCGGGGATCGCCCGCACGCTGGCGTCGTCGCACGACCTCGTGCTGTTCGCCCGCTCCGAGGCCGTCGTCGAGCTCGCCAACGAGCTCGGAGCGGTCGCCGTGCGTGGCTCGCTGACGGACGCGGCCGACCGCGAGCACCTCGTGGCCACGACGATCGAGCGGTTCGGCCGCATCGACGCCGTGGCCGTGAACTCCGGCCACCCGCCGAAGGGCGACCTGCTGGAGCTCACCGACGAGGACTGGAGCACCGGCTTCGAGCTGCTGTTCACGAGCGTCGTCGACCTGGCCCGGCTGGTCACGCCGCACATGCAGGCGGCCGGTCGTGGAGCCTGGGCCGTGGTGACGAGCTACGCCTCGCTCCTGCCCGAGCCGGCGATGCCCGTCTCGAGCGTCGTCCGCGCGGCGGTGCAGAGCTGGGTGAAGCTCTACGCCACGCGGGTCGCGGCCGACGGCATCCGCGCCAACTGCGTCCTGCCGGGCTTCGTGCAGACCCACCCGGTCGACCGGGAGCGCCTGGCCACGATCCCGCAGCGTCGCTACGCCCAGCCCAACGAGATCGGCACGGTCGTGCGCTTCCTGCTCTCGGACGAGGCGTCGTTCGTCACCGGCCAGAACCATGTCGTCGACGGCGGCATGATCCCCCTTCCCTGAACCCGAGGAGCCTCCATGTCCCACCCCGTCCGCCTGGCGCCCTTCAACGCCGACTTCACCGCCCAGAACGGGCCGATCGGCATCGAGCGCCGTTCGATGCCGAACGGCCTGTCCGAGCTGTCCGCCGGCATCGTGCGGTTCCCCGACGGAGGCCGCTCCGAGCCGTGGACCCTGCCGTACGAGGAGGCGTTCTACGTCATCGACGGCGAGCTCTCGCTGCACGTCGGCGACGAGACGATCGTGGTGCCGGCCGGCGAGGTCGTGACGCTCGAGAAGGGCTGCACGGTCGAGTACGAGGGCACGCCCGGGACGAACGCGTTCTTCTGCCTCGTGCCGGCCAACTGGCTGGAGACGATGGAGTCGTGATCGCGCTGACGGGCGCGTCGGGCAAGACCGGGCGCGACCTCGCGGCCCTGCTCGCGGAGCGCGGGATCGCGCACGTGCGGCTCTCGAGCCGCCCGGGCTGCGGCGACCGGGTCTTCGACTGGACCGACGGCGCCACGTGGGGTGCGGCCCTCGAGGGCGTCGACTCTCTGTACCTGGTCAAGCCGCCCCACGGCACGGGCATGGCCGAGCTCGTCGCCGACCTGCTCGCGTCCGCGCCCGCGATCCGGCGCGTCGTCCTCCTCTCGGAGATGGGGCGGGGCGACAAGCCGGACGCCGACCCGGACCGCGCGGTCGAGCGCGTCCTGGAGCGGTGGGACGGCGAGTGGACGCTGCTGCGACCGAGCTGGTTCTTCCAGAACTTCTCGGCGGGCGGCGGCTTCCGCGCCGGCGTCGTCGACGGCACGATCGCGCTGCCCACCGGGGACGCGCCCGTGTCGTGGCTCGACACGCGCGACATCGCCGAGGCGGCGCTCGTGGCCCTCACCGAGGACGGCCACTGCTGCCGCGGCTACACGCTCACGGGTCCGGAGTCCTTCGGCGTGCCCGAGCTGGCCCGCCGGATCGGTGTGGTCACGGGACGCATCGTGGAGGCGGCCGACCCGCTGCGCGTCGAGGAGCTCGCGACGACCTACGACGACGGGACGGAGCGCGGCTCCTACTACGCCGAGCTGCTGGTCGACGTGCGCGAGGGGCGGTACGCCGACATCACGACGGACCTCGAGGACCTGACCGGACGCGCGCCCCGCACGTTCGACGACTTCGTGCGCGAGCACGCCGACGACTGGAAATGAGAGGACGACGATGACGGTCTACGAAGCGCGCAAGGGCCAGGTGTCCTACGGCTACACGATCGGGATGCTGAGCGCCGAGTGGCACATCGCGTTCCCGCCCGGCGACATCGGCAACGCCTCGACGTTCGACTTCCCGATCCGCTACCTCGGCATCGAGGGCATGGACGGCTCGGCCGTCCTCAACGGCGCCGACCCGGACTCGACGGGTCGCGTCGTGGAGGCCGCCCTGCGGCTGCAGGACGAGGGCGTCCGCGCGATCACCAGCAACTGCGGCTTCATGGCGGCCTACCAGCCGGCCGTCGCCGAGGCGCTCGACATCCCGGTGTTCCTGTCGAGCCTGCAGCAGCTGCCGATGCTGACGACGATGCTGGGCTCGCACCGCAGGCTCGCGCTCGTCACCGCGAACGGCGCCAACATGACCCCCACCCTGCTGGAGGCCGCGGGCTTCACCGACCTCGACAGGCTGCACATCGTGGGCATGGAGGAGTACGAGCATTTCGTCGACGCGATCTTCCGCGAGAACGGCACGCTCGACACCGAGATCATGGAGCGCGACGTCGTCGACGCCGCCGTGCGCGCCACCCGCGAGGCGCCGATCGGCGGCATCTTCCTGGAGTGCAGCGACCTCCCGCCGTACACCTCCGCCGTGCATCGTGCGACGGGCCTGCCAGTGTGGGACTGGACCCAGTTCATCCGGTACGTCCACGCCGCGGTCGCCCCGCGGCCGTACACCGGCACCTTCTGACCATCGATTCGACCGCAACGTCCGAGGAGACACCCATGACCGAGACCACCTTCAAGGCCTACCGGGTCGACGCGCCCAAGCAGCCCGCCGAGCTGGTGACCTCGAACCGCGACGAGCTGACCGGCGGCGACCTGCTCGTCCGCGTCACGCACTCGTCGCTCAACTACAAGGACGGCCTCGCGATCCTGGGCAAGCCCGGCGTCGTGCGCTCGTTCCCGATGACCTGCGGGATCGACCTGGCCGGCGAGGTCGTCGAGGGCGGCGGGGACTTCGCCGAGGGCGACCAGGTCGTGCTCACCGGCGCGGAGCTGTCGGAGACCAAGCCCGGCGGCTACTCGCAGTACCAGCGGATCGAGTCGGACTCGGTCGTCGCCACCCCCGCCGGCCTCGGCCCGTGGGGCGCCATGGCCGTCGGCACCGGAGGCCTGACGGCGATGCTGTGCGTCCTGCGCCTGGAGGCCGCGGGCGTGACGCCCGAGGACGGCCCGGTCCTGGTGACCGGCGCGACGGGCGGCGTCGGCAGCTTCGCGGTGTCCACCCTCGCGCGCCTCGGCTACGAGGTCCACGCCGCGACAGGCAAGGACAGCGAGCACCAGTACCTCACGGACCTCGGTGCGTCGGAGATCATCGCGCGCGACGAGCTCTCGGGCGACCCGCGGCCGCTCGCGAAGGAGCGCTGGGCCGCTGCTGTCGACAGCGTCGGCGGCACCACGCTGGCCAACGTGCTCTCGCAGATCCGCTACGGCGGCGCGGTGGCCGCGTGCGGACTCGCCGGCGGCCACGGCCTGCCCGCCACCGTCATGCCGTTCATCCTGCGCAACGTCGCGCTGCTCGGCGTCGACAGCGTGCATGCGCCGCTCGAGGCGCGGAAGCAGGCGTGGTCGCGCCTCGACGAGCTGTTCTCCGAGGAGGACCTGCGCGCCGTGGCGGTGGACGCGGCCTTCACCGACCTGCCCGAGCTGAGCGAGAAGATCCTCTCGGGCGGCATCCGCGGCCGCGTCGTCATCGACGTCGCCGGCGCCTGACCCGCGTCAGCCGGCCGCGGGACGCTCGGTCAGTCGGATGACCGGGATCTCGCGGTCGGTCTTGTCGCCGTAGCCGGCGAAGTTCGGGGCGGCGGCGATGATCGCCGCGAGCGCCGCCTCGCGCTCGTGACCGTGCAGCTGCTCGGCGGTGACCGCGATCCGGCGATCGCCGATCTCGATCGTCGCGTCGTCCGGGTGCGCCGCGAGGTTGTGGTACCACGCGGGGTTCTTCGCGGCGCCGTTCGCCGAGGCCACGACCAGCCACGTGCCGTCGTCGCCGGGGAACCAGGCGAGCGGCGTCTCGCGGCGCTGGCCGCTCTTCGCGCCGGTGGTGGTGAGTGCGAGGATCCGCATGCGCCCGAGCGAGGCCGTCTCCGAGCGGCGGGCTTTGCGGACCATGAACCGGTTGACCAGTCGCATCAGGGGATTGCTCGTGCTCTTGCGTCCTCGTGTGCCGGTGGGTGTCTCGAAGCTCATGCCGTCCTCCTGGGTCGGGCCCTGCCTCGAACCTAGCGCGCGGAGTCGGCCGGGGGCAGGACCGTGGCGCGGTCGGCGGGGGTGCGCAGCCAGGTCCAGTAGATCCAGATGCCGATCGCGGAGCCGGCCGAGTTCAGCATCATGTCGGCCATCGTGTCGGCGTAGCCGCGCGAGTGGTGCGTGGCCTGCAGCTGGTCGGACGTCCACTCGCCGATCTCCCACAGCGAGCCGATGCCGAGCCACGACAGCCACAGGGCGACCAGCAGCAGCGCGGCGGACTCGGCGCGGTACTTGTGCAGCAGCAGCCGGGCGATGCCCATCGTGCTGACGAGCGAGAACGTGAAGTGGGCGAAGTCGTCGTACCACCAGATGCGGTCGTAGAAGTTCAGTCCCCAGCCGAGGACGGCACCCAGGATCACGACCGTCAGGCCCACCATGACCACCGGATCGCGCAGCGTCTGCCACAGCGCGATGCAGCCCATGACGCTCGCGGCCATCGTGAGGCGGGTGAAGTGGTCGCTCGCGGTGAGGCCGACGACCGCGGCACTGAGCATGGTCGCGATCGTGAAGACGAGGGCGGCCCAGTGCAGGCGGGGCGTCTCCTCCGCGTCGGCGGTGGGAGGCAGGGTTCTCTGGGGCATGTGCAGCAGTTCGGCTCGGAGGGCTCGGTCGTGACGACGCGGCGACTCGGCGGGGGCCGAGGCCCCACCACCCTACGTGGCCGCGGCGCCGATCCCGGAATCCGCGGCCCGCGCCGGCCGCCGACGCTCTCACTTCTGGAACGGGATGCACGCTTCGGGACGCGCGAACGGTTCAACGCGTTCCAGAAGTGGAGGGGGGAGGGCGGTCGCAGGCCGGACCGAGCCGGCCTCGAGCGAGTACCCCCTACGGGATTCGAACCCGCGCTACCGCCTTGAAAGGGCGGCGTCCTAGGCCGCTAGACGAAGGGGGCCGGACAACCCGTCCAGCATAGGGCAACCCGCGACCTCCCCCCGAAGCGGTGGCGGTGGCGTTCGCGGGCTCGATGCGCCCGAATGGCCCCGCGAACGTCACTGCCAGCGCTTCGGGGAGCCGCCTAGACTCGGGGCGTGATCGACGTCGACCCGGACCGGTTCGAGGAGCTGGTGACCGCGGCCCTCGCCGACGTGCCCGCCGAGCTCGCCGACCGGCTCGACAACGTGGTGCTGTTCATCGAGGACGACGCGCCGCCCGAGGACCCCCACCTGCTCGGCCTCTACGACGGCATCCCGCTCACCGAGCGCGACTCCACGTACGCCGGCGTCGTGCCCGACCGCATCTTCGTCTACCGCAACCCCACCCTCGCGATCTGCGAGACCGAGGAGGAGGTCGTCGAGGAGGTCCGCATCACCGTGGTCCACGAGATCGCCCACTTCTTCGGCATCGACGACGCGCGACTGCACGAGCTCGGCTATGCCTGACCGCGTCGTCCGCCGCGCCGCCGACCGCTACCGCACCGTCGGCGAGGGCACCGAGACGCTCCACTCGTTCTCGTACGGGCGGCACTACGACCCCGACAACGTCGCCTTCGGGCCGGTCGTGGCGATCAACGAGGAGCGCCTCGCCCCGGGTGCCGGCTACGACGACCACCGCCACGAGGACGCCGACATCGTCACGTGGGTGCTCGACGGCGTGCTCGCCCACGAGGACTCCACGGGCCAGCGCGGCGAGGTCGCGCCCGGCCTCGCCCAGCGGCTCAGCGCGGGCTCCGGCGTCACCCACGCCGAGCGCAACGCCAGCGCCACCGAGCCCCTCCGATTCGTCCAGATGATGCTGCGCAGCCGCAACTGGGACGCCCCCGAGTACGCCCAGGTCACGGTGCCCGACGGTCCCGGCCTGCACGAGACGGTGCCCGTCCACGCCGACGCCCGGCTGCTGGTCGCGCGACCGGCGGGGGAGCCGCTCGAGGTCGCCGCCCCGGCTGGAGCCCTGGTGCACGTGACCCGCGGACCCGTCACGGTCGACGGCATCACCCTCGCCGGCGGCGACGAGCTGCGGGTCCACGGCCCGGTCACGCTGAGACTCGCCGGAGAGAATGTGGAGACCTTGGTCTGGTTGCCGGACCATCCACGGGGATAGCCTGCGGAGTATGCAGGGTTGGACGCAGCACGAGCACGCCGTCGACACCCTCCTCGCCTCGTGGCGGGCGATCCCCGAGGGACGCCCCGTCCGACTCGCGAAGAAGACCTCCAACCTCTTTCGCCCCCGCGGCCGCACCGACGGCCCCGGCCTCGACGTCTCGGGACTCGACGGGGTCATCGAGATCGACCCCGTCAGCCACACCGCCGACGTCCAGGGCATGTGCACGTACGAGAGGCTCGTCGAGGAGACGCTCGCGCACGGCCTGGTGCCCACCGTGGTGCCACAGCTGCGCACCATCACCCTCGGCGGCGCCGTCACCGGACTCGGCATCGAGTCCACGTCGCTGCGCCTGGGCCTGCCGCACGAGGCCGTGCTCGAGATGGACGTGCTCACGGGCTCGGGCGAGATCGTCACCGCCACTCCCGACAACGAGCACGCCGAGCTGTTCGCGGCGTTCCCGAACTCCTACGGCAGCCTCGGCTACGCGGTGCGCCTCCGCATCCGACTGGAGCCCGCGCCCGCCCAGGCCCACCTGCGCCACGTGCGATTCGGCTCGGCCGTGGACGCCGCCAAGGCCATCGCCGAGATCGCCGAGACGGGCCGCTGGGAGGGGGTCGAGGTCGATGCCGTCGACGGCACCGCCTTCACTCCCGATGAGGTCTACCTCAGCCTCGCGCGCTTCGCCGACACCGACCTGCCCACGAGCGACTACACGGGCCAGCAGGTCTACTACCGCTCGATCCAGCAGCGCCGCGAGGACGTGCTGACGCTCGAGGACTACCTGTGGCGCTGGGACACCGACTGGTTCTGGTGCTCGGCCGCGTTCGGGGCGCAGCACCCGCTGGCCCGCCGGGTCTGGCCGCGCCGCTGGCGCCGCAGCGACGTCTACCACCGGCTCGTCGCGCTCGACTCCACCGTCGGCGTCAGCCGCGTGCTCGACCGCCTCAAGCACGTCCCGGGTCGCGAGCGCGTCATCCAGGACATCGAGGTCCCGCTCGAGCGGCTCGACGACTTCCTCGCCTGGTTCGACCGCGAGGTCGGCATGCGGCCGGTCTGGCTGTGCCCGCTGCGCACCACGCGCGCGTGGCCCACCTACCCGCTCGTGCCCGGCGAGGTCTACGTGAACCTCGGCTTCTGGGGCACCGTCGTCGTGCCCGAGGACTCCGAGCCGGGCGCCGTGAACCGCCGGATCGAGGCCGAGGTGCACCGGCTCGGCGGCCACAAGTCGCTCTACTCCGAGGCCTTCTACGACCGCGAGACCTTCGACTCCCTCTACGACACCGCGGGGCTCGACCGGCTGCGAGACCGGTACGACCCGCAGGCTCGACTCCACTCTCTCTACGACAAGGCGGTGAGGAACTCATGAGCATCGCATCCGAGACGCGACTGACGATCGCGGAGGCCTTCGAACGGCTCCTGCGCGACGGCATGCCCATCCGGTTCGAGGCGTTCGACGGCAGCTCGCTCGGGCCGGAGGACTCCCTCCTGCGCCTGCGCCTGGTCAACGAGCGCGGCCTGGCCTACCTCATGACCGCCCCGGGCGACCTCGGCTTCGCGCGCGCCTACGTGTCGGGCGACCTCGAGGTCGAGGGCGTCCACCCCGGCGACCCGTACGAGATCATGAAGGCGCTCATGAGCCGCCTCAAGTTCCGGGTCCCGAGCGCCCCCGAGATGCTGCAGATCGTCCGCAGCCTGGGCTTCGGCAACCTCCGACCGCCCACCCCGCCGGCCGAGGAGCACCTGCCGAAGTGGCGGCGCGCCCTGGAGGGCCTGCGGCACAGCAAGGGCCGCGACGCCGAGGCGATCCACCACCACTACGACGTCTCGAACCGGTTCTACGAGCTGGTCCTCGGCCCGTCGATGACCTACACGTGCGCCGTCTACCCCAAGCCTGACGCGAGCCTGGAGGAGGCCCAGGCCGAGAAGTACGACCTCATCTGCCGCAAGCTCGACCTCAAGGCCGGCGACCGGCTGCTCGACCTCGGCTGCGGCTGGGGCGGGATGGTCCGGCACGCCGCGCAGCACTACGGCGTGCAGGCGCTCGGCGTCACGCTGTCGCGCGAGCAGGCCCAGTGGGCGCAGCAGGCCATCGAGCGCCAGGGCCTGTCCGGCCTCGCCGAGGTGCGCTTCAGCGACTACCGCGACGTCCCCGAGACCGACTTCGACGCGATCAGCTCGATCGGCCTCACCGAGCACATCGGCGTGCGCAACTACGCCGACTACTTCGCCTTCGCGCGGAGCAAGGTGAAGGTCGATGGCCGGATGCTCAACCACTGCATCACGCGCCGCGACAACACGGGACGCGCCACGGCCGGGCAGTTCATCGATCGCTACGTCTTCCCCGACGGCGAGCTCACGGGGTCGGGCACGATCGTGAGCGCGATGCAGGACGAGGGCTTCGAGGTCCGTCACGTCGAGAACCTGCGCGACCACTACGCGCTGACGCTCGCCGCGTGGTGCCAGAACCTGGTCGACCACTGGGACGAGGCGCTCGACGAGGTCACCGAGGGCCGGGCCAAGGTGTGGGGCCTCTACATGGCAGGATCGCGGTTGGCCTTCGAGAGGAACGAGATCCAGTTGACCCACGTGCTCGGCGTGAACACCCCCGCTGACGGACAGTCCTCCTACCCCCTGCGAGTCGACTTCTGATGCGCATCGCGACGTGGAACGTCAATTCGATCCGCAGCCGCATCGACCGCGTCGTCGGCTGGCTCGACCGGCACGACGTCGACGTCCTCGCGATCCAGGAGACCAAGTGCCGTGAGGACCAGTTCCCCGGCCTGGAGCTGTCGGCGCTGGGCTACGAGTACGCGCACGTCGGCGTCAACCAGTGGAACGGCGTCGCGATCATCTCGCGCGTGGGCCTCGAGGACGTCGAGCGCTCGTTCGGCGTCGACCAGCCGCAGTACGAGGACCTCCTCGAGCCGCGCGCGATCGGCGCCACGTGCGGCGGCGTGCGGATGTGGAGCCTCTACGTCCCCAACGGCCGCGAGGTCGACCACGCCCACTACGCCTACAAGCTCGAGTGGCTGGCGCGGCTGCGCGACGCGGGCCAGGCGTGGCTCGCGAAGGACCCCGACGCGCAGATCGCGCTGACGGGCGACTGGAACATCGCGCCGCAGGACGACGACGTGTGGGACATGGCGGTCTTCGCGGGTCGCACCCACGTCTCCGAGCCCGAGCGCGCGGCCTTCTCAGCCGTGGTCGACGCCGGCTTCACCGACGTCGTCCGCCCGCACACCCCCGGCCCGGGCGTCTACACGTACTGGGACTACACGCAGCTGAGCTTCCCGAAGAAGAAGGGCATGCGGATCGACTTCGTGCTCGGCTCGCCGGCGCTCGCGCAGCGCGTGGAGGGCGCGTTCATCGACCGCGAGGAGCGCAAGGGCAAGGGCGCCAGCGACCACGCGCCCGTCGTGGTCGACCTCGCCGACTGACTCAGGCGCCGCGGCGCTCGCGCGCGTTCTCCACGCCGGCCTTGACGAGGATGAACGGCAGCAGGAACGACGCGAGAGCAGCCGCGAGCCACACGATCACCGCGGCGATGAGCCAGGTGGCCAGGCCCGAGATCGTCAGTGCGTCGCCGAACAGGCTCGCCACCCACAGCGCCACCAGCGTGGAGACGATGCCGACGCCCCCGAGGAACGCCTCGGCGTTGCGCTTCACCACGACGAGGATGAACGGCGCGAGGATCGCCTGGGCCAGCGTGAAGATCACCACGGTGAGGACGAAGCCGGAGGCGGTGACCTCGAGGTCGTCCAGCACGGCGTTGGCCACGAGCAGGCCGATGGCGGCGGAGACCAGGTTGATGGCCGCGCGGATGAGCAATCGGATCATGCCCGCACTCTAGGGCGCGCGAGGGGCGCTGCCCAGAGGGTCAGTCGCCCTCGTCCACCACGAGCCGGTCGCGGTCGACCTGGTCGGCGCGGAACGCGGCGCGTCCGACCATGTGCGCCGAGACGGGCGCCGTCAGCAGCTGGAACAGGGCCACGACGACCACCAGGGTCAGGTCGCTCAGGCTCTCGATCCGCAGCGCGAGCCCGGCCAGGATGAGCAGCAGGCCGAAGGTCTGCGGCTTCGTGGCGGCGTGCATGCGGGTGAGCACGTCGGGGAAGCGCACGACGCCGACCGCGGCGACGAACGCGAACGCTGCCCCCAGCACCAGGCAGGTACCCGAGAGGATGTCGACGATCAGGCCCCAGCTCACTGGCCACCTCCTGCGGACTGCGCGGCGTACCGCGCGATGCTGACCGAGCCCAGGAAGGCCACCAGGGCCAGCGCGACGAGGATCGGCAGCGTGGTGTTGTGACGGCCGATCGCGGCCTCGACGCCGATCGCGCCCACGCAGGCCGCGACGAAGACGTCGGCCGCGACGGTGCGGTCGAGCATGGTCGGGCCGCGCACGATGCGCACCAGGCACAGCAGGCCGGTGAGGCCCAGCAGCACGGCACAGACGATTCCCACGACGGTCATGCGGCGTCCTCCCGGAGTCGTCGTTCGCTCTCGGCGACCTCGGCATCGGTGCCGATCGCCCTCAGCAGTCGGTGCTCCTGCATCCGGGCCTTGCGGCGAGCCTCGGCGATGCGCTCGGGCGTGCCGGCGTCGAGCACGTGCAGCCACAGGCGGTGGCCCTCGGAGTCGAGCTCGATGAGCAGCGAGCCGGGCACCAGGGAGATGAGCTCGCCGGTCAGGGTCTGGCGCAGCTCGGAGCCGCTCACCAGCTTGATCTCGAGCACCGCACTGGGCGGCGGGTCCTTCGGCCGCACGGCCAGCCACGCGACGCCGAAGCTGGCGACCGCGAGGTCGGCCAGGAAGCGCGACAGCAGCACGATCGTGGCCCAGGGCCGGACCTTCGCCTCGACCGACACCCGCGGGAACGGGAACACCAGGACGATGATCGCGCTGACGAGCAGTCCGCCGACGAGGTTGATCCGGGTGACCTCGCCCCACAGCAGCAGCCAGACGATCGTCAGCCACGCGATGACGGGCAGGTGCCACAGGTGCAGCCCCCGGGTGCGGTCAGCCATCGCCGAGCACCGCCTCGATGTAGGGGGTGCGCTCGTGGAGCTCGTCGGCGGCGCGCTCGGCCACCGAGAACAGCGGAGCGGCGAACACGGTCAGCGCGACGGTGACGAGGCCGAGCGCGATCGTGGGCACCGCCATCCGGGAGGGCAGTCGCTCGCCCTCGGTGTCGGTCTTCCACGTGGTCTCGCGCTGGGTGGCGGTGGAGACGCCGCTGCGGCCGTGCAGCGAGCCACCCTGGACCTGCGGGTCGAACGGCACGGGGGTGTCGTCCTCGGGGTCGCCGGCCGGCTGCCAGAAGGCGCGGTTCCAGATCTTGGCGACCGCGTAGAGGGTCAGCAGGCTGGTGATGACCGAGGCGGCCACGGCGACGAGCGCGAGCCAGTCGGCCTCGTCGACGCCGGCCTCGAGCAGCGCCAGCTTGCCCAGGAAGCCCGAGAACGGCGGGATGCCGGCCAGGTTCATCGCCGGGACGAAGAACATCACGGCCAGGACCGGCGCCAGGCGGGCGAGTCCGCCGAGCCGGTCGAGGTTGGTCGTGCCCGATCTGTACTCCACCAGTCCGGCCACGAGGAACAGCGTGGTCTGCACCGTGATGTGGTGGACGATGTAGAAGATCGCGCCGGCGACGCCGAGCTCGGTGCCCAGCGCGATGCCGAAGAGCATGAAGCCGATGTGGCTGACCAGCGTGAACGACAGGACACGTTTGATGTCCGACTGCGCGACGGCGCCCAGGATGCCGACCACCATCGTGAGGATGGAGGCCCACAGCAGCATCGTGCGCAGCTCGTGGGTGGGGAACATCAGGGTCTGGGTGCGCAGGATGGCGTAGACGCCCACCTTGGTCAGCAGGCCGGCGAACACCGCCGTGACCGGGGCGGGCGCGGTGGGGTAGGAGTCGGGCAGCCAGGCCGACAGCGGGAAGACGGCCGCCTTCACCGCGAACGTCAGCAGCAGCATGAGCTGCAGCATCGTGGCGGTGGCATCGGACAGCTCGGGCAGGCGCAGCGCCAGCTGGGCGAAGTTCACGGTGCCCGTGGCCGCGTAGACCGACGCGATGGCGATGAGGAACAGCGCCGACGACGCCAGGCTGACGATGATGTAGATCGTGCCCGATCGCACGCGGGCCTCGGTGCCGCCGAGCGTGATGAGCACGTAGGACGAGGCGAGCAGGATCTCGAAGCCCACGAACAGGTTGAACAGGTCGGCCGAGAGGAAGGCGTTGGAGACTCCGGCGCTCAGCACCAGGAACGTGGGGTAGAAGACCGACAGCGGTGAGTCTCGGCCGTACTCGACGATGCCCTGGCCGATCGAGTACAGCAGCACGCACAGCGTGACGAGGGTGGAGATCAGCAGCAGCAGCGAGCTGAGCCGGTCGGCCACGAGGCTGATGCCGAGCTCGGCCGGCCAGCCGCCCACGTTGAAGGACTGGGGTCCGTGCCGGTCGGCGCGCACCAGCAGCACGGCGGCGGACGCCACGACGGCCAGCAGCGTGATGATGCTGATGATGCGCTGGGGCGCGGCGAAGCGGCCGAACGCCAGGCACAGCCCCGCGCCCAGCAGCGGCAGGATCACCGGGGCCAGGACGAGCTGGTCGAGCAGGTCGTTCATCGGGGCACCTCGTCACCGGGCCCGAGGGTGGCGTCGCCCGCGTAGCCCTCGTCGGGCAGCTCGCTGTCGGCCTCGTCGAAGGTGGCCGAGACCTGGTCGGTCTCGGCGCGGCGGCGGATCAGGTCGTCCTCGAGGTCGTCCTGGACGTCGTCGGTGCCGGTGAGCTGCCAGGCGCGGTACGCCAGTGCGAGCCCGAAGGCGGTGGTGCCGAGGGTGATGACGATGGCGGTCAGCGCCATGGCCTGCGGGAGGGGATCGGCCATCGGGTCGCCCGAGAGGCCGAGGATGGGCGCGGCGCCGGCGGGACCGGAGACCACGAGGAACATGACGTTGAGGCCGTTGCCGATCAGCACGAAGCCCACGAGGATGCGGGTCAGGCTGCGCTCGAGCACGAGCGTGGTGCCGCAGGCCACCATCACGCCCACGACGATGATCAGGATCAGGTTCGCGGTCATCGCGCCACCTCGCTGGTCGCGACCTCGGCCGCGTCGTTCTCGTCGTCGATCTGGGCGTCGATGCCGCTGCCGAGGCTGCGCAGCACGTCGAGCGACAGGCCGACCACGACGAGGTAGACGCCGATGTCGAAGAACACCGAGGTCACCAGGTGCAGCTCGCCGAGCAGCGGCAGCGGGATGTCGACGATCGCGCTCTGCAGGACGCCGCCGCCCAGCAGCGTGGGCAGCAGGCCCGAGAGGGCGGCGGTGGCCAGGCCGAGGCCCAGCACGAAGCCGGCGTCGACGGGGGCGGCGTTGTCGAGCTCCTCGCGGCCGCCGGCGAGGTAGCGGATCATCAGGGCCAGGCCCGCGATGAGGCCGCCGGCAAAGCCGCCGCCGGGGGAGTTGTGGCCCGAGATCATGAGGTAGATCGAGAACAGGATCACCGTGTGGAAGATCAGGCGGGTGATGATCTCGAACACGATCGAGCGGCGCTGGTCGTGCAGGTTGGCCGCCAGCCAGGCGTTGGAGTCCACCGTGACGATGCGCTTCGGGCGGATCTGGCGCATCGAGCGGTCGGTCAGCAGGAAGATGAGGCTCGCGATGCCGGTGGCCGCGACGACCAGGACGCTGAGCTCGCCGATCGTGTCCCACGCGCGGATGTCCACGAGGGCGACGTTGACGATGTTCTTGCCGCCGCCGTACTCGTAGGCGGGCTCGGCCCAACCGGCAGAGATCGGCGTGGACTGGCGGGCGTTGGTGGCCATGAACGCGAAGCCGGCCACCGTGATGCCGGTGGCGGTGCCCAGGCCGACGCGCCACCAGCGGGCGACGTTGAACGGGCGGTCGCTGAAGAACGGGGGGAGGCGGCGCAGGACGAGCACGAACGTGACCAGCAGGAACGTCTCGACGAGCACCTGGGTGAGGGCGAGGTCGGGGGCGCCGTGCGCGACGAACAGGATCGCCGTGCCGTAGCCGGTGACGCCGAGCAGCAGCACGGCGCGCAGGCGGCGGCGCGAGCGCACCGTGAGGATCGCGGCGGCCACCATGACGATGCCGACGACGATCTGCAGCGGGTTGTCCGAGAGGCGCACGTCGGGCGTCTCCCAGGCGCGCCACAGCGCGATGCCGGGGACGATCACGAGGGTGACCAGGATGATGCCGAGGTAGACCGGCAGCGAGCCTCGCTGGGTGCGACCGGTGACCTCGACGGCCAGGCGGTCGATCCCGCGCATGACGCCCTGGTAGGCCCGCTCGGCGTCGGGGAACGGCAGCCGGTCGACGATCGCGTGCTGGGTCGCGGCGACGGGGCGCCGCCACACGAACAGCGCGACGCCCGCGGCGATGGCCAGGACCGAGAGCCACAGCGCCGGCGTGAAGCCGTGCCAGAGCGTGAGGACGGCCTCGTGGGCGCCCTCGGGGAACTGGTCGGAGTACGTCGCCAGGCGCGGGGTCAGGAACGGACCCGCGAGGCCGGCGACGAGGCTGAGCGCGGCCAGCGTGGCCGGCACGACGGTGAACCAGACCGAGAAGTCGCGCGGGGTGCACGGCTCGACGCCGGGCTTGTCGGCGAAGGTGCCCCACACGAACCGCGCGCTGTAGGCGACCGTCAGGATCGAGCCGAGCACGATGCCGACGAGGGCGGCCAGGCCCCAACCGGGGTGGCCGAGGTCCTCGCCGAGGTCGACGAACGCGGCGAGCGCGGCCTCCTTGGCGGTGAAGCCGAACAGCACGGGCAGGCCGGCCATCGAGGCGGTGGCGACGACGGTGGTGGCGAAGAGGAGGGGTCGAGCCCGGCGCAGTCCCGAGAGCTCGCGGAGGTCGCGGGTGCCGACGGAGCGGTCGATCACGCCGACCACGAGGAACAGCGCCGACTTGAACAGGCCGTGCGCGCACAGCAGCGCGAGCCCGGCGAACGCCGCCGAGCGGGTGCCCGCACCGACGACCGCCATGAGGAAGCCCAGCTGGCTGACCGTGCCGTAGGCGAGCAGCAGCTTGACGTCGTACTGGCGCAGCGCGCGCAGGCCGCCGAGCAGCATCGTGGCGATGCCGAAGCCGATGAGCACCGGGCGCCAGCCGGGCGTCTCGGCGAACACGGGGGCCAGCAGCGCGACGAGGTAGATGCCGGCCTTCACCATCGCCGCGGCGTGCAGGTAGGCGCTGACCGGGGTGGGCGCCGCCATCGCGCCGGGCAGCCAGAAGTGGAACGGCAGCAGCGCCGACTTCGACAGGGCGCCGACCAGCACGAGGGCGATCGAGGCCGTGACGGCGGTCCCGGCGGCGGGCGGGTCGGCCAGTATCGCGCTGATCCGCGGAGTGCCGCTCAGCAGGTGCAGGCCGATGAGGCCCACGAGCATGGCCAGGCCGCCGAAGGTCGTGACGATGAGGGCGTTGAGCGCGGCTCGACGGTTGGCGCGGCGCTCGGGGTTGTGGCCGATGAGCAGGAACGACAGGACCGTCGTGAGCTCCCAGAACACGTAGAGCACGTAGACGTTGTCGGCCAGGACCAGTCCGAGCATCGCGCCGGCGAAGCCGGTGAGGACGCCCGAGAACCGCCAGATCTCGGAGTCCTTGGGGCGGAAGTACCAGGCGCAGTAGACCAGCACGAGGGCGCCGACGCCCGTGACGAGCAGCGCCACGATGCCGCTGAGCGCGTTGACGCCGAAGTCGATGTCGAGCCCGATCTGCGGGATCCAGGCCCAGTGCTCGTACGTGGCCTCGCCGTCGGTGGTGGCCCGGCTGACGGGTCCCAGGAGCCACACGAACGAGGCCGCGGGGACGAGCGCGAGCACCAGGAACGCCTTGCGATCCAGCATGCGGACGAGCGCAGGGGAGGTCGCTGCAACGAGAAAGTGCAGCGTGACGAGGAAGACCATGGGCTCGGGTCAACCCTAGCGGGTGGCCCCCTGTGAACTGTCCGGCAGGAGTGTCAGAATGGGCGCCATGGCCGACCCCGCGAACTCCCGTTCCGCAGGTCTGTCATCGGAAGGTCCCGGGTCTCGGACCGGGGCAGAGATCTGGGTGCGGCGCATCGTCGTGGTGCTCGTGCTCGTGGTGGTCGCCCTCGTCGTCTACGGTCTGCTGGCCGCGGCACTGCCGCGCTGGTGGGCCCAGCGCGTGGGCGGTCAGGTCGACGGACGCATGACCGTCGGCATCTTCTGGGGTCTGTTCTACGGCTTCGTCTTCAGCTTCCTCCCGGTGCTCGTCGTGTGGCAGGTGCGACGCCCGTTCCTGAAGTGGCCGTGGAAGATCGGGGTGGCCCTCGTGGCGGTCGCGCTGGCCGCGCCCAACTGGCTGACGCTGTCGATCAGCCTGGGCGACAACAGCGCGTCGGACGCGGGCTGGATCACCCTGGTGAACGAGGCTCCCGGATTCCAGTGGGCGACGCTGTTCGGGGCCATCGCGGGCGTGCTCGCGTCCTTGGCCCTGGTCGGCACACTGGCCTCGGCTCGGCGGCGCAAGTCCAAGGTCTCCGAGCTCGAAGGACGGTTGAGGGAACGGGACGCGGACACGCGGGCGGGGGCGGACGAGTCGAATGATGAGCACCGAGAGGAACCGCCCCATGCCTGAAGCGTCCGCCCGCCCCACGTCTGAGCCGGATCGTCCCGGCCCGGGACGGCGCGCCAAGAACGTCCTGCCCCCGCGCGAGGACCCCAACGCCTGGTACCGCCAGCCGCTCGCCTCGCTCGACTTCGAGACCACCGGCATCGATCCGCGCGCCGACCGGATCCTGAGCTTCGCCGCGCTGTCCGACGTGGGCGGCGACCTCATGGGCATGGTCAACCCCGGGGTGCCGATCCCCGAGTCCTCGGCCGACATCCACGGCATCACCGCGTCCGACCTGGCGCGCGCGCCGATGTCCGCGCAGGCGCTGCGTCCCGTGCTGGCGTGGGTCCACGACCTCGTCCAGCGCCGCATCGGCCTGGTCGTCTACAACGCCTCGTTCGACCTCACGCTGCTGCGTGCCGAGGCCGAGCGCCATGGGCTGGACCAGCCCGACTGGGACCGCCTCCTCGTGGTCGACCCGTTCGTCATCGACTGGGGCGTCGACCGCGACCGCGACGGCCAGCGCCGCCTGTCCGACGTCGCCTCGCACTACGGCGTCCGGCTCGACAAGGCGCACGACGCGGCCCACGACGCCCGCGCGGCGCGCGAGATCGCGATCACGATGGGCACGGCCTACCCCGAGATCGTCGGCTCCAGCCTCACGATGCTCATGGCGCAGCAGCGCTACTGGATCGCCGCCCGGACGATGGACTGGAACAAGCGCGCCCACGAGCTGGGTCGCGGCCTGACCATCCCCGGCCTCGACTGGCCGTTCGCCTGACTCAGTCCGACGCCAGCGCCGCGTCGACCACCGACTTCGCCGCGGCCTGTACCTCGGCCAGGTGGTCGGGTCCGCGGAACGACTCCGCGTAGATCTTGTAGACGTCCTCGGTGCCCGAGGGGCGGGCGGCGAACCACGCCGACTCCGTCGTCACCTTGAGGCCGCCGATCGCGGCGCCGTTGCCCGGCGCCTCGGTCAGCACCGCGGTGATCGGCTCGCCCGCGAGCTCGGTCGCGGTCACGTCGTCGGCGCTCAGGCTGCCCAGGCGCGCCTTCTGCTGCCGGTCGGCGGGGGCGTCCACGCGGGCGTAGGCCGGGTCGCCGTGGCGCTCCACCAGCTCGCCGTAGAGCTGGCTGGGGGTCTTCCCTGTGGTGGCGATGATCTCCGACGCCAGCAGCGCGGCGGTGATGCCGTCCTTGTCGGTGGTCCACACGCCGCCGTCGCGGCGCAGGAACGACGCGCCGGCCGACTCCTCGCCGCCGAACCCGAACGAGCCGTCGATCAGGCCGGGCACGAACCACTTGAAGCCCACCGGGACCTCGACGAGCGGGCGGCCCACCTGCTCGGCCACGCGGTCGATCATCGAGGACGACACGAGGGTCTTGCCGATCTGGGCGCCGGCGGGCCAGTCGGGCCGCGCACCGCCGAAGAGGTGGGCGATCGCCACGGCGAGGAAGTGGTTGGGGTTCATCAGGCCGGCGTCGGGCGTGACGATGCCGTGGCGGTCGGCGTCGGCGTCGTTGCCGGTGGCGACGTCGAAGCGGTCACGCTGCTCGATGAGCGACGCCATCGCGTGCGGTGACGAGCAGTCCATGCGGATCTTGGTGTCCCAGTCCAGCGTCATGAACCGGAACGTCCCGTCGACGAGGGGGTTGACGACGGTGAGGTCGAGGCCGTGCCGGTCGGCGATCTCGGCCCAGTAGGCCACGCTGGCGCCGCCGAGCGGGTCGGCGCCGATGCGCACGCCCGCGGCCGCGATGGCCTCGACGTCGATCACGTGAGGCAGGTCGTCGACGTACGTGCCGAGGTAGTCGTAGGGCCGGCACGCGGCGCGCGCCCGCGTGAACGGCACACGCCGGACGCCGCCGAGGCCGGCCGCGATGAGCTCGTTGGCGCGGTCGGCGATGACCGACGTGGCGTCGCTGCCCGCCGGTCCGCCGTGGGGCGGGTTGTACTTGAAGCCGCCGTCAGCGGGCGGGTTGTGCGACGGCGTGACGACGATGCCGTCGGCCAGGCCGGTGGTGCGGCCGCGGTTGGCGCGCAGGATCGCGTGCGAGACGGCGGGTGTGGGCGTGTAGCCGTCGCGCGCGTCCACCAGGACCTCGACGTCGTTGCCGACCAGCACCTCGAGCGCCGTCGCCCAGGCGGGCTCGGACAGCGCGTGCGTGTCGCGGCCGATGAAGAGCGGACCGGTGATGCCCTCGTGGCTCCGGTAGTCGCAGATCGCCTGCGTCGTCGCCGCGATGTGGTCCTCGTTGAACGCGGTGTCGAGGCTCGAGCCGCGGTGCCCGCTGGTGCCGAACGCGACCCGCTGCTCCACCACGCCGGGGTCCGGCCGCAGCGTGTAGTACGCGGTCACGAGATGGGCCAGGTCGACGAGGTCCTCCGCCACGGCCGGTTGTCCTGCGCGCTCCGTCATGCGCCCATCATGCCGTTTCCGGCGCTGACAGTTTCCCCGGTCAAGCGGGGAAACTCTCACTTCACGAGGTTTGCAAACCTCGCTCAGTGACAGAAAACCCACTTAAGCGGGGAAACTGCGGACCCGGTCGAGGATCTCGGAGGCGAGCAGGTCGGGGTGCGTGTCGGGGAGCCAGTGGCCGCTGTCGACCTCGACGAAGCGGTAGTCGCCGGTGACGTGGTCGCCGCAGCGCTCGGCGCCGTAGCGGCCGATCGCGAGGTCGGTGGCGCCCCAGACGAACGTCGTCGGCACCGTGACCGAGGGCGTCGCCGAGAGCGCGGGAGTCATGGCGCGGTACCAGTTCAGCGTCGCCGTCAGCGCGCCCGGCTCGGACAGCTTCTCGACGTAGGCGTCCTCGTCCTCGGGTGGAACATCGCCGCCGTACATCGCGCGCAGTCGTGCCCCGTCGTCCTCCAGCAGGACCGTCTCGGCCTTGCCGGGACGACGCAGCAGGCCGATGTAGGCGCCACGCTCCTGCTGGTCGGGGTCGCCGGCGAGGGCCTCGTTGTAGGCGGCCAGGTGCGGCACCGAGACCGCGGTGAGCGTCAGCACGTGGGCGGCGTGACGCGTGGCCACGACCCACGAGACGGCCGCGCCCCAGTCGTGGCCGACGAGGTGGAACCGGTCGTGCCCGAGGGCCGCCGCGATCGCGACGACGTCGTCGGCCAGCACGTCGGCGTCGTAGTTCTCCACGCCCTCCGGGCGCGCGGTCGGGCTGTAGCCGCGCTGGTCGGGCACGATGACGCGCAGCCCCTCGTCCGCGAGGCGCTCGGCGACGCCACGCCACGAGCGGCGGTCCTGCGGCCAGCCGTGCAGCAGCACGACGGGCGTGCCGTCCTCGGGTCCGAAGAGGTCGACGTCGAAGGCCAGGCCCGAGGCCTCGACGGTGCTCACGCGGTCTCCGTCGGCAGCTTCGGCCAGCAGTCCGTGGGCCGCGTCGCATCGAGCCCCGTGGTGGCGGCCCGGCTGCGGGCCTCCTTCTGCACGATCGCGGTCGTCAGGAAGAACAGCGCCAGCGCGTAGGTCAGCATGACGACGAAGTTACCGAACGCCGACTCCTCGGGCACCCGGTCGGCGATGCGTGCCGCGATGAGGCCGTCGCTGAACAGGAAGAGCAGGGCACCGATCCCGGCCCGCAGGTCGACCGCCAGGGCCGTGGCCGCGGTGGAGGACAGCAGCAGCGCGTAGACGAGCACCGGCACCCGCAGCTCGGCGTCCAGCCCGGACCAGACCCACGCCAGCAGCGTGACCGCGGCGACCGCGAGCGCGAGCGGGATCCACGCCCGGCGGCGCAGCACGTCGAGGGCGCCGCGGCGGACGAAGAACGTCACGAAGCACACGTGCGCCGCCGCGAAGGACGCCATGCCGGCGAGGAAGAGGCCGTCGATCTCGAGGAACAGGTCGCCGCCGAGGCAGAGGACGAGCGCGAGCACGAGGATCCGTGGGCCCTGCTGCTCGATCACCCACCCGATGAGCAAGGGGGCGAGGAGGCACTTGGTGATGCTCTCCCACGGCTGGGCTTCGGCGAGCACGAGCGCCAGGTGCACCACGACGGCGAGGCCGAACGCGGCGAGCCAGGGGCTGCGGAGCGAGTTCATGGCCACACCGTAACGCTGGTCACGCGTGCACAATGGACTCATGAGCACCGGATCGATCCAGGAGTTGGACCAGGACGAGTGCCGTGAGCTGCTGAAGGTCGGTCGGTTCGCGCGGATCGCGTTCGACACCGGCGACCAGCTGGAGCTGCTGCCCGTCAACTACGCCTACGACGACGGCATCATCCTGATCCGCACGAGCGAGACCTCAGGACTGTCCACGATCGTCGACCGCCGGTTCGTCCTCGAGGCGGACCACCACGACGACACCTACCAGACCGGCTGGAGCGTCGTCGTGCGCGGAACGGCCACGCGGGCCACGAAGGAGCAGCTCGAGGAGTTCGGCACCCGGCTGCCGAACTCGTGGGTCGCCGCCGAGGGCGCGGCCGTCCACATCGCGATCACGATCGACGACGTCCGCGGCCGCCGCGTGCGCCAGTTCCCGGGCTGACTCAGTACGGCGACATGAACCCGAGGGTCGTGCGCGTGAGGCCCGGGAAGACCGTGCCGACGCCCACCTCGGGGAAGCGCGCGGCGAGGATCTCGGCCAGCACGCTGCGGTAGTCGGTGGTGACGGCGAGATCGCCGTCGACCCGTCGGTCCGTGGCGAGCGTCGGCCAGTTCGCGTAGAAGCCGCCCCGCACTCCGGCGCCGAACGCGAATACGGCGTTGCCGTAGCCGTGGTCGAGGCCCGCCGCGCCGTTCTGGCCGAGCCGGCGCCCGAACTCGCTGAGCGTCACGATCGTCACGCGCGACGCGTCGGGGCCGAGGTCGGTGAGGAACGCCGCGATCGACTTCGACATCTGCTCGACCTGCCGGCTGATCCGCCAGGAGATGTCGACGTGGTGGTCCCAGCCGCCGAAGTCCACCGCGATCGCGCGCACGCCGACGCCCGCGCGGATGAGCGCGGCCGAGCTGGCCAGGGCGCGCCCGAGCTCGTGGTGCTCGGGGTAGACGGCGCCGTGCTGCGGGCCCTTCTTCTCCTCGGCGGCGATCGTGCCGGTGCGCCGGTCGAGGGCGAGGGCCTCCTGGCCGGCCTTGCCGATGACGGTGCCCGCGTCGCGGTACATCGTCGACAGGACCGAGCGAACCCGCGGACCGAGGCTGGCGTGGTCGGCCCACGGCGCCGAGAGCGAGGTGAAGTCCGAGGTCGCGAACGACGGCTCGGGCCCGATGAGCGAGGTCGGCATGACGGTGGAGCCCACCTGGACGCCGTCGAAGACGTCGTTCGAGGTGAAGCAGCCGATGACGCGGTTGAGCCAGCCGATGCGCTCCGACGACCCGGGGTCGGCGTCCTCGACCAGCTCCATCGCCTCGAAGTGCGAGCGGTTCGGGGTCGGCAGGCCCACGGCGTGGATCGCGGCCATTCGTCCGCTGTCCCACAGCGACTCGAGCGGCTTGAAGGACGGGTGCAGGCCGAAGGTGTGGTCGGGCCGGAGCAGGTCGCCCTTCTTCACCGCGATGTTCGGCCGCGCGGCGTAGTAGGCCGACTCGGCGTGCGGCACCATCATCGACATCCCGTCGGCCCCGCCGCGCAGCGAGAGGACGACGAGGATGTTGCCGTTCGTGGCGCCGTAGGCGGTGGACGTCAGGACGTCGCCGAACATCTTCGTGGAGACGCCCGCCATGCCGATCAGGCCGGCCGACCTCAACAGGTTGCGGCGGGTCACGCCGTAGTCGGCGCAGGACGCGTCGTGTCCGTCGGTCATCGCAGCATCGCCTCCGGCGCGTTGAGGATCGCCGTCCGGATCAGCGTCAGCATCCAGGCGAGGTAGTCGGTCTCGCGCTCCCAGGACTTCGAGAAGACGTGGGTCGCGGGCTTGTCGATCAGCGTGGCGGCCCCGGCGACGGTCTCGGCGGTGGCCCGCCGGCCGGTCATCATCACCGACTGGTGGTGCACGAGGTCCTCCAGCGGCAGCGGCCACACGGGCGGGATCAGGTCGCGCACGAGCGGACGGGTCGCCTGCTTGAGCGTGCCGTTCGTGCTGGCCATCCACGTGTGAACCGTCCACGTCCGCAGCATGCGCGCGGGGGAGAGGTAGGTGTCGGACTGCTCGGGGAACCCGTCGGGACGCGGCCACGAGAACAGGGCCTGACCGGTCCAGCTGCACTGCCAGCTGAACGAGTCGACATGGCTGCCCGAGCCCGCGCCGGTGGGCACGATGTCGCACGCGCGCTGGGTGGCCAGCACGTCCTCCACGGGCGTGCGCGCCTTGCGGAAGGCCGAGGCGCGGAACGCGTCGTGCCGCACGAGGGTGCGCAGGCACGCCTTGATGTCCGAGCCCGACTCGAGGTACGTGGCGCGGACCGCGTCGACCGCGCTCTGCGGCGGGTCGTCGCTGATGAACCGCACGCACAGCCGGCGCGCGATGCGCGTCGCCGTCTCGGGCCGCATCGCGAGCCACTCGAGGTAGGCGTCCAGCTGGGGCCGCCCGTCCGCCGCCGCGTTCTCGAACCGCTGGCCCAGCACCGACACGGCTCCGACGTGGTGGCGGGCCGGGTCGTAGCCGGCGGCGTAGTCCTTGCCGACCGCGACGGTGAAGCCGGTGAGCAGACGGGCCGAGTCCTTCACGTCGTCCTCGGTGTACCCGGCCGTGCGCCCGACGGTGTAGAGCTCGAGCAGCTCGCGCCCGAGGTTCTCGTTGATCTGCGCCCTGGTGTTGCGGTGGTTGGACAGGTAGCCCGACATCGACGGGTGGGTCACGGCGGCCCGCAGCAGCGCCTTGTAGGTGCCCAGGGCATGCGGCCGGATCGCGTGCGTGTCGTAGTGCATCCGCCAGGGGAAGCTCGAGTCCTCGCCGGCCGGGATGTGCAGCAGGTTGGACCAGAAGTCCACCATCACCTCGTGCACCTGCCACGTCGACACCACGCGACGGCACAGCGAGTACCGGACGAGGTCGTTGCCGTACTGCCAGCCGCCGTAGGCGCCGCTGCGCGCGTTCTCCCACGCCGTGGCGGGGGAGTCGCGCAGGTGCGGGAACCACGCCAGCGTCGCGTCCGCCGCCGCGTCCTTGCCGGGTGACAGCTGCGCCTCGAACCACGCGTCCACCGATCCGAGCCGCAGGACGTCGGCCTCGAGACGGCCGTTGTGGCCGTACGTGAACCGGCGGACGAGGTGCTGCGCGTACTCGGGCAGGCGCGGCTGCGTGCCGGGGAGGGCGACCATCAGCAGACCCCCGACGACTTCGTGGCGGCGGTGTCCGACGAGACGAGGACGGTGAGCCAGCGGGTCCCGCCGGCCGTGGTCGAGGCGATCCCGTACTCGAAGCCGCTCGCGTCGTGGCAGGCCGACAGCAGGCGGCCGGTCTCGCCGTAGGGAGAGGACAGCCAGGCGTCGACCGTCGTGCGGATCGCGTCGGCGGCACTCGCTCCGCCGACGGCGCGGGTGACGGCCGAGACGGTACGTCCGGGACAGTCCTTCGCGGGCAGGCTGCGGCCGGCGGCGCGGTGCTCCGCGGAGCCCGGATCGGCGGCGCGGCCCAGGCTCGCCATCCAGGCCGCATGACGTCGCGCGTACGTCGTGAGGCAGGCCTCCGCGCCGCGATCGGTGGCGGCCGTGACGGCGGGACGCGCGTAGGTGCCGCGGGCCTCGCGCACGGCGGCGAGGAGCGTCTTCTCCTCGGCCGTCAGGGTGGCGGGCCGCGACGGCACGGTGCGCTGCACGGCGCGCACGGCGACCTTGACCTTGCCCGAGCGGGCGAGCCGGTGCGTGTGCGCGGAGCCTCCGCTCCTGTGCCTCACGCGCGGCGCGACCGCGCGGTACGTGAACGTGCCGGTCCCGGGCTTCAGGCGAATGGAGGCGCTCCCGCGCACCGTGCGCTTCGCGATCGTGCGCCAGGCCTTGCGGGTCGAGTCGTAGCGCTGCAGGTGCACCGGCCGCGGGTGCTTCGTGGAGGTCTTCAGGCGGAACGTCACGACCTGTCCGCGCTCGAGGCTGCGGGGCGTGGCGCCGAGCCTCAGCGCGGGCTTCTTCGCGGCCGGCTGCAGCGTCGTCCCGGACTGACGTTCGACCGCCGTGCGCTCCTGCGCCACCACGAGCGCGCCCCCGGCGAGGGCGGTCACGGTGACCGCGACGGCAGCCGCGGCTCCGATGTGACGAAAGTGACGCATGGGGAGAATGATGACTGACCGCAGGCCGAAAGAACAGTCCGTTGTGGAACGAGAACGGCCCGCCCCTGCTGGGGCGGGCCGTGACGTGCTCGGTGCGGGTCAGCCGCGCTCGGAGGAGGTCTCGAAGAGCGAGCCCTGCTCCTCCTGCGGGGCCTCGCCCGTGAGGTTCGCCAGCGCGCGGCGGACGTTCGTCAGCTGCGCGTTGATGCTCTCGCGGCGGCGCTCGATCTCGGCGACCTCGCGCTCGGACTCGAGGCGGACGCGCTCGGCCTCCGCCTTGGCGTCCTCGACGATCGCGGCAGCCTTGCGGTGCGCCTCGTCGGCACGCTCGCGGTCGAGGCGGGCCGCCTCGGCCTGCTCGGCGTCGGCCTTCGCGCGACGGGCCGCGAGGTCCTGCTCGAACTCCGCGACCGACCGCTGGTGCTCGGCGGTGATGCGGTCGAGCTCGGCCTGGGCCGCCTCGGTGACCTTGGCGGCCTCGTCGAGCGCCTGCTTGCGCACGCGGTCGGCCTCGAGATCGGCCTCGCGACGGGTGGCCTCGGCGTACTCGTCGGCCTGGCGCCGCGTGGCGCCGGCGTACTCGTCGGCCTCGCGCCGCGTGGCGCCGGCGTACTCGTCGGCCTCGCGACGGGTGCTGACGTCGTAGGCGTCGGCCTCCTTGCGCAGCTTGCGGACCGCGTCGTTCGCGTCGGTGCGCTGGGTCTCGACCTCCTTGGCGGTCGCCTTGCGCAGCGCGGCGGCCTCCTCCTCGGCGAGGCTGAGGATCTGGCCCACGCGGTCGCCGAGGTGCCGGAAGTTCGGCTCGGTGACCGCGGCCAGCCGGTCCTCGCCCTCGGCGATCTGCTCGCGAAGGGCCTTCGCGTGCTCCTTGAGCGTGGCGATGTGCGCGTCGACCTCGCTGGGGTCGTAGCCGCGCATGACGGTGCGGAAGGACGAGTTCGGGCTGCTCATGGTGGGTCCAGTGTCTCAGAGGGGACAAGCACCTCGTAGGCCCTCAACAGACGGGTCTGGTGTCTCGCGTCACGCGGTGGTGTCGTCCCGAGGCGTGGCCGGCGACCCGGTGAGGGTGCTCAGCATCTGGCGCAGGTTCGCCAGCTGGTCGTTGATGCTGTCGCGTCGTTGCATCGCGGCGGCAACTTCTCGTTCGGACTCGGCCCGGATGCGGTCGGCCGTGGACTTGGCGTCGTGGACCAGGCCGTTCGCGCGGGCCTGGGCCTCCTCGAGGATGCGGCGGGCGTCGCGCTCGGCGTCGGCACGCTCGGCCTCGGCGGCCGCGTGCTGCTCCTGCAGGCGGCGCTCCAGCTCGTCGAGGCGCGAGCGGTGCTCGGCCTCGGACTCGGCGAACTGCTGCTCGGCGGCCTCGCGGCGCGAGGCCATCGCGACCTCGAAGTCGGCGTTGGCGGCGGCGGCCTTCGCGCGCTGGCGCTCGACCAGCGTCTCGGCCTCGTGCCGCCGGGTGGCCACCTCGCGCTCGGCGCTCTCGAGCAGGTCGGCGGCGGTGGTGCGGGCGTCCTCGACCGTGCGGGTCGCCTCGGCCTCGGCGTCGCCGCGCGTGGTGTCGGCGTGGACCTGCGCGTGCTCGCGCAGACGCGCGATCTCCTCGTCGGCGGCGCGGCGCGCCTCGGCGACCTCGGTGGCGGCGGACTCGCGCAGCGCCGCGGCCTCCTCGCGGGCCAGGGCCAGGATCTGCACGACGCGCTCGCCGAGGTGCTCGAAGGAGGCGGGCTCGGCCGGCCGCGGCTCCTCGTCGACCGGCGGGGCCTCGGGAACGGCGCGGAGGCGCTCGATCTCGTCCTCGAGCTCGGTGACGCGGGACTGGACCTGGACGGGGTCGAACCCGCGCAGGACGATGCGGAAGTCGGCGGTGGACTCGGTCATGCGGGTGGCTGCTCCTCGTTGCCGGAGTGGTCGGTGTCATGGCCCGAGAGCACCGTGATGACGTCGGAGAGTCGTGCGAGCTCGTCGGCGGCGCGATCGCGCGCGGCCAGCAGGTCGTCGGCCTCGCCGCGAGCCTGCTCGAGCAGGGTGCGGGCCTCGTGGCGGGCCTGCGCCACGCGCTCGTGGGCCTCGGCGAGCAGGGCCCTGGCCTCGTCGCGGCGGGCCTTGCTCTCGCGCAGCGCGTCGCGCTGGGTGGTGAGCACCTCGTCGCTCACGCGCGAGCGCAGCAGGCGGGCGGCGGACTCGGCCTCGGCGAGGCGGCGCGACGCGCGCTCCTCGGTGGCCTCGGCCAGGGCCTCGGCCCGCGAGCGCAGGCGGGTGGCCTCGCGGCCGGCCTCGACGAGGATGCGCTCGGCGCGCACTTGGGCGTCGGAGAGGACGTCGTCGGCGGCCGACGCGAGGTCGGCGGCGGCCTCCTCGGCCTGCGCGATGTCGTCGGCCAGGCGGGCCCGGACGCGTGCCGCGATCCCGCCGGCCACGATGCGGGTGCGACGCAGCACCGACGCGGCGTCGCGGTGGCCCTGCTGGCGCATCCGCTCGGACTCGAGACGGCCGTTGCCCAGCAGCAGGTCGATCGTGGCGCGGGTCTCGTCGAGCTCGGCGCGGGCGGCGGCGATCGTGCGCTCGGACTCGGCGCGCGCGTGCTCGACGCGGCTGTCGGCGTCCTGACGCGCGTGGGACAGCAGGCGCTCGGCCTCGACCTTGGCGCGATCGGCCTCGTCGATGGCGGACTCGACCACCATCTCGGCGTTGCGGGTGGCGGCCTGCGAGATCTCGAGGGTGTGCTGGTCGGCCTCGGCGACGATGCGCTCGACGTACTCCTCGGCCTCGGTGGTGCGGCGCTCGCTGTCGGCCTCGGCGGTGGCCAGGAGCGCGGCGGCGCGGGCCTCGGCGTCGCGAACCAGCCGGTCGGCCTTCTCGTGCGCCTCGGACAGCAGGCGTCCGGCCTCGCCGGCGGCCTCGGTGAGCAGGGCCTCGGTGCGCTCGTGGGCGTCGGCGAAGGTCGCCTCGGCGTCGCGCTCGGCGACCTCGCGGCGCTGCTCGGCGTCGCGGACCAGCACGGTGGCCTGCTCGCTGGCGTCGGCGACGATCGTGGCGGCGTCCTCGGACGCCCGGGCGAGCTGTTCGGTGACGTTGACGAGGTGGGCGTCGGCGGTGTCGCGCACCTGGCGCGCGTCGTCGTAGAGGAGCCGGGCCTCGGCCTCGAGCCGGCGCGCCTCGGTGGTGATCCGCTCGGCCTCGGCGGCGGCGGAGGCCTCGAGCTCGGCGGCCACCTCCTGGGCATGGCGCAACAGGTCGGCGACACCGCGGGCGTGGGCGGTGGCCGACCCGGATCCCTGCGTGTGATCAGCCGACATGGTCCGTCCAGTCTTCCACGGCCCACCGCCGCGGATCGAGGGGTGAGACGTCCCTTTTCGGCCGGTGAGACACAGGTCATGTAACACTCGGGGGGCTTGGTGACATTCGTGGGCTCGAGACCCTCGCCGCCGACCGTCCGCTCGGCCTCGGCCACGATTCCACGCCGACATCTACGATGGCCCTGCCCGCCGATCGCTTCGACCCGGCCGGCACCACCGCCGCGACAGCGGCCACCGACCGTGAGGACGAGCATGACCACCACGACCCGCGAGATCCACCTCGCCCAGCGACCCACCGGACTGCCGGGACCGGAGACCTACCGCTTCGTCGAGCGCGAGCTGCGCGAGCTGCGCGAGGGCGACGTGCTGGTGGAGAACATCGTGCTGACGGTCGACCCGTACATGCGCCCGCGGATGAACGACGTGAAGTCGTACGTGCCGCCGTACAAGCTCGACCACGCGCTCGACGGCGGTGCCGTGGGCGTCGTCGTCGAGTCGCGCTCCGAGAGCCTGCCCGTCGGCACGGTCGTCCGTCACGGCCTCGGCTGGCGCGAGCACGCGGTGCTGGCCGACCGGTACGCGACGAAGCTCGACCTCAACGGCCTGCCGACCTCGTACTTCCTCGGCGTGCTGGGCATGCCCGGCCACACGGCCTACGCGGGCCTGTTCGACGTGGCCGCGTTCCAGCCCGGCGACTCGGTCTTCGTGTCGGCGGCCGCCGGTGCCGTGGGCAGCCTCGTCGGCCAGTTCGCGCGTCTCGCCGGCGCCGAGCGCGTGGTGGGCAGCGCCGGCTCGGCCGAGAAGGTCGCGCTGCTGACCGACGAGCTGAAGTTCGACGCCGCGATCAACTACAAGGACGGCGACGTCATGGGCCAGGTCGGCGCGGCGTTCCCCGACGGCTTCGACGTCTACTTCGACAACGTGGGCGGCGACCACCTCGAGGCGGCGCTGGAGCACATCAACGAGCGCGGCCGGATGGCGCTGTGCGGATCGATCTCGGGCTACAACGACCCGAAGGCCAGCGGTCCGCGCAACATGTTCAAGGCCGTGGGCAAGCGCCTCACGCTGCGCGGCTTCATCGTGAGCGACCACGAGTCCCTGCGCCCCGAGTTCGAGCAGAAGGTCGGCCAGTGGCTCCGCGACGGCGACCTCACCTACAACGAGACCACCTGGGACGGCCTCGACGCGATGCCCGAGGCCTTCGTCGGCCTGCTCACCGGCGCCAACACCGGCAAGGCGATCGTCCGCCTCCGCGAGGACCCCACCGCCTGACCGCACCACCCCGCCGCTCGCCCCCTGAACCGCGAGTGGCGCGATTCCGCCCGCCACTCGCCGAGTGGCGGGCGGTTCTGCGCCGCTCGGGGATCCGGTGTGCGCCACTCGGCTCCACGGGGAGCGGGAGAGGGAGACGGTGCGGCCCGTTGAGCTCATCCTGCTGAAGGAGCTCGTCCACCGACCGATGGCAGCGTGAGCGCGTCGACCAGCCCGCGGTACAGCGCGCTCGAGGCCATCAGTTGCTCATGGGTCCCGCGGTCACTCACGCGGCCCGCCTCGACGACGACGATCTCGTCGGCGTCGACCACGGTCGAGAGCCGGTGCGCGACCGTCAGCACGGCGCCGCGGCGCGCCTGACGACGGATGGCGTCGTGAATGGCCGCCTCGGTCGTGCCGTCCACCTGGGCGGTGGCCTCGTCGAGCAGCAGCACGTCGGGCTCGGCCAGCAGGGCCCGGGCGAAGGCGATCCGCTGACGCTGTCCGCCGGAGACCGAGACGTTCGACAGCGGGGTGTCCAGGCCCTGCGGCAGCCGGTCGACGAGGTCGTCGAGCCGCAGTTCGCGCAGCACGCGGTCGAGGTCGGCCTGGCTCGCGTCGGGGCGGGTGAAGAGCAGGTTCTCGCGGACCGTGCCCGGCACGACCGGGCTCTCCTGCTCCACGTAGGCCAGGCGCCGGCGGATCTGCGCGTGGTCGAGGTGCTCGTACGGCGTCGTGCCGGCCAGGACCTGCCCGGACTCGGGCTCGAGGAAGCCGAGCACCGTGAAGAGAATCGAGGTCTTCCCCGCGCCGGACGGTCCGACGAGTGCGACGTGGCCGCGCTCGGGCACCGTCAGCGACACGCCGTCGAGGACGCGCGGTCCGTCGGGCTCGTACCGGGCGGTCACGTCGCGCAGCACCACCGGACCGCCGACCGTGCCGCTGTCGAGGGAGTCGACGGTGTCGACGGCGACCTCGGCGGGCAGCGCGTCGATCTCGCGGATGCGACCCGCGGCGGCCACACCGGCCTGAAGGGCGGTCGCGTCCTGGCTCAGCGACAGCACGGGCCCCATCAGGCCGAAGGCGTAGAGCAGGAAGGCCACGAGCGTCGACGCCGCCAGGTCGCCCGACGCCACCCGCGCGGCACCGAACGCCAGGACGGCGACGATGGCTGCCTGCACGCCGGTCTGCGCGACGGTCCAGGCCAGCACCTCGCGGCGCGCGGCCACGACGCCATGGTCGCGGGCACGCTCGGCGTCGTCCAGCAGACGCACGCGCTGCCGGTCCTCCGCGACGGCGGCCTTCACGGTCTTGATCGCGCGCAGCGTGCCCTCCGTGCCGGCGCCGAGGTCGGCCAGTGACGACTGGGCGCGCTCCTGGGCCGTGGCGATCGCCGGCGCGAGCACGGCGAACAGCGTCCCGACGACGGCCAGCGCTCCGACGGTCACGCCGAACAGCGTCAGGTCCAGCCAGGCCATCAGCGCCAGGGTGCCCACCAGCACCACGCTGCCGTTGACGAGCCCGACGAGGCTCGACGAAGCGGCCTCGCGCAGCAGCACCGAGTCGCTCGTGACGCGGGTGACGAGCTCGCCGGTGGGTCGCGCGACCAACGGCAGGACCTTGGCGGAGAGGAAGCGGCCGACCATCGTGCGGCGCGCGTCGAGCACGATGTCCTCGGCGACCGTGCCGAGGAGCCGCCACTGCACGTAGCTGACGACCGCGCCGACCACGAGCAGCGCGAGGAGCGCCACGACGGGGAGCGTGATGGAGCCACCGGCCGTGAGCGCGTCCAGCACGGCCTTGGTGACCAGCGGCGTCGCGAGCTCCATGGAGGAGGCGACGAGACCCAGCACGAGGGCCCCGCCGATGACGCGGGCGTGGGGACGCGCGAAGGACCAGAGGATCGCGAGGCGTGATGTGGAGCGATGGGACACTCCGCCAGTAAGACACATGTGTCCAAATGCAGTCATGAATGACGCATGATGGGAGCGCGATGCCCGGCAAGCGAGTACGGTGGCCGCATGGACGAGCCGCTCACGCCTGCGCAGGACCGCACGCGACGCACGATCCTGCGCGCCGCCGTCCGGGTGCTGAGCGCCAACCGCAGTGCCGGCATCCGGGAGGTGGCCGAGGAGGCGGACGTCGCGCGCAGCACCGTGCACCGGTACTTCCCCGACCGTCCGGCGCTCGAGTCGGCGATCGACGCGTTCGTCGAGGCCGAGTACGCCGACGTGGCGGCCGGTGCCCGTCTCGACGAGGGCTCCGGGCTGGACGCGCTGCTCCGGTTCGGCTCGGAGCTGTTCGACGGGCTCGACGTCTTCGGCTGGTGGTTCCTGCTGCACCACGACGAGCCGGACGACGAGCCGCTGCTGCTCGGCGTCGCCCGGCGAGGCATCTCCGACGGATCCATCGACGGCGAGCAGCCGGCGTGGTGGGTGGCCGACACGCTCTGGTCGCTGCTGCACTCCTCGCACCTGGCCCTGCAGACCCGCGAGGTGAGTCGCGGCGAGGTGCGCGCGCTCCTGATGCACTCCCTGCGTCGCGCGGTCGCCGCGTCGGACTGACCGCGCCGCGACACCTCGGTGTCCACGAGCGGTAGGCCCCGTGGGACTCGAACCCACAACCCGCGGATTAAAAGTCCGCTGCTCTGCCAATTGAGCTAGAGGCCCGCGCCGAGGCGCGGGCTCCAGTCTGCCAGTCGGACCGTGCTCAGCGGTCCCACGCACCGCCGAGCAGGTCACGGACGGCCGCGGCGACGGCCTCCGTCTCGGCCGCGCGCACGCCCGGCCGGCCGGCCACGTGCCCCAGATCGGACACGATCGGTCGCAACTCGGCGCCCGGCACCAGGCGCGCCTCGACCGCCGAGTCGGCGACCGTGAAGTACAGGTCGGTGGTCGACGGCATGACGATCGTGCGGGCGGTGATCGACGCCAGGGCATGCTGGTGGCCGTCGCGTCCGCGACCCACGTCGCCGGACTGCCACGTGTCCATCATCGCGAGCAGGTCGTTGGCGTCCCGGGCCGCGTGGTCCTGCGCCCAGTCCTCCAGGACCGCCTCCACCGACTCGTACCCGAGCTGGCGGTACGTCCCGTCGGCGAAGAACTCGCGCGAGTAGGCCCAACCGGCGTAGACCCGGCCGAAGGCCCGGAGGCCCGCCACGGGAGGAGCGTCGTATGCGCCCCCGGCGAACGCGGGGTCGGCGAGCAGCGCCGCTCGGACGCCCTCGAGGAAGACGTGGTTGTGCGGCGAGCATCGCGCGGCACCGCAGATCGGCAGCAGCGCGTCCACTCGGTCGGGGTGGCTCACGGCCCACTCGTATGCCTGCATCGCACCCATCGACCACCCCAGGACGAGGCGCAGCCGCTCGACGCCGAGGTGGTCCAGCAGCAGCCGCTGGGCCGTGACCTGGTCGCGCACGGTCACGAGCGGGAACGCGCCGCCGTTCGACGGCGACGTCGAGACGCCATTGCCCAGCATGTTCACCACGACGACGAACCAGCGATTCGTGTCGAGCACGCCGCCCGCGCCGATCCACGGGCGGTAGCTGTCGTGCGTGCCCGTGTAGTACGAGGGCACCAGCACGACGTTGTCGCGCGTCGGCGACAGCGTGCCGTGCGTGACGTAGGCCAGCTCGGCCGACAGGCTCGCACCGGACTCCAGGGGAAGGGAGTCCAGCGCGAGCCGTTCGACGGTGGAGGTCGCAACCATCAGAAGAACGTCAGGTAGCGCTCGGTCTCCCACGAGGAGATGTGCGACTGGTAGGCCTGCCATTCGTCGCGCTTGAGGTCGATGAACGCGTTGTAGAGCGCCTCGCCGAACACCTCGCGCGAGAGCGCGTCGGCCTGGAACTCGTCGATCGCCTCGGACAGGTTGCGCGGCAGCACGTCGATGCCGAGCTCGGCGATCTGCGCGTCGGAGTACTCGTACATGTTCTCGCGGTGCGGGGCGCCGGGGTCGATGCGCTCGCGCACGCCCTCCAGGCCCGCGGCCAGGATCATCGCCGCGCCCAGGTACGGGTTGCAGCTGATGTCCGCGGCTCGGCACTCGACGCGACCGCCGGCCAGCGGCACGCGCAGCATGTTCGTGCGGTTGTTGTCGCCATAGCTCACGAACACGGGGGCCCACGTCGAGCCCGACGTGGAGCCCTTGCGGACGAGGCGCTTGTAGCTGTTGACCGTCGGCGCGATGACCGCGCTGATGGCCTTCGCGTGGCGCAGGATGCCGCCGATGAAGTGGTAGGCGATCTCCGAGACGCCGACGCCGTGCGTGTCGTCGCCCTCTTCGAAGAGGTTGGCGCCCGTCGCCAGGTCCTTGAGCGACATGTTGAAGTGCGCGCCCGAGCCCGTCCGGTCGGCGAACGGCTTGGGCATGAACGAGGCGAGGTGGCCGTGCTTGCGAGCGATCTCGCCGGCCATCAGCCGGAAGAAGGTCACGCGGTCGGCCATCGTGAGCGCGTCGGAGTAGGTGAAGTCGATCTCGAACTGGCCGCGGGCGTCCTCGTGGTCGAACGAGTAGACGTCCCAGCCGAGCTCGTCCATCGCCTCGACCAGCTCGGTGAGCCAGGCGAAGTTGTCCAGCGTCGTGCTCAGGTCGTAGCAGGGCTTCTCGGCCGTGTCGCGGTCCGAGACCTCCTCGAGGCCGTTCTCGCCCTGGCGCAGGACGAAGAACTCGGTCTCGATGCCCAGGTTGAAGCCCAGCCCGAGCTCGGCGGCGGCGGCCAGCTGGCGCTCCAGCACGTGGCGGGCACCGGCCTCGAACGGCTTGCCCTCGGTGAACAGGGTGGAGGGGAAGTAGACCACCTCGGGCTTCCAGGGCAGCCGGAAGCCGCGGCTCAGGTCGGGGTGCGCCGAGACCTCCTCGTCGTTGATGTCCTGGGGGACGCCGTCGACGGCGGCACCGGTGAACAGCTCCGAGCCGGCGGCCATCTGGGGGAGGTGGCCGATCGGCACGACCTTGCCCTTCAGGCGGCCGTGCACGTCGGTGAACCCGGCCATCGCGTAGCGGACGCCCGAGGCGGCGAGCTCGTGCTGCAGGGCGCTGACGTCCACGTCGGGGGCGGCCGTGGGGGTGGTGTCGGTGACGCTCATGGTGGTCCTCCTGCGATACGGTTTCAATGACTCATCGAAAGAATGCGTGGGCGATATTTCGATAGGTCATCGAAACTGTTGCCTGCGTGTTAACTCACAGGAGCCGCCATGACCGAGTCCCCTCCTGCTCGCTCCGTCGGACGCCCCCGACGCACGGGAGTCGCCGGCGGCGATCCGCGTCGCGAGATCCTCGAGGCTGCCTCGCGACTCTTCGCCGAGCGGGGCTACGCGCCGACCACGATGACGCAGGTCGCGCGCGAGGTGGGGCTGGGCCAGTCCTCCCTGTACTACTGGTTCCGCTCGAAGGAGGACCTGCTCAAGGCCCTCGTCAGTGCGAACCGCGAGTCGCTCGACGTCGCCGAGCGCCTGGCCGCCGGGGACGCTCCTGCGGCCGTGAGGCTCTACGCGGTCCTGTACGCCGACGTCCTGCAGATGTGCGAGGGGGCGCTCGACTTCTACGACCTCGAGCGCGCGGCTCGCGCACAGCCCGACGTGTTCGCCGAGGTGCTGGACGACTACGGCCGGCTGCGCGACGAGCTGGAACGGATCGTCGAGGCCGGCGCGGAGGAGGGAGCGCTCGTCGCGGCTGACGCCCGGCTGGCGGTGGTGGCCTGCCTCGCGCAGACCGAGGGAGTCCAGCACCGGTTGCGTACGCCGACTCCGGATGCGAGCGACCGGCCGAGCGCCCTGGCCTCGACGCGGGACGCAGCCCGTCTGGCGGCGACGACCGCCGTCCGTGGACTGCTGGCCGAACCCGCGCGGATCGACGAGGTCGAGCGGCTCGCGCTGGAGGCGCTGGGGGAGGATTAACCGGACGGAAACAGATTCGATGCGTCATTGAAAAGCGGTCGGCGGACTCTTTCGATGACGCATCGAATTGGCGGTGCGTCAGTCCACGTCCTGACTGACCGGAGGCGCCCGCCCATGGATCCCACGAACGCCGCCAACACCGCTTGGCTCCTGACCGCGATCATCGCGGTCATCCTGATGCTGCCCGGACTCGTGCTGTTCTACGGCGGCATGGTGTCGCGCCGGACGACCACGAACATGATGATGATGGTCTTCGGTTCGTTCGCCCTGACCGCCTTCATCTGGGTGGCCTTCGGCTACTCGGCCGTCTTCGGCGACTCGGTCGGCGGCCTCGGCCTCATCGGCAACCCGCTGGAGAGCGCCGGGCTGGGCGACCTGATGGTGGCGTCCGAGGGTGCGGCGCTGCCGCCGCTGGCGCTGGCCACGATCCACCTCGGCTTCGCCGGCCTGACGATCGGCATCGTCGCCGGAGCAGCAGCCGACCGGATGCGCTTCGGCGCCTGGATGATGTTCGCCGCCATCTGGGTCGTGCTCTGCTATCTCCCGGTGGCTCACTGGACCTTCGCCTTCGACGGGGAGGACACCACCGGCGGCTGGCTGGCCAACGTCCTGGGCGCGGTCGACTACGCGGGGTCCACGCCCATCCACGTCAACTCCGGCATCGCCGCGCTGGCCCTGGCCATCGTGCTGGGTCGCCGTCGCACGTGGCCCGTCCAGCCCAAGGCGCACAGTCTCCCGCTCGTGCTGGCGGGCGTGGGCCTGCTGCTGACCGGGTGGCTGGGCTTCGACGGCTCGGCGCTGGGTGCCGCCGACAACGACGCCGCCGTGGCGATCTTCAACACGCTGGTCGCGGCCTGCGCCGGTACGTGCGCGTGGCTCGTCGTGGAGAAGGTGCGTGACGGCCACGCCACGACGCTCGGGGCCTGCTCCGGTGCCATCGCCGCGCTGGTCGCGATCACGCCCTCGTGCGGCACGGTCTCCCCGATGGGCGCCCTCGGCGTCGGCGTGGTGGCGGGCATGGTCTGCTACTTCGCCGTCAACCTGAAGCGACGCTTCGGCTACGACGACGCGCTCGACGTCGTGGCGCTGCACCTCGTGGGCGGCATCGTCGGTGCGCTGCTGATCGGCCTCATCGGTCACCCGGACTCGCCGATCGGCGAGGCGGGCCTGCTGCACGGCGGTGGCGTCGGTCTCCTGGGCAAGCAGGCCCTGGCGCTGGCGGCCACCTGCGCGTGGACCTTCACGCTCACCTGGCTGATCGCGACGGTGCTGCACCGCACGATCGGCATCCGGGTCACCGACGAGCAGGAGCGCGAGGGCCTCGACGGGGCGCTGCACCGGGAGAACGCGTACGAGGACTTCGGCGAGATGGCGCACGAGCCGCGTGGCCACGCCGAGAAGCAGCACTACCTGGAGGTCTGAGCCTCCGACGAGGCGGCGCCTCGCACGCGAGTCGTGCGGGGCGCCGTCAGCTGCGGAAGAGCGCGCGCAGCCTGCGCGCGAGCCGCACGAGCAGGCCGCCGGGGGTGACGCGCTCGAGGCGGTCGATCCGCGCGGTCAGCTCGTCGATCCGCTGCTGCTGCCGCTTCGCCCGCTCGTCGCGCTGGTCGGCCAGACGGGCGTGGCGCGAGCCTGCGCCCTGGTAGGCCGGCGTGTCGAAGGGGTAGTCGTACCGCTTCGGGTGCCGCGTCATGTCGATGACCATCGCGTGCCGCAGCCAGTCCAGCCGGGCCGCGACCTCGCCGAGATCGGGGCGCGCGAGCGTGTGCACGGCCGGCGGGAACGAGGCCGCCTCGAGCCGGTCGTCGAACTGCGAGGCGTCGCGGCCGGGCTGCCAGCGGTGCTCGAGGCCGTTGCGCTCGAGGAAGGCGGCGTAGCGGTCGAAGCGCTCGGGCAGCGCCTCGTGGAACGGCGCGAGGTCGGTGGCCTCGAGGAGGTCCTCGACGCGGACCGGCTCGTCGAAGCGCGGCTGCAGCCGGTGCGGCATCCGGTGGTACTCGGCCAGCTCGAGGGTGCGCGAGTCGTGCGCCAGCATGAGCGCGGGCGTGCCCGCCAGCAGCGCGGCCACGTTGCCGTGGAAGCGGGTGCCGTAGACGAAGTCCTGCTGGGCGAGGAAGTCGTACCAGGACCACGTGTCGACGAAGAGCCGCATCCGGTCCTGCTGGTACAGCGGGTGCCGCAGGTGCGCCGGCACGAGCGGGTCGGTGACGTGCGGGTGCGGGACGCCCCACAGCAGCAGCCTCAGGTCGTGCTGGTCCTGGCCGACGTAGGTCAGGTTCGGGTGCCGGGCGCCCTGCTCGGTGGCGAAGGCGCCGATGCCCGGCACCTCGGGGGTCAGGTTGAGGCCGAGCGCGGCGTCCTCGGCGAGCGAGGCCGGGACGTCGCGGACCTTCAGGTCGGGTCCGTGCAGGAACAGCGAGGGGCAGCCGATGACGTCGATGGAGTCGCCGGGGAAGCCGAGGTCGACGAGGAAGTCGCGCGTGAACTCACCGCGGACACCGATCGACGCGGAGCGCTCGAGGACTGCCGCGACGAACCGCCGGGTCACGTCGCGCACGTCCGCGAGGGCGTCGAAGGAGCGGTCGGCGGGGGCCTGCGCGCCGATGCCGATCACGGTCACGGGGATCGTCAGCTGCTCGACCAGGGCCGCGAGGTTGTCGAGCTTGTCCGCGAAGTCGGCGCGGAACGAGTTCGCCATCGGCACGACGAAATGGTCGAACTCGTCGTTCATGCGTGCGGCGTCGTCGGCCGTGGCCGCGCGGCGCTCGCTCAGCGTGGAGTTCGCGACCAGCTCGTGCGGGGCCACGTCGAGCGCCTTCCACACGGAGTGCTGGAACAGGAAGTTCCCGCTGTTGGAGTTGAAGACGTCCTGCGTCAGGGTCGTCTCGGGTACGACCGCCGTGAACGGGTCCTTGCCCGCACGGATGAGGATCCGAGCCATGGCGCCAGTGTGGCAGAGCGACCCGCTCTCGCGGGGACGGACGATGAGGCCTTTCGCCCCTCTGCGGCACCCGCATGCCTCATCGTGCGTCCCACTGTGATCGTGGTCACCTCAGTGCACATGAGGCGGATCCGCGACGTAGACTGACGGCGTCACTTTGTCTGGTACCCGCTCCGGGACTGGAACGAAAGGCAAGATCCATGTCGCACCCCCGCGTGGGTGTGGTCGGCGCCGGCCGTGTCGGTGCCGTCCTCGCCGCCCGGCTCCAGCGAGCCGGCCACCGCCTCGTCGGCGTCAGCGGACGCTCCGACGCCTCGCGCCTCCGCGTGCAGACCCTGCTCGGCGGCGTCCCCGTGCTGGAGCCCGCCGAGGTCGTGCGCCGCGCCGAGATCGTCGTCCTGGCCGTGCCCGACGATGCCCTCGCCGGTGTCGTGGCCGATCTCGCCCCACACGTCGGTCCCGGCCGCCTGATCGCCCACACCAGCGGCCGCCACGGCCTCGCCGTCCTCGAGCCGCTCGCGCGCGCCGGCGCCCGCACCCTCGCGATGCACCCCGCCATGACCTTCACCGGCACCGAGGTCGACCTCGACCGCGGCTGCGTCTTCGGCGTCACCGCCGCGCCGGCCGACCGCGACGCCGCCGAGACCCTCGTCGCCGAGCTCGACGGCTCGGTCATGTGGGTCGACGAGGCCGACCGCGCGACCTACCACGCCTCCCTCGCCCACGGCGCGAACCACCTGACGACGATCGTCACCCAGGCCATGGACCTGCTGCGCCAGATCGGCGCCGAGGACCCCGCGGCCGTGCTGCGCCCGCTGCTCGAGGCCGCGCTCGACAACACGCTGGCCTACGGTGACGCCGCCCTCACCGGTCCGGTCGCGCGCGGTGACGTCGACACCGTCCGCGCCCACATCGCCCACCTGGCCGACCCGTCGGTGCGCCGCACCTACGCCGCGCTGGCCACCGCCACCGCGGACCGCGCCGAGTCCACGGGCCGCATCGACACCGACACGGCCGACGCCGTCCGCACGGCCGTCATCCGCGAGAAGGTCCGCTGATGCCCACCGTCGTCCGCACCGCGGCCGAGCTGCGCGCCGCGACGTCCGGCACCGTCGCCCTCGTCCCCACGATGGGCGCGCTGCACGACGGCCACGTGAGCCTCATGCGGCATGCGCGTCCACTCGCCGACACGCTCGTCGTCTCGATCTTCGTCAACCCCACGCAGTTCGCGCCGGGGGAGGACCTCGACGCCTACCCGCGCACGTTCGACGCCGACCTCGAGCACTGCGAGGCCGCCGGGGTCGACGTCGTCTTCGCGCCCACCGTGGACGAGATGTACCCGCACGGCCTCGACGGCGCGATCACGGTCGACCCGGGCCCTCTCGGCTCGATCCTCGAGGGCGCCGAGCGCCCCACGCACTTCCGCGGCGTGCTCACGGTCGTCTCGAAGCTGTTCGGCCTCGTGCGTCCCGACGTCGCCGTGTTCGGCGAGAAGGACTACCAGCAGCTGACGCTGATTCGGCTCATGGCGCGCGAGCTGTGCCTGGGCGTCGAGGTCGTCGGCTGCCCCACGGTCCGCGAGGCCGACGGGCTCGCGATGAGCTCGCGCAACCGCTACCTGACCGCGTCCGAGCGCGAGCGGGCCGCCGCGATCTCGGCCGCCCTCCGCGCCGGCGTCGACGCCGGCCCCGACGGCCCCGAGGCCGTCCTCCATGCCGCCGGGAAGGTGCTGGCCGACGCCGGCATCGACCCGGACTATCTCGTGCTCACCAGCCCCGACCTCGGACCGGCCCAGCCCGGCCGGGAGTCGCGCCTGCTGGTGGCCGCCCGGGTGGGCCGACCGCGCCTGCTCGACAACTGCGCCGTCCCTCTCGGGGACGTCGCGAAGAGAGGGAAGTGACCCCATGCTGCGCACCATGATGAAGTCCAAGATCCACCGCGCCACCGTGACGCAGGCCGACCTGCACTACGTCGGCTCGGTCACCGTCGACGAGGACCTGCTCGACGCGTCCGACATCCTGCCGGGCGAGCTCGTGCACATCGTCGACGTCACCAACGGCGCCCGCCTGGAGACCTACACGATCGCCGGGCCCCGCGGCTCGGGCGTCATCGGCATCAACGGCGCTGCCGCGCACCTCGTGCACCCCGGCGACATCGTCATCCTCATCGCCTACGCGCAGGTCGAGGACGCCGAGGCCCGCGAGCTGCAGCCGAGCGTCGTGTTCGTCGACGCCGACAACTCGATCGTCACGCTGGGCCACGACGCCGCCGACGTCCCGGCCGACTCGGGCCTCAAGCGCGGAGACCTGGTGACCGTATGAGCGAGCGACGGGCATGACCCTGCTGGCGATCGACGCGGGCAACGCCGACACGAGCATCGGCCTGTTCGACGGCGACGAGCTGATCGCCGACTTCGTCGTCGCCTCCGACGAGCGCCGCACGTCCGACGAGTGGTTCCTCGTGGTGGAGGGCTTCCTGCGTCGCGCGAACCTGCCCGAGGTGGACGAGATCGCCATGTGCTGCACCGTCCCGGCACTGATGGTGGCGTTGAGGCGCACCTATCTGCGCTACTACGGCGACGTGCCGGCGTGGGTCGTCGGGCCGGGCGTGAAGACCGGCGTGCCGATCCACACCGACAACCCGCGCGAGGTCGGGACCGACCGCATCGTCAACGCACTGGCGGCCAAGGAGCTGTACGGCGGCCCGGCGATCGTCGTCGACCTCACGGGCACGGCCACGGTGATCGACGCGATCGACGCGCAGGGTCGCTACCTCGGCGGCTCGATCGCGCCCGGCGTCGAGGTCTCGCTGGATGCGATCGTGCGCCGCAGCGCCCAGCTGCGCAGCGTCGAGATCACGACGCCGCGGGACGTCATCGGCAAGAACACGGTCGAGGCGCTGCAGTCGGGCATCGTGTTCGGCTTCGCGGGCCTCATCGACGCGATCGTCGAGCGGATGATCGACTCGCTCGGTGAGGAGCCCGAGGACGTCTCGGTCATCGCCACCGGCAGCCACGCCGCGGTCGTGCTCACCGAGTGCGAGACGATCACCGCCCGCGACCCGAAGCTCACGCTGCAGGGCCTGCGCCTCGTGGCCGCGAAGAATCGCTGAGCCCCACGCCCTCTTCTCCACTTCTGGAACGCGTTGCACCGTTCTCGACGTGAAATGGGTGCAACGCGCTCCAGAAGTGGAGCGGGGTGCCGGGCGGGCGAGTCAGACGAGCGCCGGGCGGGCGGCGGAGACGTCGTTCGTGGTGACCGAGTCGACCCCGAGGGCGCCGAGGCGCTCGACCTGCTGCGGGTCGTCCACGGTCCACGCCGTCAGGGTGCCGCCGGACTGGTGCACGCGCTCGACGAGCGCGCGGTCCACGCGGCGGGCGCTGACGTGGAACTCGTCGAAGCGCTCGAGGTCCTCGCGGCTCGGGCGGCTCCGGGTCACCAGGCCCACGGCATGGTGCACCGGCAGCGCGGCCTCGCAGATCGCACGGTCGAAGCTCATCAGCGTGGCGCGGCTGTGGCTGCCGAGCTCGTCGAGCACGGCGCGCACGTAGGAGCGCGGGTCCACCGGAGCGGGCTTCAGCTCGACGACGAGCCGCGCGTCGGTGCCGCGCAGCGCGTGCACGACGTCGCGCAGGGTGGGCACGGGCGTCCCGGCGAAGGTCGGCGACTTCCAGCTGCCGGCGTCGAGCTCGGCCAGCTCGGCCAGGGTGAACCGCTGGACCGACAGGCCCACCTTGGCGGTGCGCACGTGGCGCAGGTTCGTGGTGCGCAGCGGCGAGCGGTCGTGCATCAGCACGATCGAGCCGTCGGCCGTGGGCTGCACGTCGATCTCGAGGGCGTCGGCCCCCAGGCGCACCGCTTCGCGCAGTGCGGGGATGGTGTTCTCGGGGTGCGTCGCGCTCTGCCCCCGGTGGGCGGTGATCCGCGGTGCTGTCATGGCTCCACGCTGCCCGCCGCACCTGACCGTGAGGTGAACGCAGCCTGTGGATCGGCCGAACTTCCGCCGACGTGCGTCCGGGACCGCGGGTGGAGTCGTGCCGCGCTAGCCTCCGGGGATGAGGATCTTGCGCCTGGTCGCCGACGTGTACTGGTTCTTCAGCCGATGGACGTTCCGGTCGGAGCCCGCGCCGCAGCACTCGGGCATCCTGCTCGCGGCGCCCCACACCTCGAACTGGGACTTCGTCCTCATGCTGGGCGTCGCCTGGCGCGCCGGCTTCCGCCCGAAGTTCCTCGGCAAGAAGGAGCTCTTCCGCGGCCCGGCGGGCCCGATCATGCGCGCGCTCGGTGGCGTGGCCGTCGACCGCAAGAACCCGGCCGGACTCGTCGACGACCTCGTGAAGCAGGCCCGCTCGGGCGAGACCTTCCAGCTGGTCATCACGCCCGAGGGCACCCGCGGGAACGTGCCGCGCTGGAAGTCGGGCTTCTACCGCCTGGCCCGCGAGGCCGACCTGCCCGTCACGCTCGCGTACTGTGACCGCACCACCATGACGACCGGCATCGGCCCGACGATCCACCTCACGGGCGACGTGAAGGCCGACATGGACGTGATGCGCGCCTTCTTCGCCGACAAGGCCGGGGTGCGTCCCGAGCGTCGCGTGGAGCCCTACCTGGCCGAGGAGGGCCGCGCGGCCGAGTGACCGTGTCGGCCGCCCTCGAGCCGCCGACTAGACTCGTGCCTCGTGACCGAGACGCCTGAACTTCCCGAGGACGACCTGCCCGAGCAGATGCGGGTGCGCCGGGAGAAGCGCCAGCGCCTGCTGGACTCCGGCGTCGATCCGTACCCGCTGCTCGTCGAGCGCACGCACACGATCCGTGAGGTCGTCGAGGCCCACGACCCCGAGCAGCTCGGCGCCGACGCGCACACCGGCCAGGTCGTGTCGATCGCCGGCCGCGTCATCTTCCTGCGCAACACCGGCAAGCTGTGCTTCGTCCGGCTGCGCGAGGGCGACGGCTCCGAGATCCAGGCGATGCTGTCGCTGGCCGAGGTGGGCGAGGAGTCGCTCGCCGACTTCAAGGCGCTCGTCGACCTGGGCGACCACCTCGTCGTCACGGGCGAGGTCATCACCAGCCGTCGCGGCGAGCTCTCGGTCATGGCCACCCGCTGGCAGATCGCGGCCAAGACGCTCCGTCCCCTGCCCATCGAGCACAAGCCGCTCTCGGACGAGGCCCGCACCCGCATGCGCTACCTCGACCTGATCGTCCGCGAGGACGCGCGCCAGAACGTGCGCGTGAAGGCCTCCGTGCTGAAGTCGCTGCGCGCCACGCTCGATCGTCACGGCTACATCGAGGTCGAGACGCCGGTCCTGCAGCACACCAACGGCGGCGCCGCGGCCCGCCCGTTCCACACGCACCTCAACGCGTTCGACGAGCCGGTGCTGCTGCGCATCGCCCTCGAGCTGCACCTCAAGCGTGGCCTGGTGGGCGGCATCGACAAGGTCTACGAGATCGGCAAGACCTTCCGCAACGAGGGCGTCGACAACACCCACAACCCCGAGTTCATGATGCTCGAGGCGTACGAGGCGTACGGCTCCTACGACACGATGGCCGAGCTGGTCCGCGACCTCGTCGTCGACGCCGCGCGCGCGGTGGGCAAGACCGTGGTCCCGGGCCGTGACGGCACCGAGATCGACCTCGAGGCCCCGTGGCGCCGCGCCACGATCCACGAGCTGGTGGCCGAGGCCACGGGCGCCGCGATCGACGTGCACACGCCCGAGGCGAAGGTCCGCGAGGTCGCGCGCGACCACGGCGTCGCCCTGCAGGACGGCTGGGGCGCGGGCGAGGTCGTGCTCGAGCTCTTCGAGAAGCTCGTCGAGCACACGCTGATCCAGCCCACGTTCGTGTGCGACTACCCCGAGGCCGTGCGCCCGCTGGCGAAGAAGCACCGCACCACGCCGGGCCTGGTCGAGGCGTGGGACCTCATCATCAACGGCGTCGAGCTGGCGCCGGCGTACTCCGAGCTCAACGACCCGGTGATCCAGCGCGAGCGGCTCGAGGAGCAGGCGCGTCTTGCGGCGGCCGGCGACCCCGAGGCGATGGACGTCGACGAGGACTTCCTGCGCGCGCTCGAGTTCGGCATGCCGCCCGCCGGCGGCATCGGCCTGGGCGTCGACCGCCTCGTCATGCTGCTCCAGGGCATCGGCATCCGGGAGGCCATCCTCTTCCCGGTGCAGCGCCGCGAGTAGTCAGTCGCGGGCCAGGTTCCGCAGCAGGAAGGCCTCGGCGAGGACCACGCGCTCGAACTCCGCGAGGTGCAGGCCCTCGTTGGCGCCGTGCGCGCGGGTGTCGGGGTCCTCGACGCCCGTCACCAGCACGCTGGCCTGCGGGAACGTCTCGAGGAACTCGGCGATGAACGGGATCGAGCCGCCGATGCCCATGTCCACGGGCGCGGTGCCGTCCCAGGCCTCGGTGAAGGCGGCGCGGGCCGCGTCGTAGGCGGGTCCGGTGGCGTCGATCGAGGTCGCCTCGCCGGTGTCCACCGCGGTGAAGCCGAGCTCGGCGCCCCACGGCACGTGCTGCTCGCAGTGACGACGCAGGCACTCCAGCGCGTTCTCGGCGGTGTCGCCGGGCGCGATCCGCAGCGAGACCTTGGCCCGGGCGGAGGGGACGAGGGTGTTGCTCGCGCCGTCCACGGCGGGCGCGTCGAGACCCGTGATCGACAGCGCGGGCCTGGTCCAGAGGCGCTCCACCACGGCGCCCGTGCCGATCCACTCGACGCCGGGGTTCGCGCCGGACTCGGCGCGCAGCCGCTCCTCGGGGTACTCGACGTCGGCGGCGGGGCCGTGGTGCAGGCCCTCGATCACGAGGTCGCCCGCGTCGTCGTGGAACGAGGCGATCAGCCGACTCAGGGTGATCAGGGCGTCGGGCACGAGCCCGCCCCACATGCCCGAGTGCACGGCGTGGGTCAGGGTGCGGACCTCGATGTCCGCGCGGACGAGGCCACGCAGGCTCGTGGTGAGGGCGGGCACGCCGATGTCCCAGTTGGCCGAGTCGGCGATGACGATGACGTCGGCCGCGAGCCGGTCGCGGTGCCGGCGCAGCAGCTCGGGCAGGGTGTCCGAGCCGACCTCCTCCTCGCCCTCGACGAACAGGGTGACGCTGACGGGCAGGTCGTCGCCGAAGACGCGCACGGCGCCGAGGTGCGCGGCGATGCCGGCCTTGTCGTCGGCCGCGCCGCGGGCGTAGAGCCGCCCGTCGCGCTCGGTCGGCTCGAACGGCGGCGAGTCCCACTCCGCGTGGTCGTTCTCGGGCTGCACGTCGTGGTGGGCGTAGAGCAGCACGGTGGGAGCGCCGGCCGGTCCGGCCTTGTGGGCGATGACGGCCGGGGCGCCGCCGTCCTCGCGTGCGCTGACGATGTCCACGCTGCCGAAGTCCTCGGCACGCAGCAGCTCCGCGACCGCCTCGGCGCTGCGGCGCACGTCGTCCGCCCGCGCCGGGTCGGCGCTCACCGAGGGGATGCGGACGAGGTCCTCGAGGTCCCGGCGGATCCCGGGGAGGAGCTGCTGGACCCTGGCGCGGATGTCGGCACTCATGGACCCAACCTAGGACGCGATCGGGTATCAGGTGCTCCGGGGCGGACCTCGTCAACGACGTCAGTCCGCCGGCACGCGCTCGGGGCGTCGGCGGCGGAGCTCTTCCACACCCCGGGGGTCCCCCATGAGAACCAAGACCGAACAGCTGGAGGCCCTGCGCGGCCGCTTCCGCACCGTCGAGCAGGCCGTGCCCGGCGACGAGGACCTCGGTCCGTTCAAGCTCCTGCCCGGCACCTGGTCCAACGAGCCCGACCTCGCGGGCCGGGGCTGGAACATGATCGCGCTGCCCTTCGGCCCGCCGCAGGGTGCGACGTTCCGGCCGCCGTACCGGCTGCTGATGAACCAGTACAACGAGAAGCTGACGTTCAGCCTCGTCGACAAGGCGGTGCCGAACCGCGGCATCGCCCCGGCGGCGGCTGGGCTCACGCCGAACGCCGACCAGCTGCTCGTCGCGCTCGACTACGAGCAGGGCATCAAGCAGATCGTCTCCGACGACTTCCCGTCGACGAGCCTGACCGGCGCGCCGGACACTGCGATCCACCACGAGCCGGGTCTCTTCCTGAGCATGACCGACCCGCTCGACGAGGACGTCGTGGACATCGCCCGGCTCGCCACGATCCCGCACGGCGACTCGGTGCTGGGCCTGGGCGTCGCGACGGTATCGGACGGTCCGCCGACGATCCCGGGCATCAACGCCCTGCCGCTGGGCGTCAACCAGGACGTCGACGCCAACCCGTACCTGCAGCCCTACAAGCACTTCCGCGACGCGCCGTTCCGCGGGCTGTTCAACCCCGTGGACTCGACCGCGCTGCTCAAGGCGGCGAACGAGGGCGTCGACATCGTGCGCACCACCCGGCTCGAGTTCGACAGCACCGTCGCCACCGGCGGCATCTCGAACATCCCGTTCATCGTGCGCCAGGCCAACGCCTCGGAGATGAAGTCGACCTTCTGGATCCAGGAGGTCCGCAACGCGGACGGCGGCATCGACCTGCGGCTGCAGTACGCCCAGGTCGTGCAGCTGGACTTCTTCGACCGCTTCGACGGCGGCCCGGGCCGCATCAAGTGGCCGCACGTCAGCATCAACACGCTCGCGAAGGTCGAGGACCCGCCGGCCCCCGGCCCCGGCGGCTACGACGTCATGCCGAGCTGAGCGCGTCCGGTGCCGGGTATCAGTCCCGGCACCGGGCGCCTCCCCGCCAGCACCCCCACCTCCCGACAGGACCACCGAGATGACCGACATCCGCTTCGAAGGCGACATCATCCACTTGGAGGGGCTCGTCGTGCGCGCCACGGCGAACGACCTCATCCTCGACGCGGCCGCGCGCCGCCGGACCAACACGCCATTCCGGCGGGCCCTCGTCCACGACTTCGACGACGGCCTGACCCTCAACTGGGACCACGACTACCCCGGCGGCGTCAGCGTCAACGCGTGCAAGCAGATCTCCGGCTTCAACAACCGGGACTGGCTGATCGTGCGCAGCCGCATCCACCAGCAGTTCGGCACCGACTTCATGCTCGACGGCGGCGCGGACCGTCGCGGGCGGATCTTCGGCTCGCTGCGGCGCAACCCGTTCCGGCGCGCGCTCGTCCACGGCTTCGGGGACACCCTGGTGCTGAACTGGGACCGCGACTACACCGGCGGCGTGGTCGTCAACGGGCGCGTGACGATGCCCGACGGCGCCGTCGTCGCCGGCCAGGACGTCGCGGCGACGCTGACGTCCCTGCAGGGCCAGGTGACCGCGCTGACGACCGAGCTCACCGCCGCCACCGCCGCGATCGCCGACCTCACGGCCCGCGTCACTGCGCTCGAGTCCGAGGTCACGCCATGAGCGTCCGCTCGGTGCGCCAGGCGATGAGTGCGATGGGCCTCGGCGGCACGGGCGACCTCTCGGTGATGCGCGACGTGCTCGGGTTCTGGCGCGGCACGCCGCCGCCCGACCCGGCCACGGGAACTCCGGTCCAGGTCACCCTGGGCGAGGCGTTCACCGCCCTGGAGCGCAAGCACGTCCACCTCAACCTGATCGAGGTCGGCTTCGACGCCGCGTCGGTCACCCTGTCGGAGGCGGACGAGCGCGTGGACTACGCCGTGCACCGGATCCGCCGCATCTACGCCGACGCCTCGCTCGGCCTCGGGCGCGTGCAGTACTTCTGGATCGACGTGCCCGCGGCCGACGGCTACGAGGACATCGGCAGCGAGTCCGAGGCCGACGACCTGTCCGACGACTGGGGCGTCCCGAACGACGGGATCGACATGTTCCTGGTCGCCAACATCAGCGACGACTTCGTCGGCATCTCGCCGGTGCCCGGCGACTGCGGCAAGGGAGGCAAGTCCGACGGTCTCGTCGGCGGCGAGGTCGGCCGCGCGGCGGAGGGCTTCTCGCGCACCGCCGCCCACGAGCTCGGCCACTTCCTCGACCTCTCCCACAACCACGGGGACGCCTGCCCGACGGCCACGTCGGCGCGGGAGAACCTCATGGCCCAGACGCGCTGCGCGGTGAGCGCCCGCAGCTCGGTCCTGCTGACGTCGGGCCAGGGCAGCACCGTGCGCGGCCGCTGCCAGACCCGCGCGGGCCAGTGAGCCCCGCTCCCGAAAGGACGCATCATGCCTGACCTCACTCCCTGGGACCAGCGCGGCGACGACGAGCTCGTCGAGCTGGCCCACCGCTCTCGCGGCGACATCGCGAAGGAGTCCCTGGCCGCCCTGGCCCGACGCGGCTCCGAGCGCGCCACCCCGGTGGCCGTCGAGCTGCTCACCGCCCATGCCGAGCCGCGGGTGCGTTCGCTCGCGGCCGTGACCTTGGGACGCCGGCGCGACCCCGAGGTCCCCGAGGCCCTCACGCGGGCGCTCGCCGACACCGATCCGACGGTCGTGCGCCGGGCTGCCCAGTCGCTGGCGCGGGTCGGCGACGAGTCGGCGCTGCCCGACCTCGCGCGGTCGCAGCCGCCGCTCGCGACGCCCGCCGGGCGCGCTGTCCTGACCGCACGGATGCTCATCGGCTACCGCGCCCACCGGCCCGAGGTGCTGGTCCCGGCCACCGCCGAGGTCACCGACTTCGGCCGCCGTCGCGGCGAGGAGATCACGTTCGGCGGGCGGGCCAAGGTGTCCCGCGCGACCGTGCTGGAGGCCGTCCGCGCCGAGGTGCCGGCGCTCGGGTTCCGGCCGAGCGACCTGCTGACGTTCACCTGCTCGGGCGCCGCCGGCGCCGTGGCCCTGGCCGATGAGGTCGGCGAGGCCGACCTGTCGGTGCCGCAGATGCTCGGCGTGATGGTGCGCGAGCGCGTGTGCTCGGAGCGTTACTCGCTGGACTGCTACGTGCTCAGCGACGACCGCGACGCGACGGGCGGCACCCGGCCGTGGCTGTGGCTCGTTCGGCCGAGCGGCCGTGTCGTCCACGTGGGCCGCGCCGAACTCGACGACGGGCGTGCCCGCTTCGAGGTCACCGGCTCGGTCGCGCCGTACGCCAACCCCGTGAAGGTGGTCGGCGAGCGCTCCGCGTCGGGCGGGCTCAGCATCGAGACCGCGCTCGTCGGCAAGCCGGCGGCCTCGGCGGCCCATGCGGCGGCACCTCCGGCCCGGGACTCGCTCATGCGCTGAGCCGCCGCGGGAACGCCGCACTCCCGGCCCGATTCCGCCGACAGCGAACAGTGGAAGCCCGACGGGTGCATGACGGTTGAGTTAAGCAACTGGACACGGCGAGGCGGGTCACCCAGACCCGTCTATGCTGAAAAGACCAGTCCAGCAGAGGGGACCGACATGTTCGAAAGATTCACCGACCGGGCCCGACGAGTCGTGGTGCTCGCGCAGGAAGAAGCGCGCATGCTCAGCCACAACTACATCGGCACCGAGCACATCCTGCTGGGCCTCATCCACGAGGGTGAGGGCGTTGCCGCAAAGGCACTGGAAAGCCTTGACATCTCGCTCGAAGCCGTCCGCGGCCAGGTCGAGGACATCATCGGTCAGGGCCAGCAGGCACCCAGCGGGCACATCCCGTTCACTCCGCGCGCCAAGAAGGTGCTCGAGCTGAGCCTGCGCGAGGCGCTGCAGCTGGGCCACACCTACATCGGCACCGAGCACATCCTGCTCGGCCTGATCCGCGAGGGCGAGGGCGTCGCCGCCCAGGTCCTGGTGAAGCTGGGCGCCGATCTCAACCGCGTCCGCCAGCAGGTCATCCAGCTGGTCAGCGGCTTCCAGGGCAAGGAGTCCGAGGCCACCGGCTCGGCCCCCGAGGCCCCCGCCGCCTCCAGCGCCGTGCTCGACCAGTTCGGCCGCAACCTGACGCAGGCCGCCCGCGAGGGCAAGCTCGACCCGGTCATCGGCCGGGACGACGAGGCCGAGCGCGTCATGCAGACGCTGAGCCGTCGCACCAAGAACAACCCTGTCCTCGTGGGCGAGCCCGGCGTCGGCAAGACCGCCGTCGTCGAGTCCCTGGCGCAGGACATCGTGCGCGGCGACGTGCCCGAGACGCTCAAGGACAAGCAGATCTACACGCTTGACCTCGGCGCCCTCGTGGCCGGCTCGCGCTACCGCGGTGACTTCGAGGAGCGCCTCAAGAAGGTGCTCAAGGAGATCCGCACGCGCGGCGACATCATCTTGTTCATCGACGAGATCCACACCCTGGTGGGTGCGGGTGCCGCCGAGGGCGCGATCGACGCCGCCAGCATCCTCAAGCCGATGCTGGCCCGCGGCGAGCTGCAGACCATCGGCGCCACGACGCTCGACGAGTACCGCAAGCACTTCGAGAAGGACGCGGCCCTCAACCGCCGCTTCCAGCCGGTGCTGGTCAACGAGCCGTCCGTCGTCGACTCCATCGAGATCCTCAAGGGGCTGCGTGATCGCTACGAGGCCCACCACCGGGTCTCGATCACCGACGACGCGCTCGTCGCGGCGGCCACCATGGCCGACCGCTACGTGAGCGACCGGTTCCTGCCGGACAAGGCGATCGACCTGATCGACGAGGCCGGTGCGCGCCTGCGCATCCGTCGCGCCGCCGCTCCGCCGGAGTTCAAGGAGTTCGACGAGCAGATCGCCGACGTTCGCCGCCGCAAGGAGAGCGCGATCGACGCCCAGGACTTCGAGCTCGCCGCCAGCCTGCGCGACGAGGAGAAGAAGCTCATCGCCGCCAAGCACGAGCGTGAGCGCGCCTGGAAGTCCGGCGACCTCGACCAGGTCGCGGTCGTCGACGAGCACCTCATCGCCGAGGTCTTGGCCAAGGCGACCGGCATCCCGGTCGGCCAACTCAGCGAGGAGGAGTCCAGCCGACTCCTGCACATGGAGGAGGAGCTGCACAAGCGCGTCATCGGTCAGGACGAGGCCATCAAGGCCCTGTCCCGGGCGATCCGCCGCACGCGTGCCGGCCTGAAGGACCCCCGCCGTCCCGGTGGATCGTTCATCTTCGCCGGCCCCTCGGGCGTCGGCAAGACGTGGCTGTCCAAGGCGCTGGCGAACTTCCTCTTCGGCGACGACGAGGCGCTGATCCAGCTCGACATGAGCGAGTTCAGCGAGAAGCACACGGTGTCGCGCCTGTTCGGCTCGCCTCCGGGCTACGTCGGCTACGAAGAGGGCGGCCAGCTCACCGAGAAGGTGCGCCGCAAGCCGTTCAGCGTGGTCCTGTTCGACGAGATCGAGAAGGCCCACCCGGACATCTTCAACTCGCTCCTGCAGATCCTCGAGGAGGGTCACCTCACCGACGGTCAGGGTCGCGTCGTCAACTTCAAGAACGCCGTGATCATCATGACCACCAACCTCGGTGCGCGTGAGATCTCCAAGGGCGTCAACCTGGGCTTCGCCCAGGCCGGAGACGCGGTCGGCACGTACGAGCGGATGAAGGAGCGCGTCTCGACGGAGCTCAAGCAGCACTTCCGTCCCGAGTTCCTCAACCGTGTCGACGAGGTCATCGTGTTCCCGCCGCTGACGCAGGACGAGATCCTGCAGATGGTCGACATGATGATCGGCTCGCTCGAGCAGCGCCTCGGCGAGAAGGACATCGACATCGAGCTCACGTCCGCGGCCAAGGAGCAGCTCGCCAAGGTCGGGTTCGACCCGGTCCTGGGCGCGCGTCCGCTGCGTCGCACCGTGCAGCGCGAGGTCGAGGACGCCCTGGCCGAGAAGCTCCTCTACGGGGATCTCCACGCCGGTCAGATCGTCCTGGTCGACTTCGTGGACGGTGAGTTCACCTTCACCGGCACGTCGAAGGCCGACCTCGAGCTGCCCGAGGTCCCGCCGGCCGTCGAGGCCGGCGCGAGCTCCGACGACTGAGCACCGCCTGAACGAAGGGCCCGGGTCACCTGACCCGGGCCCTTCGTCGTGCGCGGGGATGGAAGTTTCCCCGGTTAACCGGGGAAACTGTCACTTCACGAGGTTCGCGAACCTCGCGAAGTGACAGAAAACCTCGTGAAGTGAGCGGCTACGGTCGGTGGGTGGACCGCGAGAGGCTGCTGGACTTCAGCGAGGCGCCGGCGCCGGCCGGGGCGAGTCCGTGGGTCGAGGGGTTCGGGCCCGGGACCGACCTGACGATCGCCGAGCCGGATCCGCGGTGGGCGAGCGACTTCGAGGCGCTGCGTGCGCAGATCGCCGGGGCGCTCGGTCCGTCGGTGGTGGTGGAGCACGTCGGCTCGACCTCGGTGCCGGGGCTGCCCGCGAAGCCGATCGTGGACGTCGACGTCATCGTCCCCGACCCCGACGACGAGGCGGCGTACGTGCCTGCGCTCGAGGCCGTCGGTCTGGTGCTGGCGGTACGGGAGCCGTGGTGGCAGGGGCACCGACTGCTGCGGTGCGCGGACCCCCGGGCCAACGTGCACGTGTTCGGGCCGGAGGCGACCGAGCCCGTCCGGCACCGCATCTTCCGTGACTGGCTGCGCACCCATCCCGACGACCGCGACCGCTACGCCGCCGCGAAGCTGGCCGCCTCCGCCGGCGGTGGGCACGTCATGGAGTACAACGCCCGCAAGCAGGACGTGCTGCGCGAGATCCTCGTCCGCGCCATCGAGGCCTCCGCCCCGTAGCTGCGGCCTCCGGTCGACCGCCGACGCCGAGTGGCGCCACTCGCGGAGGGGCAGGCGGGCGGGCCGGGGCAGGCGGGCGGGGCGGGGTCAGCCGGGGAGGGTGAGGCGGCCGTCGGGGGTGAGGTCGAGGAGCCCGTCGTCGAGGAGGGAGTCGAGGCAGCGCTCGCGCTGGGCGGCGTCCGACCAGGAGGCGGCGACGACCTCGGGTGCCACCGGACCGTCGGCGTCGCGGACCACGGCCATCAGGGCGCCGCGGCACTGGCGGTCGGTGCCGTGCCAGGCCTGGCCGCGTCGCGGCGGTCCGTCGTGCTCGGGGTAGCCGGCCGCGCGCCAGCGACACAGGTCGGCGACCGGGCAGGCCTCGCAGCGGGGCGAGCGCGCGGTGCACACCAGCGCGCCGAGCTCCATCGTCGCCGCGGCCCAGGCGGCCGCCCGGTCCTCGTCGTCGGGCAGCAGCGAGGTCGCGAGGTCGCGCTCGGCCCGCCGCACCGTGGGCGCCGGGTACTGCACGCCCTCGACCACCCGGGCGAACACCCGCCGCACGTTCGTGTCGAGGACGACCGCCCGCCGCCCGTACGCGAACGAGGCGATCGCGGCCGCCGTGTAGTCGCCGACGCCCGGCAGGGTCAGCAGCTCTTCATACGTGCTCGGCACCTCGCCGCCGTGGTCGGCGACGATCGCGGTGGCCGCGGCGTGCAGGCGCAGCGCGCGCCGCGGGTACCCCAAGCGACCCCAGGCGCGCACCGCCTCGCCCGAGGGCTCGGCCGCGAGATCCGCCGGGGTCGGCCAGCGCTCCATCCACGCCTCGAACACCGGCAGCACCCGCACGACGGGCGTCTGCTGGAGCATGAGCTCGGAGACCATGACGCGCCACGGCGCCGGGTCGTCGCGCCACGGCAGGCTCCGTCGATGGACGCCGAACCAGTCGATGATGCGCTCGTGCAGCTCGCGGGGCGGGGGAGTGGTGGCAGGCATGGCGCGTCGATCCTTTCACGCCGGGACGGACGGATAACGTGGTGCGGTGAGCAACAGGCCGGTCGGACGCGACGTCTTCTGGCGTCGTCGGCTCCTCGTGCTGGCAGCCCTGCTCGCGCTCGCCTGGGGCGTGGTGAAGGTCGTCGAGCTGATGGGCGACGACGAGCCGAAGCCGGCCGCCGCCACGCAGCCCACGCCCACCCCGACCACTCCCAGCAGCCCGCCCACCACCGCGCCGCCCGCCGACCAGGTCTCCGTCGCGATCGAGACCGATGCGGCCCTGTGCGAGCCCGACAACGTGCGCATCGTCCCCTCCGTGCCGACCGGTCAGTTCGCCGGCGGTCCGGTCCGGATGGACCTCATGCTGACCGCGCTCGACGGCGCCGCCTGCACCTTCCGCCCCAGCGCGAGCGAGCTGCTCGCCGTGGTCGACACCGAGCGCGCGCCCATCTACGACTCCTCGGTCTGCCGGGCAGCGTTCTTCGACGAGGCCGTCGCGATCCCGGCCGGCTGGAGCACGGTCACGTCGGTCGAGTGGACCGGCCGCGGTTCCGGCGCGGGCTGCGGCACCAGCGAGGGCTTCGCGCCCCCGGGCACCTACACGCTCAAGATCGGCACGTACGGCGGCGAGCCCGGCGAGGTCACGTTCAAGCTCGCGCGGCGCGCTCCCGAGACGCCCGAGACACCCGAGACCAAGGCCACCACCCAACCCACGACGGCGCCCACGAAGAAGCCGGCGTCGCAGCCGACACCGGCGCGGCCGACCGCCAGCTCGACCGCCGGCAACGACTGAGCGTCAGACGTAGCGCTCGAGGATGCTGGACTCGGCGAGGCGCGAGAGGCCGTCGCGGACGCCGCGGGCGCGCAGGTCGCCCACGCCCTCCACGGCCTGCAGGTCGTCGAGGCTGGCGCCCAGCAGGCGCTGGAGCGTGCCGAAGTGCGTGATGAGGCGCTCCACCACCGAGCCGGGCAGGCGCGGGATGCGCGCCAGCAGCCGGTAGCCGTGCGGCGACACCGAGGCATCGAGCGAGTTGCCGTCGCCGATGTGCAGCGCCGAGGCGACGATGCCGAGGTCGAGGACCTCCTGGGACTCCAGCTCGGCCAGCGCGTCGAGAACCTTCGCGGCCTGCTCGTCCGAGCCCGGCGGCAGGTAGTCGCGGACCACGAGCGTGCGCTCGGCGTCGACGCCGCCCACGAGCTCGTTCAGCTGGAGCGAGAGCAAACGGCCGTCGGAGCCGAGCTCGAGCACGTACATCTCGATCTCGTCGGAGATGCGGCGCACCATCTCGAGGCGCTGGGCGACGGCGGTGACGTCGCGGACGGTGACGAGGTCCTCGACCTCGAGGGCCGACAGCGCGTCGGAGACCTCGTCGAGGCGCGTGCGGTAGCGCTCGAGTGTCTGGAGCGCCTGGTTCGCCCGGCTGACGACGACGGTGGGCTCCTCCAGCACGTAGCGCTGGTCGTCCTGGTAGAGCGCGATCGTGTGCATCGACGCCGAGACCGAGATGACCGGGACGCCGGTCTGGCGGGCCACGCGCTCGGCGGTGCGGTGGCGGGTGCCGGACTCGGTGGTCGGGATCGACGGGTCGGGCATGAGGTGGACGGCGGCGCGCATGATCCGGGTGGCCGAGGAGTCGAGGATGATCGCGCCGTCCATCTTCGCCAGCTCGCGGACGCCGGTGGCGGTGAACGGGACGTCAAGGGCGAAGCCGCCCGTGGAGATCGAGTCGACCACGCGGTCCTGACCGATCACGATCAGGGCGCCGGTGCGCCCTCGCATGATGCGCTCCAGACCCTCACGCAGCGCCGTTCCGGGCGCGACGGAGCTCAGGGTCGCCCGCAGGTCGGAAGCCGGCACGACGTCTCTCGCTCTCGCTCACGTAGTGGTCGGCCTCATCCTAGGGCAGCGCCCGGAGCGCAGCGGCGAGATCTCCGGTTCGCAGCACCTTCAGGCCGACGCGGTCGAGGCTCTCGGTGCCGGTGGGGACGATCGCGTGGGTGAAGCCGATGCGCGCGGCCTCGCGCAGGCGGGCCTCGAGCCCGCGTACGGGCCGGACCTCGCCGGCCAGTCCGACCTCGCCGATCGCGACGAGTCCGCCGGGCAGCGGCGAGCCCCCGGCGGCCGAGATCACGGCCAGCGCGACCGCGAGGTCGACGGCCGGCTCGTGCAGTCGGGCACCGCCGACCGAGGCGGTGTAGACGTCCTGGTTGCCCAGCGAGACGCCCGTCTTGCTCAGCACCGCGAGCAGCATCGAGACGCGCGAGGAGTCCAGGCCGCTGGACGAGCGCCGCGGCGACGGCGTGGTGGCCGCGACCGTGAGCGCCTGCACCTCGGCCAGCAGCGGCCGGCGGCCCTCCATCGTGACGGTGACGCACGTGCCCGCGACCGGCGACTCGTGGCGGGACACGAACAGGCCTGTGGGGTCGGGCACCTCGACGATGCCGGCGTCGACGAGGTCGAAGCAGCCGATCTCGTCGACCGGGCCGAAGCGGTTCTTGGTGGCGCGCAGCAGGCGCAGCCGGCTGGTGCGGTCGCCCTCGAACTGCAGCACGACGTCGACGAGGTGCTCGAGCACGCGCGGTCCGGCGACCGATCCGTCCTTCGTGACGTGGCCGACCAGCAGCGTGGCGATGCCCTCGGCCTTCGCGCGGCCGATGACCGTGGCGGCGACCTCGCGCACCTGGGTGACGCCGCCGGGCACGCCGTCGACCGACGCCGACCCGATGGTCTGGACCGAGTCGACGATCAGCAGGCTGGGCTTGACCGCGTCGATGTGCGTGAGCAGACCGCCGAGGTCGGTCTCGGCGGCGAGGAACAGCTCGTCGGCCAAGGCCCCCGTGCGCTCGGCCCGCAGGCGCACCTGGGCCGCGGACTCCTCGCCCGAGACGTAGAGGGTGCGGCGCCCGGCGCGCGCCCAGCGGGCCGCGACCTCGAGCAGCAGCGTGGACTTGCCGACGCCCGGCTCGCCCGCCATCAGCATGACCGCGCCGGGGACGACGCCACCGCCGAGCACGCGGTCGAGCTCGGGGATGCCCGAGCCCATCGCGGCCGCCTCGGTGGCGGTGACCTCGGCGATCGGGACGGCGGGGCTGGAGACCGGTCCGGCGCTGGTGCGGCCGGTGCGCGAGCTGCCGCCGGCGACGTCGACCGTGCCCCACGCATGGCACTCACCACAGCGGCCGACCCACTTCGCGGTGGTCCAGCCGCACTCGGAGCAGGCGAAGGCGGACGCGGTCTTGGGCGGCATGGAAGACAGCGTAGGAGGGGCCACCGACAAGCCGGCGACCCCGCGGCGATCAGACCCGGACGATGCCGTTCGGGGTGTCGAACTCGGCGGCGAGGATGCCCGGCGCGCCGTTCGGGGCGACCCAGCGGACCTCGATCTGCTCGAGCGCGCCGACGGCGGGCTCGCCGAGCCAGTCGGCCAGCCGCTCGGGGCTGCCGGCGATCTCCAGGGCCGTCAGCGTGACCTCGGACTCCGCCATCTGCGAGGGGTGCTCGTCCTCGGGGATGTCCCACGAGATGACGAACGGCAGCTGCGGATCGGCGCGCATGCCGTGGACGCCGATCTGCTTCCACGTGAGGTTGAGGCCGTCGGGACGGTGACGGTTGCCCGGCACGGCGTGACGGCCGATGCGGTGCTCCACCGGGGTGATGTCCTCGACCGAGACGCACCAGCCGAGCCAGCCGCCGCCGAGCTCGGAGCGGGCGCGCACGGCCTGGCCGAACGGAGCCTTGTCCGACGCGGGGTGCTCGAGCGCCTCGACGACCTCCAGGTACTGGTGGTTCCTCAGCGGCAGGATCATGTTGTTGGTGCCGAAGCGGGGGTGGATGCCACCCGCCTGGAACACGGCGCCGAACTTCTCGCTCAGCTCGGTCGTGGTCGCGATGAGGCCCGCGGGTCCGACGGCGAACGACAGGTGATCGAGGTGCATACGGCATTGTTGCCCGTCACGTGATCGCCGTCTCAGTCAGGGTCACCTTGGGTCGGCGGGGTGCGGCACCGGGCGACCCGCGGCGACGAAGCGCTCACAGTGACCCACCAGCTCGGCGTAGCCGGCCTCGCCCATGAGTGCCGTCAGCTCGGCGCGGCTGCCGAGGTAGACGGGCTCGGGCGCGACGTGCGCCTCGGTGTTCGACGAGCAGTACCAGTCGAGATCGGCACCACCCGGGCCCCAGCCCGTGCGGGTGTACTCGCCGATGCTGACCTCGGTGTAGTGCGAGCCGTCGCCGGGGTCGACCTCGCGGAACTCGCGGCGCAGCGGCAGCTGCCAGCACACGTCGGGCTTCGTGGTGTGCGGCTCGAGCCCCGTGGCGAGGGCGTGGGCGTGCAGGGCGCAGCCGTAGCCGCCGGGGAAGTCGCGCGAGTTGTGGAAGATGCAGGCGCCGTCCGCGACCCGCGTCTTGAGCTCGCCGTCGGCGTCGCGCTCGGTCCAGCCCTCGGCGCGGCCGAGGTCGTGCAGCTCCCACTCGGTGGGGTCGAGCTGCTCGACGAACCCGGCGACGCGGGCGTGGTCGTCCTCGTCGCTGAAGTGCGCGCCCAGGGTGCAGCAGCCCGAGTCGGGCGCGGAGGCGTAGATGCCCGCGCACCCCGCGCCGAAGATGCAGGTCCAGCGCGACGTGAGCCACGTGAGGTCGCAGCGGAAGACCTCGGTGGCGTCGTCGGGGTTCGCGAACTCCACGAACGAGCGGGGGAATCCCAGGTCGACCTCGGGCACGGAGTCAGGGTAGGTCACGTGGACCGGCCACGTAGGGTTGACGAACGTGACCGGGGGACGACTCACCACCGCGTGGTGCACGATCGCGGCCGCCGCGGCGGCCCTCTTCGTGCTCGGCGTGTACTGGCCCGGACGCCTTCCCGGGGCCGACGTCGCGGTCGAGGTCCTCCTGGTCGTGGCCGGCGCGCTGTTCGCCCAGGTCCTGCTCGTCGAGCGCGACCGTCCCCTCGCCAACGTGATCGGCACCGGCCTGCGGCTCCTCGTGTCGCCCCTGCTCGTGCTCGTCGCCACCGGCCTGGCCGTGCAGCGCTGGATGGACGTCCGTGACTGGGCGCCGCTCCTGCACGACGTCCGCGACGCCGCGCTCGCACTCACCAACGTGCGCACCGTCGCCGCCGACTCGCCCGTGGCCACCTTCTGGCTCGTCTCGCTGCTCGTGCAGTCCGCCGTCGTCGTGCTGGTCCTGCGCCTCGTCGCCGACCGGCTCGCCAGCGGGCTGAGCCTCATCGTCCTGGTCCTGTCCGCCGCCTCCTTCGTCTGGTGGGCGTTCGACCCGGCGCTGCACCTCGGCGCCCGGTTCTGGCCCGTGGGCCTCGGCGTCCTCGTGGCGCTCGCCCTGTCGCGGGCGGGCGACGCGGCGCTCGGGCGCCCGATGGCGCTCATCGCGTGGGGCACGGGGCTCGGCGTCGGAGCGGTCGCCGTGCTCGTGTCCGGAGACCTCCTGCTGACCGTGGTCGGCGCCATGGCCGGCGTCCTCCTGGCCGCGTCGGGACCCGCTCACGGTTCGCCCGCCACGTGGCTCGGCCCGCGGCTGTCCGGCTGGCTCGCCGCGATCGCCTGGGCCGGCCTCTGCTGGGCCGGCCCCGCCCTGCGATTCGCCCCCGAGATCGCCGGCCGTGAGATCGGGCTGCGCGACCGCGCGGAGCTCCTCCTGCTCGTCGGCCTGGCCGCGGTCGTCACGGTGGCGCTCGTCGCGGGCCTGCGCGCACTCGTCGACCACGGAGGCCTGTGGGTCACGGTCGCCGCCGCCGCGGTGCTGGCGGCGTTCCTCGTCACGGTGCCCGGGACGGACCGGGTCGAGGCCATCGAGAGCGACGTCTCGCGGGTCGAGGCGCTCATGACCGCCGACGAGCCGGACTGCTTCGGCGCGATGACGATGGCGGCCCTGACCGACGGGGAGTCGTGCGCGAACCCTGACCTGGACGGCGTGATCCGGCCCGACGTCAGCCGCGCCGGTCGGGACTTCGTGGCCTACCTCGAGTGCTGGTCCGATCCGGGCGACGCCAACCTCAACATCTGCGACCTGGCCCCCGGCGCGAAGCCGGCCGAGGACGCCCCGAAGATCCTCGTGCTGGGCGACTCGCATGCCCGCGTGCTGTTCGGCGCCTTCCGACGTCTCGCGGAGCAGGGCGTCGTCTCGGTGGACGCCGCGGCGAAGGCCAGCTGTGGCTGGAGCACCCTGCCGGTCGTCGACCGCAAGGACACCCAGCGTGGTCCGCTGTGCGACGAGTGGCGCGGCAAGCTCGCCGACTGGCTGGACGAGCACGCGACCGACTACGACGTCGTCGTGACCACCTCGTACAACGGCCGCATGAAGGGCCCGAAGGGCCGCCAGGTGGCCAGCCACGTCGAGGCGTGGGAGCCCGTCACGCGCGCCGGCGTGCCGATCGTGGCGCTGCGCGACAACCCGCGGATGCCGGACGACACCGTCGACTGCCTCGCCGCCCTCGGCTCCACGGACTGGTCGCAGTGCGACGTCCCGCTCGACGACGTCGTGCCCGAGTTCGACCCGTTCGGCCCCGCGGCCGAGCAGGTCGACGGCGCCCACTTCGTCGACACCGAGCCGCTGTTCTGCCACGACGACGTGTGCCCCGCGGTGATCGGCGGGGTCAACGTCTACCGCGACTACAACCACGTCTCGGCGTCCTACGCGGCCACGCTCGCGCCCGTGCTCTACCGCGAGATCGCGCGCACCGGAGTGTTCGAGCCGCCGCGCTCGCCTGCGCAGCCCGCCGCAGCGATGTCACACTGAGGCCCATGCGCATCGGCGTCCTCGACATCGGTTCCAACACCGGGCACCTGCTCATCGTCGACGCGTTCCGTGGCGGACCGCCGATCCCGGCCCACTCGTTCAGCGAGCCACTGCGCCTCGCCGAGAACCTCGACGCCGGCGGCCATCTCACGGCAGAAGGCACCGACCGACTCGTGAAGTACGTGACCGAGGCCGCCTCGCAGGCCGAGGACAAGGGCGCCGAGCGCGTGCTGGCGTTCGCGACCTCCGCCGTGCGCGACGCGGGCAACGCCGACGAGGTGATCGCGCGGGTCGCCGAGGCCAGTGGGACGCAGCTGCAGATCCTGCCCGGCGAGGACGAGGCGCGGCTGACCTTCCTGGCGGTGCGCCGCTGGTTCGGCTGGTCGTCGGGCCGCCTCGGCGTGTTCGACATCGGCGGCGGCTCGCTCGAGCTGGCCGTCGGCGCCGACGAGGAGCCCGAGACCGCCACGTCGCTGCCGCTGGGCGCCGGCCGGCTCACCCGCGAGTGGCTCGACCGCGGGATGGACCACGACGACCTGCGCCGCGAGGTGCGCCGGGAGATCGGCGCCGTCGCCGGCCCGCTGCTGCGCGGCGGTCCCTTCGACCGCGCCGTGGCCACCAGCAAGACCTTCCGCTCGCTGGCGCGCATGTGCGGCGCCGCGCCGTCGGGGGAGGGGCCCTACGTCCGGCGCACGCTCAAGCACCGCGATCTCGTGAGCCTGGGCCAGGAGCTGCGGGTCGCCACCGATGAGCAGATCGCCGCGATGCCGGGCGTCTCGGCGATGCGCGCGCACCAGATGCGCGCGGGTGCCGTGGTCGCCGAGGCCACCATGGAGCTGTTCGGCGTCGACGAGCTCCAGATCTGCCCGTGGGCCCTGCGCGAGGGCGTGCTGATCGAGTACCTGGACCACCTGTGACCAGTGCCGCCCTAGTCTGGAAGGCGTGAGTGTGAGCCAGCCGAGGGTCTCGCTGTCGACGTCGTCGGTCTATCCCGACGGCACGGCGGCGGGCTTCGCGACCGCGGCGCGCCTGGGCTACGACGGTGTCGAGGTCATGGTGGGCCTCGACGAGGTCAGTGCCGACACCACCGCGATCAAGGCGCTGGCCCAGGCGCACGACATCCCGGTCGTCTCGATCCACGCGCCGTGCCTGCTGGTGACGCAGCGCGTGTGGGGCACCGACCCATGGGGCAAGATCCACCGCAGCGCCGAGATGGCGCTCGACGTGGGCGCCGACACCGTGGTCGTGCACCCGCCGTTCCGGTGGCAGCGCGAGTACGCGCGCGGCTTCGTCGAGGGCATCGCCCGGCTCGAGGACGAGTACGACGTGGCCTTCGCCGTGGAGAACATGTATCCGTGGCGCTCGGGCAAGCGCGAGTTCCAGGCCTACGCGCCCGGCTGGGACCCGGTGCCGTTCGAGTACGAGAACGTCACGGTGGACTTCTCGCACAGCGCCACCTCGCGGATCGACTCGATGCAGCTGATCGACGACCTCGGCGACCGGCTGCGGCACATCCACCTCGCCGACGGGTCGGGCTCGATCAAGGACGAGCACCTCATCCCGGGCCGCGGCACGCAGGGCTGCGACCGCCTGCTGGGCCACCTCGCCGACCGCGGCTTCACGGGCCACGTCGTGGTGGAGGTCAACACCCGCAAGTCGGACGACCGCGATGCGGACCTGCTGGAGGCACTGGCGTACGCACGCCTGCACCTCGCGCCGACGCCGGTCTGAGCCGGCTCAGGACCGCTGCGCGACGCAGAACTCGTTACCGGCGGGATCGGTCAGCGTGACCCACCGGAAGCTCGCGTCGCCGCGCTCGGCCACGAGCCCCGCGCCGGCCTCGCGCAGCCGCGCGACCTCGGCATCGAGGTCGTCCGCGAGAACGTCGAGGTGCAGCCGGTTCTTGCCCGGCGTGGGGTCCTCGACCTTCTGGAACGCCAGCGTGGGGCTGTCGGGGACCGAGACGATGACGTACCAGCCGTCGTTCTCCTCGGTGATGGTGCCGCCGGTCTGCTCGGCCCACCAGGTGGCCAACGCCAGGGCGTCGGTCGTGTCGCACGTGATCATCGCGGGTGTGACAGTCATGGCTGCACGCTACGACCGTGCCCCGACAGTCTGGTGGCGACGATCGAGCCGACCACGAGCTGGAGCTGGTGGTAGACCATCAGCGGCAGGATCATGAGCGGGAACGTGGTGGCCGAGAACAGCACGCTGGCCATCGGCAGGCCCGCGGCGAGCGACTTGTTCGTGCCGCAGAAGTAGATCGCCACCTGCGCCCCGCGGCCGAACCGGCGCCCCGCCAGCCAGCACACGAGCGACGAGACGGCGAGCAGGCCCGCGCAGACCCCGGCGACGACGGCGCCGTCGCCCCAGTCCAGGACGTCCCACACGTCGGCGTTCGTGCCGCGGCTGAAGCCGGCGTAGACCACCAGCAGCACGGTGGACCGGTCGAAGCGGCGCAGTCCCACGTCGTGCCGCACGAGCCACGGTCGCAGCCAGCGCCGCGCCACCTGGCCCGCGAGGAACGGCAGCAGGAGCAGGCCGACGATGCGCAGGATCGCCTCCGCGTCCACCGTGACGTCGCCACCGAGGAGCAGGGCCACCAGCAGGGGCGTGAGGAACACGCCGAGCAGGCTGGAGGTCGAGGCCGCGACGACGGCGATCGCGCGGTCGCCGCCGGCGATCGACGTGAACGCCACCGACGACTGGACGGTCGAGGGGACCAGGCACAGGAACACGAGCGCGGTCAGCAGCTGCTGCGAGATCACCGAGGGCGCCAGCGGCGACAGCGCCAGGCCCAGCAGCGGGAAGACGACGAACGTGACCGCGACGATCAGGACGTGGACCCGCCACGCGGTCAGCCCGTGCACGACCTCGGCCGTCGACAGCCGCGCGCCGTAGAGGAAGAACAGCGCGACGATGCCGACCTGCACGAGCACGTTGACGACCTCGAGCACCTCGCCCTGCGCCGGCAGCACGATCCCGAGGCCGGCCAGGCCGAGGATCATCACGACGAAGGGGTCGATGCGCACCGGGCCACGATAGGCGCAGGCGGCGCGCCGTCATCGCGCGGTTGCCGGGCCGTCGCCGGGCGTTCGCCCCAGACTGGCACCGTGAGTGCCATGAGCGAGACCAGCATCGACGCCGTCTGCGTGTTCTGCGGCGCCCGCGACGGGGCCCGGCCCGAGTACCTCCGGGCCGCCGAGCAGCTCGGCACCGCCCTGGCCCGCGCGGGCGTGGACCTGGTGTTCGGCGGCGGCGGCATCGGCATCATGGGCGCGGCCTCCCGCGCCGCCCGCGAGCACGGCGGCCGCGTCGTCGGGGTCATCCCGCAGTCGCTGCTGGAGCGCGAGGGCGGCCGTACCGAGGACCCGGACATGCACGTCGTGGAGACGATGCACGAGCGCAAGGCCCTCATGCACGAGCTCTCCGACGCGTTCGTCGTCCTGCCCGGCGGGCTCGGAACCTACGAGGAGTTCTTCGAGATCCTCACGTGGCGCCAGCTCGGCTTCCACGACAAGCCGATCGTCGTGGTCGACACCGAGGGCTACTACGGCCCGCTGCGCGAGATCGTGTCGCACGGCGCGGCCGAGGGCTTCATCGGTCCGCGCGACGAGGAGCTGTTCACGATCGTGCAGTCCGTGGACGAGGCCCTCGCGGTCCTCGGCATCGACGCCTGAGAGACGCCCGTCACGCCCGCTGGCCGGGCCGGGCCCACCGCCAACTACCCTCGGTCCCATGAGGATCGCGGTCATCGGTGGCGGTGTCATGGGAGGCACGCTGGCCGAGGCGATGGCCCGCGCGGGCCGGGACGACATCGTCGTCGTGGAGCGCAGCGCCGAGCGGCGTGCCGAGCTGGAGGCCCGGGGCCACGAGACGTCGGACGACGTCGCCGCGGTCGCCGGGGCCGAGATGATCCTGCTGGTCGTGAAGCCGCAGGACGTGGCCTCGGTCCTGCCCGAGATCTCGGCGGTGGCCGGGGACGGCGCCACCGTGGTCTCGCTGGCCGCCGGAGTCCGCACCGCCACGATCGAGGCCGCGCTGCCCGAGGGCGTCGCCGTGGTCCGTGCGATGCCGAACACGCCCGCCGTCATCGGCCGCGGCATGTTCGGCGTCTCGCCCGGCAGCCGCGTCCCCGTCGAGAGGCTCGACGCGGTCGTCGACCTCCTCCGCTCCGGCGGCGAGGTCGTCGTGGTGGACGAGTCGCACCAGGACGCCGTCACGGCCGTCTCGGGCTCCGGCCCGGCCTACCTGTTCCACCTCGCCGAGCACATGATCGCCGCGGGCATCGAGGGAGGCCTCGACCCCGAGGCGGCGCGCGCGCTGACCGTGCAGACCCTCGTCGGGGCCTCCGAGCTGCTGGCCGGCTCGGACGAGTCGCCCGAGGAGCTGCGCCGCCGCGTCACCTCCCCGAACGGCACCACCCACGCGGCGATCACCACGTTCGACCAGCACGGCGTCGGCGAGGGGATCCGCGCTGGCGTTCTGGCCGCGATCGCCCGCTCCGCGGAACTAGGCTGACGACATGGACGATCGCGCCGCGGTGGTGTTCGACGAGCACCTCACCGACTACGACTTCGGGCCGTCGCACCCGATGGCGCCCGTCCGCGTGAAGCTGACGATGGCGCTCGCCGAGGAGCTGGGCGTCCTGGAGGACCTCGACGTCGTCGGCGCCCGTCCCGCCACCGAGAGCGAGCTGCTGAGCGTCCACACGCCCGACTACGTCGAGCGCGTCGTCAACCTGAGCAAGCACCCCACGCACTCCGACCCCGCGCACGGTCTCGGCACCGAGGACAACCCCGTGTTCCGCGGGATGCACGACGCCAGCGCGCTCATCGCCGGAGCCAGCCTCGAGGCCGCGCGCCTGGTCTGGACCGGTGAGCGCAAGCGGGCGATCAACGTCAGCGGCGGCCTGCACCATGCGATGCCCGGACGGGCGAGCGGCTTCTGCGTCTACAACGACGTGGCGATGGGCATCCAGTGGATGCTCGACCACGGTGCGAAGAAGATCGTCTACATCGACGTCGACGCCCATCACGGCGACGGCGTGCAGGCGATCTTCTACCACGACCCGCGGGTCCTGACGATCTCCCTGCACGAGTCCCCGCAGACCCTCTTCCCGGGCACGGGCTACTCCACCGAGGTGGGCGCCGAGGGCGCCGAGGGCTCGGCGGTCAACGTCCCGCTGCCGCCCGGCACGTCCGACGCGGGCTGGCTGCGCGCGTTCCACGCGGTCGTGCCGCCGATCGTGCGCGAGTTCGCGCCGGAGGTCATCGTCAGCCAGCACGGCTGCGACTCCCACATGGACGACCCGCTGACCAACCTCATGCTGAGCGTCGACGGCCAGCGCGCCTCGTACCTCGCCGTCCGCGACCTCGCCGAGGAGCTCACCGGCGGGCGCTGGCTGGCCACCGGTGGCGGCGGCTACGCCGTGGTCGACGTCGTGCCGCGCGCCTGGGGACACCTGCTGTCGATCGTCAGCGGCAACCCGCTGCCGCCCGAGACCGAGACGCCCGAGGCCTGGCGCCGGGCCGTGGAGCAGCTGCGCGGCCAGCCCGCCCCGACGCGGATGACCGATGGTCGCCGGGCCCTCTACCGCCGCTGGGAGGACGGCTACGACCCCGCGTCGTGGCTCGACCGCTCGATCCAGGCGACGCGCACCGAGAGTTTTCCGCTGAACGGCCTCGACCCGTCGTACTGACTGAAATTCCCGGTGAAACCACGAGTTTCGCGGTACGGCCGCGGTACACAAGGACGGCTGCGGCGGCCGAAGGTACGTGAGTTTCCTGAGAGTTTCAAGTTTTCCGTTCACAGGTGACTCACGTGCCACTACGCTTCCATCAAGCACGCGCGCTCACTCTCCGGTGGGGAAGCCGGAGAGCGCGCGTGCCCTGGGAGGATGGTGTGAGATGACTGAGGGAACCCGCTTCATGACCGTCGCCGAGGTCGCGGACCAGATCCGTGTCTCGAAGATGACGGTGTACCGACTCGTGCACTCGGGTGAGCTCGAGGCCGTGCGTGTCGGTCGCTCCTTCCGCGTGCCCGAGCACGCGGTCGAGGAGCTGCTGCAGAAGTCGTTCTACCAAGCCGGCTGACGCAACCTGGGGTCCGTGGGGGGCGGACCGACAGGACTTCGCCCCCGAGCGCCCACCGCGTGTGCGCCGACGGGGTGCGATCGCCTAGTGTTGGTCTGTCCTGTGTGAAAGATCAGATCGAGGTGAGTCGTGGGTTCTGTCATCAAGAAGCGCCGCAAGCGGATGTCGAAGAAGAAGCACCGCAAGATGCTCAAGCGCACGCGAGTGCAGCGCCGCCGTCTGGGCAAGTGACCGATGGCCGGGGTCGTCCTCGTCACGGGCGCGGCCACGCCGGGCGTGGCTCAGGCCGCCCGGCGCATCGCTGAAGCGGAGGATGTCAGGGTCGTCGCCGTCGACACGACCCTGCCCACCGACGATCTCGGGTCAGTCAAGTTCGTGCGTGCGGACATCCGCACGCCCGTCATCTCCAAGGTGCTCGCCGTCGAGGACGTCGACACCGTCGTCCACGCGGACCTGGCGCCGATGCGCTCACGCGCGGGCGGCAGCGCCACCAAGGAGATCAACGTCATCGGCACGATGCAGGTGCTCGCCGCCTGTCAGCGCTCCGAGACGGTCAAGCGCGTCGTCCTGGCCAGCAGTGCGGCCGTGTACGGCGCGTCCCCGCGCGACCCCGCGGTGTTCACCGAGTCCGCGACGGCGCGCGGCGGCACCAAGTCCGGGTTCGCCAAGGACATCGTCGAGGTCGAGGGCTACACGCGCGGCTTCGCGCGCCGCCGTCCCGACGTCTGCGTGACCACCCTGCGCATGGCGCAGTGGCTGTCGCCGCACTTCCCGACCGTGCTCGGGACGTACTTCTCCAACCCGGTCCTGCCGGTGCCGATGGGCTTCGACGCGCGCCTGCAGCTGCTGCACCCGCAGGACGCCCTCGAGGTCATCGCGATGGCCGCGCACGAGGACCACCCCGGCACCTTCAACGTGGCCGGCGACGGGATCCTCATGCTCAGCCAGGCTGCCCGGATCATGGGCAAGCCCACGCTCCCGCTGCTGCCGCTGGGCTTCGGCTCGGTGCTGCGCCGGATGGTGCACTACATGGGATCCGACGTGTCGCCGGGCGTGCACCGCCTGCTCACGTACGGCCGGGTGCTCGACACCACGGCGCTGCACGAGATCTTCGGCTACCGTCCCCGGCACACGACCCGCGAGACCTTCGAGTGGTACGCCGAGACGGCGCGCCCGGGCCTGCTGCACGCATGGGGGATCACCGGATGAAGGACGACCTGAAGGGCATCGGCATCTCCGGCCGGCCGGGACGGGGCAATGGCTCCACGTCCCCGTCGCGAGCCGCGCGCTCGCTCGCCGGTCCGGCGGCCAGGAAGGCCACCGGCAAGTCCGCCGCGAAGAAGGCCGCGAAGACCTCGGGCACCAAGCCCACCTCGGCCGCCCAGGCCGACGCCGCGACCTCCGCCTCGGCCCGCTCGGCCGCGCCGAAGCAGGACGCGCCCCAGACCGCGAAGAAGACCGCCGCGAAGAAGACGGCGGCCAAGAAGGCCGCCGCGAAGACCACCACGACGAAGGCCGCCTCCGCCAAGAAGGCGGCACCGAAGAAGGCCACGCCGTCGCCGGTCGAGCCCGAGCAGCCCACCACCGGACGCACCCGCGAGCGTCACCTGCGCGCGGTGCCCGAGGACGAGGGGCAGGACCACCGCCAGGAGCCGCCGCGCGAGGCCACCGCCGACATCGACCCCGAGGACGTCGCCGCCGCCTTCGCCGAGGGCGCCCGCCGGCTCATGGGCACGGACTGGCAGGTCAAGGTGCTCGAGATCGTCGGCAGCCTGCGTCGCCGCCTCTCCGGCTCCTACGAGGTCGACGAGTTCGGCCTCGACCCCGAGGTGCTCGACCTGCTGTCGCACCTCGTCGAGCCGCTGGCCGAGAGCTGGTTCCGGCTCGAGGTGCGCGGCGTCGAGAACATCCCCACCGACGGCGGCGCGCTGCTGGTGGCCAACCACTCCGGCACCGTCCCGGTCGACGGCCTCATCACGGGCTACGCCGTGCGCAAGCACACCGGTCGCCCGATCCGGCCGCTCGGCGCCGACCTCGTCTTCCGGCTGCCCTACGTCGGCCAGGTCGCGCGCAAGATGGGCGCCACGCTCGCCTGCGCCGAGGACGCCGAGCGGCTGCTGACCTCCGGCGAGCTCGCCGCGGTGTGGCCCGAGGGGTTCAAGGGCATCGGCAAGCCGTTCAGCGAGCGCTACAAGCTCCAGCGGTTCGGACGCGGTGGCTTCGTGTCGTCCGCGATGCGGGCGCAGGTGCCGATCGTGCCGGTCTCGATCGTGGGCGCCGAGGAGATCTACCCGCTCGTGGGCAACATCCCGTCGCTCGCGCGGCTGCTCGGGGTGCCGTACATCCCCATCACGCCGTTCTTCCCGCTGTTCGGGCCGCTCGGCCTGATCCCGCTGCCGAGCAAGTGGATCATCGAGTTCGGCGAGCCGGTACGCACCGACGCCTACGCGCCCGAGTCGGCCGACGACCCGATGCTGCTGTTCAACGTGACCGACCAGGTCCGCGAGACCATCCAGCAGACGCTCTACAGCCTGCTCGTCGAGCGTGGCAATCCCTTCATCTGAGTCGAGGAGCCGACATGCCTGACCGACGGCCGGACCTGCGCCTCGACGCCCCCACGCTCGAGCCGTCCGACGACCTCGTGTTCCGCCTCGCGATGGCGGCGCGCAGCCACGCCTCGACGGCACCCACGCGCAGTCGTGGTCGGCGGCTGGCCCTCGTCGTGGGGTCCTTCCTCGGCGTCAGCGTCATCTCGGTGGGCGGCGCCTGGGCGGTCGGCGCGATCGACGTGCCGCTGCTGCCGCCCTCGCCACTGCGCGACGTCATCGTCACGCCCACTGAGCCGCCCCCGCGGGACCGTCAGGACGGCGGCTCCACATCGGGTGGCGGAGCCGACCTCGATCCCGCCGGAAAGGTCGTCACCCCTGCGGGTGCCGACCGTGGATCGGGCGCGGGCGACGTCTCCGACTCTGCCGACCGATCGCCGTCGGACCCCGCACCGAAGGACCCGGGTGACGACACCGCGGCGCCCGTCGACCAGCCCCCGGCCAAGGACCGCGGTCAGGGCGACACTCGCAGTCAGGACAAGGGCGACAACGGCCAGCACCGCGGGCAGGACAAGGACCCCTCGGGCCGGGGCTCGTCCGAGGAGGCTCGAGAGCGCGGCAACGGCAACGGCAACGGCGACGGCAACGGCTCCACCAAGCCGAAGCCCGAGAAGCCCTCGGCCAAGCCCGAGAAGGACAAGAACGCGCAGGCCGCCGATGACTGACGACGCCGTCATCAAGGCCGCCAAGTGCGGCGAGCCCGACGCGTGGCGCGAGCTCTACCGCGCCCACGCGGGCCGGCTCGTCACGTGGCTGCAGACCCGGCCCACCGGAGACACCGCCGCGTCGCCGGAGGACGTCGCCAGCGAGGCCTGGTACGTCGCCGCCACGAAGGTCTCGCAGTTCGAGGGCACCGCCGCCGACTTCGGCGGCTGGCTGTTCGGCATCGCCCGGCGGATCAGCGCGAACTCGCGCCGGACCTCGCAGCGACGCAACACCCTGCCGGTGGAGACCGACGAGCTCCACGAGGTCGTCCCCGACCACGGGCCCGAGGTGGAGGGTCAGGACTGGCTGCGATCGATGCTCGCTTCGCTGCCCCCGCGCGAGCGGGCTGCCGTGGGCCTGGTCGACGGGATGGGGATGGACCTCTCCACGGCGGCCGACGTCCTGGGCGTCAGCGCGGTGTCCGTACGCGTGGCGCGGCATCGGGGCCTGCGCAAGCTCGCCGGCCGCACCCCGGCGCGCTCGGTCGACGCGTCGCCTCGCGGCTGAGACCCCCTGACAGGAAGATGCCGGCCCGCCCCGGGGGTTGGGGCGGACCGGCCTCCCTCGTCCCGCGACGCGGGCGAGTCTGTGCCTCGCTCAGGCGGCGGGCTGGTTGGCCAGGCACTTGGCGAGGCGCGCCTTGGCCTTGGCGACGCGCTGGACCTGCGCCTTCTTGGTCTTGGCGACCTTGGTGCGGCGATCCTTCGCGACCTTGAGCTTCTTGACGGCCTTGCGCTTCTCCGAGGCGGTGTCGGCCTGGCGGACTTCCTTCTTCGCCTTCTTGACCTTCGCCTGCTGCTGGGCGAACACGGCGTTCACCTTGGCCAGCTGGGCCTCGGCGCGCTCGACCTGAGTGGTCTGGGTGGCGCAGGGCTCCGACGTGGTCGGGCGATCGGCGTGGGCGGCCGGGGCCGCGAGCGGGCCGAGGGCCAGGGCCAGGCCGGCGGCGAGCGCACCGATGCGAGCGCGGTGAGTCATGTGAATCTCCTCAGGTGGTGGGCAGTCCGAGAACTGCTGACACCCGAGACCTGTCACGACTCGCGTCCGGCGTTACATCCGGACGAGAAAAAGATCGCCGGCGGTGGCGTGCGGGGGACGACACGACCCACGCACGCCACCGCCGAGCGGGTCAGGGCTGCTTGGCGCCGAGGCGCTTCAGCAGCTGGTCTCCCTCGATGTCGAGGTCGGGCAGCGCGCGATCGAGCCACTTCGGCAGTCGCCAGGCGCGGTCGCCGAACATCGCCATCAGCGCGGGCACGAGCGTCATGCGCACGAGGAACGCGTCGATCGCGATCGCGACGGCGAGGGCGAAGCCGATCTGCTTGATCATCGGGTCGCCGTTGAAGATGAAGCCGGCGAAGACGGCGGTCATGATCACGGCGGCCGCCACGACGACGCGGCTGGAGTGGCTGAAGCCGTCGATCACGGACTCGCGCCCGCTGTGGCCGTGCACCCACGACTCGCGCATCGAGGACACCAGGAACACCTGGTAGTCCATCGCCAGGCCGTACGCGATGCCCGTGACGAGGATCGGCAGCAGGGCCATCACCGGGCCCGTCGAGTCCAGGCCGAAGAGGCTGTTCAGCCAGCCCCACTGGAACACGGCGGTCGTGGCGCCGAGCGTGGCCAGGATCGTCAGCAGGAAGCCGGCGGTGGCCTTGAGCGGCACGATGATCGAGCGGAACACGATCGTCAGGACGATGAGCGACAGCACGATGACGATCGCGAGGTAGATCGGCATGACCTCGCTCATCTTCTCGGCGATGTCGATGCCCATGGCCGTCTGGCCGGTGACGCCGAGGTCGATGTCGTACTGCTGCGAGAACTCGCTCGAGCGGTCGCGCAGCTCGTGCACGAGCGTCTCGGTGGACGGGTCCGTCGGGCCCTCGCGCGGGATGACCGAGACCAGCACGGTGCGGCCGTCCTCGCTCATGCCGGCGGCGTTGGCCGAGGCCACGTCCTTCACCTGGCCGAGCTCGGCCAGGACCGCGCCGGCGGCCTGCTGGTCGATCGGCTGGTCGGTGCGCGACGACAGCACCACGAGCAGCGGGCCGTTGAGGCCCTCGCCGAACGCGTCGCTCACCGTCTCGTAGCTCTCGCGCTGGTCGGAGCCGGCGTTGTAGTTCTCGCTCGACGGCAGGCCGAGTCGCATGTCGAGCGCGGGGATGGCGATGACGAGCGTGGTGACCACGACGACGGCCGCGGCGACGAAGCGGTTCTTGGACAGGAACGTCGCCCAGCGGCGCGCCGTGGCGTGGTCGTTGCCCTCGGCCTCGCGCTCGGCGAACTGCGAGCGGGCCTTCTCCGACACGATCCGCTCACCGACCAGGCCGAGCAGGGCCGGCAGGGCGGTGAGGGCGACGAGCACGGCCACCGCGATCGTGGCGGCGGCGATGATCGCCATCGTGGTGAGCAGGCTGATGCCGATGACCACGAGGGCGGCGAGCGCGATGATCACGGTGGTGCCGGCGAAGAACACGGCGCTGCCGGCGGTGCCGACGGCGCGTCCGGTGGCCTCGTGGGCGCTGAGCCGCTCGCGCATGATGAGGCGGCGCTGGCGGTTGACGATGAAGAGCGCGTAGTCGATGCCGACGGCCAGGCCGAGCATGAGGCCCAGGACGACGCTCATCGAGCCGAGCTCGTAGAAGTGGCCGAGCGCGTACGCGCCGCCGACGCCCACGCCGACGCCGAGGATGGCGGTCAGCAGGGGCAGGCCGGCCGCGACGACCGAGCCGAGGACGAGGAACAGCACGACCGCGGCGATGACGATGCCGACGGCCTCGCCGATGCCCGCGACCTCGGGCAGCTCCTGCAGGGAGGCGCCGGGGAGCACCTGGATGTCAGCGGCCTCGACCGGCGCCTCGGCGGCCTCGAGGACGTCGTGGATCGTGCCCTCGGGCAGGTCGGTGGTCTGTTTCGTGAACTGGAACTGCGCCATCGCGACGGTGCCGTCGGGCGAGATCGTCACTCCCGGGACGAGCTGACCGCCCACGACGAGGGGCAGCGGCTGGTCGAGCTCCTGGCCGGCGCGCGCGGCGGCCGCGGCCTGCTCGGCGGCCTTCACCTGCGCGGCCATCTCCTGCTGGGCGGCGGCCTGCGCCTCGGCCGAGCCCGCGAGGTCGGCCGGGTTCACGACCGTGTCGTTCCCGTAGATCTCCTGCATCGACTGGGCGAGCAGCCCGGCGGACTGCTCGTCGAAGAAGCTGACGCCGTCCGGGGCGCGGTAGACGATCTGGCCCGCGCCACCCGCGGCGGCGGGCATCTCCTCCTCGAGCTGCTCCAGCACCTCCTGCGCGGCGACGCCGTTGATCGTCACCTCGCCGCTGAGCTTCGGTGCGTTGACGGCGATCGAGCCGACGATCACGGCCAGCAGGACCAGCCAGGCGCCGAGGAAGCGGAACGGGTGAGCGAAGGCGGACTTGCCCCAGCGGTACAGGAGTGTCGACACGGGTGTTCCTCACGAAGTGATAGGTGACTCTCACATCGTAGAATGGGGGGTGAAACGAGGCCAGAGGAGGTGAGGAGACGTATGTCACGACGTGACTCGCGCGAGAACGCCGAGCGCATCCTCGCCGCCGTGCAGCGGCTCTGGGCCGACGACGCCTCCCCGTCGATGGAGCGAATCGCCACCGAAGCCGGCGTCGGCGTCGCCACGGTCTACCGCCACTTCCCGAACCGCGCCGCGCTCGAGAGCGCAGCGTTCGGTCGGATCTTCGCCGAGGAGCTCATGCCGCTCGTCGACGGCGCCGAGGACGAGGACGCCGACCTGCTCGAGGTCGCCGAGCGCTTCGTCGAGGTCATCGGGCGCTACGCGCCGGTGCTGAGCGAGGTCGGCGCCAGCCACGTCACCGACGAGGCCCTCGAGGAGCTGGGCGAGCCCTTCGTCGATCTGCTCCGCCGCGGCCAGGTCACGGGCGTCCTGCGCGCCGACCTCGAGCCGGTCGACATCTACTGGCTGCTGCGGATGATCGTGCTGGGCCTGAACTCGCCCGTCGCCTCGCCCACGGTGCGCCGCCGCTACGTCGCGATGCTGCTGCCCGCCCTCGCGCCGGGCGACCACGACCCGCTGCCCCGGCTCTCCGACGAGGACTACGACCGCCTCGGCGTCCTGCCCGAGCACCGCCGACCCCCGGCGGACTAGAGGCGGCGGCGGAGCCGCTTGCCGACGAGGTAGGTGGCCGAGGCGGCGGCGCCCACGGCGCCGGCCTTCAGGCTGGCGGCGGCCACCTTGCGGCCCGTGCGGTAGTCGCGGACGAGCCAGCCGTTGGCCTTGGCGTGCGAGCGCAGGTGGCCGTCGGGGTTCACGGCGCAGGGGTGCCCGACGAGGGACAGCATCGGGATGTCGTTCGAGGAGTCGGAGTACGCGTAGCAGCGCTCGAGGTCGAGACCCTCGGACTCCGCGAGTGCCCGGACGGCCACGGACTTGCCCTCGCCGTGCAGCATGTCGCCGACGAGCCGGCCCGTGTAGACGCCGTCGACGTGCTCGGCGACGGTGCCCAGCCCGCCCGTGAGGCCGAGCCGGCGCGCGATGACCTGGGCGATCTCGACGGGCGCCGCGGTCATCAGCCACACGCGCTGCCCGCGGTCGAGGTGCCACTGGGCCATCGCGCGGGTGCCGGGCCAGATCTTCTCGGCCATGTACTCGTCGAAGACCTCCTCGCCGATCTCCTCGAGCTCGCGGACCTCGTGCCCGGCGATGAACTTGAGCGCGGCGCTGCGGGCCTGCTCGATGTGCTCGGGGTCCTCCACGCCGACGTACTTGAAGTAGGCCTGCTGCCAGGCGGCCCGGGCGATGTCGCGCGTGGTGAAGAACTGGCGCCGGTGCAGCCCGCGGGCGAGCAGGAAGATCGACGCGCCCTGCATGATCGTGTTGTCCACGTCGAAGAACGCCGCCGCGGTGGGGTCCACCGGCTGCGCGAGCGCCTGTTCGACCTCCGCGGCCGCCGCTGCGGCCTGGCCGGCCAGGATCGAGCGCGACTGCAGGTTCCGTGGTCCTTCGGGCGGTCGTCGCGGGGACATGGCGATCACTGTAACGGCGTTGTGCGGCCAGCAGGTGTGGTTGACTCGTCGGCATGACCGTCAACGTGAGTGACGATCTGCGTGAGACCGCGCGTCGCGACCCCGAGGGCATCGCCCTGATCGAGCCCCGCACCGACCGCCGGGTCACGTGGGCCGAGTTCGACCAGTGGGCCGATCGCGTGGCCCAGACCCTCCTCGCGCGCGGCGTCCTGGCCGGCCAGCGCGTCGCCCTCGTCATGTCCAACGGCATCGACCTCGCGGTCGCCTACTACGGCGTGCTCCGCGGCGGTCTCGTCGCCGTGCCGATCAACCCGCGCGCCACGCCCCGCGAGATCTCGCGCATGGTCGCGGCCTGCTCGCCCAAGATCGTCGTCGGCGACGCCCAGTCGATCACCCAGGTGCGCCAGGCCGACACCGGGGACTCCCTCATCGTGGTCCACCGGGCCGCCCCGCAGGAGGGCGAGCTGCGCTTCGGTGCCCTCCTCGACCAGGCCAGGGACGCCGCCCCCGTCGCGCCGCGCGACCCCGAGTCGCTCGCCGTCGTGCTCTTCACCTCCGGCGCCACCGGCCTGCCGCGCGGCGTGATGCTCACGCACCGCGCGCTGGCCGCCGACATCGACCAGCTGCTGCAGATCGAGTCGCCGCCGGTCATCACCTCCGACGACGTCGTCCTCGGACTGCTGCCGATGTTCCACGTCTACGGACTCAACTGCGTGCTCGCGCTGTCGGTCCGCGCGGGCGCCACCGTCGTGCTGATCGAGGAGTTCCACCCCGGTGCGCTGCTCGGCGACATCGTCGACCACGGCATCACCAACCTCCCCCTCGCGCCGCAGGTTATCCAGGCGCTCGTCGGACTCGAGGGCCTCGCCGAGGCGTTCGCGAACGTCCGGCTCATCGTCTCGGGCGCCTCCGCCCTCGACCCCGACCTGGCGCAGGCGTTCCACGCCCTGTCGGGCAAGCCGGTCGAGCAGGGCTACGGCCTCACCGAGACCTCGCCGGTCGTCACCACCACGGTCGGCGACGGTCGCGAGCCCGGCCAGCTGCCGCCCGCGGGCTCGGTGGGCCGTCCGCTGCCCGGTGTCGAGATCGCGCTGCGCGACTTCCTCGGCCAGCCGGCCGCCCCCGGCGACCCCGCCCAGGTCTTCGTCCGCGGCGCCAACCTGTTCTCCGGCTACTGGCCCGACGGCTCGGACGGCCCCGACGCCGACGGCTGGTGGGCCACGGGTGACATCGGCCTGCTGGACGACCAGGACAACCTCGTCCTCGTGGACCGGCTCAAGGAGACGATCAACGTCTCGGGCTTCAACGTGTACCCCTCCGAGATCGAGGAGGCGATCGTCGACGCGCCCGGCGTGGAGTCCGTCGCCGTGATCGGCGTGGAGGACGAGCGCACCGGCGAGGCCGTCGTCGCGTTCGTCGTGCCCGACGACCCCGAGGGAGACGCCGCCCCGGTCGAGGAGGCCGTGCGCACGATCGCCGCCGAGCGCCTGGCGCGCTTCAAGGTGCCGTCGCGCGTCATCGTGGTGGCCGCGCTGCCGCACTCGCCCACCGGCAAGGTCGCGAAGGGACGCCTGCGCGCCCTCGTGCGCTCGGAGCCGGCATGAGCGAGCACGAGCGAGCGAACATGCGGTCGGTCATGCCGGCACGCTCGTACTGTCGTCTTTCCGCGGGCGTGGCGGCATGACGATCGCGCACGCCGACGACGCTCGCGTCGTCGTCTACTCCCGTGAGGGCTGCCACCTGTGCGAGGCCGCCGAGCAGGTCGTCGCGCAGCTCGTGGCCGAGACCGGCGACGACTGGGTGCGGGTCGACATCGACACCGAGCCCGACCTGCAGGAGCGGTTCACCGAGCAGGTGCCGGTGACCTTCGTCGACGGACGCCAGCACGACTTCTGGCGCGTGGATCCCACGCGCCTGCGCGCGGCGCTCGCCCGCGGCTGAGCCGGGCCCGCGGCGGGGCGCATTAGCGTTCCTTGTCGCGGTCGGGGAAACTTCTAGGCGTGTCAGATCGCATCTACGTCCGCCGTTACGTCGACCCGCTGGACCCGCCGTCGATGAAGCGGTTCCGCGCCGGATGCGGCAAGAACTCCGGCAACCTCATCTTCGCCGCGTCCGCGCAGCGCTCGGTGATGGTGGACGGCGTCGACGTCGAGGCGAACAACCTCAACACGCTGATGCGCAGCGTCGATCGCCTCAACGAGGAGCAGCGGCACGTCGTCATCCCGCTGGCCAACGCGTTCCGCCGCGGCTATCTGCCCCAGCTCGGCGACCTGACCTCGGCGATCGAGCGCCTCACGGTCCCGGTCACGATCCTCGGCGTCGGTGGCCAGTTCCAGCTGGACGGCACCCCCGAGCGCTCCGAGGAGGTCGACGCGGCCGCCCGGCGCTTCATGCGCGCGGTGCTGGCCCACGGCCCCTCGATCGGCGTGCGCGGCGAGCGCACCGCCGCCTACCTGTCCGACCTCGGCTTCTCCGAGGTCGACGTCATCGGCTGCCCGTCGATGTTCCTGCGCGGCCGCGACCTGCACGTCCGCGACACCGCGCCCACGTTCGACAAGAGCACCAAGGTCAGCCTGAACCTGACGCCGCACGTGCCGATCCCCGACGGCTGGGTCGCCGACGTCTTCAAGCGCCACCCCCGTGCCGAGTTCGTCGCGCAGGAGATCCGCGACCTCGACGCGATGCTCGGCGGCCCCGCGGTCAAGGCCGGCTCGCGCGAGTACCCCGGCTCGATGCGCCACGACGTCATCGCCGACAACAAGGCCGTGCTGCACTGCCACGCGCCCACGTGGATCGAGTCGATGGCCGCGCGCGACTTCACGGTCGGCCACCGCATCCACGGCAACATCTCGTCGCTGCTGGCGGGCACGCCGGCGCACGTGATCGTGCACGACAGCCGCACCCGCGAGCTGTGCGAGTACTTCGAGATCCCGCACACGCAGGTCACCGAGCACCGACTCGAGGACACGCCCGAGCGGATCTTCGAGCGCTCGGACTACGCGGCCCTCATCGGCAACCACCCCGAGCGCCTCGCCCGCTTCGCCGGCTTCCTGGAGAGGCACGGCCTGCGTCACGCGCTCGACCTGCCGGCGGGGGAGACCCCGTTCGACCGCGCGGTCGCGCAGGTCGAGGCGCGTCCCGGCCTGGTCGTCCGGCCCCGCTCCACCGAGCCCGAGCTGATGGACCTCCGCGTCTGGAACGCGGCGCGGGCCGCCCACCAGGGCATCGCGCAGGCCGAGGCGCGCGCGAAGAAGGCCGAGGCGCGCCTCAAGGCCCTCGAGGCGAACCAGGGCCTGAAGGGCCTGCTGCGGCGCGGCCGCTGACCTGATGCGTCCTGAGATCCAAGCCCTGAGGGCCGCCGCCGTCCTGGCGGTCGTCCTCTTCCACCTGTGGCCCGGCCGGCTGAGCGGCGGCTACATCGGCGTCGACGTCTTCTTCGTCATCTCCGGCTTCCTCATCACGAGCCACCTCATGCGCGAGGTCGAGCGCCGGGACCGCGTCGACCTGGCGCAGTTCTGGGCGCGGCGCGCGCGGCGTCTGCTGCCCGCGGCCTACCTCGTGCTGTTCGTCACCGCGATCGGCGTCCTCGTCTGGCTGCCGCCGGCGCAGTGGACGCAGAACTTCCGCGAGATCATCGGCTCGACGCTCTACGTCGAGAACTGGGTGCTGGCGATCGACTCGGTGGACTACCTCGCCGCCGACGGCGTCCCCTCGGCGGTCCAGCACTACTGGACCCTCTCGGTCGAGGAGCAGTTCTACCTCGTCTGGCCGTTGCTCATCGTGGGGGCCCTCGCCCTGGCCCGGCGCCGCGGCTGGGCGCGCGCGAAGGCCGTCCTGGTCGTCCTGTCGGTCGTCACGGTGACGTGCTTCCTGTTCTCGCTGTGGCTGACCTCGCAGCACCCGCAGCTGGCCTACTTCGCCACCCCCGCGCGAGCGTGGCAGTTCGGTGCCGGAGCGCTGTTCGCGGTCGCCCTCGTCGACCGGATCCGGCTGCCCAGACCCACGGCGATCGCGGCCTCCTGGCTCGGCTTCGGCGTCATCGCGGTGTGCGCCCTCGTCTACGACGAGAGCACCCCGTTCCCCGGCACGGCCGCCATCGCGCCCGTCCTGGCGACGCTGCTGGTGATCGCGGCGGGCACCCCGTCCGGCCGCCTCTCGCCGACGCCGATCATGGCGTGGCGGCCCGTGCAGGTCACGGGCGACCTCTCGTACTCGATGTACCTGTGGCACTGGCCGCCGATCATCCTGCTGCCCGAGATCCTGGGCGAGGAGTTGGGCCTGTGGCCACGGGTCGGCATCCTCCTCGGCACGTTCGTGTTGGCCTGGCTGACGATGAGGTTCGTGGAGAACCCGATCCGCTTCGGCACCCGGTTCGGCATCCGGCGCCCCCGGGTCACGGGGCTCGTGTCCGTGTTCGCCGCCGCCCTGGTGGTCGGCTTCTCCGTGTTCGGCTACCAGGCCGGTCAGGCCGAGGAGCAGCGTGCCGAGGAGTTCACCGCCCGGGTCAACGCCGACATGCCGAAGTGCTTCGGCGCGGCGTCGATGCCGCCCGCCGGCGACTGCGAGAACCCCGAGCTCGCGACCATGCGGGTGCCGGCCGGCCCCGACGTGAGCCGCGACTGGGGCGGCCGCAGCGAGTGCTGGGGCAAGAACGACCAGGTCGAGCTCAAGTCCTGCGACTTCGGCGAGCGCTCGGGCGACCGGCCCCACGTCGTGCTGCTGGGTGACTCCCACGCCCGCGCCCTGCTGCCGGGCTTCGTGCGTCTGGCCGAGCTCGACGAGCTCTCGCTCACCACGCAGCTCAAGGGTGGCTGCGCGTGGTCCACCGACCTGCCCGGACGGACGGCCGTGCCCGAGGTCCTGCAGACCTGCCCCGCGTGGCGCGAGAACGTCCAGGAGTGGATCGAGCAGAACCAGGACGACATCGACCTCATCGTCACCACGGGCTACTCCCGCAACCTCGCCGGCTCGCAGGCGCAGCAGGCGAAGGCGCTCTCGGAGGCGTGGACGAAGGCGACGAAGCTGGGCATTCCGGTGGCCGCCGTCGTCGACAACCCCGACAACGGCACGCCGCCCGCGAAGTGCCTCGACCGCGTCGACTCGTGGGACGAGACCACGTGCTCGGTGCCGCGCGACGAGGCCTTCCCGTACGGCGACGCGTTCGGCGAGGCCGCCCGGATGACCAAGGGAGCCGAGCGGATCGACATGACCGACTTCTACTGCCTCGAGGACGTCTGCCCGGCGATGATCGGCGGCGTGAACGTGTACCGCGACCGTCACCATTTCACCGCGACGTTCACGCGGACGCTGGCTCCGTTCCTGTGGAGCCGCATCACCGCGCAGGTCGACGGGCTCCCCACCAGTGACCGCTGAACGGGCCGCGTCGCCGTCGCCGATTTTGTGAAAGGGTTCCCAAACTCCTAGACTGGCGGCGCGCCACGGCCCAAAATTCCCGTCATTCCGCGGCGCAGGAGCATCGTGACCATTCTTCGCAGCCCCGCTGGGATCCCCGACGCGACCGTCGCCCGGCTCCCGCTGTACCTGCGGGCTCTCGATGAGCTCGCGGAGCGAGGAACCGACGTCTGCTCCTCCGAGCACCTGGCCACCGCGGCCGGCGTGAACTCCGCGATCGTCCGCAAGGACCTGTCGCACCTGGGCTCCTACGGCACCCGCGGCGTCGGCTACGACGTGCGCTTCCTGGCCGGCCACATCGCCGCCGTCGTGGGCCAGACCCAGCCGTGGCCCGTCGTCATCGTCGGCGCCGGTCACCTGGGCTCGGCGCTGGCCGCCTACCAGGGCTTCGGCGCCCGCGGCGTCAAGGTCGCCGCCGTCGTCGACGCCGACCCCGAGCTCATCGGCACCACCGTCGGCGGGCACGAGGTGCTCTCGATCGACGACCTTCCGGGGATCGTCGAGCGCGACGCCGTCTCGCTCGGCATCATCGCCACCCCGCCTGCCGCGGCGCAGAGCGTCGCCGACGCCCTCGTCGAGGCCGGCATCAGCAGCATCCTGAACTTCGCGCCCACGGCCCTGCGGGTCCCGGCCGAGGTCGACCTGCGCCAGGTCGACGTCGCCGCCGAGCTGCAGATCCTGGGCTACCACGCACACCGCCGCCAGGCGGGTTCCACCGAGGAGGCGGTGATCTCATGAGCGAGCGTCAGCGAGTGACCATGGGGCACCTCATGCCGGCACGTCCGTACCTTCGCTTTTCTACGGAGGTGACGGCATGAGCGTGCTCGTCGTGGGCCTGTCCCACCGCTCCGCTCCCGTCGACCTGCTCGAGCAGGCGTCCCTCGACACCGATGCGGCGGTCAAGCTGTCGCACCAGGCGCTCGACGTCCCCGCCGTGACCGAGTCGGCCGTCATCTCGACCTGCAACCGGGTCGAGGTCTACGTGGAGGCCGACCGCTTCCACGGCTCGGTCGAGGAGGTCACGCAGCTGCTCGCCGACCAGTCGGGCCTGCGCCGCGAGGCCTTGCTGCCGTACGTCTACGTGCACTACGACCAGGCCGCCGTCGCGCACCTCTTCCGCGTCGCCGCCGGCCTCGACTCGATGATCCTGGGTGAGAGCCAGATCCTCGGCCAGGTCCGCAGCACGCTGCACCAGGCGCAGGCCGAGTCCACCGCCGGCACGAGCCTCAACGCCCTGTTCCAGCAGGCGCTGCGCATCGGCAAGCGCGGTCACGCCGAGACCGGCATCGACCGCCTCGCGCCGTCGCTGGTCACCGCCGCGCTCGACGCCGCGGGCGACGCCGTGATCGGCGACCAGAAGCGCTTCCTCGTCGCCGGCGCGGGCACGATGAGCCTGCTCGCCGTGCGCACCCTGATCGAGCGCGGCGTCGACCCGTCGCGCATCTGGGTCGCCAACCGCACGTTCCAGCGCGCCTTCGAGCTCGTCGCCACGCACGGCGTCAGCGCCGTCCGCTGGGAGTCGCTCGACGTCGAGCTGTCCGCCGCCGACGTGCTCGTCACGTGCACCGGCGCCACGGGCGTCGTCTTCGACACGCCGCGCATCGAGCGCGCCACGGCCGACGGCCGCGAGCTCACCGTGATCGACCTCGCGCTGCCGCGCGACGTCGCCCACGAGGTCCGCGACCTGCCGGGCGTCGAGGTCATCGACATCGAGGTGCTGGCCGCCCGCGCCACCGCCGACTCCGTCGCCGAGGACGTCGAGCAGGTCCGCCGCATCGTGCAGTCCGAGGTCGACGCGTTCCTCGCCTCGCGTCAGCAGGCCAAGGTGACCCCCACCGTGGTCGCGCTGCGCAGCATGGCCACCGAGGTCGTCAGCGCCGAGACCGCGCGCCTGCAGTCCCGCCTGTCCGGCCTGGACGAGGCCCAGCTCGACGAGGTCCGCCGCGCGATGCGCCGGGTCGCCGAGAAGCTGATCCACCAGCCCACCGTGCGCGTCAAGGAGCTCGTCGAGGGCCCCGAGAACCTCACGTACGCCGATGCGCTGGCCCACCTGTTCCAGCTCGACCCGTCGGCGGTCACGGCCGTCACCGACCCCGGAGGAGACGCATGACCCTCCGACTCGGAACCCGCGCCAGCGCCCTGGCCACCACCCAGTCCGGCTGGGTGGCCGACCGCATCCGCGAGGCCCACGGCGTCGACGTCGAGCTCGTGATGATCTCCACCGAGGGCGACCGCTCCAGCGCGCCGCTCACGCAGATCGGCGGCACCGGCGTGTTCGTCGCCGCGGTCCGCGAGGCCGTGCTCGACGGCACGGTCGACTTCGCCGTCCACTCGCTCAAGGACCTGCCCACCGGTGACGCCGACGGCCTGGCCCTGGCCGCCGTGCCGCAGCGCGAGGACCCCCGCGACGTGCTGATCGCCCGCGACGGGCTCACCCTCGGCGAGCTGCCCCGCGGCTCCCGCGTCGGCACCGGCAGCCCGCGCCGGGTCAGCCAGCTCAACGCGCTCGGCCTCGGCATCGAGATCGCCGAGCTGCGCGGCAACGTCGACACCCGGATCGGCAAGGTCACCGGCGGCCAGCTCGACGCGATCGTGCTCGCCCGCGCCGGACTGCTGCGGCTGGGCCGTGCCGACGAGGCCACCGAGGTCCTCGACCCCCTGCAGATGCTGCCGGCTCCCGGACAGGGAGCCCTCGCCGTCGAGTGCCGCGCCGATGACGACGCGACCCTCGACCTGCTCTCCGTGATCGACGATCCCGACACCCGGGCCGCCGTCACGGCCGAGCGCACCCTCCTCGCCACCCTCGAGGCCGGGTGCAGCGCGCCCGTCGGAGCTCTCGCCGACGTCGTCTGGGGGGACGACGGAGACGAGCTCTGGCTGCGCGCCGTCGTCGGAGACCTCTCCGGCAACCCCGTCATCCGACGGTCCGCCTCCGGTACTCCCACGGAAGCCGCCGCCCTCGGGCGCCGGCTCGCCGAGGAGCTGCTGGCCGAGGGCGCCGATCAGCTCATGGGCTCGGTGACCGCCCCATGAGCACCACCACGCAGCACGAGACTCCGCCACCGAACAAAGCAAGGAAGAGCGTGTCCACCACCTCCGCGATGCCCACGTCCCCCGCCACCACCGCGACCAGCACCCAGCCTGTGGGCCGGGTCAGCTTCGTCGGTGCCGGCCCCGGCGACGCCAGCCTGCTGACCGTGCGAGCCACCGAGGTGCTCGCCCAGGCCGACGTCGTGATCGTCGAGTCCCCCGAGCAGGAGGCGCTCGTCACCAACGGTGCCGAGATCGTCGACGGCGGCACGAACGCCTCGGGCGAGACCCTCACGCACGCCGCCCGCGGCAAGCTCGTCGTCAAGCACGCCAAGACCGGCGCCCACGTCGTGCGCCTCATGGTCGGCGACCCGTTCACGTACGCCACGGGCCCCGAGGAGGCGACGGCCTGCGCCAAGGCCGGCATCTCCTTCGAGGTCGTCCCGGGCGTCTCGTCGGTCTCCGCGGTCCCGGCGTACGCCGGCGTGCCGCTGACCGACAAGCAGCACCGCGAGTTCAAGGTCGTCAGCGTCGGCGACGCCTCGGTCGACTGGACCGAGGCCGCCCGCCACGAGACGCTCGTGCTGCTCTCGGCCGTGAACCGCATCGCCGAGGTCGCCTCCGGCCTGGTCGAGGCGGGCCGCTCGCCCGAGACGCCCGTCGCCATGACGCGCCTGGGCACCACCACCCGCCAGGAGACCGTGGTCTCCACGCTGGCCGGCATCGCCGACGCCGCGAAGGCCGCGCAGATGACCCCGCCGGCGATCGTCGTCGTGGGCGAGGTCGTCGCCCAGCGCGACGCGCTGTCGTGGTTCGAGACCAAGCCGCTCTACGGCTGGCGCGTGCTCGTGCCCCGCACGAAGGAGCAGTCACAGTCGCTCGCGGCGCGCCTGCGGATGTACGGCGCGGTCTCCGAGGAGGTCCCCACCATCTCGGTCGAGCCGCCGCGCAACCCGCAGCAGATGGACAAGGCCGTCCGCGGCCTCGTCGAGGGTCGCTACGAGTGGGTCGCCTTCACCAGCGTCAACGCCGTCAAGGCCGTCCGCGAGAAGTTCGAGGAGTACGGACTCGACGCGCGCGCCTTCTCGGGCCTGAAGATCGCCGCCGTCGGCGAGAAGACCGCCGAGGCCATCGAGACCTGGGGCATCCGTCCCGACCTCGTGCCCTCGGGCGAGCAGTCCGGTCGTGGCCTGCTCGAGGACTGGCCGCCGTTCGACGAGCTGCTCGACCCGATCAACCGCGTCTTCCTGCCGCGCGCCGACATCGCCACCGAGACCCTCGCGGCCGGCCTGGTCGAGCTGGGCTGGGAGGTCGACGACGTCACCGCCTACCGCACCGTCCGGGCCTCGCCGCCGCCGGCGCCCACCCGCGAGGCGATCAAGTCGGGCAAGTTCGACGCCGTGCTGTTCACGTCGAGCTCGACCGTGCGCAACCTCGTCGGCATCGCCGGCAAGCCGCACGCGACGACGATCATCGCCTGCATCGGCCCCGCGACGGCGAAGACCGCCGAGGAGCACGGCCTGCGCGTCGACGTGATGGCCGAGAAGCCGTCCGCGGAGGAGCTGGCCGACGCCCTCGCGCAGTTCGGCGAGGCGCGCCGCCTGCAGTTCGTGGAGGCCGGCGAGCCGGTCCTGCGTCCCTCGCAGAAGAAGCCGTCCTCGCGCCGCAAGGCCTGAGACTGTCGGTTTCCCCGGTTAAGTGGGTTTCCTGTCACTGAACGAGGTTTGCGAACCCCGTTCAGTGACAGTTTCCCCGCTTAACCGGGGAAACTGCGCCCCGCCGAAGGAGAGGCAAGCATGATCGAGCGCCCCCGCAGGCTGCGGTCCACCGCGGCCGTGCGCCGGCTGGTCCGCGAGACGCACCTGGTGCCGTCGCAGCTGGTCCTGCCGATGTTCGTGGCCGAGGGGATCGACGAGCCGCGGCCGATCGCCAGCATGCCGGGCGTCGTCCAGCACTCGCGCGAGTCCGCCCGTCGGGCCTACGCCGAGGCGGTCGAGCTCGGCCTCGGCGGCGTCATGCTGTTCGGCGTGCCCCAGCACAAGGACGCCGTGGGCTCGGGCGCGCTCGACCCCGACGGCATCCTCAACACCGCGATCGCCGACGCCCGCGCCGAGGTCGGCGACGACCTGCTCGTCATGGCCGACCTGTGCCTGGACGAGTTCACCGACCACGGCCACTGCGGCGTGCTCGACGACCGCGGCCGCGTGGACAACGACGCCACCGTGGAGATCTACGGGCGCATGGGCGTGGCGCAGGCGCAGGCCGGTGCCCACGTCGTCGGACCCAGCGGCATGATGGACGGCCAGGTCGAGGTCATCCGTCGCGAGCTCGACGCCGCCGGCCACGAGGACGTCGTGATCCTGGCCTACGCCGCGAAGTACGCCTCGGCGTTCTACGGCCCGTTCCGCGAGGCCGTCGACTCCTCGCTGCAGGGCGACCGCCGCACCTACCAGCAGGACGCCGGCAACCGCCGGGAGTCGCTGCGCGAGACGCTGCTCGACCTCGAGCAGGGCGCCGACATCGTCATGGTGAAGCCGGCCATGTCCTACCTCGACATCGTGGCCGACGTGCGGGCCGCCGTGGACGTGCCCGTCGCCGCCTACCAGGTGTCGGGGGAGTACGCGATGATCGAGGCCGCCGCCGCGAACGGCTGGATCGACCGCGAGCGCGCCATCGACGAGTCGCTGCTCAGCATCCGCCGCGCGGGCGCCGACATCGTCCTGACCTACTGGGCGGCCGAGGTCGCCCGCCGCCTGACGCGCTGACCGTGACGTCCTCGCGGACATCACCGCAGCGCTCCCGAGAGGAGCACGCATGAGCACCACCGCATCCGAGGAGCTGTTCGCCCGCGCCCAGCAGGTGTCGCCCGGCGGGGTGAACTCGCCGGTCCGCGCCTTCCGGGCCGTCGGCGGCACGCCGCGGTTCATGGCCTCGGGCAACGGCGCGTGGCTGACCGACGCCGACGACAACCGGTACGTCGACCTCGTCGGCTCGTGGGGGCCGATGCTGCTGGGTCACGCGCACCCCGAGGTCATCGAGGCCGTCACCGCTGCGGCGGCCCGCGGCACCAGCTTCGGCACCCCGGCCGAGCCCGAGGTCCTGCTGGCCGAGGAGATCGTCGGCCGCACGCCGGTCGAGCGCGTCCGCATGGTCTCCTCGGGCACCGAGGCCACGATGTCGGCCATCCGCCTCGCGCGCGGCTTCACCGGCCGCGACCGCATCGTGAAGTTCAGCGGCTGCTACCACGGCCACGTGGATGCGCTGCTGGCCGAGGCCGGCTCGGGCGTCGTCACCCTCGGCATCCCGGGCACGCCCGGCGTCCCGGCCCACGTCACCGCCGACACGATCGTGCTGCCCTACAACGACCCGGCCGCCGTCGACGCGGCCTTCGCCGAGTACGGCGACCAGATCGCCTGCGTCATCACCGAGGCCGCCGCGGGCAACATGGGCGTCGTGCCGCCCCACCCGGGCTTCAACGAGCACCTGGCCCGCACGTGCGCCGAGCACGGCGCGCTGTTCATCACCGACGAGGTGATGACCGGCTTCCGCGCCGCGCGCAGCGGCTACTGGGAGATCGACGGGAAGGTCGAGGGCTGGCAGCCCGACCTCATGACCTTCGGCAAGGTCATGGGCGGTGGCTTCCCGGCCGCGGCGTTCGGCGGGCGCGCCGACGTCATGGACCTGCTCGCGCCGGTCGGCCCGGTCTACCAGGCGGGCACGCTGTCGGGGAACCCCGTGGCCACCACCGCCGGCCTCACCACGCTGCGCTTGGCCACCCCGGAGGTCTACGACCGGCTGAACGCGACGTCCACGCAGGTGCAGTCGCTCGTCTCCGACGCCCTCGCCGAGGCGGGCGTCCCGCACACCCTGCAGACCGCCGGCACGATGTTCAGCGTCTTCTGGGGCGTCGCCGAGCCGGTGGCCGACTTCGCCGGCGCGCAGTCCCAGGACACCGCCGCCTACACGGCGTTCTTCCACGCCATGCTCGACGCCGGCGTCTACCTGCCGCCCAGCGCGTACGAGGCCTGGTTCCTCTCCGCGGCGCACGACCCCGACGTCGACTCCGAGCCCCTCTCTAGACTGGCCGAAGCCCTCCCCGGCGCCGCCCGCGCGGCCGCCGCCGCGGCCCGCTGACACGAAGGAACCAGATGAGCACCCGCACGATCGTCCACCTGATGCGCCACGGTGAGGTCCACAACCCCGAGGGCGTCCTCTACGGCCGTCTCGCCGGCTACAACCTCTCCGACCTCGGCCACGAGATGGCCGCCACGGTCGCCGAGTCGCTGACGTCCCACGACATCACGCACCTGGTCGCCTCGCCGCTGGAGCGCGCGCAGCAGACCGCGAAGCCGGTCGCGGACATCCTCAAGCTCGACATCCACACCGACGAGCGCGTCATCGAGGCGGGCAACAAGTTCGAGGGCCGCACCGTCGGCGTCGGACCGAAGGCGTTCCTGAACCCGCGCTTCTGGCCGTGGCTGTGGAACCCGTTCCGTCCGTCCTGGGGCGAGGCGTACGCGCACATCGCCGGCCGCATGCTGCTGGCGATCGACGACGCCCGCGAGGCCGCCCGCGGTCACGAGGCGCTCATCGTGTCGCACCAGCTGCCGGTGTGGATCGCGCGCAAGTCCTACGAGAAGGGCCGCTTCGCGCACGACCCGCGCAACCGCCAGTGCACGCTCGCCAGCCTCACGACGCTGACCTTCGAGGACGACACCTTCAAGGGCCTCGTCTACAGTGAGCCCGCCGGTCACCTCATCCCCGACGCCCTGCGCGGGAAGTTCGTCGGCGGGGCATGACGAACAGGCAGTCCGCGCGACTCCTCGTGGTCGCGCTCATGGCGCTCGTCCTCTCGGCGTGCGTCGGCGGGGTCAAGGACACCGGCGACGACGGCTTCATCTCGGGCAACGGCGAGATCACCTTCATCGACCCGGGCAAGCGCAAGCCCGCGCCCGAGCTGAAGGGCACCGACCTCGACGGCAACGAGATCAGCTCGGCCGACTTCGCCGGGCAGGTCCTCGTCGTCAACCTGTGGGGCTCGTGGTGCGCGCCCTGCCGTGCCGAGGCGCCCGCGCTGCAGAAGGCCTCCAGTGAGCTGGCCGACGAGAAGGTGCAGTTCCTCGGCCTGCTGACCAAGGACAACCCGGCGCCGGCCAAGGCGTTCAACGCCGAGTTCGGCATCGACTACCCGAGCATCGACGACTCCGCGGGTCGCAACCAGGCCGCGTTCGCCGACTCGCTGCCGTCGGTCGCGATCCCCACCACGTGGGTCATCGACAAGAACGGCAAGGTCGCCGCCCGCGTGATGGGCGAGCTCACCGACGCGACGCTGCGTGGTCTGGTGGAGCAGACCAAGAAGAGCACGTCGTGATCTCTGGCGACATCACCGAGTGGTTCCTGGACACGGCTGCCTCGGGCAACCTCGTCCTCACGGTGCCCGTCGCCCTGCTCGCCGGCCTCGTCTCCTTCTTCAGCCCGTGCGTGGTCCCGCTGCTGCCGGGCTACCTGTCCTACGTCTCCGGCGTCGCCGTCACCGAGCTCGAGACCGCGCGACGCGGCCGGGTCGTGGCGGGCTCCCTGCTCTTCGTGCTGGGCTTCAGCGCGGTGTTCGTGGCCGGGGGAGCGCTGTTCGGCGCCGCCGGCCAGCAGCTGCTGCCGTACCAGCGTGAGATCTCGATCGTCGCCGGCATCCTGCTCGTGGTGATGGGCCTGGCGTTCCTGGGCTGGGTCCCGCTGCTCCAGCGCGACGTCCGCAAGCACGGCGTCCGCCGCGTCGGCCTCGTCGCCGCGCCGCTGCTGGGCGTCGTGTTCGGTGTCGGCTGGACCCCCTGCATCGGCCCCACGCTCACCGCCGTGCTGGCCCTCTCGGCGAACGAGGCCACGGCCGGGCGAGGCGCGTTCCTCGCGCTCGTCTACTGCCTGGGCCTCGGCCTGCCGTTCGTCGTCGCGGCCCTGTTCCTGAGCCGGTTCCTGCGCGTCACCGGGTGGGTGCGCCGCCACCAGCGCCTCGTCTCGGCCATCGGCGCCGCCCTGCTCATCGCCACCGGTGTCCTGCTGATCACCGGCTGGTGGCAGGACATGGTCATCGCCCTGCAGCACTGGATCAGTGGATTCGAGGTCCTGATGTGACTCCCCGCGACAAGCGCAACGAGGTCGCCTCCGAGCTGCGCCCGCTCGAGTTCGGTCGCTGGGCCTGGCGCCAGCTGACGTCGATGCGCACGGCCCTGCTGCTCCTGCTGCTGCTGGCGATCGCGGCCGTCCCCGGCTCGTTCATCCCGCAGCGTGGCGTCGACGCCCGCGCGGTCCAGGCGTACTACCTCGACCACCCGAAGCTGGCGCCCGCGCTCGAGAAGCTGGGCATGTTCAGCGTGTTCTCCTCGGTGTGGTTCAGCGCCATCTACCTGCTGCTGATGGTGTCGCTGATCGGCTGCATCCTGCCGCGCTGCAAGGTCTACGCCCAAGGCCTGAGGGCACGCCCGCCGAAGGCGCCGCGCAACTTCGGGCGGCTGCCCGCGAACGACCGCTTCGAGACCGAGAAGTCGGTCGCCGAGGTGCTCGAGGCCGGTCGCCGCGCGCTGCCGCGCGCCCGCATCGACGTGGTGCAGGAGAGCGACGACGCCGGCGAGCTGCGCGCCGAGAAGGGCTACCTGCGCGAGCTGGGCAACCTGGTCTTCCACATCTGCATCGTCGTGGCACTGCTCGGCGTGGCCGCCGCCGCGCTGTGGGGCTACCGCGGCAACGTGATCGTGGTCGAGGGCGGCGGCTTCAGCAACACGCTCTCGCAGTACGACGAGTTCTCCTCCGGCGCGATGTTCGACGCCCAGACCGACCTCGACCCGTGGTCGATCCAGCTCGAGGACGTCCTGACCCGCTTCTACGTCGAGGGCAACCAGCGCGGCGCGCCGAAGCTCTTCCGCGCGACCGGCACCTACAACGAGGCCGGCAGCGACGACGACGGCGAGTTCTCGATCGAGGTCAACCACCCGCTCGCGGTGGGCGGCGAGGACGTCTTCCTCGTCGGCCAGGGCTACGCGCCGGTCATCCGCGTTACCGACTCCACCGGGCGGGTCGCGTTCGACGGTCCCGTGCCGTTCCTGCCGGCCGACTCCACCTACACGTCCACGGGCGTCGTCAAGGTGCCCGACGCCGACGGCGAGCAGCTCGGCTTCCAGGGCTTCTTCCTGCCGACCGCGTTCTCGTCCGACCCCGACAAGCCCTCGGTCTCGGTGTTCCCCGGCGCGCTCAACCCGCGCATCGGCATGAACCTGTGGACCGGCGACCTCGGCCTCGACGAGGGCGTCTCGCAGTCGGTCTACTCGCTCGACACCACGAACATGACGCAGGTGAAGGAGGGCGACGGGAACTTCCGCGTCGACCTCGGCCCGGGCGAGAGCCAGGACCTCCCCGGCGGCGGGACGATCGAGTTCGTCGAGCTGAAGCAGTTCGCGCGCTTCCAGATCGGTCACACGCCCGTCCCGTGGCTGCCGCTGTTCGGCGTGGGCGTTGGCATCCTGGGCCTGACGGCCTCGCTGATCGTCCGCCCGCGGCGCACCTGGATCCGAGCCCGCCGGGACGGATCACGTACCGTGGTGGAGGTGGCAGCGCTCGATCGCGTTCCGCGCGACGACCTCCCCGCAGAACTCGACGACCTGTTGACCCGGCTGCACGCGGAGCTGGGCGACGAGCACGCGAAGGAACCGGCATGACTCTCGACCAGTGGGCCCAGCTGTCCAACTACCTCACCGGTTCGGCATTCGCCGTCCTGTGCATCGCGTTCTTCTGCCATGTGGCCGAGTGGGTCTCGGCCCGCCGCCAGGCCCCGGTCGCCGTCGCCGCCGGCGCGTCCGAGGGCGCCGTCGCCACGGCCGACGCCGACGACGAGCCCGAGACGCCCGACCGCCTCGTCGGCATCGCCGTCTCGCTCACCGTGCTGGGCACCCTGCTGCTGATCGGCGGCTCGGTCACCCGCGCCCTGGCGACGCAGCGCGCCCCGTTCGGCAACATGTACGAGTTCGGCGTCACCGGCACGGCCATCGCGCTGACCGTCTACCTGATCATGGTGTGGCGCTCGCGCATCCAGTGGATGGGCGGCGTCGTCCTGGGGGTCAGCCTGTTCATCCTGGGCATGTCGATCTCCAGCTACACGCCCGCCGGCCCGCTCGTGCCCGCGCTCAACACGTTCTGGAAGTACATCCACGTCAGCTCGATCATGGTCGCCGCGGCGATGTTCATGGTCGGCGCCGCAGCCAGTGTGCTCTACCTCGTGAAGGTCCGCGCCGAGGAGCGCGGCAAGGTCGGACCCGTCCTGGCCCGCTTCCCGACGTCCGCGCGGATCGACCAGGTCGCCTTCCGGATGAACGCCATCGGCTTCCCGATGTGGACCTTCGGCGCGCTGATCTCCGGCCCGATCTGGGCCCACCTGGCCTGGGGCCGCTACTGGGGCTGGGACCCCAAGGAGGTCTGGGCGCTCATCACCTGGATCGTCTACGCGGGCTACCTGCACGCGCGCGTCACGGCCGGCTGGAAGGGCAAGCGCGCCGCCTACCTCGCGCTGATCGGCTTCGTCACGTTCATCATCAGCTACTACGTGGTGAACCTGTTCGTCTCGGGCCAGCACAGCTACGCCTGAGCCGTCCGTTAGCCTCGCGCTCATGGGCGCACGCATCGAGGTCGCCGGCCTCACCAAGGTCTACGGCGACCTGACCGCCGTCGACGACCTGACCTTCACCGTCGAGCCGGGGGAGTTCTTCGGTCTCCTCGGACCCAACGGCGCGGGCAAGACCACCGCGCTGGAGATGATCGAGGGGCTGCGTCACCCCGACGCGGGCTCGGTCTCGATCGACGGCCACGACCCGTGGAAGCGCGACCCCGTGCTGCAGCGCCGCCTCGGCGTCCAACTGCAGTCCTCGGCGTTCTTCGAGCGCCTCACCGCCCGTGAGCAGCTGGCCACGTTCGCCGCGCTCTACGACGTGCCCGCGGCCCGCGCCGACGCCCTGCTCGAGCAGGTCGGCCTTGAGGAGAAGGCCGACTCGCGCGTCGAGGACCTCTCGGGCGGCCAGGCGCAGCGGCTCTCGATCGCCTGCGCGCTCGTGCACGATCCCGAGGTGGTCTTCCTCGACGAGCCCACCGCCGCGCTCGACCCGCAGGCGCGACGTAACCTGTGGGACTTCCTGCGCGGCCTCAACGACTCCGGACGCACCGTCGTGCTGACGACGCACTACATGGAGGAGGCCGAGGTGCTGTGCGACCGGGTCGCGATCGTCGACCGCGGCCGGCTGCTGGAGCTCGACTCGCCCGCGGCGCTCGTGCGCGGCCTCGACGCGCCCACCCGGATCAGCCTCGCGCCCGATGCGATCGACGAGGCCGGTGCCCGCGCCATCCCCGGCGTCGAGGAGGTGCAGGTGCACCCCGACCGCACGATCCTGTCCACCCGCCGCCCCGCCGAGGTGCTCGCCGAGCTGGCCCGCCTCGACGCCCTCAACGGACTCACCGCCTCGGGCGCCACGCTCGAGGACGTGTTCCTGAGCCTGACCGGACGGAAGTACCGCTCGTGACCGCACTGCTCTCGCTCTCGCGCGCGATGTTCAAGGGCTTCGTCCGCGACCGCATGACCCTGTTCTGGGCGGTGCTGTTCCCGCTCATGTTCCTCGTGCTCTTCGGCGGCATCCTCACCGACCAGGGCGCCCCGCGGCTCGAGGTCGTCCAGGTGGGCACGGTCGCCGCGCTCGACGACATGCCCGCCGACGCACGCAAGGCGCTCGACGAGAGCGTGGAGATCACGAAGTCCTCCGACGAGGCGAAGGCGCTGCAGGAGGTCCGCGACGGCGACATCGCCGCCGTGGTCACCGAGGAGGGCGACCGGATGGTCGTGCACTTCTCGCAAGCGGACCAGGTCGCCGCGGCCCGCGTGCGCGGCACGTTCCAGGGCGTCGTCGACTCGGCCAACCTCGCGGCCGCGGGCGCCACGCCGGCGTTCACGCTCGAGCCGCGTCAGGTGGAGGACGAGTCCCTCGAGACGATTCAGTACGTCACGCCCGGCCTGCTGGGCTGGGCCATCGCCATGAGCGCCACGTTCGGCGCCGCGGTGAACCTCGTCGCCTGGCGCCAGTCCGGCCTGCTGCGACGGCTGCGGCTCGCGCCGATCCCGACCTCGTCGGTGGTGCTCGCCCGCGTGGGCGTCAGCGTGTCGGTCGCGCTCGGCCAGACCGCGATCTTCCTCGGCCTCGCCGTCGGCGCGTTCGGGCTCGTGCTCACCGGCTCGTGGCCGCTCGTGATCCCGCTCGTCCTCGCGGGCACGCTCGCGTTCCTCTCGATCGGCATGCTGGCCGGCTCGATCAGCAAGACTGAGGAGGGCGCCGTCGGCCTGGCGAACTTCATCGTGCTGCCGATGGCGTTCCTGTCGGGCTCGTTCTTCCCGCTGGAGGGGGCGCCGGACTGGCTGCAGTTCATCAGCCGGCTGCTGCCGCTGCGGCACCTCAACGACGCGATGCTCGACGTGATGGTGCGCGGTCAGGGCGTCGAGGCGATCATCGCGCCGATGGCGATCCTGCTCGGCTTCACCGCCGTGTGCGCGCTCATCTCCGCGCGCGTCTTCCGCTGGGACGCCTGACCCCTCAGGAGGCGGTGAGCTGTCAACCCTTCCCGGGGTGGGGCGGTGCGTCAGCAACCGCATGGGAGTCCCCATCGGTTGAGGACTCACCGGGCACCCGCGGGTTCGGTTGAGGACTCACCGCCCACCGAGGGGCAGCGGCTCAGAGGCCGCGCAGGAAGTCGGGGTCGTCGTCGGGGCCGAGGGGCCGCGGCGGACGCTTGCGCGGGCCACTGCCGGGGGAGCGGCCCTTGGCCACGCCGAAGATCAGCCACAGGGCGGCGCCGGCGTACGGCGCGAGGACGATCAGCAGGGCCCAGCCCCACTTCGGCAGGTGCTGCACGCGGTCCCGCGGCGTCGCCACGAGGTCGTAGAGGCTGTAGACCGTGAGGACCACGGCCGCCAGCACGAGGAACACCTTGCCCATGGCCAGAGCGTACCGACCCGGTTCCAGCCGCGCGCCCGGATGCGGCGGCCTCCCGCGCGTCCGGAGGCTCGGTCCCGGCGACTAGAATCCGGGGCATGAAGGCCTTCTGGACGTACACGCTCGCTCGACTCGGGGTCTTCCTCGTCACGTGGGCGGTGCTGTTCGGGATCTCCCGCCTCGTCTTCGACCCGACCGCGGTGCTCGACCTCTGGGTCCTGCTGCTCGCGCTCGTGGTGTCCTCGGTCATCGCGATGTTCACCCTGCGCGGCCTGCGCGACCAGGTGGCGGTGAAGCTGCAGGAGCGCGCCCAGGCCCTCAACGACCGCATCGAGGAGTCGCGGCGTGCCGAAGACGTCGACTGACGACCGCGCCTGGCTGGCCGACGCGGTCCGCCGCGTCGAGGCCGACGCCAACCGCAGCGCCGACACCCACCTGCACGCCCTGGACCTGCCGTTCCCGGGCGTGCAGATCTATCTCAAGGACGAGTCGGTCCACCCGACCGGCAGCCTGAAGCACCGCCTCGCGCGCTCGCTGTTCCTCTACGCCCTGTGCAACGGCTGGATCCACCGCGGGACCACGATCGTCGAGGCGTCCAGCGGCTCCACCGCGGTCTCGGAGGCCTACTTCGCGCGGCTGCTGGGGCTCCCGTTCGTGGCGGTCATGCCGCGCAGCACCAGCGCCGAGAAGATCTCCTTGATCGAGTGGTACGGCGGTCGCTGTCACTTCGTCGACGACGCCCGGCGGATGTACGCCGAGGCGCAGCGGCTGGCCGACGAGTGCGACGGCCACTACATGGACCAGTTCACCTACGCCGAGCGCGCCACCGACTGGCGCGGCAACAACAACATCGCGGAGTCGATCTTCGCCCAGCTGTCGGCCGAGCCGCACCCGATCCCGGAGTGGATCGTCGTCAGCGCGGGCACCGGCGGCACGTCGGCCACGATCGGCCGCTTCGTGCGCTACCGCCGCTTCGACACCCGGCTGCTGGTCGCCGACCCCGAGGGCTCGGCGTTCTACGACGGCTGGGACACCGACTCCTCCGACGTCACCACCGACCGGGCGCCGCGGATCGAGGGCATCGGCCGGCCGCGCGTCGAGCCGTCGTTCGTCGGCGGCGTCGTCGACGAGATGGTGCGGGTGCCCGACGCCGCCTCGATCGCCGCGATGCGCTGGACCTCCGACCTCATCGGCCGGCCCGTCGGCGGCTCCACCGGCACCAACATGTGGGCGGCGCTCGGCCTGGCCTCGCGGATGGTCGCGGAGGGATGCGAGGGCTCGATCGTCACGCTGCTGTGCGACGGCGGCGACCGCTACACGCACACCTACTTCGACGACCGATGGGTGGCCGAGCACGACCTCGACCCCACGCCCTACCTGCAGCAGCTGTCCGAGCTCACCCGGACGGGCACGTTCACACCGGACCGATGAACAGGCCCACGGTCAGGCCCACGGCGTAGACCAGCTCGGCGATGCCCGTCTCCTTGAGCACCGGGATCAGCGCCGGGCCCGTCGCGCCCGAGCGGACGGCCGAGGCGGCCCGGCCCGCGGTGGGCATGCCCAGCCAGGCCAGCAGCGCCCACGGGGTCTGGGTGGCGCACCAGGCGACGACGAGGACGAACGCCACGAGGACCAGGCCGACGTAGAGCCAGCGCGTGCGCCGGTCGCCCAGCACGACGGCCAGGGTGCGCTTGCCCGTCTCGGTGTCGGTGGGGATGTCGCGCAGGTTGTTGGCCACGAGGATCGCGCAGGCCAGCGAGCCGACGCCGATCGCGCCCGCGACGCTCACGCCGTTGATGCTGCCCAGCTGGACGTAGGTGGTGCCGAGGACGGCCACGAGGCCGAAGAACACGAACACGCTCACCTCGCCGAGCGCCCGGTAGCCGTACGGCTTCGAGCCACCGGTGTAGCCCCAGGCCGCGAGGATCGCGACGGCACCGACGGCGATCAGCCACCAGCCCGACGTGGCGGCGAGGACCAGTCCGAGGAGGGCGCCGAGGCCGAGGAACGCGAACGCCGCGCGCTTGACCTTCTCGGGCGCGACGAGGCCTGACCCGACGAGGCGCAGCGGGCCGACGCGGTTCTCGTCGGTGCCCTTCACGCCGTCGGAGTAGTCGTTGGCGTAGTTGACCCCGACCTGCAGTGCGAGGGAGACGCCGAGCGCCACGAGCGCCTTCCACCAGACGAATCCGTCGTCGTAGGCGGCGGCGCCGGTGCCGACGGCGACGGGGGCGATGGCGGCGGGCAGCGTGCGCAGCCGCGCGCCCTCGATCCACAGTTTCAGGCCGGTCGGGGAGGTCACCCCGTGAGTGTAGGAGGCGCCTGTCGGCCCGGTCCTACAGTGGTCGGGTGGCTGCCTCCCTGTCTCCCGTCGCCGGTTCCGCACGCGAGGTGCTGGAGCTGCTGCGGCCCTGGGTGACGGGTGGCGGCGAGCCGCTGCTCATGCACACGTCGGGCAGCACCGGCGAGCCGAAGCCTCTCCGGCTGTCCCACGCGGCGGTCCTCGCGTCGGCGCACGCCGCACTGTCGCGGCTCGGCGGACCGGCGCAGTGGCTCTCGGCGCTGCCGCCGACCGGGGTGGGCGGGCTGCAGGTGCTCGTGCGCTCGATCGTCGCGGGCACCGAGCCGGTCTTCCTGGACGAGCACGCCGACATCGCCTCGGCCGCCGCGGCGATGACGGGGTCGCGACGCTACGCCTCGCTCGTGCCCACCCAGCTGTTCCGGCTGGTGGAGTCCGGGCGGGCCGGCGACCTCGCCTCGTTCGACGCGGTGCTGCTCGGCGGTGCCGCCGCGCCGCGTGCCGTGCTGGAGCGCGCGGCCGAGGCGGGCGTGCGGATCGTGCGGACCTACGGCATGACCGAGACGTGCGGCGGCTGCGTGTACGACGGGATCCCACTCGACGGAGTACGGCTGCGGATCGAGGACGACGGCCGGGTGGCGATCGCGGGTGCCGTGCTGGCCGACGGCGTCGGCGAGTGGCTCGTGACGAACGACCTCGGCCGGATCGACGACGACGGTCGCCTGCACGTGCTGGGTCGCGCCGACCAGGTGGCGGTGAGCGGCGGGGTGAACGTGCCTTTGGCCGCGGTCGAGTCCACGCTGCGCGACGAGCCGGGCGTGTTGGACGTCGTGGTCGTCGCGCGGCCCGACCCCGAGTGGGGACAGGCGGTGGTGGCGTTCGTCGTGGGCGATCTCGACCGCGCCCAGGCCGCGGCGGCCCTCGAACGCGCTGGCCACCCGCGCACCTGGACCCCTCGCGCCGTCCACCGCCTCGACGCCCTCCCGCTCCTGCCGAACGGCAAGCCCGACCGCGTCGCGCTGGCGGGTGACGGTTTCCCCGGTTAACCGGGGAAACTGTCACTTCACGAGGTTTGCGAACCACGCGAAGTGACAGGAAACCTCGTTCAGTCGAGGTGTCGGGGCCGAGCGAGGCACTTGCCGGGAAGCCCACGTCACCGGGAAGCCCACGTCACCGGGGAAACCGTCAGACGGACCTCAGAGCGAGGCGAGGGCGTCGGCGACGGGGGTGTCGCCGCCCACGACCTCGAACTGCTTCCCGATGGTGCTGTCGTCGGCGAGGACGGCCGCGAGGACGGCGGCCACGTCGGCGCGGGGGATCTCGCCGCGGTCGACGGTCTCGCCCACCTCGACCCGGCCCGTGCCGGCGTCGTCGGTGAGGGCGCCGGGGCGCACGATCGTCCAGTCGAGGCCGCTCTCGCGCAGGGCGGTGTCGGCGTCGCGCTTGGCCTCGACGTAGGCCTTCCACACCGGCTCGACGTCGTCTCCGGGGGCGGTGTCGACGCCCATCGCCGACAGCTGCACGAAGCGCTTGACGCCGAGCGACTTCGCGGCCTCGATCGACTTCAGCGAGCCCTCGAGGTCGACGCTCCTCTTCCGCTCGATCTTGCCGTCGGGCCCGCCGCCGGCCGCGAACACCACGGCGTGGCAGTCGGTGAAGACCGTCGCGAAGTCCTCGGCCGAGGCGTTCTCGATGTCGAGCAGCCGGATCGCCGCGCCGGGCAGGTCGGCGGCGTGGTCGGGGTTGCGGACGAGGGCGACCGGGAGGTCGCCGCGGTCGGTGAGCAGAGGGACGAGGAGGCGGGCCACCTGGCCGTGGCCTCCCACGATGGCGATGTCGGACATGACTCCACCGTAGGCAGGTCCGCGCGACTCCGCCCGTCGCGAAGTTCGAGGCGCAGTGGAACCTGAGCGCCTCACCGTGGATACTCTCGTGGGTGGAGTTCCGTACCTATTCGATCCCCATGCGCACGCGGTTCCGTGGACTCGAGAATCGTCAGGGGATGCTCGCCGAGGGCCCGGCCGGGTGGGCCGAGTTCAGCCCGTTCCCCGAGTACGACCACATCACCTCGCTGCCCTGGCTGCAGGCCGCCGTCGAGGCCGCGTGCAAGCCGTGGCCCGAGCCGGTGCGCGAGTGCGTCCCGATCAACGGCATCGTCCCCGCAGTCGGCGACGGCGCCACCGCCGCCCGCACCGCCGTCGAGAGCGGCTGCAGGACCATCAAGATCAAGGTCGCCGAGGCCGGCGAGACGATCGAGAACGACATCGAGCGCATCGCCGCCATCCGCGACGCCCTGCCCGGCGTGCTGATCCGCATCGACGCCAACGGCGCGTGGAGCGTCAAGGACGCGGTCAAGGCCATCAAGAAGCTCGACCACGTGGCCCGCGGCCTCGAGTACGTCGAGCAGCCGTGCGCCACCGTCGAGGAGCTGGCCCAGGTGCGCCGCAAGGTCGACGTCCCGATCGCGGCCGACGAGTCGATCCGCCGCGCCGCCGACCCGTTCCGCGTGCGCGACCTCGACGCCGCCGACATCGCGGTGCTCAAGGTGCAGCCGCTCGGCGGCGTCCGCGCGTGCCTGCGCATCGCCGAGCAGATCGACATGCCGATCAGCGTCTCCAGCGCGGTCGAGACCTCGATCGGGCTGGCCGCCAGCGTCGCGCTCGCCGCGGCCCTGCCGGATCTTCCGTACGCGTGCGGCATCGGCACGGCCCACCTCCTGACCAGCGACGTCGTCGCCGAGCCGCTCGAGCCGGTGGACGGCAGCCTGTGGCCCACGCGCCCCGTGCTCGACGAGGAGGCCTACGCCAAGGTCGCCGCCCCGGCCGAGGTCGACGAGCGCTGGCAGGCCCGCCTCGACCACGTACGGGAGTCGTTGTGACCGACGAGAGAGCCGTCGAGACCGCACGCCGGCTCGTCGCGACCCTCCTCGCGCAGGAGGTCTCCGACGCCGTCCTGTCTCCCGGCTCGCGCTCGGGTCCGATCGCGCTGGCGCTGCACGCCGCCGACGACCAGGGCCTCATCCGGCTGCACGTCCGCGTCGACGAGCGCGAGGCCGGCTTCCTGGCGCTCGGCCTGGCCAAGGCGTCCGGCCGCCTCACCCCCGTCATCACCACGTCCGGCACCGCCGTGGCCAACCTGCACCCCGCCCTGCTCGAGGCGCTGCACGCGAACGTGCCCGTCCTGGCCGTCACCGCCGACCGCCCGGGCGCCCTGCGCGGCACGGGCGCGAACCAGACCACCGTGCAGCCGGGCATGTTCCCCGGCATCACCTTCACCGACCGCATCACCGGCCTGGCCGGTGCGGTGCGCGGCGGCGGCCCGGTGCACCTCAACGTCGAGCTCGACGAGCCGCTCGTCGAGTCCGTCTCGTGGAAGTTCCCGCAGAACTCGTGGTCGATGAGCCAGCCCGTCGCGGGCCGCACCGAGGTGCTGGAGACCGGCCCCCGCACCCTCGTCGTCGCGGGCGACGGCGCCGACCCCACGCTCGCCGCCGCGGCGCAGCAGGCCGGCTGGCCGATCATCGCCGAGCCCTCGTCGGGACTGCGCGGCGCGCCCACCTCGGTGGCGTGCGGCCGCGTCGTGCTGGGCGGGCGGCTGATCGAGCGGATCGAGCGCATCGTCAGCGCCGGCCATCCCACGCTCTCGCGTCCCGTGACGAACCTGCTGACGAAGACGAACCTGCCCACGGTGCACGTCGGCGACGCGTCCACGTTCCCGGGCGTCCCCGGTGGCAACGTGACGTTCGCCGACCGCATCTCCGTGCGCGGCGGCGTGACCGACGAGTCCTGGCTGCGCAGCTGGCTGCAGGCGGGCGACCGCATCCAGAACGCTTTGCTGCAGGCCGAGCAGTTCACCGTCGCGGAGGCGGTCTGGAAGGCCGCCACCCGCGGGCTCCTCGTGCTCGGCTCGTCCAACACCGTCCGCGACGTCGACCTCGTCGCGCCCGTGCGCGCGCCGGGCCCGCGCGTCCTGGCGAACCGGGGCCTCGCCGGCATCGACGGCACGGTCTCGACAGCGGTCGGCGCCGCGCTCACCAGCTACGGCCGCGCGATCGCGCTGATGGGCGACCTCACGTTCCTGCACGGCGCCAACGGCCTGCTCATCGGCCCGATCGAACCGCGCCCCGACCTGACGATCGTCGTGCTCAACGACGACGGCGGTGGCATCTTCCACACGCTCGAGCAGGGATCGCCCGAGTACTCCCAGGCGTTCGAGCGCGTCTTCGGCACGCCCACGCGCACGAGGATCGACGCGCTGTGCGCCGCGCACGGGGTCAAGCACCGGCTCGTCGAGGCGAGTCAGCTGGCGGCCTACCTGTCGCGCGCGCCCGTCGGGATCGAGGTGCTCGAGGTGCAGGTCCAGCGCGCCGGACGCCGTGCCCTGCAATCGGTTGTCTCGGGTCTCGCCGCCGTCTAGGTTTGTGGCCAGCGTCACACCGGGTTGCGCTGGGCAGGAGCAGACATGGCCGACGAGGCGTTCGACCACATCGTCATCGGTGCGGGAAGTGCCGGTGGCGTGATCGCCGCGAGGCTGAGCGAGGACCGCGACCGGCGCGTCCTGCTGCTCGAGGCGGGGCCCGCCGACGAGGACGACATGATCAAGATCCCGGCCGGCTTCAGCCAGCTGTTCAAGACCCGCTGGGACTGGAACTACGAGACCAGCGCGCAGAAGCACCTGGGCGGCCGTCGCGCCTACTGGCCGCGCGGCAGGACCCTCGGCGGCAGCTCCTCGATCAACGCGATGATCTACATCCGCGGCAACGCCGCCGACTACGACGAGTGGCGCGACGCGTACGGCGCCACCGGCTGGGGCTACGACGACGTGCTGCCCTACTTCGTGAAGTCGGAGGCCAACCAGCGTCTCGCCGGGCCGTACCACGGCACGCAGGGCCCGCTGGTCGTCGAGGACCGCCGCTTCACCCACGAGCTGACCTCGGCGTTCGTCGAGTCGGCCGTCGCGGCGGGCCTGAAGCAGAACGACGACTTCAACGGCGCCACGCAGGAGGGCGCCGGCGTCTACCAGGTCACGAACCGCCGCGGCGAGCGCTGGTCGGTGGCCGACGCCTACATCCGGCCCGCGATGGGTCGCCCGAACCTCACGGTGCGCACCGAGGCCTTCGTGACCCGCATCCTCATCGAGAACGGCCGCGCCACCGGCGTCGCCTACCGCAAGCACGGCCAGGAGCACGTGGTCCGGGCGGACGGCGAGGTCATCCTGTCCGGCGGCGCGATCAACAGCCCGCAGCTGCTCATGCTCTCGGGCGTCGGCCCCGGCGCGCACCTGCGCGAGGTCGGCATCGACGTGGTGGTGGACTCACCGGGCGTGGGCCAGAACCTCCAGGACCACCCGGTGGCCGGCAGCCTGGTCTACACGCGCAACACCACCGACCTCGCCGACGCGATCACCGTGGCGAACATGCTGCGGTGGAAGGCCACCAAGACGGGGCCGCTGGTGTCCAACATCGGCGAGGGCGGTGCGTTCTTCGCCTCGCGCGACGACCTCGACCTGCCCGACATCCAGATCCACGTGGCGCCCAGCGGCTTCTACGACAACGGTCTGCACGAGCCCGTGCGCCGCTCGGTCACGGTGGCGCCGACGCTGGTCAACGTGCAGAGCCGCGGCCAGATCCGGCTCCGCTCGGCCGACCCGTCGTGGCACCCCGAGATCGACCCCGCGTACTTCGACGACCGCGCCGACCTCGACGCGATGCTCGGCGGCTACCGCCGGATGCTCGACATGATCTGGCAGGGCCCGATGGCGCGGATGCTCGACGAGCCGTGGGAGCCCGCCGTGCGCAACCCCACCGACGACCAGATCCTCGACGTCGTCTCGCGGCTGGGCCAGACGCTGTACCACCCGACCTCCACGTGTGCCATGGGTACCGTCGAGGGCAGCGTCGTCGATCCCGAGCTGAAGGTCCACGGCGTCGACGGCCTGCGGGTCGCCGACGCCTCGGTCATGCCGCGTGTCCCGCGTGGCAACACCAACGCACCCACCATCATGATCGGCGAGAAGGTCGCCGATCTCATCCGAGGAGCCTGACATGACCGCCACCATCGAGCCCTCCGTGGAGACCACCGAGGGTCCCCGGCCCACGTTCGACTCGCTGAACCCCGCCACGGGCGACGTCGTCGGCACCTTCCCGATCGACGGCCGGGCCGAGGTCGACGCCGCGGTGGCGGCCGCGCGCGAGGCCTCCGCCTGGTGGCGCGACCTGGGCTTCGACGGCCGCAAGGAGTACCTGCTCCAGTGGCGCAGCGTGCTGACCCGCCGGCTCAGCCAGCTCGCCGACCAGGTGCACCGCGAGGGCGGCAAGCCGCACGGCGACGCGCTGCTCGAGGCCGGCCTGGCGATCGACCACATCGCGTGGGCCGCCAAGTCCGCCGGCAAGGTGCTCGGCCGCCACAAGGTCGGCACCGGCCTGCTGATGTCCAACCAGACCGCCTACGTCGAGTACAAGCCGCTCGGCGTCGTCGGCGTGATCGGCCCGTGGAACTACCCGACCTTCACGCCGATGGGCTCGATCGCGTACGCGCTGGCCGCCGGCAACGCCGTGGTGTTCAAGCCCAGCGAGTACACGCCGGGCGTCGGCCGCTTCCTCGTGGACACGTTCACCGAGGTCGTGCACGGCCGCCCCGTCCTGAACCTCGTCACCGGCCTGGGCGAGACCGGCAACCACCTGTGCACCGCCGCCGTCGACAAGATCGCGTTCACCGGCTCGGCCGCCACGGGCAAGAAGGTGATGGCGGCCTGCGCCGAGAACCTCACGCCCGTCGTCATCGAGGCCGGCGGCAAGGACTCGCTCATCGTCGACGAGGACGCCGACCTGCAGTCGGCCGCCGAGGCGGCGCTGTGGGCGGGCATGTCGAACGCGGGCCAGACCTGCATCGGCACCGAGCGCGTCTACGTGCACGAGAAGGTCTTCGACCCGTTCATGGCCGAGCTGCTCAAGCAGGCCGAGGGCATCCGTCCCGGCTACGACGACGGCGGCGTCTACGGCCCCGCCACGATGCCCAAGCAGCTCGACGTCATCCGCAGCCACATCGACGACGCCCTCGCCCGCGGCGGCCAGGCGGTCCTGGGTGGCGCCGGTGCGGTCGGCGACAAGTACGTGCAGCCCACGATCATCACCCACGTGCCCGAGGACTCGCTCGCGGTCACCGAGGAGACCTTCGGCCCCACCCTCGTGGTCAACCCGGTCAAGGACATGGACGAGGCCGTCGAGCTGACCAACGCCACGAAGTACGGCCTGGCCGGCGCGGTCTTCGGCAAGAAGCGCGCCATGGACGTGGCTGCGCGGATCCGGTCGGGCATGACCTCGGTGAACTCGGTGATCTCCTTCGCCGCGATCCCGGGCCTGCCGTTCGGCGGCGTGGGCGACTCGGGCTTCGGCCGCATCCACGGCCCCGACGGCCTGCGCGAGTTCACCTACCCGAAGGCCATCACGAAGCAGCGGATGAAGCCCGTCCTCATGCTGCAGTCGCTCACCCGCGACGAGAAGACCGAGAGCCGGTTCCAGCAGATCCTCACCGTCATGCACGGCGGGTCCAGCACGCTGCCGAAGCGGCGCTGACACGCGACAGCACGCCCCGGGCCCTGAGCGTCCGGGGCGTGCTGCCGTTCGGGTGGCGATCACTTCCGCACGCGGAAGCTCTTCTTGGCCGCCGGGCCGAGACCCTTGCTGTTCTTCGCCTGCACGTAGACGGTGTTGACGCCGTTGCGCAGCTTCGAGCGCTTGATCTTCAGCGAGCGGCTCGAGCCGCTCACGTTGCGCTTGAGCAGGGTCTTGCCGCCCTTCTTCACCACGATCCGGTAGGACGTGATCTTCGCACCGCCGTTGGACGACGGAGCCTTCCAGACGACCTTGCGGACCTTCGAGGTGCGCTTGCCGCCGACCTTCAGCGACCGCACCTTGCCGGGCTTGGTGGCCGGCTTGACGAACAGGCTCTTGAAGACCCGGTAGCGACCCTGGCCGAAGTCGGCCACGGCGAACGATCCGCCGCCCAGGATCGTGAGGCCCGTCGACTGGCTCAGCGTCGAGGCGGGTCCGCCGAGGATCTTCAGCGCCGTGTCGTTCCCGTCCGCGTTCGGTGCGAACACGCGTACCGTGGCGGGGCTGAACGTCGCGACGTGGATGCGCCCGGCCGAGTCCGCGTCGAGTCCGTTGATCTCGGTGTTCGGCAGCGCGTTGTTGATCGACTGGATCGGCGTGGCGGCACCGTCCGCCGTGCGGGAGTACGCCCGCAGCTGGGTGCCGTTGGCGGTCCACACGCGAGGTCCGGAGACCACGATCGACCGGCCCTGGCCGAGCCCGGTGACCACGCGCTCGGTCGGCGCCGGGGACCCGGTCGCAGCGGGGGAGTAGACGTTGTACGCGTTCGTCTTGCGCACGTAGATCTCGCCCCCGGCGATGTCGATGCCCCAGGCGTTGCCCGCGCCGGTGCCGAAGGTCTTCGTCGGCGCGACGTTGCCGCTGGCGTTCGGCGCGAACACGCGCACGTCCCCGGCGAGGTTGACGACGTAGAGGAAGCCGTTCGCGTCGAGGGCGACGTCGCGGGGCGAGGCCAGCCCCGTGGCCGCGCCGCTGATCCGCCGCAGCGGAGCCGAGGCGCCCGAGGCGTTCGCCCGGTGCACCACGACGGCGTTGTTGTTCTGGGACGCCACGTAGACGTTCCCGGCCGCGTCGTCCTCGATGCCGATGGGGCCGGACAGCTCGCCGCTGACGGTCTTGGTGGGCGGTGCGTCCACGTTCACCGCGGCGCTCGCGGGCGCGGCGGCGATCAGTCCGGCGACCAGGGCGCCGGTGGTCCCGAGCGCCAGCGCGCGGGAGGTGGTCTTCACGAGGGGGGTCATCGGATTCTCCAATCTGGAAGGGAAGCGTCGTTCCCATGGCGATGGAGAGGCCGGGGACCGGGACTTGAGACGGCGCGTAGTCTCGGGAGGTGACTTTTGCGCGCTATGTGGCCCTGGGCGACTCGTTCACCGAAGGTGTCGGCGACGACGATCCGGCCCTGCCGAACGGCGTGCGGGGCTGGGCCGACCGGTTCGCCGCGGCCCTCGATCGGGCGCAGGGCGGCGGCCTCTCGTACGCCAATCTCGCGATCCGTGGACGCAAGCTGATGCCGATCGCGGCCGAGCAGCTGGAGCCCGCCCTGGCGCTGCGTCCCGACCTCGTCACGATCTACGCCGGCGCGAACGACATCATGCGGCCGAAGGTCGACCTCGACGCGATCCTGGCCGAGTACGACCGCGTCATCGGGCGCCTCGTCGCCTCGGGTGCGCGCGTCGTGATGTTCACCCCGGCCGACCCGGGCGGCTCGCGGATCTACGCCGTCGTGCGGGCCCGCTTCGTCCGCTACCGCGACGCCGTCCGCGAGATCGCCGAGCGCCACGGCGCGACGCTGGTGGACTACTGGAACCTCACCGACTACCGCGACGCGCGCCTGTGGGACACCGATCGGATGCACATGTCGCCCGCCGGCCACCAGCGCATGGCGATCGCCGTGCTCGACGCCCTCGGCGTGGACCACGACCTCGAGCCGCTCGTGCTGGCCGACCCGTCCCCGATGACGGCGCTCGAGCGCGTGAAGGCGCAGCTGCAGTGGGCCGTGGAGTACCTCGGCCCGTGGATCAAGCGCCGGGTCACCGGGCGGTCCAGCGGCGACGGTCTCGACCCGCGCTACCGCGAGCTGACCCCGCTCAGCGAATCAGCCGCGTAGCTCCTTCTCCACCGGGGTCCAGCGCCGGCCGCGTGCCTTGACCACGGTGCCCGCGAGGCGCCGCTCCAGGGCCTCGGCCTCCTGCTCGATCGCCTTCTCGGCGTCGGTGCCCACGTCGGCGAGCAGCCGCACGGCCACCGTGCCATCGTCGCGGATGGCCCAGCCGCCGACGATCCGGCCGTCCTGCCAGACGGTGGGACCGGCGTTGCCCGTGGTGTCGAAGACCCGCGGACCGTGCTCGCCGAGGTACCAGGAGCGGTGCTTCCACCCCATCGTCGTGGGGTCGAGCGCCGGCAGCAGCGCCACCCACGGACCGGGATCCGGCGTGAGGTCGAGGTCGTCGGCCAGGACGAGTCCGGTGGCGTCGTCGAGCTCGACCTCGGCCGTGTCGAGGGTGGCGAGCGCGGCGGTGGTGTGGCCCTTGGTCCAGCCGGTCCACCACTGCAGGTCCTCGGGGCGGGCCGGACCGAAGCGCGCCAGCCAGCGACGGGCGACGAGCGAGCGAGAATCGGCCGCGTCGGGCAGGTCGCCCACGTCGGGCAGCCAGCGCCGCATCGACGCCCAGCGGAACTGAGTGGACGCCCACGTGCCGGTGGGCCGGGCGCGCACGACGTGGCCCTCGGCCGACATGACGGTGAGCAGCCGGCTGGCGATCGACTGCTGCGTGGCGTACTTGGTGCCGGCGCCGATCTCGATGCGCGTGGACAGCAGCGGGTCGGCGGCGGCGAGCTCGGCGCTGCTGAAGACCTCGAGCCGGTCGAACGCCGCGAGCGCGGCGGCGTGGGCCGAGGCCAGCCACTCGTCGGGCGCGTCGATGCCCGAGTCGGCGATCATCCCGCGCAGCTTGCGGTACTCGGGCCCGGCGACCGAGTGCTGCGTGGAGGCGATGTAGGCGGGGGAGTCCGCGGTGGGCACCGCGAAGACGGTGCGGCGCATCGCCAGCACGCGCACGAGCGAGCGGTCCTCGTAGAGCGCCCGCTCGACCTCGGCGATGCTGGGCTCGCGCAGCCGCGCCAGGACCGTCAGCACCATCGAGGCGGGATCGGTGCTGTGCAGGGCGGTGACCGCCGCGGTCACGTCCTCGGGTGAGTCGACCGGTGCCGCCAGCGCGTGCCTGACCGCGAGTCGGCGCCGCCGCTCGGCCTCGTCCATCCGCATGGGCCGACGCTACTGGCTCGCACCGACGGGGATGGGCCCCGTGGTGGACGTCGGCCATGATGGGGCCATGGTCGACGAGTCGGAGGAGCGCGCGTGATCTCGCGGGTCGGGGTGGTCAGGTACGTCACGCCGCTGCGTGAGGGCGGCAGCCTGCCCGGAGTGGTCGAGGGCGACGACCTCGGGACGTACGTCTGCAAGTTCTCCGGAGCCGGGCAGGGCGTCCGGGTGCTCGTCGCCGAGGTCATCGTGAGTGGACTGGCCACACGGCTGGGACTGCTCACGCCTCGCCTCGTCGCGCTCGAGCTCGACCAGGCCATCGCGCGCTACGAGGCGGACGAGGAGGTGCAGGACCTGCTGAACGCCAGCATCGGCCTCAACCTCGGCGTCGACTTCCTGCCGGGCTCCTTCGGGTTCGACGGCGACGTCGATGCCCGCGGCACCGATCACGGCATGATCCTGTGGCTCGACGCATTCTGCGCGAACGTGGACCGCAGCTGGCGCAATCCCAACCTGCTCGTGTGGCACGGCGACGTGTGGGTCATCGACCACGGCGCCTCGCTGTACTTCCACCACGCGTGGAGCCGCGGAGTCACCGACCCGGCCCGCTTCGCCGCTCAGCCCTGGGACTCCTCCGACCACGTGCTGCGTCCGCACCTCGCCGAGGTCGCGGAGGCTGACGTCCGGGCCCGGCGCGTCCTCTCGCGTGAGGTCTTCGAGGAGGTCGTGTCCGAGGTCCCGGACGAGTGGCTGACCACGACGCCCGACGTCACGCCCCAGATGCTGCGCGAGGCGTACGTCGAGTTCCTCACCGCGCGGCTCGACAGCACCGCCTGGCTCCCGGAGGTGGACGCATGAGCACCTACGCGTACCAGTACGTCGTCCTGCGCTGCGTGCCACGCCCCGAGCGGGAGGAGTTCGTGAACGTCGGCGTCGTCCTCTACTGCCAGGAGGCCGACTTCCTCGCCGTCGAGTGGGGGGTGGACCGGGAGCGGATCGCCGCGTTCGCCCCCGGCCTGGACCTGGATCGCGTCTGCGCCGCCCTGGAGTTCGTGAGCGGCGTGTGTGCCGGCGACGCTCGGGGCGGCGAGGCCTCGGACCGCCCGCTGGGACAGCGCTTCGGCTTCCTCAAGGCGCCGAAGTCCACCGTCGTCCAGCCCGGACCCGTGCACGGCGGCGTCACGGAGGACCCCGCGGCGGAGCTGTCCCGCCTGAGGTCGCAGCTGGTGGGCTGACCGTCAGGCCAGGGCGTCGCGGACGGGGATCAGCTTGGCGTCGGCCTCGGCCAGCTCGTCGGCGGGGGAGGAGTCGGCCACGATGCCGCAGCCGGCGAACAGCCGCGCACCGCGGCCGTCGGGCGCCACCTGCGCCGAGCGCAGGCCGATGCCCCACTCGCCGTCGCCCGACGCACCGATCCAGCCCACCGGGCCGGCGTAGCGGCCGCGGTCGAGCTGCTCGATCTCGGCGATGACGCGAACGGCGTCGGCCGTGGGCGTGCCGCCCACCGCGGCCGACGGGTGCAGCGAGGCGACGAGCGCCAGCACGCCGGCGTCGTCACGCAGCACGCCGGTGACGTCGGTGGCCAGGTGCATGACGTTGGGCAGGTGCAGCACGAACGGCGACTCGGGCACGTTCATGCCGGTGCAGTGCGGGGCCAGCGCGTCGGCGACGGACCGGACCGCGTACTCGTGCTCCTCGAGGTCCTTGCTGGAGCGGGCGAGCGAGGCCGCGAGCGAGAGGTCGCGGGCGTCGTCGCCGGTGCGGCGGATCGTGCCGGCGAGGACGCGCGACGTGACGAGGCCGCCCTGCAGCCGCACGAGCATCTCGGGGGTGGAGCCGAAGAAGCCGTCGACGTGGAAGGTCCAGCAGCTCGGATAGGCCGAGGCGAGGCGGGCCAGCGGCGACCGGACGTCGAGCGGCTCCTCGAAGGCGGCGTCGACCGAGCGGGCCAGGACGACCTTGTCGAGCTCGCCGGACTGGATGCGCCGGACGGCGGCCTCGACCGTGGCCGCCCAGTCGTCGCGGCGGCCCGGCTCGTCGGCGAACAGGGTGCCTGAGGGATCGGTTGGCGTGGACGTGGAGAGCGCGGGGGACGGACCCAGCGAGAGGCCGATCGTGGTGACCCAGCAGCGGCCGTCACGGCGGCCCACGACGACCTCGGGCACGGTGAGCACCGAGCCGGGTCCGTCGGCGAACGTGAAGCTGCCGAACGCGACCAGTCCGCTGCCGGGCAGCTCGACCTCGTCGCGCACGACGGAGGCGTCGACGACCTCGGCCCACCAGTCGTCGGCGGCGTCGAAGCGGTCGTCCCGGTCGGGGGAGTAGGAGGCCGCGCGGCCCCAGCCGACGATGCCGTCGCCGCCGTGCACCCAGGCCAGGGCGTCGGCGGTGGGCGGCAGCAGGGCCAGCAGCGCGCCGGGATCCTCGATCTCGCGGGACCGTACGACGAGTGGCTCGGGCCGTCCGTCGGTCGCCAGCGTGCTCACCCGATCCACCCTACTCGCGGCGCGATGAGGGCGTGCGCAGCACTGGGCGCGACGTTCGCGGGGCCGTGGGCGGCGATTCGGCCCGCAAACGTCACGCCCGGCGCTTCTCCGCGCCCCACGCGCGCGCCCGGCGAGGCCCACCGTGAGAAGGTGGCGCCATGAGAGCAGGGCTGGACAAGGATCCTCGCGACGTCGCGCGCATGTTCGACACGGTGGCGGCGCGGTACGACCTCACGAACGACGTCCTCTCCCTCGGCCAGGACCGTCGCTGGCGCAAGACGGTCGTCGCCACCGTCGATCCCCAGCGCGGCGAGCGCATCCTCGACCTCGCCGCCGGCACCGGCACCTCCAGCGCCCCGTTCGCCGAGGCGGGCGCTCACGTCGTGCCGTGCGACTTCTCGATCGGCATGCTCGAGGTCGGCAAGCAGCAGTTCCCGGGCCTCGACTTCACCGCGGGCGACGGCATGGCGCTGCCCTTCGCCGACGGCGTGTTCGACGCCGTGACGATCTCCTTCGGCCTGCGCAACATCCACGACCCGCTCCAGGGCCTGCGTGAGCTGCTCCGCGTCACGCGCCCCGGCGGCCGCATCGTCGTGTGCGAGTTCTCCACCCCCACGTGGAAGCCCTTCGAGGCGCTCTACTCCAACTACCTCATGCGGGCGCTGCCGCCGATCGCGCGACGCGTCTCCTCGAACCCGGAGTCCTACGTCTATCTCGCCGAGTCGATCCGCTCGTGGCCCGACCAGCGCGGCCTCGCGGTGCGGATGACCGAGGCCGGATGGGGCCCCGTGACGTGGGAGAACCTCTCCGGCGGCATCGTCGCGGTGCACCGCGCCGAGCGCCCCGTCTGACCCCTCCACCTCGGCGTGACGGACGCCACGCCGCGTAAGTGTTACCTAACTCACATCGTGCCCCTCGGTGTTACTAGAGTGAGGTCCACTGAGCCTGTGAAGATCTTCACAAGGTTCGTCCGAGGGTGACTGGAGGTGCCGTGAACGAGTACATCCCGATCTTGGTGCTGGGTGGCATCGCGTTCGCGTTCGCGCTGTTCAGCGTCGGCATCGCGCCGTTCACCGGCCCGGCTCGCTACAACCGGGCCAAGATGGATCGCTACGAGTCCGGCATCGAGCCGAGCCCGCTGCCCGAGGGCGGCGGCAAGGTCTCCATCAAGTACTTCTTCACGGCGATGATGTTCATCGTCTTCGACATCGAGATCGTGTTCCTCTACCCGTTCGCCGTCGCCTTCGACGAGCTGAGCTGGTTCGCGTTCTTCGCCGTCATGCTCTTCCTGCTCAACATCACGATCGCGTACGTCTATGAGTGGCGTCGCGGGGGAATGGACTGGACCTGATGGGCCTCGAGGAAAAACTCCCCAGTGGCGTGCTGCTCTCGACCGTCGAGGGCCTCGCCGGCTACTTCCGCAAGGCGTCGTTCTGGCCGGCCACGTTCGGCCTGGCCTGCTGCGCGATCGAGATGATGACGTTCGGCGCGCCACGCTACGACTCCGGCCGCTTCGGCATGGAGGTCTTTCGGCCCTCGCCGCGCCAGGCCGACCTCATGATCGTCGCGGGTCGCGTGAGCCAGAAGATGGCTCCCGTCCTGCGCCAGATCTACGACCAGATGCCCGGCCCCAAGTGGGTGCTCGCGATGGGCGTCTGCGCCAGCTCGGGCGGCATGTTCAACAACTACGCGATCGTGCAGGGCGTCGACCACGTCGTGCCGGTCGACATGTACCTGCCGGGCTGCCCGCCGCGTCCCGAGATGCTCATCGACGCGATCTTCAAGCTGCGCGACTCGATCCAGCACACGCAGCTGGGCGCCGACCGCAACGCCGAGATCCGTGAGCAGGAGGCCGCCGCCCTGGCCGCCCTGCCCACCTCCTCGCAGACGGGACTTCTCCGATGAGCGATGAGACCCAGGACGCGTCCCACGAGACGCGGGCCGAGCTGCAGAAGAGCGACGCCACCGAGCTCGAGGTCATCGAGGTCCGTGAGGGCGCCTTCGGCGTCCACGGCACCGGCGACACCAGCGGCTTCGGCGGACTGCGCCGTCCCGTGGTCATGCCCGGCGCCGCGCAGCCGCCCTACGGCGGCTGGTTCGACGAGGTCGCCGAGCGGCTCGCCTCGGGCGAGGGCCTGCACGACGCGATCGAGAAGGTCGTCGTCCACCGCGGCGAGATCACCTTCTTCATCCGTCGCGAGTCGCTGCTCCGGGCCGCCTGGCACCTGCGCGACGACGCGGGCCTGCGCTTCGAACTGTTCAGCGGCGTCAGCGGCGTGCACTACCCGGGCGACACCGGGCGCGAGCTGCACGCGGTCTACCACCTGCTCTCGATGACCCACAACCGCCGGATCCGGCTCGAGGTCACCGCGCCCGAGGAGGACCCCACGGTCCCCAGCGTCGTCGCGGTCTACCCCACGGCCGACTGGCACGAGCGCGAGGTGTGGGACATGTTCGGGATCGTCTTCGACGGTCACCCGCACCTGACCCGGATCCTCATGCCGGACGACTGGCCCGGCCACCCGCAGCGGAAGGACTACCCGCTCGGAGGAATCGACGTGGAGTTCAAGGGCGGGTTCATCCCCGCCCCGGACAACAGGAGGTCGTACAGCTGATGACCGAGACCACCACCGACCCGTACGCGGGCACGTCCGAGTCCACCTCCGGCCCCGTCTTCAACGTCACCGGCGGCGACTGGGACACGATCGAGGCCGACGCCCTCGAGGGCGACCGCCTCGTCATCAACATGGGCCCGCAGCATCCCTCTACGCACGGCGTGCTGCGCCTCATCCTCGAGATCGACGGCGAGCAGGTCCGCGACGCCCGCGCCGGCATCGGCTACCTGCACACCGGCATCGAGAAGAACATGGAGTTCCGCACCTGGACCCAGGGCGTGACCTTCTGCACCCGCATGGACTACGTCGCGCCGTTCTCCACCGAGGCCGCGTACGTCGGTGCGGTCGAGCGGCTGCTCGACATCGAGGACCAGATCCCCGAGCGCGCCACGGTCATCCGGGTGCTCATGCTCGAGCTGAACCGCATCTCCAGCCACCTCGTCGCGATCGCCACGGGCGGCATGGAGATCGGCGCCCTCACCGTGATGACGTGCGGCTTCCGCGACCGCGAGGAGATCCTCAAGGCGTTCGAGCTGATCACGGGCCTGCGCATGAACCACGCGTACTTCCGCCCCGGTGGCGTGGCCCAGGACCTGCCCGACGGCTCGATCCAGCACCTGCGCGACCTCGTCGCCCTGCTGAAGAAGCGCCTCCCCGAGTACGCGGCGCTCTGCAACGCCAACCCGATCTTCAAGGGCCGCCTCCAGAAGGTCGGCCGCCTCGACCTCGCCGGCGTGCTGGCGCTCGGCATCACCGGCCCGATCCTGCGCTCCACCGGCATGGACTGGGACCTGCGCCGCACGCAGCCCTACTGGGGCTACGACACCTACGAGTTCGACGTCGTCACCCGCGACGAGCCCGACGCCTACGGCCGGTTCATGATCCGCCAGCAGGAGATGTGGGAGTCGCTGCGGATCGTCGAGCAGTGCATCGACCGCCTCGCCGGCACCGAGGGCCAGCCCGTCATGGTCGCCGACCGCAAGATCGCGTGGCCGTCGCAGCTGTCGGTGGGCGCCGACGGCCAGGGCAACTCGCCGCAGCACATCCAGCACATCATGGGCGAGTCCATGGAGGCGCTGATCCACCACTTCAAGCTCGTCACCGAGGGCTTCCGGGTGCCGGCCGGCCAGGCCTACTTCCCGATCGAGTCCCCGAAGGGCGAGATCGCGTGCCACGCGGTGTCCGACGGAGGCACCCGGCCGTTCCGGGTCCACTTCCGCGAGCCGTCGTTCGTGAACCTGCAGGGCGTCTCGGCGATGAGCGAGGGCGGCATGCTCTCCGACGTCATCGTCGCGGTCGCCTCGATCGACCCCGTGATGGGAGGCGTTGACCGGTGACCGAGCAGATCTCCGAGACGCTGAGCGAGACCACGCTGGCCGAGCTCCGCGAGCTCGCGGCGCGCTACCCGCAGTCGCGCAGCGCGCTGCTGCCGATGCTGCACATCGTGCAGTCCGTGCAGGGTCGCGTGACCTCCGAGGGCATCGAGGCGTGCGGGCAGATCCTGGGCCTCACCGAGGCCGAGGTCAGCGCCGTCGCCACCTTCTACACGATGTACAAGCGCCGTCCGATGGGCACGCACCACGTCGGCGTCTGCACCAACACGCTGTGCGCCGTGATGGGCGGCGACGAGATCTTCGAGCGTCTCTGCGGCCACCTCGACGTCGGCAACGACGAGACGACCGAGGACGGACAGGTCACGCTCGAGCGCGTCGAGTGCAACGCGGCCTGCGACTTCGCCCCGGTGATGATGGTCAACTGGGAGTTCTTCGACAACCAGACCCCCGACTCCGCGATCGACGTCGTCGACCGGCTCCGCGCCGGCGAGACCGTGCAGTCCACACGCGGCGCCACGATCACCTCGTGGCGCGAGGCCGAGCGGGTCATCGGCGGCTTCGAGGACGGTCTGGTCGACGAGGGCCCCGCCGCGGGTCCCGCCTCGCTCGTGGGTCTCGAGATCGCCGACCAGCGCGGCTGGGCGGCCCCGCCGCTCGACGCGTCCGGCTCCGAGGCTCCGCCCGAGTCCGCCACCGAGGCCGTCGCCGAGGCGGACACGAGCCGCGCCGAGTCCGAGACCGTGGCCGACCAGACGGACACCGACGTCGAGGGTGGCGCCGACCTGCAGGAGAGCGAGGACACCGAATGACCGACGTGCTGACCCCGGTCCTCACCGCCAACTGGGCCGACGACCGCGCCTGGACGCTCGACGCCTACACGCAGCGCGGCGGCTACCGCGGCCTCGAGAAGGCCCTCACGATGGACCCCGACGCCATCATCGAGGAGGTCAAGGACGCCGGCCTGCGCGGTCGCGGCGGCGCCGGCTTCCCCACCGGCATGAAGTGGGGCTTCATCCCGCAGGACAACCCGAACCCGAAGTACCTCGTGGTCAACGCCGACGAGTCCGAGCCGGGCACCTGCAAGGACATCCCGCTCATGATGGCCAACCCCCACGTGCTCGTGGAGGGCGTCATCATCGCCTCGCGCGCGATCCGCGCCCACACCGCGTTCATCTACGTGCGCGGCGAGGTGCTGCACGTGATCCGCCGCCTGCGCGCCGCGGTGCGCGAGGCCTACGAGGCCGGCCACCTGGGCCGCGACATCCACGGCAGCGGCTACGACCTCGACCTCATCGTCCACGCCGGGGCCGGCGCCTACATCTGCGGTGAGGAGACGGCGCTGCTCGACTCGCTCGAGGGACGCCGCGGCCAGCCCCGCCTGCGTCCGCCGTTCCCCGCGGTGGCGGGCCTCTACGCCTCGCCCACCGTGGTCAACAACGTCGAGTCCGTCGCCTCGGTGCCGGGCATCATCGCCGGCGGCGCCGACTGGTTCGCCTCGATGGGCACCGAGAAGTCCAAGGGCCACGGCATCTTCAGCCTCTCGGGTCACGTCGCGAAGCCGGGCCAGTACGAGGCCCCGTTGGGCATCACGCTGCGCGAGCTGCTCGAGCTCGGCGGCGGCATGCGCGAGGGCTCGGAGCTGAAGTTCTGGACCCCCGGCGGCTCGTCCACGCCGCTGCTCACGGCCGAGCACCTCGACGTCCCGCTGGACTTCGAGGGCGTCGGCGCGGCCGGCTCGATGCTGGGCACCCGCGCGCTGCAGATCTTCGACCAGACCACGTCGGTCGTGCGCTGCGTCCTGCGCTGGACCGAGTTCTACAAGCACGAGTCCTGCGGCAAGTGCACCCCGTGCCGCGAGGGCACCTGGTGGCTCGTGCAGACGCTCCGCCGCGTCGACGAGGGCAAGGGTCAGTCCGGCGACATCGAGCTGCTGCTCGACCTGTGCGACAACATCCTGGGCCGCGCGTTCTGCGCCCTCGGCGACGGCGCCACGAGCCCGATCACGTCGGCGATCCAGTACTTCCGCGAGGAGTTCGAGGCCGGCATGACCACGCCGAGCCGCGAGCTGTTCCCGCCCGCCGCCTCGACCCTGTTCGCGAAGGAGGCCGTCCGATGACCGTCACCGAGCCGAACCCGACCGACACGACGCCCGTCGACCTGGTCACGCTGTCGATCGACGACGTCGAGGTCAGCGTCCCCAAGGGCACGCTGGTGATCCGTGCGGCCGAGCTCATCGGCACCGAGATCCCGCGGTTCTGCGACCACCCGCTGCTCGCGCCCGTGGGCGCCTGCCGCCAGTGCCTCGTCGAGGTGCCCGACGCCGGCAACGGCCGCCCGATGCCGAAGCCGCAGGCCTCGTGCACGCTCGAGGTCGCGCCCGGCATGGTCGTGCGCACGCAGGTCACGTCGCCGGTCGCCGAGAAGGCCCAGGAGGGCATCCTCGAGTTCCTGCTGGCGAACCACCCGCTCGACTGCCCCGTCTGCGACAAGGGTGGCGAGTGCCCCCTGCAGAACCAGGCGCTGTCGCACGGCGCCTCGGAGTCGCGCTTCATCGAGACCAAGCGCCTGTTCCCCAAGCCCCTGCCGCTGTCGAGCAACGTCCTGCTCGACCGTGAGCGCTGCGTCCTGTGCCAGCGCTGCACCCGCTTCCAGTCCGAGATCGCGGGCGACCCGTTCATCGCGCTGCTCGAGCGCGGCGCCCAGCAGCAGATCGGCATCGCCGAGGACGTCCCGTTCGGCTCGTACTTCAGCGGCAACACGATCCAGATCTGCCCGGTGGGCGCGCTCACCAGCGCCGACTACCGCTTCCGCTCGCGCCCGTTCGACCTCATCAGCGTCCCGTCGGTCGCCGAGCACGACGCGTGCGGCTCGGCCATCCGCGTCGACCACCGCCGCGGCAAGGTCATGCGCCGCCTCGCCGGCGACGACCCCGAGGTCAACGAGGAGTGGATCACCGACAAGGACCGCTTCGCGTTCACGTGGTCGCGCCAGGCCGACCGGCTCACCACGCCGCTCGTGCGCAACCCCGAGACGGGCGAGCTCGAGCCCACGTCGTGGCCCGGAGCCCTCGCCGTCGCGGCGCGCGGACTCGCGGCCGCTGCCGGCAAGGCCGTCCTGACCGGCGGCCGCCTCACGGTCGAGGACGCGTACGCGTACGCCAAGTTCGCCCGGGTCGCGCTCGGCACGAACAACATCGACTTCCGCACGCGGGCCACCGCCAAGGAGGAGACCGAGTTCCTCGCCGCCAAGGTCGCCGGCACGCCTGCGAGCGTCCGCTTCGCCGACCTCGAGAAGGCGTCCACGGTCGTCCTGGTGGGCCTCGAGCCCGAGGACGAGGCCGGGGCGCTGTTCCTGCGCCTGCGCAAGGCCAGCCGCAAGGGCGTCAAGGTCGTCGCCCTCGGCACGCACACCACGCGGGGCCTGTCGAAGATGAGTGGCACGCTCGTCCCGACGATCCCCGGCCAGGAGCCCGCGGCGCTGGCCGAGCTGGCCCTCGAGCCCGGCGCGATCATCCTGGCCGGCGAGCGCCTCGCCACGGTCCCCGGCGGTCTCTCCGCCGTCGCCGCCAAGGCCACCGAGACCGGGGCCCGCTGGGCCTGGGTCCCGCGCCGCGCCGGCGACCGCTCGGCGCTCGACGCCGGCTGCCTGCCCACCCTGCTGCCCGGCGGTCGCCCGGTCGCCTCGGCCGAGGCGCGTGCCGACGTCGCCGCCGACTGGGGCGTCCCGAGCCTGCCCGACGAGGCCGGCCTCGACACCGACGCGATCATCGCGGCCGCGGCCGCCGGTGAGCTCGGCGCGCTCGTCGTGGGCGGCGTCGACCTCGACGACCTCGCCGATCCGTCGGCCGCCCGCGAGGCGCTGCGGGTCGTCGACTTCGTCGTCAGCCTCGAGGTCCGCGAGTCCGCCGTCACCGCGCTGGCCGACGTGGTCCTGCCCGTCGCGCCTCCGGTCGAGAAGGCCGGCACGTTCGTGAACTGGGAGGGTCGCCCGCGGCCCTTCGCGAAGGTCCTGATCGATTCGCCTGCTCTTCCCGACGTGCGGGTCCTGGCCGGCATCGCCGAGGAGCTGGGTCGCCCGATCGGCATCCGCACGGTCGACGAGGCCGCCGCCGAGTGGCACGAGCTCGGGCCGTGGGACGGCAAGCGCGCCGCCTTCCGCGCCCGCAAGCAGGCCGCCGCCAAGTCCACCGCGCAGAAGGTCGTGCTCGACACCTGGAAGCAGCTCGTCGACGACGGCCGCCTCCAGGACGGCGCCGACCACTACCGCCAGACCGCGCGCGTCCCGGTGCTGAGGGCCAGCGAGGCCACGCTGCTCGCTGCCGGCGTCGCCCCGGGCACCGAGGCCACCCTGACCGGGCCCTCGGGCTCCGCCTCGTTCGTCGCGGAGGCCGCCTTCATGCCCGACGGCGTCGTCTGGGCGCCCACGAACTCCGGCGTCCACCTCGGCGCCGCCCTCGGAGCCGGGCACGGCGCCCGCGTCGTCCTCTCGGGAGGCATCGCATGATGGAGCTGTTCGGCAACGATCCCTGGTGGGTGGTGGCCCTCAAGGCCCTGCTGATCTTCGTGTTCCTCGTGCTCTACACGCTGTTCAACATCTGGTTCGAGCGCCGCGTCGTGGCCCGCATGCAGCACCGCATCGGCCCCAACGTGAACGGCCCCTTCGGCCTGCTGCAGAGCCTCGCCGACGGCGTGAAGCTGGGCCTCAAGGAGGAGATCTTCCCCAAGGCCGCCGACAAGGTCGTCTACTACGTCGCCCCGATCATCGCGGTGGTGCCGTCGTTCCTGGCCTGGGCGGTCATCCCGTTCGGCCCGGTCGTGAACTTCTTCGGCGAGGAGACGCCGCTGCAGCTGACCGACCTGCCCGTCGCGGTGCTCTACATCCTGGCCGTCACCTCGGTCGGCGTGTACGGCATCGTGCTGGCCGGCTGGTCCTCCGGCTCGATCTACGCCCTGCTCGGCGGCCTGCGCTCGAGCGCCCAGGTGATCAGCTACGAGGTGGCGATGGGCCTGTCGCTCGTCGCGGTGTTCATCTACGCCGGCTCGATGTCGACGTCGGAGATCGTGGCGGCCCAGGAGGACATCTGGTTCTTCATCCCGCTGCTGCCGTCGTTCATCATCTACGTCATCGCGATGGTCGGCGAGACCAACCGGGCCCCCTTCGACCTCCCCGAGGCCGAGGGCGAGCTGGTCGGCGGCTTCCACACCGAGTACTCGTCGTTCAAGTTCGCGATGTTCTTCCTGGCCGAGTACATCAACATGGTCACCGTCGCGGCGCTGGCCACCACGATGTTCCTCGGCGGCTGGCGCGCCCCGTTCGGCATCGCCCAGATCTGGGAGGGCGCGAACGAGGGCTACTGGCCCGTCCTGTGGTTCTTCCTCAAGACGCTCGGCTTCATCTTCATGTACATCTGGCTGCGTGGCACCCTGCCCCGCATGCGCTACGACCAGTTCATGCACTTCGGCTGGAAGTGGCTCATCCCGATCGCGCTGGGCTGGATCGTCGCGCTGGCGTTCATCCGCAAGCTCCAGGTCGAGGACATGCTCGACCAGAACGCCATGCTGATCGCCGCGGCGGTCGCCGGCGCCCTGCTCATCGTCACCTTCTTCCTGCCCTCGCGGGACGACGAGGACGAGGAGCCCGAGCCGGAGCCCGCGGAGTTCGACGCCTTCGCCGGCGGCTACCCGGTGCCGCCGCTGCCCTCGCAGCGCGCCACCGCTTCCTCCGCACCGACCACCTCGCAACCCACCGATGGGGGAGTGTGACCATGACGACGCTCAAGGAGACGCTCTGGGACCCGATCGCCGGCTTCGGCGTGACGTTCCGGACGATGTTCAAGAAGCCCGTCACCGAGAAGTACCCGTTCGAGAAGGTGCCCACGGCGCCGCGCTTCCACGGACGTCACCAGCTCAACCGCTGGCCCGACGGCCTGGAGAAGTGCGTCGGCTGCGAGCTGTGCGCCTGGGCATGCCCCGCCGACGCGATCTACGTCGAGGGCGCCAGCAACACCGAGGACGAGCGCTTCAGCCCCGGTGAGCGGTACGGCCGCGTCTACCAGATCAACTACCTGCGCTGCATCCTGTGCGGCCTGTGCATCGAGGCCTGCCCCACGCGCGCGCTGACGATGACCAACGAGTACGAGCTGGCCGACGACAACCGCGCCGACCTGATCTACGAGAAGTCCGACCTGCTGGCGCCGCTGCTGCCCGGCATGGTCGAGCCGCCGCACGAGATGCTCATCAGCGACGACCACACGGACTACTACCGCGGGAAGTCGCTGCCGATCGTCGAGACCACGAGCGGCACGGAGGCGACCTCGTGACGGCGTTCTGGATCCTCGCCCCGGTCATGGTGCTGGCGGCGATGGGCCTGATCTTCGCGCGCAAGGCCGTGCACGCGGCGCTGTGCCTGGCGGTCGTCATGATCAGCCTCGCGATGCTCTACGCGGCGCAGGGCGCCCCGTTCCTGTTCGCGGTGCAGATCATCGTCTACACCGGCGCGATCATGATGCTGTTCCTGTTCGTGCTGATGCTCGTGGGCGTCGAGACCGCCGACTCGGTCGTCGAGACGATCAAGGGCCAGCGCGCGGCCGCCGTGGTCGTGGGCATCCTGTTCGCGCTCGTGCTGGCCCTCGCGGTCGCGCAGTCGGTCTCCTCGGCGGTCGTCGGCATCGGCGAGGCCAACGCGAACGGCAACGTGCACGGACTCGCCTCGCTGCTGTTCAGCAAGTACGTCATCGCCTTCGAGTTCACCGCGGCCCTGATGATCGTCGCGGTCCTGGGCGCCATGGTGCTGGCGCACCGCGAGCGCCTCGTCGACCCGCCCACGCAGGCCGAGCTGCAGGAGCGCCGGATGCGCGACTACGCCGAGTCCGGCAAGCACCCCGGCAACGCGCCCACGCCCGGCGTCTTCGCCCGCCACAACGCGGTCGACACCCCGGCCCTGCTGCCCGACGGCACGCCGCTGCCCGAGTCGGTGCCCGGCACGCTCGTGTCGCGCCACCAGTTCGAGGTGCACGGCGCCGAGGACGTCACCCACGTGGTCGGCGAGATCTCGGCCAGCGACATCGATCCCGACGAGCGTCCGCTGACCACCGAGAAGCCCGACACCCGAAAGCCCGACACTGACGACGATGAGGGGGTCACGCCATGACCGAGTACCTCACCCTGTCGATGCTGCTGTTCTCGATCGGCGCGATCGGCGTGCTCGTGCGCCGCAACGCGATCGTCGTGTTCATGTGCGTCGAGCTCATGCTGAACGCCACGAACCTCGCGTTCGTCACCTTCGCGCGCCAGCACGGCAACCTCGACGGCCAGGTCGCGGCGTTCTTCGTCATGGTCGTCGCCGCCGCCGAGGTCACCATCGGCCTGGCCATCATCGTGTCCATCTACCGCACGCGTCGGACGACTTCGGTCGACGAGGCGAACCTGCTGAAGGCCTGAGGGAGACGCCGTGCTGGAACTTTCCTGGCTGCTCATCGCCATCCCCCTGGCGGGCGCAGCGCTGCTGCTGACGTGGGGCAAGGAGTCCGACCGCTTCGGTCACCTCATCGCCACCGCGTGCTCGGCCGCGTCGTTCGTGCTGGGCCTCGTGATGTTCATCGAGCTCGCCGGACGCGACTCCGGCGACCGCTCGGTCACCACCACCCTCGGCACGTGGATCGACGCGGGCCGCTTCCACGTGGACTTCTCGTTCACGTTCGACACGCTCTCGAGCCTGTTCGTCCTGCTGATCACCGGCGTCGGCACGCTCATCCACGTGTACTCGATCGGGTACATGGCGCACGACCCGCGCCGCCGCCGCTTCTTCGCCTTCCTGAACCTGTTCATCGCGGCGATGCTGACGCTCGTCCTGGCAGCGGACTACCTCGTGCTGTTCCTCGGCTGGGAGGGCGTCGGCCTGGCGTCCTACCTGCTCATCGGGTTCTGGCAGCACAAGCCGTCGGCCGCAGCCGCCGCGAAGAAGGCCTTCGTGCTCAACCGCGTCGGCGACCTCGGCATGGCCCTGGCGATCATGACGATGTTCGCCTGGTTCGGCACCAGCTCGATCGCCGCGGTGAACGCGCAGGTCCACTCGGTCTCGGGCAACGTCGCCACCGCGCTCGGCCTTCTCCTGCTGCTGGGCGCGTGCGGCAAGTCGGCGCAGTTCCCGCTGCAGGCCTGGCTGCTCGACGCGATGGAGGGCCCCACCCCGGTCTCGGCGCTCATCCACGCCGCCACCATGGTCACCGCCGGCGTCTACCTGGTGGTCCGCTCGCACGACGTCTTCGACGCCTCGGAGACCGCGCGCAGCTTCGTCATCGCGGTCGGCTTCATCACGCTGCTGGCCGGCGCCTGGATCGGCTGCACGAAGGACGACATCAAGAAGGCGCTCGCCGGCTCCACGATGAGCCAGATCGGCTACATGATGCTCGCCGCCGGCCTCGGCCCCGCGGGCTACGCCTTCGCGATCTTCCACCTGCTGACGCACGGCTTCTTCAAGGCCAACATGTTCCTCGGCGCCGGCTCGGTCATGCACGGCATGAACGACGACGTCGACATGCGCCACTACGGCGGCCTGCGCCAGGCCATGCCGATCACGTTCTACACGTTCGGCATCGGCTACCTGGCGATCCTGGGCTTCCCGGGAACCTCGGGCTTCTTCTCCAAGGACAAGATCATCGAGGCGGCCCTGGGCGAGAACATCTGGGTGGGCCTCGCCGCCCTGGTCGGCGCCGGCATCACCGCGTTCTACATGACGCGCCTCATGCTGATGACCTTCTTCGGCGAGAAGCGCTGGCGCGAGGACGTGCACCCGCACGAGTCTCCCGCCGTGATGACCGTGCCGCTGATCGTGCTGGCGGCGCTCTCGCTGCTGGCCGGCGTGATGGCGTTCGGCGACTGGATCGAGAAGTGGCTCGAGCCGGCCACCGGCCACACCGAGCACCACGAGTTCGGGGTGCCGATCTTCGTCATCACACTCATCGTGCTGGCGGTCGTGGCGGCCGGCGTGGCGCTCGCGTGGGTCCTCTACGGACGCCGCGAGATCGCCGACACGGCGCCCGCCGACTCCGAGGTCTCGATCTTCACGCGGGCCGGTCGCGCCGAGCTGTACGGCAACAACGTGAACGATGCGCTGGTGGGCCGCCCCGCGACCCACCTCACCCGAGCCCTCGTCTGGGCCGACGCGAAGGTCATCGACGGCCTCGTGTCGGGGTCGGCCGACCGCATCGGTGAAGTCTCCGGCGAGCTGCGCAAGCCGCAGACCGGCTATGTCCGTTCCTATGCACTGATGGTGCTCGGAGGTGCTCTCGTGGTCCTGCTGGGCCTGCTGGCGGTGACGCTCGCATGATGCTGTCCCTGCTGATCGCCGTCCCGCTCATCGGCGCGCTCGTCGTGGCGCTGCTGCCGCGCACGGTCGACGCCGTCCTGCCGCGGTACGTCGCGGTCGCCGTGTCGCTGCTGACCCTCGTCATGTCGCTCGCGCTGCTCGCGCGGTTCGACATCGAGAGCGGCGGCTACCAGCTGACCGAGGAGTACGAGTGGATCGGCGCGATCGGCGCCCACTGGGCACTCGGCGTCAACGGCATCGGCCTGACGATGATCTTCCTGGTCACCGTCCTCGTGCCGATCGTGCTGCTGGCCTCGTGGCGCGACAAGGAGGACGACCCCGCGGGGACGAACTCGTACTTCGCGCTGATGCTGGTGCTGGAGGCGCTCGCGATCGGCGTGTTCGCCGCCACCGACGTCTTCACGTTCTACGTGCTGTTCGAGGCCACCCTGATCCCGATCTACTTCCTGATCGGTGGTCACGGCACGGGCCAGCGCAGCTACGCCGCGGTGAAGTTCCTCGTCTACAACCTCGTCGGCGGCCTGCTCATGCTGGCGTCGGTCGTGGGTCTGTACGTGCTCTCCACGCAGCAGGGCGGCCCGAGCTTCCTGCATGCCGACCTCATGAGCCTCGAGATGTCGCAGTCCACCGAGCGCCTGCTGTTCCTGGGCTTCTTCATCGCGTTCGCGATCAAGGCGCCGCTGTGGCCGCTGCACACGTGGCTGCCCGACGCGGCCGCCTCGGCGACGCCCGGCACCTCGGTGCTGATGGTCAGCGTGATCGACAAGATCGGCACGTTCGGCATGATCCGCTGGTGCCTCGAGCTGTTCCCGGGCGCCTCGGAGTGGGCCAGCCCGGTCGTGCTCGTCCTCGCGGTCATCAGCATCCTGTACGGCGCGCTGCTCGCGATCGGGCAGGACGACCTGCGCCGACTCATCGCGCTCACGTCGGTGTCGCACTTCGGCTTCATCATCCTGGGCATCTTCGCCTTCACGTCGGTGTCGATGACCGGCTCGGTGCTCTACATGTTCAACCACGGTCTCTCCACCGCGGTGCTGTTCCTCGTCGCGGGCATGATGATCGCCCGCCGCGGCTCGGCGCGCATCAGCGACTACGGCGGCGTCCAGAAGGTCGCCCCGGTGCTCTCCGGCGTGCTGCTCGTCGGCGGCCTGTCGAGCCTCTCGCTGCCCGGCCTGGCGCCGTTCGTGTCGGAGTTCCTCGTGCTCGTCGGCACCTTCAGCCGCTCGATCCCGATCGCCACCGTGGCGACGCTGGGCATCGTGCTGGCCGCCGTCTACATCCTGCTCATGTACCAGCGCACGATGACCGGCCCGCTCAACGAGGGCACTGCTGGGTTCACCGACCTGTCGCGCCGCGAGGTGGGGGCGCTCGCGCCCGCGCTCGTGCTCATCATCGGCCTGGGCTTCGTGCCCCAGCCGCTGCTCGAGGTGATCGACCCGGCCGTCGAGCCGGTCGTGGCCACGGTGGGGGTCGGCGATCCGCCGCAGCGCGCGCCCATCGACCTCGCAGACCAGACGGAAGGAGCCCACGAATGATCGGCACGCTCGCGTCCGTCCTGCCCGGGTCCCTGGCCGCCGCCGGCCCCGACATCCCCGCGGCCGACCTCGACTACGGCCAGCTGTCGCCGCTGATCGCGATCGCCGCGGTCGCGATGATCGGCCTCGTCGTGGAGGTCGTCGCGCCCCGCCGGGCGCGCTTCGTCGCCCAGACCGTCGTCGCGGTGCTCGGCTCGATCATCACGCTCGGCCTCACCGTGTGGGTCTACCTCGGCCTCGAGGAGGTGCCCGAGGGTCGCTGGGCGGCCCTGGGCTCCGTCGGGGGCGAGGGCGCCGTCGCGGTCGACGGTCCCGGCGTCCTCACGTGGGCGATGCTGCTCATCTTCGGCATCCTGTCGTTCCTGATGTTCGCCGAGCGCAGCCACGAGGGCGGCCTCAGCGACTTCATCGGCCGCGCCGCCGATGCCCCGGGCTCGCCCGGCGAGACCGAGGCCACCACGGCCCGCCTCGAGCACACCGAGGTCTTCCCGCTGGCGACGTTCGCGCTGGCCGGCATGATGCTGTTCGCGGTCTCGAACGACCTCATCACGATGTTCGTCGCCCTCGAGGTGCTGTCGCTGCCGCTGTACGTGCTGTGCGGCGTGGCGCGTCGTCGTCGCCTGCTCAGCCAGGAAGCGGCGATGAAGTACTTCCTGCTGGGTGCGTTCTCGTCGGCGTTCTTCCTCTACGGCGCGGCGCTGGCCTACGGCTACTCCGGCAGCCTCAACCTGACCGAGATCAACACGGCCGTCTCGGCGCGCGGCGACGAGACCGCGATCCTGCTCGCGGCCATCGGGCTGCTGCTGGTGGGCCTGCTGTTCAAGGTGGGCGCGGTGCCGTTCCACAGCTGGACCCCCGACGTCTACCAGGGCGCCCCGACGCCGGTCACGGCCTTCATGGCCGCGGCCACCAAGGCCGCCGCGTTCATCGCCATGATGCGCGTGCTGTTCGTGGCCTTCGGCGGAGCGTCGTGGGACTGGCGGCCCGTCCTGTGGGTCGTCGCGGTCCTCACGATGCTCGTCGGCTCGATCGTCGCGATCAGCCAGACCGACGTCAAGCGCATGCTGGCGTACTCGTCGATCGCGCACGCCGGCTTCCTCACGGTGGGCCTCTCGGGCGCCTACCTCGGCGACCAGGAGGGCCTGTCCATCACGTCGGTCTCCTCGGTGCTGTTCTACCTGCTGGCGTACGGCGTGGCCACGATCGGCGCGTTCGCGATCGTCACGGTCGTGCGCGACTCCGCGGGCGAGACCACCCACCTGTCGAAGTGGGCCGGACTCGGCAAGGAGTCGCCGTTCCTGGCGGGCTCGTTCGCCGTGTTCATGCTGTCGTTCGCGGGCATCCCGCTCACCGCGGGCTTCAACGGCAAGTGGGCCGTCTTCAGCGCGGCGTGGGGCGGTGGGGCCTGGCTCCTCGTCGTCATCGGCGTGCTGTGCAGCGCCGTCGCGGCCTACTTCTACGTCCGCGTGATCGTGCTGATGTTCTTCACCGACCCCGTCGGTGATGGGCCGACCGTGGCCGTCGCGGGCGTGACGACTACCGTGGTGATTGCCTTGGCCGTGATCACGACGGTCGTGCTCGGCCTCCTGCCGGGTCCGATGCTCGATCTGGCCCAGAACGCCGGCGCCTTCGTGCGCTAGCGGGCATGTCGTCGGCGGTCGTGGGAAGGAAGTGGGACGTGGCCAGCGTCGGGTCGTTCGCGGATGACGCGTTGGAGCAGCGGGTCTCGGCCGGCGTGCAGCAGGTCGAGGACCTGCTCGTCACCTCGGCCCACAGCCCCGAGCCCCTCGTCGCCGAGGCCTCCTCGCACCTGCTGCAGGCCGGTGGCAAGCGCTTCCGCCCCCTGCTCACGGTGCTGTGCGCCGAGTTCGGCGACCCCACCGCTCCGCACATCGTCCCGGCGGCCGTGGTGGTCGAGCTGACGCACCTCGCCACGCTGTACCACGACGACGTGATGGACGAGGCGTCCATGCGCCGCGGTGCTCCCAGCGCGAACGCGCGCTGGAACAACTCGGTCGCGATCCTGGTGGGCGACTTCCTGTTCGCGCGTGCCTCGTCCCTCGTGGCCGACCTCGGTCCCGAGGCCGTCCGCATCCAGGCCGAGACGTTCGCCCGCCTGGTGCACGGCCAGCTGCGCGAGACCCTCGGTCCCGGTCCCGACGACGACCCGCTCGAGCACTACCTCTCGGTGGTGGCCGACAAGACGGGCTCCCTGATCGCCACCGCCGCGCGCTTCGGCGCGATGATGTCCGGTGCGGGCGAGGACGTCGAGGCCACGCTGTTGGAGTTCGGCGAGCGCATCGGCGTCGCCTTCCAGCTGGCCGACGACATCATCGACGTCGCCAGCGACGCCGACGACTCGGGCAAGGTGCCCGGCACCGACCTGCGCGAGGGCGTGCCCACGCTGCCCACCCTGCTGGTGCAGTCCGCGCCGGTGGAGGGCGACGAGCGCCTGCGCGAGCTGCTCTCGGGCCCGATCGCCGACGAGGACGACGTCCAGTGGGTCATCCGCGCCCTGCGCGAGCACCCCGCGATGGACCGCGCCCGCGCCTACGTCCGTGCCGAGGCCGACGCGGCCCGCGCCCTGCTCGCGAAGCTCCCGGCCGGCCCGGCCCGCGACGCCCTCGACGACATCTGCACCCGCGCCACCGACCGCCTCGGCTGACCAGCCCTCCGCCGCCGGCCGGAACCGCGCACTCGCGGGGGAGGCGGTCAGATCGCGGTCGACTCAGCCGCGCACTCGTCGGCGGTGCGCTTGGCGCGACGCCGCGTGCGCATCGCGTCGTAGGTGAAGATCACCAGTGCCGCCCACACGATCACGAAGCCGATCCAGCGCGCCGTGCCCATGTGCTCGCCGAAGATCGTCAGCCCGAAGATGAACTGCAGGATCGGTCCGAGGTACTGCAGGATGCCGATGGTCGTGAGCGAGAGCCTGATCGCGGCGGCGCCGAACATCAGCAGTGGGATCGCGGTGACGATGCCGGTGCCCATCAGCAGCACCGTGTTGAGCGCGCCCTCGTGCCCGAACGCCAGCGTGCCGTTGACCCCGAGGAACACCAGGAAGGCGATGGCGAACGGGGTGAGGATCGTCGTCTCCACCGAGAGCGCCTCGATCGTGCCGAGGTTCGCGCGCTTCTTGAGGAATCCATAGGTCGCGAAGCTCGTGGCCAGCACGAGGGCGACCCACGGCGGACGGCCGTAGTCCACGGTCAGCACGACCACCGCGAGGATGCCCAGCCCGACCGCGACCCACTGCAGGCGCCGCAGGCTCTCGCCCAGGACGAAGACGCCGAGCAGCACGGTCATGAGCGGGTTGATGAAGTAGCCGAGGCTCGTCTCGATGACGTGACCGTTGGTGACGCCCCAGATGAACGCACCCCAGTTGATGGTGATGACCACCGAGGCGAGCGCGAGCGGCACCATGAGCCGACGCTGGCCGATGATCGCGCGGAACGCGCCCCACTTGCGTGCGATGGTCAGCAGGCCGAGGCAGAAGACGAAGGTCCAGACGATGCGGTGCGCGAGCACCTCGTACGCCGACGCGGGCTCGAGCAGGGGCCAGTAGAGGGGGAAGAAGCCCCAGCACAGGTAGGCGGCCGTCCCGTAGATCAGCCCTGCCTTGGAGTCGGAATTGGTCGTCGCCACGTGCTGAGTCAACACCCTTTCCTGCCGCCGTCTTCCCCGCGGGTGGTCCTAGAGTCGTGGCATGGGGGTGAGAGGCCGGTTCCTGCTGCTGCTCGGACTGCGCTGGCTGGCCACCGGGCTCCTCATGCCGGTGTCCCTGCTGCTGCCTTTGGAGCGCGGTCTGACGATCGCCGAGGTCGGCCTGGCGATGGCCGCGCAGGGCGTCGTCGTGCTGGTCATGGAGATCCCCAGCGGGGCACTCGCGGACTCGTGGGGGCGCCGGCCGGTGTTCATCGCGTCGGGCGTCGCGGCGATCGCGGCCTACGGCCTCACGCTCGTGGCGCAGTCGGTGCTGGCGTTCGCGCTGGCGTGGGCCGTCAGCGGCCTGTTCAGGGCCCTCGACAGCGGGGCGCTCGAGTCGTGGTTCGTCGACGCCGAGAACGCCCGCGGCGCCTCGGACGAGGTGCCCTCCGCGCTCGCCCTGGCCGGTGGCGTCATCAGCGGAGCCATCGCGGTCGGCTCGGTGCTCACCGCGGGTCTGCTCTACGTCGCCCCGTGGTCCGACGGGGTCGCGCTGGCCGTGCCCTACACGCTGTCGATCGCCATCGTCGTCGTGCAGATCGGGTGCGCGCGGCTGCTGATGGAGTCGGTCCAGCACACCGAGGAGGCCGCGCCCGGCTGGCGCGCGACGCTCGTCTCGGGCGTGCGGGTCGCCTTCGGCCGCCGTCTGCGCCTGCTGACCGCCGCGATGCTGCTGTGCGGTGTTGCCGTCGCGGGGCTCGAGCTGCTGATGCCGGTGCGGCTCGCCGAGTTCTCGTCCGACACCAGCAGCGCGGGCACCGTGCTCGGCATCGTGTCGTCGATCGCGTGGGGCTTGGCGGCGCTCGGTGCCACGGTGGCCTCTCGGGTGCTGCGCGAGGTCGGTCCGGGAGTCCTCGCGCCGATCCTCGGCGCCGCCGAGGCGATCGGTCTCGCGATCATGGCGATCGCCGGCGGCCCGGTCGCGCTGATCGCGGGCTTCTGGCTCTGCTACCTCGTGCACACGTCGTTCGGCGCCGCGTACAACGCGCTCGTGCACGACCGCGTCACCGAGGCGAACCGCGCCACGGCGCTCTCGGTCACCTCGATGGCGTTCCTGGGCTCGGCCTCGGCCGGGGGAGTGGCGCTCGGGTTCGTCGCGGACGAGCTCAGCGCCGCGTGGGCCCTCGTCCCGGCCGCGGCGGTCATGCTGCTCGCCGCGGTCCTCGTGGCGGGCGCCGCCCGCCAGCGCGGCGTCACGGTTCAGCGGTAGTCGGGAGGTGTGCCCCGATGCCGTCCTCCCACCGGGCACCGGGGCCTTTCCCCCAGTGCGGGCGGTCTTCCCCAACGGCCCGCGCGTTCGAATGTAGTTCAATCCTCAACGAGTTTCCGGAGAATGCGGAGACTGCGCGACACGACGGGGAGCAGGCAGAGGCCCCAGGGAGGGAGTCACCTGGGGCCTCTTCAGTGATCCGCTGCCGGGGAAGAGCGGACCTCGGGGTCGGGGGTCCCCGTGGGGAGATTCTCTACACTGCCCGGAACATGCGCCAGTGCCCCGCCACGGGACGGACGAGTAACAAGTGAGAGGCGGCGGGCGCCGCGGCCGGGGATCAGCGGTAGTTGGTGAACTGCACCGCGAAGTCGAGGTCGGCGTTCTTGACCAGCGCGATGACCTCCTGCAGGTCGTCACGGGACTTGCTCGTGACGCGCAGCTCGTCGCCCTGGATCTGCACCTTCACGCCCTTGGGCCCCTCGTCGCGGATCAGCTTGCTGACCTTCTTGGCCTGCTCGGTGCTGATGCCCTCGCCGAAGGTGCCGTTGATCTTGACGTCCTTGCCCGACTGGCGCGGCTCGTCGGCCTCGAAGGCCTTGAGGCTGATGTTCCGCTTGACCAGCTTGGTCTGGAAGACGTCGAGGATGGCGCGGGCGCGCTCCTCGGCGTTCGCGGTGATCTCCACGCCCCACTCGCCCTTCCACTCGATGGAGGCGTTGGTGTTCTTGAAGTCGTAGCGCGTCGAGATCTCCTTGACCGCCTGGTTGAGGGCGTTGTCGGCCTCTTGGCGGTCGATCTTGCTGACGATGTCGAAGGAGGAGTCGGCCATGGGGCCACCCTACGGCCTGCCGCGCCGCGCGGGAGCGGTGCTCCGAGGCGGCCCTGATTTCGGGCCCGGCGGGACGCTGGGGTAATCTTGCAGACTGTCGCGGCAGGTTGCCCGAGCGGCCAAAGGGAGCTGACTGTAAATCAGCCGGCATTGCCTTCAGAGGTTCGAATCCTCTACCTGCCACGTGACGCGAGCCCCCGACCGGAGACGGTCGGGGGCTCGTCCCTTTTCCCACCCCCACATCCGTCGGTGGTGGCCCCTATCGTCGGTGGCATGAGCGCCACCGACGACCGCCCGGGCGAGGACTGGACGCTGCACGCCCTCTACGACCTCGTGCCCGACGCGTACGAGCTCGACCTGCTCGAGGAGGCCCGCCGCCCCGCCGGGGGACACTCCCGTGCCGAGGTCGCGGCCGCTCTCGAGGACGCCCGCCGCGAGGCGATCGCCGCACTGGGCCACGACGTGGAGTCCGCGGCCGAGGTCGACGCCCCGGTGCCGTCGCCGGCCCAGGCGCGCTTCACGGTCGAGCGGCTGCTCGGCGGCGTGGTCGTCGACGGCGACCCCCGCTGACCCCACGAGTACGGTGAACGCGTGGCAGACACGTGGTTCGACCGGCGCACGTTCCGGCGTCCGTGGGACCTCGACGGGCTGCTCGACGCCAAGCGCGCGACGGGCACCCGAGTCAGCCTCGTGATCCCCGCGGTCAACGAGGCCGCCACGGTCGGCGACGTCGTGGGCCGGATCCACGACGCATTCGTCCGCGACTCCGACCTCGTCGACGAGCTCGTCGTCGTCGACGGCGGCTCGACCGACGACACGGCCCGGATCGCGGCGGAGGCAGGTGCCCGCGTCCACTCCCTCGCCGACATCCGCCCCGACCTCGGCCACCGTGCCGGCAAGGGCGAGTCCATCTGGAAGTCGCAGCTCGTCACCACGGGCGACGTCCTCGCGTTCGTCGACGCCGACCTCACCGAGTGGGACACGCACTTCGTCACCGGCCTGCTCGGCCCGCTGCTCACGGACCCGGGGGTCGCCCTCGTCAAGGGCTTCTACGAGCGGCCGTTCCGCGCGGGCGCCGCCGACGACCCGCAGGGCGGCGGTCGCGCCACCGAGCTCGTCGCCCGTCCGCTGCTCGCGCTGGCCCGACCGCACCTCGGCCGCGTGGTGCAGCCGCTCGCGGGGGAGTGGGCGGTGCGCCGTTCGGTCTACGAGACCCTCCACGTCCCGGTCGGCTACGGCGTCGACCTCGCGGCCCTCATCGACGTCTCCGACCGCCTCGGCCTCGACGCGATCGCGCAGGTCGACCTCGGCCGCCGCGCCCACTCGCACCAGTCGCTGCAGGACCTCGGACCCATGGCGGTGCAGCTCACCGCGGCCGTGTTGTCGCGCTCCGACGCCCGCGTGGGGGAGGATCGCGTCGTGCTCCACCAGTTCCGCGGTCTCGAGGAGATCGCGCGCGAGGTCGACCTCTCCGAGCGCCCGCCGGCCGCGGAGGTCGCACGATGACCCTGCGCCTCGGCCGCCACACCTTCGCCGACGACGCCACGCTGATGATGGCGATCGTCAACCGCACCCCCGACTCGTTCTTCGACAAGGGCGCCACGTGGGCCGAGGACTCCGCGTTCGACCGCGTGCAGCAGGTCGTCGAGGAGGGCGCAGAGATCGTCGACATCGGCGGCATCAAGGCGGCACCCGGCGTAGAGATCGACGCGGACGAGGAGAAGCGCCGCGTCGTCGGCTTCGTCGAGCGCGTGCGATCGGCGTTCCCCGGCGTCGTGATCAGCGTCGACACGTGGCGTGCCGAAGTCGGCCGTGCCGTCTGCGAGGCCGGCGCCGACCTGCTCAACGACGCCTGGGGCGGTGCCGACCCTGGCCTGGCCGAGGTCGCCGCCGAGTTCGACGTCGCGATGGTCTGCACGCACACCGGCGGCGTCACGCCCCGCACCCGGCCGCACCGGCTGGAGTACGACGACGTGGTCGCCGACGCGATCGCCTCCACGGTGGCCCAGGCCGAGCGCGCCGTCTCGCTCGGCGTCGCCCGTGAGAGCCTCCTGATCGACCCGGCCCACGACTTCGGCAAGAACACGTTCCACTCGCTCGAGGTCACTCGACGGCTCGGCGAGATGGTCGACACCGGCTGGCCCGTGCTCGTCTCGCTGTCGAACAAGGACTTCGTCGGCGAGACGCTCGACGCGCCGGTCGGAGAGCGCCTGCTGGGCACGCTCGCGGCCACCGCCGTCGCCGCCACGGCCGGGGCGCGCGTCTACCGCGTGCACCAGGTGCCCGAGACGCGCCAGGTCGTCGACATGGCGTGGACGATCGCGGGGCGCCGTCCGCCCGCCCGGGCGATCCGAGGTCTCGCGTGATCCGCCGACTCGTCGTGCTGCCGCCCGTGCCCGCGCTGCTGCCGCGCTACGCGAGCCTCGAGGACCCCGTGGCCGAGCTCCGCGTCTCCGCCGTCGCGGCGGTGCAGGCGATCACGCGCGGCGTCGAGGCGGTCTCGGTCGTCGGTGACGACCCCTTCGCCCCCGAGGTGGCGCGAGCCCTGCTCGACGCGGCCGGCTTCACGGGCCGGGTCGAGGACGGCGCCGAGGTGCTGCTCGTCATGGCCAACGGCAGCGCCAAGCGCGGCGAGAAGGCCCCCGGTCACCTCGACGAGCGCGCGCTCGACTTCGACGACACCGTCGACCTCGCGCTGCGCTCCGGCGACGGCTCGCGGCTCGCGGCGCTGGATCCGCAGCTCGGCGCCGAGCTCTGGGCGTCGGGGATCGAGCCGCTGGTGGACCTCGGCGAACAGCTGGGCGACGGCTGGCGCGTCTCCGTCCCCTACGCCGACGCTCCCTACGGCGTCCTCTGGTGGGTCGCCGCCTGGCTCCACTGACCTCCGGTCAGCCAGATCTGTAGCGGCATCCACTGGTTTCGGGCGGATCCGGCGCGAAAAGGGTGGACAGTGCCACAGATCTCGCGCACCGGAGGGGTGAGGTCGGCGGTGGCCTAGGGTGGCGCCGTGGCCTACGACGCGCTCTTCGACACCGTCTTCGCCCGCATGGATCCCGAGCGGATCCACGAGCGTGCCTTCGCCGCGATCCGCGCAGGTCGCCCGCTGACCTCGCTGGCCTACCGCGTCGAGCCGAGCCCCGTCACCGTCATGGGCGTCGAGTTCCCGCACCGCTTCGGCCTCGCCGCCGGCTTCGACAAGAACGCGCGCGGCGTCCTCGGCCTGCTCGCCCTGGGCTTCGGCCACGTCGAGATCGGCACGGTCACCGCCCGCCCGCAGCCCGGCAACGAGCGCCCGCGTCTGTTCCGGCTCGTCGACGACCACGCGATCGTCAACCGGATGGGATTCAACAACGACGGCGCGGCCCAGGTGGCCGCGCGCCTGCACCGCCTGCGCGGCACCGCCGCCGGGCAGCGGGCCGTCATCGGCGTCAACATCGGCAAGACGAAGGTCGTCCCCGCCGAGCGTGCCGCGCAGGACTACGTCGAGAGTGCGCGCCTGCTGTCGCCCTACGCGGACTACCTCGTCGTCAACGTCTCGAGCCCGAACACGCCCGGGCTGCGCGACCTGCAGGCCGTCGAGTCGCTCGAGCCGATCCTGGCTGCGGTCAAGGCCGTCGCTGACGGCAACCACGGCCGCCGCGTGCCATTGGTGGTGAAGATCGCGCCCGACCTCGCCGACGAGGACATCGACCAGGTCACCGACCTCGTCCTCGAGCTCGGCCTCGACGGCATCAGCGCCACCAACACGACGATCGCCCGGCCCGACACCCTGCGCACGTCACGCGAGGTCGTCGACGCCGCGGGCGCCGGTGGCCTGTCCGGGCCGATCCTGGCCGAGCGCGCCACCGAGGTGCTGCGCCGGATCCGCGCGCGGGCCGGCGAGGGACTCACGCTGATCGGCGTCGGCGGGGTCACCGGCGAGGCCGACGTGAGGACCCGGATCGAGGCCGGCGCCGACCTCGTCCAGGCGTACACGGGCTTCATCTACGGCGGCCCGTCGTGGCCCTCCCGGCTCGCCCGAGCCGCTCGATAATCCCTGCGATGCCAAGGGCGCACCACGACGTGCCCACCCCGATTTGGGAACCCGGCACCTGACCCGGTATCTTTACTTGTCGGCTTGCCCCTTTAGCTCAGTCGGCAGAGCGTTTCCATGGTAAGGAAAAGGTCTACGGTTCGATTCCGTAAAGGGGCTCTGAGGAGCGAGGCGACTCGCAACTCCGTGGCTGGGTAGCTCAGTTGGTCAGAGCGCACGACTCATAATCGTGAGGTCGCGGGTTCGAGCCCCGCCCCAGCTACCGAACCGGCAAGTCAGCATCACATCACCCGCCCGGGAACGGGTGGGGCACCGACCAGAAGAGGCACACCGTGGCCAGCAAGAGCTCCGACGTTCGTCCCAAGATCACCTTGGCCTGCACTGAGTGCAAGGAACGCAACTACATCACGAAGAAGAACCGTCGCAACGATCCCGACCGCCTCGAGGTCAAGAAGTACTGCCCGCGCTGCGACGCCCACCAGGCGCACCGCGAGACGCGCTGAACCCGACTTCCGACGACCCCCGTGCCCCTGGGCACGGGGGTCGTCGACGTTTGTCAGGCCTCCCGAAGCCGCCTGCTAGCGTCACCGGCATGCACTTGTCCGAGGTCACCACGCTGCGCCTGGGAGGTCCGGCCCGAGAGGTCGTGGAGGCCACCACCGAGGACGAGCTGATCGCCGCCGTCCGCTCGGCCGACGAGGCCGGCGAGCCCGTCCTGCTGGTCGGCGGCGGCAGCAACCTCGTCGTCGCGGACGACGGCTTCGAGGGCACCGTCGTGCTGATCCGCACGCGCGGGATCGAGGTCTCCGCCGACGCGTGCAGCGGCGCCATGGTCACCGTGGCCGCCGGCGAGAGCTGGGACGGGTTCGTCGCCCACGCCGTCGCGCAGGACTGGGAGGGCGTCGAGGCCCTCGCCGGCATCCCCGGCTCGGTCGGTGCCACCCCGATCCAGAACGTGGGCGCCTACGGCCAGGAGGTCGCCGACACGATCGTCAGCGTCCGCACGTGGGACCGCGTCGAGCAGCGCGTCCGCACGCTCATGTTCACCGACCTCGGCTTCGCCTACCGGCACAGCCGCTTCAAGGACGAGCCCGGCCGCTTCGTCGTGCTCACGGTCGCCTTCCAGCTGCGCTTCGCCGGCGCGCTCAGCGCCCCCGTGCGCTACGCCGAGCTGGCCCGCCACCTCGGCGTCGAGGTCGGCGCCAGGGCGCGCCTGGCGCAGGTCCGCGAGACGGTGCTGGCGCTGCGGCGGGGCAAGGGGATGGTGCTCGACGCCGACGACCACGACACGTGGAGCGCCGGGTCGTTCTTCACCAACCCGATCCTCTCGGCGCAGGAGGCCACGGCGCTGCCCGAGGGCGCTCCGCGCTTCGAGCAGCCCGACGGGTCGGTCAAGACCAGTGCCGCGTGGCTCATCGACCACGCGGGCTTCGAGAAGGGGTTCGGCCGGGGCCCCGTGGGCCTCTCCGGCAAGCACGTGCTGGCCCTCACCAATCGCGGGGGCGCCACCACGGCCGAGCTGCTCGACCTGGCGCGCGAGGTGCGCGACGGGGTGCAGCGGGAGTTCGGGATCCGGCTCGTCAACGAGCCGGTGCTCGTCGGCGCCGACCTGTAGCCGGCGCCGACGGCACTCAGGAGAACAGCGAGATCAGCGAGAGGTCGGAGTAGTCCGACGTGCTGGTCGAGGACGACGCGACGCCGATCATGATCAGCACGATCACGAAGACGAACACCACGACGCCGATGATCAGCAGGACGCTGCCGATGATGCCCAGGATGCGGCCGGCCTGCGCCTCGCCGCGACCGTCGTAGACGCCCGGGTTCGCATCGATCTCGGCGACGGCGCGGTTGCCCATCACCCAGGCGAAGGGCGCCAGGACGCCGCACACGATGAGGCCCAGGATGCCCAGGATGAGCACGAGGGTGGCCTTGGGGTGCTTGGGCGGGGGAGCGCCCCACTGCTGCTGGCCGGGCGCGCCCCACTGCTGCTGACCGGGGTACGGCTGGCCGGGCTGGGCGCCGTAGGGCTGCTGGCCGGGGTACGCGGGCTGTCCGGAGTGTCCGGGCTGCTCGGGGCCCGGGGTGGGGTCGTTCGGCTGCTGACCCGAGGAATCGCCGGGGTACGGCGGCTGGTTGTCGCTCATGGCGCCATCGTTCCACGTGCGTCGGTCAGCCAGGCCTCGACACCCGCGAGGGCGGAGGCGCGCAGGTCGTCCGGGGCGTGCGAGGCGCGCAGCGACCGCCGGGCCAGCTCGGCGAGCTCCTCGTCGCTGAAGTTCTGCGCGGCGCGCAGGAGGGCGTACTGGCCCGCGAGGCGGGTGCCGAACAGCAGGGGGTCGTCGGCGCCGAGGGCGACGTCGACCCCGGCCTCGAGCAGGTCGCGCACCGGGACCTCGTCGATCGTGGCGTAGACGCCGAGCGCGACGTTGGAGGCAGGGCACACCTCGAGGCCGATCCCGGCGTTCGCGATCGTCTCCAGCAGCCGGGGATCCTCGGCCGCCCGCACGCCGTGGCCCAGCCGATGGGGCGCGAGGTGGGTGAGGCACTGGCGCACGTGGTCGGGCCCGCGCAGCTCGCCGCCGTGGGGCGCCAGCACGAGTCCCGCGCGGTCGGCGATGCGGAACGCCGGGCCGAACGCGGCCGTGTCGCCCCGCCGCTCGTCGTTGGACAGCCCGAAGCCGTGCACGCCGCGGCCCGCGTACTGCGCCGCGAGGCGGGCGAGGGTGCGCGCGTCCATCGGGTGCCGGGTGCGGTTGGCGGCCACGATCAGGCTCATGCCCAGACCGGTCGAGGCCGAGGCGTCACGCACCGCGTCCAGCACGAGGTCGGTGAACGCCGTGATGCCGCCGAAGCGCGAGGCGAAGCCGGAGGGGTCGACCTGGATCTCGGTCCACACGCAGCCGTCGGCGAGGTCGTCCTCGGCGGCCTCGCGCACGAGGCGGCGCACGTCGTCCTCCGTGCGCAGGACCGAGCGCGCCACGTCGTAGAGTCGCTGGAAGCGGAACCAGCCCTTCTCGTCGGCGGCGGAGAGCTGCGGCGGCCACTCCTCGACGAGCGCCGAGGGCAGGTGCACGCCGTCGCGCTCGGCCAGCTCGATGAGCGTGCCGTGACGCATCGACCCGGTGAAGTGCAGGTGCAGGTGAGCCTTGGGAAGAGTCGTCAGGGGCCGCACGCGGCCATCGTGTCACGGCCGTGGGAGAGGGGCTCGGGGGACACCGGGGAAGCCCGGTTTCGCATTCGTGGCCCGGCCGCGTACACTTGACGAAACCGGCGAAACTCACCCTGTTTCGTCATGCCCGGAACCGGGCGAAAGGGCACTGGCGCAACTGGCAGCGCATCGGTCTCCAAAACCGAAGGTTGGGGGTTCAAGTCCCTCGTGCCCTGCAAGGTCGGCGGTGAGCCGACACCGTTCGACGAAGGAGCACCGTGAGCGAGAATCACGAACTGGCCGGGACGCGCACCAAGCGCACGTCCCCGCTCACGTTCTACCGCCAGGTGGTCGCCGAGCTGCGCAAGGTGGTGTGGCCGACCCGTCCGCAGGTCGTCAACTACTTCTTCGTCGTGCTCGTCTTCGTGCTGATCATGATGGCGTTCGTCTCCGCACTGGACTACGCGTTCGGCAAGGCCGCGTTCGCCATCTTCGCCTAGACCAAGGACTGACATCTTGACCTCCGAATTCGACGAGACCGACGCGCCCGTGGACGAGACGTCCGCGCACGAGCCGTCGTCCGACGAGACCCCCGACGCCGAGGGCGCGGACGAGGCCGCCGACGCCGACACCGACGCCGCGACCGAGACCTCCGAGGCCGACGCGGCCGACGAGGAGTCCGTCGACCCCCTGCAGGAGTTCCGCGACCGCCTCTGGAGCCAGCCCGGCGACTGGTACGTGATCCACACGTACGCCGGCATGGAGAAGCGCGTCCAGCAGAACCTCGAGAACCGCAAGGTCGCGCTCAACGCCGAGGACTACATCCACGAGATCGTCGTGCCGACCGAAGAGGTCGCCGAGATCAAGAACGGCCAGCGCAAGCTCGTCAAGCGCACCGTGCTCCCGGGCTACGTGCTCGTCCGCATGGACCTCACCGACGACTCGTGGGGCGTCGTGCGCCACACGCCGTCGGTCACCGGATTCGTCGGCAACGCGCACCAGCCGGTGCCGCTGAGCCTGTCCGAGGTCGAGAAGATGCTCGCCCCGGCCGTCGAGGCCGAGGTCGCCGCGGAGGCCACCGCCACCGCCGAGCCGCAGCAGAGCGCGCCCGCCAAGGTCGAGTTCAGCGACTTCGCCGCCGGCGACTCGGTCCTCGTCATCGACGGGCCGTTCGCCACGCTGCACGCGACGATCACCGAGATCAACCTCGAGGGCCAGAAGGTCAAGGGCCTCGTCGAGATCTTCGGTCGCGAGACCTCGGTCGAGCTGCCGTTCGACTACATCCAGAAGGTTTGATCGCCCCGCGATCAAAGGTCGGTCGCCGAGCCGTTCGAGCGGTGACGGACACAGAACGCACAACCAGTTAGAAGGACCCGAAATGCCTCCCAAGAAGAAGGTCGCAGCTGTCGTCAAGGTGCAGCTGCAGGCCGGCCAGGCCAACCCGGCGCCGCCCGTCGGCACCGCGCTCGGCCCGCACGGCGTCAACATCATGGACTTCTGCAAGGCGTACAACGCCCAGACCGAGTCCATGCGCGGCAACGTCGTCCCCGTCGAGATCACGATCTACGAGGACCGCTCGTTCACCTTCATCACGAAGACGCCGCCGGCCGCCGAGCTGATCAAGAAGGCCGCCGGCCTGTCGAAGGGCTCGTCCGTCCCGAACAAGGACAAGGTCGGCAAGCTCACCAAGGATCAGGTGCGCGAGATCGCCCAGACGAAGATGCCCGACATCAACGCCAACGACATCGACGGCGCCATGAAGATCGTCGAGGGAACCGCCCGCTCCATGGGCGTCACCATCGACGGCTGAACCACCCCGAACATCCCCCGTGGAAGGGCCAGCTGGGCCCGCACCACACCTGGTACACAGAGAGAAGCCAGTCATGACACAGCGCAGCAAGGCGTACCGCGCCGTCGCCGAGAAGATCGACCGCGACGCGCTCTACACGCCGCTCCAGGCCACCACCCTGGCCAAGGAGTCCGGCTCCACCAAGTACGACTCGACCGTCGACGCCGTCGTGCGTCTCGGCGTCGATCCCCGCAAGGCGGACCAGATGGTGCGTGGCACCGTCAACCTGCCGCACGGGACCGGCAAGACCGCCCGGGTCCTGGTCTTCGCCACCGGCGCCAACGCCGATGCCGCTCGTGAGGCCGGTGCCGACTTCGTCGGTGCCGACGAGCTCGTCGACAAGATCAACGAGGGCTGGCTCGACTTCGACGCCGTCGTCGCCACGCCCGACATGATGGGCAAGGTCGGCCGCCTCGGTCGTGTCCTCGGCCCCCGCAACCTGATGCCGAACCCCAAGACCGGCACCGTCACCACCGACGTGGCCAAGGCCGTCGGCGACATCAAGGGCGGCAAGATCGAGTTCCGCGTGGACCGTCACGCCAACGTCCACTTCATCGTGGGCAAGGCGTCGTTCTCGGCCGAGCAGCTCGCCGAGAACTACGGCACCGCCATCGAGGAGATCCTGCGTCTCAAGCCGGCCAGCTCGAAGGGCCGCTACATCAAGCGCGCCACGATCTCCACCACGAACGGCCCCGGCATCCCGGTCGACCCCTCGCGCTCGCGCAACTGGGCGGTCGACGAGGAGGCCTGAGCCTTCACGTTCACCCGACGACGCCGTCCTCCTCGCGAGGGCGGCGTCGTCGCGTTCGCATGCAGGGCGGGTGGGGCCCGCCGGGTAGGGTCGGCGGCATGAGGAAGACGCTCGGGATCTCGCTCGCCGCCGGCCTGCTGGCACTCACCTCCGCCTGTGGCGGCTCCGGGGACGGTGACACCACGCCGGCCGCCTCCGACGGCCCCAGCGCCGCGGCCGCCGCGAAGGAGCCGGCCGCGGCTCCGGCCGAGGGCGAGCTCACGCAGGACAACTTCGTCGAGCGCCTCAGCGCGGCCCAGCTCGAGGCCGGCAGCGCTCACATGGAGATGACCTCCGGCATGGGCGGCCAGTCCATCACGATGAACGGCGACGTGCAGATGGCCGAGTCGGTCACCGACTCCGCCTCGCACCTCACGATGGACATGGGCGCGATGACGATGGACCTGCGCCTGGTCGAGGGCGTGATGTACCTCAAGATGGGTGAGATGACCGGCGGCAAGTACGCCAAGATCGACCTCACCGATCCCGACAGCCCGCTGGCGAGGCAGTACGGCTCGATGGCCGACCAGGCCGACCCCACGGCGCAGCTGGAGACCTTCAAGTCCGCGCTGGTCGAGTTCGACAACCAGGGCGACGGCGGCCAGGTCGACGGCGTCGACACGACGAGGATCGAGGTCGCGGTCGACACCGCCAAGGTGCTCGAGGAGCAGGGCCAGCAGCTGCCGAAGTCGATGCCGAAGGAGCTGCGCTACGTCATGCACGTCGGCGCCGACGACCTCCTGCGCAAGATGACGATGGACCTGGCCGGCACCGAGAGCACCATCACCTGGAGCAAGTGGGGTGAGCCCGTCGAGGTCGAGGCCCCGGCCAAGGACGAGATCTCGGACATGAAGGGCCTCGGCGCGTTCCCGACCGCCGACCCCACGCGCGAGGGCTGAGCGACCCCGATTTGGAGGAACCCCCGGCGGCCGCCTAGACTGGACGAGCCGAAGACCGCCGGTGGTGTCTCCCACGAGTCACCCGAAGTGCCCGAGAGGGCGACCTGCGCAGGTGCAGATCAGGGTTCGTCCCTGCGTTCACACGAGCGTCCTGTGCCAGTGGCACGGGACGCTCTTCTCGTGCAGGTGGTCTTCGCATGACAGTGAAGGAGACCCATGGCACGCCCGGACAAGGCAGCAGCCGTCGCCGAGCTCGCGGACAGCTTCCGCGAGTCCAACGGCGCGGTGCTCACCGAGTACCGCGGCCTCAACGTCAAGCAGCTGCAGGATCTGCGGCGCGCGCTTGGCGATGCCGCGAGCTATGCCGTCGCCAAGAACACGCTGACCAAGATCGCCGCGAGGGATGCCGGCCTCGAGCTCGACGAGTCGTTGCTCACCGGTCCCACCGCGATCGCCTTCATCACGGGCGATCCGGTCGATGCGGCGAAGGGTCTGCGCGACTTCGCGAAGGCTAACCCCGCTCTCGTCCTGAAGGGCGGCTTCCTCGAGGGGAAGACGCTCTCCGCCGACGAGATCAACAAGCTGGCCGACCTCGAGTCGCGCGAGGTCCTCCTCGCCAAGCTCGCTGGTGGCCTCAAGGCCAACCTGGCCAAGGCCGCGGGGCTGTTCAACGCCCCGCTGTCGCAGGCGGCCCGCACCATCGCGGCGCTGCAGGCGAAGGCCGAAGCCGATCCGTCGGTCCTGGCTGCGGGTGCTCCCGCCGCCGAGACCGCCGAGCAGGCACCCGCCGACGAGGCCCCCGCGGCCGAGTCGGACACCGAGAACGTCGAGACCGACGTCACCGAGGGCTGAACCGCCCGATTCCCATCGGGACCCCCTCGGGGTCTCATTGCAGAAAGGACGCCAATCATGGCGAAGCTGAGCACCGACGAGCTGTTGGATGCCTTCAAGGAGATGACGCTGATCGAGCTCTCGGAGTTCGTGAAGCAGTTCGAGGAGACCTTCGAGGTCACCGCCGCCGCTCCGGTGGCCGTGGCTGCCGCGGGCGCTCCCGCCGCTGGCGGCGGCGACGCCGCCGCCGCTGAGGAGAAGGACGAGTTCGACGTCGTCCTCGAGTCGGCCGGCGACAAGAAGATCCAGGTCATCAAGGAGGTCCGTGGCCTCACGAGCCTGGGCCTGAAGGAGGCCAAGGACCTCGTCGAGGGCGCCCCCAAGGCCGTCCTCGAGGGTGTCAACAAGGAGACCGCCGACAAGGCCAAGGAGGCCCTCGAGGCCGCCGGCGCCACGATCACCCTCAAGTGATCTTCGGCTGACTGCTCGCGCGAAGGCGCTCGTTCCCCTCGGGGGACGGGCGTCTTCGCCGTTTCCGGGGGAGTGTCGAATTCGCCGGGAGCAAAGGGGAAACGAATGATCGTTCCCGATCATCGCGCCGATGTCAAGACCCGGGGTTGATATCGGAGTGTCGGCGCGATAGGCTTGAGGTTCGCGCCCACTTTGTCATGCCCTGGTTCCGTCCTGCTCGCTGTGTGCAGGACTTGACGGGGCTCCCGAAGCGTGCGCGCACACGGCACCAGCCGTGTGGTGGAGCGGCACGAGCCGCTCGACGACAACTGAAGAGTACAGAACCGCCACGTTCACCGCATGCGAGTTCCTTCGGAAGGACTTCTCTTGGCCGCCTCGCGTACCGCCGCACCCACGAACACCACCTCGCGCATCTCGTTCGCGAAGATCGCCGAACCGCTCGAGGTTCCTGAGCTTCTCTCCCTGCAGACCGACAGCTTCGACTGGCTGATCGGCAGCGATGCCTGGCGCGAGCGCGTCGAGGCCGATCTGGCCGCCGGGCGCAACGACGTCTCCGGCAAGTCCGGCCTGGAGGAGATCTTCGAGGAGATCAGCCCCATCGAGGACTTCTCCGAGACGATGAGCCTGTCCTTCCGCGACCACCGCTTCGAGCCCGCGAAGTACTCGGTCGAGGACTGCAAGGACCGCGACGTCACGTACGCCGCCCCCCTGTTCGTCACCGCCGAGTTCATGAACAACGAGACCGGCGAGATCAAGAGCCAGACCGTCTTCATGGGCGAGTTCCCGCTCATGACCGACAAGGGCACCTTCATCATCAACGGCACCGAGCGTGTCGTCGTCTCCCAGCTCGTCCGCTCGCCGGGCGTCTACTTCGAGCGCACCCCCGACAAGACGTCCGACAAGGACATCTTCACGGCGCGCGTCATCCCGTCGCGCGGTGCGTGGCTGGAGTTCGAGATCGACAAGCGCGACATCGTCGGCGTCCGTCTCGACCGCAAGCGCAAGCAGTCCGTCACGATGCTCCTCAAGGCCCTCGGGTTCACCGAGGAGCGCATCGTCGAGGAGTTCGGCCAGTACGAGTCGATCCGCATCACGATGGAGAAGGACTCCGTCCGCAGCGAGATCGTGCGCGAGGAGCTCGAGAAGAAGGCCCGCGACACCGCCGTCACCAACGAGATGGTCGACGCCGAGGTCACCCGCCGCTCGCTCATCGACATCTACCGCAAGCTGCGTCCGGGCGAGCCGCCGAGTGTCGAGGCCGCGCAGACCCTGCTGGAGAACTACTACTTCAACCCGAAGCGGTACGACACGGCCAAGGTCGGTCGCCACAAGATCAACAAGAAGCTCGGCACCGACGCCGCGTTCGACCAGCAGACGCTGACGCTCGACGACATCGTCGCCACGATCCGCTACGTCGTGGCCCTCCACGACGGCGCCACCGAGCTCGAGACCCCGGCCGGCACCGTCCCGGTCGAGGCCGACGACATCGACCACTTCGGCAACCGTCGCATGCGCACGGTCGGCGAGCTGATCCAGAACCAGCTCCGCACCGGCCTGGCCCGCATGGAGCGCGTCGTGCGCGAGCGGATGACGACCCAGGACGTCGAGGCGATCACGCCGCAGACCCTGATCAACATCCGTCCGATCACGGCGGCGCTGAAGGAGTTCTTCGGCACCAGCCAGCTGTCGCAGTTCATGGACCAGAACAACCCGCTCGCGGGCCTGACGCACAAGCGTCGTCTGTCGGCCCTCGGCCCGGGTGGTCTGTCGCGTGAGCGCGCCGGCTACGAGGTCCGCGACGTCCACCCGTCGCACTACGGCCGCATGTGCCCGATCGAGACGCCCGAGGGCCCGAACATCGGTCTGATCGGCTCGCTCGCGTCGTTCGGACGGATCAACCCGTTCGGCTTCGTCGAGACGCCGTACCGCCGCGTCGTCGACGGCAAGGTCAGCGACCAGATCGACTACCTGACCGCCACCGACGAGGACCGCTACATCGTCGCGCAGGCGAACTCGGTCCTCAACGAGGACGGCACGTTCGCCGAGGACGCCGTGCTGGTGCGCCAGCGTGGCGGCGAGGCCGAGCTCCGCCCGGCCGGCGAGGTCGACTACATGGACGTCTCGCCGCGCCAGATGGTGTCGGTCGCGACCGCGCTGATCCCGTTCCTCGAGCACGACGACGCGAACCGCGCGCTCATGGGCGCCAACATGCAGCGTCAGGCCGTGCCGCTGATCCGCAACGACGCGCCCCTGGTCGGCACCGGCATGGAGTTCCGTGCCGCCGTCGACGCCGGCGACGTCACCGTCGCCAAGAAGGCCGGCGTCGTCAAGGAGGTCTCCGCCGATCTCGTCGAGATCATGGAGGACGAGGGCACGTACACCACGTACCGCCTGGCGAAGTTCCGTCGCTCGAACCAGGGCACCTGCACGAACCAGCGTCCGCTGGTGCGCGAGGGCCAGCGGGTCGAGGTCGGCACGCCGCTGGCCGACGGCCCCTGCACCGACGAGGGCGAGATGGCGCTGGGCACCAACCTGCTCGTCGCCTTCATGCCCTGGCAGGGTCACAACTACGAGGACGCGATCATCCTGTCCCAGCGCGTCGTCCAGGACGACCTGCTGACCTCGATCCACATCGAGGAGCACGAGGTCGACGCCCGCGACACCAAGCTGGGCCCCGAGGAGATCACGCGCGACGTCCCGAACGTCAGCGAGGAGACCCTCGCGAACCTCGACGAGCGCGGCATCATCCGCATCGGCGCCGAGGTCGGCAACGGCGACATCCTCGTCGGCAAGGTCACGCCCAAGGGCGAGACCGAGCTGACCCCCGAGGAGCGCCTGCTCCGCGCGATCTTCGGCGAGAAGGCGCGCGAGGTGCGCGACACGTCGCTCAAGGTCCCGCACGGCGAGTCCGGCACCGTCATCGGCGTCCGCGTCTTCGACGCGTCCGAGGGTGACGAGCTGAGCCCCGGCGTGAACCAGCTGGTCCGCGTCTACGTGGCCCAGAAGCGCAAGATCAGCCACGGCGACAAGCTCGCCGGCCGCCACGGCAACAAGGGCGTCATCGCCAAGATCCTGCCCGTCGAGGACATGCCGTTCCTCGAGGACGGATCGCCGGTCGACATCGTCCTGAACCCGCTCGGCGTGCCCGGCCGCATGAACGTCGGCCAGGTCCTGGAGACCCACCTCGGGTGGATCGCCAAGGCCGGCTGGGAGGTCCCCGACTCCACCAAGGAGGAGTGGGCCGAGCGCCTGCGCAAGATCGGTGCCGACTCGGCCGACCCGAACACGAACATCGCCACCCCGGTGTTCGACGGTGCTCGCGAGGACGAGATCTCCGGTCTGCTGTCCAACACGCGTCCGAACCGCGACGGCGACCGCATGGTCGGCCCCGACGGCAAGGCGCGCCTGTTCGACGGTCGCACCGGCGAGCGGTTCCCGGATCCGATCAGCGTCGGCTACATGTACATGCTGAAGCTGCACCACCTGGTCGACGACAAGATCCACGCGCGCTCGACCGGCCCGTACTCGATGATCACCCAGCAGCCGCTCGGCGGTAAGGCCCAGTTCGGTGGCCAGCGCTTCGGTGAGATGGAGGTCTGGGCCCTCGAGGCCTACGGCGCCGCGTACGCGCTGCAGGAGCTGCTGACGATCAAGTCCGACGACATCGTCGGCCGCGTCAAGGTGTACGAAGCCATCGTGAAGGGCGAGAACGTTCCCGAGCCGGGCATCCCGGAGTCGTTCAAGGTTCTCGTCAAGGAGATGCAGTCGCTGTGTCTCAACGTCGAAGTGCTCTCGGCCGACGGCACCGCCGTCGAGATGAAGGACTCCGAGGAGGAGTTCTTCCGCGCCGCCGAGGAGCTCGGTATCGACCTGTCCCGCCGCGAGCCGTCGTCCGTCGACGAGCTCTGAGTCCGGACTCCACACACCTTTCGAAAGGGAAAGAAGACACCGTGCTCGACGTGAACTTCTTCGATCAGCTCAAGATCGGTCTCGCGACCGCCGACGACATCCGCAACTGGTCGTTCGGCGAGGTCAAGAAGCCGGAGACGATCAACTACCGCACGCTCAAGCCCGAGCGTGACGGACTCTTCTGCGAGAAGATCTTCGGTCCCACCCGGGACTGGGAGTGCTACTGCGGCAAGTACAAGCGCGTGCGCTTCAAGGGCATCATCTGTGAGCGCTGCGGCGTCGAGGTGACCCGCTCCAAGGTGCGCCGTGAGCGGATGGGCCACATCGAGCTCGCCGCCCCGGTCACGCACATCTGGTACTTCAAGGGCGTGCCGAGTCGGCTGGGCTACCTGCTGGACCTCGCCCCGAAGGACCTGGAGAAGGTCATCTACTTCGCGGCCTACATGATCACCTCGGTCGACGAGGACGCGCGTCACCGCGACCTCGACAGCCTCGAGGGTCGGATCCGTCAGGAGATCGACCAGATCGAGAACCGCAAGAACGACGCGATCAACACTCGGGCCGTCAAGCTCGAGGAGGACGTCGCGGCGCTCGAGGCCGAGGACGCCAAGGCGGCCGAGCTGCGCAAGGTCCGCGACGCGGCCGAGCGCGAGATGGGCCAGCTGCGCGACCGTCACGACCGTGAGATCGCGCGCATCCAGGAGGTCTGGGACCGGTTCAAGAACCTCAAGGTCCAGGACCTCGAGGGTGACGAGCTGCTCTTCCGCGAGATGCAGTACCGCTTCGGCAAGTACTTCGAGGGCTTCATGGGCGCCGCGGCGATCCAGAAGCGCCTCCAGGACTTCGACCTCCAGGCCGAGGCCGAGTCGCTGCGCGAGATCATCGCCACGGGCAAGGGCCAGCGCAAGACGCGTGCCCTCAAGCGCCTCAAGGTCGTCTCGGCCTTCATGGGCAGCGAGAACAACCCGGCAGGCATGGTCCTGGACGCCGTCCCGGTGATCCCGCCGGAGCTGCGCCCGATGGTGCAGCTCGACGGTGGCCGCTTCGCGACCTCCGACCTCAACGACCTGTACCGCCGCGTGATCAACCGCAACAACCGCCTCAAGCGACTGCTCGACCTCGGCGCGCCCGAGATCATCGTCAACAACGAGAAGCGGATGCTGCAGGAGGCCGTCGACTCGCTGTTCGACAACGGCCGTCGTGGCCGTCCCGTCACGGGTCCGGGCAACCGTCCGCTGAAGTCGATCTCCGACATGCTCAAGGGCAAGCAGGGTCGCTTCCGTCAGAACCTGCTCGGCAAGCGCGTCGACTACTCGGGCCGTTCGGTCATCGTCGTCGGCCCGCAGCTCAAGCTGCACCAGTGCGGTCTGCCCAAGCAGATGGCGCTCGAGCTGTTCAAGCCGTTCGTGATGAAGCGTCTGGTCGACCTGAACCACGCGCAGAACATCAAGAGCGCCAAGCGCATGGTCGAGCGGGCCCGCCCGGTCGTGTGGGACGTCCTCGAAGAGGTCATCACCGAGCACCCCGTGCTGCTGAACCGCGCGCCCACCCTGCACCGTCTGGGCATCCAGGCGTTCGAGCCGCAGCTCATCGAGGGCAAGGCCATCCAGATCCACCCGCTCGTCTGCTCGGCCTTCAACGCCGACTTCGACGGTGACCAGATGGCCGTGCACCTGCCGCTGAGCGCCGAGGCGCAGGCCGAGGCCCGCGTCCTGATGCTCTCGACGAACAACATCCTCAAGCCGTCGGACGGCCGTCCGGTGACCATGCCCACCCAGGACATGATCATCGGCCTGTACTTCCTGACCCTGGACCGTGACGGTCACGTGGGCGAGGGTCGTGCGTTCAGCTCGCCGGCCGAGGCGACGATGGCGTTCGAGCGTGGCGAGATCACGCTGCAGAGCAAGGTGAAGATCCGCATCGACGGCGAGATCCGCGAGACCACGCTCGGTCGCGCGATCTTCAACGACGCCCTGCCGCAGGACTACCCGTTCGTCAACTTCCAGGTCGGCAAGAAGGAGCTCGGCGTCATCGTCAACGACCTCGCCGAGCGCTACAGCAAGGTCGACGTGGCCGTCGCGCTGGACAACCTGAAGGACGCCGGCTTCCACTGGGCGACCCGCTCGGGCGTGACGATCTCGATGGACGACGTCGTCAGTCCCGAGGAGAAGGGCAAGATCCTCGAGAAGTACGAGGGTCAGGCCGCCAAGGTTCAGCAGCAGTTCGACCGCGGTCTCATCACCGAGGACGAGCGTCGCCAGGAGCTCATCGAGATCTGGACCCAGGCCACGGCCGAGGTCGCGGGCACGATGGAGGAGATGTTCAAGGCCAGCGGGGACAACCCGATCTGGATGATGGTCAACTCCGGTGCGCGAGGCAACATGATGCAGCTGCGTCAGATCGCCGCCATGCGAGGCCTGGTCGCCAACCCGAAGGGCGAGATCATCCCGCGCCCGATCAAGGCGAACTACCGCGAGGGCCTGTCGGTCGTCGAGTACTTCATCGCGACCCACGGTGCTCGCAAGGGCCTGGCCGACACCGCGCTGCGCACGGCCGACTCGGGATACCTGACCCGTCGTCTGGTCGACGTCAGCCAGGACGTCATCATCCGCGAGGAGGACTGCGGCACCGAGCGTGGTCTGCCCAAGGTGATCGCGACGCGTCTCGACGACGGCACCCTCGTCGCCGCCGAGAACGTCGAGACGTCGGCCTACGCCCGCAACGCCGCGGTGGACATCGTCCACCCGGAGTCGGGCGAGGTCCTGGTCGGTGCGGGTGAGGACCTCGGCGACGTCGAGATCAACCACCTCATCGCATCGGGTGTGGAGACGATCAAGGTGCGCACGGTCCTGACCTGCGACGCCAAGACCGGCACCTGCGCCAAGTGCTACGGCCGTTCGCTGGCCACCGGCAAGCTCGTCGACATCGGCGAGGCCGTCGGCACCATCGCGGCCCAGTCGATCGGTGAGCCCGGCACCCAGCTGACGATGCGTACCTTCCACACCGGTGGTGTGGCCGGTGACGACATCACGCACGGTCTGCCGCGCGTCGTGGAGCTCTTCGAGGCCCGTCAGCCCAAGGGCAAGGCCCCGATCACCGAGGCCGCGGGCCGCATCACGATCGACGACACCGACAAGGGTCGCAAGATCGTGGTCACGCCCGACGACGGCGCCGAGCCGATGGAGTACCCGGTCACCAAGCGTGCGCGCCTGCTGGTCCAGGACAACGACTCCGTCGAGGTCGGTCAGCAGCTCACGCACGGTACGCCCGATCCGCAGGAGGTCCTGCGCATCCTGGGTGTCCGCAAGGCGCAGGAGCACCTCGTGGACGAGGTCCAGGAGGTCTACCGCAGCCAGGGCGTGGCGATCCACGACAAGCACATCGAGATCATCGTGCGCCAGATGCTCCGTCGCGTGACGGTCATCGAGCAGGGTGACGCCAAGCTCATCCCCGGCGATCTCGCGGACCGCGCGATCTTCGAGGAGGAGAACCGTCGCGTCGTGGCCGAGGGCGGCACCCCCGCCTCGGGCCGTCCGGTCCTGATGGGCATCACGAAGGCCTCGCTGGCCGTCGAGTCCTGGCTGTCGGCCGCCTCCTTCCAGGAGACGACCCGCGTCCTCACCGAGGCCGCGATCCAGGGCAAGTCGGACTCGCTGCGCGGTCTGAAGGAGAACATCATCATCGGCAAGCTGATCCCGGCCGGCACCGGCCTGGAGCGGTACCGCAACATCCGGGTCGAGCCCACCGAGGAGGCGCGTCAGAACGCCTACGCGGTCACGGGCTACGACAGCTTCGACTACCAGTTCGGAGCCTCGGACGCGGCGCCGGTGGCGTTGGACGACTACGACTTCAGCTTCGACAGCTGAGTCAACGCGAAGGGGCCCTGCCGATCGGCAGGGCCCCTTCGTCATGCCCGGGCGGAGGCGCCGGGCTCAGCGGAGGTGGTGGTGACTCGGCGGCCGGTGCGCACGGCGGGGGAGGGTGCGCTCGACGCCGCGGTCCCACACGTCGGGGTGATCGCCCGGGAGGTGCTGGGTGTCCTCGCTCGGGTCGCGGAACATCCACGTCAGTCGCGGCTCGAAGATCGGGCGGAACACCGTGGCGACCGGCTTCGTCATGAGCAGGTTGGCCACGATCGTCGCGGTGGCGATGCAGCCCAGCACGGCGGTGGCGCCGTAGGGCTCGATGCGCTGCCACAGGTCGAAGTGACGGTCGAGCCACAGGATGACGAAGCCGTGCAGCAGGTAGCAGTAGAAGGTGCGCCCGCCCATCGTCGTGGTCCACGAGCGGCCCCGCGGCACGAGCGAGAGGGCGGCCAGCGTGAGCACGAAGGCGATCACGAGCAGCAGCGCCCGGATCGCGATGCCCTCGAGCGGACCCGCGCCGAGCTCGTCGTAGCGGGCCTTCCACAGCAGCCACGTCGTGAGCGGCCAGCGGTCGGCCCAGGACTGCGCGAACGCCAGGCAGACGACGAAGGAGCCGCCCAGCAGCACCGCCGCGACGATGCGGTTGCGCGCGTGACCCAGCCACAGGAAGACCTCGCGGTCGAAGTGCAGCCCGATGACGTAGAACGGCAGCAGGCCGAGGACCTTCGGCAGCGCCAGCACGTTGGGGATCTCGATGAGGCCGGCGAGCAGGGAGATCAGCACGGCGGTGGTGATCGGGTACTTCAGGGCCCGCCAGATGGGGGTCGTCAGACGCCAGATGAACAGGGCGGCCAGGAACCAGCCGAGCCACTGCGGCGACAGGATCATGAAGTGCTCGGGCTCGCCGTCGTAGTGGCGGGTGATCAGCTGCAGGCCGGTCTCGACGATGAGGTACGGCACGATCAGGGTCGACACGATGCGCCGGATCTGGCGGAAGTCGCCCACGTAGTGACGAGCCGTGTAGCCCGAGATCAGCACGAAGAACGGCATGTGGAACAGGTAGATCCACGTGTAGACGCCGCGGGCGGAGTCCATCACCACCAGCTCGGTCAGGGAGTGGCCGATGACGACCAGGAGCATGACCCAGTACCGCGCGTTGTCGAGGTAGGCGACGCGCTCCTTGGGTGCAGAGGTGCTGAGCGGCAGCGGATCGAGACGACTCATCGCGCCACCGCCTCACGAAGCGCAGGGTAGGCCGGAGGCGCGATTCGGGCCTCTGCATCGTTCACTCGCTGACGCTCGCTCATCGCCTCAACCCTAGAGGCTCAGCCGTCCCTCGACAGCCTGAGCGATCGAGGCCTCAGGACGCGGGGTTGAGGAACAGCGAGAGGTAATTGCCGCGTGCCGACAGCGTGTGCACGGTGCGGACCTCGCGACCGTCGGCCCCGGTGCCCCACGTGGAGATGACGACCTCGTTGAGGTCGGCCATCACGTCGCGCTGGACGGTGCCCTCAATGCGCTCGCTGGTGAACCTCTCGGCGACCTCGGTGGCGATCGACGCCCGCAGCGTGGTCATCGTGGCGAACGGCGGGCGCTGCCCCGACAGCAGGACGGTGGCGCTGGACGGCGGCGAGAAGCCGTCGATGACGGGCTCGTCGACCGAGGCGTCCTCGTCCATCTTGGGCCAGATCCAGTCGGTCTTCTCGGCCGTGTCCTCGATGCGCGGCGGGTTGTCGAGGTCCTCGGGCGTCCGGTCCTCCTGGCCGGCGCGCGGGTCGCCGACGTAGGCGACGTCGAGGCGCATGACGGGGCGCTCGAGCGAGGCGAAGTTGCCGGTGCGGGCGGACACGTCGCCGGGATCGACACTCATCCGGACGCGCAGGTCGCGGCCGCCCGGCGTGGTGCCCGAGACGTCGAGCGAGCAACCGGTGACGCGGCGGTCGCTGGCCTTGCAGTAGGCCGAGAGGTCGTCGGTGACGATGCCGGCCTCCGGCAGCAGCACCGACAGCTCGGCCAGCAGGCGGCGGACCACGAGCGTGGGGTTGCCGTCGATGCGCATGAGCGACACGAAGGTGTCGGGCTTCGGCGGGTCCTCGAGGTCCTCGAAGAAGTCGCCCTCGGGCCGGTTGTCGATCGTGGGGGTGGGGGTCGGCGTCTCGGTGGCCTCGGTGCCCTGCTCCTCGGCCTCCTCCGCCTCCTCCAGCGCCTGCTCGGCGCGCACGGCATCGAGCTCGGGCTTGTACGCCGCGATGAGGCGCTCGCTGCGGTAGCGGACGAGCGGGCCCAGTTGGGTGGCGCCGGCGGGCACGCTCAGGCCGTACGCGATCGGGCTGGCCGGGCCGGACTCGTGCGAGTCGATCTCCGGCGGCACGGTCGTCCGGTCGGCGCTGGGCACGCCGGCGTCGGTGGTGCAGCTCGACAGCGTCAGGATCGCCGCCGTCGCGGCGATGGCGGCGGTCAGACGGCGCATCGATCCCCTTGCCAGGTAGTAGGAGAAGTCAAGGGTAGCCGGTGCCGTCGTATGGTTCTGTCCATGCTCGACCCCACCCCGGCGCACCCAGGTCGGGTGTGACCGTGGACACCCGCACCACCGCCACCGACCGCGTCTTCGCCCTGCTGCGCGAGCGCATCGTCGGGGGAGAGCTGGCGGCGGGCTCCCAGCACTCGATCTACCGGCTGTCCGAGCAGCTCGACGTCTCGCGCACGCCGGTCCGTGAGGCGGTGCTGCGGCTGGCCGACCTGGGCCTGGTCGAGATCGAGCGCAACCGCGGGGTCCGCATCCGCGGCGTCACCGTCGCCGACGTGCGCGAGGTCTTCGAGCTGCGGCTGCTCCTGGAGGTCCCGGCCGCCGCGGCCGCCGCGCGGCTGGCCGACCGCGACCTGCGCGAGCGGCTCGCCGCCAACGTGGCAGCCACCCGCGACCACGCCGCCGCGGGCCGCGAGACCGACTTCAGCCGCGTCGACCGCGACTTCCACGCGCTCGTCGCCTCCGCGGCGCGGAACCCGCGTCTCGAGTCCGAGGTCACCCGGCTGCGCGACTCGATCCAGGCCCGGGGCGTCTCCACCTTCGGCCGCTCGCGTCCGCTCGCCGAGGTCGCGGCGGAGCACGAGCCCGTCGCGATCGCGATCGTGGACGGCGATCCCGAGGCCGCCGGACGGGCCATGGCCGCCCATCTCGAGCGCACGGGCACACTGCTCATGCACCAGGTGGCCCGGGTGGGGGACGAGGTCGACGACGGCTGGGCCGGGGACGTCCGCGCCGCGGTCGAGGCAGCGGGCAGTAGCATGCTACTGACGGAACCCGCGGACGAAGGACAGTCATGACCACGCCTCCCCTCGAGCGGCTCGAGACCGGTCGCGACGTGCTGGCCCGGCTCGAGCAGTCGGGCGTGCGCGACGTCGACGCCTCGTCGCTGGCCCGCGCGCTCTACAGCTCCGACGCCTCGCTCTACCGCGTCGAGCCCCAGGTGGTCGTCCGGCCGCACGACCTCGACGAGGTCCACGCGGTCGTCGAGGCCTGCCGGGCGTCCGGCACCCCGCTGACCTCGCGCGGCGCGGGCACGTCCATCGCGGGCAACGCCATCGGCACCGGCGTGGTGCTCGACTTCTCGCGCCACATGAACCGCATCCTCGCGATCGACGAGGCCACCCGCACCGCCGAGGTCGAGCCGGGCGTCGTCCACGCGACGCTCCAGCGGGCCGCGGCCCCGGCGGGGCTGCGCTACGGACCCGACCCGTCCACCCACACGCGCTGCACCGTCGGCGGCATGATCGGCAACAACGCCTGCGGCAACCGCGCGCTCGGCTACGGTCGCAGCGCCGACAACGTCGCCGCGCTCGACCTGCTGACGATGGCGGGGGAGCGGTTCCAGGTGGGCCGCGACGTCGCCGTGACCTCGGAGCGGCTCGAGAGCCTGCGCTCTCTCGTCGGCGCGAACCTCTCGACGATCCGCACCGAGTTCGGCCGCTTCGGCCGCCAGGTCTCGGGCTACAGCCTCGAGCACCTGCTGCCCGAGAAGGGCTTCGACGTCGCCTCCTTCATGGCGGGCACCGAGGGCACGCTCGCGGTGATGCTGGGCGCCACCGTCGACCTCGTCGCCGACGCCCCGGTGCGCCACCTCGTCGTCCTGTCGTTCCCGTCGATGGCCGAGGCTGCCGACCACGTGCCGGCGATCCTGCCCTTCGAGCCGATCGCGTGCGAGGGACTCGGTGGCCGCATCGTCGAGGTCTACCGCGCCGCGCACGGTGCCTCGGCGGTGCCGGATCTGCCGCCGGGCGACGGCTACCTCTACGTCGAGCTGGCCGGCGACGACGCGGCCGAGCTGCAGGCGCGCGCCGACCGCGTGGTGCGCGAGTCCGGCGCGATGGGGCACCGCCACGTCACCTCGCCGATCGAGCAGTCGGTGCTGTGGCGGATCCGCGAGGAGGGCGCCGGCCTGGCGTCCCGCGCCTGGGACCGCCCGGCACTCGCCGGCTGGGAGGATGCCGCCGTCCCGCCCGAGCGGCTGGGGGAGTACCTCCGCGGCTTCGAGGCCCTGCTCGACCAGCACGGCCTGCACGGCACGCTGTTCGGCCACTTCGGCGACGGCTGCGTCCACGTGCGCATCGACTTCCCGCTCGACGCGCCCGACGGCCGCCGCGGGTTCCGCTCGTTCCTCACCGACGCCGCCACGCTGGCCGCGTCGCACGGCGGCTCGTTCTCCGGTGAGCACGGCGACGGCCGCGCGCGGTCCGAGCTGCTGCCCCTCATGTACTCGCCCGAGGCGGTCGGCCTGTTCGAGCAGGTCAAGCAGGTCTTCGACCCCGACGACCTCATGAACCCCGGCGTCCTCGTGCGTCCGCGTCCCCTCGACGAGGACCTCCGCGGGATGGGCGCCGGGTGGCCGGCCGGCATGCCCGAGCGGCGCCGCAGCCTGCGCCTGCTGCACGACGACGGGGACTTCGGCGCGGCGGTCCACCGCTGCACCGGGGTCGGCAAGTGCCTCGCGGCGCCGGGCGCCGGCGTCATGTGCCCCTCCTTCCAGGCCACTCGCCAGGAGAAGGACTCCACGCGCGGACGCGCGCGCGTGCTGCAGGAGATGGTGGACGGCCGGCTCGTCGACGGCGGCTGGAGCAGCCCCGAGGTCCACGAGGCACTCGACCTGTGCCTGTCGTGCAAGGGCTGCGCCGGCGACTGTCCCACGGGCGTCGACATGGCGACCTACAAGGCCGAGGTACTGCACCAGACGTACAAGGGCAGGATCCGGCCCCGGAGCCACTACGTCCTGGGGCGTCTGCCGATGTGGGCCCGGCTCACCGCGCCGGTGGCGCGGCTGGCGAACCTGGCCCTGCGCGTTCCCGGCCTGGCCCACGTCGCCCGGTGGGTCGCGGGCATCGACCAGCGCCGCAGCATCCCCACCTTCGCGACCCGCACGCTGTCGAAGGTGCTGTCCCGCGAGGAGCGGGCCACCGGGGGCGACCCGGTGCTGCTGTGGGCCGACTCCTTCACCGAGTACTTCTCCACCGACGCGGGCCGCGCCGCCGTGCGACTGCTGGAGTCGGCGGGCTACGAGATCCGCCTCCTCGAGCGCCAGCAGTGCTGCGGCCTGACCTGGATCTCCACCGGTCAGCTGGACAAGGCTGCCGAGCTGGCGGCGGCGGCCGTCGAGCAGCTGCACCCGTACGTCGAGGCCGGCATCCCGGTGGTGGGACTCGAGCCCTCGTGCCTGGCCGCCCTGCGCACCGACGCCCCCGAGCTCGTCGACGATCCCCGGGCGGCCGAGGTGGCGAAGGGCGTGTTCACCCTGGCCGAGCTGCTGGCCGACCGCGAGGAGCTCGAGGTTCCCGACCTGTCGGGCCGCACCCTCGTCGTGCAGCCGCACTGCCACCAGGCCTCGGTGATCGGGTTCGACGCCGACCTGCGCCTGCTGTCGCGCACCGGCGCCCACGTCGTGCGCGTCGGCGGCTGCTGCGGACTCGCCGGCAACTTCGGCGTCGAGAAGGGCCACTACGAGGTCTCCGTGGCGGTCGCGGAGCAGCAGCTCATGCCGGCCGTGCGGGAGGCCGGACCCGACGCGATCGTCGTCGCGGACGGCTTCAGCTGCCGCACCCAGCTCGACGACCTGGCCGACGTGCAGGCCGTCCACCTCGCTCAGCTGCTCGTCGGCGACCGGTAGGAAGGGCACCGTGGAAGATCCGCTGATCCTGCTGGGCCGCGAGATGGCCGGCGTCGCCTCCCTCGTCGGACGCATCGAGGGCGACGAGCCCGTGCCCGCCTGTCCCGGATGGACCACCGCCGACCTCGTGCGCCACCTCGGGTCGATCCACCGCTGGGCCGCGGCCATCGTGCTCTCGGGCCAGCGCATCGCCGAGGAGCCCGACGCGCGCGCCACCGAGCCGCTCGACGAGTGGTACGCCGGCACGGCCACGGCGCTGATCGCCGCGCTGCAGGCCGTTGACCCCGACGAGCCCGTCCCCAACTTCGCCCGCATCGACGAGGTCGCCGGCTTCTGGCCGCGCCGCCAGCTGCACGAGACGTGCGTGCACCGGGTCGACCTCGCGCAGGCCCTCGGCCTCCCGGACCTCGCGTGGGACGTCGATCCGCAGGTCGCGGCCGACGGCATCTCCGAGGTCGTGCGCGTCTTCGGCCGTCGGATGACCGAGCGGGGGAGGCGGCCGCGCGTCGACGCGCCCGTCCGCCTCGTCGCCACCGATCTCGACCGCAGCTGGATCGTCGCGCCCGACGAGGACGACCCCGACGGACCTCCGCGACTCGTCCAGCGAGAGATCGACGTCGACGGCGAGGCGGTGGGCACGGCCACCGAGCTGTACCTCGCGCTGTGGGGTCGGATCCCGGCCACCGCGGTCGCTCCGACGGGTGCCGCCGTCGCGTGGCTGGACGGACCGCGCGTCCCCTGACTCCGGGCTGCTGCCGGCGGCCCGAGGCGATTTGTTTCGACGTGGCGGGCTCGGGTAAGATGGGGAGCCGTGCCCGACGTGAGTCGGCGCGACGTTCGAACGGACAAGGGCCCCTGGCCCGATGATCCGTGATCACGGTGGCCGGATGCCGTCCGTGGTGGAGATCGAGGAAGACCCGCGAGGCCGCATGCGCGCCCGCGATCGAACGGGAGAATTCCCAGGAAGAGGCATAGTGCCCACCATCAACCAGCTTGTCCGCAAGGGCCGCCAGAGCAAGGTCGTCAAGACCAACACCCCGGCCCTCAAGGGTTCGCCCCAGCGGCGTGGCGTGTGCACCCGCGTGTACACCACGACCCCCAAGAAGCCGAACTCCGCGCTGCGGAAGGTCGCTCGTGTGCGTCTGTCCAGTGGCACCGAGGTGACCGCCTACATCCCCGGCGAGGGCCACAACCTCCAGGAGCACTCGATCGTGCTCGTCCGTGGTGGTCGTGTGAAGGACCTTCCCGGTGTTCGTTACAAGATCATTCGCGGCTCCCTCGACACCCAGGGTGTCAAGGGCCGCAAGCAGGCTCGCAGCCGTTACGGCGCGAAGAAGGAGAAGAGCTGATGCCTCGCAAGGGTCCCGCTCCGAAGCGTGCCATCGAGACCGATCCGGTCTACGGAAGCCAGCTGGTCACCCAGCTGATCAACAAGGTGCTGTTCGACGGCAAGAAGCAGGTCGCACAGCGCATCGTCTACACGGCCCTCGAGGGCACGCGTGAGAAGTCCGGCACCGATCCGGTCATCACCCTCAAGCGCGCGCTCGACAACGTCAAGCCCGCCCTCGAGGTCAAGAGCCGCCGCGTCGGCGGTGCGACCTACCAGGTTCCGGTCGACGTCCGTCCCGGCCGCCAGACCACCCTCGCGCTGCGCTGGCTCGTCAAGTACAGCTCCGAGCGTCGCGAGAAGACCATGGCCGAGCGCCTCATGAACGAGCTGCTCGACGCCAGCAACGGCCTCGGTGCCAGCGTGAAGAAGCGCGAGGACACCCACAAGATGGCCGAAGCCAACAAGGCGTTCGCCCACTACCGCTGGTGATCGTGAGCGCGACGACCTCGCGCTCCCACACCGACCCACACCTCCGTAAAGGCTGATCCTCACGTGGCAACCGACATCACCACCGACCTGACCAAGGTCCGCAACATCGGCATCATGGCGCACATCGATGCCGGCAAGACCACCACCACCGAGCGCATCCTGTTCTACACGGGCATCACCTACAAGATCGGTGAAGTCCACGAGGGCGGCGCCACGATGGACTGGATGGAGCAGGAGCAGGAGCGCGGCATCACGATCACGTCGGCCGCGACGACCTGCTGGTGGAAGAACCACCAGATCAACATCATCGACACCCCCGGTCACGTCGACTTCACCGTCGAGGTCGAGCGCTCGCTGCGCGTCCTCGACGGCGCGGTCGCGGTGTTCGACGGCGTCGCCGGTGTCGAGCCCCAGTCCGAGACGGTGTGGCGTCAGGCCGACAAGTACGGTGTGCCGCGCATGTGCTTCGTCAACAAGCTCGACCGCACGGGCGCCTCGTTCGACTTCTGCGTCAAGACGATCCGCGAGCGCCTCGGCGCGACCGCGCTCGTCCTGCAGCTGCCGATCGGCGCCGAGTCCGACTTCCTGGGCGTCGTCGACCTCGTCGGCATGCGCGCGCTGACGTGGCGCGGCGAGACGACGATCGGCGAGGACTACACGGTCGAGGAGATCCCGGCCGACCTGGCCGACGCCGCCGCCGAGGGTCGCGAGAACCTGCTCGAGACCCTGGCCGACGTCGACGACGAGATCGCCATGGCGTACCTCGAGGGCGAGGACATCTCGGTCGAGGACCTCAAGGCCGCGATCCGTCGCGCCACCCTGGCCGCGAAGCTCAACCCGGTCCTGTGCGGCACGGCGTTCAAGAACAAGGGCGTCCAGCCCCTGCTCGACGCGGTCGTCGACTTCCTCCCCAGCCCGATCGACGTCGGTGACATCGTCGGCCTGGACCCGAAGGACGAGTCGAAGAACGACACGCGTCCCCCGTCGGACGACGCGCCGTTCGCCGGCCTGGCCTTCAAGATCGCCACGGACCCGCACCTGGGCAAGCTGACCTTCGTGCGCGTCTACTCCGGTCGCCTCGAGGCGGGCACCCAGGTGCTCAACGTCACGAAGGGCCGCAAGGAGCGGATCGGCAAGGTCTACCAGATGCACGCCAACAAGCGTGAGGAGATCGCGTCGGTCGGCGCCGGCCAGATCGTGGCCGTCATGGGCCTCAAGGACACCACCACGGGCGAGACGCTGGCCGACTCGGCCAACCCGATCGTGCTGGAGTCGATGACCTTCCCGGATCCGGTGATCCAGGTCGCCATCGAGCCCAAGACGAAGAGCGACCAGGAGAAGCTCGGCGTCGCGATCCAGAAGCTCGCCGAGGAGGACCCGACGTTCCAGGTCCACACGGACGAGGAGACGGGTCAGACGATCATCGCCGGCATGGGCGAGCTCCACCTCGACATCCTCGTCGACCGCATGAAGCGCGAGTTCAAGGTCGAGGCCAACGTGGGCAAGCCCCAGGTCGCGTACCGCGAGACCATCCGCGGCACCATCACGGGTCACAGCTACACGCACAAGAAGCAGACCGGTGGCTCGGGTCAGTTCGCCAAGGTCGTCATCGGCCTGGCTCCCAACAGCCCCGAGGCCGGTGGCGAGGGTGGCTACGAGTTCGTCAACGAGGTCACGGGTGGTCGCGTCCCGCGCGAGTACATCCCCTCGGTCGACGCGGGCGCCCAGAGCGCCATGGAGTTCGGCGTCCTCGCCGGCTACCCCATGGTCGATGTCAAGTTCACCCTCGAGGACGGCGCCTACCACGACGTCGACTCCAGCGAGCTCGCCTTCAAGCTGGCCGGCAACCAGGCCTTCAAGGAGGCCGCTCGCAAGGCCAACCCGGTCCTCCTCGAGCCGATGTTCGCCGTCGAGGTCACGACGCCCGAGGACTACATGGGCGACGTGATCGGCGACCTCAACTCCCGCCGTGGACAGGTTCAGTCCATGGAGGAGGGCTACGGCGGCGCCAAGATGATCAAGGCGCTCGTGCCGTTGTCCGAGATGTTCGGGTACGTGGGCGACCTGCGGTCGAAGACCTCGGGACGCGCGTCGTACTCGATGCAGTTCGACTCCTACGCCGAGGTCCCCAAGGCCGTGGCCGAAGAGATCATCAAGAAGGCCCGGGGCGAGTGAGCTTCGGCCCCATCGCATAGGGTGGCCTGAGGTTCGCTCCACCGCGTTCCACACGGCGTTTCAGTCAACACAAGCTAGAGAAACCAAACCAGGAGGGCCCCAGTGGCTAAGGCGAAGTTCGAGCGGACCAAGCCGCACATGAACATCGGCACCATCGGTCACATCGACCACGGTAAGACGACGCTGACCGCGGCGATCACCAAGGTGCTGCACGACAAGTACCCCGATCTGAACGAGGCCTCGGCCTTCGACATGATCGACAAGGCTCCCGAGGAGCGCCAGCGCGGTATCACGATCTCGATCTCGCACGTCGAGTACCAGACCGAGAACCGTCACTACGCGCACGTCGACTGCCCCGGCCACGCCGACTACGTCAAGAACATGATCACCGGCGCGGCTCAGATGGACGGCGCGATCCTCGTGGTCGCCGCCACCGACGGCCCGATGCCGCAGACGCGTGAGCACGTGCTGCTCGCCCGCCAGGTCGGCGTGCCGGCCATGGTCGTGGCGCTCAACAAGTGCGACATGGTCGACGACGAGGAGATCCTGGAGCTCGTCGAGCTCGAGGTTCGCGAGCTGCTCAACGAGCAGGACTTCGACGGCGACAACGTCCCCGTCGTCAAGGTTGCGGCCCACCCGGCCCTGACCGGCGACGCCAAGTGGGGCGAGTCGATCCTCGAGCTCATGGCCGCGGTCGACGAGTACATCCCGCTGCCCCCGCGTGAGACGGACAAGCCGTTCCTCATGCCGGTCGAGGACGTCTTCACGATCACCGGTCGTGGCACCGTCATCACCGGTCGCATCGAGCGCGGCATCGTCAAGGTCAACGACACGGTCGACATCGTCGGCATCCGTGACGACAAGCAGACCACGACGGTCACCGGCATCGAGATGTTCCGCAAGCTGCTCGACGAGGGCCAGGCGGGCGAGAACGTCGGCCTCCTGCTCCGTGGCACGAAGCGCGAGGACGTCGAGCGCGGCATGGTCGTGATCGCGCCCGGTTCCACGACTCCCCACACGGAGTTCGAGGGCCAGGTGTACATCCTGTCCAAGGAGGAGGGTGGCCGTCACACGCCGTTCTTCAACAACTACCGCCCGCAGTTCTACTTCCGCACCACGGACGTCACCGGCGTCGTCACGCTGCCCGAGGGCACCGAGATGGTCATGCCCGGCGACAACACCGAGATGTCGGTCGTGCTGATCCAGCCGATCGCCATGGAGGAGGGCCTGCGCTTCGCCATCCGCGAGGGCGGCCGCACCGTCGGCGCCGGCCGTGTCACCAAGATCAACAAGTGAGCTGATCCGCTGACACGCACTGCGTGAGGAACCCCCGGGGCTTCGGCCCCGGGGGTTCTGTCATGTCCGGGTTGTGACGGCGGCCGCATCGGTGCCGGGCGTCCGACGGGTAGCCTCGCGGTGTGGGACACGATCATGCGCACGGCGCCGGGGTGAGGCACCGGGGACGCCTCGTCCTCGTGCTGGCGCTCACCCTGTCGGTGCTCGTGGTCCAGGTGATCGTCGGCTGGCTGACCGGCTCGCTCGCGCTGCTGGCCGACGCCGGCCACATGCTCAGCGACTCGTTCGGCCTGGTCCTCGCGCTGGCCGCGATCGCGGTGGCGCAGCGACCCGGGGGAGCGCGCAGCACCTACGGCTGGCACCGCACCGAGGTGCTCGCAGCCGGGGCCAACGGGCTCATCCTGCTCGTGATCTGCGGGATCATCGTGCTCAGCGCCGTGGGACGGCTGTCCGAGCCGCCCGAGATCGCCGGCCTGCCGGTGCTCGTGGCCGGCGCGATCGGACTGGCCGTGAACGTGGTCGGCCTGCTGGTGCTGCGGGGAGGGGCCGAGAAGAGTCTCAACGTCCGCGGCGCGTACCTCGAGGTGCTCGGCGACGCCCTCGGCTCGGTCGCGGTCATCGCCTCCGCGGTCGTCATCCTGACCACGGGGTGGGCCCAGGCCGACCCCGTGGCCTCGCTCGTCATCGCGGCCCTCGTCGTCCCCCGCGCGATCTCACTGCTGCGCGACGTGGGGGAGGTGCTGCTGGAGAACAGCCCCCGCGACGTCGACCTCGACCAGGTCCGCGACCACATCCTCGGAGTCCAGGGCGTCGTCGACGTGCACGACCTGCACGTCTGGACGATCACCAGCGGCATGCCCGTGATGAGCGCCCACGTCGTGGTCGACGAGTCGGTCGTCGACATGGACGACGCCCACCACGTGCTGGACCACCTGTGCACGTGCCTGAGCCACCACTTCGACGTCGCTCACTCGACCTTCCAGCTGGAGCCCGCGGGACACCTGCAGTCGGAGCGTCACGGTCACCACTAGCGGTCGTGTCCGAGCCCACGCGAACGTCGCGAGGACCCGATTTGTGTTCGTCGGGCGAAGTCTGTCAGAATGGTCAGGTTGCCCCGGCATGTTCGCGGTGGCGCCAGCGGTTGGGAACTCACGCCCAGCTCAACGCTCGCGCCGATCCCGAGACCATGTTGTCCGGCCAGTCGCACCGCAGCAGCGGGGCGGAGCCGGTCCAACCACCTAACTCGAGAAGTGTGCGTTTCCTTGTGCGCGTCAGCGCCCGCGACACGCCCGACCTCGGGGTACGGAGACGGGGGGCATGCCTACCCCGAACCCGGGGGCTGGCGAAGACGAACGTAAAGGACGAGCGAGAGCATGGCGGGACAGAAGATCCGTATCCGGCTCAAGGCCTACGACCACGAGGTCATTGACTCCTCGGCGAAGAAGATCGTCGACACCGTGACCCGCACCGGCGCCAAGGTTGCCGGCCCCGTGCCGCTGCCGACGGAGAAGAACGTGTACTGCGTCATCCGTTCGCCGCACAAGTACAAGGACAGCCGCGAGCACTTCGAGATGCGCACCCACAAGCGGCTCATCGACATCATCGACCCGACGCCCAAGACCGTCGACTCGCTCATGCGACTCGACCTGCCGGCCGGCGTCGACATCGAGATCAAGCTCTGAGGGAGGGACGCACACCATGAGCAGCACACTCACCGCGCGCGGCCTCCTCGGTCGCAAGCTCGGGATGACGCAGGTCTGGGACGAGAACAACCGGGTCATCCCGGTCACCGTCCTCGAGGCCTCCACCAACATCGTCACCCAGATCCGCACCCGCGAGAACGACGGCTACAGCGCCGTCCAGCTCGGCTTCGGCGAGACCGACGGCCGCAAGCTGAACAAGCCGCAGGCCGGTCACTTCGCGAAGGCCGGCGTCACGCCGCGCCGCCACGTCGTGGAGATCCGCACCGAGGCCGTCGCCGACTACACCCTCGGCCAGGAGATCTCGCCCGAGATCTTCGCCGCCGGTGACAAGGTCGACGTGACCGCCACCAGCAAGGGCAAGGGCTTCGCCGGAGTCATGAAGCGTCACGGCTTCGCCGGCGTCTCCGCCTCGCACGGCGCGCACCGCAACCACCGCAAGCCCGGGTCCATCGGCGGCTGCGCCACCCCCGGTCGCGTGTTCAAGGGCCTGCGCATGGCCGGCCACATGGGTACCGACACGGTCACCACCCAGAACCTCACCGTCCACGCGATCGACACCGAGCGCGGCCTGATCCTGGTCAAGGGCGCCGTGCCCGGGGCCAAGGGCGCCCTCGTCGTCATCCGCTCCGCCGCGAAGGGAGCCTGACCGACATGGCACAGACCATCGACGTCGACCTGCCCGTCGACATCTTCGACGCCCGCGTCAGCATTCCGCTGATGCACCAGGTCGTCACCGCACAGCTCGCCGCCGCCCGCCAGGGCACGCACGACGTCAAGTCGCGCGGCGAGGTCCGCGGCGGCGGCAAGAAGCCGTACCGCCAGAAGGGCACCGGCCGCGCTCGTCAGGGCTCGATCCGCGCTCCCCAGTACGCCGGTGGTGGCATCGTGCACGGCCCCACGCCGCGCTCGTACGACCAGCGCACGCCCAAGAAGATGAAGGCCGCCGCCCTGCGCGGTGCCCTCACCGACCGGGCGCGCAGCGGTCGCCTGCACGTCATCGAGTCGTTCGTCTCCGGTGACGCGCCGTCCACCAAGGTCGCCCTGGCTGCCGTCCGCGAGCTCACGGGCCGCGCCCGCGTCCTCGTGGTCGTCGATCGCGACGACGCGCTGACGGTCAAGAGCCTGCGCAACGCCGCGTTCATCGCGACGCTGTCCTTCGACCAGCTCAACACGTACGACGTGCTGCTGGCCGACGACGTGATCTTCACGAAGGCCGCGTTCGACGCCTTCGTGGCGGCGCGCTCGGCCGAGGGCACCGACACGGTCAAGCTGAGCCAGGCGGTCGTCGAGGCCGACGCCCCCGCCGCGAAGCCGGCCAAGAAGGCCGCCCCGAAGACCGAGGCCAAGGCCGAGGTCGCCGACGAGGACGTCAAGGCGAACGCCACGAAGACCCAGCCGTACGGTCCGGGCTCGAAGGCTCCGCTCGCCAGCGGCAACGCGCCCAAGGGCCACGAGGTCAAGGCCGTCGAGGCCGACAAGACCTTCGTCGCTCCCGGCGCCGCCGCGTACGACGACACGGAGGCCACGGTCTGGTTCGACAGCGCCGAGACCGCTGAGGCCGCCGGGTTCACCGCCCAGGAGGAGAACTGATGTCCAACCACGGAACCTTCGCACGGGACGTCCTGATCGCCCCCGTGGTCAGCGAGAAGAGCTACGGCCTGCTCGACGACAACAAGTACACGTTCCTGGTCCACCCGGACGCCAACAAGACCCAGATCAAGATCGCCGTCGAGGAGATCTTCGGGGTCAAGGTCACCGGCGTGAACACGATCAACCGCAAGGGCAAGGCCCGTCGCACCCGCACCGGCACCGGCAAGCGCAAGGACACCAAGCGCGCCGTCGTCAGTGTGGCCGCGGGTCAGAGCATCGACATCTTCTCGAGCCCGAGCTGAAGGACTGACTGAGACATGGCTATTCGCAAGTACAAGCCCACCACGCCGGGCCGTCGCGGCTCGAGCGTGGCGGACTTCGCCGAGATCACGCGTACGACGCCCGAGAAGTCGCTGGTCGAGCCGCTGCCCAAGAAGGGCGGCCGCAACAACCAGGGCCGGATCACCACCCGTCACCAGGGTGGCGGCCACAAGCGCGCCTACCGCGTGATCGACTTCAAGCGCTACGACAAGGACGGCGTGCCGGCCAAGGTCGCTCACATCGAGTACGACCCCAACCGCACCGCCCGCATCGCGCTGCTGCACTACGCCGATGGCGAGAAGCGCTACATCATCGCGCCCGAGGGCCTGAAGCAGGGCATGGCGGTCGAGGCCGGAACCGGGGCCGACATCAAGCCCGGCAACAACCTGCCGCTGCGCAACATCCCGGTCGGCACCACGATCCACGCGATCGAGCTCCGTCCCGGTGGCGGCGCGAAGATGGGCCGCTCGGCCGGCGCCAAGGTGCAGCTCGTCGCCAAGGAGGGCTCGAAGGCGCAGCTGCGTCTGCCCTCCGGCGAGATGCGCTACGTCGACGTCCGCTGCCGCGCCACGATCGGCGAGGTCGGCAACGCCGAGCAGTCGAACATCAACTGGGGCAAGGCCGGCCGCAACCGCTGGAAGGGCAAGCGCCCGACCGTCCGTGGTGTCGCCATGAACCCGATCGACCACCCGCACGGTGGCGGTGAGGGCAAGACCTCCGGTGGCCGTCACCCGGTCAGCCCGTGGGGCAAGCCCGAGGGCCGTACGCGCAAGCGCAAGGCCAGCGACCAGATGATCGTCCGCCGTCGCAAGAGCGGCCGCTGAGAGAGGACCTGGAGAAAAAGATGCCTCGTAGTTTGAAGAAGGGTCCCTTCGTCGACGGCCACCTCGAGAAGAAGGTGGACGCCCAGAACGCAGCCGAGACCCACAACGTGATCAAGACGTGGTCGCGTCGCTCGATGATCCTGCCGTCCTTCATCGGACACACGATCGCCGTGCACGACGGCCGCAAGCACGTTCCCGTGTTCATCACCGACTCGATGGTCGGCCACAAGCTGGGTGAGTTCGCTCCCACCCGCACGTTCAAGGGCCACGAGAAGGACGACCGGAAGGCGAAGCGCCGATGAGTGCCACCACCCGTGACAACACGAGCGAGCGCCGCGAGCGGCTCCTGGGCGATCGCCCCGGCGCCTTCGCCGTCGCCCGCTACGTCCGCGTCACCGCGCAGAAGTCGCGCCGTGTCGCCGACCTGATCCGCGGCGCCCGCGTCGAGGACGCGCTGACCATGCTGAAGTTCCAGCCGCAGGCCGTGGCCGAGAACTTCTACAAGCTGGTCGACTCCGCTGCCGCGAACGCCGAGACCACCGAGGGCCTCGACCGCTCGACCCTGGTCATCACGACCGTCATGGTCGACGAGGGCCCGACGATGAAGCGCTGGCGCCCGCGCGCCAAGGGTGCGGCCAACCGCATCCTCAAGCGCACCAGCCACCTGACGGTGGTCGTCGAACCCGCAACCGACCAGAAGAAGGGTGGCAACTGACATGGGTCAGAAGATCAACCCGCACGGTTTCCGCCTGGGCATCTCCACGGACCACAAGAGCCGTTGGTACGCCGACAAGCTGTACTCCAGCTACGTCGGTGAGGACGTCAAGATCCGCCGCCTGCTCACCAAGGGCATGGACCGCGCCGGCATCAGCCGCGTCGAGATCGAGCGCACCCGCGACCGCGTCCGCGTGGACATCCACACGGCGCGTCCGGGCATCGTCATCGGTCGCCGTGGCGCCGAGGCCGACCGCATCCGTGGCGACCTGGAGAAGCTGACCGGCAAGCAGGTCCAGCTGAACATCCTCGAGGTCAAGCAGCCCGAGATGGACGCGCAGCTCGTCGCGCAGGGCGTGGCCGAGCAGCTGTCCGGCCGTGTCCAGTTCCGTCGCGCCATGCGCAAGGCGATGCAGAGCACGATGCGCTCCGGTGCCAAGGGCATCCGGATCCAGTGCTCGGGTCGTCTCGGCGGCGCGGAGATGAGCCGCTCGGAGTTCTACCGCGAGGGTCGCGTCCCGCTGCACACGCTGCGCGCCGACGTCGACTACGGCTTCTACGAGGCCAAGACGACCTTCGGCCGCATCGGCGTGAAGGTCTGGATCTACAAGGGCGAGGTCGCCGGCACCCGGGCCGAGCGCGAGGCCGAGCAGGCCCGTCGCGCGGCCGCTCCGGGCAGCCGTCGTCCCGGCCGTGGTGAGCGTGGCGGTCGCCGCCCCGCTCGTGACGCCGCTCCCGCCGCTGCGCCGGCCGCCGCCGAGGCGGCTCCCGCAGCCGCTCCTGCGGCCACCGAAGGAGTTGAGTCCTGATGTTGATGCCTCGTCGCGTCAAGTACCGCAAGCAGCACCACCCCAAGCGGCGTGGCGTTGCCAAGGGTGGCACCGAGCTGGCCTTCGGCGAGTTCGGCATCCAGGCGGTCGAGGGTCACTACGTGACCAACCGTCAGATCGAGTCCGCCCGTATCGCCATGACCCGTCACATCAAGCGTGGCGGCAAGGTCTGGATCAACATCTACCCGGACCGTCCGCTGACCAAGAAGCCCGCCGAGACCCGCATGGGCTCCGGCAAGGGCTCGCCCGAGTGGTGGGTGGCGAACGTCAAGCCCGGCCGCGTCATGTTCGAGCTCTCCGGTGTGTCCGAAGAGGTCGCCCGTGAGGCGATGCGCCGTGCGATCCACAAGCTGCCGATGAAGGCACGCTTCATCACCCGTGAGACAGGAGACCTGTGATGGCAAGCAACACCGCAGAGCTCCGCGACCTCAACGCCGATGACCTGGCCGCGAAGCTGAAGGAGGCCAAGGAGGAGCTGTTCAACCTGCGCTTCCAGAACGCCACCGGTCAGCTCGACAACACCGCGCGTCTGCGCACGGTCCGCAAGGACATCGCGCGCATCTACACGGTCATCCGTGAGCGCGAGCTCGGCATCATCGAGGAGGTTCAGGCATGAGCACGAAGGACACCACCGAAGTGAGCAACGAGCGCTCGTCGCGCAAGACCCGTGAGGGTCTGGTCGTCAGCGACAAGATGGACAAGACCGTCGTCGTCAGCATCGAGGAGCGCTTCAAGCACCCGCTGTACGGCAAGGTGCTGCGCCGCAACATCAAGCTGAAGGCTCACGACGAGGCCAACGAGGCTGGCATCGGCGACCGCGTTCTCCTGTCGGAGACGCGTCCGCTGTCCGCCACCAAGCGCTGGCGCGTCGTCGAGGTCCTCGAGAAGGCGAAGTGAGAGACAGATGATTCAGCAGGAGTCGCGACTCAAGGTCGCCGACAACACGGGTGCCAAGGAGATCCTCTGCATCCGCGTGCTCGGTGGCTCCGGTCGTCGCTACGCCGGTATCGGCGACACGATCGTCGCCACCGTCAAGGACGCGATCCCCGGAGGCAACGTCAAGAAGGGCGATGTCGTCAAGGCGGTCGTCGTGCGCACCACCAAGGAGCGCCGTCGTCCGGACGGCTCGTACATCAAGTTCGACGAGAACGCCGCCGTCATCCTCAAGACCGACGGCGATCCGCGCGGAACCCGCATCTTCGGCCCCGTGGGCCGCGAGCTGCGCGACAAGAAGTTCATGCGCATCATCTCGCTCGCTCCGGAGGTGCTCTGAGATGGCTCGAATTCGCAAGGGTGACCAGGTCAAGGTCATCGCCGGCAAGGACAAGGGCGTCGAGGGCAAGATCATCGGTGTCCTCGAGAACGACCGCGTCCTCGTCGAGGGCGTGAACCGCGTCCAGAAGCACACCCGCGCCGGACAGACCGGGACCGAGGGCGGCATCATCACCGCCGAGGCCCCGATCCACGTCTCGAACGTCATGCTCGTGGTCGACGCCGATGGCGGCAAGACCACGACCAAGGTCGGCTCGGGCGTCGTCGACGGCAAGAAGACCCGTATCAGCCGCAAGACCGGAAAGGAGATCTGAGATGGCCACCACCACCGCGCCCCGCCTCAAGGCGAAGTACCGCGAGGAGATCGTGACCGCGCTGCGCGAGCAGTTCGACTACGACAACGTCATGCAGGTCCCCGGCCTCACCAAGATCGTCGTCAACATGGGCGTCGGCGAGGCTGCCCGCGACGGCAAGCTCATCGAGGGTGCCATCGCGGACCTCACGGCCATCACCGGCCAGAAGCCGCAGGTCACCAAGGCCCGCAAGTCCATCGCGCAGTTCAAGCTGCGTGAGGGCATGCCGATCGGCGCGCACGTCACGCTGCGCGGCGACCGCATGTGGGAGTTCCTCGATCGTCTGCTGACGCTCGCGCTGCCGCGCATCCGCGACTTCCGCGGACTGTCGGCCAAGCAGTTCGACGGCCGGGGCAACTACACGTTCGGCCTGACCGAGCAGGTCATGTTCCACGAGATCGATCAGGACAAGATCGATCGCAGCCGGGGCATGGACATCACGGTCGTCACCACGGCCACCAACGACGATGAGGGCCGCGCTCTGCTCAAGCTGCTCGGCTTCCCGTACAAGGAGAACTGACATGGCGAAGACCGGTCTGAAGGTCAAGCAGTCCCGCACGCCGAAGTTCGGCGTCCGTGGCTACACGCGCTGCCAGCGCTGCGGCCGTCCCCGCTCCGTCTACCGCAAGTTCGGCCTGTGCCGCATCTGCCTGCGAGAGATGGCGCACCGCGGCGAGCTGCCCGGCGTGACCAAGAGCTCCTGGTAATCACCACCACCAACCCGCAGCAGGTCCCCTCCCACGGCGTCACGCCGGACGAGACGGAAACCGCGGCGAGAAACGGAACACACTGAAATGACGATGACCGATCCGATCGCGGACATGCTCACGCGTGTCCGCAACGGCAACCAGGCGTACCACGACGCCGTCACGATGCCGCACTCCAAGCTGAAGGAGGGCGTCGCCGCCATCCTGAAGCAGGAGGGCTACATCACCGACTACTCCGTGGCCGAGCCGTCCGAGGGTGAGGTCGGCAAGTCGCTGACGATCACGCTCAAGTACGGACCGCACCGTGAGCGCTCGATCGCCGGCATCCGCCGCATCAGCAAGCCGGGCCTGCGCGTGTACGCCAAGTCCAACAACCTTCCGAAGGTCCTCGGCGGCCTGGGCGTGGCGATCATCTCCACGAGCCAGGGTCTGCAGACCGACCGTCAGGCCAACAACAACGGAGTGGGTGGGGAAGTCCTCGCCTACGTCTGGTGACGAGAGGAGACTGAACATGTCGCGCATCGGCAAGCTCCCCGTCGCCGTCCCCTCCGGCGTCGAGGTCAACATCGACGGCCAGACCGTCACCGTCAAGGGCCCCAAGGGCCAGCTCTCGCACACCGTTGCCGAGCCCATCACCGTCCGCAAGGACGATGACGGCGCGCTGGCGGTCGAGCGCCCCAACGACGAGCGTCGCAGCAAGGCCCTCCACGGCCTGTCCCGCACGCTGGTCAACAACATGGTCATCGGTGTCACCGACGGCTACGAGAAGAAGCTCGAGATCGTCGGCGTCGGCTACCGCGTGCTCTCCAAGGGCCCGTCGGAGATCGAGCTGAACCTCGGCTTCAGCCACCCGGTGCCGTTCCTGGCGCCCGAGGGCATCACGTTCACCGTCGAGGGTCCGACCAAGCTGACCGTCTCGGGCATCGACAAGCAGGTCGTGGGCGAGGTCGCCGCCAACATCCGCAAGATCCGCAAGCCGGAGCCCTACAAGGGCAAGGGCGTGCGTTACGCCGGAGAGCGCATCCTGCGCAAGGCCGGAAAGGCTGGTAAGTAAGCCATGGCAATCTCGATCAAGCACGCCAAGCACACCGCGGGCCGGGTCGCGTCGCGTCAGCGCCGCCAGATCCGTGGCCGCAAGAAGATCCAGGGTTCGGCCGAGCGTCCTCGCCTCGTCGTCACCCGTTCGAGCAAGCACATCGTCGCCCAGGTCGTCAACGACCTCGAGGGCCACACGCTGGCGTCGGCCTCCACCATGGAGGCGGACCTGCGCTCGTTCGACGGCGACAAGACGGCCAAGGCGAAGAAGGTCGGCGAGCTGCTCGCCGATCGCGCCAAGGCCGCCGGCATCGGCGCCGTGGTCTTCGACCGCGCCGGCAACAAGTACGCCGGTCGCGTCGCGGCTCTGGCCGACGGCGCCCGCGAGGGCGGACTGGAGTTCTGATGACCATCACGACGAACAAGGGGAGTGCCGCATGAGCACGCGCCGACAGGGTGGCGAGCGTCGCGGAGGCCGCGGCGACCGCAACGCCGACAAGTCCAACTACATCGAGAAGGTCGTCACGATCAACCGTGTGGCGAAGGTCGTCAAGGGCGGCCGCCGCTTCTCCTTCACCGCGCTGGTGATCGTCGGTGACGGCGACGGCCAGGTCGGTGTCGGCTACGGCAAGGCCAAGGAAGTTCCCACGGCCATCGCCAAGGGTGTCGAGGAGGCGAAGAAGAGCTTCTTCCGCGTCCCGCGCATCCAGGGCACTATCCCGCACCCGGTGCAGGGTGAGAAGGCGGCCGGTGTCGTCTTCCTGCGCCCCGCGTCCCCCGGTACCGGCGTCATCGCCGGTGGCCCGGTCCGCGCCGTGCTCGAGGCTGCTGGCATCCATGACGTCCTGAGCAAGTCCCTCGGCTCCTCGAACGCGATCAACATCGTCCACGCGACGGTCGAGGCGCTGCGTTCGCTCGAGTCCCCCGAGGACGTGGCCGGCCGTCGTGGCCTGGCCGTCGAGGACGTCGCCCCCGCCGCCCTGCTGAAGGCCGGCAAGGAGAAGGCGCCCAGCGCCGCGGAGGTGACCGTCTGATGGCGAAGCTCGAAGTCACCCAGGTCCGTTCGGGCATCGGTCGTGAGCAGAACCAGCGCAACACGCTGCGTTCGCTCGGGCTCAAGCGCATCGGCGACGTCAAGGTCGTCGAGGATCGTCCCGAAATCCGCGGCATGGTCAACACCATTCCGCATCTCGTCACCGTGAAGGAGGTCGACTGATCATGGCGATCAAGTTGCACCACCTGCGTCCCGCCCCGGGCGCCAAGACCGCCAAGACCCGCGTGGGTCGCGGTGAGGGCTCCAAGGGCAAGACCGCCGGTCGCGGCACCAAGGGCACCAAGGCCCGCTACCAGGTGTCGGCCGGCTTCGAGGGCGGCCAGATCCCGCTCCACATGCGCCTGCCGAAGCTCAAGGGCTTCACGAACCCGTTCCGGGTCGAGTACCAGGTCGTCAACGTGGGCCGGATCGCCGAGCTCTTCGCCGAGGGCGGCACGGTCGACGTGCCCTCGCTCGTCGAGAAGGGCGCGGTCCGCAAGGGCCAGCCCGTCAAGGTGCTCGGAGGCGGCGACATCGACGTGGCGGTCCAGGTAACCGTCGACAAGGTGTCCGCCTCGGCCCAGGCCAAGATCGAGGCCGCCGGCGGTTCCGTCTCCGCGTCCTGACGCGGTCGTTCGGAGTCGTTCAGCGAACATCGGGCGGGTTCTCCCCATCGGGAGGGCCCGCCCGTTTCGCTCACTGTTAAAGTCAGACGGCATCGTGCCGTGAAGCTGGAGGAAGTTCGTGCTCAAAGTCTTCGTGAACGCGTTCAGGACACCTGAACTGCGTCGCAAGATCCTCTTCGTGCTGGGGATCGTCGTGCTCTTCCGGCTCGGCTCGATGCTGCCCGCGCCCGGGGTCAACGTCGCCAACGTGCGCGAGTGCGTCGACCTGGCGGCGGGCGGCGAGAACGCCGGCCTGTTCGCCCTGATCAACGTCTTCTCCGGCGGCGCGCTGCTGCAGTTGACCGTGTTCGCGCTGGGCATCATGCCCTACATCACCGCGAGCATCATCCTGCAGCTGCTCGTCGTGGTCATCCCGCGACTGGAGGCCCTCAAGAAGGAGGGCCAGTCCGGTCAGGCGAAGATCACGCAGTACACCCGCTACCTCACGGTCGGTCTCGCGATCCTGCAGGCCGCCGGCATCGTGGCCCTCGCCCGCAGCGGCGACCTCTTCCAGGGCGCCTGCAACCTGCCGCTGCTCTACAGCCCCGACAGCATGCTGTCGTACCTGCTCATCGTCACCGTCATGGTCGCCGGCACCACCGTCATCATGTGGTTCGGCGAGCTCATCACCGACCGCGGCGTCGGCAACGGCATGTCGATCCTGATCTTCACGCAGGTCGTCGCCACGTTCCCCGGCGCGATGTGGAACATCCGCCAGACGAACGGCTGGGCCACCTTCTCGGTCGTCGTGGCCGTCGGCCTCGCGGTCGTCGCGCTGGTCATCTTCATCGAGCAGGCCCAGCGCCGCATCCCGGTGCAGTACGCCAAGCGCATGGTCGGACGCCGCATGTTCGGCGGCTCGTCCACCTACATCCCGCTCAAGGTGAACCAGGCCGGCATCATCCCGGTCATCTTCGCCTCGTCGTTGATGTACCTGCCGGTCCTGTGGGTCAACTTCAACTCCGACTCCGGTGCCGCGAGCTGGATCCAGGACCACTTCGTCCAGGGCGATCACCCGTACTACATGATCACCTTCTTCGCGCTGATCGTGTTCTTCACGTACTTCTACGTGTCGATCACCTTCAACCCCGAGGAGGTCGCCGACAACATGAAGAAGTACGGCGGCTTCATCCCGGGCATCCGCGCCGGCAAGCCCACCCAGGACTACCTGGGCTACGTCCTCTCGCGCATCACCGCTCCGGGCGCCCTGTACCTGGGTCTGATCTCGCTCATCCCGATGCTCGCGATCGCGTTGGTCGGGGCCAACCAGAACTTCCCGTTCGGCGGCACGACGATCCTCATCATCGTGGGCGTCGGCCTGGACACGGTGAAGCAGATCGAAAGCCAGTTGCAGCAGCGCAACTACGAAGGGTTCCTCAAGTGACGCGACTCCTCATCATGGGTCCTCCCGGCGCGGGCAAGGGCACGCAGGCCGTGGCGCTCGCCGAGCGCATCAACGGTGCGCACATCTCCACCGGCGACATCTTCCGCGCCAACGTGGCGCAGCAGACCGAGCTGGGCAAGACGGCGCAGCGCTACATGGACGCCGGCGAGTACGTGCCCGACGAGGTCACCAACGCGATGGTCGCCGACCGTCTCGCGCAGGACGACGCCCGTGAGGCGTTCCTGCTCGACGGCTACCCGCGCACCCTCGACCAGGTCGCGAAGCTCGACCAGATCCTGTCCGACCTCGGCTCCGAGCTCGACGGCGTCGTCGCGCTCACCGTGGTCGAGGACGAGCTGATCGGTCGTCTGCTCGAGCGGGCGAAGGTCAGCGGCCGGTCGGACGACACCGAAGAGGTCATCCGGCACCGCCAGGACGTCTACCGCAACGAGACCGAGCCGCTGCTCGCGGTGTACCGCGACCGTGGCCTGCTCATCGAGGTCGACGGCATGGGCACCCCGGACGAGGTCGGCTCCCGCATCGCCGACGCGCTGTCCACGCTCGCCTGACGGACGGATCCACCATGTTCGGTGAGTCGATCGAGCTGAAGACGCCCGAGCAGCTGGCCTCGATGCGCCAGGCCGGCCTGGTCGTGGGCCGCACCCTGGAGGTGCTGCGCGCGGCCGTCGCTCCCGGCGTCAGCACCGACGACCTCGATGCGTTGGCCCGTGAGCGGCTGGCCGCCGAGGGTGCCACGTCGAACTTCCTCGGCTACCACGGGTTCACGGGCGTCATCTGCGCCTCGGTCAACGACGAGATCGTCCATGGCATCCCGGGCGACCGGGTGCTGGCCGAGGGCGACCTGATCTCGATCGACTTCGGTGCCGTCGTCGACGGCTGGCACGGCGACGCCGCGATCAGCGTGCCGGTCGGCGAGGTCGCGCCCGAGGTCGCCGAGCTGAACCGGGTCACCGAGGAGTCGCTGTGGCGCGGCATCGCCGCGGCACGCATCGGCGGCCGGGTCGGCGACATCTCGCACGCGATCGAGTCCTACGTCCGCAGCCAGGGCCGCTACGGCATCACCGAGGGCTTCACCGGGCATGGCATCGGCTCGGAGATGCACATGGCCCCCGACGTGCCCAACAGCGGACGTCGTGGCAAAGGTCCCAAGCTGCAGCTGGGCATGGCGCTCGCGATCGAGCCGATGATCACACTCGGCACCTCGCGCGCCGCGATCCTCGAGGACGACTGGACGGCCGTCACCACCGACGGCACGTGGGCCGCGCACCACGAGCACTCGATCACCGTCACCACGGAGGGCGTGTGGGTGCTCACCGCGCTCGACGGCGGAGCAGCCCGCCTCGCCGAGCTCGGCGTCCCCTGCGCCGAGCCCACCTCCTGACCATGCGGCCGAACGACCGTGCGGGGTTTCCCTGCACCTTGCGTAGGACGTTTCCCCCGCAAGGTGACGGATTCCCCTGTTGACAGGGGAATCCTCGTCAGCTCGGCTCGGGTTGGCCGCGGGGGCAGACTGGAGGCATGCGTACCTCGTGGGTCGTCCCGTTCCTGATGGTGGTCGCCCTGCTCGGCGGCTGCGGCGGGGGCGCGTACGACTCGGGTGACGGCTACGGTGCGTCGCCCGGCGAGACCGCAGCGCAGGACGCCGAGCGCGCCCTGCGCCGGTACCTGATGGCGTCCGACGAGGGCGACTGCGAGGCCGTGAAGGAGACCGTCCTGGTCCCGGAGGACCTCGAGTGCGGCGACGTCCGCGACCAGGAGGGTCAGTGGACCGCCGACGGCGCCGATCTCGAGGAGGTGCCGATGACCGCCGAGGTGGTCGACGACAGCGCCACCGTCACGGTGCAGTGGCCCGGCGGCCTCGAGGACACCTGGGACCTCCAGCGAGAGGGCGACACCTGGTACGTCCTCACCGCGGACTCCGGCGACGGCGTCTGACCCTCGACCCTCCCGACCGCGCCTCCGGCGCGCGAGATGTGCAGCGCTGTCCACCCTTTTGACGGCCGATCCACCGGAAAGCGGTGGATACCGCTACAGATCTCGCTGACCGGAGGTCAGGCGCGGGGCTCGGCGGCGAACTCGCCGGGGGTCAGGCCGGTGACCGCGCGGAAGTCGCGGCCGAAGTGCGCCTGGTCGGCGTAGCCGAGGTCGGCCGCCACGCGGGCGAGGTCGGGTCGAGGCGCGTCGCGCAACCGCTCGGCCGCCTCGTGCAGCCGGCGCCGCTGGATCAGCCACTTCGGCGAGAGTCCGATCCGGCGGGCGGTGAGCCGCTGCAGGGTGCGCTCCGTGATCGCGAACTTCTCGCAGACCTGTCGCACGCGCTGGACCTCGGGATCGCCCTCGACGTACTCGACGATCGCGTTGACCAGCAGGCCCTCCTCGTCGACGGGCAGCAGGCGCTTCAGCGACTCCTCCATCGCAGCCACGGCGGCCCGCTGCCGCTCGGGATCGTCCGGGGCTTCGCCGGCCGCGGCGCGGATGCGGGAGACGAGATTGCCGTCCCCGAGCGGCACCGCGCGGTCGGTCAGACCCTCGACGGGGCCGCCGGCCAGCGCGATGCCCGCCGCGGGCTGCAGCATCGTGCCGAGGGCCCAGCCGCTCCCACCCAGCTCGGTGGTGGACAGGCCGCTGCTCGGGCCGACCAGCCGCGCGTACTCGTGGGAGACGACAATCAGGCAGACCGGGTACTGGAGCACGCGCTGGACCGTGACGTGGCCGTCCGGCAGGGACCAGACGGGCATCCAGTACCGGCGCACCACGGACGCGAGCGCGGGGGAGGGGGCGAACCGGTGGATGGGCGGCGTGTAGCCCGACGCGTCGAGCAGGTGCGCCCGCTCGGTCGGGTCGATGCGCCGGACGTCGTCTCCACCGGTCATGTGTCGGATTCTTTCAAGAGTCGAGGCCGTCCCGCGACCACGCTGGAGTCATGAGCATCTACCTCGACGCGGCCGACCGCTTCAGCGACGTCGTCGCCGCCACCACCGACTGGTCCGCGGAGTCCCCCTGCGAGGGGTGGACCGCCGCCGACGTCGTCGACCACGTGATCGACACCGAGCGCGAGTTCCTCGCCCGGCACGAGATCGACGCGGGACCGCGGCCCTCCGGCGCTCCCGCGCAGGCGTGGGCCGAGCACCTCGCCGCCATCCGGCCCCTCGCCACGGACGACGCGGTCACATCGCGCGAGTTCGACGGCGTCTTCGGCCGCACCACGATCGGCGCGACCCTCGACGCGTTCTACGGCTTCGACCTCGTCGTGCACGGCTGGGACCTCGGCACGTCGAACGGCCGGCCCACGACCTTCACCGAGGCCGACATGGACGCGATGGAGGCCGCCTTCGAGGGCTTCGGCGACCACGCCTACGACGACGGGGTCTTCCGGTCCCCGGTCGAGGTGCCGCAGGACGCCGATCGCCAGACGCGCCTGCTCGCGCGGATGGGCCGCCGCGCGCCCGTCACCGCCTGAGCGTCAGCGGTGCAGCTCGGCGGTGCAGCACTTCACGCTGCCGCCGCCCTTGACGAACTCCGAGAGCTCGACGGGCACCGGCTCGTAGCCTCGCTCGCGCAGGGACGCGGCGAGTCCGGTGGCCTCGGCCGGCAGCACGACGTTCCGGCCGTCGCTGACGAAGTTCAGCCCGAAGGCGAGCGCGTCGGCCTCGAAGCACTCGAGGGCGCCGGGGAACATCCGTCGCAGGGTGCGGCGCGCCGCGGGGCTGAAGGCGGCGGGGAACCAGGCGATGTCGGCCGGGCCGTCACCGTGGCCGTCGTCGAGCACGCCCAGGGCGACGTCGAGGTGGTAGAACCGCGGGTCGACGAGCTCGAGCGAGACCACCGGACGCCCGAGGGCGGCCTCGGCCTCGCGGTGCGCGTCGGTCGTGGTGCGGAAGCCGTGGCCGGCGAGCACCACGTCGCGCAGGACGAGGAAGTCGCCCTCGCCCTCGTTCGTGTGGGCCGGGCGATGGACCTCGCGGCCGGCGGCGCGCAGGAAGTCGACGTGCGCGTGGGCCTCCGCCTGGCGCTGCGGGAACGCGAAGGCGGCACCGTACGTGCGGTCGGCCACCGAGACGGCACCGTTGGCCGCGAACACCATGTCGGGCAGTCCGGCGACGGGCTCGAGCAGGTCGATGCGGTGCCCCAGACCCGCGTACACGTCCTGCAGCGCCTGCCACTGGGCGCGCGCGAGCTCGCGGTCGACCGCGGTGGAGGGGTCCATCCACGGGTTGATCGAGTAGACCACGTCGAACTCGGTGGGCGGGCACATCACGTAGTGGCGCGTGCGCGCACTTCGGACGGGGGCGACCAGGGGCGTGGTCAGGATCTGCGTCATGGAGCTCCTCGGGGGACGATGACACGAGCCTAGGGAGCGTGCGATGCCACAACCAGTGGTTTTTCGCGCGCGTGGCAGGCGCTTTCTTGCGCATTTCCGGTCCTCGCACTTGATACGTTGCGCGCATGAGCCTGGACCAGATCGACCGCTCCCTGCTGGACGCCCTGACCGAGGACGGCCGGGCCAGCTACGCCGCACTCGGCTCGCGCGTGGGCCTGTCCGCGCCGGCCGTGAAGCGCCGCGTCGACCGCCTCGTCGAGTCCGGCGTCATCAGCGGCTTCACCGTGGTGGTCGACCCGCACCACCGCGGCTGGACCACCGAGGCCTACGTCGAGGTGCACTGCCAGGGGACGATCTCGCCGCACGTCCTGCGCGAGGCGTTCCTGCAGGTACCGCAGGTCCACGCGGCGGCCACGGTCTCGGGCGCCGCCGACGCGATCCTGCACCTGGTCGCCGAGGACGTGCGCGACCTCGAGCAGGCGCTCGAGCAGATCCGCATCGGTGCGGCCAGCGTGAGCCAGACCGAGACCTCGATCGTGCTGTCGCGGCTCATCCACGACCGCCACGGCGTCGAGGGCTGAGCGACCTCGGCGGTCCCGCCCCGGACGGCGAGCGCGGGGTCTAGCCTGTGGCGATGGAACGAACGCGCGCGGCCTCGGTCGGAGCCGGACTCGTCGGCGCTCTCGTGTTCGTCGAGTTCGTCAGCGGGTTCCTTCAGGGGTACTACACGCCGCTGGCCAGCGACATCGCGCGCCACCTCCACGTCAACGACGCCGACGTCAACTGGTTCGAGGCGGCCCAGCTGCTGCTCTCGGCGCTGTGCGTCCCACCGCTGTCGAAGCTCGGTGACCTGATCGGGCACCAGAAGGTGCTGGTGTGGTCGGCCGTGCTGACCGCGATCGCCACGTGCGGCATCGCCTTCGCCACCACCTTCGAGGCCTACCTGGTGTTCTGGGCGCTGCAGGGCGTGTTCACGGTCTGGCTGCCCCTCGAGGTCGCGCTGATCTACCGGCGCAGCGCCGGGATGGACCAGCGCGCCGCCGCCACCCGGCGCGCGACGGGCGTCATCGTCGCGGCCCTCCAGGCCGGCGCGATCGCCGGCGCCCTGTCGGCGGGTGCGACGTCCGCCGCGTTCGACTCGCTGTGGATGGTGCTGGCGGTGCCGGGGCTGCTCACCGTCGGCGTCGTCTTCGTCATCATCGGCTTCGTCCCCGACGTCCACGAGCGCCAGTCGGGATCGCTCGACGGCGTCGGGCTGGTCCTGTTGAGCTCGAGCCTGCTGCTCGTGACCGGCGGCCTGTCCCTGGTGCGGGTGCTCGGCGTCGGCTCGCCGTGGCCCTGGATCGCGATCGCCCTCGGCGCGCTGGTCCTGGTGCCGTTCGTCGCGTACGAGCTGCAGACCGGCGACCCGATCATCGACCTGCGCGTGATGCGTCGCGCCTCGATGTGGCCGGTGCAGTTCACCGCCCTGCTGTTCGGCGTGAGCGTGCTCGGCGCGCAGATCCCGCTGTCGACCTTCGCCCAGACCGACCCCGACGTGCACGGCTACGGACTCGGCCTCAACTCCTCGACGGTGGCTCCGATCATCGGCGGCTACGTGCTCTCGATGCTGATCGGCGCCCTCGTCTTCGCCCGGGTGAGCCAGCGGTTCACGCCGCGGGCCTGCCTCATCGGCGCGGCGACCCTCGTGGGGGTCGGCTACGCCTCGCTCGTGCCGCTGCACCACTCCGTCGCCCAGATGGCGGCGTGCATGGTGGTGGCGGGGCTCGGCTCCGGCGCGCTGGTCGCCGCGCTGCCCGCCGCCGCCGCGGCCGCGGCGCCCGAGGGCCGGACCGCCGTCGCGACCGGCCTCACCAACACCACCAAGACCATCGGCGGGTCGTTCGCGTCCTGCGTCTTCGGCGTCGCCCTCGCGACGGGCGCCACGCACGCGACCGCTGCGTCCATGTCCGGCTACTACACCGTCTGGATCGTCTGCTCGGTCACGGCGTTCGTGGCCGCGATCGGACTGACGTTCGTGCCGCGGCTGGCGTTCGCCGACCCGGCCGGCATCGAGGAGGAGATCGGTCGATGAACGCCGCCGCACGCCTGGCCGAGCTGATCGCGTGTCGCACCGTCTCGGCGCCCGACGAGCGGGACGAGGCCGAGTTCGTCGCGTTCCGCGAGACGTTCGCCCGGCTCTACCCGAGCCTGCACGCGGCTCTCGAGCTGACGCAGTTCGAGGGAGGCACGCTGCTGTTCCGCTGGCCCGGACGCTCCACCGAGCGCCCCCTCGTGCTGATGGCGCACTACGACGTGGTGCCCGCCCCCGCCGAGCAATGGGAGCGCGACCCGTTCTCGGGCGCCATCGAGGACGGCTTCGTCCACGGTCGCGGCGCCCTCGACGACAAGGGCCCGCTCGTCTGCATCGCCGAGGCGGTCGAGTCGCTGCTGGCCGAGGGGTTCGAGCCCGCCCGCGACGTCTACCTCTCCTTCGGCTCCGACGAGGAGGTCTTCGGGCACGGCGCGGCCGAGGTCGTCGACCACCTCGACTCGATGGGCGTGCGCCCGTGGCTCGTGTCGGACGAGGGCGGCGCGATCGTCGACGACGGCCTGCCGGGCGTCTCGGCCACCACCGCGATGGTCGCCATCGTCGAGAAGGGCACCGTCGACGTCGGCCTGCTGGCGCGCGGCGGGGGAGGGCACGCGTCCACCCCGTCGAAGAACGGCGCCACGGCGCGCCTGGCCCGGGCCATCGTGCGGATCGACCGGCACCCGGCCACGCCGCACCTGTCCGAGCCGGTCCTGCAGATGCTCGAGGCCCTCGCCGGCCTGGTGCCCAAGCCCGTGGCGCCCGTGCTCGCGCACGCCCGCCGCGCGAACCGTCCCGTGGCCGAGCTGCTGGCCCGGCTGGGCAAGGAGACCGGCGCGATGGTCCGCACGACGATGGCGGTGACCCAGCTCAGCGGCAGCCCGGCGCGCAACGTGCTGGCCACCGAGGCGCGCGCCAACGTCAACGTGCGGCTGGCCGTGGGGGACACCCGCGAGCAGCTGCGCGCCCGCCTCGAGAGGCTGTTCCGCGGTCTCGACGTCGAGGTGGAGCGGATGGACGGCGAGGACCCGCCTCCGGTGTCGCGCACCGACAACGACGCCTGGCGCGCGCTGGGGGAGGCCGTGAAGGCCCTCGGTCCCGACATCGCCGTCGTCCCGTACGTGCAGACCGGCGGCACCGACTCCCGGCACTTCACGCGGATCAGCGACTCGGTCTACCGGTTCGCGCCGCTGCACATGACCCGGGCGCAGCGCGACTCGATCCACGCGCCGAACGAGAAGGTCGCGATCGACACGCTCGAGCGGGGCGCGGCCTTCCACCGCGCGCTCATCACCGGGATGGACTGAAGCCGCTAGGGTCGCGTCATGGCCGTCGATCCCACCGGTGCCGACCTCAAGCGGTTCCTCGCCGAGGACCCCGGAGGTCCTGTCGTGATGCTCAACCTGCTGCAGTTCCGCGAGGACGGCGTCTCCTCCTACCGCGAGTACACGACCCGCATCGGGCCGTTCCTGGAGAGGGTCGGCGGCGAGGTCGTCTACGCCGGCGACCTCGCGACGGCGCTGGTCGCACCCGAGGGCTGGGCGTGGGACGCGGTGCTGCTCGTGCGCTACCCGTCGCGCGCCGCGTTCAGCCAGATGGTGGCCGATCCGGAGTACCAGCAGATCACCGGCCTGCGCACCGCGGCGCTCGACGAGGCCGTCCTGCAGGCGGGCCTTCCCTGGCCGATTTGAGTCCGGCACCCCTTTCGACGTAGACTTGTGTGTCGGCCTTGTCGGGCCGTATCCCCATGCCCTCCGGCAGCCCGTGAACGGGCGGGGAGACGTGCGTGCCAGGTCGAACAGTCGATACGAAGAAGTTGAGGTGTATGGCGAAAAAAGAAGGCGTCATCGAGATGGAGGGTGCGGTCGTCGAGGCCCTGCCCAACGCGATGTTCCGAGTCGAGCTGGCCAACGGCCACAAGGTCCTCGCGCACATCAGCGGCAAGATGCGCCAGCACTACATCCGGATCCTCCCCGAGGACCGTGTCGTGGTGGAACTCTCGCCGTACGACCTCAGCCGCGGACGCATCGTCTACCGCTACAAGTGACAACTACACATCCCCCACGTTCAGTTCGTACCGAAGAGAGAGCTTCTCGATGAAGGTCAACCCGAGCGTGAAGAAGATCTGTGACAAGTGCAAGGTGATCCGTCGCCACGGCCGCGTCATGGTGATCTGCGAGAACCCGCGCCACAAGCAGCGCCAGGGCTGAGCAGCAACCTTCTTCAACGCAGCACCCTGAACATCTGACGGCTCATCCGGGCCCCGCCACCAGGCGGAGTCCCCGGGTGTCACCTCCGGCGCAGAGGCCGGAGCTCGATCGAGGCGATCGAGGTGCCCCAGGTGACGACACCTCTGCTTAACCGAAAGGAACTGCCAGCACATGGCACGCCTCGTCGGAGTGGATCTGCCGCGCGAAAAGCGCGTGGTGATCGGACTCACGTACATCTTCGGGATCGGCCGCACGCGTGCGGTCGAGGCCCTCGCCGCCACCGGCATCGACCCCAACACCCGCGTTCACGAGCTGAACGACGACCAGCTCGTCGCGCTCCGTGACCACATCGAGGCGAACTACCAGGTCGAGGGTGACCTGCGCCGCGAGGTCACGGCGGACATCCGCCGCAAGATGGAGATCGGCTCCTACCAGGGCCGCCGTCACCGTGCGCACCTGCCCGTTCGCGGCCAGCGCACCAAGACCAACGCGCGCACCCGCAAGGGCCCCAAGCGCACCGTCGCCGGAAAGAAGAAGTGAGGTAGCCGATGCCCCCCAAGAACTCCGGTGCCAAGAAGGTGCGCCGCAAGGAGAAGAAGAACGTCGTTCAGGGCGAGGCCCACATCAAGAGCACGTTCAACAACACGCACGTGACGATCACCGACCCCAGCGGTGCGGTGATCGCGTGGGCCTCCGGCGGAACCGTCGGCTTCAAGGGCTCGCGCAAGTCGACTCCGTACGCCGCCGGCATGGCCGCCGAGGCCGCCGGACGTCAGGCGATGGACCACGGCATGAAGAAGGTCGACGTCTTCGTCAAGGGCCCCGGCTCGGGACGCGAGACGGCGATCCGGTCGCTCAGCGGCGTCGGCCTCGAGGTCGGCACCATCTCTGACGTGACCCCCAGCCCGCACAACGGCTGCCGTCCGCCCAAGCACCGTCGTCTCTGACGCGTCGTCGACTTTTCTTCAAGGAGTAATCAACCATGGCCCGTTACACCGGACCTCTCACCAAGAAGTCGCGCCGCTACGGCGTCGACCTCGTCGGTGGGGACAAGGCCTTCGAGCGCCGTCCGTACGCGCCCGGCCAGCACGGCCGCACCCGCGTCAAGGAGTCGGAGTACCGCACCCAGCTGCAGGAGAAGCAGAAGGCGCGCTACACCTACGGCGTCCTCGAGAAGCAGTTCCGCAAGTACTACGAGCTGGCCTCGCGCCGTCCCGGCAAGACCGGTGACAACCTGCTCAGCCTGCTCGAGAGCCGTCTCGACAACGTCGTCTACCGTGCCGGCCTGGCCCGCACGCGTCGTCACGCCCGCCAGCTGGTGACCCACGGTCACTTCCTGGTCAACGGCGTCAAGACGAACATCCCGTCCTTCCAGGTCAGCAAGCACGACATCATCGATGTCAAGGCCAAGAGCCTGGAGACGACGCCGTTCATCGTGGCGCGCGAGACGCACGACTCCGACACCGTGCCCGGCTGGCTCGACGTGTCGCCCGAGCGTGGCCGCATCCTGGTTCACCAGAACCCGGTCCGCGAGCAGATCACCGTTCCGATCCAGGAGCAGCTGATCGTCGAGTTCTACTCGAAGATCTGATCCTCCACCTCTGTCCACCAACCCGGCCCTCATATAGCGGTGGGTCCGGAAAGGAAGAAACACCATGCTGATCGCCCAGCGCCCCGTCCTGTCCGAAGAGGTCGTCGACGAGTTCCGTTCGCGGTTCGTCATCGAGCCCCTCGAGCCCGGCTTCGGCTACACCCTCGGCAACTCGCTGCGTCGCACGCTGCTGTCGTCGATCCCGGGTGCGGCCGTCACCTCGATCAAGATCGACGGTGTCCTCCACGAGTTCTCGACCATCGAGGGCGTCACCGAGGACGTCACCGAGATCATCCTCAACCTGAAGAACCTCGTGGTCTCCTCGACCATCGACGAGCCCGTCGTGATGTACCTGCGCGCCGATGAGGCCGGTGACGTCACCGCCGCCGCCATCACGCCGCCGGCCGGTGTGGAGGTCCACAACCCGGACCTGCACGTCGCCACCCTGAACGACAAGGGCCGCCTCGAGATCGAGCTGGTCGTCGAGCGTGGCCGCGGCTACGTCTCGGCCGTCCAGAACAAGACCGGCGACGAGGAGATCGGCCGCATGCCGGTCGACTCGATCTACAGCCCGGTCCTGAAGGTCACCTACAAGGTCGAGGCCACCCGAGTCGAGCAGCGCACCGACTTCGACAAGCTGATCATCGACGTCGAGACCAAGGCCTCGATCCTGCCGCGCGACGCGATCGCGTCGGCCGGGTCCACCCTGGTCGAGCTGTTCGGTCTGGCCCGTGAGCTCAACGTCGAGGCCGAGGGCATCGACATCGGCCCGTCGCCGGTCGACGAGCAGCTGGCCGCCGACCTGGCGCTGGCGATCGAGGACCTGGACTTCACGGTTCGCTCGTACAACTGCCTCAAGCGCGAGGGCATCCACACCGTGGGTGAGCTCATCACGCGCAGCGAGCAGGACCTGCTGGACATCCGCAACTTCGGTTCGAAGTCGATCGACGAGGTCAAGGCCAAGCTCGCCGAGCTCGGTCTGTCGCTCAAGGACAGCCCGTCGGGCTTCGATCCCTCCGCCGTCATCGACAACTTCGACGAGGACGCCGGTTTCGCCGAGGACGAGCAGTACTGAGCTGCTCTGACACCACTGATTCAGGAGTAACGACATGCCCACCCCCACCAAGGGTCCTCGCCTCGGCGGCAGCCCCTCGCACCAGCGGCTGATCCTGGCCAACCTGGCCCAGAGCCTGTTCGAGCACGGCCGCATCACGACGACCGAGGCCAAGGCCAAGCGTCTGCGTCCGTACGCCGAGCACCTCATCACGAAGGCCAAGACCGACACGGTGGCCAACCGCCGCCAGGTCGTCAAGGTCATCCGTGACAAGGGCGTCCTGCACACGCTCTTCACCGAGATCGGCCCGGCCATGGCCACCCGCCCGGGCGGCTACACGCGCATCACGAAGATCGGTCCGCGCAAGGGCGACAACGCCCCCATGGCCGTCATCGAGATCGTGGAGACCAAGGAGTTCGACGCCAGCGCGCCGAAGGCCCCGCGTGCCGAGGCCGCCCCGGCGGTCGAGGAGGCCCCGGTCGAGGAGGCCGCGACCGACGAGGCCACCGAGGCTCCGGCCGAGGAGACCACCGAGGCTCCCGCCGACGAGGCCGTCGCCGAGGAGGCCCCCGAGGCCTCCGAGGACGAGACCAAGTAACACCTCCGCACGAAGCGCCCACCCCGCACGGGGTGGGCGCTTCGTCGTTCCCGGGAGCCTGCGGGGGCGGTGAGCTGTCAACCGAACCTGCTGGGGCGCGGTGAGCCATCAACCGCATCGAGGGTCCATGCGGTTGACAGCTCACCGCCTCCGCGCGGGAAGGGTTGACCACTCACCGCTCTGCCAGCCCGCCGATGCCGGGGAGGCGGGGGTTTCGGGATATGCTCGCGCGTGGCCCCTCGCGCATGAGGTGGCTCATTGCTTTCGGGGAAGGTCCATCCATGACGCTGCGTCTGCGCCGTCCACTCACTCTCGTCGTCCCGGTCGTGACGTCGCTCGCCCTCGCCGGCGGCGCGATGACCGCGGTCGCCCAGACCGAGCCCGCGGCCGGGGCGCCGCTCAACACCACCGATGCGCCCCAGCCGGCGCGCGGCATCATCGTGAAGCTCGCCGACGACGCGGACACCGAGGTCGGTGACCTCACCGACGAGGTCGCTGCCGAGCTGCCCGACGGCGTCGGGGTCGCGAACTCGACCGAGGGCGCGAGCGACCTCGGCGTGCTCGACCTGTCGACGCAGGTGGACGCCACCGACCTCGACGACGCGATCGAGCAGCTGGAGGACAACCCGGCCGTCGAGTGGGCCGTGCCCAACGGCGTGCGCCTGCCGTCGGCCACCGCCAACGATCCGCAGTACACCAACGGTCGCCTGTGGAACCTGACCGGCACGTGGGGCGTCCACGCGAACCGCGCCTGGGACATCACGACCGGCTCGCCGAGCGTGCGCGTCGGCGTGCTGGACACCGGCGCGCTGATGGGTCACCCCGACCTCTCCGGCCAGTTCGTCGCCGGTCGCGACTTCGTCGACGACGAGTACGACTGCATGAACGCCTCGTGCTCGCGGTACGCGTACCGCCGCACGTACATCAGCGCCAACGACCGCAGCAGCTGGGACGCCGACCCGTCCGATCCCGGCGACGGCCGCACCAGCAGCGCGCTGTGCGAGTACATGGGCCCGGACAACAGCACGTGGCACGGCACGCACGTGGCCGGCACGATCGCCGCGAAGCGCAACAACGGCATCGGCGTCGTCGGCATCGCCCCGACCGTGAAGATCCAGCCCGTCCGCGTCCTGGGCCGCTGCGGCGGCACCGACTGGGACATCGCCATGGGCATCCTGTGGGCCTCGGGCGCCAACGTGACCGCGTACGACGGTCGCCGCCACGGCACCGTGCCGGTCAACCGCACCCCGTCGAAGGTCATCAACCTCTCGCTCGGCGGATACGTCCCCAACACCACGCAGGTGCGTCAGCTCTGCCAGTTCTACGGTCAGATCGCCTCGATCGCCCGCAAGCGTGGCTCGACGATCGTGGCCGCGGCCGGCAACAACGGCTCCAACCACGCCTACAACGTCCCGTCGGTCTGCCCCGGCTTCATCGCGGTCGCCGCCACGGACACCAACGGCAACCGCGCCTCGTTCTCGAACTACGGCCGCGGCATCGACGTCGCGGCTCCCGGCGTGAACATCATGTCCACGTACAACAACGGACCGCAGGCGCCGGGCAGCCACACGTACGCCGCGAACCAGGGCACCAGCATGGCCACGCCCGCCGTGGCCGCGACGGCCGCGTTGGCGTACTCGGTCGGCATCACGAACCCCGACGTCGTGGAGCGGGTCCTCAAGGCCACGGCTCGTCGTTCCGCCAACTGCACGGCCGCGCAGTGCGGCTCCGGTGTGGTCAGCGCCTACAACGTGCTGATGGCCAAGGCCCCCACGAGCGCCCCGCGCATCAGCGGCGCCGCCCGTGTTGGTCGCACCCTCCGCGCGACCACCGGATCGTGGCGCAACGGCGCGACCGTGCGCCTGACCTGGTACCGCGGCTCGAAGGTCGTCCGCTACGGCACGACCTACCGCGTGACGAAGGCCGACCTCGGCAAGCGCGTCACCGTGCGGGCCACCGCCACCAACGGCTCGCGCGCGATCTTCCACCAGCGCTCGGTCGTGGTGAAGTCGAAGCCGAAGATGGCGTTCTCGATGCCGTCGAAGTTCAGCAAGTCCAAGAAGGTCAAGCTGCGGGTCAAGATCAAGGCCCCCTACGTGCGCGCCACCGGCACGATCCGGGTCTACGACGGCAACAAGCGCATCGCCGTCAAGAAGATCTACTCCAAGAACAAGGGCAAGGTCACGATCACGCTGCCCAAGATCAAAAAGAAGGGCAAGCACCGCATCCGGGTGATCTACTCCGGCAGCACGAAGGTGAGCGCCACGAAGAAGAGCAAGGTCGTGCGCGTCCGCTGATCCTCGTGTGATGCGAGGGGATGGTGTGACGCACGGGGCCTGCCCTATCCTGCTGAGGTCGTTCCCGTCGGGGGGAACCACCTCGAGACAGGACACCCTGTGCGTCGCACCCTCGCCCTCACCGCCCTGCCCCTGCTCCTGGTCGCCTCGGCGCTCGTGAGCACGGCGGCCTCCGCCCAGCCATCCGAGCCGGCGGGGGTCGAGAGCCCCGCGGCGAAGCAGCCGCCGCGCGTCGCGCGCGGCCTGATCGTCAAGGCCACGACCGCCACGACGGCGCGCCGGTCGTCGCTCGCGCGGTCGGCCGAGGCTCGCCTGCCCGGTGCCGACATCGGCTCGACGCGCGCCGCGCCGGCCGGTCTGTCGGTGCTGGAGCTCGATCAGCCGGTGCCCGTCGAGGATCTCGGCCCGGCCATCGACGCGCTCTCGGCCCGCGCCGACGTCGAGTGGGTCGCGCCCGACACGTTGCGCACGATCTCGAGCGCACCGCCCGTCTCCGTGAACGACCCGGACTTCCTCACGCAGGGCAACCTCTGGGACACCACGCGGGACGACGGCGGCTACACGACGAAGGCGCCGTCGCTCTGGCGCGCGACCCGTGGCAGTGCCTCCACCGTCGTCGCCGTCGTCGACACCGGCCTCGCGGCGCACCCCGACCTGGCCGGCCAGACGGTCGCCGGGTACGACTTCGTCGACGACGAGTGCACGCCGGACGAGCTCGGCGACTGCTACTACGACGGCACCTACATCAACGCCGGCGACGGTGACGGCTGGGACGCCGACCCCTCCGACCCCGGCGACTGGCTGGACGAGGACCTCGTCGCCGCCTGCTACGGCGACTCGATCGGCGACGACGACCCGGCCTGGTACACCCAGGACAGCACGTGGCACGGCACGCACGTGGCCGGCACGGTCGCCGCCAAGGCCGACAACGGCATCGGCGTGGCCGGCCTGGCGCCGGGCGTGAAGGTGCAGCCGGTCCGTGTGCTGGGGCACTGCGGTGGCTGGGACACCGACATCCTCTTCGGCATCCTGTGGGCGGCGGGCTACGACCTGAGCGAGTACGACGTGCCGGTCAACCGCACGCCGGCGCAGGTCATCAACCTCTCGCTCGGCGGCGAGTACGAGGACTCCGCGGAAGTGGAGGCGGTCTGCGCGGTCTACAGCGAGGTCGCCGGTCTCGCCCGGGACGCCGGCGCCACGCTGGTGGCCGCCGCGGGCAACGCGTCCGGCCCGACGATCTTCCCCGTCTCGCAGAGCGTGCCGGCTGCGTGCGACGGCTACGTGAGCGTCGTCGCCACGAGCGACACCGGACACCGCGCCTGGTACTCCACGGCCGGCGTCGGCTCGGACCTCGCGGCCGCCGGCGGCGACCAGAACATCCTGCCGTCGCGTGAGGACCGCGGCATCCGCTCGACGCTCAACGACGGTGAGAAGGAGCCGGGCGAGCCCTCGTACGGCTGGTACCAGGGCACGAGCATGGCCGCCCCGGCGGTCTCGGCCGGCGCGGCGCTGCTCTACTCGCTCGGCGTCACTGATCCCGCTCGGGTCGAGGCGCAGCTGAAGGCGGCGGTGCAGCCGTTCTCCGACGTCCCGCAGGAGCCGAAGATCCTCCTCGGCGGTGTCGAGCGCACCGTGGCCTCAGTCAACTGCGAGTCCTCGAGCGAGGACGCGGGCTACTGCGGCGCGGGCATCCTCGACCTGTCGAAGGTCACGGCACCGCTCGGCGCGCCGCTGCTCTCGGGCACGCGGGCGCCCGGGGGAGTGCTGCGCGCGACCTCGCGCGGCCTGACGAACTCCGGCGGCACGTCGGCGATCTCGTGGTGGCGCGGGTCCACGCGCGTGGGCACGGGCGCGACGTACCGGATCACGGCGGCCGACCTCGGCCGCACCCTGACGGTGCGTGACACGGTCGCGTCGGGCAGCTTCGCCGGGATCTTCCGGACGGCCACCGTCTCGGTGCCCGCGACGAAGGCCCGCTCGCGGGTGGCGATGTCGGTGGCGTCGAGCCTCAAGCGCACGAAGCGTGCGCGCCTCGTCGTGCGGGTGTCCGCGCCGCTGGTGCGGCCCACCGGCACGATCCGGGTCTACGACGGCCGCAAGCGGATCGCGACGAAGCGCCTGTACGCCTCGAGCGGCGGCAAGGTCGCGATTCTGCTGCCGAAGATCACGAAGAAGGGCAAGCACCGGATCCGCGTGGTCTACTCCGGCGACGCCCAGGTGACGTCGGGCCAGGTCAGCAAGGTCGTGCGGGTCCGCTGACCCTCAGGCGAAGCGGTCGCCCCGTCCGATGCGGACGGGGCCCTTCGCGGTGTTCGCCGACGCCGGCTCGCCGCGCTGGGTGACCACGACGACGCCGTCCTCGGCGAGGTCGTCCGCGAGGCGACGGACCGCGTCCATGCGGTCGCGCCACTGCTCTCCGCCGACCACGCGGGCGACGTCGCTGGGACAGATCGTCGAGCCGCCACGCTTGCGGAGCAGGGCGCGCATCGCGGCGGTCGAGCGGGCGGCGATCGAGTGGTCGGTGGGCTCCTCCCACCACGGCCGGCCCCGTTCGCCGAGGGCGACCTTGGCGTCGCCGACCCGGTCGCGGGCGTCGGGCTCGCCGGCCTTCACCGCCCGTCGCGCGCTCATCAGCTCGTCGACCAGCTCCTGGCGCAGCGCATCGGGGATCTGCGGATCCGTGGCGCGCCACTTCCGCCCACCGATGACCAGGAAGTGGCCGTCGGGGGTGCGCTCCGACTCGGTGTCCCTCGGCATGGGCGTCCTCCCGTCGCCTCGACGCTAGTCGAGCCCACGGGGTGACGCAGGGTGGTCAGCGGACAGGGTGGTCAGCGGACAGGGTGGTCAGCGGACGCCGAGGGGACCGGCGAGAGGGAGCGACCACGGCAGCGCCGCGTGCTCGTCGCGCAGGAACTCCAGCGGCTTGACCATGTCGTCGGGCATCGGCGTCGTGCGGCGGGTGCTGAGGTCGACGTGCAGCTCGAGGAACTCCAGCGTGTTTGCCACGGTGCCGCGGGAGCGGTTCGCCAGGATCGTCTGGCCGTGGACCGTCTTCGGACCCACGCCGAGGATCCGCAGGTGCACCGAGAGCTCGTCGCCGACGAGGGACTCGTCGAGGAACCGGACGTGGTGCTCGACGCTGAAGACGCTGTGACCCGTGCGGTGGCGGTAGTCGTCGTCGAAGCCCAGCTCGCGGAACGCCAGGTCCGAGCCCTCCATGTGGAGCCGGTAGTAGTGGCAGACGTTGACGTGCCCGTTGCCGTCCTCGAACTCCGGCGGGGCGACGAGGCGCATCGCGGTGCCGAGGGCGTCGAGGTCGTCCACGGTGGGCCGTGCGGGGGTGGTCATGGCGGTCACTCTAACCAGAGCCGGATTCCGGATCAGACGCTCGCCCCATGGAACGGGGGTGGTCCGGACGAGGCCTGCCGGGCTATCGTGTTTAAATCTGAAACCAAGTTCACCTTGTGATGCAGGACCATGAGCCGCATCACAGCCGAGGCAATCGAAGGACACGCATGGTCAACATCGTTTCGCGGATCTGGGCCCACGCCGACTCCGAGCCGGACCGGGTCGCGCTCCGTTCGCCGCGCACCGTGACGTACGCGGAGCTGCGTGAGACGAACCGCCGCGTCGCGGGCGCCGTGCGCGCCGCCGGGCTCGCGCCGCTGGACCGCGTGCTGTTCATCGCGCCGACGATCACCGAGTTCCCCGAGGTCTACTACGGCCTCCACGCCGCCGGCGTGACCGTGACGACGATGAACGTCATGTCGACGTCCCCCGAGATCGGCTACGTCCTCGACGACTCCGAGGCCTCGCTGGTCATCGCCTGGCACGAGTGCGCCGACGCGGCGCGCGAGGCCGCCGCCGACCGCGGCGTGGAGTTCTGGCAGCTCGAGCCCGGCCTGGCCTTCGACGCCGAGCCGCTGCAGGACGCGCACGACCACGCACCCGACGACACCGCGATCATCCTCTACACCTCGGGAACGACCGGCCGTCCCAAGGGCGCCGAGCTGACCGCGCTCAACCTCGACGCCACGGTCGACTCGTTCCTGCCCGTGCTCGAGCTCACCGCCGACGACCGCTTCGGCACGGCGCTCCCGCTGTTCCACGTCTTCGGCCAGGCGGTCTGCATGAACACGGCGCTCGCGATCGGCGCCTCCTTCTCGCTGCTGTCGCCGTTCAGCGCCGAGAAGATGCTCGACATGGTCAAGAGCGACCAGCTGACCACCGTCTCGGGCGTTCCGACGATGTGGAACGCGATGCTGCACGCGCAGGGCGACTACACGCCCGAGGACTTCGCCTCGCTGCGGATGGCCTCGTCGGGCGGCGCCTCGCTGCCGGTGGAGATCATCCGCGCCTTCACCGAGCGCTTCGGCTGCACGATCCTCGAGGGCTACGGCCTCACCGAGACCACCGGTGCGGCGACCTTCAACGACATCCACCGCGAGCAGCGGACGGGCACCACCGGCCCGACCCTGCCCGGCACGCAGGTCGAGATCCGCGACTCGGAGGGCCGCGTGCTGGCACCTGGCGAGGTCGGCGAGGTCTTCATCAAGGGCCCGACCGTCATGAAGGGCTACTGGAACCGTCCTGACGTCAACGCGAAGGAGCTCGTCGACGGCTGGCTGAAGTCCGGCGACCTCGGCTCGGTCGACGCCGACGGCTACCTGACGATCGTCGACCGCGTGAAGGACCTCGTGATCCGCGGCGGCTACAACGTGTACCCGCGCGAGGTCGAGGAGGTGCTGTACGAGCACCCCGGCATCGTCGAGGTGGCGGTCGTCGGCATCCCCGACGACCACTACGGCGAGGAGATCGCCGCGGTGATCGCGTCGGCTCCCGGCCACGAGCTGAACGGCGACGAGATCCGCACGTGGGCCAAGCAGCGCCTCTCGGCGTACAAGGTGCCGCGCATCTACTCCTTCGTCGACGCGCTGCCCAAGGGCGCGACCGGCAAGATCCTCAAGCGCTCGATCGACAAGAGCGCGCTGCGCGAGCTCGCCGAGTCGGCGGCTCGCGCCCGATGAGCGACGTCGAGGTCGTCGCGTCGGCCGAGACGCCGCGCGCCGTGCTGTTCGACTTCGGGGGAGTGCTCACCGCGAGCGTCTTCGCCTCGTTCGAGCGGTTCAGTCGTGAGGCCTGCGCCGGCGACCCGCACGCCGTCGTCAACGCGCTGTCGCACGACGAGGCTGCGCAGGCCGCGCTGGTCGACCACGAGTGCGGCCGCGTGGAGGACGAGGTCTTCGAGGAGGCGCTCGCGGGCGCCCTGGCGGCCCAGGGCCACACGGTCGAGGCCGCTGGCCTGATCGCGCGGATGCAGCAGGACCTGCACCCCGACCACGCGATGACCGCGCTCGTCCGTCGCCTCAAGGAGGAGGGTGTCGCGGTCGCGCTGGTCTCGAACTCGCTCGGTCGCGACTGCTACACCGGCCACGGCCTGGACGAGCTGTTCGAGGTCCAGGCGATCTCGGGCCGCGAGGGCGTGCGCAAGCCGTCGCGCCGGCTCTACGAGGTCGCCTGCGAGCGGCTGGGCGTGCGTCCGGCCGAGGCGATCATGATCGACGACCTCGCGATGAACATCCGCGCGGCCCACGCGCTGGGGATGGGCGGCATCGTCCACAGCGACGCCGCGCGCACGATCCCGGCGCTGGCCGGACTGCTCGGACTGGACCCGGAGACGCTGGGCGCGGCGCCCGTGACGACCGGGACTTGAACTTGAGTCCGAATTCAGATTAGGGTGTGAAGCACGTCACGGTCCCCCTCGCGGACCCGCACCGCGGGCCCCGGACCGTCCCCACTCGGAGGAGCACCATGGACATCCACGGCAAGGTCGCCGTCGTCACCGGAGCCGGTGGCGGCATCGGAGCCGCCCTCGCGGACGCGCTGGTCGCGGCCGGCGCGAAGGTCGTCGTCGCGGACCTCAAGTCCGACGGCGTCGAGGCCGTCGCGGCCCGTCTCAACGAGGCCACGCCCGGCTCGGCCGTCGCGGTCGCGGGCGACGTCTCGCAGACCGCCCAGATCGAGCGCCTGATCGCCGTCGCCGAGGAGTCCTTCGGCCCGGTCGACCTCTACTTCGCCAACGCCGGCGTCGGCGGGGGAGTGACCCTGGAGGCCTCCGAGGAGGACTGGGACCTCGCCCACCAGGTCAACGTCATGGCGCACGTGCGCGCCGCCAAGCTGCTCGTCCCCGGCTGGATCGAGCGCGGCCAGGGCTACTTCGTGTCCACCGCGTCGGCCGCCGGCCTGCTGACGCAGATCGGCTCGGCCACCTACTCGGTCAGCAAGCACGGCGCCGTCGCGTTCGCCGAGTGGCTCGCGATCACCTACGGCGACCAGGGCGTGGCCGTCAGCTGCCTGTGCCCCATGGGCGTCAACACCGACATGCTCACCGGCGGCGCCCCGATCACCAACGAGACGCAGCGCCGTGCCGCCCAGGCCGTCACCGACGCCGGTGGCGTGCTCGAGGCCGACGAGGTCGCCGCGATCGTGCTGAAGGCGATGGAGTCCGAGGAGTTCCTGATCCTGCCGCACCCCGAGGTCAAGGTCTTCCAGTCCCGCAAGGCCGGAGACATCGACCGCTGGATCGCCGGCATGCGCCGCTACCAGGCCTCGCTGGCCTGACCCCCGACCCCACCCACAGCCAGCAAGGAGCTGACATGCATTTCGAACTCTCGGACACCGCCAAGGAGTACCAGGCGAAGCTGCTCGCCTTCATGGACGAGCACGTCTACCCGGCCGAGGCCGTCTACCACCAGCAGATGGCGGAGTCGGGCAACCCGAACTTCCACCCGCCGATCCTCGAGGAGCTCAAGGCCGAGGCGAAGAGCCGCGGGCTGTGGAACCTGTTCCACCCCCACAAGGACGAGGCCTGGGGATCGCCCGGCCTGAGCAACCTCGACTACGCGCCGCTGGCCGAGATCACGGGCCGCAGCCCGTACATCGCGCCCGAGGCGATCAACTGCAACGCTCCCGACACGGGCAACATGGAGGTCCTCCAGCTGTTCGGCACCGAGGAGCACAAGGAGAAGTACCTCAAGCCGCTCCTGGCCGGCGAGATGGCCTCGGCGTTCTGCATGACCGAGCCCGCGGTCGCCAGCTCGGACGCCACCAACGTCGAGCTCAGCATGACCCCCGACGGCGACGAGTACGTCCTCAACGGCCGCAAGTGGTTCGCCTCGAACGCCCTGCACGCCAACTGCAAGGTGCTCATCGTCATGGGCAAGACCAACTTCGAGGCCGAGACGCACCGTCAGCAGTCGATGATGGTCGTCCCGATCGACACCCCCGGCGTCACGGTCGTCCGCGGCCTGCCGGTCTTCGGCTACATGGACCGTGAGGGCCACGCCGAGATCCTCTTCGAGGACGTCCGCGTGCCCAAGACCGCGCTGCTCGCCGGCGAGGGCGACGGCTTCATGATCAGCCAGGCCCGCCTCGGCCCCGGCCGCATCCACCACTGCATGCGCTCCATCGGCATGGCCGAGCGCGCCCTCGACCTGATGATCGCGCGCGCCCAGAGCCGCACGACGTTCGGCGAGCCCGTCGCGAACCGCTCGAACGTCCAGGACTGGATCGCCGAGGCCCGCATCGAGATCGAGATGATCCGCCTGCTGGTGTTCAAGACGGCGTACCTGATGGACACCGTGGGCAACCAGAAGGCCCGCACCGAGATCGCGGCCATCAAGGTGGCGGCCCCGGAGATCGCGCTCAAGATCATCGACCGCGCGATCCAGGTGCACGGCGGCGGCGGCGTCACCGACGACTTCCCGCTGGCGAGCTTCTACGCCCACCAGCGCACGCTGCGCATCGCCGACGGCCCCGACGAGGTCCACAAGCGCACCATCGCGCGGGTCGAGCTGCGCCGCATGGAGCGCGAGCTCTCGCGCGCCTGACGCCGGACCGCACGGGCGGCGGGATACTCCTCTGTCCCGCCGCCCGTGTCCACGGGTCGGACCCCGACCTGAACTTGAGTTCGACTATGACTTAGGCTGTGACGAGCAGCACAAGCAGCCGCGCGAGCCGCCCTCGGCGGTCCGAGAAAACCCCCGATTCCCAGGAAAGATCCGACCTATGCTGATGGAGACGATGTGACATGAAATGGCGTCGGTTCCTGGTGTCCCGGCTCGTCCGGCTCGCCTTCGTGCTGGTGGCGATCACCACCCTCACGTTCCTCATGATGCACCTGGCCCCGGGCGACCCCGCCCGGCTCGTGGCCGGCATGGACGCGGACGAGCAGGCCGTGCAGGTCGCCCGCGAGCGCCTCGGCCTCGACCAGCCCATGTACAAGCAGTTCCTCGACTACATCGGCGGTCTCTTCCGCGGTGACATGGGCACGTCGTTCGCGACGAGCCAGCCCGTCACCGACGAGATCGCCCAGAAGATCGGCCCCACGGCCCAGCTGGCCGTCTTCGGCATGCTGATCATCCTGCTCGTCGGCCTGCCGATGGGCATCATCGGCGCGGTGCTGACCCGCAACGGCCACCGCGCGTTCGAGATCATGTTCAGCAGCTCCACCGGTGCGATGGCCTCGATCCCGCAGTACCTGATCGCGACCTTCCTGGCGTTCTTCTTCGCCGTGACGTGGCAGATCTTCCCCGTGGCGGGCTCCGGCTCGCTCAACGCGGCGGTGCTGCCCGCGATCGCCATCGCGATCCGCCCGGCGGCCTCGATCGCGCGCCTCGTGCGCGTCCGCACCCTCGAGGTGCTCGAGTCGCCCTACGTGCGCACCGCCCGCAGCAAGCGGCTGCCGACGCGCAAGCTCTACCTCGCGCACGTGTTCCCCAACTCGATCACGACCATGCTCGCGATGGGCGGCGTGACCTTCGCCAGCCTCATCGGCGGCGCCGTCATCGTCGAGCAGGTCTTCGCCCGGCTCGGCCTGGGCACCACCCTCGTCCACAGCGTCCTCGTCGGCGACTACCCGGTCGTCCAGGGCATCGTGCTGCTGCTCGGCTTCTCGGTCGTGCTGGTGAACGCGCTGGTGGACATCATCCTCGGGATCGTCGATCCCCGGACCATGGAGGCCGGCCGATGAAGAAGCACGAGCGCCGCAGCAGCGCGCGTCAGATGTTCGGCGCGTTCCTGGCCACGCCCACGGGCATCGTCTCGGGCCTGATCCTGCTGGGTCTCACGGTCCTGGTGATCATGGGCCCGAACGGCTTCGGCGACCAGGCCGTCGTCAGCGACATGTCCCGCTCGAGCGAGGGTCCGTCCGCGGACTACCGCTTCGGCACCGACGCCCTGGGCCGCGACATCCTCACCCGCACCCTGGCGGCGACCCGGCTCTCGATCCTCTACGCGTCGGCCGCCGTGCTGTTCGCGATGGTGGTCGGCGGCCTGATCGGCGGTCTCATCGCCGCCGGCGGCCCCCGCGTCCGCAAGGTCGGCGGCGCCGTCATCGACTCGATGATGGGCTTCGGCGACATCCTGCTCGCCGTCGTGGTCGTCGCGATCGTCGGCGTCGGCGCGAAGGGCGCGGTGCTGGCCATCGGCGTCGCCTTCACGCCGCACTTCGCCCGCTTCACGTACAGCCTCGTGGACTCGGTGATGGTGCGGGACTACATGTCGGCCGCGCGCGTCGTGGGCGTCAACAAGTCCGGCATCGGCACGCGGTACGTCGGTCGCAACGTCGCCGACAGCCTGGTGATCGTCACGTTCACGACCGTCGCCGAGGGCATCATGGCGATGTCCTCGCTCAGCTTCCTGGGCCTGGGCATCCAGTCGCCGCAGTTCGACTGGGGCCAGATGCTCACCGACGGCGTCAAGAACTTCTACCTCAACCCGTACGCGGCGCTCGTGCCCGCGACGCTCATCCTCATCACCGGCCTCGCGGTCAACCTCTTCGGCGATGCCGTGGCCCGCGCGGTCAACCCGGTCCTGTGGAACGAGCGGCCGAGCCTGTTCCGCTCGAAGCTGCGCCGCAACGGCGCGAAGGCGCTGGCGGCCGAGCCCGAGATCACCCTCGATCCCGGCATGGAGACCGAGACCAGGAAGGGACGCCCATGAACGACGACACCCTGCTCGACGTGCGCAACCTCTCGATCAGCATCGAGGGCCGGGACGACGTCCCGCCGCTGGTGCGCGACGTCTCCTTCTCGCTCAAGCGCGGTGAGATCGTCGGCATCGTCGGCGAGTCCGGCAGCGGCAAGACGCTGACCTCGCTGGCCGTGTCGCGACTGCTGCCCAAGGGCCTGTCGATGACCGCCGACCGGATCGACTTCGACGGTCACGACCTGGTGAACGGCTCCGACCGCGAGCTGCGCACCGTCCTCGGCACGAACCTGGCGATGGTGTTCCAGGACCCGATGTCGTCGCTGAACCCCGCGCGCAAGATCGGGGCGCAGATGATCGAGACGGTGCGCGAGCACAAGGGCCTGTCCAAGAAGGAGGCGCGCGACCTCGCGATCCGCAGCCTCGAGGACGTGCACATCACCGAGCCCGCCAAGCGGCTCAAGCAGTACCCGCACGAGCTCTCGGGCGGCATGCGCCAGCGCACCATGATCGCGATGGGACTCATGGGCGAGCCGAGCCTGATCCTGGCCGACGAGCCCACCACGGCGCTCGACGTCACGGTGCAGGCGCAGGTCATGCAGCTGCTGTGCGACCTCAACGACCGCAAGGGCAGCGCCGTGCTGCTGATCTCGCACAACATCTCGCTGCTGTCGGAGGTCTGCGACCGCGTGATCGTGATGTTCCGCGGCGAGATCGTCGAGGACCTCACCACGGCGAAGCTGCTCTCCGGGCCTGATCACCCGTACACGCGGGGCCTGATCCGCGCGGTCCCGGATCTCAACACGGATCGGAACGAGGACCTCGTGACGATCGAGGACGGACAGTTCGACGTCGAACGGGAGATGAACCATGCTTGAGCTGGAGAACGTCGAGGTCACCTACCCCGGACCGCCCCCGTTCACGGCGGTCAAGGGGATCAACCTCTCGGTGCCCAAGGGCTCCACCGTCGGCCTGGTCGGCGAGTCGGGATCGGGCAAGTCGTCCATCGCGCGCGCGGCCATCGGCCTGACGCCCGTGACGAGCGGCCGGATCACGCTCGAGGGCGTGGACATCACCAACCCCAAGGGCAAGGCGCTGCGCCACCTGCGCAGCCAGGCCCAGCTGGTGTTCCAGGACCCGCACGCGTCGCTGAACCCGCGCATGGAGATCGCCATGGCGGTGCAGGAGGCCGTCAGCGTCGCCACGGGCAAGCGCGTCACGTCGCAGTCGTGCGCCGCGACCGCGCTCGACCTGCTCGACAAGGTCGGCGTGCCGAAGGCGGCCGTGCGCCGCTACCCGCACCAGCTGTCCGGCGGTCAGCTCCAGCGCGTCTCGATCGCGCGGGCCCTGGCGCTCTCGCCGTCGCTGATGATCCTCGACGAGGTCACGGCGTCGCTCGACGTCTCGGTGCAGGCGCGCATCCTCAACCTGCTGCGCCAGCTGCAGCGCGAGCTCGACGTCTCGATGCTCTACATCTCGCACGACCTGTCGGTGATCCGCTACCTGGCCGATCACGTGTACGTCATGCGCCACGGCGAGATGGTCGAGGCCGGAACGGCCGACGCCGTCTTCGACGCGCCGCAGCAGGAGTACACGAAGGCGCTGCTCTCCGCCGTGCCCACGCTCGGCGGCAGCCGCTGGCGCTCGCGCCGCGATCCCGTCGCCGTCAGCTGACCCGCATCCCGTCCCGACCCGCTCCGTCCGGAGCAAGAGGAGTCCTGTCATGAACGCCGTCGACCGCCTGTGGGAGCACGCCCGGAACGCCCCCGACAGCATCGCCCTGCGGGTGGGAGAGCAGTCCTGGACCTACGGCCAGGTGCGCGACCTCGTCGCCGCCTGGGCGCAGCGCCTGACCGACGCCGGCATCGAGCCCGGTGACCGCGTCCTGCTCGTCGCCCCGACCTCGCAGGAGTTCGCCGTCGTGCACCAGGCGATCCTCGCCGTGGGCGCGATCGGCGTGACCGTGAACTCGGCCTCGACCTCGGTCGAGCTGGAGTACTTCCTGACCGACGCCGAGTGCTCGCTCGCGATCGCCTGGCACGAGACGGTCGACGTCGCGCAGCAGGCTGCCACCGCCACCGGCATCGACCTGTGGACCCTCGAGGCCGGCGACATCGAGACCGGGCCCGGTGCCGACCTCGACCTGCCGCGCTCGATGCAGCCGGACGACACCGGCGTGCTGCTCTACACCTCGGGCACCACCGGCAAGCCGAAGGGCGCCGAGCTGACCCACGGCAACATCGTGGCCTGCGCCGAGATCGTGTCCGGCACGCTCGAGAGCGACAGCTCCGACCGCGTGGGCACGGCGCTGCCGCTCTTCCACGTGTTCGGCCAGATCTGCGTCATGGTCGCCACCTTCCAGGTGGGCGCGAGCCTGTCGCTGCTGCGTCCGTTCAGCGGCGAGGGCCTGCTGCGGATGGCCGCGGCGCACCGGCTCACCGTGCTGGCCGGCGTCCCGACGATGTGGAACGCGATGCTGCACGCCGACGTCGAGGTCTCGCGCGACGACCTCGCCGGCCTGACCCACGCCCTGTCCGGCGGCGCGGCCCTGCCGCTGGCCGTGGCGGACGCCTTCCGCGAGCGTTTCGGCTGCCGCGTGCTCGACGGCTACGGCCTCAGCGAGACCACCGGCGCCGGCACCTCCGCGAAGCTCAGCCCGCGTCGCAAGGAGGGCTCGGTCGGCCCCGCGCTGAACCGTCTCGAGGCGTGCGTCGTGGACTCCGACGGCAACCCCGTGCCGTTCGGCGAGCGCGGCGAGGTGGCCCTCGCCGGACCGGTCATCATGAAGGGCTACTGGCGCCGTCCCGAGGCCACGGCCGAGGTCATGCGTGGCAAGTGGTTCCTCACCGGCGACATCGGCAAGCAGGACGAGGACGGCGACATCTGGATCCTCGACCGCAAGAAGGACCTCGTCATCCGCGGCGGCTACAACGTCTACCCGCGCGAGATCGAGGAGGTGCTCTACACGCACCCCGACCTGCGCGAGGTCGCCGTGATCGGCGTCCCCGACGACCGCCTCGGCGAGGAGGTCGCCGCCGTCTACGCCCCGCACCCGGGCCGCGTCGTCGAGAGCTCGGCGCTGCGCGCGTGGCTGGAGGAGCGGCTGGCCCAGTACAAGGTCCCGCGGATCTACCACGAGGTCGCCGAGCTGCCCAAGGGCTCGACCGGCAAGATCCTCAAGCGCCAGCTGGACCGTGGCAGCGTGCTCGAGCACGGCATGAAGGTGACGCGGGACAGGAGCGCCTCGTGACGCAGCTGATCGAGACCGGACCCATCGCGGCCTGGATCGAGACCCTCGGCATCGACGCCGTCGGCCCGATCGACTTCACGCGCGTCGGCGCCGGCCAGTCGAACCTCACGTTCCTGGTCACCGACGCCGCGGACCACCGCTGGATCCTGCGCCGCCCGCCGCTGGGCACGCTGCTGGCCTCGGCGCACGACGTCGAGCGCGAGCACCGCATCATGTCCGGCCTCCAGGGCACGGGCGTGCCGGTGCCGACGATCCACGGGTTCACGAAGGACCCGTCCGTCACCGACGCGCCGATCATGCTCATGGACTTCGTCGACGGCCGCGTGCTGGACACGATCGAGGCGGTCGAGTCGGTGCCTGAGGAGACGCGCCGGGAGATCGGCCTGTCGCTGGCGGCGACGCTCGGCGAGGTGCACGCCGTGGACCTCGAGAAGGCGGGACTGGTCGACCTGGCCAGCCACAAGCCCTACGCCGAGCGCCAGCTCAAGCGCTGGCACCGTCAGTGGGAGCAGTCGCGCACGCGCGACCTGCCGATCGTGGACGACCTCGCGGCGCGACTGTCCGCGAACGTCCCGCAGCACCAGGACCTCGCTCTCGTCCACGGCGACTTCCACTTGATGAACGTCATCACCGATCCCTCGGCCGGCCGCGTCACCGCGGTGCTGGACTGGGAGCTCTCGACCCTCGGCGACCCGCTGGCCGACCTGGGCGGGCTGCTGGCCTACTGGCCGCAGGCCGACGACGAGATCATCACGGGCTTCCGTGGGCCGACGATGCCCGGATTCCCGAGCCGGGCCGAGCTCGTGGAGGAGTACGCCCGCGCGACCGGACGCGACGTCTCGGCGATCGGCTTCTGGTACGTGCTGGGCCTGTGGAAGATCGCGATCATCGCCGAGGGCGTCCTGCGCCGCTCGATCGACGACCCGCGGAACACCGCCGTGACCGGCCAGATCTCCAGCGAGCTCATCGACGAGTTGATGCAGCGGGCCGATCTCGAGGCACGTGACGCAGGTCTATGACGCAGGGCACCCCCTGTAGGTAAACCTGAAATCAAGTTCATATAGAATCGTGGCAGTGCCGCGACCCCCGCCGGCACGTAGCGAGTCTGTGAGAGGTCGAGCATGAAGTTGAACTACCGAGGAGGCTCCGGTCGTCCGTCCGCGCTGCGTCGCGGACTGGGATCGGCGGCCGTCGTGGCCCTGGCCGCGTCGCTCCTGGCGGCGTGCGGCGGCGGGTCGGACTCGTCCGCCGGCACGTCCGGCGAGGCACCCGACCAGGCCACGCTGGTGCTCCGCAACGACGTGGACACCTTCGACCCGATGCTGACGGCCGCCGAGCAGGGCGCCGTGCAGATGTACGAGGCGCTCTACGACACGCTCGTGCGCCGCAACTGGAAGACGGGCGAGTACGAGCCCGCGATGGCCACGAAGTGGGAGGCCACGCCCACCAAGATCGACTTCGAGCTCAAGACGGGCCTGAAGTGCAGCGACGGCACGGACCTCAAGCCGACCGACATCGCCAACTCCCTCAAGCGCCTCGCCGACCCCAAGACGGGCTCGATCTACACGGGCCGCTTCTTCGGCGCCGGCGGCGTGAAGGAGATCGTCGGCGACGACGCCGCGAACACCGTCTCGGTCGAGGTCAACGAGCCGCACTCGGACCTCATCGACAGCATGGCCACCGCCTTCATCGTGTGCCCGAAGGGCCTCGAGGACACCGAGAAGCTGGCCACCGAGCCGCAGGGCTCCGGCCCCTACCGCCTCGCCTCGATGAAGCGCGGCGACACGTACGAGCTCGAGGCGTGGGACTCCCCGGCGCTGGAGGATCCCGACAGCGTCCCGGCGAAGCTGACCTACCGCGTCGTGACGTCGGACTCGACCCGCGCGAACCTGGTCGACACGGGCGACGCCGACATCGTCAGCGTCGTGGGCCGTGACTCCAAGCGCCTCGAGTCGGTCGTCGAGCCGATCCAGGGCAAGGCGTTCCAGTCCGACTCGGTCGTGTTCAACCAGCGCGACGGCGCTCCGTTCGCCGACGAGGCGCTGCGCCGCGTGGTGGCCCAGGCCCTCGACGCCGAGAGCTACACGAAGGCCGCGTCCTTCGACGTGGGCGAGGCGATCGACACCCTCGCGACGCCGAACATGGACTGCTACGTCGAGAGCAACGGCGACCTCAAGCCGAAGTTCGACAAGGACCAGGCCAAGGCCGACCTCGAGGCCGCCGGCTACGGCGAGGGCGGCAAGGAGCTGACCGTCCGTCTGCTGGGCTACGACCTGCAGAACTCGGGCCCCGAGTACGTCGCCGACGCCCTGCGCGAGCTGGGTATCACGGTCGAGATCACCAACGGCACGCTGGCCCAGGCGGCCGGCATCGTCTACGGCGACTCCGGCGAGTGGGACCTGCTGGTCTTCCCGATGAACGCGCCCGCGCCGCACCTGTACCCGGCCGTGACGAAGATGAGCTCGAACCTCGGTGAGGGCGGCTCGTACAACTTCGGTCGCGTCACAAACCCCGAGTTCGACAAGTTCGCCAAGCTGGCGCCCGCGTCGACCGGTGACGAGCGGTGCGAGAACTGGAGCAAGGCCGAGGCGGCCCTGCTCGAGCGCGTCGACGTCGTGCCGATGATGTGGCCGATCGCCAACTACTTCTCGAAGGACCTGACCTTCGAGACGGGCTACCGCACGACGGACCTGCGCACCATCCGCGTCAAGGGCTGAGCCAGCGCGGAGCCTGCGCTCCGTGCGTCCGGACGGGCCGGTTCTCCTCGGGTTCCCTCAACCCGACGGGGGACCGGCCCTTCGGTCTAAATGAAACTGAATTCAGTATTGATCTTTGTGGTGACCTCGGTCACACTCTTTGCAGAAACTGAATTCGGTTTCAGACTTCCCGACGAAGGATTGACCCCATGATCTCTCCCCGAACCCGTCCCTGGCGGCGCACCGTCGGCCTGGCCGGCGCCCTCGTGCTGTCGACCTCGATCCTCGCCGCGTGCGGTGGCTCGTCCGACGAGGGCGACCGCGTCGCCGGCGAGGCTCCCGACAGTGTCGTGATGGACCTGCGCAACGACCCGGACACGTTCGACCCGTTCCTGACCGCCGCCGACCAGGGCGCGGTGCAGATGTACGAGGCCATCTACGACACCCCGGTCCGCCGTGACATGAAGACGGGGGAGTACGTGCCCGCGATGGCGACGGAGTGGGAGGTCACGACGACGAAGATCGACATGACCTTCAAGGAGGGGCTGACCTGCGCGGACGGCACGAAGCTGACCGCCACGGACATCGCGAACTCGATGAAGCGCCTGGCCGACCCGAAGACGGGCTCGATCTACACCGGCCGTCTCTTCGGCGCCGGCGGCGTGAAGGAGATCGTCGCGGACGACGCGGCCAACACCGTCTCGATCGAGGTCAACGACCCGCACTCGGACCTGCTCGACAGCATGTCGACCGCGTTCGTCATCTGCCCCAAGGGTCTGCAGGACACCGAGAAGCTGGCCACCGAGCCGCAGGGCTCGGGCCCCTACAAGATCACCTCGCTCAAGCGCGGCGACACGTACGAGCTCGAGGCGTGGGGCTCCCCGGCGCTCGAGGACCCCGAGAGCGTCCCGGACAAGATCACGTTCCGCGTCATCACCAACGACGCCACCCGCGCGAACCTCTTCGAGACCGGTGAGACCGACATCGCCGGCATCCTGGGCCGCGACTCCGAGCGCCTCGAGGGCAGCCACGAGTTCATCCAGGGCAAGGCCTTCGAGGCCGACTCCCTGACGTTCAACCAGCGCCCCGAGGCGCCCATGTCCGACGAGCGCCTGCGCCGGGTCGTCGCCCAGGCGATCGACGCGGCGGCGTACACGAAGGCCGCGTCCTTCGGCGTCGGTGAGCCGGCCAACACGGTCGTCACGCCGAACATGGACTGCTACACCGAGTCCAACGGCGAGCTGGGCCTCAAGTACGACCCCGACCAGGCCAAGGCCGACCTCGAGGCCGCGGGCTACGGCCCCGGCGGCAAGAAGCTGACCGTGCGCCTGCTGGGCTACGACGTGCAGAACTCCGGCCCCGACTACGTCGCCGACGCGCTGCGCAAGATCGGCATCGACGTGAAGGTCACCAACGGCACGCAGGCCCAGGCCGGCGCGATCGTGTACGGCGACGAGGGCGACTGGGACGTCATCGTGTTCCCGTACCTCAGCGCCGCGCCGCACCCGTACCCGCTCGTGACGAAGATGAGCTCGAACCTCGGCGAGGGCGGCTCGTACAACTTCGGCCGCACCCGCAACGACGACTTCGACAAGTTCTCGGCCGTCGCGACCAGCTCGCTGGGTGAGGAGCGCTGCGAGAACTGGGGCAAGGCCGAGGCCGCGCTGCTCGAGCAGACGAACCTCGTCCCGCTGCTGTGGCCGATCGCCAACTACTACGCGGACGGACTCACGTTCAACGCGACGTACCGCACGGTCGACCTGCGGACCATCCGCGGGACCGAGTGAGACCCGGTGGGCGCCCCGCACGGTCGGGGCGCCCACCGGCCCCACGCCCCCGAACCAGCCCGCCACCGGCGGGCCCAGCAAAGGAGAGTCATGTCAGTCGTACTCACGGAGAAGGTCCTGGACGACCGGGCCCTGCTGATCACCCTGAACCGTCCCGACGCCCGCAACGCCGTCAACGGCCAGGTGGCGCGCGAGATGGCCGCGATCCTCGACGAGCTCGACGCCGACCCCTCGCTGGTCGTCGGCATCATCCGCGGCGAGGGCCGCGGCTTCAGTGCCGGCATGGACCTCAAGGCCTTCCTCGAGGGCGACGTCCCGATGTTCGAGGACCGCGGCTTCGGCGGCTTCGCCCAGCGCGGCCCCAAGACCCCGCTGATCGCCGCGATCGAGGGCTTCGCCGTCGCCGGCGGCCTCGAGATGGCGCTGGCCTGCGACCTCATCGTCGCCGCCTCCGACGCCAAGCTCGGCCTCCCCGAGGTCAAGCGCTCGCTCATCGCCGCGGGCGGCGGACTGCTCCGCCTCGCCCAGCGCATCCCGTACCACGTGGCCGCCGAGATCGCCCTGACCGGCGACCACGTCCCCGTCGAGCGGCTGTACCAGGTCGGCCTGGTCAACCGCGTCGCCGAGCCGGGCCGCGCCCTCGAGGTCGCCCTCGAGCTGGCCGGCCAGCTGGTCGACAACGCCCCGCTGGCCCTCGAGGGCTCCAAGTACGTCCTCGAGAATGCCGCCGACTGGGGCATGCAGGAGGGCTGGAAGCAGCAGGACCCGGTCATGCTGCGCGTCAACCAGTCCGAGGACGCCCGCGAGGGCGCCACCGCGTTCGCCGAGCGTCGCGCGCCCGTGTGGCGCGGACGCTGACCCCGAGATTTCCCACCCACCCACGAAGGACAGAACCTTGACCGACACCACCCAGCTGCCCGTCCGTCCCCAGAACGTCGCCGACCTCGAAGCCCTCGTCGGGAAGGTCATCGGCCCCACCGAATGGCACGAGGTCACCCAGGAGAAGGTGAACGCGTTCGCCGACGCGACCGGTGACCACCAGTGGATCCACGTCGACCCCGAGCGGGCCGCCGAGAGCCCGCTCGGCACGACGATCGCCCACGGCCTGTACAGCCTCTCGCTGGGCCCGGCGTTCTCGTACTCGCTCATCTCGTTCGAGGCGTTCGCGCACAGCCTGAACTACGGCTACGAGAAGGTGCGCTTCCCCGCGCCGCTGCCGATCGGCTCGCGCGTGCGCATGACGACCGAGGTCATCTCGATCGATCACGTGCCCGGTGGCGTGCAGCTGCGCGCCCGCCAGGTCTTCGAGCGCGAGGGCTCCGAGAAGCCCGTGGCGGTCGCCGAGTCCCTCGGCCGGCTTGTAGAAGCCGAGTAACAACGCGTGCTGCCACGCCGCGCAGAGCCGAACCTGACGTCACCTTCCCTCTAGGATGACGGCATGAGCAGCTCCCCAGAGAACGCGACGCGCCACCGTCGCTCGGCCGGGTTCGCCGGCCCGGCGACGGAGCGCGAGCTGCCCACGACGCCTCGTGGGCTGCGCACGCGCGCCAACCTGATCGACGCGGCGCGCGTCGTGTTCGAGCGCGACGGCTTCCTCGATGCCCGCCTCGTGGACATCACCACCGAGGCGGGCATCTCGGCCGGCTCCTTCTACACGTACTTCGACAGCAAGGAGGAGATCTTCTCCGCCGTGCAGGCCGAGGTCGAGGAGGAGATGCTCCACCCGGACGTCCGCGCCGTCGACGCCGTCGGTGACGACCCCATCGCGCAGGTCCGCGCGGCCAACCGGGCCTACCTGGAGTCCTACGAGCGCTACGCGCCGTTCATGCGCCTGCTCGAGCAGGTCGCCAGCATCGACGAGGACTTCCGCGAGCAGCGCCGCAAGCGCGGCGAGGCGTTCGTGCAGCGCAACGCGCGCAGCATCAAGCAGCTCCAGGACCGCGGCGTCGCCGGGGCCGACATCGACCCGCAGCTGGCGTCCTACTTCCTCTCGGGCATGGTCGCCCGCGCCGCCTACTCGCGCTTCGTGCTGGGCGAGGACTGGACGATCGACCAGATGGTCGACTCCCTGACCCAGCTGTGGGTCAACGCGCTGCAGATCTCGCCGTCGGCCGACTGAGGCGGCTCAGCGGTTCGAGGGCTCCCGGCTGGGGGCCGGCTCCTCCGCGGCATGCGCCGAGCGCCGCGGGATGCCGACGAGCGTGATGACGATGCTGAGCGCCATGCTCGCGGCGCCGATCGCGAAGGCGATCGTGAACACCGACTCGCGCGGGTGCTGGTCGGCCATGAGGTGGCTCGCGATGAGCGCGACCATCAGGGCGCTGCCGAGCGCGCTGCCGGCCGAGCGGGTGATCGAGGCCATCGCGTTCGCGAGAGCGGTCTCCTGCGGCCGCACGACTGAGGTCACCACGGCGGGGACGGCGGCGAAGCCCATGCTGAAGGCCCCGTTCGTGATGACGCCGCCGAGAATGACCAGCCACGCGTGCTGGTGGAACGCCAGCAGCTGCAGGTAGCCGAGCAGGCCGATGGCCGAGGCGACGAGCAGGGTGGCCCGCCCGCCGAAGCGACCCACCCACATGCCGCCCAGGGGAGAGGCGACGATGCCGATGCTCGCGGCGGGCAGGAGGTAGACCAGGCTCGTCTCCAGCACGCTGGCCGAGAAGCCGTGGCCGTGGCTGGAGGGCACCTGGACGAGGGCGGTGATGCCCAGGAACACCAGGAACATCCCGAAGCCGATGAAGAAGCCGAGCGCGTTGGCCGACGCGAGCGTGCGGTCCCGCAGCATCGCGATCGGGACGAGCGGCTCGGTGACCCGCTTCTCCACCGCGAGCCAGGCCGCGAACGTGACGATCGACCCGGCGAACGAGGCCGTGGTGGCGACGCTCGTCCAGCCCCACGCGTTGCCCTGCGTCATCGCGAGCAGCAGCAGCACGAGGGCCAGGCCGAGCAGGAAGCCGCCGAGCCAGTCCACGCGGCCGGTGCTGTGGGGGCGGTCCTTCGGAATGACGATCACCGACAGGACGAGCAGGACCAGGGCCACGCAGAGGGTGAACCAGAAAATGTTCCGGTAGTCGCGGTCACCGTGCGTCAGGACGCCGGTCAGGACCAGGCCCGCACCGGCGCCGACGCTGATCGCGCCGGTGAGGAAGGACAGGCCGAGCGGCAGCCGCTTGAGCTCGAGGTGGTCGCGCAGGATCCCGACCGACAGGGGGAAGAGGCAGAACGAGGCGCCCTGGATCGCGCGGGCGAACAGCAGCATCCAGAACGAGGACGTGGCGGCCGCGAGCAGCGAGCCGGCAGCCACGGCGCCGATGACGATCAGCACCACGCGGCGCCGTCCGTGCAGGTCGCCGGACTTGCTGAAGATCGGGGTGAGGACGGCCGCGGCCAGCAGGTTGATCGTGACGACCCAGCCGATCGCGGCGGTGGAGACGTCGAGGTCGCGGCTCATCTTGCCCAGCACGGGCACGGCCATGGTCTGCAGCAGGGCCGTGACGGTGGACAGCAGCGAGAGGACGATCACGAGGGCGGCACCGGAGCTCTGCCGCGGTCGGGCGCGGCGCCCGGTGCTCCCTGACATGCGTGTGGATCCTTCCCTGCGTCCGGCGCCTGTTGACATCAGGGGGCGGAGCGGTCAGAGTTGAAACTGAAGTAAGATTCATGTTAGCCGTTCTTCGCCGTCGGCGTAAGGACTTGGAACCCACGACTTTCGAAGGAACGCCCATGAGAGAGGCCGTTGTCGTCTCGACCGCCCGCACCCCGATCGGCAAGGCCTACCGCGGTGCGTTCAACAACACCCAGGCCCAGGAGCTCGCCGGCCACGCCATCGCCGAGGCCGTGAAGCGCGCCGGCATCGAGGGCGCGGAGGTCGACGACGTCGTCTTCGGCGCCGCGATGCAGCAGGGCAGCACGGGCTTCAACGTGGCCCGCCAGGCCGCGCTCCGCGCCGGTCTGCCCACCTCGGTCGCCGGCATGTCGGTCGACCGCCAGTGCGCGTCGGGCCTCATGGCCATCGCCACGGCCGCCAAGCAGATCGTCGCCGACGGCATGGACATCACGATCGGCGGCGGCGTCGAGTCGATCTCGCTGGTGCAGAACGAGCACATGAACGGCCACCGCGCCAACGACCCGTGGCTCGAGGAGCACCGCCCCGACCTCTACATGCCGATGCTCCAGACGGCCGAGATCGTCGCCGAGCGCTACAACGTCAGCCGCGACGCGCAGGACGAGTTCGCCCTGCTCTCGCAGCAGCGCACCGCCGCCGCGCAGGAGGCCGGCCGCTTCGACGACGAGATCGTCCCCTTCGAGTCGGTCCAGCTGGTCCAGGACCGCGAGACCAAGCAGATCAGCGAGCAGCGCGTGACGCTCAGCAAGGACGAGGGCAACCGCCCGTCGACCACGCTGGAGTCGCTCTCGGGCCTGTCGCCCGTGCTGCCCGACGGTCAGGTCGTCAAGGCCTCGAGCGTCACCGCCGGCAACGCCTCGCAGCTGTCGGACGGCGCCTCGGCGTCGGTCCTCATGGAGCGCAAGGTCGCCGAGCAGCGCGGCGCGAACGTGCTGGGCGTCTACCGCGGCATGGCCGTCGCGGGATGCGACCCGGACGAGATGGGCATCGGCCCGGTCTTCGCCATCCCGAAGCTGCTCAAGCAGCACGGCCTCAGCGTCGACGACATCGGCCTGTGGGAGCTCAACGAGGCCTTCGCGTCGCAGGCGCTGTACTGCCGCGAGGAGCTCAAGATCGATCCCGAGCGCTACAACGTCAACGGCGGCGCGATCTCGGTCGGCCACCCGTACGGCATGACCGGCGCCCGCCTCGTCGGCCACTCCCTCATCGAGGGCAAGCGTCGCGGCGTGCAGTACGTCGTGATCTCCATGTGCATCGGCGGCGGCATGGGTGCCGCCGGCCTGTTCGAAGTCGCCTGAGGAGCGCCATGCTGATCAACGGCACGAGCACCGAGGACGACGTCTACGGAGACGTCGAGGACGGCATCGGCACGATCACCCTGAACCGTCCGGACCGCCGCAACGCGCTGTCCGACGCGATGGTCGCGGGCATCGAGTCGCTGGTGGACGCGATGCAGGACTCCGACGAGGTCGGCGTCATCGTCATCACGGGCGCCGGCAAGGCGTTCTGCTCCGGCGGCGACGTCCAGGACTTCGACGCCAAGGGCGGTGAGGGCGGCGGCGCCGACGAGATCGACGCCGACGCGGTCGAGGCCCAGCGGAAGGCGCAGCGCGCCACCGTCGGCAAGCTCTACCGCAGCCGCAAGCCAGTGATCGCCGCGATCCCGGGCGCCGCGGCCGGCGCCGGCCTGGGCCTGGCCCTGGCGGCGGACTTCCGCATCGGCAGCGAGCGCGCGGTCTTCGCGACGGCGTTCGGCGCGGTCGGCCTGTCGGGTGACTTCGGCGTGGCCTGGCTGCTCAACGACATCGTCGGCCCCGTCAAGGCCCGCGAGCTCATGCTGCTGAACCCGCGCGTCCGCGCGGAGGAGGCGCGCGAGCTGGGCCTGCTCAACGAGGTCGTCCCCGAGGAGCAGTTCGAGGCGCGGGTGCGCGAGCTGGCCGAGCAGCTGGCGAACGGTCCGGCGCAGGCCTACGCGAGCATGCTCGACAACCTCGACCGCGCTCCGCGTGAGAGCCTCGAGGAGAGCATGGACGCCGAGGTTCCGCTGCACAAGGCGACGGGCCTGACCGATGACCACATCGGTGCCGTGCGCGCGTTCGTCGAGAAGCGGACGCCCGTCTTCGGCCGTCGTCGCATCGCCGAGACCGGAGGAGACCGATGATCAACGTGACCGCCGCCGTGACCGTACGTGAGGGCGCCGCCGAGGAGTTCGAGAAGGCCGTCGCGGCCGCCCGTCCGGGCATGCTCGCGGACGAGGGCTGCACCCGCTGGGACCTGCAGCGCGTCAGCGGGAGCCAGGTGGACTACGTGCTCCTCGAGGAGTACGCCGACGGCGAGGCGCTGAAGCGTCACGCCGCGGCGCCCGAGTTCGAGGCGTTCGGCGCGGTCCTGAAGGACCTGGTCGCGGGTGCTCCCGTCATCTCGGTCCTCAGGCCTGTCGGTGAGCAAGCCAAGTAGTCCCCAGGGTGACGCGGTCCCCGGGTCCCTCGTCGACGAGAGCCGCCTGCGGTCTCTCCCGGTGACGGCCCGGGGCCTGCGCACCCGTGAGTCCCTCGTCAGTGCCGCCCGTCGGGTCTTCGAGCGCGACGGGTTCATCAACTCCCGGCTGACCGACATCGCCCGCGAGGCGAACACGTCGATCGGCACCTTCTACACGTATTTCGACAGCAAGGACGAGATCTTCACGGCCGTCCTGCAGGTCGCGCAGGACGACATGATGCATCCGGGCCTGCCGCGCGTCGAGGAGGATCCCGAGAACATCGCCGCGGTCCTGGAGGCCAGCAACCGCGCGTACTTCGAGGCGTACGGGCGCAACGCCAAGCTCATGGTGCTGCTCGAGCAGGTCGCCACGATCAACCCCGAGTTCCGGGCGCTGCGCGTCCGCCGCTCGCAGCTGTTCACCGATCGCGTCGCGCGCTGGATCGAGTCCGCGCAGGAGTCCGGCCTGGCCGACCCGACGCTCGATCCGCTGATGACGGCGCGCGCCCTGGCCAGCATGGTGAGCCGGCTGGCGTACTACTCCATCGCGCTGGGGGAGAGCTGGGACGTCGACGCGATGGTCGAGACGTCGACGAGGCTGTGGTTCAACGCGCTGGGCATGACGCTGCCGCAGCCCGCCGGTGTCTGACGACCCCGGAGACCATTGCCAGAGCGACCCCTCACGCGCTACTCTGAGTTGAATCTGAATTCAAGTTTGGAGAATTGCCGTGGAATTCGCATACGACTCGACCACCCAAGACCTCATCGAGCGCCTCAACGCGTTCATGGAGGAGTTCGTGTACCCCGCCGAGGCGACGTTCTGGGAGCAGCTCGAGTCCGCTCCGGACGTCTGGTCGCCGCCGCCGGTCATCGAGCCGCTCAAGGCCGAGGCGAAGAAGCGCGGCCTGTGGAACCTCTTCCACCCCGGCGCCGAGGGCGCGGGCCTGACCAACCTCCAGTACGCGCCGCTGTGCGAGATCATGGGCCGCAGCCTCCACATCGCGCCCACCGTGACGAACTGCGCCGCGCCCGACACGGGCAACATGGAGGTGCTGAGCATGTTCGGCACCGAGCAGCAGAAGAAGGAGTGGCTCGAGCCGCTCCTCGAGGGCGAGATCCGCTCCGCCTTCGCGATGACCGAGCCGGCCGTGGCCAGCTCGGACGCCACCAACATCGAGACGCGCATCGAGCGTGACGGCGACGAGTACGTCATCAACGGCCGGAAGTGGTTCATCTCGGGCGCCATGAACCCGAACGCCAAGATCATGATCGTGATGGGCAAGACCGACCCCAACGCGTCGCGTCACCGCCAGCAGTCGCAGATCCTCGTCCCCCGCGACACCCCCGGCATCGAGATCAAGCGCGGCATGCGCGTCTTCGGCTACGACGACCGCGACCACGGCGGCCACGCCGAGGTCATCTTCACCGACGTGCGCGTCCCGGCCTCGAACCTCATCGCCGGCGAGGGCGAGGGCTTCGCCATCGCCCAGGCCCGCCTCGGGCCCGGCCGCATCCACCACTGCATGCGCCTCATCGGCATCGCCGAGCGCAGCCTCGAGCTGATGATCGCCCGCGCCAACGAGCGCGTCGCCTTCGGCAAGCCGCTGAGCGAGCAGGGCGTCGTCCGCGACTGGATCGCCGAGTCGCGCGTGAAGATCGAGCAGATCCGTCTGCTGACCCTCAAGGCCGCCTGGCTCATGGACACCGTGGGCAACAAGGGCGCGCACACCGAGATCCAGGCGATCAAGATCGCCGCTCCGCGCACGGTGGAGTGGATCGTCGACAAGGCCATCCAGGTCCACGGCGGTGGCGGCCTGAGCCAGGACTTCCCGATCGCCGAGTGGTTCGCCCAGGTGCGCACGCTGCGGTTCGCCGATGGCCCGGACGAGGTGCACAAGAACGCCCTCGCGCGTCACGAGCTGCGCAAGCAGGCCCAGCGTGACTGATGTCCGCGCCGCGGTCGCCGAGCTGGTCGGCCGCTTCGACCTCGCCACGGTCGACCCCGTCGAGTTCCTCGGCGCCCGGTTCGACGCCGGCCTGGCCTGGGTGCACTTCCCGGTCGGGCGCGGCGGCCTGGACCGTCCGCGCGAGGAGCAGCAGGTCGTCGAGCAGCTGCTGGCCGAGGCGGGCGCCCCGGCGCCCGACCTCGGGCTCAACAGCATCGGCCTGGGCATGGCGGCGCCGACGCTCATCGCGTTCGGCACCCCCGAGCAGCAGGAGCGCTACCTGCGCCCGCTGTTCACGTGCGAGGAGGTCTGGTGCCAGCTCTTCAGCGAGCCCGGCGCCGGCTCCGACCTCGCGGGCGTGACCACCAAGGCCGTCCTCGACGGTGACACCTGGACGGTGAACGGCCAGAAGGTCTGGACCTCGGGCGCGCAGAACGCGCAGCGCGCGATCCTCGTCGCCCGCACCGACCCGACGGTCGTCAAGCACGCGGGCCTGTCGTACTTCGTGGTCGACATGAGCGACCCCGGCGTGGACGTGCGCCCGCTGCGCCAGATCACCGGCGAGGCCGAGTTCAACGAGGTCTTCCTGACCGACGTCCGCGTGCCCGACACCGACCGCGTCGGCGAGGTGGGCCAGGGCTGGCGCGTCGCGACGACCACGCTCAACAACGAGCGCGTCGCGATCGGCAGCGGTGCCGACCGCGAGGCCGGCCAGATCGGCATCGTCACCGAGCGGTGGCGCAGCGACCCGTCGGTCCGCTCGGCCGCCGAGCACGACCGCCTCATGTCGTGGTGGGTCGAGACCGAGGTGACCCGCCTCGCGGGCGAGCGCCTGCGTCAGCAGCTGGCCGTCGGCCAGCCCGGTCCGGAGAGCTCCGCCATGAAGCTGGCCTTCGCCAAGCAGGCCCAGCAGATCTCGGGCTTCGCGCTCGAGCTCGATCCCGACGCCGGCCTGCAGTACGACGACTGGACGATGGTGCGCACCGCGTCGGCGAGCTTCCTGGGCCGCGGCCCGGGCTTCCGCTACCTGCGCGCCAAGGGCAACTCGATCGAGGGCGGCACGTCCGAGATCATGCGCAACGTCGTGTCCGAGCGCGTCCTGGGCCTGCCCGCCGACCACCGCCCCGACAAGGGCGTCCCCTTCAACGAGGTGCCCCGATGACGGATCTTCTGTACACCGACGTCGAGGAGTCGCTGCGGTCGAGCGTGCGCGGCGCGCTGGGTCGCACGACGGACTCCGATCGCGTGGCGGCGCTCTACGATGCGCCCGACACCGACGTGTCCGGCGTGTGGTCGGCGCTCGCGGGCGACCTCGGCCTGGCCGGTCTGCTGGTCCCCGAGGAGTGGGGCGGCGTCGGCGCGGGTGCGCGCGAGGCCGCCGTGGTCCTGGAGGAGCTGGGGCGGACCGTCGCCCCGGTCCCGTTCCTCGAGAGCGCCGTCGTGGCCACCACCGCGCTGGTCGCCCTCGGAGCCGAGGACGTCCTGCCGCAGCTGGCCGCCGGCGAGCGCCGCGCGGTGCTGGTGCTGCCGTGGTCGGCACGGTCCGGATCCTGGTCGGCGCCCGAGCGTGGTGCGGTCGCCCCTGTGGCGGGGGCGTGGGGCGCCGACCTGTTCCTGGTCCCGACGCTCGTCGACGGCACCGTGCGGCTCGCGCTGCACGAGTCGGCCGAGGTCGAGCCGCTCACGTCGCTCGACATGAGCCGCCCGCTCGCGTCGGTCACGCCGACGGGGGAGGGCCGTGTGCTCGCCGAGGGCGATGCGGCCGTGGCGGCGATCGACGCCGCGCTGGCTGCCGGTGCCGCCCTGCTCGCCTCCGAGCAGGTGGGCCTGGCGCAGTGGTGCCTGGAGACGACCGTCGAGTACGCCAAGACGCGCGTCCAGTTCGCCCGGCCGATCGGCTCGTTCCAGGCGATCAAGCACCGTCTGGCCGACCTCTACCTCGAGGTCGCCCAGGCGCAGGCCGCGGCACGCTACGCCGCCGACACGCTCGCGACGGACGACGCCGACGCCCCCGTGGCGCAGGCGGTGGCCCAGTCGTACTGCTCCGACGTCGCGGTGCACGCGGCCGAGGAGGCGCTGCAGCTGCACGGCGGCATCGGCATGACGTGGGAGCATGCGATTCACCTGTACCTGAAGCGCGCCAAGTCCGACCAGCTCGCGCTCGGCACGCCCGCGGCGCACCGGAGCGACCTGGCCGCACTCGTCGACCTTCCGCAGCACTGACCAACCGTCCAACCACCCGGAGGTTTCATCCATGGACACCACCTCGCTGTTCAGCCTCGAGGGCCGCACGGCCCTCGTCACCGGCGGCTCGCGCGGCATCGGCCGCATGATCGCCGAGGGCTTCCTCAAGCAGGGCGCCCGCGTCTACATCTCGGCCCGCAAGGCCGAGGCGTGCGACGCCACCGCGAAGGAGCTCTCGGAGTTCGGCACGTGCGTGTCGCTGCCGGCCGACGTCTCGACGCTCGACGGCATCAACGACCTCGTCGCCCGCTACCGCGAGCACGAGTCGAGCCTGGACATCCTGGTCAACAACGCCGGTGCCGCCTGGGGCGCCCCGTTCGACGAGTTCCCCGAGTCGGGCTGGGACAAGGTCATGGACCTCAACGTGAAGTCCCTGTTCTTCCTGACGCAGGCGCTGAAGTCCGACCTCGTCGCGGCCACGGGCGACCACCTCGCGAAGGTCATCAACATCGCCTCGATCGACGGCATCAGCCTGAACCCGCAGGAGACGTACTCCTACCACGCGAGCAAGGCCGGGGTCATCCAGCTGACGCGTCGCATGGCGATCCGCCTGATCCAGGACGACATCGCCGTCAGCGGCATCGCGCCGGGCGCGTTCGCCTCGAACATGAACAAGGACGCCCGCGATCACGGCGACGAGATCAAGGGCTCGATCCCCTCGGGCCGCATCGGCACGCCGGAGGACATGGCCGCCGCGGCGATCTACCTGGCCGCCCGTTCGGGCGACTACGTGGTGGGCTCGACCATCACCGTCGACGGGGGCGTGACGCACGCTCGCTGAGTCGAGATGGGTACAGGGAGGGGCCGCGCGGAGCATCCGCGCGGCCCCTTTCATGTCCTCGTGTCCAGCATGTAGTTAAACCTGAATTCAACATTGACTTTGCTCGCCGAGCCCATCAGGATGACGGGAACGTTGTGAGGACGATCACACGCTCATCGGAGGGAAGGCTGTTCATGTCGAGACGTATTCAGGCATCGGCACTCGTGGCCGTCGCGGCGCTCACGCTCGCGGCGTGCGGCGGTGAGTCCGGAGGCTCCGAGGGCAAGGCGGGGGAGGTTCCCGACAGCATCGTGATGGACCTGCGCAACGACGTGGACACCTTCGACCCCGCGATCTCCGCCTCAGACCAGGGTGCGATGCAGATGTTCGAGGCCGTCTACGACACCCCGGTGCGCCAGGACCACCAGACCGGCGGCGTCGCCCCGGCGATGGCCGAGAAGTGGGAGGTCACCCCCACGAAGGTCGTCTTCCACCTGCGTCCCGACCTGAAGTGCAGCGACGGCTCCGACCTGCTGCCGTCGGACGTCGCGAAGAACATGGAGCGCCTGGCCGACCCCGAGTCGGGCTCGCCGTTCCGCGGCCGCCTGTTCGGCTCGGGCGGCGCCAAGTCGATCGTCGGCGACGACGAGGCCGACACCCTGACCATCGAGGTCAACGAGCCGCACACCGACATGCTCGAGTCGATGACCAACGCGTTCATCGTGTGCCCGAAGGGCCTGGAGGACGTCGAGGGCCTCGCCACCGCGCCGCAGGGCTCAGGCCCGTACAAGATCACGACGCTCAAGCGCGGCGAGGAGTACGTGCTGGAGGCGTGGGACTCGCCCGGCCTGGCCGACGACGAGGAGATCCCGGAGAAGATCACGATGCGCGTGGTCACCGCGGACTCGACTCGTGCCAACCTCTTCGAGACCGGCGCCACCGACATCGCGGCCGTCCTGGGCCGTGACTCCGAGCGCCTCGAGCGGGAGCACAAGCCCATTCAGGGCAAGGCGTTCGGCGCCGACTCGGTGTCGTTCAACGAGCGCGAGGGCCGCCCGTTCGCGGACGAGCGCCTGCGCCGCGTGGTCGCGCACGCGCTGGATCCGGCGGGGTACGCCAAGGCGGCCTCGTTCGGCGTCGCCGAGCCCGCGCGCACGGTGATCACCGACAACATGAACTGCTACACGCCCGAGAACGAGAAGTTCGTGCCCGAGCTGAGCATGGACAAGGCGAAGGCCGAGCTGGAGGCCGCGGGCTACGGCGAGGGCGGCAAGAAGCTGACGGTCGAGCTGCTCGGCTACGACGTGCAGAACTCGGGCCCGGACTACATCGCCGACACGCTGCGCCAGCTGGGCATCAAGGTGGAGGTCACGAACGGCACCCTCGCGCAGGGCGCGGGCATCATCTACGGCGACGGCTCGGGCTGGGACATCTTCGTCTACCCGTACCAGACCGCGATCCGCACGCCCTACCCGATGGCGACGAAGATGAGTTCGGTCTTCGGCGAGGGCGGCGCCATGAACTGGGGCCGCGTCGACAACGAGGCCTTCGACGACCTGATCAAGAACAGCGTGTCGAGCCTCGAGGGCGACGAGCGCTGCCAGCGCTGGGGCGAGGCCGAGGCCGCGCTCCTCGAGCGGGCCGACTTCGTCCCGCTCATGACCCCCGTGGCCAACTACTTCACGAACGGCCTGACCTTCCAGGCCGGCTACCGCGTCGTGAACCTCCGCAGCATCCGCAACGCCGGCTGAGCGGAGCCGAGGCCCTCGCTGGACATGATCTGGCGAGGGCTTCGCGCTGTCGCGAGCCAGAGGTGATCTCGATACAGCGTCTCGCTGCGCTCGCCGCCACTCGATCACCGCGTCGCGCCTCCCGGTGGTCGAGTGCCCGGCGAGCGAAGCGAGACGGGTGTATCGAGACCACGTCAGCTCACCCCGTAACGAGGTCCCGCACCGTCCCAATCGTGTCGGCCTCAGCGACTGACTTGTCGTCCCGATACCGAACCACTCGAGCGAAGCGCAGCGCCAGCCCACCGGCATACCGCGTGGACCGCTGCAGTCCGTCGAAGGCGATCTCCACGACCTGCTCGGGCCGCACATGCACGACGTGACCCTCTCGATGCGTCTCCAGTGAGAGGAAGCGCTCGGTCTGCCAGGCGAGCATCTCGTCGGTCATCCCCTTGAACGTCTTGCCCAGCATCACGAAGCCGGTGGGGGACGACTCGTCGCGCGCACCGAGGTGGATGTTGGAGAGCCAGCCCTGCCGTCGGCCAGAGCCCCATTCGACGGCGAGGACGACGAGGTCGAGTGTGTGGACCGGCTTGACCTTGACCCACGCCGCGCCACGACGGCCAGCCGCGTAGGGAGCCGACAGGTCCTTGAGGACGACTCCCTCGTGCCCGGCGGCGACAGTCTCGGAGGCGAAAGCGTCGGCCGCGTCTGCGTCGGACGTGACGAGTCGTCGGACACGATGCCGCTCGGGCACGAGCGCGTCGAGCGCGTCCAGCCGCTCATGTCCGGGAGCGTCGAGCAGGTCGCGCCCGTCGACGTGCAGCACGTCGAAGAAGTGGGGCGTGATCGCGACGCCTTCGGCTTGGGCGGTGCGGCTGGCGGTGTCCTGGAAGGCCATCGGTCGGCCGTCGTCGGTGAGCGCGAGCGCCTCGCCGTCGAGCACGAACCGCGAGGCGGGCAGCGACCGCGCGACCGCGACCACCTCGGGCAGCCGCGTGGTGATGTCGTCGAGGCTGCGGGTGACCACGAGGACGTCGTCGCCGTCGCGGTGGACCTGGATGCGGATGCCGTCGAGCTTCGCGTCGACCGCGACCTCGGTGGTGCCGTCGGGGGAGAGGCCGGCCATGGCGGCGGTGACGTCGGGTGCGCTGGACGCGAGCATCGGCATGACCGGACGACCGACCTCGAGGCCGATCGCGGCCAGCGCCTCCTCGCCCTCGAAGGCGGCGCGCGCGGCGGCCACGGTGCTGCCGGCGAGCATCGCGGCGCGGCGGACGGCGGTGACCGGCACGTCGGCGACCCGCGCGACCGCCTCCTGCGTGACGGCGTCGAGCGCGCCCTGGCGCAGGTTGCCGGTGACGATCGCGCGCAGCCACGCCTGCTCGGCGGCGGTGGCACGCCCGAACAGGTCGGTGACGGCCTCGCGGCGCGCGCCCTGCGAGCCCGAGCCGGAGAGCACTGCCATGGCCGCGAACGCCGCATCGACCTCGAGAACGCTCAACGAGGGCTCGGTCGCAGGCGGCGCCGGGGCGCTCACGCCTCGCCAGCCCAGGCCAGTGCGGCGCTGACGCAGCGCACCGCCGAGGTAGGACACGACGACCTCGAGCTCCTCGGGCTCGACGCGCGCGAGCAGGCCGGCGAGCAGCGCGACCTTCGCCTTGCGGGAGCGGGTGGCGGCGACCTCCTCGGAGGTGGCGACGAGCTCGGCGAGCAGCATGAGCCCATCCTGCCGCTCGCCACCGACAGGCGCTCGTGTCCCGAGCGGGCAGGATGGTCACGTGAGGGCCGGACGGATCAGGGAGCGCTTCGAGGGCCGGATCGCCGGCGTCGGCAGCACGAGCGGGGTCCGCGTGGTCGTGGGCCGCTGGGACGCCTCGCCGTGGGGCGCGTTCGCGGACGTGATGATCGAGGACGCCGCGGGGCACCGGGTCCTGCTCGCACCTTCTGAACGGGTGCGGGACTTCGTCGCGGCGACCTACTCGTTCGACGAGGTCGTCATCGAGCCCGTGTCCGTTGACGACACCGCCGACGGGTGGGAGGTCTCGACTCCCTCCCTCTCGCTGCGGCTCGTGATTGGAGGCCGCACGCCGCTGGGCGCGCTGCTCGGCGTGGTGCCCTCCCGCCTCGCGACCGCGCCCGCCTGGTGCGGAGCCATCGACCCCATCGCGCGCGTCGTCATGAAGGGCGTGCGCACCCGCGGCACCGCCGGCAACGACCGCCGCGAGTGGTACGGCGCGACGTCCGTCGTCTCTGTGGACGCGGTCACCGGAACGTGGCGCGGGGAGGACCTCGGAGTCCTTCGCCCGGTGGACCCACCCTGCCGCTTCGGCTTCTCCAGCACCCCGACCCGCCCCTCGGTCACCAGCGTCGTGACCACGATCGAGCGGCTCACCTAGCCTTCCGAGACGGCGCGGAGGCCAATGAGTAGTTCGCACAGTCTCGACCTAGCCGGGCTCTCAAGTCGCCCCATTGCCTCGCCTGCTCGGTTCAGACTCGCGTCTTTCCGCCCAGCGTGATAGGCCCGTATCCCCAGCGCCATCGCACCTCGTCTCATCTCGCCGTATGGGAAATGTTCCGAACGCAACTGAACCGACTGATCTCGGTATAGCGTCAGCAAACAGGTTGGGCGCGACCCGCGCCACGTTCGCTCTCGGAGGTGCGCTCGGTGCCAGACAGCAGTAGCCACTCGGCGGCTGGCCAGGCCCTCGGCTACTTCCAGCAGTGCATGCGAGCTCTCGCTGAGCTTGGCCGCCGCGGCGCTACCGAGCCCTCCGTCGAGATGCGGATCGAGATGCTCGACGACATCGACTTCAGCGATAGCGGGTCGCCCACGGAACTCCTGCAAGTGAAGCATCACATCGGTCCCGGAACTGTCACGATGAAAAGCATCGATCTCTGGCGGAGCTTGAACGTCTGGATGGATCTCGACATCGACGAGAATCCGGCGCTTCGCATGGTCACAACGCAAAACACCGACGCGAACCTTGCTCTATTGAGGAACGGCGCTGGAAGGGATGTCAGTCAAGCTGTCGATCTGTTGGTCGAGGCAGCGGCCGGGAAAGGCAACGCTACGTCCCGGGCGTGGCGACGGCGATTTCTCGGTCTCGACGAAGACCAGAGGATCGCGCTGATTGAACGGGTAGTTATCGACGACGCGACGCCGTCTGCCGGTGGGCTCGACTCCGAGCTCGTGCAAGTCTTCCGATACGCGATCACCCCAGGGAAAGAGAAGGCATTCATTGCGCTCCTCAAGGGATGGTGGGCCGGGATCGCTGTAAGGCTGCTCGATGGCAGTCTTGATGCGATCACCGGCTCCGACCTCGCTATCCAGGTCGCGGACATCGTTGACCAACTTCGAGCTGACAGCCTCCCGGTGGATCCGGACGTTCGTCAGCGGTTCGACGAGTCGATAACGGCCGGCTACCAAGACCGCATCTTTGTCCACCAACTCGCATGGATCGCACTGGATCACGAGCGATTATGGAAGGCGATTCGCGACTACCACCGCGCCTATACCCAAAGGTCGTTTTGGCTTCGCTATCAGCTAATTGGCGAGGAGGAACTCGACCGTTTCGCTTTCAAGCTGTACGACGAGTGGGAGCAAGTATTCGACGACGAGGTAGCACGCATGGCCACCGACGATCGCGAAGCCGGCAAGGTAGGTCAGGACGTGCTCAGTCGAGTCGCTCGCGAGTGTCGCTCGCGGCTGCGAGATCGCTTTGACGAGGCTTGGTTCAACAGAGGCATGTTCCACGCGTTGGCGGATGGGGAACTAGGTCAGCAAGTTGGGTGGCACCCCGACTTCCAAGTGCAATTGGAAGGGTTGTTGTCCGATGTCACAACATGACTCAGTACCCCCATCGCGTAGGCGAGCTCCCGAGGCGATTGCGCTCTTCAATGAGGCGTTCACCTCCGAGCTGATCGTGAACGCTTCGTGGGCGAAGGAGCAAGACAGCGGTTCCGGCCTGAGTTGGCCCGCCTGTTTCGTCATCCTTCCGTTGGTACTGCATCCGCCTACGCGCGAATCCCTTCCTAGGTCACCCAGCGTCACGCTCGCAGCATGGGCAGTTCGTAACCCAGCACTTTCACGGGGAGTCGACGCGCGAGTAGCAACGCTTGCACCCGCCACACGCCGGGCGATTCGCTTCGGCATGCGTACCGGGAGGCTCACTCTAAGTGGCACAGAGGTTGTAGCCGGGCATCGACCAAGGAGTCCCAACCCACAGTCTTGGCCGGACGAGCTGGTCAACACGGTCAGAGCGGCCAGAGTAGCTGGCCGTTGGTTTCGCGCGACTGATGTCGTCACGGCTTTCAATCTTCTCGGCATCGGAGGCTAAATGCACATCGTTTCAGTCGGGGTCTACGGACACCACGGCATACTCAGGAAAGTCGACTTCAATCCGATCGGATTGAACATCCTGACAGGGAAGTCCAAGACGGGAAAGTCAGCCTTACTCGATATCGTAGAGTTCTGCCTCGGTCGAGACACCGTCACGATTCCTACTGGCGTGATCAGTGATAAGGCTGCTTGGTACACCACACTTCTTCAGTTTGAGGACAAGCGAGTTCTAATCCTCCGGCCGAACCCGGAGTCCGCGTCGACGAATCGCGCAGTAGTCATGCTCGGGGATCACACGCTCGTCGCACCTGCGACCAGTAAAGGCCTCGAGGTAAACGCAGACACGGACGTCGTGAAAGACGTGCTGACCGAGCACCTCCGAATCGATAGATTTACGGTCGAGCCAGAGCACGGAAGCCTGCGGATTCCTTTTGAGGTCTCAAGCAAGCAAGCCATCTTCTTCAGCTTCCAGAATCAGAATGAGATCGCAAACCGAGCGGTACTTTTCCATCGACAGAACGAGCCAGACATCAGGCCGACAATTCGTGGTGTGCTGCCTTACTTCCTAGGCGCATCCACCCCTGAGCAGTCGGCAATCCAAAGGCAGTTACTCCAAGCCCGACGCAACCTCCGGCGGATTCTGTTGGAATTGAGGACGACCGAAGCTGATCTTGGACAGCAGGCCGGTCGCACGTTCCAGATCCTTCGATCTGCACTCGCTCTTGGCGTCCTCGATAGCCAAGACGACTCAATCACTGACCCGAGCCAAGCTCGACCACTACTGGAACGGATCCGCGGGTACCAGGCGGCGCCGGACAGCGACGTCACCACCGAAGCCGGGGCACGACAGGCCGCGTTGCTCGACGAGGGCACCGCCCTGCGGCGGCGACTTCAAGAACTTGATGACCAAATCGGCTTGATGCGCCAGCTCGAGGCGGAGCACTCTGACGCTACGTCGGAACTTGCGATTCAGAGAGATCGCCTGAGCGCGATCAGTGTTCTACTTCCACGACGGGTGAGCGAGGACGTCGCTGCCAGCTCCTGCCCGCTCTGCGAGCAGGAGCTTCCACACCCGGACGAGTCCGTGCAATCACTACAGCAGTTGTTGTTGGAGTTGGACGAAAGGCTCGTGGCTTCACGAGGCTCACGAGCACGGCGCGAATCACTAGTTGAGTCACTGACCGAATCCCGAGACAGACTTCGTGAATCGCTGCGAGAGAACGTAGCCGATCTGAATGCAACAGCGGCCCAGAACCAGGACCTAGCAAACGGTCGAGCGCAGCGCGAGCAGATCGCATTCCTGCAGGGACGTGCAAGCCAAGAACTGGAACGCGGGGTTCAGGTCGAGGGGGGCGTGGAGGAGCTGCGCTCAGCTGAACGTCGGATCCGTGGCCAAGTCGCCCGCCTCGAAGAACTGTTCGAGGCCGACGACCCGACGGAAAACATGAAGCGAACGATGGACGGAGTTGGGGAACTCATCACCCTCTACGCGCGCGCTCTCCATCTAGAAGGGTCGGAGTTCCCAGCGCGGCTCGACCCCGTCGAACTCACAGTCTCTTATCTTCGCCCAGGCGGCCGTGTGCCACTGTCACGGATGGGGAGTGCGGAAAACTGGGTCGGGTACCACTTGGCGACTCACCTTGCACTTCATCACTGGTTGGTAACTCACGAGCGTCCCACGCCGCGGTTCTTGATGCTGGATCAACCGACTCAGGCGTTCTTCCCGGAAGAGGTAGTTGACGCTGCGGAGGACGAAGATGCCGACTGGGCCGCCGTGCGCCGTCAGTTTGAACTGCTTCGCGATGTCGTTGAGACCCTTTCGGGGGAGCTACAAATCATTGTTTGCGATCACGCAAACCTTGCGGATGACTGGTTTCAGGATGCCGTGGTAGATAACTGGCGGAATGGAGTCGCGCTTATCCCGAATGACTGGCCAACTCGAGACGAGTACCACGCGCAGACATAGCCAGACCAGCGTCCTTCGCCAAGTCAGCGCAAGCAACTGACCTAGCCTGGATCTCGCTGGCGACGTGTGTTCAAGAAGGCGCGGTCGGTGGAGTCGTCGTAGATGACGACGTGAATCCGGTCCGCCAGCCACTGCCGATCGGGATCTACAGCTGATACACCGGCAACATCGAGGAACCGGTCCCGAACCGAATCGACACTGTGACGCCCGTCCTCCTGCCGCCGGTAGATGATCAGTTCCGAGAACTCCTCGAGAGTTTGGCCCTTGTTGGCGCCTCGAGTGGGTGTCTGACTCTTGGTGTTCCGTAGCCCTCGAACGATGTTCCGCCACCACCACCCATCACTTTGCCCCAGTGAGCATCCGAAGATCACAAAGAGATCCGCTTGGAGAAAGTGGTTCCGATAGAGCGCGTGCGCCTGAGACCAATACGGCTTCTCCAAACGGCGAGCGTCGTTCCTGGCTTGCTGCTTGTAGTCGTCCGGAGCATCGATGCCGAATAGTAGCGAGCGCGGAGTACTCAGGACGCCATGCGGGTGAATGACGTCGCTTACGACGTAGCCAGAGTATCCCTCGTCGGGAGTGGCACCGGGCTTACGGTAGCTGCGGGGATCGTTCCTGAACGTGAAGTTGGTGTCGACGGTCCTGTGCTTGAGCGGGTCGAATTGAACCTGATCGAGGTAGATGTAGTTGTCCAGAAGAGTCGTGTAGTTGAAGTTCACAAACTGAAAGTTGAAGAGGTCGTAGTGGCTCACTCGTGACGGAAAGTCAAGAGTCAGGAAGTCGTCGCGATCGACTACGTCGCCTAGAAACTCAGCCAAGCTCCGCAAACTCAAGCCGTTCTTCGCAGCGTCGACTCCGACCTGATCGAGAAGTGTGCTCGGCGCGACTCCCTGAAGAAACTGGGCAAACTCAGCTTGCATCGCGCGGAGATCGTCGAAGATGCGCCCCGGTGCGTGAGGATACTTGAGATTCCTTTCGACAGCGGCCTCGATGTCACTCCAACTGTCGTGACCACCAAACTGCTGGTGCAGCCTCAACTCATAGTTCATCTGCATCAGAAGGAGGTTTCGCGAGTTGAATCCCCTCATCTGAAGGTAGTAATAAAACGTTTCGTAGCGGGAGTCGATGGGGTGCTCGTAGTCCGCCAAAGTCTGTATGTCGAATCCGTTTCCCACGAGCGCCAAGATGTTGTGCTGTCTACGAAGTTTCTCGAACTCACTCCGCGTGTAGCGAACGAAGCCGGGGCCAGAGCCGTTCTGGGCATGATCTGCGATCTCGGCGTCGTACACCCATGACATACGAACTCCTCACGATGTGTTGTGGCGACGCTAGGCCTTCGAACCAGGGAGCGAAGAACGTGCTACTTCCGGGGTTCGATCTCGGTCATTCTAGGAAACACTGCCATCAACAAGTTCCGGATTCGGCAAGGGAGTTGCTGTCGTCACGTTCTGCGTCGTTCCGCCGCGAGTGCATCAGGATGTCGCGCTCTGGAGAGGGCTGCGTTTGCTCGCCGTATGCTCCACCGATGATCGAACTGGCCGCGCGGGGGCGGAAGTTGCCGGCGCCGCCGCGGGTCGTGTGGCGATCCCTGGCCGAGCCGCACCAGCCGTGTGCAAGGCCATGGCTTCGGCTGCTGGATGACGAGGTCGAGCCGTCGGTCGTCCGGTCCGTCGAGGACCAGAGTCTGGTCTGGTCGTCGCTGTGGCCCAGTCGTCCGCGCGACGAGGTGCGGCTCGACGTCGCGGACGCCGGAAACGGCGAAACCCTTCTCACCTTTCGGCTTCTGACACCCGACGAAGCGCCGGACGAGAGCAAGCTGGGGCACCTGCGGTTTCGCCTCAACCACCTGTTCTTCGCGGACCTCAGGTTCTCCCACGGCCAGTAGCCCTGAGCCTCACCAGGTGTCGACGAAGCGGTGGGAGCCCTCGCCGTGCCAGTCGCCGAGGGTGGCGACGATCCAGCGGCGGGTGTCGGCGGGGTCGATGACCTCGTCGAGCTCGAGCTTCATGGCGCCGTTGATCGCCTTGCCGGCCTCGTAGTGCTGGGCCACGAGCTCCTCGTAGCGCTCGGCGCGGGCCTGCTCGTCCTCGATCGCGGCGAGCTCCTTGGAGAAGCCGAGCCGCACGGCGCCCTCGAGGCCCATGCCGCCGATCTCGCCCGTCGGCCACGAGATCGTGGCGGTGGTCTCGGCGAAGCCGCCCGCCGCCATCGCCTGCGCGCCGAGCCCGTAGGCCTTGCGCAGCACGATCGTCGTCATCGGCACGCTGAGGTGCGCGGCGATCACGAACAGGCGGCTGAAGTGGCGGACCGTGGCGGTCTGCTCGCTCTCGGGGCCGACCATGAAGCCCGGGGTGTCGCACAGCGAGACCACCGGCAGGCCGTGCGAGTCGCACAGCTGCAGGAAGCGCGCCATCTTGTCGGCCGCGTCGGCGTCGATCGCGCCGCCCAGGTGCGCCGGGTTGTTCGCGACGAGGCCGTACGGGCGGCCCTCGATCCGGACGAGCGCGGTGATCGCGCCGGTGCCGAACTCGCGGCGCAGCTCCAGCACGCTGTCGGTGTCGACGAGCGATTCGATGACCGTGCGGATGTCGTAGACCTGCTTGCGGTTCTCGCCGATGACGTGGCGCAGGCGGCGCTGGTCGGCGGCGGTCCACTCGGGCTGCGCGCCCTGGAAGTAGGAGAGGTATCGCTGGGCCACGCTGATCGCCTCGGCGTCGTCGGCCACGACGATGTCCACCACGCCGTTCGGGCCCTGCACCGACATCGGGCCGATCTGCTCGGGCGTGAAGACGCCCAGGCCGCCGCCCTCGATCATCGCGGGGCCGGCCATGCCGAGGTTCGCGTCCTCGGTGCCGATGATCACGTCGCAGCAGCCGAGCAGCGCGGCGTTGCCCGCGAAGCAGCGGCCGGTCACGATGCCCACCGTCGGAACGACGCCGCTGAGCGAGCCCATCGTGGCGAACGTGCGCACGTTGAGGCCCGCGGCGAGCAGGTCGGCGGTGTCGGTGTCGCCGGGACGACCGCCGCCGCCCTCGGCGAACAGCACCACCGGCAGCTTCCGGTCGCGCGCCAGCTCGAGCAGGCGGTCGGTCTTCTTGTGGTTGAAGTAGCCTTGCGTGCCGGCGAGCACCGTGTAGTCGTAGGCCAGCACGGCGCAGCGGCTGGACGCCTCGGACGTCGCGCCGTTGATCGTGCCGAGGCCCGTGATGATGCCGTCGGCGGGCGTGTTCGCCATGAGGTCCTCGAGGCTGCGGCGCTGCCGCTGAGCCGCGACCGTCAGCGCGCCGTACTCGGTGAACGTGCCCTCGTCCACGAGCAGGTCCACCCACTCGCGGGCGGTGAGGTGCCCTCGGGCGTGCCGCTTCGCGACGGCCTCGGTGCGGGCGTCGTCGCGGGTGCGGGCGATCCGGTCGTGCAGCTCGGCCAGGTCGGGACGGATGTGGTCGAGGTCGACGTCCTCGTCCTCGTCATGGACGTGCTCGATCGAGTCGTCGGGCGCGACGACGGCCACCGTCTGGCCGGCCGCGACCTGGTCGCCCTCGGCGACGAGGACCTCGGTGACCGTGCCGGCGAAGCCCGCCGTGACCGGGTGCTCCATCTTCATCGACTCGAGCGTCGCGAGCGGGGTGCGCGCGCCGACGGTGTCGCCGACCTTCACCGACACCGCCAGGACGGTGCCGTTCATGACCGAGGCCACGGTGCCGGACGCGTCGGTGGAGCGCTCGGACTCGGCGCGCTCGGCGAGCAGCCCGTCGAGCCATGCCGTGGTGACGTCGCCGCGGCGGACGACGTCGGAGGTCAACAGCTCGCGCAGCAGCGGCACGTTCGTCCGCACGCCCTCGACCCGCAGCGCGGCGACGGCTTCGGCGGCGGCGGCGCACGCGGCCGCGTGGTCGCCCTCGGTGACCGTGATGACCTTCGCGAGCAGGGAGTCGAACGTGCCGTCGACGACGGCGCCGGGCGCGATGCCCGTGTCGACGCGGACGCCCTCGGGCGCGGCGAACTCGGAGACCGTGCCGGTGGTCGCGACGACCGTGCCGCCGACGACCTCCTCAGCGTTCACGCGTGACTGGATCGCGACCACGCCGGGACGCGGGCGGACGTCGCCGGACAGGCCGACCTGGTCCAGGGACTGTCCGGAGGCGACGAGCAGCTGCGACCGCACGAGGTCGACGCCGGTGACCTCCTCGGTCACGGTGTGCTCGACCTGCAGGCGCGGGTTGACCTCGATGAAGACGGCGTCGAGCGGGCCGCCGCGGTGCAGCAGCTCGGCGTTGACGAGGAACTCCACCGTGGCCAGGCCGCGGTAGCCGAGGGGAGCGGTGAGGTCCTTGGCCCACGCGACCAGGCGCTCGCGGTGGGCGTCGGTGAGCGAGGGGCTCGGCGCGGTCTCGATGACCTTCTGGTGACGGCGCTGCACCGAGCACTCGCGCTCGCCGAGCGTGACGACGGCCGAGCCGTCGCCGAGGACCTGGACCTCGATGTGCTTGGCGCTGGGCAGCAGCCGCTCGGCGTAGACGGCCGAGCTGCCGAAGGCGCGCTCGGCCTCGGAGCGGCAGCGGTCGTAGGCCTCGGCGAGGTCGGCCGGGTCGGTGACGGGACGCATGCCGCGCCCGCCGCCGCCGGAGACGGCCTTGATCATGATGCCGCCGGGGTGGCGCTCGAGGAGCGCGGTGACATCGGCGAGGCTCGCGTCCCGGTCCGTGGCGTCGAGGACGGGGACGCCCTGGGCGAGGGCGTGCTCGCGGGCGCGACCCTTGTCGCCGAAGAGCTCCAGCGTCGACGGCTCGGGACCGACGAACGTCAGACCCGAGGCCTCGCAGGCCCGGGCCAGCTCGGCGCTCTCGCTGAGGAAGCCGTAGCCGGGGTGCACGAGGTCCGAGCCGGTGAGCACGGCGGCGGCGACGATCGCCTCGACGTCGAGGTAGCCCGCGACGCCGGCCCGGGGGAGCGGGTGGCTGTCGGGACCGGCGGTGCCGGCCTCCTCGGCGGTGTGGACGTGCTGCGCGGTCCAGCCGAGCGCGAGCACCGCGCGTTCGATCCGCGCGGCGATCTCACCACGGTTGGCGATCAGGACCTTCATCGTGTCTCCCGACGTTGACAGGGGTGTCAATGCCTATCCTCGCGACTGTTGACACCTGTGTCAATGGTCACGCTAGGGTAAGGGCCATGACACAGGGCTGGGCGGTCCGCGAGGACCACGACCGCGCCGACGCCAAGCGCCACGGCGAGCTGCTCGACGCAGCGCGCGAGGCGTTCGAGGAGCTCGGCTACGGCGCCACGACGATCGCTGAGATCACGCGCCGCGCGGGCGTCAGCCGAGCCACCTTCTACGTCTACTTCGCCTCGAAGGAGCAGGTCTTCGCGGTGCTCGCCGAGCAGGTCCGCGACCGCTTCCTGCGCGCGCAGGACCTCTCCGACCTCGACCGCGACGACGTCGACGGCGTCCTGCGCCGCACGATCGAGACCACGCTCGAGGCCACCGTCGAGAACCTCGCGCTGATGACGGTGCTCAACCACCAGGCCGTGGCCGACCCCGAGCTGCGCGCCCTGTGGAGCCAGATCCAGGGCGAGGCCGTGCACCGCACCGCCGTCTACGTCGGCCAGCACGCCAAGTCGGGTCGGGTGAATCCCGTCGCCGACCCCGAGGCGCTCGGCCTCATGGGCGCCGGCATGAACGACCGCTATGCGCCCCTCGTCGTCGCCGGCGAGACCACCGTGGCCGCCGCGGTCGAGGAGATGCACCGCATCTGGATGGCCTGCCTCGGCCGCTGAGTCCACAGGCGGCCACGACCCTCTGGCGTGGCGATCGGCAAGCCGCCACCATGTGCGGATGCCCACCACCATGCACGCGCTCGGAGTGGTCCTTCTTGCGCTCCTCCCCGGCGCGCTCCACTCATGGGCCTTCGAGCGGATCGTGGGCCGGTGGGGCTCGGGGGCCAGCGATCGCCTGTTCCGGTTCGTCGGCGGCTCTGCAGTCCTTCACGCCCTCTTCGCCCCGGCTACCTGGTGGCTGTGGTCGACCCACCTTCCGCTGGCTCGGGACGACCCGCCGTCCTGGTGGGCCTGGCCGGCCGTCCTGATCTACGTCGCCGTCCCGCTGATGGCGGGAACTGCCGTCGGTTGGGGGACGCGGTCGCGCCAGCGTTGGGCGCTCGCGATCACCGGGCCGGACCCTGCCCCTCGAGCCTGGGACCATCTCTTCCAGGGCCCGCGGAACGGATGGGTCACACTGAGGCTGAAGTCCGGCACGTGGGTGGGCGGTGCGTATGCCAGCAGTGGGGAGCTCAAGTCGTACGTCTCCGGATATCCCGAGCCGGAGGACCTCTTCCTTGCTGCAGCCGCTGAGCTCGACCCGGTCACCGGTGAGTTCGAGTTGGGCGCCTCGGCTCGACCGATCCTCGGTCGCGGACTGCTCGTGCGCTTCCAGGAGGTCGAGTACCTTGAGTTCATCGATGCCTGAGGGGGCGTGACCGTGATGAAGAAGAGCTCCGATTCCGCAGCACGGCGCGTCAGCAGGAGCCGACCGAAGCGTGGAGGCTACGAGTCCTCCAAGGATGTCTCGGACCTGAGGCCTCCGCCACCAGGTCCGGCGCTCGGTGGTGCGGTTCGGCCCTGGCCGCCCCGGTCCGCCTGAGCTGCGCGCCTTCCCGAGTCAGGAGGGGCGCGAGGTGCCGAGCCGGTGGCTCGACGGCAGCGACCAGGGCAGGGCCGCGTGCTCGGCCAGGAGGGCGTCGATGCGCTCGGCGACCTCGGGGGCGAACTCGGTCGCGCGCCGGGTCGTGAGGTCGACGTAGGCCTCGACGAACTCCAGGGTGCTGGCGATCTCGCCGGTGGTGCGGTTGGCCACGACCGTGACCGCGTGGACCGTCTTGGGGGCGCGCCCCAGGATCCGCAGGTACGCCGACACCTCGTGACCCACGAGGATCTCGTGGTGGAACTGCACGTGGTGGGCGATGCTGAACGAGCTCTGCCCGGTGCGGTCGAGGAAGGCCTGGTCGAGGCCCACCTGGCGTTCCCAGGACTCCTCGGCCGCGTCCATGTGCAGGTCGTAGTGGCCGCGCACGTTCACGTGGCCGTTGAGGTCGCGGTACCGCTCGGGCACCTCGCGCACGAACAGCGGGCCCAGCGCATCGACCTCGGCGAGTGAGGGGAGTGCGCTCACGACGAGACCTTGGCGTTGAGCGCGGCCGCGTCGTCGGCGAGCTCGTTCTTGCGCACCTTGCCCGTCGCGGTCAGCGGCAGCGAGCCGAGCACCTTGACGAGCGGCACCTTGTAGGTGGCCATGTTGCCGCGGGCCCACGTCACGAGCTCCTCGGACGTGACGTCGCTGTCAGCGCGCGGGACGACGAAGGCGACCGGACGCTGGCCGGTGTCGGGATCGTCGGTGGGCACGACCGCGACCGAGTCGACCGCGGGGTGCTGTGCCAGCAGCATCTCGACGTCGGCGGGGAAGACGCTCATGCCGTTGACCTTGATCATCTCCTTGCGACGACCGAGGTAGTGCAGGAAGCCCTGCTCGTCGATGCGGCCGTTGTCGCCGGTGTGGATCCAGCCGTCGACCAGCTGGTCGCGGGTGGCCTCCTCGTTGCGCCAGTAGCCGTCGGTGACCGAGGGGCTGCGGACGATGATCTCGCCGACCTCGCCCAGTGGAACGGGGGTCTGCGTGCCCAGCTCGACGACCGCGATGTCGGTGCCGGGCACGGGGATGCCGCAGAACACCGGCTCGGAGAGCAGGTCGAAGTCGTTCTCGGCGAAGCCGTAGGGCACGCAGTCGATCGTGTGCGTCTCGGTCATGCCGTACGAGGACTCGCGCAGGGTGGAGCCGGGAACGAGCTCGGCCCAGCGGCGGCGCACCTCGGGCGTCATCTTGCGGATGAACGAGACGGCCTGGGGGTCCTCGAGCGAGCTGAGGTCGCGGGTCGTCAGGTCCTGCGTCTCCATCAGCTCGAGGTAGTTCTCGACCGTGCCGGTCATCAGCGTGACCCGCTCGCGCTCGATCGTGTCGACCACCTCGGCCGCGTTCCAGCGGGCCATGAGGATGCTGGTGCCGCCGAGGACGAACGGGATGAGGATGCCCAGGTCCTCGCCGGCGATCCAGAAGATCGGCAGGTAGCACAGCGAGACGTAGCTGCTGTCGGCCGGCATCGCGGTGGCGGTGGCGGCGCTGGCCACGGTGTAGAGCATGTGGCGCTGGCTGTGCTGGCAGCCCTTCGGCATGCCGGTGGTGCCGCCGGTGTAGTTCAGGGCCGCGAGCGAGTCGAGGTCGCCGTCGTCGCCGGCGTACGGCTCGGCCGCGATCGCGGACTCCCAGCCGAACTCGCCCGAGCCGTCGGTCAGCAGGACGGGGATCGCGGGCACGCGGTCGGCGCAGGCCTCGAGCGTGGGGGAGAGTGCCTGGTTCGTGACGACGAGGACGGGCTCGCTGTCGAGCAGCTCGTAGGCGAGCTCGGCGGGCTGGAACATCGGGTTCACCGGCACGTGCACGGCGCCCAGGCGCAGCACGGCGAGGAAGGCGATGACGAACTCGGTGGAGTTGCCGAGGTAGATCGCGACGCGGTCGCCGCGACCGACGCCGTGCTCGGACATCCACGTGGCCACGCGGCGGTGAGCGTCGTCGAGCTCGGCGTACGTGAAGCGGGTGTCACCCAGGGCGAGCGCGACCTGCTCGGGACGCTCGGCGGCCCAGTGCGAGACGTGGGCCGGGATCGTGATCTCGCCGGCGGGGTAGTGCACCTCGGCCGGGATCCCGGCGGGACGGAGGTCGGCCTGGAGCCGGCGGACGGTCTCCACGTACTGGTCGAGGGTCTGCGGGGTCGTCATGGGACGGCTGCCTCCGGGGGATCGAGGGAGACCGCGCGGGAGTGACGGCGGTCTCATTGACGTCGGTGTCAACCGAGTGAAGCGGAGTTTGACGTTCGTGTCAACAGGTCCCCGAAGGGGCAGGGTCAGCGGGGCACGTCGGTCGCGCCGACGAGGGTCATCGCCAGGTCCGCGTACTGGAACCCGATCTCGGCCGGCGTGCGGCGCGAGCCGTGCCGGTACCAGCGCGAGACGTCGATCGCGGCCGAGAAGATCATGATCCGGGCCCACTCGGGATCCGCCACGGTGAACGCACCCTGCGCCACGCCGGTGTTGATGATCTCCAGCAGGTGCTCGTCGACGTTGCGGCGCAGGGTCCAGATGTCGGCGAACTCCGGACCGCGGTGCAGGCGGATCTCGTACTCGATCGAGCGCGAGAGCAGGTTCATCTCGGCGTTCCACATCGCGAACGACGCGATGCCGAGCTTGAGCTGGGTGAGCGGGTCGCTGGCGCGGCGCGCGGGCTCGCTGAAGGAGCCGGTCGAGGCCCGGTGGCCCTCGAGCGCGATGTGGTGGAAGAGCTCCTGCTTGGACTCGAAGTGGATGTAGACCGCGGCGGGGCTCATGCCGGCGCGGTTGGCGATCTCGCGGGTCGACGCGCCGTGGTAGCCGAGGTCGGCGAAGGCCAGCGTGGCACCGCGCAGGATGCGGCGCGAGGCGCCCGTGGCGCGCTCGTCCCAGAACTCCTCGATGCGCCGCTCGGCGCGCTCGCGGTCGATCAGGTAGGCCGGGGACACGGCCTGCTCCCGGCCCTGGCTGGTCGTCTCGGTCACCGTCGCGCTCCATCCTTCGGGAGGCGTGATCCGTCAGGCCTCTTTCCGAATCCCAGCATAAGCGTATGCTTAGTTTCCATCCAAGCCCTGAGGACTGTCGAAAGGTACTTTCATGACCGATGTGCGAGCCGAGCTGACGGCTTCGGTGTTCAAGGTGGAGGTCGCCGTCGGCGATGAGGTCGAGGAGGGTCAGCCCCTGGTGATCCTCGAGTCGATGAAGATGGAGATCCCGGTGATCTCCACGCGCGCCGGTCGCGTCGAAGAACTCCTGTTCTCCGAGGGAGATATCGTCGAGGAGGGCGCCGTCGTGGCGCGCCTGGCCGACTGATCCTGCCGCCTTCCCCTCCTGCCCGAGCCGGTTCGTCCGGCTCGGGCAGTGTCGTTCCGCGATGTGAAACTGAATTCAAGTTACCCATTGCCTTTGTGACGCCGATCACCTACGTTGGCATTCTGCACGACCTAAGCGAGTGCTTAGGTCGCGCGTGAACGAAGGCGGCACGAGCCGCCACCGACGACGTGAGGGGCACCAGTGAGCCACGTGTGGTCCGACGAGATCGACGAGATCTCGCGCCGGAAGCAGCTGGCCGAATTGCTCGGCGGCGAGGACAAGATCCGTCGCCAGCACGAGGCCGGGCGCAGCACCGTGCGCGAGCGGATCACCGATCTGCTCGACGCCGACTCCTTCGAGGAGATCGGCGGCATGGCCGGCTTCGCGACGTACGCCGAGGACGGCTCGACCGTTGCGGTGATGCCCGCGAACTTCCTCTTCGGCCTGGGTGAGATCGACGGCCGGCGCGTCGCGCTCGGCGCCGACGACTTCACGATCCGCGGCGGCGCCGCCGACGCGTCGATCATGGCGAAGCAGGTCGACTCCGAGCGCCTCGCGGGCGCGCTGCGCGTGCCGCTGGTCCGCCTTGTCGAGGGCACGGGCGGCGGTGGCAGCGTCCGGATGATCGAGGACGCCGGCTACACCTACGTGCCCGCGAACCCGGGCTGGGACGCGCTGGTCGACAACCTCTCGCTGGTCCCCATCGTGGCCGCGTGCATGGGCCCCGTCGCGGGCCTGGGCGCCGGCCGTGTGGCGATGAGCCACTTCAGCGTCCTCATCGAGGGCATCTCGCAGATGTTCGTGGCCGGCCCGCCGGTCGTGAAGCACGCCACCGGCGAGAACCTCACCAAGGAGGAGCTCGGCGGCGCCGACGTGCACCGCCGCAGCGGCGCGATCGACCGGATCGTCCCCGACGAGAAGGCCGCGCTGCAGGCCGTCCGCGACTTCCTGTCCTACCTGCCGTCGAGCGTGCACGGACTGCCGCCGGTCGTCGAGGCCGTCGCCCCCGCGACAGGCGCCGAGGGCCTGGCCGACGTCGTGCCGCGCAACCGTCGCCAGCCCTACCGCCTGCGCACGATCCTCGACGCGATCTTCGACGGCGGCTCGAACTTCGAGTACGCCGGCTACGGCGCCTCGGTCTACACGGGCCTGGCCCGGCTCGACGGACACCCGGTCGGCGTCGTCGCCACCGACCCGTACAAGGGCGCCACCATGACGCCCAACGGCGCCGACGCGCTGACCCGCCTGATCGACCTGTGCGAGACGTTCCACCTGCCGATCGTCAGCCTCACCGACCAGGCCGGCATGATGATCGGCCTGCAGGCCGAGAAGTCGGCCTCGATCCGTCGCGGCGCCCGCGCCGTGGTCGCGGCCTACCAGGCCCGCGTGCCGATGGCCGAGATCATCGTGCGCCGGGTGTTCGGCGTCGGCGGCGCCGGCCAGATCAACCGCCACCGCTTCAACCGCCAGTGGGCCTGGCCCTCGGGTGACTGGGGCTCGCTGCCCGTCGAGGGCGGCGTCGAGGCCGCCTACCGCGCCGATCTCGAGGCCTCGGACGACCCCGAGGCGCTCATGGCCGACATCCACCAGCGACTCGAGGCCGCCCGCTCGCCGTTCCGCACGGCCGAGCGCTACGGCGTCGCCGACCTCATCGACCCGCGCCGCTCGCGCGAGGTGCTCACCCGCTGGGTGCGCGACGCCTACCGCGTGATCCCCGAGCAGGTCGGTCCGCCGTCCTTCGGAACGAGGCCCTGACATGGCTCCGTACCAGTCCGCCGCCGAGCTCGAGTCGCGGCTGGAGTTCGACTTCGCCACGGCCGTGGACGCCCTCGACCACCACGCGGAGCACGACGCCGACCGCCTCGCCGTCCTGTACGGCGAGACCGGCGAGCGCTTCACCTACGCCGAGTTCGCCGAGATCACCGACCACGCCGCCGGCAACCTCGCCGCGCTCGGCGTGCAGCCGGGGGAGCGCGTCAGCATCCTGACGACCCAGCCCCTGGTGTCGGCCGTGCTGATGTACGCGCTGTGGAAGGCCGGTGCCGTCTACGCCCCGGTGAACTTCCAGTACACCGGCGACCTGCTGGCGTACCAGCTCAACGACACCGCGCCCGCCGTGCTGTTCGTCGACCGCGCGATGCACGAGCGCGTCACGTCCCTCGGCGACCGGCTGGGCTGCGCGCCGAAGGTCGTCGTCATCGACGGCCTGCGCGACGGCGAGCTGGGCGAGCTGGTCAAGCCGGCACCACGACCGGCCGTCCACGTCGAGTTCGACGACCCGGCCAACGTCATCTACACGTCGGGCACCACGGGTCCCTCGAAGGGCGTCGTCCAGTCGCACCGCTGGGTCAACCAGTACTGCTGGGTCGGCCGCCGCACGCTGACCCGCGACGACGTCGTCTACAACGACCTGCCGATGTACCACGTCGGCGGCGCGCACTTCAACGTCGTGCGGGCGCTGTGGACCGGTGCCTCGGTGAGCCTGTGGGACCGCTTCAGCCCCAACGACTTCTGGCGCCGCGTCAAGGAGACCGGGTGCACCACCGCGGTGCTGCTGGACGTCATGACGCCGTGGCTGCTCAACGCCGAGCCGCGCGACGACGACCGTCGCAACCCGCTCAACAAGGTGCACATGCAGCCGCTGCCGGCCAACCATCACGACTTCGCGCTGCGATTCGGCATCGACTTCGTGACGTCCGGGTTCGGGCAGTCCGAGTCGGGCAACCCGCTCGTGACCCTGACCGAGCAGACCGGCCCGGGGGAGGGCACCCCGGACGACCTCTACCGGGGGCTGACGCACGCCGAGCTGCGGCAGGTGTTCGAGGACGACGGCCTGCTCGTCCTGCAGGGCACCGACCCGATGCCGAAGGGGATCATGGGCAAGCCCACCCCCTTCCTCGAGGTCGCGATCCTCGACGAGCGCGACCGCATCTGCGCCGACGGCGTGGTCGGCCAGCTGGCGATGCGTCCGCGGCTGCCCTCGCTCATCCACGAGGAGTACCTCGCCAAGCCCGAGGCGACCGTCAAGGCCTGGCGGAACCTGTGGTTCCACACCGGCGACGCGGCCGTGCGCGACCAGGACGGCGTCTTCACGTACATCGACCGCATGGGCGACCGCATCCGCGTCCGCGGCGAGAACATCTCGGGATTCCACATCGAGGAGATGCTCGTGAAGCACCCCTCGCTCGCCCTGGCCGCGGTCATCGCCGTGCCCAGCGGCGAGGGCGAGGAGGACGACGTCGTCGCCTTCGTGGAGGTGGCCGAAGGCCACACGTTCGATCGCGCCGCGATCGAGCAGCACTGTCTCGACACGATGCCGAAGTTCATGCGGCCGCGTGACGTGATCCCGGTGGAACAGATCCCCCGGACCCCCACCAACAAGATCGAGAAGTACAAGCTGCGCAAGCAGTGGACGGAAGGACAGGCATCATGAAGATTCGATCCCTCGGAGGAGCCGTCGTCGCGACGCTGCTCCTCTCCTTCGTCGCCGCCTGCGGTGGCGGAGGCGACGACTCCGGCGACTCCGACCGCGCGCTGCGCGTGGCCGCGGTGTCCGACGCGTCGTCGCTCGACCCGATCCGCGGCAACGCGGGCACGGACCACGTGCTGATCTACCCCCTGTACGACACGCTCATCTCGTACGACAAGGGCCTCGAGGCCCAGCCCGGCCTGGCCGAGTCGTGGGAGCAGAAGTCCCCGACCGAGCTCACGCTGAAGCTGCGCGAGGGCGTCACGTTCCACGACGGCGAGCCGTTCAACGCCGAGGCCGTCGTCTACAACTTCGAGCGCGCGAAGGGCGAGGGCTCCAACATCCAGGCCGACCTCGCCTCGGTCGACTCGGTCACCGCGGACGACGAGTACACGGTCACCTACAAGCTCAACGGCCCCGACGCCTCGCTGCTGCTCGTGCTGGCCGACCGCGCCGGCATGATGGTCTCGCCCAAGGCGGCCGAGGCCGCCGGTGGCGACCTCAGCACCAAGCCCGTCGGTGCCGGCGGCTGGGAGTTCGTCGAGTGGAAGCGCGGCTCCGTCATCAAGGTGAAGCGCTACGAGGACTACTGGGACAAGGACGCCGAGCGCGTCACGGCGATCAACTTCAACATCATGCCGGACCCCAAGACCCGTGTGACCTCGCTGCGCTCGGGCCAGCAGGACGTCGTCATGGACGTCTCGCCCTCGGACGCCGACGGCCTCGAGAAGGCCAACAACGTCGAGGTCAGCGACACCCCGCGCGTCAACGTCAACCAGGTGTACCTGAACCGCGACTCCGAGGAGCTCGGCGACCCGAACGTCCGCAAGGCCCTCTCGCTGGCCATCGACCGTGAGGCCCTCCTCAAGAGCGCCTACTTCGGTCGTGGCTCGGTCGCCAACGGCGCCCTGCCGAGCGACTACTGGGCGGCTCCGCCGGAGTCGGTGAAGTCCGAGTACGACCCGGACGAGGCCAAGAAGCTGCTCGCCGCGGCCGGCAAGACCGACCTGTCGTTCCCGATGATCGTCAACGCCGACTCCGCCACCGTGCGCGTCGCCGAGATCCTCAAGCAGCAGTGGTCCGAGGTCGGCGTCAACGTCGACATCCAGCCGCTCGAGGTCGTTCAGGGCACGAGCGACTACTTCAACGACCGCAAGACGCCCGCCTACCTGTCGCAGTGGACGGGTCGCCCCGACCCGGCCATGACGTACCGCCTGCTGTTCTCGGCCGACGGCTACTTCAACACGTCGGACCAGTGGACCCCGGGTCTCGAGGCCGCGCTGGAGAAGGCCGACGAGTCCACCGAGCCCGCCGAGCGCAAGCCCGGCCTCGACGAGGCCGCCGAGGCGGTCTTCGCCGACACGTCGTTCTTCCCGCTCGTGTTCGGCAACTCCATCGTCGGTCTGAGCGACGACGTCAAGGGCTTCGAGGGCAACCTGCTCGGCAAGCCGAAGTTCATCGGGGTCACCCTCGGCTGAGCCGAGGACATCAAGGAGGTGACGGTCATGCCCTTGCTCGAGGTCGAAGGACTCCAGGTCCATTTCGGTCGTGACGACATCCGCGTCCAAGCCCTGCACGACGTCGATCTGACGATCGAACAGGGCGAGATCGTGGGACTGGTCGGCGAGAGCGGAAGTGGCAAGACCGTCACCTCCCTGGCCCTGATGGGCCTGCTCGACCCCAAGACCGCCCACATCACGGGGCGGGCGGTCCTGGACGGCAAGCCGCTGTGGGACGAGGACGGGAAGCGGCGCACCCCGCGCAGCGACGTCCCCATGGCGATGGTGTTCCAGGAGCCCATGACGGCGCTGGACCCCGTCTTCACGGTCGGGAGCCAGCTCATGGAGACCCTGCGGATCCGCCGCGGGATGGCCAAGTCGGCCGCCCGGGCCGAGGCGCTCTCGCTGCTCGACGCCGTGGGCATCTCGGACCCCAAGGCGCGCCTGCGCGCCTACCCGCACGAGCTGTCCGGCGGCATGCGCCAGCGCGTGATGATCGCGATCGCGCTGGCGTGCGACCCGAAGCTGCTCATCGCCGACGAGCCCACCACGGCCGTCGACGTCACGATCCAGGCCCAGCTGCTGGACCTGATCAAGTCGCTCGCGAAGGAGCGCGGCATGTCCGTGCTCTTCGTGACGCACGACCTCGGGGTCGTCTCCGAGACGTGCGACCGGATGATCACGATGTACGCCGGCCGGATCGTCGAGCGCGGTCCGGTCGACCAGGTGCTCAAGTCGCCCGGCCACCCCTACACGGCGGGCCTGCTCGCCGCGCTGCCCTCGACGGAGTCGCGCGGCGGGCGCCTGGCCACGATTCCCGGACGTGTCCCTCCGCCCGGGGAGCGTGTCGAGGGCTGCGTGTTCCGGCCGCGGTGCCCGTACGCCCGCGAGGAGTGCACGCAGCCGCAGGAGCTCATTCCCCTGACCGACCTGCGCGAGGTGCGCTGCATCCGTTCCCCCGAGCTCGACTTCGAAGGAGTCGCCTCATGACCACACCACTGCTGTCCCTCGAGGACGTCTCGGTCCGGTTCCCCGTGGGCCGCCGGCGTCACGTCACCGCCGTCGACGGCGTGACGCTGGAGCTGCGGGAGGGCGAGACGCTCGGCCTCATCGGCGAGAGCGGCTCGGGCAAGTCCACCGTGGCGCGCGCCGCGATGGGCCTCGTGCCGATCAGCGGCGGCACGGTCCGCTGGCGTGGCGAGGACGTCTCGACCTACAACGCCAAGCAGCGCCGGGCGTTCTCGGAGTCGGTGCAGATGGTCTTCCAGGACCCGCACAGCGCGCTCGACCCGCGCCGCACGATCCTGCAGAGCGTGCGCGAGCCGATGGACGTCATGGGCCGCGGCGACAAGAAGGACCGCGAGCAGGTCGCCGCCAAGGCCCTCGATGACGTGGGCCTGCCGTCGCAGATGCTCAAGCGCTACCCGCACCAGCTGAGCGGTGGCCAGAAGCAGCGCGCGAACATCGCGCGCGCCCTGGTCACCGATCCCAAGGTGCTCGTGTGCGACGAGTCCGTCGCCGCGCTCGACGTGGCCCTGCAGGCCGAGATCCTCAACCTGCTGCAGGACCTCAAGGCCGAGTACGAGCTCACCGTCCTGTTCATCAGCCACGACCTGTCGGTGGTCAGCTACCTGGCCGACCGCATCAACGTCATGTACCTGGGCAACATCGTCGAGAACGCCTCGACCGAGTCGCTCGTGGGCCAGGCGCTGCACCCCTACAGCGAGGCGCTGCTCTCGGCCCAGCCGCTCGTGCACGACTCGTCGGTCGGGCGCCGCATCACGCTGCAGGGCGACATCCCCAGCCCGCTCAACCCGCCGCCGGGCTGCCGCTTCAACACGCGCTGCCAGTTCGCGCAGGACCGCTGCCGCGAGACCAAGCCCGACCTGCTGCCGGTGCTGCCCGGTCACTCGTCGGCCTGCCTGCGCGTGGACGAGCTCTACGGCGAGCGCATCGGGAAGACGGTGTCGGCATGAGGATCCTGCGCGTGGTGGGCACCTGTCTCCTCTCGGCGATCCCCACCCTCATCCTGGCGACGCTGATCGTCTTCATGCTCCAGCGGCTCATCCCCGGTGACCCCGCCGTGGCGATCGCGGGCGAGTACGCGACCCCCGAGAACCTCGAGCGCATCCGCCAGGACCTCGGCCTCGACCAGTCGCTCATCACGCAGTACCTGACGTGGATCGGCGGCGCCTTCACCGGCGACCTCGGCACCTCGTACCAGACGGGCGAGTCGATCTCGGCACTCGTGATGCAGCGACTGCCGCTGACCCTGATCCTCACGACGATGGCGCTCTTCGTGGCCGTCGCGGTCGGCCTGCCGTCGGGCGTCTGGGCCGCGCAGAAGGTCGACACGACCTTCGACCGCTTCCTCACCACTGGCGCCACGTTCGGCATCGCGATCCCGAACTTCTGGCTCGGCATGATGCTCATCATCGTCTTCGCGCTGAACCTGGGGTGGTTCCCCGGCCCGGGCGGCGTGAGTCTGCAGGACGATCCCGCCCAGGCGCTCAAGGGGCTGGTGCTGCCGGCGCTCGCCCTGGGCCTGGTCGGTGGCGCCGAGATCTGTCGCCAGGTGCGCAGCGCGATGGTCGAGAGCCTCTCGACCGACTACGTGCGCACCCACCGCGCGAAGGGCCTGTCCAACCGCAGCATCGTGTGGAAGCACGCGCTGAAGAACTCGAGCCTGCCCTTCGCCACGATCATCGGCCTGCAGGTGTCGCGACTCATCGGTGGCGCCGTCGTCGTCGAGGCCGTGTTCGGCCTGTCCGGCATCGGCTCCCTCGCCGTCGAGGCGACCAACCAGCGTGACTACGGCGTGATTCAGGCGGTCGTCTTCGTCGCCGCCGTGATCGTCCTGTTGACGAACCTCATCGTCGACGTCTCGTACCGTCTGCTCGACCCGAGGATCTCCTGATGACCGCTGTCGACACCACCGCCAACCTGGCCGCGGGCAACCCCACGCCCACGCGCCGGGCCCGCAAGGCCGGCCGCCTCTCGGTCGGCGTGAGCTACGCGATCCTGCTGCTCGTCCTGATCGTCGTGCTGTTCGCCAACTTCCTGGCGCCCTACGACCCGAACAAGCAGGACCTCAACGCGATCCTGCTGCCGATGAGCGGCGACCACTGGCTCGGCACCGACGACCTCGGCCGTGACGTGTTCAGCCGGATGCTCTACGGCACCCGCGTCTCGGTGCTGGCGGCGCTCCTCGCCGTCGCGATCTCGGTCGTGATCGGCCTGCCGCTCGGCATCGCCGCCGGCTGGCTCAGCGGAGCCACCGACCTCATCGTCATGCGCGTCGTCGACGCGGTCATGTCCTTCCCGGCGATCGTGCTGGCGATCGGCATCACCGCGACGATGGGGCCCGACATCACCACCGCGATGATCTCGGTCGGCATCGTGATGTCACCGGCGATCCTGCGGCTGGCCAGAGCCCAGACCATGGCGATCCGGTCCGAGACCTACATCGAGGCCGCGAAGTCGTTCGGTGCGCGCGGACTGCGACGCATGGTGCTGCCGCACGTGCTGCCCAACATCATCCAGCCGATCCTCGTCCAGGTCGCGGTGCTCATGGGCTTCGCCCTGATCGCCGAGGCCAGCCTGAGCTTCCTGCAGCTGGGCGTGCAGCCGCCGACCGCCTCGTGGGGCGCCGTGCTGTCGCGTGCCTACACGTTCCTGGACCAGGCGCCGATGCAGATCTTCATCCCCGGCATCGCCATCGCCGCCACGGTGTTCGCGTTCAACATCATCGGCGACGAGATCCAGCGACTCCTCGACCCGAAGCGGAAGTGAGCCCATGTCCGTCGTGTTCATCGCCAACCGCGGCGAGATCGCCGCGCGCATCCTGCGCACGGTCCGCGAGCAGGGCCACCGGGGCGCGGTCGCGTTCCCCGAGGTCGACGCCGACCTGCCCTACGTGGGCGCTGCCGACATCACGGTGGAGCTGTCCGGGCCTCGCGACTTCGGCGACGTCGAGGCGATGGTCGCGGCAGCACGCTCGGCCGGCGCCGAACTGGTGCACCCGGGCTACGGCTTCCTGTCGGAGAACGCGGCGTTCGCCCGAGCCGTGGAGGCCGCTGGCATGGTCTTCGTCGGTCCGTCGCCCGACGTCATCGAGCTGATGGGCGACAAGGCCGGCGCCCGCGCCGCCGCGGTGCGGGCTGGCCTGTCGGTCGCCCCCGGCTCGGACGGCGCGGTCGAGACCGTTGAGGAGGCCCGCGCGGCCGCCGACGCGGCGGGATACCCCGTGATGCTCAAGGCCGTCGCCGGTGGCGGCGGCATCGGCATGGCCGTCGTGCGCGACGCGGATGCCCTCGACGCCGCGTTCGAGACCGTGACGAGCCGCGCCGGGTCCGTGTTCGGCGACCGGCGGGTCATCGTCGAGCGCTACCTCGAGCGCTCGCGCCACATCGAGGTGCAGGTCATGGGCCTGCCCGACGGGCGCGCCGTCGCCCTGTCCGAGCGCGACTGCTCGGTGCAGCGCCGCCACCAGAAGGTGGTCGAGGAGGCGCCCTCCCCGGCGCTCGACGCGGCGTCCCGCGCGAGCCTGCTGGAGCGGGCCGCTGCGCTGACCGAGGCCGTCGGCTACGTCGGCGCCGGCACGATCGAGTTCATCCACGACCTCGACTCGGGCGAGTCCTACTTCCTCGAGATGAACACGCGTCTGCAGGTGGAGCACCCCGTGACCGAGGCGGTCCACGACGTCGACCTCGTGGCCTGGCAGCTGCGCATCGCGGCGGGCGACTCCACGGTGCCGGCGCTCCACGCCGAGCCGCGTGGCCACGCGATCGAGGTGAGGCTGTACGCCGAGGACTCCGAGCGCTTCCTGCCGCGCCCCGGCGCGATCGAGACGTGGGAGATGCCGTCGGGCGAGGGAGTCCGCGTGGACTCCGGCTACGCGCCCGGCACGAAGGTGACACCGTTCTTCGACCCGCTGCTGGCGAAGGTCATCGTCTGGGGTCGCGACCGCGACGAGGCGCTCGCGCGGGCCCGCGACGCGATGGACCGCACGACGATCGTCGGGCCGGGCTCGAACGTGGAGTTCCTGCGCCGGGTCCTGGCCGAGCCGGAGTTCGTCGAGGCGACGCACGACACCGGCATCGTCAGCCGGATGACCTCGGCCGCCGTGCGCTGAGTCTCGATCGGCACCGTCAGCCGCGGACGGACAGGACGCGGAAGCCCTTGCTGCTGGCGACGCGCTCGGTGGGATGACCGTGCTCGGTGAGCCAGCGCTGGAGCGAGTCGGCGCCGAGGTTCCTGCCGACGACGAGGCGCGCCTCGCCGCCGGGGCGCAGCCGCGGCAGCCACGTGAGCAGCAGCTCGTGCAGGGCCTCCTTGCCGATGCGGATCGGCGGGTTCGACCAGATCGCGTCGAACGTGAGGTCGGCCGGCACGTCCTCGGGCAGGGCCGGGTGCACCTCGAGGCCGCGCGCGTTCTCGGCCGTGAGCGCGAGCGCCCGCTCGTTCACGTCGACGGCCCACACGGTGCTGCCCTCGGCCGCCAGCGAGCACGCGATCGGGCCCCAGCCGCAGCCGAGGTCGAGCACCGTGGAGCCCGTCGGCGGCGGATCGCTCTCGGCCAGCAGGATCGCGGTGGCCTTGTCGAGGGAGTCGCCCGAGAAGACGCCCGTGGAGGTCACGAAGTCACGGCGGCGACCCCAGACCTCGACCGAGATCGTCCGCCGCTCGTCGTCGGTGACGGGCGCGCGGTCGAAGTAATGGGTCACTCCTGATCCTCCTGCTCGGCGAGCCAGGCCTTCAGGACCGTGGGCTTCGCGGTGGCCCGCCACGCCTCGGTGAGCAGCTCGCGCAGCTCGGCCGGGTCGGCCTCGCCGGGGCGCACCAGCACGGCGTTCGTGTCGAACTTCCGGAAGTGCTCGATCGTGAAGTAGGGCGTGGACTCGTCCTCGACCAGCGCCTCGAGCTCGTCGCGATCGACCTTGAACGCCAGGGCGCCGGGGGAGTCGTCGCGGTCGCGCCACCACGCCACCAGCGTGCCGCCGGTCTTCACCCCGGGCATGCCCCACGAGAGGCTCGCCTCGGTGTCGGGGAACTCCAGCAGGAACGCCTCGACCTCGTCCCAGTCCATGGGGCCACGGTACGCCCGCGGGCGGACAGGGGAAGGTCGGGTGAGCGAGGGCATTCAGTCGGGCAGGCGGTCGAGGAAGGCGGCCTGGGCGGCGACGACAAGCTCGGCGGCCTCGTCGAGGCCGAACCACTGGACGCGGTCGAGCTCGGGGAACGCCTGCATCGTGCCGGAGCCGGGCGGCCACTCGAGGTCGAACGTCCCGGGCGCGACCGTCGCGGGGTCGAGGTCGGCCTCGACGGCCCACACGAGGACGTCCTTGCGGGACTGCCGCACGCTGCCGAGGTCCGTCCAAGGACCCTCGGGCACGGGGACGCCGAGCTCCTCGAGGAACTCGCGTCGGGCGGCCTCCTCGGGCGACTCGCCCTCCTCGAGGACGCCCTTCGGGATCGACCAGGCACGCTCGTGGCGCTTCGCCCAGAACGGCCCGCCGAGGTGTCCGAGCAGGACCTCGCGGCGGCCGTCGCGCACCCGGTGCAGCAGCACGCCGGCGCTGGTCAGGCGGGCCATCACTCGTCCCGGCGGCGGCGCGACTCCTCGACGCGGGCCGCGAGCTGGTCGTCGGCGGGGTAGACGACCTCCTCCAGCACCAGGCCGTGGGCCGGCATGACCTTGACGCGCGGGTCGCGCTCCTGCGCGGCGAGGATCTCGGCCGCGAACTCGGGCGCGTACCGGCGCTCGCCGACGGCCACGAGGCAGCCCATGAGCGAGCGCACCATCGAGTGGCAGAAGGCGTCGGCGCGCACCGTGGTGGCGATCGTCTCGCCGCCGCGGACGGTGCGCAGCGTGAGCAGGTTGCGGATCGTCGTGGCGCCCTCGCGCTGCTTGCAGAACGAGGCGAAGTCGTGCTCGCCGAGCAGGTGCTGGGCGGCCTGGTTCATGAGGTCGACGTCGAGCGGGCGCGGTGCCGCGGCGACCATGCGCCGCTGCATCGGGTCGGGCCCGGCGGGGTGGTCGGTCATCCGGTAGACGTAGCGGCGCTCGATCGCCGCGAACCGGGCGTCGAAGTGCTCGGGCGCCTCGGTGACGCGCAGGATGCGGATGTCGTCGGGCACGATGCGGCGCAGCCGCCGCTCGAGGACGCCCGGGTGGCTGTCGACGTCGACGTGGGCCACCTGGCCGCGCGCGTGGACGCCGGCGTCGGTGCGACCCGCGACGGTCAGCCGCGGCGGCTCGGGCAGCCGCAGGACCGTGCCGAGCGCGGACTCGAGCTCGCCCTGCACCGTGCGCAGCCCCGGCTGGGTCGCCCAGCCCCTGAACTCGGTTCCGTCGTAGGCCAGGTCGATCCGCATGCGCACCCCACCACGGTAGCGGGGCGTCGTCCGCCACCCGGCCCGGCTGTCGTCCCGGCGGAAAGCGCCTACCGTGGAGGAGTGCGCATCGTGACCGCGTTCGTCGCGGCCGCACTGGCGACGTCGGTGCTGCCGGCGGTCCCCGTGGCCTCCGCCGCGAGCTCGGGGATCCATCGGCTCCTGCTCACCCCCACCGCCGACCCGTCGCGATCGCAGTACGTGTCGTGGAGCCGGCCCGTCGCCGCGAGCGGCCAGCGGGTGGTCGCGGTCGGGCCCGACGGGATCACGCGCACCGTGCCCGCGCGGCGCAAGCTCGGCACGACCGAGCGCACGGCCGGCAGCCGCCAGTACCGCTACGTCGTGGCGCTCTCGGGCCTCGAGCCGTCCACGCGCTACCGCTACCGGGTGGTCGGCCGGGGCGTCGCGACCCGCTGGCGCGCGTTCACCACCGCGGGTCCCGCGAACCGCGCGTTCCGGATGCTGCAGTTCGGCGACACGCAGATCGACAACGACGGCCCGCCCGACCGCATCATCGAGGCCGCGACCGAGCGCTTCCCCGACGCGCGGCTGCTGCTCCAGGCCGGCGACGTCGTGAACAAGCCCTGGGTCGGGCGTGAGTGGAGCGAGCTGCACGAGGCCCTCTCCCCGGCGGGGCAGTGGCGCAGCTGGGTCTCGTCGATCGGCAACCACGAGCAGTGTCGGGTGAGGTCCTCGTGCCGGTCCGGAGCGGGCCGCGGCTTCCGCTCCTTCTTCCAGTTCCCGTCGAACGGCTTCCCCGACCAGCGCCGCACGTGGTTCTTCCTCGACCAGGGGCCGGCGCGGATCATCGTGCTGGACACCTTCGGGTCCGACCTGCGGCGCCAGCGGTCGTTCCTGGCGCACGCGCTGCGCACGAACGACCGCCCGTGGTCGATCGTCCTCATGCACTCGGGCCCGTTCGCGTCGGTGGGCGACCGGAGGAACACCGAGATGCGGAAGTGGTTCCTGCCGACGCTGGAGCGGTACGACGCCGACCTCGTGCTCTCCGGCCACGACCACTCCTACGCTCGCGGACGCAAGGCCGGGGTCACCTACCTCGCGTCCGTCAGCGGACCGAAGTACTACGACTCCTCGATCCGGGACTGGAGGGCCGGCGGCGCCACGCGCGTGAAGGCGGCCTACCGGACCTCGACCTACCAGGTGATCAGCGTGTCGCCGACGCAGCTGAAGGTGCGCGCGGTCGTGGGCCACCGTGGGAAGGGCGCGCGCCCCGCGATCAAGGTCGGGAGGACCCTCGACGGGTTCACCCTCACCCGCTGACTCAGGACCCGACGAACTTCAGGGCGAGGGCGGAGTACTGCAGGCCGATCGAGGACGGCGACCGCTCGCCACCCTCGACGTACCAGCGGCACACGTCGATGCACGCCGACATGAGCAGCCGCCGCGTTCCGGGCAGGTCGGCGACGGAGAAGACGCCCTGCTCGATCCCGGCCTCGAGGATCTCGTCGAGCACCGCGATCGTGGCGCGCCGGACGTCGACGACCTTCTGGAAGTGGTCGTCGGTCAGCACCTGCAGGTCGTGGTGGACCGGGCGCGCGATGACGCTCCACTCGGCGTGCCAGGACGCGTAGGCGGCCATGAAGAGGCGCAGTCGCTCGGCCGGGTCGGAGCCGAGCGCGACCGCCTGCGTCAGCGACTCCAGCGACGCGGCGTGGCTGTCCAGGACGATCCGGAAGAACAGGTCCTCCTTGTTCGCGAAGTGCGTGTAGATGGTGCCGGGGCTCAGCTGAGCGCGCTGGGCGATCGCACGGGTGGACGCACCGTGATAGCCCAGCTCGTGGAACGACAGGCAGGCGCCGACGAGGATCCGGTGCGTTGCGCCCTGCGCCCGCGGCTGCCAGAAGGCCGCCACCCGCATCGCGTCGTGGGTGGGGTCGCCGGTGGCTCGCGTGGTCAATCGTCACTCCGTCTCGGTCGCGTCACGGGGACCGAGGACGCGTGCAGGAATGCTAGGCGTCCGCTCGGCGGGGTGACAAACGCGTGCGGCTCAGGAGGGCGTGGCGTCGGCACGGAGCTCGGCCAGGACCTCCTCGTCGTGCTCGCCCACGCGCGGCACCCGCAGCCGCCGCGGCCCGTCGGCGAGACCGACCGTCGTGAGCGGTCCCGGCACGGCGACGGTGCGACCCGCGGGGGAGGTGACCCGCACGACGCTCTCGTCCTCGCGCTCGTCGAGGTGGCGCACCGCCTCGGTCAGTCCGCGCACCGGCCCGCAGGGGATCCCGAGCTCGCGCATCTGCGCCAGGATCTCGTCGCGCTCGCGTTCGCGGCACCACGCTCCGACGACCTCGTCGACCTCGTCACGCGCGACCAGCACCGCGTCCTCGTACGAGAGCGACTCGGCCCAGTCCGCGCGGCCGATGGCGCGACAGAACCGCGGCCACTTCTCGTCGCCGACGGGGGAGAGGTGGACGTGGCCGCCGCGGGCGGCCCACGTGTTGGAGATCGACACCGGCACCCGGTTGCCGTCGCGCTGGTAGGGGCGTCCCTCGAGCGACTCGTCCACGTCGTGCGCGAGCACGCCCATGTAGGAGGAGAGCATGTTGACGTCGACGAACTGGGCCTCGGGGTGGACGTCGCGCACCCGCAGCGCCATGAGGATCGACATCGTGGACCGGTAGGCGGCCAGGTGGTCGGCGACGAACGGCGCCACGAAGGTGGGCTCGCCGTCGGCGGGACCCGTCATCTGGGGGATGCCGCTCATGCCCTGGATGATGCCGTCGAAGGCGAGCAGGTCACGGTCGGGGCTCGCCGTCCCGAAGCCCGTGATGTGCACCATGATGATCGACGGGTTGACGGCCTTGAGCGCCTCGAAGCCCCAGCCGAGTCGCTCGGGCACCCTCGCGCTGTAGTTGGTGAGGACGACGTCGGACGTCTCGACGAGCCGCAGGAAGGTCGCCAGGCCGTCCGGGTCCTTCAGGTCGAGCACGATGCTGCGCTTCCCGCGGTTCTGCGCGGCGAAGTACGTGCTGTCGCCGTCGACCGACGGCATCGCGTCGCGGGCCAGCTCGCCACCGGGCGGCTCGACCTTGATGACGTCGGCGCCGTGGTCGGCGAGGATCTGGCCGGTCTGTGGGCCGGCGATGGCGTGCGTGAGCTCGAGGACGCGGATCCCCGACAGGGCGGCGGGCGTGGTCATCGCGCTCAGTGGGCCGGGACCGCGGCGGCCAGCTTCTCCAGCCCGACCTTCGACACCTTGCCGGTGGGCGCGAGCGGCATCTGGTCGATGATCTCCACGCGCGGGATCTTGTAGGTGGCCATGTGGTCACGGCACCACGCCAGCATCTCGTCGGCGGTCGCCTCGGCGCCCGGCACGAGCTGGAGGTACGCCACGGGCACCTGGCCCTTCCTCGCGTCGGGCACGCCGATCACGCCGGCGGCCGCGACCTTCGGGTGCCGGCTGAAGAGGTGCTCGAGCTCGGACGGGAAGACGCTCATGCCGTTGACCTTCAGCATCTCCTTCGTGCGCCCGAGGTAGTGCAGTGCGCCGGTCTCGTCGATCGTGCCGATGTCGCCGGTGTGGAGCCAGCCGTCGCGCAGCGTGGTCGCGGTCGCCTCGGCCCGGTGGTGGTACCCGCGCATCATGCTGGGGGAGCGCACGATGATCTGGCCCTCCTCGCCCACGGGCAGCAGCTCGCCCGTGTCGAAGCCGACGATCGCGACGTCGGTGCCGGGCATGGGCAGTCCGGTGAAGCCCGGGCGGCCCGTGAGGTCGGCGTCGTCCTTCTGCAGCCCGAGCGTGAACGTGTCCAGCGTGTGGTCCTCGGTCATGCCGTAGGAGCTCTCGCGGATGACCCCGGGCGCCCCGGTCTCGCGGGCCCAGCGCTCGCGGATCTCGACCGTCAGCTTCGTGACGAACGACATGGTGACCGGCGCCCGCAGTGAGGACAGCGAATACTCGGAGTCCCGGGCCTTGTCGAGCAGCTCGAGGTAGCTGTCCACGGTTCCCGCCATCGCGGTGACGCGGTGCTCGTGGATCGACCGCAGCACCTCGTCGGCGTCCCACCGGTAGTGCAGGACGCACGTGCCACCGGTCATCAGCGAGACCAGGAAGGCGTCCTCGCCGGCGATCCAGAACACGGGGACGAAGACCAGGCTCACGGTGTCGGGGCCACCGCCGAACCCGAGCTGCCCGCCGCTCATCGCGGTGTAGAGCATGTCGAACTGGGTGTGCTCGCAGCCCTTCGGCATGCCGGTGGTGCCGCCCGTGTAGTTCAGCGCGGCGAGCGCGTGCGGATCGTCGGGATCGGTGGGCACCGGCAGGTCGTCCCGCTCGAGGATCGTGGTGAACCGCGTGGTGCCCTCGGCGACCGGCACGTCCGCGGCCATGCCGCGGGGGAGCGCGGCGCCGTCGGGGAGGAAGTCGGTGTGCGCCGAGGCGATGGTCTCGCCGACGGCGCTGCCCTCGGCGCCGGTCCGGAACTCGTCGGCGACCTCGTCGAGGACGAACGCGACCGTGGCCCCGGAGTCGAGCAGCTCGTAGTTGATCTCCTCGCGCCGGAACATCGGGTTGACGGGCACGTGGACGCCGCCGGACTTCAGGATCGCGAAGAAGGCGATGATGAACTGCGGGCAGTTCGGCATCATCACGGCGGCCCGGTCGCCGGGTGCGAAGCCGCGGTGGACGAGGTACGCGGCGACCCGGTCGCTGGCCGCGTCCAGCTCGGCGTAGGTGACGGTGCGGCCGTGGTGGACGATCGCCGCGTGGTCGGGCTGGCTCGCGGCCCAGGAGCGCAGGTAGTGCGTGACGGTCGACTCGCCGAACGGGTAGTCGATGGTCGGCTCGCCGACCTCCGGCCAGGCCTCGCGCCGGCGCTGCCGCAGGGCGTCCAGGTAGTCGTCGATCTCCCGGTGGAACTGCTCCGACATGGTCACGGGACATGCACCTCTCGTCGTGCTGCGCACTTGAACTTGACGCAAGTTTCATCTCGACGATATGACGTAGGTCACGTCCGGTCAACCGCTGGGCCGTCCCTTGGAATCACCGGGCAAACGCAGTGAACGATCGTTCAGTCCTGAGGGCTGGCAGGAGGAGGCGGGAGCAGTCCGATCGCGAAATCTGCCCTTGCTCAATGTGATTTTCGTCTCTAGGGTCGTCGGCACACAGCCTGAACGCGCGATCAGAAGGAGCCAGCTCATGAGGATGTCGTCCCGGATCAGGGTGGGCCTGGCGGCCGCCATGCTCGTCGCGGTCAGTGCCTGTGGAGGCGGAGGATCGGACGGGGGAGACGGCGGGACGCTGCGCGTCGCGACCCAGGCGGACATCTCCTCGATGGACCCGATCCGCGGCAACTCCGGCGGCGACCACCAGATGCTCTACCCGCTCTACGACACCCTCGTCTCGTTCGACAAGGACCTGCAGCCGCAGCCCGGGCTGGCCGAGTCGTGGGAGTACGAGACGCCGACCGCGCTGGTCCTCAAGCTGCGCGAGGGCGTGACCTTCCACGACGGAGCGCCGCTGGACGCCGAGGCGGTCAAGTACAACCTGGAGCGGGCCGCGGCCGAGGGCTCGAACATCGCCGCCGACGTCGAGTCGATCGAGTCCGTGGAGGTCGTCGACGACCTGACGGTGAAGCTCAACCTGACCCAGCCGAACTCGGCGCTCGTCATGACGCTGGCCGATCGCGCCGGGATGATGGTCTCGCCCCAGGCCGCCGAGGCCGCCGGCGGCGACCTCAGCACGAACCCCGTGGGCGCGGGCGGCTGGAAGTTCGTCGACTGGAAGCGCGGCACGTCGATGACCTACGAGAAGTTCGACGACTACTGGGACGAGGACGTGGAGCGCGTCGACAAGGTCGTCATCCGGGTGATGCCCGAGCCCAAGACCCGCGCGACCTCGCTGCGCTCCGGCCAGCAGGACATCGCCTGGGACATCGTGCCGGCGGACGCCGAGTCGATCCAGGGCGACGACAAGCTCACGCTGCACGAGCAGCCGCGGATGTGGACCTGGATGATCTACACGAACCGCGCCTCCGAGGAGCTCGGCGACCCGCGCGTGCGCCGTGCCCTGAGCCTGGCGATGGACCGTGACCAGCTGCTCAAGAGCGCGTACTTCGGCCTCGGCACCAAGCCGCGCGGCTTCCTGCCCGACGGCTACTGGGCCGAGCCCTCGGAGAAGGCGCAGCTCGACTACGACGTGGACGAGGCGAAGAAGCTGATCGCCGAGGCCGGCGCCGAGGGACTGTCGTTCGACATGCTGCTCTACGCCGACTCGACCTCGACCCGCGTCGGGGAGATCCTCAAGCAGCAGTGGTCCGAGATCGGCGTGACCGCCAACCTGGTCCCGCGCGAGGTCAACCAGGCCAACAGCGACTACTTCAACGACGTGAAGACGCCGGCGTTCTTCGCGGCGTGGACGGGGCGCCCCGACCCGGCGCTGACGTACCGGCTGATGTTCACGAAGGAGGCGTACTTCAACACCTCGAAGCAGTCGACGCCCGGCATCGAGGAGGCGCTCGCCGAGGACGCCGTGGCCACGACGCAGGAGGACCGCAAGAAGGCGCTCGACAAGGCCTCCGAGGCGGTCGTCGAGGACATGCCGATCATCCCGATCGTGTTCCAGCACTCCCTCACGGGTCTCGGCGAGAACGTCGAGGGCTTCGAGAGCAACCTCCTGGGCAAGCCGAAGCTGCTGGGCGTCACGTTGAAGTGAGGTTGGGCGCCGCCGGGGAGTCACTCCCCGGCGGCGACCTCGGCCAGGTCGATGCTGGTGCCGCGGAGGTCCTCGCCGCAGTGGTCGCACACGAGGACGCCGTGGAAGACCGAGCCGCACGCGCGGTGGGTCTGCACGAGTGCCGGGCCCTCGCCGGTGTCGAACCAGCGCTCGGCCCAGCCGATCGTCATGGCGATGACGGGGAAGAACGCCAGGCCCTTCTTCGTCAGGCGGTACTCGGGACGCTCGGCGGAGTCGCCCGTGACCTGCTCGAGGATGCCGTGCTCGCGCAGCGTGCTGAGCCGGCCCGAGAGCAGCGACGGCGGCAGGCCGAGGGCCGACTCGAACTCGCCGAAGCGGCGGACGCCGAGCAGCGCCGCACCCATCAGCGCCCACGACCAGCGGTTGCCGAAGATCGCCATCGTGTCGGGGTAGAACGTGTGCCCCACGGCGGTGCCGCGGGTGGAGGAGCGGCGCCGCGTGGCGACCTCGGGGACCGAGCTGCGCCAGCCGCCCGAGGGCCCCCACGCCGTGTCGAGGTCCTGGACCGTGACGGGCTGGTGGCACTCGCGGCAGGCCAGGACGGGGGTGATCTCGTTCCCGCACGTGATGTGCCGCATCGGCGGGGTCTCGTAGGAGTGCTGGTCGACCCACGTGCGCTCCCAGCCCCAGATCGCCGCGAGGATCGGCCACGTCGCGCGGCCGGAGTCGGTCAGCACGTACTCGGCCCGCGGTGGGCGCTGCTGGTACTCGTGCCGCTCCATCAGCCCGGCGCGGACCAGCGCGTCGAGGCGACCGCTCAGCACGGCGTGCGAGATCGGCATCCGGCTCGAGAACTCGGTGTACCGGCGACAGCCCAGGAGGGCGAAGCGCAGCAGGAAGAGGGTCCACTCGTCCCCGAGCACGCCGAAGCCGCGGGACAGGGCGTTGGGCGCACCGGTCCACTCGGGCTCGGCGGGGGAGTAGCCACGGATGGTCACCCGGGCATCCTAGGCGCGCTCGGACGAGATGGCGCACCTTCGTGGCTTGAGTCACTCTGGTTAATGGAGTAACGTCCCGAGCGTGCTCGCGCCGGGCGGCACGATCAGGGACAGGTGGGTGCGATGACCGAGGCCTTCGTCTACGAGGCGGTGAGGACGCCGCGTGGCCGCGTGCGTCGCGACGGCGGAACGCTCGCCGAGGTGCCCGCCCACGAGCTGGCGGCCCAGCTGCTGCGCGAGATCGAGTCCCGTGGCGTGCCCGCCGACGCGGTCCAGGACGTCGTCCTCGGCGTCAGCACGGCCCACGGCGAGCAGGCGGCCGACCTCGCCCGCGTCGCCGTGATGGCGGCCGGCTGGCCCGACTCCACGCCCGCCGGCGTCGTCTCGCGGATGTGCTGCTCGGGCCTCGACGCGCTCGCGACGGCCTCGGCGCAGGTCCGGTCGGGGATGCTCGACGTCGTCGTGGCCGGTGGCGCCGAGTCGATGTCGCGCGTGCCGATGATGAGCGACCGGCCCGCCTTCGCGTTCGATCCCGGCGTCGGCGCGACCACCGGCTTCGTCACGATCGGGGTCTCGGCCGACCTCACCGCCGCGCAGCACGGCTTCTCCCGCGCCGAACTCGACGCGTGGGCGGTCCGCTCGCACCAGCGCTCGGCCGCGGCCTCGTGGGACTCGATCGTCCCCGTCACTGTGGACGGCGAGACGATCCTCAAGGCCGACGAGGGCGCGCGGAGCGACATCACCGCCGAGTCCCTCGGTGCGCTCGCGCCGCTGTTCGGCGAGGACCCGCTGTGGTCGCGCGTCGAGGACCGGTTCCCCGGCTTCACCCGCCCCGCCGAGGGCCTGCACACCGTCGGCACCGCGCCGCAGCTGTGCGACGGCGCCTCCGCCGCGGTGATCGGCTCGGCCGCCGCGCAGGACGTGCTGGGTCGCGCGCCCCGTGGCCGCATCGCCTCGTGGGCGCACACGGCCGTGCGCTCGCCCGGCCTCGACGGCACCGTGGCCGCCGCGCGCCTCGCCCTCGAGCGTGCCGGCATCGGCGTCGAGGACGTCGCGGTCGCGGAGTTCAACGAGTCCTTCTCGGTCACCCCCCTGCTGCTGACCCGCGAGCTGGGCATCGACCCCGAGCGGGTCAACGTCCAGGGCGGCGCCGTCTCGGTGGGCCACCCGCTCGCCGCGAGCGGCGGCATCCTGCTGGCCAACGCGCTCGACCTGCTCGAGCGCCGCGGCGGCGGGTACGCGCTGCTCGTCATCCCCGCCGCCCTCGGCGTCTCGATGGCCCTCGTCGTGGAGGGCCTGGCATGACCTACCGAGTGGTGCAGTGGGCGACCGGCGCGATGGGCACGGCGATCCTGCGGACGATGCTCGACCACCCGGGCATCGACGTCGTGGGCACGTACGTCTACGGCGAGGCGAAGGCCGGGCGCGACGTGGGCGACCTCGCCCGCCGTGACGCGACCGGCGTGCTGGCGACCTCCGACGTCGACGAGATCCTCGCGCTCGACGCCGACGTCGTGGTCCACGCCGGCCGGATCGGGCCCTACGGCTCGCACGACGACGACATCGTCGCCCTGCTCGAGTCGGGCAAGAGCGTGCTGAGCATCAACGGCTACGCCGACCCGCTCGTCCACGCCGGCGAGCGGCTCGACCGGCTGCGCAAGGCCGCCGAGCGCGGCGGCGCGACGCTCATGGGCGTCGGCCTGAATCCGGGCTTCATCGGCGAGCAGGTCGCGGTCCTGGCCACGGGCGTGTGCGCGTCGGTGGACCACGTCGAGGTCGTCGAGATGGCCGACGCGCGCCTGGTGCAGGACCCCGAGTACCTCTTCGGCTCGCTCGGCTTCGGCGCCGAGCTGGGTGCGCACGACCCGAACGACCCCTCGTGGGGGCCCGTCGGCTCGCTCAACGGGATGTTCGAGGAGGTCGTCGGGGCGATGGCCCACCACCTCGGCCTGGAGCTGGACGAGATCGTCAGCGACCACGTCTGCCACCCGGCCCAGTCCGACCTCGAGATCGCCGCCGGCGTGATCCCGCAGGGGACCGTCGGGCACACGAACTGGCGCTGGCACGGGATCGTCGCCGGCGAGCGACGGATCACGATGTCGATCCACTGGTTCGTGGAGACCGCGTTCCTGCCCGAGCCCGAGCCGCCGCTGTGGCGCGTGACCGTCACGGGCCATCCCGGCGTGAGGATCGCGATGGAGGTGGAGAAGCACCCCGACGACCGCAGTCGCATGGGCGCCGAGCAGTACGCCGTCGCCGGCCAGGTGATCAATGCGGTGCCGCACGTCGTGGCGGCAGAGCCGGGCGTCATGATCCGGCCGATCGCGACGCCGTGGCGCGCCGATTACGGGACGGTCGCGCCGAACTGACCTCCGAGACGGGATTCTTCCCGCTTCCCCAGCAACTCTGATAAGTGTAGTATCGTGAACGACGCGTGAGCGCGCGTGGAAGAAGAGGTGGATCATGTCCAAGCCGTCGAACGTCTGGATCCTCGGTGGGTACCAGACCGACTTCGCCCGCAACCTGACCCGCGAGGGCAAGGACTTCGCCGATCTCGCGACCGAGGTCGTCGACGGCACCCTGGCCGCCTCGGGCGTCGACGCCGAGGAGATCGGCGTCGTTCACGTGGGCAACGCCTTCGGCCAGCTGTTCGCCGGACAGGGCCAGCTCGGCGCGATGCCGGCCACGGTCAACGACGGCCTGTGGGGCGTCCCCTCCTCGCGTCACGAGGCCGCCTGCGCCTCGGGCAGCATCGCCGTCCTGGCCGCGATGGCCGACCTGCGCGCCGGCAACTACGACTCGGCGCTCGTCGTCGGCGTCGAGCTGGAGAAGACGGTCAGCGGCGACCAGGCCGCCCATCACCTCGGTGCCGCCGCCTGGGCCGGCCACGAGGGCGACGACGCCACCTTCATGTGGCCCTACATGTTCAGCAAGGTCGCCGACGAGTACGACCGCCGCTACGGCATCGACCAGCAGCACCTGAGCCGCATCGCCGAGATCAACTTCGCGAACGCCAAGCTCAACCCCAACGCACAGACGCGCGGCTGGGACGTGCCCGACCTCGGTCCGGCCGGCGACCCCGCGCTCAACCCGCCGGTCGACGGCCGCGTGCGCCGCTTCGACTGCAGCCAGATCACCGACGGCGGCTCGGGCATCGTGCTCGTCTCCGACGCGTTCCTCGTGCGCCACCCCGACCTGCGCCCGCTGGCGCGGATGGCCGGCTGGGGTCACCAGACCGTGGGCCTGGGCCTGCAGCAGAAGCTCGACCGCGCCGCCGACCAGCCCTACGTCATGCCGCACCTGCGCCGCGCCGTGCACGACGCGTTCGACCGCGCCCAGATCGGACTGGACGACCTCGACGCGCTCGAGACCCACGACTGCTTCACCCCGAGCGAGTACATCGCGATCGACCACATCGGCCTGACCGAGCCGGGCGAGTCCTGGAAGGCGATCGAGAACGGCGACATCGAGATCGGCGGACGACTGCCGATCAACCCCAGTGGCGGTCTCATCGGCGGCGGCCACCCCGTGGGCGCGTCGGGCATCCGCATGGTGCTCGACGCGACCAAGCAGGTCTCCGGAACGGCCGGCGACTACCAGGTCGAGGGTGCCGACACCGTGGGCACGCTCAACTTCGGCGGCAGCACCGCCACCACCGTCAGCTTCGTCGTGACGGCCAGCTGAGCCACGCAGGACTGAGAGGACTCTTCATGGATCTGGAACTCGTGGGCAAGCTGCTCTCCACGCTGCCCGAGGACGACGACCACCCCTACCGCACCGGACCCTGGCGCCCGCAGACGAACGAGTGGGTCGCCGACGACCTCGAGGTCGTCGAGGGCGAGGTCCCCGCCGACCTCGACGGCGTCTACCTGCGCAACACCGAGAACCCGGTGCACGCGTCGCTGAAGAACTACCACCCGTTCGACGGCGACGGCATGATCCACGTGGTGGGCTTCCGCGACGGCAAGGCCTTCTACCGCAACCGGATGATCCGCACCGACGGCTACCTCGCCGAGCAGGAGGCCGGGCACGCGCTGTGGGCCGGCCTGGCCGAGCGCCCGCAGATCGCGCTGCGCGAGGACGGCTGGGGTGCCCGCCGCCAGATGAAGGACGCGTCGAGCACCGACGTGATCGTCCACCGCGGAGTCGCGCTGACCAGCTTCTACCAGTGCGGCGACCTGTACCGGGTCGACCCGTTCTCCGCCCAGACGCTGGGCAAGGAGAGCTGGAACGGGCACTTCCCGTTCGACTGGGGCGTCTCGGCGCACCCGAAGGTCGACGACCGCACCGGCGAGATGATGTTCTTCAACTACAGCAAGGAGGCGCCGTACATGAAGTACGGCGTCGTCGACGAGAACAACGACCTCGTCCACTACGTCGACATCCCGCTGCCCGGCCCGCGCCTGCCGCACGACATGGCGTTCACCGAGAACTACGCGATCCTCAACGACATGCCGCTGTTCTGGGACCCCGAGGCGCTCAAGCAGAACGCGCACGTGGCCCGCTGGCACCGCGACATGCCCGCGCGCTTCGCCGTCATCCCGCGCCGTGGGCAGACCTCGGACATCCAGTGGTTCGAGGCCGAGTCGACCTACGTCCTGCACTTCACGAACGCGTTCGAGGAGGGCGACGAGGTCGTCCTGGAGGGCTACTTCCAGACCGATCCCGAGCCCGCCGACAACGGCACCGGCACGCAGTGGGAGCGGGCCTTCCGCTTCCTCGCGCAGGACCGGATGGAGACCCGACTGCACCGCTGGCGCTTCAACCTCAAGACGGGACAGACGAAGGAGGAGCGGCTCACCGACACCGTCTCCGAGTTCGGCATGATCAACGGCTCGTTCGGCGGCGTGAAGCACCGCTACTCGTACTCGGCGACGAACAAGCCGGGCTGGTTCCTGTTCAACGGCCTGGTCAAGCACGACTCGTGGACGGGTGCCGAGGAGACGTTCGCCTTCGGCGACGGCGTCTACGGCAGCGAGACCGCGATGGCGCCCCGCGTGGGCTCGTCCTCGGAGGACGACGGCTACCTGGTGACCCTGATCTCGGACATGAACGACGACGCGTCGTACGCCGTGGTCTTCGACGCCGCACGGCTCTCGGACGGTCCGGTGTGCAAGCTCAAGCTGCCCGAGCGCATCTCGAGCGGCACCCACTCCACGTGGTGCGCCGGTGAGGAGCTGCGCCGCTGGCGCACGGAGGAGTCCGCCGCGACGGCCGTGGGGCTCTGAGCCAGACTGGACCCAGGAAGCCCGCCACCTTGCGAGAGGGTGGCGGGCTTCCGTCTGTCCTGGCTCGGGCCTCACCGTCCCGACACCCACTCCACTTTGGGAACGGGATGCACCGTTCTCGGGGGTGGAACGGTGCATCCCGCTCCAGGAGTGGAGGGGCGGGAGGCGGGCTCAGCGGGTCGCGAGGGCGAGGCGGGTGAAGCGCTCGCTCGCGGCGCGGTACTCCTGCTCGAGACGGTCGACCACCGTGGCGGTCGGCTCGACCGCGTGGATGGTCTGCAGGCCCTGGCCCGCGGCCCACAGGTCCTTCCAGCGGCGACCCGCGCCACCGGTGGAGTCGTAGTCGCGCTCGGCGGGGCCGGTCATCGCGTCCGGGTCGTAGCCGTTCGCGACGAGGCTCGGCCGCAGCCACGAGGCGGGGGTGCCGGTGACGCCCGCGGTGACCACGAGGTCGTCCGGGCCGTGGTCGACGACCATCTGCTTGTACTCGTCCTGGGCGAGGCTCTCGCTGGTCGCGAGGAACCGCGTGCCCATGTAGACGAGGTCGGCGCCCGCGGCGACGGCTCCGGCCACGCCGGCGCCGTCGGTGATGCCGCCGCCGACCGTGACGATGCCGTCGAACTCCTCGCGCACGGCGGAGATGAACGCGAACGGCGAGAGGTGGCCCGTGTGGCCGCCCGCGCCGGCCGAGACGCACGCCAGTCCGTCGACGCCGGCCGCGATCGCCTTGCGCGCGAGCTTCATGGACACGACGTCGGCGATGACGAGGCCGCCGTAGGACTTCACGACCTCCATGACCGGCATCGGCGAGCCCAGCGCCGTGATGACGATGTCGGGCTGGTGCTCGGCGACGAGGGCGAGGTCCTCGGGCAGGCGCGCGTTGCTGCGGTGCGTCACGAGGTTGAGCGCCCACGGCGCGGCGCCGGGCGAGCCGGCGAGACGGTCGCGGATCGTGCCCATCCACGTGTCGAGCTCGGCCGCCGTGCGGCAGTTCGGGCTGGGGAAGGAGCCCACGACCCCGGCCTCGCAGGCCGCGACCACGAGGTCGGGACCGGAGATCAGGAACATGGGCGCCGCCACCACGGGCAGGCGGAGGCGGTCGAGCACGGTGTCGGACATGGGGGTCACTCTTCTCGCGTTGCGGGGAACCAGTCCCGGGTCAGAGGGGGGAATCGTGGGGGTCGCCGCTCCAGCAGGCTGGCCAGGCCCTCACGGAAGTCGGGCGAGGACAGCACGGCGTCGAGCGTGGCGTCCACGCTCTCGACGTCGTCGCGCACCCGGTCGAGCCAGGGTGCGACGAGGCGGTGCTTGATGGTGGCCAGGGAGGACGGCGCGCAGGTCGCGGCGAGCTGCTCGGCCAGGTCGAGCGCCCGAGCGAGCGGGTCGGGGTCGGTCGCGTTCACCACGCCGAGGCGCAGGGCCTCGGTGCCGTCGAACGTGCGGGCGGTGAGGAGGAGGTCGGCCGCGGCCGCGTCGCCGGCGGCGCGGGCCAGCAGGGGTCCCATGCCGTGCATGGGCGGCAGGGCGCGCTTCGCGAAGGCCGTGGTGAGTCGCGTGTCCGGCGCGGCGATCCGCAGGTCGCACAGGAGGGCCTGGGCCAGCCCGACGCCGGCGCACATCCCGGAGATCGCGGCGACGATCGGCTTCGGGACGAGCAGCGGGAACCACTCGGGCTGCTCGATCGTCGCCATCGCGGGGTTGGTCGTGCCGGTGTCGCTGTAGGTCTGGAGGGCCTCGGTGTCGGCCCCGGGGCAGAACGTACCGCCCGCTCCGGTCACCACGATCGCCCGCACGTCGGGGGCCGCGACCAGGTCCTCGAGGGCGCGGAAGTAGGCCCGTTGCAGCGGAACGGTCCAGGCGTTGCGGCGCGCGGGACGGTTGAGGGTGACCGTGGCGGTGCCGGGCCGATCGCGCGTCACGACGACGATGTCGGGCTGGTCCGTCATCGTTCCCTCCTCCCGATACGTGGCTTTCGCAATTGACCTTACATCCAAACGACGCCTAGAAGTCCAGTGCATAGGCGATTTATCGTGACTTCCTATCTAGTAGTTTCTGTGGGACTCGTCTAGGATCACGGCCATGGAACTGTTCGACGAGGAGCAGCGCGCCGCCTTCACGGCCGGCGGCTGGTGGACCGGGCGCACCTGGTCGGGACTGTTCGACGCGGCCGTCGCGGCCCGGCCCGACGGGCTCGCCCTCGTCGACCCGCTCGACCGCGCCACGGTCATGGGCGGGCCGGTCCGGTCGCTCACGTGGCGCGAGACCGCGGACGAGGTTCGCCGCGTCAGCGCCGCCCTGCACGGCCTCGGCGTGCGGCGCGGCGACGTGGTGGGAGTCCAGCTGCCGAACGTGGTCGAGCTGCCGCTGACGCTCGTCGCCATCGCCCGCCTCGGGGCGGTCGCGTGCCCCTTCCCCATCCAGTACCGCAGCCACGAGCTGGTCCGCATGAGCGAGATGGCGGGGCTCGGCGTCTTCGTCACCACGACGTCGGCCCTGGGCCGCGATCTCGCCGCCGAGGCCGCCGACTTCCGTGAGCGGGTCCCGGGCCTGCGCGCCGTCGCCGCGTTCGGCGATCCCGCCTCCGACCCCCGGCTCGCCGCACTCGACGCCACCGACGACCAGGTCGCGGCCGCCGACGCGTACGTCGCGAGCCTCGACCTGGGCTCGGCCGACCCCGTCACGATCGTGTGGACCTCGGGCACCGAGGGCTTCCCCAAGGGCGTGCCCCGCGCCTACGGCGAGTGGGAGGTGCTCGGCACGGCGTGCACCGAGTCGCCGCGGCTGACCGCCGACGACGTCCTGCTCAACCCGTTCCCCATGGTCAACGGCGGCGGCCTGGCCGGCATGTTCGTGCCGTGGCTGCTGAACGGCTGCACGCTCGTGCAGCACCACCCGTTCGACCTCGAGCGGTTCTGCGAGCAGATCGAGCGCCACCGCGTCACCTACACGTGCGCGCCGCCGCCGGTGCTCAACGCCGTCGTCTCGGGCCGCGGCCCCGACCGCGACCTGTCGTCGCTGCGCGCCGTGTCGTCCGGGTCCGCCCCGTTGGCCGGCTGGATGATCGACGCGTGGGAGAGCGGCCGCGGGGTCGAGGTGCTCAACCTGTTCGGCTCGAACGAGGGCGGCATGCTGTTCGCCGAGCCCGAGACGGTGCCCGATCCCGCGCAGCGCGGCCGGCTGTTCCCGCGCTACGGCCGCCCCGGCCTGGCGTACCGCACGCGCGTCGCGTCGGCGATGTCCGCGCGCCTCGTCGACCTGTCCGACGGCACCGAGATCGACGCGCCGGGCCGTCCCGGCGAGCTGCGCCTCAAGGGCCCGGCGATCTTCTCGGGCTACCTCGGCCGCGGCCGCGAGGGCTTCGACGAGGACGGCTGGTTCTGCACCGGCGACGTCTTCGAGATCAGCGCCGAGAACGAGGACCTGCTGGTCCACGTCGATCGCGCGAAGGACCTCATCGTCCGTGGCGGCTACAAGATCTCGGCCGCCGAGATCGAAGCGATCGTCACGGCCGACCCCCGCGTGGCCGAGGCCGCCGCGGTCGCCATGCCCGACCCCGACCTGGGGGAGCGGCTGTGCCTGTTCGTGGTCCCGTCCTCGGCCGACGAGCCGGTCGGTCTCGACGAGGTCGTCGGGATCGTCAAGGCCGCCGACGTCGCCAAGTTCAAGTGGCCCGAGCGGCTGGAAGTGGTCCCCGCCCTGCCCCGCAACCCCGTGGGGAAGGTGCTCAAGCGCGAGCTGCGCGAGCAGCTGCGCGCGTCCGACTCGACTGGAGGTCGATGATGTCCCTGCCCCGGATCCGCCAGGTCGTGCTGATCACCGACGATCTCGCCGCCGCCTCCGCGCAGGCGCGCGAGCTGTTCGGCTTCACCGGCGGCGTGAGCCTCGACGAGGAGATGGCGAAGCTCGGCTTCGAGCACGTCATCTTCAGCTTCGCCGACACGTTCGTCGAGATCGTCTCGCCGCTGGACCCCGCGTCGCCGCACGGCCGGATGCTGGAGAAGAACGGACCGGGCGGCTACATGGTGGTCGTGCAGGTCGACGACGTGCCGGCTCTGGTCGACCGCGCCGCCGGCCTGGGCTTCGGGCCGATCATGAACGAGGACTACCACGGCGCCCCGCTCACGCAGTGGCACCCGAAGCACCTCGGCACCCTCGCCGAGATCGACCAGGTGAGCCCGCCCGAGAGCTGGCACTTCGCCCCGGCGGTCTTCGAGCAGTGCTCGCCCGACGTGGCCCGTGACATCGTCGCCGCGTCCCTCGTGGCCGACGACCCGGACGGGCTCGCGTCGACGTGGGCCCAGCTGCTGGTCCGCGAGGCCCCGCAGGACGGCGTCGTGCGCATGGCCCGCGGCGAGACCCTGGCCATCCTCCCCGCCGACGGCGGACCCCGTGGACTCCGGTCCGTGGACGTGGTCGCCGCGGATCCCGCGCGCGTCGGCGACGCGGTCGAGCTGTGCGGCGTGACCTTCCGGTTCGTCGCCCCGAGCCCCCAGGAGCAGTCATGACCAGCCCGCACGTCCACTACGAGGTCGAGGACGGCGTCGCGACCATCACGATCGACCGCCCGGAGAAGCGCAACGCGCTGAACTACGCGATGTACGACGCGATCCGCGACCACACGCTGGAGGCGGACGCCGACCCGGCGGTGCGGGCGATCATCCTGACCGGCGTCCCGGGTCAGTTCTGCGCCGGCACCGACCTGACCGAGCTGCGTCCGGTCGAGGAGGGCACGAGCGCGCACGACCGCGACGGGCACACCGACGGACGGCACTGGTACTTCTGGGAGGCCACGACGCCGGTCATCGTCGCCGTCGACGGCCCGGCGGCGGGCCTCGGCGTCGAGCTGTCCACGCAGGCCGACTTCCGCATCGCGTCCACGCGGGCCAGGTTCTCGTGGATCTTCGTCCAGCGCGGACTGATCCCCGACACCGGCGCCGGCACCTGGCTGCTGCCCGACCTCGTGGGACCGCAGCAGGCCAAGCGCCTGGTGTTCTCCGGTGAGTTCATCGACGCCGAGGAGGCGCGACGGATCGGCTTCGTCATGGACGTCGTCGAGCCCGAGGACCTCCTGACCGCCGCGCGCGAGCTCGCCGCGAAGGTCTCCACGGGCTCGCCGTTCGCGATCGCCCGCGCCAAGTCGCTGCTGAACTGGTCGACCTCGCGCACCCGCGACGAGCACCTCGAGCACCACATCGAGGCGCTCACCGAGTGTCAGCTGTCGCAGGACCACGCGGAGGGCGTCGCGGCCTTCCTCGAGCGCCGTCCCGCGCACTTCACGGGGAGGTAGAGCACGGGGAAGTAGAGCACCGGAAGCCAGAGGGGCGGCCCGGTCACCGGGTCACAGCTCGGCGATCGGTCCCTCGAACCGGATGTTCGTGCGCGTCAGCACGGCGTTGCACGCGTTGCAGGTGAACTGCGGGACGAGGTCGGACTCGCACGGGACGTGCGTGAGGTTGAGGCCCGAGCGGCCGTCCTGCGTGAGCCAGCGCTGCGCCCAGCCGTTGATCGTGGTGGTGACGTCGAAGAAGTCGAGGGCCTTGGAGGTCAGGCGGTACTCCTGGCGCTTGCCGCCGGCGACCTCCTCGCGCGACATCAGGCCGGCCTCGACGAACAGGTGCAGGCGCTGGGTCAGCGTGACCGGGGAGATGCCCAGGTTCTCCTGGAAGTCGTTGAACCGGCGGGTGCCGGTGAACGCGTCGGAGAGCAGGAAGGTCGACCAGCGGTCGCCGAGCACGCCCGACGCGTCGATCGGCGTGGTCATGGTGGGGGAGCGGCGCGAGCGGCGCTGCACGCTGTCGAGCAGCAGGCGGTCGTCGACCGAGCCGGTCACGTCGCGTGCACCGACGCCGATGGCGCCGCACGCGCCGCAGCCGAAGACGGGGCGCGTCAGGTGACCGCAGTCGAGGTGGCGCAGGCGTGTCTGCGCGTCGCGGTGCAGGTGGCCCGCCCAGCGGCGGTCCCACACCCACATCGCGACGAGGACCTGCCACAGGTCGAGGCCGGCGTCGGTGAGCACGTACTCGCGCCGCGGGGGATTGGTCTGGTACTCGCGGGCCGTGAGGATGCCGTCGTCCACGAGCGAGCTCAGCCGGCGCGACAGCACGGGGTCCGAGATCGCGAGCGCGTTGCGCAGGTCCTGGAAGCGGCGCTTGCCGTTGAACACCCACATGACGATCCGCAGGGTCCACATGTCGCCCAGCAGGATCAGGGCGCGGCCGAGGGGCGACGCACCGTTCTCGTCGGTCTCCGCGGCAGTCATTCCCCGAGCCTTTCGACGTCATAGTTTCTTGTCGGTAACCAGCGTGGGACCTGCCGAGTGCCGAGTCAAGCACCGCCGGATTCCGCTCCTCGTCGTTGACAGGTAACTATGTTAGATGTAGTAACAGAGCAGACGATCCCGGAGGAGAACCATGAGGCTGCACCCGCCCGCACGCGTGGCCGAGTACGAGGCACTGGGGGTCTGGGGTGTTCCCACGTGGCCCGAGCGCGTGAGCGAGCACGTCGCGCAGGCCCCTGATCGTACGGCCCTCGTCGACGCACCGAACCTCACCTCGCTGATGGGCCTGGGCCCGCAGCGGTACACGTGGCGCCAGGTGCAGGAGCGTGCCCGCGACCTCGCCTCGCTGCTGCTCGCGGCTGGCGTGGGCCCGGGCGACGTCGTCGGCCTGCAGCTGCCCAACTGCGCCGACCTCGCGGTCTCCTACGTGGCGCTCTCGTCGATCGGCGCGATCGCGACGCCCTTCCCGATGCAGTACCGCGAGTACGAGCTGACCCAGATGTGCGAGCTGGCAGGCGCGACCGCCTTCGTCGGCGCCGCGGAGTTCCAGGGGACACCGCTCGACGAGCGGCTGGCCGCGCTCGCCGCGCTGCCCTCGGTGCACACCGTGCTGACCTTCGGCCCGCGAGCCGTGGCCGACCACGTCGACCTCACGGCCGCGCTCGCCGCGCCGGTGGACCGCGCTCCGCTGGACCGCCTCGAGGTCGACCTCGACCCGAACGACGCCGTCACGATCTGCTGGACCTCGGGGACCGAGGCCACCCCGAAGGGCGTGCCGCGCTGCGCGAACGACTGGGAGCCGATGGGCCTGACCAGCGTCGACGCGATGGGCCTGACGGGGGAGGACGTCGTCCTCAACCCGTTCCCGATGGTCAACATGGCCGGCATCGGCGGGATGCTCGTGCCGTGGCTGCTGACTGGTGCCACCCTCGTGCTGCACCACCCGTTCGACGCGCCGGTGTTCTTCGGCCAGATCCGCGAGGAGCAGGTCTCCTACACCGTCGTGCCGCCGGCGCTGCTCGTGCGCGCCCTCGACCTGCCGTTCATGACGCCCGAGGGGATGCGCAGCCTGCGCCACATCGGCTCCGGGTCGGCACCCCTGCCGCCCCCGATGATCCGCGCCTACCGCGAGCGGTTCGGCATCGACATCGTGAACTGCTTCGGCTCGAACGAGGGCCTCAACCTGGTCGGCGACCCCGAGACCGTGCCGGACCCCGAGCACCGCTCGCACCTGTTCCCGCGGTTCGGCTCGCCCGATCACAGCTGGTCGAACCGCGGTCCTCGCGGGTACGAGACGCGACTGGTCGACCCGGGCAGCGGCGCCGAGATCACCGAGGAGGGCCTGCCCGGCGAGCTGCTCGTGAAGGGTCCCGGCGTGATCGCCGGCTACCTGCCCGGGACCACCAGCTCGGACCCGTTCACCGAGGACGGCTTCTACCGCAGCGGCGACCTGTTCATGTACGTCGCGGACGCGGACGGCGACCTGCGCTACCTCCAGTACGTCGACCGGGCGAAGGACATGATCGTGCGCGGCGGGATGAACATCTCGCCCGCCGAGCTGGAGACGCTGCTCGCGGGGCACGAGGACGTCGAGGAGATCGCGGTCGTCGGCGTCCCCGATCCGGCGCTCGGGGAGCGCACCCGGGCCGTGGTGGTCCCGCGCGCCGGCGCCGAGGTGACGCTGTCGTCGCTGGTCGACTTCCTGAGGGAGCGGCACATCGCCAGCTACAAGCTCCCCGAGAGCCTGCTCGTGGTGGACGAGCTGCCGCGCAACCCGGTCGGGAAGGTCCTCAAGCGCTCGCTGAGGCACGTCGAGGCCTCCTGACCCACCCCTTCGCAGACCACGGCGCGCCGGCTTCCGGCGCGCCGTTCTGCTTTGTCGAGAGCAGTCTCGACGCATCAATGAGAAAAGACACTTCAAAACACAGAGTTTCTCTTGACCTGCCTCGTTTAAGGCCGTTATAAAGTGACGAGGGCCCCGGTATCGTGACTCGGGTCACAGGATATGCTCCTCCGGTCAGTCATTGAACTTCGCTAGCGAAAGGCTCCTGATGCTTCAGGTTTCGGACGTCGTTCTCCGCTTCGGCGGAGTGACCGCGCTCGACCGGGTGGGATTCGAGGTCGCGGACGGTGAGATCTGCGGACTCATCGGCCCGAACGGCGCGGGCAAGACCTCGCTGTTCAACTGCGTCACCCGCGTCTACCAGCCCGCCGAGGGCACGATCCGCTACGGCGACGTCGACGTGCTCGGTCTGCGCCGCCACCAGGTCATCCGCGCCGGTGTCGCGCGCACCTTCCAGAACCTCGCGCTGTGGCCCGAGATGACGGTCCTGCAGAACACGGTCGTCGGCGCCCACGGCGTGCAGACGCCCCACCTGCTGCCGTCGCTCGTCGGCTGGCCCGGGTCGCGCAAGGCGACCAAGCAGGTCGAGCGCGACGCCTGGGCCCTGCTCGAGCGCCTCGACCTCACCGAGGTCGCCCACCTGCCCGCCGCGGGCCTGCCCTTCGGCACCCTCAAGCGCGTCGAGCTGGCCCGCGCCCTCATCAGCCGCCCGTCGCTGCTGCTGCTCGACGAGCCCGCCGGCGGACTCACCCATTCGGAGGTCTCCGAGCTCGGTGACCTGATCCGTTCGCTGCGGGACGAGTTCGGCTTCAGCGTGCTGCTCGTCGAGCACCACATGGGCCTGGTCATGGGCGTGTGCGACCACGTCGTCGCGATGGACTTCGGCCGCACGATCGCCGACGGCCGTCCCGCCGAGGTGCAGCGGCACCCCGAGGTCGTCGCCGCCTACCTGGGGAGGTCCGCATGACCGCGCTGCTCGAGGCCACGGGCCTCACCGCCGGCTACGGCGGTGCCACCGTCCTGCGCGACGTCTCGGTGCACGTCGACGAGCACGAGGCCGTCGTCGTCCTGGGCGCGAACGGCGCCGGCAAGTCCACGCTGCTGAGCGTGCTGTCGGGCCAGCTGCCCTACCAGGGCTCGCTCAAGATCGACGGCCGCGAGGTCGCCAAGGCCCGCCCCGACACGATCCTGGCGCAGGGCGTCAGCCTCGTGCCGCAGGGACGCGGCACGCTGACCGCGATGTCCGTGCTGGACAACCTGCGCGTCGGCGCGGTCACCCGCAAGGACCGCATGGCCGTCGAGGACGACATCGAGCGCTGGTTCTCGGTGTTCCCGCGCCTGGCCGAGCGCAGCGATCAGGTGGCCGGCACCCTGTCGGGCGGCGAGCAGCAGATGCTCGCGATCGCCCGGGCGCTCATGAGCCGCCCCCGCCTGCTGATGTGCGACGAGGTCAGCCTCGGTCTCGCGCCGGTGATCGTGCAGGGCCTGTTCGACACGCTGCGCGACATCAACCGCGACTCGGGCACCGCCCTGCTGATGGTCGAGCAGAACGCCGAGCTGGCGATGGACATCGCCTCGCGGGTGTACCTGCTCGAGGTCGGCGAGGTCTCCGCCAGCGGGTCCGCGGAGGAGTTCCGCGCCGACGACAGCATCCGAGCCGCCTACCTGGGCTACTGAGGAGCACTCCATGGACATCCTGCTTTCCCGCGTCTTCGCGGGCGCCACGAGCGGCTCGGTCTACATCCTGATCGCGCTGTGCCTCGTCATCGTCTTCCGCAGCTCGTCGACGATCAACTTCGCCCAGGGCGAGTTCGCGCTGTTCACCGCCTACATCACGTGGTGGCTGACCGAGCGCGGCCTCAACCCGTGGGTCGCCATCATCCCGGCCATCCTCATCGGCTTCGCGATGGGCGCCCTCGCCGAGCGCTGGCTCATCAGGCCGGTGGCCAGACGCGACGAGACAGCCGTCCTGATCGTGGCCCTGGCGCTGTTCACCGGCCTGAACGGTCTTGACGGCTGGATCTGGGGATCGGACGACAAGGTCTTCCCGCGGATGCTGCCCAGCGGCGAGAACGACTTCGTCGAGATCGCCGGCGCCCGCCTCTACTACGACTCGATGGCGATCTGGGCCATCACGGCCGCCATCGTGTTCGGCCTCTACCTGTTCTTCACCTACACGAGCATGGGCCTGCAGATGCGGGCCGTGGCCACCAACCGGCAGTCGGCGGCGCTCTCGGGCGTCCGCGTCGGCCGGGTGCTGACCCTCTCGTGGGGCCTGTCGAGCGCGATCTCCGCCTTCGCCGGCGCCCTGCTCATCCCGATGGTCCCACCGGGCCAGCTGGGCCTCACCGGCATGTTCCACGTCCTGATCTTCGCGACGGCCGCCGCCCTGCTGGGCGGACTGGACAGCGTGAAGGGTGCCGTCGTGGGCGGTCTGGGGCTGGGCATCGGCCTGGCACTGGTGAACGGGTACGCGACGTTCCTGGGCGGCTCGATGTCGCTCACCGTCGCCCTCGTCGTGATCGTGGTCATCCTGCTGGTTCGCCCCACCGGACTGTTCGGGGCCCGACGTCTGGAGCGTGTGTGAGCACCCAAGCCAAGAAGCCCCGCGTCATCGAGCGCGGGACGCCCGTCCACCGCGCGCTCGTCGGCGCCGGGCTGGTCCTGCTGGTCGCCTCGACCCTGTGGCTCGGCGGCCTCGCGCCGTTCGAGATCGGCCAGGTCACCCGCGTCATGATCTTCGCGATCGCGATCGCCGGCCTGAACCTCGCGACCGGCTACGTCGGCCTGCTGTCGGTGGGTCACTCGGCCTTCTTCGGCATCGGCGCCTACACGACCGGCATCCTCATGGTGAAGGAGGGCTGGGAGGGCTGGGCGACCATCCCCGTGGCCTTCGCGATCAGCCTCGTCGTCGGCCTGCTGGTCGGCCTGCCGGCCCTGCGGATCCGCGGCCTGTACCTGGCGATGGTCACGCTGGCCTTCGCCGTCGCGTTCCCCGAGCTCGTGGCCCGCTTCTCCGGGCTGACCGGCGGCGCGAGCGGCATGACGATCCCGCGCACCGCGATGCGGCCGCCGGAGTGGACCGGGCTCGGCCTGGGCGAGAAGTACGTCTGGCTCTTCTGGCTCTCCGTCGCGGTCATGGCCATCACCTTCTACGTGTGCTGGTGCCTGACGCGCAGCCGCTACGGCATGGCGATGTCGGCGGTGCGCCAGAACGAGATCGCCGCCTCGGCGTCCGGCGTCGACATCGCCGTCGTCAAGGTCGCGAGCTTCGGCCTCTCGGGCGCGATCACCGGTGCCGCCGGCTCGCTGTTCGCCCTCTACATGGGCAGCCTTTACGCCGAGGGCTCCTTCACCCTGATGGCGGGCATCACGCTGCTGATCGGCCTGGTCATCGGCGGTGAGCGGACCGTCCTCGGGCCGATCGCCGGCGGTCTCGCCGTGGTCTACGTGCCGTACTACACGGCCGACATCGGCAGCGGGCAGTCGTCGGCGGTGCTGTTCGCCCTCGTCCTGCTGTTCGTCATCTTCGTGGCCCCCGCCGGCATCGTCGGCTCGCTGGCCCAACTGATTCGACGCCGTGTCGTCGTCCGGGACCCGCGCCCGGTCGTCGCCACCGACGCGGCGTCCGCGGTGCCGGAAACGACCCCGCAGCCCGAGCACCAGCTCGACCGCACCTCCACCCCCATCGAAAGGTCCCGAACATGACCGCATCCACCACCATGCGCCGGCTCCGCCGGACGGCGGTGCTCCCGGCCGCGCTGCTGGCGAGCTTCACCCTCGTCGCCTGCGGCTCCTCCAGCGACGACGGCGACTCGAGCTCCTCGGGCGGCTTCGAGCTGAGCCTCGACGACTGCGAGGATCCCGACGCGGCGGCCAAGGAGATCACGGACACGATCAAGGTGGGCTACAGCGCCCCCCTGTCCGGCCCGATCGCCGGCGCGGCCGAGCTCGCCATCCAGGGCTACGACGCGCGCCTCAAGGCGGCCAACGACGCCGGCGGCATCGACGGCATGAAGATCGAGGTCAGCTACAAGGACGACGCCTTCGCGCCGGACAAGGCCAAGGCGAACGCCACCGAGTTCCTCCAGAAGGACAAGGTCGACCTCATCACGACGTTCGGCGCCGGTCAGGTCGCGGCGATCGCCGACGACCAGAACGCCGCCTGCGTCCCGATGCTGTACCCCAGCTCGAGCGACGTCCGGTTCACCGACATCGAGGCGTACCCGTGGACGCTGCAGTTCCTGCCCTCGGCCGACATCGAGACGAAGTTCATCGTCGACTTCATGAAGTCGAAGGTCGATGACATCACGCTGGGCATCGCCGAGAACGCCACCGGCAGTGGCGTGGCGATGGCCGAGGCGTTCAAGAAGTCGGCCGACGCCGGCGGGCTGGAGATCGCGGCCGAGACCGAGGACACCGACCCCGCGGCCGCCGCGACCAAGCTGAAGGCCGCCGGCGTCAACGTGCTCTACCACGGTGGCGTCACGGGCACCTGCGGCGTCCTGGACACCGCGATGGCCCGCGTCGACTTCAAGCCCGAGCTCGTCGTCAAGGCCAGCAACTGCGCCAACGCGGCGGAGTACCTCGCGGCCGGCCAGGCCGCCGACGGCGCGGTCGTGCCGAAGTACCTCAAGGAGCCGGCCGACCCGGAGGTCGCCGACGACCAGGGCATCAAGGACTACCTGGCGCAGGTTCCCGACGTCACCGACCCGAACAACACGATCACCGTGAGCGGCTGGATGGCCGCCCACCTGCTGGTCAACACCCTCCAGCAGGCCGCCGAGTCCGAGGACGGCCTGACCCGCGAGAGCATCATGAAGGCCTCGCGCGACCAGGACTACGCGTCCCCGGTGCTGCTCGACGGCGTGACGTGGAAGAGCACGGCGGATCGCTCCGGCGGCGTCAGCGGCTTCGGCCCGTTCGCCTGGTCCGCCAAGGACAAGCGGTTCGTCTCGGCGGGTGACGTGATCAGCGTCGACTGATCTCGCACATCACCACGCAGCGGGCCCGGTTCCCTCGACCGGGCCCGCTGTCGTGCGTGGGGTCAGAGGCCGAGGACGCCCGACGCGACGATGCCACGCTGGATCTCACTCGACCCGCCGTAGATCGTCACCTTGCGCAGGTTGAGGTGGGCGGCCGCGGCGCGGCGGGCCCAGCGGGTGACGCCGGGCGCGGTGCCTGCGGCCAGGAGCGCGTCCGCGCCGGCCAGGTCGAGCACGAGCTCGGCCACGCGCTGCTGCAGCTCGGTGCCGCGCAGCTTCAGGACGGACGAGGCCGGCTCGGGGCGCCCGTCGGCGGACTCCGCGGCCACCCGCAGGGACGTCAGCTCGACGGCCAGCAGCTCGCTCTCGAGCGTGACGAACCGGGCGCGGACTGCGGGGTCGTCCCAGCGGCCGTGCTCGCGGGCGTACCGTTTCGCCTGCGCGAGGCGCAGCTTCGTCTGGCCGACCTGGGCCACGCCGACGCGCTCGTTGCCGAGCAGGAACCGCGCGTACTCCCAACCGCGGTTCACCTCGCCGACGAGCTGGTTGGCGGGCACGCGCACGTCCTCGAGGAAGACCTCGTTGACCTCCGTCTCGCCGTCGATCATCTCGATCGGACGGATCGTCACGCCGGGGGAGTCGAGGTCGATCAGCAGCATCGAGATCCCGGCCTGGCGGCGCGGCGCGTCCGGGTCGGTGCGCACGAGGCAGAACATCCAGTCGGCCCAGTGCGCCAGGCTCGTCCACGTCTTCTGGCCGTTGACGACCCACGCGTCGCCGTCGCGCACCGCGGTGGTGCGCAGCGACGCCAGGTCGGACCCGGCCTCGGGCTCGGAGAAGCCCTGGCACCAGAAGAGGTCCAGCGCGGCGGTCGGCGGCAGGAAGCGGCGCTTGAGGTCGGCGCTGCCGAACGCGGCCAGCACCGGGCCGACGAGTCCCACGTTCGGGCTCAGCGGCGGGAAGACGCCCGCGAGATGCAGCTCCTCGCTCCACAGGTGGCGCTGCAGCGGCGACCAGTCCCGGCCGCCCCACTCCACGGGCCAGCCCGGCACGGCGAGGCCGGCGCGGTGCAGGATCCGGTGGGTGTCGACGATGACGTCGCGATCCAGCGGGGCCGCCTCGATCACGGGCTCGCGCAGGTGCCACGGGACCTCGGTCGTGAAGAAGTCACGCAGGCGCAGGCGGAACTCGGTGAGCTCGGGGGTGAGGGTCAGCCGCACGGTCAGCCGATCCGCTCGACCAGCATGGCCATGCCCATGCCGCCGCCGATGCACATCGTCGCGATGCCGTGCTGCTGGTCGCGTTCGCGCAGGCCGTGCAGGAGCGTCGTCATCATCCGGGCGCCGGTCATCCCGAACGGGTGGCCCAGCGCGATCGCCCCGCCGTAGGGGTTGAGCTGCTCCGTGATGTCGATCCTCAGCGCGTCCGTGACGGCCAGCACCTGGGCCGCGAAGGCCTCGTTCAGCTCGACGACGTCGATGTCGCCGATCGTCATCCCGGCGCGGTCGAGGACCTTCCGGACGGCCTCGATCGGGCCGACGCCCATGTACTCGGGCTCCAGGCCCGAGACGGCGGAGGCGACGATGCGCGCGAGCGGCCGGTGGCCCAGCTCGCGGGCGCGCTGCTCGGACATGACGACCACCGCGGCGGCGCCGTCGTTGAGCGGGCACGCGTTGCCGGCGGTGACCCGGCCCTCGGGGCCGAGGACGGCGGGCAGCGAGGCGAGCGACTCGACCGTGGTGCCGGGGCGCGGCCCGTCGTCCTGCGTGACGACCGTGCCGTCGGCCAGGGTCACGGGCACGATCTCGGCGTCGAAGAAGCCGGACTCCTGCGCGGCCACGGCGCGGGCCTGCGACAGCGCGGCGAACTCGTCCATCCGATCGCGCGAGACGTCGTGCCGACGGGCCACGTTCTCTGCCGTCTGCAGCATCGACTGGAAGAGGTCGGCGACGTAGTCCTCGCGGGACGGGTCGGTGAACCGGGGGTTGAGGTCGTCGTAGCCGCTCGGCGCGGGGACCTGCGAGACGCTCTCGACGCCGCCCGCCACGAAGACGTCGCCCTCGCCGGCGGCCACGGCGTGCGCGGCCGAGCGGATCGCCTGCAGCGACGACGCGCACGCCCGGCTCACGGTGAGGCCGGGCACGGTGTTCGGCAGCCCGGCGAGCAGTCCCACGGTGCGCGCGATGCCGAAGCCCTGCTGGCCCTCCGGGACCGCGCAGCCCAGCACGAGGTCCTCGACGGACTCCGGCGCGAGGCCCGGGACGGCCTCCAGCGCGGCCCGCACGGCGACGGCGCCTAGGTCGTCGGCGCGGACCGAGGACAGCGACCCCTTCCGGGCGCGTCCGATGGGGGTGCGGGCAGTGGAGACGATGACCGCCTCGGGCATGGGGACCTCCTGGATAGTGACTTGTCACAACGTATCGAAACGGAAGCACGTGGAACAGCTTGCGACGCAAGATGCCGACGATCGACGCCGTAAATCAGCGCATTCAAGGCGCGAGACAAAGCCTGTCATCGTCCGTCGAGTCACTGTTACAGTGAAAGCATGAGCGATGCAGACGTGATCGACGCCGAGGTGGCGGCCGACGACACCATCAGTTTCAGCCGGATCGGCTACGAGCGGCGGCGGCCCACGTGGGACGACGCCGACATGCAGGACGTCGCGGGGCGCACCGTGGTCGTCTCCGGCGGCACCGCCGGCGTGGGCCTCGGCGCCTCGACGAGCCTGGCGGTCCTGGGCGCGCACGTCGTCATGCTGGGCCGCAGCGCCGACCGCGGCGAGGCCGCCGTGAAGGAGGTCGTGGCCGCGACCGGCAACCAGCGCGTGGAGTGGGTGCGCCTCGACCTGTCCTCCCTGGAGTCGGTGCGCGCCACCGCGGCCGAGCTGCTCGAGCGGCTGCCGCGCATCCACGTGCTGATCAACAACGCCGGGGGCATGTGGGACGAGTGGGAGACGTCGGTCGACGGCATCGAGATGAGCTGGGCGACGAACGTCGTCGGTCCGTACCTGCTCACCGAGCTGTTGCTCGACCGCCTGGCTGAGTCCGCTCCCGCGCGCATCGTCGAGATGACGTCGGGCGGCGCCTACAGCCAGCGCCTCACCCTGGGCGAGCTGCGCGGCGAGGCCGACGCGTTCGACCCGAAGGCGACCTACTCGCGCACCAAGCGCGCGCAGATCGTGCTGACCGAGCTGCGGGCCGCCGAGCTGGCCGACCGCGGGATCGTCGTCCACGTGACGCACCCGGGCTGGACCGACTCGCCGGGCCTGCGTGAGTCCGGCGCCATGCAGGGCTTCATCCGGCGCTTCGAGTCGGACTTCCGCACGCCGGAGCAGGGCGCCGACACGGCCGTCTGGCTGTCCTCGGCGCGGGAGCCCGGCGCGACCTCGGGCCTGTTCTGGCACGACCGGCGCCCGCGCGAGACGCACCGCGTCGACGCCACCCGCGAGACCGAGCAGGACCGTCGCGAGCTCGTCGAGCTGCTGCGCCGCCTCACCGGACTGGCCTGACCGCCGCCGAGCACGCGACCGCCCCGGACCCCTCAGGGTCCGGGGCGGTCGTCCGTGCGGGGACTCAGCCGCTGAAGCGGGCGGCCTCGGCGGAGTCGATGTACTCGTCGAGGCGCGCGATCCGGCCGTCCTCGTTGACGGTGACGACGACGCAGGCGTGCAGCTCGACGGGCTCGCCCGAGCGCACGTTCGTGCCGCGCAGGACGTGCTGCTGCACGACGCCGCCGTCGAACAGCTGGATCCGGCGATCGGTGTAGCGCCGGTCGGTGACGCGCTTGGCGATGCCCGTGAGCACCCGGGCGTTCTCCTCGACGGTCTGCTCGACGCCGTCGTGGTTGTGCCAGATCACGCCGTCCGGGGCGTAGATCTCGGCCAGGTCGGTCGGGTCGCCGGCCTCGGCGGCCGCGATGATGCGGTCGAGCAGCTGGACGTGGGGATGACGGTCGTTCATGGCTCTCCTCAGAGGGTGACGGGACGGCGGAGCTCGCGCTTGAGCACCTTGCCGACGGGGTTGCGCGGCAGCTCGTCACGGATCTCGAGACGCTCCGGCAGCTTGTAGGACGCGATCTTGGCCTCGCGCAGGAAGGCGACGAGCTCCTCCAGCGTCAGCGTGGCGCCGGGGTTGAGGGTGACGACCGCGGCGACGCGCTCGCCCATCTGCTCGTCGGGGTCGCCCACCACGGCCACGTCGGCCACCGCGGGGTGCTCGCCGACGAGGGCCTCCATCTCGGCCGGCGCGATGTTCATGCCGCCGCGGATGACGAGGTCCTTCGCCCGGTCGAGGTAGTGCAGGAACTGGTTCCGGTCGCCGGCGATCTCGAAGATGTCGCCGGTCATCAGCAGGCCGTCCTCGTCGAACGGGTTCGCCCGTGTCTCGGGGTTGAGGTAGCCGGCGAAGATCGTCGGGCCCCCGATGCGCAGCTCGCCGGGGACGCCGGGCTCGGTGACCTCCTCGCCCGTGACGGGGTCGACGAGCTTGATCTGGACCCAGTCGGCGACCTCGGAGGACCACGTGACGCCCGGCGCGCCGTAGCGCGGGAAGTACTGCGCGCGGTCGTCGGGATCGGGGAAGTCCTCGAGGCTCGACAGCAGGGCGATGCCCTCGTTCGAGCCGAAGAAGTTGATGACGCCGATGCCCAGCTTCTCCTGCCAGCCGCGCACCATGACGGGTTGCAGCGGCGCCGAGCCCGAGCCGATGCGGGTGAGGCTCGACAGGTCGATCTGGCCCAGCAGGTCGTCGTTGTGCAGCAGCATCCACAGCAGCGCCGGGGGAGCGACCGTGTAGGTGGCGCGCTCGACGGCGATCTGGCCGAGGAACGTCTTGAGGTCGAACGGGTGGTGCTGCACGAGCACACCGCCGGTGCGCAGCCACGGCAGGAACATGCCGTTGATGCCGGCCATGTTGACCATGGGGAACGGGTTGAGCAGGACGTCGTCGGCCGTCACGCGCGGGGCGTCCACGGTGGCGGTGCTGATGGCGGCCCACTCGAGGTGCGCCCGGGGGACGCCCTTCGGCTCGCTCTCGGTGCCCGAGGTCCAGCAGATCGTCGCGCAGTCGTTCGCGTCGTTCGGGTCGGCGGCCCGGCGGGCCTCGATGCGGGCACGCTGGTCGCTCGTGGCGACGGTGGGCGTCCAGGCGTCGATGCCCTCGGGCAGGCCCTCCAGCTCCGTGGCGTCGCCGAACGCGACGACGCGCTCGAGGGTCGGCACGCGGTCGCGCAGCGCGGCGGCCTCCTCGGCCGGACGGCGGCCCGCGAACGCGGCTGCGGTGACGAAGGCGCGGAAGCCGGCCTGGTTCGCCATGCCGACGATCTCGTGCTCTCGGTACTGCATGGGAAGTGGCGAGACGACGATGCCGAGGAGCCACGCGGCGAGGTAGACCTCGGCCAGCTCGATGGTGTTCGGCAGCTGCACGCCGAGCACGTCCCCGCGCTCCAGGCCGAGGTCGTCGAGGCGGGCGGCGACCGCGAGGACCTCGTCGTCGAGCTCGCCCCACGTCAGCCGGCGCGGCGCCGATCCCAGCAGGTCAGCGCGGTTCGCGGGGTCGACGATGGCCAGGTGTGCGCCGCGCTCGGCCACCTGTTGGAGGTAGAACCCGTCGAGGGTCTCCTCGGTCCACCATCCCTTCGACTGGTACGCGCTGACCTTGGCCTGCGGATGCAAGCCCCGTGCGATCGCCATGGCTCTCCTCGTGACACTTCAGTTGACGGTGTGATACAGATTACTACATTAAACGTAGTGAGTAGCGCGAGGGAAGGGGTTGCCATGACACCGATGTCGGGACGTCCGGGAGCGACGCAGGGGAGCCGGCGATGAGCCGCGGTCGCAGGACGCCGATCGCGGGCGCCACGCTCGTGGTGACCGGAGCCAACCGAGGCATCGGTCTGGCGTTCGTCCAGGAGGCGCTCGCCGCCGGGGCCGCCAAGGTCTACGCCGGCGTGCGCGACGTGGACGACGTGACGCCCGAGCTCGCGGACACGGGCGCCGAGCCCGTCGCGCTCGAGGTCACCGACCGCGAGCAGGTCGCCGCCGCCGCGCGCCACTGCGCCGACGCCACCGTGCTGATCAACAACGCGGGCCTCCACGCCGGCGACCGCCTCGTGCAGGCGACCGATCCCGACGCCGCGCGCCGCGAGATGGAGGTCAACTACTTCGGCCCGCTCGAGACCACCCGTGCGTTCGCGCCCGTGATCGCCGGCAACGGCGGCGGCGCGATCGTCAACGTCCTCTCGGTCGCGGCCATCGCGCCCACCGCCTTCATGGGCGGCTACTCGCCGTCGAAGGCCGCCGCGCTCTACCTCGGCGGCATCGCGCGCGCCGAGCTCGAGCCGCTCGACGTCGGCGTCACCTCGCTGATCGTCGGCTCGGTCGACACCCGGATGGCCGCGCACGTCGACGGCCAGAAGGAGGACCCGCGCGACGTCGCGCGCGTCGGCCTCAAGGCGATGGCGCGTGGCGACTGGACGTGCGACACGGACCGCATGGCGATCGAGTCGCGCGCCCGCATGACCCTCGACCCGATCCGCTACGAGCGCGGCCTGGGCCGGCTGCTGTTCGTCGACCAGCTCGTGACGAAGCCGTGAGCACGCGCACCATCGACCTGGAGACCCACGGCGACGGCACCACGTTCCGTCGCCTCGAGGACGTGATCCGCCGCAGCGCGGCCCACGACCCCCAGGGCGTCGCGCTCGTCCAGCCCGGACGGCAGGTGACGTTCGCCGAGCTGGACGCGTCGACGAGCCGGTTCGCGCAGGCCCTCCTCGCCGAGGGCGTGCAGCCGGGCGACCGCGTGTGCCACGTCGGGGAGAACAGCGTCGCGTTCTTCGACGCGCTGTACGGCAGCGGCAAGGCCGGCGCGATCCCCGTGCCGATCAACTTCCGGCTGGCGCCGGCCGAGGTCCTGCAGATCGTCGAGGACGTCGAGCCGCGCGTGGTCGTCCTGGGCGCCGGGATGGAGCACCACGCCGAGGCGCTCGCCGCGGTGCCCGGCGTCACCCGCGTCGTCACCGTGGAGCCCGTCGAGGGCCTGACCGACCTCGCCGCGTGGGCGGGTGCGCAGTCGGGCGAGGACCCGGGCATCGCCCGCGATCCCGAGGACACGGCGGTCATGTTCTACACGTCCGGCACGACGGGCCGACCGAAGGGCATCGAGCTCGCCGGACGGAACCTCAGCTCGGCGCTCGCCGGCCCCCTCAAGGTGGTCCGCTTCGCCGCGGACTCGGTGGCGCTGGCGCCCGTGCCGTTCTTCCACGTGACGGGCTTCGGCCTGGCGCTGATGGCGAACCTCAAGGGCGCGGCCGTGCTCATGATCAACCCGCAGGGCCCGGCCGACCTGCTGGACGTGCTCCAGCGGTACCGCGTCAGCCACTCGGTCATGGTGCCCACGGTCATCCAGTTCCTGCTCGGCCTGCCCGAGACGCGCGCCGGCGACTGGTCGGCGCTGCGCTGGATGATGTACGGCGGCGCCCCGATGCCCGAGCCCGTCCTGCGCGAGGCCACCGAGGTCTTCGGCTGCGACTTCTACCAGGGCTACGGCCTCACGGAGTCCACCGGCGGCGTCTCGTTCCTCGGCCCCGAGGACCACCGCGTCACGCCCGAGACGGTGCACCGACTGCGGTCCGTCGGCCAGGTACGCGGCAACAACGAGGTCCGGATCATCGATCCGGCGACGGGCCAGGACGTGCCCGCCGGCGAGCGTGGTGAGGTCCTCATCCGCGGCGGCAACGTCATGAAGGGCTACTGGCGTCGCCCCGAGGAGACGGCGGCCACCGTCGACGCCGACGGCTGGCTGCACACCGGCGACGGCGGCCGCCTCGACGCGGAGGGCTACCTCTACCTCGGCGACCGGCTCAAGGACATGATCGTGTCGGGTGGGGAGAACGTGTATCCCGCCGAGGTCGAGAGCGTGCTGACGGGCCACCCGGGCGTCGCGCAGGTCGCCGTCATCGGCGTCCCGTCCGACCGGTGGGGCGAGTCGCCCATGGCCGTCGTGGTCCGCGCCGCGGGCGACGCCGGCGAGCAGCTGACCGCCGAGGTCCTGATCGGCTGGGCGCGCGAGCACCTGGCCCACTACAAGTGCCCCGTGGACGTGGCCTTCGTGAGCGAGCTGCCGCTGAACGCCAGCGGCAAGCTGCTGAAGGTCCGGCTGCGTGAGGAGTTCGCCCGGCGGTGAGGGCGACGGTCGCCGGATCCCTCCTCCCCGGCGACGCGACAGGGGCGGGACCGCGTCGGTCCCGCCCCTGTCGTTCGTCCCGGCTCAGTCCTTGAGGACGCGCAGCGTGACCTGGCCGAGGTCGATCTCCTCGGGCAGGCCGGCGCCGGCGGGCGTGGCGTGCACGTCGATGGCGCTCATCCGCGGCCGCTCGTCCTGGACGAAGCGCACGGTCCGCGAGCCGAGCTCGACGATCGGCACGCCGTCCTTCTCCAGCACGGGCACGCGGAACACCGAGGCCCACCGCTCGGCCCGCGCCTGCGGGTCGGGCGTGGCGAGGTCGACCGCGACGACGTCGTCGATGTACGGGTCGGGCGACGGCGGGTGCTCGAGGTGGTCCCAGAACCACTCGTCGGCGTCGGGGATCTCGTCCAGCTCGACGAGCAGGCCCATGTCGCCCGGGTGCAGCTGGACGATGCGACGCCCGTACGCCTCGGCCTGGATGGCCAGGCGGACGCCGGCGGCCTCGATGGCCTCGAGGTGCGGGTCGAGGTCGGGGACCTGGACCGAGACGCAGTAGCCCGCGGTGCCGCCCACGCGGTCGAGCCACGCGTTGATGGACGCCTGCTCGTTCAGCGGGCCGACCAGCTCGAGGTGGGCCTGCGGCCCGACCGGGATGGTCTCGTCGGCCAGGTGCATCTCCTCCAGCAGCGGGTCGGGGAACCCGGGCTCGAGGTGGAACGTCTCGCGCAGCTCGCGGCTGGTCGCCTCGAGGTCGCGGGCGCCGATGACGACCTGGCGCAGGATCGGGAAGGGGTGGGTCATCCGATGGTCCTTTCGGCCGCGGCCCAGTGCGGGGCGCGCAGCTCTCGCTTGAGGATCTTCCCCGACGGGTTGCGGGGGAGCATGTCGATGACCTCCACGGAGGTCGGGCACTTGTAGTGGGCGAGGTGCTCGCGACAGAACGCCACGATCTCGTCGCTTGTCACGGTCTGGCCCTGCTTCGTCACGACGACGGCGTGCGGCGTCTCGCCCCAGCGCTCGGAGGGCACGCCGATGACGGCGACCTCCTGCACGGCCGGGTGCGCCATGAGGACGTTCTCGACCTCGGCCGGGTACACGTTCTCGCCGCCGGACACGATCATGTCCTTGAGCCGGTCCTTGAGGAACAGGTAGCCGTCCGCGTCGAGGTAGCCGGCGTCGCCCGTGCGGAACCAGTCACCGTCGAAGAACGCGCCCTCGGTGGCATCGGGGCGGCGCCAGTAGGAGCGCGTGACGTTCGCGCCGCGGACGACGACCTCGCCGACCTCGCCGGACGCGACGTCCTTGCCCTCCTCGTCGACGACGCGGACCTCGGTGCCGGGCACGGCGCGGCCGGCCGACTGCAGCTTGCTGTCGGCGCCCGTGACGTGGTCCTCGGGACGCAGGATCGTGGTGACGCCGATCGTCTCGGTCAGGCCGTAGCTCTGCGAGAGCTTCGCGCCGAAGATCTCCTGCGAGCGCAGCATGACGGTCTCGGAGATCGGCGAGCCGCCGTAGACGAGGTGCTCGACGCTGGAGTAGTCGGCCGCGGCGGCCGCGGGGTTGGAGATGACCATCTGCATCACGGTCGGGACCATGATCACGTGGGTGGCGCGGTGCCCGACGAGCAGCCCGAGCATGCTCTGCGGGGTCACCTCCACGAACTGGATGATCTGGCCGCCGTGGGCCAGCGAGATGAGCGACCAGCCGCCCGCCGCGATGTGGTAGTACGGCGTCGGCACGAGGCTGACGGTGTCGGGGCCCACCTCGAACTGCGCGGAGAACGCCTCGACGGCGGCCAGCATCGCGTCGGACGTCGTGGTGACGCCCTTGGGCTTGCCCGTGGTGCCGGACGAGTACATGAGGGAGAGCAGGTCGTCGCCCGCCACGTCCTGGTGCGGGTCCTCGGTGGGCTGCGCGGAGAGCCACGCCTCGTAGGCCTGCCAGCCCTCGGGCACGGTCGGCTCGCCCTCCTGGGAGAACACCAGCCGCAGCCCGTCGAAGTCGGCCGGGACGAGTGAGGTCAGGTGGTCCTCGACCACGAGGACCGTGGGCTCGGCGTCCGAGAGGATCCACGCGATCTCGTCCGCCGCGAGGCGGAAGTTCAGCGGGACCACCGCGGGCCCGGCCTTCGCCGTCCCGAAGAACAGCTCCCAGAACTCGGTGCCGTTGCGGGCGAGGTAGGCGACGCGGTCGCCGCGCTCCAGTCCGTGGGCCAGGAGCCCCGCGGCGACCTGGTTGGTGCGGGTGTCGAGGTCGCCGTACGTGACGGTCCGTCCCTCGCCCACGATCGCGGGCGAGTCGCGGTGCGACCGGCTGCTCGCGCGGAGGAGGTCCGCGACGGTGCGTGCTCCGTTCATGCTGTTCCTTCTTCGGGTGTGGTCCGGTCCTCGGTGACCGGGACGATTGTGATGGTGCCCGTGACCAGCGGCTGACGGCACTGGTCGCAGGCGAGGTGCGCGACGAAGTCCTCGCCGCACGCCGTGTGGGTCTGGACGAGCGCGGGACCCTCGGGCGAGACGAACCACTTCTCGGCCCAGTGCAGCGAGAGCGCGGTGACGGGGAAGAAGGCGCGACCCTTGTCGGTCAGGTGGTACTCGGGCCGGCCGGGGTGCCGGGCGTGCTGGCGGGACTCCAGCACCCCGAGTCCGACGAACGCGCGCAGGCGCTCGGCGATGAGGGTCGGGGGAGCGCCGAGCGCGGTCTCGAACTGGCTGAACCGGACCATGCCGCGGAACGCCGCGCCGATCAGGGCGGAGGACCACCGGTTCCCGAACAGCTCCAGGGTCTGGGGGTACTGCAGCGAGTCCTGGACCGAGTCGGGTCGCCGGCGCGTGGCCGACGCCGGGACCGAGCGCTCCCAGCTGCCGCTGGGTCCCCAGGCGGCGCGGATGTCCCGGGCCTCGACCGGGTCCCCGCACGCCCGACATGTCAGCAGGGGCGCGAACTCGGCGCCGCACGTGTCGTGGCGCCGGCGGGGGAGGGCCTCCCCGGCGGGTCCGGTCCAGCGGCGCTCCCACTCCCAGATGGCCAGCATCATCGGCCACAGGGTGCGGCTGCGGGCGGTCGGCAGGTACTCGGCGCGCAGGGGATTGGTCCGGTAGATGCGCCGCTCGAGCAGGCCGTGCTCGCTCAGCTGCGTCAGGCGGTGGGTCAGCACGGAGTTCGAGATGGGCATCGCCCGGCGGAACTCGCCGTAGCGGGTCAGCCCTCGGGAGGACTGGCCGAGGATCAGCAGCGACCACTCGTCGCCGAGCAGGCCCAGCATCCTCCCCACGGAGTTCGTGCCGCCCGGCTCGAGCAGCGTGGGTCCCCCGTCGGTCATCGGCCATCCCTCGAAGTCGTGCGGCTCCCCGCGTGGGGACTTGTCATCTGCGTCACACCGTACTACAACTAACGGAGTATCTCTATCAATCGAAGTGAGGATCCATGAGTCGAGCCCTGGACGGCCGCGTCGCTGTCGTCACCGGAGGCGGCAAGGGCCTGGGACGCGCGTTCGCGCTGCACCTGGCCGAGGCGGGAGCCGCCGTCGTCGTCAACAACCGCAACCGTCAGGTCGACGAGAACGGCCTCGGCCCGGCCGACCACGTGGTCGCGGAGATCCTCGCGAGCGGAGGGCGCGCCGTGGCCAACCACGACGACGTGGCCGACCCCGCGATCGGCGAGAGGCTGGTGGCCGACGCGCTCGAGCACTTCGGGCGGCTCGACGTCCTCGTCACGAGCGCCGCGGTCAGCGCGCCGCAGATGGCGCACAAGACCAGCGCCGAGAACTTCGGGCAGGTCATGGCGATCAACGTCACCGGCACCGTCCTGCCCGCGTCCGCCGCGATGGCCCACATGCGCCAGGCCGGCTTCGGCCGCGTCGTGCTGATCGCGTCCACCGCCGGACTGCACGGCGAGACCACCGTCTCGGCCTACGCCGCGAGCAAGGGCGCCGTCATCGCCTTCGGTCGCACCGCCGCCGTCGAGGGCGCGGGCAAGAACGTGCTCACGAACGTCGTGCTGCCGTACGCCACGACGCAGATGACCGAGGCGGGCATGGACCCGCGCCACGCCGACCGCATGCGCTCCGACCTCGTCGCGCCGCTCGTCACCGCGCTGTCCTCGCCCGAGAGCACGATCAACGGCCAGGTCGTCGTCGCCGCCGGCTCCGCGCTGCGCGCCGCCGACGCCGTCGAGTGGGGCACGGTCGGCTACGACGCCGACGAGCCCCTCGACCCGCCCGCCCTCGAGCAGCTGCTGGCACGGTCCCGCGAGGGCGAGCCGCACACGTTCACCCACGCCCAGGACGCCTTCCAGAGCCTCGCCGCGGACCTCGCCGCGAGCCCGACCCCGTAAGAAGAGGACGCATGTTCGACTACCCGTGGGGCGACTTCGCCCTCAACCTGCTCGTCACCGCCGGTGCCGTGGTGGTGTTCTTCGCGATCGTCATGGCGATCGCCCAGCTGGTGAACGACCACTCCATCATCGACATCACGTGGGGCCCGTCCTTCGTGGTCATCGCGGCCGTGTCGTGGCTGATGTCCGCCGGATCCGACGGCGACGACACCCGTCGCCTCATCGTCTTCGCGCTCACCGCGATCTGGGGCCTGCGACTGGGCCTCTACATCGGCAAGCGCAACATCGGCAAGGGCGAGGACCCGCGCTACACGGCACTGCTCCGCTCGCGCAAGGGCCGTCCGCTGATCCCGTTCCTCGTGAAGAAGATCTACGGCATGCAGGCCGTGCTCGCGTGGGTCGTGTCGATCCCCGTGCAGTTCGCGGTCTACGTCTCGCGCGGCGTCGACGCCCTCGTGATCGTCGCGATCGCGATCTGGACGATCGGCTTCCTCTTCGAGGCCGTCGGCGACTGGCAGCTCTCGCGCTTCAAGGCCGACCCGGCCAACGCCGGCAGGATCATGGACCGCGGCCTGTGGGCCTGGACGCGCCACCCGAACTACTTCGGCGACGCGTGCGTGTGGGTCGGCCTGTTCCTGCTGACGCTCGGCTCGCCGTGGGGCGTCCTCACGGTCTTCTCGCCGATCCTCATGACCTGGCTGCTGACCACCTTCAGCGGCGGCAAGCTCACCGAGAAGGGGATGCGCCGCAAGCGCGGCCCCGAGTTCGAGGCGTACGTCGCGCGCACGAGCTTCTTCTTCCCGCGGCCGCCGCGCAAGGTGGCCTCGGAGCCGAAGGCGTGACCACGTCGGTGGCCTCGCTCGGGTCGATCCTCGACCTGAGCGAGGCCGGCGACGGCGCCTGGATCGGTCACGGCGACGGCGTCGCGCTGCCGCAGCTCTACGGCGGCCAGCTCGTGGCGCAGTCGATCATGGCGGCCGGCCACACCGTGACGGGGCGCCTCGTCGACTCGCTGCACACGACGTTCCTGCGGCCCGGCCGGTCCGACCTGCCGATCCGCTTCGAGGTCGAGCACCTGCGCGACGGCCGGCAGTTCTCCACCCGTGTCGTCGACGCGGTCCAGGACGACCGGCTGATCTGCCGCTCCACGATCTCGCTCGTCGAGCCCCGCGAAGGTCTGTCCCACTCGCGCCGCCGTCCCGAGAGCCTCACCGCCGAGGCCAGCACCGAGCTGCGCGAGCTGGCTGCCGCCGACGGCGGCCTGGGGGAGTACTGGGAGGGGTTCAGCGCCGTCGAGGTGCGGATCTCGCCCGAGACCGAGGAGACCCCGCCCCACTCGGCCGCACCCGTGCAGAACATCTGGATGCGGGTCGCCGAGGACCTCGGGGACGACCCGCTCGTCCACCAGGCCGCCATCGGCTACGTCAGCGACCTCATGCTGATGTCGATGGCGGTCGCGCCGCACGGCCACCGTGCCGGGCGGGAGCGGTCGCTGGCCGAGCGCTGGAGCGCCGTCTCCCTCGACCACGGGCTCTGGTTCCACCACCCGGCGCGGGCCGACGACTGGCTGCTGTTCGAGCACGCCACGCCGACGGCCCACGCGGGTCGCTCCCTGATCGAGGCCGCCGTGTTCGGCGAGTCCGACGCCCAGGCGTGCCACGTCGTGCAGGAGGCTTTGGTGCGTGAGAACTGAGCCGAGCCCGCCCACGGGCTGCTACCGCCTCGTCGACCGCGGACCGGACGGTCAGGACGGCGTGCGCGAGGCCTTCGAGCCCACGTCCGCCGCGGGCAGCCCGTGGAGCGACGACCTCCAGCACGGCGGGCCCGTCGGCGCGGTGCTGACCCGGGCGATGCGCCTGCTCCCACAGGCCGCCCCCGGGCGCATCGCGCGCACGACCGTCGAGATCCTCGGACCGGTGGCCATGGCTCCGATCGAGGTCACGGCCTCGGTCGCGCGGCCCGGGCGCAAGATCGCACTGCTGTCGGCCGTGGCGTCCCAGCGCGGGCCGTCGGGGCTGCGGCCCGTGGCGCAGGCGTCGGCGTGGTGGCTGCGCACGCAGGACTCCTCCGACGTCGTCCACACACCGGACGCCCAGCCACCCGGCCCGACGCCGGCCGAGCTCGACCGCGGCGAGCTCGGCGTCCCCGCCAGCTGGCGGCGCGGCTTCGTCGGCTCGCTCGAGTGGGCCGTGCGCACCGGCATCGGACGGATCGACGGCCCGGCGATGGCCTGGGCGTCGATGCCCTACCCGCTCGTCGAGGGCGACACGGGCGACGAGCTCGAGCGCACGATCGCGATCGCGGACGCCGCCAGCGGCGTCGGCTCGCGGCTCGACCCCGCGGACTGGGTGTTCATGAACACCGAGCTCACGATCCACCTCGCCGACGCCCCCACGGGCGCCTGGACGGGACTCGTGGCGGAGAGCTGGATCGGCCAGGACGGCGTCGGTCTCAGCCAGGCGGTCCTGCACGACCTCACCCGTCCCGTCGGTCGCGTGGCCCAGACCCTCCTGCTCGAGCGCCGCTGACTGCCCGCCCACTTCCAGAAGTGGGCCCGGGAGGTCGGGCGGCGCGCGACGCCCCCCGGAACGGCGAAGGCCGCGAGCCCCTCTCGGGACTCGCGGCCTTCGCGGCGTGAGGACTCAGCTCACTTCCAGCGCTCGCTCGCCGGGGTGAAGTCCAGCTGACGGGCACCGGTGTAGATCTGCTTCGGGCGGGCGATCTTCTGCTCCGGGTCGTCGACGAGCTCGAGCCACTGCGCCAGCCAGCCCGACGTGCGGGGGATGGCGAACAGGACCGTGAACATCTCCGGCGGGAACTGCAGCGCCTCGTAGATCAGGCCCGAGTAGAAGTCGACGTTGGGGTAGAGCTTGCGCTTGACGAAGTACTCGTCCTCGAGCGCGATCTTCTCCAGCTCCTGGGCGACCTCGAGCAGCGGGTTGACGCCCGTGACCTCGAAGACGTCGTCGCAGGCCTTCTTGATGATCGTGGCGCGCGGGTCGTAGTTCTTGTAGACGCGGTGACCGAAGCCCATGAGGCGCTCGTCGCCGTTCTTGACGCCCTCGATGAACGCCGGGACGTTCTCCTTGGTCTTGATGCGCTTGAGCATCTTCAGGACGGCCTCGTTGGCGCCACCGTGCAGCGGGCCGTAGAGGGCCGCGATGCCGGCGCTGACGGCCGAGTACGGGTCGACCTGGCTGGAGCCGACCGAGCGCACGGCGTTCGTCGACGCGTTCTGCTCGTGGTCGGCGTGCAGGATGAACAGCACCTCGAGGGCCTTGGCCAGACGCGGGTCCGGGTCGTACTTCGGCTCGCTCATCCGGAACAGCATCGAGAGGAAGTTCTCGGTGTACGACAGCTCGTTGTCGGGGTAGACGTACGGCTTGCCCTGCGCGTGGCGGAAGGACCAGGCGCCGAGGGTCGGCATCTTCGCGATCATGCGCACGATCTGCTCGTGGCGGATCTGCGGGTCCTTGATGTTGCGGGCCTCGGGGTAGAACGTCGACAGGGCGCCCACGCTCGACAGCAGCATGCCCATGGGGTGCGCGTCGTAGCGGAAGCCCTGCAGCTGGCTCTTGAGGTTCTCGTGCACGAACGTGTGGAACGTGATCTCGTGCACCCACTGGTCGTGCTGCTCCTTGGTGGGCAGCTCGCCGTGGATGAGGAGGTAGGCCACCTCGAGGTAGGTCGAGGACTCGGCCAGCTGCTCGATGGGGTAGCCGCGGTACTCCAGGATGCCCTTCTCGCCGTCGATGTAGGTGACGGCGGAACGGGTGGAGGCGGTGTTCGTGAAGCCCGGGTCGTAGACGGACAGGCCGGGGTCGTCGTCGGACTTGCCGATCTTGCCCAGGTCCGCGGCGCGGATGCTGCCGTCGGTGATCTCGACCTCGTACTCCTCGCCGGAGCGGTTGTCACGAATGGTCAGCGTCTGCTTGTCGGTCACGATGCGGGTCTCCTGTGACGTCAGAGAAGTAACGGTCGCGGGGGTGAGCGACCCACTCCAACCTAGTGTCCCCCGAGACGCTGCGCGAGAGCAGGGTCACGTTCGGCCGACCCGTTTTGACCAGCGGAGGGGTCGCCGGGTAATCTGGGGAGTCGTTGTGTTGCGGCACGTCCTGCGTGCTCACCAACGCGAGTCCCGACTTCACAGATTTCGATTTGCAGCGAGAAGGTCATCCGTGCGTACGTACAGCCCGAAGCCTGCTGACATCACCCGTCAGTGGCACGTCATCGATGCCGAGGACGTCGTCCTCGGCCGTCTCTCGGTTGCCGCGGCGACCCTCCTGCGTGGCAAGCACAAGCCCACGTACGCGCCCCACGTGGACGGTGGCGACTTCGTCATCATCGTCAACGCCGACAAGGTCGCGCTGTCGGGCAACAAGCGCACGGACAAGAACGTGTACCGCCACAGCGGTTACCCGGGCGGCCTGAAGCAGATCGCCTACGGCGACCTGCTCGACAAGGACGCGCGCAAGGCGATCGAGAAGTCCGTGCGCGGCATGCTGCCGAAGAACCGCCTTGGCCGTCAGCTCATCACGAAGCTGAAGGTCTACGCCGGCCCGGATCACCCGCACGCCGCCCAGAAGCCCCAGCCGTTCGAGATCACGCAGATCTCCCAGTAAGCGAAAAGCGCAGGTTCATCGTGGCTGAGACCACCGAAGAGACGACCGAGTTCACCACCAACTCCGAGGGTGTCGCGTACACCTCCGAGTCCGCTGGCGCCGTCGGGACGACCGAGATCAACTCGATCATCGCCCCCGGCTCCGCGACCGGCCGCCGCAAGGAGGCCGTCGCCCGCGTGCGCATCGTGCCCGGCACCGGCGTCTGGACCGTCAACGGCAAGCCGCTCGAGGAGCACCTGCCCAACAAGCTGCACCAGCAGATCGCCAAGGAGGCGCTGGCCGTCACCGGCCTCGTCGACTCCTTCGACGTGATCGCTCGCGTCAGCGGTGGCGGCATGACCGGCCAGGCCGGCGCGCTGCGCCTCGGCGTGGCCCGTGCGCTCAACAACGTCGACGTCGACGTCAACCGTCCGACCCTCAAGAAGGCCGGCCTGCTGACGCGCGACTCGCGCATCAAGGAGCGCAAGAAGGCTGGTCTGAAGAAGGCCCGCAAGGCGCCGCAGTACAGCAAGCGCTGATCTGCCGGCGCGCATGGGCCGGATCTTCGGTACCGACGGCGTTCGGGGTCTGGCCAATCGGGACCTGACCGCCGAGCTCGCGGTCGACCTCTCGGTGGCCGCCGCCCACGTCCTGGGCGAGGCCGGTGCCTTCGCCGACCAGCGCCCCACGGCAGTCGTCGCCCGCGACACCCGCGCCTCCGGAGAATTCCTGGAGGCCGCGGTGGTCGCGGGTTTGGCGTCTGCGGGGGTCGACGTCCACCGCCTCGGCGTGGTCCCCACCCCGGGCGCGGCGTACCTGACCTCGTTCCTCGAGGCCGACATGGGCGTCATGATCTCCGCCAGCCACAACCCGATGCCCGACAACGGCATCAAGTTCCTGGCGCGCGGCGGGGTCAAGCTCGACGACGACATCGAGGCCGCGATCGAGCAGCGGCTCGAGGAGCCCTGGGACCGCCCCACCGGCGCCGACGTCGGTCGCGTCGGTGACAGCCACGCGGGCCTGGGCGCCTACGTGCGCCACCTGCTCGACACGCTGCCCACGCGGCTCGACGGCCTGAAGGTCGTCCTCGACTGCGCCAACGGCGCCACCCACGAGGCCGCGCCCGACGCGTTCGCGCGCGCCGGCGCCGAGGTCGTCGCGATCCACGCCGAGCCCGACGGACTCAACATCAATCGCGACTGCGGCTCCACCCATCTCGGCGACCTCCAGCGCATCGTCGTCGAGCAGGGCGCCCACGTGGGCTTCGCCTTCGACGGCGACGCCGACCGCTGCCTGGCGGTCGACCAGAACGGCGAGGTCGTCGACGGCGACCAGATCCTCGCGATCCTGGCCCTGCGCGGCCAGCGCGAGGGCTCGCTCGCGCAGGACACCGTCGTGGCCACCGTCATGAGCAACGTCGGCTTCACCCGGGCCATGGAGGCCGCCGGCATCACGGTGCTGCGCACCGCCGTCGGCGACCGCTACGTGCTCGAGGCGATGCGCGAGGGCGGCTACACGCTCGGCGGCGAGCAGTCCGGCCACGTCATCATGAGCCGCCATGCCACCACCGGCGACGGCACCCTCACCGCGCTTCAGCTGGCCGCCGAGATGGCCGAGTCCGGCCGCACGATGTCCGAGCTCGCCTCGGTCATGCAGCGGCTGCCGCAGGTGCTGGTCAACGTCGGCGGCGTCGACCGCGCCGGCGCCGCGCGCCACGAGGTCGTGCTGGCCGAGGTGAAGGCCGCCGAGGCGAGGCTCGGCGACTCCGGCCGCGTGCTGCTGCGCCCCTCGGGCACCGAGCCGCTCGTGCGCGTGATGGTCGAGGCGCCCACCTCGCAGGAGGCGCAGGACATCGCCGACCACCTCGCCGAGGTCGTCCGCACGCACCTCGCGATCTGACCGTGGTCACCGTCGAGGCCGGTGGGCTCGAGCGCGACGACGTGCACGCGCTGCTGGCCGAGCACCTGGCCGACATGTTCGCCACCAGCCCGGCCGAGAGCGTGCACGCGCTCGACCTCGGCGCGCTGCGGCACGAGGCGATCAGCTTCTTCACGGTGCGTGAGGACGGCCGCCTGCTGGGCTGCGGCGCGCTGAAGGACCTCGGTGACGGACACGGCGAGATCAAGTCGATGCGCACCACCGCCGCGGCTCGTGGCCGGGGCGTGGCCACCGCGATGCTCCAGCACCTGCTGGACACCGCGCGCGCCCGTGGCCTCGAAAGGCTGAGCCTCGAGACCGGCTCGGAGCCCTACTTCGCCGCCGCTCGCCGGCTGTACGTGCGCCACGGCTTCGAGGAGTGCGAGCCGTTCGCCGACTACGTCCCCGACCCGAACAGCGTCTTCCTGACCCGGGTCGTCTGACCTGTCGCTCGGCGCCCGTGCGGTGCGAGAATGCGCGCATGGGCGCGACCATCGAAGTCCTCGACCCCACCGACCACGGCAGCTTCGTGGAGTTCCACGACGTCTACCAGCGCTCGAACGAGCGCGACATCGACCAGCCGTGGTCGGCCGACGAGCTGCGGGTGATGCTCGTCGGCGACGCCTACGAGCGCTGTGACTCGCTGCTGCTGCGCGAGGGCGAGACGCCCGTCGCCGTGGCGCTCGCGGTGTTCCCCGAGCGCGACAACGCCTCCACCGCGTTCGTCGAGGTCTGGGTGCCGCCCGAGCTGCGTCGTCGCGGCCACGGCTCGGCGCTGCTGGAGCGGATCGAGCTGCGCGTGGCCGAGGACGGGCGCGACCAGATCCTCACCGAGACACTGCGGCCCATCGACGCCGAGACCGGATCGGGCCGCGAGTTCATGCTGGCCCGGGGCTACGCGCCGGACACGACGAACGTGCAGCGCGAGCTGCGACTGCCGGCCGACGTGCCGCCGGCGGATCCGCGCGACGGCTACACGCTCGCCGGCTGGCGAGGCAGCCCGCCGCGGGAGTGGCTCGACCAGTACGCGCGGCTCCGGTCGCTGCTCAACCAGGAGGCGCCGTCGGGCGAGGTCACGCTGGAGAACGAGTTCTGGGACGCCGATCGGCTGCTGCACGAGGTCGAGCAGTGGAAGCGGCAGCGCCGCGTCGCGCACACGGTCGTCGCGGTGGCGCCCGACGGCTCGCTCGCGGGCCACACGCAGCTGCTGTTCCCGCACGAGACGCCCGAGGTCTACCAGTGGGACACGCTCGTCCTGCCCGAGCACCGCGGCCACGGCCTGGGCCTCTCCCTCAAGCGCCAGGCCATGCGCGACGCGAGCGACCTGCTCGCCGGCCGTGGCCGCATCGTCACGTGGAACGACGCCCAGAACGTCAACATGATCGCGGTCAACGAGGAGCTCGGCTACCGCGCCACCGCGTGGGCCGACCAGTGGGTCAAGCACCTCGCCTGACGCCGAGTGGGCGGTGAGCTGTCAACCCGTCCTGCCTCAGGCCGGTGCGTCATCAACCTCACGAGGTCGGGTTGCGGTTGATCACTCACCGCCACCTGGTGGGATGGGTTGACCCCTCACCGCTTCCCACGGGGTCAGAGCTTGCGGAGCCGGACCCACTGCACGCTGTGGTCGGCGGACTTGCGCAGCACGAGGTCTGCGCGGCCGCGCGTGGTGGCCACGTTCTCGCGCAGGTTGGGCCAGTTGATCGTGTCCCACAGCTCCTCGGCGCGCGTGACGGCCTCGGCGTCGGTCAGCGTGCTGTAGCGGTGGAAGTACGACGCGGGATCGGCGAACGCGGTCTCGCGCAGGCGCAGGAAGCGACTGATGTACCAGCGCCGGATGTCGCGGCTGTTCGCGTCGACGTAGATCGAGAAGTCGAAGAAGTCGCTGATCGCCAGGCCGGGGGAGCCGTCGCCGCGCAGCCGCGGGGGAGCGAGCACGTTGAGGCCCTCGACGATGAGGATGTCGGGGCGCTTGAGCGAGACGGTCGCGTCGGTGCGGTCGTAGGTCAGGTGGTCGTAGACCGGCGCCTCGATGTGCTCGGCGCCGCTCTTGGCCTGCATGACGAAGCGCAGCAGGGCCTTGCGGTCGTACGACTCGGGGAAGCCCTTGCGGTGCATGATGCCGCGGCGCTCGAGCTCGGCGTTCGGCAGCAGGAAGCCGTCGGTGGTCACGAGGGCGACGTGGGCGTGGTCGTCGTGCTGGGCCAGCAGGTCGCGCAGCAGGCGGGCGGTGGTGGACTTGCCCACGGCCACCGAGCCGGCCAGGCCGATGATGAACGGCACCCGGTCGGGCTGGGGGTCGCCGAGGAACCGCTCGGTGGCCCGGTAGAGCGCCTCGGCCAGCCGCACGCGCAGGCTGATCAGCTGCGTGAGGGGCACGTAGACCTGCTGCACCTCGTCGAGGTCGAGCTCCTCGCCGAGGCCGCGTACGCGCTCGATCTCCTCGCCGGACATCGGCTGCACGGCGTCGCGCGCCAGCTCGGCCCACGCCTTGCGTTCCAGCTCCACGTACGGGGAGGAGTCGCGTGACATACCGACCATTGTTGCCAGCGGTGCCGCCAACCGCGCAGTCGGTACCCTGAACCCATGTGTGGAATCGTCGGATACGTGGGCCATCGCCAGGCGCTGGACGTCGTCATGGGTGGACTGCGACGCCTGGAATACCGCGGCTACGACTCCACCGGAGTGGGGGTCGTCGACGGTGAGCGGATCGCCTGGGCCAAGAAGGCCGGCAAGCTCGCCAACCTCGACGCCGAGCTCGAAGAGCACGAGCTCCCCGCCTCCACCACGGGCATCGGCCACACCCGCTGGGCCACCCACGGTGGACCCACCGACGCCAACGCGCACCCGCACCTCGCGCCCGACGAGCGTGTCGCGGTCGTGCACAACGGCATCATCGAGAACTTCATGGAGCTGCGCTCCGAGCTCGAGGACGAGGGCTACGAGTTCGCCTCCGAGACGGACACCGAGGTCGTCGTCCACCTCGTGCACCGCGAGCTCCAGCAGCAGGACGACCTCTCCGAGGCCGTGCGCGCGGTCTGCCGCCGCCTCGAGGGCGCCTTCACGCTGGTCTTCTCCGACGCCCTGAACCCCGACGTGGTGGTCGGCGCACGCCGCAACTCCCCGCTGGTCGTCGGCCGGGGCGAGGGCGAGAACTTCCTCGGCTCCGACGTGGCCGCCTTCATCGACTACACGGCGCAGGCCATCGAGCTGGGCCAGGACCAGGTCGTCACGATCACGAAGGACGCGATCGAGGTCACCGACTTCGACGGCAACGCCGCCCCCACCACCGAGTACACCGTGGACTGGGACGTCACGGCCGCCGAGAAGGGTGGCTACGACTGGTTCATGACCAAGGAGATCGAGGAGCAGCCGAAGGCCGTGGCCGACACGCTCCTCGGCCGCATGACCACCGACGGTCGTCTCCAGCTCGACGAGATGCGCCTGTCGGACGACGAGCTGCGCGAGATCGACAAGATCATCATCATCGCGTGCGGCACGGCCTCCTACGCGGGCCTCGTGGCGAAGTACGCGATCGAGCACTGGACCCGCATCCCCTGCGAGGTCGAGCTGGCGTCGGAGTTCCGCTACCGCGACCCGATCATCGACCGCTCCACGCTCGTCGTCGCGATCAGCCAGTCCGGCGAGACGATGGACACCCTCATGGCCATCCGGTACGCGCGTCAGCAGCGCGCCCGCGTGTTGTCGATCTGCAACACCAACGGGTCCACGATCCCGCGCGAGTCCGACGCCGTGATCTACACGCACGCCGGCCCCGAGGTCGCCGTCGCGTCCACGAAGGGCTTCCTGTCGCAGGTCGTGGCCTGCTACCTCCTGGGCCTCTACCTCGCTCAGGTCAAGGGTGCGAAGTACGGCGACGAGATCACGCACATCATCGACGAGCTCCACGAGATCCCGGCGAAGGTGCAGCGGATGCTCGACGAGGCCGAGCAGGTCAAGAAGCTCGCGGCCGAGCTCGTCGACCGTCGCTCGTTCCTGTTCCTGGGTCGCCACGTCGGATTCCCGGTCGCGCTCGAGGGCGCGCTCAAGCTCAAGGAGCTGGCCTACGTCCACGCCGAGGGCTTCGCGGCTGGCGAGCTCAAGCACGGCCCCATCGCGCTGGTCGAGCAGGGGCTGCCGATGTTCGTCGTCGTGCCGCCCCGGGCCCGCGACCAGCTGCAGGAGAAGATCGTCAGCAACATCCAGGAGGTCCGGGCGCGCGGCGCCTACACGATCGTCCTGGTCGAGGACGGCGACGACACCGTGGTGCCGTTCTCCGACGTGGTCATCCGGCTGCCGAAGGTGCCCACGCTGCTCCAGCCGCTCGTGGCCACCGTCCCGCTGCAGATCTTCGCGTGCGAGCTGGCCGAGCTGCTCGGCCACGACGTCGACCAGCCGCGCAACCTGGCCAAGTCCGTCACGGTCGAGTGAGCTGATGCTGACCGCCCACACCGTCGCGCAGGTGCGCGCGGCGGAGGAGGTCGCCGCGGCCGACGCCGGGTGGGACGAGCTCATGCGGCGCGCCGCCGCCGGGCTCGCGCAGCACGTCGCGCGGGCCCTGCCCGCCACCGAGACGCTCGTCGTCCTCGTCGGGCCGGGCAACAACGGCGGCGACGCCCTGTTCGCGGCCGCCCACCTGTGCCGGGAGGGCCGGCGCGTGAACCTGTGCCTGCTCGACGAGGCCAAGGCGCACCCCGCCGGGCTCGCCGCCGCCCGCGAGGCCGGCGCACGGGTGGTCGACGGGCCCGAGGGCCACCGCCACGTCGTGGACGCGATCTTCGGCATCGGCGCGCGTCCCGGGCTCGAGGGCACGGCCGCCGCGTGGGCGGAGTGGGTCGAGCGCGAGCGTCCCTTCGTCGTCGCGGTCGACGTGCCGTCCGGGATCGGCGTCGACGACGGCCGGCTCGACGGGCCCGCGATCCGCGCCGACCTCACCGTCACGTTCGCCACCGCCAAGCACGGCCTGCTGCTCGGTCCCGCGTCGGCGCTCGCCGGCCGGGTGGAGGTCGTGGACATCGGGCTCGACCTCGCGGGCGAGCCCGCGCTCGAGGCGCTCGACGCCGGCGACGGCGCGCGGTTCCGCGACGCGATCGTCCCCGGTCACGACGCCCACAAGTACACGCGCGGCGTGCTCGGCGTCAGGGCCGGCTCCCCGCAGTACGCCGGCGCTGCCCACCTCTGCGTCGCGGGCGCCCAGGCCGGACCCGCCGGGATGATCCGCTTCGTCGGCGCCCAGGACCTCGCCCGCCGGGTCGTCGACCGCGCGCCCGAGATCGTGGCGCGCCGCGGTCGCGTGCAGGCGTGGGTCGTGGGCTCGGGCGGCGAGGACTCGCCGGTCCCGCTCGCCTCGGCCCTGCGCGACGAGGTGCCGATCGTGGTCGACGCCACCGCCCTGCACCACCTGCCGCAGTCCTTCGAGGTCGACGCGCTGCTGACCCCGCACGCGGGCGAGCTCGCCGCGGTGCTCGGTGTCGACCGCGAGGCCGTGGAGGCCGATCCTCTCCGGCACGCCCGCGAGGCCGCTGAGCGGTACACGGCCACGGTGCTGCTCAAGGGGCCGCGCACGCTCGTCGTCGCGCCCGACGGCCGCACCCGCGTGAACCTCTCGGGAACGCCCTGGCTCGGCACGGCCGGTGCGGGCGACGTGCTGGCGGGGTTCATCGGCTCCTTGCTCGCGACGGGCCTCGACGCGTTCGACGCCGGCTCGGTCGGTGCGCTGCTGCACGGACTGGCGGCCGAGCGACTCCGCGGCCCCCTCGTCGCCTCCGACGTCGCCCGTGAGCTGGGGTCCGCCCTGCACGACTTCTGCGAGCCGCGTCGCCCCGGCGACGGGGAGGGGGAGCGCCCGTGACCGCCAACGCCGAGCTCGTGGTCGACCTCGACCGGTACCGCGCCAACCTCGCGGTGCTGCGCTCTTGGGCGCCCGACGCGCTCCAGATGGCCGTCGTGAAGGCGAACGCATACGGCCACGGGATGGTGCCGATGGCGCGCGCGGCGCGCGAGTCGGTCGACTGGCTCGGCGTCGCGACGCCCGCCGAGGCGCTCGAGCTCCGCGCCGCCGGCGACCGCGGCCCGCTGCTGTGCTGGCTCGCCGTACCGGGTGCGCCCTTCGCCGAGCTCGTCGCGGCCGGCGTGGAGGTCACGGCCTCCGGCGTCGACCAGCTCGAGGCGATCGCCGCCGCCGGCGACCGTCCGCGCGTGCAGCTGAAGGTCGACACGGGCCTCTCGCGCAACGGCGCCTTCGGTCCGCAGTGGGACGAGCTCGTCGCGGCCGCCGCGCGCCTCCAAGCCGCCGGGAGCATCGAGGTCACGGGCATCTGGTCGCACTTCGCGAGCGCCGACGAGCCCGGCCACCCGGCCAACGACCAGCAGGAGGCGGTGTTCCGCGCCGCGGTCGACCAGCTCGCCGCGGCGGGCGTCGAGCCGGGGCTGCGGCACCTGGCGAACTCCGCCGCGGGCCTGACCCGACCCTCCTCGCACTTCGACCTCGTCCGCTGGGGCATCGCGTCGTACGGCATCGACCCCGACCCGGCCGTCCCCGCGCCCGGCGTCACCCCGGTGCTCACCGCGCGCACCGTCCTGGCGAACGTGAAGCGGGTGCCCGCTGGCGCCTCGGTGTCCTACGGCTGGCGCTGGACCGCCGACCACGAGACCACGCTCGGCCTCGTCCCGGTGGGGTACGGCGAGGGCATCCACCGCACCGCCTCCAACCGCGCCGAGGTGGGGTTCGCCGGGAGCCGGGCGCCCGTCCGTGGCACGATCTGCATGGACCAGTTGGTCGTCGACCTGGGCGACCGACCCGCCCGGATCGGCGATCCGGTCACGCTGTTCGGGTCCGGCGACGACGGCGAGCCGACGGCGCAGGACTGGGCGGACGCGGCGGGCACGATCGCCTACGAGATCGTCACCCGACTCGCCGGACGCTGGTCCCGGACCTACCGAGGAGAGCGATGACATCGGTCGCAGGACGCGTCGCCGCCACCGCGGGCGCCTTCGCCGCAGCGGGAGTCGCCGGCGCCGCCGCCACGGTCCTGAAGAACCGCAAGACCGAGCAGCGCCGCCTCCAGCGCGGCGAGGAGGTCGAGTTCGGCTCGGTCCGCGGCGACTCGTACTACGTCTCGGCGGCCGACGACGTCCCGATCCACGTGGAGGTCGACGAGGGTCCCGGGCCCACGATCGTCTTCCTCCACGGCTGGATGTGCGACCTCGACACGTGGCACTTCCAGCGCCTCGCGCTGCGTGGCCACGCCCGCCTCGTCTTCATGGAGCACCGCTCGCACGGTCGCTCGGGCCGCAGCGGCCCCCGCAACTCCTCGCTGCACGACATGGCCGACGACGTCCGCCGCGTGCTGGACGCCCACGCGGCCGAGGGGCCCGTGGTGCTCGTCGGCCACTCGATGGGCGGCATGGCCCTCATGCAGCTCGCGCAGCTGCAGCCCGACCTGTTCGACGACCGCGTCCGCGGCGTCGTCCTCATCAGCACCAGTGCCGGCAAGCTCATGCGCCGCAGCCCCGCCCTGCGCTTCGTGATGCCGCTGGCCAAGGCCGCCACCCCGGTGCTCGACTGGGGTCGGGAGTTCAACAGCTTCTCGATCATCCGCCGCTGGGCGTTCGGGCCGCACGCGCAGCCCGCCGTGGTCGACATGGCCGACGAGATGATCCTGCGCGCGCCCACCACCGTGGTGCTGAACTTCTACGACAACTTCGTCGAGCTCGACCTCGGCGCCGGGCTGGAGACGATCTCGCGCTGCCGGACCTCGGTCGTGTGCGGCACGAAGGACGTCATGACGCCGTTCGGTCACAGCCGCTGGCTCGCCCGGCACATCGCCGGGGCCGAGCTCGTCCCCGTCAACGACGCCGGCCACATGGTGATGCTGGAGGAGCACGAGCAGGTGACCGAGGCGATCGAGCGCGTCCTGAAGGACATCGCATGAGCGAGCGTCGAGCATGACGTCGGAGCTCGACGTCGCGCTGGTCGGACCCGACCGCGCGGCCGAGGTCCTCGGGGTCATCCACCGCGCGTTCGCCGCGCGGCCCGTGCTCGACCCGCCGGCCACCGCCGGCGACGAGACGCTATTGACCGTCGCCGCCTCGCTCGAGCGCGACGGCGGTCTGCTGGCCACGCGCCGCGGCCATCCGATGGGCGCGATCCTGTTCGACCGGTCCCGTCCCGGGCGCCTCGGCCTGCTCCGCGTCAGCGTCGACCCGCTCGGCCGCGACCGCGGGGTCGCCTCCGCCATGGTCGGCGTCGCCGAGGACGTCGCGGAGGAGCAGGGCATGGACGGCATCTGGCTGCACGTGCGCGAGGAGCTGCCCGCGAACTTCCGCTTCTGGAACCACCGCCTCTACCTGCCGGTGCGCCAGCAGGGCCCCACGATCGAGATGGCCAAGACGCTGTGGCTCGCGCGCGAGGTGCCCGACGCCGACGCGATGCGCGACCTCGCCGCGCGCGTGGCCACGCTGCTGCGCGCGGGCGACCTGCTCGTGCTCACCGGCGGCCTCGGCGCCGGCAAGACCACCTTCACGCAGGGCCTGGGCGATGCGCTCGGCGTCCGCGGCCCCGTCACCTCGCCCACGTTCGTCATCGCGCGCACGCACCCCAGCGAGGTCGGCGGGCCGCCGCTCGTGCACGTCGACGCCTACCGGCTCGGCGACGCGGCCGAGATCGACGACATCGACCTCGATGCCACCACCGAGGAGTCGGTGACGGTCGTCGAATGGGGCGAGGGGATGGCCGAGCAGCTCTCCGACAGCTGGCTCGCGATCACGATCGAGACGCGCGGCGCGAGCCCCGGCGACCCGCTCGGCACCGCGTGCGGCGTCCCGTCCGACGAGATGCGCGTCGTCACGATCCGCCCGCACGGCCCGCGGTGGCTCGAGGAGCCGCTGCGCTCGGTCCTGCTCGGCTGAGCGGCGGCCGCTCGAACGTCGGTCCGGGGCGGAACTAGGCTGGGCCCGTGCTGCTGCTCGCGTTCGACACCGCCACCCCGGCGATCTCCGTCGCCGTCCACGACGGCTCGTCCGTCGTCGCCGAGGCGACGGGGGAGGGCGCGATGGCGCACGGCGAGCTGCTGGCCCCCGCGATCCGCACCGCGCTCCAGCGCGCCGGCGCCGCTCCGTCCGACCTCACCGACGTCGCCGTCGGCGTGGGTCCCGGCCCGTTCACGGGCCTGCGGGTCGGTGTCGTCACCGCGCTGTCGCTGGGCCAGACGCTGGGCCTGACCACGCACGGCGTGTGCTCGCTCGACATCCTCGCGGCCGAGGCCGCCGCCGACTTCGACGAGGAGTTCGTCGTGGCCACGGACGCCCGGCGCAAGGAGGTCTACTGGGGCCGCTTCACGCCCGAGGGCGTGCGCGTCACCGGTCCCGACGTCGACTACCCCGAGACCGTGGCCGCCCTGGGCATGCCCGTGGTCGGTCGCGGCGGCACGCTCTACGCCGACCGCTTCGCGACGGTGCACGACGGTCCGCTCGACCCGTCGGCCGCCGCGCTGGCCCGCCTGGTCGCCGGCGGCACGGCCGCCGAGGTCCCGCTCGAGCCGCTCTACCTGCGCCGACCCGACGCGACACCGCAGGTCGCGACCAAGCGCGCATGATCCGCACGGCGGGCCTGCGCGATCTGGACACGCTGGAGTCCATCGAGAACGCCAGCTTCGGGCCCGACGCGTGGTCGTCCGCCCAGGTCCGCGACGAGCTCGTCGGCGACCGCATTGTCCTGGCGCTCGTCGACGAGTTCGGGGTCCGTGGCTACGCCTCGATCCGGATGTTCGCGCCCGAGGCCGAGCTCATGCGGATCGCCGTGGGGCTGGGCTCGCGCCGCCAGGGCGTCGGCTCCCAGCTGCTCGGGGCCGCCCAGGACGCCGCCCGTGCCCGCGGTGCCGAGCGGCTGCTGCTCGAGGTCGCCGACGACAACGAGCCGGCCCTCGCGCTCTACCGCCGTGCCGGCTACCGCGAGACCGGCCGCCGCCGCGGCTACTACCGCTCGGGTGCCGACGCCGTGCTCATGGAGCGTGACCTCTCCGCGCCGGACGCGACGAGGTCGTCGTGAGCGAGGTGCTCGACGCGATCAGGGCGTGGCCGTGGTTCTGGGCGTGGCTGACGTTCTTCGTGATCGTGCTGCTGCGCGCCGGCGGCACCTATGGCATCGGCCGCGCGATCGCGGCCGGCGTGCTGCGCGAGCGCGAGCCCGGCCCCCGGGTGCGGGCCGCGATGGCGCAGGTCGAGCGCTGGGGCCCGCCAGCGGTCACCGTGAGCTTCTTCACGGTCGGCGCGCAGACCGCCGTGAACCTCGGCGCGGGCCTCGCGCGGATGTCATTCCCGCGCTACCTCACCGGCCTGGTGCCCGGCGCGGTCATCTGGGCGTCGATCTGGTCGACCATCGGGATGAGTGCCTTCCTGGCCGTCTTCTCGGGCGGATCCGAGCGTCTCGGGTGGCTCTTCGTGCTGCTCGTCGTGGTCGTCGTGGCGGTGTTGCTGACCCGCTCGTTCCGGCAGTCGGCGCCCGCCCGGGACACCCGCGCGGACTGAGATCCGCCGCCCGGCGAGTGCGCCCGGTGCGTGGCAAGGTGGAGACATGAGCGATCCCCGCAACCAGCCCCCGGCCCCTTCCCAGTACCTGAGCCAGGACCAGGACCAGGACACGCTGCTCGGTCGCGAGACCCATGATCCGCTGGACGAGGGCCTGACGGCCCCGGAGCGGTGGTCCGCGGGCGAGGGCTACGGCACCACCGCCGAGGAGCAGCGTGACGGCGAGTCGTTCGAGCAGCGTCTGCGCCAGGAGCAGCCCGACGTCGACCCCGAGGCCGAGTGGAGCGAGGACGACCTCGACGACGGTGAGGTCGGCGCCAGCCGCTCCGGTCGACTGGTCGATCCCGAGGGCGGGAACGGCGTCGACCACGTCTCCGAGCTGGTCGGCGACGACGTCGGCATCGACGGCGCCGGAGCCAGTGCCGAGGAGGCCGCCGTCCACGTCGTCGAGGACGAGTGAGACGCCCTTCGGGTGAACGCGCGTGCACTAGTGTGCTCGCATGCGCGACCTGACGTACCCGCCGATCATCGGCACGGCCAAGACGCTGTTCAAGGTGCTGGGCATGAGCTTCCAGACGTCCGGCACCGAGCACATCCCGCGTGAGGGCGGGGCGATCCTGGCCTCCAACCACGTCAGCTACGTCGACTTCGTCTTCAACGGACTCGCGGCCCAGCCGGCCGGCCGGCTCGTGCGGTTCATGGCGAAGAAGGAGGCGTTCGATCACAAGGTCTCGGGCCCGATCATGCGCTCGATGCACCACATCCCGGTCGATCGCGCGCAGGGCGAGGCCTCGCTGCACGAGGCCGCCGAGTACGCGCGGCGCGGCGAGATCGTCGGCATCTTCCCCGAGGCCACCATCAGCCGCTCGATGGAGGTCAAGGAGATCAAGACCGGCGCCGTCCGCGCCGCCGCCGAGGCCGGCGTGCCGCTCGTTCCGATGGTCGTGTGGGGCACCCAGCTGCTCAAGACGAAGGACCACGACGCCGACCTGTGGGGCCGCGGCAGGACGATCGCGCTGCACGTCGGCGAGCCGATCCCCGTCACGGGCGAGGACCCGGTGGCCGAGACCGCGCTCCTGCACGAGTCGCTCACGGCGCTGCTCGACAAGGCCATCCGCGAGTACCCCGTCTCGCCCGAGGGCCAGTGGTGGGCGCCCGCGCGCTACGGCGGCACCGCGCCCACGCCCGACGAGGCCCGCCAGATGGACCTCGACGAGAAGGCGGCCCGCGAGGCCAAGCGCGCCGAGCGCGACTGACCGCCGAGGTCCGGTGACGAGCCCGGTGGCCCGCCCACGGCACAATGGACCGGTGAGCGAACCGCTGGTCCTGGGCATCGAGTCCTCCTGCGACGAGACCGGCGTGGGCATCGTGCGGGGCACCACCCTGCTGGCCCATGCCGTGGCGTCGAGCGTGGAGGAGCACGTCCGCTTCGGTGGCGTCGTCCCCGAGGTCGCCAGCCGCGCGCACCTCGAGGCGATGGTGCCCACGCTCGAGCAGGCCTACGAGCAGGCGGGCGTCGACGTCCGCGACGTCGACGCGATCGCGGTCACCAGCGGCCCCGGCCTGACCGGCGCGCTGCTCGTCGGCGTGGCCGCGGCCAAGGCGCTGGCCCTCGCGCACGACAAGCCGCTCTACGGCGTCAACCACCTCGCCGCCCACGTGGCGGTCGACCAGCTCGAGCACGGCCGGTACACCGAGCCCTCGATCGCGCTGCTGGTCAGCGGCGGCCACACCGAGCTGCTGCTGGTCAACGACATCGCCACCGACATCACGTTGCTGGGCGGCACGATCGACGACGCCGCCGGCGAGGCCTTCGACAAGGTCGCCCGCCTGCTCGGCCTGCCCTACCCGGGCGGTCCCGAGATCGACAAGGTCGCCCGCGACGGCGATCCGAAGGCGATCGACTTCCCGCGCGGCCTCACCACCGGCCGCGACCTCGAGCGGTACCGCTGGGACTTCTCGTTCTCCGGCCTGAAGAGTGCCGTCGCCCGCCACGTGCAGCACGAGGAGCGGATGGGCCGCGAGGTCGCCGTGGCCGACGTGGCCGCCTCGTTCCAGGACTCGGTGTGCGACGTGCTGAGCCGCAAGGCGATCAAGGCGTGCCTCGAGCACGACGTGCCGCGGCTGATCCTCGGCGGCGGTGTCGCGGCCAACGGCCGACTGCGCCACTACGTCCTGGAGCGGGCGGAGAAGGCAGGCGTCGAGGTCCGCATCCCGAAGCCGTCCCTGTGCACCGACAACGGCGCGATGGTCGCCGCCCTCGGCGCCGAGGTCGTCCGCCGGGGCATCGCCCCCAGCTCGCTCGACCTCGCCGTCGACTCGAGCCTCCCCGTCACCCGCATCGTCGCCGCCTGACCCGGCGGCCCGCCGCTCGCGACCCCGGTTTGCGCCACTCGGCGGGACGGGGAGGGCGTCAGGCGCGGTGGCGCCGGAAACGGACCACGTCGCCCGGGCGCACCTGCGCCAGCAGGTCGGTGTCGGGGTCCACCACGACGCCGATGACCGGGTAGCCGCCGGTCACGGGATGGTCCGGGCCCAGCACCACCGGTCGCCCCGAGGTCGTCACCTGGATGCTGCCGCGCAGGACCGGCTCGCTCTCGAGCTCCCCGTCGCGGGCGCGCTCCAGCGCCGGTCCGCCGAGCCGTACCCCGATCCGGTCCGAGACGGGGTCGACCCGCCACGGACTCGACAGCAGGTCCGCGACGGCGGCCGGCGTGAACCAGTCGTCCCGCGGCCCGAGCACGACGCGCACGGTGACCTCGCCCGAGGCGAGCGCCGCCGGGTAGGCCTCGAGCGAGACGCCGTCCGCGGGCACCCCGACCCTCAGCTCGACCCCCGAGGACAGCGGCGCAGGTCCCAGGGCGGCGAGGGTGTCGGTGCTGCGGCTGCCGAGCACCGGAGGCACGGTGATCCCGCCGCCGACCGCCACGGTCCACCGCAGCCCCAGCTCAGGAACACCCAGTCGCAGCACCTGGCCGCGGCGCAGCGCGAGCACCCGTCCTGAGTTCACCGGAGTGCCGTCCACCGTCAGTGGCCCGGCGGCTCCCGTCACCGCGACGACGTGCGCCGCGGTCGCGACGAGGGCGAGCCCGCCGCCGAGCGCCTCGACGATCGCCGCACCCTCCGGGTTGCCCACCAGGTGGTTGGCCTCGCGCAGCGCGCGCCGGTCGAAGGCGCCGGACGGGCCCACGCCCAGGTCGCCGAGCCCGGGCCGCCCGAGATCCTGCACCAGGCTCAGCGCACCCGGCTCCAGCACCCGCAGACTCATCGCGCCACCGCCTCGGAAGAGCGAAGGTAGGTCGGTGTCGCGATTCGTGGTGTGGAATGGCTCGCTCGCTGGCGCTCGCTCATCGCGCCACCGCCTCGGAAGAGCGAAGGTAGGTCGGTGTCGCGATTCGTGGTGTGGAATGGCTCGCTCGCTGGCGCTCGCTCATCGCGCCACCTCCACGAACCGCACGAGGTCGCCGGGGTGCAGCAGCGCCGGGTCGTCGCGGGCGAGGTCCCACAGCGGCGCGTCGGTGCGACCGATCAGTCGCCAGCCGGCGGGGGAGGGGCGCGGGTAGACGCCGCTGAACCGCCCGGCGAGCCCCACCGATCCGGCCTCCACGCGGGGCCGAGGCCGCTCCAGCCGCGGCACCTCGAGTCGCGGGTCGCCGCCGGACAGGTAGGCGAAGCCGGGCGCGAAGCCGGCGAACGCCACGGTCCACCGCGAGGCGACGTGGCGGCGCACGACCTCGTCCGGCTCGAGTCCGCAGTGCCGCGCGACCGCGTCGAGGTCCGGGCCGTCGTAGACGACGGGCACCTCGACCTCGCGGCCCACGACGTCGGTCAGGTCGGCGGGCTCGGTGGCGCCGACGAGCGACCGCAGGTCGGCCGGGCGTCCCCGCAGCAGCACGGTGGTGGCGCCGAGGGTCGCACCGTGCTCGCGCAGGGCGGCGTGCCAGCGCCGCGCCTCGGCCGCGTCGGCGCAGTCGAGCAGCACGGCGCGATCGCCGCAGGGCAGGATCCTCATCTTCAGCCGAAGGCCTCGATCGCCACGTCGTGCGCGGCCAGCACCTCGCGCACCCGGCGCAGCAGGGCCTCGGCCTCGGGGCTGTCACTGTGCACGCACAGCGAGTCGACCGACTCGGCGAGCGACAGCGCCTGACGGGCCGCCTCGTCCGGGTCCGTGAGCACGGCGCCCGGCTGGTCGCGCGGCACGAGGCCACCCTTGGCCGTGTAAGCGCGGTCGGCGAACCCCTCGTGCACGACGCGGATCCCGGCGTCCTCGGCCATCTCGAGCGCGATCGACCCCGGCATCCCGACGAGCGGCAGCGGATTCCCGTCGGCGAGGAGGGCCTCGACGACCGCCTCCGCCTGGTGCGGGTCGCGCGCGATCCGGTGGTAGAGCGCGCCGTGCGGCTTGAGGTAGGTGACGACCCCTCCGGCGGCGTCGGCCAGCTCGGCGAGGTGGTCCAGCTGGTGACGCACCTCGTCCACGAGGTCGCGGGGAGCCAGGTCGACCTCGCGCCGGCCGAAGCCCTCGCGGTCGCGGTAGCCGACCTGCGCGCCGATCGCGACGTCGTGCGCGACGGCCGCCTCGCACGTGGCGCGGATCAGGTCGTCGTCACCGGCGTAGGCGCCGCAGCAGACGTTGGCGCTGGTGACGAGCCCCAGCAGCCGCACGTCCTCACCGGACTCCCAGCGAGCGCGGTCCTCGCCGAGGTCCACGTTGAGGTCGACTCGGCGGGTCATGGCCCGACGCTACCGTGCCCGGGGCATCGCTGGCAGTGACGTTCCCGGGAGTCGGATCCGGGTGCTGGCCCCCGGAACGTCACGCTCAGGGCTGCCGCTCGACGAGGAAGGCGCGGGCCTCCCCGGCGACGCGGGTCAGCACGACGGTCGCGGTGCGCGAACCCGACAGCTTGAGGCGGGCGACGAGGCGCTCGGGCACGACGTCGACGCCGCGCTTCTTCACCGTGAGGGTGCCGATGTCGCGCTCGCGCAGCGCCGCACGCAGCTGCTTCTCGCGGTAGGGCAGCTCCTCGAGGACCCGGAACGCGCGGCCGAGCGGTGCGGCGTCGGGGGACTCGGTGGTGATCCAGGCGATGTGGGGGTCGAGCAGGTGACCGCCGAGGTCCTCGGCGAGCTCGGCCACGAGCCCGGCCCGGATCACGGCGTCGTCGGGCTCGACGAGATGCGACAGCAGCGGCCCGACCGTGGCCGGCGTGCCGCGCGCCACGAGGCTCACCCCGGCCGGGAGGACCGTGGCGACCCGGCCCTCGGGCGCCCCGAGACCGGCGCCCCACAGGCACGCCTCGACGAGGTCGCCACCGTGGGACACCCACTCGGCCTGCACGCCCGGCGGCACCGCGTCGTGCGCGATGCCCGGCATCACCTTCGCGACGGCCCGCCCGGCGAGCAGCCCCGTGACGAAGTCCCAGGGCGGCACGAGGGCGTCCAGCCGGAACGTGCGTCCCGCGCCGTCGCGACGGGCCGGGTCGACGAAGGCCACCTCGTCGGCTGCGACGGTGGTGGTCGTCGCGTCGCCGACCTCGACCGTGCCCTCCAGTCCGAGGGCGGCGAGGTTCGCGCGGGCGATCGCGGCGCGCACCTCGTCCTGCTCGACGCCGCGCACGGCCAGTCCGGCGCGGGCGCAGGCGATGAGGTCGCCGCCGATGCCGCAGCCGAGATCCACGACCCGGGTGGCGCCGAGGGCGACCAGCCGCGTGGCGCGGTGGTCGGCGACGGTCCGCCTCGTGGACTGCTCGAGCGCGTCGTGCGTGTAGTAGAGGTGGGCGGCGTCCGCGCCGAACTTCGCGACGGCCCGGCCGCGCAGGTGGTTCTGGGTGACGGCCGCGGCCACCAGCTCCACCGGGTGGTCGCGACGCAGGCGGGTGCCCAGGGCGAGGTCGGACTCGCGCCCGGCGCAGGCGGCCACCTCGGCCAACAGCGCCTGCCCGGCCGGCGTGGTCAGGGTGGCGAAGGTCTGGACGTCCACGCGCCCGAGTCTGCCACCGCGTGCCCCGGCTTCGGACCTAGCACTCTGTTGGGACGAGTGCCAGCCGGTGCTACGCTGACGACTGGCACTCCCAACGAGTGAGTGCCAACCGAACGTCTCTCATCGAAAGGGGAGGTCGACCAGTGTCGGTCACCATCAAGCCGCTCGAAGATCGCATCGTCATCAAGGCCGGAGAGGCCGAGCAGACCACCGCGTCGGGTCTCGTCATCCCCGACACCGCCAAGGAGAAGCCGCAGGAGGGCGAGGTCGTGGCCGTGGGCCCCGGTCGCGTCAGCGACAGCGGCGAGCGCATCCCCGTCGACGTGGCCGTCGGCGACAAGGTGCTCTTCAGCAAGTACGGCGGCACCGAGGTCAAGCACGGCGGCGAGGAGTTCCTCATCCTCAACGCCCGCGACGTCCTCGCCGTCATCGCCTGAGTCCACCCAAGCCAACCGTTAGGGAGCACTCGTGCCCAAGATTCTGGAATTCGACGAGGACGCACGCCGCGCCCTCGAACGCGGTGTCGACAAGCTCGCCGACACCGTCAAGGTGACCCTCGGCCCCAAGGGCCGCTACGTCGTCCTCGACAAGAAGTGGGGCGCCCCCACGATCACGAACGACGGCGTGTCCGTCGCGCGTGAGGTCGAGCTCGACGACCCCTTCGAGAACCTCGGCGCCCAGCTCGCCAAGGAAGTCGCCACCAAGACCAACGACGTCGCCGGTGACGGCACCACGACCGCCACGGTCCTGGCCCAGGCGATGGTCCACGAGGGCCTGCGCGCCGTCGCGGCCGGCGCCAACCCGGTCGGCCTCAAGAAGGGCATCGAGGCGGCCGTCGAGGCCGTCACGAACGAGCTGCACTCGCGCGCTCGCGCCGTCGACTCGGTCTCGGACATGTCCGCCGTCGCCACGGTCTCCAGCCGTGACGCGGTCATCGGCGAGCTCATCGCCGAGGCGTTCGACAAGGTCGGCAAGGACGGTGTCATCACCGTCGAGGAGTCCAACACCATGGGCACCGACCTCGAGTTCACCGAGGGCATGCAGTTCGACAAGGGCTACCTGTCGCCGTACATGGTCACCGACACCGAGCGCATGGAGGCCGTCCTCGACGATCCCTACATCCTCGTCAACCAGGGCAAGATCTCGGCCGTGTCCGACCTCCTGCCGCTGCTGGAGAAGGTCGTCCAGTCCGGCAAGGCCCTGTTCATCATCGCCGAGGACATCGAGGGCGAGGCCCTGTCCACGATCGTGGTGAACAAGATCCGCGGCACGTTCACGTCCGTGGCCGTCAAGGCGCCCGCGTTCGGCGATCGCCGCAAGGCCATGCTGCAGGACATCGCGACCCTCACCGGCGCGACCGTCGTGACGCCGGACGTCGGCCTCAAGCTCGACCAGGTCGGCCTCGAGGTCCTCGGCACCGCCCGTCGCGTCGTCGTCACCAAGGACGACACGACGATCATCGACGGCGGCGGCGAGCAGGCCGAGGTCGAGGGCCGCGTGGCCCAGATCAAGGCCGAGTTCGAGCAGACCGACTCCGAGTGGGACCGCGAGAAGCTCCAGGAGCGTCTCGCCAAGCTGGCCGGTGGCGTCTGCGTCATCCGCGTCGGCGCGGCCACCGAGGTCGAGCTCAAGGAGAAGAAGCACCGCATCGAGGACGCCGTGTCGGCGACCCGCGCGGCCATCGAGGAGGGCATCGTCCCCGGCGGTGGCTCGGCGCTGGTCCACGCGGTCGGCGTGCTCGACCAGGACCTCGAGCTCTCGGGCGACGAGGCCATCGGTGCTCGCATCGTCCGCAAGGGCGCGGACGCCCCACTGGAGTGGATCGCCCGCAACGGCGGCGTCTCCGGCGAGGTCGTCGTGGCCAAGGTCCGCGAGTCGGGCGAGGGCTACAACGCGGCCACGGGCGAGTACGGCGACCTGCTCGCGCAGGGCATCCTCGACCCGGTCAAGGTCACGCGCTCGGCGCTCGCCAACGCGGCCTCGATCGCGGCCATGCTGCTCACCACCGAGACCCTCGTGGTGGACAAGCCGGCGGACGAGGACGACGCGCACGCCGGTCACCACCACTGACCGACACCGTCACGACGCAGGCCCCGGGCACCCGCCCGGGGCCTGCGTCGTGCGGTGACGGCGGGACGGGCCGGAGCCGCTCGTGAGACGAGGGACGACAGTGTCCGTCGGGCCCAATAACCTAGGGTTCGACCCGGTGTCCGCACCCGTTGATAGGACTGCCCCATGACGACGCCATCGACCACCTGCCCGTGGTGGTGCACCGACCACCGCTCCGGCGAGACGGCAGAGGACGAGCAGCACGCCCGCGTGTTCCCGGTGCCCGGTGGGGCCTGGGTGGCCATCCTGCACGGCGCGCTGCCCGGCGACCGGATCGAGCTGGCCTACGGGGTCGAGGCCTATGCGGCGTCGGCGGGGGAGGGGCGTGCGTTCGCCGCGGCGCTGCAGCACGCGGCCGACGTGTTCGACCGGATCGTGTCCGAGGTCGAGCGCGTGAGGGTCAGCGGTCGGACGACTCCATGAACCGCCGCACGTCCACCAGCAGGTCGCCCAGCTCCAGTCCGAAGGCCGCCTCGAGGGCCAGGATCGTGTCCAGGCTCGGGTTGGCCGAGGAGCGGCCGGTGGCGTTGTTGTTGCGGTTGTTCTCCAGGTTCTGCACCTGGTTGCGGCTCAGTCCCGCGCGGTGCGCGAGCTCCTCCTGGGTCATGCCGGCCTGCTCGCGGCGGCGGCGCAGCCACTGGGCGAACGAGCTGGCGACCTCGGCGGTGTGAGCGGTCGGCGTCCGTTTGGGCATGCACAACAGCATGGGCCCAATCGTCGTCCGCGCGCAGCCCAATACGGTGTGGCGCGGCGTCGCATCCCCGGCGTGCGGACCGGGGATCCGGGACGGCTCCGAAAAGGTGGTGACGCGTCTCACAGTCTATGTTACATTCACAATGTCACATACTGATGACCGAGGAGATCGCATGACCGTCACCGACGATCGCGCCGCCGTCGAGTTCCGCCAGTCCATCGACATGGACTCCGAGCTGGAGCGACTGCTCGAGTCCGCCGCCGTCCTGTCGTACGACCCCGACCAGGAGATCGACTGGGACAAACCGCTCGACCCGCACAAGTACGGCCTCAACCCCGAATGGTCCACGCTCTACGGCACGCCGCTGTGGGACCGGATGACCGAGCAGCAGCGGATCGACCTCACCCGCCACGAGGTGGGCTCGATCATGAGCACCGGCATCTGGTTCGAGACGATGCTCCAGTCGATGGTGCTGCGCTCGCAGTACTCGGCCGACTACGGCGACCCCGAGTTCCGCTTCGCCCTCACCGAGATCGCCGACGAGTGCCGCCACTCGCTGATGTTCAGCAAGACCTGCAGCAAGATGGGCGTCCCGCACTACCGCCCGCGCCGTCTCTTCCACGAGCTGGCCCGCGTCTTCCGCACCACCGCCACCGGCGAGATGGCGTACTCCTCGATCCTCGTGGCCGAGGAGGTCCTCGACATCATGCAGCGCGACTGGATGCGCGGCGAGAACGTCCTCGAGGAGGTGCGCACCACGAGCAAGATCCACGTGGTCGAGGAGGCGCGCCACATGAAGTTCGCGCGCATGGAGATCAAGGAGTACCTCGAGGGGATCTCCAAGCCGCGCCGGCACCTGGCCGCGTTCGTCATCTCGATCGTGGCCGCGATCATCGTCGACTCGCTGGTCAACGACGACGTCTACGCCAACGCCGGCCTCGATCCCGAGGAGGCGAAGGCGGCGGCGAAGTCCAACACCCACCACCAGAACCTCATGCGGATGAGCTGCGTGCACCTCATGGACTTCCTGTCCGAGGTGGGCCTGCTGACCCCGTCCGCCATGCGGATGTACCGCACCGTCCACATGCTCTGACGGCCACGCCGACCCGAACCGAAAGCACCCGCCGTGGCCTACGCGATCACCCAGTCCTGCTGCAAGGACGCCTCGTGCGTCTCGGTCTGCCCCGTGGACTGCATCCATCCCACCCCCGACGAGCGCGACTTCGCGACGACCGACATCGTCTACGTCGACCCGAGCGTCTGCATCGACTGCGGCGCCTGCGCCGACGCCTGCCCGGTGGCGGCGCCGAAGCCGATCGACCTGCTGCGCGGACCCGAGACGATCTTCGCCGAGCTCAACGCCGCGTACTTCGAGCGGCGCCCCGAGCGCGAGGAGCCGAAGGTCCACACGTGGGAGGAGATGGGCGGCGACCTCGAGCGCTCGCTGTCGATCGCGATCGTCGGCACGGGTCCGGCCGCGGCCTACACTGCGCGTCAGCTGCTGCTGTCCACCGACGCGCGCATCACGATGATCGACCGGCTCCCCGTGCCGGGCGGTCTCGTGCGCGGCGGGGTGGCTCCCGACCACGTCGACACCAAGAAGTTCGCCGACCTGTTCCAGTGGGCCTACAAGCACCCGCGCACCTCGATGGTGATGAACGTCGAGGTCGGCCGCGACATCTCCCACCGCGACGTGCTGCGCCACCACGACGTCGTGATCTACGGCGTCGGCGCGCGCCGCGACCGCGAGCTGGGGGTGCCGGGGGAGGACCTGCCCGGCGTCTACCCCGCGCCCGAGGTCGTCGGCTGGTACAACGGCGCGCTCGACGTCGAGCCCACCGGCGTGGTGCTCCAGGGTGACCGCGTCGTGATCGTGGGCAACGGCAACGTGGCGCTCGACCTGGCCCGGCTGCTGCTGCACGACCCCGACGTGCTGGCGCGCACCGACATGCCCGACCACGCCGTGCAGGCCTTCCGCGGGCTCGACGTCCGCGAGGTGGTCCTGCTCGGCCGGCGCGGGCCGTCGGTCGCGGCGTTCACCCGGCCCGAGCTGCTGATGATGCCGCCGGGCATCGACGTCGTGGTCGCCCGCGACGAGTTCACCGTGACTGAGCTGGAGGACGCCGAGCCCGAGACCAACGCCGCGGTCCTGGCCGCGCTGCCGCTGGTCGACGTCGACCTCACCACGCCGCCCGGCGAGCGCCGTCGCCTCGTCTTCGCGTTCGGCCGCCAGGTCGTCTCGATCGAGGGCGACGACCGCGTCGAGGCCGTGCAGGTGGCGCCGTCGGGCGTCGCCGAGCAGGCCGTGAAGGTGCCGTGCGGCACGCTGATCCGCGCCACCGGCCACCGCGGCACTCCCGTGCCCGATCTGCCGTTCGACGAGGAGACCGCCACGGTCCCGAACGAGCACGGTCGCGTGATCGACCCCGACACGGGTCGGCCCGTGCCGGGCACCTACGTCGTCGGCTGGATCAAGCGCGGCGCCACGGGCGGCATCGGCACCAACCGCACGTGCGCCCACGAGACGATCCAGTCGATCATCGCCGACGCGAACGCCGGGCTCATCCCGCCGGCGCCGCGCCGCAGGCTCACCTTCGGACCGTTCGTGCGCACCCGCGTCGACGGCGTCGTGGGCCGTCGCCGCATGCTCGCGATCGAGAAGGCCGAGGAGAAGGCGGGCCGCCGCGAGGGCCGTCCGCGCGTGAAGTTCTCGTCGGTCGACGAGATGCTCCAGGTCAGCCCCGCGACGAGCCTGCACTGACGACGCGGATCACATCCCGCGGCCTCGGGACGGCGTCGGGGCGCGGGTAGACTCGCGCCATGGTGGGCATCCCCGACAAGTTCGCTCCTCTCGGCCTCACGTACGACGACGTCCTGCTGCTCCCGGGCGAGACCGACGTCATCCCCAGCGAGGTCGACACCACGACCCGGCTGACGCGTGACATCTCGCTGCGGATCCCGCTGCTGTCGAGCGCGATGGACACCGTCACCGAGTCGCGCATGGCGATCGCCATGGCGCGCGAGGGCGGCATCGGCATCCTGCACCGCAACCTCTCGATCGAGGACCAGGCCTATCAGGTCGACCTCGTCAAGCGCACCCAGACGGGCATCATCCCCAACCCCGTCACGATCGGCCCGAAGGCCACCCTCGAGGAGCTCGACGAGCGCTGCGGCGAGTACCGCGTCTCGGGCCTGCCGGTCGTCGACGAGGACAACACGCTGCTGGGCATCGTCACCAACCGCGACCTGCGCTTCACGCCCGTCGCCGAGTGGGCCACCACGCTCGTCCACGACGTCATGACCCACATGCCGCTGATCACCGGGCCCGTCGGCATCAGCCGCGAGGACGCCTCCGCGCTGCTGCGCCAGCACAAGCGCGAGCGCCTGCCGATCGTCGACGAGCAGGGCAAGCTCGCCGGCCTCATCACCGTCAAGGACTTCGTGAAGTCCGAGCAGTTCCCGATGGCCAGCAAGGACGCCGAGGGCCGCCTGCTCGTCGGTGCCGCGGTCGGCTTCTTCGGCGACTCCTACGACCGCGCGAGCCGCCTCATGGAGGCCGGCGTCGACGTGCTCGTCGTCGACACCGCCCACGGCCACGCCCGCGCCCTGCTCGACATGGTGCGCAAGCTCAAGGCCGACTCGGCCTTCGACGGCGTCCAGATCATCGGCGGCAACGTCGCCACCCGCGAGGGCGCCCAGGCGCTCGTCGACGCCGGCGTCGACGCGGTGAAGGTGGGCGTCGGACCCGGCTCGATCTGCACCACGCGCGTCGTCGCGGGCGTCGGCGTGCCCCAGATCTCGGCCGTCTACGAGGCCACGCTGGCTGCGGCCCCGGCCGGCGTCCCGGTCATCGCCGACGGCGGCCTGCAGTACTCCGGCGACATCGCCAAGGCGCTCGTCGCGGGCGCCGAGAGCGTGATGGTCGGCTCCCTGCTGGCCGGCTGCGAGGAGAGCCCGGGCGAGCTGATCTTCGTCGCGGGCAAGCAGTACAAGACCTACCGCGGCATGGGCTCGGTCGGCGCGATGGCCTCGCGCGGCAAGAAGTCCTACTCCAAGGACCGCTACTTCCAGGCCGACGTCACCAGCGACGACAAGATCGTCCCCGAGGGCATCGAGGGACGCGTCGCCTACCGCGGCCCGCTGTCCACCGTGGCGCACCAGCTCGTCGGTGGCCTGCACCAGTCGATGTTCTACGTCGGCTCGCGCACCATCCCCGAGCTGCGCGACCGCGGCCGCTTCGTCCGGATCACCGCGGCCGGCCTCAAGGAGAGCCACCCGCACGACATCCAGATGACGGTCGAGGCGCCGAACTACACGATCCTCTGACGTCATCGCGGCCCGATAGGCTGGGCGCGTGAGCATCGACATCGGACTGGCCAAGCGCGGCCGGCAGGGGTACCACTTCGACGACATCGCCATCGTGCCGAGTCGCCGCACGCGCGACCCGCAGGAGGTGTCGACGCACTGGCAGATCGACGCGTACCGCTTCGACCTGCCGATCGTCGCCGCTCCGATGGACTCGGTGATGAGTCCCGAGACCGCGATCGCGCTGGGCAAGTTCGGCGGCCTCGGCGTGCTGAACCTCGAGGGCCTGTGGACCCGCTACGAGGACCCGCGCCCGCTGCTGGAGGAGATCGCGCGCATCGAGCCCGCGCAGGTCACTCCGCGCCTGCAGCAGATCTACAGCGAGCCCATCAAGGCCGAGCTGATCACCGCGCGCCTCCAGGAGATCCGCGACGCGGGCGTGACCGTCGCGGGCTCGCTCTCGCCGGGCCACACGAAGCAGTTCGCCGACGCGGTCGTGAAGGCCGGCGTCGACCTGTTCGTCATCCGCGGCACCACCGTCTCGGCCGAGCACGTCTCGGGCAACGCCGAGCCGCTGAACCTCAAGGAGTTCATCTACGAGCTCGACGTGCCGGTGATCGTGGGCGGCTGCGCCACCCACCAGGCGGCCCTGCACCTCATGCGCACCGGCGCGGCCGGCGTGCTGGTCGGCTTCGGCGGCGGCGCCACCCACACCACGCGCAGCGTGCTGGGCGTCGCGGTGCCGATGGCCTCGGCCGTGTCCGACGTCGCCGCGGCGCGCCGCGACTACCTCGACGAGTCGGGTGGCCGCTACGTGCACGTCATCGCCGACGGCTCGATCGGCCGCAGCGGCGACCTCGCCAAGGCCTTCGCCTGCGGCGCCGACGCCGTGATGATCGGCTCGCCGTTCGCGCGCGCCACCGATGCCCCCGGCAGCGGCTTCCACTGGGGTGCCGAGGCCTGGCACGGCGACCTGCCGCGCGGCGAGCGCGTCGAGATCGGCACCGTCGGCTCGCTCGAGCAGGTGCTCTTCGGTCCCTCGCACGTGCCCGACGGCACGATGAACCTCGTCGGCGCCCTGCGCCGCGCGATGGCCACCACCGGCTACACGGACCTCAAGGAGTTCCAGCGCATCGAGGTCGTCCTCGGGTGACGCTCACCGTCGCGGCCGGCCAGTTCGCCTCGGCCGGCGACGTCGAGACCGACATCGCCACCGTCGTCCGCGCGGTGCAGCAGGCCGGCGGAGCCAACCTGCTGGTGATGCCCGAGCTGTTCCTCGGCGGCTACCGCCTGCCGCCGATCGTGGTGGGCGAGTCGGATCCGCGCCTGCAGCCGATCGCCGACGCGGCGGCTGCCGCGGGCACGGTCGTACTGGTGGGCGCGTGCCTCGACGGGCCCGACGGGTTCACGATCTCCACGCTCGCGTTCGGGCTCGGCGACGACCCGGCCGCTCGCCGCGTCTACGACAAGCAGAACCCCTGCGGCGACGAGGGTCAGCACGTCGTCCCCGGCTCCGAGAGCGTCATCATCGACGTCCGGGGCTGGGCCGTCGGCCTGTCCATCTGCTACGACGGCTGCTTCCCCGAGCACGCCCGCGCGGTAGCCCTGGCCGGCGCCGAGGTCTACGCCGCGTCGGTGGCGTACTTCGCCGGCAGCGCCCACCGGCGCGAGGTCTACTACCGCGCCCGTGCGGTCGAGAACGGCATGTACGCGGTCGTCAGCGGGCTGAGCGGCTCGGTCGCGGGCGCGGAGTTCGACGGCGGCAGCGCGGTCTACGACCCCGAGGGCCGCGTCCTCGCCTCGGTCGAGGAGACCGAGGGCCTCGCGATCGCCACGCTCGACCGGCCGCTGCTCAAGGCCACGCGTGCGGCCCACACGATGCTGGCCGACGTGCGCGAGCCCGGCCCGGTGGTGCGGCGGTGACCGCCGAGATCGTCGAGGTCGACTTCCTCGACCCCCGCGTGCTCGACCTGCGCGCCCGGATGGGCGCCGAGATGGGCGAGCTCTACGGCACGCCCCGGCACTCCGTCGGGGCCGAGGACGTCACCTCGGAGTCCGTGCTCGCGTGCCTGCTCGCGCTCGACGGCGACCGGCCGGTCGGCACGGTCAGCCTGCGCCGCCTGCGCGACCTCGTGGAGATCAAGCGCATGTTCCTGCTGCCCGAGACGCGCGGCACGGGCCTCGCGGCGCGGATGCTCGCGGCGATCGAGGACCGCGCCCGTGCGGTCACCGACCGCGTCGTGCTGCACACGGGGGAGCGGCAGCGAGCCGCGATCGCCCTCTACACGCGCTCGGGCTACGAGCCGATCGAGATCTACGAGCCGTACGACCAGGTGCCCGAGTCGCTCTGCTTCGCCAAGCGGCTGGACGACCCCGCCTTGCTGTAACCCGCGGTGACGGGATGTGACAGTCGTGGTGTCACATGTCGGATTTCTTCGGTATCGTCCTGTCCATGCCTGATGTCGCCCAGATCACAGTCGCGCCCGAGCGCGCCGCCCAGCTCACCCGCCTGATCCGGGCGACGGGCACCGAGACCCGTACCACCGTGTCGCCCCTGAGCGGAGCCGACGTGGCCACCATCCCGGTCTCCACCGACCAGGACGTCCTCGACGCCTTCGCTGCCGCTCGCGTCGCCCAGCTGACCTGGGCGCGCACCTCGCTGCGCCGCCGGAAGAAGGCGCTGCTGCGGCTGCACGACCTCGTCCTGAAGCACCAGGACGAGCTGCTCGACCTCGTGCAGCTGGAGTCGGGCAAGGCGCGCGCGCACGCCTTCGACGAGGTGTTGCACACCGCGCTGACCGGCCGCTACTACGGCCGCCGCCTGGCGCGCATCCTCGGCCCGCACCGCCGGGGCGGCGTCTACCCCGTGCTCACGAGCGTCCGCCAGCACCAGCGGCCGAAGGGCGTCGTCGGCCTCATCACGCCGTGGAACTACCCGCTGTCGATGGCGCTCGTCGACGGCCTCGCGGCCGTCGCCGCCGGGAACGCCGTAGTGCACAAGCCCGACAGCCAGGCCCCGCTCACTGCCCTGGTGATCATCGAGCTGATGCACCGCGCGGGCTTCCCGAAGGACCTGTGGCAGGTCGTCAGCGGCGCCGGTTCGGTCATCGGCTCGGCGATCATCGCGAACGCCGACTACATCTGCTTCACGGGCTCCACCGCCACCGGCAAGCGCATCGCCGCCCAGTGCTCCGAGCGGCTCATCGGCTGCTCGCTCGAGCTCGGCGGCAAGAACCCGATGATCGTGCTGCCCGGCGCCGACGTCGAGAAGGCGGTCGAGGGCACGGTCACGGCGGCCTTCAGCTCGGCCGGCCAGCTGTGCGTCTCGATCGAGCGCATCTACGTGCACGAGTCGATCTACCCGCGCTATCGCGACGCACTGGCCGAGCGCCTGTCGCACCTGGCCTACGGCGCGAACGCCGACTGGGAGGTCGAGATGGGCACGCTCGTCTCGCCCGCCCAGCTGGCCACGATCGAGAAGCACGTCGCCGACGCGCTCGACCACGGTGCCACCCTCGTGTCCGGCGGCCGGGCCCGTCCCGACATCGCCCCGTGGTTCCACGAGCCCACCGTGCTGGAGAACGTGCCCCCGGCGGCGCTGTGCTTCGCCGAGGAGACGTTCGGTCCGCTCGTCTCGCTCTACCCGTACCGCAGCGTGGGCGAGGCGGTGCAGGCCGCGAACAGCACGGTCTACGGCCTCAACGCCAGCGTGTGGGGACCCACGCGCCGCGCCCGCAAGGTGGCCGAGCGGCTCCGCGCCGGCACGGTCAACGTCAACGAGGGCTTCGCCGCCACGTTCGGCAGCATCGGCGCGCCCATGGGCGGCATGAAGGAGTCCGGCACCGGACGCCGCCAGGGCGCCGAGGGCCTGCTGCGGTTCACCGAGACCCAGTCGATCGGCGTGCAGCGGCTGATGCCCGTCAGCGGACCCGCCTTCCTGTCGAGGCGGACGTTCGGCTCCCTGCTGACCGTCGGCCTAGGCCTGCTGCGCCGACTCACCACCCGAGCCTGAGAGAGGAACGACCATGACCGAGCAGGACTACGACGTCGTCATCATCGGATCGGGGTTCGGCGGCAGCGTCTCGGCGCTGCGGCTGACCGAGAAGGGCTACAAGGTCCTCGTGCTCGAGGCCGGCCGCCGCTTCGCCGACCACGAGTTCGCGAAGAACTCCTGGCACCTGCGCGAGTACCTGTGGGCCCCGCGGCTCGGCTGCTACGGCATCCAGCGGATCAACCTGCTGCGCAACTCGCTCGTGCTCGCTGGCGCGGGCGTCGGCGGTGGCTCGCTGGTCTACGCCAACACGCTCTACGAGCCGCTCGACCCGTTCTACGAGGACCCGGCCTGGAGCCACATCACCGACTGGAAGAGCGAGCTCGCGCCGTACTACGACCAGGCCAAGCGCATGCTCGGCGTCAACCCGGTCACCGAGATGAGCCCCGCCGACACGGTCGTGAAGACCACCGCCGAGCGGCTCGGCTACGGCGACAGCTTCCACTTCGCGCCCGTCGGCGTGCTGTTCGGCGAGGAGGAGGGCCGCGACGTCGGCGACCCGTACTTCGGCGGCGTCGGACCCGCCCGCCGCACCTGCATCAACTGCGGCGAGTGCATGTCGGGCTGCCGCCACAACGCCAAGAACACGCTCGTCAAGAACTACCTCTACCTGGCCGAGCAGGCCGGGGCCGAGGTCCGGGACCTCACCACCGTGGTCGACGTGCGCCCGGCCGCCGGCGGCTACGAGGTGCACTCGCGCTCCACCCGGAAGTGGCGCGGCAAGAACCCCGTGATCCGAGCCGAGCAGGTCATCTTCTCGGCCGCCTCGTTGGGCACCCAGCGACTGCTGCACCAGCTGCGCGACGGCGGCAGCCTGCCGCACGTCTCGAAGCGCCTCGGCCTGCTGACCCGCACCAACTCCGAGGCCCTCATGGGCTCGGTCGCGATGAACCGCGACGTCGACTACACGCGCGGCGTGGCGATCACGTCGTCGATCCACCCCAACGACACCACCCACATCGAGCCCGTCCGATACGGGAAGGGCTCCAACGTGATGATGTTCGTCCAGATGGTGCTGTCCACCGACGGCAGCGGCCAGGGCAAGCCGAGCGTGCTCACGGTGCTGAAGAACATCGTGCGGATCGCGCCGCGGCTGCCGAAGCTCTACGACGCGTTCCACTGGTCCGAGCGCACCGTCATCGCGCTGGTGATGCAGGCGCGCGACAACTCGATCACGACCTACACGAAGCGCCGGCTGTTCGGCGGTCGCAAGATGACGACCAAGCAGGGATCGGGCGAGCCGAACCCCACCTACATCCCCGAGGCGCACCGCGCGGTGACCGAGATGGCCGACTACATGGACGGCGTCCCGGGCGGCATCGTCACCGAGCCGATCGGCATTCCCATGACGGCGCACTTCCTCGGCGGCTGCGCGATCGGCGACTCGCCCGAGACCGGCGTCATCGACCCCTACCAGCGGCTCTACGGGCACGAGGGCCTGCACGTCATCGACGGCTCGGCGATCAGCGCCAACCTCGGCGTGAACCCCTCGCTCACGATCACGGCGCAGGCCGAGCGGGCCGTGGCGATGTGGCCCAACAAGGGCGAGGCCGACCAGCGTCCGGCGCTGGGCCAGGCCTACCGCCGCATCGAGCCGATCCTGCCGAAGAACCCCGTCGTCCCCGAGCAGGCCCCCGCGGCCTACCGCCTCCCGATCGTCGCCGTCTCCTGACCGTTCCCGCCTCCGGCGGGCGAGATCTGTAGCGGTAGCCACCCTTTTTCGGCCGGAACCGCCCGAGAACGGTGGAGACCGCTACAGATCTCGGTCCCGGGAGGGACGAAAGACGCCCGCGGGCGTGAGCACGAGGTCGACCGGGTGGTCGTGCGGCTCGTGCGGCACGTGCTCGAGGAGCTCGTCGCCGAACACGACGGCGCACACGACGCCGGGGAAGTCCGCGAGGGCGCGGTCGTAGTAGCCCGCGCCCCGGCCGAGCCGGTTGCCGGCGTGGTCCACCGCGAGTCCGGGCACGAGCGCGACGTCGCACGTGGCCAGCGCGCCGGCGCCGAGCGGCGGACCGGTGGGCTCGGGCACGCCGAGCGCCCCCACGGCCACCGAGCCGAGCTCGTGGACGACCCAGTCCATCGAGCGGTCGGGCCGGCCGAGCGGCACCAGCACCTCCACGCCGCGTCCCGCCAGCAGGTCGATCAGCGGCTCGGTGCCCGGCTCGCTCGGCAGCGAGAGGTACGCCGCCACCCGTCGCGCACGCACCAGGGCGGGCAGCGCGGTGGCGTGCAGGGCGATCGCCTCGGCGGCTCCGGTCCGCTCCGCGGTCGTGCGATCGCGCCGACGTGCGGCCAGCAGCCGACGGAGGTTCGTCTTCTCACCCGTCACGGACGTCGACATGGCGCTAGCCTAGGGCCGATGAACGCACTGGCAGCCGCACAGGACAAGATGCGCTCGGTCGGGCTGCCCGAGCAGGCGATCGACGTCTTCACGGCGTTCTACCACCAGCTCGAGGAGGGTGCGTCCGGCCTCATCCCCGAGTCCGAGGTCGAGCCGCTCGAGGACGTCGCGAGCATCCACTCGCTCGACTACGACACCGAGACGCTGCGCCGAGCCGCCGCCGAGACGGTGGTCATCAAGCTGAATGGCGGCCTCGGCACCACGATGGGCATGCAGCAGGCGAAGTCGCTGCTGCCGATCAAGCACCGGCTGAGCTTCCTCGACCTCATCGTCGACCAGGTGTGGCACGTGCGCTCCACCCTCGGGGTCGACCTGCCGCTGCTGTTCATGAACAGCTTCCGGACGCGCGACGACACCCTCGAGGCCCTGTCGCACTACCCCGAGCTGAAGGTCGGCGACCTCCCGCTCGACTTCCTGCAGAACCGCGAGCCCCGCCTCGACGCCGAGACCCTCGCGCCCGTCGAGTGGCCCGACGATCCGTCGCTCGAGTGGTGCCCGCCGGGCCACGCCGACCTCTACACCGCCCTCGACGCCTCGGGCGTGCTCGACCAGCTGATCGAGGCCGGCTACCGGTACGCCTCGATCTCCAACGCCGACAACCTCGGCGCCGTGCCCGACCCGGCGATGATGGCGTGGTTCGCCGAGACCGGGGCGCCGTACGCGGCCGAGGTCTGCCGCCGCACGCCGGCCGACGTCAAGGGCGGTCACCTCGTGGTGCGCCGCTCCGACGGCCGCCTCATCCTGCGCGAGACAGCGCAGATCGCCCCTGAGGACCGCGAGGCCGCGGCCGACCTGTCGGTTCACCGCTACTTCCACACGAACAACCTCTGGTTCGACCTCCACGCGCTGCGTGCCGAGCTGGACCGCGCGCAGGGCGTCCTCGACCTGCCGCTCATCCGCAACCAGAAGAACGTCGACCCCACCGATCCCGACAGCCCCGAGGTGATCCAGATCGAGTCCGCGATGGGCGCGGCGATCTCGGTGTTCGAGGGCGCCACGGCGATCGAGGTCGACCGCGCGCGCTTCCTGCCGGTGAAGACCACCGACGACCTGCTGCTGCTGCGCTCCGACGTCTATGACGTGGGCCCCGACTACCAGATGCGCGCCCGCGTGGACGACGTCCCGTCGGTCGACCTCGACAAGCGCTACTTCAAGGCCATCGGCGAGTTCGACAAGCGACTGCCGTTCTCGGTCGGCCTGCTGTACGCCTCGTCGCTCACGGTGCGCGGGGACTGGAGCTTCGGCGAGGGCGTCGTGGTGCGCGGCGACGTGGTCCTCGAGGACGAGGGCCGACCGCGCCACGTGGCCTCCGGAACGGTGCTGTCCGGGATCTAGCGCGGAACGGCCGTTAGGCTGGCACGCATGTCGTCAGGACAACTGCCTCCGCGGACGCGTCCCGTCAGCGTCGCCCCCGGCCGCCTGACGGTCGAGGACCACCTCGAGACCATCCTGCGGGGCGTCGGACCCCTCGCGGCCTACGACCAGCCCGTCGTCGAGTCGCTGGGCCTGACCCTCCACGAGGACGTCCTCAGCGACGACGACCTGCCGCGATTCTCCGCGGCCGCGGTCGACGGCTACGCCGTCAACGCCACCGACGTCGTCGGGGCCCGCCCGGGCGAGCCCGTCGAGCTCCCGGTCGTCGCCGAGATCGTCCCCGGCCTGGGCAAGCCCTTCGCCATCAGTGGCGGCTCGTGCGTGCGGATCATGGCCGGCGCGCCGCTGCCGCGCGGCGCCGACGCCGTCGTCCCCGCCGACTCCACCGACGGCGGCCGGACGAAGGTGGCCATCGGCCGCGCCGTGCTGGCCGGGTCGGGCGTGCGGCACGCCGCCGGCGACCTCTCGCGCGGTGCCGTCGCGCTGCCCGAGGGGGCCGTGCTCGGTCCGCGCGAGATCGGCCTGCTGGCCGCGATCGGCCGCGACCGCGTGCGCGCCCGTCCGCGTCCGCGCGTCGTCGTGATGTCCACGGGCCGCGAGCTGCGCGAGCCCGGCGCCCACCTCGACGCCGACTCCGTCCACGACGCGAACTCCTCGATGCTGGCCGCGGCCGTGCGCGACCTCGGCGCGATCGCCTACCGCGTCGGCGTCGTCGACGACGATCCCGCGCACTTCAAGCGCGTGCTGTCCGACCAGCTCGTGCGTGCCGACCTCGTCATCACCACCGGCGGCATCACGGGCGACGAGCGCGCCCTCGTGAAGCGCACGCTCACCGAGGTCGGCGAGGTCACCTTCTCCGACGTCGCGCTGCACCCGGGCCGCACCCACGGCTTCGGGCGCGTCTTCGACGAGCAGACCCCCGTCATCACGCTGCCGGGCGACCCGGTGTCGGCGTACGTCGGCTTCGAGGTCTTCGTGGTGCCGGCGATCCGCCGCATGCTGGGCCGCACGCCCTACCGCCGCCCGCAGGTGCACGCCGTCCTGGCCGAGGACCTCACGTCCGACACCGGCGTGCGCGAGTACCGCCCGGCGTTCTTCGAGGTCACGCACCGCGGAGCGAAGGTCACCCCCTTGCCGCACGCCGGACCCCACCTCGTGGGCACGCTCGCGAAGGCCAACGCCCTGATCGTGGTGGGCGAGGACGAGAGCGCGCTGCACCTGGGCGACACCGTCCGCACCCTCGTGCTGGACCGCAACTTCTGATGGCACGCGGGTGGCCGGCCACGCTGTCGGACGGTCTCGTCGGCGTCCGTCCGCTGGTGCGTCGCGACGCCTCCACGTGGGCGCGGCTGCGCTCGGAGAACGCCGACTGGCTCGTCCAGTGGGAGGCCACGCTGCCGCGCGGCGAGGGCAACGCGCCCGAGTCCTACGGCGCGACGATCGCCACGCTGCGCCGCCGCGCCCGTGAGGGCTCCGCGATGCCCTTCGCCGTGACGTGGGCCGGCGACATGGTCGGGCAGGTCACCGTCAGCGGCATCACGCGCGGCTCGGCGCTGTGGGCCAGCATCGGCTACTGGGTGGCACGCAGCCACGCCGGTCGCGGCGTCACGCCCACCGCGGTCGCGCTCGTGTGCGACCACCTGTTCACCAAGGCCGGCCTGCACCGGATCGAGATCTCGATCCGTCCCGAGAACGCCGCCAGCCTGCGCGTCGTGGAGAAGCTCGGCTTCGAGGAGTTCGGTCTCGCCCCGCGCTACCTGCACATCGCGGGGGAGTGGCGCGACCACCGGATGTTCCAGCTGCTCCAGGAGGACGTGCCGCACGGCGTCCTGGCGCGCCTGCGCGGGGACGGTCCCGCTACCTGAGTCCGACGGGGCCTGCGTGAACTCTGGTGCGACACACCCGGCAGGCTCCCACGGATCGAGCGCGTCACGACCTACGGTTTCAAGCGTGGGTTCCAGCGGATTGATCGTCGCGTTCGTCGTCGCCTTGTGGGCGGCGTACTTCGTGCCGCTCGTCCTGCGTCGCTACGACGAGGCGGGCAAGAACTCCTCCCTCGACCAGGACGGTCCCACGCGTCGCGTGGTGGAGCCGCGCCGCACCGTGGTGGCCGCCGAGGAGCGTCGCTCGCCCTCCGTCACGAAGAAGGTGGCCCCGCCCGTGACGAAGCGCGCCGAGCCCGCCACCCCCGCGACTTCCCCTCGCGTCGACCGGACTTCTCCGGCGGTCGACGCGCAACGTCCGCGCGTCACGCGCGAGGCCGCCCAGATCGCCGCCCGTCGTCGCCGCAACGTGCTGCTGACGCTCGTGGCCGTGCTGGCGGTGCTGACCGGCGTCACCGTCGCCAGCCTCGTCCCCGTGTGGACGCCCGCGATCGGCGTCGGCCTGATCGTCGCCTGGCTGGTCCTGTGCCGCGTCATGGTGCGCCAGGAGCGCGGCATCGCCCGCGGCTCCTCGCAGGGGCGTATCGTGCGCGGGCTGCGCGCCGTGCCGTCGTCCGTCGTCCGGGCCTTCGGCTGGGCCTCGGGCCGTGTCGGGTCCGACCGGTCCACCACCGTCGGGGGCACCGCCGCCGACGAGGAGATGACCATCGTCGTCTCCGACCAGGTGGAGGACCTCGCGCTCGAGCGTCGCAACGTCATGGAGACGGACGCGCCGCTGGCCGCCGACGCCCTCGACGAGCAGTTGCAGATCGCGGTGCCCAGCGTCTCGGCCACGAGCGGCGAGCCGCTGTGGGACCCGCTGCCGATCACCGTGCCCACCTACGTGAGCAAGCCGCGCGCGGGCCGGACGGTGCGCACGATCGAGTTCGGCCAGCCCGGCGCGTGGACCTCGGGCCACGTCGAGGGCGAGCAGACCGAGCTGCCCGGCATGGACGAGGGCGACGCGGGCTCCGACCAGCGCGCCGTCGGCCACTGAGCCGCTCACCCACCCCCGCAGGAGCGACATCGGGGACCGTGTTGCTATCCTGATGTACGACCTTGGGGCATTGGCGCAGTTGGTAGCGCGCTTCGTTCGCATCGAAGAGGTCAGGAGTTCGAATCTCCTATGCTCCACGTCATCGACGCCCCCGGACCCGGTCCGGGGGCGTCGCTCACTTCCCGGGCCCGCGCGCCTCATCCGAGCTTCCTACACGCGATGGTTCCTTCGGACCACCTTCGCGAAAAAGCGCGACACTCCCGCACCACGCGCCCCTAGGCTCACGCGCATGATCTCCCCGAAGACCCAGTACCGAGTCGTGTCCGGACTCCTCGGCGGAGCCCTCGTCACGAGCGCTCTCGCTTTCGCCGCACCTGTCGCCACGGCCGCCCCGGCCGCCGCGCCCGGCGCCAAGGTCGTCGTCCTCAACGACCCCAGCTTCGTCGACACCATCGCCCTGGCCGACGTCCCCACCAACGAGGGCCACGAGGCCGCGAACATGATCGTCGGCCTGCGCGCCGACGGCCACACGGTCACCGAGCTCACCACCAGCACCCCGGCCGCCATCACCGCGGCGCTGAAGGGCAAGGACACGCTGGTCGTGCCCGAGCTCGAGCGGGACGCGTGGGCGCAGAACATCGGCTCCGCGAGCCGCAGCGCCGTCAAGTCCTTCGTCCGCAACGGCGGCACCATCGTGGTCGCCTCGGACTACGAGGACACGCTCAACACGCTGTTCGGCTACAAGATCGAGACCACCGGCGACGACGGCTGGACCAAGCGCGCCCCCGCCGGCAGCCCGTTCCGTGGCGGCCCGGCCTCGCTGCCGGACAACAACGGCTCGAACTCGGCCGTGATCTCCACCCTCCCGGCCGGCGCGGTCGTCGAGTACGCCGACTCCGACAACGACAACGCCGGCGTCTTCACCAAGCGTGAGGGCAAGGGCCTGGTCGTCTCCCTCGGGTGGGACTGGTACTGGGCGGCTCCCGCGCAGGCCGACGGTCAGGACGGCGGCTGGCGCAGCATCCTGGACACCTCGGTGCGCACCGGCATCAAGCCCGCCGTCGCCCCGAGCAACGTGTTCAAGCTGCCCAAGCCCGCCGCGCACTCCCGTGCCGCCGCGGTCAAGCTGAAGCTCGACCTCCCCGGTGCCGGCAAGATCAAGGTCGGCCCTTCCAAGAAGGGCACGCTGAAGACCGTCACGAAGAAGGTCGGCTCCTCGGGCCACACGTCCGTCTGGGTCAAGCCGTCGGGCTCGACGATCAAGAAGCTGAAGAAGAAGCTCAAGGCGAGCGGAAAGTCCGCGGTCGCGACGAAGCTGCGCGTCAAGGCCACGTACACCCCGACCGGCGGCAAGCCGCGCACGGTCACCCGGGTCTACGTGTTCAAGCTCCAGCGCTAGCTCGAACCCCCCCCACCGGCGCGGTGGATCGTGGCCTCGGCCACGGTCCACCGCGCTGTCGTTCGCGGGGGCGTAGGCTCGGCGCGCACCCGCCGTCGCCGGAAGGAGTCCCGTGCGCGCTGATGACGCCTCGTCGCAGGCGCGGCCGCTGTACGCGAGACCGGTCGCGCTCGTCCTCGTCCTGATCGGCGGTGCGATCGGCACGGCCGTGCGTGCGTCGCTGGCCGAGGCCTTCCCGCCGGCCGCCGGCGACTGGCCGTGGGCCACGTTCGCGGTGAACGTCGTCGGGTCGTTCCTGCTGGGTGCGCTGGTCGCCGTGGTCTCGGGACGCGAGGTCGGACGGCTCCGGTACGTGCGCCCGGCCCTCGGCGCGGGCGTGCTGGGCGGATTCACGACCTACAGCACGTTCGCGGTCGAGGTCGAGCGGCTGCTGACGGGTGGTGCCGTGGGTCTCGGGCTGGCCTACGGGGTGCTGAGCGTGCTGCTGGGCGTCCTGGCGGCCGCTGCGGGCGTCCTGGTGGGTGGCGGCGTCCGGCCTCCCGCCGCGGAGCGGGACCGGTGATCGCGCTCGTCGCGCTCGCGGGCGGCGTCGGGGCCGTGCTGCGATTCGTCGCGGAGGGGCTCGTCACGCGTTCGGTGCGCGCCCCCGTGCCGCTGGGGACCTTCGCGGTGAACGTCACCGGTTCGTTCGTGCTGGGACTGGTGGTGGCCGCCACGGCCGCGGACTCGGACGTGCGCCTCGTCCTCGGCACCGGCCTGCTCGGCGGCTACACGACCTTCTCGGCCGCCAGCGTCGAGGCGTTTCTGCTGGCGCGCTCCCGCGGCCCCCGTGCTCTCTCGCTCGCCGCCGCCCATGCCGCGGCGATGCTCGTCTGCGGCCTCGGCGCCGCCGCCCTCGGGCTCCGGCTGGGCTGACGGTTTCCCCGGTTAACCGGGGAAACCGTCACTTCGCGAGGTTTGCGAACCTCGCGAAGTGACAGGAAACCTCGTTCAGTCTGCGAGGGGGAGCGTCAGAGGACGAGCTCGGCCATCATCCGGAGCGTGTCGGCGTTGCCGCCGATGGTGAGGGTGGTGACGACGGACTCGCGCCAGGCGGCGAGGTCGTCGCGGATCTTCTCCTTCGGGCCGATCAGGGCGATCTTCTCCACGAGGTCGAGCGGGACGGCGGCGGTGGCCTCCTCCTTGCGACCCTCGAGGTAGAGGTCCTGGATCTTCGCGCAGGCCTCCTCGTAGCCCAGGCGTGCGACCGCGTCGAAGTGGAAGTTCGCGCCCTTCGCGCCCATGCCGCCCACGTAGAGCGCGATGAACGGGCGGATGAAGTCGGCCGCGGCCTCGAGGTCGTCCGACACGATCACCTGGACGGGGCAGGCGATCTCGAACTGCTCGCGGGGGAGCCGCTCGGGGGCGCGCTTCGCGAAGCCCTCCTCGAGCGCGGTGTGCGCGAACTCGGCGTCCCAGGGGGAGTAGAAGAACGGGATCCAGCCGTCGGCGATCTCGGCGGACAGCGCGATGTTCTTCGGGCCCTCCGCCGCGAGCAGCAGCGGGATCTGCTCGCGCACGGGGTGCAGCGTCGAGCGCAGCGACTTGCCCAGGCCGGTGGACTTCAGGCCGTAGACGTCGCGGTAGGGGATCTGGATCTGCGGGCCGTCGTGCGCGACCCGCTCGCGCGCGATCGTCTGGCGCAGCACGTCGAAGTACTCGCGCGTGCGAGCCAGCGGACGGGGGTAGGGCTGGCCGTACCAGCCCTCGACGACCTGCGGGCCCGAGACGCCCAGGCCCAGCATCATGCGGCCGTTCGAGAGGTGGTCGAGCGTCATCGCGGCCATCGCCGTGGCGGTGGGCGTGCGGGCGGACATCTGCACGATGCCGGTGCCGAGCTTGATGCGCGAGGTCGAGGCGCCGAGCCACGCGAGCGGGGTCAGCGCGTCGGACCCGTAGGCCTCGGCGGTCCACACCGAGTCGTAGCCGAGCTCCTCGGCCAGCGCCAGCTGTTCGGCCTGGCCCGGCGGCTGTCCCTGACCCCAGTAGCCGAGGCTGAGTCCGAGCTTCATCGCGTACCTCCGTCGTCCCGGGCGCCCGTCGCCCGTGTCGTGGCTCACGCTGCCACATCGGGGGTGGCGTCGTCCCGGGGGTCTGACGAACGATGAGGCATTCGGGCACCCCAGCGGGGCCGAATGCCTCATCGTTCGTCAGGCACGGGCCCTCCGGCGGCGGAGCCACAGCACGACGGCCGCGACGAGGCCTGCCGGGACCAGCCACGGCGTGACCAGACCGGCGAACGCCACGATCCCGTCGACGGTGGCGACGAGGGCGTTCCAGCCACGCGTCAGGCCGCCGACGAAGCCCTCACCGGGCTCGACGGAGCGTGCGGTGTCCCGTGGCACCACCAGCACCTCGATCGTGGCGAGCGAGGTCTGGTCGCGCAGCACCCGCCGCTGGGCCTGCAGCGCCTCGAGATCGCTCTGGCGCTGGGTCAGCTGGGCCTCCGCGTCGAGCAGGTCGCGCGTCGACGAGGACTCGGCGATGATCGCGCGCAGCCGGCGGATCGACGTCTCGAGCGACGCGATCCGCGCGTCCACGTCGGCGATCGTGGCCGCCTCGTCGGTGCGCTCGAGGAACACCGAGGCCGGCCCGCCGAGCTCGTCCAGCTCGCGCCGCAGCGCCTCGACGGCCCCGGCGGGGACACGCACGGTCAACGAGGCCGACCCCTGGGTCCCGCTCTCGATGCTCTCGCCGTCGATCCGCCCCTCCCGCTGGGCCACGAAGACGCGGATGGCGGTGACGGCCTCGCGCACGTCGTCGACCTCCACCGACATCGAGCCCGTGGTGACGACCGTGCTGCTCGTCGGCAGCTCGGCGTCGGGGGCGACCTCCTCGTCGGCCTCGGCCCCGCCCGCGTCGGACCGGGAGGTCGGACCCTCCGCCGCGCCGGAGTCGCTCGAGGTCATCGAGTCCGAGCCCCCGGAGGTCCCGGCGAGTCCGCCCAGTCCCACTCCGACGCCACCCACCACCACGACCGCCGCGGCCGCGGCGCCGGCGAACGCGGCGCGCACCCGTCGCCGGCGCCGGCGCGCGTCCTCCGCGTCCTCGGCGACGACGTCCATGACGTGCGCACGCATCCGCTCGATCCGCTCCGGTTCCAGCACCGGCAGCTCCGTCCCGCTCATCGGGCACGCTCCTCTCGCAGGTCGCCGCGCAGGCGGGCCCGCAGTCGCGACACGCGGTTGCGGACGGCCCCGTGGGTCACGCCCAGCTCCGCGGCCGCCTGCTCATAGGTCAGGTCGCCGTCGACGCACAGCTCGAACAGCCGTCGGTCGACGGGGGAGAGGCGGGCGACGGCAGCGTCGATGGCCGCCGCGACCGCCGCCTCCTCCACGTGGCCGGAAGGGTCCGCGCCGGGGTCCACCGGCTCGTGCTCCAGGTCGACCGCGTGCAGGCGAGCGCGCTTCCGTCCGGCGTTCAGTGCGGTGTAGCGCGCCGTGACCATGAGCCACGGCAGGATCGAGCGGTCGACGATCGTGATGTCGCCGATGCGACGCCACGCCGTGACGAAGGTGTCCTGGCAGACGTCCTCGGCCTCGCTCGCGTCACCGACGACCCGGTGCGCCTGCCAGTAGACGGCGCTGACGTGCCGGTCGAACAGCGTGCCGAACGCGAACGTGTCCCCTGCCTGCGCACGCGCCAGCAGCGCCGTGTCGCTCAGTGGCGGGTCGTACCCCGCGCCGTGGGCCGGTCCGGCCATCGTCTCGATCCTTGCCTCCACGACCTCTCATGTCGCGGTGCAGCGCATCGTCTCAGATCCAGCGGTCCCACCACATGCGCTCGCGCCACTGGTCGTACGTGATGATCCGGTTGGCCAGGATCGGGAAGAAGTACCAGAACGTGACGGCGACGACGCCGAGGTAGGCCGCGAGGCCCGGCCACCAGTAGCGGTCGGGGATGCGACGGCGGATCGCGTTGAACACCAGGCACAGCGCGATGATCATGAACGGCACGATCGCGATGGCGTAGAACGTGAAGATCGGGCGGCCCGAGGTGATCCACCACGGCGCCCACGTGGCCAGGACGCCCACGAGCGGCAGGCTCCAGCGCCACGTGGGGTTGCGGATCCACGCGACGAGCGCGGTGACCAGGCCGAGGGTGCCGACCCACCAGATCGCCGGGTTGCCCAGCGTGAGCACCTGGCGCACGCACTTGGAGTCGGCCGAGGCGCCGCACACGTCGGCGGCGATGTCGAAGTTCGACGAGACGTTCGTGGGCCGCCACTGGATGAGCCAGCCGAATGCGTTGGACTCATAGGGGTGGGACTTCGAGGCGAGGTAGTCGCCCGTGTGGAAGTTCCAGGTCATGACGTGGAACGACCACAGGGAGCGGAACGCGTCGATCAGGCCCCCGAGGGGACCGCGCGTGGGATCGGAGACGCTGCCCCACACGGGCTCGTCGCCGTATCCGTTGCCGAAGCGGGCCTCGAACACGTCGTGGTGCAGCAGCCAGCCGGTCCAGGTGAGCAGGTAGACCACGAGCGCGACGCCGACGAGCCAGCCGAACGCGGGCAGCCCCACCCGGAGCACGCGGACGAAGGCGTCCTGCACCGACTCGACGCGGCCACGGGCCCAGACCTCCCAGATCACGACCGTGAGGCCGAACGCGGCCAGGACGTACAGGCCGCTCCACTTCGTGGCGACGGCCATGCCGAAGCAGGCGCCGGCGGCGAGCTGCCACGGCCGCCACGCGTAGTAGCGCCGGTCGAGCGCCAGCCGCTCGCCCAGCCAGTCGCGGTCGACGGCGAGGCACGCGACGGCGCACAGGATCCAGAACGCCAGGAAGATGTCGAGCAGGGCGATGCGCGACATCGTGTAGTGCAGGCCGTCGAGGGTCAGCAGCAGCCCGGCCACGCAGCCGAGCGCGAGCGAGCCGGTGAGGCGCAGCACGAGCCGCGCGAGCACGAGCACCATGAGCGAGCCCACGACGACCGCCGCGAAGCGCCAGCCCAGCGGCGTGAGGCCGTAGATCTTCTCGCCGAACGCGATGAGCCACTTGCCGCCGTCGGGGTGGACGATCCACGTGGGGTCCTGCGTGAAGACGTCGGTCTCGCCGTTGATGATGCGGCCGTTCGCGTCCTCGACGGCGTCGCGCGCGTAGCCGCCGTGGATGAGGCCCCACGCGTCCTTGGCGTAGTACGTCTCGTCGAAGGTGAGCGAGTTCGGGCTGCCGACCTTCCAGATCCGCAGGGCGAACGCGAGGAGCGCGATGGCGATCGGGCCGATCCACTCCCACGCGCGCAGGCTGATCCGGTCGAGCAGGGTCACCCGCACACCCTAGCCAGACGGGACGCCCGGCGGGAGAGTGTTCTGAACTCGCAGTTACCTTCCGGTCGCGGGGCCCGGACGACGGCCGACCGGCGCGTGCGCGGGTCCGTGGCAGGATCGAGGGGTGCTGATCCTCGCCGCGACGCCCATCGGGACGGTGGCCGACGCATCGGGTCGGCTGGCCGACGCCCTCGCGTCGGCCGACGTGGTCGCCGCCGAGGACACCCGCCGCTTCCGTCGCCTCGCGGCGGACCTCGGCGTCGAGGTCCCGGGCCGCGTCGTCTCCTACTTCGAGGGCAACGAGCAGCAGCGCACCACCGAGCTGCTCGACCACCTGCGCGACGGGGCGACCGTCGTGCTGGTCACCGACGCGGGCATGCCCAGCGTCTCGGACCCCGGCTACCGGATCGTGGCCGCGGCGGTCGCCGAGGACCTGCCCGTCACCGCGATTCCCGGGCCGTCGGCGGTGCTGACGGCGCTCGCGGTCTCGGGCCTGCCGGTCGACCGCTTCTGCTTCGAGGGCTTCCCGCCGCGCAAGCCCGGCGAGCGGTCCCGCGTGCTCGGCGCCCTCGCCGACGAGCAGCGCACGATGGTCTTCTTCGAGTCCCCGCACCGCACCGCCGCCACCCTCGAGTCGATGACCGAGGCGTTCGGCGCCGACCGGCCCGCCGCGGTGTGCCGCGAGCTGACCAAGACCCACGAGGAGGTCGTGCGCGGTCCGCTGTCCGAGCTCGCCGCCTGGGCCGGCGACGGTGAGCGGGTCCGGGGCGAGATCACGATCGTGGTCAGCGGCAGCGAGCCGCCCGCCCCCGCCGACCTCGACGAGACCGACCTCGCCGCCCTGGTGGACGAGGCCCGCGCCGAGGGCCTGAGCACGAAGGACGCCGTCGCGGACGTCGCGCGGCGCACGGGGATCTCCCGCAAGGTGGTCTATGCCGCCGCCCACGCCACGAAGGAGTCGACATGAGTCAGCCGTTGAAGCTCGGGTACAAGGCGTCGGCCGAGCAGTTCGGCCCGCGCGACCTCGTCGAGTACGCCGTCGCTGCCGAGGCGCACGGCATGGAGTCGGTCTGGACGAGCGACCACTTCCAGCCGTGGCGGCACACCGGCGGCCACGCGCCGTTCTCGCTGGCGTGGATGACCGCGGTCGGGGAGCGGACCAGCTCGGTCGTCATCGGCACCTCGGTGATGACGCCGACGTTCCGCTACAACCCGGCCGTCATCGCGCAGGCCTTCGCCACGATGGGCTGCCTCTACCCGGGGCGGATCGTGCTGGGCGTCGGCACGGGCGAGGCGCTCAACGAGATCGCCACGGGCTTCCGCGGCGCCGGCGAGCAGGACTGGCCCGAGTTCAAGGAGCGCTTCGCGCGGCTGCGCGAGTCGGTGCGGCTCATGCGCGAGCTCTGGTCGGACGAGCGCGTCTCGTTCGAGGGCGAGTACTACTCCACGCACGACGCCTCGATCTACGACCGCCCCGACGAGCCGATCCCGGTCTACGTCGCGGCGGGTGGCCCGGTCGTGGCGCGGTACGCCGGCCGCATGGGCGACGGCTCGATCTGCACGTCGGGCAAGGGCCCCGAGCTCTACACCGAGAAGCTGCTGCCGGCGTTCCGTGAGGGCGCCGAGAAGGCCGGTCGCGACCCCGAGGCCGCCGACCGCATGATCGAGATCAAGCTGTCCTACGACACCGACCTCGACACGGCGCTGGAGAACACGCGCTTCTGGTCGCCGCTGTCGCTGACGCCCGAGCAGAAGCACTCCATCACCGACCCGGTCGAGATGGAGGCCGCCGCCGACGCGCTGCCGATCGAGCAGATCGCGAAGCGCTGGATCGTCGGCTCCGACCCGGACGAGGTCGCGGAGATGATCGGCCAGTACGTGGACTGGGGCTTCAACCACCTCGTCTTCCACGCGCCGGGCCACGACCAGACGCGCTTCCTCGAGCTGTTCGAGCGCGACCTCGCCCCACGCCTGCGCGACCGCTGAGGCTCAGAGCGCGATCTCGGGCTTGATCTGCGAGACGCGCCAGATCCGGCGTCGGTAGGCCGCGGCCGCGGAGACCGCGACGCCTCCCACGACGTAGGCCGTCAGCACCGCGATGTCGCGTGGCAGCGAGTCCAGGCTCGCGCCGTACATCAGGTGCCGGATGCCGTCGATCGCGTAGGTCATCGGCAGCACGTGGTGAATCGACTGCAGCGTGGGCGGCAGCGTCTGCCACGGGAACGTGCCACCCGCGCTGGCCAGCTGGAGCACCAGCAGGACCAGTCCGAGCAGCTGTCCCACGGGCCCGAGCCAGGCGTTGAGCGCGTGGACGATCGCCACGAAGGCGGCCGCCACGAGCAGCAGGAACAGCGCCACCTGGGTCGAGCGGAGCACGTCGATGCCGACGACCGACATCACCACGGTGAGCATGATGAGCACCTGGGCCGCGGCCAGCGCGGCCGGCGTGAGCCAGCCGCCGAGCGCCGTGCGCCACGGGGACTGACGGGCCGCGATCGCGCGGTTCGACAGCGGTCGCACCAGGAGGAACATGACGTAGCCGCCCACCCAGGCGCCGATCGCCAGGAAGAACGGGGCCAGGCCGGCACCGTAGCTGTCGGCCGAGGCCTGGGCGACGTCCTCGGTGCGGATCGGCGAGGCGATCGTCCGGGCCGTCTCGTCGCGGCGCTCCTCGGAGAGGTCCGGGATCGACCGCACGCCGTCGGCGAGTCCGTCGGCCAGCTCGCGCGAGCCGTCGCGGGCGCTCTCGAGTCCGGACGCGAGGGTGCCGGCCCCGTCGGCCAGCAGCTCGGCGCCCGCCTGGGCGTCGCGCTGGCCGGAGAGCAGCTCGGCGCTGCCGCCCTGCGCGGTCCGGAGGCCGTCGCGGAGCGTGCCGGCGCCCGTGGAGAGGCGGTTCGCGCCGGTGCGGAGCTCGCCCGCGCCCGAGGCCACCTGATCGGCACCGTCGGCCAGCTGGTCGATCTGACCGGTGGTCGTCTCCACCCGCTCGCCCAGCTCGTCGAGCGGCTGGCGCAGGTCGTCGAGGGTGGCGAGCACCGCCGCCTGCTCCTCGGGCGTGAGACCGGAGTCGGCGAGGCGCTCGGCGATGTCCTCGCGGGCGCGGTCGAGGTCGCCGCTGGCCTGCGTGGCGGCGTCGGCGACGCGGTCGGCCACGGTGGCCAGCTGCTCGGTGCCGTCGGCCACCCGGCGCGCCCCGGACGCCAGCTCGGACGCGCCGTCGGCGAGATCGCCCGAGCCGTCCGCGAGCCGGCCGGCGCCGGTCACCGCATCCTCGAGCCCGCTGTTCAGCCGCTGCTGGCCGTCGACGAGACGCGCCTCGCCGTCGGCCAGGTCGCTGGCGCCGTCGGTCAGTCGCAGCGCTCCGTCGTGCGCGCTGACGAGCCCGTCGGCCAAGGTCTCGGCGCCCTCACCGGCCTTCTTCAGCTGGTCGTGCAGCGTCGAGAAGCCGAGCAGGAAGGACGAGGCCGCGCGTTCACTGACGTTCTCGGCGATCGACGAGCTGACCTTCGTCAGGACCTGCTCGGCGATCGTCGAGGAGAGGTAGTTGTTGGCCTCGTTGGTCGTGAGGATCAGCGTGCCCTGCGCGGGATCGAAGTCCGCGGTCGAGGCGAGCGCGGTGGAGAAGCCGCGCGGGATGGTGAGTGCGAACAGGTAGGTTCCGTCCTCGACGCCCGCGGCGGCCGCGTCGGCGTCGACCTCCTGCCAGTCGAACGAGCCGTCCTCGACGAGGTCGTGGGCGACGTCGCGGCCGGCGTGCACCGTGCCGCTCTGGTCGCTCTCGGCGGGCACGTCCTCGACGACGAGCGCGGCCTGCACGGTCGCGAGCTTGCCGTAGGGATCGTGGTTGGCCCACAGGTAGAGCGAGGCGTACATGGTCGGGATCAGCACGATCGCGAGCACGGCCAGCCGCGGCATGCGTCCGGCGGTGAGGCGGCGGAGCTCGCTCAGCGCGAGTCGGAGCGCGGTCACCGGACGGCTCCCAGCGTGGTGTGCGAGGCCCGGACGTTGCGCAGCGAGTTCGTGGTCAGCTGGAGGCAGACCGCGAGGCCGCGGTCGGCCAGCTCGTGGGCCACGCCGAGTGCCGCGTGCGGGTCGGCCCCGTAGCGGTCGGGGCAGCACAGGACCAGCGCCTCCACGCCCGGCCGTCGGGCCGCGACGTCGGCCAGGAGCGCGAGTCGCACGTCGGCCGGCACGTCCTCGACGCGGGTGCGACGCCACTGCGCCGCCCCGCGCTCGTCGAGCCAGTCCTTGACGTCGCCCCGGCCCGCCGGACGTCGCGCCATCGCCAGCTCCTCGCCCATCGTGGTCGCCAGCGAGACGACGTCGTCGGGCTCGGAGACGTCGGGGACGTCGACCAGCGCGACCACGTCGCGCAGCCGCTGCCCGTCGGCCTCGCCGTCGATCAGGACCCGCCCCGACGAGGGGACGAGGCGTCCGCCCAGCAGCAGGCTGAACGCCGTGTGGCCGGTGCCGGGTGGTCCGTCGACGATGGTGACCGCGCCGGTCTCGATGGTGGCCGACGTCGGCTCCAGCACCGCGGAGTGCGGGCCGTCGACCGACGTGGCGATGGCTTCGATTCTCATGCTTCTCGCTCCCGGGCCGTGAAGGTGGCCCAACTCTCCAGTCTCCAGCGTCACGCGTGGTTCTCCCAGAGTCGAGGCGGGTGATTCCCGTTACCCGGCCGTGCGGGCTCGCTCCGGCACGTCAGCGGCCGGGCGGTCCGGGTCGTGTCGGCGCGCTCACTAGACTCGGACTCGTGCCCGAGCCGACCTTCTACGCCACGACGCCGATCTACTACGTCAACGACGCGCCCCACATCGGGCACGGCTACACGACCACGATCGGCGACGTCATCACGCGCTGGCACCGCCAGCGGGGCGAGCGCGTCCAGTACCTCACCGGCGTCGACGAGCACGGCCAGAAGGTGCTGCGCAAGGCCGACGCCAACGGCGTCTCACCGCAGGAGTGGGTCGACCGCCTCGTCGAGAACGAGTGGCTGCCGATGCTGCGCACGATCGACGCGGCCAACGACGACTTCATCCGCACCACCGAGGCGCGCCACGAGAAGGGCGCCCAGGCGTTCTGGCAGGACCTGCACGACCGCGGCGAGGTCTACAAGGGCGAGTTCTCCGGCTGGTACAGCGTCGGCTCCGAGGAGTTCGTCGCCGACGAGTACGTCGCCGACGGCGAGGGCGAGGACGAGGGCTTCAAGGTCTCCACGCTCGACGGCAGCCGGCTCGAGCACGTCACCGAGGAGAACTACTTCTTCCCGCTGAGCCAGTACGCCGAGCGGCTGCTCGCGCTCTACGAGGAGCGCCCCGACTTCGTGCAGCCCGAGTCGGCGCGCAACGAGGTGCTCGCGTTCGTGCGCGGCGGCCTCAAGGACCTGTCGATCTCGCGCTCCACGTTCGACTGGGGCATCCCGCTGCCGTGGGACGACTCGCACGTCATGTACGTGTGGATCGAGGCGCTGCTGAACTACGTCACGGCGGCCGGCTACGGCGTCGACGACGAGCGGTTCGAGGACCTGTGGCCCGCGAACGTGCACTTCGTCGGCAAGGACATCGTCCGCTTCCACGCCGTCATCTGGCCCGCGCTGCTGATGGCCGCCGGGCTGCCCGTCCCGCACCGCGTGTTCGCGCACGGCTGGCTGCTCGTCGGCGGCCAGAAGATGAGCAAGAGCAAGGCCAACGGCATCCACCCCACCGAGATCGTCGGCACGTTCGGCTCGGACGCCTACCGCTACTACTTCACCCGCGCGCTCACGTTCGGCAGCGACGGCTCGATCTCGTGGGAGGACATCGGCGCGCGCTACCACGCCGAGCTCGCCAACGGCTTCGGCAACCTGGCCTCGCGCGTGGCCGCCATGATCGGCAAGTACTTCGACGGTGCACTGCCCGCGGCCGGTCCGCTGGGCGACGCCGAGCAGCGGATCGTCGACACCGTCGCCACCGCGGTCGCCGAGGCCGACGAGGCAATGGAGCGCATCGCGCCGCAGGACGCCCTCGCCGCGATCTGGCGCATCGTCGATGCGCTGAACCTCTACATCACCGAGACCCAGCCGTGGGCCGTCGCGAAGGACGAGTCGCAGCGCGAGCGTCTCGGCACGATCCTCCACACGGCCGCCGAGGGCCTGCGCGTCCTGGCGGTGACGCTGCACCCCGTCATGCCGAAGGCCACCACGTCGCTGTGGGAGTCCCTCGGCGCCGAGCCCGCGCTGGGCGCGCTGGCCGACCAGCGGATCGACGAGGTCGCCCGGTGGGGCCAGCTGCCCGAGGGCGCGACGATCACCAAGGTGCCGTCGCTGTTCCCGCGCATCGACCTCGCCGAGGCCTGAGCCGGTGACGCTCACCGAGGGCTGGCCCGAGCCGCCCGCGCCGCTGCCGCGCCCCGTGGTGGACAACCACTGCCACCTCGACACCCGCATCCGCGGCGGGGCGCTGATCCCGGTCGACGAGGCGCTCGACCGCGCCGCGGCCGTGGGCGTCACCCGCACGGTCCAGGTCGGCTGCGACCTCGAGGGCTCGCGGTGGGCGGTCGAGGTCGCCCGTGCGCAGCCCAGCGTGGTGGCCGCCGTGGCGATGCACCCCAACGACGCCGCGCGCAGTCAGACCCTCGAGGCGGACCTCGCCGAGATCGACCGGCTCGCCGCCGATCCCGTCGTGCGGGCCGTGGGGGAGACCGGGCTCGACTACTTCCGCACGGGCGCCGACCTGCGACCCCTCCAGCACCACAGCTTCCGCGAGCACATCCGCATCGCGAAGCGTCACGACCGCACGCTCGTGATCCACGACCGCGACGCCCACGACGACGTGCTCGCGATCCTCGACGACGAGGGCGTCCCCGACCGCGTCGTCATGCACTGCTTCAGCGGCGACGCCGACTTCGCCCAGCGGTGCGTCGAGCGCGGCGCGTACCTCTCGTTCGCCGGCACGGTGACGTTCAAGAACGCCGAGTACCTGCGCGAGGCGCTGCGGATCGCGCCCCGCGACCGCATCCTCGTCGAGACCGACGCGCCGTTCCTGACCCCCATGCCGCACCGGGGGGAGCCGAACGCCTCGTTCCTCATCCCGCACACCGTGCGCTTCATGGCCGAGGTGCTCGAGGCCCCCGTGGACGAGCTCTGCGAGGCCATCGACGCGAACACCGATCGGGCGTTCGGGGGACACTGGCCCGAGCGTGTCGCTACAGTCACATGAGTCACAGGATTTGAAATCCCGGCCACCAGCACGCATGGTGGAAAGGTTGTATCTCCAACCCTGAGGTAGTTCGTGCCCCGTTTGTTGCCTGAAATCACGCCCCGGAACACCGTCACCATGGGCCTGGTCGCCCTCGGTCTGGCGGTCGCCGTCGGAGGCGTCGTCCACGCATCGACCTACGACGACCTCGTGCGCTTCGACGTCGACGGCGTCGTCACCGAGGTCCGCACCGAGAGCGAGACCGTCGGCGACCTGCTCGCCGAGAAGAACGTCACGCTCGGGGCCGCCGACCAGGTCAGCCCCGCCGTCGGCACCGACATCGACGACGGTGACGTCGTCAAGGTCCGTCGCGAGAAGGCCGTCACGCTCGTCGTCGACGGCAGGATCACCCAGAACACCGTGCACGACGTCGACGTCGCCAGCGCGCTCGACACCCTCGGCGTGAAGCCGAAGGAGGGTGCCACGTTCTCGATGGCCCCCGACGAGCGCCTCGGCCTCGACGGCAACAGCGTCGTGGTGAGCAACCCCAAGCCCGTCACGCTCAAGGTCGACGGCAAGAAGCAGCGCTTCGTCACCGCCGCCCCCACCGTGCAGGCACTCCTGCAGCAGCGCGGCGTGAAGGTCGGCGAGCTCGACGAGGTCAAGCCCGGTCTCGGCTCCTACCTGAAGCCGAAGCAGGCCCTGCGCGTCGTGCGGATCGAGAAGGTCACCCGCACCGAGAAGATCGAGGTCGACCACAAGGTCACCTACACCGACGACTCGTCGCTGTTCACCGGCGACACCGAGGTCCTCAAGGAGGGCCGCGACGGCGTCGACCGCGCCAAGGTCGAGCTGATCCTGGCCGACGGCGAGATCCGTGAGCGTCGCGTCATCTCGCGCAGCACGGTCCGCCCGCCGATCGCCGAGGTGCAGAAGCGCGGCACGAAGGACCCGAACACGATCGACGGTGGCGTCTGGGACCGCATCGCCAAGTGCGAGTCGGGCGGCAACTGGAGCATCAACACCGGCAACGGCTACTACGGCGGCCTGCAGTTCTCGGCCGCCACCTGGCGCAGCGTCGGTGGCCCCGGGCTCCCGCACCAGCACAGCAAGGCGACGCAGATCAAGTACGCCGAGATCCTGCAGAAGCGCTCCGGCTGGGGCCAGTGGTCCTGCGCGGCCAAGGTGGGCGTCAACTGAGCGAGTCCGGGGCCTCCGGCTCCGTCCGCCTCCTCGGCGCCGCCGACATCCGTCGGCTGGCCGCCGAGGCCGGCGTGCGCCCCACGAAGCAGAAGGGGCAGAACTTCGTCATCGACGCGAACACGGTGCGGCGCATCGTCGACGTGTCGGGCGTCGGTCCTGACGACGCCGTGGTCGAGATCGGGCCGGGCCTGGGCTCGTTGACCCTGGCCCTGCTCGACCGGTCGCGGCACGTCACGGCGGTCGAGATCGACGAGGTCCTCGCGGGCCGGCTGCCCGCCACGATCGCCGAGTTCGCGCCCGGCGCCGCCGACCGGTTCGACCTCGTGCTCGCCGACGCGATGCACGTGCGCGAGCTCCCCGGCCCCGAGCCCACCGCGCTCGTGGCGAACCTGCCGTACAACGTCTCGGTGCCGGTGCTGCTGCACTTCCTCGAGCAGTTCCCGTCGCTGCGGTCGGTGCTGGTGATGGTGCAGGCCGAGGTCGCGCACCGTCTGGCCGCGGGTCCCGGCTCGCGCACCTACGGCATCCCGAGCGTGAAGGCGGCCTGGTACGCCGACGTCCGGCTCGCCGGCAACATCGGCCGCAACGTCTTCTGGCCCGCGCCCAACGTGGACTCCGCGTTGGTCTCGCTGGTGCGCCGCGAGCCACCGGTGGGCGACCGCAGGACGGTCTTCGCCGTCGTCGACGCCGCGTTCGCCCAGCGTCGCAAGACCCTCCGCGCCGCCCTCTCGGGCTACGCGGGCAGCGGCGAGGCCGCCGAGCGCTCCCTCGTCGCCGCCGGCATCGACCCCCGCACCCGCGGCGAGCAGCTCACGGTCGAGCAGTTCGCCGCCATCGCCGACGCCCTCGGCGCCCGAGATCTGTAGCGGTATCCACCGTTTTCCGGCGGTTTCGGCCTGAAAAGGGTGGACAGCGCTACGAATCTCGTGGCCGGACGGCCAGCCGCCGGGCGCCGCTGATCGGACCTCCGGTCCGCGAGATCTGTAGCGGTATCCACCGCTTTTCGAGGATTGAGGACGAAAAGCGGTGGACAGCGCTACGCATCTGGTGGACGCGGGCGGCCAGCTGCCGGTGAGCGGAAGCCGGGTGCTCCTGGTCCGTGCTTTCTGTAGCGGCCACCACCGTCGGCGGTGGGTCGAGGCGAAAGACGCATGGACAGCGCCAAGCCACCCGTCGGCCGAGGCGGCCGGGCGCCTGACGGCCCCCTCGGACCTCCGGTCCGCGAGATCTGTAGCGGTATCCACCGTTTTCGGAGGGTTGACGCCGAAAAAGGGTGGTCAGCGCTACACATCTCGTGGCCGGGACGGCCAACCACCGTCACCGGGGAAGCCGCACCCGGCGGCGCCCGTTAGGTTGGTGGGCGTGGTGACGAGGGTGACCGTGCGAGTGCCGGCCAAGATCAATCTGTGCCTGGGTGTCGGCCGTGTGCGCGCCGACGGGTTCCACCCGCTCGCCACCGTCTACCAGGCCGTCGACCTGCACGACGAGCTGCGCATCTCCTCGCGCGAGGACGGCGAGCTGGCGGTCGCGGTGCACACCGAGCTGGACCTCCCCGAGGGGTCGCAGGTGCCCGACGGCGACGACAACATCGCGGTCCGGGCGGCGAAGCTGCTGCGGACGCGCCTCGGCGACGAGACCCTCGGCGCGGACATCGCGATCCGCAAGCTCATCCCCGTCGCGGGCGGCATGGCCGGCGGCTCGGCCGACGCGGCCGCGGCGCTGGTCGGCTGCAACGAGCTGTGGGGCGGCGGGCTCGGCCGCGCCGACCTCGAGCCCCTCGCGGCCGAGCTGGGCAGCGACGTCCCGTTCCTCCTCCACGGCGGCAACGCGATCGGCGGTGGGCGCGGCGAGACCGTGAGCCCCGTGCTGGCCCGCGGCAGCTACCACTGGGTCTTCGCCACCGCGCCCGAAGGACTGTCCACGGCGGCCGTCTACGCCGAGTTCGACCGCATCACCCCCGACGCCCCGGAGGAGCCCGAGGTCCCCGACGCGCTGCTCAACGCGCTGCGCGCCGGCGACGCGCACGCCCTCGGCCAGGCCCTCTCGAACGACCTGACCGACGCGTCCCTGTCCCTGCGTCCCGAGCTCGCCGACACGCTCGAGGTCGGCCTGGAGGCCGGCGCCCTCGGCGCGATCATCTCCGGCTCGGGCCCCACCACCGCCTTCCTGGCCGCCTCTGACCAGCACGCGCTCGACCTCGCGATGGCGCTGGCCAGCACGGGAGCGGCGGCCGACGTCCTGCAGTCCCGCGGCCCCGTGTCGGGCGCGCGGCTCGTCTGATGCCGCCCCTCGTCGTCGCCGAGCGCATCGGCCAGTCGTTCCCGTCCGGCACGGTCCTGTCCGACGTCACCGTGGGCGTCGGCGACGGCGACCGCATCGGCGTCGTCGGTCGCAACGGCGACGGCAAGTCCACGCTGCTGCGGATCCTGGCCATGCGCTTCGAGCCCGACTCCGGTCGCGTCACGTGGCGGCGCGACCTGCGCGTCGGGGTGGTCGAGCAGGACGACGTCCTCGACCCGTCGCTCACCGCGATCACCTCGGTCGTCGGCGACCGCCCCGAGCACGAGTGGGCGTCCGACGCGGGCGTCCGCGACGTACTCGCCGGCCTCATGGGCGACGTCGAGCACCGGGCGCTCGTCGGCACGCTGAGCGGCGGTCAGCGGCGCCGCGTCGCGCTGGCCCGCACGCTCGTGCAGCGCTGGGACCTGCTGGTGCTCGACGAGCCCACCAACCACCTCGACCTCGAGGGCGTCACGTGGCTGGCCGAGCACGTGAAGCGCCGCACCGAGGCGCTCCTCGTCGTCACCCACGATCGCTGGTTCCTCGACGAGGTCTGCACGCTCACGTGGGAGGTCCACGACGCGCGCGTCGACGCCTACGAGGGCGGCTACGCGGCCTACGTGCTGCAGCGCGTCGAGCGCGACCGGCAGGCCGCGGCCTCGGAGGAGCGGCGCCAGAACCTCATGCGCAAGGAGCTGGCGTGGCTGCGGCGCGGCGCCCCCGCGCGCACCTCGAAGCCCAAGTTCCGCATCGACGCCGCGAACGAGCTGATCGCGCGGGAGCCTCCCGTGCGCGACGCGGTCTCGCTGGCGAAGCTGGCCACCGCGCGCCTGGGCAAGGACGTCGTCGACATCCTCGACGTCTCGGTCGCCTACGACGGCCAGCCCGTGCTGCGCGACGTCGAGTGGCGGATCGGTCCGGGCGAGCGGGCGGGCATCCTCGGCCCGAACGGTGCGGGCAAGAGCACCCTGCTCGGGCTGGTGACCGGCGAGGTCCTGCCCACCACCGGCCGCGTCAAGCGCGGCAAGACCGTGAAGATCGCGGCGCTCACCCAGCACCTCGCCGACCTCGACGCCGTGGCGGACGACCGCGTCAGCGAGGTCGTCGCGCGCAAGCGCACCTCGTACGTCGCCGAGGGCAAGGAGATGACGCCCGGCCAGCTGCTCGAGCGGCTCGGCTTCACCTCGGCCCAGCTGTCCACGCCGGTCCGGGACCTCTCGGGCGGCCAGCGGCGCCGGCTGCAGCTCATGCTGATCCTGCTCGACGAGCCGAACGTGCTGATCCTCGACGAGCCGACGAACGACATGGACACCGACATGCTGGCCGCGATCGAGGACCTCCTCGACACGTGGCCGGGCACGCTGCTGGTCGTGTCGCACGACCGGTACCTGCTCGAGCGCGTCACCGACCACCAGTTCGCGGTGCTCGACTCGCACCTGCGCCACCTCCCGGGCGGGGTCGACGAGTACCTCCGGCTGCGTGCCGCCGCGGACGCGGAGCCGGCGGCCGTCGCCGCGCCCGCGCCACGCGCGCAGGGCTCGCGTGGCGGGCAGGACGAGCGCCAGCTGAAGAAGGACGTGGCGCGGATGGAGCGCCAGATCGAGCGGCTCACCGAGCGGATCGCCGACCTCGACCGCGCGATGGTCGACGCCGCCACGCAGCCCGCGCGCCTCATGGAGCTCGACACCGAGCGCCGCCCGCTGGCCGAGGAGCTCGAGGCCACCGAGGAGGCCTGGCTCGAGGCGTCCGCCGCCCTCGAGTCCTGACGCACCCTCCGCTTCTGGAGCGCGTTGAACCCTCTCGCGCCCGGGAACGGTGCAACCCGTTCCAAACGTGGAGAAGGGGCGCGGGCGGGTCAGCCGTTGAAGTGGCTCGTGAGGGTGCGCAGGGCCTGGGCGACGTGGTCGCGCTCGGTCGAGGGGAGATCCTCGAGGATCGCCGACTCCAGCCCGATGAGGGTGTCGAGGGCGCCGTCGACGCGCTGGCGGCCCTCGGGGGTGAGCCGCACGAGCACGCCGCGTCGATCCGACGGGGCGGGCCGGCGCTGCACGAGCCCGCGCTGGACGAGCCGGTCGACGCGGTTGGTCATCGTGCCGCTCGTGACCATCGTGGCGGCGACGAGGTGGCCGGGGGAGAGCTCGTAGGGCTCGCCCGAGCGGCGCAGCGCGGACAGCACGTCCCACTCCCACACGTCGAGCTCGTGCGCGGTGAACGCCTGCTTGCGGAGCCGCTCGAGGTGCTTGGCCAGTCGCATCAGGCGGCTGAAGACCTCGAGCGGGGACACCTCGACGTCGGGGCGCTCACGGCGCCACGCCGCGACGATCTCGTCGACCTCGTCCATACCGTCACGGTAGTCCATCAAGAATCTTGACGTAGAGATAGTTGCCGTGCGCCGCAGCGGCCGGGCGCACGAGCCGGCTCCGGTAGCCTGAGGCCACCGATCCCCGGTTGGTCTGCCGGCAGGGCCCGCCTGACTTTGAATCAGGACAAGCGACGTAGGTTCGACTCCTACCCGGGGAGCCAGCGCCCCTCAGCCCCGTGCGATGACGGCATGCGTGCCGGTCGCGCGGGCGATCACCCGTCCATCCTGGGTGATCTCCCCCTCCGTCATCGCGATCCGCCCGCCGGCGCTGATGCAGGTCGCCACACAGACGAGCGGCCTGCCCGGTGCGCCGGCACGGACGAACTGGGTGCTGAGCTGGACGTGCGGGGCGACGACGCCGGCCCCGGTCGCGTGCACTGCCCACCCGGTGGCGCTGTCGAGGAGGGCGTTGAGGTACCCGCCGTGCAGGATGCCGCCGCCGTTCACGTGATCGGGCCCGGGTGTCGCCTCGACGACGGCGCCCTCGGCATCGGCGCGTACCACCCGGAAGCCCAGATGCGACGCGAAGGGTCCAGGGTCTCCCACGGCGGTCATGGCGTCACCCTAACGACTGCGCGACCCATGACGGCCGGACCCTCGGCTGCTCGACGCCGCAACGCCGGTCTCGGCTGGGACGCCCGGCCGGGGGACACCTACACTCGGAAGGTCGTCGAACCGAGGAGTGATGTGAGCGAGCAGGTCACCGCGATCGTCCTGGCAGCTGGTGCCGGGACCCGGATGAAGTCGCGCCGAGCGAAGGTGCTGCACGAGATCGCCGGGCGCCCCATGCTGGGCCACGCGCTCGACGCCGTGCGGACCGCCGGGATCGATCACGTGGTCACCGTCGTCGGCCACGACCGCGAGCAGGTCGAGGCGGCCGTCACGCGGCTCGACCCCTCCGCCACGATCGCCGTCCAGACCGAGCAGCGCGGCACCGGCGACGCCGTCCGCGTCGCGCTGGACGCCGCCGGCTCGACCTCCGCGACCTACCTGGTCACCTACGCCGACGTGCCGCTGCTGTCCGCCGAGACGCTGCGCGGCCTCGTCGACGAGCACCGCGCGCACGGCCACGCCGTCACGATCCTCACCTCGGAGCCCGAGGACCCCACCGGCTACGGACGGATCCTGCGCGACGCCTCGGGCGCGGTCACCGCGATCCGCGAGCACAAGGACTGCACGGACGAGGAGCGCGCGACCCGCGAGGTCAACAGCGGCATCCTCGTCGTCGACGGCCCGTTCCTCGACCGCGCCGTGCGGGCGCTGAGCACCGACAACGCGCAGGCCGAGCTGTACCTCACCGACATCGTCGGCCAGGCCGTCACCGAGGGACTGCCCGTCGGCGCCCACGTCCTCGAGGACGTCTGGCAGACCGAGGGCGTCAACGACCGCCGCCAGCTGGTGCGCCTCGGTCGGGAGCTCAATCGCCGCACGGTCAATCGCTGGCTCGCCGAGGGAGTCACGATCGTCGACCCCGAGACCACGTGGATCGACAGCGCCGTCACGATCGGCCGCGACACCACGATCCTTCCGGGCACCCAGCTGCTGGGCGCCACCACGATCGGCGAGGGCGTCACGATCGGGCCCGACACCACGCTGCGCGACGTCGAGGTCGGCGACGACGCCTCGGTCGTCCGCACGCACGGGTCGGATGCCGTGGTCGGCCCGGGCGCCACCGTCGGCCCGTTCGCCTACCTGCGCCCCGGCGCGGTCCTCGACACCGGCTCGAAGGTCGGCACGTTCGTCGAGGTCAAGAACAGCCACATCGGCCCCGGCGCGAAGGTGCCGCACCTGTCCTACATCGGCGACGCCGAGGTGGGGGAGGGCACCAACTTGGGAGCCGGCGCGATCACCGCCAACTACGACGGGGTGACCAAGCACCGCACCACGATCGGCACGCACGTCAAGACCGGGTGCCACAACGTGTTCGTCGCGCCCGTGAGCCTCGGTGACGGCGCTCACACGGGCGCGGGAACGGTCGTCCGCGAGGACGTGGCGCCGGGGGCGCTGGCCGTCCCCGCGTCGGGACAGAGGACAATCGAGGGGTGGGTCGCGAGCCGGCGACCGGGTACGCCTTCCGCGCACGCCGCGGACCAGACCACGCAGGAGACCAGCGGTGGCCACCAACAAGAGCCTCAGTAAGCGCACGCCCACGAGCAACCTCATGTTGTTCTCGGGCCGCGCGCACCCGATCCTCGCCCAGGAGGTCGCCGAGCTGCTCGAGGTGGACTGCGTGCCCACCACGGCGTACGACTTCGCCAACGGCGAGATCTACGTGCGCTTCGAGGAGTCGGTGCGCGGCTGCGACGCCTTCGTGATCCAGAGCCACGCCGCGCCCATCAACGAGGCGATCATGGAGCAGCTCATCATGATCGACGCGCTCAAGCGCGCCTCGGCCAAGCGCATCACCGTGGTCCTGCCGTTCTACGGCTACGCCCGCCAGGACAAGAAGCACCTCGGTCGCGAGCCCATCAGCGCCCGCCTCATGGCCGACCTCTTCCTGGCCGCCGGCGCCGACCGCCTCATGACGGTCGACCTGCACACCGCGCAGATCCAGGGCTTCTTCGACGGCCCCGTCGACCATCTCCTGGCCATGCCGATCCTGACGCGTCAGGTGCGCAAGCGCTACGGCAACAAGCCGCTCGCGGTGGTCTCGCCCGACGCCGGCCGGATCAAGGTCGCCGAGCAGTGGGCCCGCCAGTTCGACAACGCCCCGCTGGCGTTCATCCACAAGACCCGCGACATCTCGCAGGCCAACGTCACCAAGGCCAACCGGGTCGTCGGCGAGGTCGCCGGCCGCACGTGCATCCTGGTCGACGACCTCATCGACACCGGCGGCACGATCTGCCAGGCCGCCGAGGCCCTCATGAACGACGGCGCGGCCGAGGTCGTCATCGCCGCCACGCACGCCGTGTTCTCGGGCGAGGCCGTCGACAAGCTGAAGAACTCGGTCGCCACCGAGGTCATCGTCACCAACACGCTGCCGCTGTCGGAGGACCGTCAGTTCGACAAGCTCACCGTCCTGTCGATCGCCCCGCTGCTGGCGCAGGCCGTCTCGGCGGTGTTCGAGGACGGCTCGGTCACGAGCCTCTTCTCCGAGTGAGGCGAGTCCCGGAGTGAGGACGGCGTGACCACCGGGTCGGTCGTGCGCGCCGCGGCGCAGCTGGCGCTGCTGTACGCCGCGATCGGCGTCGCGGGCACGCTGCTGCTGGCTCTTTCGGCCGGCGACCTCACCACGAACCTGCTGCTGCCGCTCGCGGTGCTGGTCGTGGCGCTCGCCCTGGCCGCCGCGGTGATCGTCGTGCTGGCCCGGCTCGCGGTCGGCTGGCTCGAGGGCCGCGTGAGCGAGCCGGTGGTCGTCGCGATCATGGTCGCCTCCGGCGTCGTGCTGCTCAGCGGCGTCCTCACCGTGAGCACGCTGGGCATCCTCTCGGTCGCCGTCTCGGCGCTGATGGCTCTCGCCACCCACCTCGTGCTGACCCGCTGCTGGGCCTGAGTCGCTCCTCGCGGCCGATTTCGGCTCGCCCGCACGGGTGGGTTAGACTCGTGGGGTTGCCTCGGCGAGGGTCCACCGGACCGTGATCGACAGGGCGCTCCACAGGAGTGCTGTGTCGAGCGCCGAGCCCAGACTTCAGACTGAACCCTCCAAGGAGAGAATCCCCGTGGCCGAGATCAAGCTTTCCGCCGAGCAGCGCACCGAGTTCGGCAAGGGTGCCGCGCGCCGCATCCGACGTGACGACAAGATCCCCGCCGTCCTCTACGGACACGGCACCGACCCGATCCACGTGACCCTGCCCGGCCACGACACGATGCTCGCGCTCAAGACCCCGAACGCGCTGCTCGCGATCGACCTGGGCTCGGACAACCACCTCGCCATCCCGAAGCAGGTCCAGCGCGACCCGCTCAAGGGCTTCATCGAGCACGTCGACCTGCTCATCGTCAAGCGTGGCGAGAAGGTCACCGTCGACGTCGCGATCACCGTCGTGGGCGAGCCCGAGGCCGGCGTCCTGCTGGTCACCGAGAACGCCACGGTCGCCCTCGAGGTCGAGGCCACGCACATCCCGTCCGAGATCGAGGTCTCGGTCGAGGGCCTGCAGGTCGGCGCGCAGGTGCTCGCCTCCGACCTCGACCTGCCCCGGGGTGCGGCCCTGGCGGTCGAGGAGGACCTGCTCATCCTCAACCTGACCCACGCGCCCACCGCGGCCGAGGTCGAGGCCGAGCTCGAGGACGCCGAGGCCGAGGCCGGCATCGAGCACGACCAGCCCGAGGCGCCCGCCGAGGAGCAGGCCGCCGAGCCGGAGTCCACCGAGAGCTGATGACCTGGCTGGTCGTCGGGCTGGGGAACCCCGGCCCGACCTATGCCGCCACCCGGCACAACGTCGGGTACCACGTGACCGATGAGCTGGCCGCCCGCATGGGCGGCCGGTTCTCGTCTCTGAAGACGGCGCGCGCCGACATCGTCTCGGGCCTGCTCGCGAGCGAGCGCACGGTCCTGGGCCGCTCTCGCACCTACATGAACGAGAGCGGCGGGGCGGTCTCCGCGCTGATGAAGTACTACGACGTCACGCCCGACCGGCTGATCGTCATCCACGACGAGCTCGACCTGCCGCTGGGCTCGCTGCGCTGCAAGTCCGGCGGCGGCGACAACGGGCACAACGGGCTGAAGTCGATCCGTCAGTCGATCGGCACGGGCGACTTCCTGCGCGTGCGGTTCGGCATCGGGCGCCCGCCCGGCCAGCAGCCCGTGCACGACTTCGTGCTCAAGCCGTTCGCGAAGGTCGAGCGCACCGAGGCCGACATCGTCACGCAGGAGGCCGCCGACGCGGTCGAGAGCCTGATCGCCGTCGGCCTGGAGAAGACGCAGAGCGCCTTCAACTCCTGACGCCGCCGCGTCAGATGGTCTTGAGCTGGACCAGCTCGCCGTCGGCGAAGACGCCGACGAAGCGGGTCGCGATGCCGCAGGCCGCGAACTCGCGCTCCTGCACCGAGGTCACGCCCTTCGCCGCCAGCCGCCGCAGCGGGCCGAGCTCGGCGTTCGCCTGGGCCATGACGTTCGGGTCGGAGTAGAGGCGCGACAGCCGCGCGGAGTGCTGCAGCACCTGCGAGACGTTGACGCGCTCGAGCGTCCCGGGGGAGCGCATCAGTCGCTGGGTCTGCGCGAGCGACGTGCCGCGGACCGAGGGCGAGAACGCCGCGTCGATCCTCAGGGCGCGAATGTCGGGGGCGGTCGCGCAGGCGTTCTGGCGCACGACGAGGCGCATCGCGCGGCGCGTCGTGGCGGTGCGCCCCTTCGAGCGGGACTTCACGGTGATGACGGCACGGTACGTGCCGGGGCGCAGGCGCACGGCGCTGCGGTTCGTGTGGAGGCGCTTGCCGCTGCGGGACACGGTGATGCGCTTCGAGAGCACCTTGACGCCCCGGGCGCGCTTGACCTGCGGGACGACGCGGACCGAGCCGGCCCACCCCACCACGCGCTGGGTCGGGTTGACGATCTTCACCTTGGCGGTGGTGGCGGCCGTGGCCGCGCGGGGAGCGGGCGCGCTGGCGCGAGCGGACGTGATCGCACCGGCCGTGACGACGGCCGTCGCCACGAGCGCCACCAGCGAGCCGAGGCCCAGCGTCTTCGTGTTCACCCTCGAAGTATGGGGCACGTGTGACTCGCGTGACCACTGATATGCCAGATATGGGTGGGCACTCGTGATACGGCAGGGACTCGCTGGACGTATCAAGGAGGCCCGATGGTGCCTCTCCGCGGGTGATGACGATGACGTCACACACCACATCAGTCGCACTGGTCACAACATTGGGAAAGCCGACAAAACCCCGGCGTTCCGGTCGTTAGGCTCCGAGACACGGGGGGTGCTCGCGGTCTCGAAGGTTCACGAACGCACCGCGACATCAGTGTGGAGATTCGGGTCTCATGCGTCGCAACAGGCGGGAGTGCAGAGGCCATCTGTGAAGGACGGCGTGATGCTTCATCTCAACCCCCCGGGCCGGCGGACCGCGACGATCCTCGCGACGCTGGCCGTGCTGGCCTCGGCCCTGGGCGCTCCGGCGTCCGCCGAGACCACCGACCCCACGCCGACGCCGAGCGCCTCCGAGCCCGCGCCGACGAGCGAGCCGTCCCCGGCTCCCACGAGCGCCGCGACCAGCGCGCCCACCTCCGCTCCCACGAGCGCCCCGACCACCGCGCCCACCACGAGCGCCCCCACCGTCCAGGCCGCCACGCAGCCCGACTACAGCCGCTCGGTGCTGGACACCTCGCCCTCGCAGATCGCCTTCGGCACCCGCGCCGGCCGCCCGTGCACCGGGGGACAGGCCGTCTCGGTCGTCACCTGGAACGGTGACGACCTGCCGTGGACCGCCTCCGCCGACGCGTCATGGATCTCGCTGTCCGCCACGTCGGGCCCGAGCCCCGCGCAGCTGACCGTCACGGCCGACTGCGACGAGCTGTCCGCAGGCGTCCACTCCGCCCAGGTCACCGTCCGCGACGACGCGCCCGGCGTCGACCAGAGCCAGACCGTCGACGTGCGCGTCGTGGTGAACCCGTCCGGCCCGGTGGGCATCTCCACCTGGAAGGACGGTCACCGCGGTGCGTTCAGCTCCTCCACCGACGACTCGTACGACTCGGGCTACGCCGAGCTGAAGGCCGCCGGGACCAAGGGCACCTTCGTCATGAACGGCAGCACGCCTCCCGCGAGCTACCCGCAGATGTACGCCGACGGCATGGAGCTGGGCTCGCACCTGCTCTACCACCTGTGCACGCTGGTGAGCCGCACGAGCCTGATCTCGCACATGACCGGCAGCATCTCGGCCGTCGCGCAGGCCACGGGCTCGGCCGACGAGGTCCAGAGCCTCGTGTGGCCGTGTGGCTTCCGCAACATCGAGTACGGGGTCACCGCCGCCGACTACTTCCTGTCCGCGCGCGGCTACAACTGGAACGCGCTCGAGGACACGACGCCCGTCGACTTCATGGACCTCAAGAGCTTCAACTCCCACGAGCACACGCCCGTGCCCCCGGCCGACCTGAAGACGATCGTCGACGACGCCCAGAGCCAGGGCAAGTGGGCCAACCTCGTCCTGCACGACATGACCAACGACGACGGCGCGATCGCCTACGCCGCCACGAAGGACGTCTGGTCGGCGCCCATCGGCACGGTCGTGAAGTACATCCACCAGCGCAACCGCACGGTGATCGACGACGTCGTCGACGGCCAGGACGCCCTCGACTTCACGATCCGCCGGCTGCCCCTGCCTGCCGTCCCGCAGCGTGATGCCGAGGCGTTCGTGAAGTCGCGCGACGCCCTCACGTTCACCGTCGACGTCACGGGCGTGCCGCACGTCTCGGGCGTCCGGGTGGCCGGCGCGACGGTGCCGTTCCGCATCCGCACCGAGGGCGACACCTCCACCCTCTACTTCTCCTCGGCGGTCACCACGTCGAAGCAGGCCGTCAAGATCCTCAAGTCCGAGACGGTGCCGCCGATCCTCGAGGTCGACGACACCCCGCTGTCCTTCACGTCGGCCCAGGACGGGGCGGTGAAGGAGAAGACGCTCGCCGTCACGAACTCCGGCGCGGGCACGCTGACCTGGGGTGCCGAGGTCGTCTCGGGCGCCTCGTGGCTCTCGGTCACGCCCGAGTCGGGCACCGGCGACGGCAGCGTCACGGTGCGCGCGAACCCGGGCTCCCTGGCGGCGGGCACGTACTCCGGCTCGGTCAAGCTGCACGCGTCCGGCGCGGCGGGCAGCCCGGTCATCGTCCCGGTGTCGCTCACCATCACGCCCAAGGGCGAGAAGAGCTACCTCCTGAACTACCCCGACCGCGCGGCGCTGCTGGCCGACGGCTGGGACTTCAAGGCGAGGACGGCGGCCGGCGCGGTGCGCGACACCGAGCGCACGTCCGGCGCCGTGGTCTCGTACTCGGCCTCCGGCCTGCGAGTGCCGGTCGACACCGGCGACATCTGGTCGTCGATGAACAACTCGCGGAACTCGCTGCTGCGCGACCTGCCCTCCGGGTGGAGCCGTGTCGAGCTGTCGGTCCCGTCGTTCGCGCCCACCCGGAACTACCAGTCCGCGGGCATCGGCGTGTACGACGACGACGACAACTACGTGCTGCTGACGCGCAGCTTCAACGTGGGCCAGCGGGTCTCGCTGGTCAACGAGGTCGGGGGCACGGCGCAGATCGTCCAGGCGCAGACGGCCACGGCGACGAGCCTGCGCCTGCGGCTGACCCGGTCGGGCAACACGATCACCGCGGCGTACTCCACGACGGGCGGGGCCTCGTGGATCCCGGCCGGCTCGGTGAGCTCGACGCGGGCGTTCTCGCGACTCGCGCTGCTGACGGGCGCCGACGCGCAGACCACCTCGCAGCCCACCGCGCTGTACGACGAGGTCGTCGTCGCGGCGGACGAGTCGACCCAGCCGACCACCGCGCCCACCACGACGCCGACGACGCAGCCGACCACCCAGCCGACGACGCAGCCCACCACGACGCCGACCACCCAGCCCACGACCAGCCCGACGACGACGCCGCCCACCACGACGCCGCCCGCGGGCGGGACGTTCTCGCTCGGCTACGCGAACCGCGCCGCGATGATCGCGGACGGCTGGGACTTCCGCGCCCGCACGGGCGCCGGGATCGTGCGCGACACCGAGCGCACCAGCGGCGCCACGGCGACGTACTCGGCGCAGGGCCTCGGCCTGCCGACCACGTCGGGCGACCTGTGGTCGACGTCGAACAACTCCGACAACACGGTCCTGCGCGACCTGCCCAGCAACTGGACCTCGGTCCGGGTGCGGCTGACCCACGCGCCGTCCGCGAACTACCAGCACGCCGGGATCGTGCTGTACGACAACGACGACAACTACCTCGAGCTCGCGCGGTCGTACCACTCCACCGCCGGCGGACAGATCGTCATGGCGGTCAACGAGACCTCGGGCACCCCGGCGGCGCAGGCCGTCTCGGGCGTGACCGCGACGGACCTCGTGCTGCGGTTCGAGCGCAACGCGGCGACGAACCAGATCGTGTCCTCGTTCTCGAGCGACGCCGGAGCCACGTGGCGCACGGTCAGCACCGTCACGCGCGGCTTCACGGCTCCGCGGCTGGCGCTGAACTCCGGCGGCGCGACGGGTGCGCAGGTCACCGCGACCTTCCGCGAGGCCACGATCCAGGTGCCGGCCACGGTCGCACCGACCGAGCCGGCCCCGTCGCCGACCACGCCGACACCGACAGCGACACCGACGCCGACGACGCCGTCGACGCCGACGACACCGACACCGACGACGCCGTCGCCGTCGCCGTCCCCCACGACGCCGACGCCGACGCCCACGGCCCCGACCGAGACGACGGACACGCACGTGCTCGACCAGACGTCGCGCGCCGGCCTGCTGGCCGCGGGCTGGGACTTCGCGGCCCGCACGGCGGCCGGCGCGGTCCGCAACACCGAGAGCGCCACGGCGGCGCCGAGCTACGCGACGAACGGGCTGGGCCTGGCCACGGGCCAGGGCGACCTGTGGCAGGCGATGAACAACACGACCAACACCGTGTTCCGTGACCTGCCGGCGACGTGGACGAGCGTGACCACCACGATGAGCTACGCACCGACGGCGAACTACCAGCACGGCGGGATCGTGCTCTACGTCGACGACGACAACTACGTCGAGCTGACCCGTGCCTACAACTCCGCGGCGGGCGCCCACACGGTGGCCCTGATCGACGAGCGGTCGGGCCCCCCGGTCGTGCAGCGCGTGGCCACCACGGCCACCTCGCTGCAGCTGCGCTTCACCCGCCATGCCGCCACCGGCGTGATCACCGGTGCCTTCTCCACGGATGCTGGTCAAAACTGGCGCGAGGTGGGCACCGTCAGTCGTACGCTGACGAACGTGAGGATCGGACTCAACGCGGGAGGAGCCGTCTCGGGCTCGCCCGTGGCGCGGTTCGAGCGCGTCGTCGTCGGCCGGACCACGGCGGGCTGAGCGATGCGCGTCGGGATCATCGGGGGTGGATTCTTCGGATTCCACATCGCGCAGCAGATCGAGCGACGGTTCGGCGACGTCCGGGTCGAGATCTTCGAGAGGGAGCCCACGCCGCTCGTCGGCGCCGGCACCACGAACCAGTGCCGCCTGCACATGGGCTTCCACTACCCGCGCTCGGGCTACACGATCTACCAGTCGATCATGGGCTTCGACCGCTTCACCGGCGAGTACTCCGAGTTCCTCAGCGACGTCGACGAGAACCTCTACGCGGTGCACCACGACGGACTGGTGTCGGTGGAGGAGTACCTCGCCGTGATGAACTCGTTCCACCTGAAGTACGAGGTCCTGCCGATCACCGGCGACCTGCTGCGCCGGCCCGACGACTACGGGCTGCTGGTCAAGGTGCTGGAGAAGTCGATCGACGTGAAGGCGTTGCGCGAGCGGCTGGTGCACCGGTTCGACGGCGTGCTGCACGTGGACACGCCGATCGACGAGGTCGACGCCGCCGCCGGAGTCCTGCGCAGCGGCTCGCGCGAGTTCGGGCCGTTCGACTACGTCATCAACGCCAGCTACACCGACCCCAACATGGGCCTGCCCGCCGACAAGCACTTCCGCATCAAGTGGGAGCTGGCGGCGCTCGTGCTGGCGAAGACCTCGCTGCCACCCGCCAGGGCCGTGACGATCATGGACGGCGACTACGTGTCGGTCTACCCGGCGTACGAGGGGCTCCACACGCTGTCCTCGGTCGCGTACACCCCGATGCGCCGGTACGACTCGCACGACGAGCTCCGGGCCGACTACCCCCACCGCTACGAGATCGCCGAGCGCGAGCACGTCGCCGCGCGCATCGCCCAGGACGTGGGGGAGTACCTGCACATCGAGCACGACCAGAAGGAGCTGTGGGTCACCGCCAAGACGAAGCTGGCCACCGACATGGGCGACTCCCGGGTCACCGAGGTGCGTCAGCACGACCGTCTGTTCTCCGTGCTGTGCGGCAAGATCGATGCCGTCTTCGAGGCCTCCGACGCGATCCTGCGAGAGATGAGGTGAGTGAGCCGCGGCGGCTGTCCCTCGGCATCCGCGACTCGACGTTCGGCGACGACTGCGTCGTGGCCGAGCAGGTCAACATCTACGAGGCCACGTTCGGCGATCGCTGCTTCGTCGGTCCGTTCGTGGAGGTCCAGAACGACGTCGTCTGCGGCTCGAACGTGCGCATCCAGTCCCACACGCTGGTGTGCGAGGGCATGCGGGTCGGCGACGACGTGTTCATCGGGCACGGCGTGATGACCGCGAACTCGCGCTACCCGCAGGCCGGGGCCGCGGAGTGGACGTGCGAGCCGCCGGTGATCGGCGACCGCGTCGCGATCGGCTCGAACGCCTCGATCCTCCCGGGGGTGGTCATCGGCGACGACGCCGTGATCGGCTCCGGCGCCGTCGTCTCGCGCGACGTCGCGCCGGGCGCCGTCGTGGTCGGCGCCAACCGAGTCCTGCAGAAGCCGGAGCAGCCATGAGAGTGCCCTTCCTCGACCTCGCCGCCCAGCAGGCCGAGATCGCCGACGAGGTCCTGCCCCGGTGGCAGGAGCTGTTCGCCTCGTCGGAGTTCATCGGCGGGCCCGACATCGAGGCGTTCGAGCGCGAGTACGCGGCCTACGTCGGCGTCGACCACTGCGTCGCCGTGGCCAACGGCACCGACGCGATCGAGCTCGCCCTGCGCGCCGTGGGCGTCACGGCGGGCGACGAGGTGGTGCTGCCGGCCAACACGTTCGTCGCCACGGCGGGTGCCGTCGCGCGGATCGGCGCGGTGCCGGTGCTGGTCGACGCGGACCCCGAGTACCTGCTGATCGACCCCGACCTCGTCGAGGCCGCGATCACCGACCGCACCCGTGCCCTCGTGCCGGTGCACCTGTTCGGCCAGACCGCGCCCGTCGAGCTGCTGCGGCCGATCGCCGAGCGCCACGGCCTCGCGATCGTCGAGGACACCGCCCAGGCGCAGGGCGCGCGCTCGTCCGCCGGCGTCGCCGGGGCCCTGGGCGACGCCTCGTCCACCAGCTTCTACCCCGGCAAGAACCTCGGTGCCGCCGGCGACGCGGGGGCCGTGCTCACCCACGACGCGGCCGTCGCCGAGGTCGTCCGCAGCACCGCGAACCACGGCAGCACGGTCAAGTACGTGCACGACCGGGTCGGCATCAACTCGCGCCTCGACGCCGTGCACGCGGTCGTGCTGAGCGCGAAGCTGCGTCGGCTCGAGCGGTGGAACGAGGCCCGCCGCGCCGCAGCCGCCCGCTACACCGAGCTGCTGGCCGACGTGCCAGGCGTCCGCACGCCACGGGTGCGGCCGGGCAACGAGGACGTCTGGCACCTCTACGTCGTGCAGGTCGACGACCGCGACCGCGTGCTGGCGCGCCTGCACGAGGAGGGCATCGGCGCCGCGATCCACTACCCGACGCCCGTGCACCTCACCGACGCCTACGCCCACCTCGGGCACGGACCCGGCTCGTTCCCGGTCGCCGAGGAGGCCGCCCGGCGGATACTCTCGCTGCCCATGCACCCGCACCTGACCGCTTCCGACCAGGACGAGGTCGTCACGACCCTCGCGAAGGTCGTGCAGGAGGACGCTTCGTGAAGCTGCGCTGGCCCACCCGTCCCACCACCGGGCGGCTGCCCCACGTCGAGGTCGTCGTGCCCTGCTACAACTACGGCCACTACCTGCCGGCCGCGGTCGAGGCGATCGTGCGCCAGCCGCACGTCACCACCCAGGTCACGATCCTCGACGACAAGTCCACCGACGACTCCGCCGAGGTGGCCGAGCGGCTCGCGGCCGAGCACGACAACGTCCGGCTGATCCGCAACGAGGTCAACCTCGGCGCCGTCCCCACGTTCAACAAGGGCGTCTCGCAGGCCGACTCGGACTACGTCGTCCTGATCTCGTCCGACGACCAGCTGGCGCCCGGCGCGCTCGGGCGGGCCACGGCGCTCATGGAGGCCCATCCGAGCATCGGCCTGGTCTACGGCAAGACGCAGAAGTTCCTCACCGACCCGGTGCGCCGGCCCACCCGGCCGGCCGTCACGTGGACCACGTGGGACGGCGACGACTGGATCCGGATGCAGCTGCGCCGGTCGTGGAGCAACATCGCCTCGCCCGAGGCGGTCGTGCGCACCTCGGTGCAGCACGAGGTGGGGCCCTACGACGAGGACCTGCCGTTCACCCACGACGCGCTCATGTGGCTCAAGATCGCCGCCGTCGCCGACGTCGGGCACGTGAACGGCGTCGACCAGGCCTACTACCGCCGTCACCCGAGCAGCATGTCGATGCAGGTCGGCCTCGCCCGCGACGCGTGGGAGCGCTGGCGTGCCTACGACCGCTTCCTGTCGTCGTGGGGCGACCGCGACGCGGCCGAGCGGCTCCACCCGCACGTGCGGCGCCGGCTGGCCGACGAGGTGCTGCTGACCGCGCTGCTGCTCGCGCAGGAGTCGCCGCTGTCCGACGAGGCGTACGACGAGGCCTTCGACACCGCGCGCCGGATCGATCGCCACGTCGTCGAGCGGGCCCAGTGGGCCGACCTCCAGGCGCTGCGCGAGGGTCACTCGCCCGACGGCCTGTCCGCCCACGCCCGCGCGGCCGTGCGCACCGCGGCCGTCCGATCGCGGTGGCCGCGCTGGCACCGCTACCGCTACTTCGGGTAGGCGAGACGCCGTGAACCCCACCCCGTCCCGCAGCACGGTGCTCGTCGTGCTGGCCGCCCTGCTCGCGCTGGCGGTCGTGGCGGTCGTGCTCCTGTGGGCGCTGCGGGACGAGCCGTCTGACGCCCGGCGCACCGACGGCCCCCTGCCGCAGGAGCCGGGGACGGTGCTCGAGGTCGAGCCGGTCGCGGAGTCGCCGCTCGCGGGCAGCCGGGCCTGGCGCATCCTCTACACGACGACCGACCGCGACGGTGAGCCCGTCGAGGCGAGTGCGGCCGTCTACGCCCCGGAGGACTCCACGCTGACCGACCTCCCCGTCCTGGTGTGGGGCCACGGGACGTCGGGCTTCGCCCGCGACTGCTCGCCGAGCCTGCAGCAGGACCCGATGGCCGCGGGGTCGATGTACGTCGGCGACGAGGTGCTGCGGCGCGGCTGGGTCCTCGTCGCGCCCGACTTCCCCGGCGTGGGCGCCGACGGCGAGCAGCCCTACCTGATCGGCGAGGGTGCCGGCCGGACGATGCTCGACGCCGCCCGGGCCGCGCGCGAGGTCGACGGGCTGAGCACGTCGCCGCGGACCGCCGTCTGGGGCTTCTCCCAGGGTGGGCACGCCGCCCTCTGGGCCGGAGGGCTCCAGCCGACCTACGCGCCCGAGCTCGAGCTGGACGGCGTCGCCGCCCTCGCGCCGGCCACCTTCCTGCGCGAGACATTCGACCGGCTGCCGGCGCAGGACCGCATCTTCGCCGCGTACACGATGGCGTCCTACGACGCGGCGTACGACGACGTCAGCTGGGGCGACTACGCGAGCGACGAGGCCGAGTCGTTCGGACGGAAGCTGGCCGCGGAGTGCCTGCCCGACCCGCAGGCCTACTCCGAGCTCGCTGAGGAGGTGATGTCGTTCCAGGACGGTGCGATCTTCGACCAGTACTTCGCCGACGGCGCGATGGGCAGGAGACTGGGGGAGAACGAGCCCGAGCTCCCGGTCCCGGCGCCCCTGCTCCTGGCGCAGGGCTCGGCCGACACCGTGGTCCCGGCCGAGCGACAGGCCGAGTTCGCCACCCGGGCGTGCGCGCGCGACCAGGTCCTGGACTACCTGACCGTCGAGGGGCGTGACCACCTGGGACTCGTGCTGGAGGACTCGCCGCTGTACCCCGACCTGTTCGCCTGGACCGACGCCCGCCTGGCGGGCGAGCCCGGTCCCACCGTTTGCGCCCGCGCCACCGCGGGGCGCGGATAGGCTCGGCGCGATGCTCGACTACGCCATCGTGGTGGCCACGCGGAACCGCCTCGACATGCTGCGCATCTCGCTGCCGCTCTTCGTGGCGCAGACCCGGCCCGCCGCCCGGATCGTCGTGGTCGACCGCAGCGACGACCACGAGGCCGTGCGCGCGTACTGCGAGGCGGTCGCCCGCGACACCGACGTCCCGGTGGTCGTCCGCTACGGCGACCACGCCAACCTGCCGGCGCAGCGCAACCAGGGCCTCGACCTCGTCGAGGAGCCGGTCACGATGTACCCCGACGACGACTCGCTGTGGTTCCCCGACACGGCCGAGCACCTCATGGGCGTCTACGAGCAGGACCGCAACGCGCGCTACGGCGCCGTCTCCGCGACCCCTGTGGCCTCCGCGCCCCCCGGTGTCGACGTGCCCGTCGCGCCCACCCGGCGACTGACCAACGTGCCCGCCGTGATGGCCGTCCGCAACCGTGTGGAGCGGCTGCTGGTGCCCGCCCCCTTCGTCCTCTACGGCGCCGAGCGCACGCGCGCGCTGCGCTCCGGGGCGGTCGCCGACGGGCTCGACCACCCGCTCGTGCCCACGATCGGCGGCTACCGGATGACGTTCCGCACCGACGTGCTCCGGGCGGTGCGGTTCGACGCCACGCTCGGCTCGCGGGTCGGCTACGCCACGCACGAGGACATCGACATCGGCCTGCGCGTGCTGGCGGCCGGGTCGCTCGTCGCCGCGGCGCCGCGCTCGCTCGTGTTCCACTGCGTGGCGCCGGGAGCGCGGGCCGCCGGCTTCGACTACGGCTTCTTCCACGTCCTCAACTACGTGTACATCTGCGCCAAGGTGATGCCCGACCGCTCACTCGCGCGACGCAGGCTTCGCCGGTACCTGCGCTACAAGCTCTTCCTCTACGCGCTCAAGCGCCGCGACGAGTACGGCCGCCAGGTGTACGCCGGGGCGAAGGCGGCGCACGCGCGGCTCGACGAGGTGTTGGCGGCCGATCCCGCCGATCTGCCCGAGCTCTACGGCAGGGTCGCCGACGCCGAGCGCGCCGCGTACTCCTCCCTCACCGACAGCTGAGCGCGCCGACGCTGGCGACCGTGCCGTCCTTCGACACCGTGACGGCCTCGTTCCCGGAGCCCCAGCGCGTGGCCCCGCACGAGGTGATCGTGGTGGGTCCGTACTCCCACGAGTCGGCGACGACCTTGAGGCCCGAGACCTCGCCCGGGGTGCCGAGCCGGAACGGGAACCCGCCGCCGGCGACCAGCACGTTCTCCACGGTGAGGCGCTCGTTGCCCGCGTCGTTCGGGTGGAAGATCGCGCCGTTGCCCAGGCACCCCTCGTCGTGGTTGAGCAGGATCGTCGTGTCGCGGATCGTCACCGCCGCGGCGTCGTAGGCCTGGAACCCGTCGCCGTGCCAGTCGACGTCGGGGCACCCGTCCGCCGGCGCGATGCTGACGTAGGAGTCCTCGATCACGACCGGGCCGCAGCCGTTCGGGCGACCGCCGGCACGCAGACCCTCGGACAGTCCGATGACCTTGACGCGCGTGGCGCGGTAGCCGCCGAACTGGACGGCGGGCTGGAACAGCTCGGTGTCGCCACGGACGAAGCTGGAGTCCTCGATCACGAGGTCGTTGTTGCAGGAGCTCGCCTGCAGGTTGTCGATGCGCGAGCCCACGAACTCGACCCGCCGGATCGTCACGTCGGGTGCGCGCACGTGCAGCACCCCGTTCACGATGCGCACGTCCTCCAGCACCGCGCCGGGCTCGTCGATGTCGACGTCGCCGGTGAAGGTCTGCTGCGGCTCCCAGTCCTTCGGCACACCCGTGTTCGTCGAGGTCGGGAAGCCCTCGGCGCGGAAGTCGTCGGTGTCGACGATCTTCGGCAGGGCGGGGGCGTCCGCCTCCGGCACCTCTTCCCGCGGCACGAACAGCGGGTCGACCCAGTACTGGCTGGACTCCCACGACTTCGTCGGGAACGCGCTCTCGCCGTCGGCATAGACGCCGCTCTCGCCGGGCTCCACCGCGAGCGCGCCGGTGTACGACTGTCCCGAGAAGCCCACCGTCTGGGCGAAGTGGCCGCGCGGCGCGTGGTACGACACGACGTACCGCTCGCCCTCGGAGATCTCGACGGGCTGGTCGAACCACGCGGTGCGCCAGCCCTCCTGGCCGCCGGCCTGCTCGAAGTCGACGGTGGCGAGCCGCTCGCCGTCGGGCGACCAGAGGCTGGCAGTGTGCGGGCCCTCGTTGCGCGGCGTCCACCAGAACCGCACGCCGGCGACATCGCCCTCGACCTTGCTCGTGAAGGCGGTGCCGAGCTCGACCGGGTCCGCGTCGCTCACCACGTCGACGTGCGCCGGTGGGACCTCGGGCCACAGCGACACGACGTCGCCCGAGGGCGCTCCGTCGTCGAACGGGTCGAGCACGAAGAACGCGGCGGCGGCGAGCGCGACGAGGCCGACGCCGAGCGCCAGGCCGATGAGGACGAGGCGGCGCATCAGCGTCCCGCCTCGGTGCCGACGACGCCGCGCGAGGTCTCGTCGCGGTTCCAGCCGTGGTCGCCGCGTCGCGCCCGCAGGCGGGCGTGGGCGCGGGCCGCCACGGTGACGGCCACGTAGACCACGGCGGCGGGCATCAGCCGCGGCTCGGACCGCACGACGTCGCGCCACGTGGGGCGCGGCGCCTCGACCCGGTGGCCGAGGGCGGCCAGCTGCTGGTTGCCCGCGACGATCCGGACCTGGCGCCGGTAGAGCGACCGCAGCGTGCGCGGCGGGTGCACGGTGAACGTGGCGCCGGGCGGGTTGACGCGCTCGGCGTGGTCGAAGTGGGCGTAGACCCAGCCGTCGTCGGCGATGACGTCGGGGAAGGCGCCGAACCGCGCACGCCCCTCGGCCGACACCGCGTAGACGCCGGCGCCGATGACGTGGTGCCTGACGTAGCCGAGCCGCGAGCGGATCGCGTAGTACGCGCGGCACGGCAGCGACAGGCCCGTGGTGTCGAAGACGGGGCGCGGGGCCGCCGCCGGGTGACCCGCCTCGAGCGCCGTGACCACGGCCTCCAGCGCGCCGGGGCCGAGGACGACGTCGGCGTCGAGGTAGACGCGCGGGAACGCCGACACGGCGGCGTCGCCGGCGTTGAGCGCGGCGGTCTTGGAGGGCGTGGCGATCTCGACCACGCGGACGCCGTCGAACGCCGCGGCGATCCGGGGCGTGGCGTCGGTGGTGCCGTTGCAGACCACGACGGTCTCGTACTCGTGCGGCGCGGTGCCGGCGAGCGCGGCGGTCAGCGTGCGCCCGATGACGCGCTCCTCGTCGTGGGCGGGGATGACGATGCTGGCCCGGGCCGCGCCGCTCATCGTCCGCTGCCCTCGGGGAAGCCGTCCCACCACTCGGCGCGGCGCTGCCACGTGGCCAGCCACTTCGCGCCCCTGCCGGTGAGGCGGGCGCCGAGTGCGCGCAGGCCGACGCCGGCGCGCAGCAGCCAGACACCCAGCGGCCCCAGGCGCCCGTGATGCGTACGGGCGTAGGTGATCTTGCCGGCCAGCAGCAGCGGCTTGCTGCCGGCAGTGCCGGGGGAGGACGTGCCGATCGCGTGGACGACCTCGACCGCGGGGTCGATGACGGGACGCGCGCCGAGGGCTCGCGCCCGGGCGCTGAGGTCGGCGTCCTCACCGTAGACGAAGTAGCGCTCGTCGAAGCCGCCGAGCCGGTTCCACAGCCGGCGCTCCACCAGCAGCAGGCAGCCGGTGATCATGCCGACCTCGCGTACCGAGTCGCGCTGCCAGCCGCCGATGGCCTCGGGGTCGAACACGCGTGAGTGACGGAAGACGGTGGACAGGCCCGAGGCGAAGCAGAACGTGCTCCACAGGCTCGGCAGGCCCCAGCACGAGGAAGGCTCGAGCTCGCCCTCGGTGGTCAGGGTGCGGCCGCCGTACATGCCGTGACCGGGGTGGCGGTGCGCGAACCCGACCAGCTCGGCGAGCGAGCCGGGCCGCGCCTCCATGTCCGGGTTGAGCAGCAGCACCCACGGCGCGGAGCCGGCCGCGGCACCTTGGTTGACCGCGCGGGCGAAGCCCGCGTTGACGTCGTTGTGCAGCAGCCGCGCGTGGGGCGCGTGGCGCGCCACGACCTCCGCGCTGTCGTCGGCCGAGGCGTTGTCGACCACGACGAGCTCGGCCTCGAGGTCGCCGAGCGCGGCGGGCAGCGAGTCGAGGCAGCGACCCACCCAGTCGGCGCTGTTGTACGTGACGATGACGATCGTGACGTCGGTCATGAGGACGCACCGCGGCGCCGGACGACGGTGGCGGGGACGCCGGCGGCCACCGAGTCGGGCGGGAGATCGCGGGTGACGACGGCACCGGCGGCGACGATCGTGCCGTCGCCGATCGTGACGCCGGGCAGCACCACGACGCGGGTGCCCAGCCAGGTGTTCGCGCCGATCACGACGTCGGCCTCGCGCTTGGGCAGGTCCATCACGGGACCGGCGCCGGCGTCGAAGTCGTAGTTCGAGGCGGTGATGAACACGTCGGGCCCGAGCAGCGCGTGGTCGCCGAGCGTGATGCTGCCGCTCGCGTCGCCCGCCCACAGGCAGCTGCCCTGGCCGATGTGGGAGCCGGCGCCGATCGTGACCCGGCTGCCATTGCGCACCGAGACCGTGGGGGAGAGGCGCACGCCCGCGCCGATCGTGGCGTCGTCCAGCTCGGCGCCGTCGTAGCCGGCGAAGTTCGCCAGGCGCGCCCAGCGTCGCCACGTGCGGGGCCGCAGGACGCGGCGGGCCGCGCTCGAAGCCTGTCGACCGTCGCTCATGAATCGGTCCTCTCGACGTCGTCCACGCACGGTGGCCGGTCTGGCGGATTCGCCCACTGGGAGCAGTGCTGCGCAGTACAGTGTAAAGCGGTCGGCCGGTGCCTTTCGGCGGTTTGCGGCAGACGCCCGGGACTCGTGCTGCGGCCTCCCCGGCGTGCGACCCACGAGGGTGATGGGGTGAGCATGAGCGACGACACGGGCCTCGCACGCCACACCTCGATCAGCGTGCTGTGGATGACCGCTCAGCGCTGGGTGACGCGCCTCGGCGGCTTCCTGACGATCATCATCCTGACGCGGATCCTGTCCCCGGAGGACTTCGGCGTCGCGGCCACGGCCACCACGCTGCTGCCGCTGATCTACGTGCTCGCCGACGCGGGCTTCTCGGCGTACCTGGTCCAGGCCGACGACGTCGACGAGCGCACCCTCGCCACGGCGTTCTGGTTCTCGCTCGGCTCGGGCCTGCTGCTGGCCGGTGCGATCGCCGTGGCGGCCCCGTTCATCGGCTCGGCCCTCGGCGTGCCCGAGGCCGCGCCGCTGCTGCAGGTCATGGGCCTGTCCGTGCTGGCCGTCGCCCTCGGCTCGGTCCCGGTGGCCCTGCTGCGCCGGGCGATGGAGTTCCGCAAGCTCGCGCTCCTCGAGGCCAACGCCGCCATCATCGCCCAGGTCGTCGCGATCGCGGTCGCGCTCACCGGCGGCGGCGCCTGGGCGCTCGTCCTGCAGGTCCTGTGCGGCCAGCTGATCGTGCTCGTCTCGGTGTGGATCGTCGCGCGCTGGCGGCCGCACCCCGGCTTCTCCTTCGCGCGCTTCAAGGTCATGGTCGACTTCGGCCTGCACGTCGTGGGCAGCGGCCTGGTCTACGCGCTGCGCGTCTGGGCCGAGACCGCGATCGTCGTGGCCGGGCTGGGCGTGCGCGAGATGGGCTACCTCTCGATCGCGCAGCGGCTGGTCCAGACGGCGCAGGACCTGTCGATCTCGGCGCTGCTGCCGGTCTCGATGGCCGCGTTCGCGAAGATCCGCGACTCGGTCGACCGGCTGCGCGGCGCGTACCTGCGGGCCTCGTCCGTGGCCTACGCGGTCATCACGCCGCTCATGGTGTTCCTCGCGGTCGCGGCGCCCGAGGTGGTCCAGCTGCTGTTCGGCGCGGACAAGGCCGAGAGCGCCCACGTCGTCCCCGCCCTGGCCGTGATGGCGATCGCGGGCGTCGGCTGGGCCGTCGACCAGGCGCTCCTGGTCGGCACCGGACATCCCGGTCGCTGGTTCGCCTTCATCGCGACGATCTACAGCCTGGCGCTGCTGGTGTCCCTGTACCTCGTCCAGTTCGGGCTGATGGCGGTCGTCGTCGGCTGGGCCACGATCGCCACGGTCGAGGCGCTGCTGCGCTCGATCCCGGTCGCGCCCGTCATCGGGGCGACCCGCTGGCAGGTCATCCTGCCGTTCCTCGGGGTCGTGCCCACCGCGATCGTCGCGGGCGCCGTCGGCTGGGGCGTGCTGCACCTCGCCGACCCGCTGCCGCTCGTCCTCGAGATCTTCTTGGGCGGGGCCGCCGTGGGCATCACGTACCTGCTGGCCCTCGCGGTGCTGCGCCCGAAGACCACCGCCACCGTGCTCTCGGTCCTTCCCGGCCGGATCGCGGGGCCCGCCCGCGCCGTGCTCGGCCGCCGGGTCCGCGGCGCGTGAGTCAGGCCTCGAGGACCCGCGCGTAGAGCTCCTCCACGTGCTCGACGCGGCGGTCCCACAGCGAGACCTCCGCGCTCTGCCGCCGGGCTCCCTCGGCGAGCCGGGCGCGCAGCACGGGGTCGGCGCACAGTCGGGCGAGGGCGTCGGCGAGGTCCCGGGCCAGCTGCTCGGGATCGGTCACGGGCACGCGGATCCCGCACGCGTCGGTGACCGTGCTCGACGGTCCGCCGCGGTCGCACGCGACCACCGGCAGGCCGTGCGAGAGCGCCTCGATGACGACGATGCCGCCCGCCTCGCGGTAGCTGGGGAACACGAACACGTCGGCCTGCTCGTAGAAGGAGTCCACCTGCTCGTGCGGGACCCGGCCGTGGAACCGCACGAGGTCGGCCACCCCCAGCTCGGCGGCGAGCGCCTCGCAGGCCGCGCGGTCGTAGCCGTCGCCCACGACGTCGAACGTCGCCGTGCCGCGCGGCAGCAGCGCCAGGGCCCGCACCGCGTCGCGCACGCCCTTGGTGCGGATGACCCGTCCGACGAACAGCAGGCGCACACCCCGGGTGCGGTCGCTGCCCGGCGCCGGTGCGGGCAGCGACTCGATGCCGGTGTCGCTCATCGTGGTGAACGCACGCAGGCGGATGTCGCCGAGCTGCTCGCGGACGTAGTCGGCGATGCCGACGACGAGCGCGGCGTTCGCGAACGTGGCGCGCAGGCCGCGGCTGTGGCGGAGCCGGAACGCGTCGAGCCGGCGCAGGCCCGTGAACCACGGCGCACCGTCCTCCTCGTCGGCGAAGGCCGGCGGCGAGTCGAGGCTGCCGCCGACGGGGCCGATCACGTACGGGATGCCCGAGCGGGCCAGGGGGGAGGCGAACCGGAGCGAGACCGGGGTCAGCTGGTGCGCCAGGTCGAACCGCTCGCCGTGCGCCAGGGCCCGCCGGATCCAGCGGCGTGCCTGCCACGCGAACGGGTAGTAGCCCGGGTTCAGCATGGCCTTGAAGCGCTCGTGCCGGCCGATCAGCGGGGGCTCGGTCCACTCGACCACGCGAGCGTTCGGGACGGTTCCGGTCAACGGCAGCCCGGCGCGCTGGCGGTAGCACAGAACGGTGACGTCGTGACGCTCCGCGAGCCGGTGGATCCACTGGTACGCGATCCAGGCCTCGCCGACGGACTCGGGGTGCGCCGTCGAGACGACCAGCAGGAGGCGCAGCCGGCGCGGCTCGGGGACAGGCGCGACGGGAACGGGGCGGTCGGTCATCGCAGCGCTCACCTCGGCCTCGGGGACGGTCGCCACATCGTATCCGCGAGACGCCCTCGGGCGGGCGATTCCGGCACTACGCTCGTGACATGGCAGACGGTTCGCGGCTCGTGCCGATCGCCGGGATCGACCGGCTCCTGGGCGGGTCGATCATCCGCCAGTCCTTCAGCCCCCTCGACCTGCCGCCGCCCGAGGTGCTGCGCGAGGCGTTCGTGCGCCTGGCCGCCCACGGCCCGCAGACCCGCGTCGGCTTCGAGCGCGCGGACGCCGACCACTGGCGCTACCGCGGCGCCGCGATCGCCGACCGCGCCGACGAGGTCGTCCGCGTCGTGCCCGACGACGTCACCGAGTCCGCACAGGACTGGCTCGTCGCCCACCTCGTCCCGGACCTGCCGGTGCAGTTCGCGCTGAAGGACGACGAGCTCGCCACCGCCATGGACCACGTGCTGCTCGACGCGCCGCTGGCCTCGAGCCTGCCCGCGATCGTGCTGATGATGGCCGCGGGCGCGCCCGTGCCGGCGATGTTCGACGGCGTCACCGACCGGCCCCTCTCGAAGGCACTCTGGAACACCTTCGGGCGCCACCCCCGGAACGCCATCGCCCTCGTGCGCGACCGCGGCGGGGTCCCCGGTCCGCCGCCGGCGGGCGAGGCCCCACGCGAGGACGACCGGCTGCCGCTGATCGACCCGGGTGGCCTGACCCGCCGCCTGCACCGCGACTGCGACGTCGCCGAGATGGCCGGGGTGCGCGCGTGGGGCGCGAAGCACGGACTGGGGATCAGCCCCACGATGCTGCTGCTGGCCGCGGCCGCCACCGAGCAGGCCGGTCTCCCGATCGAGCCCCAGGGCGACCTCGTGGTCGACCTGCGCCGCTACCTGCCGAACGGCGTCACGACCGGGGGCAACTTCATCACCGGCGTGTCCGTCCCGGTGTGGTCCGAGGGCTTCGAGCCGGAGATGCTGGGCGAGCGACTCGACGCGATGCTGAGCTCGGGGCGGCCCCTGGCCGCCGTCGCCGCGCGGCTGCTGCGCGCGAAGCGCCGCCCGCCCGTGCCGCCCACGGCTGCCGACACCGTGCCGCGTCCCGTGCGGGCGCGCGTCTCGGTCAGCAACCCCGGCGTGCTGAAGATCTACGAGTCGATGCCGTGGACCGTGCCGGGTGCCGAGCGACGTGCCGTGCACGGCACCGAGGGCATCGCCCCGAACACGATCGGCTGGATCAGCTCGACCGACGCCGGGCGCTTCCGGATCTCGGTCTCGTACCGCGGCGACGCCTTCGACCCCGCGCAGGTCGAGCGCGCCGCGGACCTCGTGTTCACGGACCCGGTGGCGGTCCTGGACGCGATGCTCTGACCTGACGTGCCCATCGCCGACGCAGGCGGCGCGCGACGGCACGCCGCAGGACGCGGAGCGGGTGGGTGACGGTGGACCCGGTGGGCACCAGCGACGGGTCGGGACGCCGTGGCTCGAGCACGACGATGCGATGGACCGCCCCGGCCATGCCCAGCAGCAGGAAGTACGTGCCCATCGTCATCGGGAACGCGAACGAGTCGAACAGCGCCATGCCCGTGGCACCGGCGGCGATCGCGGCGAGCAGCGACAGGCCGAGGTCGCGGGTGTCCTCGTCCCGGGCGAGCAGGCGCACGCGCAGGGACACCCACAGCCCCGCGAGCGCGAGCAGCAGGAACGCCGCGGTGCCCACGAGGCCGATGCTCACCATGAGCAGCAGGTACTGGTTGTCGAAGATGCGGTACTTGGGCAGGAACGAGCCGAGACCGCGCCCGAACGCCGGCGACTGCGTGATGAACGCCCACGCGATCTCGTAGCTGTCGGTGCGCGAGGTGATGCTCGGATCGGTGCCGACGTTGCGGAACAGCGACTGGATCGTGCCGAACAACCGCGGCACGGCCGCGAACAGCACCACGGCCATCGCGAGCGCGCCGGCCAGGAACAGCCGCCGGCGCTGGCGCGGCCAGCCGACCACCAGCACGGCGGCGGCCACCGCGGCGCTCACGTACGCCGACCGCGAGAACGTCAGCGCGATCGTCACGCCCACCATGAGCGTGGGGATCCACTGCAGCAGCCGGCGGTCGTGGGTGGTGTGGAACGCCGCGTGCAGCGTGAACGGCAGCAGCATCGCCATGATCACGCCGTACTCGATCGGGTGCGTGGCGGTGCCGGAGGGACGGATCGTCTCGCCGCGGGTGAAGATCTGGAACTCGGCGGCCGACAGGCCCGGGATCGAGATGCGGTTGATGATCGGGTCGCTCGTGACCACCTGCATGAGTCCGAGGAACGCCATCAGTCCGCCGGCCCAGGCCAGCGCCGTGGCCAGCGTCCGGGCCCGCTCCATCGTCGAGATGCCGTCGTGGGCCACCAGCAGGGTGCCCGTCCACGACAGCGTCACGGCCATCGCGACGTTGACCGGGCTGATCTCGTCGAAGTCGATCGGCCGGGACATCGCGACGACGTACGTGATCGCGACGCACGTGACGAAGCCGAACAGCGCCCGGCGGACGGGCAGCACCTCACGCGGGTGGCTCTGGCTGGTGGTGCGGCCCACCTGGTAGAGCGCCCAGCCGCCCAGGCTCACCAGGCCGACGAGCATCGAGGGCGAGCCGGCGCTGCCGAGCGCGGGGACGACCAGCCGGGACGGGATCGCGTAGAGGACGGTCAGGTAGAGCAGCAGCCACGTGACCGAGTCCATCCGCGCGGGGGTCCGGACGGTCGAGCTCATGGCGGGGTGAGGCTCCGCGAGGTCTCGGCGTGGCGCTCGCCGTCGGCGGGCTCCCACTCCTTCGAGGACTCGTCCGCGTCGTCGGACGCGGTGGGCTCCGCGCCCTGCTCCTCGGCCTCCGCCTCGGCCTCGCGGCGGCGCCGGGCCGCTCCGAGGCGACGGGCCAGCGCGTCGATGCCGGCGGTGGCGCCGGCCGTGATCGCCAGGCCCACGGCGACGGCCGCGACGAGGGCACGCGTGGTGGCCCGGGTGACGGGGGTGGCGTCGAGGTCGGCGGCCAGCTGCATCGAGGTGATGGAGTCGCCCTTCGGCACGTCCTGCTGGCGCTGGAGGTCGGCCAGCGCCTGCGGCGCCGCGGCCAGGACCAGCTCGAGGGTGTCGATCGTGGCCGCGGCGGTCTGCGCCGAGACCTGCACCAGCACGACCGGTCCGCGCATCGTCGGGTCGGTGGAGACCTGGTAGAGCGCGTTGGGCTGCTCGGCGACGATCTGCTCGCGGACCTCGTCGCCGTTGAGGCGCGCGACCACGAGGGACGTCGGGACGTCGAGGTTGTTCAGCTGCAGGAACGGGTTCTGGATGCCCTCGCCGCTGACCTGGTCCTCGGGCGGGAGCAGCAGCACCGTGCCGCTGGCCTCGTAGACGGGCGGCGTGGAGGTGTACGCGACGTAGCCCAGCACTCCGGTGAGGAGCAGGCCCGCCACGACGACGTACCAGCGCCTCAGCACCGTCCTGACGACTTCTACCAGCATGGATTCCCCAACGGTCTCGTTCCCCGACTGCCGCACGAAGACCCCGTGCCGGCCATCGTGCCCCCATCGTAACGAGGCATGCGTCACGTGGGGCGCTTTCTCGATCGGGGCCGTGGCTGGTGGGACCAAGCCCGTCGTTCCGGGCGGTTCGCGGCGTGGCCCGTGTCAGACTAGGCGGACACGCGGACGGTCGGGCCGCGGACGAGGAGTGACGTGGTCTTCTGGGACGTGCTGGTGGCGGCGGCTCGCCGCTGGTACGTCGTGTTCCTCGGGCTGATGGTCACCTACGTCGCGATCGCCGCCGTCGAGGCCCGCCAGGACGTCTACTACCTGCGCGGCCAGGCCGTGTTCGTCGCGCCGGCCAGCCAGGTCTACCCGAACAAGCTGCGCGTCAACGCCGCCGACCTCATCACGGTCGCCGGCATCGTGGGCAAGCGGATCAACGGGATGGAGGCGCTGCCGAAGACGGCGTCGTCGGCGGCCACTATGGTGGGCCGCGGCGTCCGCGACGGCGTGCTCATCACGCTGCCGGACAACGGGGTCCAGTGGGCGCCGTACTACGACACGCGCGCTCTCTACATCGAGGTCGCGGCGCCCGATCCCGACACCGCGCGCGAGCGCCACCGCGCGGCCCTGGCCGAGATCGGCGCGGAGCTCGAGGCGCTGCAGGACGAGCAGGACGTCGCCGCCGACGAGCGCGTGACGATCGCCCCGTCGCCGGAGTCCCCGGCCGTCTACCGCCTCGGTGGGCAGCCGATGTTCGCCAAGATCATGACGCTCGTGATCGGCGGCGGCATCACGCTGACGATCGTCGCCGCCATCGAGCGCCGCGCCCAGCGCCGGCGGAGCCCGCAGACGACCGCGCCCGCCGAGCGCGAGCTCGTCAGCAGCAGCTGAGGCTCGGCGCGGCGGGCGCGGTCGGTCGGACTCCGGGTCAGCCCCGGAAGCCCAGGCACGAGAGCGGACGCTTGGACGACCAGGCGCCCGTGCCCTCGTTGTAGCTCACGTACTCGTTGCCCGCGCCCCACGTGATCCCGCCGGTGCAGGACTGGTTGTGGCTGGGCCCGTAGTACCAGGAGTCGTCGACGACCTTGAGGTTCCGGACGGTGCCCGGGGTGTCGAGCCGGAAGACGAAGCCGCCTCCGGACACCAGCACCTTGTCGATGTCGGCGCTGGTGTTGCCCTGGGTGGGGTAGAAGAACGCCGAGTTGCCGATGCAGTACGGCGTCGGGTTCAGCTTGAGCACCGAGTTGCGCACGGTGACCTTCGGGCCGTTGTAGCCCTGCAGCGCGTCGCCGTGCCAGTCGATGCCGCTCCCGGCGCGCTCGCAGCCCGCGTAGGCGTTGACGTTGACGAACGTGTCCTCGACGCGGACCTCGCCGCAGCCGTAGTCCTTGCCGCCGACGCGCAGGCCCTCGGACGGGCCGTCGATCTTCACCCGCCGCGCGGTGTAGCCGCCGAACTGGATCGCGGGCTGGCCGATGTCGGTGCTGCCCCGCAGGATCGTCGTGTCCTCGATCACCAGGCCGTTGGAGCACTGGCGGCTGAAGACGTTGTTGATCTGGCCGCTGCTGATCTCGACGCGACGGACCGTGACGTTGTTGGCCCGGATGTTCAGGCTGCCGTTCACGATGCGCAGGTCCTGCACCACGGCGCCCGCGGTGGTGACGTTGTAGTCACCGTTCACGGTGGTCCGCGGCGACCAGCCCGACGGCGTGCCGGTGGAGGCGCGGGTCGGGAAGTTGGTGCCACCGGGTGCCGTGGTGGGCGCCGTCGTCGGAGCGGTGGTGGGGCTCGTCGTGGGCGACGTCGTCGTCGGCTGGCTGGTCGGCTCCGTGGTGGGGCCGCCCGTGGGCTCGGTGGTCGGCGCCGTCGTCGGCTCGCTCGTGGGTGCCGTGGTCGGGCCGGTGGTGGGGCTCGTGGTCGGCGGGGGCGTGGTCGGCCCGTCGCCACCGGTCGAGACCACCACGTCGACGTGGTAGTTCGAGGCCCGGTAGGTGCGGGTCGGGAAGTTGCCGAGGCGGCCGCTGTAGACGCCGGCGTTGGGCTCGGCCTTCAGGACGCCGTTGCTGATCGAGCGCGTGAACTGGCGCTGATCCTGCGGCTGGCGGCCCTGGGGCGCCGAGTAGGACACGATGTAGTCGTCGCCCGGCTCGAGCTGCACGGGCGAGTCCAGCTGGACGGTGCCGAGGCCGGTCTGGCCGGAGGGCTCGAAGGTCACGGTCGAAAGGGCGCGGCCGGTGGACGACCACAGCGTCGCGATCGTCCCCGCGCTGAGCGTGTGGTTGCGGTACACCTGGATCGCCTCGGCGTACGCCGGGCTGGTGACCTGGAACTTGAGTCCGACCTCCCACGGTCGGGAGTCGCCCAGGGCGCGAGGACGCAGGTCGTCGGGCAGCAGGCTCTGGGTCTGCTGCGCGGCGGGCGCGCGCTCCGTCGCTGCGAAGAGGGCTGGGGTGGTGAGGGAGACCGCGAGCAGTGCCATGACGAGGCTGCGTCGCGAGAAGTTGAGTTTCCGCTTGGCCGAGATCCTGCGGTGCTTTCTGGGGGAACGGTGGGTCAACGGCATGAAGTTAAGCCTTGTGAATAGGGGCTTGGTCGCGCCAACCCTTGCATGGCGCGACACGGCGATGCAAGCGGAATGACAGGGAGAACGGGCCGTTCCGTGTGACGGGTGTGCTTCAGGATGCGGGAGGGATCGGCCCGCGCGAGAGCACGAAGCGCTCGAACTCCTCCCGTGTGACCAAGTCCACATAGTTCGTTCTGACTGGTCCGCCATGATCCGTGCTACCCAGCAGGGACTCCCAGACGCCGACGTAAGCCTCCGACTGCGGTTTCCAGTCCAAGTGGGTCGAGACCCGATCGCGGGCCTCTCGGGCCAGCCTGACGCGCAGTTCCGGGTCGTCGAGCAGCCGTTCGACGGCATCGGCGAAGGCCCCCACGTCACCCGATTCCACGAACAGACAGGTCTCACCTGCCGAGACGCGCGTCTCCACGAGGTCGAACGAGACGGTGGGCAGCGCGTACGCCATGTACTCCATCGTCTTGTTCATCGTGGAGACGTCGTTGAGGGGCGTCTTGAGGTCGGGGCACAGGCCCACGCTGGCGGCGCTGAGGTGGCGCGCGATCTCGGGAGGGCCGACCCGGCCGGTGAACGTGACGACGTCGTCGAGCCCCAGCTCGGTGCTGCGGCGGCGCAGGTCCTCGTAGCAGTCGCCGAAGCCCATGAGGACGGCGTCGACGTCGGTGCGGCCGCGGCGGTGCACGAGCTCGTCCATGACGTCGAGGACCGTCTCGACCCCGTCCTGCGGGCCCATGATCCCCAGGTACGCCAGCGTGTGGCGCGTGCGGTCGGCGTCCTCGGGCAGGTGGATCGGGCGCATCGTGGAGGTGTCGGGGCCACTGCGCACGACGGTGACGTCGGCGGGATCGAACCCGCCGCGCTCGATCGCGATCCGCTGGTACGACTCGTTCGTCGAGATGACGTGGGTGGCCGTGGCATACGTGCGCCGCTCGAGCCAGCGCAGGAACCCCAGCTGCAGCCGGCCCATGAGCGAGGTCGGCTCGCCGAAGCGCGAGAGGAACAGCTCGGGGTTGAGGTCGTGCTGGTCGAAGACGAAGGTCACGCCGCGGCGACGCCACAGCCGGGCCAGCGCCCAGTAGGTGTCCGGCGGGTTGCAGGCCTGGATCGCCTGGAAGGGGCGCTCGCGCCACACCTTCAGCGAGAGCCGAGCCGTGCGGAGCCAGGAGTAGACGAACTCCACGAGGTAGCCCAGCGCGCCCGAGGCCTGCGGCGCCGGCCGGTACTTGTGGATGCGGACGCCGTCGAGGGTCTCCGAGGACGGGTCGCCCGGTCCCTTCGGGCAGATCACGCTGACGTCGAAGCCGGCGGCGATCAGCGCTCGGCACTCCAGCCACACCCGGCGGTCCAGCGGGACGGGCAGGTTCTGGACGATCACGAGGACGTGAGGCCGAGGCCCGGACGCGTGCGACATGGGCACCAGCCTAGGGAGTCCGGGACCTCGTCGTGGTGAAACCGCGGCGCTCGTCCGGCCGCGGTTCGAGGCGGTACCGGCGGCCCCGCGCCGGTGCCATACTCCTGCCATGACGACAGAGCAGGCGCCCCGGCGGACCCCACCCGTCGTCGTCACGCCGCCCACCGGATGGGACCTGTCCACGTGGCAGGGCCTGGTCGACATCGTCCGCGAGGACATGGCGTCGCACGCCCGCGGCTGGCTCGTCCCCGCCAAGCACATGCTCGCGGTGCACCGCTTCGGCGAGTGGGTCCACGCCCCGCAGCGCGGGCTGCTCGGGGGCCGGCTCGGCCGCATCGCCTACAAGCTCGTCAACGCGGCCTACGTCCGGAACGTCCTCGGGTTCGAGGTCAGTCACGACACCGCGATCGGGCGCCACGTCGTCTTCGTCCACCAGAACGGCGTCGTGCTGCAGCCCGGCGCCGTCATCGGCGACGACTGCATGATCTACCACGGCGTCACCCTCGGGCGGCGGTGGGAGCCCGATCACGCCGAGGCCTACTACCAGCCCCCGCGCATCGGCCGCGGCGTCCACCTGGGCGTCGGCTGCGTGGTCATCGGCGCCGTCAGCGTGGGCGACGGGGCGAAGGTCGGGCCCAACGCCGTCGTCGTCACCGACGTCCCCGAGGGTGGCAGCGTCGTCTCGCCCCCCGCGCGGTCGCTGAGGCTGCGATGACCGCAGCGGCGTTCGCCGACCTCCTGCGGCTGGCCGACGACCCGCAGCGCGTCGCGGTGATCGACGGTGACGTCACGCTGACCCGCGGCGAGCTCCACGACCGCGCCCGCGCGCGGGCCGCGCAGATCGAGCGCACGGTTCCGGAGGACGAGCGCGTGGCGCTGTCCGGCACGGGCCACGAGGCCGTGGTCGACCTCGTCGCCGCGCTGCTGGCGGGCCGCTCGCTCGTGATGCTCCCGCGTCCCACGCCCGAGCGCACGCGCGAGCTCGCCGCCCGCTCCCGCTGCCGCGTCGACCTCGCCGCCGGTGTGCTGGAGCCGTTCGACGTCGAGCCGTCCACCGACCCGCGCCACCGTCCCGGCGACGGCATCGCCGACATCGGCTCTCCCGAGGCGCTGCTGCTCTTCACGTCGGGCACCACCAGCGAGCCGAAGGGTGTGCGGCTGTCCGCGCGCAACGTGGCCTGCAACGTCACCGCGGTCGACCAGGTCGTCGAGCCGTGGGACCCGGACTCCGACGTGCTGGGCTTCATCCTCGACCCCACCCACTCCTACGGCTTCTCGATGGTGTTGCTGGCGCTGATGCGCTCAGTGCCGCTGCTGATGACCTCGGGCACCCTGCCGTCGCGGCCGCTGGCCGAGCTGCTCGACCGGCACCGCGTGACCGTGCTGCCGTGCGTCCCCTACTACTTGCGCCTCGTCGCGCGGCGGTTCACGCTCGGGCAGGACTTCGCGCCGCACCTGCGCACGCTGCTGCTGGCCGGGGGAGGGGTCTCCGACGCCGCGCTCGCCGAGCTGACCTCGGGCTTCGCCGGCGGGACGCACCTCATGTACGGGCTGACCGAGGCCACCGCGCGGGTCGCGGTGCGCCCGCCCTCGAGCGCCGCGCCGGCCGACTCGGTGGGGCTGCCGCTGCCGGGCACCACGGTCGACGTCGTCGACGAGGACGGCCGCGTGGTCACCGGGCGCGAGGGCCGCATCCGCGTCACGGGCCCGTCGGTGTTCCTGGGCTACCTCGGCGATCCCGTGCGCGAGCCGGGCACGCCGTTGGTCACGACCGACCTCGGACGCCTGGACGAGCGTGGCCACCTCACGGTGACCGGTCGGCTCGCCGAGATGATCAACTTCCGCGGCAACCGGGTCTCGGCGGTGGCGGTCGAGGCCGACGTCGCCCGGGTCGACGGGGTGGCCGGAGCCCTCCTGCTGGCCGACGACACGGTGGAGGACGCCCAGTGCTCCCTGTTCGTCGAGCTCGCGCCGGGAGTCGAGCGCGACGGCCTCACCCGCCGGATCCTGGCGGCCGTCGAGCCGCGCGGGCTGGTGCGCGAGGTGACCGTGGTGGAGCGACTCGAGACCACCCGCACGGGCAAGCTCGTGCGCCGCCGGCCGGAGCCGGCGCCCGAGGCCTGACTCAGAGCGACGTCAGCAGGTACTCCGCGTACAGCGAGCGGCGCGTGTAGAGCTCGAAGAACTTCTCGACGTCGGAGGTCGACAGCCCCAGCCGCTCGGCCGTGGCGCCGGCGTCCTCCTTCTGGTCCCACGCCAGCCACAGCTCGTCGTTCGTGCGCACCGACGTGCCGTAGAAGTACTCCTCCTGGCTCTGCGGCGCGCTGAACGTGTCGGTCGTGGGCGGGCGCTTCTGGACGGACTCGGGCACGCCGATGTGCGCGGCGACCTCGTACACGTGCGACTTCAGCAGGTGGCGCAGCGGGAAGACCTCGCCGCAGCCGTCGCCGTGCTTGACGTAGAAGCCCTGGTCGAGCTCGAGCCGGTTGGAGGTGCCCACGACGATCTGGTTGCGCTCGTCGGCGATCCGGTAGGTCGAGAGCATCCGGATGCGCTGCTTCTGGTTCGTCGCGGCCATGATCGTCAGGAAGTCGCGACCGCCGAGGCGGTGCATCGTCTGCTCGCCGCCGCGGATCACGTTGAGGCGGAACGACTGGAGCTGCTCGTCGTTGCCGAGGGCCGGGTCGAACTCGACCGAGTAGCGGTCGCCCGCGTCGGCGTCGAACTCCGGCACGATCCGGCGCACCACGGCGAGACGGTCGGCGTAGCAGCCGAGCGCGTCAAGCGGCGCGGTGATGTCGCGGTGCAGCAGCTCCACGCCGAAGGCGTCGGCGACCTCCTGCGCGTAGCCGACGGTCTCGCCCGAGCTCTCCTTGTCGGGCAGCGTCAGCGCCACGACGCGCTTCGGGCCGAGCGCGCGGACCGCGAGACCGAGGCAGGCCGAGGAGTCGATGCCGCCGCTGAGCGCGACGATCGCGCCGGTGCGGCGGAAGTGCCGGGCCGTGTCGCGGATCGACGAGACCAGCAGGTCGGTGGTGGCGGCCACGTCCTCGAGATCGATCCGGCGGCTCAGTTCCTGGATGTCGGTCATGCGGTTCCCCTTCGAAGGTCGGCGTTTGCGTCCGCGAACCCGTAGGTCTGGACGAGCATCTGGGTGCTGAGGATCCACACGAGCGCGAGGTCGTCGTGGAAGCTCGTGCGGCTGCGCTGCGTCTTGTCGATGAGCCAGGCGACACGGCGCGGGTCGAACACCCCGGTGTCGGCCACCGCGTCGGGGGACAGGTACCGCTCCAGCAGGGCGCGTCCGGTGGGGGAGCGGAAGACGCCGCCCTCGGGCGCGGTGTACGGCTGCTTGACCCGCTCGGTGACGGCCGGCGGCAGCTGGTCGCGGACGGCCTCCTTCAGCACGAGCTTCTCGTTGAGCTCGTGCAGCTTCGACGACTCGGGCAGCGTCAGCGCGAAGTCGATGACGTCCTCGTCGAGGAACGGGTAGCGGCACTCCACGCTCTGCGCCATGAACGGGCGGTCGCACTGCGTGGCCAGCAGCGAGGTGCCCAGGAAGTAGGTGGCCTCGAGGTACTGGGCCCGCTCCACCGTGGACCAGCCGTGGAACGACTCGGGCAGGCGCTCGCGGACGCCCTCGAGCGTGCCCTCCAGCGAGACCTGCTCGCGCAGCGGCTCGGCGAGGTACTGCGTGATGCGGAACGCCGCGCTCCAGCGGTGCAGGTGCGAGAAGACCGGGTCGTCGTGCTGCTCCAGGCCGCGCTCGTAGAAGGCGCGTCCCGCGCCGCGGCCCAGTTGCTCCTGGTGCGCGAGCGCCTTCTCCAGCAGTCGCGCGAAGGCGGGGGAGTCGGGGTCGGCGCTCCACTGGTCGCGGATCGAGGCCACCTTGAACACGTCGTAGCCGCAGAACAGCTCGTCGGCGCCCTCGCCGCTGAGGACGGCCCGTGAGCCGCTGTGCTTGATCCGCTCGGCGAGCGCGATGGACGAGCCCGGTGCCGTGCGCATGAGCGGCAGCTCGGCGTGGCGGGTGATGAGCTCGAGGGCGCGAGCCACGGCCTCGTCGTCGCACACGATCGCGTCGTGGCGGGTGCCGAAGTGCTCCGAGACCATCGCCTGGAACGGCGCTTCGTTCAGCCCGTCCTGCGTGAACTGGATGGAGAAGCTGTCGATCTGCTGCTCGGGCCGGATCGCGCGCAGGGCCGCCAGGACGGCACTGGAGTCGAGGCCGCCCGAGAGCAGGACCGCGGGATCGCCGTACTGGGGCACGCGGCGCTCGACCGCCGCGGTGAGCAGGCCCAGCAGCTCCTTGGCCTGGTCGTCGACCGGACGGTCGTCGCGCTGGTCGGCGAACGCGAAGCGCCAGTAGCGGGTCACGGTCTCGCGGCCCTCGTGCGACGCGACGAACGAGCCGGCCGGCACCGAGGAGACGCCGTGGAACGCGGTGCGTCCGGGGTGCAGACCCCACAGCACGCCGGCGTCGACGATGTCCGGCAGCGACATCGGGGTGCGCAGGCCGGCGTCGGCGAACGCCTTCACCTCGGAGGCGAAGACCAGCTCGTCGGCGGGTGTGCGGGTCCAGAACAGCGGCACGATGCCGAGCCGGTCGCGCCCCAGCAGCAGCCGGCGCCGCTCGTCGTCCCAGAACGCGATCGCGAACTGTCCGCGGAAGCGCGCGAAGGCGTCGGTGCCCCATTCCATGAGGGAGTGCAGGACGACCTCGGTGTCGCCCGCGGTGCGGAAGGAGTGGCCGAGGCCCGACAGCTGGGCGCGCAGCTCGGCGAAGTTGTAGACCTCGCCGTTGAACGAGAGCAGGTAGCGGCCGGCGTCGTCGGCCATCGGCTGGCGTGACGTGGGCTTGTCGACCAGGGCCAGCCGGACGGTGCCGAAGTGCGCCGGGCCGGAGCTGGTGGAGAGGCTCTCGTCAGGACCGCGGTGGGCGATGCTGGCCAGCATCCGCTCGACCGACCGCAGTCGGTGGGCGTCGTCGTGGGCCGCCGGTGCGACGATCCCCGCAATTCCGCACATGGCCGGTCCCGGAGCGGATCAGCTGTGCTGCACGATGAAGTCGACGACGGAGTCGACGGACGCGAAGGTGGCGCGCGTCTCCTCCTCCGCGGCGAGCGGCCGGCCGATGCGGTCCTCGACGAAGACCGCGACCTCGGCGATGCCCAGGGAGTCCAGCACGTCGTCGACCAGCGGCGAGTCGTCCTTCAGCTCCTCGGGATCGAGGGGGATGAGCTCCCCCAGGATCAGGTCGCGCAGCTCCTGCACCAACTCGTCTCGCGTGGCCATGGGTACTCCTCATCTCCGCAACCGCTGGTGTTCCACCGAGTGTCCCCGACCTCGGTGTCACCGGACAGTACCAGTCGAATAACGCTGAATTCTCGGGTTCTGGGCAACCGTGGGACGGTACGATCAGGGGTACCGGACCACGTATTTTCACAGGAGTCACAGGACTCTCTGCTGATACCCGCCGACGGGAGGAGTTTCCATGGCGAGGATCTGGATCGCGGCCGCCGCCGCGGTCGCGGCCGTGGCGCTCGCGGCCGGCGTCGGCATCGCCGTGGCCGCCGACGTCGAGGACGTGGCCGGCGAACCCTTCACCCCTGCCGAGGCGAGCGAGGCCGACGTGAGAGCTCTGGAATCGACCAAGGTCTTCTTCGCCCACCAGTCCGTGGGCGACGACGTGCTGCGGGGGCTCGCCCTCGTGCACGAGCGCGAGGGACTGCCGCAGCCGGCGGTCGCCGAGGGCACGAGCGTGGCCGGACCGGGCGTCACCCACATGCACGTGGGCACCAACGGCGACCCGATGGGCAAGATCGAGGAGTTCGACTCCGTCGTGCGCTCCGGCGTCGGCGACGAGGCCGACGTCGTCGTGTTCAAGCTCTGCTACGTCGACCTGTGGGCGTCCACGGACACCCGGAAGGTCTTCGCGGCCTACCGCGACACGCTGCGCTCGCTGCAGGAGGCGTACCCCGACACCGCGTTCGTGGCCACCACCGAGCCGCTCACCACCCGCCGCAGCTGGAAGGGCTGGGTCAAGAAGGCGATCGGCCGCGACGACGGCCTGGCCAACCAGCACAACATCGCCCGCGAGCAGTACAACCAGCTCGTGCGCGCCGAGTTCACCGAGCCGGGCGAGCTGTGGGACATCGCCGCGATGCAGTCCACCACCCCGTCGGGCGATCGCGTGGCCGCCGTCGAGGACGGTCAGACCTTCTACTCCCTCTACGACGGCTACGCCCGCGACCCCGGCCACCTGAACGAGGAGGGCAGCGTCGTCGCCGCCGAGAGCTTCCTCGCCGCGGTCTCGGCCGCCACGCCCCGGTGACCGATGCCGCAGCCGTGACGTGCGGCGTCGACATCGTGTCCGTCGCGCGGATCGCCGCCGCGGTCGAGCGGTCGGGCCTGCCGTTCCTGCAGAAGTACTGGACCGAGGACGAGCTCCGGTACTGCGACGGGCGGCCCGAGCGGCTCGCCGCGCGCTGGGCCGCGAAGGAGGCGGTCATGAAGGCGCTCGAGGGCGGCTTCGACCGCTTCGACCCGCTGACGATCGAGGTGCGGCGCGACGACGGGGGAGTCCCGTGGCTGCGCCTGAGTGGCGCTGCCGCCGAGCACGCGCGGGCCCGAGGTCTCGAGGCCTGGTCCCTCTCGCTCTCGCACGAGCGCGAGCACGCGATCGCGATGGTCACCGCCGTCCGTCGGGCGCCGGGGTCGGCCTCGTCCTGAGGGGTCGCCCGGCGGGTCCCGCGCTGGTCCTGCCCGTAGGCTTGACAGGCCATGGCACAACCTGAATTGACGGCAGCGGTCGCCGCTGAGCCCCACCTCGTCGAGTTCGCCTCGGCCCTGCGATCCGGGGCTCGCACGGCGCAGCTCACCGCTCCTCCCGCGTTCCATCCCTTCGCCGCGTCGGCGCTCGCCGGCGACGAGTCCGTCGTCGTCGCCGTCACCGCCACCGAGCGCGAGGCCGACGACCTCGCCGCCGCGGTGGGCTCGCTCATCGGCCGCGAGCAGGTCGCCACCTTCCCCGCGTGGGAGACGCTGCCGCACGAGCGGCTCTCGCCGCGCTCGGACACCGTGGGCCGGCGCCTCGCCGTGCTGCGCCGTGTCGTGCACGGCGGCGACGAGCGCCCGAAGGTCGTCGTGGCGCCGATCCGCTCGATCCTCCAGCCGCAGGTCAAGGGCCTGGCCGACCTCGAGCCGGTCGAGCTGCGGGCGGGCCAGGACGTCGAGCTCGACGACGTCGTCGCCCGTCTCGCCGCCGCCGCGTACACCCGCGTCGACCTCGTCGAGCGTCGCGGCGAGTTCGCCGTCCGCGGCGGCATCGTCGACGTCTTCCCGCCCACCGAGGACCACCCGCTGCGGGTGGAGTTCTGGGGCGACACGGTCGACGAGATCCGGCGCTTCGCCGTGGCCGACCAGCGCACTCTCGAGCCCGTCGAGCGGCTGTGGGCGCCGCCGTGCCGCGAGCTGCTGCTGACCGACGAGGTCCGCGCCACCGCCGCGCGCTACGCCCAGAGCCACCCGTCGCTGGGCGAGCTGTTCACCAAGCTCTCCGAGGGCCATGCCGTGGAGGGCATGGAGTCGCTCGCGCCCGTACTGGCGGGCGAGATGGAGCTCTTCGTCGACCTGCTGCCGCCGGGATCGACGATCATCGCCTCCGAGCCCGAGCGCATCAAGGCGCGCGCCGCCGACCTGTTCGCCACGAGCGAGGAGTTCCTCGCCGCGTCGTGGGCCACCGCCGCCGGGGGTGGCGAGAGCCCGATCGACCTCGGCTCGGCGGGCTTCCACGAGCTCGGCGACGTCCGCGACCACGTGGCCGAGCTCGGCCTGGGCTGGGGCGAGGTCTCCTCGTTCGCCCTCGACGCGTCGCACGTCGTCGACGCCGAGCCCGCGCCGCAGTACCGCGGTGACACCGAGGCCGCGGTCGCCGACATCGTGAAGTGGCGCGCCGACGGCCGCCACCTCGTGGTGGTCGCTCCGGCCCACGGCCAGGCCCAGCGCAGCGTCGAGTGGCTCGCCGAGCACGACATCCCCGCCTCGATCGTCGACCGCGCCTCCGGCACCGACGGCGTCGAGCAGGGCGTCGTCCAGGTGATCTGCGCCGACATCGCCCACGGCTTCGTCTCCGAGTCGCTCGGCCTCGTCGTGCTGACCCGCGACGACCTCGTCGGCCAGCGCGCGCCCGAGCGCACCGAGAAGTCGATGCCCGTGCGCCGACGGCGCCAGATCGACCCGCTCGAGCTCAAGCCCGGCGACCCGGTGGTGCACGAGCAGCACGGCGTCGCCCGCTACGTCGAGCTGGTCAACCGTGTCGTCCACGGTGCGGCGCGCGAGTACCTCGTGCTGGAGTACGCGCCCAGCAAGCGCGGTCAGCCCGCCGACCGCCTCTTCGTGCCGATGGACCAGCTCGACCAGGTCAGCCGGTACGTGGGTGGCGAGTCGCCCACGCTCGACCGCCTCGGCGGCGGCGACTGGACGAACCGCAAGAACCGCGCCCGCCGGGCCGTGCGCCAGATCGCCGACGAGCTCATCAAGCTCTACGCCGCGCGCCAGTCGACGAAGGGACACGCGTTCGGCCCCGACACCCCGTGGCAGGCCGAGCTCGAGGACGCCTTCGCCCACGTCGAGACGCCCGACCAGCTCGCCACGATCGACGAGGTCAAGCGCGACATGGAGCGCACCGTGCCGATGGACCGCCTCGTGTGCGGCGACGTCGGCTACGGCAAGACCGAGATCGCCGTGCGCGCCGCGTTCAAGGCCATCCAGGACGGCAAGCAGGTCATCCTGCTCGTGCCGACCACGCTGCTCGTGCAGCAGCACTACGCCACGTTCGCCGAGCGCTTCGGCCAGTTCCCGGTCACCATCAAGCCGCTCTCGCGCTTCCAGACCGAGAAGGAGTCCAAGGCCACGCTGGAGGGCCTGGCCGACGGCTCGGTCGACCTCGTGATCGGCACGCACCGACTGCTGCAGCCCGGCGTGCGGATCAAGGACCTCGGTCTCGTGATCGTCGACGAGGAGCAGCGCTTCGGCGTCGAGCACAAGGAGGCGCTCAAGCACCTGCGCGCCGCCGTCGACGTGCTCAGCATGTCCGCCACGCCGATCCCGCGCACGCTCGAGATGGCCGTCACCGGCATCCGCGAGATGAGCACGATCGCCACGCCTCCGGAGGAGCGCCACCCGGTGCTCTCCTTCGTCGGCGCCTACGACGACAAGCAGGTCACCGCCGCGATCCGGCGCGAGCTGCTGCGCGAGGGCCAGGTCTTCTACCTGCACAACCGCGTGCAGAGCATGGACAAGGCCGCCGCCCGCCTGCGCGAGCTCGTGCCCGAGGCCCGCGTCGCCGTGGCCCACGGCAAGATGGGCGAGCACCAGCTCGAGGAGGTCATGGTCGACTTCTGGGAGAAGCGGTTCGACGTGCTGGTGTGCACCACGATCGTGGAGTCGGGACTCGACGTCTCGAACGCCAACACCATGCTCATCGAGCGCGCCGACACCCTCGGCCTCTCGCAGCTGCACCAGCTGCGCGGCCGCGTGGGCCGTGGTCGCGAGCGGGCCTACGCCTACTTCCTCTACCCGCCGGACAAGCCGCTCACCGAGACGGCGCACGACCGCCTCGTCACGATCGCGCAGCACTCCGAGCTGGGCGGCGGCATGGCCGTCGCGATGAAGGATCTCGAGATCCGTGGCGCCGGCAACCTTCTCGGCGGCGAGCAGTCGGGCCACATCGCCGACGTCGGCTTCGACCTCTACATCCGGCTCGTCGGCGAGGCGGTCGCGGAGTTCCGCGGCGACGCGGCGCCCGAGAAGGAGGTCAAGCTCGAGCTGCCGGTGGAGGCGCACCTGCCGCACGACTACGTGCCCAGCGAGCGACTGCGCCTCGAGATGTACAAGCGGCTCGCGGACGTGCGGGCCACGTCCGACATCGACGAGCTGCGCACCGAGCTCGAGGACCGCTACGGCCGGATGCCCGACTCGGTGGAGGCGCTGCTCGACGTGGCAAGGCTGCGGGTGAAGGTGAGGGCGGCGGGGCTGTCCGAGGTCACCTCGGCCGGCTCGAACATCCGCTTCAACCCGGTCCAGCTGTCCGAGTCGGCGAAGCTGCGGATGAACCGGATCTACCCCAAGAGCCTGTACAAGGAGGCCGTGAAGGTCCTCCTCGTGCCGGCTCCGCGCGAGCCCGGCATCGGCGGCAAGCCGCTGCGGGGGCGGCCGCTGCTGGAGTGGGTCGCCACGGTCGTCGACACCATCACCGGCTGATCGCCTGAGAGGGTCCCAAGAGGTTCCGAAACCGCCCGAATCGCGGGCGGATCCGGGTTACTGTCAGGCGTGACCGACGCCCAGACCACCGAGGCGCCGCCCGCGGCGAAGCCGCGCTGGCGGCGCGTGCTGCGCAGCCTGACGATCGTCACCTCGATCGTCGTGGCGATCGCCGTGGTGGCCGCGCTCGGCACTGGCCTGTGGCTCCAGGACAAGCTCGGCGGCCAGGTGGACCACCTGCCCTCGGCCATGCCGGCGGGCGACCGTCCGGCGGAGTCGCCGGGCGATTCGATGAACATCCTGCTGATGGGCAGCGACAAGCGCGTCGACGGCTCGGTCGCGGGCCAGCGCAGCGACACGATGATGGTCGTGCACGTCCCGTCGAACCGTGAGGGCATCGGCGTCATCGGCATCCCGCGCGACTCGTGGGTGCAGGTGCCGGGCCACGGCCCCGCGAAGATCAACGCGGCCTTCGCGTGGGGCGGTCCCGCGCTCGCGGTCGAGACGGTGGAGAACCTCACCGACGTCCGGATCGACCACGTCGCGGTCATCGACTGGGAGGGCTTCAAGGCGCTCACCGACGCCCTCGGCGGCGTCGAGATCACGGTGCCGAACACCGTCACCGACGGCTACTCCGGCCGCACGTGGCGCGCCGGAACCCAGCGCATGGACGGGGCGACGGCGCTCGACTACGTGCGTCAGCGGGCCGGTCTCGCGGGCGGCGACTTCGACCGCATCAAGCGCCAGCAGAACTTCCTGCGGGCCCTCATGGCGCAGACCCTCTCGACCGGCACCTTCGCCAACCCGGTGCGGCTCTACGGTGCTCTCGACGCGGTGACGAAGAACCTCTCCGTGGACGAGGGCTGGTCCACCGGCGAGCTGCGCGACTTCGCCTGGTCGCTGCGCTCGATCCGCGGGTCCGACGTCGCGTTCACCACCGTGCCGGTCAAGGGCACGGGCATGGAGGGGGAGCAGAGCGTCGTCTACCTGGACCGCCAGTCGGGCGAGGACCTGTGGCAGGCCGTGCGCGAGGACACGGTGGCCGAGTGGGTCGCCACGACCGGCGCGGGCCTGCCGTCCGACGTGAACTGAGTCACGCTCGGTAGTCTGACGCCATGTCGAAGACCCGCCTGGCCGTCCTCGGACTCGCCGCGCTGCTGATGGCGGGCTGCGGCCCGGTCAACCCCGGCGCCGCGGCCGTCGTCGACGGCACCCGGATCCCCATGTCCGACGTCGATGACGTCGCCGACGTGTACTGCACCGCCTCGCTCTCGGGCCAGGGCGGCAGCGCCGCCGGCATCGACTCCTCCGCGCTGCGTCGCCAGTCGGTGGCCGACCTCGTGTCCGGCGCCGTCGCCGACCGCGTGGCGAAGGAGCGCGGCTACCAGGTCACGGTCCCGGCGCTCGCCGCCGCCGACCGCGAGCAGCTGGAGCAGATGTTCGGCGACGACCTCGACGCGGCCCTCGAGCTCATCGAGCGCAACCAGCGCACCGGCGTGATCGCGCAGCAGATGGCGCGCGAGGCCGACTCCTCCCTCCAGGAGGGCGAGGCGCTCCAGCAGGCCGGTCAGCAGCTGCTCGCGCAGGCCACCGCCGACAGCGACATCGAGATCGACCCGCGCTTCGGCCTCGACGACACCGTCCAGCAGATCGCCGACAGCGGGTCGCTGTCGGTCGCCGGCGGCGAGCTCGACGCCACCGCCACCGAGGACCGCCCGGCCGCGCTGCAGTGCTCCTGACGTGAGCGACGAGTTCGACCGCCTCGTGGAGGTCATGCGTCGGCTGCGGGCCGAGTGCCCGTGGACCCGTGAGCAGACCCACGCCTCGCTGCGCCACTACGTCATCGAGGAGGCGTACGAGACGGCCGAGGCGATCGATCTGGCCGACTCGGGCCACCTGCGCGAGGAGCTGGGCGACCTGCTGATGCAGGTGGTCATCCATGCCGCGATCGCCGAGTCCGACGACGAGGGCTGGAGCACCGACGACGTCGTGCGCGAGATCGCCGACAAGCTCGTGCACCGCAATCCGCACGTGTTCGGCGACGTCACGGTGTCGTCGGCGGCCGAGGTGGACGCCAACTGGCAGCGCCTCAAGGCCGAGCGCAAGCAGCGCACGCACGCCACCGAGGGCATCCCGAAGGACCTGCCGGCCCTCATGGCCGCCGACAAGGTCCTGGGCCGCGTCGACCGCCCGGTCGAGGGCGACGACCTGGGCGCCCGCCTCCTGAGGCTCGTGGCAGAGGCCAGGGACCAAGGCCTCGACCCCGAGGCCGAGCTCAAGCGCGCCACCCGCCGCCACGCCGACGGCTGACCCAGGATCCGCCTCCGGCGGACGAGATGTGTAGCGCTGTCCACCCTTTTTCGGCCGATCCGACCGCAAAAAGGTGGCTGCCGCTACAGATCTCGGGCGCCTCGGGCGACGGTGATCTGCGGGGCGTAGAGCGCCATGAGGTCGAGGGCCTTGGCGTGGTTCTCCGGCGTGGAGCCGGCGCAGGCCTCGGCCACGACCTTCACGGTCGCGCCGGCGTCGGCCGCCGCCAGGGCCGTGGAGATCACGCAGCAGTCGGTGGCCACGCCGGTGAGCACGAGCTCGGGCGCCGGGCCCGTGACCGCCTCCAGCGCCGGCCACTTGCCGAACGTGGTCGCGTCGACCGTGCCGTCGGAGGCGAGGTCGGTCACCTCGGGCACGAGGTCGAACAGCGCGTCGTCCGCCGGCCGGTCGGCGAACGGCCATGCCGCGAAGTACGCGTTCCAGCCGCCCACGCGTTCCTCGCCCGGCGCGGGCACCCACCGCGTGACGATCGTGCGGTGCCGGGCGGCCAGCTCGCGCACGGGCTCCACGATCGCGCCGAACATCGGCGACCCCCACGGCGAGTCCGGCGCCGCGAAGACCCGCTGGGGGTCGATCACGACGAGCCAGGGCTCGCTCACGCGCGGCCCTCCTGACGGGCGACCCGCGACCGCTGGAACACCAGCGTGACGAGGAACCCGATCGCGAAGGCCAGCAGGACGCCGAGGTTGGCGTAGGCCCAGTTGCCGGTCCAGTAGCCGCCGTCCGCGACCCACTCGCCGAGTCCGAGCGGCTCGATCAGGTAGCCCTGCCAGTTGTTCCAGCTGGCGTCCTGGGCGAAGCTGTTGACCACCAGGCCCCAGCCGACGACCGAGGCGACGGCCATCGTGATCACGGGCACCCAGTTCACGGCGCCGTAGCGGCCCGAGGAGTCGAACAGCGCCTCCTCGTCGTAGTCCCGCTTCCGCAGCGCGATGTCGGCGATCATGATGCCCGCCCACGCCGCGATCGGGACGCCGAGCGTGATGAGGAAGCTCTGGAAGGGCGCCAGGAAGCTCTCGGCGAAGAAGACCACGTAGATCGTGCCGAGCGTGAGGATGACCCCGTCGACGAACGCTGCGGCCGGTCGCGGGATCCGCACGCCGAGGCTCAACAGCGTGAGGCCCGACGAGTAGATGCCGAGCACCGCGCCGCTGACCAGCGCGAGCACCGAGGCCACGAGGAACGGCACGAGGTACCACGTGGGCAGCACGGTGGCCAGGGTGCCGATCGGGTCGTTCACGATGCCGGCGCTGAGCTCCTCGGAGGAGCCGGCCAGCAGGATGCCGTAGAGGACGAGCACCACCGGGGCGAGCGCTCCGGCGAACGTGTTCCACAGGACGATCTGGGCGCCGCTGGTCTCGCGGCGCTGGTAGCGCGACCAGTCGGCGGCGATGTTGATCCAGCCGAACCCGAAGCCGGTCATCACCATGACGAACGCTCCGACGACCGCCTGGCCCGAGCCGTTCGGCATCGAGGTCACGGCGTCCATGTCGATCTCGTCGACGGTGAGCACGATGTAGCCGATCGTGGCGATGCCCGTCAGCCACGTGAGAACCGACTGCATGGCCATGATGATGTGGTAGCCGGCGACGGAGGCGGCGACGATGAGCGCGGCCACCACGATCATCGCGATGACCTTGACGGCGTCGCCGCTGCTCCAGCCGAGCTCGCGGAAGACCGTGGCGGTGGCGAGCGTGGCCATGATCGCCAGGAACGTCTCCCAGCCGATGGAGATGAGCCAGCTGAAGACGCCGGGCACCTTCTGGCCGACCACGCCGAACGGCGCGCGCGAGAGGATCATCGTCGGCGCGGAGCCGCGCTTGCCCGCGATGGCCACGAGGCCGCACGCGGCGAACGACACCACGATGCCGAGGACGGCCACGATCGTCGCCTGCCACAGCGACAGGCCGAAGCCCAGCACGTAGCTGCCGTAGGAGATGCCGAAGACCGACACGTTCGCGGCGAACCAGGGCCAGAACAGGTCGGAGGGCCGCGCGACGCGCTCGCTCTCGTCGATGATCTCGATGCCCGTGGTCTCGATGCCCGCGCGGCGGACCTGGTCCAGCCCGCTGCCGGGGCCCTCGCTGTGAATCGTCATGACAGACCTCCCTCGTACCTGCGCTCACTGTCCCACGCGCGGGACGCAGGATGAGGCATGGCGCCCCGCTGCGGGACCCGAATGCCTCATCGTGCGTCCGCCCGCCGCGGGGCCTCCTCGATCCGGGTCGTCACGGCGCTAGGCTGACTCTGCTGGACCCCCACACCCCGAACCCACTCGAGGAGCCTGCCGTGGCCATCATCGACGACGTCGCCGCCCGCGAAATCCTGGACTCCCGGGGCAACCCGACCGTCGAGGTCGAGGTCGTCCTGGACGACGGCACGCTGGGCCGTGCCGCGGTGCCCTCCGGCGCCTCCACCGGCCAGTTCGAGGCCGTCGAGCTCCGCGACGGTGGCGACCGCTACCTCGGCAAGGGCGTGCTGAAGGCCGTCGAGGCCGTCAACACCACGCTGTGCGAGGCCCTCGTGGGCTTCGACGCCGACGACCAGCGCGCGATCGACGAGGCCATGCTCGACCTCGACGGCACCCCCAACAAGGGCAACTTCGGCGCCAACGCGATCCTCGGCGTCTCCCTGGCCGTCGCGCACGCCGCCGCCGAGTCGGCCGGTCTGCCGCTGTTCCGCTACGTGGGCGGCCCCAACGCCCACGTGCTGCCCGTGCCGATGATGAACATCCTCAACGGCGGCGCCCACGCCGACTCCAACGTCGACGTGCAGGAGTTCATGATCGCGCCGATCGGCGCCGAGTCCTTCGCCGAGTCGCTGCGCTGGGGCGCCGAGGTCTACCACGCGCTGAAGGGCGTGCTGCACGACCGCGGCCTGTCCACGGGCCTGGGCGACGAGGGCGGCTTCGCGCCGAACCTCGAGAGCAACCGCGCCGCGCTCGACCTCATAGCGATCGCCGTCGAGAAGGCCGGCCTCACGCTCGGCTCCGACATCGCGCTGGCGATGGACGTCGCCGCGAGCGAGTTCCACGGCGAGGGCGGCTACACCTTCGAGGGCGTCGCGAAGTCGTCCGACGAGATGATCACCTACTACAGCGAGCTCGTCTCCTCGTACCCGATCGTCTCGATCGAGGATCCGCTGGACGAGGAGGACTGGGCCGGCTGGACCGCCATCACCGCGGCCCTGGGCGACAAGACCCAGCTCGTCGGCGACGACCTGTTCGTCACCAACGTCGAGCGCCTGAGCCGCGGCATCGCCGAGAAGGCCGGCAACGCCATGCTCGTCAAGGTCAACCAGATCGGCTCGCTGTCCGAGACGCTCGACGCCGTCGACCTGGCCCACCGCGCCGGCTTCCACAACATGATGAGCCACCGCTCGGGCGAGACCGAGGACGTCACGATCGCCGACCTCGCCGTCGCCACGAACTGCGGCCAGATCAAGACCGGCGCCCCGGCCCGCTCCGACCGCGTCGCGAAGTACAACCAGCTGCTGCGCATCGAGGAGCTGCTCGGCCCCGCCGCCAGCTACGCGGGCGCCGGCGCCTTCCCGCGGTTCGCCTGAGCCATGGCCGGACGCGGATCGTCCCCGTCGTCGCGTCGACCCACGGGTCGGCGCGACGGACGGTCGACCCCGCGCACCACGGCCCGGCCGCAGGCCGCGCCCGTCGCGTCGTCCGGTGGCTCCGGCACCCGGTTCACCACCCGGGCCCTGATCCTGCTGGGCGTCGCGGTCATGCTGATCGCCTCCTACACCACGTCGGTGCACGCCTGGTGGCAGCAGCGGTCCGAGATCGCCGCGCTCGAGGCACAGAACCGCCAGACGCAGCAGGACATCGCGCAGCTGGAGGACCAGGAGCGCCGCTGGAGCGATCCGGCCTACATCCGTCAGCAGGCCCGCGAGCGCTTCGGCTGGGTCATGCCCGGTGAGATCGGCTACCGCGTGATCGGCGTCGACGGCGAGCTCAAGGGCCAGTCGTCCACCCTCGAGGAGCCCGAGGTCGCCCCGCGCCGGCCGTGGGTCGAGCGGCTGTGGGGCTCGGTCGAGGCCGCCGGCACCCCCGACCGGGCCGCGGAGCCCACCGACGCCGACCCCGAGCTGGAGACCGACGAATGATCGACCCCGCGGACATCGCCGCGATCACCGAGCAGCTGGGCCGCCCGCCCCGCGGCATGATCGAGGTCTCCTCGCGCTGCCCCTCGGGTCACCCGAACGGCGTGAAGACCGAGCCGCGGCTGCCCGATGGCACCCCGTTCCCCACGCTCTACTACCTGACCTGCCCGCGGCTCACCGGCGCGATCGGCACGCTCGAGGCGTCGGGCCTGATGGCCGAGATGACCCAGCGACTGGGGGAGGACGACGAGCTCGCGGCGGCCTACCGCGCCGCGCACGAGTCCTACCTCGCCGAGCGCGAGGCCATCGGTCACGTCGACGAGATCGACGGCATCAGCGCCGGCGGCATGCCCGACCGCGTCAAGTGCCTCCACGTGCTGGTGGGCCACTCGCTGGCCAAGGGCCCGGGCGTCAACCCTCTCGGCGACGAGGCCGTCGCCCTCCTCGGCGACTACTGGGGCCACTCCGCCTGCGCCCCCGCCGCCGACCAGGCCCCGCCCTCCGCCTGACCCGCGCGTCCCGCGCGCCGGATGTGTAGCGGTATCCACCCTTTTCACTCCGATCCGAGGGGATTTCGGTGGAGGTTGCTACACATCTCGGGCACGCCCGTGCCGCGGTGAGAGGCGACCCCGATAGCCTGACGGCATGGCTCGAAGCACGGTGGCGGCGATCGACTGCGGGACCAACTCCATCCGACTGCTGATCGCCGAGATCGAGGGCGACGCCAAGACCGACCTGCTGCGCGAGATGCGCGTGGTCCGTCTGGGACAGGGTGTGGACGAGACCGGCACCCTCGCCCCCGAGGCCGTCGAGCGCACGCTCGAGGCCTGCCGCGAGTACGGCGGGGTCATCGACGCGATGGGCGTCGACGTGGTCTCGTTCGCCGCGACCTCGGCGATGCGCGACGCCGACAACGCCGCGGACTTCTCCGACCGGGTCGAGGAGATCCTCGGCGTCCGGCCGCGCGTGCTGACCGGCGAGGAGGAGGCGCGCGCCTCCTTCGAGGGCGCCACCGGCGACGTCGCCGAGGCGCTCACTGCCGTCATCGACCTCGGCGGCGGCTCCACCGAGGTCGTCCAGGGCCGCGGCGCCCCGACCTTCTCGCACTCGTTCGACCTCGGCTCCGTGCGGATGACCGAGCGCTTCCTGCTCACCGACCCGCCGTCCGTGGCCGAGGTGACCGCCTGCATGACACACCTGGACGCCGTCCTCGCGCCGGTCTTGTCACAGCTCGAGCCGTCCGACGAGATCGTCGGCGTCGCGGGCACCATCACCACGATCGCCGCGCACTCGCTCGCGCTGCCCTCCTACGACAGCGAGGTGATCCACCAGGCGCGCATCCACGTCGATGACGTCCGCGCCGCCTGCGGCTCCCTCATGCAGATGCCCGTGGCCGACCGCCGCGCGCTGCCGTTCATGCACCCGGGCCGCGCCGACGTGATCGCGGGCGGTGCGCTCATCCTCGACCGGGTGCTCGAGCACCTGCCGCGCACCACCGAGGAGCTCGTCGTGAGCGAGCAGGACATCCTCGACGGCATCGCCTGGGCCGCCGCGAGGGAGGTCGCCTGATGCGCATCTCGGTGCCCGACTCCTCCTGGCAGGGCGTCCTCGACGACCTCCCCGTCGAGGTCGTCGAGTGGGACGGCAAGGCCCCGCAGCCCGAGGGCCAACTCGACCTCGCGGTCTGGCCGTACACGCTCGACCCCTCCGACATGGCCGCCGTCGACGCGTCCCGCATCGGCCTGATCCAGGGCCAGTCGCTGGGCTACGACGGCGTCGGCGACGTGCTGTCGGCCGGTGGCCGCTATGCCAACGCCATCGACGTGCACGAGGACTCCACGGCCGAGCTGGCGATGGCGCTGCTGCTCGCCGCCGTGCGCAAGCTCGACGTCTTCGCCGCCCAGCAGGCGGAGGGCCGGTGGCGCAAGAGCTGGACCACCAGCCTGCTCGACCGGCGCGTGCTGCTGCTCGGCGTCGGCGGCATCGGCCGGCGGATGGCCGCCCGGCTCGACGGCTTCGGCTGCGAGATCGTCCGGGTCGGCACCCGCGCCCGCGACGACGAGCACGGCCACGTGCACGGCACCGACGAGCTCGCCGACCTGCTGCCCACGGTGGACGCTGTCGTCGTGGCGGTCCCGCTGACGCCCGACACCGAGCGGATCGTCGACGCGGAGTTCCTCGCCGCCCTGCCCGACGGCGCGATCGTCGTCAACGTGGCCCGTGGCCGCACGGCGGACACCGACGCCGTCCTCGCCGAGGCCGGCCGGATCCGCTACGCCTCCGACGTCTTCGACCCCGAGCCGCTCCCGGCTGACCACCCGCTGTGGTCGGCGCCGGGCGTCATCATCACGCCGCACGTCGGCGGCATGACCTCGGCGATGGCGCCGCGCATCCAGGCCGTCGTGCGCGGTCAGGTGAAGCGGCTGCTCGCAGGGGAGGAGCCGGCGGACGTCGTCGTGGACCACCGCGAGTCCTCGGACTCGTAGGCTGGGCCAGGCTCCCGTAGCCCAACGGCAGAGGCAGACGGCTTAAACCCGTTTCAGTGCGGGTTCGAATCCCGCCGGGAGCACGCGATCAGGACTGCTTGAGCTCGATGGCCGACCAGGTCTCGTCGAGCTCGAGCGGCGCGGCGGTGTCCCAGCCGTACTCGTCGACGCCCGCGCGCAGGATCGACAGGGGCAGTGCGTCGGAGGGGTAGAGCACCCAGACGCGGCCGATCGAGCCCAGGCGCGGCAGCACGTCGTCGAGCCGCATGTGGAACTCCTGGCTGTTCGACACGGCGATCACCGCGGTGTCGATGCCGGAGGGTCGCACGGGGTCGGTGGGCTCGGGCTGGTTCTCGGCGCCGGTCCACGTGTCGTCGAACCAGCTCTCGGACTGCTCGGGCTCCTCGTCGGCGTACGTCTCCACACCCTCGGGCAGGGGGTCGAGCACGGCCGTCTCCTCGACGGTGTCGCCCACGATCCACAGCAGCGATCCGGGCTCGATCCCGAGCAGCTCGGCCGTGGTCCGCTCGTTGCTCATGGGGTCATCCTAAGCGCCGAGACGTCGCGGATCGTGCGTCCCTTGGCGATGCCCTTCGCCTCGAACTTCGTGATCGGCCGGCCCTCGAACCGCTCGGCCCAGTCGCCCGAGGTCGTGAAGCCCTCGGCGCGCCCGACCACCTCGAGCATCTGGTCGGCGTAGTCCTGCCAGTCGGTGGCCAGCCGCCACACGCCGCCCGGCTTGAGGACGCGGTGGACGAGGGGGACGACCTCGTCCGTGACGAGGCGGCGCTTGTGGTGACGCTTCTTGTGCCAGGGGTCCGGGAACCAGACGCGCACCTCGTCGACGCTCTCGGCCGGCAGCATCCGGGTGAGCGCGGGCACGGCGTCGACGACCGCGAGCCGCACGTTCTCGACCCCCTCGTGGCGCAGCTGGACGAGGGTCTGGGCGACGCCGGGCACGTAGACCTCGAGGCCGAGGAAGTCGGTGTCGGGGTCGAGCCTCGCGGCGTGCACGAGGGACTCGCCGCGGCCGCTGCCGATCTCGAGCACCAGGGGAGCGTCGCGGCCGAAGAGCTCGGCCGGGTCGATCGTGAACCCGTCGGCCACCGAGGTGCTGGTGCGCCCGCGCGGCACGTCGACGACGAAGCGGTGGGCGACGTCGTCCCACGCGTCCTGCTGGCGCTCGGTGAGCCGGCCGCCGCGCCGGGTGAACGACACGACCTCGCGTCGGAACGGGTCTTCGTCGTGATCCGTGCGATCTTCGGCGGTTTCGGGCATGGTCCGAACCTATCGAGCCTGCCATCGTGAGCGGCATGGCGATCATCCCCGACACCAAGGACTGGACCTGGGTCCTGCAGCAGACCTGTGAGGAGTGCGGCTTCGACGCGGACGCGGCAGAGCCCACGCGGGCGGGGGAGGAGGTCCGCGCGATGGTGCCGCGGTGGGGTGAGGCGCTGGCCCGGCCCGACGCCGCGCAGCGCCCGGACGACGCGACGTGGTCGGTGCTGGAGTACGCGTGCCACGTGCGCGACGTGCTGCACCTGTTCGCCGACCGCCTCGCGCTGATCCGCGAGCAGGACGGGCCGGAGTTCGCGAACTGGGACCAGGACGCCACGGCGGCCGAGTCCCGCTACGCCGACCAGGATCCCGCCGTCGTCACCGCCGAGCTCACTCCGGCCGCCGACGCGTTCGCGGCCGAGATCGACGCCGTGCGCGACTGGTCGCGCCCCGGCCTCCGCTCCAACGGCTCGGCCTTCACCGCCGACACGCTCACGCGCTACGCCCTGCACGACCTCGTGCACCACCTGCACGACGTCCGGGCCTGACGGTTTCCCCGGTTAAGCGGGGAAACTGTCACTTCACGAGGTTCGCGAACCCCGTGAAGTGACAGGAAACCTCGTTCAGTGGTGCGACACGACGTGCCGGTGTCACGTTTCGCACACTAATGCGGATTGCGTGGTACTGTCCGACGCATGGATGCAACCCAACTGCTCAAGGGAGTGCTCGACGTGGCCGTCCTGGCCGTCGTCGAGGGCGAGGACGGCTACGGCTACGACGTCGTCCGTCGCCTGCGGGCCGCCGGGCTCGAGGAGGTGGGCGACGCGTCGGTGTACGGCACGCTGCGCCGCCTCTACTCGGCCGGCGCGCTCACGTCGTACGTGGTCCCCAGCGAGGAGGGGCCCCACCGCAAGTACTACGGCATCACCGAGCAGGGTCGGACCATGCTCGCCGCGCAACGCAAGACCTGGGCCGAGTTCGCCCGCACCATGGACCGCATGCTCGAAGGGACCGCCGCATGAACGCCACCACCCTCCCCGCCGAGATCGTCGCGTTCGCGGCTGCCGTGCGCGCCGCGCTGGCCGACCTCCCCGCCGACGAGGTCGAGGAGCTCACCGACGGCCTCGAGGCCGACCTCGCCGAGGCGTACGCCGAGGACCTGGCGCGCGAGCTGCCCGACCCCACCGCCTACGCCCACGAGCTGCGCGGCGCCGCCGGACTGCCGACGCCCCAGGCTCCCAAGGGCCGACTCCACGCGATCGGGACCTCCTTCGCCGAGGCGGGACGCGACGTCGAGCGCAGTCTGCGCCGCAGCCCGGCGGTCTCCTCGACGCTGGACTTCCTCGTGACGCTGCGTCCCGCGTGGTGGATCGTGCGCGGCTGGGTCGCCTACCAGGTGTTCTGCCTGACGATCCTCGGGATGTGGAAGACCGACGTCCTCCCCGGTGACTTCGCGAAGTGGCTGCTCCTGATCCTCCTGGTGGCCGGCAGCGTCTTCCTGGGCCTGAGGTCCTGGCCGCGTCCCGTGGCCGTCCTGATCGTCCTGGGCAACGCGTTCGCCGCGTTCGCGCTGATCCCGGTGCTGGCGAACGACGCCACGGGCGCCGAGCTGGAGATGGCCTACGAGAACCCGCCGGAGTACGAGTACGGGAGCGGGTACGAGGGTGGCGACGGCACCGGCGTCTGGCTGAACGGCAGCGAGGTCACGAACATCTTCGCCTACAACGCCCGCGGCGAGAGGCTCAACGGCGTCCAGCTGTTCGACCAGGACGGCAAGCCCCTCACGACTTCGGTCCCCGGCGGCAACGGCTGCCTGGAGAAGGACGAGTTCGACGAGTGCGCCAAGCCCGGCGCCTGGATGCCCGTGCAGCTCGAGACGGGCGCCTCGGCGTGGAACGTCTTCCCGATGAAGATGGCCGAGTCCTCCTTCGACGATCCGACCCGTCCGGTCACGGGAGCGGTCGCGCAGGACCGTCCCGCGCCATTCCTCAAGGTCCCGGCGCTGCTCGTCGCGAGCCCGACGGCCGACGCGAAGAACTCCGCGGCCGCCACCGAGGAGAAGGACGGGAAGAAGAAGCCCTGAGCGGGAAGCCTGACGGTGGTGGGGGCGTTGTATAGGGTGAGTACACCGACCCCGCCACCACCGGCGCGCGGGGCCACATTCTCCCGGAGGAGATCATGAGGAGCAGCAACCCCGTCTTTGCGAACAACGCGGAGTTCAACGGCCGCAACACGACTCAGTACGCAGACCCGTCGCAGTGGAAGATCGACCTGTCCGGCTCGGGTGACGGAACGCAGACCCCCGGCCTGCAGGCTCCCACGTCCCCCGGACGCATGACCTTGGACACCGTGGTCGAGAAGACCGCCATCACGCTCGGCCTCGTGGTGCTCGGCGCCGCGGTCGCTTGGTTCATGATCGGCGACATCGACTCCGACGCGGCGCTGGCCACCGCGTGGACGTTCTCCATGGGCGGCGCGCTGATCGGCTTCGTCCTGGCGATGGTCAACTCCTTCAAGAAGGTCATCAGCCCCCCGCTGGTCATGGCGTACGCGCTCGTCGAGGGCGTCTTCGTCGGCGCCTTCTCCAAGATCATCTCCACCTGGGTGGGCGACGCCGGCATCGTGTTCCAGGCCGTCCTGGCCACGTTCGTCGCCGCGGCCGCCACCCTGGCCGCCTACAAGTTCTTCAACATCCAGGTCACCGCGAAGTTCCGCCGGGTCGTCATGATCTCGCTGTTCGCGTTCATGGGAGTCATGGTCCTTAACCTGGTGCTGAGCCTGTTCGGCGTGTTCCCCAACGGCGGCCTGCGCAGCATGGACAACCCGATGCTGGCGATCCTCGTCGGCGGCGTCGCGATCGTGCTCGGCGTCCTGTGCCTGATCATGGACTTCGACTTCGTCGAGCGCGGCGTCGAGGCCGGCCTCCCGGAGCGCGAGTCCTGGCGCGCGGCGTTCGGCCTGACCGTCACGCTGGTCTGGCTGTACCTCGAGATCCTGCGCCTCCTCGCGATCCTGCGCGGAGACAGCTGATCCACGGGGTCACCCGAGACCCCAGCACGAAGGCCCGCCACCACGAGGTGGCGGGCCTTCGTCGTGTCCGGGACCCTGCGGGGAGCGGTGAGCTGTCAACCCTTACCTCTGGCGACCGGTGCGCGATCAACCGCATCGGGGCCTCGTGCGGTTGACGACCCACCGCCCAGGAACGGGAAGGGTTGAGGACTCACCGCCACAGGCAGGTCAGCGGCGGCGCAGGACGGCGGCCCAGCGGCGGCCGCGGAGAGCCGGCGCGACCTCAGTGCCGCCGTGCTCGGAGGCCCACTCGGCGGCCTCGCCGAGCGGCATCTGCTCCACGGCGCCGACCTCGGGCTGCTCGTCGCGCGAGCGCCACTGCGCCACGGCGGCCGCCACGAGGAACCCGCACACCGTGGCGTAGCCGTCGGCGCTGGGGTGGAAGCGGTCATCGCCGAAGAGGGCGTCGCCCTTGACCAGCAGCAGCGGCTCGAGCACGTCGGCCAGCGAGATCACGCGCGCGCCGGCCTCGACGGCGGCCACGGTCTGGCGGCGGGCCAGGTGGCGGCTCCAGTAGCGGCAGACGGTGCGCAGGGGGACGGGCAGCGGCTTGATCGTGCCGAAGTCGGGCACCGAGCCGACGACGACCTCGCTGCCGAGGCCGCGCAGGCGCGCGACGGCGGCCGCGAGGCGGCGGGCCGAGCGCTTCGCGGGCACCTGGTGGGTGATGTCGTTGGCGCCGATCAGGATGATCGCCAGCTGCGGGTCGTCGAGGTCGGACGCGGTGATCTGGTGCTGCAGGTCGCGCGAGCGCGCGCCCACGGTGGACTCGTTGCGGATCTGCACGGGTTGGCCCAGCAGGTGCGACAGGCCGGTGCCGATGAGGGCCGACGGCGTGTGCTCGAGGTCCTTCACCCCGTAGCCCACCATCGTCGAGTCGCCGAGCAGCAGGCAGCGGACCGGCTCGCCCGGCAGGTCCTCGCCGTAGACGCCGTTGCCCGAGGGCGGACGGTCGGTGGTGGTGCCGATCCGCTTGCGCGCCAGGAGGGCCTGTCCCACGAGGATCGCGTAGGTGCCGAGGCTGAATCCAGCCGTCCTCGCGGCGGCCTTGGCAGTGGTCCTCGCGGGGCTGGGCACGCGTCCAGTGTAGGAAGTCGGACCAGACGGTCGGATGCGGTTCCTAGGATGGAGGGGTGAACGAGACCGTCCCGAACCTGCGCGACCTCGGCGGCACCTCCGTCGAGGGCGGCGTCATCCGTCCCGGCCGCCTGCTGCGCAGCGCCCTGCCCCTGGGTGACGACGTCGCGCCCGACGACATCACGTGGCCGCCCACGGTCGTCATCGACCTGCGCTCCTCGATGGAGACCGAGACCCAGCACCCGCTCGCCGGGCCGGGGGTCACGGTGCTCAACTTCCCGCTGCTCAGCGCGCTGCGGCCGGGCGTCGCGCCGCCGGAGTCGCTGGCCGAGCTCTACCAGCTCATGCTGCAGACCACGTCGGAGCACCTCGTCGAGGTGATCGACGCGGTCGCGCAGGCCGAGGACGCCACCACCCTCGTCCACTGCGCCGCGGGCAAGGACCGCACCGGCGTCTCGATCGCGATGGTGCTCGCGCTGCTCGGCGCGAAGCGCGACGACATCGTCGAGGACTACCTCGTCACGGCGCAGCACGAGGAGCAGATCCAGGCCCGCTTCAACCGTCTCTTCGGCGAGCGTCGCGCCATGCTGCCGGCCGGCTACATCGCCACGCCGGTCGAGGCGATCAGCGGCGTGCTCGACACGTGGGACCAGCACCCCGGCGGCGCCGTCGGCTGGTTCCAGCGCGCCGGCGGCACGCCCCAGACCATCGACCGGCTCCGCACTACGCTGGTGCGATGAGTCCGGATCGGACGATCGAGCCGCGCGAGGTCCCGCTGGGCGGGCTGCGCGGACTCAAAGTCCATCGCACGCTGCCCAGCAAGGAGATCCCGCTCATCGGAGCGTGGTGCTTCGTCGACCACTTCGGTCCCACCGAGCACCGCATGGAGGTGCTGCCGCACCCGCACATCGGGCTGCAGACCGTCACGTGGCCGATCGAGGGACGGATCCGGCACCGCGACAGCCTCGGCAGCAACGTCGTGCTGGAGCCGGGCGAGCTCAACCTCATGACCTCGGGCGACGGGGTGTCGCACTCGGAGTTCACCGAGGGCCCGCCCGGCGAGATGCACGGCGTGCAGCTGTGGGTGGCCCTGCCCGACGCCACGCGGCGCGGCCCCGCCGCCTTCGAGCACCACCCCGACCTGCCGCGCGTCGAGGGCGAGGGCTGGGCCGGCGTCGTGCTGGTCGGCAGCTTCGCCGGCGAGACCTCGAAGGCCACCGTGCACACGCCGCTGGTGGGCGTCGAGCTGCGGCTCCAGCCCGGCCGGCACGAGTTCGACCTCGATCCCGACTTCGAGCACGGCGTTCTTGCCGTCGACGGCGACGTCACGGTCGGCGGACGGGCCGTCCCGCACCGGTCGCTGGAGTACCTGGCGCCCGGCCGCGCTCGTTTCGCGCTCGAGGTCGAACGCCCCACGATCGTCATGCTGCTCGGCGGCGAGCCGTTCGGCGAGGAGATCGTCATGTGGTGGAACTTCATCGGCCGCTCGCACGAGGAGATCGTCGAGGCGCGCGAGGCCTGGGAGGCACTCGCGCCTCGGTACGGCCATGTCGAGGGTCATGGGGGAGCGGTCATCCCGGCCCCGCCGATGCCTCACGTGAGACTTCGTCCGCGCGTTCGTCGCGCCTGAGGCCCACTTTCGGATACTGTCGGTATCTGGAGGTGGGTATGACGTACTTCACGGGCAAGGTCGCGGTCGTCACCGGCGCGGGATCGGGCATCGGACGGGCCCTCGCGGTGGCCCTCGCACAGCGGGGAGCTCGCGTGGCCATCAGCGACGTGGACGGCACGGGACTGGCCGAGACGCGAGGGATGCTCGAGGCCGCGGGCGCCGACGTCCGCGCCGATCATCTCGACGTCTCGGAGCGTGAGCGGGTGCTGGCCTACGCCGACGAGGTCGCCGCGCACTTCGGCGTGATCCATCAGGTCTACAACAACGCGGGCATCGCGTTCACCGGCGACATCGAGGCGATGGACTTCAAGCACCTCGAGCGCGTCATGGACGTGGACTACTGGGGTGTCGTGAACGGCTCGAAGGCGTTCCTGCCGCACCTCATCGCGTCCGGCGACGGTCACGTCGTCAACATCTCGAGCGTCTTCGGCATCATCTCGGTGCCCACGCAGGGCGCGTACAACGCCGCCAAGTTCGCCGTCCGCGGCTTCACCGAGGCGCTGCGGATGGAGATGGTGGCGCGCGGCCGACCGGTGAAGGTCACGTGCGTGCACCCCGGTGGCATCCGCACCAACGTCGCCCGCAACGCCGGCCAGGTGGACGGGCTCGACCACGACGACCTGGCCTCGTCGTTCGACCGGGTCGCGCGCACCTCGCCCGAGCGCGCCGCCGAGGTGATCCTGCGCGGTGTCGAGAAGGGCAAGGCGCGAGTGCTCATCGGCGCGGACGCCCGCGTGATCGACCTCGTGTCGCGCGTGACGGGTCCGCACTACCAGCGGCTCGTCGCTCGCTTCGCGGGGAAGGCGGGACTGTGAGCGTCTTCACCGTCAAGAACGCGTGGGGCGGCCAGCGCCTGCCGCATCCTCCCGGCCGCCGACCGGTCGCCTACGACGCGCTGACGATGCGCACGGGCACGCCCCTGGCCAACGTCATGCGCGTCGGCAAGGACCTCGGTCCGCTGTTCGAGGTGCGCGTGTTCAGCCAGAAGTTCGTCTTCGTCACCGGTGCCGAGCTGGCCGCCGAGATGTGCGACGAGACCCGCTTCCACAAGAACCTGCCGCCGGCCCTGGTGGCGCTGCGCGAGTTCGTCGGCGACGCCCTGTTCACCGCGTTCGACCACGAGCCCAACTGGGACACGGCGCACGGCGTGCTGATGCCCGCGTTCTCCAAGGCCGCGATGCGCGGCTACCACGACACGATGCTCGAGACGGCGGCCGAGATGCTCGCGGTCTGGGACGGGATCGACGGGCCCATCGACGTCACGGCCGACATGACCAAGCTGACGATGGAGACGATCAGCCGCTGCGCGTTCAGCCGCGACTTCGGGTCGTTCACGTCGCGCGAGCGGCACCCGTTCGTCGACGCCATGATCGCCGCGCTGATGACCGGCATGCAGAAGTCGTCGCTCGACTCGATCCCCGGCGGCAAGCGCATCGCCAAGCGAATCGACGAGGCGAACGCGGAGCACCGCGCCTACGTGGACGACCTCGTCGACGAGATGGTGCGCGACCGCCGCGCGACGGGGGAGCGACGCGACGACCTGCTCGACCGGATGCTCTACGAGGCGCACCCCGAGACCGGCGTGCGGCTGGACGACCAGAACATCCGCGAGCAGATCCTGACGTTCCTCGTGGCGGGCCACGAGACCACCTCGGGGGCGCTGAGCTTCGTCCTCTACTACCTCTCGCGCCACCCCGAGCTGCTGGCGAAGGCGCAGGCCGAGACCGACGCGCTGCTCGGCGACGACCCCGATGCCGAGCCGACGTTCGAGCAGGTGCCGCGGTTCCGCTACCTGCGCCGCTGCCTCGACGAGGGCCTGCGGCTGTGGCCCACGGCGCCCGCATTCGCGCGCTCGCCGCGCGAGACCACCACGATCGCGGCCGGCACCGACCACGAGGCCGTGATGACGCCCGACGACTGGGCGATCATCGTGCTGCCGATGATGCACCGCGACCCGGTGGCCTGGGGGCCGACGGCCGACGAGTTCGATCCCGACCGCTTCCTGCCCGAGAACTCCAAGGGCCGGATGAAGAACGTCTACAAGCCGTTCGGCACGGGCGACCGGGCCTGCATCGGGCGCCAGTTCGCGCTGCACGAGGCGATCCTCGTCCTCGCGCGGCTGCTGCACCGCTACGACATCGCGGCCGACCCCGACTACGAGCTGCGAATCGACGAGCGCCTCACTATCGTGCCGAAGGGCTTCGAGGTGACGCTGACCCGTCGGACACCGTCGCGCGGGCCCGAGCTGCTGGCCGGTGACGACGGTCCGGCCGAGGTGCCCACGGGCTGCCCCGTGGCGCACTGACGCCGGCTCACCTCAGGGTGGTGCGGCCGTCGGCGTGCACGGTCCAGAACGGGTTGTGCGCGATCTCCCACGGGTGACCGTCGGGGTCGGCGACGTAGCCGGAGTAGCCGCCCCACTCGGTGGGCTCGGCCGGCTTGAGCACCGTGGCGCCGGCCGCGCGCGCCTGCTCGATCACGGTGTCGACCTCGTCGCGTGAGCCGACGTTCTGGGCCAGCGTGATCCCGCTGAACGTGGCTCCGGTGTCCTCGACGCGGGCGTCCTCCGCCAGCCCGGCGCGCGTCCACAGCGCCAGGATCATCCCGGGCAGCTGGTAGAACGCGATGCCGTCCTCGTCGTTGTCCTTCGAGAACCCGAGGCCGTCCTCGTAGAAGGCGCGCGACCGTTCGAGGTGGGCGACGCCGAGAGTGATGAGACTGATGCGTTGGTCCATGCCGGTCACGCTAGACGCCGTCGCGGACATCGGGGGCGGCCGACGACCGACCATGTCACACCGTCATCTTCGTCAACTCCACACGCATCCGACACATCGTCGGTAACATCCGTTCGGGCCCCGAACCGATCGGGCGTGCCGTGCCCGGTCGAGCGAGTGGAGGGCGAGGATGCTGAGCTCCTTGCGGATGGTGTTGGCCTGCGGAGCGGCGTCGGCGGTGGTCGGGGCGGGCTCCGCGCTCGCCGTGACGACGGCGACGAGCCATGACGCGGTGCCGGTGAGCTCGCCGATGTACGGCTGCATGGACGTGTCCGCCGGCTCGCTGTACCTCTCCGACTCCGGGACCTGCGCCGACGACCTCGTGCCGGTCACGTGGCAGGGCGAGCCGCAGGCCGCCGACGGCGGGGTCGGCGCCGATGGCGAGGACGGCTCGAACGGTGAGGACGGGCAGGACGGTCTCGACGGCGCCGATGGATCGGCTGGCGCGAAGGGCGCGTCCGGAGCGAACGGCGAGGACGGCGTCGACGGTGAGGACGGCGTCGACGGTGCCGCTGGGTCGAACGGCGCCAAGGGCGAGAAGGGCGAGAAGGGCGAGAAGGGCGACAAGGGCGACGACGGCGCCGCGGGTGCGACCGGCGCCAAGGGCGAGAAGGGTGACGACGGCGCCGCGGGTGCCAAGGGCGAGAAGGGCGATGACGGCGAAACCGGCGCGACCGGCGCGACCGGCGCGACCGGCGCCACCGGCGCCAAGGGGGATCGAGGCGACGACGGCCTCGTCCCGTGGAGCGCGGTGTCGTCCTGGAGCGCCTCGACGACCTACAGCGCCGGTCCTCCAGCGTCGGTGGTGACCCGCGGCGGCAGCACGTACGTGGCCGCGCGCTCCTCGATCGCCGCGGACCCCGCGACCTCCCCGGCGGACTGGATCCTCGTCGCGGCCGCAGGCGCGAAGGGCGACAAGGGCGACCGGGGCGACAAGGGCGAGACGGGCGAGCAGGGCGAGATGGGGGCCACGGGCGCGGCCGGCGCCGACGGTGAGGCCGGCGCCACGGGCGCGGCCGGCGCCGAGGGTCCGGCGGGCCCCGCCGGACCGACGGGTCCGGCGGGCCCGCAAGGTCCTCAGGGCATCCAGGGCCCGGCTGGGAACTCGCTGCTGTCCGGCGAGTTCAACCAGTGGCAGGGCTCCGCCCGCGCGTTCCGCGACGACTACGACTGCACGGTCGGCACGGTCGTGCTGGGCGTGGGCTGGCGGGGCGTGCCCGCCGATGGCCGGATCCTGCCGATCTCGCAGTACCAGGCGCTGTTCTCGCTCCTCGGCACCTACTTCGGCGGGAACGGGTCCACGACGTTCGCGGTCCCGGACCTGCGAGCTGTCACCCCGAACGGGCTGCGCTACAGCATCTGCAACAACGGGATCTACCCGTCGTCCGAGTGAGGACGGAAGCTCAGCCGCCGAGGAGTCCGGCCGCCTGCGCCACCTCGCGGTAGGCGCGGGCCAGGGACTCGACGGTCTCGTGGGCGTTGAGGCCGCTCGGGTTCGGCACCACCCAGACCTCGGCCCCCGCGAGGTCGTCGGGCTGGCGCCCCGGCTTCGCGGTGCGGTGCCCGAACGCGGTGCGGTAGGACGTGATGCCCGCGACCGCGACCACCCGCGGCGCGCGCTCGCGCACGAGCGAGACCAGCCGCTCGCGGCCCTCGACGAGCTCGGACGGGTCCAGCTCGTCGGCGCGGGCGGAGGCCCGCGCGACGAGGTTGGTGATGCCCACGCCGCGCCAGCGCAGCTGGACGGCCGCCTCGGCGGGGTCGTCGGAGTCCACGAGACCGGCCCGCACGAGCGCCGGGTAGAAGCGGTTCCCGCGCCGCGCGAAGTGCAGCCCCGTGGCGGCGCTGACGAGTCCGGGATTGATGCCGACGAACAGCAGGCGCGGCTCGTCGGGCATCAGGTCCGGGATCGTGCTGCCGGCGAACGACTCCAGCTCGGCGCGGCTCCAGCCCACGTCAGCCCGCGAACCGGCCGAGGAGGCCGGCGTCCAGCTCGGCCTCGGTGACCTCGTGGTGGTCGACGTGGGCGTCCTTCTCGACGAGCAGGTCGTCGTCACCGGGGTAGAACACGGCGACCCCGGGCTCGGCGCCGGCGAAGCTCCGCACGTCGTCCATCGACTCCCACAGCGAGAGCGTGACGACCTCGACCAGGTCGCCGACGGGACGGCGCAGCACGAGGACGCCGAGGTTCCCGGGGGTGGCGCGGTAGGCGCGCACCCCCGTGGCGCTCTGGTGCGCCAGGTAGGCCTCGACGTCCTCGGGGCGCACCGCGCCCCGCCAGCGACGGATGATCACCGGTTCAGGCGTACGAGACGCCGGTGGCGTGCAGCGGGCAGTACGCCAGAATTGTGCGTCTGTGCGAGAATGTGCTCATGGCAGGGAAAATACGGGCAGCGATCTATGCACGCATCTCAGACGACAAGGCAGGCGAGGGTCTTGGCGTCGAGCGCCAGATCGAGGACTGCCGTCGATTCATCGAGAGCAAGGGGTGGGAACTCGCCGAGACCTACGTCGACAACTCGATCAGCGCCAGCAAGGGGAAGCGGCGGCCGGAGTACGAGGCGATGCTCGATGCCGCGCGGCTCGGACGCATTGACGCCATCGTCTCCTACAACGAGGACCGGCTCTCGCGCCGGCTGCGCGACTTCCTCGATCTCGCCGACCTCGCTAGCGAGTGTGCGATTGCGATCGCGACCATCCACGGGCAGCTCGACCTGACGACGGCGGACGGCAGGATGTACCTCAACGTCAAGGCCGCCTTCGCCCAGGCCGAGGCCGAGCGCATCGCTGAGCGCGTCAGCCGGCAGAAGAAGCAGGCGGCTGCGGTCGGTCGCCCAGTAGCAGCCAAACACCGCACCTACGGCTACGCCCGCGACTGGGAGGTTATCGACCACGAAGCGGAGGTCGTGCGCGAGATCTTCAGCCGGCGTGCAAATGGAGAGAGCGCATCGAGCATCTGCCGCGACCTCAACTCCCGCGGGGAGTCCGGCACCGGCGGCTCGAAGTTCGACCCGACCTCGATCCGCCGTATCCTCACCAACCGGAAGTACCTCGGAGTCGCGGTCCTCAAGGGCGAGGTGGTCGGAGAGGGCCAGTGGCAGCCCATTGTCGACCTGCCCGCCTTCGAGGCTGCTGCTGCAGCGCTGAAGTCCCGAGTCAGCCATTCACGCGCAGGGAAGCGGCCGTCGCTGCTCAAAGGCCTCCTGCGCTGTGGCGCGTGCCGAGCCCCGATGCACGGGCACTGGCGCACCAATGGCGTTCACTTCTACACCTGCTCGGCGGCTACCGCAGGCGAGCACAACTTCGAAGTCAGGTCAGACTGGATCGATGAGACGGTCGCAGCCTTCGCGCTGGAACAACACGCGTTGAGGCTCGATGAGCCCTCGGAGCTGGCTGTCAGCGTCGAACTGGAGCTAGCCGCGATCGAGAGCGAGATCGCGGCCCTGCTCGACCGGCTTCGGCGTCGAGAGATCGATGATGAAACATGCATGATGATGCTCGACGTCAAGCGGGGGCAAAAGCGCGAGCTGGCCGCGAGGCGCCAGCAGAGCATGGTCGCTTCCCGGACAGACTTCCTCGCGCAGAAGAGGTGGTCCGAGCTCGGGATGGGGGAGCGCAGGGCGCTTGTGGAGTCATACGTGAAGAGCGTGACGATCGACCCCGGTGCGCCCATGGCAGCCAGCGAGCGGCGGGTGTGGCGGAAGGACCGAGGACTGCACCACCGCGACCCCCGGCGTCTGCGGCTCATCGACGCTGACGGCAACGAGTTCATTCCGAGTCCGAGCGTGAGCCTCGATCCCGTGCGGCCTGTTTCACACCAGCAACTGGTTGGGATGCTGGTCAAGGCCTGAGGCTGCTCCGCGGTGCGATTGCGGTCAAGCCATCTCTGAGTGCCCATTTTTGCAAACGACGAAGCCCGACGGTACCTCGATGGTCTCCTGATCCGTTTCAATCTGGTTCATGAACGGAGTCATCGGCTCGTTGCATTCGCCACAGATTCGGGGCGTCTTGTTGTCAGTCATTTGGCGTCCTCAACGGCTCCTCGGAAGGTCGCGGATCTCAGATAGGAGTTCTGTCTGAGCAGCTCTGATCTCTCCTTGATCCGCCTTCCGAGCACCGTATGTGTGAGTGCATCACTTTGTCTGCCAAACGACGGCTCGGGTCCTGCCAAAACTGGTGACTCGTCCTTGTGTCCAGAGTCATTTGCGAGAGGCTTTGAGCTTGGTCAGGTGAGTGAGGCCGATCGTTAGTGCCGCTATCGACGGACCCATGACTAGAGGATTGACGCCGTGATCGAGGACCAGTACGTACGACACGACGAGACAGACTAAGCCGCATAGGGCGAGGAGGACGCTCGCGAGATCGACGGTGCGTATAGGTCGGCGTCGATTGTGCTGACTATGAGTCGTCACCTGCCGCCCTCCGATGGCTCTTCACTTCAAGGATCGTCCAAGTTTTGGTGGTCCGGCCGTTCTTCTTCACCACATCTTCGCGGATGCGCAGGACAAAAATATCCGTCTTGTGAAGCGCGAGGCCCCGGTCCACTCTGGCCAGGAAAGCCTCATCTTCAACGGTAGCGGTCCTGGTCCCTTCGGGAGTCCTGACCCGCCATTTCTCGCCCGAGTAGAAGTCAACAGCCGCAGGCTGGGCCTCTGTCTCGAATACCCGTCTGCGCTTCCTGACGTCGTCCTCCGGCCTGACGGCGTCGTAGTCCGACCTCGTCAGCGTGTAGGCCTGCGGCGCATCCTCCGCGTCCTCCTCGGGCTCTGAATCTTCCCCTGCAACCTTCAGAGCCTCGACTCGCGGATCACTGAGGGGCGCCATGATCTTGCGAAGTTGTTTCTTGCGGCGCCGCTTGCGCTTATTCAGCTCATCCCAGGCCTCGCGCGGAACTTCCTGGACCGTGTCGTCTTGCCAAACGACCTTTACGTTCCCGTTCTCGAGGTGGGAGAAGTCCTTCACTTCAGCGCGCATCGAGCGTGTCGCCCACCAGAGGACGGCACCCAGGGTTGGGACTCCGACTGAACCCTCGACCCCCACGGAGGAGGCGAACTCCTGAACTGCTCGCACGACTTCAATCTCAAATGAACCCTCGCGCGCGGGTCGAACCAACACCTCCGCGAACAAGTCATCGCCGAATGCACCTGCTTTCGCGAAGTCGCTACTGAGTTCGACCACGCCCTGGAGGACCTCAGCCACATGGGCGGCGCGAAGTTCGTGCAGGTCGGACCCGTCCGCTTCGCGCCCAACAAACCTCAAGGTGAGCGAGTCAACTTCAGCGTCGTCTTGGTGCCCGGGGCTCATGGCAGACCAAATTAGCGGCCCGCGGGACCTCTCCGGAGACGAATTGATGATCCTGACAGGTTCCGTGCCGTGTCAGCTCAACTCTCAGACGCGCGGGGCTAGAGCATCGGTTCAACGCTTAGCTCCCCAGGGCCGCAGCGCCGCGAGGTGTCCCCACCTCCGCATCTGGGCGCGGTGGCTTTCGCAGAGACCGGCGTAGGGACTCGTGCTGTCGGCGCCTGAGCGGGCTGTCCGGCGGCACTCGGGGCCACGGCAGGTCGGCAGCGCATCGCCGGGGCTGCGCCTGCCCGGCAAGGGCGCGAGAGGCCGTCCAGCGCGCCGTTGGGCGCCGTGTGACCGGCAGAGGCCGTGACCATCGACCGTGCGCATGCAGAGCGGCCCCTTGCACGCGTGCGGAGGCTCTCCCATGCGACGCCGACGCCGGAGTGGGCGTAGGGCCTCGCCTCGGCGCTTCTGCTGCGCGTGGCCGTCGCAGAGGCCGCGCGAGTCGATGGGTCGGCCGCAGGCGGGGAACCGGCACTCGCCAGGTGCCGCGACGGCTCCGCATCGGGTGAGCCAGTGTTCCCAGCAGGCGCCAAGGTGGACCGTCGGCTCGTCACAGTCGACGTGGAAGCACGTAGCCATCAATTCGCCCCCACGAGGTCTCTACCTGACAGGGCGGCCACGACGTCGCGGACCTTGAGGGCTGCGGGACGGCCGTCGCGGAACCGCCAGCCGAAGACAGGGACGGCCTTCTCGCCTTCGGCCAGGATGGTGCCGGCAGAGGGGTCGAGGCGGTCGAGGAGCGCGCGGGTCATGGGACGGCGGGCGTTCTTCGCCGAGCTTGCGCCGCCGTAGATCTCCACGCCGTGGTTCTCCCGAAGCTCGCGGTAGAAGTCCGTGGGCCGCATCTGGCGATCTCGGGTGCCGTGCTCTTCGGCCCAGAATTCCTCGAACCGGGCACGAATCTCTGATAGCGGAATCCAGCGGTCGGTGTCCGCGACCTCTTCGAGAGTCTCGTCCACGAACCGCCCGACCGTGTCCGACGTGCCGAACCACTCCTCGGTAGCCGCCGCGACGGGCTCGCACGCATCGGCCGGCGGCGGGATGACGCAGCCGTTCGCGATGAACGCTCGGGCACCCTCGACAGCCCAGACGAAGACCGCTTCGAGGCAGGCGGGGTCGGTGCGCATCGCGTCCTCGATTGTCGGATCCTGAGCGCCGTCGGGGATCGAGCCGGCGAGCGGAATGGCGCGCAGGCGCCGTTGCACCGATCGGCCGGCTTCGGAGACGTGAGGAAGGACGTTGGCGTTGACGACGACCGAGGAGGTCGGAGCCCACTCTCTTCGGCTTTCGTACTTGCCGGCGCCGCCTTGGATGCCGCCGCCGACGTAGCGCTTGAGCACGGCCGCGTCGAGGTAGCCGCCGCGGGCGAGCTCCTCGAACACGACGAGCCGCCGGCCCTCGAAGACCTGCGGCACGAGGAACGAGGTGGGGTTGCGAGTCACGTCGTCGAGGTCCTTGCCGGTGCCCTTGAAGGCGTAGTCGCCCATCGCGGCTGCGAGTGCGCCCAGCAGCGTCGTCTTGCCGTTGCCGCCGGGGCCGACGAGCAGCGTCAGCCGGTGGTCGGCGTAGCCAGTGAGCGCAGCGCCACACACGACCTGCAGGTATCTGGCCACCTCGGGGTCGTGCAGGCCGAGCAGAAAGTCCAGGTGCCTGTGCGTCGCGCCGGGGCGATAGGACGCGCGAGCGATACGCGAGACCAGCATGCTCGGATCGTGCGCGGTGACCTCGCCGGTCGCGAGATCGAGCAGGCCGGCAGGCGTGTTGATCGCCAGCGGCTCGGTGTCGAACGTCGAGTCGGTGACGAGAACCTCGTGGCTTGCGACCTTCGCCAGCACTCGCGCCGCCGAAAGGGCAGCCTCGGCGGCGATTGCCTTCGAGTAGGGCGTCGGCGCGACCGCTCCGGCATCTGCGCGGGTCGGCTTCGGCTCAGTCAGCGTCGGCTGAGCATCGAGGAGACTCGTCACGTGCCGCGAAGCGGTCTCACCGCCGAAGTCCCGAGCCCAGTGGCTTCCGGTCCACACGTACCAAGCGCCGTCGACTCGTTGCACCTGGGGTGCCAAGGCCGCCGCAATGTCCGCTTGGACGTCGGACGCGCGTCGGAATCGCGGGGCGAAGATGCGTTCGAGGAGGGGCCACTCACGGCTGTCCGCGCGGTTCACGCAGGTCGGGATCTGTACGGTCGGCGAGTCCGCGCCGGGCGCGCGCTCACCCACGGCGGCCATGAGCATGGCCGCGCCGAACTCGGCGGGGAGGTCCGCACCGTCGCCGGACTCGACTGCCGCCGCGAACATGCTCAGGCCCTCGTGGAGCGGCTTGCCGGCGTCGTGGGGCAGGCTCTCTTCCAGGCGCGGGATCAGGTCGGCTGGCAAGACCGGCGACCAAGGGGCGCAGCAGAGGCGGGCGAGGTACTTCGTGTAGTCGCGGATGCCGTCATGCCAACCACGGCCGTCCTCGTCGCGTGCACCGTCGGGCAGGGCCTTCAGGGCCTCCAGCTTGGCGAGGGTCCGGTCGACCTCGGTCGACGTGTGCGCGTCGACGTCGGCGCGGATCGAGTCGGAGAACGTCTCGTACTCGGTGCGGTCGCCGCCCTTCACCCCGCCATCGTCAGCGTCGCGCTCGACTCGACTCAGGGCCGCGAGCCAGGCGTGCGGCAGCTCGGGCAACTGGTCGACGGCGGGGAACTTGGGGTGCTCCGCCGAGTCCCACTCGTAGGCGTGACCTTTCGGGTGGATCGACGGGGGCGCCACGATGTAGCGGTGGGTGTGCTGAATGACATCGACGTGGGCTCCGAACAGGCGGTTCAGGTTCTCGACCAGCAGCGTCCCCGCCGGCACGCGGAAAAGGTAGTGGCCGTGGCCCTTGGTCTCGGTCGAGGCGGTCGAGCGGCCCAGCAGGGGAAGCTTGCCGAGCTTGGCCACGGCGGCTCGCATCGTCTCGACGCCAGTCTTCCCGTCCGTCGCATCCACGTCGATCGCGACCACCGTGTCGGGCAGGCGCAGCGCGATGTTCGCGTCCGGTCGGTCCACGCACCAGTCGCGGACCTCGTCCTCGGTGGCCATGGGTGCGGAGGTGCCCGTGTACCCGTTCGGCGGCGGGGTCTTGGCCCTGGCGGGGAGTGGGAGCGGCGAGTAGCCAAGACCGAGGTAGTGCAGGGCGTTTTTCGCGTAGATGAGGCCGTCGGACTCCGGGGGTCCTGGACCGTAGGCGTCGCTCGCGGTGACCTCATCGACCGGTTTATCGACGTCGTTGGTTGGCGTCGCTTCGACGGTGGTCATCACAATTGAGTCGTCGGGCCAGGCTCGGCCGGCCTCGACTTCGGCCTGCGCGCACTCGAAGAACTCGGCAAGCGAGAGCGAGCTCCAGCCGAGATCGCGGTTTTCGCTCTTCGCGGCATGGCGAGGTGGGAAGATAGACATGCAAAGCTCCTCTTGTTGGCGGCCGGCTTGGTACCCGGCCAGTGGAATCGCCCCCGCGTCTTTCGGGGGCGTTCTGCGTTTCAGGACGCAGCGGCGAGCAGGCTGTCGCGCGCGTCTGCCAGTTCGGCAGCAAACAGGTGGTCGGCCTCGATCAGCTCGGCTAGGCGGGCATCGCGGCGAGCGACGTAGTCAGACCGGCGCTCCCGGCGCGGATCGATGAACCACGCGAGAACGTCGCGCCTTTTCAGGACCTTCACGATGTGGTGGCCAACCGGGGCGACTGCGGCGTAGCGCAGTGCGCCTTCGGCGATGGCGCGATCGATCGTCAGCTGTGCGTGGCCAGTGAGCTTGGCGGCCTCCACCCTCGTGATGAACGTCCGGCCTCGATCTTCGATGAATTCCATGGGATCTCCCGTCGGATCAGTCGTTGAGGCGAGATCCCCAACTGGTGATGTGACCACGCTATTCGTGCGGGTGGTGCTAAGAAACAACGTCAGATGTCGCCTCTTGGCCGAGGTGGTCAGGACCAGTTCATGGCTGCCTCGGTCGCGAGCTCGTGGGATCGAGGGGCGCTGGGCGCCCCCCGACTGACCCCCGCTGACCCCCGTGCTGACCCCCGCTGAACTGGGCAACGGGGGTCAGCCGGATATCACTGAAACCGCAATGGATATGACGTTCTCTCAGACCCGTTGTCCCCCTTGACCCCCTTCCTCTTAAACAAGTTCAAGGGGGATCAAGGAAGTAAGGGCATAGAGGAGAAGATTGCGCCTTACAGGTTTTGTACCGGCAGTTTTTCGGGGAAGGGGGGTCAGTCTTGCGCCCGGCAGTAAAACGCCGCGGTACAAGGCTAAAAACAGGTCTGGCCCTGGAAAATCAGGGGGGGGACAACTAGGGGGGGCAACTCCCATCGCGAGCCCAACTCGGAGCTGCTACCCCCGCCTCGACCACCAGCTCTCCCGTACGGCTCTTGCTCGGCCGCCTCGATAACACCCCAGCGACAGCGCCCCATCTGCCTCCCTCGATCGATCGCGCCGGCCTGGCCCGGCTTCGTGCCCGCTCTCGGCCGGACTCGAGTCCTCTTGGGCGCGGTGTACGCCCATTCCTGCCGGACTCGAAGGCGGGGGCGATTCAGCCGATGCCCAACATTTCGCAGGAACCGCAGGACTCGATCCGGCTGGATGGCCATTCCCCAGCTCCAGCGACGCATACCCCTAGGGGGTATTCAGGCCTGGGGTGGGCTCTCCTGCATTGCGACCCGGCCCGCGACACCGCTCTAGAGGGGAACCCCCGGCCCACCGCGTTGGGTAAATCTCACCATGTGAACGCCGAGTTTTCCCTGTAATAGAAGGACAAACCCGGTGTCCAGCATGCGCACGGGGCGGAGCTCACACTCACGTGGGTCAGTGATGGATACCGAGCCGCTCGGCTCAATCCCATCACCTCCACCCGAAAGGGTTTGATTCGTCATGCCTGTTCACTTCATTCCCGTCCAGCACGTCGCCATGCCCGCACCCGGCGTCAGGCGCACGGCCCACGGCACGGCGATCTACGTCGAGACGCTGGCCGAGCCCGAGCCGAAGCACGTCCTCACTGACGAGACGCGGGGCAAGTCGTGGGAGTACGACACGGCCGCGCAGTTGCGGACCGCTGCCAAGTTGTACCGAATCCAGCATCGTGGCCACATCGTGCGCGCGACCACGGACGGGAAGTGACGATCATGAGCACGCTCCGCGCGGTCGACACGACGTCCACGGCCTACGCGCTGGCGAACGATGCCGACGTGGCCTGTACTGGCAGCCTCGCGAGCGCGGGCGCCGAGTTCCTGGCCCGCGTCAGGGACGCATTGGCCGAGAGGATCGAGTACGACGCCGAGGAGGTCGCCCGCGACCCGCAGGACGTCGCCCACGAGGTCGCCGACGGCGCTGTGCCGGTCTACACGGCTGACGTGTGGGCGACGTTCTCCGATCTCGCGGCATGGCAGGTCGACATTGACGACTACGTGACGGCTGAGGACGACATGACGCGCCGCGCCTCGACCGCGCTCTACGTCATCGCCGAGCGGCTCGCGGTCACTCTGCTCGACCAATGGTCCACCGAGGCCGAACAGGCTCCGGCATGAGTGCGCCGAGACTGGCGGAGGTCGCACCGCTGGACCTGCTTGATGGCGAACACGGCACCGACCCGGTACCGGATCTCTGGCGCGACTGGGCTCGCGCCGTCCGCGACGAGACCGAAGACCAACTCATCGATCACGGAGGGCCGGATCTGTCGGACGCCGCGGTCGAGGCCGTCGTGCGCCATGCCCGGCGCTACGGCAGGGACGACGTCGCCGCGTTGGCGCTTGTGAGCCGCATCTGTGACCTGATCCGCGCCGGACTCGTACGGGTGCCCCGATGAGTGCGCGCACCCTGCTCGCTGATGCCGCCCGCGCCCTACTTGTCCAGGCGCTGGAGGGCCACGAGGGCCCCGAGCACGATATGGCGCGGCAGGTCCTTGCCGACGCTGCCCGCGCGCTCCTCGCGGCCGACCTCGCAGCTCCAAGGAGCGAGGGCGGACCCGCCGACCCCACGCACCTCGGGATCGAGGTCTTGCCGTCGCCACCGCCCCGCGCGCGTCCACGGCGGCCGAACGTAACACCGGTGCCCGCCAACGAGCCACAAGCCCCAGAGACGACCGATCCGGACGCGCTGGCCATCCTCGACGCGCTGGCCGCCCACGGTGTCGATGCCCGCCACCTCGACACCGCAACCGGCCCGCAAGTTCGGCGCCAGGCCTTCGGGCTTCCTCGTGGCACGAAGGTCGCCAAGGTCGCTGGTCTACTACCTGAACTGGAGACGGCGCTCGACGTCGATGGGCTGGCCGTCAGCCGGACCGGCGGACGCGTGCTTATCGACGTGCCCCGCACCGATCGTCAGTTCGTCGCGTGGGCACCCGATCACGAGGACGTCGACGTCGCGCCGCTAGCGTTCACCGCCGGCCACGGCCTCGACGGCGGACCGGTCGTGGTCGACCTCGCCAGGGCGCCACACCTGCTGATCGCTGGGACGACGGGCTCGGGCAAGTCCGTCGCGTTGACGGGCCTGCTCGCGACGCTGCTGGACCGCCACAGGCCCGACACGCTGCGCCTCCACCTCATCGACCCCAAGCGGGTGGAGCTGCGGCAGTTCGAAGGGATGCCACAGGTCGAGCAGTTCGCAGCCGGCGGGGACTGGCGAGCGCTCGACGTGCTTTCAACAGTGAGCGCCATCATGGACCAGACCTACACCGCCTTCGAGCGCTGGAGTTCCCGGCTGGGCCGTCCGATCCGGGATCTCGACACCTTCAACGCCGCGATGATCGAAGCCGGGAGGGTCGACCAGGCGCGCCCGCGCCACGTCGTCGCGGTGGACGAGTTCGCCGACCTCATGCTCGGCGACAAGACCCAAGCAAAGGAGATCGAGACGGCCGTCGTCCGCATCGCCCAGCTCGGCCGTGCCGCGGGCATCCATCTCGTGCTCGCGACCCAGCGCCCGAGCCGCGAGGTCTTCACGGGGCTGATCAAGGCCAACGTGCCAGCGCGGATGGTGTTCCGAGTCAACAGCGGCACCGATTCGCGGATCGCGCTCGATCGGCAGGGCGCTGAGCACCTCCTGGGCGCTGGTGACGGCCTGCTCGCTCTGCCGGGCGTGCCCGGACTTGCGCGGGTCCAGTCGCCGGCGATCGACGCGACTGCACTCGACGCCGTGCTCAAACGGGCCAGCGCAACATGGAAGGACGAGGCGCACGAGCCACCGCATAGCCTCGCGGGCTCGATGGACGACGAACTCGAGGAGTGGGACGAAGAGGCCTTCGACGCCATGCTCGAAGCCGCCGGGCGAGAAATGGGCCTCGACTAGGTCGAAAGTGCTGCACACTGGCCGGATGCGATTCTGGCCCGCGCTCGTCGCCGCGCTGCTCTTGCTCGCTGCCTGCGGAGGTGCGACCGCGGCGGACGTCGTCGAGTCGTGCCCGGACCTCACGCGAGAGCTCATCGCCGACCAGCTCGGCGAGCCGACTGCGTTCGCGGTGGTCGAGACCAAAGAAGCATCGGGCGAGGGGACGGCCATGGTCGACGGCGAGTCTCTGTGGTGGGGCTGCGGACAGGGGATCGCCAAGCGCGGCAAGGTCGCCATTGACGTGCGGGACGCCGACAGCTCCTCGCTGCTGAACGATTACGTCGACCTACCGTAGAACGGCCTCTCATTGCCCACGGCGACCGAGCGCGCCCAGTCCGTGGTCCTGCGATCCTCGCCGTTCCCGTCGCCGCTCTCGGTCGCGTCCAGTTCTTCACGTCGCCGAGTCACGTCGTCCCCGAAGTCGAGTGGCGAGCTCATTGCGGCGCGCGCATCGAGCCAATCGGCGTACCAGTCGGTGACGGCTCCGACCCAGCGGCGCGTCGCGATCGAGCGGCGTGCCCGCTCCGACAATCCGTGCTCCTCGGGGTCGAGCCAGTCGGCGATCACCGGGTCGCGCAGCCAATGAGGCAGTGCCGGCACGTCGCGCCGCACGCGGGCCTGTCGGCGTCTCATGCCGTGCGCCGGCCGTAAGTGCCGCGGGCGCCGCCCCTGCGCTGCGGGCGCTGCGAGGCGGCGTCCGCGTCTTCATCGACGTCCGGCATGCGCAGGCTCGCGAGCGTGCGCGCGAACTGGGCAGCCAGCATCCGAGCCTCGACCCGCAGGGGATGCGTCACTTCGTCGCCGCGAGAGTTCACGACCGTAAGCGGCGCCTGACGGATGGCGCGGTCGAGTTCGGCAAGACGATCCGCTTGGCGGCACGCCTCGGCAAGCAGTTGTTCTTCATGGACGGCTAGGTCGAAGGCGTCGGTTACTGAGCGCCAGAGCCGGCGTCCCTCGCGCTTCAGACCTGTGGGCGGCTTTGGCGGGGCGGTTTGGCCCGCGTAGTCGTCGGTCGACATGAGGTCCTTCCTGTGAGTGTGGGACCGGGGCGCCTGGGACGGCGTGGCGAACGGTCGTCAGAACCTCGTGCCCGCCACGCCGACCAGGGCGCCCCGATCCCGATGGGTCACTCGGTGTCGGTGCCCTCGGAGTCTTCGCTGGCTTCCGGCGCGCGGCCGGATCGAGTGTGATCCCACGTGCGCCCGGGCTTGCTCGACCGCCAGCGCTCATCAGCGGCGAGGGCCTCTCGCACGCTGCCCTTGGACGCAGTGAACGCCCGGACCAGGACAACCGACGGTTCACCGCCGGTGCGTGCCAGCAGCAGGTTGCGGTGATGCTCGGACAAGTAGCCCGACCTCTCGCGGCCCTCGGCCGCGTCCAGGGCCTCGATGTGGGCGAGGACGAACTGGTCCAGCTCGTTGCCCTCGGCCAGTGAACGACGCGTCGCTGCTGGGATGCCGTCCGACTCCTCGAACCAGGAAGCGCCCAATTCGATCGCACCCACGGTCTGACGCGCGGTCGAGATCTCGCGGACCAGTGTGCCGGCGACGACGCCGAGACCGGCAGTCCAGCGCTTCATTCCGGCAGAGTGGGCCAGCGTGTCGAGCGTGCTCTGCGCAGATGCCAGCTCGGCAGCCGCCTGCTCGGCCTTCGCCAGGGCTGAGGCAGCGGCCTTGTGGGACTTCTCGACGGCGGGCAGAAGCTCGCGGGCTGCCTCGCGCAGGGCGTTGCGGTCGATGTTCTGCGCCAGCTCCTCGACGCCGGCGACGGCGCGCTCGGCGGCAGCATAGGCGTCCGCCAGCGTGGCGTGGCGGCGGATCGTCTCGGCCTCGAAGTCGACGCGCTCGAACGGCTCACTTGCGAGGGCAGCGTGCTCATAGGCGGCGCGCTCCTCGACTCGGTCCGCATCGAGCTGGTCGAACGCAGCCCGCGCTTCGCGAGCGACCTCGACCAGCTCGCGAGCCCTGCTCACGGCTTCCGCGAGGTCGGTGTCGACCGCGAGCGCCGCGGGATGCGCGATGCCGCGCAGGCGCTCGTCGAGTTGTTCGATGAGCGCTGCCTTGACCGGCTTCGCGGCGCGCTCGCGCTTCCACGGCGGCGTCCACGGCTTCATCGGCCCGTGCGCAGGCTCGCTGGCCGAGTGAGGAAACAGCGCGTCGAAGTCGAGGTTGGTGTCCGACTCGGTCTTGCCGCGGTCGGGCGCTGGATCGCCGGGGTTGATGACGGACGTGCTCATGCTTGCTCCTTGGTGGCGGTGTGGGTGTTGACGAAATCGACTAGCACGGAGCGCTGGAACAGGACACGACGCCCGAACTTGGTGGCGGCGATGCGACCCTCCGCGACGTACGTGCGCAAGGTCGACTGCCCGATATGCAGGTAGCGGGCGGCCTCGTCCAGAGTGAGGAGGATGTCGGCGTCGCTCATCGTGGCGTTCTGTCTCGAATGGTGGTCTTCATATTGACAAGTCTGCCACGACTGTGCATTCAGGAGCCGGAAAGTGCCCGAATCCGCTCGTCAAGACTCTTGGGCCTAAGGAGCCGGAGAGTCACGTCCCCCGCACGGTGGCCGGCATACCGGGCCAGGTCACGGAATGAACAGAGGAACGGCGGGTAGAAGAGCTGCGTTCAGCGGGCTAGGCAGTTGGCGGAAAGCCAGCCCGAGAACTGGGGCAAACCATAGGGTGTCGTGTCGTGAAGAACTTCCTGAATGGTTTGCTCGGGCTGATCCTGCTCGCGGCTGTCGTCACGGGGGCGGCTCTGGGTGGGAGGTGGCTGCTTCGGTGGCTCTTCGAAGGAGTGAATCCCACTGTGGCCGCGGCGATCGTCGCCGCCGCGGCCACGACTATCGTGTCGGTTTTGGGCGTGACGCTCGGGCGCTACCTAGAGCGGCGTGACCAGATCGAACTCGAACTCCGCCAGCGCAAGATTCCGATTTACATCGAGTTCGTTGAGGGCATCATGAAGATGTTCTTCAACTCCGTCAGCGAATCTGGTGGCACGAATCTCGTGGAAAAAAAGGCAGGAGAAGGACCGTTTGACTTGGTGGAGTTCTTCAAGAAGATGACTCCCCAGTTGATGATCTGGGCGTCCAACGACGTCGTATCAAGTTGGTCGAGATTTCGACGGGGTGCAGACAAGACTCCTCCCATCGACTACATGTTCATGATGGAGGACTTGCTCGCGGCTATCCGAAAGGACCTTGGGCACAACGGCCAGATGGCCAAGGGAGACCTACTCGGGACGTACATCAACGACATAGATGAAGTCCTGGCGAAGGAAGCGTGAAGCCGCCGCGGAGTATCTCTGAAACTACGCGATCCTAGGACAGTGGCACGTAAGGCACAGAAGTGGCGTGCAGTGGGCAGTAGCCGTACGGGTTCTTCACGAGGTACTGCTGGTGGCCCTCCTCGGCGTACCAGTAGTCCTCGAGCGGACGGATCTGCGTGGTGATCTGTCCGTACCCGTGGGCGGTCATCTGCTTCTGGTAGGCGTCGCGGGACGCCTCCGCCTCGGCCTGCTGCTCCGGCGTGGTCGTCAGCAGGATCGAGCGGTACTGCGAGCCGCGATCGTTGCCCTGGCGCATGCCCTGCGTGGGGTCGTGGTTCTCCCAGAACACCTTGAGCAGGTCGGCGTAGCTGGTGACCGAGGGGTCGAAGACCACCTTCACGACCTCGGCGTGACCGGTGCGTCCGGTGCACACCTCCTCGTAGGTGGGGTTGGGGGTGAGACCGCCGGCGTAGCCGACCGAGGTGGACCAGACGCCGGGCTGCTCCCAGAACGTCTTCTCCTCGCCCCAGAAGCAGCCGAGTCCGAAGACCGCGACGCCGAAGCCCTCGGGGCCGTCGGTCTCGATGGGGTTGCCCGTGACGAGGTGGCGGTCGCCGACCTCGAAGGGGCGGGTGTCGCGGCCGGGCAGGGCCGTGTCGGCCGTGGGCAGCGTCTTCTTGTCGAATCCGAATCGCATGGGACCTCCTGTGTCGTCGTCAACACCGTGCGGCGTCGGAGTGTTCCCGTAGCCTCGATGCGTGAGCAACGAGACGCCGCGCGGTGCCGGGCGGTACGAGGTTCCCATCGGCATCGAGATCGCCGCAGCCTGGGCCTGGCGCATCGTCGTCATCGGCGCCGCGCTGTACGTCCTGGCACTGGGCCTGGGGCACTTCTCCGAGGTCACCATCCCCATCGCCGTCGCGATCCTGCTGGCTGCGCTGACGATCGGCGGCGTCGACTGGCTCGTGCGGCACCGGGTGCCCCGGCTCGTGGCCTCGCTCGCGGTCGTGCTGGGGCTGGTGCTCGCGCTGGTGGGCATGCTCGGCCTGGTCGGGCAGCAGCTCTCGACGCAGTTCGACGACCTGCGCGACAGCGTCGTCGAGGGCATCGCCCAGCTGCAGGACTGGGCGCGCACCGGGCCGCTCGGCCTCTCCGACCGGCAGCTGGCCGACTGGGTCGACCGGGTGCAGTCCGCGATCTCCTCCAGCGACTCGTCGGTGGTCAACCAGGCCACCGAGGTCGGCACCCAGATCGGCCACTTCGTCACCGGGTTCTTCATCGCTCTGTTCGCGCTGTTCTTCTTCCTCTACGAGGGCGGCCGCATCTGGTCGTGGGTGGTGGCGCTCTGGCCGCGCGCCGCGCAGCCGCGCGTGGCCTCCTCGGGCCGCGCGGCGTGGGGCTCGCTCACCGCGTTCGTCCGGGCCACGGTCCTCGTCGCGCTGGTCGACGCGATCGGCATCGCCGGCGTCGCGCTGATCCTGCAGGTCCCGCTCGCGGCGGCCATCGGCGTCCTGGTGTTCCTCGGCGCGTTCGTGCCCATCGTCGGTGCGCTCGTGTCGGGCATGGTCGCCGTCCTCGTGGCGCTCGTCGCCCAGGGACCGGTCACCGCACTGCTCATGCTCGCGGGCGTGATCGCGGTCCAGCAGCTCGAGTCGCACGTCCTCCAGCCGTTCCTCATGGGCGCGATCGTCGCCCTGCACCCGCTGGCCATCCTGCTGGCGATCGCCACGGGCCTCGTCGTCGCCGGCGTGGTCGGCGCGCTGCTCTCGGTGCCGTTCGCGGCCTGCCTGAACAGCGTGGTCCGGCACCTCGCGAACGGGGAGCCACCCGACACCGACGGGGTGCTGGGGGAGGAGTCCCGCGACCTCGGCGAGCCACCGCCGGCCACGGCCTAGGGTGGACGTGTGGATCTCGACGATGCGCGCGCGGCGCGCGAGCTGCTCGACGGAGTCAGCGAGGTCACGCCGCTGACGCACTCCCGCTGGCTGCACGCCCTGACCGGGCGCGACGTCCGGTTCAAGTGCGAGAACCTGCAGCGCGCGGGGTCGTTCAAGATCCGCGGCGCCTACACCCGGATCGCCCGGCTGTCCGACGAGGAGCGCTCCCGCGGCGTCGTCGCAGCCAGCGCCGGCAACCACGCGCAGGGCGTCGCCCTCGCGGCGGCGCAGCTCGGCGCTGCCGCCACGATCTTCATGCCGCACGGCGCGGCCCTGCCCAAGGTCGCGGCCACGCGTGGCTACGGTGCCGACATCCGCTTCCACGGCTCGGGCGTCACCGAGGCGCTCGTCGCGGCCTCGGAGTTCGCCGAGCGGACCGGGGCCACCCTGATCCACCCGTTCGACCACCCCGACATCGTCGCGGGCCAGGCCACCGTGGGCCTCGAGATCATCGAGCAGCTGCCCGAGGTCGCCACGATCCTCGTGCCGCTCGGCGGCGGCGGGCTCGCGGCCGGCATCGGCCTGGTCAAGACCGAGCGCCCCGACGTCCGGGTCGTCGGCGTCCAGGCCGAGGCCGCCGCGGCCTACCCCGACTCGCTCGCCGAGGGCATGCCCGTCGAGGCCGACCTCGGCGCCACGATGGCTGACGGCATCGCCGTGGCCCGCCCCGGCGAGGTGCCCTTCGGACTGATCCGCGACCACGTCGACGAGGTCGTCACGGTCTCCGAGGAGTCGATGAGCCAGGCGCTGATCGGCCTGCTCGAGCGGGCCAAGCTGCTCGTCGAGCCCGCCGGCGCGGTGGGCGTGGCGGCGCTGCTGGAGCACCCCGACCGGTTCGAGGGACCCGTCGTGCCCGTGCTGTCCGGCGGCAACATCGACGCGCTGCTGCTGCTCGAGGTGATCCGCCACGGCCTCGCGTCCGGCGGCCGCTTCCTCATGTTCCGCGTGCGCATCTCCGACCGTCCCGGCGAGCTGATGCGCCTGCTCACGGCGCTGGCCGAGATGGACGTCAACATCCTCAACGTGCACCACGACCGCGGCTCCGAGGCCCTTGGCGTGCGCGAGGTCGAGGTCGCCCTGCAGGTGGCCACCCGCGGTCCCGAGCACCGAGCCGACGTCTGGCGCCGCCTCGTCGAGCTCGGCTACGACCCGATCTGAGCCCGCACGCATGAGCGCCCGCCACCAGAGGTGACGGGCGCTCGCAGCCACCGAGCGGTGGCACGCGGGATCAGTAGGGCTTGGCCTCGAGGATCTCCACGGTGATCGTCTTGCCGTTGGGGGCCTCGTACGAGGCCGTGTCGCCGGCGAACTTGTCCAGGATCGCCGAGCCGAGCGGCGACGTGGGCGAGTAGATGTCCAGGTCGACGCTGGAGTCCAGGCTGAGCAGCTCGCGCGAGCCCAGCAGGAACGTCTCGGTCTCGGTGTCGCCCTGGAAGCGGATCGTGACCTTCATGCCCGCCTCGACCTTGCCGTCGTCGGCCGGCGCCTCGCCGACCTCGGCGCGGCGGAGGCGGTCCTCCAACTGGCGGATCTGCGCATCGGTCTTGCCCTGCTCCTCGCGAGCGGCGTGGTACCCGCCGTTCTCGCGCAGGTCGCCCTCCTCGCGGGCGTTGGCGATCTTCTGCGTGATGTCGGGCAGGACCTCGTTCTTGAGGCGGTTGAGCTCGGCGACGAGTCGGTCGTAGGCCTCCTGGGTGACCCAGATGGTCTCGGTCTCAGTCGACATGGCGTGCTCCTCACTACGTACGACACCCCGGGACCTCCCGGGGTGAAACCTCGAGTCTACAGCATCAGGCCGCGTCGCAGGAGTCCAAGACGGCCGTGACGGCACGGCGCTCGGTGCGGATCTCCGCGACGACCCGGGTCTGCGACGTCGATGACGCCGGGACCTCGATCGTGCGCTCGCCGACGACGACCTTGTCCTGGCTCTGGGCGAAGACGCGGCACGTCAGCGCCACGGGCTCGTCGTAGAAGATCTCGAGATCGACCTTGGTGGTGCGGTCGTCGAGGACCTCGTAGGAGTGGACACGGGCCTGGTGCGCGGGGACGTCGGACCACGACGCCCAGGCGGCCCAGGCGACGCCGATCGAGATGCCGATGGCGGCGACGACGGGCCACAGCCAGCGGGGGGTCGTGCGGCGGTGGCGTCCGTATCGTGCTTCCAGGTCGGTCACGACTACCAGTGTCTCAGGGGCGTGAAAGACTGGGGCACGTGGTCGAGAACGCCGAAGCCGGCACCCTGCGTCTGATGCACGTGCACGCCCATCCCGACGACGAGTCGAGCAAGGGCGCCGCGTCCACCGCCAAGTACGTCGCCGAGGGGGTCGACGTCCACGTGGCCACCTGCACCGGTGGCGAGCGCGGGTCGATCCTCAACCCGGCGTTCGAGCACCCGGGGATCCTCGAGAACCCCGACCTCATCGCCGAGATCCGCCGCGAGGAGATGGACAAGGCGCGCGAGATCCTGGGCATCGCCCAGGACTGGCTCGGCTTCGTCGACTCCGGCTGGCCCGAGGGCAACCCCAAGCCTCCGCTCGAGGAGGGCTGCTTCGCCCTCGTGCCGATCGAGGAGGCGGCGGCGCCGCTCGTGCGCCTCATCCGCTCGTTCCGTCCGCACGTGCTCACGACGTACGACGAGAACGGCGGCTACCCGCACCCCGACCACATCAAGTGCCACGAGGTCAGCGTCTACGCCTTCGAGGCCGCGGCCGACCCCGAGCGCTACCCCGACCTCGGCGAGGCGTGGCAGGTGCAGAAGCTCTACTACCACCACGGCTGGTCGCGGGCGCGCATCGAGGCGATCAACGCCGCGATGGAGCGTCACGGCCTCGAGTCGCCGTACAAGGACTGGCTCGAGACGCGCGAGATCGACCCCGAGCACGAGAAGCGCCTCACCACGCGCGTGCCCTGCTCGGAGTACTTCGAGGTGCGCGACCGCGCGCTCATCGCGCACGCCACGCAGATCGACCCGAACGGGTTCTGGTTCGCGGTGCCCCGCGAGGTCCAGGCCGAGGCCTGGCCCACCGAGGACTACGAGCTCGTGAAGTCGTTCGTCGACACGCAGTTGCCCGAGGACGACCTCTTCGCCGGCCTGCGCTGACTCAGCGGCGCAGCGCCCGGCGGGCCACACCGCGCACGGGCTCGAGCACGCCGTCCACCCGGCTGTGGACCAGGGCGGCGCGCGCCGCGTTCATGCCGGGCGCGCCGTGCACGCCGCCGCCGGGGTGGGCCGAGGCCGACCCGAGGTAGAGGCCGCGCACGGGCGTCTCCGACCGGCCGAGCCCCGGGATCGGGCGGAAGAAGAGCTCCTGCTGCAGCTGTGACGTGCCGCCGTTGATCGCGCCGCCCACGAGGTTCGCGTTGCGGGCCTCGAGCTCGCGCGGACCCAGCACGCGGCGGGCGATCACGCGCGAGCCGAACCCGGGCGCCAGCCGCTCGATCCGCGCCTGCATGCGGTCGGCGAAGCGCTCGGCGTCGGCGGCGTCCCACGTGCCGCGCACCGAGCCGTCGCCCGCGTCGGCCACCGTCTCCTGGGGAACGTGGGTGTAGGCCCAGACCGACTCGGTGCCGGCGGGGGAGCGCGTGGGGTCGGTCGTGCTCATCTGGCCGGCCAGCATGAAGGGGTGCGCGGGCACGTGTCCCGCGTGCACCTGCTGGAGCGCCACGTTCATCTCGAGCCGCGAGTCGGCGACGTGGAACGTGCCGGGGTCGTGCGGGGGCTGGCTCGCCCAGGGGATGGGGCCGTCGAGCGCCCAGTCCACCTTCACGGTGCCGGGGTCGAGACGGAAGCCCTGCATCCGCTCGTGGACCTTGGCGGGGACGTCCGACGGGGCGAGTAGGTCGCCGTAGAGCTGCGAGGCGATGACGTCGGCGACCACCGCGCGGCGGGCCTCGTGGCGCTCGCCGTCGGCGGTGCGGACGCCCACGGCGCGCCCGTCCACGACCTCGACGTGGGCGACCCGGGAGGAGGTCTCGATCTGGCCGCCCAGGGACTCGAGTCGGCTGGCCATCGCGCGGGTGAGCATCCCGGCGCCGCCCTCGGGGACGGGGAAGCCGACCGTCTGGCCGAGCATCGTCATCATGAGGCCCATCAGGCCCGAGCCCGGCGCGTCGAGCGGGATGTCCGCGTGCCCCGCGTTGCCCGCGAGGAGCAGGCCGGGGGAGGAGCCCTTGAACCGGACGTCGGCCAGGCCGACGACCGGGCTGAGCAGTGTCTTGACGAAGTCGAGTCCGCCCACGCGTCGCAGCTTGGCGAGCGTCGCGACTCCGCCGCGCACCGGCGGGAAGGGTGTCAGCAGCGAGGTGATGAGAGCGTTGCCGATCTCGTCCCAGGCCGCGCAGAGCTCGAGCCACGCCTCGCCGTCTCCGGGCTGCTGCTCCTCCATGAGGGCGGCGGTGATGCGTCGATCGCGGTGCAGCATCGCCCACGAGCCGTCGGGCCTGGGGTGACCGAGCACGGCGGGAGCGTGGGTCCAGCGGAGCCCGTGCTCCTCCAGACGGAAGGCCTGGATCGTGCGCGAGGCGGCGGCCAGCGGGTAGAAGGTGCTGAACGTGTCGTGGACGAAGTCGGGGTGCACGGCACGGTCGCTGCGCACGGCGCCACCGATCTCGGGCTGCTCCTCCAGCACCAGCACCGACCAGCCGGCGTCGATCAGGTGGTTCGCGGCGACTAGGCCGTTGGGGCCGGCGCCGATGACGATCGCGTCGTGTGTCACGGGTGGATCACCTTCGGGCAGAGCATCGGGAGGTCGTCGACATCGTAGCCGCGGGGGCTCACGAGGTCGGGAGGTCGCGTCGCTCGGCGATGTAGGCGAGGCGACGCAGCGTCTCGGAGTTCCGCCACTTGAGGGAGGGACCGCGGACGGGGCGGGGGATCAGGGTGGCCGGGCCGCTCGCGGGCTCCTCCGCGATCGACACGAGGGTGCCGGCGCCCTGCGGCGCGAGGGTGATGACGACCTCGGCCGTGCCGGCGGGCCAGGCGCGGGCGAGCAGCTTGATGCGGTGACCCGGGTTCACCTCGAGCACGCTCGTGCTGTCGTCGATCAGGGCGGGCCAGACGCCGACGGAGTGGTGCAGCTTCGAGCCGACGAGCGGCCACGACGGGTCGACGTCGCGCATGCGCGAGGCGCCCACGACCCACAGCGGGTAGAGCCAGCCGTCGGCCAGGACCTCCCACACCCGCTCGGGCGTGGTCTCGATGAGGCGAGTGTTCGTCGTCATGTCGGGGACGTACCCACGGCGCGCGCGGCCACACGTGCGCGCGGGCGGGTTGAGGGCGTCGCCTACGCTGCGGTGGAACACCGATCCGACAGTGAGGAACGAGCAGATGTGCTCTCCGGTCCCGTGCAGGCAGTGCGGCAAGACGACGTGGCGTGGATGTGGCGAGCACGTCGACCAGGTCAAGGCGGCCGTCCCGGCCGATCAGTGGTGCGGTCACGAGCAGGACTAGGCTGATCCAGTGACCATGCTGGATTTCGCGATTCTCGCGACGCAGGAGATCGATCCCGAGGGCAACCAGCCGATCGGCTGGCTGGCCGGCCTCTACACGCTGGCGCTGTTCATCGTGATCGGCCTGTTGCTGTGGTCGTTCACGAAGATGGCCAAGAAGGCGCGCCAGCCCTGGGAGGGCGAGGACACCGACACTCCCACCGACGAGGATCCGCCGAAGCCGTGACCGAGCTGCCCCGTCTCTGGCACGAGTTCGTCGAGGCGAACCCGCAGTTCGCCGACGAGGTCCCGGAGGTCGAGCCGTTCGGCGACACCCCCGAGATGGCCGACCGACTCGCGCAGCTCGTGCTGTCGGGGACGAAGCGGGCCACCGCCTCGCCGGTCGAGGAGGGCGTGGCACCGGAGGACGCCCACTGGGTGATGCTCGACGGTCGCGGTGAGGCCGTGGCCGTGCTGCACACGCACGAGATCCGCATCGGCCGCCTCGACTCCGTGGACGACGCGTTCGCCTGGGACGAGGGCGAGGGCGACCGGACGCGCGACTGGTGGCTCGACGCCCACCGCGGCTTCTTCCGTCGCCGGCTTCCTCACGTGACCGACTTCGACGCGCTGCCCACCGTCTTCGAGCGGTTCACCGTCGTCTGGCCGCCGGCGCTCGCCGACTGACCCGTGACCACGCTGACGACCGAGCGGCTGACCCTGCGGCCCTGGACGCCGGCGGACCGCGAGCCCTTCGCGGAGCTCAACGCCGACCCCGAGGTCATGGAGCACTTCCCGTCCGTCCTCGATCGCGCCGCGAGCGACGCCCTCGCCGACCGCTTCGAGACGCGCATGGCTCACCAGGGCTGGGGCCTGTGGGTCGTCGAGGCGCAGGGCCGCTTCGCCGGCATGGCCGGGCTGAACCCCGTGCCGCCCGAGGTCCGCGCCCTCCTGGGCGGCTCGCCACCGGTCGAGGTCGGCTGGCGCTTCGCCCGCTGGGCCTGGGGCCACGGCTGGGCCACCGAGGCCGCTCACGCGGCGGTCCGCCACGGCTTCGACATGCTAGGCCTGAAGGAGATCGTCTCCTTCACCGCCGCGGGCAACCTCCGCTCGCGGGCCGTCATGGAGCGCCTCGGCATGACCCATGACCCGGCCGACGACTTCGACCACCCCGCGCTCGCGGCCGACAGCCCCCTGCGCCACCACGTCCTTTACCGCCTGCCCCGCTGAGTCCGGCTCACTCGTCGAGTGGCAGGTGCGGGGGAGGTGGGAAGAACCTCCGGAGCCTTTCCCTGAGCGTAGGATCGCAGACGTAGACGTACGTACCGCGAATTCCGCGGGTGAGCAACACTCGATACACGTTGACTACGTACTCGAGAAGATCTTCGTCGTCGTAACTCTGACCGAGTGCGACGTTGTTCTTGCTGCCGTTCTTGTCGTGGTAGTTCTCGCGGACGAAGACGATCTTCTGCTTGGCCTCGTCCCAACGGAGCTCCGGGCCGATGATGACCCCCGCGTAGTTCAGGTCGTACCCCTGACTCGTGTGGATGCAGCCGACCTCCTCGATGGCCGTCGGAGAGTTGATCCAGTCCTTGTCGGTGCGATTCCAGAACATGGAGAGGCCATCGATGGTGATGTCCGGCGTCTGCTTGTGCTTCTTGCTGACCCAGGGCCAGGCGAACCCCGCAAGCATGCGCGAGAGTCCGACTTCGCCGTCGCGCTTGAAGATGTCCTGTCGCATGCGCCTGATGTCGTCGTAGAAGCGCAGGTCGTAGTCGATGAACTCGACGCGACGCTCCTGCCGCAGAGTGAGGACGTCCACGACGTAGTCGACGTAGTCGTCGCCCGCGAGACTGCGCATCTGAGTCCCCAGCGTGATCAGGCGGTCATCCGCTCGCGCCTCGTCCGTCAGGCCGGCGACCACGGCGGTCGGGAGGTCCGACATCGGTCGAACGGACTGTTTGGCATCGAGCAACAGGATCGGGTGCCTGCTCTTCGCACGGACCCAGTCCAACTGGGTATGTCGGGTTCCTTCGTGGTCATCGGGGAAGAGGCTGCGGTTGATCCTGCGAAAGCGAGTGCTGTTCGTCTGGAGCGCACCCGAGAACTGCTGGAGACGATGCGCCTCATCGACGATGAGGACGTCGAAGCCTGCTTCGTCCTCCGCCGCTTCGAAGGCCGTGATCACCGGCACTGAGTTGAGTGCAGGGATGGCTTCGAAGACCTTCTTGAGCGTGTTGCGCAATGCCTGCTGTGGCACCACGAAGCCGATGCGAAGGTTCTTCACCGCTCGCGCGGCAAGCGCGCTCGACTCCTCGGCGAATGTCTCCTCGTCCAAAGCCGGGTCGTAGGCATCGTGGAGATCGACTAGAAGCTTGGCGAGGAAGACACCCACCACGGTCTTCCCCGTTCCGGGGTCCCCTTGCACGACGATCGGTCGGGAATCCCGCGCGGGCGTCTCCAGCTGGACGATCGAGAGAATCTTCTCGACGGCAACGGTCTGGGTCTGGGTCAGGGAGACGAACGGAGAGAGCTTGAAGAGGTTGCTGTTCTCGAGATCCTCGAGGCGCCGAGCATTGAAGAGCCCCTCGTCCCTCAGCGCCCTGAATATCTCAGCGAACCGCTCGCGATATCGAGCACGATCGTAGTAGTTGCTGTTCCGGGAGTTCGTCTGCTTGTTCAAGACGCGGAAGCGTTGGTCCGCCCCGAACAGGCGGATCAGATAGGTCTCGAGGTCCAGGCAGACCGACTTGTTGAACGTCTCGTCGAGGACGACGTGGAAGCGGTCGAGCAGAGGAGCCTTGGGGGAGTCAAGATGCTGGCGCATCCGGGTCGCCGCGTTGACCGACTCGCCGATGTAGACGTGGTTCGATCCCCGGATCGCGTAGACAACCGGCCAGTCGTCGTGGGCGACCTCCATCTTGGCCCAGCGCGCGACGGCATCTCGCGCGAAGCGGTCACGCCTGATCGTGAAGCCGGTCATACTTCTCGCTCGTGCCGCGCGCGAGCTCCGTCGGATACTTCTCGCGCGTCTTGGTCAGCTTGTTCAGGACGATCTCGCTCGCATCGGCCTCCAGCCGGTCGGCGAGGAGCAGCGCGTAGGTCAGCACATCGGCCAGCTCATCGAGCACTTCGTCCCGGTCGAACGAGTCGTCCCACTGGAAGTGCTCAAGAATCTCGGCGCTCTCGATGACGATGCTCTTGGCAAGGTTGGCGGGTGTGTGGAACTGGCTCCAGTCACGTTCCGACACGAACTTCCGAAGTTCCTCGAGGACGTCAGGCTCGACCATGCCGACACCCTATCCGCGGTGATCGCGGGAGTCTGAAGAACCGCTTCCCGTGCCCACTCTTGCAGCAGGCCGCACTTTCCTACGGCTTGGGCCCGGGCATCCCTATTCAGAAGTGGGAGGAGCGGCGGTGCTGAGCAGGTGAGGGCTGGCCGTCGCCGGTAGCGTGACGAGGTGGCCAACCGACTCGCTCAGTCCCAGTCGCCGTACCTGCGCCAGCACGCGGAGAACCCCGTGGATTGGTGGGAGTGGGGCGCGGAGGCGCTCGCGGAGGCGGAGCGGCGCGACCTGCCGATCCTGCTGAGCGTCGGGTACGCGGCGTGCCACTGGTGCCACGTCATGGCGCACGAGTCGTTCGAGGATCCCGCGACCGCTGCGTACATGAACGAGCACTTCGTCAACGTGAAGGTCGACCGCGAGGAACGGCCCGACATCGACGCGGTCTACATGCGTGCGACGCAGGCGATGACCGGACAGGGCGGCTGGCCCATGACGTGCGTGCTCACCCCGAGCGGCGAGCCGTTCTTCGCCGGGACCTACTTCCCGCCCGAGCCCACCGCCGGGCATCCCGCGTTCAGCCAGGTGCTGCAGGCGCTCGCCGACGCGTGGCAGAACCGGCGCGACGAGGTGCTCGACTCCGCGAGCCAGGTGCGCAGCTTCCTCGGCGAGAACGACGACTTCGGCGGCGACCCGCTCACCGCCGAGGACCTCGACGCAGCCGCCGCAGCGCTGCTCGGGCAGGCCGACGACGAGGCCGGCGGGTTCGGTGCCGCGCCGAAGTTCCCTCCGTCGATGGTGCTCGAGTTCCTGCTGCGCCAGCACGCCCGCACCGGCGACGAGAAGGTCTGGACCACCCTCAGCCGCACGTTCGAGGCGATGGCCCGCGGCGGCATGTACGACCAGCTCGCCGGCGGCTTCGCCCGCTACAGCGTCGATCGCTTCTGGCGCGTGCCGCACTTCGAGAAGATGCTCTACGACAACGCCCAGCTGCTCCGCGCCTACCTCCACTGGCTCCGCGCCCTCCAGGCCCGCGGCGAGGAGGGCGCGAACACCGCCCTCGCCGAGCGCGTCTGCCACGAGACGGCCGACTTCATGCTGCGCGAGCTGCGCACCGACGAGGGCGGGCTTGCCTCGGCCCTCGACGCCGACAGCGACGGCCACGAGGGCACCTACTACGTCTGGAACCCGCACCAGCTGATGAAGGCGCTCGGCACGGCCGACGCCGCATGGGCCGTGCAGCTGCTCGGCGTCACCGGCGGCGGCACGTTCGAGCGCGGCCTCTCCACCCTCCAGCTGCAGCAGGACCCTGATGACCCCGAGCGCTGGGAGCGCGTCAAGCAGCGACTCCTCGAGGTTCGCGCCGAGCGCACGCGCCCCGCCCGCGACGACAAGGTCGTGTCCGCCTGGAACGCCTACGCCATCACTGCGCTCGCCGAGACCGGGATCGCGCTCGAGCGTCCCGAGCTCGTCGGGGCCGCTACTCAGGCGGCGACCCTGCTGTGGAACCTGCACGTCGAGCCCGGCTTCGTCCGCACCTCCCTCGGCGGCGTGCGGTCCGAGCACGCGGCAGTGCTGGAGGACCACGGCGCCACGGTCGAGGCCTTCGTCGCGGTCCTCGGCGCCACCGGTGACGACCGCTGGCTCCACCGCGCGCGCCACGTCGCCGACCGCGCGATCACCCACTTCCGCGCCGAGGACGGCGGCTGGTTCGACACCGCCGATGACACCGAGGCACTCCTCGTCCGCCCGCGCGACGCAGCGGACAACGCGCACCCGTCGGGCGCGTCGGCTCTCGCGCACGGCCTGCTGGCGCTGGCCGCCGTCACGGGCGACCACGACGTGAAGGCCGCCGCAGTGGCCTGCGTGGAGTCGGCCGCCGCACTGGCCACGGGCGCCCCGCGGTTCGCGGGCTGGACCCTCGCGGCCGCGGAGGCGCTGCTCGACGGGCCCGCCGAGATCGCTGTCGTGGGTGAGGTCGGCGGACCGATGCACCGCGCCGCCCTCGCGCTCCTGTCGCCGGGCGCCGTCGTCGCCGCCACCGAGACGGGTTCGTCGGTGCCGTTGTTCGAGGGCCGCGAGGCGATCGACGGCAAGCCGACGGCCTACGTGTGCCGCGACTTCGTGTGCGCGCTCCCGGTCACCGACCCGGAGGCGCTGGTCCGTCGGTAGGACGTGGTGCCGCTCGCCACTCGACTCTTGTGACGCGTTTCGCCCGTCGGCGACCGTGTGAGCCGAAAAGCGTCACAGAAGTGTGGACGGGCGTCACGAAAGTTGACTCGGGGGGAGTCGGGATCCGGGCGGGTCGGCGAAGCGCGGGAGCCCGGCCTCGACTCCGCGAACTCAGGAGTTGTAGACGAGGAAGCTGACGCCGATGTAGTGCACGATGAACGCCGCGATCGTGAAGACGTGGAACACCTCGTGATAGCCGAACCAGCGGGGGCTGGGGTCGGGCCACTGGAAGGCGTAGACCAGCGCACCGAGGGTGTACAGCGCGCCGCCGACGCACAGCATCACGAACACGACGGTGGACGCCGCCGCGTAGAAGTCCGGCAGATAGAGGAGCGCTGCCCACCCCAACGCCAGGTACAGCGGCACGTAGACCCAGCGCGGGGCCGTCATCCAGAAGACCTTGAACAGCACACCGAGCAGTGCGCCACCCCACACCAGCGTGAGCAGCGTGAGCATGTCCCTCTTGTCCAGCAGCAACAGGGAGAAGGGGGTGTACGACCCGGCGATCATCACGAAGATGTTCGAGTGGTCGAGCCGGCGGAGCACGCGCTTGGCCCGCTCGCGCCAGGGCACCGTGTGGTAGACGGCGCTGACCCCGAAGAGCAGCAGTGCGCTGACCATGAAGACCGCGGCGCCGGCGCGAGCGGCGCGACTGTCGGCCAGCACCAACATCACCAGGAACGAGATCAGCGCCAGGGGAGCGGTGGCGGCGTGCAGCCAGCCGCGAAGCTTGGGCTTGATCTCGTCGACGGTCTCGCGCAGGCGCTCACCGACATCGTCGACGAGGGTCTCGTGCTTGGGGGGCGCCATGCCTTGATTCTAGTGCGGTCCCGGTCAGCGGCGAATCGGACGACCACGTGACGGTCGTCCCACGCGGGCGGCGCGTACTCTGGCGGCATGCCGGTCAGTGACCTCATCTACGGGGCGTACGAGCGCCGCCTCGCCAAGGGGCTCGATCCCGCGCAGTTGCCGCGCCACGTGGGCGCGATCGTCGACGGCAACCGCCGCTGGGCCAAGGGCGCGGGCGCCGGCGTCGACCTGGGCTACCAGGCCGGTGCCGACAAGATCACCGAGTTCCTCGGCTGGTGCGACGAGCTCGGCGTCGAGATCGTCACCCTGTGGCTGCTGTCGACGGACAACCTGCGCCGCCCCGCCGACGAGCTGTCGGCCCTGCTGGTCGTCATCGAGCGCCTCGTGGAGGACCTCGCGTCGCTCGGCTACCGGCTGCGCCTCATCGGCAACCTCGACATGCTCCCCGCCGAGTCCGCCGCGCGGATGAAGCGGGCCGCCGACCTGACCGTCGACCACGAGGGCGCGCTCTCGGTCAACGTGTGCGTCGGCTACGGCGGCCGCCAGGAGCTCACCGACGCGATGCGCTCCCTGCTGCTGGAGCAGGCCGCCGCCGGCCGCACCCTCGAGGACGTCGCCTCCACGCTCGAGGTCGACCACATCGCCGAGCACCTGTACACGAAGGGCCAGCCCGACCCCGACCTCGTCATCCGCACGTCGGGCGAGCAGCGGCTGAGCGGCTTCCTGCTGTGGCAGAGCGTCCACTCCGAGTTCTACTTCTGCGACGCGATGTGGCCGGCATTCCGCCGCGTCGACTTCCTGCGAGCCATGCGTTCCTACGCCGCGCGCGAGCGCCGCTTCGGCGGCTGACCCCCGGCCGCGCAGCGTTCACACGAACGTCATCGACACGCCGGAAGCGTTACCCGATCCTGTCGGACGCCGGTCGTACTTTCGGGGTGTGCCCATGCTCGAACCCGAGCCCTTCCCCCGGAAGGCTCAGGCCCCCACCCACTAGTGAGGGCTGGGCGCCGGGCGCGCGCGTGGCTCTCGAGGAGATTGCCGTGGCTGCTTCGAAGAGCGTGACTCCGCCCCGCCCCGATCACCGGACCTACGTCCTCGACACGAGCGTCCTGCTGGCCGATCCGGCCGCCATGCAGCGCTTCGGCGAGCACGAGGTCGTGATCCCGGTCGTCGTCATCACGGAGCTGGAGGCCAAGCGCCACCATCCCGAGCTCGGGTACTTCGCCCGCAACGCGCTGCGATTCCTCGACGACCTGCGGGTCCAACACGGCACGATCGACGTCCCGATGCCGGTCGGCGACGAGGGCGGGACCCTGCGGGTCGAGCTCAACCACACCGACGCCTCGTCGCTGCCGTCGGGCTTCCGCCTCGGCGACAACGACACCCGGATCCTGTCGGTCGCGCGCAACCTCGCCAACGAGGGCCACGACGTCGTGCTGGTCTCGAAGGACCTGCCGATGCGCGTGAAGGCCTCGGCGGTCGGCCTCACCGCCGAGGAGTACCGGGCCGAGTGGGCGCTGGAGACCGGCTGGACCGGCATGACCGAGATCGAGGTGGACTCGGTCGACCTCGACGAGCTCTATGAGGACGGCACGATCGACCTCGAGGCCGCCCGCGAGCTGCCGTGCCACACCGGCCTGGTGCTGCTGTCGGACAAGGGGAGCGCGCTGGGCCGCGTCACGCCGGACAAGCAGGTGCGGCTCGTCCGAGGCGACCGCGACGCGTTCGGCATCCACGGCCGTTCGGCCGAGCAGCGGGTCGCGCTCGACCTCCTGCTCGATCCCGACGTCGGCATCGTCTCGCTCGGCGGTCGCGCCGGCACCGGCAAGTCGGCGCTCGCCATCTGCGCCGGCCTCGAGGCCGTCATGGAGCGGCGCCAGCACCAGAAGGTGATCGTGTTCCGGCCGCTGTACGCCGTGGGCGGCCAGGAGCTCGGCTACCTGCCCGGCAGCTCCGACGAGAAGATGGGCCCGTGGGCGCAGGCCGTGTTCGACACCCTCGGCGCCGTCGCCTCACCGCACGTGGTGGAGGAGATCGTCGACCGCCAGATGCTGGAGGTGCTGCCGCTCACGCACATCCGCGGCCGCTCGCTGCACGACGCGTTCGTCATCGTCGACGAGGCGCAGTCTCTGGAGCGCAACGTGCTGCTGACGGTGCTCTCGCGGATCGGCGCGAACTCCAAGGTGGTGCTGACGCACGACGTCGCGCAGCGCGACAACCTCCGCGTGGGTCGCTACGACGGCATCGTCGCGGTGGTCGAGAAGCTCAAGGGCCACCCGCTGTTCTCGCACGTCACGCTCACCCGGTCGGAGCGCTCGCCCGTGGCGGCGCTGGTGACCGAGATGCTGGAGGACGTGACGCTCTGAGCGACTGTCAGGCGGCCGTGCCGAGACCTTTCGAGATCTCGGCGCGGCCGCCGTCCCATGTCAGTTGACGGCGCGGGCCGCGAGGGCGCGGCGCAGGTCGTCGCGACCCTCGAGCACGTAGCGGCGCGCGGCGGCGGGGGCCGAGGTGGACTCGAGCCACGCATCCACCTTGGCGAGTGCGTCGGCCGACGGGTTCGCCAGCGGGAACAGGTGGATCAGCGCGTTCTGGCCGATCCACACGCCCATCTGGTCGATGACCGTGTCGGCCATCTCGAGGTAGCGGTCGACGTAGGGCGCGAGCAGCTCGGCCTGGCCGGGCACCTGGAAGCCCTCCGCGATCTGGCGGCGGGTCTCGTTGGGCGTGGACGCGTCCTCGACGACCTTGCGCCAGGCCTCGGCCTTGGCCTCGGCGACGGGACGACGAGCCCGGGCGCCGGCCGCGTTCTCGCGACCCTGGTTGGTGTCGTCGCGCGCCAGCTCGGCGTCGATCTCGGCCTCGTCCACGTCGCCCAGGCGGGCGAGCCCGCGGATCAGGGTCCAGCGCAGGTCGGCGTCGACCTCGAGGCCCTTGACCGAGCCGCCCAGCACGTCGCGCAGGCGGTCGGGGGTGGTGGCCGCGGCCGACAGCGCGCGGGCGAGCGCGAGCTGGTGGTCGCTGCCGGGCTCGGCCGCGGCCAGCAGCTCGGCCACGCCCTGCTCCCAGCGGCGCGCCAGCTCGACGCGCTGCTCGTCGGACGTGAACAGGCTGATCGCCGACTGCGCCTGGCGCAGCAGGGACGACACGGCCGTGAGGTCGGACTCGGTGCCGACGCCCGCCAGCACGAGGTCGACGAACGACGCCGACGGCAGCTCGGCGTCGCGCGTCATGTCCCACGCCGAGCCCCAGCACAGCGCTCGCGGCAGCGAGTCCGCGAACGTGGCGATGCCCGCCAGCAGGGTGTCGAACGATCCCTCGTCGAGGCGGATCTTCGCGTAGGTGAGGTCGTCGTCGTTGAGCAGGATCAGGTCGGGACGACGCTGGTCGACGAGCTCGGTGATCGACGTGCTCTCGCCCCGGACGTCGGTCTCGATGCGCTCGGTGCGCACGAGACGGCCGTCCTCGCCGCGGTCGTACAGGCCGATCGCGATGCGGTGACGGCGCAGCGTGGGGTACTCCTCGGTGGCGGTCTGCACGACGTCGAAGCGGGTGAACCGGCCGTCGGCGTCGACGTCGAAGTCGGCGCGCAGCGTGTTGACGCCGGAGGTCTGCAGCCACTCCGCGGCCCAGCTGTCGAGCTCGCGGCCCGAGGCCTCGGACAGCTCGGCGAGCAGGTCGGTCAGCTCGGTGTTCCCGTAGGCGTACTTCGTGAAGTACGCGCGCAGCCCGGCGAAGAAGTCGTCCTCGCCGACCCACGCCACCAGCTGCTTGAGCGCCGAGGCGCCCTTGGCGTAGGTGATGCCGTCGAAGTTCGCCTCGACCGCGTGCAGGTCGTAGTTGTCCGCGGCGATCGGGTGCGTGGTGGGCAGCTGGTCCTGGCGGTAGGCCCAGTTCTTGCGGCTGTTGGTGAAGCCGGTCCAGGCCTCGGTGAAGCGCGTGGCCTTCACCGAGGAGTGGTGCGCCGCGAACTCGGCGAACGACTCGTTGAGCCACAGGTCGTCCCACCACTTCATGGTGACGAGGTCGCCGAACCACATGTGGGCCATCTCGTGCAGGATCGTGTTCGCGCGCTGCTCGTAGGCCGAGACCGTCTGGCGGCTGCGGAAGATCATCTCGTCGCGGAAGGTCACGCAGCCCGCGTTCTCCATCGCGCCCATGTTGTACTCCGGCACGAAGAGCTGGTCGTACTTGCCGAAGGGGTAGCCCATCTGGAACGCGCCCTCGAAGAACTCGAAGCCCTGCTTGGTGATGAGCAGGATGTCGTCGGCATCGAGGTACGGCACGAGCGACTGGCGGCAGAACACGCCGAGGGGGATCTGGCCGTACTCGCCGGCGTAGGTGTCGCGCACCTCGTGGTAGTCGCCGGCGACCAGCGCGGTGATGTAGGTGCTCATCGTCTTCGTGGGCTCGAAGTGCCACACGGCGCTGCCCCCGTCGAGCACGACCGGCTCGGGCGTGGGGGAGTTGGAGACGACTTTCCAGTGCGCCGGCGCGGTGACGTGGAACGTGAACTGCGCCTTGAGGTCGGGCTGCTCGAACGTGGCGAACACGCGGCGGGCGTCCGGCACCTCGAACTGCGTGTAGAGGTACACCTTGTCGTCGGTGGGGTCGACGAAGCGGTGCAGGCCCTCGCCGGAGTGCGAGTACAGGCACGTGCCCGTGACGACGAGCTCGTTCTGCGCCTCGAGCCCGTCGATCGCGATGCGGCTGTCGGCGTAGGCCGACAGGTCGAGCTCGCGACCGTTGAGCGTGATCGAGGTCAGCTCGCCGTCGACCAGGTCGACGAACGTGGCCGAACCGGGCTGGGCGGCGAAGGTCAGGGTGGTGACCGAGCCGAAGCGCTCGCCGTCCAGGGTGAGGTCGAGCTGCACGTCGTACTGGGGGTCGGAGACGACGGTCGCGCGCTGGCGGGCTTCTTCGCGGGTGAGGTTGGTACCGGGCATGGTGCCCACTCTTGCACTGGGCACCCCCACTGTCACAGTCAGGCCGCGGCACGATCTGGGTCACACGGGGCGCTTTCGTCGCGGCATGGTCCGACGAGTCGTGCAGGATGGAGGAATGCACATCCCCTTCGCCGCCTCCGAGCGATCGACGATCGGAGTCGAGTGGGAGCTGGCGCTGGTCGACCAGGACTCCGGCGACCTGCGCCAGGTGGCCCAGACGGTGCTCGACGCCGTCGCTCCGGGGAACGGCGAGGACCACCCGCACATCAAGCAGGAGCTGCTCCTCAACACCGTCGAGGTCGTCACCGGCGTGTGCCGCACGGTGCGCGAGGCCACCGACGATCTCGGCCGCAGCATCGAGCGGCTGCGCGAGGTCACCGACCCGCTGCGGGTCGAGCTGATGTGCGCCGGCACGCACCCCTTCGCCCGGTGGACCCAGCAGAAGGTCACCGACAAGGAGCGCTACGCCACCCTGATCGACCGCACCCAGTGGTGGGGCCGCCAGATGCTCATCTACGGCGTCCACGTGCACGTCGGCATCGAGGACCGCGACAAGGTGCTGCCGATCAGCCGCGCGATGCTCACGCACTACGGCCACTTCCTGGCGCTCAGCGCCTCCAGCCCGTTCTGGGGCGGCCAGGACACCGGCTACGCCTCGAACCGCGCCCTCATGTTCCAGCAGCTGCCCACCGCGGGCCTGCCGTTCCAGTTCGACCAGTGGCACGAGCTCGAGCAGTACGTCGACGACATGATGCACACCGGCGTGATCGACCACTTCGACGAGATCCGCTGGGACATCCGGCCGTCGCCGAAGTTCGGCACCCTCGAGATGCGCATCTGCGACGGCATCCCCACGATGTCCGAGCTGGCCAGCATCGCCGCCCTCACGCACTGCCTCGTCGAGTTCCACTCGCGCGAGCTCGACGCCGGCCGCGAGCTGCCGTCGATCCCGTCGTGGTTCGTGCAGGAGAACAAGTGGCGCGCCGCGCGGTACGGCATGGACGCGATCCTCATCCTCGACCGCGAGGCCCGCGAGGAGCTCGTCACCGACGACCTCGAGCGCCTGCTGGTCCAGCTCGAGCCCGTCGCCGCCGACCTCGACTGCACCGAGGAGCTGCAGGGGATCCGCGACATCATGCGCGCCGGCGGCGCCTCCTACCAGCGCCAGCGCGCCGTGGCCGCCCAGAACCGTGGCGAGCTCGACGCCGTGGTCGCCTCGCTGGTGGAGGAAATGCGGGAGGGTCATCCGGTGTTGGACCGGACATGACCACCACCGAGACCGTCGACCTCTGGTTCGACCCGCTCTGCCCCTGGGCCTGGATGACCTCCCGCTGGATGCTCGAGGTCGAGAAGGTCCGCCCCGTCCGCACCTCCTTCCACGTGATGAGCCTGTCCGTGCTCAACGAGGACAAGGACGTGCCGCAGGAGTACAAGGACATGATCGAGCGCGGGTGGGGCCCGGTGCGCCTGGCGATCGCGGCCGAGCAGCAGCACGGCAACGAGGTCCTGCGCGACCTCTACACCGCCCTCGGCACCCGCCGCCACAACGAAGGGCGTGAGTTCGACCGCGCGATGTACGAGGAGGCGCTGGCCGAGGCCGGACTGCCCGTCGAGCTCGCCGACGCCGCCGACGACAGCTCGCTCGACGGCGCCGTGCGCGCCTCCCACAACGACGGCATCGACCGCGTCGGCCAGGAGGTCGGCACGCCCGTCATCGCGATCGGCGACACCGCGTTCTTCGGCCCGGTCGTCTCGCCGGCGCCCAAGGGCGAGCAGGCCGGCACCGTGTTCGACGGCGCCCGCGCCCTCGCGTCCTACGACGGCTTCTTCGAGCTCAAGCGCACCCGCACGCGGGAGCCGATCTTCGACTGAGGCCCTCGCGCCGCCTCGGCCGCCCGCGCCGGCCCACCCCCGACTTTTGTGACGAGATTCGGTCGAGAAGCCTCAGACCATCCGCAAGCCGTCGCAAAAGTTGGGCGCGGGGCGTGGGAGAGGGGCGCCGGGGCCCGCGGTCCAAGCGCTAGGTTGGGTGCGATGTCGACATTGCTGGAGCGGGTGCGCCGACGCCGCGACCGCTGGCTCGACGATGTGCGTCACCGCTTCCGCACCGACGTCCCCACCCGAGACCGCTGGTTCGCCGGCTCCACCGCCGCGATCGTCCTCGTCGCCGTGGTGGCCGTCCTGGTCCGCGTGGCGCTCGACGGATCGCTGCTCGCCGGCGTGGCCGCCGCGGTGGTCGGCGCCCTGCTGGTGCGCGCCGCGATGCTGCGCCCGGCCACGCCGCCGCACGTCCACGGCCTTCCGGGAGTGCCCGAGCCCGAGACGTGCCCCGCTCCCGACCCACCGAACCGCGGCCCCTTCGTGGTCGCCGTGCGCTGGCTCGGAGCTGTGCTGGCCCTCGCCGTCGCCTTCGCGCCGACCGCCGTGGTCCTCCTCCCGCTCGTGCTGCTGGCCGCGGCCGCGACGCCCGTGCTGGCCGACAAGCTCGTCCTCTGGCGGGCCCGCCGCACGCTCCGTCGCGCGCTCGCGGACTTCGAGCCCCGCTTCGCCCTCGGCTACGGCGGCTACGGCGGCGGCCCCATCCACGTCGGGATGTGGGAGTCGCACCTGCTGGCGTCGGGCGACCGCGGCGTCATCGTCGGCCTGCGCAGCCACTACTGCGCCGAGCTGCGGGCCGCGATCCAGCCACGGATGCCGTGGATCTCCGCCGGCTCCGACGTCCTCGGAGACATGCGGGTCCTCACGGTGCCGAGTCTCACGACCTTCTTCTACGTGCACAACGCCCCCGGCCACCTCAAGCTCATCGGCATCCGCTCGGTGCGCCACGTGTGGCTCGGCCACGGCGACTCCGACAAGTCCGGCAGCCACCACTCGCGCCACCAGCGGTTCGACGTGCTGGTCGCGTCGGGCGAGGCCGCCGTCGAGCGCTATGCCCGGCACGGTGTGGAGATCCCGCGCGAGCGCTTCGTGCTGCTGGGCCGCCCCCAGTCGGGCGACGTCCTGCCCGCCTCCACGCCCGTCACCGAGGTCGCACGACCCACGGTGCTCTACGCGCCCACGTGGATCGGCAACGGCAGCATGACCGACTTCTCCTCCATGAAGGTGGCCGACCGGATCCTGCGCGCCCTGCTCGACGCCGGCGCCGACGTCGTGTTCCGGCCGCACCCGGTGTTCCTGCGCGACCCGTACTGGTCGAAGCGTCTCGTCGAGCTGAACGCGATCCTGCAGGCCGACCACGACGACCGCGCCACGCCGGGGCGTCACGTGTGGGGTGAGCAAGCGGTCCGCGAGTGGTCGATCGCCGAGTGCATGAACAGCGTCGACGCGCTGGTGTCCGACGTGTCCAGCGTCGTCTCGGACTGGCTCGCCTCGGCCAAGCCGTACCTGATGGTGAGCATGGTCCACGACCTCGACGAGTTCGTCGACGCGGTCCCCGTGGCCGCGGGCGCGTACGTCGTCGACCGTGACCTCACGGGCCTGCCCGAGGTGCTCGACGAGATGCTGCACCGCGACCCGCTGGCCGAGCGCCGGCGCGAGCTGAAGGTGCGCGTGCTGGGCGAGTTCGAGGGCGACGAGTCCGCCCGGGCCTTCGCCGCGTGGGTGCACGAGATGGCCCACACGCCGATGGTCCGCGGCTGACCCCACCTGCGAGAATGGCCGCATGCGCGTCCACCTCGGTGCCGATCACGCCGGCTACGAACTCAAGAACCACCTCGTCACCTGGCTGCAGGAGCACGGGCACGAGCCCGTCGACCACGGCGCCCACGCCTACGACGAGCTCGACGACTACCCGCCGTTCTGCATCGACGCCGCCCAGGGTGTCGTCGACGACCCGGGCTCGCTCGGCATCGTCATCGGCGGCTCGGGCAACGGCGAGCAGATCGCCGCGAACAAGGTCCCCGGCATCCGCTGCGCGCTGACCTGGAGCGTCGAGACCGCCCAGCTCGCCCGCCAGCACAACAACGCCCAGGTCATGGGCATCGGCGCGCGCATGCACACGGTCGAGGAGGCCGAGCAGATCGTCGAGGCGTTCCTCACCACCGAGTGGAGCCAGGCCGACCGCCACCAGCGCCGCATCGACCTGCTCGCCGAGTACGAGGAGAAGGGCAGCCTGTGAGGAACGGGCACGGGCAGGTCGAGCTCCGTGCCTGAGGGTCACACCCTCCACCGGCTCGCGCTCGACCTGACCGGCACGTTCGGAGGCAAGAGCGTGCGGTCGACCAGCCCGCAGGGCCGCTTCGAGGCGGCGGCAGGGCTCGACGGACGCGAGCTCGTCGAGGCCACGGCACACGGCAAGCACCTGTTCGTCGCCTTCTCCGGCACCGAGCAACAGGCGCACGTGCACCTCGGCCTGTACGGGTCGTTCGCGTTCGTCGAGGACCCCGAGCCCCCGGTCGTCGGCCAAGTCCGCTGGAGATTGGCCTCCGACCGCGTCACCGCCGACCTGCGCGGCCCCACGGCCTGCGAGCTGCTCACGCCCGGCGAGGTCGAGGCCGTGCTGGCCCGCCTCGGCGAGGACCCGCTCGACCCGGACGCCGACGTCGAGCGCGCCGCCGCGCTGGTGGCGCGCTCGCGGGCGCCGATCGCCACGCTGTTGATGGACCAGCGCGTCATCGCCGGCGTCGGCAACGTCTACCGCGCCGAGGTCCTCTTCCGTCACCGCCTCGACCCGAAGACGCCGGGGCGCGACCTGCGGCCCAGCACGTTCCTCGCCATCTGGTCCGACCTGGTCGACCTGATGGGGGAGGGCGTGCGCACCGGACGTATCGACACGGTGCGTCCCGAGCATGAGCCCGAGGCCATGGGACGGCCGCCGCGCGAGGACGATCACGGTGGCGAGGTCTACGTCTACCGGCGCGACGGACGTCCTTGTCACGTCTGCGGGACCAAGGTCCGCACCGAGGTTCTGGCCGCCAGAAACCTGTTCTGGTGTCCGCGCTGCCAGCGGCGCCGATAAGGTCGGTCCGTGAGCACGGTGCGAGGCCTCAGACGCGACCCGGTCGGTCGCTATCTGTCCTCGAACGCCCGCGAATGGCGCTCGGGCTCCAAGGACGGACAGATGGCGGTCCTGGCGGCCCTGCTGCTGGTCACCGTCGTCATGTTCATCGTGAGCCTGACCTGGTACGCGATCATGCCCAGCACGATGTTCATCCTGCCGATCATCGTGGGCGGGATGCTGCTGCAGTGGTGGCCCCAGGCCTCGCTCACGTTCATCGTGCTGTTCGCCGCCACGGTGTCGTCCTTGGTCTACACGCTCGACAGCGGCTGGAACTCCGCCCGTCCGGCGTCGCTGCTGGCCGTGTACATCGGCGCCGGCATCCTGCTCTACAGCTCGTCGCGCACCCGCTCCGGTCTCCCCGCCGCGCTGGGCGAGGCGATGCTGATGGAGCTGCGCGACCGCCTGCAGGCCCAGGGCGCCGTGCCGAAGCTGCCCGAGGGCTGGGTCAGCGAGTCGGCGATGGAGTCGGCCGGCTCGGCCAAGTTCGCCGGTGACTTCCTCGTCGCCAACCTGTCCAAGGACGAGAAGTACCTCGAGATGGTCCTCGTCGACGTGTGCGGCAAGGGCGTCTCCGCGGGCACCCAGTCGCTGCAGCTCGCGGGAGCTCTCGGCGGTCTGATCGGCTCGCTGCCGCCCGTGGGCCTGTTCGCCGCGGGCAACGACTACCTGCTGCGCCAGTCGTGGGATGAGGGCTTCGCCACCGCCGTGCACGTGCTCGTCAACCTCGAGACCGGCGGCTACGAGCTGCTCAACGCGGGCCACCCGCCGGCGATGCAGTGGAAGCCCGACCAGCAGGAGTGGACCGTCACCGGCGCTCGCGGTCTGGCACTCGGCATCATCGACCGGCCCGAGTTCCGCGGGTCCACCGGCGTGATCGAGCCGGGCGAGGCGCTGATGTTCTACACCGACGGCGTCGTCGAGACCCGCACGCTCGACCTCGCGGTCGGCATCGAGTGGCTCCGCGGCGCGGCGAGGATCGCGATCAGCCAGGGCATGGACGGCGCCCCCGCGCGCATCCTCGGCCAGACCGAGCCCGGCGAGGACGACCGCGCCGTGCTGATCCTGCATCGGCTGCCGGACTGACTCGCCCGTCGTGACCGGGTCGTAGGGTGCTGGCATGGACGACACCCCGCGCGCGCCGCTGTCCTCGTGGGCCCTGCTGGTCACGTGCGTGGCCGTGCTGCTGATGGGCGTGTTCATCCTGACCAGCACGAGCGACCCCGAGAAGGGCTGGGTGTTCGTGGTGTTCGGCGGCGCCTGGATCGCGTTCCTGGCGGTGCGGGCCGTCGTGGCCCTCGTGCGGCGGCCGCGGGACTGATCCCGCGGCGGCGGTGGAGCGGACGACGAGATTCGAACTCGCAACATCCTGCTTGGAAGGCAGGGACTCTAGCCATTGAGTTACGTCCGCGCGGCGCCGGAGCGCCACGTCCATGATGCCACAGACCCCGTCGGCGTCAGGCACCCGTCGACACGATGAGGTCGGCGACCTCGCGGGTGTGGTCCGAGGCGAGGTACTCCTCCTCCTGCGCGGCCCATACGTCCCACCACGGCTCGTAGGTCGCGCCGTCGCGGGCGAGCGCCCGCTCTCGACGCTGGTCCTCGGGCGCCTCGAGCCAGACCAGGTGGCTGAGGAACGGGCGCAGCACGGTGGCACCGGCGCCGACGCCCTCGATGATCAGCTCGGGGGTCGGCCGCAGCGAGAGCCACCTGCCCGGCTCGTCGCGCTCCCAGTTCCACAGCCGGGCGCGGCCGACCTCGCCGATGGCCAGGTCCGCGAGCAGTGCGCGCACCATCGCGGGGGTGCGCGCGAGGCCGTGCCAGCCGGGGTAGAGCCGCTCGAGGTGCAGGATCGGCGCACCGGTCAGGTCGGCGACGTCGAGGGCCAGCGCCGTCTTGCCCGAGCCGCTGCGTCCGTCGATCGCGATGACGCGGGTGACGCCGCACACCGGGGCTCGCCCGCGGGCCCGCTCGACGAGGAGCTCGGGAAGGCTGGAACGGCTCACCGAGTCGACGCTACCCGCTCGCCGGATCGTGGCCAGCCCTCACGGAGGTTAGTTTGGCTGCATGCAACCGGTCCGAGTGCGCCTGTTCGCCGCCGCCCGCGAGGCCGCGGGACTCTCCGAGACGACGTCCGAGGCCGCCACGATCGGCGAGCTGCTCGACGACCTCTCGCGGCGCTTCGCCGACCTCGGGCCGGTGCTCACGCGCTGCTCGGTGCTGTTGGAGGGCACGCGCACGACCGAGCGCTCCACCCCGATCCCCGAGGGCGGCACCGTGGACGTCCTCCCGCCCTACGCCGGGGGCTGAGCCGATCAGCCGCCGATGGCGCTCATGGGGCGGTCGGGCTGCACGAAGGTGGGCGAGTCGATCCCGTGGCCCGCGCGCTTGGCCGCGATCGACGCCGTGACGATCCGCTCGAGGTCCTCGTCGCTGCCGCCGCCGCGCAGGACGGGCACGAGGTCGGACTCGTCGCGCGCGAAGAGGCAGTTGCGCACGTGACCGTCGGCGGTGATCCGGATGCGGTCGCAGGCCGCGCAGAACGGAGCGGTGACCGAGGCGATCACGCCGACCGTTCCCGGCCCGCCGTCGAGCGACCAGGTGTCGGCGGGGGAGGAGCCGCGGCCGGGCACGGGATCGAGACGCCAGCGCGTGCGCAGCTGCGCGAGGATCTCCTCGCCGCTCAGCATTGCGGCGCGGTCCCACGTGTGGCCGGCGTCCAGCGGCATCTGCTCGATGAACCGCAGCTGGGCGCCCTTGCCGACCGCGAACTCGACGAGGTCGACGAGCTCGTCCTCGTTGACCCCGCGCATCGCGACGGCGTTGAGCTTGAGCGGCGTGAACCCGGCTTCGCGCGCGGCATCGATCCCCGCCAGCACGTCGTCGAGCCGGTCGCGGCGGGTGAGCTGGGCGAACCGCTCGCGGTCGAGCGTGTCGATCGAGATGTTCAGGCGCGACAGGCCGGCCTCCTTCAACGGCTCGGCGAGTTCGGCCAGACGCAGGCCGTTGGTGGTCATCGAGACCTCGGGGCCCAAGGCCGCCAGCCGGCGCACGACCTCGACGGCGTCCTTGCGCACGAGCGGCTCGCCGCCGGTGAGTCGGATCGACGTGACACCGAGTCCGACGCACACCCGCGCGACGCGCTCGAGCTCGTCGGTGGTGAGGATGCTGTCGCGCTCGATCCACGGCACGCCCTCGGCGGGCATGCAGTAGGTGCACCGCAGCGAGCACTTGTCGGTGAGCGAGATCCGCAGGTCGCGGTGCACGCGGCCGAAGCCGTCGACGAGGGTCACAGGCCCACCCAGTCCGACCGGCCCTCGGCGTCGGTCTGGCGCTTCCAGATCGGCACCTCGGTCTTGATCAGCTCGATGAGGGCACGCGTGGCCTCGAGGGCCTCCCGGCGGTGCGGTGCCGCGCTGGCGATCACGACGGCGACGTCGCCGACCCCGAGCGTGCCGTAGCGGTGCGAGATCGCGACCGTGGCGCCCGTGTTGAGCGCGACCTGCCCCGCGAGCGCGTTCATCATGCCCTCGGCGTCGGGGTGGGCCTCGTACTCCAGGCGCACGACGGAGCCGTCGGCATCGGGGTCGTGGTCGCGGATCGTGCCGACGAAGACGTCGATCGCCCCGTGTGCGGGCCCGGCGACGGCGGCGAGGTGCTCGCCCACGTCGAGGGGCTCGTCGACCACGCGGGCGTGGACCACCCGTCCGGTCGCCGAGTCGGTCGTCATGCTGACAGCCTAGGCGGCGCGGACGAGCGGGGCGCGTCCTCGCTCGTGCGCGGACCATGGTCGGGATGACAGGATTCGAACCTGCGGCCCCCTGCTCCCAAAGCAGGTGCGCTACCAAGCTGCGCCACATCCCGGAGGCACCGATCAGTGTAGGCCCGCGCGCGGCAGCCCGTTTGACCCGCCACCACGGGCGCCCCGTAGACTGGACGCTGGCCTGCGTGAGGACTCCGTGGGCTGTCCGAGAGCCCACCGACGCAGGAGTCAACACGTGAAGAGCAGCACCGAATCGCTGAGCCCCACCCGGGTCAAGCTGACCATCGAGGTGCCGTTCGAGGAGTTCAAGCCGAACCTCGACAAGGCCTACAAGACCATCGGTGCGCAGATCCAGGTCCCCGGCTTCCGCAAGGGCAAGGTCCCGGCGGCGATCATCGACCAGCGCGTCGGCCGTGGCGCCGTCCTGGACGAGGCTCTCAACTCCGCACTCCAGGGCTGGTACACCGCCGCTCTGCAGGAGACCAACACGACGCCGCTCGGCCAGCCCGAGATCGACCTGACGAAGTTCGAGGACGGCGAGACCATCGAGGTCACCGCCGAGCTCGACGTGCGTCCCACGCTCGAGATCCCCGACGCCTCGCAGATCGAGGTCACGGTCCAGGACATCGAGGTCGCCGACGAGGACGTCAACGAGCAGCTCGACCAGCTGCGCGAGCGCTTCGCCACCTTCACCGAGGTCGACCGCCCGGCCGCCGAGGGCGACTCGATCTCGATCGACCTCTCCGCCGCCAACAAGGACGGCTCGCTGATCGACGAGGCGCAGGCCGAGGGTCTGCCCTACGTCATCGGCAAGGCCACGATGCTCGACGGTCTCGACGAGGCCGTGACCGGTCTGTCGAAGGGCGAGTCGAAGACCTTCTCCACCACCCTGGTCGGTGGTGAGCTGAAGGGCGACGAGGTCGACGTCACCGTCACGCTGCAGGACGTGCGCCAGACCGAGCTGCCCGAGCTCGACGACGAGTTCGCCCAGATGGCGTCGGACTTCGACACCATGGACGAGTTCCGCGCCGACCTCGTCGAGCGCCTCACGCGCGGCAAGCGCATCGAGCAGGCCGCCGAGGCCCGCGACCTCGTCCTCGAGGAGCTCGTCTCCAAGATCGAGGCGCCGATGCCCGAGGGCCTCGCCGAGGGTGAGCTGGCCAACCGTCGTCAGCAGATGGACCAGCAGCTCGCGATGGCCGGCCTGACGCTCGAGGACTACCTGAACGACCAGGAGGACGGCAAGACCGTCGAGGAGTTCGAGTCCGAGCTGGAGCGCGACGTCCGCGAGTCGATCGTGGCCCAGTTCGTCCTGGACCAGCTGGTCGAGGAGAACGAGTACCCGCTCGACAACGACGAGCTCAGCCAGCACATCATGCGCCGCGCCCAGCAGTCCGGCGAGGACCCGAACTCGTACATCCAGCACATCATGGAGCACAACCACGTGCCCGAGATGATCAGCGAGGTGCTGCGCGGGAAGGCGCTCGCCGCGCTGGTCGAGTCCGCGAAGGTCACCGACAAGTCCGGCAACGCCGTCGACCTGAAGAACCTGCGCGCCGACGGCACGATCGGCAGCGACGAGGTCGAGGCGTCCGAGGAGCAGTGATCCCCGGTGGGCCCGTCCCACCCCGCTGAGAGAGCCGGTACCCCTCGGGGTGCCGGCTCTCTCGCGTGAGGGGGAGTTCGTGGGACGGGGGCTTGACGTGATCCACTTCACACGAGAACGTAACTCCTCGTTACTGTAACTATCGGTTACAGGTCGTTCTCCCACCAACGACGCTCAGGAGTGAATGTGAACCCACGCCCCTTCGCCGCGACCTTCGCGGCCGCAGCCGTCGCCGCGCTCGCGGTGACCTCCCTGTCCTCACCGGCGCAGGCCGCCGAGGACGTCTACACCCCGCCGGCGACCATCTCGGGGAGCCCCGGCACGATCCTCAAGCAGGCGCCCGGCACCTACGCCCTCGACGCCCTCGGCGGCAAGGCCGACGCCACCGTCACCAAGGTCCAGTACGTCTCGACCGGCGCGAAGGGCAACAAGACCGCCGTCACGGGCACGGTCATCGTCCCCAAGGCCGCCTGGACGAAGGGCGGCGAGCGTCCGATCATCTCGCTGAGCCCGGGCACCCAGGGACTCAACGACCGCTGCGCGCCGAGCAAGCTCGTGGCGACCGCGCAGCTCTACGACGGCAACTGGCTCAAGCAGTTCTACGACGCCGGCTACGCCGTCGCCATGACCGACTACGAGGGTCTGGGCACGCCCGGCACCCACCCGTACGCCAACAACGTCGCGCTGGGCCAGAACGCGCTCGACGTGGTGCGCGCGGCGCAGAACCTCGGCTACTCCAAGACCGCTCCGGTGTTCCTCCAGGGCTTCTCCGAGGGCGGCGGAGCCACGGCCGGCGCGCTCGAGCTGGCCCCGACCTACGCGCCCGAGCTGCGGATCAAGGGCGGTCACGCCACGGCTCCCACGGTCGACCTCGGCGCGATCGCGAAGAACATCGAGCACGGTCCGTACCAGACGTTCATGCTCTTCGCGGTCAAGATGCTCGACGTCACGTACCCCGAGCTGGGCATCCGCGACCTCACCAATGCGGCGGGCCAGAAGCTGCTCGACGGCGCCGACACCGACTACGGCTGCCTGCCCGAGAGCCTGCCGAGCGGCTGGCTCGACACCAAGACGCTGACCAAGGAGGGCAAGACGATCACGTCCTACCTGTCGCGGGCGGACATCGCGGCTCGGCTCGGTCAGCTGAAGCTCGGGTCGAAGAAGATCGACGTGCCGTTCAAGGTGACGTCGTCGTGGGCCGACGACGTCATCCCGAACGCGACCGTCAAGCAGGCCGCCAAGGACTGGTGCGCGAAGGGATCGAAGATCTCGTACAGCACGCTGTTCGCCCCCACCCACGTCGCCTCCGGGTACGAGGGCAGCGGTCAGGCGGTCGGGTTCTTCAACGACCTCGTCGCGGGCAAGGGCTTCAGCTCGAACTGCGGCTGGATCTTCTGAGGTCCTCCAGCACACGGTGATCCCGCCCCCGCGAGCCCCGGCTCGCGGGGGCGGCTGCCGTTCACGGTCCGAGATCGCGTGGCTGCGACGCGGGGGAGTGCGGCACCATGGGGCCATGTCCCCGACGGCGCGCACGACCGACGTCGCCGCGCTCGCGCTCGAGTACGGCGACCGCCTCGTGCTCGGCACCGTGCGCGACGTGCACGCCGCCGTCGCTCGTCGGGCCTTCGGCGCGACGCGGATCGTCGGCAGCCGGGTCCCCGAGGCCGTGCACGACGCGGTCGCGGGCTCGGTCTACGGCTCGCTCTCGGCGGTCCTGAGACGATCGGGCGGCGCGGCACGGTCGCTGGCGGCGCGCGGCGTGGGGGCTCCGGTCGACGGCACGCGCCTCGGACGGCAGGTCCGCTCCGCGGTGAACGGCCTGATCGGCGACGAGCTGCGTCTCCTCGGCGACCCGCAGGCGATCACGATGTCGCTGCGGCACGCCGGGGCCGACATCCCGGCGACGCCGTGGAAGCTGCGCCAGGCGTACCCCGACGCCACGAGCCACCTCGTCGTCCTCGTCCACGGGCTGTGCGAGAACGAGGAGTCCTGGGGGCGCGGCCGCGACCGGCCCACGTACGCCGACCGGGTGGCCGCCGACACCGACGCCACCCCGGTCCTGCTGCGCTACAACACCGGCCTGCACGTCTCGGAGAACGGCCAGCACCTCGACGAGCTGCTCGAACAGCTCATGGGCGCGTGGCCCGTGGCGGTCGAGCGGATCACGCTGGTCGGTCACTCGATGGGAGGGCTCGTCGTGCGCGCGGCCACGAACCGCGCCACGGTCGCAGGTCACGGCTGGGCGCACCGCGTGAGCGACGTGGTCTGCCTGGGCACGCCGCACGCGGGCGCCAACCTGGAGAAGGCCGCGCACCTGGGCTCGCGGATCCTGCGCATCTGGCCGCAGTCCACGCCGTTCGGCGCGATCCTCGACGCGCGGTCGGCGGGCATCGTCGACCTGCGCCACGGCTACATCACGGCCGACGAGTGGGAGGGACAGGACCTCACGGCGCGCTGGGGCCTCGACCGGATTGCGGCGGCTCCGCTCGCGCACGCGGAGTACCACTTCGTCGCCGCCACGGTGGGCGCGACGCAGCGCCACCCGTTCAGCGCGGTGCTGGGCGACCTCATCGTGCACTTCTCGTCCTCGGCCGGGATCGGGCGGCACGGACCGGTCGTCCCGCACGCGCGACTGGAGTACCTCCCGTCGGCCCACCACCTCGCGCTGCTGAACCATCCGCGCATCGCCGACTGGCTGGTCTCGTGGGTCAACGCGCGGCCGCGCCGGGTGCGCCAGCTCGAGTCCTGACCGCCCGCACTGTGAGCGGGGTCACCCCCATGTGACAGTTCTGCTGTCACGGTCCACTAGGCTCCCGTGGCAACGACCGCACGACGAGGGGAGACCATCATGGCCAACCGCGAGGAGATCTCGGCGACCATCGACATCGAGGCGCCGCCGGAGGTCGTCTGGCACCTGGTCAGCGACCCGGCGCAGATGCCGCGCTGGAGCCCGCAGTGCCGCAAGATGATCGTCCGCGGCAAGGGACCCGTCGGCGTCGGCACCACCACGATCAACGTCAACCGCCGGGGCCCGCTGTTCTGGCCCACCCGCTCCAAGGTGAAGGAGTTCGTGCCCGGGAAGCGGTTCGCGTTCAAGATCGCCGAGAACGGCACGGTGTGGTCGTACGACCTCGAGCCCACGGCCGCCGGCGGCACCCGCCTCACCGAGAGCCGTCACGCCCCGCACGGCGTGTCGAACCTGTCGAACTTCCTCACCCAGCGCGTCCTGGGCGGCACCGACAACTTCGAGGTCGAGCTCGAGCAGGGCATGCGCCAGACCCTCGAGCGCATCAAGGCCGCGGCCGAGAGCGGTGACCTCGCGGGAAAAGCCTGAGCGGGGGAGTCCCGCCGCTCGAGACCTCCACGTTCGTCGCGGCCCCGCCAGAGAAGGTCTGGGACGTGCTGAAGGACCAGCGCCGCATGCGCCGCTGGAGCCCCGAGACGTGGGCACAGCTGTTCTACCCGCGCCGGCTGAGCCACAACCAGGTCTCGCTCAACCTCAACAAGCGCAAGGGCTTCGTGTGGCCCACGGTGAGCCGCTACGTCGACGTGGTCCGGCCGCAGCGCCTCGCCTTCCACGTCTACGGACCCGCGGCGCGCTGGAGCTACCGCCTCGACCCCGAGGCCGGCGGCACCCGGCTCACCCTGCGTCGTGACCTCGCCGGCGGACGCCGCAGCCTGCTGAGCCGGGTCGTGGCCACTCTCGCCCTCGGCGGCATCGAGAGCCACGACGACGAGCTGCTCGACGGGATGGACCGCACGCTCGCGGCGATCTCGGCCGAGGTCGAAGCGTACGTCGCCTGAGAGGAGCCTGTACGCCGATGGCGAACATGGGTGCCGGGCGCGTGTCTGCGTCGGCTCGGCGGTCTAGGGTCAAAGACGTGAACGCACCCATGAGCCCCCAGATGGCCGTCGAGGCGGGTCCCTCCGACCTCGACGGACACATCTACAACCGTCTGCTGAAGGAACGCATCGTGTTCCTCGGCTCGGAGGTCCGCGACCAGAACGCGAACGCGATCTGCGCGCAGCTGCTGCTGCTCAACGCCGAGGACCCCGAGGCCGACATCTTCTTCTACATCAACAGCCCCGGCGGCTCCGTCGACGCGGGCATGGCGATGTACGACACGATGCAGTTCATCTCGAACGACATCGTCACCGTCGGCATGGGCCTGGCCGCCTCGATGGGCCAGTTCCTGCTCGCCGCCGGCACCGCGGGCAAGCGCTACGCGCTGCCGCACACGCGCATCATGATGCACCAGCCCTCGGGCGGCATCGGCGGCTCGGCGTCGGACGTCAAGATCCAGGCCGAGCAGTCCATCCTGCTGAAGAAGCAGCTCAACGAGCTGCAGGCCCAGCACACCGGTCAGAGCGTCGAGCAGATCGAGGCCGACGCCGATCGCGACCGCTGGTTCACGCCCGCGCAGGCCAAGGAGTACGGCCTGATCGACGAGATCGTCAACACGGCAGGAGACGTCCGATGAGCTACTACATTCCCCAGTGGGAAGAGCGGACCTCGTACGGCTTCCGTCGCATCGATCCGTACGCGAAGCTCTTCGAGGACCGCATCATCTTCCTCGGCACCCCGATCAGCGACGACGTCGCCAACGCCGTCACCGCGCAGCTGCTGTGCCTGCAGTCGATGGACCCCGACCGCGACATCAGCATCTACATCAACAGCCCCGGCGGCTCGTTCACCGCGCTGACGGCGATCTACGACACGATGCGCTACGTCAAGCCCGACGTGCAGACCTTCTGCCTGGGCCAGGCCGCCTCGGCCGCTGCGGTGCTGCTCGCCGCCGGCACGCCGGGCAAGCGCTTCGCGCTGCCGAACAGCCGCATCCTGATCCACCAGCCCTACACCGAGGGCACGGGCGGCCAGATCTCCGACCTGGAGATCCAGGCCAACGAGATCATCCGCATGCGCGAGCTGCTGGAGAAGATGATCGCCGAGGCGTCGAACAAGACGCCCGAGGAGGTCAGCCGCGACGTCGAGCGCGACAAGATCCTGACGGCCCCGGCCGCCGTCGAGTACGGGATCATCGACCAGGTCCTCGAGACGCTCAAGACCCCGGTCTGAGCGACACGTCCGGACGCAAACGCCGTTGACGGGTCCCCCACGATGCCTGCATGTGGCATCGTGGGGGGACCGCCAGAGAACGACAGGAAACACGCATGGCACGCATTGGTGAGACCGCCGACCTGCTCAAGTGCTCCTTCTGCGGGAAGAGCCAGAAGCAGGTCAAGAAGCTGATCGCCGGCCCCGGCGTCTACATCTGCGACGAGTGCATCGACCTGTGCAACGAGATCATCGAGGAAGAGCTCGCGGAGGGCGCCGAGGTCAGCCTCGGCGAGCTGCCCAAGCCCGCTGAGATCTACGAGTTCCTCAACACCTACGTGGTGGGCCAGGAGGGCGCGAAGAAGTCGCTCGCCGTCGCGGTCTACAACCACTACAAGCGCGTGCAGGCCCAGGCGTCCGGCCGGATGAACAAGGACGAGAACGTCGAGCTGGCCAAGTCGAACATCCTCATGGTCGGCCCCACCGGCTGTGGCAAGACCTACCTCGCGCAGACCCTCGCGCGGATGCTGAACGTCCCGTTCGCGATCGCCGACGCCACGGCGCTCACCGAGGCCGGCTACGTCGGCGAGGACGTCGAGAACATCCTGCTCAAGCTCATCCAGGCCGCCGACTACGACGTCAAGAAGGCCGAGACGGGCATCATCTACATCGACGAGATCGACAAGATCAGCCGCAAGAGCGAGAACCCCTCCATCACCCGCGACGTGTCGGGCGAGGGCGTGCAGCAGGCGCTGCTGAAGATCCTCGAGGGCACCACCGCCTCGGTGCCGCCGCAGGGTGGTCGCAAGCACCCGCACCAGGAGTTCATCCAGATCGACACCACCAACGTGCTGTTCATCGTCGGTGGCGCGTTCGCGGGCCTCGACCAGATCATCGAGCAGCGTAGCGGCAAGAAGACGCTCGGCTTCAACTCCGACCTCGCGCCCGTCGTCGACGAGAACGACGCGCAGAAGCTGTCGAAGGTCGTGCCGACCGACCTGCTGAAGTTCGGCCTGATTCCCGAGTTCATCGGCCGTCTGCCGGTCATCGCGGCGGTCAACAAGCTCGACAAGCCGGCGCTGGTCTCGATCCTCACCGAGCCGCGCAACGCGCTGACGAAGCAGTACATCCGCCTGTTCGCGATCGACGACGTCGAGCTGGAGTTCACCGAGGAGGCGTGCGAGGCGATGGCCGACCTGGCCCTCGAGCGGGACACCGGCGCCCGCGGCCTGCGCTCGATCGTCGAGGACGCCCTGCAGGACGTCATGTACGAGATCCCCAGCCGTGAGGACGTCGCCAAGGTGATCGTCACGGCCGAGACCGTCCGTGGCCACGCGAGCCCGACCGTGCTGACGCACGACGAGGCCGACAAGAAGGCGAGCTGACCGCGGTATAGCGTCGACCCATGGTCGATCTCACCCTCTTCGGGGCCACCGGATTCACCGGCGGGCTCACCGCCGACTACCTCGCGGTGCACCTGCCCGCCGACGCCACGTGGGCGATCGCAGGGCGCTCGCGCGCCAAGCTGGAGCAGGTGGCCGAGCGGATCGCCGCCACGGGCCGCACCGCGCCGGAGATCGTCGTCGCCGACCTGGCGAACGAGTCCTCGATGGCCGCGATGGCCGAGGGCACGCGCGTCCTCATCAGCACGGTCGGTCCGTACCTCGAGCACGGCGAGCCGGCGGTCAGGGCCGCGGCCGAGGCGGGCATCGACTACGTCGACCTCACCGGTGAGCCGCAGTTCGTCGACGAGATGTGGCTGAAGTACCACGAGACCGCCGAGGCCACGGGTGCCCGGCTCGTGCACGCCTGCGGCTTCGACTCCATCCCGTACGACCTCGGCGTCCTCTACACGGTCCAGCAGCTGCCGGCGGGCACGCCGATCACGATCAAGGGCTACATCCGCGCCAAGGCCAGCTTCTCGGCCGGGACCTATCACTCGGCGCTCGGGCAGATCGGCCAGTTCCGGGGCTCGCGGGCCGCGGCGAAGCAGCGCCGGGCGCGCGAGGGACGTCCCACCAACCGGCGCGTGCGCGGCGGGGGAGGCGTCGGCCGGGCCGAGCCGCCCGCCAAGGGCTTCGGCGTGCCGCTGCCCACGATCGACCCGCAGATCGTGCTGCGCTCGGCGCGCGCCCTCGACCGCTACGGCCCCGACTTCACGTACGAGCATCACGCGCACTTCCGCACGCGGCGCATGATGGCACTGGCCGCGCCCCTGCTGGGCGCGGTGGCCGTGGGCGCGCAGATCCCGCCCGTGCGGGCGCTGCTGGTCAAGCTCAAGTCGGCCGGCGACGGACCGAGCGAGGAGGAGCGCGCGAAGTCGTGGTTCACCCTCACGCTCGTGGGCACCGGCGGCGACACCAAGGTCGTCACCACCGTGCGCGGCGGCGATCCCGGCTACACCGAGACCGCCAAGATGCTGGCCGAGTCGGCGATGTGCCTGGCCTACGACGACCTGCCCGCGGTGTCCGGCCAGACCACCACGGCCGTCGCGATGGGCTCGGCCCTCATCAACCGACTGCAGAACTCCGGCATCGACTTCGCCACCCAGCCCGCCGAGTAGCCTCCGCCCGTCCCGAGATGTGCTCCATCTTCGACGTTTGAACGCCCTTCAATCGTGGAAAATGGAGCACATCTCGTCCCCCGGGGATGGCAGTCAGGCGACGACGACCTCGACGCCGAGCTCCTCGAGCATCGCGCGGCCGCGGTCGCTGACGCCATCGTCGGTGACGACGGCCGTGGCATCGGTGAGGGCCGCGAACGAGAACACCTGGTGCGGGCCGAACTTGGTCGAGTCCGCCAGCACCACCCGCGTGCGCGCCGACTCGACCAGCGCGTGCTTCACGGCGGCCTCCTCGGAGTCCGGCGTGCTGAAGCCGTGGTCGGGCGCGATGCCGTTCGTGCCGATGAAGGCGACGTCCGCGCGGGTGGCCCGCAGCGCCTCCACCGTGGTGTGGCCGACGGCCACGCCGGTGACCTCTCGCACGCGCCCACCGAGGGTGTGCAGGGCGATGCCCTCGTGCCCCAGCAGCTGGTGCGCGATCGCGACGCTGTGAGTGAGCACGGTGAGGCGGCGATCGGTGGGCAGCACCTCGGCGAGGTGGGCCACGGTGCTGCCACCGTCGAGCAGGACGCTGCCACCGGTCTGGGGGAGGAACTTCAGCGCGGCGGTCGCGATGCGCGCCTTGAGGTCGGGTCGCTCGCCCGTGCGCTGTGTCAGGCTCGCCTCGAGCCGTGAGTAGGACGAGGAGAGCACCGCACCGCCGTGCACGCGGCGCGCGGCGCCCGCGCGCTCGAGGACCGCGAGGTCGCGCCGGATCGTCTCGGTGGACACCTCCAGCTCGGCGGCCAGCTCGTTGACGGAGACCCGCCCCTGACTGGCCAGCCGTTCGGCCAACAGCACCTGGCGCTCAGCGGCGTACACGCGACCTCCCCCGACGTCCCTGTGGGACTGTGTGACTTTTCGTGGAAGTCTACGCGGCGCGGCGGACGCCCGACCAGTGTTCGACCGGACGGGCGTCCGAAGGCTCAGGCCTCGGCGAGCGTGGCGTCGACGACGAGGGCGCCCTCGCCGGCGGTGGTGACGACCTCGCCCACCACGCGGCCGGCGGCCCGCACGTCGGGCAGCGCGGCGTCGAGCAGCTCGAGCGCGGCGGCGTCACCCGTGACCGACACGGCCGTGACCTCGGTGCGCTGGCTGACCTTCGCCGTGGACTTGGCGCCGCGGATGCCCGCGAGGGCCTCGCCCGCGATCGCCAGCAGGCGCGCGTCGAAGGTCTCGACCGCGAGGTCGGCGTCGGGGGCGGGCCAGGCGGCGCGGTGGATCGAGCCCTCCTGCCACCACGACCAGACCTCCTCGGTCACGTACGGCAGGAACGGCGCGAGCAGGCGCAGCTGCACCGAGAGCGCCAGCACGAACGTGGCCTTGGCGGAGGTTCCTGCGGTGTCCTCGCCGCGGGCGCGCTCCTTGACCAGCTCGAGGTAGTCGTCGCAGAAGTCCCAGAAGAACTTCTCCGTGACCTCGAGCGCCGACGTGTAGTCGTAGGCCTCGAAGTGCGCGGTGGCCGTCTCGACGACGTCGCGCAGGCCCGTGAGCAGCGCGCGGTCGAGCGGCTCGGTGACCAGTGCGGGGTCCAGCAGCGAGGCGTCGGCGCCCAGGCCGTACTGCTCGACCGGCGCCACGACGAACTTGCTCGCGTTGAGCACCTTCATCGCGAGGCGGCGGCCGACCTTCATCTGCGTCTCGTCGAACGGCGAGTCGGCGCCCGGGCGGGCGCCGGCGGCACGCCAGCGGACGGCGTCGGCGCCGAACTTCTCGAGGATCTCGTCGGGGACGACGACATTGCCCTTGGACTTGCTCATCTTCTTGCGGTCGGGGTCGACCACGAAGCCCGAGAGCGCGGTGTGCTTCCACGGCGCCGTGCCGAACTCCTGGTTGGAGCGCACGACGGTGGAGAACAGCCACGTCCGGATGATGTCGTGGCCCTGGGGACGCAGGTCCATCGGGAACGTGCGCTCGAACAGGTCGAGGTCGCGCTCCCAGCCGCAGATCAGCTGGGGGGTCAGCGACGAGGTGGCCCACGTGTCGAGGACGTCGGGGTCGGCGATGAAGCCGCCGGGCTGGCCGCGCTGCGACTCGTCGAAGCCCGCCGGTGCCTGCGAGGCCGGGTCGACTGGCAGGTCGAACTCGGGCGCGAGGATCGGGTTGTCGTAGTCGGGCTCGCCGTCGGCGTCGAGCAGGTACCAGACCGGGAACGGGATGCCGAAGAACCGCTGGCGGCTGACCAGCCAGTCGCCGTTGAGGCCCTCGATCCAGTTCGTGTACCGCGACTGCATGTAGCCGGGGTGCCAGTCGATCTCGTCGCCGAGGCTCACGAGGTGCTGGCGCAGCTCGGCGTCGCGGCCGCCGTTCTTGATGTACCACTGGCGCGTGGAGACGATCTCGAGCGGCTTGTCGCCGCGCTCGTAGAAGTTCGCCATGCGCTGGGTGGCGCTGGGCTCGCCGTCGAGGTCGCCGGACTCCTTGAGCGCGGCGGCCATCGCCTCGCGCGCGCTGAACGCGGTCTTGCCGGCCAGCTCGGCGTACACGGCCTCGCCGGGGCCGCCCGCGATCCACTCGGGCGTCTCGCGCAGGATGCGGCCGTCGCGGCCGATCACGGTGCGGTTTGGCAGGTCGAACTCGCGCCACCACTGCACGTCGGTGAGGTCGCCGAAGGTGCAGCAGTGCACGATGCCGGAGCCCTTCTCGGGATCCGCGAGCGTGTGCGCCAGCACGGGCACCTCGACGCCGAAGATCGGCGAGTGGGCGGTGGTGCCGAACAGGTGCTGGTAGCGCTCGTCGTCGGGGTGCGCGATGAGCGCGACGGCGGCGGGCGTCAGCTCGGGACGCGTGGTCTCGATGTGCACCTTGCGGCCGTCGGCCAGGTGGTACGCCACCCGGTAGTAGTGGCCGGGGTAGTCGCGCGCCTCGAGCTCGGCCTGGGCGACCGCGGTCTGGTACGTGATGTCCCACATGGTGGGGGCGTCCTGGCTGTAGGCCTCGCCGCGCGACAGGTTGCGCAGGAACGCACGCTGGCTCGTGGCCTGCGCGTCGTGGCCGATCGTGGTGTAGGTCTGCGACCAGTCCACCGAGAGGCCGAGCGTGCGCCACAGCCTCTCGAAGACCTGCTCGTCGCGGACGACGAGCTCGTTGCACAGCTCGATGAAGTTGCGACGGCTGATCGGGATCTGCTTCTTCGGGTCGGGCTTGGCCGGCGGCGTGAAGTCGGGGTCGTACGGCAGCGACGGGTCGCAGCGGACGCCGTAGTAGTTCTGCACGCGACGCTCGGTGGGCAGGCCGTTGTCGTCCCAGCCCATCGGGTAGAAGACCTCGAGGCCGCGCATGCGCTTGTAGCGCGCGATGAGGTCGGTGTGCGTGTAGCTGAAGACGTGACCGACGTGCAGTGAGCCCGAGACGGTGGGCGGCGGGGTGTCGATCGAGTACACCTGGTCGCGGGTCTTGGTCCGGTCGAACGCGTAGGTGCCCTGATCGGCCCATACGCCGACCCACTTCTCCTCGAGGCCTTCGAGGACGGGCTTCTCCGGGACGCGGCTCTGTGGGGTGGTCACGAGCGTCGATTCTACGTGGCGCCCCGGGGGTGCGGCACCGCGCGGCCGTCCGTCCAGCAGGATGGTGCACGGAGGCGATCAGATGAGCGACGGCGACCGGCCCACGATCCACGTGGTGGCCGCATTCACGACGGACGCGCAGGGCCGGATCCTCATGGTCCGCAAGCACGGGTCCGAGGTGTTCATGCAGCCCGGTGGCAAGCCCGAGCCGGGGGAGGAGGCGGTCGACGCACTCGTGCGCGAGCTCGAGGAGGAGCTCGAGGTCCGCATCGATCCCGACGAGCTCGCGTCGTGGGGTCGCTTCGAGGCCGACGCCGCCAACGAGCCCGACCACCACCTCGTCGCCGACGTGTTCGCGCTGCGCCTCGACGGGGAGGTCGTCGCCGCCGCCGAGATCGCCGAGGCGCGCTGGTTCACCCGCGAGGAGGCCCACTCGCTCGGCGACCGTCTCGCCCCGCTGGCGGGCCGGATGCTCGAGCTGCCCGAGGTCCGCTCCCACTTCCGTCCCGCGAGGTTCGCCCCGATCGAGACCGAGCGGCTTCGGCTGCGGCTCATGACCCTGGCCGACGTCGACGCCGTGCACTCGTACCAGTCACGCGAGGACGTCTGCGAGTACATGCTGTTCGAGCCGCGCACCCACGAGGAGGTCGCCGACCGCGTCGAGCACTGGGCGCGGGCCGACCGCATCGGCAGCGAGAGCGACTACCTCCAGCTCGCCCTCGAGCGTCGCGAGGACGGCGCGATGCTCGGGCACCTCTACCTGCGGGTGAAGTCCCTCGACGCGCTCACGGCCGAGCTCGGCTGGACCCTGCACCCCGACTTCCAGGGCGCCGGCTACGCCACCGAGGGCGCGACCGCGCTCATCCGGTGGGTGTTCGACCGGCTCGGCCTCCGGCGCGTGATCGCCGACCTCGACCCGCGCAACGAGGCCTCGATCGCGCTGTGCCGCCGGCTGGGCATGCGCCAGGAGGCGCACTTCCGTCAGGACGTCTGGTTCCGCGGCGCCTGGGCCGACACGGGCATCTTCGCCGTGCTCTCCGACGAGTTCGGCGGCTGATCCGGCGGGGCGCCGTCGTCGCGCCCCAGTCGGCTGGGCCACCAGATGTGGCGGCCGATGTCGAGGTTCAGCGCGGTCACCAGCACGGAGCGCACGATGATCGTGTCGAGCAGCACGCCGATCGCGACCGCGAAGCCCAGCTCGGCGAGGAACACGATCGGCAGCGTGGCCAGCGCGGCGAACGTGCCGGCCAGGACGAAGCCGGCCGAGGTGATCACGCCACCCGTGGCCGCGAGGCCGATGAGGGCGCCCCGGCGCGTGCCGTGCAGGAGCGACTCCTCGCGGACGCGGGTCATCAGGAAGATGTTGTAGTCGATGCCCAGCGCCACGAGGAAGACGAACGCGAACAGCGGGAACGAGGAGTCCGCGCCGGCGAAGTCGAACACGTAGTGGAACACCAGCGCGCTGATGCCCATCGCCGCGGCGAACGACAGCACGACCGTGACGAGCAGGATCAGCGGCGCGGCCACCGACCGCAGCAGCATCATGAGGACCAGCAGCACGACGGCGAGGATGATCGGGATGATCAGCCGGTTGTCGGCGGCCGAGGCCTCCTGGACGTCGAGGTTCAGGGCGGTGTTGCCGCCGACGAGTGCGTCGGCGCCCTCGACGGAGTCGAGGTCGGCGCGGGCCGTCTCGACGATGTCGCGCGCCTCGGTCGAGTCGCTGGGGACCGTCATCGTCGCCTCGATGTAGGCCACGTCTCCCGAGACCTGCGGCTGCGTCACCGAGGCGGCGTCCACGCCGTCGATCCCGGCCACGACGCTGCGCACCTCGGCGGCCTGCGGCGCGTTCGAGATGATCTGCAGCGGGTCGCCCGCGCCGGCCGGGAAGTGCTCGGCGATCCGCTCCTCGGCCGCCAGCGAGGGCTGGTCGGTGGTGAAGGCCTCGGCGTTGCTCAGGCCCGTGGCGTCGAGCTTCACGATGCCGAACGACAGCGCGATCAGGACCAGCGAGGTCACGACCCACACGACGCGGGGTGCCCGCGCGATCCACGTGCCGACCCGGGCCCAGAAGCCCTTCGAGGTCCGCTGCGGGTCGCCGAAGTGGGGGATGAACGGCCAGAACACCCAGCGGCCGAAGATCACCAGCAGGGCCGGGAGCAGCACGAGCATCGCGAGCAGGGCCACGGCGATGCCCGCCGCGCCGACGGGACCGAGCCCGGCCGTCGAGTTCATCTGCGCGAACAGCAGGCAGAGCAGACCGATGATGACGGTGCTGCCGCTGGCGAACACGGCCGGAGCGGCGCGGTGGAGAGCGTGCGCCATGGCCTCGTGCCGGTCCTCGTAGTTGCGCAGCTCCTCGCGGTACCGGGCGACGATCAGCAGGGCGTAGTCGATGCCGGCGCCCAGCACCAGGACGCTGAGGATGCCGGCGCTCTGCCCGTTGACCGTGAGTCCGCCGTACTTCGCGAGCAGGTAGACCAGGCCCTGCGAGGCGAAGACGCTCATGAGGCCGCAGAACAGCGGGATCAGCCAGAGGATCGGGCTGCGGTACGTCAGCAGCAGCATCACGACGACGACGCCCACGGCGGCCGCGAGCAGGATGCCGTCGATGCCGGCGAACGCCTCGGCCTGGTCGGCGCCCAGGGCGGCCGGACCGCCGACGTCGACCCGCAGGCTCGTGCCCTCGACGGCGTCCTCGGCCGCGTCGGTCACCTCGTCGATGAAGTCGGGGAGGTCCTCCCAGCCCTCGTCGTCCAGGGTGATCGGCACGATGAGCTGCGCGGCGACGCCGTCCTCGCTCGGGATCGGACCGACGACCTCGCCGACCGGGACGTCCTCGAGCGCGCCGATGGCCTGAGCCGCCTGCTGCCCGGCTGCGAGGTCGGCGGGGGTCAGCGGAGCGTCCGAGGTCAGCAGCACGATCGCCGGGGCGGTGTTCTCGTCGTAGAACGAGCCCGCCTTCTCGATGACCTGCGTCGACTCGGCCTCCTCGGGCAGCCAGGACGCGATGTCGTTGTCCTGGACGCTCGTGAGCTTGGCCCCGAACGAGCCCAGCCCGCCCAGGATCACCAGCATGAGGGCCAGCACGACCCACTTGACCCACCGATGGGTGATCCACCCCGCGACCTGACGATTCATGCGTTCAGTCTCTTCCCGCTCCGCGGCCCTGAGAATGGGTGAGAACCCCGAGATTGGAATCATTCGCACCAGGGGTCACTGGTGGCTCCGGAGTCGCTGGGATGTCGGTGCCCCTGGAGGCAGACCCCTGCGGCACGGGCTGGGATACTGGCAGGGATGAGGCCCACCTACCCCGACGTCGAGCTCGCCCTGCTGTCCCGCTGGCCGGAGACCAGGCTCGAGCCGTCCCTCGACCGCATCCGCGCCATCTGCGAGCTGATGGGCGACCCCCAGGACGCGCAGCCGCTGGTCCACCTGACCGGCACGAACGGCAAGACCTCCACCAGCCGGATGATCGACGCGCTGCTGCGTGCCCTCGACCTGCGCACGGGCCGGTTCACGAGCCCGCACCTGCAGCGCATCAACGAGCGCATCTGCATCGACGGCGAGCCGCTCTCGGACGAGCTGTTCGTCGACGCCTACGCCGACGTCGCGGTCTACGCCGACCTCGTCGACCAGAGCCAGCCGCACCCCCTCAGCTTCTTCGAGATGCTCGTCGCGATGGGCTACGCGGCGTTCGCCGACGCCCCGGTCGACGTGGCCGTCGTCGAGGTCGGGATGGGCGGCGCGTGGGACGCCACGAGCGTCGCCGACGCCGACGTCGCGGTCATCACGCCGATCGACGTCGACCATGCGTCCTACCTCGGTGACACGCCCGCCGACATCGCCGTCGAGAAGTCGGGGATCATCAAGCGCGGCTCGCGCACCGTGCTGGCCTCGCAGTCCGAGGAGGTGCTCGAGGTGATGCTGACCCGCGCCGCCGAGATGGGCTCCCCGGTCGTGCTCGAGGGCGTCGACTTCCGCGTCGAGTCGCGCACGCCGGCCGTGGGCGGGCAGATGTTCACGATCCAGGGCGTCAAGGGCCGCTACGAGGACATCCTGCTGCCGCTGCACGGTGCCTTCCAGGCCCGCAACGCGGCGCTCGCGCTCGCCGCCGTGGAGGTCTTCACCGGTGACGCCGAGCTGGACCCCGAACTCGTGCGCGCAGGCTTCGGCGCCGTCACGTCGCCCGGCCGCCTCGAGGTGGTCCGCCGCAGCCCCACGATCGTGCTCGATGCCGCGCACAACCCGCACGGGGTGCGCGCCATGGTCGAGTCGATCGGCGAGGAGTTCACCTTCAACCCGCTGATCGGCGTCGTCGGCGTCATGGCGGACAAGGACGCCGAGGAGATCCTGCGCGAGCTCGAGACCTCGGTCGCGCACCTGATCTGCACGCAGAACAGCACCGAGCGCTCGCTGCCTGCGGCCGACCTCGGCGAGCTCGCGACGGGCATCTTCGGATCCGAGCGGGTCACCGTGGTGCCCCGCCTCGACGACGCGCTCGAGCGAGCGATCGCCTTCGCCGACGCCTCGGGCGACGAGTTCGGCGACGCGATCGGCTCCGGCGGCGTCATCGTCACGGGCTCGGTCGTCACGGTCGGCGAGGCGCGCACCCTGCTGCGCGGGGCCGGGGAGGAGTCGCAGTGAGGCACATGTGCGCGGCGATGCTGTCGCTCCAGGCGATCATCCTGGGCCTCTCGGTCCCGGTCATGATCGCGGTCGAGGACGTCGATCCCGCGGTGGCCGGTGTGATCGGCGGAGGCCTCGCGGTCCTGTGCCTGCTGACGGCCGGGATGCTGCGGCGGCCGTGGGCCTACTGGGTGGGCCACGGGATCCAGGTGGCCACCTTCCTCACCGGCTTCCTCGTGCCGATCATGTTCTTCATCGGCCTGATGTTCGCCTCGCTGTGGCTCGGCGCGTTCTTCCTGGGTCGCCGGATCGAGGCCGACAAGGCCCGCTGGGCCGCCGCGGAGGAGTAGGCCGGCTGCTGCCGGCGCTTCCCTGACCGCCTGAGATGTGACGTGGCTCACGCGGTTCCCCGGTACGGTGGAGGCATGGTGCGCGTGCTCGTGGTCGCTGACGAGATCTCGCCGGTGATCCACGATGCCGGCGTGCGCCGCATGGACCCCGACCTCGTCCTCGGCGCAGGCGATCTGCCCTGGGACTACCTCGAGTTCCTGTCCTCCATGCTCGACGTCCCGGTGGTGTTCGTCCCGGGCAACCACGACCCCGAGGTGGACGCGCCGCTCTCGGGCTTCCGCGGCTGGCTGGCCGGCAACGGGCTGCCCCCGGAGGATCCTCGTCCGCTCGGCGGGACCAACGCCGACGAGTCGATCGTCGACGTCGCGGGACTGCGCATCGCGGGCCTCGGCGGCAGCATCCGCTACAACGAGGGGCCCAACCAGTACACGCAGGACGAGTTCGCCAAGCGCGCCAAGCGGCTGATGAAGGTCGCGGCCAAGCGGGGCGGAGGCGTCGACGTCCTGCTGACGCACTCCCCACCCCGCGGCCTCGGTGACGGCGACGACCCGCCGCACCACGGCTTCGAGGCGCTGCACGAGGTCATCGAGACGCTGCAGCCCACGTGGCACCTGCACGGCCACATCCACCCGTTCGGCCAGCCGCAGCCCGACCGCGTCGTCGGCGACACCACGATCCGCAACGTGGTGCCCTACAAGCTGCTCGAGATCGCGCCCGTGCTCGACCCGGTGGGCGGTCATGGCTGACTCCGGCTCCCCCCGGATCGACGCCGAGAGCGACTTCATGCGGTCGCGTCGCCTGCAGACGCTGTCGGCGCTGGCGGCCCGCCTGCGCGGCGAGGGCGGTGAAGCCACGCGGGCGCTGTCGTTCGACGAGGTCGTCGACGCCCTCGGCCGACGCGGCGAGCGACGCCTCGGGCTGCAGCTGATCCCGCTCGACGCGATCATCGGCTCGGTCGACAAGGTGAAGGACTTCGACCGCCGCTTCCGGCCCACCTCCGACAAGAGCCGCGCCCGGTGGGAGCGCATCGCCCGTGCCAGCCGCGTCGGCGAGGAGATCCCGCCGATCGACGTCTACAAGCTGGGGGACTACTACTTCGTCCGCGACGGGCACCACCGCGTCTCCGTCGCGCGCGCCCTGCGGCTGCGGCTCATCGAGGCCGAGGTCACCGAGGTGCAGACGCTGCTGGAGCCGCGCGACATCGGCCGGCGCGACAGCCTCGAGCTCAAGCACTGGCGCAAGCTCTTCATCCAGCGCGTCCCGCTCCCGAGCACGGTCCGCGAGCGAGTCCGGGTCACCAAGCCCCACGGCTACGGCGTGCTCGCCGAGATGGTCGAGGCCTGGGCGGCTCGCACGATGATGGCCGAGGCGCAGCTGATGGACAAGAAGACGATGGCGCAGCGCTGGATGGACGAGGAGTTCCTCCCCGTGCTCGAGCTCATCGAGGAGGCGGGCCTCCAGGGCGAGGACGAGACCGCCGGCGACGCCTACATGCGGGTCGCGGGGGAGCGGTACCGGCTGATCCGCGAGCACGCGTGGGACCGCGAGATCATGAAGCAGGTCGCCGCGGGAAAGAAGCGCGGCCGCAAGTCTCGATGACTCACGGCCGCGCCTGCTGCTGATCTGCGGGTCAGGACCCGTGCGCCAGGTTCTCCCCGGACTGGGCGTCGAACACCTGGATCTTGCTGCTGTCGACGTACAGCTCGGCGCCCTCGCGGGCTCCCACCTTCGACTCCGCGCTGAGGCGGGCGTTGATCTGCGTGCCCTCGCCGGCCATGTCCTGGCCGGTGTCCTTCGCGAGGTCGTCGAGGTCGGCGTTCGCCGCGCCACCCTGCACCGTGAAGTACGCGTAGACGTCCGAGCCCATCTGCTCGACCAGGTCGACGTCGACGTTGACCCGGGCGCCGGGGGCGTCCGCCGCGACGAGTGAGGCGTCCTCGAAGTGCTCGGGGCGGATGCCCACGATGACGTCGCGGCTCGCGCTGCCCGAGCGGAGGGCTTCGCGGTAGGCGTCGGGGACCGGCAGCTCGCCGATCGCCGTCGAGAGCGACTCGCCCTCGATCGTCGCGGGCAGGAAGTTCATCGACGGGCTGCCGATGAAGCCGGCCACGAACAGGTTGTTCGGGTGGTCGTACAGCTCGGTGGGGGAGCCCACCTGCTGGATCTTGCCGGCGCGCATCACCACGACGCGGTCGCCCAGCGTCATCGCCTCGGTCTGGTCGTGGGTGACGTAGACCGTGGTGGTGCCGAGGGTCTTCTGGATGCGGGCCACCTGCGTGCGCATCTGCACGCGCAGCTTCGCGTCGAGGTTCGACAGCGGCTCGTCCATGAGGAAGGCCTTCGGGCTGCGCACGATCGCGCGGCCCATCGCCACGCGCTGACGCTGGCCGCCGGAGAGGTTCGAGGGCTTGCGGTCAAGGTGCTGCTCGAGCTCGAGCATCTTCGCCGCCTCGTCGACCTTCTGCTTGATCGTGGACTTGTCCACGCCGGCCAGGGTCAGCGGGAACGCCATGTTCTCGTAGACCGTCATGTGCGGGTAGAGCGCGTAGGACTGGAACACCATCGCGATGTCGCGGTCCTTCGGCGCCTTGTCGTTCACGACGGTGCCGTCGATCTTGAGGTCGCCGGTGGTGATGTCCTCCAGCCCCGCGATCATGTTCAGCGTCGTCGACTTCCCGCAGCCCGAGGGGCCGACCAGGATGATGAACTCGCCGTCGGCGATCTCGAGGTTGAAGTCCTCCACGGCGAGGGCTCCGTCGGGGTACCGCTTGACCACATGGTCCAGGACGATTTCAGCCATGATGTTTCCTTTCAGCCCTTGACGGCGCCGCTGGTGAGGCCGGCAACGATCCGGCGCTGGAAGAAGAGGACGAAGATGACGATCGGGATGGTGATGACCACCGCGGCCGCGGCGATCGACTGCGTGGGCTTCTCGAACGTCGTGGCGCCGGTGAAGTAGCTCAGGGCCGCCGGCACGGTGCGGGAGCGCTCGCTGGAGGTCAGCGAGATCGCGAAGAGGAAGTCGTTCCAGCACGAGATGAACACCAGGATCGCGGTCGTGAAGACCCCGGGCATCGCGAGCGGGGCGATGACCTTGCGGAACGCCTGGTAGGGCGTCGCGCCGTCCATCTTGGCGGCCTTCTCCAGCTCCCAGGGGATCTCGCGGAAGAAGGCGCTCAACGTGTAGATCGCCAGCGGGAGGGCGAACGTGATGTAGGGGATGATCAGGCCGAGCCACGTGTCGAACAGGCCGATCCCGGTGAGGATCTTGAACAGCGGCGTGACCAGGGCGATCTGCGGGAACATCGCGATCATCAGCGACGCGCCGACCACGAACTTCTTGCCCGGGAAGTCCAGGCGCGCCACCGCGTAGGCGGCCATCGTGCCCACCACGATCGCCACGAACGTGGAGATCAGGCAGATGCCGATCGAGTTGATCAGGGCCCGGGTGAAGCTGTCGTTCTGGAAGATCGCCTCGTAGTGCTCGCCCGTGATCTGGCTGGGCAGGAAGCGGCCGTCGTTGAGGGTCGCGTCGGGCTTGAGCGACAGCGAGATGATCCAGATGACGGGGATGAATGCGTAGAGCAGGACGATGGCGTTGACGCCCCACCAGATCGCCTTGCTCTTCGGCGTCTCGACTGCGGTGCTCATGACGTCACCTCTTCCCTTCGTCGGAGCCTGGTGCCGCTGCGCCGAACAGCTTCACGAAGATGATCGCGATGATGGCGATGGTGATGAAGATCAGCACCGACATCGTCGAGCCGATGCCGAGGTTGAGCCCTCGGATCAGGTTGTTGTAGGCCACGATCGAGACGCTGGACGTGTCGTTCGCGCCGCTGGTGAGGATGTAGATGTTGTCGAACACGCGGAAGGCGTCGAGGGTGCGGAAGAGGACCGCCACCAGGATCGACGGCTTGATCAGCGGGACCGTCACCTTCCAGAAGCGCTGCCACGGCGAGGCGCCGTCCATCGACGCCGCCTTCATGAGGTCCTCGGGGACGAGCGCCAGGCCGGCCATGAGCAGCAGGGCCATGAAGGGGATGGTCTTCCAGACCTCGGCCAGGACGATGATCCAGAACGAGCTCCACTGGCCGGTGAGCGGAGCGCTGTCGCCGGCGAGCCAGCCGATGTCCTGGCTCCAGGCGAAGCGCCAGCTGAACGCGGCGACGACGGTGACGATCGCGTACGGCACCAGGGCCGAGGTCCGCACCAGGCCGCGGCCCACGATCGTGCGGTGCATGACGATCGCCAGGCCCATGCCGAGCGCCAGCTCGAACGCCACGCTGACCACCGTCAGCAGGAGGGTGAAGCCGAACGCCTGCCACCAGATGTCGCTGGTCAGCACCGTGACGTAGTTGTCGAGGCCGACGAACTCGTTGTCGTCCGGTGTGCGCAGGTCGGCGCGGAACAGCGAGAGGTAGATCGCGTACGCGATCGGGTAGGCCGTGACCGCGATCATGAGGATCACGGCGGGCGCCACGAGCATCAGGCCCAAGCGGCGCTCGGCCTTCTTGCCCTCGCTGAACCGCTGCCGCGCGATCTCCGCGCTGTCGTCCTCCACCTTGTCCAGAACGCTCATGGCAGGATCCCCTTCCCTTCGATGGCGTCATTGATCGAGGAGTCGAGCTCCTTCGTCGTCTCCTCGGGCTTGATGCTCGAGGGCGGCGAGAGCGTGGACGAGATGATCGTCGAGATGTTCTGGTAGACCGGCGAGATCGGTCGAGAGCTGGCGGTGTTCAGGGCGGAGAGGAGCACCTCGCCCTGCGGGTAGGCCTCCTTGAACTCCGGGTCCTCGAACACCGTCTCGTCGACCGGGGGCTCACCGGCGGTCAGCGAGTGCTTGAGCTGGTTCTCCGGCGACCGCAGGCACATCGCGGCGTCGAAGGACTCCTTCGGGTGCTCGCTGAACTTGCTGATCGCGAAGTTCATGCCACCGACCGTGACCTTGGAGGGCTCGCCCTCGACGGTGGACGGGAACGTCGTGAAGGCCAGGTCCTTGGCGATGTCCGGGTTGGCCTCGCGCATCGCGCTCAGCACGTACGGCCAGTTGAGGCTGAACGCCGACTGGCCGTTCTGCAGCTGCGCGAAGACCTCGGGCTCCTGCGAGTTCGACAGCGACCGGTTCGCCAGGCCCGACGTGGCCAGCTTGTTCAGCAGCTCGAGCGACTGGGTGGTCTTGTCGTCGATGGTGGTCTCGGTGCTGTCCTCGTTGACGATCGTGCCGCCGTACGACGACAGGATCGTGTTGAAGCCGACCACGAGACCCTCGTAGCGGGCCCCGGTGAAGCCGATCTCGTACGGATCGCCGGCGTCCTTGAGCTCCTGGGCCATCTCGAACATCTCGTCCCACGTCTCCGGCGGCTTGCCGTCGCCGACCTTGTCGACGAGGGACTTGCGGTACCACATGAGCTGGGCGTTGGTGTGCTTCGGAATCGCGTACAGCTTGTCCTTCCAGGTGGCCGTCTCCAGCGGCACCTCGAGGGTGTTCTCCGAGGCCTGGGCGGCCTGCTCGTCGGTGAGCGGCAGGATCCAGCCGGCCTCGGCGAACTCGGCGGTCCAGACCACGTCCATGCCGATGAGGTCCATGCCGGTGTCGCCGGCGGCGAGGCGCCGGACCATCTGCTCGCGCTGTCCGTCGGCGTCGCTGGGTACGAGGTTGCCGACGATCTCGTACGCGCCGTCGGCCTGCTCGTTGCAGCCGTCGATCAGATCCTGGAACCCCGTGGCGGACGCGCCACCGAAGAGGTTGATGGTGGGGACCCCGCCGTCGTCACTGCCGGCGCAGGCGGTCAGTGACGCGATGAGCGTCGCAGCCGCGGCCAGGCCGACGGATCGGCGGGTCTTCCTCGATCGCCTTGTCACGTGCACCACCCGACCTTCCCCCGAGACCATGCGGCGTGCGACTCGAAGAAATGTGACGCCGCTCACACGAAACTACGGCGGGCGGACGAACGCCGCAAGTCAGGCGGCGCCGGGTGGCTCAGCCGGGTGCGATCCAGGCGGTGGTGTCGCCGGGCAGGCGGTGACCGTCGAGCGGGCCGCTGACCGACAGCAGCTCGCCGTGCGGGAGGTCCAGCGGCGCGGCACCGAAGTTCGTGACGACCTGCACCCGGCGCCCGCCGGAGCCCGTCACGGTGAACGCCAGCACGTCGTCGCCGGCCTCCTGCCAGTGCAGCTCGCCCCGGCCCAGGCCGTACTTGCGCCGCACGGCCAGCAGTCGCCTGTAGAGCTCGAGCGTGCTGCCGGCGACGCCGTCCTGGCGGTTGGGCGCGAGGTCGCCGTAGACCTCGGGCTGGGGCAGCCAGCTCTTGCCCGTGGGGCTGAACCCGAAGGCGGGCTGGTCGGCGTGCCACGGCACCGGCACGCGGCAGCCGTCGCGGCCCACGTCCTCGCCGTTCGTGCGAACGAAGGTGGGGTCCTGACGGACCTCGGGGGGCAGGGTGGTCGCCTCGGGCAGGCCGAGCTCCTCGCCCTGGTACAGGTACGCCGAGCCCGGCAGCGCGAGCATCACCGAGGTGGCTGCGCGGGCGCGGCGCAGGCCCAGCTCGTTGTCGGGCTGCGGGTGGTCGGGGCCGATGCCGAGCACGCGGGTGGCGCGCTCGATGTCGTAGGACAGGCGCGAGGCGTGCCGCGGGACGTCGTGGTTGGACAGGACCCAGGTCTGGGGCGCGCCCACGGCCGCGGTGGCCTCGAGGCCGCGGGTGATGGCCTCGCGCTGCTCGCGCGCCCGCCACGGGGTCATGAGGTAGCCGAAGTTGAACGACTGGTGCAGCTCGTCCGGACGGACGTAGCGCGCCAGCGCCTCGTCGGGGATGACCCACGCCTCGGCGACGAGGATGCGGTCGGCGTCCTGGCCCTCGACGCGGTACTCGTCCACGACGCGTCGCCAGTCGCGGTAGACCTCGTGCACGGCCGGCTTGTCCCACATCGGCTGGTGGCCCGTGGGGTGGATCGCGAGGTCGTAGTCCTCGGGGGAGTCGGGCAGGCCCTCCTCCTTGTGCAGGCCGTGGGCCACGTCGATGCGGAAGCCGTCGACGCCCCGGTCGAGCCAGAAGCGCAGGATCGAGCGGAACTCCTCCTGGACCTCGGGGTTGTTCCACTCGAAGTCGGGCTGGCTGGGGTCGAACAGGTGCAGGTACCACTGGCCGGGGGTGCCGTCGGGGTTCGTGGTGCGGGTCCACGCCGAGCCGCCGAAGTTGCTCTGCCAGTTGTTCGGCGGGAGATCGCCGTTCTCGCCCGCGCCGTCGCGGAAGATGTAGCGGCCGCGCTCGGGGCTGCCGGGCTCGGCGGCCAGCGCCGCCTGGAACCACACGTGCTGGTCCGACGAGTGGTTGGGCACGAGGTCGACGATGACGCGCAGGCCGAGCTCGTGGGCACGCGCCGCGAGGGCGTCGAAGTCCTCGAGCGTGCCGAAGAGCGGATCGACGTCGCGGTAGTCGGCGACGTCGTAGCCCGCGTCGTTCTGCGGGCTGGTGTAGAACGGCGACAGCCACACGGCGTCCACCCCCAGCGCGACCAGGTGGTCCAGGTGCGCGGTGATGCCCGGCAGGTCGCCGATGCCGTCGCCGTCCGCGTCCGCCCAGGACCGCGGGTACACCTGGTAGATCACGGCGTCCCGCCACCAGGCGGGGGTGGTGGTGTGCGTGCTGTCGACCATGGGAACTCCTTGGCGCGCGCGGAGGATAGGTTGGGCACATGACGCAGCGCACGCTTGTTCTCATCAAACCCGATGCCGTGGCCCGGGGCCTCGTGGGGGCCGTGCTCTCGCGGTACGAGACCAAGGGACTGCGCATCGTCGCGATGGAGCACCGCTCGATCGACGCCGACATGGCAGACGCCCATTACGCCGAGCACACCGAGCAGCCCTGGTACCCGCCGCTGCGGGCCTTCGCCACCTCCGGACCGCTCGTGTCGCTGGTCCTCGAGGGCGACGAGGCGATCGAGGTCGTGCGCGCCCTGAACGGCGCCACCGACGGCCGCAAGGCCGCGCCCGGCACCGTGCGCGGCGACTTCTCGCTGTCCAACCGCGAGAACCTCGTGCACGCGTCCGACTCCCCGGAGTCGGCCGAGCGCGAGATCTCCCTCTGGTTCCCGGAGCTGTGACTCCGTGGGCGGGCGCTCGTTGATCCAGGCCTGTCTCAACGGCGCGCGCCCTCCGGCCGCGCACCCCGCCCTGCCCGTCACCCCCGTCCAGCTCGCCTCCGACATCGTCCGTGCGGTCGAGGCGGGCGCCGACTGCATCCACCTGCACCCGAAGGACGTCGACGGACTCGACACCCTCGACGCCGACGCGGTCGACGCGGTGATGACCGCGGTGCGCTTCGTGTCCCCGTCGGTGCCGATCGGCGTCACCACGGGTGCCTGGGCGCTGCCCGACCCCGCCGCCCGCGTCGAGGCGATCCGCCGCTGGACCGTCCTGCCCGACCTCGCCTCGGTGAACTGGCACGAGACCGGCTCCGAGGCCGTGGCCGCCGCCGTGCTGGAGCACGGCATCGGCATCGAGGCCGGACTGTGGAGCCTCGACGCCGTCGAGGCGTGGGCGCAGTCCCCGTTGCGTGGCGACGTGGCGCGCGTGCTGATCGAGCTGCCCGAGAGGATCGGCGAGACCGAGCTGGTGATCCTCGCCCAGGACATGCTCGAGGCGGTGCGGGCCGTCGACCCGCGGGTGCCGGTGCTGCTGCACGGCGAGGCCCGCTCCGCGTGGCCGGCCCTGCGTCACGCGGCCGCGCTCGGGCTGGAGACCCGCATCGGACTCGAGGACACCCTGCGGCTGCCCGACGGCAGCACGACACCCGACAACGCCGCGCTCGTGCGCGCGGCCCGCGAGCTGGCCGACCGGCACACGATCCCCGTGGGACTGCCCGAGGAGGACGTCCCGCTGGCCTGAGGGTCAGCCCTGCTCGAGCAGCTCTCCGTCGAGCCACGCGACGCGGCGCTCCAGCCACCGGTGCAGCAGGTCGACCTCGTTCCGCCAGCCCTCGCCGGGCTCCACCGCGGGGTCCTCGTTGGCGAAGACGAACGTCTCGGGGTCGCTGTCGAGGGGGCTCGCCGCGATCGGCAGTCCGGGACCGTCGACCTCGGGTGGGCTGAAGTTGTCCACCGCGTCGTCCTCGATCACGGCGGCCCGCTCGTCGACGAAGTCGCCGATCGTGCCGAGGTCTTCGGACACCTCGCTCCACCGCTGCGCCACGCGCTCCGCGAACTCCGGATCGGACATCAGCACGTTGTAGTAGTGGCCCTGCCGCTGGTTCCACACCTGCGTGGGGGAGAAGGCGCGCCGCCACGCGGGGTCGTCGCTGATCCCGTACCAGGACCGCTGCAGCCACCAGCCCTTCGGATGGTCGAGGCGCCAGGAGCCGTTCTTGCGGTTGCCCTGCGAGGCGGTGAAGTCCCACGGCGGTCCCATCGCGAGGGTGTCGTCGCCGCGCAGCACGAAGTGGACGTCGTCCTGCAGGGGGCTGCCCAGGTTCTTGGTCAGCTCGTTCACGAGGTACCAGTTGGCGAACGAGTCGAGGTCGAGCCGGTCGCGGTAGCCGTTGTCCGGGAACGCCGGGTCGTACAGGAGGTCCTCGATCTCCTGGAAGCGCGCGGCGACCTCCTGGCGGTCGGCTGCGGAGCCCTCGTCGAGGTACACGCGCAGGCCCCGCTCGGTGCGGAACCGGGGCCGGTCCGCGAGGTCGCGGGCGTCGGCCAGCAGCAGCTCGTCGTCGGCGGCGATCTCGACGCGACCGTCCTGGACGGTGGGGCGCTCGCCGAGCAGGTACAGGCCGCACGCGGTGCCGTTGATCTCGAGGTTCGCCGGCACGAGCCGCGGCACCCAGTCGAGACCGATCCGGCGGGCGATCTCCATCGCGGTGGCGCTGCGCAGCAGCGACCGGTCGGCGAACTCGTCCAGGAGGACCCAGTCGCGCGAGGCGGGCAGGCCCAGGACGGAGGCGACCTCGGAGAGCTCGAGGTCGTAGGGGCGCTTGAGGCTGTTGAAGGGATTCGCCGTCTCGGTCACGGAGACGGCGGCGGAGAGCTCCTGGCGCTCGTGCCCGGGCGCCGTGATCGCGAGCTCGACGTCGGTGGGGTCCGTGACGCTCGTGACGAGGTCGTGGCACGGTGCGGCCGGCTCGGTCGCGAAGTCGTCGGTCGGCACTGTGAGCCGCACGGTGGCGACGCCGTCGACCTCGACCTCCGGCTGCACGGTCGCGGACGTGGAGGGCTCGTTCGCGCCGTCGGCGTCTGGAGCGGAGCGCAGGTTGACCGCGATCACGAGCGCCATCAGCCCCAGCAGCGCGAGGGACACCACTGCCACCGAGACCGCCCGAGTCCTGCTCATGGACGAAACCCTACGTCCCACCACTCCCACCAGCCCGGCCCGGCACCGCCACGGCGAGACGACGCGCCGACGACCCGCAACCGAGGGTTACCGCCGGGTACGGTGTCGAGCGTGAACCGTTGGATGCCTTGGGCCTGGGGTGCGGTCGTCGGGCTGCTCTACAGCCTCGTCTCCGTGCTGTCGTGGCGGCGGCTGACCGTGAACTCGTGGGACAACGCGATCTTCGAGCAGGCCGTCAAGGCCTACTCGCGGTTCGAGGCGCCGATCGTGCCCGTGAAGGGTCCCGGCTACAACATCCTCGGCGACCACTTCTCGCCGATCGACGCGCTGCTGGCGCCCGCGTACTGGCTGTTCCCGTACGGCCAGACGCTGCTGGTGGCCCAGGGGCTGCTCATCGGCCTGTCGGTCGTGCCGGTGACCCGCCTGGCCGTCGATCGGCTCGGCGCGCGCGTCGGCTGGACGATAGCGGTCATGTACGGCCTCGCCTTCGGCTTCGGCAACGCCGTCGTCGCCGACTTCCACGAGGTCGCCTTCGCGGTCCCGATCCTGGCGATGGCGGGCGTGGCGTTCGTCGAGCAGCGGTACGCCGCCGTCGTCTGGTGGTCGCTGCCGCTGCTGCTGGTCAAGGAGGACATGGGCGTCACGGTCGCCGCGGTCGGGGTGGCCCTGTGGCTGGTCGGGGAGCGTCGCCGCGGACTGATCCTGGCGATCGTCGGAGCCGTCGCGCTCGTCCTCGTCGTGTGGGTCGTCATCCCGGCGTTCAACACCGGGGGCGGGTACGACTACACGGGCAACCTCGGCGGCGAGGTCGGGATGTGGGAGACGCTGACCACCGAGGCCGACCGCAAGCTGCTCACCCTGCTGCTCACCTTCGGGGTCACGGGCTTCGCGGCGCTCTGGTCGCCGTGGGCCGTGGTGGCCGCGCCCACCTTCCTGTGGCGATTCCTCGGCGACGTCGAGTACTACTGGGGCACCGACTGGCACTACTCGATCGTCATCATGCCGATCGTCTTCGTGGCGATGATCGACGCGATCGGCAGGCGGCCACGGCTCGAGTGGCCGGGCGTCGTGCTGGGCGCCGCCGTGGGCGGCTACCTGCTGGCCGGCGGTCCGGTCGTGAAGCTGCTCGAGCCCGAGACCTGGGAGGCGTCGCCCCGGCGGGAGGCGATGCAGGAGGCGATCGGGACGATTCCCGAGGACGCCGTCGTCGAGACCGACATCGCGGTGCTGAAGTACCTCACCGGCAGCCACGACGACGCCTACTGGATCGGGACGATCGGCGACGTCGTGCCCGACTACATCATCTTCGACCGTCAGCTGACGCAGACCGACCCCGTCCAGCACGGGGCCGAGCACGGCGCCTCGTACGAGATCGTCTTCGACCGCGACAACTACGTGGTCGCCCGCAAGGTCGGCTGAACGACGGACGCCGCCCGCCCCGAGGGGCGAGCGGCGTCCGAGCGAAGCCCAGCCTCAGGGGTGGGTCATGTTCATGACGTCGAGCGCGGCGTCGAGGTCGGCCTCGCTGATGTCGCCCCGCTCCACGTAGCCCTCCTCGATGACGACCTGGCGGATCGTCTTGCGCTCCTTGACCGACTTCTTCGCGATCGCGGCGGCGTTCTCGTAGCCGATGTGGCGGTTGAGCGGCGTCACGACCGACGGGCTCGACTCGGCCAGCTCGAGGCAGCGCTCCACGTCGGCGGTGATGCCGTCGATGCAGCGGTCGGCCAGCGTGGTGGAAGCGTTCGCCAGCAGGCGCATCGACTCGAGGATGTTGCGGCCGATGACCGGCAGCATGACGTTGAGCTCGAACGAGCCCGAGGCGCCGGCGAAGGCGATCGCGGCATCGTTGCCGATGACCTGGGCACACACCATGAGCGTGGCCTCGGGAAGCACCGGGTTGACCTTGCCGGGCATGATGCTCGAGCCGGGCTGCAGGTCGGGCAGGTGGATCTCGCCCAGGCCGGTGCGCGGGCCCGAGCCCATCCAGCGCAGGTCGTTGTTGATCTTGACCAGGCTCACCGCGATCGTGCGGAGCTGGCCCGACATCTCGACCAGGCCGTCGCGGGCGCCCTGCGCCTCGAAGTGGTCGCGTGCCTCGGTCAGCGGCAGGCCGGTGCGCTCGGCGAGGATCTCGATGACGCGCTGCGGAAAGCCCTTCGGCGTGTTGATGCCGGTGCCCACGGCGGTGCCGCCGAGGGGGACCTCGGCGGTGCGGGGGAGCGAGGCCTCGACGCGCTCGATGCCGCGGCGGATCTGCGCGGCGTAGCCGGCGAACTCCTGGCCGAGGGTGACGGGCGTGGCGTCCATGAGGTGGGTGCGGCCCGACTTCACGACCTCGGCGAACTCGGCGGCCTTGGCCTCGAGGCTCTTCGCGAGGTGGTCGAGGGCCGGGATCAGCACGGTGGTGGCCGACTCGGTGGCGGCGACGTGGATCGAGGTGGGGAACACGTCGTTGCTCGACTGCGAGGCGTTGACGTGGTCGTTCGGGTGCACCTCGATGCCCGACGCCTTCGTCGCGAGCGTCGCGATGACCTCGTTCGTGTTCATGTTGCTCGAGGTGCCCGAGCCCGTCTGGAAGACGTCGATCGGGAAGTGCGCGTCGTGGGCGCCGGAGGCGACCTCGTCCGCCGCGGCGACGATCGCGTCGGCCATCGCCTGGTCGAGGATGCCGAGCTCGGCGTTGGCGGTCGCGCAGGCGGCCTTGATCTGCGCGAGGGCGCGGATCTGGGCCGACTCGATGGGCGTGCCGGAGATCGGGAAGTTCTCGACGGCGCGCTGCGTCTGGGCGCGGTAGAGGGCGTCGGCGGGGACCTTGACCTCGCCCATGGTGTCGTGCTCGATGCGCCACTGAGTGTTGTCGGTCATGCTTCGCACCCTAGTGGGCGCAGGTCGCGAGGCGGGTGCGAGGTCGGCTCAGCGGGCGCGGGCCGCCGTGGCCGCGATCGCGTCGACGAACGTGTCGTACAGCTGCGCCGGCAGGTCGTGCCCCATCCCGGCGATCTCGAGCAGGGTGGCGCCACGGATCGCATCGGCGGTGGCCCGTCCGCCGGACCGGTGCACGAGGAGGTCCTTCGTCCCGTGGATCACCTGGGTGGGCACCGTGACGGCGCCGAGTCGCTCGGTGCGGTCGGGCTGCGTCAGCACGGCCATCATGTGGCGCGAGACGCCGCTGGCGATCCAGCCGCGGTCGTAGGTCTCGAGCGCGCGGGCGTAGGCGACGTCGTCGGGCGTGGGGAACGCCGGCGAGGCCACGACCTTGCTGTTCCTGACCGAGAGCTCGGCGTACTCGGGGCGGGTGCGGCCGGCGGGGGCGAGCATCGTGCGCATCACGAGCGGGTGGATCCAGCCGACGCGGCGGCGGCCCGTGGTGGACATGATCGAGGTCAGCGAGCGGACGCGGTCGGCGTGGTCGACCGCGAGGGTCTGCGCGATCATGCCGCCCATCGACACCCCGACGACGTGGGCGGACTCGATGCCCAGGTGGTCGAGCAGCGCCGCGGCGTCATCGGCGAGGTCGTCGAGACCGTAGGGCGCCGTGCCGCGGCCGAGGTACGCCTTGATGACGTCGGCCCGCGTGACCGGGTGGTGCCGCAGCTTCGTCGAGCGACCCGTGTCGCGGTTGTCGAACCGGATCACGTGGAAGCCGCGGCGCGCCAGTCGCGCGCAGAAGTCCTCGGGCCACCAGGTCATCGGGCCGCCGAGGCCCATCACCAGCAGGACGGGCTCGTCACGCGGGTCGCCGAACGTCTGGTGGCACAGGTCGAGCCCGTTGGGCAGGTGCGCGAACAGCTCGTCGGAGACCGCGACGGTCTCCTCGCCGGCCTGCCCGGGACCCATCGGCTCAGTGCTCGTAGTCGATGGAGGAGAACGCCGCGAGCTTGTGCAGGCGGTGCTCGCTGCGGATCGTGCGGATCGTGCCCGAGCGCGAGCGCATGACGATCGACTCGGTGGTGGCGCTGCCGGCGCCGTAGCGGACGCCCCGGAGCAGGTTGCCCGAGGTGATGCCCGTGGCGACGAAGAAGCAGTCGTCGGAGGTGACGAGGTCCTCGGTCGTGAGGATGCGGTCGAGGTCGTGGCCGGCGTCGATGGCGCGCTGGCGCTCCTCGTCGTCGGTGGGGGTGAGGCGGCCCTGGATGACGCCGCCCAGGCACTTCATCGCGACGGCGGTGATGATGCCCTCGGGCGTTCCGCCGATGCCGAGCAGCAGGTCGACGCCGGAGTCGGGACGGGCCGCGGTGATGCCGCCGGCGATGTCGCCGTCGGCGATGAACTTGATGCGGGCGCCGGTCTCGCGGATCTCCTGGACCAGCGCGTCGTGGCGGGGGCGGTCGAGCACGCACACCGTGACGTCCTCGACGTCGAGGCCCTTGGCCTTGGCGACGATCGCGATGTTCTCCGAGGCGGGGAGGCGGATGTCGACCTTGCCGGCGGCCTCGGGGCCCGCGATGAGCTTCTCCATGTAGAACACGGCCGACGGGTCGTACATCGAGCCCCGCGGCGCGACCGCCATGACCGAGATCGCGTTGGGGAGGCTCTTGGCCGTGAGGGTCGTGCCGTCGATCGGGTCGACCGCGACGTCGCACTCGGGACCGGTGCCGTCGCCGACGCGCTCGCCGTTGTAGAGCATCGGGGCGTCGTCCTTCTCGCCCTCGCCGATGACCACGACGCCGTCCATCGAGACGGTGTTGATCATCGAGCGCATCGCGTTGACCGCGACGCCGTCGGCGCCGTTCTTGTCGCCCCGTCCGACCCAGCGGCCGGCGGCCATGGCCCCCGCTTCGGTCACCCGGACGAGGTCCAGGGCGAGGTTGCGATCAGGGGCGGCCTCGGCGGGCTTCAGTGCGTCCACGCGCACAGCCTATCGGGCCGGAAGGCTAGGCTGGCCGAGGCGACCGAACGGTCGCCGCAGGCGCGGACAGGAGCAGGATGAGCGGGTACTCACGAGGCGTTCCGGCGATGGGCGACGTGCTGCGCTCGGTCCTGGTGCTGGGCGGCGTCGTGCTGGCGATCTTCCTGTTCGGCAAGCTCTTCACGCAGACGCCCGACCAGCCCACCGCCGACGTCGACTGGCGCACCGCCGCGAGCGGCGTGGAGGTGCGCGCCGGTTTCGTGCCGCTCGTGCCCACCGAGCTGCCCGAGGGCTGGCGCGCCACGCGGGCCGAGCTCATCGACGACCGCTGGCAGCTCAACGTGGTGACCGACGTGAACCAGTACGTGGGCCTCACCCAGCGCACCGCCGCGGCCGACGAGCTGACCAAGCTCGTCCAGGATCGTGCCGAGGGCAGCGAGCCCGACGGCGAGGTCGAGATCAACGGCGTCACGTGGCAGGTGTTCAAGGGACCCGACGGCGACACCACGCTCGGTCGCGCCGTGGAGTCCGAGATCGTCGTGGTCACCAGCAGCGCGCAGCGCGCCGTGGTGGAGGACTACGTCGCGTCGCTGGAGCCGTTCGCGTCCTGAGCGGGATCCACCCGGGCCCGCGCCCCGTCGAGCCACCGCTGGCACGCCTCGGCGAGGGCCTCGCCGCGCTCCCACAGGGCGAGCGACTCCTCGAGAGTGGTGCCGCCGGTCTCGAGGCGCTGCACGATCGAGACGAGCTCGTCGCGCGCCTGCTCGTAGGAGAGCTCGGACGGGTCGGGCAGTTCACTCATGGGGATGCTCCTGCAGGTCGGTGACGCGGACGGTGGCGAGGCCGTCGGTGAGGTGGAGGACGAGGTCGTCGCCGGTGGCGATCGTGCCGACGGACGTGACCGCGCGGCCCTCGGGATCGAGGGCGACGGCGTAGCCGCGCTGCATCGTGGCCAGCGGCGACAGGGCGCGCACGCGCGCCAGGTGGTGGCCGACCTCGTCGTGGGCGCGGGCCAGCCGGGCTCGCATGGCCAGCCGGGCCCGTTCGCGCTGGGCCGAGACGACCTCCTGCTGGGTGTCGACGAAGGCGGCGGGGGAGCGCAGGACTGGGCGGCTGCGGAGGGCGTCGAGCCCCGCCTGCTCGCGGTGCAGCTGGGCGGCGATCGCCTGGCGCGCGCGCTCGCGGGCCCCGGCGAGCCCGGTCAGCTCGTCGCCCACGTGGGGCACGACGCGCTTGGCCGCGTCGGTGGGCGTGGAGGCGCGCAGGTCGGCGACGAGGTCGAGCAGCGGCACGTCGGGCTCGTGGCCGATCGCGCTGATGACGGGGGTGGTGGCGCCGTGGACGGCGCGCACGAGCGCCTCGTCGGAGAACGGCAGGAGGTCCTCCATCGAGCCGCCGCCGCGGGCGATGACGATGACGTCGACGTGGGCCGCGGCGTCGAGCTCGCGAAGCGCCGCGATGACGGCCATCGCCGACTGCGAGCCCTGCATCAGCGCGTGGCGGACCTCGATCGCGGCGCCCGGCCAGCGGTCGCGGACGTTCTCCAGGACGTCGCGCTCGGCCGCCGAGCCCTTGCCGGTGATGAGGCCGATCGAGGTGGGCAGCAGCGGCAGCGGTCGCTTCCAGCGCGCCTCGAACAGGCCCTCGGCGGCGAGCAGCTGGCGACGGCGCTCGAGCTGGGCGAGCAGCTCGCCCTCGCCCGTGGGACGGATCTCGAGCAGGCGCAGCGACAGGCGGCCGTTCGGCGAGTAGAACTCGGGCTTCGCGTGCACGATCACGCGGGTGCCGTCGGTGATGGGACTGGCGCTGGACTCGACCACGCCGCGGAACGCGGTGGCGCTGACGCTCATCGTGGCGGTGAGGTCGCGCAGGGTGAGGTAGTACGTGTTGCCGCTCAGCTTCGGCTGCACGACCTCGGCCTCGACCCACACCGCGCCGAGGCGCGCGATCCAGCCCTGCAGCGCGAGCGAGACGGAGCGCAGGGGCGCGGGCTTGTCCGCGCTCGTCTCCAGGGCCATGCGCCCACCCTATGAGGCGGCGCCGACGCTGCGGTCCTCATCGCCGGGTCGGTAGGCTGGTGCCATGTCCACTCAGGTCGATCTCGGCATGCCCGGAACCTCGGGCCAGGTCCTCCTCGCCGACCCGCGCGGCTACTGCGCCGGCGTCGACCGGGCCGTCATCACCGTCGAGAAGGCGCTCGACCTCTACGGCGCCCCCGTCTACGTCCGCAAGCAGATCGTGCACAACAAGCACGTGGTCAACGATCTCGCGGCGCGCGGTGCGATCTTCGTGGAGGAGCTCGACGAGGTCCCGCACGGCGCCACCGTCGTGTTCAGCGCCCACGGCGTCTCGCCGGCGGTGCACGCCGAGGCCGCCGAGCGCAGCCTGAAGACGATCGACGCGACCTGCCCGCTGGTGACCAAGGTGCACCACGAGGCGCGCCGCTTCGCCGCCGACGACTACCGCATCCTGCTGATCGGCCACGCCGGTCACGAGGAGGTCGAGGGCACGGCGGGCGAGGCCCCCGAGCACATCACCCTCGTGGAGCACCCCGACGACGTCGCCGCCCTCGAGTTCCCCGAGGGCACCCGGCTGAGCTGGCTGAGCCAGACCACCCTGAGCGTCGACGAGACGATGGAGACGGTGCGCCGGCTCCGCGAGAAGTTCCCGCAGCTGGAGGACCCGCCCAGCGACGACATCTGCTACGCCACCCAGAACCGCCAGGTCGCGGTCAAGGAGATCGCCAAGGACGCCGACCTCGTGATCGTCGTCGGCTCGGCGAACTCGTCCAACTCGGTCCGCCTCGTCGAGGTCGCGCTCGAGGCCGGCGCCAAGGCGTCGTACCGCATCGACGACATCAGCGAGATCGACGAGGCCTGGCTCGAGGGCGTCAGCACCGTCGGCGTCACGTCCGGAGCCTCCGTGCCGGACGACCTCGTCCAGGACGTGCTGCTCTACCTCGGCGAGCGCGGCATCGGCGACGCCAAGGCGATCCGCACGGCCGACGAGTCGCTCATCTTCGCCCTGCCGCCCGAGCTGCGCCGCGACATCAAGGCCGCCGCGCAGGCCTGACGGCCCCGCCGCCCGCCCTCAGCGGCGAGCGGGCCTCACCACCAGGGCGGTGCCACCGCCACGGCGCTTCGGCTCGGCCGCGGCGGTGATGAAGCCGCGACGGTCCACCTCGATCGTGGCCGCGGCCCCGATCTCGGCGGCCGACGTGAACGTGTCGCCCGAGGGCACCAGCACCTGGCCGAACGGGCGCAGCGCGTCCTCGTACCGCGCGATGAAGTCGGGCTCGGCCGGCGTGGTCGCCGCGTTGCGCTGCGAGGCACGCGGCGCCGCCACCGCCTCGGGCAGCGTCATCCCGAGGTCGATCCGGTTCATGAGGATCTGCAGCACGGTGGTGATGATCGTGGCGCCACCGGGGGAGCCCACCACGTAGCGGACCTGCCCGTTCTTCGTGACGATCGTCGGCGACATCGAGGAGCGCGGACGCTTGCCCGGCTCGATCCGGTTCGGGTCGTTCGCGTCGTAGACGGTGCTGAAGTCGGTCAGCTCGTTGTTGAGCAGGAACCCGCGACCGGGGACGGTGATGCCCGAGCCGCCGGTCTGCTCGATCGTGAGGGTGTAGGCCACCGCGTTGCCCCACTTGTCCACGACGGACAGGTGCGTGGTCGAGATGTTCTCGGTGTCCGCCTTCTCGTCGAAGGCCGCCGTGGCGCAGCCGCTGCCGTCGAGCGCACCGGCCGGGACCGGGCGCGTGGACGCGCGGTTCGGGTCGATCGTGCAGTCGCGCGAGTCGGCGAACCGCTGGCTCAGCAGCGTGCGGGTGGGGACGTCGACGAACGCCGGGTCGCCGAGGTAGGCGGCGCGGTCGGCGAACGCGCGGGCCGAGGCCTCGAGGTAGAGGTGCAGGCTCTGGGCCGTGCGCGTGCCACCGCCGAGGCGGTGGTTCTCCAGGATGTTGAGCGCCTCGCCCACCGCGATGCCGCCCGACGAGGACGGCGCCATGCCGTAGACGTCGTGGCCGCGGTAGCTGACCTTCGTCGGCTTCTGGAGGCGGACCTCGTAGCCCTTCAGGTCGCGCGTCGTCATCGACCCGGGCGGCACCGGGAGCGTCGTCGTGGGGCTCTTCGGCGGGTCCTGCACGGTGCGGGCGATGTCCTCGGCGAGTGCGCCACGGTAGAACGCCTGGGCGCCACGTCGGGCGATCAGGGCGTAGGTGCGCGCCAGCTCGGGATTGCGGAAGCGCGACCCGACGACGGGCGCGTCGCCGTTCGGCAGGAACAGCTCGGCCGTGTCGGGGAAGGCCGAGAAGCGGGTCTTGTTGTCGAGCGTCTGGTTGCGGAACGTCTGGTCGACCGTGAAGCCACGGGCGGCGAGCCGCGTCGCGGGGGCGAGGTTGCGTGCCAGCGAGCGCTTGCCGAACAGGCGCGACGCCTTGTCCCACGTGGCGACCGTGCCGGGCACGCCCACCGAGACGCCCGAGGAGACGAGGTCGGCGAAGGGGCGCGGCTGGCCCGTGGCCTCGTCGTAGAAGGTGCGGGGCGTGACGCCCGCGGGAGCGGTCTCGCGGCCGTCGATCGTGGTGACGCGTCCGCTGCGACCGTCGCGGAACATGAAGTAGCCGCCTCCGCCGATGCCCGCGCTGTAGGGCTCGGTGACGCCCAGTGCGGCCGCGGTGGCCACGGCGGCGTCGGCCGCGTTGCCTCCCGACCTGAGCACGGCGAGGCCCACCTCGCTGGCGTCGCGGTCGACGGAGCTGACCGCTCCGCCGTAGCCGTAGGCGGTGGGGCCGGCGGCGACCGGCCGGTCGTGACCGCCCCCGCGCGCCTGCGCCGGGGACTGCAGGGCCACCGCGCCGGCGGCCAGGGTCAGAGCGGACAGGGCGGCGACGGAACGTCGGACGATCATGGTTTCCCCCCGGAAGAGTCGTCGTCCTGTCACGGTAGGTCGGGGATGCGCGCCCGGCAACCGGGTCGACCTCGGCACGCTCCGGCGGCGCGGGCCGGCGTCGGATAGTGTGGGGCGTCGCCTCCGCCGGGGGAGTCGCTTCGTCCGCACCACCCCCCAGAGGACCCCATGCGCCGCGACAAGGCCCTGCTCATGACTTCGGTCGTCTCCTCGATCCTGGCCGCCGGCGTGCTGCTCTACGTCCCGCTGCTGGTGGGCTCGCAGGACGACTTCTCGGCCGGGCTGATGTTCCTGACGCTGCTGGTCACGGGCCTGATGGCCGGACTCCCGGTGCTGGCCAGTGCGGTCGCGCACGGCTGGTTCGGGCTGCGCGATCGCTGGACGGCCGCCGTCGCCTCGATCGCCGCGGTGGTGGCGAGCGTGCTGCTGATCGGCGCGGGCGGGCGCACGGGAACCCTCGTCACGACGGCGATCGTGCTGGTCGTGGTTTTCGTGGGCCTGTCGCTGGCGGGCTCGTGGGTGGCCTCGAAGGCCTCGGGACCGGGTCTCAGCGGCGGACGCTGACGATTCGCGCCACGATCACCGCGAGCGCGAGCGCGTGCCCGATCAGCAGGGGCACGCCGTGGGCGATCGTGGCGGTGAGGGTGCGGCCGAACAGGCCGGTGTCGGCGGGCAGCCCCTCGACGACGATGGCCTCGGGCACCTGCCACGCCAACAGGAGCAGCGACCCGACGAGCAGCACGGGCGGCATGACGCCGACGGTGAACAGCCCGCGCTCCTGCACCGCGGTGGCGGCCGTGAGCACGACGAGCACGAAGCCGACCGCGAAGGCCACGCCCAGCCGACCGTCGATGAGGTCGAGCCCGGTGACGGCGGCGAGGGTGAGGGCGGAGCACGCCACGGTCGCACGTGGCGTCAGGTCGTACCTGGACGCCACGGCCGGGGTCCTGGCCAGGGCCATGACGGCGCCGGCTGCCGGCGAGCTCATGCTCATGACGTTAGTTCATCGAGCAGCTCGGGCGCGGTCATGACGCGGGGTGTCGCCTCGATCACACGCGGATGGAACGGCGGCTGGTCGTCGACCTTGAGGTCGTGCAGCCTCCGCGCGCTGACGAGCAGGCGGGACTCCACCGACGCGACCGCGTCGTTGTAGGACCGGACGGCCCGCTCGAGCGAGGCGCCGAGGCGGTCGACGTGCCCGGCCACGGTGCCGAGTCGTTCGTAGAGCTCGCGCGCGACGCGGTGGATCTCGCGGGCGTTGTCGGCGATCGACTCCTGCGTCCATGCCAGGGCGACCGTGCGCAGCAGCGCCACGAGCGTGGTGGGGGAGGCCAGCACGACCTGCCGCTCGGCGGCGTGCTCGAGCAGGGCGGTGTCGGCCTCGAGCGCCGCGGAGAGGAAGGACTCGCCGGGCACGAACAGCACGACGAACTGCGGCGCGGCGTCGAACTGGCGCCAGTAGGACTTCGCCGCGAGCTGGTCGACGTGGCCGCGCAGCTGGCGGGCGTGGCGGTCGAGGTGGGCCTCGCGGACGTCGGCGTCGTCGGTGGCGGTGGCGTCGAGGAAGGCGTCGAGCGGCACCTTCGCGTCGACCACGATGTCGCGGCCGCCGACCAGCCGCACGACCATGTCGGGACGCAGCCGCCCGTCGTCGGTGCTGACCTGCAGGTCGAAGTCGCAGTGCTCGGTCATGCCCGCCAGCTCGGCGGTGCGGCGCAGGTGCATCTCGCCCCACCGGCCGCGCACTTCGGGACGGCGCAGCGCGGTGGACAGCGAGGCGGTCTCACGGCGCAGCGCCTCACCCGTGAGACGTACGGACTCGACCTGCTCGCGGAGCTGCGCGTGCCACTCGATGCGGCTGGACTCGAGGTCGCGCAGGCGGTTGTCGAAGCGGTCGAGGCTCTCGCGCACGGGCGCGACGGCGCGCGAGGTGGCGGCGGTGGCGACCTCGACGTCGTGGGCCGACGCGGGCCGGGCGCGGACGCCCAGCAGGTAGCCGAGCGCGCCGGCCAGGCCGGCGACGAGCAGGAGCAGCAGCAGGACGGTCAGGCTGGGGAAGGTGGCCATGCGGCCATGGTGGTGTCGGGGTCGGACAGTTCTGGTCCGAGGCGGTGCGCGCCGGAGATGCACGGATCTTTCGACCGTGTGGTCGTCCCAGCGACATCGTGGTACCAAGATCCGTCCGACAGGGTGGACAGGGTGCCGCCCCGGCGGAACGATCGGGTCACGCGCACCCAGGAGGCACCATGCCCAAGATGACCCTCGCGATCAGCACGACCCTCGAGCCGCGCGGCCCGGCGGCGGCCGTGGTCCTCACCGACGAGCAGGTCGAGTCGTTCGGCGCGGGCCGCTCGTTCCCCGTGCGGATCACGATCGGCTCGGTCACCGAGCCCGCCCGGCTCGCGCGGATGGGCGACGAGAACCTGATCGGGCTCAGCAAGGCGAAGCGCGAGGCGCTCGGGGTCGAGATCGGCGACGAGGTCGACGTGCGGATCGAGCTCGACGACGCGCCGCGCGAGGTGGACGTCCCCGATGCGCTGGCGACGGCGCTCGACGCGGCGGGCCTGCGGGAGGCGTTCGACGCGCTGGCCTACTCGCACCGCAAGGAGCACGCCCGCTCGGTGGCCGAGGCGAAGAAGGACGACACGCGCGAGCGGCGGGTCCAGAAGGTCCTCGACGCCCTGCGCGGGTCGTGAGGGTCAGTCGCGCGTGAGGTCGGCGACCTCGTAGCCCCAGACCTCGCTGTGGGTGGAGACGGGCTTGGGCGCCTCGCCGCCGGCGCGCTCGGACTCCGAGCGGTGGCCGTGCCCGAAGGCGGGCGAGCTCAGCCACGCCTGGAACGACTCCTCGTCGCGCCAGCGGGTGACGACGAGCCACTGCTCGCGGTCGTCGGTGGGCTTGAGCAGCTCGAAGCCCTCGAAGCCCTCCTGTCCGTCGACGGCGCCGGCGCGCTTGGCGAAGCGGTGGGCCAGCTCGTCGCCGGAGTCCTTCGGAACGGTGATGGCGTTGATCTTGATGACGGTCACGACAGCCATGCTGCCACTGCGGCCCGATCGAGGACGATCACGGAGTCGTCCTCGTCCTGCCACGCGATGCGGGCAGGGACGTGCGCGGCCTGCTCGGCCGAGAGCAGGGTGACGAAGGCGCCGCCGGGCGCCAGCCACTCGGCCATCGGGGAGACGACGGCGCGCAGGTGGTCGAGGCCGTCGCGGCCGCCGTCGACGCTGGAGCGCGGCTCGTGCGCGCGGAAGTCGGGGTGGATGCCGTCGACCTTGGTGCTGGGGACGTGGGGCAGGTAGCCGACCGCCAGGTCGACCCGGCCGCGCAGGCCGCGGGGCAGACCGCTCCACCACGAGCCGTGATGGGCCGTGAAGCCGAACCGCCGGCCGTTCGCGCGGGCGACCACCACCGAGACCGGATCGAGGTCGACGGCGTGCACGCGCGCGCGGGGCAGGTGGCGCGTCATCGACGCGGCCAGCGCCCCCGACCCGCACCCGAGGTCGACCACGACGCGCGCGTCGGGACGCGACGCCGCAGCGACCACCGGGATCGCCTCGGCGCGACGACGTGGCACGAACACTCCCTCGGCGACGGCGACCGTGACGCCGCCGAACTCGGCCACGCCGACCGCCTGCTCGAGCGGCACGCCCGAGGCACGGGCGGTCACCGCGCGCTCGACGTCGCCGGGGTCGATCAGGTGACGGCGCACGAACGCAGCCTCGCGCTCGGCGAACACGCACCCGGAAGCACGCAGCCGGGCGACGATCGGGTCGCTCTCCACGACTCGATCATCGCCCGGCCACGTCATCGGACGCCCGTCAGGGCAGCAGCCACAGCGAGCTGCAGTTCGACTTCACGGCCTTGCCCGTGAGGCGATCCGCCAGCCAGTCGTGGGTCTGGCCGAGGCGCGTGATCGCCGGACCGAGGTGGTTCAGCGCGGTGCCGCCAGTGCCGACCAGCTGCACGACGGGCGTGTACGTGACGTTGACGCCCTGGGCGCACCAGTCCTTGGCCAGCTGCTTGGCCTGCGCGTGGTCGACGATGTCGTCCTTCGTGCCGGTGAGGACCTGGACGGGCACGTTCGGCTTGAGCCGGCCGATGCGCTGGGCGTCGACGGGGGCGCGCAGGGCGGCGTCGTTCTTGACGATGTCGTAGAGCGACTTGCCGTTGGTGGTCCACTTCGACGTCTTCTGGAAGCCGTACGAGAACAGCGTGCCGCCGATGCACTGCGTCTTGACCTTCTCCAGCGCCTCCTTGCCGGCGGGCGTGGCGAGCGTGTCGAGGGCGCTCTGCAGCTCGGGGAAGTACGGCGTGATGCCGTTGATCGCGTAGGCGATGACGCCGGTGAGGTCGGTGCCGTCGGCGGACTTCAGCACCTCGACGAGGTTGGCCGGGGGAGCGCCGGCGTAGGCGCCCTTGAGGTTCAGCTCGGGGGCGTAAGAGGGAGCCAGCTCGGCCGCCGAGCCCGCCGCGCCGCCGCCCTGGGAGTAGCCGTAGAGGCCGATGGGCGACGCGGTGGTGACCGAGGTGTCGGGGAGCTGCAGCGCGGCACGGGCGGCGTCGAGCAGCGCCTGGCCCATGTCGAGGCGGTTCGTGTACGTGTGGACGCGGTCGGTGGTGCCCAGGCCGATGTAGTCGGTGAGCACGACGGCCATGCCGCGGTTGAGGAAGTCATGGATGCTCGGGATCTCGTAGCCGATGCCGAACTCGTCGCCCTCGACGTTGAGGAAGGTCTCGAGGGACTTGGAGGGGGCACAGGCGTCGCCCTGGCCCTGGGTGCCGGCGGCGACCGCGACCAGCGGGCGCGGACCCGTGCCGGTCCACTTCTTCGTCGGCTCGATGTAGGCGCCGCTGACGGCCGCGGGCTCGCCGGCCGCGTCGGTGGACGTGTACATGATGCGGGTGGCCTTGCCGGGCAGGTAGAGGCCGTTGAGCGTCAGCGCGAGCTTCATCGGCTCGGTGCGGATCACCGTGCCCTTGCCGGAGGGGAGGTCGGCGGGCGGGTCGTAGAACGTGGGCGCGGCATTGGCCGCCTGCGGGGCCGCGACGAGGCCGGCGATCAGGGCGCCGGCGGCCGCGGTGACGAGGAATCGAGCGGATCGGAACACGGGGTACTCCCAAGTGATGTGACGCTGGTCACGCGAAAGGTATCACGGAGTTACACCTGCGCGACATGGGGATTCCCTGGTCGTGGGCACGCGGCAGTAGGCTGGTTCCCCGTGGCCCTCACCATCGGAATCGTCGGACTTCCCAACGCCGGCAAGTCGACGCTCTTCAACGCCCTGACCAAGAACGACGTCCTCGCGGCGAACTACCCGTTCGCGACGATCGAGCCCAACGTCGGCGTCGTCGGCGTGCCCGATCCGCGGCTGGAGAAGCTGGCCGAGATCTTCGGCTCCGAGCGCATCCTGCCCGCCACCGTCGAGTTCGTGGACATCGCCGGCATCGTGCGCGGCGCGTCCGAGGGCGAGGGCATGGGCAACAAGTTCCTCTCGCACATCCGCGACTCCGACGCGATCTGCCAGGTGACCCGCGTGTTCCGCGACGAGGACGTCACGCACGTCGACGGCGACGTGAACCCCGCCAGCGACATCGAGACGATCTCGATCGAGCTCGTCCTGGCCGACCTGCAGACCGTCGAGAAGGCCCTGCCGCGCCTCGAGAAGGAGTCGCGCAAGGACAAGTCGCTCGTCTCGCAGTTCGAGGAGGCGAAGAAGGCCAAGGAGGCGCTCGAGGCCGGCACCGGCGTGCTCAATGCGGGCCTCGACCTGGCCGAGCTGCGCGACCTGCACCTGCTCACCGCGAAGCGCTTCCTGTTCGTCTTCAACTGCGACACCGACGAGCTGAACGACGAGGACCTCAAGGCGAAGATGCGCGAGCTCGTCGCGCCCGCCGAGGCCGTCTTCCTCGACGCCAAGAGCGAGGCCGAGCTGGTCGAGCTGGGCGACGACGAGGAGGCCGAGCAGATGCGCGCCGAGATGCTCGCGGACCTCGGCATCGAGGAGCCGGGCCTGGACCAGCTGGCCCGCGTCGGCTTCGACACCCTCGGCCTGCAGACCTACCTGACCGCGGGCCCGAAGGAGGCGCGCGCCTGGACGATCAAGAAGGGCGCCACCGCCCCCGAGGCCGCCGGCGTCATCCACACCGACTTCCAGAAGGGCTTCATCAAGGCCGAGATCGTGTCGTTCGACGACCTGATCGCCGCCGGCTCGATGAACGACGCCAAGGCCGCCGGCAAGGTCCGCATGGAGGGCAAGGACTACGTCATGGCCGACGGCGACGTGGTCGAGTTCCGCTTCAACGTCTGATCAGCCGCATTTGCGCAGGTCAGACAGCCCTGCAGGCTCTCCTGTCCGCATCTGGTCCGCACGAAACCCGATTCGATCGGGCCAGCGTTGGGGCTTGGGCTATTCGTCCGCGTGCCGTCAGGGCTCTAGTCAACGACGAAGCTTCGGCACGCTGAGTTCGACGGTGTCGCGGTACACGCGCGCGCTCATTTCGTCGATGGGCAAGACGACGGTGGTGGCCACATTCATGCCGCAGCCTTTAGCTCGCTTCTTAAAGCTCGAACCAAGCTGAATCCACCTGTCATGCTCCTCCGGCAAGAGGACGGATGAAGTGACGACGACCAGTCCGAACGATTTCGGTGCCAACTCGTCGCCCCGAATGTTGAGCCGTACCTCCTCGACCTTCGACCACCACCCTGTGCCCGTTTTCGTCGATGCGCTGATAGCAGCGTCGATATCGGCGCGGACTACGTCCAAGAAGAAGTCGTGTAAGGCGGGGCGCCCGGCGCGCTGCGCGAGGTGGGCGCCGAACTCCACCGTCTCCTCTGGAGTCGCGAACCCTCGTATGGGTTCCGAAGTCAGGAGTGCGGCCTTACTCACCGGAAAGCTCACCCGAAGGTCGACCGCCCACTTTGAACGCAACTTCTTCCCCGTCAACCCGTACCGGTCGACGATGTGCCCGTTCACAAGTTCGTTCCACTGATCCGTCGTGGCACCCTCAACTTGCACAACCGGGCTGACCTGGACGAACGGCTGCCGTGCGCCTGGTCCCTTCGCGCACACGTCACAGGTCTGCGTGGTGAGGAGGACGTACTTTGGCAAGACTCCCGGCCACGGTGCGAATCCGCTTGCTGGACTCTGCTGACCTGTGACTGGATCCCGCGTCGTTGACGTCGTCGACCAGACCAGTGGAGGGCATGCGAGGAGGTCACCTTGTCGCCATCCATCAAGGCTGGCGACCTGTTCCGGTGTCCAATCCGGAATCAGGTCATGTAGCAGGGCGAGATCGGGACGAGGGCTCATCGGGAGGGGCTTACTCGAAGTGTCCCGCGGCGGACTTCTGCCTGCGACTGCGCCTGGACTCATTCGTCAACTCGCCGCGCCTCGCAGCTTCCGTTAGCGCTTCCTGCACGAGCTTGCGGTGCTGCCCAGAAGTCAGGAGTTCGCGTCGCCTAGCGCCTCCTTCCTTGAACCAAGGTCCCGGAACGTTGTCGAACATGTCACTGAGTGCTTGGACGCTGTTGAGCAAGGCCCAAAGCTGCCCTTGGGTCTCCAGGCGAGGGCTCCGACCGTTCTTCCAGTTGTGCCAGTTGCGGCGTTTGATCTTTGCGGCCCGAAGAATGTCCCCGTCCGGGACGTCGAGTTGAAGAGCCAGCCACCCCACGACCTCCACAACGTCCTTCGCGGCGTTAGGCATCGCCGCCTCAGAATGATGGCCCGCGGGCTCGTCGACTAGATTGCGACTAGAGCCAAACCATTCTTCATTTTCGGCAGTCTGCAACAACTCGCCGGTCGTTGTTGCGAGCCACCGCAACACCTGAAGATGCGGACGTAGGACGGGCACGCTGCCGCTTATAAATACTCGGATGTTCTGATTGAACGATCGACTCACCGCATGACGAAGAACCACCGCGTCGGGGATGGTGTCCGAGAGGCGGAGAAGGGGTTCATCGTCCGCGGAAAAATGTGCGAGGACATCGCGCAATGCAGGGTTGGACACGGTACCGAGCTCCAAGTACGTCGAAGCCGGTGGGGAGTTGGGGGTTTCCCACGGCAGCGGCTCGGTGGTGTCACCAGCGGTCGCACTGGTTGAGGCGGCGACCAAGGTGGCGGTCATTTTTCCCCATTCCCGTTTGATTCAACGTCAAAGCCAAGCTGCTCAAGGAACTCGGTAGTGAGCGTCCCACGAAAGATCGTTGCGGCGGTGTAGTTCAGACGCGTTAGCAACTCCAACAAACTGACCGCGGAGAATGGCTCGGTGCCTGTGTCGAACACGTCGATGTCGAGCAGATAGCTGAAACCGTTGCGCGCAGCGGCATCACGATATGGGCCATGACGGAGTGTGGCTTCTGTCGTGTCATCGTTACGAAGATGGAGCTGTTGATGGGCTTGTTCGACGCGCTCGGCCCACGGCCCAGCGACAGCTGGTCCGAGCAGCCAGTCCTGGATTCGCCCTTGCCACGCCTTCGGTACGGTAGCGGCCTCATCTACGAGTCGGTTCACGTAGCGCAGGCCGGCACGTGTTTGCAGATGAACCTGTGCGTTGGCATCCAGCCAAGTCAACGCAGCCGTCAAGACAGGCTTCAGGGTCTCCCCGAAATGCGTGTAGGAGTTGGTTTGGACAAGCAGGACATCAGGGAGCCAAGTGACCTGCATCTGCGCAGATTCGTCTTCGAAGGTCCAGCCCTGTAAGGACGTCCCCTGCACCGCTTGGCCGCCAGACGTGGACATGGAGACTGTGACTTCTTGGCGAGAAGCGGGCTTCATGACCTTGAAGGCTAGACCGGTATCGCGCAACGCGTCCCGAAATGACAGGGCGAGGTCCTCTTCGAGCGCAGCAAGGCCACTTGTGAGGCGGCATTCGGCTGCGGCTACCTCGATGGTTGGACGCGCGAGAACAAAGCGTTCGCCGGAGAGAATCGCGTTGGTGGTCACGGGCAGACCTCCTTTGAGTTGCATAGTACTTGCATATCGCTGAAGGCCGACACTTTATCCAAACTGGCTCGGATCGAAAGCTTTGCTACTCCGGATCAGGAAGCGTGCTGCGCCGGACGCTCCCGAGCGACTGAGTGTGGCGACTCTAATCGCTCAGGCCGGCCCCTCCCGCCGAGCGGTTGTTGGTCCGGCAACCGAGTGACGTCAAGAAGATTGACTCTGCGGCTTTGCGTGTGCGGTCCTCGGCGCTTGGCCACAGGTGAGCGTATGTGTTCAGAGTCGTCGTCGCCTTGGCGTGGCCGAGTGAGCGTTGCACTGTCACGACATCACAGCCGGCGGCTATCAGTCCTGAGGCGTAGAAGTGCCGCAGATCGTGCAACTTGATGCCAGCCAGGTCGGCGTTACGCAGGGTCTTGCGCCACCAGTATCCCACGGTGTTCTGGTGAGGCGGATCGTCACCGCCACCCACGAAGATCCACTGGCGTGGCCCGTGGGTGCCGTGGACGGCGATGTGCTGGGCGAGCAGCTCGACGAGGCTGTCCGCGAGGAAGACTCCTCGTTCAGAGCCGTACTTCGGTGCCCGCACGTCGACAGCTCCTCCCGCGGACCGCTGTACCTGGCGACTTACCGTGAGCGACTTGCGCAGGAAGTTGATGTCGCCAGCTTGGACGGCCGCCGTCTCGCCCAGTCGGAGCCCGGCGAACGCGCACAGGGCGATGAACGTCCTAAAGCGCTCGTCGGCAACGGTTAGAAGTCGCCCCACCTCCTCGGGAGTGGGGATCGACATGGCGGCGTCGGCGCGACGGCCTCGGGGGAGCCGTATGCCGTCAGTCGGATCGGACCCGATCACCCTGTCATTCAGGGCGGCGCGGAAGACCGATCGGACGTTGACGTAGCGTGTCTTGATGGTTCCTGGTGCGAGCCGAGCCGAGTCCATTGTCTTGATCCACGCCTCGACCTCGGACCGGCGCACGTCTTTGATCGGCTTGTCGCCGAACGGCACGGATCGCGCGGCGAGGGACATCGCGAGCACTGTGCCTGGCACCCATACCTGTCGCGATGACCACTCTCCGTAGAACGCGGCGAAGGTGATGCGACCGGCCTTGGGGTCGGCGTAGGTACCGGCGATCAACGATGCCGAGGTCTCGTCGAGCCAGCGCTGCGCATCGATCTTTCTGTCGAAGTGACGGGCGTGCTCGTTGCCGCCCTCGTCGCGGTACCTGGCCCGCCACTTGCCGTTGGGCCGTTTCGCGATGTTTCCGGCCATGGTGATGCTCCTTCCGGATCTGACTTCATCGTCTCTCTGGGATCGGACACTGGTGCTGTTCAGCGGTGGTCCTGTGGACGGTTGGTTTGCTCGGTGAGCCACATGATGAGATCGGCGCGCCAGTAGCGGACGTGGCGGCCGACCTTGAAACTGCGCGGTCCACAGCCGAGGTGCCTCCAGTAGCGCAGGGTGCCTTCGGGGACGCGGAGGAGCCGGCAAGCCTCCTGGAGGCTGAGCATCTCGTCGCCCAGGTTCGAGGTGGGGCGCTCCGAGTGGATGGGTTCTGCGGTCATGGTCCTGCTCCTCGATGAGATCGACCCGAATGGGTCGGGGTCGGCGTTTCCGACCTCCCCGTGAAGGTGTGCGGACTAAAACATCGATGATGAGCGATAATCTGGTGATGGAGTCGGAGACTGTCATCGAGGCAGCGAGACGGGCTGCGGGGATGACGCAGGCCGAGCTAGCGAGACGCGCGCAGACGCAACAGTCGTCGATTTCGGAGTACGAGCGGAAGCGCAAGTCACCGACGCTGGACGTGGTGGATCGTCTTGTCGACGCTGCCGATGCGAAATTGGTCGTCGAGCCGCTCCCGCTGTGGGACGAGGACGACTCCGAGACGTTCATCTATCCGGAGCGGTTGTGGCGAGTGTGCACGCCCCAGTGCTTCGCTCGGGTTCAGGTCTGGTTCTTCAGGTCCGTGACGGGCGGGAAGGACATGTGGGACCTTGCCGATCGCCAAGACCGAATCGAGTTCTACGAGATTGCGCTCCAACAGGGCTTCACCACCATCATGGAGCTCACCGTGGACGGGGCCCTACTCGTTGAGGCGTGGCCGGATATGGACATCCCGGACGAACTCCGGGCGGCGTGGCAGCCGGCGATCGATGCTGCCAGTGGTGCATTACGGCGCGACGAACCGCCGCTGGACCCCGGCGGCTACAACGCAGAGATCGCAGCCAAGCTTGGGTGGTGTTACCCGCCCAGGAAGCGGCGGAAGACCTAGCCCGGTCACCTCAGGCCTCGAGCCCAGGGCTGCGGCTCTGGGGACGGGCTGGCGGTATCGGTCGATGCCTGGGTTGTGATCCGTAGCGGTCGATCGCATCGACTGCCTGCTTGCGCGCATGGGCGGGTCCGAGGTCCGCGCGGTCGCGGCTGAACACGTCGATCCACTGCAGGCGGGCGTCGTCCACCGAGTGGGCGACCAAGTGGGCCAGGTCCGATTCGCGACCCCGGGTCATGGCGACGTAGGCCGCTGCGGCTCCGGTGCTCTCGCCGATGGCGACGTGTGCGACGTCGACGGTTTCTCCTTGGGTACCGTGGACGGTGCGGGCGTAGGCGAGTTCCACGAACCGTGCCGCGTAGTCAGCCGGGATCTCGCGATTCCGTCCGTGGCCACGCAGGAGCAGTCTGCCGTCGTCCTCGATCTTGGCCACGGTCCATGTCTGACGGTTCGCAACCTGGAGACTCGGCTCGTTGCGGCGGGTGGCGACTCGGTCGCCGAGCCCGATCTGCTCGCCGTGTGTGGTCGTGATGCACAGCGCAGGTGGGGCAACGTTCCTGCGGTCTCGAATGGCGGCGTTCAGTTCCGCGACTTGCTCACGCGTGTCTGCGACGATTAGGTGGCCGGACATCCCGGCTGCAGCAAGGGCGGCGGTACGTTCAGGTTCGGATGCGTGGACCACGATCTGCCCTCGTCGGCGGAGCGCATCGAAGACGGCGCCGGGGTCCTCACCAGTACGCATCCGCAGGCTCAACGCAGCGTATTCGGGATCGTTGAACCGGTGGACCTTGTCGAGTCTCGTCACCGTGGTCGGGTGTGCCCAAGCGATGGCATGGTCGAGAACACCGCCGCGACCTACGGCTGGCAGTTGATGGCGGTCACCGACGAAGGCCACACGTGCCCCCGTCTCGTCGGCGAGGGTGAGGAGTGCTCGCGCGGTGTCTTGGTCGAGCATCCCTGCTTCGTCGATGAGTAGGAGGTCGCCGGCACAGAGCCGAGCCGCGCTACACGGAGCCCGGGTCGATTGGCGGGTCCAGACGCCGTCGGCAGACCACCGCCACCCGTGTTGGTGGATCAGCCAAGCGGCGGAATGGCCCTCGGCTCTGATCTCGGCGGCGGCGACCGCGGCCGCTTTCAACGTCGGTGTCACCACCATCAGTCGGTGGCCTCGCTGCGTCAGCGCGTCCCTGACTGAGCGCAGGGCGGTCGTCTTTCCGGCGCCGGCTGCACCCTCGACCACGACCAACGGTCCGTCGCCGGCCAGGGCACTAACCACGGCGGCCTGAATCGGGTCGATCCGCACCAGGCCGCGCCCGGTGATGCGAGCCATGCGGGCTGGCAGAGTCCCACGCCGCGCGATCCGGTCGACGATGTCGTCCTCGACGTCGAGCACCGCCCGTGAGCACAGCGATCGGACGTGCTCGGGAACCTCCGCCCCGCTGAGCAGCTCGACGCACCGGTCGACGGCGCGAGCGGTGATGTCCTCGGCGAGTTCGGTCCTCGCGGCCGGATCGGCGATGAGTCCGGACTGTGCGAGCAGGACCTCGGTCTTCCCACGGATGTCAGCGCAGTTCCACGCCGATCGTTTGGCACCGAGCATCGCGATCACGAGCTCGGCGGCGGCAGCGCGGTCGATCGATCCCGCGTGGGTCCCGGCTAGCGGGACAGGGCCGGTCGGGTCGTCGTAACCGAGCTCGCGCAGCTCGGCGTTCCACCGCGCCACGAGTTCTCTGCCATCCTTCGGCACGACCTTGTCGGGGCGCGCTGTTGCCCACGCACGCCTGTCCCAAGCCTCGCGCAGCCGCGGACCGGGTTCCTCGCCGTGGTGATCGCTGCGCCAGGCCGCTTCGTACCGCTCGACGTTGCGGTGGATCTGCGCGGTCCGCGCGCTGAACGCACCGACGTAGGGGAGGAGCTCGCGAATTTCGCTCGTCTCGGTATCGAGCGCGAACCCGTGCGCTGCGAGGACCGATCGGAAGAGGGGATCGGTGGCGACCACGGCGTGGCCTATCCCGTTGATGGCTTCGATGCTGTCCCGGATCCCGACCGAGTGAATGCCGCGCCATGCCCCCGCTGCCCAGACTCGGGCGTTGATCTGAAGGTGAAGGTGTCGGTGCGGATCACCAGCGCGCGACGTGTAGTGCCGGATGACGGCGGCCTCAATCGACTCGAGTGGTACCTGCACCTGCCGTCCGCGCGGACCCACGCGGGTGGTCGCGTGTTCGGCGATCCAGCCGACGATCTGGTTCGCTGCCCGATCCTGTGCCGCGTCCAGCGCGGCCGAGATCTCCGGATGAAGAGCAGCGGCCAGCGACCAGGTCTTCGGCCCGTTGACCGTGATCTCGACGAACCGAAGAGCATTCGCGTCGTCACGGAGCCGCCCCTTCCTGGTGCCCGAGTCGACGTCGATGCCAGCGACCCACTTCTCGTAAGTCGCGCCATCCATCGAACCGGCCCGGTAGATGCCATCTCGGGTGGTGCTGAGCCGTTCAGCGACCCCGGTGCCCTCGCCGAGGTAGTAGTCGTCGGCGCGGGAGCGATCGCGTTCCACGTAGGCACGTGCGGCCTTCGCTTCGCCGCGGTAGAACTTCACACCGCCGTGCACTGGAATCACCGCCCCGACGGGGGCCGTCGACAACCAACGGACCCCTAGAAATGACTCAAGGGCCGCCCGTTTCCGGACAACCCCATCTACGTCCTTCGTAGCATGCGTGCCGCACGAAAGGAACTGTTGCTGGCGACCATTCATGACTGGAAAAAGAGAGAGAATGAAAGGCCTCGCACGGCCAGCGACGGTCGGCGAAGTTCAGTCAGTCGACGTCGCCACCCGTGAGTTGGTCAGCGGGTCCTTCTCGGCTTACGTCGGCTCGGTCCTCGTGCGAGTCGGGCGACAATGCAGACTGCCAACACGATATTCGCCAGCCCGAGGAAGTTGGGGGAGTACTCCGCCATGTGGCCAACGACGTAGTAGAGGGCGAGACAGCCGAATCACCACACGAAGACTCCCGCAGCGATACGACGAAGGGTCCCACCTCTGCGCTGTGGTCCTGGCGTTTCCCGATCAGCGGGCTGCGTGTTCGCAGGCGTGGGTCGAGGCGGGAGCGGCGGCTCAGGCGCGTGCGAAACGTGACGGTTGCTCGCTGTGGCTTGCCAGGTCGACGTGTCGAGTTCGAAGTGCAGGAACGCGAGCCACGCGGGACTGAGTACCCGGGGACGAGAGGTCAACAGGTTGACGAGGTTGTCGATGCGGCATACGTGTAGGCCATCTGCCATGCCTAAGGCCGTGCTGTCGCCCGCGAAGCGGATGACTGGCGCGAACATGCGGTCGTCGAGGGTGGGGACCAACGAACTGATGGCCGCGGCGGCCTCGATGGCGCCCGCGATCGCCTTCGAGCGGTTGTAGCCGTCTGGCGAAGCATGCCCTTGTGCAGGGTGATCCCGGCCGGACCAGTTCTTGGAGTCGATGACGTAGACACCCGTCGGGCCGATCAGGACGTGATCGACGCTTGCGCGCTCGCGGCCGGGCCAGCGGACGTCGCGCAGGACTGTCCACTCGGGAGGCAGGCTGTCGAGCAGCGCGCCCACGGCGCGTTCGCCAGCGGCCCCCCCGAAGAGTTCTGCGTGTCGCAGGAGTCGCTCGGCCTTCGCCCGCGCACGGTGGGCCACCTCGTCCGCAGATTCACTAGCCACGACGCGATCCCTCAAGTTCCTGAGAACCGATGTGACGATGAAGCTGAACTCGTCGCCACGGTCCGCCCATCTTGGCAGCCTCTGTGAGGAGCCACTGGGGGTTTCGAGATGTCGTCGGATCGGGGCCGGGATAGATCGACTGTTGATGTAACGGAGGGCAACCTGAGCTATATGAGAATTGAAGCGCCACTCCTCATCTCGGTCTTTCGCTCGGACGGACAGGCGCGCCTACTCGCGGTGCCGCTGTCGTATGATCTGGATATGAGCCCGACCGACGGGTAAGGCGTGCAAAAGGACTTCTACCGGCAGGAAGTGGGCGTAGCCTCCGTGCATGGCCCACTTCAATCTGGTTGACCTCGATTCTGCGACACGCCACGTGATGTTGGAGGAACTTGAGTCTGACGTGTCGGCTGCCCGCGTGTACACGAGCCGGCGCGCACTCGCCGGTACTGACGACATCTACTTCGACGCCCAGCGCGCGGCGTTCGATAGCGGCGACACCGAGTCCTTGACTCATGAACTCGCGACCTCGGGGCTCTTTGCTGCTCAGCAGAGCGACGGAAAGATCGTGAACGTCGTCGCTGCGGCAGAGGCGCTCGCCGATGGGCAGTTCGTGGCCTACTACACAAGAGCCGTGTGTCGCAGAGCGATCGACGAGGGGCGGGCCATCGAGGTATACCGAGGGCAGGAGACCGCCGAGCATCGAGCTGCGTCGGATGCGCTCATCGGCACACGACCGGACCCCGCGATGCTCCTGCGCGAATTGCGTGACTTCTCGCTCGAACCGTGGAAGTTCTCGGGGGTGGGCAAGGTGAACAGCGGTCTAGCTGTCCAATTCATCTGACCGCGCCTCGCGCGCTGTTCGGCTCGGTGAGATGTTCAAGCCGCGGTGCGCCTCTGGTGCGGTTGAGCAGAAGGCTCCCTAAGTACATCAGCGGAGCACCGCAGGCCGGCCCTTTGGACAGCGGTCGAGACGCTCGACACCTTCCGAGTCCTGCTGGTCAAGCAGGGAAGGGCTTGCGCGGTCGTGTCGTGTCGCCGTAACGGTACCGGCATGTCGCGCCGACGACGACCACTCTGGCTCCCACTCCGTACACGGCGTCCCCGTGACAAGGTGTTGTTCGCGTGGCGGCGGGATTCCGGCGTGACGACGAGCATATCGAATGACGAGTCCGGGCTTCCGCTCAGAGCGGAATGGGCTCAACGGCCGTCTTCGAGCCGGGCAGTGCCGTGTCGAGGTGGATCTACCTGCGGTCTTTGGCGACCGGCGAACTGACCTTCGTACGCGACGCGTCAGCCCGGTGAACTCCGCCGACGGCCGCCACGCCGTTTGTCTTGCGTCCGGAGGTTGGGGTCGCGTGGCCGAGATGGGATGCGGAGACCGACACGTCGATCCGGGTGTCCCGACGTCTCGCCGGCGGAGAACCCCAGAGGATGTTCCTGCGACTTCCGTCTCGGTCGACGGCCGATGGATCACGTTCGAGATTGCAGACGCCCCCGGCAGTCTGGAGGTCCACCACCCAGTACCCGGGCGGTCCGCGTACTCTGCGCGCCGTCGAGGATTTCCGCAAGGTCAACGCCGAGCTCCTTACCCACAGGGCCGACCTCACCGCAATGGGGGCCATTGATGGCACGACGAGACTACGGCTCGATGCTCGGCAAACGTCGAGGCCTAGGCGGCCGAGTCGCCGCCCTCCCAGGCGCCAGAGTCCGCGCCCACAGCGCAGGAGAAGGCCCCAGCGAGCAAGCCCAAGAAGAAGAGTCGGTGACGAAGCCAGAACAGGCAGCGCCGAAGGGCGCCGCCGGAGATCGTGGCGGGAGTGACCTACGACAAGCTCGAGGATGAGCGGCTGGTCGACCGGCTTACGACGAGACCCGAGCGATGGCGAGAGGTTCCTGCAGGTCAGGAGATCAATAGTCGATGAACCGGGCACATCCGCTCTTGGGTGCCCGTGGTCGCCCTCGATCGTTACGCCAACGTCGATCGAAGGGCCGACTAAATCCACGAGTGGATCCGCATCTACGCCGCGGCCGAACCGGACGCGCCGACGAACCGGCGCAATCACGGCCACGGTATTCGTCTGTCGCGATTTCAGGAACTCCACTCGTTCCCCTGTGCGTACGCAGCCCAGTAGACGAATCGATCAGCACGGATGCCGACCGACGAAGGCGCTGAACGAGGTGATTACCCGAATGCGTAAAGGCAACCTGCATGAGGCGACACTGCGCGAGTCTTGACTGAGCTCGCATCCAACTGACGGCGAGAATCTGCGACGCGACGGCCTCGACCGTGATCGTGGGCGACGCGTGACGGCCTGCGAATCGCGATCGTGCCTGGGATCGAATGAACTTACCACCGACGTCGAAGACTCGACGGCCACGGCCGATTGAACCCATCGAGTCGAGACCATCGTGAGCAGAGCCATTCAAGCTCCGTAACCGAGACGTCCGCCGAGATATTGCAGCACCCCGTGTCAGCTGATGCTCATGTGGTCACTGACTCTCCAAGTGGCGATAGCCCGAATTCTAAGCATCTTTCCTTTCGATCTGGCACACTGCCGAATGCAACGTGAGGTTTCGCTCACGTTCTTTCGACGGATTGCGGAGCTATTCAGTGCGGATGCATCTCACTTGGTCTGGTCTGTTGTTTCCTCGGCGCTGGTGGGCGTTGGTGGCGGCCTTGGCGGTTTCGGCGCTGATCGTAACGGCGATCCCGGGGCCTGTATCGGCCGAAGAGAAGCCGACGGCTGAAACTGAGCAAGATGATGTCGCGCCGAAGGCTGTGGATTCTGATGGCGATGGTGTGCCGGATCGTCCGGACGCGGTGTCGGCGGGTGCGACGGCGCGAGTGATCGATGAGTCGGTAGAGGACCTGTCGCAAAGGACGGAGACGTCCAAGACCTTCGTGAACCCCGATGGCACTTCGACGTTGGAGACCTCAGCGGGCATCCAACGGCTCCAAGGTAAAGACGGCGATTGGCAGGACGTTGATCTTGACCTAGTCGAGGGGGCGGATGGTTCGTACGCGCCGAAGGTCGCCCCGTCGGATGTGACGATCGGCGGCGGAGGATCGAAGCTTGCTGCGACGGTGAATCTGGATGAGGATCAGGCATTGTCGGTGACTTGGCCTGAGAGGCTGCCGGAGCCGGACATCGACGGCGGCGTGGCGACATACAAGTTGAGCGAGACGACCGATCTTCTGGTGATCGCGACGAAGACGGGCGTAGCGGCCCACATTCGGCTCAATGAGCCCCCGGCCGAGGACGACCCTGCGCTCACGATGGGACTGAAGACCGAGAATCTGTCGTTGGATACGACCGCCAAGGGCGAGTTGGAAGTGACCGACAGTAACGACAAGAAGGTCGCCACCACCGCACCGATGAAGGCGTGGGACGCCCAGGTCGACGCAGGAGGCGACCCGATCAACGTTGTGGCGGTCACGCCAACCTTGGACGAGGTTTCAAGCAGCGGGGACGTGGCCCGATCGGAGTTGACGCTCGAACCGGAAGCCGGGTTCTTGCAGGATCCCGAGACGGTCTACCCAGTGATCGTGGACCCGGACATCTCCCGAGTGACGCTCACCAGCGACACGATGGTGCGAAACGGTATTACGGACCCCAAGGGCACGGACGCGCGGCTGTGGGTTGGGCGCCTACAGGAAGCGACGTCCACTGATCAGTGGCTTACCTACGTGAAGTGGAACAATTCGCAGCTAGCGGGCAAGACCATCTTGTCCGCCTCGGCGAAGCTCTGGCAGTACATGTCAACCGCCTGTGGTCGGCAGATGAACGCGCGGGCCTTGTCAGCAGACTTGGTGGCCGGGACGGTCTTCTCCAACCGGCCGGGCGTGATCTCGACATACGGCTCGAGCACGACTGACGGGCCGTGTCTGAGCACAGGGGGCTGGGTCACGACCAATTTGAAGAACATGGCCCAAGCGTGGGCGAGTGGCAGCACGCCCAATTACGGCGTGCAGTTCTCAGTCCCGTCGGAGTATGCGTCGAACTACAACTTCTCGCGCCGTTTCTGCTCTGCCAACGAAAGCGCCGCCGTCTCCTACTGCAACACCGCGGCAAAAAACCCCGTCCTGTCGGTCACCTACAACTCTCCGCCTACCAGCGTGACCGTGCCGACACCGGGGGCATACCGGACGGTTGGGTCGACCATGTACGTGCCTACGTCGACCCCGACATTCAGCGCGACGGGCAACGACCAGAACTCGAATGTGACGTTGACGTTTCAAACGCACACGTCGACCGCCGGCACGAATAACACGTTGGTGGGCTCGTGCGCTGTATCGGTCGCCTCAGGTGCCAGCGGTTCATGTCAGCCGGACGGCACGCTCACGAGCGGCGGAACCTACTACGCGCGAGTTCAGGCCAAGGATGCGCAGGGTTTGACGTTGTGGTCCGGTTGGCGGAGCTTCGTAGTTGATACGGCGAAGCCAACGATCACGGCGATCTCCTGCAGTAACGGGTACGCAATGGACGAGTGGTACGAAACCCCACCGGCGGGGGCCACGAACTGCACCTATACGACAACCGGCGCCTATGACGTGGCATTCAAGATCACGACCTCAACGTCGAGCACCGCGACGCAGAAGACTGTGCTGGTGACTGGGGGTGACGCCGCGACCGGGAGCATCAGTGTTCCTACGGTGGGGACGGTGTCGGTTCGAGCGATCGCATACTCTCGGGCCGGGACAACCAGCAACGAGTCGTTAGCGGGATTCGGCGTCGGGTCGGGAGCGATCATCTTGCCCTCAGACGGCGACCGGTCGACGTCGTGGTTCCCCATCTCCGCAACTGGACCCACGCACGCGACCTCGGCCAAGGTTCAATGGCGCCGGGCGCCCGCCACGGCTAACCCGCTTGCTGAGTGGGCCAACGCTACCGAGGTGAAGACGGCGACGGGAGGATCCTGGGACGGAAACTTGTCCAGTACCGGATCGGCCGGCATGTCTACACCGGAGGGGCTGGTGTGGGATGCGTCTACTGAGTTGAACCAAACGGATGGTGCGCTGATCGAGATCCGGGTGGTCTTTGAGGGTCCTGCGACGACCGATGTGTCAGAACTACGACGAGCCACCGTCGTGCCTCACGCATTCGGCGGCACGTTCCCCACCGCAGACCTTGGTCCCGGCCAGGTGAGCCTATTTACCGGCGAGCTACAGCACTCTGCTTCCGATGTTGATGTCGCGGGGATGTCGCTGGGCCGGTCTCATCTGTCGATGGCTGGCACCTATTCCGGCGGGCCTACCGGTGTGTTTGGCCCGGGCTGGACATCCGACATCGGTGGTGGCGAGGCAGGGCAAGCTGGGTTCACTGTGACCGACAGGACCGGAGTGGACGGGTCGATCACGCTAGTCGATTCCCAAGGTGCTTCCTACGTTTACCGGCACGACTCCGGGACTCGAGGCTCCTTGGCGACCGGCTCCTACGTTCCAGTGGGTGAGAATGCCACCGACAACGACCGACTCACCCTCACGCCGGCCTCCGGTGCCGCAACCTTCAGGCTTACGTTGACTCAGGAGGACGGGACGATCACTCGATGGGCGACCTCCAAGACTGTCGGGTCGTGGACTGAAGCAGCGCCGGCGGTGTTCTGGGTTGAGCAGGTCGAGGGACCAGAGGACAACTCGACTACTACCTATGCCTCAGACGCCGACGGCCGAACGACGTGGATCTTTAGCCCGACACCAGCTGGCGTAACTTGCAACGCGACCACTCGCGAAGCGGGCTGTCGAGCCTTGGAATTGGAGTACACGGGCGCCGGTACCGGTACTCGTCTGGCCAAGGTGTGGGCGCATCTTTGGAATCCGGACAAGACTGGTGGCGCCGACATGGACAGGGTCGCCGTTGCCGAATACGCCTATGACGCCGGCAAACTCGTCGAAGCTTGGGACCCACGGATCAGTCCCGCGCTGAAGACCACCTACACCTATAGTGGGCCAGCGAATCGGCCCCAGCTCGCCACAATCACCGAATCCGGTCTGAAGCCGTGGGAAATCACCTACGACGCCGACGGCAAGGTCGAGGAAGTAACCCGCGAACGACCTTCAGGTTCGTATGCGGCGTGGACGATTGACTATTCGATTGGCTTGAACCAGGCCAACGACGGGTTCCCAGATTTGTCGCCGCCAGCTACCAGTGGCTGGGGTCAAAGCGACCCGGCAGGACAGCCTGCCGACGGGGCAGCTGTTTACTCACCCGGTATTCCGTCGGGTCTGAACACGGCAGAACGCAACGAGTATGCTGATCTCTCGTACTTCACCACTAATGGTCGGGTTACCAACACCGCCGAGTACGGTGCCGGGCGATGGCAGATCACCACGACCGGTTACGACGAACTCGGCAACATCACCTCCGAACTATCGCCGGCGGCCCGGCTGAAGGTACTGGACCAAGGTCCTGAAACGGCGTCAATGTACTCGACTCTGATGGTGTACAACACCGCCAAAGAGGCTGCCAATGGTGAGGCGGCAATCGCGGCCGGAGTGCGCCTTGAGCAGATCTATGGGCCGATGCACGAGGTCATGACCGACAGCGGTGATGTCATGATCGGGCGTGCTTTGGCCGAAACTGACTACGACGATGAAGTCCCCGCCGCCCTGCGGCCAGGCCGACCGGCCGAGATTAACGAGGGTGGATTTAACCTCGCAGTACGAAAAAGGATCTCGACCACCACCGATCCGGCGCCGAGCGCGTCGCCCACAACTATTGACACTAGAACCACGCGCTATGAGTACGCGCCAGTAGTTGACGGCGACGGTAGTGGGTGGGAACTGTTCACTCCCACTAAGACGATCACCGGAGTTGGCACTTCCGCTCAGTCGACCACGGTCACTCGCCTCGACAGCCAAGGAGCCGTGTTCCAGACCCGGACCCCTCAAGGCGTCGCTGACAACGACCAGGCGCGATGGACCAACACCGTTCTCTACACTGCCGACAACAGCGCAACGAGAGCCGAGTGCCGGCACAAGCCCGCCTGGATCGATCTGGTCTGCTGGACCGGACCAGCCATGCAACCGACAGGCGGAGACATTCCCGAAACCGTCATAACCAAGTACGACCTGTGGCTCTCCCCGGTGCGAATTGCTGAAGTGGTGGGCGGCGCCGAACGCCGTGTAACGACCGAAGAATTCGACTCGGCGGGACGTTCGGTGCAAACATCAGTGTCGACGCCGGGTGTTGCCGATACCGACGTGCCGAATACGTCCTTCGAGTACGACGATGTGACTGGTCTCCTGGTATCTATCAGCAATGGCACCCATGACGGGGTCTCCAACTATGACAGCTGGGCCCGGGTCACCACTCAGTCCGATGGATACGGCAACATCGCTGCCACCACATACGACAGCGCAGGACGAGTATCGACATTCAACGACGGCAAGGGCACGTACACGTACCACTACGACGGAACCGACGCTCAGGCGGCGAAGGAACGCCGGGGTCTCGTGACACGTCTTGAAACGGGGGTAACTGGGGTCGAGCAGACCGGCGCCTACGATTCGGAGGGGAACCTGACTCTCCAAGTCACCGATAGTGTGACCAGCGAATGGACGTATGACCTCAACGGCGCTGCACGGAACCTGGTTCATGACCTCGGCGACGGCGGGCAACTGGGATTCTCACAGATCACCAACACCACGGGGCAGATCCGTCAAGATAAGCAGATCTTGTCGACCAAGACCTATTCTTACGACGGCCGCAACCGACTCACCAAGGTCGAGGACGTGGTTACCGCCGATGTAGGTGGCACCCCGACCCATCAGTGCAACACCCGAACCTACGGATTCAGCGTCGAATCGAACCGGACCAGCCTGACCTCCTACGACCCAGGAACCGGCGGCAGTTGTCAAGACGCGACCGCCGCAAGCTTGACGAACCGCTCCTACGATTCGGCCGACCGTTCCACTCTCAGCGGTTACACATACGACCAACTGGGAAGGTCACTGACTGTCCCCGGCGCCGACTTGTCAACCGGGGTCGATCTGACTGTTGGCTATCACGCGAACGATATGGTCCGGTCGATCTCCACGACCGGTGAAACGCAGACCTATGATCTCGACCCTGCAGGCCGAGTCCGACAGATCACGACGGCAGTCGCGGCCCTGGACATCGCACAAATCAGCAACCATTACGCGGATAAGAGCGACTCGCCCGCCTGGAGCACCTTTAAGACCCGCGAGGACGGATCAACGTCGTGGGAAGAGTCGTGGACCAGATACGTTGCAGGGCTCGGTTCCGGCCTCCATCTGACAACGAACGACGCCGGGGTCACTCAAGCTCAGCTAGGCAATCTTGACGGAGACGTCGTCGGCGGATGGGACCTCACCGGAGGCAACGCCGGCACCCTCATGAGCTACGGAGAAACCACCGAGTACGGCCTCCCGCAAACTGTTAAGGCATCTGGCAGGTACGGTTGGCTCGGGAAAAGCCAACGCGACACTACCATCGCTCTTGGCGATCTCACCCTGATGGGCGCCCGCCTCTACAACCCGTTCACCGGCAGGTTCCTCACCCGGGACCCCATCGCCGGCGGAAACGACAACGCCTATATCTATCCAGCGGATCCTATCAACTGGTTTGATCTAACCGGTATGTATAAGACCTCATTCAAGTGGTATACGTACTCGAAATGCAAGTACTCCCGGAACGGAAATCGATGGTGCATGACTGTTCCGATTGGATTCTATTATTCGATCAAATGGAATAAGAGCGAAACAAAGAAGGCGCGCAATGTCGGCACTGCGATGGGGATGTACAATTCGGCTCTCGATTACATCATTAAGCGGATTACGAGAAACGACCCGATCCTGAAAAATGCTTCAAGTAGTCTAAAAAAGACATTGTTCCGTAGTTTGGGCTTTGGGGTTGCCGCGATGATCTCCCTTGCTGCGAATATCGCGCACTACCGGAAGCGGTGCGTCATGCTTGAGGTTCACACCGGGTTTCCCTCGGTCCGGCAGGTCAAGTGCTGAGTGAGGTGTGACTGAGCGTGGTTCGACGAGAAGACAAAGACGAGCCTTGGCGCGAATCGTTCGATGGTGGCGCTGTATGGATTCCGCGGCGGTGGCCGTCAGCGCTGGCATATCTGCCCGTTGTCGTAGCGGTGGCCCTCTTCTATCTGATGATCGTCCTTGTGGTGTTCAGGGTCGAGGGTCGACTGGCGTTGGCTGCCGTCGTGCTGGGGCTAACGGCCGTCGCCGTGGCGTTGGCTTGGCTGGCCGAGGTCATTGGCCGCCGGTGCGTGGTCATTACCGCGGAAGCCGTATCAGTGCGAGTGCGTCACGCTGTTCTATTCAAGACCGCGTGGGAGGACGTTCAGCGAGTCGAACTCCAAGCTGGTGAACCCGTGTGGAACCTATTGGGAGCATTTGCGAGTGGCAGCATTGGATTCCCCAGCATCTTGGTCGCTAGCAGGTCTGGCGACTTCGTGCGATTGCCGAGATTACTCGCTCCGCTCGGCTCCGATATCGTGAGGTTGAGCGATCTTCTTGAATCCGCATGTCGTGAGAAAGGAGTAAGATACAGTGCGGAGCTCGAGTAAACTCTCTTGCGGTTCCGGCCAGGTAGAGTGCGAAGGGCTAATGCTGATGGAGTGAATGTGTCCTATCCGTACGAGGTTGATCTAGGCGACGCCGGAGTGGCAGCGCGGGTTGCGATGCGTGGTCGAATGAGACGGGTGATCTCGCTCGCCGGCTTCGCCGCCGTCGTCGTCGTCTTGGTAGTCCTTTCCCTCGGGGCTTGCAAACTGCCTAGGGATATGTTTCTTGTCGTTCTCGCTGCCGGCTTTGCGGCTACCTCGGTTTGGCAACTGACGGTTTCGATTGGAAGTCGGCGTCCGCCAGTTTCAGAATTGGATCTGGTCCTCGTAAGACTTGATGGCCTGTCCATGCCAAAGTTAGATCCGTCTGAGTTGTCCCGGTTGTTTCGTCGTGGGCATCTAAACGCTGCTGTTGGCGAACTTGAGCTCTTGGAGGAGGAGAATTCGATCAGGTTGCGATTTCGTCCACGTTCTCAGCCGACGGAACCTCCGGCATTTCGACCGCGAGGTCCCGCGGGTTACTAACTGAAACGCCCATACACGGGTCTGCCTTCAGTTGAGCGGCTCACCCACGAGACGCGAATGTTGGGGAGAGCCTCCTGGAGGTCCACCGTTGGGCCGTCGCCGAGCAAGGCTTCGTCTGGAGTTGGATACTCGCGGATCGCGTCACTTCGATGGTCTGGGTGAATGTCAATCGGCGGCGATGTCGCCAGAGTGACCCCAACAGTTGGGCCAAGTTGGGCGCACGAAATCGCTCGATCCCGTCAACGACGTCCGATGCCGTAAGGTGCCTCTGACCTGCGATAACGTCGCTTCTCAATACTTTTCCTACGCCGCCCGAACGAACTCTCGAGGCGGTAGCGCGGGTTCGAGTCCATCGGGGCCTCGGGTCTCTCATTTTCGGTCCGAAGCGCTGGGGCCAGACTGGGCCACATCCACATCGGTGTGGGTCGCTTGGACCGCCGTGTCCATCTGCGTCGTGAGTCTGCGCGTGCCCTCACCTCGCGATGCCACCTTTGAACTCCGTCCGGACATACTCAGGTGTGATGGATGAAACGGACGAGGGCGTCTGGGGACGGATCCTCGCGGGTGATCCGTTGTCGTTCGGAGTGATCTGGGATCGACACAAGGACCGAGTGTTCACCCACGTGCTGCGTGGAGGTGCTACACGTCACGATGCCGAGGATCTTGCCGCGATGGCGTTTCTCGAGCTCTGGCGCCGACGGTCCCACGTGACGTTCGTGGATGGGTCAGTGCTGCCATGGCTACTCGTCACGACGCGGAACGTAGCGCGCAACGCCGCTCGATCCCGCCGGAGGTTCGAGAAGTTCCTGGCCACGCTTCCCCCTCCCGTCCTCATCGACGATGCCGCGCGTGCTATCAGCGATCACGAGGACAAGCGGCTGACCGCGTTGCGTGGCGCATTAGCGTCATTGAAGCCAATCGACGCAGACCTACTCGCAATGACGGCAATTGAGGGGTTCTCGATCCGCGAAGCGGCACTCGCGACGGGGGTCTCCGAGTCCGCAGCGAAGACCCGGCTATCGCGCTTACGGCGCCGGTTGAAGTCCACAGCTACTGCGACCCTGCTCCCGGAAGGAGAACCGTCATGATCCAACTCACTGGCGATAGGGCCGACGCGATTCGAGCGGGTCTGATCGCCCATGCCGCCGAGGAAAGCCCACGGCGGAGGAGGGGACTGCAAGCTGCCGGGTGGGCGCTGTCCGGCGTTCTCGTAGGCACAGGCGCGACCTTCGCCGCCTATGCAGCCACCGGTACCGAGGCTCCAGCGGCGCCATCGTCCAAGGGTTTCTATCCAACTGAGATCTACGGAGCGCCGATCCCAGCTCCGGACGGTGTGGTGCCGGGAAGCTCTGTACGAGAGCTTCTGGGAACACCCAGTACTCGCGAGTTCGCTGCCGCGATCGACGTTCCGCTGGGCGATCGGCCCGAAGGCGCGACGGATGTCCACGTGAAGGTGCGGGTCATGGAGGCCGGCACGCTCACAGTCTCCGCAGGGTCGGGCGATTTCTCGACGTGGTCTCACAGCTGGTCCGAAGAAGACCTCAAGAGTGGAGGAACTTACGTGTTCTTCTCGGATTTGGCGCTCACGGCCGATGCAGGTGCCGTCAAAGTCCGTCCGGCTGATGGCTTTGTGGGAACGATCGCGATCCAATACGTGCGGCAGACCCCCACCCAGCTCGGCATCAATGAGAACGGACAAACATTCGGAGTGGGTCGTTCCCTGCACGAGGTTCCAGACTTGGTGTACCGCGGCGACTACAGGTTCGAAGGTGAGCGCGTCCTGGGCTACGCGCGTGTGACCGACCTGAGAGCCTTCAGTCCCGACGACCCGTTCGGACCGACAGATCCTGCCGAGTTGGAACGCGCGCAGCGCGAGCGGGAGAGGCGGTACCCGAATGGTTGGGATGTCTCGGTCTACCTGTCCGATGGGAGAACCCAAGTGGGGACCTTCCACGTCGGCCCCAGAAGCGGCTCATTGATCAACGGGGAATTGCTCGGTACCCGTCCTGAGTTCCTCACGCCGCAGATTCAGGAGTTCGACTGACGGACGCCAGGTTGGAGTGCGGAGGTGGTACTGCCTGCGTTTACTACGACTCTCGCCGAACGGGCGCGAGATGCAGGCGGTCAACACCCCGACAATCGCAGTCCCGTCTACGGCATCGCGTCGCGTAGCCATCACGGGTCTCAGCGATGCCTGAGCAGCTGGGCAGGTCCGAAGGCCAGGACGTCACTGGCGCCGGATCTAGGGTTCCGATGGACAGACCCGTACATGACGTCCTCCTGCGCACTGAGGCGACGGCGTTCTCAGGTTCATTGGTTCAGGGAAGCCAGCGCCCTGCCGCGCCACTCGCTGCTACCGCCCACATGGTTTCGAGAACATAGTGGTGGAACTTACGAGAACCCTGAGGGTCATTGCTCTTCTTCATCTTCTTGTGCTTCGGGTTCGTCATACGCGACCCCTTCCTGAGACGCCCAAATGGGCGCTCACTCAACAGGCGGACGAGCGAAATGACGAGCAGGCCGAGGACTCCCGATGCAACCGAGTGAGAGTTGAACTCACCGGCGCTGGCATCCCTCAACCAACGAACACCTACAGGGTATGGCGAGTCACTACATCCGGCGCGCATTTCGGTCATCGCACGGGATTTCTCATGCACGCGGGCGGGATGGCTCCGGAATGTCACGCTTCTGGAGACGATTCCGCTTGTAGGCACATCATGACGAGTAGGTCTAGGCTTCGTTGAATCCGCGGCGAGTTCTGCGAATTGACTCGCACAGGTCCGCCACAACGGCGAGTGGAGTCGTCTGATGCCGACGTTCGGGATGACGGGCGCGGGCGTGCGCCTGAGCCTGGGCCACCTGAGCCGGCGTGGAGCATTCCCGAGCTGCGGGGAAACCCGCGCAATGTTGACTTCGTCTGCTCGCCGCCGCCGCGGTCCGCAAACAGTCCGCAAGACGTCCCACGGATACCGAGCCTCTCCGACTGTTGCCAACATGAGTGGCAGCGAACTTACACTGGAAACGCTACGTTTTCTCGACTTTCCAACGGCCGCCGCTGTTCACCGTAACCAACCGTGATCGTTCCGCTTCAACGTCTGAGCCTCGGGCGCCCGCCCTCGGTTCAGGGTGGAGCTGTTGCGCGCGGACCCCTGGGCTGAGGGGTGGCCTCACCCTGACAGGCTTCTGTCATGGGTCACGTCGACGTCGCACACCTGGAGTACGTCCTTCCGGACGGGCGGTTGCTGCTCGGTGACGTGTCGTTCCGGGTGGGGGAGGGTTCCGTCGTGGCGCTGGTCGGCCCGAACGGGGCCGGCAAGTCGACGCTGCTCCGGCTGATCGACGGCTCCCTGACGCCCGACTCGGGCACCGTGAACGTCTCCGGCGGCCTGGCAGTGATGCCGCAGTTCGTCGGGACGGTTCGGGACGGCTCGTCGGTGCGTGACCTGCTGGTGAGCGTGGCGCCTGACCGGATCCGCGACGCCGCGCGAGCGGTCGATGCCGCCGAGGCCGCGCTGGCCTCGAACGACGACGAGGCCACGCAGATGGCCTACGCCCAAGCGCTCTCGGACTGGGCCGAGGCCGGCGGCTACGACTACGAGAACACCTGGGACATGTGCACGATCGAGGCGCTCGGTGCCTCGTACTACTCCGTCATGGACCGCGAGGCCGTGACGCTGTCGGGCGGTGAGCAGAAGCGGGTCGTGCTGGAGGCGTTGCTGCGCGGACCGGCCGAGGTGCTGCTTCTCGACGAGCCCGACAACTACCTCGACGTGCCCTCCAAGCGCCGGCTGGAGCACCAGCTGCGCGAGACCCGCAAGACCGTGCTGCTGGTCTCGCACGACCGCGAGCTGCTGTCGGAGGCCGCTGACAAGATCCTGTCGGTCGAGCCGTCGCCGGCCGGAGCCGACGTGTGGGTGCACGGCGGCGGCTTCGCGTCGTTCCACGAGGCCCGCATGCAGCGGTTCGCGCGGTTCGAGGAGCTGCGCAAGCGCTGGGACGAGCAGCACGCGCGGTTGAAGAAGCTGGTGGTGAGCCTGCAGCAGGCCGCCGCCGTCAGTCATGCGATGGCGTCGCGGTACGCCGCGGCGCAGACCCGGCTGAGGAAGTTCGAGGAGATCGGGCCGCCCCCCGAGCCGCCGCGCGAGCAGGACATCACGATGCGCCTCAAGGGCGGCCGCACCGGCGTGCGGGCGATCACCGTCGAGAAGCTGGAGCTGACGGGTTTGATGGCGCCGTTCGACCTCGAGGTGTTCCAGGGCGAGCGAGTGGCCGTGCTCGGCTCGAACGGCTCCGGCAAGTCGCACTTCCTGCGTCTGCTGGCGGGCCAGCCGGTCGACCACTCGGGCGCTTGGAAGCTCGGCGCGCGGGTCGTGCCGGGTCACTTCGCACAGACCCACGCCTACCCCGAGCTCGAAGGCCGCACGCTGCTGGACGTCCTGTGGGCCGAACATGCCCTGCAGCGCGGGCCGGCGATGTCGTCACTGCGGCGCTACGAGCTGGAGCAGCAGGCCGAGACCACGTACGAACGGCTCTCGGGAGGGCAGAAGGCACGGGTGCAGATCCTGCGCCTCGAGCTCGGCGGAGCGACGTCGCTGCTGCTCGACGAGCCCACCGACAACCTCGACCTGGAGTCGGCCGAGGCGCTGCAGGCCGCGCTCGAGTCGTACGAGGGCACCGTCCTGGCCGTGACTCACGACCGTTGGTTCGCCAAGACCTTCGACCGATTCCTGGTCTTCGGGGCCGACGGCGTGGTGCGCGAGAGCTCGGAGCCCGTGTGGGACGAGGGACGCGTGCAGCGCGACCGCTGAGACACTGGACCGTCCGGAACCGCTGCCCACGCGCACCCTCACTCCCAGAGGGCCACGTACGTCCAACCGCTCAGCCAGCAGCGGAGTGAAGTCAGACGCCTCGCCCCTCCACGCATCGCGCAGGGACCCGAACTCCAGACGGCCCATCGTGTGGTCAGTCATCCGTGGCTTCTTGGAGTCGAACGAGAGAAAGCAGCATGGCAGGCCGCGCTGAGCGTCGGGCGCTAGTTCTTGCGCGAACGATAGACGTCCGCGCGGCGCCAGGGTGATCGTTCGCGATGTTCTGGCGCTGAGGCCCGGGTACGGGCCCAACCATCTCAAGATCCGCGACGAATGGCGGGTACTTCCCGACGGGTCCATCCTGAGAAGGACAGCACGCCGGGTGGATCCGACCTCGGCGACCGGACGATGGAAGCCGGCGGCGACTGCGATGCACGGCCACGCGGCCACTCCCGGCGGGGGGCGGACCATGTGCACGAGCATCAGATTCTCCGACGGGAGCGGCCATCTGTACCTGGCCCGCAATCTCGACTGGACGCAGGGCTACGGCGAGCGGGTGGTGGTGACGCCCACCGGTGTCGAGGTGCCCTCGCCCTTCGGGGCGGTGCCGAGTCTCCGGCACGCCGTCATCGGGATGGCGATCGTGGAGGAGGGCACGCCCCTCTACTTCGACTGCGGCAACGACGCGGGTCTGGCGGTGGCCGGACTCAACTTCCCGGGCTACGCGCGCTACGCGCAGGAGCCGGTCGAGGGCGCGACCAACGTCGCTGCGTACGAGTTCCCACTCTGGGTGACGTCCCAGTTCTCCAGCGTCGACGAGGTCGAGGCGGCGCTGCGGAGTCTGGTCATCGTGGACAAGCCCATCAACGATCGGTACCCGAGCTCGCTGCTGCACTGGATCATCGGCGACGCCACACGCGCCATCGTGGTGGAGGCCACGGACGAGGGGGTGCAGGTCTTCGACGACGACGTTGACGTCCTGGCGAACCAGCCGGGCTTCGGCTGGCACCACGAGAACCTGCGCAACTACCTCAACGTCGGCCCGGAGTTCCCCGAAGAGACCGAGGTCGGCCGAGCGCGCCTCGCGCCGTTCGGCTCCGGGTCGCACATGCGAGGGATTCCCGGGGACTACTACTCGCCGTCCCGGTTCGTGCGCGCGGCCTACGTGAACGCGCACTACCCGCAGAAGTCGACGGAGGAGGAGAACGTGAGCCGTGCGTTCCACACGCTCCAGCAGGTCGCCATGGTCGACGGGAGCGCGGCCATGGGCTCCGGTGAGTTCGAGACGACCATCTACACCGGGCTCTTCTCGGCGCGGACCACGACGTACTACTGGAGCACCTACGACGACCCCGCTGTCCAGAGCGTCGCGCTGGCGGACCACGATCCGGCCGGCAAGGAGCTCGTCGTCGTCTGACCGCTGATCGCACCCGGGTCGCGGCTCGGCGATCACCGGGGGCTGGCTCTAGCGGTGTGGCGCTCGTCCCGCTGTCTCGGCGCGGCTGCCGAGGAGGCGGAAGGCCTGGGCGAGCTCAAGCGGCTCCACGGCCTCGATCTCGGCGTCGAAGCGCAGGAGCGAGGCCGCGAGCGCGGGCCACGACCACGAGCCCTCCACGACCCGGGTGCGGTCGTCCGTGACCGCCTCGACGTGGCCGTCGCGGACGAACGGGCGCACCCGGTCGATCGGCAGGTGCACCACCGCTTCGCCGCGGCACGGCCACTCGTTGTCCTCGGACCCGCGGAACCGAGCGGTGACGAAGACGGCGGGGTCGCCGCCCGGCAGGTCGCGCGGGACGAACCGAGGCCCGTTCGGTACACGCGGGCTGATCCGGTCGGCGCGAAAGACGCGCCAGTCCTCGCGGCCGAGGTCCCAGCCGACGAGGTACCAGCGGCCGTGCCGGTGGACGAGGTGATGGGGCTCGACGCGGCGCCGAGCGCCGGCGTGGTCGAACCGCAGGACCTCGCGCGCATGGACGGCGGCGCCGATCGCAAGGAGGACATCGCGGTCGACGGCCGGGCCTGATCGCGCCTCGACCACGTCGACGGGCAGCGCGTCCAGGCGGTGCCGCAGCCGTGACGGCATGACCTGGCGCAGAACGGTGAGCGCCCGCAGTGCCGCCTCGCCGATCCGGTCGTCGAGCCCGAGGCCGGTGGTGGTGGAGACCTGCAGTGAGAGGGCCAGGGCCAGTGCCTGGTCGTCGTCGAGGAGCAGGGGCGGAAGGTCCGCTCCGGCGTCGAGACGATAGCCGCCTGCCGGCCCCGTGAAGGCTTCGATCCGGTAGCCGAGCTCGCGCAGCCGCTCGACGTCGCGGCGCACGGTGCGCGGGCTGACGTCGAGGCGCGACGCGAGCACCTCGCCCGTCCAGTCGCGCCGGGTCTGCAGGAGCGAGAGCAGGGCGAGCAGCCGTCCCGAGGTCGTCGTCACGTCTCGATTCTGTCGCAAGTAGCGGACAGATGCTGACCGCAATGCTCGGAAGGCTGTCACGAGAGCGGCCACCGTGGCCGCCGGAAATGAGGGTCTCCATGTTCAACGTTCTGGGTGACACCAGCTGGTTGGCATTCGGCATCGCCGCCGTCGCATCGATCGTGCTGGCGGGCGTGTGGTTCGCCGTCGTCGTGCCCCGCCCCTATGCACTCGCCCTCGGGCGGGCGGGGGAGTCGACGCCTCCGGTGAGCGCCGTGTCCGCGGTGGGGCCGGTCGTGTGCCAGCTCGTCACCCTGCTCGCGACCGCGGTGCTGCTCGAGGCTCTCGGTGTCACCACGACGGGCGATGCGGTGGTCTTCGGCCTCGTCGTCGGCGTGGGCTACCTGACCGCGATGGCCTTCCAGATCGCGATCAATCCCAACGTCCCGCGACCGCTGCTCTACGGCCTCGTGAACGCGCCCTACTTCGTGGGCACGAGCGTGCTCGCCTCGGTGCTCCTCGTCGCCGTCGGATGACGTGCGAAGGGGTCGAAGGGCGGGGTCACCTCGTGCCCTTCGGCCCTGTGCGCGCCAGCGTTACGGCGGGACGATCGAGGGGTAGGAGGCGAGGGCCATGTGGACGATCCGGAGCATGGGCGGCATCGCACTCCTGCTCGCCGGCAGTACGTGGCTGTGGCTGACGCCGGCGTTCGCCGGGCGCGGCGTCGCGACCTCCGGGGCGCTGTGGTGGGTCACGCGGCTTCTCTGTCTCGTGACGATCGCGGGATTCTGCTTGGCGACCTACGGGCTGTTCGCCCGCCACCCCTGGTGGGAGACGGCGGCACTGACGTCGTCGGCCATCGGGCTCGTCGCCCTCCTCACCTACGCCGTGGCCGCCGCCCGCGGTGGTGAGCCCACCGGCACGTGGCTGTGGAACGCCTTCGTCCACGTGCTCATGCTGGCGGGGATCGCCGCCCTGCTGCTCGTCCCGGCGCTGGAGCGCTGGGTGGACTCCCACGTGATGAGCCCCTAGGAGGAGGAGATCCCATGAGCTGGCTGTTCGGTGCCTTTCTCATCGCCCACGGTCTGGTGCACGCCGCGATCTGGATGGCGCCCGCCTCGGACGACGTGCCCTTCGACGTGCGGCACTCGTGGCTGCTGGGCGAGCTCGGCTCGTCGACGACGGTCGTGGCCCTGGCGGCGGTGGCCGTGTTCGTGGTCGCGGGCGTCGCGTTCCTCGCGGGTGCGCAGTGGTGGCCGGGTGTGTTGTTGGCGGCGTCGCTGATCTCGCTCGCGCTGCTGCTCGTGACCTTCACCCCGTGGTGGCTGCTCGGCGTCGGCATCGACGTGGCGCTGGCGGCCGTGGCCCTGCGGGAGCTGTGGACCTGACCCACCGCTCCGCGGCGCCAGATGTGTAGCGTTCGCCACCGTTCTTCGGCCCCATCCTCCGGAAAGGGGTGGAGACCGCTACACATCTCGCGCGCCGGAGGCGTGGACGCGGACGGAGGTCAGCGCTGGCCCGGCAGGGTGCCGAAGCTGTTGCGGTACCGCGTGCCCTCCTTCGGGCGGGTGAACCGCAGCCCGCTCCACGTGGGGTCGACGGACAGGCAGGTGCTCTCCACGAGGCCGCAGTCGTAGCCGATCTCGATGACCTTCGGAAGGGTCAGGTCGGAGCCCAGGCCGCGTCCCTTCGGCCACGAGAGCCAGAGCTTGCCCTGCGGCGCGACGTGCGGCACGAGGCGGGGGAACTCGGCTCGCATCTGGTCCTGCGTGACGACGAAGAGGTGGAGGTAGTCGATCTCGCCGCGCAACGGCACCATCCTCAGGTCGGGGAGCCCCATGGACTCCGGCACGCCGTCGGGCGCGTGCACGAAGTGGGCCGTCCAGCCGGGCTTCACGCCCATCTTCTCGGCGACGCTCCGGTTGCCCACGGGCTCAGCCCTCGACTCGCACGTGCTGTCGGGCGGGGCGACCGGTCACGACCACGGCCACGGCAAGGGGGAGCAAGATGACGCATCCGGCCGCGCTCGCGTGCGCGAGCGCCTCGTGAATCGGGAAGAGCTCGTTCGGGACGGTCTCGCCGGGGATCGGCTCGTCATGGGACTGGGTCCAGACCGCGAACTGTGCGAGCCACAGCAGCCAGGTGACGAGCCCGATCGCGACCGTGGTCGTGCGGAGTCTGGAGCTCGGCCTCAGGGCGAACGCCAGCGTGATCGCGGCCGGGGCGATGTAGAACGCGAACATGAAGCCCAGGCCGAACCACCAGTCCGCGAGGCTCTCCATGGCGCAAGGCTAGGCCTCGCGGCGCTCGCCGGGGCTGTTTCCGACGGTGACCGGTGGCATGCTGCCACCCATGGAGTCCCGTCACGTCAGCCGCGTCATCGCCGCATCGCCCGAGAAGGTCTACGACTTCGCCGTGGATCCCGCGCACCTGCCGCGCTGGGCGGCGGGGCTGGCTCAGGCCGAGGACATCGAAGTGCAGGGCGACGTCCTGCGGATGCAGTCGCCGATGGGAGAGGTGTCGGTGCGCTTCGTCCCGCGCAACGACCTTGGCGTCCTCGACCACGACGTCACCCTGCCGAACGGCGACGTCGTCACCAATCCGTTCCGCGTGCTCGCGCACCCGGAGGGCTCCGAGATCCTCATGACCGTGCGCCAGCTGGACCTCTCGGACGAGGACTTCGACCGCGACTGCCGCCAGGTGGCGGCCGACCTCGACACGCTGGCCGGCCTGCTCGAGGGCTGACTCAGGGCGAGACGGCGCGCGCCTCGGCCGGGTGTCCGGGCTCGAGGTCGTCCGCGTCCGAGACGCGCAACGGCGTGAACGGCCCGCCGCTGTGGGCCGAGAGCACGCGCGTGGTCAGGCAGACGTGGTCGCCGCCGTCGTCGAGCACCGCGATCCGCTCGAGCAGCAGCCGGTTCGGGAGGTCGCGCAGCAGCGGCGTGCCGTGCTCGTCGGTGTCGACCTCGAGGTCGGCGAACTTGTCGGTCTCGGCGCTGCACACGGTGCCAAACCGCTCGGCGAGCGCGTGGTCCTGGTCGGTGAGGAAGTGCACCGCGAAGTGCGTGGCGCGCAGACCCGTGCGGTACGTGTGGTTCGCCTTCGACAGCCACAGGCTGTAGTGCCCGCTGTCGATGCTGGACTGGGAGTGGAAGCCGACGAGGCAGCCCGCGCGCTCGTCCTCCGCCGCGGTCGTCACCACCACCAGGGGCGGGTCGACGGACGTCATCAGGGACTCGAAGGCCTCGTCGCTCACGCCAGCACCCTACGTCCGCCGGGCGTGCTCCGCAGCGGACGAACGATGAGGCATTCGGGTACCCGGCGGGGCGAAAGGCATCATTCTGCGTCCCCTACGGTGGACGGGTGACCGAGCTGCTGATCGCGCGCCTCGTGCTGTTCGTCGTCATGGCGGGCACGGGAGTGCTGCTGCTGTGGATGGCGCGCGCCGCGGCCTCGGGCCGCCTCCGTCGCAACGCGCTCGCCGGGATCCGCACGCCCAGCACGATGGTCAGCGACGAGGCCTGGCTCGCCGCCCACCAGCGCGCCGAGCGCCCCACGCAGGCAGCGGGGGTCGTGTCGATCCTGGTCGCCCTCGTCATGCTCGCGCCGGTGTCGGAGGCCGTCATGCTCACCACGGTCCTGGTCGGCGCTGCCGCGATGCTCGTGCTGGTGATCCACGGCGCCGTCGTCGGCGGTCGCGCCGCCCGGGCGCTCGACGACTGAGGTCACACGTCGGCGAGGTCCGTCCCTTCCGGTGCCCAGTTGCCGTGGAAGCCCGCGGGCACGCGACCGGGAAGGTGCACCGTCGCGACGTCCTCGAGCGTCGCGGCGTCGAGCAGGCGCAGCTGGCTCCGACCCTCGGCGCGGTCGTGGACGTAGCCCATCAGCACGCCGTCGTCCTCGGCCGTGCCGTCGGGGTCGGGCACGAAGCAGAACTCGCTCGCCTCCATCCCGGAGCCCAGCCGGCGCGCGTCGGTGGTGCCGGTGGCGAGGTCGTGCCGCAGGACGGTGTCGCCCGGGACGCCGTCCTCGAAGCCCACGGCCCAGCCGTACCGGTGCCGTCGTCCCGTGAGCCGCTCGTCATGCCGAGGGAACTCCTGCGACCGCTGGTCCATGCCGCTCTCGTGGGCCCGTCCGGTGCGCAGGTCGAGGGTGAACCGGGTCAGCACCGCAGGGCCCTCGTCCGGCCCGTTGAGGACCGTGTCGAACATCCGCGGGTGCCGCACCACGTCCACCACGACGGAGTCGCCGTCGTCGTAGGCGTTCAGCGTGTGGAAGACGTAGCAGGGGTCGATCTCGAACCACCGCACGGCGTCACCATCGGCGTCGCGCGGCAGGATCCCGATCCGGGCGGGGTAGTCGCGGTTCCACAGGTAGGGGAGTGAGGGCTCGTCGCTCCCGCCGCGCGCGATCCGGGCGATCACCGGCTCCGGCAGCGGATTGCGCCCGATCACCCGGTTGAGGACTCCGCGGACGAGAGGCCTGATGAGGCGCGGCACGTCGGCGGTGGCCATCGCGATGTCGAACGTGACGGGCAGGTCGAGGATCACGACGTGCCGCTCGGTGAGGGCGAAGTCGTGCATCATCGGGCTGCCGTGCACCTCGATGTCGACGCTGCGCCGGATCCGGCCGTCGTTGCCGAGCACCGAGTAGGCCACCTTGTTGCCGCGCATCCAGCTGTAGGACAGGGCGTGCAGCTCCCCGGTGTCGGGGTCGCGATGGGGATGCGCCGCGTAGCCGGGCCGACCGGGCAGGCTCGGCAGGGTGCCGCCGAAGTCGCACGGGCCCACCGTGTCGAGCTCGTGGGCCAGCTCGTAGGGCGGCGCGCCCGCCTCGACGAGAGCGAGCGTGCGCCCGGCGTGCTGCAGGACGTTGGTGTTGGCGGCGAAGTCGAGCTCGCCGGGCGTGCCGCGCACGGGCTCGCCGAGGGCGTCGGCGACATCGGCCGAGCGCACCCAGCGGTTCCGGTACCACTGGGCCTGTCCGTCGCGCAGCCGGACGCCGTGCACCATGCCCTCGCCGAGGAACCAGTGGTGCTGGTCGCCGGGGTCGTCGAGCGGGTTCGGGCCGATCCGCAGGTAGCGGCCGTCGAGGTGGGCGGGCAGTCGCCCGGTGACGGCCAGGTCGGTCGCCGTGAGCTCCTCGCGAACGGGCGCGAAGTTGTCGCGCAGGTACCGGTTCGTCGAGCTGGTGATGGGGTCGATGGTGTGGGTCATGGCGTCTCCTCAGACATGCGCCCGAGCCGCATAACGCTGTTATCGCTCGACCATAACGCCGTTATGGCAGGGTGTCCAGCATGAGCTCGGAGACCACCGCCGACGCGCCGGACGCCCGTCGCAGACTGCTGGAGGAGGCGGCGCGCATCCTCGACGAGCAGGGGCCGTCGGCGCTGTCCGCCCGTCGGCTCGCCACGGGTGCCGGCACCTCCACGATGGCCGTCTACACGCACTTCGGCAGCATGGGCAAGGTCGTCGACGCCGTCGCGACCGAGGGATTCCGTCGCCTCATCGACCGGGTGGACGCCGTCGAGAGGACGGACGACCCGGCGGCCGACCTGTTGGCCACCGCGGCCGCGTACCGCGAGAACGCCCTCCAGAACCCCCACCTCTACGCCGTGATGTTCGGAGCGATCAGTGTGCGTGGTCTGGGTGGCCAGGGACCTGACCCCGATGTGGCCTACGCGGCCTTCCGGCAGCTGGTGACGCTGGTGGAGCGGGCCATGGACGCCGGGAGGCTCCGTCGCGACGACCCGAAGGCCGTGGCGGCACAGTGGTGGAGCGCGCTCCACGGCTACATGATGCTGGAGCTCGCGGGGATGGACCAAGTGGTGAGGGATCCGGAGCACCACGTGCTGTGGCGGCTCATGGGCAACCTCCTCGAGGCGCTCTCGGACTGAGCGCACCCACGAACGATGAGGCATTCGGGGACCGGAGCGGGGCGAAAGTCATCATCGTTCGTCCCGCCGGAGGCCGGCGTCAGGCGCTGCGGGGGGCGTACATGATGACGGCGACGCCGACGAGGCAGATGGCGGCGCCCGCGACGTCCCAGCGGTCGGGGCGGAAGCCGTCCAGGAGCATGCCCCAGGCCAGCGAGCCGGCCACGAACACGCCGCCGTAGGCCGCGAGGATGCGCCCGAAGCTCGCGTCTGGCTGCAGCGTGGCCACGAACCCATAGAGGCCGAGTGCCACGACGCCCAGTCCCATCCACATCACGCCGCGGTGCTCGCGCACGCCCTGCCAGATCAGCCACGCGCCGCCGATCTCCGCGACGGCGGCCACGGCGAACAGGGCGATCGAGCGCAGGACGTCCATGGCGCGATCATGCCGTGTCAGGCTGGAGCCGTGACCGACCAGCCCCAGACGGCCGAGGCGCTGATGCGCTCGCGGTTCGACGCATTCCGGCGCGGCGACCGCGACTGGCTGCTCGCGACATGGCACCCCTCGACCCGCCCGGACGACCTCGATCTCGCGGACAACCCGCGCTGGCGCGGCTTGCAGATCGTCGACACGCAGGCCGGCGGGCCCGGCGACACGACGGGCGTGGTGGAGTTCCGCGCCACGTACCTCGTCGGCGGCGAGCTGGGCATCCTGCACGAGCGGTCGCGCTTCGTCCGCGAGGACGGACGCTGGCTCTACGTGGACGGGGACGTGCGGTGAGCGCCGCGGGAGACCTCCCGACCTCGATCGGCAGGCCGGCGACCCATGCGCTCCACGCCGCCGGCATCACGACGCTCGCGCAGGTCTCCGAGCGTTCCGAGGCGGAGGTCCTCTCGCTGCACGGCGTGGGCCTCAAGGCCGTGCGGCTGCTCCGCGAGGCGCTGGCCGACCGAGGCCTGCGCTTCCGTCCGGGGGACTGACTACGCTCGCACCATGACGGAGAGCGTGAAGGGCCCCGCCTCGTACTTCCCGGCGATCGAGAAGAAGTACGGCGAGCCGATCGAGCACTGGATGAGCGAGCTGGAGTCGGTCGCGACCGCGAAGCACATGGAGCAGGTCGCGTTCCTCAAGGACCAGCACGGCTTCGGCCACGGACACGCCAACGCGCTCGTCGCGGTGTTCCGCCAGCGGAAGGGACTCTGAATGGCCCAGCGCATCGCCTTCGCCACCTGCGCCAAGCTCGCCGAGGGATTCGAGGACGACCACGCGGCCGCGCGCCTGCTCGACGCGGACTTCGTCGTCTGGAACGACCCCGCGGTCGACTGGTCGGTGTACGACCACGTCGTGATCCGCTCGGCGTGGGACTACACGATCCAGCGCGAGGCGTTCGTGGCCTGGGTGCGGTCGCTGGGCGAGCGGGTCTCCAACGCGCCCGACCTCATCGCCTTCAACTCCGACAAGGCCTACCTCGGCGCGCTCGGCGTGCCCACGGTCCCCACGGCGTACGTCGTGCCCGGTGCCGAGACGCCCCAGCTGCGCGGCGAGGTCGTCGTCAAGCCCACGGTCTCCGCCGGCGGCCGCGACACCGGCAGGTTCGACCCCGACCACCACGACGAGGCCCGCGACCTGATCGCGCAGATCAACGCCTCGGGTCGCGTCGCGATGGTGCAGCCCTACGTCGAGGGCGTCGACTCCGCGGGCGAGACCGCGGTCGTCTTCCTCGACGGCGAGGTCTCGCACGTCCTGCACAAGAAGCCGGTCCTGCGCGAGCAGGGCACGCCCGAGCTGCTCGATCCCGACGACCCGGCCTCCGAGGCCGCGATCATGCACGACGAGGACCTCGTCACGTCGGGCGAGGCGTCCCCGGAGTTCCTCGACCTCGCGCACGCCGCCCACGGCGAGCTGGCCACCCGCTTCGGCGTGCCGCTCTACGTGCGCGTCGACATGGTGCCCGGCCCGTCGGGTCCGGTCGTCATGGAGATCGAGGCCGTCGAGCCGTGCCTCTACCTCGACCTCGCCGAGGGAGCGGCCGAGCGCCTCGCGGACGCCGTCAGAGCGCGCGCGACCCGGTGACGACGTCCTCGGGACGCAGCTTCTCGGGGGCCAGCCACACCGCGATCGCGGTCGTGATCGGCACCGCCAGCACGAGCCCGATCGCGCCGACGAGCGTGCGCACGATCTCCTGGGCAATGCCCTCGGTGACGGCGACCTCCAGCAGGGGCCGCTGGTAGGCCGAGATCAGCAGCAGCGTCGTCATCGCCGTGCCCGCGTAGGCGAACACCAAGGTGTAGACGCTCGACGCGATGTGGTCGCGGCCGATCCGCATCGCGGAGCCGAACAGCTCGGCGCGGCCCGCGGTGGGCTTGAGGGCGCGCATCTCCCAGACCGCGCTGGCCTGGGTCACGGTGACGTCGTTCAGCACGCCGAGGCCGGCGATCACCATCGACGCCGCCACGACTCCCGCGAGACTCATCGCGGGCGCGGTGGCCAGCAGCAGGTGGTCGTCCTCGGAGCCCACGCCCGTCAGGTGCGCCCAGTCGGTGGACATCGCCCCCACCAGCGCCGTGAAGGCGATGCCGAACAGGGTGCCGAACAGGGCGGCGGTGGTGCGGATCGAGACGCCGTGCGCGAGGTAGAGCACGGCGAGCATGATCACGGTCGAACCCGCCACCGCGACCGCGATCGGTGGCTGGTCGGCCAGCAGGGCGGGCAGGACGAAGCGCAGCAGCACGAGCAGCGTGATCCCGATGCCCAGCAGCGCGAACAGGCCGCGCCAGCGACCCACCACGGCGACGAGGATCGCGAAGACGACGGCGAGGATCAGCAGCTGCGGCCCTCGCTGGTGGTCGTAGAACTCGTAGGAGGCCGGCTGGCCCTCGGGCTGGACCTCGATGACGCGGATGCTGTCGCCGACCTCGACGGCCCCGCCGACGTAGCGCGTGGGGTCGAGCGTGAACACCGCGGACGAGCCGCGCTCGGTCTCGGCCGTGACGTTCGCGCACGAGCCCTCGACCATCGGGATGTTGTCGGGCCCGGTGCCGGTGCTGCCGCAGTCGAAGGGGTTCACCTCGGTGACGGTGGCGTCCAGGATCGCGACCGAGCCGTAGGGGTCCGCGCCCTGCGGGACGTCGGCCTTGTCGGGCCACAGCGCCGCGACCGCGCCGAACGCGACGAGCGCGACGACGAGGACGACGGCGGTCAGCGACCACGCGAGGCGGGGTCGCGGCGGTCCCTCGGGAGGCTGGATCGCGTGGTGGTGTGTCACGATGCCAGCGTGTCAGAAGGCGAAGAGATCCCCGAACACCTCCCCGGTGGATCCGGCGGTGTCTGGCGGGTGGGCCGCACGGTCCGCCGCCCGACCGGTGCCTGGACCCCCGCCGTCCACGAGCTGCTGCACTGGCTGGAGAACGAGGGCCTGGGCGGCATCCCGCACGTCTCCGGGCTCGACGACGACGGCCGCGAGATCGTCTCGTACGTCGAGGGCCGCGGCGTGCCGGTCGACGACGAGGTCGTCCTGGACTCCGTGCTGGTCGAGGCCGTGGGCTGGCTGCGCGACTTCCACGACATCGTCGAGGACTTCCGTCCTGAGGGCCCGCGCGTGTGGCGTCAGGCGGGCGAGGTCGAGCTCACCGGCGACCAGATCATCTGCCACAACGACCCGGGCGCCTACAACTGGATCATCCAGAGCGGGCACTTCGTCGCGATGATCGACTGGGACCTCGCCGGCCCGGGGGAGCGGATCGACGATCTCGCGTTCCTGTGCTGGACCGCGATCCCGCTGTACCGCGAGATCCCGCTCGAGGACGTCGTGCGCCGGCTCGACCTGGTCGTCGACGCGTACGCCGAGTGGGGGCCGATGGCGCTGCTCGACGCCGTGGTGGCCCGCATGACCACCGCCACCGAGCGGATCGCGGCGGGCATCGAGCGCGGCGACCCCGGCATGCTGAACCTCGCGCGCAAGGGCGAGCCGCAGCGCACGCGCGACCGGCTGGCGGCCTTCGAGGCCCGTCTGCCCGAGATCCGCGCCGCGCTCTGAGGCCTCCGGGACCGACCTCGTCGGACCGCCCCGGAATGTGACACGTGTCACGTAGGGTGTCGGCCATGGATTCGATGCTGTCGACCGTGGGACTGCCCGTCGCCCTCGGGGTCATCATGTTCGGGCTGGGGCTGTCGCTGACCGTCGCGGACTTCGCGCGGGTGCGCAAGTCGCCCAAGGCGGTCGCGATCGCGCTGCTGTGCCAGCTCGTGCTGCTCCCGGTGGTGTGCTTCGTGCTGGTGCTCGCCCTCGACCTCCCGCCGCTGCTGGCCGTCGGCATGATGCTGCTGGCCGCGTCGCCCGGCGGCAGCACCGCGAACCTCTTCAGCCACCTGTTCCGCGGCGACGTCGCGCTGAACATCACGCTCACCGCGATCAACTCGGTGGTCGCGATCATCTCGCTGCCGATCGTCACCAACCTCGCGATGGCCTACTTCGACCTCGGCGACGAGGTCTCGCTGCAGTACGGGAAGGTCATCGAGGTCTTCGCCGTGGTCCTGGTGCCCGTCGGCCTGGGCATGCTGGTCCGCGCCAAGCGGCCCGACTTCGCCGACGCGATGGACAAGCCCGTCCGGATCGGGTCGGCGGTGCTGCTGTTCGTCATCATCGCCGGCATCGTCGTGGACCAGCGATCGAACGTGGGCGACTACGCCGCCTCGGTGGGCCTCGCGGTCACGATCTTCTGCATCGCCAGCCTGGTCATCGGGTTCGTCGTGCCCTCGTGGGCGGGCGTCACCGACCGGCAGGCCGTGGCCTGCTCGTTCGAGATCGGCGTCCACAACGCCACGCTCGCGATCTATGTCGCCGTCGAGGTGCTCGACAGCGTCGAGCTCTCGGTGCCCGCCGCGGTCTACGGCCTGGTGATGTTCGTGCTGGCGGCGCTGTGGGGTCTGGTCCTCACCCGGTGGATCCTGCCGAGGTCGAAGGCGCGGGCGCTACCGTCGCACCATGGCTGACGTGCACTTCGACGAGCGCGACGACGCGATCGCGTTCGTCGCCTCCCTGGGGGCGCAGGACGTCCCGTGTCGCCTCCACCGCGACGAGTTCGCCGGCGAGGACGACTTCGAGGACGCCGCGTGGCTGGTCGAGGTCGATGCGTCCCTCCCGGGACTCGCGCAGCGCGCCGAGGAGGCCGGGGGCTGGCTCGTCGAGGCGTCGGAGGGACCCGCATCGGTCCCGCCGCCGCTGCCGGAGGCGCCGAAGCGGCTCAAGCGCGCCTGAGGCTCAGGCGGTCTGCGTGGCGTCGTCGTCCTCGGGCAGCTCGATGATGCCGTGGAAGACCGTCACCATCATCTGGTCGAGGACGGTCTCGCGGTCGAACGTCCGGCCCGTCCAGCGCGCCATCTCGGCCGAGAACCAGAGCGCGCCGAAGACCTCCTCCAGCCCCAGGCGGACGTCGATCTCGTCGCGCATGAGGTCGGGGATGCCGTTGACCGTGATCGCGGTGGCCACCTCGAAGAGCGCGTCGAGGCGCTCGATGAGCTTGGTGCGCACGGGGGAGTTCGGCCCGAAGCCGGTCGCGCCGATGAGCGGGCCGAGGTCGACCGCGAGGTCGGCGAGGTCGGTGAAGAACCTGCGGATGCCGTCCTCGACGTCGCTCGCGGAGCCGGCCAGGTCGCGGCTGATGCCGTGGGCGTTCTCGGTGGCGCGGACCATCGCCGCGTCGATCGACTCGAGCACGGAGGCCTCGAAGAGCTCCTCCTTGGACGGGAAGTGCCGGTACAGCATCGCCTCGTTGACACCGGCCTCGGCGGCGATCTCGCGGGTGCGCGTGGCGGCATAGCCGCTCTCCGCGAAGACGCGACGGGCCGACTCGATGATCTGGGCCCGTCGACGCTCCGCGGACATCCGCCGCTTGGGTGTGCGTTCTCCGGTCACGGAAGAGACGGTAGGACACACCACGGCAACATGGGGCAGAAGCCTTGAAACTTATGGGGTTTATGTGACTCATGTGACTGGATGTGCGACCAAAAGTTACGCAAATCACCATTTCGACGAATTCGATTGCAGATCGCGTCATGGCGGCCCTAATCTGGCGTCACTCTCTTGAAGTCAATACCTACTTACTTAGGTCGGGATGCTGCCCCGGCCTTCGCGAAGGAGAAGATATGAGCGTTCCGAAGCCGCTCGTCCGGACCCGGCTGTTGATGGCCCGGTCCGTGATGCACTCCACCCGCGTGAGCCTGGGCGCCAAGCGCACCATGGCCGACTCGATGGCTGGAGCTGCCCGCGCCCCCGAGGGCGCGATCTACGACTTCGACGTGATGGCCGGACTGCCCGTGCAGTTCGTCACCGTCGAGAACACCGGCCCGGCCACCGGCCGCGCCACGATGATCTACCTGCACGGCGGCGGCCACGTCGTCGGCAGCTCGCGCGCCTACCGCGCCTTCGCCGCCCATGTCGCGATGCACGCGGGCATGGACGTCCTGCTGCCCGAGTACCCGCTGGCCCCCGAGAGCCCCTACCCGGCGGCGCTCGACTCGCTGATCGCGCTGTACCGCGCGCTCCCGTCCTACGGCGTCGACCCGAGCACCGTGGTGCTGGCCGGCGACGACGCCGGTGCCGGCCTGGCCCTGTCGATGGCGCTGGAGATCCGCGACCTCGGCCTGCCGATGCCGGCCGCGATCGGCATGATCAGCCCCTGGCTCGACCTCAACGCCGACATCGAGCGGGCCCGCCCCTCGGCCTCGGACCCGTGGTTCACCCCCGCGCTGGCCACCCGCTGGGCGCGCACCTACCTCGGCGGCGCCGACCCGCTCGACCCGAGCGTCTCGCCGCTGCACGGCGACTTCGACGGCCTCCCGCCGATCGTGGTCCACTACAGCGGCCTCGACCCGCTCCGCACCGACGCCGAGGCGTTCCTGCAGAAGGTGACGCTGCGCACCGAGAGCCCCCGCGTCATCGCCCGCGAGTACCCCGACATGTGGCAGTCGTTCCACCTCCAGGCCGGACGCCTCGAGGCGGCCGACCAAGCCACCGAGGAGTTCGGCAAGGCGATGGCCTCGCTCGTCGAGGCCCCGCGCGGTCACGGCGACGTCGTGCCGATCAACCGCCCGGTCGCCGGACTGGGCGGTCGCCGGCTGCGACTGGTCAAGCCAGCTGCTGCCGCAGGAACTCCATCTGTATGAGCTCGAGGTTCTCGGCGACCTCCTCCTGAGGCGTCATGTGCGTGACCCCCGACAGCGGCAGGACCGTGTGGGGGCGTCCCGCCGCCAGGAGTGCCGAGGAGAGCCGCAGCGTGTGCGCGGCGACCACGTTGTCGTCCGCGAGCCCGTGGATGAGCATGAGCGGTCGCTCGAGCCTCGGGGCCAGCGGCAGCAGTGAGTTGGCGTCGTAGACCTCGGGCACCTCGTCGGGGTGGCCGAGGTAGCGCTCGGTGTAGCAGGTGTCGTAGAGGCGCCACTCCGTGACGGGCGCTCCGGCGACGGCCGCGTGGAACACGTCGGGGCGCTGCAGCACCGCGAGCGCGGCGAGGTAGCCGCCGTACGACCAGCCCGTGATGCCGACGCGGCCGGTGTCGACGTCGTCGGGATAGCGCTCGGCGATCGCGGCCACCGTGTCGACCTGGTCCTGCAGCGTGACCTCGGCGAACCGGTGGTGGATCGCGCGGTCCCACTCCGAGCCACGACCGGGCGTGCCGCGGCCGTCGGACACGACGACGCAGAACCCCTGGTCGGCCATCCATTGCGACTTGAGGAACATCCGGCCCGATGCCAGCACGCGCTGGGCGCCCGGGCCGCCGTACGGGTCGAGCAGCAGCGGGAGCCGCGTCGAGCCGGGCACGTGGTCGCGCGGGAAGAGCACCGCGGCACGCAGCTCGCGCTCGCCCAGGCGCACCAGCTCGACGGACGGTGAGATCGGCGCGGGCTCGGACAGCACGCGGAGCGAGCCGGTGGCATTGCCGCGGCGGACCGTGAACGTGCTGGCGGTGGAGTCGAGGTCCGTGCGGACGACGACGGTGGTGCCGCCGCCGACCACCGCGCCGTGGACGGCTGCGCCCTCGGTGAGGACCTCGGCGTCGCGGCCGGCGGCGAACCGCACGAGGTGGACCTCGGTGGGCTCGTCGGACGCGGTGGCGAGCACGCCGTCCTCGTCGACCTCGACGATCGAGCGCACCTGCCAGGCGTCGCCGCTGACGGGGGTGCCGTCCACGCACACGCGACGGCGGCCGTCGACGTCCTCGACCGTGACGAGGCGGCCTTGCGGGTCGCGGCGCGGACCGGCCGACAGCTCGACCCACGCGTCGTCGGAGAGCTCGCGCAGGGTGCGGGTGGCGCCGGTGGCCGGGTCGGCCTCGAGCACGAGGCTGCGGTGCTGGTCGCGGCTGAGCACCTGCAGGAGCGGGTCCGAGCCCTCCGACCAGTCGACCCGGGCGAGGTACTCGAAGGCGTCGTGGTCCCACGCGATCTCGAGCGGCTCGCCGCCCTCGAGCGGCACGTGCCACAGCGTGACCACGCTGTTCGCGGTGCCCGCGGCCGGGTAGCGCTGCTCGACCGCGGGGCGGTCGGGGTGCGCGGGGTCGGCGACGTGCCACACCTCGACGTCGACGTCGTCGTAGCGCTCGACCAGCAGCGAGCGGCCGTCCGGCGCCCACCAGAAGCCGCGGTGGCGGTCCATCTCCTCGGCGGCGGTGAACTCGGCGCGGCCCCACACCCGGGTGGGCGTGTCGGGCGTGACCAGCGCGCGGTCCTCGCGGCCGGCCACGTCGACGACGCGCAGCTCGCCGGCGGAGTTCGCGTAGGCGACGTGGCGGCCGGTGGGATCGAGTCGCGGGTCGATCACGGCGCCCTCGGCGGGCAGCTCGCGCACGGCGTCGGCGCCCAGGTGCACGGCGAAGAGGCGTCCCGAGAGCGCGAAGCAGGCCCAGCGGCCGGTCTGGTCGACGTCGTAGGACACGAGGCCGCCGGCGCCCTCGCGGCTGCGCTCGCGGCGCGCGCGCTCCTCGGGTGAGAGGTCCTCGTCGGCCCCGCCGAGCACGGCGACCGGGTCGACCAGCAGCGACTCCTCGCCCGTGGCGACGTCGTACTCCCACAGCCCGCCCGAGCGGGAGACGCCGTTGGCGGTGCGGATGAAGCGCACCGTGCCGCCGTCGGGGGAGACGGTCAGGTTGCGGGGGACGCCGAGCGTGAAGCGCAGGGTGCGTGCGGCCAGCCGGGGGTAGGACTCCGTCATGCCCCCATCCTGTCAGGGCGGTCTGTCACCGTCGGCCCCTACATTGGGACCCATGTCCGACCGCCGACTGCTCCTCGTGCACGCCCACCCCGACGACGAGTCGATCCAATCGGGACTCACCATGGCGAAGTACGTCGCCGAGGGGGCTCAGGTCACGCTCGTCAACTGCACGCTGGGCGAGCACGGAGAGGTGCTGGTCCCCGAGCTGGCACACCTCGCGGCCGAGCACGAGGACCGCCTCGGCCCCCAGCGGCTCACCGAGCTCACCGACGCGATGGCCCACCTGGGCGTCACCGACTTCCGCCGGCTCGGCGGCGACGGCGCCTACCGCGACTCCGGCATGGTCTGGGACGAGAACGGCAACGCCGCCGCGATGGACGAGATCGACCCGCGGGCGTTCTGGCGGGCCGACCTGCTCGAGGCCGCGAACCACCTCGTCGCGATCATCCGCGAGGTCCGCCCGCAGGTGCTCGTGACCTACGACGAGTTCGGCAACTACGGCCACCCCGACCACATCCAGGCCCACCGGGTCTCGACCTACGCGGCCGCGCTGGCCGCCGTCGAGTCGCACCGGCGCGACCTCGGTCCCGCGTGGGACGTGCCGAAGATCTACTGGACCGCCGAGTCCGCCTCGCGGCTGCGCGAGGGCGCGGCGATGATGGCCGAGGCCGGCCAGGAGATGCCGTTCCAGTTCGACCTCGAGAACCTGCCGCCGATGTTCTCCGAGGACGCGGACCTCAGCACGGCCGTCTCGTCGACGCCCGAGCACGTGCAGGCCAAGCTCGACGCGATGCGCGCCCACGCCACCCAGATCACCCCCGACGGCGAGTTCTTCGCGATGGGGATGGACCTCGCGGCGATCACGTGGGGCACCGAGTACTACCGCCTCGCGAAGGGTCGGCGCGGACCCGTGGGGGAGTCCGGCTTCGAGGACGACCTGTTCGCCGGCCTGCGCTGAGTCGGGCTGCTTGGGCCGGAGCCCGTAGGCTTGACGGGTGGAGAAGTCCGTCGATCAAGCCGCATTCCGGGGTGCGCTGTCGCGATTCGCCAGTGGCGTGACCGTCGTGTCCACCCAGCACGAGGGTGTCGACCACGCGATGACCGCGAGTGCGTTCACCTCCGTCTCGCTCATCCCGCCGCTCGTGCTGGTGTGCTCCAACAAGGGCAGCCGCTTCCACGACGCCGTGCGTGAGTCGCGCCGCTGGGGCGTGTCGATCCTGTCCGAGCACGGCCGCCAGGCCTCCGCCTGGTTCGCCCACCGCGGGCGCCCGCTCGACACCCAGTTCGCCGACATCCCGCACCACCGCAGCCCCGGCGGACTCGCGCTGCTCGACGACGCGCTGTCCTGGCTCGAGTGCGAGACCGAGGCCGAGCACGACGGCGGCGACCACCTGATCCTCGTCGGCCGGGTGACCTGGGCGCAGTACCAGGACGAGACCGACGACCCGCTGCTCTACTACCGCTCGCACTACGGCACGATCATTCGCCAGCCCGAGTCCGAGAAGACGGCCTACCGAGGGGGCGCATGAGCCGCCGTCGCCTGCTGATCGTCGCGGGCGCCGTCGTGTCCGTGATCGCCCTCGCCTACGTCGCCGGGTACGTCCTCACCGGCCAGCGACTGCCGGCCGACACGTCGATCGCCGGCGTCGACGTCGGCGGCCAGAGCCCCGACGAGGCCGAGGAGACCCTCGAGCAGGGACTCGCGGAGCGCTCGAAGGAGCCGATCCGGGCCACGTTCGACGACCGCGACTTCGAGATCGAGCCCACCCAGGCCGGCCTCGCGGTCGACGTGCCCGCCAGCGTGCGCGCCGCGGGCGGCCGCTCCTGGGACCCGCGCGACATGGTCGCCCTGGTCGCGGGCGGCTCCGACCACGACCCCGTGCTCGACGTGGACGAGACGAAGCTGGCCGCGGCGGTGGCCTCGGTCGCCGAGACCGTGGACCAGCCCGTCGTCGAGGCGCAGATCACCTTCCCCGACGCGAAGCCGAAGGCGCGCGCGCCGAAGGCCGGCAACGAGGTCCCGCAGGACGAGTTCGCCGAGGCGATCCAGGACGCGTGGCTCACGCAGGACGAGCCCGTCGAGGTCCCGGTCGAGGCCGTGGCGCCCGCCGTCGACCGCGCCGGCCTGCGTCAGGCCATCCGCGACATCGCCCGGCCCGCCGTGGCGGCGCCGGTCAAGCTCCAGGTCGGCGACGCGACGATCGACCTGCCCGTCACCGCGTACGCACCGGCCCTCGCGGTGGTCGTCAAGGACGGCGCGATGACCCCGGTCATCGACGCGAAGGACCTCGCGAAGCCGCTCACCAGCTCCACCACCGGCATCGGTCGCAGCGCCGTCGACGCCTCGTTCCGCTTCGAGGGCGGGAAGGCGTTCGTCGTGCCCGGCAAGGCGGGTGTGGGCCTCGACCCCAAGACGATGGCCACGCAGCTGGTGCCGGTGCTGACGAAGACGGGCGACGCCCGCTCGATCACCGTCGAGGCCAGCGCGGTGCAGCCCGAGTTCACCACCGAGGACGCGAAGGCGCTCGGCATCAAGGAGCGCATCAGCTCCTTCACCACCGAGTACCCCCACGCCGACTACCGCAACACGAACCAGGCCGAGGCCGCCCGCCGCATCGACGGCGTCGTCCTCGAGCCCGGCGAGACGTTCAGCTTCAACGACATCGTGGGGGAGCGGACCGCGGCGAACGGCTTCGTGTCGGGCTTCGTCATCAACGGCGGCGTGTTCCGCGAGGAGCTCGGCGGCGGCGTCTCGCAGGTGGCCACCACCGCGTACAACGCGGCGTTCTTCGGCGGCCTCGACGACGTCGAGCACCACCCGCACGCGTTCTACATCGACCGCTACCCGGTGGGCCGCGAGGCGACGATCTACTACGGCAGCCTCGACCTGCGCTTCCGCAACCCCTACAAGACGGGCGTCGTCATCCATGCCTGGGTCGACAAGAGCGCGCCCGGCACGGTGGGCCGCATGAACGTCGAGATGTACGGCACGAAGGTCTACGAGGTGAAGTCGCGCTCGAGCGACCGCTACAACTTCCGAAACCCGGGCACGCAGTACGACGACACCGACCGCTGCGTCTCGCAGGCGCCGGTGACGGGCTTCGACATCGACATCCACCGCGACTTCTACCAGGGCGGCAAGCGGGTCAAGACCGAGAAGGACACGGCCTACTACCAGGCCGCCGACCGCGTCATCTGCGGCAAGAAGCCCGAGAAGGACGACTGACGGCTCGCCGCGCCCGTTCCCCAAGTTGCACGGTTCGCTCGGAGGCTCAGGGGGCGGTGAGGTACCGGTACGCGTGGTGCGTGCGGAAGCCGAAGGGCGCGTAGAGCGCGATCGCCGGGTGGTTGTCGCGCATCGTCTGCAGGTAGGCCTTGTCGGCGCCGTGCGCCGCGGCCCAGGCCAGCGAGGTCTCGACGATCCGCCGGGCCAGCCCCTGACGGCGGTGCGCGGGATCGACCTCGACCGCCGCGAGTCCCGCCCACTCGCCGGTCACCACGACGCGCCCGATCGCGGCGTCGCCGATCGACACGAAGCCCACGGTCGCCGGGCCCTCGAGCACCGCGCGCGCGGTGGAGGCGTCGCGCACGCGCCCGTAGTGCCGCAGCCAGCCGTCGGTCGCGTGGTCGGCGACGATCGCCTCGGGATCGGCGGCAGGCACATCGCGCAGGTCGGCGACCTGCACGATCGCGCCCGGCGGCTGGTCGGTGACGCCGACCCAGCCGGCCTCGACGAACCGCAGGTGCCACGCCGAGTCCTCGACGATCTGGACGAGCGGACGCAGGTCGCGGGCGCGGTAGAAGTCGACGACCGCGCCGAACGGGTCGTCGGTGCCCGGGTCGCCGTGCACGGCCGCGGAGTTCGCGCGGCCGGTGAATCCGCTCGCCGCCCGCAGCTCCCACGCGCCCAGCGGCACCGACGCGGTGGCCGGCCAGCCGCGCGACGTGACCCGGGTGAGGTCCTCGGCCGAGATCGCGGCGGCCGGGCGCGTGCGGGCGGGTCGGTCGGGCACGACGCGCATCGCCAGCACGGTGCCGGCGGGCACGAACGCGAGCTCGCCGTCGCGCCGCTCGATGCGCAGTCCGTCGGGCTCGGCGCTCAGCACGCGGCCCACCACGTCGCGCGCGCCGTCGCCGCTGCGATGGCGCACGGAGACGCGCCGGCCGACCAGATCCACGGCGACACGATCTCATGAGACGAACCCGGCCAGCGAAGCCCGGGTCCTCCGGGAGATACTGGGGACCGACCCCGAAGGAGCAAGCCCGTGACGTATGTGATCGCCCAGCCGTGTGTCGACATCAAGGACCGTGCCTGTGTGGACGAGTGTCCGGTCGACTGCATCTACGAGGGCAACCGCATGCTCTACATCCACCCGGACGAGTGCGTGGACTGCGGCGCCTGTGAGCCGGTCTGCCCGGTCGAGGCCATCTTCTACGAGGACGACACCCCGGACGAGTGGAAGGACTACTACGACGCGAACGTCCACTTCTTCGACGACCTCGGCTCGCCCGGTGGTGCCGCGAAGATGGGCGTGATCGACGCCGACCACCCGTTCGTCAAGGCCCTGCCTCCCCAGAACCAGGAGTGACGGGCCATGGCCGAGGCCCGGGTGTCGGGACGCTTCCCCGACTTCCCGTGGGACACGATCGCCGCCGCCAAGGCACGGGCCGCCGAGCATCCTGACGGCCTCGTCGACCTGTCGATCGGCACGCCGGTCGATCCCACGCCCGAGGTCGCGCGCCAGGCGCTGATCGCCGCGGCCGACTCGCCCGGGTACCCCACGGTCCTCGGCCCCGAGTCGTTGCGGCAGGCCGTCGTCGACTGGCTCGAGCGCCGCTTCTCCATCACCGGCGTCGGCACCGACAACGTGCTGGCCACGATCGGCAGCAAGGAGCTCATCGCCAACCTGTGCGTGCAGCTCGGCCTCGGCCCCGGCGACGTCGTCGGTCTGCCGGAGACGGCCTACCCGACCTACGCCGTGAGCGCGGCCTACGCGGGGGCCACGGCGATCGCCACGGACTCGCGCGTGGCGTTCGGCCCCCAGCGTCCGAAGCTCGTGTTCATCAACTTCCCGGCCAACCCGCACGGCCGCGTCGTCGGCCGCGAGCACCTCAAGGCGTGGGTCGACTTCTGCCGCGAGTCGGGCGCGCTGCTCGTCAGCGACGAGTGCTACCTCGAGTTCGTCTGGGAGGGCGAGCCCGTCTCGGTGCTCGACCCCGAGGTCAACGGCGGGTCGCTCGACGGCATCCTCGCGCTGCACTCGCTGTCGAAGCGCTCCAACATGGCGGGCTACCGCGACGCGTTCCTCGTGGGCGACCGCTCGGTCGTCGCCGAGCTGCTCGCGGTCCGCAAGCACCTGGGCTTCATGGTGCCCACGCCCGTCGCCGCCGCGATGGAGGCCGCCCTGGCCGACGACACGCACGTCGACGAGCAGCGCGAGCGCTACCTCGCGCGGCGGGCCACACTGCGCACGGCGCTGGAGCAGGCGGGCTTCCGCATCGACCACTCGCAGGGCTCGCTGTACCTGTGGGCCACGCGCGGGGAGCCGTGCCGCGACACCGTCGAGTGGCTGGCCGACCGCGGCATCCTCGTTGCTCCGGGCGACTTCTACGGCGCCACCGGCTCGCACCACGTCCGGTTCGCGGTCACGGCCACCGACGAGCGCATCGCCGCCGCTGCCAAGCGCCTCTCGTCCTGACCGCTGCCTGATCAGCCGGGCAGCTCGACGGCCTCGAGGGCCATCAGCACGCTGCCCACGCACGACGGGCGGTCGTCCAGCTCGGACCCGGTGACCCGCACCTCCCGGGCCACGGGCGTCAGCGCGTGACGGCGCATCGACGCGCGCACCTCGTCGAGCAGCAGGTCGCCCGCCGCGGCGAGGTCGCCGCCGATCACGACGACCTCGGGGCCGAGCAGGTTCGCGACGGCCGCGACGGCCTCGCCCAGGTGGCGTCCGGCGTCCTCGATGAGACGTCGGGCGCCCTGGTCGCCGCGCAGCGCGCGCTCGACGAAGCCTTGCACGTCCAGCTCGCCGCCCGTGGGCGCGTACTGGGCGATGAGGGCGGCGCCACCGACGTAGGCCTCGAGACAGCCGCGGCTGCCGCAGCGGCACAGGGGACCCGACTCGTCCATCGTGAGGTGGCCGAGCTCGCCGGCGGTGCCCAGGCCGCCGTGGTGGACGCGGCCGTCGAGCACGAGTCCGCAGCCGACGCCCGAGGCGATCTTGATGTAGACGAGGTCCTGGTGGCCGCGGCCCGCGCCGCGCATCCACTCGGCCAGCGCGCTGAGGTTGGCGTCGTTGTCCACCACCGTGGTGCGCTCGAAGACCTTCTCGGCCGCGGAGCGGGCGTCGACGCCCACCCAGCCGGGCAGGATCGAGCCGGAGTCGATGATGCCGTCGCGTCCGATCGGGGCGGGGATCGCCATGCCGATGGCGCGCAGGCCGTCGTGGTCGAGGTCCCCGGCCTCCAGCAGCTCGTCCACCATCGAGCGTGCGAGGTCGAGCGCCTCGTCGCTGGGGGCGTCGGGCGCGAGCGGGACGACGCGCGAGTCGCGGATGTCGCCGGCGAGGTCGGCCAGCGCGACCTGCAGGTGCGAGTGGCCGAAGTCGACACCGGCCACGACGCCGGCCTCGGGGGAGACGGTGACGGTGGCGCCGCGGCGTCCCGCCCCGGCCTCGGAGTGCAGGAAGCCCGCCGTGACCAGCTCGCGGATGATGCCCGAGACGGTCGCGGGGGCCAGCTGCGTGCGGCGCGCGATCTGTGCCTGGCTGAGCCCGCCGGCCTCGCGGACGACCCGGACCACGCGACTCTGGTTGGAGACGCGCAGGGCAGCGGTCGAACCCGGGCTGGAGGACATGGCGTCCACTGTGACTCACGTCGCAGTTGTCGTCAAGTGTTGAAGACAAACACGGGCTCTACTGTTGCGTAACAAGATTTGCGTTCATTACTTGACGCTTTTCTTGTGACGTAGTTCACTGGTCATGCTCCACGCCGACGTGGGGACGACATTTCTTGGAGGAACTGTGAACACCATCTCCCGCGTCGCCATGCTCACGGCGACCCTGACGATCGGCCTCGGCGGCCTGGCCGCGTGCGGCTCCAACGACGACGGCGACAGTGGCTCGGACGAGGGCAAGACCATCGCCCTGCTGCTCCCGGAGACCAAGACCACCCGCTACGAGAGCTTCGACAAGCCGCTCTTCGAGGCCAAGGTCAAGGAGCTGTGCGACAGCTGCAAGGTCGACTACCTCAACGCCGACCAGGATGCCTCGAAGCAGCAGCAGCAGGCCCAGTCGGCCATCACGAACGGCGCCTCCGTCCTCGTGCTCGACCCGGTCGACGGCAAGGCCGCCACCACCATTGTGAAGTCGGCGCAGAGCTCCGACGTGCCGGTCGTGGCGTACGACCGCTTCATCGAGGGCGCGGACTACTACATCTCGTTCGACAACGAGCGCGTCGGCCAGATGCAGGGCGAGGCCCTCGTCGAGGCCACGGGCGACAAGGGCGACATCCTCATGCTCAACGGCTCGCCGACGGACCCGAACGCCGCGCAGTTCAAGAAGGGCGCGCACTCGGTCCTCGATGCGAGCGGCCTGAACATCGTGGCCGAGTACGACAACCCGGACTGGAGCCCCGACAACGCGCAGAAGTTCACCAGCTCGCAGTTCAACAAGGTCGATCCCGGTGACCTCGCCGGCGTCTACGCCGCCAACGACGGCCAGGCCGGCGGCGTCTTCGCCGCGTTCAAGGCCGCCGGCGCCGCCGACGTCCCGCCGATCACCGGCCAGGACGCCGAGCTCGCGGCGATCCAGCGCATCGTGGCCGGTCAGCAGTTCATGACCGTCTACAAGCCGATCAAGGCCGAGGCCGAGCAGGCGGCCGAGCTGGCCGTCGACCTCGCCAATGGCGAGGACATCAGCGGCACCGAGGACTTCCAGGGCGTGCCCTCGTTCATCCTGGACCCGATCTCGGTGAAGCAGGACAACGTGGGTGACACGGTCGTGAAGGACGAGTTCTACACCGTCGACCAGATCTGCACCGCCGAGTACGCCGACGCCTGCCAGAAGGCCGGCCTGTCCTGAGTGGCACACGGTGGGGCCGGCCGCCGCCGGCCCCACCGTGCTTCCCTTTTCTCCCGTCGCTCGACCCCAGGAACACTCATGACCACACCCGTGCTGTCCATGCGCGGCATCGGCAAGCGATTCGGTGCCGTCCAGGCGCTCACCGACGTCGACTTCGACGTCCGACCCGGCGAGGTGGTCGCCCTCGTCGGTGACAACGGCGCCGGCAAGTCGACCCTCGTCAAGATCATCTCGGGCGTCTACGGCTCCGACTCCGGGACGATCGAGGTGGAGGGCCGCGAGGTCCACATCCACGGCCCGAAGTCCGCCCAGGCGCTCGGCATCGCCACCGTCTTCCAGGACCTCGCGCTCGCCGACAACCTCGACGTCGTCGCGAACCTCTTCCTCGGCCAGGAGGCCACCGCCGGCGGCGTCCTCGACGAGGAGACGATGGAGTCGCGCAGCTGGGAGCTGCTGCGCCAGCTCTCCGCCAAGATCCCGTCGGTGCGCATCCCGATCGCCGCCCTCTCCGGCGGCCAGCGCCAGACCGTGGCCATCGCCCGCAGCCTCGTGGGCGAGCCGAAGATCGTGATGCTCGACGAGCCCACCGCGGCCCTCGGCGTCGCGCAGACCGCGGAGGTGCTGAACCTCATCGAGCGGCTGCGCGAGTCGGGCCTGGGCGTCGTCGTCATCTCGCACAACATGGCCGACGTGCAGGCCGTCGCCGACCGGATCTACGTGCTGCGGCTCGGCCGCAACGCGGCGGAGTTCCACATCGACGACGTCACCACCGACCAGCTGGTGGCCGCGATCACCGGCGCCTCGGACAACGTGGTGGCGGCCCGCCGCGCCCGTTCCGAGGGCGCCGACGTGGCCCCCAACCCGCAGGCCGACCTGTTGGTCGAGGACGAGGAGGGGAAAGCATGAGCACCTTCGCGGACCGCTCGGACGAGCGCCTCGTCCAGGACTCCTCGCCCAAGGCCCTGCTGGGCAACCTGAAGCGGCGGCTGCGCTCGGGCGACCTCGGGATGATCCCCGTGGTCGTGGGCCTGGTCGTCATCTGGATCGTGTTCTACGCGATGAACCCGCGGTTCCTCTCGTCGCGCAACCTCGTCGAGCTGAGCCTGGACTCCGCCACGATCGGCATGATCTCCGTCGGCATCGTGCTGGTGCTGCTGCTGGGCGAGATCGACCTGTCGGTGGGCTCGGTCTCGGGCCTGTCAGGCTCGATCCTGGCGGTCCTGCTCGTCTACCAGGGCTGGCCTCTGCTGGGCTCGATCCTGGCCGCGCTGTGTGCCGGCCTGCTGATCGGCGTGTTCTACGGCGTCCTCTACACGCGCTTCGGCGTGCCGAGCTTCGTCATCACCCTGGCCGGCCTGCTGGCCTTCCTGGGCGCGCAACTGCAGGTGCTCGGGTCGAACGGCACGGTCAACCTGCCGGGCGAGTCGGCGCTGATCGACTTCGCGAACTTCACGTTCCTGCCCCCGTGGCTGTCGTACGTGCTCGCGGCGGCGGTGGGCGTGGCCTACCTGCTGGCGCGGCTGCGCACCCTGCGTCGCCGTTCCGCGGCGAACCTGTCGACGCCGAGCGTGCAGTCGGTGCTCGTGCGCGCGGTGCTCATCACGGCCGCCATCGCCGGCGTGGCCTGGTACCTCAACATCGACCGCGGCATCGGTGCGATGCCGCTGCTGTGGGTCGGCGTCATCATCGGGATGGACTTCCTGCTGCGCCGCACGACGTGGGGCCGGCACGTGTTCTCCGTCGGCGGCAACGAGGAGGCCTCGCGGCGCGCCGGCATCGGCGTGGACCGGGTCTACATCTCGGTGTTCGCGCTGTGCTCGATGTTCGCGGCGCTCGGCGGCGTGCTGGCGGCCGGCCGTCTCCAGGCGGTGAGCCAGACCTCGGGCGGCACGGACACGAACCTCATGGCGATCGCCGCGGCGGTCATCGGCGGCACCAGCCTCTTCGGCGGGCGTGGCTCGGTGTACTCGGCGCTGTTCGGCATGCTCGTGCTGCAGTCCATCACCAGCGGCCTCAACCTGGTCGGCGTCGACGCCTACGTGCGGTACATGGTCACCGGCGCGGTCCTGCTGCTGGCGGTCACGATCGACTCGCTGTCCCGCCAGGCCCGCAAGAGCAGCGGCAGCGGCTGAGCCGTCCCCTGGTCGCCCTCGCCCCGTCCCCCCGGCGAGTGGCGCAGAGACGCCCGCCACTCGCCGAGTGGCGGGCGTTTCCGCGCCAGTCGGCACCCCGGCTTGCGCCAGTCGCGGACCAAGGTCGGACGGACGTTAGGGTCGAGTCATGCGAACCGAGACCGACATCGTCGTCGATCACCTGTCCAAGCAGTTCGGTTCCGTCAAGGCCGTCGATGACCTGAGCTTCACCGTCCGCCCCGGCGCGGTGACCGGATTCCTCGGCCCGAACGGTGCCGGCAAGACCACCACGCTGCGGATGCTGCTGGGCCTCGTGCGTCCCACCGGGGGCCACGCGCTCATCGGCGGGAAGCGCTACGAGGACCTCGTGCGCCCCGGCTCCACGGTCGGCGCCGCGCTGGAGGCCTCGAGCTTCCACCCCGGCCGCACCGGCCTCGACCACCTCCGCGTCTTCGCGCCCCAGGTCGGCGCCACCGATGCCCGCTGCCACGAGCTGCTCGAGCTGGTCGGCATGACCGACGCGGCCAAGCGCCGGGTCGGCGGCTACTCGATGGGCATGCGCCAGCGCCTCGGCCTGGCCTACGCGCTGCTCGGCGACCCCGAGGTGATCCTGCTCGACGAGCCCGCCAACGGCCTCGACCCGCAGGGGATCGTGTGGCTGCGTCACCTGCTGCGCGCGTTCGCCGACGAGGGACGCACGGTGCTGGTCTCGAGCCACGTGCTCAGCGAGGTCCAGCACACGGTGGACGACGTCGTGATCATCGCCGGAGGCCGCCTCGTGCACGCCTCGCCGCTGCAGGGCCTGCACGCGCTGGTCGAGTCGCGGGTGCGGCTCGCCGGCCCCACGCCCGACAAGATCGTCGCGCTGGCGTCCGAGAAGGGCTGGCGCACCGAGCCCGTCGCGGGCGGCGTCGACATCATCGACGTCCCGGCGGCCGAGGTCGGCTCCGCCGCCTTCGCCTCAGGCATCGAGGTGCACCAGCTGGCCGACGTGGGCGTCGGCCTCGAGGACGTCTTCCTGCGCCTGACCTCCAGTCCCGACGCCCCGGCGTCGCGAGGCGGTGTTGCGGCATGAGCGAGCGCCAGCGAGTGAACAAGGAGAATCTCATGTCGGTGCCGACGTACCGTGCTCTTTCGACGGAGGTGGCGGCATGAGCGCTGCAGTGAAGGCAGAGCTGCGCAAGCTCTTCAGCACGCGTCTGTGGTGGCTGCTGGCCCTCGTGCTCGTGGCATACCTCGTGTTCATCGGCGCCGTGATGGCGTTCTCGTTCACCGTCGACACGGGGACCGACATGACCGGCGGCGGCCCGCTGGCCGAGGGGGAGGAGCTGGCGAAGCAGATCTACTCGCTGACCAGCCCGATCGGCTACGTCTTCCCGCTCATCATCGGCAGCCTGCTGTTCACGGGCGAGTTCCGGCACAAGACGATCACCGCGTCGCTGCTGGCGCAGCCGAACCGGTCGATCCTCATGGCGGCCAAGCTCGTGGCGGGCATCGCCGTGGGCGTCGTCTACGGCGTGATCGGCACGGCCTCGACGGTCCTGGGCGCGGCGCCGATCCTGGCGTGGCGCGGCGACGGCGCCTACCTCGGCTCGAGCGCGGTGCTCGAGCTGCTGGGGATGTCGGTCCTGGTCATGACGGTCTGGGCCCTGCTGGGCACCGCGATCGGCAGCGTCCTGACCAACCAGGTCGCCGCGATCATCGTGATCCTGGCGTTCACCCAGTTCGTCGAGCCGATCGCCCGCGTGGCGCTCGGCGCCTGGGACGCGACGTCCGAGGTGGCCAAGTACATGCCCGGTGCCGCGGCGGACGCCCTGATGGGCTCGAGCTTCTTCGCCTCCGACGCCAGCGCCGACCTGCTCTCGCGCGGTGCCGGCGCCGCCGTGCTGCTGGCCTACGTGCTGGTCTTCGTGCTGATCGGCCGTCTCGTCACGCTGCGTCGCGACATCGGCTGACCGGCCCCTCGCCCCGCCCCTCCACTTCTGGAACGGGATGAACGCCTTCTCGCGCTGAGAGGGTGCATCTCGTTCCAGAAGTGGGAGGGGCGGGGCGTTCGCGTTCCCGGGTTCAGCGCCGCACGAAGCGGACCTCGGTGCGGCTGGCGTCCTCGGTGGGGCTCCAGCCGGGCTCGTCCTGGTCGGCCTCCCAGTGCATGTCGTCGAAGGTGACCTCGGCGATGCGGAACTCGGTGGAGTTCGCCACGAGGAACTGCGCGAGCGCCCAGCCGCGGGCGTCGACGTCATCCCCGGTCAGCGCGATCGCGCTCTGGCCCGAGGACGGGTCGGTGTCCACGCGGACCCGGCCGAACGCCTCGTCGAGGTACTCCTCGAGATCGGACGAGACCGAGCCGGCCTTCGGGTCGGTGGCGCACGCGAACGCGGCGGGGGAGTAGCCGCGCAGCGACGAGGCCAGCACGCGCGCGTCGGCCTCGTGGTCGGCGTACGCCTCGGGGAAGCCCGAGCGCTGCACGGCCTGCGCGGCGTCGGTGATCTCCATCGACTCGTAGCCGTCGATCCTCACCAGACCGTCGTAGAACTTCCCGATCGAGTAGGACGGGTCGAGGATCTGCTCGACCGAGCCCCAGCCCTGCGACGGGCGCTGCTGGAACAGTCCGACGGAGTCACGGTCGCCGTAGTCGATGTTGCGGATCTTCGACTCCTGGTAGGCGGTCGCGATCGCGATCGTCGTGGCGCGCGGCGGCAGTCCACGCTCCTGGGCCTTCGCTGCGATGAGCGCCGACCACTTCGCCTGCTCGAGGTCGACCTCCACCGTGCGGTCGCCCACCGTGGCCACGCAGTAGTCGCGCGCCTGCGCCTCGGTCTCGTAGATCTTGAAGACGACGAGCACGAGCGCCACCGTCGCGACGACGGTGGCGACGATCCAGCGCATCAGTTGGCGTGCAGGTCGGCGTTCAGCTCGACGCCGGTGCGGCCGCCGCGGGGGCGCGCCTCGATGGCACCGGTCTGGCTGTTCGTGAGGAAGAGGATGCCGTCGGAGCCCGACAGCTCGGCGGCCTTGACGACCGCGCCGTCGGGCAGCGTGACCTTGGTGCCCGCGGTGACGTACGTGCCCGCGGCCACGACGCAGTCGTCGCCGAGCGAGATGCCGATGCCGGCGTTGGCGCCGATCAGGCAGCCGTCGCCCACGCGGATGACCTCTTTGCCGCCACCGGACAGCGTGCCCATGATCGAGGCGCCGCCGCCGACGTCGGAGCCGTTGCCCACGACGACGCCGGCCGAGATGCGCCCCTCGACCATGGCGTGGCCGAGCGTGCCGGCGTTGAAGTTCACGAAGCCCTCGTGCATGACCGTGGTGCCCTCGGCGAGGTGGGCGCCGAGGCGCACGCGGTCGGCGTCGCCGATGCGCACGCCCGACGGGACGACGTAGTCGGTCATGCGCGGGAACTTGTCGATGCTGGTGACCGCGACGACCAGGCCGGCGGCGCGGGCGCGGGCGCGCACGTCCTCGAAGCCCTCGACGGGGCACGGGCCGATCGACGTCCACACGACGTTGCTGAGCAGGCCGAAGACGCCGTCCAGGTTCTGTCCGTGCGGCTGGACGAGGCGGTGCGAGAGCAGGTGCAGGCGCAGGTAGACGTCGTACGCGTCGGTGGGCGCGGCGTCCAGGTCGGCGATCTCGGTGTGGACCACGCGGGTCTCGACCCCTCGCACAGCATCGTGGCGCGACGCGGCCACGAGCTCGGCGGGCTCGACGGTGCTCTCCGGCGCCGGGCCGAGGGCCGGGGCGGGGTACCAGACGTCCAGGACGGTGCCTTCGGGCGTGACGGTGGCCAGGCCCCAGGCGTGGGCGGATCGAGGGGAGTCGCTCATGCCCCCAAGGCTATCGAGGGGTCACACCCCGCCGGCGAACCCGTGCTGGCGCCAGGCCTCGTAGACCGCGATGGACGCGCAGTTGGCGAGGTTCATCGACCGGCGCGACGGCTGCATCGGCAGCCGGAGGCGGTCGGTGACGCGCGCGTCGGCCATGACCTCCTCGGGCAGACCGGTGGGCTCGGGGCCGAAGAGCAGCACGTCGCCCAGCTCGTACGCCACGTCGCTGTACCGCGTGGTGGCCGCGGTCGTGTACGCGAAGACACGCGCCGGCAGCAGGGCCTCGTAGGCCTCGTCGAGCGTGCGGTGCACCGTGACGACGGCGAGATCGTGGTAGTCCAGGCCTGCCCGGCGCAGCTTCGCGTCCTCGAAGTCGAACAGCGGATCCACCAGGTGCAGGTGCGATCCCGTGGCGGCGGCCAGGCGGATGGCGTTGCCGGTGTTCCCGGCGATGCGCGGCTCGAAGAACAGGATCCGGAACACGCCCCCACAGTAGGCGCTAACACTTTTCCGGCATCGCCGACGCCAGTTCTTGGAGTGTGAGACGTGGTCGGAGGGGTTCGTGGGACCTGCCTACGGTCGTCGTCGCCCCTCCCACAAGGACCGGGGCGCCCCGCACCGGAAAGGAACCACCGTGTCCGACAACTCCCCCCTCATCGAGGCACCCAAGCGCCGCGGCCCCGCGATCGCGCTGGCTGTCGTCGTGATCGCCGTCGTGGCGGCCCTCATCGCGTTCGCCCTCACCCGGGGTGGCGACAGCGCCGGCGGCGACCTGACGAAGGTCAAGCTCGGTACCGTGGGCGCCAGCGACCCCTACTGGAAGACGCTCCAGGACGAGGCCGAGAAGGAGGGCATCGATCTCGAGGTCGTCGACTTCGCCGACTACGCGCAGCCCAACCCGGCGCTCACCGAGGGCGAGATCGACATCAACCAGTTCCAGCACATCGTCTACCTGGCGGACTACAACGTCTCGAACAAGCAGGACCTCGTGCCCGTCGGCGCCACCGCGATCTACCCGCTGGGCCTGTACTCGCAGAAGGTCGACTCGGTCGAGGAGCTCAAGCAGGGCGACACCGTGGTCGTGCCGGACGACGACAGCAACCAGGCCCGTGGCCTGCTGATCCTGCAGTCGGCCGGCCTCATCAAGCTGAAGGACGGCGGCTCGATCTTCTCGACGCTCGCCGACGTCGACAAGGCCGCCTCGAAGGTCAAGGTCAAGGCGATCAAGGCCGACCTGACGCCCACCTCGCTGCCCGACGTCGACGCCGCGATCGTCAACAACGACTTCGTCGAGAAGGCCGGCCTGAAGTTCTCCGACGCGATCGCCCAGGACGACCCGTCCGACCCGAACGCGCTGCCGTACGTCAACATCTTCGCCGTCCGCGCCGAGGACAAGGACAACAAGACGTACCAGAAGCTCATCGAGATCTACCAGAACAGCAAGCCCGTCCTCGACGGCGTGCAGGAGGTCTCGGGCAACACGGCGCAGCTGCTGAAGACGCCGGCGGCCGACCTGCAGGCGTCGCTCGCCGACGTCGAGGCGGACACCGCCGCGCAGGGCTGACATGGCACTGGTCGAGCTGCGCGACGTCCACAAGACGTTCGCGCCCACGAAGCGGGGCGCGGCCCCCGTCGAGGCGATCCGCGGGGTCGACCTCGACGTGGAGGCCGGTGAGATCCACGCGATCGTCGGCTACTCCGGCGCGGGCAAGTCCACCCTGGTGCGACTGGTCAACGCGCTGGAGCAGCCGACCTCGGGCAGCGTCACGGTGGACGGGACGCGGCTCGACCAGCTGCGCGAGCGCGACCTGCGTGGCGTCCGTCAGGGCATCGGGATGATCTTCCAGCAGTTCAACCTCATGCGGTCGCGCACCGTGTGGGGGAACCTGGAGTTCCCGCTGCGCCTGGCGGGCGTCGACCAGGCGGAGCGCCAGCGCCGGATCTCCGAGCTGCTGCACTTCGTCGGCCTGGCCGACAAGGCGCACGCCTACCCCGAGCAGCTCTCGGGCGGGCAGAAGCAGCGCGTGGGCATCGCCCGGGCGCTCGCGACGAACCCCTCGATCCTGCTGGCGGACGAGTCCACCAGCGCCCTGGATCCCGACACCACGCGTGAGGTGCTCGGGCTGCTCCGCAAGGTCAACGAGGAGCTGGGCATCACGATCATCGTCATCACGCACGAGATGGACGTGGTCCGCACGCTCGCCCACAAGGTGAGCGTCATGGAGCACGGCCGGATCGTCGAGAGCGGACGCGTGGCCGAGATCTTCGCCCGCCCGCGCGAGAACGTGACGCGGCGCTTCGTCGGCACGCTGGTCGAGGAGGTCCCGCAGGGGCCCGAGCTCGCGGCGCTGCGCGAGCGCTTCGGCGGGCGTCTCGTCGTCGTCGACGTCGAGGGCCGCACGAGCCAGTCCGACGTCTTCGCGGCGCTCGTCGCACGGGGACTGAAGGTGGAGATCGTGCAGGGCGGCGTGAACCGCGTCGGCGGCTCGGTCTTCGGGCACGTCACGCTGTCGGTGCACGGTGACGGCGTCGACGAGGCGGTGGCCCAGGTGGGTCGCCTCGAGGGCGTGGAGGTGCTCGCATGATCGCCCGGGACACCAACCTCCCCGAGCTGTGGCCGCTGATCGGCACGGCCACGTGGGAGACGTTCTACATGGTCGCGATCACCGTCGCGATCGGTGGCTTCCTGGGCCTCGTCGTGGGCCTGGCGCTCTACGCCACGCGCGCCGGCGGCCTGTTCGCGAACCGCGTCGCCTTCACGGTGCTCAACGTGGTGGTGAACTTCTTCCGCCCGATCCCGTTCGTGATCTTCATCGCGGCGGTGCAGCCGTTCGCGCGGCTCGTCGTGGGCATCGGCATCGGCAACCGGGCGATCATCTTCGCGATGACCCTCGCGGCGATGTTCGGCATCGCGCGCATCGTCGAGCAGAACCTCGTGACCGTCGAGCCCGGCGTGATCGAGGCTGCTCGCTCGATGGGCGCCAGCCGGCTGCGAATCCTCGCGACCGTCGTGGTCCCCGAGGCCCTCGGTCCGCTGATCCTGGGCTACACGTTCGCGTTCGTCGCGATCGTCGACATGAGCGCGATCGCGGGCGTCATCGGCGCCGGCGGCCTGGGCGCCTTCGCCCAACAGTACGGCTACCGCCAGTTCGACACCGTCGTCACGTGGACGGTCGTGCTGATCATCGTGGCCTTCGTCCAGGTGGGCCAGTTCTTCGGCAACACCCTGGCCCGCAAGGTCCTGCGCCGCTGATCCACGCCTCCGGCGCGCCAGATGTGTAGCGCTGTCCACCCTTTTTCCCTGGTCGAGCCGGAAAAAGGGTGGATGCCGCCACACATCTCGCGCGCCCGGGGGCGTGGGCACGAGAGGGTGGAGTGGTGACCGCGCTTCCCCCCGGTGCCCTGACCGACCCTGCGGCCCTCGCGGCCGCGGCCTCCGACCGCAGCGGACGTCCGGGGGCCGAGCCCCTCGCGGTCGTGCGCGCCGTCGACGTCGACCACGTCGTGGAGGTGCTGCGCTGGGCCACGTCCACGCGGACGCCGGTGGTGACCCGGGGCGGCGGCTCCGGCCTCGCCGGGGGAGCGGTCGCGACGCAGGGCGCCGTGGTCCTCGACGTCGCGGGCCTGGACCGGATCGTCTCGCTGGACCCGGTGGACGAGATCGCCGTGGTGGAGCCGGGCGTGATCACCGCCGACCTCGACGCCGCCGCGCGCGAGCACGGCCTGTTCTACGCCCCCGACCCCGCCAGCGCCCACCTCTCGACCATCGGCGGGAACATCGCGACCAACGCGGGCGGCATGCGCTGCGTGAAGTACGGGGTCACGCGCGACGCGGTGCTGGGGCTGGAGGTCGTGCTGGCCGACGGACGTCGGCTCGCCACCGGCCGCGGCACGCTGAAGGGCGTGACGGGCTACGACCTGACCTCGCTGCTCGTCGGCTCCGAGGGCACGCTCGGCGTCATCGTCGGCGCCACGCTGCGGCTGCGTCCCGTGCCGGTCGCCGAGGCCACGGTGGCGGCCAGCTTCGCCGACGTGGAGTCCGCGGCTGCGGCGACCTCGGCCCTGGCCGCGGCCCGACTCGTGCCCTCGGTGCTCGAGCTGCTCGACGCCTGCACCCTGGCGACGATCGACGCGGCGCAGGGCACCTCCCTGAGCGCGCGCGGGGGAGCGCTCGTGCTCGCCCGCACGGACGGCCCCGATGCGGCTTCCCAGGCCTCGGCCGTCGCCGCGGTGCTCGGAGCGACCGCCACGTGGATCGAGCACACCGAGGACGCCGCTCGCGCGGACGAGCTGCTCGCGGCGCGGCGGCTGGCGCTGCCCTCGATCGAGCGCTTCGGCCGCGCCCTGATCGAGGACGTCTGCGTGCCGCGCTCCAGGCTCGCCGAGGCCGTGCGCGGCATCGAGGCGATCAGCGCGGAGACCGGCGTCACCGTGCACACGTTCGCCCACGCCGGCGACGGGAACCTGCACCCGATCGTCTCGTGGGACCCGAGACTCGGCGACGAGGTGCCCGAGGACGTCCAGCTGGCCGCCGACCGCATCTTCGACCTCGCGCTGGAGCTCGGCGGCACGCTCACCGGCGAGCACGGCGTGGGCCTCCTCAAGCGCGAGCACGCCCGCCGCGAGCTCGGCGACACGGGTCTCGACGTCCACCGCGCGATCAAGCACGCCCTCGACCCCGTGGGCCTGCTCAACCCGGGCAAGGCCTTCTGACCCTCGCAACCACGCCTCCGGCGTGCGAGATGTGTAGCGCTGCCCACGCTTTTCGCGGCGGATCCGAGGGAAGACGGTCGATGCCGCTACACATCTGGCGTGCCCGGGGGGTGCGGCTGTACGGCGGCGGCTGTCAGGCGAGCGGCCGCATGGTGAGACGGCTGGAAAGTGTCCGAGGCGCGTGGCTGACTGGGAGCTCGAGCCCACGAGCACACGCCTGGAGGTGACCGTCATGACCGAGCCGATTGCGAGGCCCGTCTCGCAGCTGCGAGCCGGCGACCTGATCGCGCCCGACGACGAGGGGACCGTCTACGTCGTGTGTGCGGTCTCGCAGCCCGTCGGCACTAGCCGCAGGGCCGAGCTCGTCGACGCCCGCACGGGTGAGGCCGGGCGCTGCGTCCGGCTCCAGCTGCACGACGCCGTGCTCACCGTCCCGGGACGCGCCCAGTGGGTGGTCGTCGCGGGCGGCGAGGCCTCCGAGTCGCTGCTCGTCGGAGCCGACTTCCACGCCGGCGACGAGCGTCACCACCTCACCACGTGGGACGTGGAGATCGACCTGCTCGGTCGTCCCGGCTGGGAGCAGCTGCGACGCGGACCCCGGCTGGAGGCCGCGCGCGCCGCGTGATCAGAGGAAGTCGCGCGGGTCGAACTCGTCGATCGGGATGACCTTGATGCGCGGCAGTGCCACGGTGAACGCGTCGACGTCGTGCTCGAGGTCGTAGCACTCCAGCCCGCGGGGCACGAGCGCGCTGAAGCGGGAGTTGCGGAACTCGTCGAAGCCCAGCACGGCCACGCGGCGCGAGCCGCTGACGAGCGCCTCGACCTGCGGGACGAAGTCGCCGTCGTTGCTCGCGAGCATGACGTCGGCGTCGCGCCGGGCGATCTCCTCCAGCGTGCGCTGGATGGCCAGGTCGACGACCTTCTGGTCGGGCGTGCCCGACAGCGGCACCGGACGGTAGCCGATCGACGTCAGCGCCTGCACGAACGGCATCGGCAGGTCGGTGTCGACCGCGAGGAAGAACAGGCCCTGGACGGGCTGGCTCCAGAGGTCCTCGGCGAACCGGAGCAGCCGGTCCCACCGCGGGCGCTCCTGCGGTTGGGGACGGCGGCCGAGGATCGACATGCCGAGGGTGGCGTCGATGTTCTCGCCGTCCACCAGCAGGTAGGTCTGGGAGCCCGAGTCGCTGTTCACGCTCCGAACCCTACGCGGCCGCGGGCGGTCGGTCCTGCGCGCGGCCTCCCCACTTCTGGAACGGGATGAACGCTTTCGATCGCGGGGAACGTGCAACCCGTTCCAGAAGTGGAGAGGGGCGGCGGGCGTCAGAGGCCGCGGACACGACGACGCCCCCGGGACCGAGGTCCCGGGGGCGTCGTGCGGAGGTGGATCAGACCAGGTCGAACCGGTCGAGGTCCATGACCTTCGTCCACGCGGCGACGAAGTCCCGGACGAACTTCTCCTGCGCGTCGGAGCTGCCGTAGACCTCGGCCAGCGCGCGCAGCTCGGAGTTCGAGCCGAACGCCAGGTCGGCGCGGGTGCCTGTCCAGCGGCCGTCCTTCGACGCGAAGCGCGTGCTCGACGGGTCCGTGGCGGTCCACTGGGTGTCGATGTCGAGCAGGTTGACGAAGAAGTCGTTCGTCAGCGTGCCGACGCGATCGGTGAGGACGCCCAGGTCGGAGCCGTCGTAGTTGGCGCCCAGCACGCGCAGGCCGCCGACGAGGACGGTCGTCTCCGGAGCGGTCAGCGTGAGCAGGTTGGCGCGGTCGATGAGCTCGTACTCGGCCGGCATGCCGCCCTTGCCCTCGTAGTTGCGGAAGCCGTCGTGGCGCGGCTCGAGGTGGCCGAACGACTCGACGTCCGTCTCCTCGAGGCTGGCGTCGACGCGGCCCACCGTGACGGGAACCGTGATCTCGACGCCACCGTCACGCGCGGCCTTCTCCACCGCGGCCGCACCGGCGATCGCGATGACGTCGGCCAGCGAGACCGCCTTGTCGTAGGCGTCCGCGACGCCCTGCAGGACATTGAGGACCTTCGCCAGCTGCGCGGGGTTGTTGACCGCCCAGCCGTTCTGCGGCGCGAGACGGATGCGGGCGCCGTTCAGGCCGCCGCGCTTGTCGCTGCCGCGGAAGGACGACGCAGCGGCCCACGCCGTGGAGACGAGCTCGGAGACGGTCAGGCCGGTCTCGAGGACCTTCGCCTTGAGCGCGGTGACGTCGGCGTCGCCGATGACCTCGCCCTCCCACGCCGGCAGCGGGTCCTGCCAGAGCAGGTCCTCCTGCGGGACCTCGGCGCCGAGGTAGCGCGCCTTCGGGCCCATGTCGCGGTGCGTCAGCTTGAACCAGGCACGGGCGAACGCGTCGGTGAACGCCTGCGGGTCGTTCTTGAAGCGCAGCGAGATCTCGCGGTAGGCGGGATCCTCGCGCAGCGCGATGTCCGACGTGAGCATGCGCGGCTCGCGGGCTCCGGAGCCGTGGGCCTCGGGGACCATGTCCGCGCCGCCGCCGTTGACCGGACGCCACTGGTGCGCGCCGGCGGGCGAGGTGAACAGCTCCCACTCGTACGCGAACAGGATGTGGAAGAACTCGTTGTCCCAGCGCGTCGGGTGGTAGGTCCAGGTGACCTCGAGGCCCGACGTGATGGTGTCGGCGCCGTGGCCGGTGCCGTGGTTGTTCTTCCAGCCCAGGCCGAGCTGCTCGATGGGAGCGCCCTCGGGCTCGGGCTCGAGGTTGTCGGCGTCGGCCGCACCGTGCGTCTTGCCGAAGGTGTGGCCACCGGCGATGAGCGCGACGGTCTCCTCGTCGTTCATGGCCATGCGGCCGAACGTCTCGCGGATGTCGCGGGCGGAGGCCAGCGGGTCGGGGTGGCCGCCGGGACCCTCGGGGTTGACGTAGATCAGGCCCATCTGCACGGCGGCGAGGGGAGCCTCGAGCTCACGGTCGCCGGAGTAGCGGTGCTCGTCGCCCAGCCACTCGGTCTCGGCGCCCCAGTACACGTCGGCGTCGGCCTCCCACACGTCCTCGCGGCCACCGGCGAAGCCGTAGGTCGGGAAGCCCATGGTCTCCAGCGAGACGTTGCCGGCGAGGATCATCAGGTCGGCCCAGCTGATCTTCTGGCCGTACTTCTGCTTGACGGGCCACAGCAGCCGGCGGGCCTTGTCGAGGTTGACGTTGTCCGGCCACGAGTTCAGGGGAGCGAAGCGCTGCTGGCCGGCGCCCGCGCCGCCGCGACCGTCGGTCACGCGGTAGGTGCCGGCGCTGTGCCACGCCATGCGGATCATGAGCGGGCCGTAGTTGCCGAAGTCGGCGGGCCACCAGTCCTTGGAGTCGGTCAGGACGGCCGCGATGTCGGCCTTGACCGCGGCGAGGTCGAGCGAGCTGAACTCCGCGCGGTAGTCGAAGTCGTCGTCCATCGGGTTCCGGACCGGCGCGTTCTTGGCCAGGATGCCGAGGTTGAGGCGCTCGGGCCACCACTTGCGGTTCGCGTCACCGGCCACCGGCTTCGGCAGCTGGTTGTGCACGACGGGGCACTTGCCCTTCGCCTCGTCCGGGTCGTTGACCTCGGCGAGGATCGCGTCGTCGTGGTTCTTGTCAGACATGCTGGTCCTTTCGGGATTCGTCAGGCGTTCTGGGCAGAGCAGGAGGGGCACAGGCCCCAGAAGACGACCTCGGCCTCGTCGATGACGAAGCCGTGGTCCTCGGCGGGCGTGAGGCAGGGCGCGGCGCCGATGGTGCAGTCGATGTCGACGATGTGGCCGCAGGACCGGCACACGAGGTGGTGGTGGTTGTCGTCCGTGCGCGACTCGTAGCGCGCCACCGAGCCGGCTGGCTCGATGCAGCGGACGAGGCCCGCGTCGGTGAGGGCGTGCAGGGCGTCGTAGACGGCCTGGTGCGAGATCTCGGGGAGCGTCGACCGGGCGTGGTCGATGATCGTCGAGGTCTCGGCGTGGGGGTTGGCGGCGACGGCGTCCATGACGGCCGTGCGCTGGCGCGTGACCCTCAGCCCGGCGTCGCGGAGCGACTGCTCGATGGCGGGGGAGGAGGTCATGGCTCCACCCTAGAGGCCTTTCTTGAATCGATCAAGAAAAGGTCGCGGGTGTGTCGCGTGGCGAGGTGTGGCGCGGCAGACTGGGGCCATGCCGCTGACCGGAGAGTACGAACCGAGCACGTCCGAGTGGGCCCGCACGCAGGCCGAGACCTACGAGGCCACGGACGGGCGTGAGGCCAATCTGCTGCAGGGGGTGCCGATCATCGTCCTCACCAGCGTGGGTGCGAAGTCGGGCAAGCTGCGCAAGACCGCGCTCATGCGCGTCGAGCACGAGGGCGAGTACGCCGTCGTCGCCTCGAAGGGCGGGCACCCGTCGCAGCCCAACTGGTACTGGAACCTCAAGGCGAACTCGCACGTCGAGCTGCAGGACGGGGCCGACAAGCGCGACTACCGCGCCCGCGAGCTCGAGGGTGAGGAGTACGAGACCTGGTGGGAGCGCTCCGTGGCCGTGTGGCCCGACTACGCCAACTACCAGAAGAAGACCGACCGGAAGATTCCCGTGTTCGTGCTCGAACCGATGAGCTGAGTCGTGCTCGAACCGATGAGCTGAGCGCGCTGGAGCACATCTGATCGGGTGCCGGTGACAGGAATCGAACCTGCACGCCCGTGAGGACACCAGGACCTAAACCTGGCGCGTCTACCGTTCCGCCACACCGGCAACGGCCCCAGCGTAGGGCCGCGTGACCGCGACCGTCAGGCCGCGTCGAGGCCGAGATCGCGTCGCAGCTTCGCGACGTGACCCGTGGCCTTCACGTTGTACTGCGCGAGCTCGACCTTGCCCTCGTCGTCGATGACGAAGGTCGAGCGGATGACGCCCTCGACGACCTTGCCGTAGAGCTTCTTCTCGCCGAACGCGCCGTACGCACCGAGGACCTGCTTGTCCGGATCGGACAGCAGCGTGATCGACAGGCCGTCGCGCTCGCGGAACTTCGCGAGCTTCTCGGGCTGGTCGGGGCTGATGCCCAGCACGTCGTAGCCCTCGGCCTGCAGCCGGTCGATCGAGTCGCTGAAGTCGCAGGCCTGCTTCGTGCAGCCCGGTGTCATCGCGGCGGGGTAGAAGTAGACGATCACGCGGCGGCCGCGCAGGTCCGAGAGCGTGACGGTCTTCCCATCGTCGGTCGGGAGGGTGAAGTCGGGGGCCGGATCGCCGGGCTGCAAGCGGGTCGTCATGGGCACTATCCTGACAAGGCACCCCGCACCGAACCGAGAGGACTCCCGTGGCACGAGGAAATGCGGACCCCGCCCAGGCGTCCCCCGACGAGATCGTCGACGAGCTCGAGGTGCTGCTGACGCGGCTCAGCGGCAACATCGACGAGCTCGTCGATCGCGTGAAGCCCGGCAACATCGCCAAGCGCCAGGTGCAGCGGCTCAAGGACTACTTCGTCGACGAGGAGACCGGTCCGCGATTCGAGCACATCGTCCCGGTCGTCACCGGCACGGTCGCCACGATCGCCGGCTTTGCGGTGCTGCGCCGACTCCTGAAGTGATGGACGCCAAGCTCCCGATCCGGATGCTGCACGACCGGCTCCTGGTCTCGCTCGACAAGGAGGCCGGCGACCGCCGGTCGTCCGGCGGCATCGTCATCCCCGCCACCGCGGCCATGGGCCGCCGGCTGGGCTGGGCACGGGTCGAGGCCGTCGGCTCGCAGGTCCGGACGGTCGAGGTCGGCGACCGGGTCCTGTTCGACCCCGACGACCGCGCCGAGGTGGAAGTGCGCGGCGAGAGCTTCATCCTGCTCCGGGAGCGCGACCTGCACGCGGTGGCCTCCGAGCGGATCGACGAGGGCCAGACCGGCCTGTACCTGTGAGCGATCGCGACCGGCTCCCGTTCCGCCGGTTGCGCCTGCCCCGCGTCGAGGTCACGCTGCAGGACCGGCTCACCCGGGTGCGTCGCAGCTGGCGCATGCTGCTGCGGATCGCTCTGTCCACCGGTGCCGCATTCGCCATCGCCACGTACGTCCTGGGCCACAGCCAGGCGTTCTTCGCGCCGATCGCGGCGGTCATCACGCTCATGGGCGGCGCCGGACGGCGCCAGCGCGTCGTCTTCGAGCTCGTGCTGGGCGTGGCCTTCGGCGTGCTCGTGGGCGAGATGCTGATCCTGGCCATCGGCCGCGGAGCTTGGCAGATGGCGTTGGTCGCCTCCCTCACGGCCGTGGTGGCGATGCTGTTCAACCTGCGGGGCATGGCGCTCACGCAGGCCATCAACTCGGGCGTGCTGCTGGCGGCGATCGTGCCGCTCGCGGGCGCGGCCAACCCCGCGGTCAGCCGCTTCATCGACGCCCTGATCGGCGGCCTGTGCGGCTTCGCGATGCTGCTCGTGCTGCCGCGCAACACGCGCCGCGACATCGACGAGGGTCTGCAGGAGCTGCTCGCCGGACTCACCGGCGTGCTCGAGCGGATCGCCGCGGCGATGCGTGGCCACGACGCGCAGCTGGCCGACGCCGCGCTCGCCGAGGCGCGCGACGCACAGCCGGTCATCGAGTCGCTGCACGCCACCGCCGCGAACGTCAGCGAGATCGTGCGACTCGCTCCGTTGCGCTGGAAGGAGCGGGCCGACGTGGAGCGCTACGCCGGCAGCGTCAACGACCTCGACAACGCGCTGCGCGACGCCCGCGTGCTGGCGCGACGCGTCGCCTCGATGCTCCGGCACGGTGAGCGTGCCCCCGACGGGCTGGCCCGCTCCGTCGAGACGCTCGTGGAGGCGGTGCGCATCTACGCCGACGAGTACGCCTCCTCGGTCGACCTCGAGCGGGCGAACGAGCGACTCGTCGAGGCCTCCGACCTGGCGATGCACGCCATGGCCGAACGGCTCACCGTGAACACCGCCTCGATCGCGGCCCAGGTGCGGTCGCTCGCGGCCGACCTGCTGATGGCCGGGGGAGTGCCGCGCACGGCCCTCGACGACCTCCTGGACGTGGACTGATGGAGCCGCGTCACCTGCTCGCCGAGCTGCGCCGGCGCCTCGCCGAGCTCGTCCATGACGACGAATCCGAGGAAACGCCGCCGGAACCCTCGACAGACGAGGATTGATCCACTAGTTTCGACGGGTCGCTCCGACCGGAGTGACTCGTCACACAGACGCAGGAGGTGAGCACCGATGACCCCGTTCCTCGTGTTCACGAACGCCGCCGGGCGCTCCTCCGTCGTGTTGCTGACCTAGTCGACTTCCTTCTGTCGACACGTATCACCAGCCGCTTCGGACGCTCGTCCGGAGCGGCACTTCTTTTGCCCACCACCCACACGAATCAGAAAGGAGGCGCGTCATGACCACGACTCTCACCCACCTCATGCCCGCGAACACCACCACTGCCCCGACACCCGTCCCGAACTCCGGGACCGTCCACGCGGAGGCGACCACGGGAGAGGAGGTGACCTCCATGTCGTTGTTCGACCTGAAGATCAAGCCGCGACCGCGCCCCGATCTCGATCGCGTCGTGGTCCTGGAGCGGGTGAAGCACCGTCGACGCGCGCAGCGCCAGACCCGTTCCGTCTACAGCCAGGTGTGGGGCGTTCGCGCCAACCGCTGACTGACACGCCACGAGGCGCGTACCCGGACTCTCGTCCCGGTACGCGCCTCGTTCGCGTTCCTGCGGTGTCAGCGGCCCTGCAGCGCCTCGGCGTAGGCGAGGATCCGCTTCGCGTCGCGGATGTGCAGCTCCTCGATCATCTTGCCGTTGTACGTGGCGACGCCCTTCTTCTCGGCCATCGCCTCGTCGAACGCCGCGATCATGCCCTGGGCGCGCTCGACGTCGGCCTCGCTGGGCGCGAACGCCGCGTTGGCCGGCTCGACCTGCGAGGGGTGGATCAGGGTCTTGCCGTCGAAGCCCATCTCGCGACCCTGGCGGGCCTCGGCCGCGAAGCCCTCGTCGTCCTTGACGTCGTTGTAGACGCCGTCGATGACGACCTTGCCGGCGGCGCGGACGGCCAGCAGGGTCCAGGACAGGGCCGTGAGCACGAGCGGGTTGCGGCCCGGGACGTGCAGTCCGTAGGTCTCGTTCACGATGTCGTTGGTGCCCAGGACGATCACCGTGAGGCGCTCGTGCGCCGCGGCGATCTCCTCGGCGTGCAGCAGGGCGGTGGGCGTCTCGATCATGGCCCACAGCTGCGTGTGCGCCGGGGCGCCCGCGGCCTCGAGGGCGGCGACCAGGTCGCGCACCTGCTGGGCCGACTCGACCTTGGGCACGAGGATCGCGTCGGGGCCGGCCTTCGCGGCCGCGGCGACGTCGTCGTCGTGCCACTGCGTGCCGATCGAGTTGACGCGGATGGCCAGCTCGCGGTGGCCGTACTCGCCCGAGGTGACCGCGGCGCACACGTTGGCGCGACCGGTCTCCTTGGCGTCGGGGGAGACGGAGTCCTCGAGGTCGAGGATCAGCGCGTCGGCGTCGATCGACTTGGCCTTCTCCAGCGCGCGCTCGTTGGCGCCCGGCATGTAGAGGACGGAGCGGCGGGGACGGATCTCGGTCATGTCAGGCTCCTCAGAGGTCGTAGGCCGCGGCTAGCTCGGGGTCGCGCTCGGCGAGGGACTTGGCCAGGTCGAGCATGACGAGGCACTGCTTGCAGGAGGCGTCGTCCTCCATCTTGCCGTCGATCATGACGGCGCCCGAGCCGTCGCCCATCGCCTCGACGACGCGCTTCGCGTGCGCGACGTCCTCGGCGCTGGGGGAGAAGACCTTCTTGGCGATGTCGATCTGCACGGGGTGCAGGCTCCATGCGCCGACGCAGCCGAGCAGGAACGCGTTGCGGAACTGGTCCTCGCACGCGACGACGTCCTTGATGTCACCGAACGGGCCGTAGAACGGGAGGATGTCGTTCATCGCGCAGGCGTCGACCATGCGCGCGATCGTGTAATGCCACAGGTCCTGCTGGTACGTGGTGCGGCCGACGGTGAGGTCCTCGCCGGTCGGGTCCTGGCGCACGATGTAGCCGGGGTGGCCGCCGCCCACGCGGGTGGTCTTCATGCGGCGGCTCGCGGCGAGGTCGGCCGGGCCGAGGCTGATGCCCTGCATGCGCGGGCTGGCCGCGGCGATCTCCTCGACGTTGGCGACGCCCTCGGCGGTCTCGAGGATCGCGTGCACGAGGATCTGGCGGTCGAGGCCGGCGCGGGCCTCGAGCTGGGCCAGCAGGCGGTCGACGTAGTGGATGTCCTGGGCGCCCTCGACCTTCGGCACCATGATGACGTCGAGCTTGTCGCCGATCTCGGTGACCAGCGTGATGAGGTCGTCGAGCACCCACGGGGAGTCGAGGCTGTTGACGCGGGTCCACAGCTGCGTGTCGCCGAAGTCGGTGGCCTTCGCGATGTCGACCAGGCCCTGGCGTGCGGCCTCCTTCTTCTCGGTCTTCACCGCGTCCTCGAGGTTGCCGAGGATGATGTCGACCTTCTTCGCGATGTCCGGCACCTTCGCGGCCATCTTCTCGTTGCTCGGGTCGAAGAAGTGGATCATCCGGCTCGGGCGGAACGGGACGTCGGAGCTGGGCTTCGGGGCGCCGACGGCCAGCGGACGCAGGAAGGCACGAGGATTGCGCACGGGAACTCTCTTCCGTGGGAGTCAGGGTCGGGGCCAGTATGGCGCGCCGCGCCCGGACGGGCGCGACGGGTCCGGGCTCACGGCCCTCCGCCAGCCCGAGATTTGCTCCTTGATCCACCTTTGAGAGGTCCTGAAAGGTGGATTGAGGAGCAAATCTGGGGACTCAGAGGATCTCGTCGACCGACTCGATCGGCCGGGCCAGTCGCGCGCCCTTCTCGGTCACGACGAAGGGTCGCTCGACGAGGATCGGGTGCTCGACCATCGCGGCCAGGATCTGATCGTCGGTCGCGTCGGCGAGGCCCAGCTCGCGGTAGAGCGGCTCGCGCTTCCGAGCGGCCTGGGCGGGGGTGAGCCCGGCCGCGGCGAAGAGGTCGCGCAGCTGCTGCTCGGTCCAGCCCTCGTCGGCGTACTTCACGATCGTCGGCTCGACGCCGGTCTCGCGGAGCCGGTCCAGCGTCTTGCGCGAGGTCGTGCAGCGGGGATGGTGATAGATGGTCGCGTCCACGTCTCCGACGGTACTCACCAGACGCGGGCCAGCACAGGGACGCGCTCTCCAGCCGCGAGCCCCGGGCTCGGGACCACGGCCACCGCGTCGGCGTCGGCGAGGCCGCGCAGCATGTGCGGGCGGCTCGCTCCTGCCGGGACGAGGCCGTCGGGCGTGCGCACGGCGGGCACGAGCGTGGTGCCGGCCCGGCCTTCGAACGCCGCGGCGGCCACCTCATGCTCGAGGCGGGGGAGCGGTACGTCCGTGAAGCCCGCGACGAGCGCCGGCACGAAGGACAGCGCCGTCAGCGCGGCGGCCAGCGGGTTTCCCGGCAGCGCCAGCCAGGCGCGGCCGTCGGGCAGGACGGCCAGCGAGACCGGGTGACCGGGACGCATGTCCACGCCGCGGAAGCGCACGTCAGCGCCGAGCCGGTCCCACGCGGACTCGATCGGGTCGGCGGAGGATCGTCCGGTGCCACCGGCGCTGACCACGAGGTCGGCGTCGCTGCGCCCGACCTGGGCGACCAGCGCGGAGACGTCGTCGTGGACGCGCTCGTGATGCGAGGTCTTGGCGCCGAGCGCCGCCAGCAGCGGCGGCAGCATCGGGGTCATGACGTCGCGGACCTGTCCGGCCGCGGGAACACCCGCGCCGATCAGCTCGTCGCCGGTGACGAGCAGGCGGACGAGCGGCGCGTGGCGCACGCGGACCAGGTCGTGCCCCGCGGCGGACAGCACCGCCAGCCGCGCGGGCGTCAGCACCGAGCCGGACGCCACGATGACGTCGCCCTCCTGCGCCTCCTCGCCCGCGGGCCGGACGTGGCGACCGGCCGGGGGAGCATCGCCGTGCAGGAGGTCGCCGTCGACCTCACCCCACTCCGACGGGAGCACGGCGTCGGCGCCCTCGGGCGGCACGCCGCCGGTGACGATGGGCCGGGCGTGCCCCGGCTCGAGCGGCCCGTCGGTCGCGTCGATCCGCCACGGACCCGAGCCCGCCACGGCCCAGCCGTCCATCGCCGAGGTCGCGGCATGGGGGACGGGTCCGAGCGCGCACAGGTCGGCGGCGGTGGTGGTGCCGAGGGCGCCGTGCACGTTGAGGTCGGTGGGCTCGGCCGGGCGCACGGCCGCACGGGCCAGCTCCCGGGCCTGCTCCCAGGACGGGTCGGTCACGCGAAGTCCTCGGCCGCCCGCTCGGCCCGCGCGATGAGCTCGGCCATGCTGTCGGCGCCGGCATCGGCGCGTCCGGCGGCGTAGCCGACGAGGAAGGTCGTGAGCGGCGCCGCGGGCCGCACGACCGAGTGCGCTGCGGTGCCGGCCAGGTCGAGCAGCGCCTCCGGGTCCGCCTGCGGGTCGATGCCCAGCTCGGCGGTCAGCGCCTGCCACCAGCGGGTCAGGGTCTCGTCAGTCATCGGCGTGCTCCTCCAGGTCGTCGGGCGTGTCGACGTCGGCACCGGCCGCGGCGTCGACGGGGACGTCGACCGGGTCGAGCCGGCCGATCAAGGATCGCAGGGACGCGCCCTCGGTGGGCGCCGTCGAGACGGCCGCCGCGAGGTCGCCGACGCGCACGACGCAGGCGGCCCACTGGCGGCGGCCGCCGGGGTCGACGGCGACGCGGTTGCCCTCCCCGCCGCGAAGTGCGGCGACCAGCAGGTCGGGCCGGACGAGGTCGGCCGCCAGCACGAGCACCTCGCCGTCCGTGTCGGGCGGAAGCGCTGCGAGCCCGGTGGCCACGGCATGCGCCGGTCCGGCGAAGGGCGGGTCCTCGCGCACCCACGCGACCTCGCGCTCGAGGTCGAGCCGGCGCCAGGGGCCGACCACGACCACCCGATCCGCCTGTGCTGCCGCAGCCACGGCGTGGGCCAGGAGGGGGCGTCCGCCGACCGGGACCATCACCTTGTCGATCCCGCCGAGTCGGCTCGTCCGTCCGCCCGCGAGGACGATCGCGTGGAACGGGGCCATGTCCTCATCGTGCCGCACGTGATGGGTGGGTTGCGTGTGACCCACCCCACGCGTTCTGGTGGTGTCATGGCGAAGCCCCTCGATGGCCCCGCAAGCGCTGCACTGCTGAAGACTGGGAGGTTCTTCACTCGGTGGGAGGAGACCGACGACGGTCGAGCCGTCTTTCGCGAGGGAGGACGCCGCGGCGACGTCTTCTACCGCGACCGCTGGAGTCACGACAAGGTCGTCCGGTCCACCCACGGCGTGAACTGCACGGGCTCGTGCTCGTGGAAGGTCTACGTCAAGGACGGGATCATCACGTGGGAGGCGCAGCAGACCGACTACCCCTCGGTCGGACCCGATCGCCCCGAGTACGAGCCTCGCGGCTGTCCTCGGGGCGCGGCCTTCTCCTGGTACACCTACTCGCCCACGCGGGTCCGCTACCCGTACGCGCGCGGCGTGCTGCTGGAGATGTACCGCGAGGCGAAGCAGCGCCTCGGCGACCCGGTGCTGGCGTGGGCCGACGTGGTCGGCGACCCCGAGCGCCGCCGCCGCTACCAGCAGGCCCGCGGCAAGGGCGGCTTCGTCCGCACCAACTGGCAGGAGGCCGTCGAGATCACCGCGGCCGCCCAGGTGCACACGATCAAGCAGCACGGCCCCGACCGCATCGCGACGTTCAGCCCGATCCCGGCGATGTCGATGGTGTCGCACGCCGTCGGCGCCCGCTTCACGCACCTGCTCGGCGGCGCGATGACGTCGTTCTACGACTGGTACGCCGACCTGCCGGTGGCCAGCCCGCAGGTGTTCGGCGACCAGACCGACGTCCCCGAGTCCGGCGACTGGTGGGACTCGACCTACCTCATGATGTGGGGCTCGAACGTTCCCGTGACCCGCACGCCGGACGCGCACTGGATGGCCGAGGTCCGCTACCGCGGCACGAAGGTCGTGACGATCAGCCCCGACTACGCCGACAACACGAAGTTCGCCGACGAGTGGCTGCCCGCGCAGGCCGGCACCGACGGCGCGCTGGCGATGGCGATGACCCACGTCATCCTCAAGGAGTTCTTCGTCGACCGGCGGGTGCCGTTCTTCGTCGACTACGTCCGCCAGTACACCGACCTGCCGTTCCTCATCACGCTCAAGCAGAACGAGGAGCACGGCGGCCTGGTCCCGGGCAAGTTCCTCACGGCGCGCGACCTCGGCGACGAGACGCCCGAGGGCGCGTGGAAGACGGTCCTGGTGAACGCGGCCACGGGCGAGACCGTGGTCCCGAACGGCACGCTCGGCGACCGCTACTCCGAGTCGGGTGAGGGCAGGTGGAACCTCGACCTGCAGGGCGTCACGCCGGCGCTGTCGCTGCGGGACGCGAGGGTCGAGACGGACGCCGCCGAGGTGCTGCTGCCGTCGTTCGCCGGCGTCGACGGCGAGGGCGAGGTGCTGCGCCGTGGCGTGCCCGTCACCCGCGTGGGCGACCAGCTGGTCACCACGGTGTTCGACCTCATGCTGGCGCAGCACGGCGTCGGCCGTCCCGACCTGCCGGGCCGGTGGCCCGGGGGCTACGAGGACGCGACCTCGCCGTACACGCCCGCGTGGCAGGCCGAGGTCACGAGCGTCACGCCCGAGGCGTGCGTGCGCGTGGCACGCGAGTTCGCGAGGAACGCCGAGGAGTCCGGCGGCCGCTCGATGATCATCCTGGGCGCCGGCGTCTGCCAGTGGTTCCACGCCGACGCGACCTACCGCGCGATCCTGTCGATGCTGCTGCTGACCGGCAGCATGGGCCGCAACGGCGGCGGCTGGGCGCACTACGTGGGCCAGGAGAAGTGCCGCCCCATCACGGGCTGGATCTCGCTGGCGAACAACCTCGACTGGAGCCGCCCGCCGCGCACGATGACGGGCACCTCGTACTGGTACATGCACACCGACCAGTGGCGCTCCGACGGCTATCGGGCCGACGCCCTCGCCTCGCCGCTCGCGGAGGGGCACCTGACCGGCATGCACACGGCCGACACGATCGCGCAGTCCGCGCGGATGGGCTGGATGCCGTTCTACCCGCAGTTCGATCGCAACCCGCTCGACCTCGCCGACGAGGCGTTCGCGGCGATCGAGGCGGGGACGGCCGAGGACGTGAACGACTACGTCGTGCAGCGGCTCAAGGACGGCTCGCTGAGGTTCGCGATCGAGGACGTCGACGCGCCCGAGAACTGGCCGCGCACGCTCACGCTCTGGCGCTCGAATCTGTTCGGCTCGTCCGCGAAGGGCAACGAGTACTTCCTCAAGCACCTGCTGGGCACGCACTCGAACACGAAGGCGGTCGACGGGGAGGCCTCGGTCAGGCCGAAGGACGTCGTCTGGCGGGACGAGGCGCCCGAGGGCAAGCTCGACCTGCTCGTCTCGGCCGACTTCCGCATGACGTCGACGACGCTGCTGTCGGACGTGGTCTTCCCGGCCGCCACCTGGTACGAGAAGCACGACCTCTCGTCCACCGACATGCACCCGTTCGTGCACGCGTTCACGCCGGCGATCGACCCGCCGTGGGAGTCGCAGACCGACTTCTCGATGTTCCACCACGTGGCGAAGAGGTTCTCCGAGCTCGCGAGGACCCATCTCGGCGTGCGGCGCGACATCGTGGCCGTGCCGATGCAGCACGACACCCCCGGCGAGACGGCGCAGCCCGGCGGCGTCGTCCTGGACTGGAAGCGCGGCGACGTCGAGCCGATCCCCGGGAGGACGATGCCGGCCCTGCACCTCGTCGAGCGCGACTACACCGCCGTGGCCGACAAGCTCAAGGCGATCGGCCCGCTGGCCGACCGGCTGGGCTTCGGCGTCAAGAACGTGACCTTCGACCTCACCGAGGCGCTGTCGCTGCTCGCCCAGTCCGGGGGAGTGTTCGACTCGGGCGTCGCCGCCGGCCGACCCGCGATCGACACCGACGCGAAGATGGCCGAGGCGATCCTGACCCTCTCGGGCACCACGAACGGCGAGCTGGCCACGCAGGGCTTCCACACCCTGGAGAAGCGCGTGGGCAAGCGGCTAGCCGACCTGGCGGAGGGCTCGGAGGAGAAGCGCATCACCTTCGCCCAGACGCAGGCCGCGCCCGTCCCGGTCATCACGTCGCCGGAGTGGTCGGGCTCGGAGACCGGAGGCCGGCGGTACGCGCCGTTCACCGTCAACGTGGAGCGGCTCAAGCCGTGGCACACGCTCACCGGCCGCATGCACTTCTTCCTCGACCACGACTGGATGCGCGACCTCGGCGAGGCGATGCCGATCTACCGACCACCCCTCGACATGAGCCGGCTGTTCGGCGGGCCACGCCTGGGCGAGAACGGCGACCGCGAGATCACGGTGCGCTACCTGACGCCGCACTCGAAGTGGTCGATCCACTCCGAGTACCAGGACAACCTGCTGATGCTGTCGCTCTCGCGCGGCGGCCCCACCGCCTGGCTCAGCCAGGAGGACGCCGCGGCGATCGGGGTCAAGGACAACGACTGGATCGAGTGCTCGAACGCGAACGGCGTGTTCGTGTGCCGCGCGATCGTCACGCACCGCCTGCCCGAGGGCGTCACGTACGTCCACCACGCGCAGGAGCGCACGATCGACGTGCCGAAGTCGGAGTTCACCGGCCGGCGCGGCGGCATCCACAACAGCGTGACCCGCGTGCTGGTGAAGCCGACGCACCTCATCGGCGGCTACGCGCAGCTGTCCTACGCGTTCAACTACCTGGGCCCGACGGGCAACCAGCGGGACATCATCGCGACGATCCGTCGCCGGTCGCAGGAGGTGACGTACTGATGCGTGTCATGGCCCAGATGGGCATGGTGATGAACCTCGACAAGTGCATCGGCTGCCAGACGTGCTCGGTCACGTGCAAGCAGGCGTGGACGAACCGCGCGGGAACGGAGTACGTGTGGTTCAACAACGTCGAGACGCGGCCCGGCCAGGGCTACCCCCGCCGGTACGAGGACCAGGAGCAGTGGAAGGGCGGCTGGGAGCTGAACCGCCGCGGCAACCTGACGCTCAAGGCCGGTGGCCGGCTGCGCAAGCTGTTCGGCATCTTCGCCAGCCCCGTCCAGCCCGAGCTGAGCGACTACTACGAGCCGTGGACGTACGACTACTCCACGCTCATCGAGGCCCCGCTGGGCGACGACTTCCCAGTGGCACGTCCGAAGTCGCTCATCACCGGCGAGGACACCAAGGTCTCGTGGTCGGCCAACTGGGACGACAACCTCGCCGGCACGAGCGAGCTGGGGCACCTCGACCCGATCGTGGAGAAGGTCCGCCGCGAGAGCGAGGACAGGATCAGGTTCGAGTTCGAGCAGACCTTCATGTTCTACCTCCCGCGGATCTGCGAGCACTGCCTCAACCCGTCGTGCATGGCGTCGTGCCCCTCGGGCGCGATCTACAAGCGCGCCGAGGACGGCATCGTGCTGGTCGACCAGGATCGCTGCCGCGGCTGGCGCCAGTGCATCACCGGCTGTCCGTACAAGAAGATCTACTTCAACCACAAGTCCGGCAAGGCCGAGAAGTGCACGTTCTGCTACCCGCGGATCGAGGTCGGACTGCCCACCGTCTGCGCCGAGACGTGCGTCGGCCGACTGCGCTACCTGGGCCTGTTCCTCTACGACGCCGACGCCGTGACGGACGCCGCCTCGACCCCGGACCCGCAGGACCTGTACGAGGCCCAGCTGGACCTCATGCTGGACCCGAGCGACCCCGAGGTGGCGCGGCTGGCCCGCGAGCAGGGCATCCCCGAGGACTGGATCGACGCGGCCCGGAGGTCGCCGGTCTACGCGCTGGCGAAGACGTACCGCGTGGCGCTGCCGCTGCATCCGGAGTACCGCACGATGCCGATGGTCTGGTACGTCCCGCCGCTGTCGCCGATCGTCGATCTCCTGCGCGAGCAGGGCCACGACGCCGAGGCCCCCGAGACGCTCTTCGGCGCGATCGGCTCGCTGCGGATCCCGATGGAGTACCTCGCCGAGCTGTTCACCGCCGGCGACACCGAGGTGATCGCCGAGGTGCTGAACAAGCTCGCGGCGATGCGGTCCTACATGCGCGACGTGAGCCTGGGGCGCGAGCCCGACGGCTCGATCCCCGAGGCGGTCGGGATGACCGAGGAGTCGATGTACGAGATGTACCGGCTCATGGCGATCGCCAAGTACGAGGAGCGCTACGTCATCCCGCAGGCGCACGCCGAGGACGCCCACCACCTCGAGGAGATCGGCTGCTCCCTCGACTTCGAGGACGGCCCCGGCATGGGCGGCTCGGGCCCCTTCGGCGAGGCCAGCGGAGGACCTGTGCCGGTCGCGGTCGAGACCTTCCAGGCACTTCGCGACCGCCAGCAGACCGACACCCCGGCCGGCGGCGAGCGCCTGCGGTCGCGCGTCAACCTCCTCAACTGGGACGGCAACGGCGTGCCGCAGGGGTTGTTCCCCGACCGGAGCGAGGATTCATGAGCACCCAGGTCGTCCACCAGGTCGCGTCGTGGGTGCTCTCGTACCCGCACGACGACGTGATCGAGGCGCTGCCGCAGCTGACGGTGGCGCTGCGCGAGCAGCGCCCGACCCGCGCCGTGCGCGAGCTGCTCGAGGTCATCGAGCGGCTCGCCGCCACCGACCCGGAGGAGCTGCGCCACCTCTACGTCGACACGTTCGACCTGACCCGACGGCACGCGCTGCACCTCTCGTACTGGACCGAGGGCGACACCCGTCGCCGTGGCGAGGTGCTCGCCGCGTTCAAGCAGGTCTACCGCGACAGCGGCCAGGTCGTCCGGCTCGGCGGCGAGCTGCCCGACCACCTCCCGGTCGTGCTGGAGTTCGCCGCGGTCGTCGACCCGGAGGCGGGCGCCGCGCTGCTGCAGCGGTACCGCGCGAGCCTCGAGCTGCTGCGCATCGAGCTGGAGGACGACGCATCCCCGTGGGCCGGGGCCGTGCGCGCGGTGTGCGCGACCCTGCCGGGGGAGTCGCCCCGCACGCGCACCGAGGCGATGGCCCTCGCCGGACCCGTGCAGCCCACCGAGACCGTCGGCCTGGAGCCGTTCGACCCGCGGCTGCTGCCGCTCGCGGAAGGAGCACGCCGATGAACGTCCTGCTGTGGGGCGTCCTGCCCTACGTGATGCTGGCGGTGCTGGTCGGCGGCACGATCTGGCGCTACCGCTACGACAAGTTCGGCTGGACGACCCGCTCGTCGCAGCTCTACGAGTCCCGGCTGCTGCGGATCGGCTCGCCCGCGTTCCACTTCGGCATCCTCATGGTCGCGATCGGCCACTTCGGCGGCCTCGTCATCCCCGAGAGCTGGACCGAGGCGGTGGGCGTCACGGAGGACATCTACCACTTCAACGCCCTGTTCTTCGGCACGATCGCGGGCCTGCTGACGCTCGGCGGGCTGGCCCTGCTGATCTACCGCCGCCGCACGACCGGACCCGTCTTCATGGCCACCACCACGAACGACAAGGTCATGTACGTCGTGCTGGTCGCCGCGATCGTGCTGGGACTGTGGACCACGCTCGTCTCGATCGGCGCCGGCCACGAGGCGCACAACTACCGCGAGACGGTCTCGCCGTGGTTCCGATCGATCTTCGTGCTCCAGCCCGACGTCGACGCGATGGCGGCGGCCCCGTTCCAGTTCCACATCCACGTGCTGGTGGGGATGCTGCTGTTCACGATCTGGCCGTTCACCCGGCTCGTGCACGCCTTCACCGCACCGCTGCACTACCTGTTCCGCCCGTACATCGTCTACCGGAGCCGCGATGCGGCGCACGGTGCCGGAGCCCGTGACCCGCGGCCCGGCTGGGACCCCGTCGGCACCCGTGACAACGCGGGAAGAAGGAGAGACCGGTGAGCGATCAGCAGCAGGCCCTCGAGGCGGGACGGGGCCGGAACCTGGCACTGGCCACGCTCGCGTTCGCGATCAGCTTCTGGGCGTGGAACGTCATCGCGCCGCTGGGCGTGAGGTACGCCGAGCAGCTCGACCTGACCGCGGGGGAGAAGTCGCTGCTCGTGGCGACGCCCGTGCTGGTCGGCTCGCTCGGCCGCATCCTGGCCGGCGCCCTGACCGACCGCTTCGGCGGTCGGATCATGTTCCCCGCCCTCATGCTCGTGTCGGCGCCGTTCGTGCTGCTCGTCGCGTTCGCCGGCGACCGGGGCTCGTACCCGCTGCTGCTGCTGTTCGGCTTCTTCCTCGGCATCGCGGGCACGACGTTCGCGGTGGGCATCCCGTTCGTGAACGCGTGGTTCGACAAGCCGCGCCGCGGCTTCGCGACGGGCGTGTTCGGCGCGGGCATGGGCGGCACCGCCCTCTCGGCGTTCTTCACGCCGCGGATGGTCGAGTGGTTCGGCTACGGGATGACGCACGTCCTCATCGCGGCGGCGCTGGTCGCCGTGGCGCTCCTGTCGTGGACGATGATGCGCGACTCGCCCGCATGGTCCGCCAACCACGACCCGGTCGTGCCGAAGCTGGTCGGCGCCGCGAAGCTGCCGATCACGTGGCAGCTGTCGTTCCTGTACGCCGTGGCGTTCGGTGGCTTCGTCGCCTTCTCCACCTACCTGCCGACGTACCTCAAGGACGTCTACGACTTCGACCTCGCCGCGGCGGGCACCCGCACCGCCGGCTTCGCGCTGGCCGCGGTGGCCGCGCGACCGCTGGGCGGCATCCTGTCGGACAAGGTCGGCCCGAAGGTGATCACCGGGGTCTCGCTGCTCGGCACCGTCGTGATGGCCGGCGTGGTCGCGCTGCAGCCCGTGCCCGAGGTCCCGGCAGGTGCCGCGTTCATCCTGCTGGCGCTGTTCCTGGGGCTGGGCACCGGATCGGTGTTCGCGTGGGTCGCGCAGCTGGCGCCGCCCGAGCGGGTCGGCAGCGTCACCGGCATCGTCGGCGCCGCCGGCGGCCTCGGCGGCTTCTTCCCGCCGCTGGTCATGGGAGCCACCTACAACGAGGCGGACCACAGCTACACGGTCGGCCTCGTCCTGCTGATGGTCGTGGCGCTGGGCGCCTGCGCGTTCTCCCAGTGGGGGATCAGGGCGAAGCGGACCACCTCGGCCTAGCCCGCCTCAGCCGATCCCCAGCAGGTTCGCCATCACGGTCACGCCCGTGACGATGATGACGATGCCGATGACGTCGAACACGATGCCCGACCGGAGCATCTTGGTGATCGGCACCATGCCCGTGCCGTAGACGATCGCGTTCGGCGGCGTCGAGACCGGCAGCATGAAGCCGAACGAGGCGCCGAAGACGGCGGCCAGCACGGGGATCGCCGGGTTGACGTCGGCGGCGAGCGCGAGCTGGGCGGCGATCGGCGCCACCACGACCACGCTGGCGGTGTTGCTCGTGGTCTCGCTGATGAGCACCGCGATGACGGTGGCCAGGATCGTGATGCCGACGAGGGTGTCGGTGCCCAGCAGGTCCGACAGCGAGGTGCCCATCGTCTCGGCCAGGCCGGTGGACGACAGCAGTCCGCCCAGCGCGATGCCGCTGCCGAACAGGATGATCGTGCCCCAGTCGATCTTCACCGCGTCGTTCCAGCTCAGGGTGAACTCGCGCTTGCCCCAGTCCAGCGGCAGCAGGAACAGCAGCGAGGCGGCGAAGATCGCGACCGCGCCCTCGTCGAGGTGCTCCAGCAGCCAGTCGTAGGTGTCGGACTCGCCGCCGGTGACCAGGCCGACCGCGCCGGGCAGCACCCACAGGGCGACCGCGGTGCCGAACGCGATGAGGGTGTTGCGGCCTCCGGGGCCCATCGTGCCGAGCTTCTGGCGCTCCTCGGCGATGTAGCCCTCGACGCCCTCGACGCGCTTGATCTCGGGCTTGTTGAGCCGCACCAGCAGGACGCACAGCACGAGGAACATCAGCAGCACGAGCGGGAAGGCCAGGATCATCCACTGGAAGAACGGGATCGTGACGTCGAGCTCCTCCTCCAGGTACGCGCGGCCGATGAGGTTCGGCGGGCTGCCGACGGGCGTGAGCAGTCCGCCGACGCTGGCGCTGTAGGCCACCATCAGCATCAGGGCGGTGGCGAACTGCAGCCGCTGCGGGTTCAGGTCGGTGTCACCGTCGCTGCTGCGGCGCATCGCCGAGGCCATGAAGCCGACGATGCCGGCGCCGATCGGCATCATCATGGCGGCCGTCGCGGTGTTGGAGACGAAGCCGCTCAGCACGGCGGTGATCGCGCCGAACGCCACGATGATGCGCGTGGTCGACGCGGCGACCCCCGGCAAACTCAGGATCCCGAACGCGAAGCGGCGGTCGAGCCCGTGCTTGCGCATCGACTCGGCCAGGATGAAGCCGCCGATGAACACGAAGATCGTGCTGTTGCCGAAGGCCCCGAAGACGTCGTCGGCCGTCGCGATGCCGAGCGCGATCACCGCTGCCATCGCGAGCATCGCGGTGACGGGGATCGGGATCGCCTCGCAGATCCAGTAGACGGCGACCCACGCCAGCACCCCGGCCAGGCGCTGCGCCGGCTCGTCGAGCGAGCTGCACGCGAGGTACGTGACGATGCCCAGGACCGGGCCCGCGAACAGACCCGTGGTGCGGCGGATGCGCTCGAAGCGCTGCTCGGCCGGACTGAGCGTCTCCTGGACCTCGTCGAACGTGCGGTAGGTGGTCGGTCGTTCCTCGGCCGTGCTCATCGCGCCCCCCTGGCGGTGGTGATCGAAGTCACATCAGCCTAGGGAGGCCGCGGGCGTTACGCGAACGGGAGCTCGGCCTGGTCGTCCTCGTCGTCGGCGCTGCTGGCCAGGTGGCGGTGCGCCTGGAGGATCTCGACCTCGGGCCGCTCGGCCATCCACCGCTCCACGGCGTCGAGCACCTCGACGACGTGCGCGCGGTCGATCGAGACGAGGGAGCCGCCGATCCCCGCGCGGCGGTAGAGGTCGAGGGAGTCGGTCTCGGCGGCGGACACCGAGAACCGGCGCCGCAGCTCGTTGACGATCGGGCGGACGATGGCGCGCTTCTCCTTGAGGGAGTGCACGTCACCGAGCCGCAGGTCGAACTCGATCCATCCCACCCACACGTGATCAGTGTGGCAGGAGGTCGTCGACGAGACGGTGGAGGTGCGTGCGCAGGTCCTCGAGGGGCTCGACGGTGCGCAGGGCGCGGGCGGTCAGGATCGCGCCCTCGATGGCGCTGATCTGGAAGCGGGCGAGCGCCGTGGCCGGCTCCGGCTCGGCCCCGGCCTCGACCAGGAGACCGGCGTAGGAGCGGGTCCAGGTGTCGAACACCTCGGCCGCGGCCTCGACGACCTCGGGGAACTCGCTGCCGGCGATCGCGGCCGCGGCGACCGGGCAGCCGAGGGCGAAGTCGTGGCGCTCCAGCTGGCCCACCCACCAGTCGACCCGTCGGTCGAGGTGCGCGTGCGGCCCGGACGCACCGTCGCGGCGGGCCATGAAGTCGCCGGCCCGACGGGTGGCCGCCGCGACGAGCTCGGCCTTGCCCCCGGGGAAGTGCTGGTAGATCGACTGGCGCGCCGTCCCGCTGGAGCTGAGCAGCTCGGCGATCCCGGTGCCCTGCACGCCGTGGCGGCGCAGGGACGTGATCGTGGCGTCGAGGAGCCGCTCGCGGGGCGAGGTGCGGGAGGCCATGGTGGACACCATAGACCGATCGGTCTACATTGACCAGCATGACCGCCCTGCCGCTCACCGATGACCAGCTCGCAGCGATGTCCCGCATGACCGGGCTCGAGTTCCTGCAGTTCGCCTTCACGCTGCCGCGCGACCAGCGTCCCGCCGTGATCGGCGACCTCTTCGGCATGCAGGTGCTGTCGTTGGAGGAGGGGAAGGTGTCGTTCTCGATCCAGTCGCTGCCGACGGCGGCCAACCCGCTCGGCACGCTGCACGGCGGCGCCTGCGCGACCCTGCTGGACTCGGTGATGGGCTGCGCCGTGCACACGATGCTCGGCCCGGGCGTCGGCTACGGCACGCTCGAGCTCAAGGTCAACTACATCCGCACCGTGCCGGTGGACGGCCGCACGCTGACCGGCACCGGGTCGATCATCCACGTCGGCCGCAGCACCGCCACGGCCGAGGGCAAGGTGCTCGACCCCGACGGCAAGCTCGTCGCGCACGGCACCACCACCTGCATGATCTACTCCTGAGCGGTGGCGGCGACGACCGCTAGGGTGGTCGTCAGGTGTGCCGGGAAGTCTGGTCGGCGTCCTGCCACCGACCCCTGAAGGACTGCCATGACCTCACCCGGCCTGTTCACCCGCGGCAGCTGGCGCGAATCCGCTCGCATCGCCGACATCCTGCGGCGCGAGACCGTGGGCGGCACGATCCTCGTGGTCGCCGCCCTCGCCGCGCTGGTCTGGGCCAACTCGCCCTGGTCGGACGCGTACTTCGACCTCACCCAGGCCCGGATCGGTCCCGAGTCGCTCCACCTGGACCTGACCGTGGCGCACTGGGCCGCCGACGGGCTGCTCGCCATCTTCTTCTTCGTCGTCGGACTCGAGCTCAAGCGCGAGTTCGTCGCGGGCGACCTCAGCGACCCGCGCCGTGCCGCGCTGCCCGTCGTGGCGGCCATGGGCGGCATGGCCGTCCCGGCCCTGATCTTCGTCGCGTTCAACGCCGGCAACGGTACCACCCACGGATGGGCGATCCCCACGGCCACCGACATCGCCTTCGCGGTGGCGGTGCTGGCGGTGCTGAGCACGCACCTCCCGTCCGCGCTGCGCACGTTCCTGCTGACCCTCGCGGTCGTGGACGACCTGCTCGCGATCACGGTCATCGCGGTGTTCTACACCGCTTCGCTCGACCTCCTGATGCTCGGCGCCGCCGTGATCCCGCTCGCGCTGTTCGCCGTCGTCGCCCGCCGCGGTCCTCGCACGGGCTGGGTCCTGATTCCCCTCGCGCTGCTCACGTGGTGGTTCATGCACGAGTCGGGCGTCCACGCGACGGTGGCCGGCGTGCTGCTCGGCTTCACCGTGCCCGCGCGCGGCGACGACAGCATCGCCGAGCGGATGGAGCACCGGGTGCGTCCCGTGTCCACCGGAGTCGCCGTGCCGATCTTCGCCTTCACGGCCGCGGGCGTCGCCGTGTCGGGCGACGTGCTGGCCGACGCCTTCTCCTCGCCGGTCACCCTCGGCATCGTGGCGGGCCTCGTGCTCGGCAAGCCGATCGGCATCGTGGGCAGCGCCATGCTGCTCTCGGCCACGACGAAGGCGCAGCTCGACCCGAGCATCCGCTGGGTCGACGTCCTCGGCGTGGCGATGCTCGCCGGCATCGGGTTCACGGTCTCGCTGCTGATCGGCGACCTCGCCTACGCGACGGACGCGCTCGAGGAGTACGTCAAGATCGGCGTGCTGGCCGGCTCACTGACGGCGTCGATCCTGGCCGCGATCGTCCTGCGGCGCCGCAATCGGCACTACCGCGACGTGGAGCGCGAGGAGTCGGTGGACGACGACGGCGACGGCGTGCCCGACGCGTTCCAGCGCTGAGTTAGAGCACCCAGACGAAGCCCGCGGCGCAGATCCCCAGCAGCAGGACGAGCCACGGCGTGGTCCTCCAGCCGAGGAACGGCTTCTGCAGGATCGCGATCGTCACGGCGTAGATGATGATCGCGAGCGGCACCGAGACGCCGAGCAGGATGATCTGGTCGCCGCGGCGGTCGTCGCCGATCGCCTGCGCGGCGCCGATCGCGCCGAACAGGCCGTGGATCGACGTGACCACCCACGTGATCGCCATGATCCGGCGGCGGACGATGTTGAGGGACTCCTCCGAGGCGTCGGGGAGGCGCTGGCTCATGCCGTGGTCCTTTCGTGGGCCCGGTCGGCCCGCTCGATGAGTTCGTGCAGCCATCGGTTGACCTGCTGGAGCTCGGCGACGTCCATGTCGAAGCGCTCGAGCATCGTCGCCGGGACCGCCAGGGCCTTCTCGCGCAGGGCGCGGCCCTCGGCGGTCACGGTGAGCGAGAAGGCGCGCTCGTCGCCCGCGCGGCGGTCGCGACGGATGAGGCCGGCCGTCTCCAGGCGCTTGACGAGGGGCGACACGGTGGCCGGCTCGAGGCGCAGCGCATCGCTCAGTCCGCGCAGAGTGAGTCCGTCGTTCTCCCACAGCGCCAGCATCACCAGGTACTGCGGATGGGTGAGGCCGAGCGGCTCGAGGACGTCGCGATAGCAGCCGATCACGGTGCGCGACGCGACCGAGAGCGCGAAGCACACCTGCTCGTCCAGGGAGAGCGGGTTCGGGGCCGAGGTCATGTCATCAGTGTACTAACGATTCGTGGGCTCACGAAATCGTCTCGCGCCCGGACCCCACCGGGCTTAAGTTGTCCACATGGCCTTCCGCCACCGTCGCGAGTACGACGAATCCGTGCCCCGGGCGCTCCGAGCGGCCCGTGACTCGTACGACGCCGCCACCGCCGAGTACGAGGAGGCCATCGCCCGCGCCCGGCGCGAGTGGGCGGCCGCCCTGGCCACGGCGATCGAGGCCGGGATGTCGTACCAGGAGATCGCCGACGAGGTCGGTGTCTCGCACACCAGCATCAGCCGCGCGATCAAGCAGTACGGCTCGGACTGAGGCGTTCGTGAGGCGGGTCCACGTCACGGTGCGCGGCCGGGTGCAGGGGGTCGGCTACCGCTGGTCGACGCGTCTCGTGGCCGAGCGCGAGCAGGTCACCGGGTGGGTGCGGAACCGCGACGACGGCACGGTCGAGGCCGAGCTGCAGGGCGAGCCCGAGCGGCTCGACGCCGTGCTCGCCTGGATGGCCGAGGGCCCTCCCGGATCGGTCGTGGAGGCGCGCGACGTGGCGGACCTGGAGCCGATGGAGTCGAGCGGGTTCGACGTCCGATGAGACGACGAAGGCCCCGGTGTGAACCGGGGCCTTCGAGCGGGTGGTACACCCCCTCGGACTCGAACCGAGAACCCATTGATTAAGAGTCAATTGCTCTGCCAATTGAGCTAGGGGTGCTCGCGCGCTGCGCGATCACCAACACTAGCGCATACCCTCCCGCGACATGAAATCGAGTGCCACGATGGTCGTCATGACCACCATCGCGGACTGGAATCGCAGCACCTTCACTCACGCGGGGATCGAGCACGAGACGTTCTGGCGCGGCACGGGGCCCGGCGTCGTCGTGATGCACGAGCTGCCCGGGATCACCCCCGAGGTCATCGCGTTCGCCGACGAGGTGGTCGACCGCGGCTTCACGGTGGTCATGCCGAACCTGTTCGGCGACCCGGGCCGGCCCATGACGGCGGGGTACACGGTCCGATCGGTGGTGCGCGGCTGCGTCAGCAAGGAGTTCACGGCCCTCGCCCTGCGTCGCACGGCTCCCGTGACGCGGTGGCTCGCGGCGCTCGCGTCCGACCTGCACGCCTCGGTGGGCGGACCCGGCGTCGGCGCGGTCGGGATGTGCTTCACGGGCGGGTTCGCCCTGGCGATGCTGGTGGACGACGCGGTGGTCGCCCCGGTGCTGGCGCAGCCGTCGCTGCCGTTCCCCGTCACTCCCGCGCGATCGCGCGACCTCGGGCTGTCCCCGGCCGACCACACGCGAGTGCTCGACCGCGTCGCCGCCGGCTGTCCGGTGCTGGGGCTGCGCTACGAGGACGACCCGGCCTCCGGCGGGCGCTTCGAGGTGCTGCGTCGCGAGCTGGGGGAGCGGTTCACCGCCGTCGAGCTCCCGGGCCGCAAGCACAGCACGCTGACGCTGCACCGCCAGCAGCGCGCCGTCGACGCCGTCCTGGACTTCCTCGACGAGCGGCTGCGGTGACGGTCAGAGCGAGTCGAGCAGCGCCCGCGCGGCGCTGTGGCCGCCGAGACCGCTGACCGCGCCGCCGCGCCGCGCGCCGCTGCCGCACAGCAGCACCCGCGGGTGCGCGGTCGCGACGCCCCAGCGCTCGGCCGGGGAGTGCGGACGCTCGCCCTCCTCGAGCCACGGCCACGCGAGGTCGCCGTGGAAGATGTGGCCGCCCGGCATGGCCAGCTCGTGCTCGATCTCGGTGGGCGTCTTGGCCTCGAGCCCGAGGATCAACGGCTCGATCGGCTCGGCGAGGTGCTCGTCGAGCGCGGCCAGGACCCGCTTGACGGCCTCCTCCTTCGCGCCGGGGGCGTCGAGGACGCCCGGGGGCGTGTGCAGGCCGAAGTAGGTCAGTGTCTCGGCGCCTGCGTCGCGCAGCTCGGGGCCGAGGATCGAGCGGTCGGTCAGGGTGTGGCAGTAGAACTCGCCGGTGGCCGGCGGGAGGTCGCCCGACTCGGCGACCGACCACGCGTGCTGCAACTGGTCGAAGGACTCGTCGAGGTGGAACGTGCCGGCGAACGCCACGCGTGGGTCCACGCCCGAGGCGAGCTCGGGGAGTCGCGAGAGCAGGACGTTGAGCTTGAGCTGCGCCCCGGCGGGCTTGCTGGTCGGGGAATGGCCGAGCAGCCGCTCGAGCACGTACGGCGCCGCGCCGAACAGCACGTGGTCGGCGCGCTCGACGAACCCGTCGCCGCAGATCGTGACGTCGACGTCGCTCACGTCGATGCCGTCGACGGCCGAGTTGAGGCGGATCTCGGCGCCGGCCTCGGTGGCGACCCGCGCGAGCTCCTGCGTGACCGCGCCCATGCCGCCGACGGGGACGCGCCACTCGCCGGTGCCGTTGCCGATCAGGTGGTAGAGGAAGCAGCGGTTCTGCACGAGCGAGAGGTCCTCGAGCGACGCGAACGTGCCGATCAGCGCGTCGGTGGCGACGACCCCGCGCACGACGTCGTCGGCGAACCGGCGCCGGATGGCCTCACCGATCGGCTGCTCCACGAGGTCGGTCCAGATGGCCATCTCGACGTGGTCGCGCACGTCGCCGATGTGGGGGAGGGGCTGCAGCAGCGTGGGCGCGAGGGCCCGGGCCAGCGTGCCGACCTCGTCGTAGAAGGCCTTCCACGCCTCGAACTCGGCGTCGCCGCCGGTGAGCTCGGCGAAGGAGGCGCGCGTGGCCTCGCCGCCGGAGGTCTCGACGAGCAGCCCGCCGGCGCGTCCGTCGCGACGCCACGGCGTGAACGACGCGGTGTCGCGCGAGCGCAGCTCGAGGTCGAGCCCCAGCTCGTCGATGAGCGCCTGCGGGAACAGGCTCACGAGGTAGGAGAAGCGCGAGAGCCGCGCGTCGTGACCGTCGAACGCCTGCGTGCTCACCGCGGCGCCGCCCACGCGGTCGAGCCGCTCCAGCACCAGGACGTCGAGCCCCGCCCGCGCCAGCAGCGCCGCCGCTACGAGCCCGTTGTGTCCTGCCCCGACGATGACGACGCGTTCGGCCATGACCCGAGCCTACGGGCGCGCCGGCTCACGAACGATGAGGCATTCGGGTGCCTCAGCGGGGCGAAATGCCTCATCGTCCGTCCGGGCCACCCCGGCTCGTTAGGGTGAGGCGCATGTCACAGGAGTTCGTCGGCGCGATCGACCAGGGGACGACCAGCACGCGGTTCATGGTGTTCGACCACCGCGGGGAGGAGCAGGGACGGCACCAGGTGGAGCACGAGCAGGTGCTGCCGCAGGCCGGCTGGGTGGAGCACGACGCCACCGAGATCTGGGAGAACACGCGCGAGGTCATCGAGCAGGGACTCGAGGCCGCCGGGATCACCGCCGCCGACCTCGCCGCCGTCGGCATCACGAACCAGCGCGAGACCACGGTCGTGTGGGACCGGCGCACCGGCGAGCCCTACGCGAACGCGATCGTCTGGCAGGACACCCGCACCGCCGACCTCGCGAAGCGCCTCGACGAGGACGGACACGGAACGGTCATCCACGCCAAGTCCGGCCTGCCGCCCGCGGCGTACTTCGCCGGCGGCAAGCTGCACTGGATCCTGGAGAACGTGGACGGCGTGCGCGAGGACGCCGAAGCGGGCCACGCGCTGTTCGGCACGATCGACACCTGGCTCATCTGGAACCTCACCGGCGGCACCGACGGCGGCGTCCACGTCACCGACGTCACCAACGCCAGCCGCACCATGCTGATGAACCTCGAGAGCCTCGAGTGGGACGACGAGCTGCTCGAGATCTTCGGCGTCCCGCGGCAGATGCTGCCCGAGATCACCTCGTCGTCCCAGGAGTTCGGGCGCACGACCAAGGACGGCCCGTTCGGTGCCGAGGTGATCCTGGCGGGCAACCTCGGCGACCAGCACGCCGCGCTCGTCGGCCAGGCCTGCTTCGAGCCCGGGATGCTCAAGAACACCTACGGCACCGGCAACTTCCTCGTGCTCAACACCGGCACTGAGATCGTCCGCTCCGATCGCGGCCTGCTCACCACGCTGGCCTACCGCTTCGGCGACGAGCCGCCCGTGTACGCGCTGGAGGGCTCGATCGCCGTCACCGGGTCGGCGATCCAGTGGCTGCGCGACCAGCTCAAGGTCTTCGACGACGCGGCCGACTCCGAGGCGCTCGCCGAGACGGTGGACGACAACGGCGGCGTCTACTTCGTCCCGGCCTTCAGCGGCCTGTTCGCGCCGTACTGGCGCTCCGACGCCCGCGGCGTGATCGTCGGGCTCTCGCGCTTCAACACCGTGGCCCACGTGGCCCGGGCCGCCCTCGAGGCGATCTGCTACCAGAGCAAGGACGTCGTCGACGTCATGGTGGCGGACTCCGGCATCGAGCTGGAGGTGCTGCGCGTCGACGGCGGCATCACCGCGAACGAGCTGTGCATGCAGATCCAGGCGGACATCCTCGACATCGAGGTCAGCCGCCCGGTGGTCCCCGAGACCACGTGCCTGGGCGCCGCGTACGCCGCCGGGCTGGCGGTGGGCTTCTGGTCGAGCACCGACGAGCTGGTGGCGAACTGGTCGGAGTCGAAGCGCTGGAGCCCGGACTGGGACGACGAGCAGCGCGACGCCGGCTACCACCAGTGGAAGAAGGCCGTCGAGCGCACGCTGGGGTGGGTCGAGTGAGTGCCGGCACCAGCGCGGGCCTGTCCGCCGCGGCGATGGCCGAGCGTGCCGTGGTGCGCGGCTTCGCCCGTCTCCCGGAGTCCGTGGTCGCGCGGCTCGGCCGGCACGCGCCGGTCAACCGCGACGGGGAGCAGCTCTCGCCCGAGATCGCCGTGGCGCTGCGGGTCCTCAACCGGATCCCCGGTGGCGACTTCACCGAGCACCCCGTCGAGCAGGCCCGCCGCATGCTGACCGACGAGGCCCTCGTGTTCGCCGACGTGTTCCCCGAGTTCGCCGTCGAGGAGGACCTCCTCATCCCCAGCGCGGCCGGCCCGATCCCCGCCACCCGCTACCGCGCGACCACCGAGTCGAAGGGCCTCGTCGTGTACTTCCACGGCGGCGGCTGGGTGCTGGGCAGCCGCGTCAGCACCGACTCGGCCGTGCGCTTCCTGGCCACCGAGGCCGGCGTCGACGTCCTGTCCGTGGACTACCGGCTGGCCCCCGAGCACCCGTTCCCCGCCGCGGTCGAGGACGCGGAGGCGGCGTGGGACTTCGCCGTCGAGCACGCGCCCGGCTGGGGCCTCGACCCGCACCGCATCGTCGTCGCGGGCGACAGCGCGGGCGGCAACCTCAGCGCCGTGCTGTCGAACCGACTCCGCGGACGCGAGGTCGTGCCCGCGCTGCAGGTGCTGCTGTTCCCCGTCACGGACCTGTCCACCAAGCATCCGTCGTACCAGGAGTTCTCCGACGGCTTCTTCCTCACCGAGAAGCACATGGACTGGTACCGCGAGCGCTACCTGGCCGATCCGGCCGACGCGCTCGACCCGCAGGCCTCGCCGCTGCTCGAGCCCGACCTGTCCGGAGCCCCGCCCGCGTACGTCGCCGTGGCGGGCTTCGACCCCCTGCGCGACGAGGGGATCGCCTACGCCGAACGGCTCGAGCAGGCCGGCGTGCCGACCACGCTGGCGCGCGAGGGCTCGCTGATCCACGCCTTCGTCAACATCACCGGCGTCAGCCGTCCCGCGCGGGAGGCCACCACCCGCATAGCCCGAGCGATTGCGGCAGCCGTGGCCTGACACTGGTTGACTGGAGTCCATGCGATCGGTTGCCCTCTCCCCGCAGCACCGCCAGGAGGCGCTCGATGCGCTGGCCTCGGAACACCTCGACGTCCTCGTGATCGGCGGTGGCGTCGTCGGCGGCGGCGCGGCGCTCGACGCGGCGACCCGCGGCCTGTCCGTGGGCCTCGTCGAGGCGCGCGACTTCGGCTCCGGCACGTCCAGCCGCTCGAGCAAGCTCGTCCACGGCGGCCTGCGCTACCTCGAGATGCTCGACTTCCGCCTCGTCGGCGAGGCCCTGGGGGAGCGCAGCCTGCTGATCGACAAGCTCGCGCCGCACCTGGTCAAGCCCGTGCCGTTCCTGTACCCGCTGACCCACCGCGTCTGGGAGCGCTTCTACGCCGGATCCGGCGTCGCCCTGTACGACTCGATGGCGCTGCTGTCGGGCCGCTCGCGCGGCGTGCCGCGGCACCGTCACCTCACCCGCACCGGTGCTCGCCGGATCATGCCCGCGCTGCGCAAGGACGCCCTCGTCGGCGCCCTGCACTACTACGACGGCCAGGTCGACGACGCCCGCCACACGATGTTCCTCTCCCGCACGGCTGCCGCGTACGGCGCGCACGTCGCCAGCCGCACCCGCGTGATCGACCTGCTGCGCGAGGGCGACCGTGTCGTCGGCGCGCGGGTCAAGGACCTCGAGTCGGGCCGCGAGATCGACATCCGCGCGCGCCAGGTCGTCAACGCCACGGGCGTGTGGACCGACGAGACGCAGTCGTTCGCGGCCGAGCGCGGCCAGTTCAACGTGCGCGCCAGCAAGGGCATCCACCTCGTCGTGCCGCGCGACCGGATCCGCGGCGAGTCGGGCCTGATCCTGCGCACCGAGAAGTCGGTCCTCTTCGTCATCCCGTGGGGCCGCCACTGGATCATCGGCACCACCGACACGGACTGGTCGCTCAGCAAGGACCACCCGGCCGCGAGCGCCAAGGACATCCAGTACCTGCTCGACCACGTGAATCGCGTGCTCGTCGAGCCGCTCGAGCCCGAGGACGTCGAGGGTGTCTACGCCGGTCTGCGTCCGCTGCTGGCGGGGGAGGACGAGGCCACGAGCAAGCTCTCGCGCGAGCACGCCGTCTCGACCTCGGTGAAGGGACTCGTCGTCATCGCGGGCGGCAAGTACACGACCTACCGGATCATGGCCAAGGACGCGATCGACGCAGCCGTGCAGCAGATGGGCACGCTGCTCGACCGGCGCGTGCCCGAGTGCGTCACCGACGACATCCCGCTGCTGGGCGCCGACGGGTACGCGGCCCTGTGGAACCAGCGCCAGGCGCTCGCCGCCGCGCACGGCATCGGCGTCGGCCGCGTGGAGCACCTGCTCAACCGCTTCGGCACGCTGGCCACCGAGGTGCTCGACCTCATCGCCGGGCGTCCCGACCTGGGGGAGCCGCTCGCCGGCTCCGACGACTACCTGCGTGCCGAGGTCGTCTACGGCGTCACGCACGAGGGCGCCCGCCACCTCGACGACATCCTCGCCCGCCGCACGCGCATCTCGATCGAGACCTTCCACCGCGGCACCGAGTCCGCGCAGGACGCGGCCGCGCTCATGGCCGAGGCGCTCGGCTGGTCCGACGAGCAGCGCGAGCGCGAGGTCGACCACTACCTCAAGCGGGTCGACGCCGAGCGCGAGAGCCAGACGATGCCCGACGACGAGACGGCCGACGCGGCGCGCCTCGGCGCTCCGGACGTCGTGCCGGTGGCGCGCCAATGAGGAGTGCCGGTGGCGCGCCAGTGAGCCCCGAGAGGGTCCTCGTCGTCTCGGCGACGAAGGCCGAGGCCGCGCACCTGCCGACCGAGATGCCGCTGGTGCTGACGGGGATCGGCAAGGTCGAGGCGGCCACCGCGACCACCGAGGCGATCGCCGCGCTGCGTCCCGAGCTCGTGCTGAACGTGGGCACCGCGGGTGCCCTGCGGCCCGGTCTCACGGGGCTCTTCCTGCCGTCCACGGTGCTCAACCACGACTACTCGGCCGACGCGATCCGCGCCCTGGGGCACGACGCGGTCGACGAGATCGGCCTGCCGGACGGCGACGGGACCGTGCTCGCCACGGGTGACCTGTTCGTCACCGACCCGGCCGTCCGCGCGGGACTGGCCGAGCGGGCTCACCTCGTCGACATGGAAGGATTTGCCGTGGCCCGCGCCGCCCAGCGCGCCGGTGTCCCGTGCCGCCTCGTGAAGATCGTCAGCGACGCCGCGGACGACTCGGCGCTCGAGTGGAACGCCGTGGTCGACGCGTGCGCGCGCCTGCTCGGCCACTGGGTGCGCGAGCAGATCGTCTGAGGGTCAGGGCTCGGGGTCGTCCTCGCGGGCCCACGCGATCGCCACGAGCCGGCGCAGCACGTCGAGGTCGACGTCGTCGAGCCTCTTGACGTAGACGCAGCCCGCGCCCTCGGTGTAGGTGCCGAGGGAGGGCAGCAGCGCGGCGCCCTCGGGGCGGTCCTTCAGCCCGTAGAGCGACAGCGAGGCCTTGCGCGGGGAGAACGCGACCCTGGGCCAGTTCCCGCGCGTGCGCGGGTTGGCGGGGGAGACGTAGCGGTAGCTGCCGTACCCGACCATCGACGGACCCCAGAGGACGGGATCGGTGTCGGTGACCTCGCGGAAGAGCTCGGCCAGCCGCAGTCCGTCCTCGCGGCGGCGCGCGGGAGTGGCGGCGTGGAGGAAGGCCTCGACGTCGGCGTCGGTCGGCTGCGTCTTGATCTCGGCCATGAGCCCATCATGACGCATGAAGAACGGCCCGGAATCATCGATTCCGGGCCGTTTCCTGGGGTGGATGACGGGACTTGAACCCGCGGCCACCGGCACCACAAGCCGGTGCTCTACCAACTGAGCTACACCCACCATGTGCGCCTTGCGGCACAGCGCGACGAGTCTACCGGACGTCGCGCGCGGGACCTACTCCGAGGGGGTGGTCCCGGCGATCTCGGCGGCGATGGCGCGCGCCGACTCGCTGTCGATGCCCGGATCGGGCGTGAAGACCGTGCGGCGGTAGTAGCGCAGCTCGTCGATGCTCTCGCGGATGTCGGCCAGCGCGCGGTGGGCGCCGCCCTTCTCCGGGGCGGCGAAGTAGGCGCGCGGGAACCAGTGGCGGGCCAGCTCCTTGATGGAGGAGACGTCGATGACGCGGTAGTGCAGCCAGTCCTCGAGCTCGACCATGTCGCGGGCCAGGAAGGCGCGATCGGTGCCGATGGAGTTGCCGGCGAGCGGGGTCTTCCGTGGCTCCTTGGCGTACTGGCGCACGTACTCGAGCACCTGCTCCTCGGCCTCGCGCACCGTGATGCCGTGCTGCAGCTCGTCGAGCAGGCCCGAGGTCGTGTGCATCTGCGTGACGACCTCGTTCATCTGGTCGAGCGCCGCCTGCGGGGGCTTGATGATGAGGTCGACGCCGTCGCCGAGGATGTTGAGGTCGTAGTCGGTGACCAGGGCCGCGATCTCGACCAGGGCGTCGTCCTGGATCGACAGACCCGTCATCTCGCAGTCGATCCACACCAGCTTGTCGTTCACCCCGCCACCCTAGTCCGCGACGCCGACAGGTGGGCGGCGACGGGTAGGCTTCCGGCCGTACCGCGTATACGTCTGAGGAGCCACACGTGACGAACGACCGCCAGGCCCGCGCCGCCCGCGCCGAGCAGATGCGCAAGGAGCGCGAGAAGGCCGAGCGCAAGCAGCGCAACAAGATCACCGTCGCGATCGTCGCGATCGTGGTCGTGCTGATCGCCGCGGCCGGCTGGGGCATCAAGTCCCTCTCCGACTCCAACGAGAAGAACACCGAGGTCATCGAGCCGAAGAACCTCACCGAGAGCGGCGTCGACTTCCCGGCGACCGGTGGCGACGTCGACAATGCGGACGCGCCGCTCGTCGAGGTCTTCGAGGACTTCCTGTGCCCCGCGTGCGGCTCGTTCGAGCAGCTGAGCGGCCAGTTCCTGCAGGACCAGGCCGCGTCGGGCGCGATCCGCCTGCGCTTCATGCCGTTCTCGTTCCTGCACAACCAGAGCACCAACGACTACTCGCGCCGCGCCACCAACGTGGCGATGTGCGCCGTTGACCAGGACGGCCCCGAGGCTTTCTGGAAGGTCCACAACGCGCTGTACGCGAACCAGCCCTCCGAGGGTGGCGCCGGTCCCGAGAACGCCGCACTGATCGACCTGGCCGAGGAGGCCGGCGTCACGGGCATCGACGACTGCGTCCGCACCGAGCGCTTCGTGCCGTGGATCGACGACGTGAAGGACACCTTCACCGACGAGCGCGACATCTCCGGCACGCCCACGGTGCACATCGACGGCAAGAACTCCGAGGCGCGCACGCCGCAGGAGCTGCAGGCCGCGATCACCGAGGCGTCCAAGTCCTGACGTGACGAACGACCGCAAGGCCCGTGCCGCTCGTGCCGAGCAGGCGCGGGTCGAGCGCGAGCGGGCCGCGCGTCGCCAGCGCCTCATGATCACGACCGCAGCCGTGGTGGGCGCGCTCGTGCTGGTCGCCGCCGTGGCGTGGGGGATCTCCTCGCTCGGCGGCGACGACGCGGCCGACGGCCCGGTGGTCGAGCCGCGGGGGCTCACCGAGGGCGGGGTGCAGCACCCCGGCACCCCGGCCCGCGGCGCGCCCGTGGTGGAGGTCTACGAGGACTTCCTCTGCTCGCACTGCGCCGACTTCGAGGACGAGCACGGTGCCTACCTGACCGACCTCGCGGAGCAGGGCCAGATCGCGCTGCGCTTCGTGCCGATGACGATCCTCGACGGCACGGCCGACACCGGCCCGGCCCACGACGCCATGAACGCGGCGTTCTGCGTCACCGACCGTCAGGGCGCCGAGGCCTTCTGGGCGATGAAGCCGGCGCTGTTCGCCGCCGGCTTCGCCACCGGGGACGCCGAGCCCACGCAGCGGGCGCTCGCGGCGATCGCCCGCGACGTCGGCGTGCCGGACATCGAGTCGTGCCTCGAGGACGGCACGTTCGTGCCGTGGCTCAACGAGGTGCGCGAGCAGGCCCGCGAGCGTGGCGTCACCGGCACGCCGTCGGTCTTCGTCGACGGCACGAAGCTCGAGGACCCGGCGACCGTGCGCTCGGCCGTCGAGGACGCGCTCGCGTCCTGACGGCCCTCAGTCACCAGCGCAGCTCGACCTCGATCTCGTTGTCCTCGCCGATCTCGACCTCGACGGTCAGCTCGACCTCGTCGGGCACGTCGACCGTGATGCGGTGCCCGTTCTTCTCGAACTCCACGGAGTTGTGGCGCGCGAGGGCGTCGGCGAGGGCGTGCAGCCGCGCGGCGGCCTCCTCGCGACGCAGGCGCTGGGTCTGGTCGAGCTCGAACAGGTCGCTCATGGCGGTCTCCTTCGGTGGAAGCTGGCGCGCCCGGCAGGATTCGAACCTGCGACCTCGAGATTAGAAGGCTCTTGCTCTATCCAGCTGAGCTACGGGCGCCTGCGGCCACACTATCGGTGGCGGCCGCGGTCGTGACGGCGCTCTAGGCTGTCTCCGTGACGACGACCGAGGTGCAGGCCGCCCTCCCCGCCGAGGACGACCCCCTGCGCCAGCGTGGTCGCAAGCTGCTCGTGATCGCCGTCTGGATCGCCGGTGTCGTGGGTGCGGGCGGAGCGGTGTTCTTCGCCTCCACGTCGGGCTCGGTGGCCGGCGCCTCGCTGGCGCTGGTCTACGCGCTGATTCCGCTGCCGGTCGCGCTCGCCGCGTACTGGTGGCTCGACCGGGTCGAGCCCGAGCCGTTCCGCTACAAGGCCGCCGCGTTCGTGTGGGGCGCCGTGATCGCCGTCGCGATCGCGCTGCCGATGGAGATCGGCATGTCCCGCCTCGGGATGAGCGAGGACTGGCTCATCGCGCTGGGCGCGCCGGTGGCCGAGGAGCTCGCCAAGGGCCTGTTCGTCGTGCTCACCCTGGTGCGGCTGCGCCGGATCATCGACGGCGTGCTCGACGGCCTCATCGTCTCGGGCCTCGTCGCGCTGGGCTTCGCCGCGATGGAGAACGTCGGCTACTACGCGGCCAGCTACCTCGGCTTCGACGAGGTCCCGTACTCCGGCACCGAGATGGCCACCGCCACGTTCGTCGTCCGCGGCCTGTTCAGCCCGTTCGCCCACCCGCTGTTCGCCTCGGCGATCGGGATCGCGATGGGACTCGCGGTGCACCGGTCCTCGCGCGCCCAGCGCTGGGGTCTGCTCGCGCTCGGCTACCTGGCCAGCGTCGCGCTGCACGCGCTGTGGAACGGCTCGATCGTCGTCGGAGGGGGCGTCGGCTTCCTGCTCGCGTACGTCGTGCTGGCCTGCCTGCTGCTGGGTCTGGGCATCACCGCCGTCGTCCTGCGGATGCGCCAGCTCGACGTCCTGGCCCGGGCACTCGGCGACATGGCGCGACGCGGCTGGATCCATCCCGCCGAGGTGCCGTGGCTGGTCCGCTTCGCCCGCCGTCGCCAGGCCCGCACGTTCGCCACGCAGTACGGACCCCTGCACGCCGAGGCCGTCGAGCGCTACCAGCGACTCGCCACCGAGGCGGCGTTCCTGCACGACGCGGTCATGACCGGACGGGCCAAGCCCGCAGGGCCCGACCGCACCTACGCGCTGCTCGACCGGATGTGGCACCTGCGCCCGTTCCTGCGCTTCCCTCCGGCGCTGCCGCCGGGCGTCAGATGAGTGTCGCGTCGATTCGTTGGGGCTCGGTACTCGCCGGTACGCTGGTGGGTATGGATTATCGCGTCAAGGACCTGTCCCTCGCCGAGTTCGGCCGCAAGGAGATCGAGCTCGCCGAGCATGAGATGCCGGGCCTCATGGCCATGCGCGAGCGCTACGGCGACACCAAGCCGCTGTCGGGCGCCCGCATCGCCGGCTCGCTGCACATGACGGTGCAGACCGCGGTCCTGATCGAGACCCTCACCGCGCTCGGCGCCGACGTCCGCTGGGCCACCTGCAACATCTTCTCCACCCAGGACCACGCCGCCGCCGCGGTCGTCGTCGGCCCGAACGGCACCGTCGACGCGCCGGCCGGCACGCCGGTCTTCGCGTGGAAGGGCGAGACCCTCGCCGAGTACTGGGACGAGGCCGAGAAGGTCTTCGCCTTCACTGATGAGCAGGGTGCGGAGTGCGGACCGAACGTCCTGCTCGACGACGGCGGCGACATCACGATGCTGCTGCACCTGGGCGTGGAGTACGAGAAGGCCGGCGCCGTCCCGCCGCAGGACTCCACCGACAACGAGGAGTTCAAGGAGGTGCTGCGCGTCCTGGCCCGCTCGCTGGAGACCAAGCCGCAGTACTGGACCACCATCGCGAAGGACATCAAGGGCGTCTCGGAGGAGACCACCACCGGCGTCCTGCGCCTCTACGAGCGCTTCCGCGAGGGCACGCTGCTCTTCCCGGCGATCAACGTCAACGACTCGGTCACCAAGAGCAAGTTCGACAACAAGTACGGCTGCCGCCACTCGCTGATCGACGGCATCAACCGCGCCACCGACGTCATGATCGGCGGCAAGGTCGCGGTCGTGTGCGGCTACGGCGACGTGGGCAAGGGCTCGGCCGAGTCCCTGCGCGGCCAGGGCGCCCGCGTCATCGTCACCGAGATCGACCCGATCTGCGCGCTGCAGGCCGCGATGGACGGCTACGAGGTCAAGCGCCTCGAGTCGGTCGTCGAGATCGCCGACATCTTCGTCACCACGACGGGCAACTTCGACATCATCCGCGTCGAGCACTTCGAGAAGATGAAGCACCAGGCGATCGTCGGCAACATCGGCCACTTCGACAACGAGATCGACATGGCCGGCCTGGCCAAGGTCCCCGGCATCGTCAAGGACGAGATCAAGCCCCAGGTCCACCAGTGGATCTTCCCCGACGGCAAGAAGATCATCGTGCTGTCCGAGGGCCGCCTGCTCAACCTGGGCAACGCCACCGGCCACCCGTCGTTCGTGATGTCGAACTCCTTCACGAACCAGGTCCTCGCGCAGATCGAGTTGTTCAGCAAGGCCGACCAGTACGAGCTGGGCGTTCACGTGCTGCCCAAGCACCTCGACGAGGAGGTCGCCCGGCTGCACCTGGACGCCCTCGGCGTCGAGCTCACCGAGCTGTCGAAGGCCCAGGCCGAGTACCTGGGCGTCGACGTGGCCGGTCCGTACAAGTCGGACCACTACCGCTACTGAGCATGTCGCAACGTCGCCCCAAGAACGATCGGGTGCTCGTCGTCGACGACGACGCGTCGTTGGCGGAGATGCTCACGATCGTCCTCGAGGGCGAGGGCTTCCGGACCTCGGTGTGTCGCACCGGTGACGGCGTGATGGAGGCCTTCGAGGCCTTCAAGCCCGACGTGGTCCTGCTCGACCGGATGCTCCCGGGACTGGACGGCATGGAGGTGTGCCGCCAGATCCGGGAGCTCTCGGGCGTCCCGATCGTCATGCTCACCGCCAAGGGCGACACCCGCGACATCGTCGAGGGGCTCGGCGTCGGCGCCGACGACTACATCACCAAGCCGTTCCGCAACAGCGAGCTGATCGCCCGCATCCGCGCGCGGCTGCGCCGCAGCGACCCGCTCGGCGCGCGGATCGAGTTCGGCGGCATCGTGCTCGATCCCCAGGCGCACACGGTCACGCGCGACGGCCGGCCCGTGTCGCTGACCCCGCTGGAGTTCGACCTGCTGGCGTGCCTGATCTCCGCGCCCGAGCAGGTCTTCAGCCGTGAGGCACTGCTGCAGAAGGTGTGGGGCTACCACCATCCGGGTGACACCAAGCTGGTGAACGTCCACATGACCCGGCTGCGCCAGAAGATCGAGGACGACGCCGAGAACCCGAGCGTCATCCGCACGGTCCGGGGCGTCGGCTACCAGGCCATCGAGCCGGCGTCGCACTGATGGGCCGACTCGTCGGGCTGTGGCGCCGTTCGCTGCGCACGCGAGTCGTCATCAACACCCTGCTGCTGAGCACGGCGGTCATCATGATCGTCGGCTGGGCGCTGCTGCGTGACGTCGCCGGCGGCCTGGCCGACAACCGGCGCGACGCGGCCATCGCGGAGGCGCGCGCGGGACTCGAGCAGGCGCAGTCCCAGCTCGACGCGGCGGTCGACAGCGAGCCCGCCCGCCAGTCGCCGGCGCTGACCCAGCTGGTCGACTCCCTCGCCGCCACGCGCGGGGAGAACCGGGCCTACGAGCTCGTCCTGCAGGGCCCGCTGGCCGAGGGCGGCGACGCCCCCGTGCGGGCCTCGGGCAGCGTCGGCATCGACGAGGTGCCGTCCTCGCTCGCGGAGCGCGTCGGCTCCGACCAGGGCACCTTCTGGACCTTCTCCGAGCTCTCGCCCTTCGGCGCGGGCGACGACGTCCCGGTGGTCACCGTGGGAGGGCGCGTCACGGCGCCGGGCTCCAACGACCAGTACGCGCTCTACTACGTCTTCTCGATGGCCGACCAGCAGGAGACGCTCGACCTCGTGCGGACGGCGCTGCTCGCCGGCGCGGGCGTGCTGCTGGTGATGGTCACGCTCGTGTCGTTCCTCGTCGCGCGCCAGGTGGTCGAACCGGTGCGTCTGGCCCGCCGCATCGCCGAGCGCTTCGCCGCCGGCAACCTCGAGCAGCGCATGCACGTCAAGGGCGAGGACGACATCGCCCGATTGAGCACCTCGTTCAACCAGATGGCCGAGAGCCTGCAGAGCCAGATCCGCCGGCTGGAGAACCTCTCGCGCCTCCAGCAGCGCTTCGTCTCCGACGTCTCGCACGAGCTGCGCACCCCGCTCACCACCGTGCAGATGGCCGGTCAGGTGCTCTACGAGGCGCGCCCGACGTTCGACCCGCAGACCGCCCGGGCGGCCGAGCTGCTGCACACCGAGGTCGGCCGCTTCGAGGCGCTGCTGTCGGACCTGCTCGACCTCAGCCGATTCGACGCCGGTGCGGCCACGCTCGAGCTCGACCCCGTCGACCTCACCGCCGTGGCCCGGGCGGCCGCCGCCGACGAGGCGCTGACCCGCGCCGGGATCAAGGGGCGCGCCCTCGGGGTCGCCGTGCCGGCGATCGTCGACGCCGACATCCGCCGCGTCGACCGCATGGTGCGCAACCTCATCGTCAACGCCGCCCGGTACAGCCGGTCCCAGCGGGTCGAGGTCGTCGTGTCGCAGGCCCCGGACCGTGTCTCGCTCGCGGTGCGCGATCACGGCGTGGGCATGGACACCGAGGAGGTGCGCCGCGTCTTCGACCGGTTCTGGCGGGGCGATCCGGCCCGCTCGCAGGGTGGCACGGGACTCGGACTGGCGATCGCGCGCGAGGACGCCGCGCTGCACGGCGGGACCCTCGAGGTCTGGTCGCGCAAGGGCGAGGGCACCGAGTTCATCCTGACGCTCCCGCGCGAGGCGGGGGAGCGCGTGTGGTCGCCCGTCACGAAGTCGGTGTACGCATGACGCGCCGCTCCGTGGGCCTCGTGCTCGCCCTCGCCGTCGCCGTGCTGACGGGGTGCGCCGGCATCCCCACGTCGGGTCCGGTCGAGCGCGTGGAGGACGAGGTCGGTCTCGGCGAGAGCACGGTCCGGTACACGCCGTCGGGGCCGATCCCGGGCATGACCGAGACGCAGGTCGTGCGCGGCTTCCTCGACGCGATGCTGGCCTACCCGGTCACGCACCGCGTCGCCGCGGAGTACCTCACGCCCACCGCCGCCCAGCGCTGGCGTCCGGGCGCCAGCACCACCGTCTACTCCTCCGTCGAGGCGTTCTCCGCGTCGGTCGGGTCCACCCGGGTCGAGCTCGGCACCGAGGTGCGCCTCGACGAGCAGGGCTCCCTGACGCCCGCCGAGGGCACCGAGCGGCTGCGGTTCGCGCTCGAGCGGATCGACGGGCAGTGGCGCATCGCGAACCCGCCCGACGGCGTGCTCGTCAGCCGGGACTGGTTCGAGGACTACGTGCGCGCCTTCGACCTGTTCTTCCTCGACGCGTCGGGCCGTCACCTGGTGCCCGTGCCGGTCCACGAGGTCGTCGGCGACCAGCTCGCGACCTCGCTCATGACCAGCCTCGCGCTCGGTCCGCCACCCGAACCTCCGGGACTCACCACCGCCGTCCCGCCCGAGGGCGAGCTGCGGGCCTCGGTGCCGGTCGTCGGCGGAGTGGCGCAGGTCGACTTCGCCCGGCGGGTCGGCGACCTCTCCACCTCGACGCAGAAGCGTCTCTCGGCCCAGGTCGCGTGGACGCTGCGGCAGGTCCCGGTGGTCACGGACGTCCAGATCACCGGCGACGGCACGGTCGTCGCGCCCACCGGCGACCTCGTGCAGGACGCCCGTGGCTGGGCCTCGTACGGCCCCGACAAGTCGCGGCGATGGGTGCACGTGACGGCGGGCGACATCGTCCACCAGGTCGGCCCGCGGGCGCAGCAGCCGGTGCCGGGCGCGTGGGGCCGCACCGACGGCGGAGCCACGGCCGTGGCCGTCGGCGAGGAGCTGGCGGTCGGCGTCTGGACCGATCGCGCCCGCGTCACCACCGCCCGGGGCGGGCGGCCGCTCGACCTCACGGGCGACCGCTTCGTGCGCCCCGCGGTCGACATCGACTCGATGGGCTGGCTCGTCGACCGCCAGGACGGTCGGGCGCGCGTCCGCGTGCACGACGGCGAGTCCCTGACGCTCGTCCCGAGCCCCGGCCTCGCGGTCCTCTCGTCCTTCGCGATCTCGCCCGACGGAGCGCGCTACGCGGCCACGTCGGGCGGGCGTCTGCTGCTCGGCGGGGTGCAGCGGCGCGAGGGCCGCGTGGTCGGTCTGACCGAGCCGGAGCAGCTGCCCACGCAGGCCGCCGCCCGCGAGGTCGCCTGGGTCGACGGCACGCGCGTCGCGCACCTCGGGCCGCGGGGCACGCAGGTCCGCTCGGTGCGCATCGACGGCACGGGCGCCGTGGACGCCTGGCCCGGGGGAGGGCAGCTGCTGCCCGGCATCGACCCGGTCGCCCTCGTCGCGACCCCGGCCGCTCGGTCCGACCTCTACCTGCTGGACACCGAGGGCGGCGTCTGGGTGCTCGACCGCACGCGGTGGGTGCAGCTGGACCTGCCCGCCGCCCGCGGCATCGCCTGACGATCCACAGGCCGTGTCCGGGCGCTGGTGACCGCGCCCCGGCGCGCCCACACTGGCTCGATGGACCGGTGGTGGCAGGCGGCGGCCGACCTCGTGCTCGGGGCGTGCTGTCCGCTGTGCGAGGCGCCCGGAGGACGCGTCTGCCGCCGGTGCGCCGCGAGCCTGCCGCCCGAGCCCGTCCACGTCGCTGCCGGTGACCTCGAGGTGGTCGCCGCGGGCGTCCACGCGGGACCGCGCCGCGATGCCGTGCTGGCCTGGAAGCTCCGCGCCGCCTCGGGCCTCGACCCGCTCCTGGCCCACCACCTCGCCGCCGCCGTGCTGACGCTCGTGGGCGACGCCGAGGCGGTCACGCTCGTGCCGGTGCCGTCGACCCGGCGCTCACGCCGCGAGCGAGGGCGCGACCTCGTGGCCGACCTGGCCGTCGCGGCGGCCCGCGACCTGACGGGGATCGGGCTGCACGGCTCGGCCCGGCGGTGCCTGCGGCTCGTGCGCCAGACCGCCGACCAGCACGCGCTGGGACGCGAGGAGCGCGCCCTCAACCTGGCCCGGAGCATGCGCGCGACGGCGCTCCCGACCGGCCCCGTGGTGGTCGTGGATGACATCGTCACGACCGGCTCCACGGTGCGCGAGGCGGTCCGCGCCCTGGCGTCCCGGGGCGATGTCGAGGTGCTCGGCGCGGCAGCTCTCGTGGTCGCCGAGCAGGGCGGTCCAGCGGTGGCGGGTCACCCCGTGGACGGGCTACGGTCGAGGTGAGCCAGAAGCTCGAAACCTCGGGACTGGAGAAGGAGACGGACATGGAAATCGTGGTCACCGGACGCAACAGTGAGATCTCGGAGCGGTTCCGCTCCCACGTCACCGAGAAGCTCCAGCGCATCGAGAAGTTCGACGGTCGTCAGCGCATCAACCGCGTCGAGGTCGAGGTGACCCACGAGAAGAACCCGCGCCAGCACGACAAGGCCGCGCGGGTCGAGATGACGCTCCGCTCGCGGGGCCCCGTCGTCCGCGTCGAGGCCAACTCGACCGACCAGCACTCCGCCCTCGACGCCGCCGTCGACAAGCTGGAGAAGCGCCTGCGCAAGATGGGCGAGCGCCAGATCCGCCACCGCGACAAGCACGCGCCGGCGTCGATCGAGGAGGCCACCGCCGACCTGCGGCTGGCCGGATCGCCCGACGAGGACTCCGGAGAGCCCCACGTGCGCCAGGTCGCGACGCTCGAGGTGCAGGGCGACGGCCCGCTCGTCGTGCGCGAGAAGGACCACACCTCGCCGGCCATGACCCTGGACCAGGCGCTCTACGAGATGGAGCTCGTGGGCCACGACTTCTTCCTCTTCGTGGAGAAGGACTCGATGAAGCCGAGCGTGGTCTACCGCCGCAAGGGGTACGACTACGGCGTGATCCGCTTGTCGGTCGAGGGGTGAATCGCCTCGAACGTGGCATGATCGTGCCGTGACTACGAACGCCGACGCCATCCGGGTGCTGCTGGTCGACGACCAGGAGCTCTTCCGCAGGGGCGTGACGATGGTCCTGGGTGCCGACGGCGGGTTCGAGATCGAGGACGTCGACGACGGCGACGCCGCGCTGGAGCGCATCGCGGAGGAGCCGTTCGACGTCGTCCTGCTCGACGTCCGCATGCCGGGGCGCAGCGGCGTCGAGATCTGCGGCGCGATCAAGGAGACCGCGCCCACGACCGGCATCATCATGCTGACCGCGAGCGACGACGAGGCCGACCTCTACGAGTCGATCAAGGCCGGCGCCGCGGGCTACCTGCTCAAGGACGGCTCCACCTACGACCAGGTCGCCGAGGCGGTCAAGCTGGTCGCGGCGGGGCAGTCCCTGATCAGCCCCAGCATGGCCACCAAGCTGCTCGACGAGTTCGTGCACATGGCCAAGGGGCCGGCCCCGGCCACCAGCCTGACCGCCCGAGAGCTGCAGGTGCTGCGCCTGGTCGCCCACGGCAAGAGCAACCGCGACATCGCCGGCGAGCTGTTCATCAGCGAGAACACGGTGAAGAACCACATCCGCAACATCCTGGAGAAGCTCCAGATGAAGTCGCGGATGGAGGCGGCCATGTACGCCGTCCGCAGCAAGCTCATCGACGACGTCCTGTGACCACGCGCCTCTCGGCGCTGCAGGCCCGGCGCATCGCGCTGGCGGCCCAGGGGTTCACGCGACCCGCGCCCGCCGAGGTGCGGCGTGAGCACGTGGCGCGCGTCGCCCGGCGGCTCGGGTTCTTCCAGCTCGACTCGGTGAACGTGCTGCAGCGGGCGCACTACCTGCCCCTGTACTCGCGGCTCGGGCCCTACGACACCGACCTGCTGCACCGCGCCGCGGGCCGCGCCCCGCGGCTGCTGTTCGAGTACTGGGCGCACGAGGCCGCGCTCGTCGACGTCGACCTGTGGCCCGCGATGAGCCACAAGATGCGCTCGGGTCGCGGCATGTGGGGCGCGATGGCCCGGACCGCCGCGGAGAACCCCGCGCTCATCGACGAGGTCGAGGCCGCCGTGGCACGGTGGGGGCCGATCACGGCGCGCGAGCTCGAGGCCCGGCTGGGCGCGCAGGAGCGCGACCGCACGCACTGGGGCTGGAACTGGTCGCAGACCAAGCAGGCGCTGGAGTACCTGTTCTTCGTCGGCCGGGTGTCGGCCGCTCGGCGCAACGCGGCGTTCGAGCGCGAGTACGACCTGCCCGAGCGCGTGCTGCCGGCCCGCGTGATGGCGATGCCCGAGCCCTCCGACGAGGAGGCCTACCTGACGTTTGTCGGGCACGCGTCCCGCGCGCTCGGCGTCGCCACGGTGCAGTGCCTGCGCGACTACTTCCGTCTCGCGCCCGAGCCGACCGCGCAGGCGGTCCAGACGCTGGTCGCGGACGGGACGCTCGAGCCGGTCACGATCGACGGCTGGAAGCGCCCGGCGTTCCTGCACGCCGAGGCCACCCGGCCGCGCCGCGTGGACGCGCGGACGCTGCTGAGCCCCTTCGACCCGCTCGTGTTCGAGCGCACGCGCACCGAGCACCTCTTCGGCTTCCGCTACCGGATCGAGATCTACGTCCCGGCCCCGAAGCGCGTGCACGGCTACTACGTGCTGCCCTTCCTCCTGGGCGACCGGCTCGTGGCGCGGGTCGACCTCAAGGCCGACCGGGCGCGCGGCCGGCTGCTCGTCCCGGGGGCCTTCGCCGAGCCCGAAGCACCCGCCTCCACCGCCGCCGAGCTCGCCCGCGAGCTGCACCGGATGGCGGGCTGGCTCGGCCTCGACGGGGTCGAGGTGGGAGATCGTGGTGATCTGGCCCGCAGGCTGGCGACGGAGTGTGCCACCCCGCACTAGGATGTTCGGGTGCCGAAGATCATCGACAGTATCCTGCGGGCCGGCGAGGGCAAGATCCTCAAGCGCCTCGACCGCATCGCCGACCAGGTCAACGCCCTGAGCGACGAGTTCTCCGCCATGAGCGACGCCGAGCTGCGCGCCATGACCGACGAGTTCAAGGAGCGCCTCGGGGGCGGCGAGTCCCTCGACGACCTGCTGCCCGAGGCCTTCGCCACCGTCCGCGAGGCGGCCACTCGCGTGCTCGGCCAGCGGCACTTCGACGTCCAGATCCTCGGTGGCGCCGCCCTGCACCTGGGCAACATCGCCGAGATGAAGACCGGTGAGGGCAAGACCCTCGTCGCCACCCTGCCGTCCTACCTGAACGCGCTGTCGGAGAAGGGTGTCCACGTCGTCACGGTCAACGACTACCTGGCGAAGTACCAGTCCGAGATGATGGGCCGCGTCCACCACTTCCTGGGTCTCACCGTCGGCGTCGTCGTCGCCGGCCAGACCCCCGCGCAGCGCCGCGAGGCCTACGCCTGCGACATCACCTACGGCACCAACAACGAGTTCGGCTTCGACTACCTGCGCGACAACATGGCCGACTCGCTCGACGAGTGCGTCCAGCGCGGCCACAACTTCGCGATCGTGGACGAGGTCGACTCGATCCTCATCGACGAGGCCCGCACGCCGCTGATCATCTCGGGCCCCACCGAGGACGAGGTCAAGTGGTACGGCGAGTTCGCCCGCATGGTCGGCGCCATGCGCATCGACGAGCACTACGAGGTCGACGAGAAGAAGCGCACCGTCGCCGTCACCGAGAAGGCCATCGACGTCGTCGAGGACCAGCTCGGCATCGCGAACCTCTACGACGCGGTCAACACGCCGCTCATCGGCTTCCTCAACAACGCCGTCAAGGCCAAGGAGCTGTTCAAGCGGGACAAGGACTACGTCGTCATCGACGGCGAGGTCCTGATCGTCGACGAGCACACCGGCCGCCTGCTCGAGGGTCGCCGCTACAACGAGGGCCTGCACCAGGCGATCGAGGCGAAGGAGGGCGTCCGGATCCGCGAGGAGTACCAGACCCTGGCCACGATCACGCTGCAGAACTACTTCCGCCTCTACAGCACGCTCTCGGGCATGACCGGCACCGCGATGACCGAGGCCGCCGAGTTCGACAAGATCTACAAGCTCGGCGTCGTCCCGATCCGTACCAACAAGCCGATCCAGCGCGACGACCTGCCCGACCTCGTCTACCGCACCGAGGACGCCAAGTTCAACGCCGTCGTCGACGACATCGCCGCGCGTCACGCCAAGGGCCAGCCGGTGCTGATCGGCACCACGAGCGTCGCCAAGTCCGAGCGCCTCAGCAAGCAGCTGAAGAAGCAGGGCATCGCCCACGAGGTGCTGAACGCGAAGCACCACGACCGTGAGGCCGCGATCGTCGCCCGCGCCGGTCACAAGGGCGCCGTCACCGTCGCCACCAACATGGCCGGCCGCGGCACCGACATCATGCTCGGCGGCAGCGTCGAGTTCCTCGCCGACGCCGAGCTGCGCAGCAAGGGCCTCGACCCGGTCGAGACCCCGGAGGAGTACGACGCCGCCTGGCCCGAGGCGCTCGAGCGCATCGAGAAGCAGGTCGCGGCCGAGAAGGACGAGGTCGTCGCCGCCGGCGGCCTGGCCGTCATCGGCACCGAGCGCCATGAGTCGCGCCGCATCGACAACCAGCTGCGTGGCCGCTCCGGCCGTCAGGGCGACCCGGGCAGCACCCGGTTCTACCTGTCGCTCGAGGACGACCTCATGCGCCTGTTCAAGGGCGAGTGGGTCAACTGGATCCTGCAGACGATGAAGATCCCCGACGACGTGCCGATCGAGAACAAGCGCGTCACCAAGTCGATCGCGTCGGCCCAGGGCCTGGTCGAGGCGCAGAACTTCGAGACCCGCAAGAACATCCTCAAGTACGACGACGTCATGAGTGCCCAGCGCGAGGTCGTCTACGCCCAGCGCCGCCGGGTGCTCGAGGGCGAGGACCTCGAGCCGCGCGTGCGCCAGATGATCGAGGACGTCACCGGCGCCTACGTCACCGCGGCCACCGAGGGCTACCCGACGGCGTGGGAGCTCGACAAGCTCTGGACCGCCCTGCGCACCCTCTACCCGATCTCGCTCGATCACGAGCAGCTCGTCGAGGAGGCCGGCGGTCAGGAGCGCCTGGACGGCCCCACGCTGCGCACGCAGATCGTCGAGGACGCGCTGGCGGCCTACGACAAGCGCGAGGCCGAGCTGGGCGACGAGGTCGCCCGCGAGCTCGAGCGCCGCGTCGTGCTGAGCGTGCTCGACCGCAAGTGGCGCGAGCACCTCTACGAGATGGACTACCTCCGCGAGGGCATCGGCCTGCGTGCGTACAGCCAGCGCGACCCGCTGGTCGAGTACCAGCGCGAGGGCTACGACCTGTTCAACGCGATGATGGAGGGCATCTCCGAGGAGTCGGTCGGCTACCTGTTCAACCTCAACGTCGAGATCGAGGTCGAGGAGGACGGCGAGGACGGCGAGGCGCCGCACATCCACGCGAAGGGCCTCGAGGCGGACAGCACGCCCAAGCAGCTGTCGTACTCCGCCCCGTCGGAGGACGGCTCGGCCATCGCGGTGGAGGAGTCGGTCGTCGACGAGGACGAGGAGCTCGACCCGAACGAGCAGGCGCGCCAGAGCAAGGCCAAGGAGGCCGCGCGCCGCAAGGCCAAGGCCCAGCGTCAGTCCCGCAAGAAGAACCGCTGACCTGACCGAGGCCGCTCGTCACGCCCACTCTGCTCGTTAAGCCCACTCGGCTGCCGTGCAGCGCCAGGTCGCGCGCCCCTGAGGGTCGCGACCGCGCTGCAGGCGGACGGCAAGGGCGTGCGAGCGGCCTCGGTGCACCATCCGGGCCGCGATCTCGGCGGCACCGACGTCGACCATGGCGATGTGCACCGACACGACCCGTGGGCTGTGGCGCGGGCCGCCGGAGACGAACCGGTCGGTCACGTAGCGGTGCAGCTGCTCGTACACGTCGCGGCTGAGCCACGGCCCGAGCTGGCGCACGGGCCGAACACCGGTGATCACCTCGGCCAGCGCCTGCGTGAAGCGGGCGCACCGGTGGCGCAGCTCGCTGGCGTCTCCGCGCTCCACCGGCACCGGCAGGAGCGGTGCCGAGGAGGTGAAGGGCAGCGGCACCTGGCGCGGTGCGAACGGGTCGGTGGCGAGGGCGGTGGCGGTGATCATCGTGCTCCTGGCGGGTCGAGGCGTTGTCCGGGATGGATCAGGTCGGGGTCGGGGCCGATGACGGCGCGGTTCGCGCGGTGCCAGGCGCGGACCCGGTCGCTCACGGCGGCGTCGTCGGCGACGGGGGAGCGCTCGCGCACGATGGACCACAGGCTCTCGCCGGGTGCGACGACGTGTGCGGACGCGGCGGGGGCTCGGGCCGGCTCCGGCTGCGGGGCAGCCGTCGGCGGGCGCTCGGGCAGGGACAGCCCTTGGAGCGCGTCGACGTCGCTGGTGCTGGCGTGGCTCGGCGCCTGCACCGCTATGACGGCGCCGGTGGCGAGCAGGGCGCGCAGCAGGGGAGGGGCGAGTCGCGCCGCGAGCCTGCGGTCGACGAGTGCCGCGAGCAGCCCGACGCACCACCAGGCGGCCCAGGCCAGCAACAGGGCGGTGAGCACGGTGCGCAGTGCAGCCTCCGGCCCCATGGTCGTCAGGTCGTGCATCCGATCCCCCGATCGATGAGCCACTGACGCCCGATGGAGGCATTTGACGACAGATGGCGTGTGATGGCGACCAGCGAAGCGCATGCCGACCCCGCCGTCAACGGGTGCGTTGACGGCCTGTGGAGATCAGGTCAGGACGAAGCGCGGGAGCGCAGCCGCCGGTTCTCGCTCTGGAGCCGGGCCAGCTGCTCCTCGAGGGCGAGCACGCGCTCGATGCCGGCGAGGTTCAGCCCCTCGGCCAGCAGGTCGCGGATGCGTACGAGGCGCCGCAGGTCGGTGCGGCTGTAGCGGCGGGTGCCGCCGGGCGTCCGGGTGGGCTCGAGCAGGCCGCGACGCTCGTACACGCGCAGGTTCTGGACCTGCATCGAGACCATCTCGGCCGCCACCGAGATCGCGTAGACCCCGGCCTCGTCGTCGTCGCGCATGCTCCACCTCCGTTGGAACTGAACTCTACTTGACAAGGAATATGAAATGACGAATATAGGTTTTAACGGATGAACCCATCACCACCCAGCGAGGAGGAGACGACGATGATGATCCGCACCACCGACCCGTTCCGTGACTTCGACCGCCTGACCCAGCAGCTCTTCGGGACGACGAACCGACCGGCCATCATGCCGATGGACGCCTGGCGCGAGGGCGACACCTTCGTGGTCGAGTTCGACCTCCCGGGCGTGACGAAGGACAGCATCGACCTCGACGTCGAGCGCAACGTGCTGACGGTCCGCGCCGAGCGCGTCGCGCGCAACGGCGACTGGGAGATGCTCGCCTCCGAGCGCCCCCGTGGCGCGTTCAGCCGCCAGCTCGTGCTGGGCGACAACCTCGATCTCGAGCGGATCGAGGCCGCCTACGACGCCGGCGTGCTGCGCCTGAGCATCCCGGTCGCGGAGCGGGCGAAGCCGCGCAAGATCCAGATCGGCGGCGCCAGCGAGAGCACCGCGATCGAGGCCTGACCCGCCCCTTCCCCCGAGGACACCGTGGGGCCTCCATGCGAGGCCCTACGGTGTCCTCATGCGTTGGGACCGACTCTTCGCCGACCTAGAGGGCGCGGCGATCGACGAGCACGCCGACGAGCGCGACGCCCTCGCGGAGGACCTGCGCGACGAGCAGTGGGCCGCTCTGGCGTGGACCGACCTGCTCGGGGGTGCCGACGTCCGGCTCGACGTCGTGGGCCTGGGCGAGATCGGTGGACGGGTCACCGGGGTCGGCGATGTGGTGCTCGTGCAGGACGAGACGTCCCGCATCGTCGTGCTGCCCGAGGCGATCGCGGCCGTGGTCGGGCACGACGGTCGTGCTGCCGCGGCACCGACGGTCTCGAGGACGCGGCGCCAGGTCGCCCGTGCGGTGCGCGACGCGGGCGTGGACGTGCGCGTGGTGCGGCGGGACGGCCGGACCGTCGAGGGACCCATCGTGGAGGTCGGCGCGGACTTCGTGCAGGTGGCCGCCGCCGGGCGGCGGGTCAGTCTGCCGTGGGCGTGGATCGCGGCTCTCGTGCCGCGTTGACCGAGGTCTCTCGCGCGGTGCGCTCGTACTGCCGGGCGATGTAGTCCTCGAGGGCACTGGCCTCGATCCGCCACATCTTGCGTCCGCCCACCTGGAAGCCGCGCAGCTCGCCCGACTTCAGCAGTCCCCACACGACCCGCACGTCGACCTTGAGGGTCTCGGCGACGTCGTTCGCCGTGAGGAACTGGTGCTCGGGGGCCATGGCGCCCATTCTCACACGCAGCACCGGCGACGAGGCGCACGTCACGCCCGGACTGTGGACGACCGGTGGCAGCCGCGGGTCGCGACCCCGTATGACTGGCCCATGCATGTCACGGGGGGTGACACGTCCCGGCGCGCGCTCGCCCGGCGCACCTCGATCTCCAGATGGCGCCAGCCGCGACTCGTGCTCGGTGCGGTCCTCGTCCTGGCCTCCGCCGTCGCCGGCGGCTGGCTCGTCGCCACCGCGCGGGACTCCACCGACTACTGGCTCGTTCGCGCCGAGGTGAGGGCCGGCGACCCGGTCGATCCCTCGCAGCTGTCGCCCGTGGCCGGTCGGGTGGAGGCGGCGGCGGCCGACTCGCTCGTGCCGGCCCGCGACGGCGTGCCGCGCGGCGTGTGGGCGCGCGACGCCGGCCCCGGCACGCTCGTCACGCGCGACGCGGTCACGGCATCGGTCGACCGCGGTCGCGAGCTGGCGATGGCGGTGCCCGCGGGCACCGCCCCGCCGGACCTCGCCGCTGGCGACCGGGTCGACGTGTGGGCGGGGCCCGGCGAGAGCGGTGACCCGAGCCGGTCCACGCGGCGCGTCCTCGTCGACGTCCCGGTCGTCTCGCTGTCGGGGGTCGACGGCACCGGCTCGCGCACCCTCGTCGTCGACACGGGCCGTGGCGGACCAGGCGGCGACGTGGTCGCCGCGCTGGGCACCGGTCACCTCACCGTCGTGCGGGTCCCGTGAGCGCGACCGGGTCCCTGCGCGTCGCGGTCGCGGCGTGCGGGGCGCACTGGGAGGCGGCGGCGCTCGCCGAGATCGAGTCCGACCCGCGACTCGTGCTGGTCCGCCGCTGCGTCGACGTCGCCGACCTGCTGGCCACGGCCGGAACGCACCGCCTCGACCTGGCCCTCGTCGCCGTCGACAGTCCCGGCCTCGACGCGGGTGTCGTGCAGCGACTGCTCCAGCTCGGCGTCCGGCCGGCCGCCGTCGAGGGCGACGGCTCGCCCCTGGGGATCGACCAGTCGGCGCGGCTCGGGGCGCTGGCGCAGGCGGCCACACCGGTCCCCGAGCCGGAGCGCGAGAGCGAGCCTGGCCTGCTCGTGGCGGTGTGGGGCGCCACCGGCGCACCGGGCCGCAGCTCCCTCGCGGTGTCGCTCGCGGCGGCGGCAGCGGCGACGGGTCGCTCCACCGCGCTGGTGGACGCCGACGTCTACGGCGGGTCACTCGGCCAGCTGCTCGGGGTCCTCGACGAGGTCAGCGGGATCATGGCCGCCTGCCGCGACGTCAATCGTGGGCGGGCGGGCGTGGCCGGGACGCACCTGCTGCGGCTCGCCCCGCACTGGGACCTGCTCACCGGCCTGCCCCGCTCGGACATGTGGCACCACCTACGGCCCGACGCCCTCGAGGCCGTGCTGCGCGACCTGCGCCGCGACCACGAGCTGGTGGTCGTCGACTGCGGCTTCGGGGTCGAGCCGGCGATGGGTCAGGGGCCGTCGCGCGACCAGGTCACCCGACGCGTGCTCGACCTCGCCGACGAGGTGATGGCGGTCGGCCGGGTCGATCCGGTGGGCCTGGCACGACTCGTCCGCGCGCTCGACGACGCGGGTCCGTGGAGGCGACCGCCGCGGCTGGTCCTGAACGGATTCCGGGCCTCGCTGGGCTGGACCGAGCGCGAGGTCGCCCAGACGGTCCGCGAGCTCACGGGCGTCACGCCGTGGGCGTTCCTGCCCCAGGACGGCGCTGGTCACGACCTTGCCCTGATGACGGGTCGTCCACTCCGCGAGGTCGCGCCGACCTCGGGCTACGTGTCGCGCGTCGAGCGGCTCGCGTCCGAGCTGGTGGCGGCGCGGTGACGCGGCTCAGGTCACAGGAGGCTGCCCTCGCCGATCGCGTCGTAGACGCCCACGATCTCCGAGCCCAGCACGAAGGCACCGGTGGCGAACAGCGCCACGAGCAGGCTGCGGAGGAGCCAGGCCGCGACCTCGGGCATCCGACGTCCCACCCGGCGCCACAGCAGCCAGCCCGCCACCAGGACGATCGTCACCGGGAAGAGCGGGAACACCCACGGCACCAGCGCGAGCCACGTCCAGCCGCCACGCTGCCATGCCGAGCCGTCGCGCACGGCCCGGTCCACGGCCGGCGGCATGAGCAGGCAGAACACCAGCGGCACCGCCAAGGTCAGCGCGATGGCGGCCCACGTCGGCTCGAGCCGGGTGAAGTCCACGCCCTCGTCGTGCACGAGCGCCGCGCCGACCATCACGGTGCCGCCCACGGCGACCGAGAGTCGACGGAACCACGGCGGACCGAGCGCGAGCCAGCCCAGCGCGAGGTAGATGCCGGCGCCCAGGACGCCCAGGGCCGCGCCGGTCATCAGCAGCTGGAACGTCCCCGACGTCGTGAACTCGCCCATGGGGAAGCCGTCGTCGGTGATCGTCCCGTGGTCCTCGGGGTTCAGGCTCGCCAGCAGGGCCATGAACAGCCGGCCGCCGATGCCGCCCACCAGCAGCCCCAGCGCGGCGCCGACCCACGAGGCGGCGGCGAGACGGCGCGCCGCGGTCACCGCCGGCGCCGACGTTCGGGTGCGTGTCTCCATCCGGGGAGGATGGCACGGTGAGGGCCGGGCTGTCAGCGACTCGCAGCCTTTTCGTTGCCCGTTCGACGGGTGGGTCGGGTGGTAAGTTTCTGGGCTACCGGCGGACCGGACCGAGGCGAGGACAGCAGGGGATCGCATGCAACGACTGAGCCCTCTCGACGCGATGTTCCTGCACCAGGACCATCCCGAGACGCCCCGTCAGGTCGCCTCGCTGGCGATCCTCGAGCCGGGCGACCGGCCCCTCGACTACGACCGCCTGATCCAGGTCATCAACGACCGCATCGACCTCGTGCCGCGCTACCGCCAGGTGCCGCGGCGGATCCCCGGCGGCATCGGCATGCCGGTGTGGGCCGACGACGAGCACTTCGACCTGTCGCTGCACGTGCGCCGCTCGGCGCTCCCGCGGCCCGGCGGACGCGACGCCCTGCACGAGCTCGTCGGACGGCTCATCGCCCGACGGCTCGACCACGAGCGCCCGCTGTGGGAGCTCTACCTCATCGAGGGGCTCCAGGGCGGCGAGATGGCGCTGCTGTTCAAGTCGCACCAAGCGCTCGTCGACGGCTCGCACACGGTCGACCTCGCGCAGGTCCTCCTCGAGGAGACCCAGCGCGACCGTACGATCCCGCACGACGAGTGGACCCCGCGCGCCACGCCCGGCACGGTCGAGCTGCTGGCCGGCTCGGTGCGCTCCCAGCTGAGCCACCCGGCCGAGCTGCTGTGGAACGGCGAGTACCAGTGGTCGCGCGTCGCCTCGCACCTGCCGGTGCTGGGACCTGACGCCGCCACGCACGGCCCGCTCACCGCCACCTTGTCGCGACACCGGCGCTTCACCTCGGTCAGCGCCCCCTTCAGCGAGTTCCGGCGGGTCCGCGATGAGCACGGCGGCACGGTCAACGACGTCATCCTCGCGGCGATCGCGGGCGGCCTGCGCGGCTGGATGCTCACCCGCGCCGAGCCCGTCACCGCCAAGACCAGCTTCCGGGCCATGGTGCCGATGTCGGTCACCCGCGACGGCCAGGCAGAGGGCGGCCACCCGACGTCGCTCGGCCCTCTCGTGCGCGGGCTCATGCTCACGCTGCCGGTGGGGGAGTCCAACGCGGTCGTGCGGCTGCACCAGGTCTCCTACGCGCTCAAGGGACACCGCGAGACCGGCTCGGCGGTGGCGGCCAACAAGCTGGCCAACCTGCCCGGCTTCGCCACCTCCACCTTCCACACGGTGGGCGCCCGGGTGGCCGCCGACGAGGCGAACCGGCCCTACCACCTGGTCATCACCAACGTGCCCGGTCCGCAGGACCCGGTCTACATGGCGGGCCAGCAGCTCAAGGAGATCTTCCCGGCGATCCCACTCACGGGGCACCGGGCGATCTCGGTGGGCGTCACGTCCTACGACGGCCGGGTGTTCTTCGGCATCGTCACCGACCGCGAGTCGGTGCCCGACGCCGACGTGCTGGGCCAGTGCATCCTGGAGGCCCTGGAGGAGCTGACCGAGACGATCGGTCCGAGGCGAGCGCGGGCACCGCGCGGACGGAAGAGGCCCACATGAGCAGGACCCGCGTCTACGCGGCCGCCGACGCCGAGCTGCTGCGCGCGCTGGCCGACGACCGGCCGATCACGCCCGAGCGCGTCACCGCCGCCTCGCAGGACGAGGAGGACGAGTACGACGCGTTGCTGACCGCGGCCGAGCAGGGGCCGGTCGTGGTGTGCGCCGAGCTCGACGACGAGGACGGCCAGATCGTGCTGCGGGACGTGCAGTCGTTCCACGTCGACGCCGACGCCAGCGGCGACCTGGCCTGGTACGCGCCGCAGGAGCTCGCGCAGGTCATCGCGCTGCTGGCCACACGCTGAGGGCTCACGCCCGCCAGTCGTAGTCCATCTGCCGCGCCACCCGGGCGCCCAGGCCGCCCTCGATCCGGTCGACCAGGTGCAGCGCCAGGTCGATGCCCGCGGAGATGCCCGCCGAGGTGTAGACCTCGCCCTGCCGGATCCAGCGCGGTCCGTCGACGACGTCGAGGCGCGGGAACCGCCTGGCCAGAGCGGCTTGGTCCTCCCAGTGCGTCGTGACGCGCTGGTCGGTGAGGATGCCGGCCTCGGCCAGCAGGAAGGCGCCGGTGCACACCGACGCGATCGTGGGCGTGGCCGCACGGGCGGCGATCCACTCGATCACGCGGGCGTCGCGCTCCACCGCGTCGGTGACGCCGCCGGGCACGAGCAGCAGGTCGAGGTCGGGCGCGTCCTCGAGCGAGGCGTGGGTGCCCAGGACCAGCCCACCACGGGCGACCACGGAGGATCGCCCGGGGTGGGCCGAGACGAGCGTGACGGTGAGCTCGGTGGGGGCGGGCTCGCGGCCCAGCAGCCGGGCCGCCACCGAGAACACCTCGAAGGGCCCGCACGCGTCGAGCACCTCGACGTCGTCGAACGCGAGGATGCCGTACCTCACGCGCGGGTCCTCGACGTCACAGCTGGGTCTTGCCGAACTCCACCTCGTCGCGCAGCGAGGCGGAGATCGCCTTGGCGACCTCGGGCTCGATGCGGCGACCGATGAGCGGGAGCGAGACCTTGACGTCGCCGTCGAGCGACATCGTGGTGGAGGAGGCGGTGCCGGCGATCGTGGACGTGCCGGTCATGCGCGCGGGCTGGCCGTGGATGTCCACCGAGACGTCGGCGGTGCGACCGCCCGAGGCATCGGCCGGGCCCCACTTCTCGACCTGGGTCACGGTGACCGAGTCGCCCGTGAGCTTCTTGATGAAGTCGGGCATGTCCGACTCCATCGTGCGCACGATCGTGACGACCGTCCTGCCGCCCTGCTCCTCCACGGTGACCGTGTAGTCGCGGGCGCCCTGGCGCTCGCACGACTGCTCGCGGAAGGTCTGGTCGCTGACCAGCCCGAAGACCTGCTCGGGGCTGGCGGGGTACTCGTACCGCTCGGTAAGCTTCACGCGTTCTCCTCAGGGGTGGGGGTGCCCTGGCCGAGCCCCTTGAGCTCGGCCAGGCGGGCCTCGATCTCGAGCTGGCCGGCGTCGGCCTCCAGCTCGGCGAACTGGGCGTCGAGGCTGGAGGAGGTCAGCTCCTGCTGACCGCGCACCTGCGCCTCGACGCGACGGACGCGGTCCTCGTAGCGGCTCAGCTCGCTCGTGGGGTCCAGGATGTCGATCGACTTGATCGCGTCGTTGACCTGCGCCTGGGCCTCCGCCGAGCGGTGGCGGGCGACGAGCTCGTCGCGCTTGCTGTTGAGCTCGGTCAGCTTGGTGCGCATCCCGACGAGGCCGGTCTTGAGCTTCTCGACGACCTCGCTCTGCTGCGCGATCATCGGGGCGGCGGCCTTGGCCTCGTTCTCGGCGGTGATCTGCTTGCCCAGCGCGAGCTTGGCGAGCTGGTCGAAGCGGTCGGCCTCGCCCGCGTGGCCGCCGGCTCGCAGCTGGTCGGCCTTGTTGGACGCGGCGATCGCCTTGGCGCCCCACTCCTTCGCGGCGGCGACGTCCTCGGCGTGGTCGGCCTCGGCGAGGCGCAGGTTGCCGATCGTCTGGGCGACGGCCTGCTCGGCCTCGGCGATCGAGTTCGTGTAGTCGCGGACCATCTGGTCCAGCATCTTCTGCGGGTCTTCCGCCTTGTCGAGCAGCGCGTTGATGTTCGCCTTCGTCAACTGGGAGATGCGTCCGAGGATGGACTGTTTCTGAGCCATGCGTCGAGCATAGTGGCGAACGTGAGCGTGAAGGTGGTGTCGCCGGGACGGCTCTGCACCGAGGCGTCTCCGCCGTGGGCCTGCATGATGGCGCGCACGAGCGACATGCCCAGGCCCGCTCCGCCGGCGCTGCGCGTGCGCGACGAGTCGCCGCGCGTGAAGCGCTCCCAGACCACGGGGACGAGGTCCTCGGACAGGCCCGGGCCGTCGTCGTGCACCTGCACGCGCGTCGGGCCGGTGAGGATGCGCACGGTCACGGTGGTGCCCTCCGGGGTGTGACGCGTGGCGTTCGTCAGCAGGTTCGTCACGGCCTGGTGCAGGCGCAGCTCGTCGCCCGCGACCGAGACCGGCTCGGACGGCACCTCCAGGCGCCACTTGCGGCGCGGGTCGACGACGCGGGCGTCGGCCACGGCCTCGACGACGAGGTGGGTCAGGTCGACCTCGCGCTGCTCGAGCGGGCGCCCGGAGTCGAGCCGCGCGAGCAGCAGCATGTCCTCGACGAGCGCCGTCACGCGACCGACCTCGGACTCGATTCGCGCGAGGGACTCCTTCGGGTCGGCGTCGGTGCGGCGGGTGAGCTCGGCGTAGCCGCGGATCGTGGTCAGGGGAGTGCGCAGCTCGTGCGACGCGTCGGCGAGGAACTGGCGCACCTGCTGCTCGCTCTCGTGCCGCGCGTGGAGCGCGTCGTCGACGTGGCCGAGCATCTGGTTGAAGGCGGCGCCCACGCGGCCCACCTCGCTCACGGGGTCGGTCAGCTCCTCGGGCACTCGCGGGGTGGAGGCGACGTCGCCGCTGGCCAACGGCGTCTCGGCGACCTCGTGCGCCACGGCGGCGACCTGCTGCAGCGGCCGCAGCTGGCGGCGGACGATCTCGCGCGCCACCACCGCGGCGGCGCCGATGCCCAGCAGCGACAGCAGCACCTCCCAGCCGATGAGGCTGCGGATCGTGTCGTCGACGTCGTCGGTGGGCAGGCCGAAGGCCACACGGTCGCCCGTGGCGTTGGTCGTCGCCGCGACCCGGTAGGACCCGAGATCGGGCAGCTCCACGGTGCGCGGCTCGGAGCCGACCTCGGCCTCGCTCATCGCGTCCACCGCCCCGGCGGACAGCTGGCTGAGCTGGCCACGGTCGGTGATGCGCACGCCGATGCGGCAGGCCGAGCCGAACACGGCCGTGACGCTGCCGGCGTTCTGTCCCGGGGGCAGGGTCGGCAGGTCGCCGCAGTCCGTGACGAGCCCGCTCGATCCGGCACCCGGTCCCTCGACGCGCTCGGCCCGCTCGACCGCTCGCTGCAGGTCGCGGTCGAGGCGCTCCATGAGCGACGACCGCATGATGATCGTGGCGGTCAGGGCGACCAGCATGCTGACGACCGTCACCAGGGCGACGGAGGAGGCGATCAGCCGGCCCGTCAGGGTCTGCGGCCGCATCAGGACGCCGGCGCCTTCAGGACGTAGCCGGCGCCGCGCTTCGTGTGGATCATCGGCTCGCGCCCGGCGTCGATCTTCTTGCGCAGGTAGGAGATGTAGAGCTCGACGATGTTGTCGTTGCCGCCGAAGTCGTAGTCCCAGACCCGATCGAGGATCTGCGCCTTGGACACGACCCGCCGCTCGTTGCGCATGAGGTAGCGCAGCAGCTCGAACTCGGTGGCGGTCAGCTCGATCGGCGTGCCGCCGCGCGAGACCTCGCGGCCGTCCTCGTCGAGCTCGAGATCGCCGACGACGAGCGTCGGGGTCTCGACCTGCTGGCGCCCGCCGGCACGTCGCAGCAGGCCGCGCAGCCGCGCCACGACCTCCTCGAGGCTGAAGGGCTTGGTGACGTAGTCGTCGCCGCCCGCGGTGAGGCCGGCGACGCGGTCCTCCACGGAGTCGCGGGCGGTCAGGAAGATGACGGGGACGTCGGGGGAGAAGGCGCGCACCTTCGCCAGGACCTCGAGACCGTCGTAGTCCGGCAGCATCCAGTCGAGGATCATCGCGTCGGGCGCGAACTCGCGCGCCGCGGCGACCGCCTTGCGGCCGGTGCCGGCGATGCGGACGTCGAAGCCCTCGTAGCGCAGCGCCATCTGGAGCAGCTCGGCGATGTTGGGCTCGTCGTCGACCACGAGGACGCGCACCGGGGTGCCGTCGACACGGGTGAGGGCAGGGGCGACGCTCATGGGTCCAGTGTGGACCGATGGGCGCGGGAACGGCTGAGTCCATCCTGTGAGGCCGCTGTGCGCCCTGGAATCACAGCGGTGTCATTAACACACTTCAACCCTAAAGTTCAACTTTAAGTTCATTTCGGCGTGTCGGTGGTCTAGGCTGTCGCCCATGCGCCGGTTGGGACTCGTGGGACTCGTGTGCCTTTTCGTCATGGCAGGGCTCACCGCCACCACGACCTCGGCGCAGGCGTTCACCGTGATCTGCACCGGCAAGACCAAGTCCGAGGTCGCCACGTGCGACCTCTCCGGCTACGCCGACGTGATGCACCAGATGCACTGGCGGATGTACGCCGGGCACAACTGCACGAACTACGCCGCCTGGCGGATGAAGAAGGCCGGGGTGCCCGAGCCGAAGATCCTCATGGGCAACGCCCGCGACTGGCACACCAACGCCAAGAAGCTCGGCTACCTCGTGGACAACCGACCCGCCGTCGGCTCGATCGCGCAATGGTCGAAGGCCGCCAGCCACGTGGCCTACGTCGAGCAGGTCGGCTCCGGCTTCCTGATCCTGTCCGAGGACAGCTACACGTCCAAGACGTACCGCCGGTACAAGGTGCTGACGGGCGCCTCCTGGTACCCCGAGCGGTTCATCCACTTCAAGGACGTCGCGGCCCCGCCGCCGGCCGAGTCCGACCCGACCCCCGCTCCGACGACCCCCGCGCCGGCCCCGGCGGTCACCTCGAAGGTCACCGTCTCCGGACCGGCGAAGGTCACCACCTCGGCCAAGCCGAAGGTGACCGTGAAGGTCGCGGCGGCGAAGGGCGTCGTGCCGCAGGGCACGGTCCGCGTCCGTCGCGGCGGCGTCACGGTCAAGACCGTGACCCTCAAGGCCGGCCACCGCGGCTCGGTCGCCGTCACGCTGCCCAAGATGAAGCGCGGCAAGCAGTGGATCTCGGCGGTGTTCGACGGCAGCGCCCAGGTCCGCAAGGCCACCAGCCCCACCATCAAGGTGGTCGTGACGAAGCCGGCGAAGGTCGTCTCCGCGAGGACCGCGATCGTCCTGCCGGCGAAGCAGTTCACGGTCGGAACGCGCCCGACGGCCACGGTCACGGTCACGCCCACGGACGGGCGCACCACGACCAACGCCGTCTCGGTGTACGTCGACGGCAAGCGGATCGCCTCGCCGAAGCTGACGAAGGCGAAGAAGGGCAAGGTCACCGTCCGTCTGCCCGCTCTCGCGCCCGGCCGTCACACGATCCGGGCGACCTACTGGGGCTCCAAGACCGTCCGCCGCTCGAAGGCCAGGGCCCAGGCGTTCGCGGTCGTCGAACCCACCACCGTCCGCGCCTCGCTGGCGAAGGCCGCGGTGCGCTCGAACGAGCTCGCCCAGGTGGTCGCCACGGTCGGCACGGCACGCGGCGTCGCGCCCGCTGCGGGCGAGGTCTGGGTGCTGGCCGACGGCGCGAAGGTCGCCTCCGCGCCGCTCTCGGCCGCGGCCCGCGGCACCGTCACGGTGGCGCTGCCGGTCCTGGCGCCCGGCACCCGCGCGATCTCGGTGCAGTACCGCGGCTCGACCTACCAGACCGCCTCGGCCACGGGGACGCTCCCGCTGCTGGTCCAGGAGCGCTCGATCACGGGCACCTCGCTGTCCGCCACGACGATCAAGTCGACCGCGCAGGCGAAGCTGACCATCTCGGTCCACTCCGGTCGCACGGTGCCGCAGACGTCCGGCGCGGTCGCCGTCCTGGTCGGCGGCAAGCAGGTCGCCACGGTCACCCTGACCGCCGCGTCGAAGGGCAAGGTCGTCGTCACGCTGCCGAAGCTGGCGGTGGGCAAGCACGCCGTCAGCGCCTCCTTCGGCGGCACCGACCTCCTGGAGCCGTCCACCAGCGTGGTGCGGACCCTCACCGTCACGAAGTAGGCGTCCCGGGGCCCGTGCGTGGGCACGTACCCTTGATGTCATGCCTGTCGACTCCGTCTACGCCCGACTCGAGCCGCTGCTCTCGGGAGTCTCCAAGCCGATCCAGTACATCGGCGGTGAGCTCAACTCCACCGTCAAGGACTGGGACGAGGCCGACGCCCGCTGGGCGCTGATGTACCCCGACGCGTACGAGGTCGGCCTGCCCAACCAGGGCGTCCAGATCCTCTACGAAGTGCTCAACGAGCGCGAGGGCATCCTGGCCGAGCGCACGTACGCCGTCATGCCCGACATGGAGGCCGTGCTGCGCGAGCACGGCATCCCGCAGTTCACGGTCGACGCCCACCGCCCGGTCGGCGCGTTCGACCTCTTCGGCCTCAGCTTCTCCACCGAGCTGGGCTACACGAACATGCTGACGGCGCTCGACCTCGCCGGCATCCCGCTGCACGCGGTCGACCGCGACGAGTCGCACCCGATCGTCCTGGCCGGCGGCCACAGCGCCTTCAATCCCGAGCCGATCGCCGACTTCGTCGACGCCGCCGTCATGGGAGACGGCGAGGAGGTCGTCCTCGCGATCAGCGAGGTCGTCCGCGAGTGGAAGGCCGAGGGCCGTCCCGGCGGCCGCGACGAGGTGCTCGCGCGCCTGGCCGCGTCCGGCGGCGTCTACGTGCCGAAGTTCTACGACGTCTCGTACCGCCCCGACGGCCAGATCGGCGCGGTCGTGCCGAACCGACCCGGCGTGCCCACCCGCGTCGCGAAGCACACGCTGATGGACCTCGACAGCTGGCCGTACCCGAAGAAGCCGCTCGTGCCGCTGGCCGAGACCGTGCACGAGCGCTTCAGCGTGGAGATCTTCCGCGGCTGCACGCGCGGCTGCCGCTTCTGCCAGGCCGGCATGATCACGCGTCCCGTCCGCGAGCGCTCGATCCGGACGATCGGCCAGATGGTCGACAACGGCCTCAAGCAGTCCGGCTTCGAGGAGGTCGGCCTGCTCAGCCTGTCGAGCGCCGACCACTCCGAGATCGGCGAGGTCGCCAAGCAGCTCGGCGACCGCTACGAGGGCACCAACACCTCGCTCTCGCTGCCGTCGACCCGCGTCGACGCCTTCAACATCACGCTGGCCAACGAGTTCAGCCGCAACGGCCGCCGCTCCGGCCTCACGTTCGCCCCCGAGGGTGGCAGCGACCGCATGCGCAAGGTCATCAACAAGATGGTCAGCGAGGACGACCTGATCCGCACCGTCGCCGCGGCGTTCTCGCACGGCTGGCGCCAGGTGAAGCTCTACTTCATGTGCGGCCTGCCCACCGAGACCGACGAGGACGTCCTGCAGATCGGCGAGCTCGCCAAGCGCGTCATCGACACCGGCCGCGAGGTCTCTGGCCGCCGCGACATCCGCTGCACCGTCTCGATCGGCGGCTTCGTGCCCAAGCCGCACACGCCGTTCCAGTGGGCCTCGCAGCTCGACCACGAGACCACCGACGAGCGCTTGCGCAAGCTGCGCGCCTCGGTGCAGTCCGACAAGCGCTACGGCAAGGCCATCGGCTTCCGCTACCACGACGGCAAGCCCGGCATCGTCGAGGGACTGCTGTCTCGCGGCGACCGTCGCGTCGGCGGCGTCATCGAGGCCGTGTGGCGCGACGGCGGCCGCTTCGACGGCTGGAGCGAGCACTTCAGCTACGACCGCTGGGCGCAGCAGGCCGCCGAGGTCCTGGAGCCGCAGGGCGTCGACCTCGACTGGTTCACCACGCGCGAGCGCGACCACGACGAGGTCCTGCCGTGGGACCACATGGACTCGGGTCTCGACCGTGAGTGGCTGTGGGAGGACTGGCAGGACGCGATCGACCCCGACGGCGCCGTCGAGGTCGAGGACTGCCGCTGGACCCCGTGCTTCGACTGCGGCGTGTGCCCCGAGATGGATCTGGAGATCCAGATCGGTCCCACGGGCCAGAAGCTCCTGCCCCTCTCGGTGGTCTGACATGGCCGACCAGTCTCCGCGCCAGTCGCTGGTGTTCGCCGCCCTCACGGGCCTGGCGTCGATCGTGCCCATCTGGCGCGCCCCGCGTCCCGTCCGCTTCGCGCTGGTCGCGGGCACGGGCCTGGTCGCCGGCGGCGCCGCCTACGTCGCGCTCACCCGACCCGATCTCATCGACGCCGACCGCGAGCCGGTCGCCGCTCCGCAGTCAGCAGCCGTCGGCACGGGCGTCGCGGTGCTGGCCGGGGGAGCGACGGCGGTGGGATTCGCCGTCGACCGCGCCTTCGAGCAGGGCCTCGTCCGCCGCGGCGTGAAGCACCCCCGCCTCGTGCTCGGCACTGCCGGCGCGGTGCTGTCGTACGCGATCGACGTGCTCGACCGCCGGTTCGACTCGAACTAGCCCGACGTTTCGCCCTGGCTCTCCGACCGCCCCGGCCCCGACTCTTGTGACGGGATTCGGCCGGATCCGCCTCGGACGGGCGAAAGGCGTCACAAGAGCTGGTCCGGGGCGGGTGCGGCGGTCGGTCCCGCCTAGCGCAGCGTGTCCTCGAGCATCCGGGGACGGCTGATGACGATGCCGGCGGCCGTGATCGCCCCGGCCGACACGATGAGCGCCACGAGCGGCGCGGTCCACGAGCCCGTGGCGTCGTGGAGCGCACCGACGCCGAACGGGCCGAGCCCGGCCAGCAGGTAGCCCAGGCCCTGCGTGAGCAGGGACAGCGCCGTCGTCGCCGCGGGCGTGCGGGTGCGCTTGCCGATCATGGCCAGCACCCACGTGAAGGCGCCGCCGCCGAGGCCGAGCAGCACCGACCACAGCACCGGCAGGCTCGCCGGCGCCAGCAGCACTCCGAGCCAGCCCGCGGCGCTCACGACGCCGAAGAACACCGGGAGCACGGGGGTGTCGCCCGTGCGGGCCATGAGCCAGGGCAGGGCGAGCGTCAGCGGGATGCCGACGCCGGTGATGACGCCCAGCAGGATGCCGGCCTGGTGCTCGCCCACGCCGCCGTCGGTGAGGATCTCGGGGTACCAGCCGAACTGCGCGTACGCGGCGGCCGACTGGGCGCCGAAGCACGCGACCATGGCCCACGCCAGTGGGGACCGCGTGATCTCGCGCAGCGGCAGCCGGTCGGCCGTGGCGGGGCCGGTGTGCACGTCGTGCCGCAGCAGCGTGAGCCACGGCAGGATCGTCACCACGGCCAGCAGCGCCCACGCGGCGAGGCCGGGGCGCCAGCCGCCGAGCGCCTCGCTGATCGGCACCGTGGTGATCGAGGCGATCGTGGCACCGCCCATGATCGCGGCGCCGTAGAGGGCGCTGATGAGGGGGATGCGGTCGGGGAAGTGCACCTTCGCCAGCGGCGGCAGGATGACGTTGCCGACGGCCGCGCCGGCGAGGGCGATCGCGGTCGTGCCGAGGAACAGGGGCGTCTCGTCGAGGAGGGTCCGCGCGACCAGGCCGGCCGCGAGCACGGCCAGCAGCGCGACGCAGGCGTGATGCAGGCCGAACCGGCGGACGAGCCCCCCGGCGCTGAAGCCGATGAGGGCGAAGCACAGGACGGGCAGCGTGGTGAGGATCCCGGCCGTGGTGGGGGCCATCGCGAGGTCGTGGCGCACCTCGGGCAGGACGACGCCGAGGCTGGCGACCACCACGCGCAGGTTCAGCGCGAGCAGGACGATGGCGGTTCCGACCAGCCAGCGCCCGCCGACGCTCGGGGCGGGAGTGGTGGGCTGGTTGGGCACGTGCTCCATCTACGCACACGCCGCGGACGGCGTGCCGGGTGGGTCAGGATCAGCGCGGGCGGCGTCAGCGGGGCGCGCCGAGGTTCTGCACCCAGTACGTGCCGTACGTCGACGACGAGTCCGTGGCGTACCCGACGCCCAGGTGGGTGAAGGCGTCGCTCATGAGGTTGGCGCAGTGCCCGGGGCTGCCCAGCCAGCCGCGCATGACCTCGGCGGGGGAGTCGTACCCGGCGGCGATGTTCTCCCCGACGGCGCGCCACGCGTAGCCCTGCCGGTCGGCGCGGTTGGCGACGGTCGAGCCGTCACGGCCGGTGTGGCTGAAGTAGTCGTGGACGGCCATGTCCTTCGCGTGGCCCTGCGCGGCGGCGGTCAGCCGCTGGTTCAGCGAGACCGGGGCCTGCGCCTCGTAGCTCTTCGTGCCGCACTCGCGCTCGGAGGCGCGGGCCTCGTTGACGAGGCGGAGGATCTCCTGCGACCGGGCGTCCGGCTTCCAGGGCGCCCGGGCGGCGACCCGCTTCGCCGGGCTGTTGGCGGCCTTGAGCGAGCCCTTCGCCGAGACGCGGACCCGCAGGGCGATCGCGGCACCGGCCTTCGCCGGGGCGCGGTAGCGCAGGACGACGCGCCCGTAGCGGTTCGTGCGGGCCCGGTCGGCCTTGACCCACGTGCCGTTCACGCGGCGCTGGAGCGTGACGACGCGGGCCTTGGACGCGCGACCCTTCGCGGTGACCTTGACCGAGTACTTCAGGGCGGTCCCCGGCTTGACGGCCTGGCCCGCCTTCGTGAAGCCCGCGATCCTCGTCGGGGTCGCGGCGTCTGCCGGCGCGGCGCCCAGGACGAGGGCGCCGGCGGTGAGCAGCACGGCGATGGTGTGACGCATGTGACCTATGTTACGCGCTTTCGACGGCTGTCGGAGCCGTGATTCGAGGCGCCGTAGGCTGGAGCGGTGAGCAACGACGGCAGCACGACCCTCGAGGGCACCCCCAATCCGGAGGCCCCCAATCCTCAGCTGCCGATCGTGCAGAAGCTGCGCATCCGCTACGCCAAGCGCGGCCGGATGCGGTTCACCAGCCACCGCGACTTCGCCCGCGCCTTCGAGCGCGCGATCCGGCGCGCGGCGCTGCCGATCGGCCACTCCTCGGGCTACACGCCCCACCCCAAGATCTCCTACGCCGGGGCGTCGCCCACCGGCGCGGCCAGCGAGGCCGAGTTCGCCGAGATCGGGCTGACCCGCCCGATGGAGCCGGCCGACGTCCGCGCGGCCCTCGACGCGGCCCTGCCCGACGGTCTCGACGTCGTCGACGTGGTCGTCTCTCCCGGGGGCGCGCTGGCCGACCTGCTCCAGGCCAGCCGCTGGTCGATCGAGCTGCCCGACGTCTCGCCCGAGGACGCACGGACCGCCGTCGAGGCCTTCCTGGCCCGCGACGAGGTCCTCGTCGAGCGCATGATGAAGCGGGGCCTGCGCACCTTCGACTGCCGGGCCGCGGTCGTGCGTCTCGCCGTCGATCCCCGGGCAGGCACACACGGGTGTGCGATACTGGACCTGGTCGTACGCCATGACACCCCGTCGGTACGACCGGACGACGTGATCACCGGACTGCGCACCCTGTGCGGCCTGCCGATCGAGAAGGCGCCCCTGGCGACCCGCTCGGACCAAGGGCCGCTGGATGAGCAGTACGGTACGGTCGGCGATCCGCTCGCCACCGGCCGCGACGCACCCTGACAGGTGTCGACCGCGGCGGGTCGGGCTGGTCGCCGCGTGACAGGCCGTGGCGGAGTCCTTACAGACAGACTTGAGGTCCCGCGGGACCGTTGACCAGCCCGGTGGGTGGCTGCGCCGCTGCCGGGCGAAGGAGAGCACATGCTCGATCCGAACGACGCGGCCGACACGCCCGAGACCACCGGCGAGGACACCCCCGAGGCCCCCGTCACCACCACGACCACCACCCGCACGCGCCGTCGTGCCGCGGGTCGTCCCGCCGGGCCGCCCGCCGCGGTCTTCGCGCCTCCGGTCGAGGAGGAGCCCGAGCCCGAACCGGTGATCGACGAGGACGAGGACGCCGAGGACGGCGAGGCCGACGAGCCCGCTCCCGTGGTCCGCACGCGCCCGCCGGTCGGCGCGATGTTCCAGGCCCCGCCCACCGAGCTGGCCCCGCCGCTCGAGCGCAAGCGCCCCGAGACCGACGACGCCGACTCCGGTTCGGACTCCGACGACGACGAGGACGGCTCGGACGACGACGGCAGCGAGGGCGGCCGCCGCCGTCGCCGCCGCGGAGGCCGTCGCCGCCGCAAGAGCGACCAGGACACCACCGACGACGACTCCGAGTCCGGCTCCGACGACGCCCAGTCGAAGGACAAGGACTCCTCCGAGTCCGGTGACGACGAGCAGTCCGGCTCCGGCTCCACCCGTCGTCGCCGTCGCCGCGCCCGGGCGGGCGAGGGCGCCGAGGGCTCGCCCGACGATCCCGAGAACACCGTCGTGAAGGTCCGCGAGGGGCGCACCGCCGAGGACGAGATCACGGGCGTCACCGGCTCCACCCGCCTCGAGGCCAAGAAGCAGCGCCGCCGCGAGGGCCGCGAGGCCGGCCGCCGCCGCGCGCCCATCGTCAGCGAGGCCGAGTTCCTCGCCCGCCGCGAGGCCGTCGAGCGGGAGATGGTCGTGCGCCAGCGCGACGACTACACGCAGATCGCGGTGCTCGAGGACGGCGTCCTCGTCGAGCACTACGTCGCCCGCGAGTCGCAGACCTCGCTCATCGGCAACGTCTACCTGGGCAAGGTCCAGAACGTGCTGCCCAGCATGGAGGCGGCGTTCGTCGACATCGGTGCGGGCCGCAACGCGGTCATCTACGCCGGCGAGGTCGACTGGTCGAACATCCAGAACGGCAAGCAGCGCAAGATCGAGGACGCGCTCCAGCCCGGGCAGACCGTGCTCGTCCAGGTCTCCAAGGACCCGATCGGCCAGAAGGGCGCCCGCCTGACCAGCCAGATCAGCCTGCCCGGACGCTTCCTGGTCTACGTGCCCGGCGGTGGCAGCAACGGCATCAGCCGCAAGCTGCCCGAGAACGAGCGCGCGCGCCTCAAGGGCCTGCTGAAGGAGGCCCTGCCCGAGAGCGCCGGCGTCATCGTCCGCACGGCGGCGGAGGGCGCCACCGAGGATCAGCTGCAGCGCGACATCGCCGCGCTGACCGCCCGCTGGGAGGACATCGAGAGCAAGGTGACCGCCGGCAAGGCGCCCCAGCTGCTCTACTCCGAGCCCGACCTGATGATCAAGGTCATCCGTGACCTGTTCAACGAGGACTTCGCGTCACTGACGATCCAGGGCGACGAGGCCTGGGACATGGTGGCGGGCTACGTCGCGCACGTCGCGCCCGACCTCGAGGAGCGGGTGAAGCGCTGGGACGGCGATGAGGACATCTTCGCCGCCCGTCGCCTCGACGAGCAGATCCACAAGGCGCTCGACCGCAAGGTCCACCTGCCGTCCGGCGGCTCGCTGGTCATCGACCGCACCGAGGCCATGGTCGTCGTCGACGTCAACACGGGCCGGTTCACCGGCTCGGGCGGCAACCTCGAGGAGACCGTCACCAAGAACAACCTCGAAGCGGCCGAGGAGATCGTGCGCCAGCTCCGGCTGCGCGACCTCGGCGGCATCATCGTCATCGACTTCATCGACATGGTCCTGGAGAGCAACCGCGACCTCGTCATGCGCCGTCTCGTCGAGTGCCTCGGTCGCGACCGCACGCGTCACCAGGTCGCCGAGGTCACCTCGCTGGGCCTGGTCCAGATGACCCGCAAGCGCATCGGCACGGGCCTGCTCGAGTCGTTCAGCCACGACTGCGAGGAGTGCAACGGCCGGGGTGTCGTCATTCAGGACGCGCCGGTCGAGCCGAAGAAGGACGAGGGCCAGCGGCGTGGACGTCGTGGCGGCCGCTCGAACCGCGGCAACGGCGGCGGCAACGGTGGCGGTGGCAACAACGGTGGCGGACGCCAGCAGCGCTCGGACAAGGGCGACCAGTCCAAGGACGAGCAGCCGAAGGACGAGCAGCCGAAGGACGAGCAGCCCCAGGACGAGGCACCGCAGCAGGACGCCCCGAAGCCCGCGGAAGCCCAGGCCCAGGAGCAGCCCGCGCAGGCTTCCGACGCCCCCGTTTTGACCGACGATGGGGCGCCCGAGTAGAATCGACAGTCGGTGCGCTCGGCGCGCCCTTCAGACTTTCACGACCCAGTCTTTTTCAGTAAGTACAGAGTGAGGAATCCCGTGGTGTACGCAATCGTGCGCAATGGCGGCGGCCAGGCCAAGGTCGCGGTCGGCGACGTCATCTCGATCGACCAGGTCCAGGCGACCGAGGGCGACACCGTCCAGCTCGCCGCCGTCATGGTGGTCGACGGTGACCAGGTGACGGCCGGTGCCGACGCCTCCAAGGTCAAGGTCGACGCCGAGGTGATCGGCGGCGCCAAGGGCCCCAAGATCATCATCCAGAAGTACAAGAACAAGACCGGTTACAAGAAGCGCCAGGGTCACCGTCAGAAGTACACCCAGGTCAAGATCACCGGAATCAGCAAGTAAGGGACTGACGACATGGCACACAAGAAGGGCGCAGCCTCCACCAAGAACGGTCGCGACTCCAACGCCCAACGCCTCGGCGTCAAGCGTTTCGGCGGCCAGCTGGTCAACGCGGGCGAGATCATCGTCCGTCAGCGCGGCACCCACTTCCACCCCGGCTCCAACGTCGGTCGCGGTGGCGACGACACGCTGTTCGCCCTCGCCCCCGGCGCGGTCGAGTTCGGCACGAAGCGCGGCCGTCGCGTCGTGAACATCGTTCCGGAGCAGTGACACGCAGATCCTCCTGAAGGGGGCGGTCCGCTGATGCGGACTGCCCCCTTCTCATTTCCCTCTCGGGGCTCGTTCCCCACCCAGACGCATCCAGGAGACACCCATGGCGATCCCCACGTTCGTTGACCAGGTGACCCTGCACGTCTCGGGCGGCAACGGTGGGCACGGCGTCGCGTCGGTCCACCGTGAGAAGTTCAAGCCCCTCGGCGGTCCCGACGGCGGCAACGGCGGGCACGGCGGCGACGTCGTCCTGGTCGTCGCGTCCGACGTCACCACGCTGATCGACTACCACCACGAGCCCCACCGCAAGGCCACCAGCGGCGCGCCCGGGGCGGGCTCGAACCGCAACGGCGCCAACGGCGACGACCTCGTCCTGAAGGTCCCCGACGGCACGGTGATCCGCGACGAGAGCGGCGAGATCCTGGCCGACCTGGTCGGCGCCGGCACCTCCCTGGTCATCGCGGCCGGCGGTCGCGGCGGTCTGGGCAACGCCGCCCTCGCGTCGAGCAAGCGCAAGGCACCCGGCTTCGCGCTCAAGGGCGAGCCGGGCGAGGAGCGCACGGTCACGCTCGAGCTGAAGGTCGTGGCCGACATCGGCCTCATCGGCTTCCCCTCGGCCGGCAAGTCCAGTCTCATCGCCTCGCTCTCGCGCGCCCGTCCCAAGATCGCCGACTACCCGTTCACCACGCTGGTGCCGAACCTCGGCGTCGTGCGCGCGGGCGACACCACCTTCACCGTCGCCGACGTGCCCGGCCTCATCGAGGGCGCCAGCGAGGGTCGCGGCCTCGGTCACGACTTCCTGCGCCATGTCGAGCGCTGCGCCGCGCTGGTGCACGTGATCGACTGCGCCACCGTCGAGCCCGGCCGTGACCCGCTCAGCGACCTCGACGTGATCGAGACCGAGCTCGCGCGCTACGGCGAGTACGCCGACGTCGACTTCAGCGACCGTCCCCGTCTCGTCGCCCTCAACAAGACCGACGTCCCCGACGCCGCCCAGATCGCCGAGTTCGTGATCGGCGAGCTGCGCGAGCGCGGCCTGCGCGTCTTCGAGGTCTCCGCGGCCAGCCATGCCGGCCTGCGCGAGCTGTCGTTCGCGATGGCCGAGATCGTCGCCGCGCGTCGCGCCGCCGAGCCGAAGCGCGAGGCCACCCGCATCGTGCTGCGCCCGCCGGCGCCGTCGGGCGTGGGCCGCGAGTTCGAGGTCAGGCAGATCGACGGCCGCTGGCACGTCGTCGGCGAGAAGCCCGCCCGCTGGGTCCGCCAGACCGACTTCAGCAACGACGAGGCCGTCGGCTTCCTCGCCGACCGGCTCAACCGCCTCGGCGTCGAGGACGAGCTGCTCGGCCTGGGCGCCAAGGCCGGCGACGACATCGTCATCGGTGCCGCGCACGCCGGCGAGGTGGGCCGCGACGAGGTCGTGTTCGACTTCGATCCCACGATCACCGCCGGCGCCGAGGTGCTCGGCCGTCGCGGCGAGGACCTGCGCATCGACCAGAGCACGCGCCGCACGAACGCCGAGCGTCGCGAGCTGCTCGCCGCCCGTCGCGCCTGGGAGCTCGAGGCGGCCGCGCTGCGTGCCGAGGGCCGCGAGCCCGAGCCGTTCGACCCCAGCACGGTCCTCGAGGACTGGACGATCGGTGAGGAGTACCCCGGCGACGACGAGCTCGACGACGAGGACCTGCGGTGAGGGTCGTCGTCAAGGTCGGCTCCTCGTCGCTGACGACGCCGGACGGACACCTCGACCCCGACCGCATCGGCACCGTCGTCGACGCCGTCGTCACGGTGCGTGCCCGCGGTGACGAGGTCGTCCTGGTCTCGTCCGGTGCCATCGCCGCCGGCCTCGGCCCCCTGGGCCTGCCGCGCCGTCCCCGCGACCTGCCCACGCAGCAGGCCGCGGCCGCCGTCGGCCAGCGCGCGCTGATCGCGCACTACTCCGAGGCCTTCGCGGCCGCGGGCCTGGTCGTCGGCCAGGTGCTGCTCACCGTCGATGACGTCACGCGCCGCAGCCACTACCGCAACGCGCACCAGACCTTCGCGAAGCTGCTCGAGCTGGGCGTCGTGCCGGTCGTCAACGAGAACGACACGGTCGCCACCTCCGAGATCCGCTTCGGCGACAACGACCGGCTGGCCGCGCTCGTGGCCCACCTCGTCCACGCCGACCAGTTGATCCTGCTGTCCGACGTCGACGGCCTCTACACGGGCCACCCCGACCTGCCCGACTCCCGGCCGATCGCCACGGTGCGGTCCGAGGCCGACCTCGCCGACATCGACGTCGCGCGCGTCGGCTCGGCCGTCGGCACCGGAGGCATGGTCACGAAGCTCGACGCCGCGCGGATCGCCACGGCCGCCGGCATCCCCGTCCGCCTCACCTCGGCCGCCCGTGCGGTCGAGGCGGTCGAGGGCGAGCCCGTCGGCACGCTGTTCGAGCCCACCGGCAAGCGACGCGGCACGCGCCTGCTGTGGCTCGCGCACGCCAGCGAGACCAGAGGTCGGCTGCTGCTCGACGCGGGCGCGCGCCGGGCGCTCGTCGACCGCGGCGCCTCGCTGCTGGCCGCCGGGATCGTGGGCGTGGAGGGCGACTTCTCCGCCGGCGACCCCGTCGACGTGGTCGATCCCGACGGCGCCGTCATCGCGCGCGGCCTGGTCAACTACGACAGCGACGAGCTGCCCGGCATGCTGGGCCGCTCCACGGCCGAGCTCGCCGCCGAGCACGGTCCCGAGCGCGAGCGCGCGGTCATCCACCGCGACGACCTCATCCTCGTCTCCTGACGCATCAGGCGGGCTTGCCCGTGACTCTCCTTCGGTGACACGGTCACCCCAGGAGGTCGGTCATGTCCGGTCAGGACGCCAGCACGGTCGTGATGGAGCTGCGCGTGCACGGCGTGCGCGGCACGCCGACGGACTTGATGCTGGGCGTCCCGGCCGACGAGGTCGTCCAGGTCGCCGGTGACGGACGGACCGGCTTCTACCGCATCCGCGACGGCGCCGACCCACCGCTGCGCACGCTGCCGCGCGGGATGGCACTCGAGGCCTACTCGTGGGGCGAGCTCACCTCGGGCGTGCGCGGCGTGCTCGGCTGGGTGACCCGGGTCCTGTGGCTCGTCCTGCTGCCGTTCGCGCTGGTGAACCTCGCGTTCTGGGCACGGACCCAGGCCGGCGAGGACAGCGGGCAGGCCCGGTGGGGGATGCGTGCCGTCCGGATCAGCGCGCTGCTGCTCACCGTGATCGCGATGCTGACCGTCTGCTTCGTCGCGATCGACCTCGTCGCCTGGCAGTGCTTCCGCGCGAACGCCGTGGCCTGCCCCGTCCTGCCCGACGCGCTCGACCGCGTGGCCGGACTGTCGGCCGGCGCCCGCATCGCGGTGATGTCGCTGGTCCCGCTCGGTGCCCTGCTCACGCTCGTCGCGCTGTCGTTCCAGAGCCTCGCGCGCTACGAGGCGGCGGTGCACGAGGCGGACGTGACGATGACTGATGAGGAGCGTGGCCGGCCTCGGGCCAGCATCCTCGAGCACCCCCTGATGTGGCGGGGCGAGCAGCGCACACGCCGGCTGCAGCGCCTGCACGTCGCCGCCGGCCTGACCACGGTCGTGCTGTTCACCGGCATCCACGTGCTGGTGCGCGAGGGGCCGTCCCGGGTGTGGCCGACGACGCTGGCGGCGGCGGCCATCATGGCGGTCGTCGTGCTGCGGACGATGGCGGTCGACCAGGACGACCTGGAGTACCGCGACCGGCCGCACCAGGGACGGCTCAGCCGCCGCGTCTTCCCGTGGACGGGTCCGGGACGGATGATGCGACGGCTGCCGCTCGACGCCCTGGCCTGGGCGGCGCTCGGCGTCGTGGTGGTGCACCTGGCCGTGCTGTGGACGGTCGAGCTGCCCTTCGCGCAGCAGGACCTGGCCTGGTACGGCTCCAACCTGTGGTTCATCGGGCTGTTCGTGCTGCTGACGATCGTGCACGTCATCGTGTTCGTCGGCGGGCGCGTGCGGCTGCGCTGGACGTGCGTCGTGGTCCTCGGCGTGCTGCTCGTCGTGGCGTCCGGCTGGCTCGTGCCCGCGTGGGTGCTGGCGGTCGAGACGGTCGCGGCGTGGGTCGTGCTGCTGATGTTCCACCGGAACCGCAGCCGCAGGGAGCGCAATCGCCGCGTGGCCTGGGGCGGTGCGGGGGCCTCGGTGATGCTCGGCGCCGCGACGATGGTGGCGCTGCTGTTCACGTCGGCGGGAGCGGTGGCCGCGGCGAACTTCCTCAACGGCGACACCCAGACCGTGGCCGACCTCATCACCGTGCGCAACGAGCGGTCACCCGTCTCGGCGCAGGGGGAGCGGCGGCTGGCGCTGTCCGGCGACATCCGCCTGCAGGGAGCCCGCATCGTCCTGGAGAGCGGTGCCGTGCGGGTCACCCACGGCACCATCCGTGCCGACGCACTGTCCCGGGAGAGCGACGGCGTGGCCTCCTACTCCTTGGCCTCGACGCTCGTCGACCGAGCCGTCCTCGTGCTGCCGCCGGGCACGCGGACGGTCCGGCTGGTCGGGTCGTGCTTCGGTCGTGCCGACGACCCCGCGTACCCGGCGCAGGAGCCGTGCACGGGCGAGTCGAAGGGGTTCCGGACCGCCGGCGCCCTCGACGTCTCGCCCTCCTGCGTCCGCGACGACGCGCTCGTGCCGTGCCTGCGTGTCAAGGCCGCCGACGGGAAGGTGGCGCTCAAGGTCTCCGATCCGCCGCAGACGCCGATCGTCGTGCCCCAGGTGCTCGTGTGGACGCCGCTCATGCAGTCCTCGATGCTCGTGCTGGGCGGCCTGCTGACCGTCGTGATGGTGGTCCGCTACCGGACGAAGGCCGGTCCCGCGATTCGGCGGCTCGTGGGCCGCGACAGCCTCCGGGTGCCGTCGCAGGATCGCGACGGAGTGACCGACGCGCGCCTCGCGGCGGGCCTGGCCCACCGCGCCGAGCGTCTGCTGGACGGCTCGGGGATGGTGACGACGGCCCTGGCCGTGGCGACGCTCGCCCTCTCATCGGGAGGCCGGGCGCCGTGGTCGGTCTACCCGGGGCTGCGGCCGCTCGCGACGATCTCGCTCTACGTCGCGCTGCTCGGCAGCATCGGCCTGATGATGGCCGGCGCGCGGGTCCGGCGATCGCCGACGGCGCGCCGCAACGTGGGCATCCTGTGGGACGTCACCACGTTCTGGCCGCGGGCGGCCCATCCCTTCGCACCGCCCTGCTACGCCGAGCGGGTCGTCCCTGAGGTCACGGCGCGGGCACGCTGGGCGCTGGGCGACGACCCGAAGCGGGCGGTCGTCCTGTCCGGACACAGTCAGGGCTCGCTGATCTGCGTGGCGGTGGCGTGCCGCCTGAACGGCCAGGCGTCGCGACTGCGGCTGCTCACGTACGGCAGCCAGGTCCGCGCGATCTACGGTCGCGTGTTCCCCGCGGCGGCGGGTCCGTCGGCCCTGGGCTACGTGCCGACGCCGGGCCCGACGAGGCTGGGCGAGGCCTGGCCGGACGTGCCCGACGGACGGCCGCAGGCGTCGCCCGCGCCGACCGGCCTGCGGCACCAGCTCGGCGATCCGACGCACTGGGTCAACCTGTTCCGCCGCGGCGACCCGCTCGGCTACCGCGTCTACTCCGACCGCGACCACCCCGTGTTCGACGTCCCGACGCTCGAGGTGCGGCCCGCGGACTCGGGCGATCCCGGCTCGCTCGTGATGACGCATGGCGGCTACCAGCACTCCCCGGAGTACCGCACCGCGATCGCGGCGTGGACGGGGGAGCCCGTGCACGTCTGCCCGACGGATCCGGCCCGGGCCGACGCGCTCCCGCCCACCTGATGCACCAAATCTGAAAAACATTGCATGTGACCCACGTCATACGGCAGGATGCGGGACGTGGACCAGACCCGGCAGCAGCTCGTGCGAGCGGCCCGGCACGCGCTGATCGCGGGCGAGCCGGTCGACGTGGGCAAGGTCGCCGCAGAAGTGGGCGTCGACCGCAGCACCGTGTTCCGGCGCGTGGGCCGTCGTGACCGCCTGGTCGCCGACGCGCTGTGGGAGACCACCGAGCAGATCGCCTGGCCCCGGGTCGTGGCGGAGCACCCGCCGGGGACCGAGCACCGGGCCGCCAGCATCCTGCGCGCCTATGTGCAGCTGCTGATCGACGAGCCCTGGTTCCGCGCGTTCCTGCACCGTGACCCGGCCCGGGCGCTGCGCATCCTCACCACATCCGAGCAGCCCAACCAGGCACGAATGCTCGCCCTCGTGCGCGAGCTCATCCAGACCGAGCCGCCCGGACCGGTCGACCTCCCGTCCGACGAGCTCGCGTTCGTCGTCGTCCGGGTGGCCGAGTCGTTCATCTACGCCGACCTCATCACGGGCGGCACCCCCGACGCCGACGCGGCGTACCAGGTCTTCGTCGCCCTGCTCGGGTGACCGGAAGGAAAGAGAGAGACATGACCCCCCACGGAACCGCCGACCCCCGCTTCGACCGCCTGCGCGACCTCTTCGCCGCGAACCTCGAGTCCGGCGAGGAGCTCGGCGCCGCCATTGCCGTCGACCTCGACGGCGAGACCCTCGTCGACCTGTGGGGCGGGCATGCCGACGTCGCCCGCACCCGCGAGTGGGCCCGCGACACGATCGTCAACGTCTGGTCCACCACCAAGGAGATCTCCGCGCTGGCGGTCCTCGTGCTGGTGGAGCGCGGCCTCGTCGACCTCGACGCGCCGGTGGCCACGTACTGGCCCGAGTTCGCCCAGAACGGCAAGGAGGGCGTGCTGGTCCGCCACGTCATGTCGCACACCTCGGGCGTCTCGGGCTGGGAGCAGCCGTTCGTGCTGGAGGACATGTTCGACCGCGAGGCGTCGACGGCGCGGCTGGCGGAGCAGGCGCCGTGGTGGGAGCCGGGCACCGCCTCGGGCTACCACGCGCAGAACCAGGGCCACCTGCTGGGCGAGATCGTCCGGCGGGTCAGCGGCCGCACGCTCACGCGGTTCGTGGCCGAGGAGATCGCGGGCCCGCTCGGCGTCGACCTGCAGATCGGCGCCACCGAGCAGGACGACGACCGGATCGCCGAGATCGTGCCCCCGCCGCCGCTGGACATCGACCTGAGCGCCGTCGCGATGGACTCGCCGATGGTCAAGACGTTCACGGGTCCGGTGGCCGACGCGAACGCCGCGAACACGATCCCGTGGCGTCGGGCCGAGCTGGGCGCGCTCAACGGGCACACGAACGCCCGCGCGCTGGCCCGTGCCTTCTCGGTCGTGTCGCGCGGGGGAGAGGTCGACGGGGTCCGGCTGCTCTCGAAGGGCACGATCGACCAGATCTTCCGCGAGCAGTCGCACGGCGTCGACCTCGTGCTGGGCGTGCCGCTGCGGTTCGGCATCGGCTTCGCCCTGCCCGAGCTGGAGACGCTGCCGTACCTCCCGGACGAGCGGATCTGCTTCTGGGGCGGCTGGGGCGGCTCGATGACCGTGATGCTCCCGGACCGTGGACTGACGTTCTCCTACGTCATGAACAAGATGGCGCCCGGGATCATCGGCTCGGAGCGATCGGCGGGGTACATCACCGAGATCCTCGCCGCCGTGCGGTGAACCAGCGGTCCCACCCCAGCACGATCGCGAGTCCCACGAGGACTCCGAGCACCGTGTCGACCACCCGGTCGAACACGAGTGTGGAGGCCGGGGCGTCCGAGCCGAGGCTCACCATCAGCAGGGCGCACGGCGTGATCGCGACGAGGGCGACGGCGTAGTTGCGACCCACCAGCAGCTCGGCGATCACCTGCAGGACGATGACCACGAGGATCGTCGCGAGCGGGTTCGGCTCGAGGGCGAGCAGCCCGCCCGCGACGACCACGCCGACGGTCGTGCCGACGGCGCGGTGCAGACCGCGCAGGACCTGGTGACCGGTGCTGGGCCCGGAGGCCACGGCCGCGCCGCCGACCGCGGCCCAGTACGCGTGACCGAGGTCGAGCGCGACGGCGAAGGCTCCTGCCGCTCCGACGACGAGGGCGACCCGGGCGACCTCCTCCAGGGTGCACGGGCCGTGCAGCGCGCGGTGCAGGGGAGCGTCCCAGGCTGACCGCGGCCTGCGACGCGACGGCGTGAGAGCGCCGAGCGTGCCCACCACGAGGGCCAGCACCGCGGTCGCGGCGGCCACGGCCACGTGCGGCAGGACCTCGCTCGCGGCGGCACCCGTGCTGCTCGTGGCACCCACGGCGAAGACGGGGAAGAGGGCGCCGGGCGGGTGCCACGACCACGCGATCGAGGCGAGCGTGGCGAGCGCGGCCGCCGCCGTGAGCGCGAGTGCGAGGACCCACGGCCCGACCTCTGCGGCTGCCAGCGTGGTGCCGAGCGCGACGGCGGCGACGAGCACCATCGCGGCGGAGGTCTGCATGGCTGCGCGGGACCGGTACGCGTTCGCCCGCCCGTACAGCGCGGTGAAGGCGCCGAAGGTGGCCGGCAGGGCGAGGTCGAGACGGTCGATCGCCCACAGCAGGAGCAGCGGGACGCCGAAGCTGACACCGGCCCGCAGCGCGATCCAGTGGGCGTGGCCGTGTGGTGCGAACTCGGTCAGCGACCGCCAGGACCGGCGCAGCGGCGAGTCGGACGAGGGCACCTCCCGAGCCTAGTTCGCGCCACTAGACTCGCCGCATGGGTACCGAGGTCCGTGAGGCTGCTCTGCGCGCGCGTGACGCCGCGCGCGTGCTGGCGCTCGCGACGCGCAAGGACAAGGACGCGGCGCTGACCGCGATGGCCGAGGCGCTCGTCGCCGGCACCGATCGCATCGTCGCGGCGAACGCCGAGGACGTGGCCGAGGCGCGGGCGGAGGGCACGCCCGAGAACGTCATCGACCGCCTCGCGCTCGATGCCGGCCGCGTGGCCGCGTTCGCGCAGGGCGTGCGCGACATCGCCGCGCTGCCCGACCCGATCGGCGAGGTCGTGCGCGGCTCGACGCTGCCGAACGGCCTGCAGCTGCAGCAGATCCGCGTGCCGATGGGCGTGATCGGCATGATCTACGAGGGCCGCCCGAACGTCACCGCCGATGCCGCGGCCATCTGTCTCAAGGCCGGCAGCGCGTCGCTGCTGCGCGGCTCGCGCTCGGCCCGACGCTCGAACGCCGTCATCGTCGAGATCATGCGCGACGCCGTCGCCTCGGCCGGGCTGCCCGCCGACACGATCCAGGCCATCAGCGCCGAGGACCGCAGCACCTCCACCGACCTCATGACCGCGCGGGGCCTGGTCGACCTCGTCATCCCGCGCGGCGGCGCCGGCCTGATCCGCACGGTCGTCGAGCAGTCCACCGTGCCCGTCATCGAGACCGGCACGGGCAACGTGCACGTCTATGTCGACGCGGACGCCGACCTCGACATGGCGCTCGACATCGTCCTGAACTCCAAGACCCAGCGCAACAGCGTCTGCAACGCCGCCGAGTCGCTGCTCGTGCACCGCGCGGTCGCCGACGAGTTCCTGCCCCGCGTCGTGAAGGAGCTGCAGCACCGCGGCGTCGCGATCCACGGCGACGAGGCCTTCGGCGCGTTCGACGGGGTCGACGAGGCCACCGAGGACGACTACGCCACCGAGTACCTCGACGCGCAGATCGCGGCCCGCGTGGTGGACTCGCTCGACGAGGCGGTCGACCACGTCCGGCGCTACACCTCTGGGCACACCGAGGCGATCGTCACGCGCTCGCTCGACGCCGCCCGGCGCTTCACGATGGGCGTCGACTCGGCCGCCGTGATGGTCAACGCCTCCACCCGGTTCACCGACGGCGGGGAGTTCGGGTTCGGCGCCGAGATCGGCATCTCCACGCAGAAGCTGCACGCCCGCGGGCCCATGGGCCTGACCGAGATGACCACGACCACCTACGTGGTGACCGGCACCGGTCAGACGCGCTGATAGATTGTCGCCCATGCTCGATCTGATGCTGGCCGCCGAGGAAGTGGCCGAACACGGCGAGGCCGCGATCAACCACTGGGTGGTCGGCGGCATCGCCCTCGGAGTCCTGATGCTGCTGCTGCTCATCACGTTCCTGTTCGGATTGGGTCGCGAGCACACCTGAGCATGACCGACCGTCGCCGCCGCATCGGCGTGATGGGCGGCACGTTCGATCCCATCCACCACGGACACCTCGTTGCCGCCAGCGAGGTGCAGTCGTGGTTCGACCTCGACGAGGTCCTGTTCGTCCCCACCGGCCAGCCCTGGCAGAAGTCCGACCGTGAGGTCTCGCCGCCGGAGGACCGCTACCTGATGACGGTCATCGCCACGGCCGCCAACCCGCGCTTCCGGGTGAGCCGCGTGGACATCGACCGCGCGGGCCTGACCTACACGATCGACACCCTGCGCGAGCTCGCCGCGACGTACCCGAACGACGAGCTGTACTTCATCACCGGCGCCGACGCGATGGCCGCGATCCTCACGTGGCGCGACCACGGCGAGCTGTTCGAGCTGGCCCACTTCGTCGGCTGTACGCGACCCGGCCACGAGATGGACGAGTCCACCCTGGAGGGCCTGCCGAAGGAGCGGGTGACGCTCGTCGAGATCCCGGCCCTGGCGATCAGCTCCACCGACTGCCGCGCACGCGTGCACAGCGGCGAGCCGGTCTGGTACCTCGTGCCCGACGGCGTCGTCCAGTACATCGGCAAGCACGGCCTCTACCAACCCCACGACCCACCCAAGGACCCCGTATGACCGCCACCGATCGCGCGATCGAACTGACTCGTGCCGCTGCTGCCGCCGCCGCCGACAAGCAGGCGGCCGACATCATCGCCTTCGACGTCTCCGAGCAGCTGGCCATCACCGACGTCTTCCTGCTGTGCTCGGCCTCGAACCAGCCGCAGATGAACGCCGTCAAGGACTCCATCGAGGAGAAGCTGCTCGAGATCGGCGCCAAGACCATCCGCCGCGAGGGCCAGCGCGAGTCGCGCTGGATCCTCATGGACTACGGCGACATCGTCGTCCACGTCCAGCACTCCGAGGAGCGCGCGTTCTACGCCCTCGAGCGGCTCTGGAGCGACTGCCCGACCATCGACCTGAAGCTGTCGTGAAGCCGGGCTTCAACCCCGGCCGCCGCGTCATCGCGTGGCGGCACGGGCGCACCGAGTGGAACGTGGCCGGCCGCGTGCAGGGCCAGACCGACATCCCGCTCGACGAGGTCGGCCGCCAGCAGGCCGTCGATGCGGCCGCCCGTCTGGCGTCGCTGCGCCCGGTGCGGATCGTCAGCTCCGACCTGTCGCGTGCGGCCGACACGGCCCAGGCCCTCGCCGACCGCACGGGCCTGGAGGTCGAGCTCGACCCGCGCCTGCGCGAGCTCGCGTTCGGCGCCCGCGAGGGACTGACGTGGCGCGAGTCGTGGGAGCGCTTCCCAGCCGAGATGCAGGCCTGGGCCGACGGCGACGAGACCCGCATCGAGGGCGCCGAGACGCACGCGCAGGCCGGTGCCCGTCTGGAGGTCGCCCTGCGCGACCACCTCGACGCGCTGCCGCTGGGGGAGACCCTCGTGGTCGTCGCCCACGGTGCCGTCCTGCGTACGGGCATCCTGTCGTTCCTGGGCATCGCCGAGGAGTCGTGGCGCCAGTTCGGCGGCCTGTCGAACTGCCACTGGTCGGTGCTGCAGGAGGCCCGCTACGAGGAGTGGTCGCAGTGGCGGCTCTCGGAGTGGAACTCCGGATCCCTGCCCGAGCCGGTCATGTCGGACGACGAGGCCGACGAACCGGACCCCGGTTTGGGCAACTCGGCACCGGCCGTGTAATCTTACGGAGGTTGTTAGAGGGGCATTGGCGCAGTTGGTAGCGCGCTTCCATGGCATGGAAGAGGTCAGGAGTTCGAATCTCCTATGCTCCACAGGACACAGGTCCGGATCCTCACCGAGGATCCGGACCTGCTGCGTTTCCGGGTGGTGGCGACGCCTACCAGCTGGACTTCTTGATCCCCGGCAGCTCGCCGCGGTGGGCCGCCTCGCGGAACCGGATCCGCGACAGTCCCGCCTTCCCCACGTGCCCGCGCGGACGCCCGTCGACCTGGTCGCGGTTGCGGACGCGGACGGGGCTGGCATCGCGGGGGAGCCGGGCCAGGGCGCGCACCGACGAGCGGACCTCGTCCGGGGTGACGGCCGTCCGGACGGCCTCCTTCAGCTGGGCCCGACGAGCGGCATGACGCGCCACGACCTGCCGGCGGCGCTCGTTCGCGACGATCTTCGACCGCTTCGCCATCAGCGCTCCTCCCGGAAGTCGACGTGCCGGCGGACGACGGGATCGAACTTGCGCAGCAGCAGCCGGTCGGGGTCGTTGCGCCGGTTCTTGCGCGTGACGTAGGTGAACCCGGTCCCGGCGGTGGACCGGAGCTTCACGATGGGCCGCACGTCGTGACCGCGACGCGCCATCAGATCCTCACCCCTCGGGCGAGCAGGTCGGCGACGACCGCATCGATGCCCCGGCGGTCGATCGTCCTGATGCCGCGCGGGCTGAGCGTGAGCGTGACGCGCCGTCCGAGGCTCGGCACCCAGTAGTGCTTCGTCTGGACGTTGACGTCGAACCGTCGCTTCGTGCGCCGGTGGGAATGGGAGACCCGGTGGCCGAATCCCGGCTGGGCGCCGGTGACCTGGCAGACACGCGACATGCACACCTCCATGATGTAGAATGATAATCATTGTCAACTACGACGTTAGCAGGAGACCGTGAAGAAGGACATCCATCCCACCTACGAGCCCGTGGTCTTCCGGGACAAGTCGGCCGGAACCACCTACCTGACCCGCTCGACCCTCACGAGCGACGAGCGCCTCGAGATCGACGGCGTGACCTACCCGGTCGTCGACGTCGAGATCTCCAGCGCCAGCCACCCGTTCTGGACGGGCCGCGGCCGGGTCGTCGACACCGAGGGCCGCGTCGAGCGCTTCCGACGCCGCTACGGAACCCCCACGGAAGGAGCGAGCCGATGAAGGTGCGCAACTCACTGAGGTCGCTGAAGGACCAGCCCGGGTCGCAGGTCGTCCGCCGCCGCGGGCGCACGTACGTGATCAACAAGCGCAACCCGCGGCTGAAGGCGCGACAGGGATGACGCCGGCAGTGCCCGTGGTCCTCGTCAGCGGCGTCGAGGACGAGCCCATGGCCGCCGCGGCGATCGCCCTGCAGTGGGACCTGCCGTGCGCGGTCTCGGTGCGCCACGTGATCGACCCCGAGCGCGAGGTCCTGTGGCGGATCGTCAGCGACGCCACGGGGGTCGTCGAGCGGACCGAGATCGACGTCGAGCACGCCTGTGTGAGCTGCGCGATCCGCGAGGACGTCGTGCCGACGCTGGAGCGGCTCGGCGCCGACGGCCGCTGGGAGACCATCATCGCCCAGCTGCCCGTCACGGCGGAGGCGGTGCAGGTCTGCCGGGTGATCGGCTGGGCGCCACGCCAGGTGCCGCACGTGCGCATCGCCGCATCGCTCGTGGCCCTGTCGAGCGACACCCTGCTCGACGACCTCCTCGGCGACGACCTGGTCAACGAGCGCGACCTCGCGGTGCGCGCCGACGACAGCCGCGGGGTGGCCGAGGTCGCCTGCGCGATGGTGGAGTACGCCGACGTCGTGGCGGTCGGGGACACCCTCGACGCCGAGGAGCGCGAGGTCCTCCGGGCGCTGGTGCGGCCCGGCGTGCCGGTCGTGGAGTCGTTCAGCCAGGTCGACACCCAGCCTCTCGTGGCGGGCGTCCACGACCACCGCGCGAACGAGTCGTGGGTCGCGGAGGTGCGTCGCGACGCGCTGCCGGATCGCGGGCTCGCGTCCGCCTGGGTGCTGGACTTCACGTCCGATCGGCCGTTCCACCCCGAGCGGCTCCGCGACGCGATCGCCGTCCTCGGGGGCGGTCCCCGGCGCTCGCGTGGCTGCTTCTGGCTGCCGTCGCGCCCGGGGCAGGTCTGCGTGTGGGACGGTGCCGGCGGCCAGCTCAGCGTCGGCTCGACCGAGACGTGGGGGCGTACCCGTCCGCTCACGCGGATCACGGTCGTCGGCGTGGACGACGGTCGCGATGAGCTCGAGCGCGCCTTCGCGTCCTGCGTGCTCACCGATGCCGAGATGCACGAGCGCGGCCCGTACTGGGAGGTGACCGAGGACGGCTTCGAGGCCTGGCTCGGTCCCATCCGCCGCGCCGCCTGACCCGACCACATCCCTCTCCGAAGGAGCCGTCATGGCCGTTCCCAAGCGCAAGCTGTCCCGCAGCAACACCCGTCACCGCCGCTCGTCGTGGAAGGCCACGGCAGCCGACCTCGTCCCCGTGGAGATCGACGGCCGCGTCCACCGCGTGCCGCGCCGGCTGGTGAAGGCGGCCCACCGGGGCCTGCTCGACCTCGACCGCCGCGGCTGAGACGGTCCCCGGCCGCTGGGCGTCTGCGCCAGACTGGTCGCATGGCGCGCTACGTGACGTACACCCAGACCGGCGGACCCGAGGTCCTCGAGGTGACGGAGGGACCTGAGCCCCTGCCCGGCGAGGGCCAGGTGCTCGTCGGCATCCGGGCCGCCGGCGTGAACCCGATCGACACGAAGCTGCGGGCCGGCATCCGGCCGTCGCCCCCGTTCGAGGAGCCGAGGCGCGTGGGCTTCGACGGCGCGGGCGTCATCGTGGCGGTCGGCGAGGGCGTCGACGGCTGCGGCCCGGGTGACGCGGTCGTCCTGCAGAACACCCAGGGCACCTACGCCACGCACGTGCTGGCCGACCCGGCGAACCTCACGGCGCTCCCCGCAGGCGTCGACTTCGAGGTGGCCGCGGCGCTCGGCGTGCCGGTCTCCACGGCCTACCAGGTGCTGAACTCGCTGGGCGTGGAGACGGGTGATCGCCTGCTCCTGCACGGCGGCTCGGGCAGCGTGGGCCAGGCGGCGATCCAGCTGGCACGCTCGCGCGGCGCGCAGGTCGTGGCCACGGCCGGCGAGGCCAACCACGACCGCCTGCGCGAGCTCGGCGCGGTCCCGGTGACGTACGGCGAGGGCCTGCTGGACCGACTGCGTGAGGCGGCTCCGGAGGGCTACACCGTCTCGCTCGACTGCGCCGGCACCGAGGAGGCCCTGGAGGCCAGCCTCGCACTGGTCGACCGCACCCGCATCGGCACGATCGTCCAGGGCGCGCAGTACCACGAGCTGGGCCTGCAGGCGTGGTCCGGCGGCTCGCCCGAGCCGCTGACGCCCGAGCAGCAGGGCTGGCGGAACGAGGCGCTCGGCGTGGTCCTGCCGCTCATCGCCGCCGGCTCGTTCGAGGTCGAGATCGGCGCGGTGCTGCCGCTCGACGAGGCCGTCGAGGCGCATCGCCTCAGCGAGCAGGGTGGCGTGCGGGGCAAGATCGTCCTCGTGCCCTGACGCACGCCCGCGCCCACAGCAGGCGCACAACGAGCCCACATGGACGGCTGACGTGCCGTTGGTCTGCTGTTCACCATGAACTCCTACCTGGGCTACGCAGCCGACCTCGTCGCCGTCGCGGTGATGGTCTTCGTCCTGTTCCTCCCACGCGGCGGCCGCCGCGAGCTCGTCGTGGCGTACCTCGCGGTCAACGTCGGCGTCCTCGCCGTGGCGGCGGTGCTGTCCTCGAGTGGCGTCAGCGCCGGACTCGGGCTGGGCATCTTCGGCGTGTTGTCGATCATCCGACTGCGGTCCGAGGAGCTCTCGCAGCGCGAGGTCGCCTACTACTTCGTGGCCCTCGCGCTGGGCCTGCTGGGCGGGCTCGCGCCGGCCGACTCGTGGCTCGCGCCGGCGCTCATGGTGGCGCTGCTCGCGGTGCTGTGGATCGGCGACCACCAGCGCTTCACGATCGGCGGCAGCCGCCAGGAGCTCGTGATCGACCGCGCCATCACCGATCGCGGTGAGCTGGCCGCGCACCTCGAGGCGCTGCTGGGCGCCGAGCCGGCGAAGATCGAGGTCCGGCGGACCGACCTGGTGAACGACACGACGACGCTCGTCGTCCACGGTGGCGCCCGATGACGCTCGTGGCCCCCGAGCGGCTCGCGCCGATCGGGCTGGACGAGCTGGTCGACGACGCCGCGCTGCTGACGCGGGTCGACCGGAAGTACCTGGTCCCGGCGGACGAGGTGGCCTCGCTGCTCGACGCCGCTCCGGAGGGGACGCGCGAGCTCGAGATCGACGGACGGCGCGCCTTCGCCTACCGCTCGACGTACTACGACACCGCCGATCTCGCGGCCTTCCACCTGGCGGGCCGGGGACGCCGGCGCCGGTTCAAGGTGCGCTCCCGCTCGTACGTGGACACCGGGACGACGTGGCTCGAGGTGAAGGTCCCGGGACCGCGCGGCACCACCGTAAAGGAGCGGATCGAGTACCCCGGACTCGACGCGGCGTTCGTCGACGCGGCCCTGGCGGTCGGCCGGATCACGGGCGTAACGGCCGCCGACCTGCGGCCGGTCGTGGTGACCTCGTACCGACGCCGCACCCTGCTCCTGCCGGAGGGCAGCCGCGTGACGATCGACCACGACCTCGGCTGGACCGACCTGCGCGGCGAGCGAGACGCCCACCTCGCGCGCCCGGGGCTCGCGATCGTTGAGACCAAGAGCCCCTCCACCCCGTCGGCGTTCGACCGGCTGCTGTGGCGCCGGGGCCACCGACCCACCACCCTCTCGAAGTTCGCGGTCGGTCTGGCTGCGCTCGACCCCGACCTGCCGCGCCTGAAGTGGGCGCGCATCCTCAAGGAGATCCGATGAAGACCTCGACCTGGAAGCACCGCATCGCTCTGTCCACCGCCGCCGCCGGACTGCTGCTGCTGCTGTCCGCGTGCGGTGGTGAGGAGGCCGCCGCGGGCTCGACCTCGGCCACGGGCGCCGTGACGGCTCAGGAGGCCCTCGCCGACAACGCGGAGCCGCACGCGGACGGCGACGACGCCGAGGACACCGTCGACACCGCGAGCGCCACGACCATCACGCTCGCCGACGGCGGCTCCACCAGCTCGGACGAGGGCGCGGCGACGGTCGACGGTGACACGGTGACGATCTCCGCGGCCGGGACGTACGTGCTGTCCGGCTCGCTCGACGACGGCCGCGTCGTCGTGTCGAGCGAGGGGGACGGCGAGGTGAGGCTCGTGCTCGACGGCGTCGACATCACGTCGGAGTCGGACTCGCCCCTCGTCGTGACGCAGGCCGACGCGGTGACCGTGGTGCTGGCCGAGGGATCGCAGAACGCGCTGGCCGACGGCGCGGGCTCGGCGGCGGACGACGAGGAGGAGGACGCGGCGAACGCGACGCTGTGGTCGTCGGACGACCTGACCATCGCGGGCTCGGGCGCCCTGTCCGTGACCTCGCAGGAGGCCGACGGCATCACGTCGAAGGACGGACTCGTGGTGCTGGGCGGCGAGATCACGGTGGAGGCCGGCGACGACGGCATCCGCGGCAAGGACTACCTCGCCCTCGACGGCGGCACGATCGAGATCCGTGCCGGCGGCGACGGCCTCAAGTCGGACGACGACACCGAGGACGGCACGGGCTACGTCCTCCTCGACGGCGCCACGGTGACCGCGGACGTGGGCGACGACGGGATCTCGGCCACGACCGACGCGCTGGTGGTCTCGGGATCCCTCGACGTCACCGCGACCGCCCCGGCGGACGAGCAGGACCCGTCGCAGAAGGGGATCAACGCCGGGGCGATCGTGGCGATCTCCGGCGGCGAGGTCACCGTCGACGACTCCGAGGAGGCGATCCAGGGCACGGTCGTGAGCATCACGGACGGGACGGTCGACCTCACGGCGACGGACGACGGCGTCAACGCGTCCAGCGGCTCGGGCGAGTCGATGGCGGCCGAGGACGGCGTCGAACTGGTCATCGCGGGCGGCACTGTCACGGTGGACGCCGAGGGCGACGGACTGGACTCGAACGGCACCAGCACGATCACGGGCGGCACGGTCGTCGTCGACGGACCGACACGCGACGGGAACGGCGCGCTCGACGCCGCCGGCGGAACGACGGTGGACGGCGGATCGCTCGTCGCGGTCGGCAGCGCCGGCATGGCCGAGGCTCCTGCCGACGGGTCGGAGCAGGGTTGGCTCCAGGCCAGCCTGGGCACCGCGGCCGCCGGCGCCGAGGTGACCGTGCAGGACGAGGACGGCCGGGAGGTCGCGACGCACACCCTCTCCAAGGCGGCCGCGAACCTCGTGGTCGCGAACGACGACATCGAGGCGGGGCGGACGTACACCGTGCTGGTCGACGGTCAGCAGGTCGCGTCGGTCACGGCGGGGGAGTCCACCGGCGGCGGCATGGGCGGCGGCCCCGGGGGCGGTGGCCCGGCCGGCGGTGGTCCCGGCGGCGACATGGCGCCACCCGACCGGCAGGAATGAGTTCACGCGGCGTTCAGCCTGACGCGGCCCGGAGTTGGGCCGGGCCCGTCAGGGTGACGCCGTGTCTCGTTCCCTCGCGTGCCTCGCCGGCACCGCCGTGCTGGCCACGGCCCTCCCGCTCCTGACCACCTCCGCCGCGGACGCGGCGCCCGAGAAGTCCTTCCACCGGGTCGCGACGTACCCCGTGTTCCAGAACGTCCCGGCGGGCACCCCCGCCTCGGCCGAGACGGTCGCCGAGATCTCGGCGGTGTCCGACGACGGCCGGACGCTCGTCTACACCGATGCCCTCGGCAAGCGCATCGGCTTCCTCGACATCAGCGACCCGTCGTCGCCGCGCGGCGAGGGCTCGCTGTCGCTGGAGGAGCTCGGCGACGCCGACGACCAGCCCACGTCGGTGAGCATCGTCGGGAAGTACGTCCTCGTGGTCGTCGACACCTCCGCATCCTTCACCGAGCCGAGCGGCCGGCTCGACGTCGTGCGCCTGTCCGACGGCGTGCGGGTCCGCAGCATCGACCTGGGCGGGCAGCCCGACTCCATCGCCCTCGACCCCGGCACGTCGGTGGCGGCGATCGCGATCGAGAACCAGCGCGACGAGGACGCGACGCCGGCCGGCCGCGCCAAGGGCGACCTGCCGCAGGCCCCGGCGGGCTTCGTGCAGCTGCTCGACCTCGAGGGCGCGCCGGCCGACTGGAGCCTGCGCCGCGTCGACCTCGACCCCGCGGTGCTCGGCGCCGCCGGGATCGCCGAGCCGACGGACCCGGAGCCGGAGTACGTCTCCATCAACGGGAAGGGCACGCTCGCCGTGACCCTCCAGGAGAACAACGGCATCGTGCTGATCGACACCGCCACAGGTGAGGTCGAGAAGGCCTTCAGCGCCGGCTCGGTAGCGCTGTCCGGCGTCGACGCGAAGAAGGACGGCGCGATCTCGCTGACCGACTCACTGGCCGCCGCCCCGCGCGAGCCCGACGCCGTCGCCTGGATCGGCGACGACCACCTGGCCACCGCCAACGAGGGCGACTGGAAGGGCGGCACGCGCGGCTGGACCGTGTTCGACACCGACGGCGACGTCGTCTGGGATGCCGGCAACACCTTCGAGCGGATCGCCGTGCGGCACGGCCTCCACAACGACGACCGGGCCGCCAAGAAGGGCGCCGAGCCGGAGGGCCTCGCGGTCGCCGAGTTCGACGGCACGCCGTACGCCTTCGTCGGCTCCGAGCGCAGCAACTTCGTCGCCGTGTACGACGTCAGCGATCCGGCCGACCCGGAGTTCGTCCAGATCATGCCGACGACGAACGGCCCCGAGGGCCTGCTGCCGATCCCGTCGCGCGGTCTCTTCGCGGTGTCCAGCGAGACGGACGACGCCGGCGTCGGCGTCCGCGCCACCGTGGGCCTCTACTCCTGGGAGCCCGGCAAGGCGGCGTTCCCGTCGATCGTGTCGGACGACCAGGGCGGCGCGCCGATCGGCTGGCAGGCGCTCGGCGCCCTGTCCGGCGACCCGAAGGACGCGAAGACGCTGTGGACCGCGGCCGACACCGTGATCAAGAACGGCACGCTCTACCGGGTCGACGTCTCGGCCACCCCGGCTCGGATCACCGACTCGGTGGCGGTCACGGACGGAGGGGCTCCGGCCGCGCTCGACATCGAGGGCCTGATCAAGCGCCCCCAGGGTGGCTTCTGGCTCGCCTCCGAAGGGGCGACCGGCCCGGGCAACGTGCTCGTGCGCACCGACGACGCGGGGGCCGTGCGGGAGCGCGTCGCGTTGCCCGCCGACGTCGCGGCGCGCCTGGGCAAGTGGGGTCTCGAGGGCGTGACCGCGACGAACGACGCGGACGGCGAGCACGTCTGGTTCGCCCTCCAGCGTCCGCTCACCGGCGAGGACGTGGTGCGGATCGGCCGGTACGACGTCGCCGACGGCACGTTCCACTGGTTCGGCTACGAGCTGGAGAGCCCGCTGCGCGGCAGCGGCGACTGGGTGGGCCTGTCGGAGATCACCGCGATCGACGACGACACCTTCGCGGTCATCGAGCGCGACAAGCTCAACGGCCCTGCCGCCCGGAACAAGCGGATCTACACCTTCTCGGTCCCGAAGGACTCCGGCGACGAGCTGCCGGTCGTGGAGAAGCGACTCGCCATCGACGTCCTCCCGCAGCTGCGGGCGACGAACGGCTGGACGCAGGAGAAGCTCGAGGGCTTCACGATCGCGGCCGACGGCTCGCTGTACGCCGTGACCGACAACGACGGCCTCAAGGACGCCACCGGCGAGACGGTGTTCCTGCGTCTCGGGAAGGCCTCCGCCGCGTTCGGCGCGGAGCTCGCGACGACGACGGGCCTGAAGGTCTCGGCGTCGCGCGCCGCGTACGGTGCGCGCCTGGCCGCCACGGTGACGCTCGGGGGAGCGGCCACGGCCGGCTCGGTCGAACTGCGTGACGGGTCGAAGGTCGTGGCGCGGGCTCGCGTGACGGGTGGCAGGGCCACGGTGACGCTGCCGCGCCTCGCGGTCGGCACCCACCGGCTGACGGCCCGCTTCACGGGCTCGGCCTCGGCGGCGGCGTCCACGAGCACGCCGGTCACCGTCACGGTCGTCAAGGCTGCGAGCCGGACGTCGCTCGCCGCGAAGGGCAGTGTGAAGCGTGGCAAGCCGGTCAAGGTCGTCGCGACCGTCCGCGCCGCGGGCCACGTGCCCACGGGGAAGGTCCGGTTCGTGTCCGGCGGGCGCGTCCTGAAGACCGTGAGCCTGAGGAACGGCAAGGCCGTCGCCACGGTCCGGCTGCGCTCGACCGGTGGCCAGCGGATCCGCGCGGTCTACGTGGGCTCGTCGCAGACGAAGGCCTCGACGTCGGCGCCCCGGAAGGTCACCGTCAGGCCATAATGGGCCGATGCCCAAGATCTCCGCGCCCACGGTCGGCGCGCACCGCGCAGCACAGCGTGCCGCGTTGGTGCGCGCCGCCGAGGCCGTCCTGAAGGAGGGTGGCGCGGCGGGGCTCAACCCCCGCACGGTCACCGAGCGTGCGGGGATGTCGCGGTCGAGCTTCTACGACTACTTCCCCTCGAAGGACGACCTGCTGGTGGCCGTCGCGATCGAGGCGTTCGGCCGCTGGAACGAGTCGCTGGCCGAGGCGCTGCGCGACGTCGAGCCCGGCCTGCAGCGGCTCCGGGCTCTCGTCGAGACGACGATGCGGATGACCGCCGACGGCGAGCACGACCTGGAGGGTCACCTGCGCCAGGCCGAGTTCTCGCCGGCCCGGCTCGACGACCTCATGGTGCTGCACGACGAGCTGTTGCGGCCGGTCACCGAGGTGACGGCCGAGCTCGGGGCGCCCGCGCGGTTCGTGCCCCTCGTGCACGGTGTCCTCGGTGCAGGCGTCCAGGCGGTCCAGCACGGTGCCGATCCTGCGTCGACGGCCGCGGACGTCGTCGCGCTGCTGGAGTCGGGACTGCCCCGAGACTGACCGCTCAGGGCTCGAGTGACACACTGTCGGTATCTTCCCGACAGTGTGTCGGGATGCGCCGACCCTCGAGGAGTCCCATGTTCCTTGCGCTGCGCGAGCTGCGGTTCGCCCGTGGCCGCTTCGTCCTGATGGGCACGGTGATCTCGTTGATCTCCGTGCTCGTCGTCCTGCTGTCCGGCCTGTCCACCGGCCTGGTCAACGACGGTGTGTCCGGGCTGAAGGCCATGCCCGTCACCGCCGTCGCCTTCGACGAGGGCACGATGAAGGACAACGCCTTCAGCCGCTCGATCCTCGAGGAGGACCAGCTCGCGCCGTGGCGTGACGCCGAGGGCGTCGACGCGGCCGAGCCGATGGGCGTCAGCATCGTGAACTCCACGACCGACGAGGACCAGCAGGTCGACCTCACGCTCTTCGGTGTCGACGCCGGGGGATTCCTGAACCCGGGCACGTCCAGCGGTGAGGGACTCGGCACGCCGGACGGCATCGTCGTCTCGGAGACGCTGAAGGACGACGGCGTCCGGATCGGCACCGTCGTCACGCTCGACCGCATCGACGTGGAGCTGACCGTGGTCGGGTTCACCGAGGGACAGGCCACCTTCGGCCACGTCGACGTCGCCTACCTGCCGCTGGAGACGTGGCAGCTCATCGCGTCGAACGCCGTCCAGCCCGGCGCGCCCACCGCCGCGACCGTCGCGGCGGCCGACTACCCGCTCTACAGCGCGATCGCCGTGCAGGCGCAGGACGGCGCCGAGCCGGACCTCGCCGCGATCGACGAGCAGGCCGGGACGACGAGCATGACGCTCACCGAGTCCTTCAACGCCTCGCCCGGGTACGAGGCCGAGACGATGACGCTCAGCATGATCCAGGTCTTCCTCTACGTGATCTGCGCGCTCGTCGTGGGCGCCTTCTTCACCGTCTGGACGATCCAGCGCGCCGGCGACCTCGCGGTGCTGCGCGCGATGGGCGCCTCCAGCCGCTACCTGCTGCGCGACAGCCTCGCCCAGGCCACGCTCGTCCTGGTCGTCTTCACCGGCATCGGCGTCGCCGCGGGCGTCGCGATGGGCGCCGTCATGCCCGCCGCGATGCCGTTCGAGCTCGAGGCCGGCCCGATCGCCGTCGCCTCCGCGCTCACCATCGTGCTTGGCCTGCTCGGCGCAGCCGTCTCGGTGCTGCGCATCACTCGCATCGACCCGCTCGCCGCGCTGGGAGGCCGACGATGACCACTGACCCCACCCCCGCCCTCGAGATCGTCGACGCCACGCTGGAGCTCGGCGACGGAGACTCGCGCGTGCGCGCCCTCGACGGCGTCTCGCTGACCGTGCGCCCCGGAGAGCTCGTCGCGGTCGTGGGACCGTCGGGCTCGGGCAAGTCCTCGCTGCTGGCGGTGGCCGGTGCCCTGTCGCAGCCCGACTCGGGTTCGGTCCGCGTGCACGGCACCGACCTCTCGACACTGTCGAAGGGGGCGGCGGCGCGGTTCCGCCTGGCGACCATCGGCTTCGTCTTCCAGTCCGGCAACCTGCTGCCCGCGCTGTCGGCCGCCGACCAGGTGCGCCTTGCCGGACGGCTGGCCGGCCGGAGGCGTGTCGATCCCGTGCCCGTGCTCGACGCGGTCGGCATGGCGCACCGGGCGACGCACCGCCCGGGCCACCTGTCGGGTGGCGAGCGTCAGCGCGTGGGCATCGCGCGCGCCCTCGTCAACGACCCCTCGCTGCTGCTGGTCGACGAGCCCACCGCGGCCCTCGACCGCCGCCGCAGCCACGAGGTGGTGCAGGTCCTGGCCGACCGGGCGCGCGACGCGGACGTCGCGGTCGCCATGGTCACCCACGACCACGACGTCCTCGGGCACTGCGACCGCGTGCTGGAGATGGTCGACGGGACTCTGACAGAGTTGGCGCATGCTGCCCGAGGGATGGATCCCGCACCGCCGAGGTGACGGCGAGGTGGTCGGCTGGCTGGAGATCGTGGGCGACGGCGTCGTCGCCCACGACCTGCTCGGCCGGCGGGTGACGGCGCCCGGCGTCGACTGGCACGAGGCCGAGCAAGCGCTGGAGGAGCGCGGCATCGGCTACCTGGCCGATCCCTACACCCTCCTCACGGCCGACGGCGCCATCGTCGCCGTGCGCATCGGCGAGGTGACCACCGACCGGGTGACGGTCGTGGAGGACGCGTTCGGCGGAGCCTCCGTGGTCGGAGCCGATCCTGCGACGCACGTGCTGCCGTTCCCCGTGCCGCGGACGCGGCTCTGGAACTACGTGCGCCCGAGACTGGACCTCGGAAGTTGGCTCGACGGCGACGGACGCCCGATCGAGTACGGTTCCCGGTGGCTGGAGCCGCCCGAGGACTCCTACAGCACCTGTCGGCACCCGGAGCGGTTCGCGCCGGTCGTCGAGGTCGCCCGGGCGCTCATCGACCACCTCGAGCGCACGTACGACGTAGAGCGGACCGAGAACCCGGAGGGCGAACGGACCCGGATCACGCTCACGCCGACGTCGGGCGACGGCACGCCAATCACCGTGCTCCTCCCACTGGCGGGACTTCCCGGCGTCGAGATCACCGCAGGCCTGCGGTACCGGAATTGGTGGCCGGGCTGCGGCTGCGACGCCTGCGACGAATCCGTTCCGGACCTGCTCGACGAGCTGGAGCGGGCGGTCTTCGCGCTGGTCGAGGGCACGATGCGCGAGTGGCGCAGTGGGCCCAGCGGCGACGTTCCCTGGATGATCGAGGTGGAGTTCGACGACGACCTGGTGGACTCGGGCTACGAGGCAGGCTGGTCGTCCGGCAGTCCGGAGCCGGTGGACGTGCCGACGACGCCGCGTCGATGGGGTCCGTGGCCGCTCAGAGGCTGAGGCGCATCAGCACCCGCGGGAACCGGTTGAGGACCGACTCGGTGTCGGCGACCTTCGTGAAGCCGGCCCGCTCGAACAGGGCACGGGTGCCCACGTAGGCCATCGTGAGGTCGACCTTCGCCCCCTCGTTGTCGACGGGGTACGCCTCGACGGCGGGCGCGCCCTCGGACCGCGCGTACGCCACGGCGCCCTCGACGAGGTGGTGCGCGATGCCCTGGCCGCGATGGCCGGGGCGGACGCGGACGCACCACAGGCTCCAGACCTCGAGGTCGTCGACGTGCGGGATCTTGCGGTTCGTGGCGAAGGAGGTGTCGGCCCGCGGGTGGATCGCGGCCCACCCGACGACCTCGTCACCGTCGTAGGCCAGCACGCCGGGCGGCCCCTGCGCCATCAGCTCGCGGACCTTCTCGCCGCGGGCCTGCCGGTGCAGCTCGCGGTTGACCTTGCCGGGCACGCGGTAGCTGAGGCACCAGCACACGTCGGAGTCGGGCCGCTTGGGCCCCACCATCGTGCGGACGTCCTCGAACTCCGTGGCGGGGCGCACCTCGATCGCCATGCCCCGCATCAGATCAGATGACGGGGACGTTCGCCAGGGCCGCCTGCAGGTCCTCGTCCGAGAGCGGGTCGTCCTCGAGCCGGCCGTTGAGGTACGAGTCGTACGCGCCGAGCTCGAGCAGACCGTGACCGGACAGGCCCACCACGATGACCGGCTCGGTGCCGTTCTCGGAGGCCTCCAAGGCGGCCCGGCGGGCCTGGGCCAGGGCGTGGGAGGACTCGGGCGCCGGGACGATGCCCTCGGTGCGCGCGAACTCGATGGCGCTGTCGAAGCACTCGCTCTGGTGCAGCGCCGTCGCCTCGATCAGGCCCTCGTGCACGGCGTGGGACACCAGCGGCGCCATCGCGTGATAGCGCAGGCCACCGGCGTGGATCGGCGACGGGACGAAGTCGTGACCCAGCGTGTACATCTTCATCAGCGGGGTCATGCCGCCCGTGTCGCCGAAGTCGTAGCGGTACTCGCCGCGCGTGAGCGTGGGGCACGAGGCCGGCTCGACGGCGAGGATCCGCGGCGACTGGTGGCCGGCGAGCTTCTCGCGCAGGAACGGGAAGGTGAGGCCGGCGAAGTTCGAGCCGCCGCCGGCGCAGCCGATCACGAGGTCGGCGCCGTCCTCGCCCGCCAGCGCGAGCTGCTTGAGCGCCTCCTCGCCGATGATCGTCTGGTGCAGCAGCACGTGGTTCAGCACCGAGCCGAGCGCGTACTTGATCGTCTCGTCCTGCGCGGCGACCTCGACGGCCTCGCTGATCGCGATGCCGAGCGAGCCGGTGTGGTCCTCGGGCAACGAGCGGCCGAACTCCGTGAGGCGGCTGGGGGAGCGGTGGACCTTGCCGCCGAAGACCTCGATGAGGGTGCGGCGCTGCGGCTTGGTGTCGAACGAGGCGCCGACCTGCCACACCTCGCACTCGAGACCGAACAGCGAGCACGCGTACGCCAGGGCCGTGCCCCACTGGCCCGCGCCGGTCTCGGTGGTCAGGCGGGTGATGCCGTGGATGGCGTTGTAGTACACCTGCGGCACGGACGTGTTCGTCTTGTGCGAGCCGGCCGGCGAGACGCCTTCGTACTTGTAGTAGATGCGCGCCGAGGTGCCGAGCCTCTGCTCCCAGCGCCGGGCGCGCACGAGCGGCGACGGACGGTACTGGCGGTAGACGTCGCGCACGGGCTCGGGGATCTCGACGAAGCGCTCGGAGGTGACCTCCTGGGCGATCAGCTCCGGCGGGAACAGCGGCGCGAGGTCGTCGGGACCGACCGGCTGGTGCGTCCCCGGGTGCAGCGGCGGAGGCGGCGGCGTGGGAAAGTCCGGGACGATGTTGTACCAGTGCGTGGGCATGTCGGACTCGGGGAGCACGAACCTGATCTGATCGGTCACGCGGCGAGCCTAGTGGTCCCGGCTGCCCGCCGAGGGTGAGTGTCGGGGAATCCGTCAGTCGACGCGAGCGGGCGCGCGGGACGCGAGCACGACGGTGGCGACGACGGGAACCGTCAGCAGGGTGGCGACGGCGGTGAGCGCGCCGAAGCTCCAGACGGCGACCACGAGGCCGGCGATCAGGCCGCCGGCCGCGCCGGCGAGGTTCATCGTGAGGTCGCTGAAGCCCTGCACCAGCGGCCGGACCTCCGGGGCGGCGCTGCGGGTGAGCAGGGCCGCGCCGGCGATCACCGACATCGACCAGCCGACGCCCAGCAGGATCAGGCCGATCGTGATCTGCACGTCGGACGAGCCGGCGGTGCCCGCGATGCCGCAGGCGAGGATCAGCACGGACTGCCCGAGCAGGATCGTGGGCTCGGGACCCCAGCGGTCGGATAGCCAGCCGAACAGCGGCGACAGCGCGAACATGCCGGCGATGTGCAGGCTGATCGTGAGGCCGATGATCGAGAGCTCGGCGCCGTGGCCGGACATGTGCACCGGCGTCAGCGCCATGACCGCGACCATGACCGCGTGCGACAACGCGACGGACGTGATCGCGATCGCCGTGGCGCCGCGGACGTGGGGCAGCGCGGCCGCGATCCGCGGCGGCGGGGGAGCGGCGGCGTCGCGGCGCGGAAGCGGGTCGGGCCGCAGCAGCACCCACGTGAGGATCCCGGCAGCCGTGAAGGCGAGCGCCGAGAAGACCTGGGGGCCCGCCAGCTCGGGGATGCCGAGTGCGCGGGCGACCGCGGCGCCCGGACCCGTGAGGTTGGGGCCGGCGACCGACCCGATCGTCGTGGCCCACACGACCAGCGAGATCGAGCGGCCCACCTGTGCGGGCTCGGCCCGGTCGGCGGCGGCGAACCGCGACTGCAGGTTGGCCGCCGTGCTGGCGCCGAACAGCAGGAACCCGACGAGCAGCAGCGGCAGCGAGCGCCACTCGCCGCCCGCGATCACGGCGACGGCGCCGAGCGCGCCGCCGAGCCAGCCCGCGGTCAGGGCGGGCCGACGCCCGCGGTGCACGGCGAGGTTCGACAGCGGCACGGTGAAGCCGGCGGCGCCGAGGGTCATCGCGACGACGGCGAGGCCCGCCCAGCCGGCCGACCCGCTGACGTCCTCGACGAGCAGGGCGCCCACGGCGAGTCCGGCGCCGTTGCCGATGCCGCCCACGACCTGGGCCAGCGCGAGCGTGCCCAGGGCGCGTCGCTGGTGCGCCCAGGTCACCTCAGGCCCAGATCGTGACGCGCTCGGCCGGGTCGAGCCACAGCGCGTCGTCCGGGGTCACGCCGAACGCCTCGTAGAAGGCGTCGATGTTGCGCACGACCTGGTTGCAGCGGAACTCCGGCGGCGAGTGCGGGTCGACCGTGAGGCGACGGATCGTCTCGGCCGGCCGCACCTTGCCCTGCCACGCGCGCGCCCACGCCAGGAAGAAGCGCTGGTCGGGCGTGAGGCCGTCGATCGGGTCGGCGGGCTTGCCCTCCTGCGCGAGCTTGAACGCGAGGTACGCGATGCCGAGTCCGCCCAGGTCGCCGATGTTCTCGCCGATCGTGAGCGCGCCGTTGACGGTCTGGCCGTCGGCGTTCTCGGGGCTGAGGTCGTCGTACTGCGCGATGATCCTCGCGGCGAGGCCGTCGAACGCGGCGCGGTCCTCGTCGGTCCACCAGTTGCTCAGGGCGCCGGTGCCGTCGTACTGCGAGCCCTGGTCGTCGAAGCCGTGGCCGATCTCGTGGCCGATGACCGAGCCGATCGCGCCGTAGTTCACCGCGTCGTCGATCCCGGCGTCGAAGAACGGCGGCTGCAGGATCGCGGCGGGGAAGACGATCTCGTTCATCGTCGGGTTGTAGTAGGCGTTGACCGTCTGCGGGGTCATGTACCACTCGTCGCGGTCGATGGGCTGGCCGATCTTGGCCAGCTCGCGGTCCATCGCCACGGACTGCGCGCGACGCGCGTTGCCGACGAGGTCGGCCGGGTCGGTCTCGAGCGCCGCGTAGTCCTTGAACGACTCGGGGTGGCCGATCTTCGGCGTGAACGCGTCGAGCTTGGCCAGCGCGCGCTGCTTGGTCTCGTCGCTCATCCACGGCAGCTCGCGGATGCTGATCCGGTAGGCCTCGAGCAGGTTCGCGATGAGCTCCTCCATGCGCGACTTCGCCACGGCGGGGTACTCGGTGCGGACGTAGATCTTGCCGACGGCCTCGCCCATCGAGCCCTCGACGAAGCCGATGCCGCGCTTCCACCGCGGACGCAGCTCGTCGGTGCCCTGCAGGGTCTTGCCGTAGAACGCGAAGTTGGTCTCGACGAAGTCGTTGGACAGGAACGGCGCGGCGCCGTGGACCAGCTGCCAGCGCAGCCAGTCGCGCCACGCGGGCAGCGACCCCTCGTCGAGGAGGCCCTGGAGGCCCTCGAGGTAGGACGGCTGCGAGACGACGGCCTCGGCCAGGACGGACAGGTCGATGCCGGCGGCCTGCGCCCACGCCTGCCAGTCAAAGGCGGGGGTCAGCGCGCCGAGCTCGGCGAACGTCTTGAGGTTGTAGGTCTTCTGGGCGTCGCGGACGGCGACGCGGTCCCAGTGGTGCGAGGCGATCGCGGTCTCCAGCTCGAGGACGCGGTCGGCGCGGTCGCTCGCGTCGTCGAAGCCGGCCAGCTGGAGCATCGCGGCGACGTGGTCGCGGTAGGCGTCGCGGATCTCGGCGAACTGCTCGTCTCGGTAGTACGACTCGTCAGGCAGGCCGATGCCCGCCTGGACCACGTGCGTGACGTAGCGGTCGGGCTGGCCGCGGTCGGGCGCGATGTAGAGGCCGATGATGCTGTTGACGCCCGAGCGCTCCAGCGCGCCGATCGTGCGCACGAGCGAGGGGATCGAGTCGATCGCGTCGATGGCGGCCAGGTCGTCGGCCAGGGGAGCGGCGCCGAGCTGCTCGATGCGCTCGGTGTCCATGAAGCTGGCGAACAGGTCGCCGATCTTGCGCTGCTCGTCGTCCTCGGGCTCGGCCGCGCAGGACTCGACGATGGAGCGGACGAGGATCTCGGCCTCGTCGACGAGGTCCACGAACCCGCCGGCGGTGGCCCGGTCGGGCTTGATCGGCGTGTCGCGCAGCCAGGGCCCGTTCACGTGGCGGAACAGGTCGTCCTGCGGGCGGATCTGGGTGTCGAACGTCGTGGGATCGAAGCCTTGGGTCACGCGGTTTAGGCTACACAGCGTGGCTCAGAAGACCGAGGTGGAACTGACCGTCCAGCGCACCGAGGACCTGGCCCCGCGACTGCGCCGCGTGGTGCTCGGCGGAGCCGCGTTCGACGAGTACCTGGCGCACCACCTCGACTCCACCGACACCTACGTCAAGCTGGTGTTCGCCGACGGCGACGACACCGTGCTGCGCACCTACACCGTGCGGTGGGTGGATCCCGAGGCCCGCGAGCTCGCGATCGACTTCGTCACGCACGGCACCGAGGGCCTCGCCGGGCCCTGGGCGCTCTCGGCGCAGCCCGGCGACACGCTGCGGTTCCGCGGCCCCGGCGGCGCGTACCGGCCCCGACCCGACGCCGACCACCACCTGTTCGTGGGCGACGAGTCGGCCCTGCCGGCCATCGCCGCGTCCCTCGCGTCCCTCGAGCCCGGCGCCCGCGCGACGGCGTTCGTCGAGATCGACGGTCCTGGCCACGAGATCGACCTGCCGAGCTCGGGCGAGGCCGACGTGCGCTGGCTGCACCGCAACGGCGCGGCGCCCGGCTCCACCACGCTCCTCGACGACGCGGTGCGCGCCTGGCCGTGGCCCGAGGGTCGCGTGCAGGCCTTCGTGCACGGCGAGTCCGCGCTGCTGAAGTCCGTGCGTCCCTACCTGCTCGACGGCCGCGTCGAGCGCACCGACATCTCCGTCTCGGCCTACTGGCGCCGCGGCGAGACCGAGGAGGGCTTCCGCGCCTGGAAGCGCGAGCAGCAGGACGCCGTCATGCGCCCCGGCGCCTGAAGGAGTTCCTCCCCGGTAACCTCGACTGGTGACCGAATTGCGCAACGTGGCCGTGATCCTCGCCGGTGGCACCGGGACCCGCGTGGGGCTGGCGATCCCGAAGCAGCTGATCAAGATCGCCGGCAAGACGATCCTCGAGCACACCATCTCGGTGTTCCAGGCCGCCGACGCGATCGACGAGATCATCATCCTCATGGCCCAGGGCCACCTGGACCCCGTGCACGCGATCGTGCGCGACGGCGCCTACCCGAAGGTCACGCAGGTGCTCGAGGGCGGCTCGACCCGCAACGAGACCACCAGCCTGGCGCTGCAGGCGCTCGGCGACGAGGAGTGCAACGTCCTGTTCCACGACGCGGTGCGCCCGCTCGTGTCGCAGACGATCATCTCCGACGTGGTCGCCGCGCTCGGCACGTACGAGGCCGTCGACACCGCCATCCCGTCGGCCGACACCGTGGTGCAGGTGCACGACGAGCGCACGGGCGACCTCGACACGATCTCCGACGTGCTGCGCCGCGACCTGCTGCGCCGCGGCCAGACCCCGCAGGCCTTCCGGTCCTCGATCATCCGCGACGCCTACGAGAAGGCGTGGCAGGACCCCGACTTCACCGCCACCGACGACTGCACCGTGGTGCTGCGCTACCGCCCCGACGTGCCGATCGCGGTCGTCCAGGGCCACGAGCGGAACATGAAGGTCACCGAGCCGATCGACGTCTACATCGCCGACAAGCTGTTCCAGCTGGCCTCGGCCGAGACGCCGGACGAGCTCGACGACGAGCAGTACCGCGCCGCGCTCGAGGGCAGGACGATGGTCGTGTTCGGCGGCTCCTACGGCATCGGCGGCGACATCGCGAAGCTCGCCGAGTCCTACGGTGCCCGGGTGTTCGCGTTCTCCCGCTCGTCCACGGGCACGCACGTCGACCGCCGCGAGGACGTCGCCGAGGCCGCGCGCGAGGTCGTGGAGAAGGTCGGCCGGGTCGACTTCGTCGTCAACACCGCCGGCGTGCTGCCGATCGGCGACCTCGCCGACACGTCCGAGGAGACGATCTGGGCCGCCACCGAGATCAACTACCTCGCCCCGATCTTCATCGCGCAGGAGTTCCGCCCGCTGCTGGCCGAGTCCAACGGCTCGCTGCTGCTGTTCACGTCGTCGTCCTACACGCGCGGCCGCAAGGGCTACTCGCTGTACTCCTCGGCGAAGGCGGCCACGGTGAACCTCACGCAGGCGCTGGCCGACGAGTGGGCCGGCGAGGTCCGCGTGAACTGCGTCAACCCCGAGCGCACCGGCACGCCGATGCGCACCAAGGCGTTCGGCGAGGAGCCCGAGGGCACGCTGCTGTCGTCCGAGGAGGTCGCGCGTCGCTCGCTCGACGTCCTCGTCGCGCCGATGACGGGGCACGTCATCGACATCCGCCGCGAGGCCGGTCCCGCCGCCATCGGCGGGGGCCACTGAGTCACGTCAGCGGGAACGTCCGGCCGCTGACCCAGCGGCGCTCGGTGCCGTCGACCGGGTCGGTGAGCTCGAGCTCGCTCGCGAGCAGCTGGAGCGGGCTCGAGAAGTCGTCGACCGAGACGTCGGCGACGGTCGGGTAGAGCGGGTCGTTCACGATCGGGCTGCCGAGCCCGGCCAGGTGCATCCGCAGCTGGTGCGTCCGTCCGGTGCGGGGACTGAGGCGGTAGACCGCGAGGTCGCCGCGGCGCTCCTCCATCTCGACGAGGGTCTCGGCGTTGACCGGCGCGTCGGCGACGACCTCGGCGCGGAGGGCGCCCCGGTCCTTGCGCAGGTGGTTGCGGATGACGACCGGCGACTCGAGCGCCTCCTGCCACGGGGCGAGGGCGCGGTAGGTCTTCTTGACCTGCCGGTGCTCGAACAGCGTCTGGTACGGCCCGCGCCAGCGGCGCTCGGTCGCGAGCAGCAGGACGCCCGAGGTGACGCGGTCGAGCCGGTGCAGCGGGGTCAGCTCGGGCAGGTCGAGCTCGGTGCGCAGCCGCACGACGACGCTCTGCAGCACGTGGCGGCCGCGCGGGATCGTCGAGAGGAACGGCGGCTTGTCGACCACGAGGACCCGCTCGTCGCGGTGCAGGATGCGGATCTCGCCGGGGACCTCGACCTCGTCGCGCAGGTCGCGGTGGAACCACACGAACGTGTGCGGCGCGTAGGGATCGCCGACACGTACGGGCGTCAGGTCGTCGTAGACGAAGCGCTCGTCCGCCAGCATCGCGTGGACGTCGGCATGCGGCGCGACCTCGTGCTCGAGCCACGCGACCATCGACGGCCACGGCGGTCCCTGCGTATCGCGGTCGGGCGTGCGCAGCCAGGCCGCCTGGAGCCCGTGACGGGGCGGCAGCGGCGAACGGGGAGGCACCGCCCGAGTCTAGGCACGGGATACTGGAGGGCGTGACGGTCACGAGGCGGGACGTGCAGGCGGCGGCGAGCCGGATCGAAGGACGCGTGCGGCGCACGCCGTTGTGGCAGACCTCGGCGGACGGTTCCCTGTGGCTCAAGCTCGAGCTGCTCCAGCACTGCGGCGTGTTCAAGACGCGCGGTGCGTTCAACCGCCAGCTCGCCGGACTCGAGTCGGGGGAGATCACCGACGCCGGCATCGTGGTGGCGTCCGGCGGGAACGCCGGCCTCGCCCAGGCGTTCGCCGCGCGCGAGCTGGGCGTGCGGGCCACCGTGTTCGTCCCCGAGGCGGCGCCGCAGGTCAAGGTCGACCGCATCGAGGCGTACGGCGCCGAGGTCCGCCGGGTGGGAGCCGAGTTCGCCGAGGCGCACCGTGCGTCCGTCGAGTTCGCCGACGAGACCGGGGCCGCGCTCGCGCACGCCTACGACCAGGTCGAGGTCGCGGCCGGCGCCGGCACGCTCGCCGAGGAGCTGCTCGAGGACGAGCCCTCGATCGACACGATCGTCGTCGCGGTGGGCGGCGGAGGCCTGTACGCGGGCGTCGCGGCGTCCGCGTTGGGCCGGGCGCGCGTCGTGGTGGTCGAGCCCGAGCAGTGCCCGACGATGCACCGCGCGATCGACGCCGGGCGACCCGTGGACGTCGCGGTCTCCGGCGTGGCCTCGGATTCACTCGGCGCGCGCCGGCTCGGCGATCTCGCGTTCTCGGCCGTCGAGGCCGAGGCGCCGGTCCCGGTCATGGTCACCGACGACGAGATCGTCGCAGCCCGGACGGCGCTGTGGGACGAGTTCCGCGTGCCGTCCGAGCACGGTGCCGCCGCGGCCTACGCCGCGCTGCACTCCGGCCGCTACGTGCCGGGGCCCGGCGAGCGCGTCGCGGTCGTCGTCTGCGGCGCGAACACGGACGCGGCCACCCTCGCGCGTCCCTGAGGTGCCCCGGGGACGAACGATGAGGCATTCGGGTAGCCGAGCGGGGCGGAATGCCTCATCGTTCGTCCGCCAGGACCATGCCGACCGACCTCGGGGCGCTGTCGACGAACCCGTGGCGCTCGTACAGGCGGCGGCCGGGCGGGTCGGCCATCAGCGAGACGTAGGCGCCCGGGGGAGCGTCCGTGGCGATCACGTCGAGCAGGTGCGACAGGACGAGGTCGCCGAGCCCGCGGCGCTGGTGGTCGGGCAGCACGGCCATGTCGACGACGTGGAAGTACCAGCCGCCGTCGCCGATGACGCGGCCCATCGCCACGGTCTCGCCACTGGCCTCGTGCACCACGTGGCACGCCGCCCAGCCGCCGGCGAGCGCCGGGCCGGCCTGGTCGGGGCGCTTCGGCGTGAGCCCCGACGCCTCGCGCAGGCGCAGGTAGGCGACCTCGTCGGGGGCCGTTCCGTGCAGGGAGTAACCGTCCACCATGGGCCTACTGTCCCACCGTCGGGTTCGGCGTCCCGCGGGTTCGACTAGTTGCCGGCTGCTTCGTACGCGGGGCAGAACGTCGACTCCAAGTAGCGATTCATCGCGATTGCGTCGGTTTCGGACGCCCCTGACATCACGTCTTCGCTCACCGAATCCTCGAAGGAGAGGTTGCCATCTCGCCACCCGTCGCAAGTCAAAGTGACGGCGTAGGCGAAGTTCGTCGCCTGGTCGTAGTCAAGTGACGTTCCTGGACCCAGCCCGTAGCCATAGATGTCGGCCGCGCGGCCCAGACGGGCTATGTCGTCGTGGGCGAGGTTGAGATCGTTGTCAGCCTCCGAGTCCTTCGGCTCATCAGGCGCATCCGGTGCGACGGGAGGAGCCTCAGGAGCGAGGTCCGCCTCATCAGCCGGGCCAGGCGTCGACGGCTCTTCGCTAGCGGTGGTGGCTTCAGTCCTGGTGTTGGCGTCATCGATGCCTGCTGCCGGGTGTCGATCCGGACCGACGTCGTCGAACTTGGGAAAGAGAACGACGATCGCACCTACGATCAGCAGTGCTCCGCCCCGAAGGATCCACGCCCGCCGGCGCATCCGCGCGACGATTTCTGCCGGCGTATGGACGTCGCTGGAATCTCGGGAGCCGGGAGGAGGTGTGATCACGAGCAAGAAACTACGTGTCAAAGCGGGTGCCGGTCGCAGAACGGCTCATTCGAGCTCAGAGGGCAACCGGTCGAGTCGGACTGGCTCGTTGACGTCTCAGATCTGTCGCTCCGTGAAGGTCCGCTGTCCGTGCTCCATCTGATCAGAGAGTTGCGACGGGTCGGCCGTCCACGTAGAGCGGGGCGCCGGGGGTGGTCGCGGCGCGGATTGCGGCGAGGGCGGCGTCTGCGAGGGCAGGGTGACGTCCGTCGAGGGCGCCGACCCGGTTGGCGACGACGAGGTCGAACGGGTCCTCGCCGGGCTCGAGCCTGAACGACTCGGCGGACGCGTGGCGCACGCCGAGGACACCCGCCGCGATCTCGGTGGCGCAGGCGGTGCGGGTGGCCGCGACACCCCGCTGCGAGCGGTCGACCACGAGGACGAAGCCGCCGGGGGAGACCCGGGCGGCCATCGCGCGGGCGAGCGGGCCGGGCGCTCCGCCGATCTCGAGCACCCGCAGACCCGGCGCGAGCGGCAGCGCCTCGAGGACTGCGGCCAGCCGCGGTGAGAGCGCGCTCATGGCGCCCATCGTCGCAAGATGCGGGCCTGTTCGGCACGCCCCCGCGGGGTTACCGTCGAGGCATGTGCCGCAACATCCGAGTCCTCCACAACTTCGAGCCGGCGACGACGGACGAGGAGGTCCGCGAGGCCGCGCTGCAGTTCGTGCGGAAGGTCAGCGGGTCCACGAAGCCGTCGCGCGCCAACCAGGAGGCGTTCGACCGCGCGGTCGACGAGATCGCGGAGGCCACCCGGCGTCTGCTCGACGACCTCGTGACGAAGGCGCCGCCGAAGAGCCGTGAGCGCGAGGCCATCAAGGGACGCGAGCGTCACGAGAAGCGGATGGAGCGCGAGGTCCGCCTGCGCACCGCGAGCGCATGAGCCTGCGGCGCACGTGAGAAGGGACACGTGCGCGCTCGGGAAGGTTCGAGCCCCGAGCAGACGTTAGTTGAATCATGAACGATTTTCTCGAGCTCTCGTCAGACGCCCAGGACCTGCTGTTCCGTCAGGCCCGCACCGCGAACTCCTTCACCGACGAGCCGGTGACCGACGAGCAGGTCGCGGCCATCCAGGACCTCGTGAGGTTCGGTCCGACCGCGATGAACTCGCAGCCCCTGCGCATCGTCCTCGTCCGCAGCGACGACGCCCGCGCGCGCCTGCTGAAGCACATGGCCGATGGCAACCGCGACAAGACGGCCGCCGCCCCGCTGGTGGCCATCCTCGCCGCGGACACCGACTTCAACGAGCACCTGCCCACCGTCTTCCCGCACGCCGAGGGTGCCAAAGGCTGGTTCCCGGACCCGGTCGCGCGCGAGGCCACGGCTCGTCTCAACGCCGGTCTGCAGATCGGCTACTTCATCATGGGCGTGCGCGCCGCCGGCCTGGCCGCGGGCCCGATGACCGGCTTCGACGCCGAGGGCATCGACGAGGACCTGCTGGCCGGCACCGGCTACAAGACGATGGTCGTCGTCAACATCGGCCACCCGGGCGAGAACGCCTGGTTCGACCGCCTCCCGCGCCTCGAGCACGAGCAGGTCGTCACGGCTCTCTGAGCCCCACCGGGGGCGCGTCCACCGCCTCCTCCCCGTGCCCGCGTCGAGTCACCTCGGCGCGGGCACGGTCGATTCCGCCATGCTCCAGCGCGGCGAGGCCGGACTCGCCCTGCCACACCAGCCGGTCGCGGTGGTGGACCGTGACGTGCATCCGGGCGCCGAGGTGCTCGATCGCGCCGGGCACGTTGCGGCGCTCGCGGGGCAGCGGCACCGGCAGCACGTGGGCGGCGGCGAGGTCGCCCCAGCCCTCGATCTCGATCCGCCAGCGGGCACTGCGGCCGCGCAGGGACCAGCGCTCGTCGCTGACCTCGGCGCGCACCGGCGACACGACCGGGTCGCCGAGCCGCACGAGCCGCCCGTCGGGCAGCAGCACGACGACGGCCGTCACGGTCGTGCGCAGCGGGCCGGCCGAGACCTCGCCACCCGCGAACGCGACGCACACCGACGGGTCCTCGAAGCCCTGCGCCTGGCCCCACCACCACGCGTCGGGGAAGCCGCCCTTGCCCCAGTTCTTCTCGCCGTAGACCTGCCAGCCGTCGAGCTCCCAGGTCTGCGTGCCGACGACCGCCTCGCCGTGGGCCGAGCCGCCGAGCAGCCACGGGTGCCAGTACTGGTTGAGGCCCGGGACGGCCTGGAAGATGCTCGAGCCGCCGAGGCTGCGGCGCGGCCACGGCACCGGCTGCCGGACCTCGACGTCGATCCGCGCGTCGGGTCCGAGATCGACGTGCAGGCGGTCGGGCGAGCCGCGGAAGGCGACTCCGGAGACGACGCCGAGCCCGCTCGCGTCCGCCTCGCCCACGGGGTGCGCCGTCGTGCGCAGGAACCCGTTCGGGTGGGAGGCCACGCCGAGCGTCGACCACGTGCCGCCGGCCGCGCGGTTCACCCCGTCGAGGGCGATCAGGACGCGCCCGGAGGCGGGGTCGGTGAACCTCCAGAAGTAGCCCTCCATCGCGACGCCGTGCGCGGGGAGGGGGTCGCCGAACGGGCGGTCCGCACCACTCGCCCGGTAGGCGTCACGCAGCGCGGCTGGCCGGCGCATGGCTCAGTCGAACAGCTCGCCGAGCCAGTGACTCTTCTTCTTGCCCCGGTAGCCGCTGCTGCGGTCGTCGTAGCGGCGGTCCCGGTCGTCGTACGACGGGCGCGGCGCGTAGCGGTCGTCCCGCTGCGGCGCGGCCGTGCGGGTGGCGTCCTGCTCGGCGCGCTCGAGGATCTTGTCCAGCTCGCCGCGGTCGAGCCACACGCCCCGGCACTCGGGGCAGTAGTCGATCTCCACGCCGGACCGCTCGCTCATCACGAGGGTCGTCGCGTCGTTGGGGCACTTCATCGGGGACCTCCAGGAGTGGGAACTGGGTTCAGCCTAGGCGGGTCCTGCCAAGGCTGCCGCCGCTCGGCGTGCTTGCCGAGCGGGCCGCGGACGGTGAGCATGAGGCATGACCAGCCCGTCTCGCCGATGGCTCGTCCGGGCCCTCGCGGTGGCGCTGGTGCTGGTCGGGATGGGGGTGGCGGCCGTGTGGGCGCTGCAGCGCCAGCTGATCTACTTCCCCGACGCGGAGCCGGTGCCCGCGGCGGCGGAGGCGGTCCCCGGCGCGCGCGACGTCACGCTGAGCACCGCGGACGGGCTCGAGCTGGGTGCGTGGTTCGTTCCGGCGGCCGAGACCGACACGGGTCTGGCGGTGCTCCTGGCTCCGGGCAACGGGGGCAACCGGCTGAGTCGCACGGGTCTCGCGGAGGAGCTGAGCCGGCGCGGTCTCGCGGTCCTGCTGATGGACTACCGCGGCTACGGCGGCAACCCGGGGCGCCCGAGCGAGGACGGGCTCGCGGCCGACGCGGACGCCGCCCTCGAGGCGCTCGCCGACCTCGGGTACCCGGCCGATCGCACGATCCTGTTCGGCGAGTCCCTCGGCTCGGGCGTGGTCGCCGCGCTGCAGGCGCGCACGACACCGGCGGGAATCGTGCTGCGCTCGCCGTTCACCGAGCTGGCCGACGTCGGTGCGCACCACTACCCGTGGCTGCCGGTGCGGATGCTGCTGCGCGACCGCTTCCCGGTCTCGGAGCACCTGGCCGCCAGCGACGTGCCCGTCACGGTGATCCACGGCCACCACGACACGGTCGTGCCGACCGAGCTCAGCGAGCGCGTCGCCGACGGTGCACCCTCGCTGTTCGAGCGGGTCGTGCTGACCGGCGACCACAACGACGCCGTGATGTTCGGCGCACCTGTCGCGGACGCCGTCCTGCGGCTCGCGCACCACGTTCGGTGAGGCGTCGACGTCGGGTCAGCCCCTCGGCCGCGTGGTCATCCGTCCCTGAGGCGATTCGCGAGCAGCTCGACCCCCGGACCGTCGAGGTCGTCGAGGGCGACGCGGCGACCGGAGAGGGCGAGCAGCAGCGACAGCGCCGGTCCTCGGACCGCGGGCCCGTCGCCCGCCACCAGGTCGGCGTCCGTGGCAGTCATGCGGACGCCCGTGAGGTGCTCCTTGCCGCCGCCGAACGCCACGGTCGTGCGCTCCTGGAGACGGAACGCGCGCACGACCGCCTCCTGCGGGTAGGCGCGCACCAGTCCCAGAGGCCGGCGGATGTCCTCGCCATGGACGACCTCCTCGACGAGGCGGCTGTCGAGCGGCGCCGGCGGCGTGGAGGTCCGGTGCGCGACGTCGCGCAGGCGGCGCAGGGTCTCGCGAGGACTCGCGCCGCGATGGCGGCGGACGCCCCGCTCGTTCTGGCGATGGAAGTCGAACCGCGCCCGGACGAGTCCCGCGACGAAGCCCACCCGTGTCGTCGACGCGGTGTCGACCAGGTGCGCCGCGACGTCGTGCACGGTCCATCCGTCGCACAGCGAGGGCAGCTCCCACGAGGACTCCGGCAGCTGCCCGAGGTCGGCGACGAGCGCCTCGCGCTCGGCATGCACGAGCGGCCAGACGTCGGACATGACGCCCACCCTATGAGGGATGTACGCCGCGCGCGCCCGGGCGTACATTCCGAGAATGAGCGCAGACGAGCTGCTCCCGCCGTTCCCCGACGACGCGTTCGAGCGCATCCTGTGCGTCGTGGCCCACCCGGATGACGTCGAGTACGGCACGTCCTCGGCCGTGGCGCGCTGGACGAGCGAGGGCGTCGACGTCGCCTACCTCCTGCTGACCCGTGGCGAGGCGGGCATGGACGCGCTGTCGCCGAAGGAGACCGCCGAGTTGCGTCGCGACGAGCAGATCGCCGCCTCCGAGGTCGTGGGCGTGTCGCAGGTCGACTTCCTGGACTACCCGGACGGGATCCTGGAGTACTCCCTGGCGATGCGCCGCGACATCGCCATGTCGATCCGCGGCTTCCGCCCGGACGCGGTGCTGGTGGGCTCGTGGGACGTCGAGTTCGTCGCGGGGCTGAACCAGGCCGATCACCGCGTCGCCGGTCTCGCGGCGATCGACGGCCTGCGCGACGCCGGCAACCGCTGGGTGTTCCCCGAGCTGCTCGCCGAGGGCCTCGAGCCGTGGTCGCCGCGCTGGCTGCTGGTCTCGGGCGACAACCGTCCCACCCACGGAGTCGACGTGACGGGCGAGCCGCTCGAGCGCGGCATCGCGTCGCTGGAGGCGCACGGCCAGTACCTCGCCGGGATCCCCGGCCACCCGCCGCCGCGCCCGATGATCACGGGCATCACGGCGATGCAGGGTCGCCGGATGGGCGTCGACCACGCGGTGCTGTTCCGTGCCTTCGACTTCCATGCGCCGCCGCCGATCGCTCGCGAGGCGATGGAGCTCGGCGGGGCCTGACCTGCGCCCCGTCACGCCGTGAGCAGGCCGATGCCGAGGGTCGTGAGGCTGACGGCCAGCAGCGCGGCACCGCCGAAGACGAGCGCGATCAGCGCGTTCGGCCGCGTGCGTCCCCGGCCCATCGAGGCGAAGAAGAAGCCGCCCGGCATGAGCAGGGCCGAGACCGCGACGCCTGTGCGGGCGAGCCACTCCCAGATCCCGGTGAGTGTGGTGGCGTCGACGAACGGCTGGCAGACCAGGGCGAGGACGAGCAGGACGCCGGCGTGGGCGTGACCGGCCCGGGCGAACTTCTCCTGGAAGGCAGTGACGTCCTCGCGGCCGGTGACGATGCGCACCATGTACAGGCCGCCGGTCTCCACCGTGACGAGCGCGAGGAAGAGGATGCCGGCGAGCTGCCGCGAGTCGTCGGAGAGCAGGGATTCCATGGGGGCTCCAATGTTCGGATAGTGGAACTATCCCATTTATTGGAGACCTGGACTATCCGATCTGTCAAGATGTCCCCATGCGCCTCGCCGAGCTCTCCGCCCGCAGCGGCCTGTCGACCGCGACGATCAAGTACTACCTGCGCGCCGGCCTGGTCCCTCCGGGCGAGACCGAGGGCGCCACGTGGGCCCGCTACGACGAGTCGCACCTGCGCCGGCTGCGGCTGGTCCGCGCCCTGACGGAGGTCGCCGGACTTGCCCTCGACGAGGTGCGGGCGGTCGTCGCGGCGCTCGACGCGTCGGTCTCCGAGCACGAGGCCCGCGGGATCGCCCAGTGGCCGCTCTCGACGCCCGTCGCCGAGAACCCCTCGGACGACTCGCGCGAGCAGGTCGACGCCCTCCTCGCGCGGCATGACTGGCACCTGGAGGCGCAGAGCCCTCACCGCCGCACGCTCGCCGCCGCCCTCGACACGCTGGAGCAGCTCGACTTCCCGGCCACGGACGAGGTCCTCGACGCCTACCTCCGGGCGGCCGAGTCCGTGGCCGCCGTCGACGTCCCACGCGTCGTGGCCGAGACCGACCCGATCGTCGCGGCCGAGCGGCTGGTGGTCGGCACGCTGCTCTACGAGCCCGTGCTCACCACGCTGCGACGCATGGCTCACGAGGTCGTCTCGGGCCGCGGCTAGTCCGGGACGGTGCAGTCCCGCGCGGTCACCTCCGGGTGTAACGGACCCACGGGGTGTACGCGCCGCTGGCCGGCAGGTGGTCGACGAGCGGCGGGTCGTTGGGATGGAACGTGGTGCCCTCGTAGTAGCCGCTCTGCTGCGTGCGGAGGTTCACACGGACTAGCTTCGGGTGGTACAGGCAGCCCTTCTTCGGGCGGATGTGGACGGTGATGACGCCCTTCTGGACGTCCCAGCTCTCGGCGACGGTCCTGCCGCACCGGCCCACCGACGGGTAGGTGCGCCAGCTCTTCTTGAACCGCTTCGAGCCGTGGCGCGCGGAGAACCCGCCGTCGCCCGGCATCCCGAAGGCCTCCGCGAACTCGGCGCCGCCGCCCTTCTTGGTGTCGATGAGCATCCGGAAGTCGCCCAGTGGACTGGAGGTCACCCAGTCGACAGGGTCGATCGTGACCGTGATCCGCACGCCCTTGGCGTTGTTCGTGACCTTCACGCGGTGGATGTCGAGCAGGCTCGATCCGCCGCCGCGGGGGTCCCTCGTGGTCTTCGTCTGCGCCACGGCGGGCGCGGCGGTCGCGCTCAGCGCGAGGACGAGCAGCAGGATCCCCCAAGTACGGCGCATCAGGCCACGGTAGACCTGCACGAACCCGCTCGCCAGCAGTTCGGTCGCGTCGGTACGGAGGGATCTCTCACGGGGTCTCACGGATGCGGTCGACGACGAGGTTGGGCACGTGGGCGGCCTCATCGGGGCCGCCGCGCTCGGGGAAGTCGAACACCGCGAGCATGACCTGCATCGGGTAGCGCGGCGGGGTCGGGCAGGTGCGCAGGAGGCGACCGTCGACCGAGAAGCTGACCTCGTCGGGCGTCCATTCCAGGCCGTAGGTGTGGAAGCGGCTCACGTCGATCGGCACCCGTGAGGTGGCGAAGTCCTCGGGGGCTACCGGGTCGCGGAACGCGTGGAGTCCGGCGCCGACCTCAGCCGACTCGCCGGCGACGATCGTGTCGCCGAAGACCTCGAACACGCAGATCTCGGCGCACTCCCGCGGGTCGACCTCGCGACCCACCAGCCAGCACGACGCCATCGAGCGAGGGGAGAGGTTCATGCGCGCGGTGATCTCGAGTCCGGTCAGCCGCGGGGTCCAGCCCCAGAGCTCGGCCTGCTCCTCCCGGACCTGCTGGCCTGGGAGGAACGGCTGCTGGCCCCGCGTGCTGCCGACCGGACCGGAGTGGTTGCCGCTCTGCACGCCGGACACTCGCAGCGGCGGCTCGTGGTCGCCCTCGCACCAGAGGCCCTGGTCCGGGCCGATCCTCAGGGTCAGGCAGGAATCGGTGACCGAGTAGTCCGCCGCGGTGGCGTCGAGGGAGCTCCACGCCGGGAGATAGTGCGGCAGCCACACCGAGCGGTCGAGGTCCGGACCGTCGAAGTGGTCGTCGAAGCGCGTGGCCATGACTCATGGTGCCCCGGGAGACGCCGAGAAGCCGTGCGGTCAGTCCTCGGGCTTGTCGGCGAACGCCTTCTTCATGTCGTTGTACCAGCCGAGGGACTTCTTGGGGTGGCGCCAGCGACCCTTCATGGCGTCGCGCGCTGCCTGGTGGATGGCGTCGCCGGACTTCTCGGCGTCCTTGAGGTGCTTGTCCTGGGCCTGGATGACGTCGTCGGCCGTCTCGCCGCGGTGCTCGAGGTCGCAGGGGCCGCCGAGCTCGCGGCACGTCATGGTCTTCATGGTGTTCTCCTTCGAAGCGGTTCTTCTACTCGTCTGACGATCGGGAGGGCGCGAGTGTGACCACTCAGCGCGGATCGGCGCCGTCGCGGCGCACGACCTGCTCGAGCACCTCGGGTGCGGCGCGGAACGTGATGCCCCGCACGAGGCCGTCGGCCACGGTGAAGTCGAAGACGACCTTCGCATCGCCGAGGTGGAACCAAGCGGTGCCGGGCCGGTCCTCGACGAACACGGGGAGCGCTGCGTGGGCGCTGCCGTTGAAGAACGCCGCCACGTCGCCGCGTCCCTCGATCCGCTCGGGGGTGCCGACGAGGATCGCCGCGTCGTCCGCCGTGACGACGGCGTCGGGAGCCAGCAGCTGCAGCAGCCGGTCGAACTCGCCGTTCTTCGCCGCCGCCATGAACGCGTCAACGACCTCCCAGTCGGCGAGGGCGTCCTCGGCCGCCGGCTGCCGGACCTTCGCGCGGGCCCGCGAGGCGAGCTTGCGCGCCGCGGCCGGCGTCGTGTCGAGCAGCTGCGCGATCGTGGGGAACTCGAAGCCGAACGAGTCGTGCAGCACGAACGCGACGCGCTCGCCCGGCGTCAGCCGGTCGAGAACGACGCTCAGCGCGATGCCGACCGTGTCGGCCAGCGCCACGTCGTCGGCGGGGTCGTCCACGGTCTCGCCGGGGTCGAGGTCGTCCACCGGCTGCGGCGTGCGGGACCGGAGCCGGTCGAGGCACAGCCGCGTGGTGACCGTGGTCAGCCAGGCCGGCAGGTTGTCGATCTCGGTCTCGGTCCCGTGCAGTCGCAGCCACGCCTGCTGCACGATGTCCTCCGCCTCGGCCGGGTCCCCGAGCACGCGGCTCGCGATCGACACGAGCCGCGGTCGCTCCGCCTCGAACTGCTCGTCCTGGTCCACGGTGATCACCCTTCCACGTTCGTCGGTCACTCCCTCGACGTTCGGCGCGGCCCGAGTGTGACAACCGGGGAATCGGTCATCCGCGCGGACCATGTGCGAGTGAGCCCGTTCGGGAGCACAGTGGGAGCAGGAGCTGATCACGATGACGAATCTCCTTCGCTGGGCCGTGGTGATCATCGTGACCGTGCACGGCCTGATCCATCTCCTGGGCGCCGCCGAGCGGTTCGGCTGGGCCGACGACCCGACCCTGGAGCCGTCGAACGGGCTCGGCCTGCTGTGGCTCGCCGCGGCGATCCTGCTGCTCGTCACCGCACTGTTCGCCGCCCTCGGACGGGTGGTCGGCTGGTGGCTGCTCGCCGTGGTCGCGGCGCTCGTCTCGCAGGCCGCGATCCTCACCTCGTGGGACGTGTCGAGCGGCGGGACGGTCGTGAACGTCTTCCTGCTGTTGGTCGCCGTCTACTCGTTCCTGCTGCGCGGGCCCTTCAGCCTGCACGCGCAGTGGCACCGACACGTCGACGACGCGCTCGAGGCGGTCGGGACGGACGCGCGGGTCGTGACCGAGGAGGACCTGCGCGACCTCCCGGCACGGATCGCGGCCTATGTCCGGGCGTCGGGCGCGGTCGGCCGGCCGCGGCCCACGAGCGTCCGCGCCGACTTCCACGGCCGGATCCGCAGTGGCCCCGACGCCGCGTGGATGTCGATCACGGGCAAGCAGGTCAACACGTTCGGCGCCGACCCGCGGCGGTTCTTCCTGCTGGAGACGAGCCGCGCCGGGCTGCCCGTGCTGGTGCTGCACGCGTACGCCGGCGCCACCGCCTCGATGTGCGCGAAGGTGCTCTCGGTGTCCACGGTCGTCGACGCGGCCGGACCCGAGATGGACCAGGGCGAGACCGTAACGGTCTTCAACGACCTCGTCGTGCTGGCCCCCGGGGCGATCGTCGGCGCGCCGATCGAGTGGACGGCGCTCGACGACCGGCAGGTCCGCGGCGTGTTCACGAACGGAGGCCGGAAGGTCGAGGCGACTCTCACCTTCGACGGCGACCGCCTCGTCAACTTCGTCTCGCACGACCGGTTCCGCGCCTCGGCCGACGGGAGGTCGTTCGACCGCCAGGCCTGGTCGACCCCGCTCGCGGGCCACACGGCGGCCGACGGGCGCCACGTCATCACCTCGGGGGTCGGCCGCTGGCAGGACCCGAAGGGCTGGTTCACCTACGTCGAGATCGAGTTCGACGACATCACGCACGACGTCGGCGAGATGCACCGCACCGGCGAGCCTCGGCTCCGCACGCGCGCGTCGACGCCTAGCGATGCGACTCGGTGAGGAACTCGCGGACCTCCTGGTCGCAGCGGCACGCGGCCGCGAACTCCGCGGCCCACTCCAGGGCCTCCTCGTAGGTGGGCACCTGGATCAGGGCGAACCCGGCGATCGCTCCGTTGACCCCGGGCTCGGGGCCGTCGATGATCTTGCGCTCGGGCGTGACGATGGTCGTCTCGTCGTGATGCCTCAGCCCCCCGCCCAGGATCCACACGCCCGCGTCCTTGGCCTCGGCGACCACCGCGTGGGCGGCGCGGACCACCTCCGGCAGCTCCTCCTCGGACACGTCCATCGCGCCTTCGGTGAACGAGATCAGATACTTCGTCATCTCACGCTTCCTTTCGGCAGCCTCGGGGGCCTTACTGGCCATTGTGGACCCGCGGCGGGCTTCCGGGGTGTCGGAAGCGTGTCGCGCGTGCGAGCCTGAGGAAAAGCCCGCAGGAGGATCCATGTCCCAGTACCGCGTCGGCTACTTCGTCGGCAGCCTCTCCTCGACCTCGCTCAACCGGGCGCTGAGCCGGGCGCTCATCCGGCTCGCGCCGGAGAGCCTGGAGTTCACCGAGCTGCCGATCGGCAACCTTCCGCTCTACAGTCCCGACTTCGACAGCGCGTACCCGCCGGAGCCCCAGGCGCTCAAGGACGCCATCGCCTCCTCGGATGCCGTGCTGTTCGTGTCGCCGGAGTACAACCGCTCGATCCCCGGCGCGCTCAAGAACGCCATCGACTGGGCCTCGCGGCCCTGGGGCCAGAACTCGTTCGACCACGTGCCGGCCGCGGTCATCGGCGCCTCGCCGGGCCAGATCGGCACGGCCGTGGGCCAGCAGAGCCTGCGCTCGGTGCTGAGCTTCTGCAACGCCCGTCAGATGACCGCGCCGGAGGCGTACATCACCGCTCCGCCGGGGCTCATCCAGGACGATGGCGAGGTGACGAGCGAGTCCACGGCGGCGTTCCTGAAGGACTTCATGCAGGAGTTCGCCGACCACGTCGCGCGCGTGCTGACGGTGCTGCCGCGCTCGTAGCGTCAGGCCAGCTGCAGCAGCCGCTCGATGGCCGGCACGGTGTGCGTCGCGATCCGCTCCCGCGCGTCGTCGAGAGCGGGTGAGGCGGGGTACCCGGCGGGGATCCGCGTCGGGTTCAGCGGTACGTCGTTCGCCCACGCCTTCACGTCGGGGGCGGAGGTCGCCGACGCGGCGGCGCGCGTGCCCAGGACGGTCATCCGCACCCACGCGGCGAGCGAGTCGCCGTACGGCGTGGGCGGGCACAGGCGGTTCTTCTCCGCGTCGTCGTCGCGGGTCGCCTCCACGTAGCCCGCGAGGGCGGCGCCGAAGCACGGGAAGCCGGCCCGGATGGGCTGGAGGGTGATCGCGCGCGGGCCCCAGATGGGCACGAGCGGCGGGTACTTCAGGCCGTCCGCGGCGCAGTGCACGACGAGGGCGTCACGTTCCACCGCGACCGTGGCGTCGGCGAACCTCAGCTCGCCGGGCGCGACCGCCACGAGGTGACCGTGACGGACCACGTTCTCCACGGTGCGCAGCTGCTCGAGCTCCCACGTGGCCAGCGTCGGTGCCTTCGCCATCGTCGGCACTCTCGAGCGGTCGATTCGCAGCATGATGCCGTGATCCTCGAGCCTCAGGAAGAGGTCGTCGAGGGACTCGGCCACCCGTGCCGACTCCATCAGGTCGGCCACCATGCCCAGGAAGATCGCCGGGTCCGGCTGGATCACGGCACGGTTGAACATCCAGGGCTCGCGGGCACGCACCCACGTGATCCGGTCGGGATCGACGCCCTGCGCGAGCAGCCAGATGCAGGCATCCGTGGCGGTCTTGCCCGCTCCCACCACGACGAGCTCGTCGGGCACGTCCTCCAGGCGGGGGAGCGCGTTGACCGGCACGACTCGAACGCCGTCGAGGACCTCGAAGGGTGGTGGCGTCTCGGCGGGGATGCTCGGCGCGAGGTAGCGGGCGTCGACGACCCGGCAGCCGCCCGGCACCTCGGTGCGTCGTCCCGAGACGCGCGAGACCACGGCGCCGTCGGCGTACTCGCTGCTGGTGATCAGCTCGACCCGTCCCGTCTCCAGCAGCCGGGCGAGGACCTGCTCGTAGTACCGGCAGATCTCGGTCCGTGTGGCGCGCTCCTGGAGGCCGGCCTCGGGTCCGTGCTGCTGCAGCTGCCCGCCGCCGAGCAGCGTCGACGCGACGCCGTAGAACGCGGAGGCCTGGTGCAGGCGGACGAACGGGTAGGCCTCGAGCCAGTGCCCGCCGACGCCGTGACGGCGGTCGACGAGGGCGACCCGGGCGTCGGCGTGGTCGACCAGGGCGTCGGTGAAGGCCATCCCCATGGCGCCGGCGCCCACCACGAGGTAGTCGGCCTCGAGCGTGCGAGCCACGCCTCCACGGTGCGCCTCGTCCGGGCCTCGGTCAATGGCCGCTCGGAGCGGGGTTCTTTCGCGTGATGCGGTAGTCGAGCGTGAGGAACGGGAAGCCGAAGACCCGGAAGGCGTGCTCGGCGCGCAGGGCGCCGTCCTCGACGAACACGTCGAGCTGCTCCTCGAAGCCCGGCACGGCGAGGGTGGTCAGCTCGTCCGCCTCGGTGTCGACGTAGGAGAGGTAGTGCCCGGCCTGGCCGTCCTTGACGCGGCTGCTCAGGGTGAGGCCGCCGTCGCGTCGCGCCCTCGGGCGCAGGGTGGCGGTGAAGCTGCCCTCCGGCAGGGGGAACCCCACGCTGACGTAGCCGCGACCGTCGTGGACGTAGGTCGTGTAGATCCCGAGCATGATCGGCCGGTCGTCATCGGCGAACGATCGGATCCAGCCGCGCACGGACACGGCGCCGTCGACGCCGCTGATCGTGTCGATCCGGCTGCGGACGCCGCGCTGCGCCTCGCGCTGGTTCATCGGCATGATCGCCTGGCCGAGCGGTTGCGCCACGGCGGACCGGTACAGGAGGTAGCCGGGCCGGACCCAGGCCCGCCACCGGGGCACGATGTCGAGCGCGAAGTCCGTGGTGTGCTCGTAGAACTCGCGCACCAGCGGGTGGACGACGGCCGGGTCGAACCCGGGGCCGGCCAAGGTGTCGAGGCTCGCCACGATGCCGGTGTCGCGACGATCCGCGGTGTACGTCCCGCCGAGCTCCTCGGCCAGCTCGCGCACGTAGCCCGTGCCGATGTAGCGCGAGCGCGACCGGCGGGCGACCACGAACGGCAGGTCGGCGGTGCGCGCGCGCTCGGCCAGCAAGGTCACCTGCGCGTCGCGGAAGAGCAGATTGGCGAGGCAGCGCTGGGCGACGACGACGGTCGTGGCGACCACGGCACCGGGCGACCCCGCACGCCTCAGGACCAGTCCGACGCCCGCGCCGACCACCGGACCCATGAGGACCTTCTGCGGTCGCACGCCGAGCGCGCCCACCGCGGCGCCCGCGGCCGTGCCGATCGCGCCGGGACCGGCACCGGCCCGCTCGGCCGCCCAGCCGAGCGGCGCGGCCAGCGCACCGCTCACGACGATGCGGTGCCAGAGCCCGGGGATCTCGTCGGGCTGCTGGCGCGCGCGGGCGACGGCCTCCGACGCGACGAGCCCGGCGGCCCCGGCGAGGGCGGACAGCGCCACCGAGCGCGCCCCGCGGCGGGCCGACAGGGCGGCACCGGCGAGACCGCCGATCGCGGCCGCGAAGCCGAGGGAGGAGGGAGTAGCCACGCCCGCGAGCCTAGTGCCGGACGGGCTCTCAGCGGACCGCCCGCAGCTGCGACGACGTGGCCAGGGGAGTCCCGTCGGGCGTCCAGATCGTGATGTTCTCGGTGAGCCAGCCGTCATCGCTGGCGTCCACGGTCACGGCGTCGACGAGCACCCACGAGAACTCCTCCGTGGCGACCTCGGGCGTGAACCGCACCGTCGTGCGCACGGTGGGCATCGTGCGCAGCTCGGTCATCACCGCCGAGAGCGACGGGGCGAGTGCGTCGGCCAGCACGAGCAGGCGCTCCCACGGGTCCGCGACCTCCTCCGCGAGCCGGATCCACGCGCGCAGATTCGGCTCGGGCGAGGCCGAGAACGGCAGTGGATCGGTGGCCGGACGGATCTCGATGCGCGTGCTGATCGGCACGAACTCGGGCGGCACGACGAACGGGCGCGCGGTGGCGAGCGGGTGGTCGACCGCGGGTGCCTGCACGCGGGTCGTGGGCACGCCGGCGCGGTGCGTCGAGCCCATTACGGCGGTGGCCACGGCGGCCGTGCGTGAGCCGGAGGAGGCCGTGGCCGACACGACGGTCACGGCGCGGCCGCGGTGCGTCACCTCGGCTGCCACGCCGAGGCGCGCGTCGACAGGACGGACGAGGTGCGCGGTCAGCTCGACCGGGACGAGGCCCGGACCGGCGACGGCACGCATCTCGCGCAGCGCGATGGCGGCGACGATGCCGCCCTGGAGTCCGCCGAACCCGTGGAACGGCCGCAGGTCGAGGTCGTCCCCCGAGAGCACGTCGGCGATGCCGGGCGAGGTCGTGATGGTCATCGGGGCTCCCTTGCCATCACGGTGACGGAGGACGCGAGCGCGAAGACCGCCGTCGCCCACCACGCGGCCTCGAACGCCTCCGCGCCGGGGGACTGCGCCCCGAGGACGGCGACCAGCACCGCCACGCCGACGGCGATGCCGACCTGTCGGGCGGTCTGCAGGATGGCCGAGCCGGTGCCACGACGGTCGGGCGGCAGCTCGCTGGTCCCGAGCGCCATCGAGGGCGGGACGACGAGGCCGACGCCGACGCCGGTCAGCAGCATGCCGGGCAGGACGGTCGCGGCGTACGAGGTGGAGGCGCCGGCGAGGACCGCCCACGAAGCCACGCCCGCCGCGAAGACCGCGCCGCCGAGCGCGATGACGGCGCGCGGGCCGATCGCCGCCACGAGCCGGCCCCCGTACACCGCGACGAACGGCACGAGCAGCGGTCCCGGCGCGATCGCGAGGCCGGCCTCGAGTGCCGAGAGCTCCCAGACCTCCTGCAGCCACAGCACGATCGACAGCAGCATCGCGCCGAACGCGACGTGGAACGTGAGCAGGGTGAGGCTCGTCGACGCGAAGTGCGGCGCCCGCAGGACGTCGAGGCTGACGAGCGGGTCGGCCGCGCGGGTCACCGCGGCCACGTTGAGGGCGAGCCCGACGACCGTGACGGCGGCGAACGCCAGGGTGCGACCTGACGTCCAGCCCCACTCCGGCCCGTTGACCAGGACGAGGACGAGCGCCGCGACGGTGACGGTCAGGAGCAGCGCGCCGACGAGTCCGGGCGCCCGGCCCCGGTCGCCCGGTGCGTCGGGCAGCACGCGCCAGCCGACGAACGCCGCCACGAGGCCGGTGGGGATGTTGACGAGGAAGACCCACCGCCAGTCGGCGTGCACCAGGACGCCACCGACGACGGGTCCGAGGGCGGCGCCGATGCCGCCGAGTCCGGCCCACAGTCGCACGGCGCCCTGGCGGCCCTCGGGCGGGAACGCGGTGAGGACGAGCCCCAGCGACGAGGGGATCATCAGCGCCGCGCCGGCCGCCTGGACGACGCGGAAGGCGACGAGTCCGGCGAGGCCGGGGGCGAAGGCGCAGGCCGCGGAGGCGGCCGTGAACAGCAGCAGCCCACCGAGGAAGCCGCGCTTGGCGCCGATGCGGTCGCTGATCCGCCCGGCCGGCACCAGCAGCGCGGCGAAGGTGATCGCGTACGCGTTGAGGATCCACGACAGGTCGGCGAGGTCGCTCACGCCGAGCGCGACCGCGATGTCCCCGAGGGCGACGTTGACGATGAACAGGTCGAAGCCGGAGAGGAGGACGCCGACCGCGACGACCGCCATGACGAGGCGGGGCGAGGTGGGACGTTCTGTCAGTTGCGTCACGAAACGCACACTAGGCCTAGTGCGTTGCATGGTGCAACTGACTACGCTGGGGGCATGCGCCGCAGCAGCTTCTCCGACATGAACTGTTCGATCGCCCAGAGCCTCGAGGTGATCGGCGAGTGGTGGACGCCTCTGATCCTGCGCGACGCCCTCATGGGTGTGACCCGCTTCGAGCAGTTCCAGTCGCGCCTCGGGATCGCGCGCAACGTCCTGTCGGCCCGCCTGCAGACCCTCGTCGAGCACGGCGTGCTGGAGGAGGTCGAGTACTCGCAGCGGCCGCCTCGGTCCGAGTACGTGCTGACCCCGAAGGGCCGCGAGCTGTGGACCGCCCTCACGATGCTGCGCCAGTGGGGCGACAAGTGGCTCGCGCCCGACGGTGCTCCGGTGGAGCTCGTGCACACCTCCTGCGAGCACGTCGCGCACGCCGAGCTGACCTGCTCGCACTGCGGCGAGCGCCTGCGCGGGCGTGACCTCGAGCTGCGTCACGGGCCCGGCGCCCCCGGCGGCGGACTTCTCCCCGAGCCTCGAGTCGACAGCGGGGTCCCACGGGGCTAGACCTGAGGGATGGAACCAGGCACTCGCGCGGGCGCGAAGCTCGCCGGCATGGCGGCCGCGGCGCTCGGAGGCGTCGTCGCCTACGACCTCACGCAGAAGAAGCACGCGATCCTGCGGAACTTCCCGGTCATCGGCCACTTCCGCTACTGGGTCGAGACGGTCGGTCCCGAGCTGCGCCAGTACATCGTCACGAGCAACGACGAGGAGCGCCCGTTCTCGCGCGACCAGCGGCGCTGGGTCTACGCCAGCGCGAAGGGCGAGAACAACTACTTCGGGTTCGGCACGGACAACGACGTGGAGCGCGTGGTCGGCTACCCGATCATCAAGCACCGCACGTTCACCGGCCCCGGGGCGACCACCGCCCCGCACGGCGGCGAGGGGATGCCGCTGCCCTCGGCGAAGGTGCTCGGAGGTCCGCGCGGACGGCGCCACGCGTTCCGTCCGGCGTCGGTCGTGAACATCTCGGGCATGAGCTTCGGGGCGCTGTCCGCGCCGGCCATCACGGCGCTCAACGCGGGCGCCGCGATCGCCGACTGCCTGCAGAACACGGGGGAGGGCTCGATCGCGCCGGCCCACCGGCAGGGCGGCGACCTGGTGTTCCAGATCGGCACCGCCTACTTCGGCTGCCGCGACGAGCAGGGCCGCTTCGACCTCGGACGCCTCGTCGACCTCGTGCAGTCCGCGCCCGTGCGCGCCATCGAGATCAAGCTGTCGCAGGGCGCGAAGCCCGGCCTCGGCGGCATGCTGCCGGCGGCGAAGGTCGACCGCACGATCGCCGGCATCCGCGGCATCCCCGAGGGCGTCGACTGCGCCTCGCCCAGCCGCCACACCGCCTTCGACGACGTCGACTCGATGCTGGACTTCGTCGAGACCGTCGCCGACGCCACCGGGCTGCCGGTCGGCATCAAGTCCGCCGTGGGCAACATGACGTTCTGGGACGAGCTCGTCGAGCGGATGGAGCCGCGGCAGCGCGGCGTCGACTTCGTGAACGTCGACGGCGGCGAGGGCGGCACGGGCGCGGCGCCGATGATCTTCGCCGACTCGGTGGCCTACCCGTTCCGCATCGCGTTCACCGAGGTCTACAAGCGCTTCGCCGAGGCCGGGCTGACCGATGACCTCACGTTCATCGGCGCCGGGAAGCTGGGCCTCACCGAGAACGCGCTGGTCGCGTTCGCGCTCGGCGCGGACATGGTCAACGTCGGCCGTGAGGCCATGCTCTCCATCGGCTGCATCCAGGCGCAGAAGTGCCACACCGACCACTGCCCGGTGGGCGTCGCGACGCAGAATCCGCGGTACACGCGCGGCCTCGACCCCACGCTGAAGAAGGAGCGGCTGGCGAACTACGTCCTGTCGCTGCGGCGCGACCTGCTGAAGGTCTCCGAGGCGGTCGGCGTCGTGCACCCCGGCCTCATGAACGCCGACGACATCGACATCCTCGACGGGCAGCGCTCGGCCGAGTCCCTGCGCGAGCTCTACGGCTACGAGCCCGGCTGGGGCGAGCTGGGCCAGGGCCTCCAGGACGAGCTGCTCGACGTCATGGCGTCGCTCGGCGAGGGACAGCACGACGACGAGGACGGGAAGCGCTGAGCGCCGCCGTCCGGGCCGCGGTCAGAAGGTGCGCGTGTTCGACGACGAGTCAGGATCGGCGTTGCCCTCGCCCGAGACGGTGACGGTCCCCGACGGCGACACGGCCATCAACGCCAGCTGCAGTGGCGTCACGTCCTGGCCGGGCTGGTAGGCGTACTGGCAGCGCACCTGGAGGAAGAAGTACGGGTTGCCGCTCGAGTCGCCGGCCTCGATCGGCCCGCAGTCCCACCCGGGGGAGCGCCGCGCGACGAATCCCGTGACCTGGTTCATGGTGAGGTCGACCGCGAGGGTGAACGGCGCCGCGGCGGCGCCCTCCGTCGCGAGGATCGGCACGGTCAGCTCCCAGGACGTCTCGTCGCCGGTCTGGACGAGCGTCGGGTCGCCGACGCCGAGGTCCACCGGCTCCGGCTGAGGCTCCGGCGTCGGCTCGGGAGTCGGTTCCGGGGTCGGCTCGGGAGTGGGCTCCGGGGTCGGCTCGGGGGTGGGCTCCGGGGTGGGCGTGGGTGTCGGGGTCGGCGTCGGATCCGGGTCGGTGACGGGCTCCGGGTCGGGTGTGGGCGTGGGCGCCGGCGGAGGGTCGTCGACCGGCGTCACGTCCGTGGGCGCCGGGTCGGTGGGCGCATCGGTCACGATCAGGGGCGAGGACAGCAGCGTCGCCGCGTCGTCGGGCGCGGGAGTCTCCGCCGGCAGGGGGTCGGCCTCCACGGCGGGCGCGAGCAGGGGAGCGGCCACGTCGACGGGCAGCTCCGCACGGTCGTTCGCGAGGTGGACCACCCCCGCGGCCACGGCGGCGACGACTCCCACGGCCACGGCGATCGCGGGCACGGCCGCGAGGACGCCTCCGGAGGCCGCGGCCGAACCCGCCGCGCCGGCCGAGCCGGCGCCACCGGACGCCCCGCCACCGCCCGAGCCCGACGAACCCGAGCCGTGGGGGGTGACGACACCTGTCGCCGGGGCCGACCACGGGAACGCGCCGGCGGACACGCCGCCCGCGAGCACGAGCGGCCAGACGACGGCGCCCAGCTTCGTGTTGAGGCGGTGCAGGTCGTCGTAGAGGGCGGAGCAGTCGGCGCACTCGCTCAGGTGCTGGTGGACCTTGGCGGTGAGGCGCGAGGTGAGGCTGCCGCGGGCGAGCCGGCTGAGCCGGGCCCGCGTCCACTCGCACCGGTCGTCGTCGGCGGGCGGCACGTGCTGCTCGAGGTACGCCACGCGCAGGCCCTCGCGGGCGCGGTAGACCGTGCTGGACACGGTGGTGACGGGCACCTCGAGCTCGCGCGCAACCTCGGCCGGCTTGCTGCCCTGGACGTCGAGGCGCCACAGCAGCTTCTGCCAGGTCTCGGGCAGCGAGCGCAGGGCGCGGGCGGCGCGGTCGGCATCGACCTCGGCCTCGAAGGGCCCGGGCTCCGTCTCGTCCACGGAGTCCAGCAGCCACGGCTTGTCGGACGCGGCCTGCTCGCGGCCGGCCCGGCGACGGCGCTCGAGGTTGAGGTTGCGGATGACGGTGTGCAGGTAGGCGCGGAACCCGCTGGTGGGGCCGCCGCCGTCGGCGATCCGGGTGACCACGCGGGCGAAGGCCTCGGCGGCGAGGTCGTCGGCGTCGGTGTCGCGGCTGACGATGCGGGCGACGCGCAGGGCGTCGGGGTGGTGGCGTGCGTAGAGCTCCGCCATCGACTGATCGTCGCCGGACCGCACCCCTGCCACCAGCTCGGCGTCAGGGATCGCGGCGTGCGTCTCCAGTTCCGTCATCGCCTCGTGAGCGGGTCCCGTCGACCCCGCTCTCCTCCCGTTCGCGCGTCACGTTACTTCACCATGCGGAACAAAGGTCTCGTTTCGCCCCGATGTGAACAGGCCCACATCCGCGCGGTTTTCGCGCGAGATTTCCGGGCTCGTCACTCCAGTAGGCGTAACCAGCGTTCGCGGACTCCGCGGATGCACGCCTCACCACGAAGGACGAGACACCGATGAGACGAACCCTGCCGGCCGTAAGGGCCGCGGTCGTGGCGGCGCTGGCGCTGCTGCTTACCGCGCTGGCGCTGCCTGCGATCGCCGCGACCTCCGGGATCACCTCCAGCCTGCTGCTGAACGGCGCGACCTACCACGGCACGGACGTGGTCACCGAGGGCGACGTGCTGACGCTGCGCGTGCAGTACAACACCGACGTCACCCCCGGCTCGACGGTCGAGTTCGACCTCGGCACGAACGTCCAGCTCACCGGAGTCCCGTCGGCGAACACGGCGATCGAGTCCGTGACGCAGGACGGCAACTCGGTGGCCATCACCTTCAAGGACCCGTGGCCGACGGGCGTCAACCAGGGCGTCTTCGACCTGAAGCTGACGGTCGACGAGGTCGACGGCAGCTCCACCGAGAAGATCGTGTGGAAGGTCGACGGCGAGGAGAGCTCGATCGACGTCATCATCCGCGACCGCGGCGACGAGTTCGCGAACGTCACGGAGGGCTTCTCCAAGGGCGTGACCCCCGGCAACCTCGACAGCTTCGTGACCGTCGTCGACGGCACCGTGAGGCTGAAGCCGGAGATCGTCGACCAGGACCTCACCTACACGCTGCGGGTGAACTCGCCCGAGGCACGCGACGACTTCGAGATCGCCGACCGTCTCCCCGCCGGCCTCGGCTACGTCGCCGGCTCGTTCGCCGGCGAGATCACGAGCTGGGACGAGGACGGACTCAACAAGAGGACCGGTCCCTTCGCGTTCGCGCCCACCGTCTCGGGACAGACCTTCGCCGGCACCGTGGACGTGCCCGGACCGTCGATCCTCGCGATCACCTACAAGGCCCGGGTCACCGACGTGGCCGCGATCGAGGCACTCCTGCAGGCGCAGCTCGACCGGCTCACCGATGGCTACGGCCAGTTCGAGACCGTGCTGACGAACACGGCCACCTTCGGCTCGGCCACGGTCGAGCGCCAGACGGGCGTCCGCCTGCGCCACACGGTGGCCAACCCGAACCCCGGTCCGAACGTGGGCTCGCTCTTCGGCAAGACCGCGGACTGGAGCGCGAAGAACGTGGTCAAGGACGAGTCCGGGAACCTCGAGCCGCCGGCCGAGATCACCTACACGCTGAAGGCCGACCTGCGCGGCTGGGACGGCAGCAACCCGAACAAGGTGCTCGCGCGCAACGTCGTCATCAGCGACACGCTCCCCGCCCAGGCCGCGTGGCGCACCGACGCCGGTGACTTCATCACCGCCACCGGCATCACGCTGACGAAGGCCGAGACCTGCCCCGCCACCCCCGCCGCGTTCGCGGACAACGAGTTCGTCGGCCAGTACTGCGTGGACGGCCAGCGCCTGCTGGTCAACGTCGGCAAGGACACGACGACGAACGCGTCCATCGCGGTCAAGGCGCAGCTGAACTCCGTGGACGGACTGACCGTCGCGGGCAGCACGACCATCAAGGACGCGACCCCGTTCCGCTGGCGCAACGTCGCGGACTTCCACTACCGCGACGGCAACCCGCACACGTCGACCCGCGACGTCACGGTGGTCGTCCTGCCCGACACCACCGGCGGGATCAACGACCCGAGCGTCTTCAGCAAGACCGGCGCGCCGCGCCAGAAGGCCGTCGACCCGGGCGAGTCCGTGACCGTCGACTACACGTTCACCGTCGCCGCAGGCAAGGGCATCGACGTGCGCGAGAGCCGGATCGTCGACCACGTGGACGCCGACGTCTACGACCTGGGCGACCTCTCCAGCGTGAGCGTCTCCGGCAGCTACGACGGCGTCGCGCTGAACGCCTCCCACTTCGACCTGCGCAAGAGCGCCGACGGCGACCTCGTCATCGAGCTCAACGCCGCGGGCGACGCCATCGTCACCTCGCGTGGGGCCGACAAGCGCTTCCAGGTCACGATCGCGCTGACCACGAAGGCGTTCGAGGGCAAGGAGACGAAGACGATCAAGAACAAGGCCACGCTCCTGGGCCTCGACGACAAGCCCCTCCACTGGTCCGAGACCGTCAGCGAGGCCACGTCGTACGGCGACGAGGCCGAGGTCCGCAAGCGGGTCTGGGACACCGTGAAGCAGGAGTGGGTCGCGTCCCTCTCGGCGCAGATGGACGGCGCGGGCTCGCTCGTGCAGGACGAGTACGTCTACCGCATCGAGTTCATCCCGCACGGCAGCTACGACCAGGTCGCGATCCTGCCGGTCGTCGACGTCCTGCCCGACGCGGTCGAGTTCCTCGGCTTCGTCGACGAGGACGACAAGGCCACGGCCGCCGGCGCGAGCGCGGGACCGGTCGACATCGGTGGCAACCTCGTCGCCTCGCACGACGCGGGCACCGTGACGATCAAGCAGAAGGACGGCACCCGCCTGCAGGCGGGCGGCACGCTCGCGGCCTACGTGGCCGTGAAGGTCACCGACGCGTCGGCCCCGATCGTCAACCGGATCGGTGACACGTCCGCGGAGATCGTGCCGGTGCGCTCGGTGTCGGTCGGCGACTTCGTCTGGGTGGACGAGGACCGCGACGGCCGCCAGGGCGAGGGAGAGCCCGGCATCGAGGGCGTCGTGCTCGAGCTGGTCGGTCCCGACGGCGAGCCCGTGGTGGACGTGTTCGGCCAGCCCGTGCGTCCGGTCACGACCGACGCCGACGGCCGGTACACGTTCGACCACCTCCCGGCGCTGACGGGCGACCAGACGTACACCGTCCGGATCGACCGCGAGGAGTCCGCCGAGGCGCTGCGACCGTACGTCCCGACGCGTCCCGGCATGGGCGACCGCGTGCTCGACTCGTCGACCTGGGAGGCCACCACGGTTCCCGGCGAGCTGCACGAGGACGGCGACCGCGACCCGACGCTGGACTTCGGCTTCGTGACGAAGACCTACGCGATCGGCGACCGGGTCTGGATCGACACCGACAAGGACGGCGTCCAGGGCCCCGGTGAAGAGTCGCTGCCCGGCGTGAAGGTCGAGCTGCTCGACACGGACGGCACCGTCCTGGCGACGACCACGACCGACCGTGACGGCCGGTACGCGTTCGACGAGCTGCCCGCGGGCACCTACCGGGTGCGGTTCACGCTGACGCCCGAGCAGCAGCGGACGTACGAGTTCACCAAGCGCGACGCCGGTGACGACGACGCCGCGGACTCGGACGCGAACCCCGCGGACGGGCTCACGATCGAGATCGTCCTCGACGACTCGAACACGGCGCTCACGGGCGACTACGAGCACCGCGAGATCGCGGCCACACAGGGCATCGACCCGACGTGGGACGCCGGCGTCGTCGTGAAGCCGGAGCCGGTCGAGAGCGGCACCGGGGGAGAGCAGGACCCGGAGGGCGAGGACACTCCGGTCACCGACGAGTCCGGTTCTGGGGGACCGGACGCCAGCGAGCCGAACGCCGAGGAGTCGGACGGGCAGCTGCCCCGCACCGGCGCCGACCTCGGCCTCGGGCTCGTCGCGCTCATGCTCGCGCTGCTCGGCGCGGGTGGAGCGCTGGTGTGGCGCGGACGGTGCGGGACGCTGTGAGGGGCGAGTAGCGCCGGTCGCGTGAGGGGGGAATTGGGGAAGTGACGGTGCCCCGGCCGAGAGGCCGGGGCACCGTTGCGTTCCGCGGCGGTCAGTCCTCGCCGATGCCGGCGTCGCGCGCCCGGGCCACGGCCTCGGCGCGGGTGCCGGCCTGGAGCTTCGCGAGGATGTCGCTGACCCGGTTGCGCACGGTCTTCTCCGAGAGGAACAGCTGTCGGGCGATGCTGGCGTTGTCGAGTCCGCGCGCCATCAGGTCGAGGACCTCCCGCTCACGGGTGGTGAGGTGCGGGAACGCCGACGTCGCCGGTGCGCTCCCGCCTCCGGCGAAGAACCGCACCACGTGCTCGGCCACCTTCGGGCCGAACACGGCCTCTCCGCGCATCACGCCCTCGACGACCCGGTGGACGTCGTCGGCACCCGACTCCTTCAGCAGGTAGCCGCGGGCGCCGGCGCGCAGGGCGGCGAAGACCGAGTCGGGGTCCTCGTTCATGGTCAGCACCACGACCTTGGTGTCCGGGTGCCGCTCGGTGATCCGCCCGGTGGCGGCGAGGCCGCCGATGCCGGGCATCCGCAGGTCCATCAGCACCACGTCGGGCCGCAGCCGCGCCACGGACTCGAGCGCCTCCTCGCCGGTGGCGGCCTCGCCCGCGACCTCGATCCCGGGCAGGCTGCCGAGGACGGCCAGCATCCCGGCGCGGAAGAGCTCGTGGTCGTCGACGACGAGGACGGTGGTCATGGGCGCTCCTCGGGCAGCGGGATCGAGAGGTGCACGGTGGTGCCGCCGCCGGGGGTGGGGCGGTGCTCGATCGTTCCCTCGAGCTCGGCGGCGCGCTGGCGCATGCTCGTCAGGCCCACGCCGGCGCGCGGGTGGGCGGGCAGCCCGCGGCCGTTGTCGGCGACCGTCACGTGGACGCCGTCGCCTCGACGGGCCTCGAGGCGCACGCGCGAGGCGGCGCTGTGCTTCACCGCGTTCGTCACGGCCTCGGCCGCGATGGCGTAGGCCGCCACCTCGACCGCCGCGGGCAGGTCGCCCAGGTCGTCGACGTCGGCCTCGCCGACGATCGGCTCGATGCCGGCGACGAGCTGGCGCAGCGACTCCTCGAGCCCGACCTGGTCGAGGATCGGCGGGCGCAGGCCGTGCGAGACCGAGCGGACGTCGGCCACGGTCTCGCGCAGGCGGTCGCGGATCAGCACCGCGTGCTCGCCGTGGTCGCTGTCGGAGAGCTGGTGGGCCAGCACGTCGGCCTGCAGGGCGATGGCCGCGAGGGAGGGCCCGACGCCGTCGTGCAGGTCGTTGCGGAGGCGGCGGCGCTCCTCCTCGCGCGCGCCGACGATCGAGGCGCGGCTGCGCTGCACGTCGGCCACGAGTCCGGCCGCGTACGCGAGCATCCCTGCCTGGGCCGCCGACTCGTCGAGCACCTGGCGCTCCTGGCGCGTGAAGCCCTCGCCCTCGCGGCGTGGGCCGATCTCGAGCAGGCCGACCTCGCGCCCCATCGTGACGGCGTCGAGGGCCACGACGTGCTCGGGCCGTCGGCCGCTCTCGACCGAGGCGAGGCCGGGCCCGCTGAAGCCGACGTACGGCAGACGCATCGTGGTGCGCACGGCCGCGACCAGCTCGCGCAGGGCCTCGCGCGGCTCGGTCGAGCCCGACATGGCCGCGGCGATGCGGCGGCCGAGCAGGCGCGAGCTCTCGCGCTCGGGGAACAGCCAGCGGTCCACCCCGTGCTGCGCGGCCGCCCGCAGCAGCACCGCCGCCACCGCGAGGGCCGCGATGAGGAAGATGCCGCGGCGCGTCCCGGCGACCTCCGGGTCCAGCCGCAGCAGCAGCCAGGCACCACACGCCATCACGACCGCGAGCACGACGACGAACACCAGCGACCGGCCGAGGACGACGTCGATGTCGAACAGCCGGTGCCGCACGATCGCGACGGCGATGGCGAAGGGCACGCCCAGCAGACCGATCGCGAACACGGCGGGGTGGGTGTCGGGCACGGCCGAGAGCAGCAGCGACACCAGGACGAAGACGCCGCCGAGCGCGAGCCACTGCAGCTGCGTCCGCTCGACGCCGACCGACCGGCGGATGCGTCGCAGCACCGCGACGATGGCCACCGGGATGCCCACGAGGTTGCAGTAGATCGCCGAGATCAGGACGACGTAGTTGAGCGCGTCGGGGACGGGGAGGTCGAGCGGGCTGTAGACGTTCGGGTCGATGTCGCTGCGGCCGGGGACCAGCATGCGGCAGACCGCGACGGCCGCCGCAGCGACGACGATCGACCAGGCGAACGGCCGCCAGCGCGGCGAGGGGAGTCTTCCGTCGGGGAACAGCAGCGGCACGAGGGGCAGCACCAGGACGTAGGCCGCGAAGCCCCACATCGACGTCCAGTCGGTGAACGCGGCGAACGGCAGCTCGGAGACGTAGGCGTTCCAGATGCTGTACTCGCCGAGCAGCTGGTAGACCGAGATCCACGCCGTGCCCACGAGCAGCCAGCCGCAGCGGTTGCGGGGCTGGGCGCGCACGACGACGAGCCCGGCGAGGGGCCACGTCGCGCCGAACGCGAGGTTCGACCACGCGAAGACCGGGACCTCGGGGGAGCGCGCCTGCGCGACGACGTGCAGCGCGACGGCGCCCGCCGAGCACACCAGCGACACGACCACGCAGGCGGCCGCCAGGTGGCGCAGCTGCGGATCGGTCAGGCGGGACACGAGCACATCGTGGCACGCAGCGGCGGTGGCCCGGGCCCGATCCGGGCAGGAATCCCGGGCGATCGGGGGTCCTCGTCCCTCCTGCCCGGGACGCGTCCCGACCTAGCTTCGGGTCACCGAGAACAGATCCGTGATCCTCCAGAAAGGGACCCACCATGACCGCCACCACCGCGCCCCACCCGCAGGCCGAGCCCGCCACCGTCGGACGAGGCCGCTGGCCGCTGCTGGGCGTCGCCGCCGGCATCGGCAGCATCGTCGCCACGCTCGCGCTGGACATCCACCCGTCGGGCTGGGACATCGACACCCCGTACAGCCAGGCCGTCGTCGAGCAGGTCAGCACGGGCAAGGCGCACGCCAGCGTCATCGTCGGCTACCTGACGGTGGGTCTGCTGCTCTTCCTCGCGGCTGCGTGGCGTCGTCACGTCGAGCCGCGGGCGCTGGCCAGCACGGCCGCGCGGGTCGTCCCGCTGGCGCTGACCGCCGCGGCGGGCGCCCTGTCGCTCGGCTACGGCTGGCGCGGCGCGTTCGGCCTCTACACCGGCAACGAGGCGGGCGCCTTCGACGCCGAGGGTCTCTACGTCCTGTTCGTGCTGAATGACTTCGGCGCCTACATCGGCTACCTCGGCGTCACCGTCGCCGCGGCCGCCGTGATCTGGATGTCCCTCAAGGAGCGCCTCGTCTCCCGCTGGATCGGCGTCTTCAGCATCCTGCCGATCCTGCCGGTCGTCATCACCGTCGCCGCCTTCGGCCTCCCGGGATTCCCCGGCGTCGTGAGCGGCCTGTGGCTGATCGTCGTCTTCGCCGGCCTCGCCTTCGGCCGCAGCCCGATCAACCGCTGAACGCACCACCCACCGGACCGGCGCCCCTCGGGGCGCCGGTCTCGTTTGTCTGGGGTGATTCGTGGGACGCGCCGCCGATCCGCGCCTACAGTCGCGGGATGACCGCCGAGATCGCCCCTCAGAAGCAGATGCGGCTCCGCTATGCCGGGACCTGTCGCCTGTGTGGCCTCGAGTTGGCGGCGAGGACGCTGGCCGTCTACGAACGTGCATCGCAGACGGTGCGGTGTGTCGACTGCAGCGAGGACACGACGGCCGAGCCGCCCGTCGTCGATCCGGGCACGCCCGGCGCGTCCGCGCGACGCGAGTACCTGCGCCGCAGGGCCAAGGACGAGCAGGCGATCCGCGACCGGCATCCCAGGACCGCGCGCCTCCGTCTGGCCCTCGGAAGTGAGCGACGGTCGACCAAGTCCTGGGCCACCGGAGCCACGGGCGAGGAGCAGCTGGGCGCAGCCCTCGAGCGGAAGGCGTCGGATCGGCTGCGCGTGCTGCACGACCGTCGCATTCCGGGCAGTCGGGCGAACATCGACCACATCGTCGTCACGCCAGCCGGGGTCTGGGTCATCGACCCCAAGCGGTACGTCGACCAGCGGCCCGTGCTACGGGTCGAGGGTGGAGTCGTCCGACCTCGCACCGAGCGGCTGTTCGTCGGTGGCCGCAACCGAACCCCATTGGTGGAGGGTGTTGAGAAGCAGCTCGGCGTCCTGCGCGAGATCGTTGGCTCCGACGTCCCCCTGCGTGGGGTCCTCTGCTTCATCGAGGCGTCGTGGCCGGTGTTCGGTGGTGACTTCCGCATCCGCGAGATCGACGTCGTCTGGCCGCGCAGGCTTCACGCGATCCTCGACGAGGAGGGCCCGCTCGTCGAGTCTCGGATCGAACAGCTCTACCAGCAGCTCGGCCTCGCCCTCCCGCCGGCGTGACACGGTCCGCCGGATGTGTAGCGGTATCCACCGAGTTTCGGTCCCGAACCCCAAATTTCGGTGCATACCGCTACACATCTCGCGCGCGGGACGCGCGGGACCGAGTCAGACCAGCGTGAACCGGATGCACGCGATGAGGGTGTCGTCCTCGACGGGTGTGCCGGCGGCGGCCCAGAAGCGGCGGTGGCCCGTGCGCCACTCGTCGAGGTCGGCGTCGCCCTCGCCCTCGGCGGCGGCGAACTCCCACGGGATCTCGAGGAAGGGGTGGATCGTCAGATCCGTGACCTCGACCGTGCCGATGCGGTTCCCGTCGTCGTCGAGTAGCGCCAGTCGCTCGCCGACGTGCTCGAGATCCTCGCTCTCCTCGTCGTACTCGCTCAACAGGCCCGCGGTGGCGCGCTTCTGACCCGCCAGGACGAGCCCGTTCAGGCGGGCGCGCAGCTCGCCGGGGGAGCCGAGCTCGAGCCCGCGCAGGCCGTCGACCCGGGGCCACGTCATCGCGGGTCCTCCGTCCGGCTCAGCGTCGCGCCGACGCGCAGGCGATGCACTGCCGCGCCGTCGGTCGTGCCTCGAGTCGCGCGGGGGCGATCGGTCGTCCACATGTCTCGCATGTCCCATAGGCTCCCGCATCGAGGCGCTCGATCGCAGCATCGACCTCGGCGAGGTGTCGGTGGGACTGCTGGATGAGGGAGTCCACCTGCGACCGCTCGAAGGCGATCGTCGAGCCGTCCGGGTCGTGCTCGTCGTCGGCGTTGGAGTCGAGCGAGGCCTCGACGACCGCGTCGAAGTCGCGCGTCAGGCTGGCGAGCTGCCGCAGCGTCCGCCGTCGCTCGTCCTCGAGCCGCTCCCGGGTGTCCATCTCTCGATGATCTCGCACCGTGCCCAGCGCCGTGGGTTCCGCGCAGCGCCACACCCGGCGAGACTGCGGAGATGAGCAGAGTCGATCTGGAGCCGGCGGGCCACGCGCTCCTGCGCACCGCCTCCCGCATCACCGACCAGGACTTCCATCGCCCCACGCCGTGCGAGGGGGTGACCGTCGGCCAGCTCCTGCACCACGTCGTCGGGCTCACCCAGGCGTTCCGCGCGGCCGCCGACAAGGAGTTCGGACCGCTGACCGACACGGCTCCGGACCCCGACGCCGCCCCGAGCGCGGGCGAGGGCTGGGAGGTCGAGCTGGAGCAGCACGTGCCGCGCCTGGTGAACGCGTGGAGGGAGGCGTCGGCCTGGGAGGGGATGACCCGTGCGGGCGGCGTCGACCTGCCGGGTGCCGCGGCGGGGCTGGTGGCGCTCGACGAGGTCGTCCTGCACGGCTGGGACCTCGCGCGCGCGACGGGTCAGGAGTACGTCCTCGACGACGCCACCGCGGCGGCGTGCCTGGGCTTCGTCGAGTCGTTCGACCCGGGCGGGACGCCCGGCCTGTTCGGACCGGCGGTGCCGATCGCGGACGACGCCCCGGTGCTGGACCGCCTCGTGGCGCGGGCGGGCCGCGACTTCGGCTGGTCGCCGCGCTGACGGCTCAGGCGCGCAGGACCTTCTCCATCGCCTTGCCCTTGGCGAGCTCGTCGACGAGCTTGTCGAGCCAGCGGATCTGCTGCATGAGCGGGTCCTCGACCTCCTCGACGCGCACGTGGCAGACGACGCCGGTGATGAGGGTGGCGCTGGGGTTGAGGTCCGCCTGCGCGAAGAAGTCCTGGAACGTGGTCTCGGCGTCGAGGTGCTTCTGCAGCGCGGCCTCGTCGAAGCCGGTGAGCCACTCGATGACCTGGTCGAGCTCGGCCTTCGTGCGCCCCTTCTTCTCCACCTTGGCGACGTAGTGGGGGTAGACCGAGGCGACGCTCGTGGTGAAGATCCGGTGCATGCCGCGATTCTAGGCCGAGGTCAGCCCTCGACGGCAGCCTCGCTGTAGGCGGTGGCGAAGGTGTCGAAGTGCTCGAGGAACCGCGCTCGCTCGCCCTCGGGCAGCGCCTGCAGGGCACGGTCGAGGAGCGCGAGGTGGTCCTGGAGTTCGCGCGAGAAGTCCTCGAGCGCCGCCTCGCTGGCGCTGAAGTGCCAGGCGTTCTGGCCGGGCTCGCGCGACCGTGTCAGCAGGCCGGCCTTGAGTGCCGCGTTGGCCTGGCGGTTCACGGTGGACTGCTCCAACGCGAGCTCGTCGGCGATCTCCCGCAGCGTCCGCGGCCGGCCGTCGGAGAACATCCACAGCAGGCGTCCGTCGGCGTGCCCGAACCTGACGCTCTCGGCGGCACGGCGACCCCGCTCCAAGCGGGCGATCCCGCGGAGGGCGGCCCATGCAGGAGCGGCGCGGGCGGACTCTGTGAGGGAGGTCATGCGGACTCCGATGCGGCGGGGGACGATCTCCATGTGTAGTCTACACAGGTTGCTTGTGTAGACTACACATCGCTGTTCGGACAGGACCTCCCATGCGCTCACACTCCGTCGTCGACGAGCCCGTCGACACGCGCTTCCCGCCGCTCGCCGTCATCCTCGTGCTCTGCTTCGGCAGTCTCGCGGGCGCGCTCATGCAGTCGCTCGTCATCCCGATCCAGAGCGACCTGCCGCGCCTGCTGGGCACCGACCCCGGCAACGCCTCGTGGGCCGTCACGGCCACGCTGCTCGCCGCCGCGGTGACGATGCCGGTCACCGGCCGCCTCGCCGACATGTACGGCAAGAAGAAGGTCATGGTCGGGTCCGCCGGCATCCTCGTCCTCGGCTCGCTCATCGCCGCGCTCTCGAGCTCGCTCGCGCCGTTCCTCGTCGGCCGCGCCCTCCAGGGCATGGCGATGGGCTACATCCCCGTCGCGATCAGCATGGTGCGCGAGGTCGCGCCGGTGGAGAAGCGCGCCACTGCCGTCGCCGCCGTCAGCGCGACCCTCGGTGTCGGCGGCGCCCTCGGCCTGCCGCTGGCCGCCTGGATCGCGCAGGACTACTCGTGGCACGCGCTGTTCTGGTTCTCATCCGTCCTCGCGGCGGTCATCCTCGCCGCGACGCTGGTCGTCGTCCCGGGCATCCACGACGAGCACCCCGCCCGGATCGACGTCGTCGGCGTCGCGGGCCTCGCGATCGGCCTGGTCTCGGCGCTGATCGGCGTCAGCAAGGGCAGCGAGTGGGGCTGGACCGACGGCCGCACGCTCGGCTCGATCATCGGCGGCGTCGTGGTCCTGCTGCTGTGGGGGTGGTTCGAGCTGCGTCACGACGACCCGCTCGTCGACCTGCGCACGAGCGCGAACCCGCCGGTGCTGTTCACGAACCTCGCCGCCGTGCTCATCGGCTTCGGCATGATGGCCCAGTCGATCGTCCTGCCGCAGCTGCTGCAGATGCCCGAGGAGACCGGATTCGGCCTCGGTCAGACGATCCTGCAGGCGGGCCTGTGGATGGCTCCCGGCGGTCTCATGATGATGTTCTTCGCGCCCGTGTCGAGCAGGCTCATCACCACGGTAGGCGCGCGGATCACGCTCTCGGTCGGTGCCACGGTGCTGGGCGTCGGCTATCTCGTGACGCTGTTCCTCATGAACGCGCCGTGGGAGCTCATGTTGGGCTCGCTGGTCGCGTGCGCCGGCGTCGGCATCGGCTACGCCGCGATGCCCACCCTGATCCTGGACAACGTCCCGGAGTCCGAGTCCGGCTCGGGGGTCGGCCTCAACGCGCTGATGCGCTCGGTCGGCACCACGATCGCCGGCGCCGTCATGGCCGCCGTGCTGACCAGCAAGACGGTCGACTTCGCCGGCTACGCGATCCCGGACAAGGGTGCGTTCCAGCTGTGCTTCGTGATCGGCGCGGGCGCGGCCTTCGCCGGTGCGCTCGTGGCCCTGCTGGTGCCCCGCCAGAGGGCCTGATCCCGTCGAGGGCGACGGATCTTGGTACCAAGGCGTCGCCGGGGCGACCCGAAGGTCGAAGGATCCGTCTCCGTCAGGGACCGGTGGCGCCGCGCCGACGGTGGGACGCCCAGGTGCGGTCGCGCAGGTCGATCGCGTCGCCGCACGCTTGCAGGAAGCGCTCGGTCGCGGCACCGGGGGTGGTGTCGCCGAGGTAGTACTCGAGCAGCTCGCCGCGGGCCGCGGCACCGGGGTCGGCCGCGAGGTGCTGCGCCACGAGCGCCGCCACGTCGGCTTCCTCGTCCAGCAGCGGCAGCGTGTCCATGAGGCGCGACGGCGGCACCGGCACGCGCGGTCGGCAGACCAGCACGGGCTTGCCGCTGGGCAGCCAGTTCAGGGTGACGGCCGAGACGTCGGTGACCAGCAGGTCGGCGTCGGCGAACGACTGCTCGAGCGGCACGTCGGTGTCCACGCGGTCGGCGCGCTCGCGGATCGCCGCGTCGGCCTCGCCGTAGGCCGGGTCGATGACGCCGTTCAGCGGGTGCGGCCGGTAGACGACGCGGTACGTGCCCGACAGCGCGTCGAGGATCGCGGCGCCGTGGGTCAGCAGCGAGCCGTAGGAGACCGACGGCTGCGACGCCTCCCACGTGGGGGCGTAGAGCACGGTGGGGCGCTGCGGGTCAGGGCGCGGTGCGGGCGCGGGCGCGTCCAGCTGCGGCTGGCCGATGAGCACCGAGCGGGACTGCGCGTCGTAGAGCATCACGCCCACGTCGGTGCGGTCGAGCGCCGCCTGGCCCGCGAGGAAGCACAGGTCGTAGGCCTTGACCTGGTTGGACACCGAGACGCCCTTGTCGCTGTCGCCGTGGCCCAGGTAGACGTGCACGAGCGACGTGAACCGCAGGCACTCGAAGTTGATCGGGTCGTGGTTGACGTAGAGCGCCAGCTTCACGTCGCTGAGCGCGAGGATCTCGTCCAGCTGGCCGTAGCGGGCGAGGGTGACGCAGTCGAGGCCCGACTCGGCGCGCACCAGCGCGGCCGTGCGGGAGTCCTTGAACACCGCGACCACGCCGTGCGCCGCGTCGAGCGCCTGCAACGCTCGGAACCACGGCCGCAGTTGGTAGAGCGCGTCGGCGCCGTTGGGGAAGTAGAGCAGCACCGACTGGGTGAACGCCCGGCCGAGCCGGTGCTCGTCGGTGCGCTTGTCGGGCATGCCGACGGGCAGGAAGCGCGAGCGGCGCAGGCGTGCGATCGCCCACTGGCGGAGCCGGGCGACGATCCCGACCCGCGACTCAGCCACGGACGAGCCCCGGCCTCAGGACGTTGTCGACCATCGAGAGCGCCGACGCGATCGCCATGTGCATGTCGAGGTACTGGTAGGTGCCCAGGCGCCCGCCGAAGTGCACGTCGGACTCGCCGGCCGTGAGCTCGCGGTAGGCCTTCAGCGCCGTGCGGTCGTCGGCGGTGTTGACGGGGTAGTACGGCTCGTCGTCGGTGCCGGCGGTCGCGAAGCGGCTGAACTCGCGCATGATCACGGTGGCGTCGGACGGGTAGTCGCGCTCGGGGTGGAAGTGCCGGAACTCGTGGATCCGCGTGTACGGGATCTCCTCGTCGGCGTAGTTCATCACCGGCGTGCCCTGGAAGTCGCCGATCGGCAGCACCTCGGACTCGAAGTCGAGCGTGCGCCAGCCGAGAGGGCCGTGGGCGTGGTCGAAGTAGCGGTCGAGCGGGCCGGTGTAGACCACCGGCAGCTGCCCGACGGTGGCCGCCTTGTTGAACGGCTGGGACTCGTCGAAGAAGTCGGTGTCGAGGCCGATCGTGATGTTCGGGTGGTCGGCCATGCGCTCGAGCCACGCCGTGTAGCCGTCGGTCGGCAGGCCCTCGTACGTGTCGTTGAAGTAGCGGTTGTCGTACGTGTACCGCACGGGCAGCCGGGTGATGATGTCCGCCGAGAGCGCGGTGGGGTCGGTCTGCCACTGCTTGGCCGTGTATCCGCGGATGAACGCCTCGTAGAGCGGCCGCCCGATCAGGCTGATCGCCTTCTCCTCGAGGTTCGTCGCCGCGGCGGCGCCGCCCGACAGGCCGATGCCGGCCTGCTCGGCCACCCACGCACGGGCCTCGTCGGGTCCCATCGACGAGCGGGTGAACTGGTTGATGGTGCCGAGGTTGATCGGCAGCGGGTACACCTCGCCGCGGTACGTCGAGTAGACGTGGTGGCGGTAGCCCGTGAAGGTCGTGAAGCGGTTGACGTACTCCCACACGCGCTCGTTGGAGGTGTGGAACAGGTGCGCGCCGTAGCGGTGCATCTCGATGCCGGTGGTGGGCTCGGCCTCGCTGTAGGCGTTGCCGCCCAGGTGCGAGCGGCGGTCGATGACGTGCACCGTGAGACCGGGGTCGTTCGCCAGCTGCTCGGCCACGGTGAGGCCGAAGAAGCCCGACCCGACGACGAGGACGTCAGTCATGCGTGCCGCCCTCCAGCGCGGGCATCGGCTGCCACGTGCGGTCGGCCCAGATCCTCCGGCCGTCGCGCCAGCCCTTCACCAGTGAGGAGAAGCCCTTGAAGGAGCGCTCGACCACGATGAGCCGGACGATCTCCTTGGCGAACGTGAGCGCGGTGCCGAGGGCGAAGCCCGGCTTGTTCAGGCGGCCGTGCTCGGCGAAGTAGCGGCCGACGTAGGCCCGGTTCCGCATGACGTGGTACTTCGCCAGCGGGCTGGAGTCGTTGAGGTGCCGCACGCCGAGGCTGACCTGCTTCTGCTCGCGCTTCTTCTGCAGCACGAACTCGTCGACGTAGACGACCTCGGTCTCCAGCGAGGCGAGCCACGCGTAGATCGCGTCGTCCCACGAGATGAAGAAGCGGGGATCGGGCAGTCCGATCCGGCGCACGACGTCGGCGTGCACGAGCATGCCCTCGAAGGTGCCGGAGTTGGTGACGGCGTAGCCGTCGGTGTTGAAGGTGCGCACCGAGTAGGGCAGCGGCACGCCGAGGAACTGGTTGAACTTGGCCTGCCAGTAGAAGGGGGTGCCGTCGACGTCGTAGCGGCGGCCGTGGATGACCTTGAACCGCTCCATCCAGGGCGCGAAGCGCTCGAGGGCGTCGGGGAGGATCTCGACGTCGTCGTCCATCAGCCAGACCCACTCGGCGCCCAGCTCGAGGGCGACCTTGGTGCCCTCGCTGAAGCCGCCGGCGCCGCCGGTGTTGGTCTCCATGCGGTGGTTCACCAGCACGTCAGGGCCGAGCTTGGCCTGCCAGCGGGTGACGACCTCCTGCGTGTCGTCGGTGCTCGCGTTGTCGACGACGACGATGCGATCGGGCGCGGTCGTCATCGTGGAGGCGCTCTGCAGCAGCTCGTCGAGCAGGGCGGAGCGGTTGAACGTGACGATGGCGATCGCGAGAGGGCTGGTCGTCGAACTCACCACGACAGGCTATCGGCCCTGATGACGGATCCGTGAATCCCACCTACGCTGAACGGGTGGCGCTGCGCACCGCTGGTCGAGCACTCGCCGTCGTCGGGATCCTGACGATGGCGACCGGTGCGGGCCTGTGGAGTACGAGTCCCGCGTGGGCCGTCGGGCCGGTCAATCCGGTCGTGGTCGACTCCGCCGATCCGGCCAACGCCAACTTCCTGATCTTCGTCGAGGGCGACGCCATCCTCGAGGCCGACGAGGCCGAGGGCACGATGGCCGTCGGCGGCGACGTGACGTTCCGCCGCAACTACAACGTCCTGGCAGGGGCGGCGCCGACTCCGCAGGACGTCGCGCTCTACGTCGGGGGAGGGCTCACGTTCCCGGCCGCCGGCTCCGGCGCGATCCTGCGGATCATCGGGGGCCAGGCCCGGGTGATGGACGACTCCACCTACGACGCGTTCGTCGGCGGTCCCGGTGCGGTCGCGGTGCCGCAGGGCCAGACGGCCGACTACATCCCGCGCCTCGAGGTCCAGACGGCGCAGACCGTCGCGGAGTTCACGCAGCCCGTGCCCGAGGTGGACTTCGACGGCGCCTTCGAGCAGTACCGCACGCTGTCCACCGAGATCGGCGCGTGCGTCGAGAACGTCACCCTCACCAGTGCGAACGGCGATCCGCTCACGCGGCCCGTGCCCGTCGGCCAGCAGGCCTACGTGTCGCTGACCGCCGGCACCACCAACGTGCTCAACCTGACCTCCGCCGAGCTCGACGGCCTGACGAGCATCACGTTCAACGACCCGCGGCCGGGCCCCGGGACGCCGCTCGTGATCAACGTGACGGGCGACTTCGCCGGGTCCATGCCGAATCTCGCGGGGATCGGCGGGGCGAACGCGCCCTTCATCCTGTGGAACTTCCCCGACGCGACGTCGCTGCAGATCGAGAACTCCGACACCCTCGAGGGCACGATCTACGCCCCGCGCGCCGACCTCGACTGGTACGCGCACGGCAACATCGAGGGCAACGTCATCGCGCGCAGCTTCGACCACCTCAGCTTCGCCGGGCGCACGGTGCGCGAGGTGCACGACTTCCCGTTCCAGGGAGTGATCGACTGCGAGCCGGCCACGGAGCCCACGACCGAGCCGACGACGGAGCCCACCACCGAGCCCACGACGGAGCCGACCACGGAGCCGACGAGCGAGCCCACCACCGTCCCGACCACGACGCCGACCACCGTCCCGACCACCCAGCCGACGGCGATCGACTCGGACGGCGACACGACTGACGACGACGCGTACTACTGGAGCTCCGGCGGCACCACGGGCGGTGGCTCGGGCCTGGCGTCCACCGGCGGTCCCGGGCCGGGACTCGTGGCCGGGGGAGCGGTGGCCTCCGTCGCCGGCCTGCTGCTCCTGGCGCTCAGCGGTAGATCGCGCGCTCGGCGTCCGATCGCTCCACGAACGCCGTGACCGCGGCGCGGAACGCCTCGAGCGTGCGCTGCTCGGGCGAGCCGAGCAGGTAGGTCGCCAGCTTCGAGCGGTACTCCGCGAGCACGTCGGGGGCGCGACCCGTGACGACGTCGAGGAGCTCCTCCACCCCCGTGGCCTGCGGGCCGAGGATCGTGGCCGCGGCGCTGGACGGGTAGTCCTCGCGGAACTGCTTGGTCGAGGAGCCTTCGTGGTTGAAGACGGCGTACGGCTTCTCGCCGGCGAGCCAGTCCGAGAGCACGCTGGAGATGTCGCTGACGAGCGCCGTGGACTGGTTCATCCAGCCGGTCAGCGCGCCACCCGTGACGACCCGGTGGTCGATCCCGGTGCGTGCCTTGGCGTCGTCGAGGCGGCGGCTGATCACGGCGTGCGCCACGCGGTACTTCGCGTCGCGCTGGCCCGTGAACGGGTGCGGCTTGTAGACGACGCGGACCGAGCCGTCGGCCAGCAGCGCGTCGATCAGCTGCACGCCGATCGCGCGCAGGGAGGAGTACTCCTGGTGCTGGTTGACGCCCTCCCACGTGGGCGCGTAGAGGACCGTCGGGATCTCCTGCTCGCCGATGCGCGGCGTGGGCTCGATCGCGTGCACCTGCGGGCGACCGACGAAGCGGAACTGGTCCTCGGGGATGTGCATGCCGGACCGGCGGTACCGGTCGGCGCCGGCCTCGCCCGCCACCCAGAGCTCGTCGTAGACCCGTGAGAACGGGTTGTTCGAGGCGCTCTTGTCGCTGTCGCCGTGGCCGATGAAGGCGCTCATCATCGTGGGCAGCCGCAGCAGGTGGATGTTGTTGCCGGTGTTGGCCGGGTAGAGCGCCACCTTGACCGTCGAGAAGTCGAGCATGAGCAGCTCGCCGGGAGCCGGCAGCGAGAGCGTGGGCAGCTTCGAGGCTGCCATCCTCTCGAACAGCGGGTGGTCGCGCAGGACCACCATGACCCGCTGGTCGAGCGCCTCGAGCGCCTCGATCCACGTGTTGATCTGGTAGGCCGCGGTATCGGGTCCGGACAGGTGGACCACCACCTCGGGCCGGTACTCGTCGATGAACCGCTGCACGGACGAGAGCTGGGGGGTGAAGCCGGTGGCACGCTTGGCCGTGCGCATCCGCCAGCTGGTGAGCAGCTCGGGCACGGTGCCCGCCAGCACGAGCGCCACGGCCGCGGCTCCGACGGCCAGGACGGCCCACCACGGGGCGCCGAGCACGGCCGGCGCGAGGGCGCCGAGCTGGGCGACGGTGACCAGGAGCGGGCGACTCTGCGGCTCCTCCTCGATGTACGTGTCGCCGGGGATGTGCCGCGTGCGCATCGGCTTGAGAGGGCCGATGCGGCGGTACTCGGCGTGCAGCGCGCGCACGCACAGCACCGTGATCATGAGCAGCGCGACGAGCAGGAACGCGTGCAGGGCGGGGCCGTCGGCGAACTGCGTGGAGGCGACCGCGGCGACGATGACGCGCAGGGCGAACCGCAGCGGCGGGCCCGCCGACGCCTGCCTCAGCAGCATCGAGGAGACGGGGGAGCGGCGCTCGAGCCACCACTCGGCGGCGGTGGACACGAGCAGGGCGATCACGGCGGCCAGGTCGAGGTCGAGGACCACGAGCAGCAGGGCCAGCAGGATCGTTCCGTTGACCAGCAGCAGGCCCGGAAGCTCCGAGCTGCGACCCAGACGCGTCACGAGGGCACGGACGAAATGCGCCGGGGAAGCCATGGTCCGCAATCTACCGGGTGTGACGGCTGGGGCGGGTGTACCGTCGGGGCGTGCCCTGGCGCCGTCGCTTCCGTCTCCCGGCGTCGATCGCCCACCCCGTGCGATTGCTGCCGCTGACGTTCCTGTCCCTCATCGTGGTCGGCACGCTGCTGCTGCTGATGCCCTTCGCCCGTGCGGGCGAGGAGGACCCGTCGTTCATGGACGCCTTCTTCACCTCGGCGTCCGCCGTCACCGTGACCGGCCTGGCCGTGGTCGACACGGGCACCTACTGGTCGCCGATCGGGCAGGGCATCATCATCGTGCTCGTCGAGATCGGCGGCATCGGCATCATCGCGATGACGACGCTGCTCGGCCTGTTCGTCGGCGGGCGGCTGGGCCTGCGCACGCGGCTGGCGGCCCAGACCGACATGCACGTCGTGAGCCTGGGCGACGTCGGCCCCCTGTTCAAGCGCGTCGCGATCACGACCCTGATCTTCCAGGGCATCACGGCGATCATCCTCACGATCCGCTACGCGACGTACTACTTCGACTCGTTCGCCTACTCGCTGTGGCACGGCGTGTTCGACGCGGTCATGGCGTTCAACAACGCGGGCTTCTCGCTGCACCCCGACAGCCTCACCAGCTACGCGGGCGACTACGCCGTGATCCTGCCGATCTCGGTCGCCGTGTTCGCCGGCGGTGTCGGCTTCCCGGTCCTCGCCGAGCTCTACCAGGAGTGGCGCTCCCCGAAGACGTGGACGATCCACACCCGGCTGACCGTGTGGGGCTCGTTGGCGCTGCTGGCCATCGCCTCCACGATGTTCGTCGTGGTCGAGTGGAACAACGCCGCCACGATCGGCGACCTCAGCCCCATCGACAAGCTGGTCACGGGCATCGAGGGCGGCATCATGCCGCGGTCGGGCGGCCTCAACAGCTTCGACTGGGGCCAGGTCGAGCCCGTCACGCTCTTCACCGCGATCGTCATGATGTTCATCGGCGGCGGCAGCGCCTCCACGGCCGGCGGCATCAAGATCACCACGTTCCTGCTGCTGGCGTACGTCATCCTGGCCGAGCTGCGCGGCGAGGAGCAGGTGCGGATCGGCTCGCGCGCGATCAACGCGCGCACGATCCGCACGGCGCTCAGCATCGCGCTCATCGCCGTCGGCCTCGTCACGGGCGGCGCGATGGCCCTCATGATCGTCGCGGGCGTCCCGCTGTCGGAAGGACTCTTCGAGTCGACGTCCGCGTTCGGCACCGTGGGCCTGTCCACGGGCCTGACCCCCGAGCTCAACGTCGCGGGCCAGCTCGTCCTCATCGTCTTGATGTTCATCGGCCGAGTCGGCACCATTACGGCAGCCTCGGCGTTCGTGCTGCGGCGCCGCGTCGCCAGGTATCACCTTCCCGAGGAGCAACCGATCATTGGCTAACAACGACCCCCTCACCGCCCCGGTCCTGGTCGTCGGCCTGGGCCGCTTCGGCTCGGCCGTCGCGCGCTCGCTGGTCCGCCTCGGCCACGACGTCCTCGGCGTCGACGAGGACGCCGCGCTCGTGCAGCGCTTCGCCAGCGAGTTCACGCACGTCGTCTCGGCCGACACCACGGACACCGAGGCGCTGCGCCAGATCGGCGCCGAGCAGTTCGACCGCGCCGTCGTGGGCATCGGCACCGACATCGAGGCCAGCGTCCTGACCGTGCTGAGCCTCGTCGAGCTCGGCGTCTCGGAGGTGTGGGCCAAGGCCATCAACGCCAAGCACGCCCGGATCCTCGAGCGCGTCGGCGCCACCCACGTGGTGCGTCCCGAGTCGGCGATGGGCGAGCGCGTGGCGCACATGGTCACCGGCGCGATGATCGACTACATCGAGTTCGACGACGGCTTCTCGATCGCGCGCACGCGCGCGCCGAAGCTGGCCGCCGGGCGCACGCTGCTGGAGTCGCAGCTGCGAGCGAAGTTCGGCGTCACCGTCGTCGGCGTCAAGCGGCGCGGCGAGGACTTCACCTACGCCCGCCCCGAGACCTCGATCGAGGCGACCGACGAGCTGATCGTCTCCGGTCCCACCCGCAAGGTGGAGACCTTCTGTGCCCTCGGCAACTCCTGACGCGACGGCGGGCGCCCGAGCCCGGCGGGTAACCTAGGTCGGTGAGCAACCAGGACACCCAGGAGGGCGCGGCAGCCGACGGCGCCGCACACCGGTACACCAGCGCGTACGCCGGCCGCATCGAGACGGCGTGGCAGGACCGCTGGGAGGCCGAGGGCACGTTCGAGGCCCCCAACCCGGTCGGTGACCTCGCGCTCGACGACGACCGCCACAACGCCGGCGGCTCGAAGTACTTCCTGATGGACATGTTCCCGTACCCCTCGGGCGCCGGCCTGCACGTCGGCCACCCGCTGGGCTACATCGCCACCGACGTCGTCGGCCGCTTCCGCCGCATGCAGGGCGACAACGTGCTGCACGCCCTCGGCTACGACGCGTTCGGCCTGCCCGCCGAGATCTACGCCGTCCAGACCGGTCGCCACCCGCGCGAGACCACGCTGGAGAACATCGCCAACATGCGGCGCCAGCTGCGCCGCCTGGGCCTGGCCCATGACGCGCGCCGCTCGTTCGCCACGATCGAGCCCGAGTTCATGCGCTGGACGCAGTGGATCTTCCTGCAGATCTTCAACTCCTGGTACGACCCCGAGCAGGGGAAGGCCCGCCCCATCAGCGAGCTGATCGAGCAGCTGGGCACCGACGACCCCGCCGTGATCGACGAGCACCGCCTGGCCTACATCAGCGAGTCCCCGGTCAACTGGTGCCCGGGGCTGGGCACGGTGCTGGCGAACGAGGAGGTCACGGCCGAGGGTCGCAGCGAGCGCGGCAACTTCCCGGTCTTCAAGCGCAGCCTGCGCCAGTGGCAGATGCGCATCACCGCCTACGCCGACCGCCTGATCGACGACCTCGATCGCGTCGACTGGCCCGAGCCGGTCAAGCTCATGCAGCGCAACTGGATCGGCCGCTCGCACGGCGCCCAGGTGCGCTTCGAGTCGGCCGCGGGCCCGATCGAGGTCTTCACCACGCGCCCCGACACGCTGTTCGGCGCCACCTACATGGTGCTCGCGCCCGAGCACCCGATGGTCGACCGGCTGGCCGCCGAGACGTGGCCCGAGGCGGTCGACGAGCGCTGGACCGGCGGTGCGCCCGACCCGGTCGCCGCGATCGCGCAGTACCGCCGCACGGCCGCGGCGAAGTCCGACGTCGAGCGCCAGGAGAACAAGGAGAAGACGGGCGTCTTCACCGGCTCCTTCGCCACCAACCCGGTGAACGGCGAGGCCGTCCCGGTCTTCATCGCCGACTACGTCCTCATGGGCTACGGCACGGGCGCGATCATGGCCGTGCCCGGCCACGACGAGCGCGACTTCGAGTTCGCCACCGAGCTGAGCCTGCGCATCACGCCGGTGGTCCAGGCGCCCGAGGACGAGGTCCTGCCCTGGACGGGTGCGGGCGTCGCGATCAACTCCGACAACACCGGCGTGTTCGGCGACGAGGGCGTGAGCCTCGACGGCCTGACGGTCGACGACGCGAAGGCCGCGATCATCGCGTGGCTCGAGCAGCGCGGCGTCGGCGAGGGCACCACCACCTACCGCCTGCGCGACTGGCTGTTCAGCCGCCAGCGCTACTGGGGCGAGCCGTTCCCGATCGTCTACGACGAGGACGGCCGCGCGATCGCGCTGCCCGAGTCGATGCTGCCGGTCGAGCTGCCCGAGGTGCCCGACTACTCGCCGAAGACCTTCGAGGCCGACGACGCCACGAGCGAGCCCGAGCCGCCGCTGGCGCGCGTGCCCGAGTGGGTCGAGGTCGAGCTGGACCTCGGCGACGGCCCGAAGCGCTACCGCCGCGAGACCAACACGATGCCCAACTGGGCCGGCTCCAGCTGGTACGAGCTGCGCTACACCGATCCGCACAACGCGAACGTCCTCGCGGATCCGCAGAACGAGCGCTACTGGCTCGGCCCGAAGGCGCCCGGCGAGACCGGCGGTGTCGACCTCTACGTCGGCGGCGTCGAGCACGCGGTGCTGCACCTGCTGTACGCGCGCTTCTGGCACAAGGTGATGTTCGACCTCGGCCACGTGAGCAGTGAGGAGCCGTTCCACCGCCTGTTCAACCAGGGCTACATCCAGGCGTACGCCTTCACCGACGAGCGCGGCACCTACGTGCCCGCCGACGAGGTCGAGGAGCGCGACGGCGCCTGGTTCCACGAGGGCAAGCCCGTCAACCGCGAATACGGGAAGATGGGCAAGAGCCTCAAGAACGTCGTCACGCCCGACGAGATGTACGAGGCCTACGGCGCCGACACGTTCCGCGTGTACGAGATGAGCATGGGTCCGCTGGACGTCTCCCGTCCGTGGGAGACCCGTGCGGTCGTCGGCTCGCAGCGCTTCCTGCAGCGCGTGTGGCGCCTCGTCGTCGACGAGGAGACGGGCGAGGTCGTCGCCGACGACACCGAGCCCGACACCGCGTCGCTGCGTGCCCTGCACCAGGCCATCGCCGGCGTCACCGAGGACATGGGCGAGCTGCGGTTCAACACCGCGATCGCCAAGCTCATCGAGCTGACGAACCACCTGACCAAGTCGTCGGTGCGCTCGCGCACGATCATCGAGCCGCTCGTGCTGATGCTGGCCCCGCTGGCCCCGCACCTGGCCGAGGAGCTGTGGTCGCGCCTGGGCCACGAGGACACGCTCACCTACGAGCCGTGGCCCGTCGCCGACGAGCAGTACCTCATCCAGGACCTGGTCACGTGCGTCGTGCAGATCCAGGGCAAGGTGCGCGGCAAGCTCGAGGTGGCCGCCGACATCAGCGACGAGGACCTCACGGCCCTCGCGCTGGCCGAGCCGAACGTGGTCCGCACGATCGACGGCCGCGAGATCCGCAAGGTCATCGTCCGCGCCCCCAAGCTCGTCAGCATCGTCGTCTGATCACACGCGGGCCGCGTGGGTGTCGGTCCCGGGTCGCGCGTAGACGCCCCAGGCGACCACGAGCATGACCGCGTAGACGGCGGCGAAGGCCCACAGGCCACCGGTGATGCCGAGCTCGGCGAAGGTGCGCGGCACAAAGAACGAGCCGAGCGCGCCGACGGCGCCCGCGATACCGATGCAGCCCGCGGCGGCGCGGTGCCCGCGGGCTCGGGCGTCGTCGTCGTGCGCGCCGATCTGGAAGGCGATCGGGATCATCCGGTAGACCGAGCCGTTCCCCACGCCGGCCGCGCCGAACAGCACGAGGAACAGGGCCAGGAAGAGCGCGAACGAGGCATCCTCGAGCGTCAGCACCAGCCCGATCACGCCCGCGGCCATCGCGACGTAGGACGCCATCGTCACGCGGGTGCCGCCGAACCGGTCGGCCAGCGCGCCGCCGAGGGGTCGCATGAGCGCGCCGGTGGCGGCGCCGAGGAATGCCATCGCGATCGGCACGTCGGGATGCATCGCCTTCATGAGCGTGGGGAAGGTCAGCGAGAAGCCCAGGAACGAGCCGAACGTGCCGATGTAGAGGAACGAGATGACCCACGTGTGGGGGTTGCGGACGGCCAGCGCGTAGCTGCGCAGGTCGGAGCTCGTGTTGGACAGGTTGTTCATGAGCAGCAGGGCCGCGAGCGCCGAGATGATGGCGGCGGGCACGAAGATCAGTCCCGCGCGCTCGAGGGCGACGCCGGCGCCGGTCGTGATGATGAGCGGCACCACCAGCTGCACGACGCCGGTGCCGAGGTTGCCGCCGGCGGCGTTGATGCCGAGCGCCTTGCCCTTCTCGCGCTGCGGGTAGAAGAACGAGATGTTCACCATCGACGAGGCGAAGTTGCCGCCGCCGAGGCCGGCCAGGGAGGCGACCAGCAGCATCACCGCGAACGGCGTGGTCGGGTCGCTCACCGCCCAGGCGAGCCCGAGCGCGGGGATCAGCAGCAGCAGGGCCGAGATCACGGTCCAGTTCCGCCCGCCGAAAACCGGCACCATGAACGTGTAGAGCACGCGCATGGCCGCGCCCGCGAGCCCCGGCAGCGCGATCAGCCAGTAGAGCTGGTCGGTCGAGTAGGAGAAGCCGGCCGTGCCCAGGTTCGGGACGACCACGCTCCACACGCCCAGCATCATGAAGCCGAAGAACTCGGCGAACACGGACACGGTGAGGTTGCGCCGTGCGATCGGGCGACCCTCGGCGGCCCACTGGACCTCGTTCTCGGGATCCCAGCCGTCGATCCACCGGCCGGGCCGGTGGACGAGGGAGGAGGTCTGCAGGTCGGTTCTCACGGTGGTCATCACGACTCCTGACGCAGGGCTGCTCGGATGGCCACGACCGTAGGAACGGCGCGTTTCGGCCGCCCGCGCCTGCCGGTAACCGGGCGGGAACGTTCTCCTCACAGTCGTCAGGTGACGATCGTGAGACCGATGTCATCGGTTGTTACATCGAGGTGTCGGGCCGGAAACCTGAGCCACGGACGCTGGAGGTATGACACGCAAGAGACTGATCGTCGCCGGCGCCGGCATGGTCGCCCGCCGCCTCGTGGAGGCCCTCGTCGAGCGCGGCGCCACGGCGCAGTGGGACATCGACGTGTTCGGTGAGGAGAGCCGTCCGCCGTACGACCGCGTCGCGCTCACCTCCTTCTTCACGGTGGCCGATCCCGACGAGCTGCTGCTCGGCGACCAGGCCCTGTGGCGCACCCCCGGCGTGCGACTGCACCGCAACGCGCGGGTCTCGGGGATCGACCGCGAGGCGAGGACGGTCACGGTCCACGGTCGCGAGGAGCACTACGACGAGCTCGTCCTGGCCACCGGCTCGTACGCCGCGGTGCCGCCCGTGGACGGGTCGGACCTGCCGGGCTGCTTCGTCTACCGCACGGTCGACGACGTCACCGAGCTGCGCACGTGGGTGCGCGACCGCGGCGAGCAGCTGGGCCACCCGGCGCGCGGCGTCGTCATCGGCGGCGGCCTGCTCGGTCTCGAGGCGGCCGGCGCCCTGCGCGAGCTGGGCGCCGAGTGCACCGTGGTCGAGTTCGCCGACCGGCTCATGCCCGTCCAGCTCGACCTCGCCGGCGGCCAGGCGCTCCGCCGCCTCATCGAGGGGCTCGGCGTCGAGGTCCGCACGTCCACCGCGACGAAGTCCCTGCGCACGGGACGCGGGACGAAGAAGGTGGGCCGGATGACGTTCGCCGACGGCGAGACGATCCCCGCCGACGTCGTCGTCTACGCCACCGGAGTGCGGCCACGCGACGAGCTGGCCCGCGAGGCCGGACTCGAGGTCCACCCGCGCGGGGGCGTGATGGCCGACGACTCCTGCCGCACGAGCGACGAGCACATCTGGGCGATCGGCGAGGTCGCCTGCATCGCCGATCGCGTCTGGGGCCTCGTCGGTCCGGGCTACACGATGGCCGAGGTCGTCGCCGACCGGCTGCTCGGTGGCTCGGCCGCGTTCACCGGCGCGGACCTCTCCACGAAGCTCAAGCTGATGGGCGTCGACGTCGCCAGCTTCGGCGACGCGTTCGCCGCGCAGGGCGGCAGCCTCGAGGTCGTCTACGCCGATCCGCTCGCCGGCGTCTACAAGAAGCTCGTCATGAGCGACGACGCGAGCACGCTGCTCGGCGGCATGCTCGTCGGCGACGCCTCGGCGTACACGAGCCTGCGCCCGATGGTCGCTGCCGAGCTCGGCAGCGACCCCGCCGCGTGGCTGATGCCCGACGGCATCGAGCCGCCGTCGACCGGCGCGCTGCCCGACACCGCCACGGTGTGCTCGTGCAACAACGTGTCCGCGGGCGCGATCCGCTGCGCGATCAGCGGCGGCGAGTGCACCGACCTGGCGGGTGTGAAGGCGTGCACGAAGGCCGGCACCAGCTGCGGCTCGTGCGTGCCGCTCGTGAAGACGATCGTGAACGCCGAGCTCGAGGCGCAGGGCATCACCGTCAGCAACGCCCTGTGCGAGCACTTCGACCTCAGCCGCACCGAGCTGTACGAGGTCGTGCGGGCCACCGGGATCGGCTCGTTCAGCGAGTTGATCGCGCGGCACGGGCGGGGTCACGGTTGCGACATCTGCCGTCCCGTCGCCGCCTCGATCCTGTCGAGCCTGGGCCGCGGCCACGTGCTCGACCGCGAGAACGCCCGACTGCAGGACACGAACGACCACGTCATGGCCAACCTCCAGAAGGACGGCACGTACTCGGTGGTCCCGCGCGTCCCCGGCGGCGAGATCACCCCGGAGGGCCTCATCGTCATCGGTCAGGTCGCCGCCGACTTCGGGCTCTACACGAAGATCACGGGCGGACAGCGGATCGACCTCTTCGGCGCCCGCATCGACCAGCTGCCGGCGATCTGGAGGCGCCTCGTCGACGCGGGCTTCGAGTCGGGGCACGCGTACGGCAAGAGCCTGCGCACCGTGAAGTCGTGCGTCGGCCAGACCTGGTGCCGCTACGGCGTGCAGGACTCGGTGGGCCTCGCGGTCGAGCTCGAGCTGCGCTACCGCGGCCTGCGCTCGCCGCACAAGATCAAGCTCGGCGTCTCCGGGTGCGCGCGCGAGTGCGCCGAGGCGCGCGGCAAGGACGTGGGCGTCATCGCCACCGACCACGGCTGGAACATGTACGTCGGCGGCAACGGCGGCTTCACGCCCCGGCACGCGCAGCTGTTCGCCGAGGACCTCACCACCGAGGAGCTCGTGCGGGCCATCGACCGCTTCCTGCTCTACTACGTCCGCACGGCCGACCGGCTCCAGCGCACGGCGCCGTGGATCGAGTCGATCGAGGGCGGGATCGAGCACGTCCGCGACGTCGTCCTGAAGGACTCCCTGGGCATCGGCGCCGAGCTGGACGCGCAGATGGCCGAGCACGTCGAGAGCTACGCGGACGAGTGGGCGCAGACGCTGGCCGATCCCGAGAAGCTGGCCCAGTTCGGCTCCTTCGTGAATGCGCCGGACACGCCCGACCCGGACCTCGCCTACGTCGAGGAGCGTGGTCAGCGCCGGCCCGCCGACCCGGTCGTGATCGCCGGCGACCGCCTGCCCGTCCGGACGGAGGCCGTCTCATGAGCGCCGCCGTGTCGGAGACGGCGTGGACCGCGGTGTGCACGGTCGATCGGCTCTGGGTCGACCGGGGCGCGGCGGCTCTCGTCGACGGCGATCAGGTGGCGATCTTCCGCCTCCAGGACGGCGAGATCCTCGCGGTGGGCCACCGCGACCCGTTCACGGGATCGAACGTCATCGCGCGCGGCCTCGTCGGGTCCCGCGGCGACGTCCCGACGGTGGCCTCGCCGCTGCACAAGCAGGTGTTCGACCTGCGCACCGGCGTGTGCCTCGACGAGCCCGAGGTCACGCTCGGACGCTGGGACGTGCGGGTCGTCGACGACGTCGTCTGGCTGCGCCGGGAGGGCGCGTGACCCCTCACGGGCCGGTGCTCGCCGGGACCCGGATCCTCGTCACCGCGCAGCGCCGCGCCACCGATCTGGCCAGCGCGCTCGTGCGGCGCGGCGCGCAGGTCCACACGGCGGCGACGCTGGGCGTCGAGGCGCACATCGACGAGGCCACGCTCGTCGCGCGCACGCAGGAGCTCATCGACGACCGTCCCGACATCGTCGTCGTGACGACCGCGATCGGCTTCCGCAGCTGGCTGGAGACGGCCGAGTCGGTCGATCTGCTCGAGCCGCTGCACGAGGTGCTGGCCGGCGCCCGCATCGTCGCGCGCGGGCCCAAGGCGCGCGGCGCGATCCAGGCCGCGGGGCTGGTGGCCGACTGGGTCGCGGAGTCCGAGACCTCGCGCGAGATGGCCGAGTACCTCGTCGCGGAGGGCGTCGACGGGCTGCGGATCGCCGTGCAGCACCACGGCGCGGGCGACGACGGACTGGAGTCCGCCGTCTCCGGTGCCGGAGCCTCGACCGTGCCGCTGGTCGTCTACCGCTGGGGCCCGCCGCCGGACCCCGAGGCTGTCGAGCGCTCGGTCCGCGACGCGGCCTGCGGCGGCTTCGACGCCATCGTCTTCACCTCGGCGCCCGGCGCCAGCGCGTGGCTGCGCGTCGTGCGCGAGCTCGGCGTGCTGCCCGAGCTGCTCGAGCTGGCGGGGGAGGGCCGGCTCGTGCTGGCCGCGGTCGGACCCGTCACCGCGGAGCCGCTCCTCGTCGCCGGCTTCGACCCGCTCGTGCCCGACCGGGGCCGTCTCGGCGCGCTCGTCCGCTCGGTCGTCGTGCACTTCGGCCGTGACGACCTCGGCATCGACGTCGCCACCGGCCGTCTGCGCGTGCACGCCACCGCGGCCACCCTCGACCACGAGGTGCTGCCGCTGCCGCCCGCCGGGCTGGCCGTGCTGCGACTCCTGGCCTCCGAGCCCGGAGCCGTGTTCACCCGCGAGCAGGTGCTGGCTGTCCTGCCGCGCGCCACGGCCGACCCCCACGCCGCCGACGTCGCCGTCGGCCGGCTGCGCGAGGCGCTCGGCGACCGCCGCCTCGTCGGCACCGTCGTCAAGCGCGGCTACCGACTCGAACCGCACACTCTGGAGAGGCCCGCATGAGCATGCCCGTCCTGATCGCCTGCAGTCACGGCACCCGCTCGGAGCGCGGGGCCGCCGCCGTCACCGCCCTGGTGGACGCCGTCCGGGACGCCTCGGGTCTCGAGGTGGTCCCGACGTGGGTCGACGTGCAGGAGCCGGCGCTGCCCGAGGTCGCCGCGTGGCTCGGTGACCGTCCGGCGGTCGTCGTGCCGCTGCTGCTCTCGGCGGGCTACCACGTGCACCACGACATCGCGGGCGTCGTCGCGCGGCGCCCGGCTCACGCCGCTGCCGCGCCGCTCGGCCCGCACGCGGCCGTCATCGACGTGCTCGTCTCGCGGCTGCACGACGAGGGGCTCGCGCCCGACGAGGTCGTGGTCCTGGGCGCCTCCGCCTCCAGCGATCCGCGCGCTCTCGCCGACCTCCGGGCGACCGCCCGTGATCTCTCGCTCCGGCTCGACCGCGAGGTCGCGCTCGGCCACGTCGGGCACTGCGGCACGCCGCTGGCCGAGGTCGTGACCTCGGTCCGCCGTCCCGGCCGTCGGGTCCTGGTCGCGAGCCACCTGCTGGCTCCCGGGCACTTCCACGACGCGCTCGGTCGGACCGGCGCGGACGTCGTCACCGCACCGCTGCTCGACGAGCGGACGCCCGACGAGCGCCTCGTCCGTCTCGTGCTCGAGCGGTACGACCAGGCCCGGGCTCGCGAGCTGGCGACGGCGGTCTGACGTGGTGCGCACGGTCTGCGGGTACTGCGGCGTGGGCTGCGGCCTCACCCTGCAGGTCGAGCGACGCCACGACCAGGTGCTCGTCACCGGCGCGGCGGGCACGCCCGACCACCCCGCGAACGCAGGCCGGCTGTGCACGAAGGGCGCGACGACGGCCGACCTGCTCGCCGCACCGGGACGGATGGAGAAGGCCTCGATCCGCTCCGACCGCGCGGCCGACCGGGTCGAGGTCGGCATCGAGGCCGCGCTCGACGAGGCGGCCGCCCGCTTCCGCGCCGTGATCGACGAGCACGGACCCGACGCGGTCGCGCTGTACGTCTCGGGCCAGATGTCGCTGGAGGCGCAGTACCTCGCGACGAAGCTGGCCAAGGGCTACCTGCGCACGGTCAACATCGAGTCGAACTCGCGGCTGTGCATGGCCAGCGCGGGCACGGGCTACAAGCAGTCCCTGGGCGCGGACGGTCCGCCGGGCTCGTACGACGACTTCGACCACGCCGACCTGTTCCTGGTCATCGGCTCGAACATGGCCGACGCCCATCCGATCCTGTTCCTGCGGATGATGGAGCGGGTCAAGGCCGGAGCGCGTCTCGTCGTCGTGGACCCGCGGCGCACGGCGACCGCCGAGAAGGCCGACCTGTTCCTGCAGGTCCGCCCCGGCACCGACCTCGCCCTGCTCAACGGGCTGCTCCACCAGCTCATCGCGACGGACGCCGTGGATCGCGCGTTCGTCGCGGACCACACCCGCGGCTGGGAGGACGTCGAGGCGATGGTGGCCGCGTACGACCCGGACTCCGTCGCCGCCACGAGCGGCGTCGCGGCCGACGACCTGCGCACCCTCGCCGGCTGGATCGCCGCCGCCGACGACTGGATGAGCTGCTGGACGATGGGCCTCAACCAGTCCACGCACGGCACGTGGAACACCAACGTGCTGGTCAACCTGCACCTCGCGACCGGTGCGATCTGCCGCACCGGGTCCGGTCCCTTCTCGCTCACGGGCCAGCCGAACGCGATGGGCGGACGCGAGATGGGCTACATGGGGCCGGGCCTGCCGGGCCAGCGCTCCGTCGTCTCGCCCGCCGACCGGGCGTTCGTCGAGGAGGCGTGGGGGCTCGAGCCCGGCACGATCCGCGACGAGGTGGGCCGCGGCACGATCGACCTCTTCGAGCAGCTGGCCGCGGGTGAGGTCCGCGCCGCGTGGATCATCTGCACGAACCCCGTGCACTCTGTCGCGAACCGCTCCACCGTGCTCGCCGGGCTGGCCGCCGCCGACGTCGTCGTGGTGCAGGACGCCTACGCCGAGAACGAGACGCTCACGCACGCCGACATCGCCCTGCCCGCCGCGCTCTGGACCGAGGCCGAGGGCGTCATGGTCAACTCCGAGCGCAACCTGACGCTGTGCCAGCCGGCCGGGTCGCCGCCGGGGGACGCCCGCCCGGACTGGCGGCTCATCGCCGACATCGCCACGCGACTGGGGTTCGGCGAGGCGTTCGCCTTCGACAGCGCCGAGGAGGTGTTCGACGAGATCCGGTCCTTCGCCAACCCCGCCACGGGCTACGACCTGCGCGGCGCCGACTACGACCGCCTGCGCGAGGGCCCGCTCCAGTGGCCGTGTCCGCCGGACGGCGAGCGGCGCAACCCGATCCGCTACGTCGAGGACGGGGTAGTCCGGTTCCCGACCCCCGACGGCCGCGCCGTGTTCCACGCCCGGCCGCACCTCGCGCCGGCCGAGCTGCCCGACGACCGGTTCCCGGTGGTCCTCAACACCGGGCGCCTGCCGCACCAGTGGCACACCATGACCAAGACCGGGAAGGTCGCGCGACTCAACCGGCTCAACCCCGACCCCTTCGTCGAGGTCCACCCCGACGACGCCGCTGCGCTCGGGATCGGCGACGGCTCGTCGGTCCGGGTCGTCTCGCGCCGCGGGACCGTCGAGCTGCCGGCCGTCGTCACCGATCGCGTGCTGCCCGGCACGTGCTTCGCGCCGATCCACTGGGGCGAGATGACGGGGGAGCGGCTCGCCGTCAACGCGGTCACGTACGACGCGGTGGACCCCGACTCGCTCCAGCCCGAGTTCAAGTACTGCGCGGTGCGGCTCGAGCGTGCCCCGATCCGGCTGCCCGTCACGCCGCCGCGGCCCACGTCCGAGGCCGAGACGGCCTGGCTCGCGGGATTCCTCGCGGCGAGGACGCACGCCGGTCTACCGGCCTCTGCGCCGGTCGGTCCGGAGGTGCGCGGGTGGTTCGCCGAGGTGCTGGCCGCCCTCGCTCCCGAGGAGGAGTCCGGCGACGCGGACGTCATGGTCCTCACGGCCTCGCAGACCGGCCGCGTGGAGGACCACGCGCCGCAGCTGGTCGAGCTGCTCCGCGCCCGCGGCGTCTCGACGGTGCACCGCTCGATGCGCGACGCCGGCGACCTGCGCGGCACCGTCTTGTTCGTCACCAGCACCACGGGCGACGGCGATCCGCCCACCGAGGCGGTCGGCCTCTGGCGCCGTCTCGTCGCGCCGGACGCACCCCGGCTGGAGGACCTGCGCTTCAGCGTGCTGGCCTTCGGGGACTCCACCTACGCCGACTTCTGCGGCTTCGGGCGGCGCCTCGACGAGCGGCTGGCCGAGCTCGGAGGCCGACGGCTCGCCCCGCGCACGGAGTGCGAGCCGGCGTACGACGGGCCCGCTGCCGCCTGGCTCGAGGCGGTCGGCCGCGCCCTCGGCGCGACGGACGCACCCCCTGTCACGCCCGCGCGCAGGCCCTCCCTGATGACCCGACTCACCCGCAACGAGCTGCTGACCGCGCCGGGCTCGTCGAAGGAGGTGCGCCGGTTCGGCTTCCACCTGCCCGACGACTCGCTCACGTACGAGCCCGGCGACGCGCTGGCCGTGTCGCCGAGGGTCGACCCGGCGTACGTCGACGCCTGGCTCACCCTCACCGGCCTCGACGGCGACGCCGTCGTGGACTCCGACGGCGAGCCCGTGCGCCTCGCCGACGCCCTCGCCGACCGGTACGACCCCGTGACGATCACACCGGCGGTCGTCCGGCTCGTGATCGAACGCCACCGCGGCACGCTCACCGGCCTGCCCGACCCGGATGACCGCCTCGCCGTGCAGGAGTGGGCGTGGGGCCGTCAGGTCGTCGACCTCCTCCACGACCACCCGACCCTCGCCCGGCTCGACCAGTGGCTCGACGTCCTGCGGCCGCTCACGCCGCGGCAGTACTCGATCTCCTCGAGCCCGCTGGAGGACCCGCACGAGGTGCAGGTGACCGTGGGCGTCGTGCGCCACCGCGTGCACGGTCCGGAGCGCCACGGCATCTGCTCGGGCTTCCTCGCCGACCGCGCGGACGACGTCCGGGTCCACGTGCAGCGCCAGCGCCACTTCCGGCCGCCCGCCGACCCGGACGCCGCGGCGATCATGGTCGGTCCCGGCACGGGCATCGCGCCGTTCCGCGGCTTCCTGGCGCACCGCGCGATGGCGGGGGAGCCGGGCCGGAACTGGCTGATCTTCGGCGATCGCCACGAGCAGACCGACTTCCTCTACCGCGAGGAGCTCGAGCGGTGGCGCGACGACGGCGTCCTGACCCGCCTCGACACCGCGTTCTCGCGCGACCAGGACCGTCGCGTCTACGTGCAGGACCGGATGCGCGAGCACGGCGCCGAGCTGTGGCGCTGGCTCGACGAGGGCGCCCACCTCTACGTGTGCGGCGACCGCGTGCACATGGCCAAGGACGTCGAGGCCACCCTGCTGCACCTTGCCGAGCGGCACGGTGGGCTGGGCCGCGAGGCGGCGCGCGACTGGCTCGCGGGCCTCGCCGACGAGGGGCGCTACGCGAAGGACGTGTACTGATCTCGATAGGGTCACGAGCATGACCGTGGCCGTCGTCACCGACTCGACCGCGTCGTTGGATCCCGACGACGCGGCGCGCGAGGGCATCACCGTCGTGCCCACGACCGTCATCATCGGCGCGCGCGTCTACACCGAGGGCGTCGACGTCACGTCGCACATGATCGCCGACGCGCTGGCCGACAACGTGCCCGTCAGCACGTCGAGACCCTCGCCCGAGACCTTCCAGGCCGTCTACCGGGCGCTCGCGTCCACCGGCGTCGACGAGATCGTCTCGGTCCACATCAGCTCGAAGGTTTCCGGCACGGTCGACGCCGCGCGCCTGGCCGCCGACCGCGTCGACGTCCCCGTCCGCGTCGTCGACACGATGCAGGCCGGTCTGGCCACGGGCTTCGCCGCGGGTGCCGCGGCTCGCGCCCGCGACGCCGGCGGCACGGCCGAGGAGGTCGAGGCGGCGGCCGTCGCGTCCGCCCGCTCGGCCCGCGTGCTGCTCTACGTGGACACGCTCGAGTACCTGCGCCGCGGCGGCCGGATCGGTCGGGCCGCCGCCCTCATCGGCTCGGCACTCGCGGTGAAGCCGATCCTCACGCTCGAGGACGGCGAGGTGACGCCGCTGGAGAAGGTCCGCACGTCGTCGAAGGCCCTCGCCCGCGTGGAGGCGCTCGCCGTGGAGGCCGTCCGCGGCTACGCCGGCGACTACGACATCGGCGTGCTGCACCTGGCGAGCGAGCCCGTCGCGGTCCGCGTCGCCCAGTCGCTCGCGCAGCAGCTGGACCGTCCCGAGATCCCCGTCGACGAGGTCGGCGCGGACATCGGCGCCCACGTCGGTCCGGGGATGATCGCGGTCACCGTCAGCGCCCGCTGATCCACAGGCGGGTCCAACCCGTCGCGGCGCTCCACAGGCGCGCGATGACGGGTTCCGCGCCGAGGCCGGGGATTCCTAGGGTCGCGGCATGGTTCCCGTCCCGCCCGAGACCCGCGCCCAGGTCGCACGGCAGCGCCTGGCCGAGCTGGCCGCGACGTTCGACGCGACGCTCCCCGATCCCGACCGCCCGCCACCGGGCCGGCGCCGCAAGCCGCGCCGCGTGCTGCGACCCGTCCACGTCCGGTTCGCCGGGGTCGTGGGAGGCGCGGCGGCCGTCCTCGTCGTGTGGTGGCTGCTGGCCGGCCGACCGCAGGAGGTCGCCGTGCCCGACCCGACGCCGGTGGCCGTGAGCGAGGGCGCTCCTGCGGCCTCCGCACCCGCGACCCTCGTCATCGACGTGGCGGGGCGGGTGCGACGTCCCGGCATCGTCACGCTGCCGCCGGGCTCGCGCGTGCACGAGGCGATCGAGGCCGCCGGCGGCACGAAGGGCAAGGTCGACACCGCCTCGCTGAACCTCGCGCGCGTCCTCAGCGACGGCGAGCAGGTCGTGGTGGGCGGACCTTCCGCGGGTGCGGCACCCGCAGGTGACGACGCCCCCGCGACCGTCAATCTCAACTCCGCCGACGTCGTCGCCCTCGACGCCCTGCCCGGCGTCGGCCCCGTGACCGCCGCGGCGATCGTGTCGTGGCGCGACGAGAACGGTCCGTTCCGGTCGGTCGAGGACCTGCTCGACGTGAAGGGGATCGGCGAGGCGACCCTGGCCGACCTGCGTGACCGGGTCGCGCTCTGACCTGAGGGTCGTCCCGGCCGCGCTCGCGGTCTGGGCGGCCGCCGCGGCGCTCTCGCACGCGGCGCCCCCGTGGGCGTTCGGCGCCGCTCTCTCCGGCGCGGTGGTCCTCGCCCTCGGCTGGCGACGCCCGGTGCTCGCGTTCCCCGCCGCCGCCCTCGTGGTGGTCGCCGTCACGTGCGGCTGGCGGGTGACGGCGGTGGAGGCGTCGCCCGTCACGGCACTCGCCGAGCGGGGGACCACCGTCCGCGCCGAGGTCCAGGTGCGCCAGGACGGTCGCGTCTACCGCGCGCCCTCGGGTCCCGGCACGGTCGTCCCGGTGATGGTGCGCGTCGTCGAGGCCCGCGGTCGCACGTGGGAGGTGCGCGTGCGCGCCACGGCGTTCGTCGAGGGGTCGCAGTCGCTCGTCACCGGTACGCGGCTGGCGGTGCGCGCCGAGCTCGCGCCCGCCGACGGCCGGGACGAGGCGGCGGTCCTGCGGGTGCGCGAGTGGCGCAGCGTCGGCTCGGGGCCGTGGTGGTGGCGCTGGAGCGAGGTCGTGCGCGACGGCGTCCGCGACGGTGTCGACCACCGCGACGACCAGGCCGCGGCGCTCGTCCCCGCCCTGGTCGCCGGCGACGAGACCGGACTGTCGGACCGGACCCGCGAGGAGTTCGCGACGACCGGGCTCACCCACCTGCTCGCCGTCTCCGGCGCGAACCTCACGATCGTGCTGGGCATCGTGCTGCTGGGGCTCAAGGCCGTCGGCGCGTCCCGCCGCGTGGTGCTCGCGGCGGGCGCCCTCACGGTGGTCGCGTTCGTGCTCGTCGCACGACCGGAGCCCAGCGTGCTGCGGGCGGCGGTGATGGGATCGGTCGCTCTCGCCGGTCTCCTCGTCGGTCGCACGGGCGCGGGTCTGCGGGCGCTCGCGTGGTCCGTGATCGCGCTGGTCGTGCTGGACCCGTGGCTCGCGACGAGCGCGGGGTTCGTCCTGTCGGTCTGCGCCACGGCCGGCATCATCGCCCTCGCGCCATCCCTGGCCCGTCGCCTCCGCTGGCTGCCCGGGCCACTCGCCACGGCGGTGGCCGTGCCGATCGCGGCTCACCTCGCCTGCCTGCCGGTCGTCACGTCGTTGAGCGGCGAGGTCTCCCTGGTCGCGGTCTTCGCGAACGTCGTCGTGGCCCCCGCCGTCGCGCCCGCCACGGTGGCGGGGCTCGTCGCGGGACTCCTCGACCTCGTCTGGGCGCCCGTCGCGTCGGTCCCCGGCACCGTCGCGTGGGGTGCGGCCTCGGTGATCGTCGCGGTCGCCCGCGTCGGCGCGTCCGTCCCAGGCGCCTCGGTCGCGTGGCCGTGGCCGTGGTGGACGCTGCTGCCACTGGTGCCGGCGCTCGGCGTCGCCCTCTGGTGGCTCGTCCGTCGACCGGCCCTGACCGTCGGCGTCACCCTCGGCCTGCTCGTCGCGATCGTGCGGACGCCGACGCCCGGATGGCCGCCACGGGACGTCGTGGTGGTGGCGTGCGACGTGGGCCAGGGCGACGGGTTCGTCGTGCCGACGGGGCCGGGCGAGGCGATCGTCGTCGACGTCGGGCAGGAGCCCGGACCGATCGACCGCTGCCTCACCGAGCTGGGTGTCGAGCGCATCCCGCTGCTCGTGCTCACCCACGGCGACGCCGACCACGTCGAGGGCTGGCGCGGCGCGGTCCGCGGGCGCGAGGTCGAGGTGCTCGGCGACGGTCCGTCCGGCGGCCCGGGCGTGCCGGCCGCGCGCCGAGTCCGCCTCCTGTCGGGCAGCACGCTTCAGGTCGGGGACGTGCGCCTCGAGGTCCTCTGGCCGCGCACCGACGCCGAGCGCGTCCCGCCCGAGGCGCGCAACGACGTGAGCGTGGTGCTGCGGGCCACCGTTCGCGGGCACCGCGTCCTGTTCACCGGCGACCTGGGGGAGGAGGCCCAGCGGGGGCTCGGCCGCCTCCACCCCGACCTGGCCGCCGACGTGCTGAAGGTGGCGCACCACGGCAGCGCCGACCAGTGGCCGGGGCTCGTCGAGAGGGTCGCGCCGACGGTCGCGCTGATCGGCGTGGGCGCCGACAACCCGCACGGTCATCCCACCGGGGCGGCCCTGGACGAGCTGGCCTCGCACGGGGTCTCGGTGTGGCGCACGGACACCTCGGGCACGGTCGCGGTGGTCGATCGCAACGGGAGACTCGTCGTGTCGGCGCGGTGACCTATTCTCGGGACGTGGCGAACCCGTTCGGCAAGATCCTGCTGGTCACCGGCAACTCCGAGTTCCTCTCCGACCGTGCCCGGCGCCAGGCCGTCGCGCAGGTCCGCGAGGCGGCGCCCGAGGCCGAGATCGCCGAGTCGTCCGCCTCCTCGCTCACCCCGGGCGAGTTCACCGCGCTCACCAGCGCGTCGCTGTTCAGCCAGGCCACGGCCGTCGTCCTCACCGACCTGCAGGACCTCGGCGAGCAGGTCGCCGCCGAGCTGCTCCAGTACGCCGCGTCGCCGTCCGACGACACGGCCGTCGTGCTGGTGCACGGCGGGGGAGCGAAGGGCAAGGGCCTGCTCGACAAGCTGCGCAAGACCGCGGCCGTCAGCGAGGTCGCCCAACAGGCGCCGAAGTACGAGCGCGACCTCATCGCGTGGGTGCGCCAGGAGGCGCGCTCGCGCGGCCGAGCGATCGACGACGAGGGCGCGGCGCTGCTCGTGGCGGCGGTCGGCTCGGACCTGCGGTCCCTGGCCGCGGCCGTCGACCAGCTGGTCACCACCCTCGCCGAGGGGGAGCGGCTCGACGCCGCGGTCGTCGGACGGTACTTCGGCGGGCGCGCCGAGGTGCGCGGCTACGAGATCGCCGACGCGGCCCTCGACGGGCGCCTCGACCTCGCGCTCGAGCGGGCCCGGTGGGCCGAGGCCGCGAAGGTCGCGCCGCTGCTCATCACCGCGGCGCTCGCGTCCGGCCTTCGCCAGCTGGCGCGCGTCGCCACGGCCGACCCCGGCCTGCGCGACGCCGACCTGGCCCGCGAGGTGGGCGCGCCGCCGTTCAAGATCCGCACGCTGCGCCAGAGCGCTCGTGGCTGGACCGAGGCGTCCCTGCGCCAGGCGCTCGACGCCGTCGCCCGCGCCGACCTCGCGGTCAAGGGCGGCTCGGCCGAGCCGGGTCACGCGGTCGAGCGGATGATCATCGACATCGCGGTCGCGCGCTCGCGCGGCTGACTCCCGAACGCACGAACGCCCCGCCACCCATCCGGTGCGGGGCGTTCGAGGCGGAGCTCAGAGAGCGGCGGCCTTCTTGGCGATCGCCGACTTGCGGTTCGCAGCCTGGTTCTTGTGGATGACACCCTTCGAAGCAGCCTTGTCGAGCTTCTTCGCGGTGTCGGCGGCGAGGACCTTCGCCTCGTCGGCGTTGCCGGCCTCGACGGCCTCCTGGAAGCGGCGAACCGAGGTCTTCAGTGCCGAGCGCACGGACTTGTTGCGCTCGCGCGCGGCCTCGTTCTGCCGGTTGCGCTTGATCTGCGACTTGATGTTCGCCACGGCAAACCTGTTCTTTCGTCGTTCTGGGTGATGAGAAGTCTGGTCGCGTCCGAGCCCGTCGTACGGTGGGCTGGACACGCAATCGTCAATGCTACCAGCGGTGACGGTCGGTCCTCAAATCCGGTGCGTCTCGTAGGCTACGGGCGTGCAGCTCCTCTACGACATCCTGGTCTGGGTCCACATCGCGTGCTGGGTCGCGGCCCTCGTCCTGTGGGCCATGTCCCTCAAGGCTCCGCGCGTCCCGAAGGGCATGGCGCACGCCGTCGCCACGGCCCTGGTCATCGGCATCGTGCTGACCGGCATCGGCTCGGCCAGCGAGGCCGTCCACGACCCGAACAACGCGAAGGTGGGCGTCAAGCTCGTCATCGCCGCGGTCGCCACCGCGCTGGCGTTCATGAAGCAGAAGCTCCCCGCGCCGAACCCGTGGGGACACGTCGTGGCGGCCCTCGTGCTCGTCAACGTCGTGATCGCGTACGCCTGGCGCTGATCGGCTGTCACGACCCCTGTGCGGGTCGTGGACAATGGATCTCACCATGACGCGCCCCACCACCGCCCCGGCCCCGGGGTCGACGCCGCCCGACCTGCTGCGGAACTTCTGCATCATCGCGCACATCGACCACGGCAAGTCGACCCTCGCCGACCGCATGCTGCAGCTGACCGGCGTCGTGGACGAGCGCGCCGCCCGCGCCCAGTACCTCGACCGGATGGACATCGAGCGCGAGCGCGGCATCACGATCAAGAGCCAGGCCGTGCGGATGCCGTTCACGAAGTCCGACGGCGACGACGCTGGCACGACCTACGTGCTCAACATGATCGACACGCCCGGGCACGTGGACTTCACCTACGAGGTGAGCCGCTCGCTCGAGGCGTGCGAGGGCGCGATCCTGCTGGTCGACGCGGCCCAGGGAATCGAGGCGCAGACGCTGGCGAACCTCTACCTGGCGATGGACGCCGACCTGCACATCATCCCGGTGCTCAACAAGATCGACCTGCCGGGCGCGCAGCCCGAGAAGTACGCCGAGGAGATCGCCGGGATCATCGGCGGCGACCCCGACGACGTGCTGCGGGTCTCGGCCAAGACCGGCCAGGGCGTCGAGGCGCTGCTGAACCTCATCGTCGACGAGGTCCCGCCGCCCGAGGGCGATCCCGACGGCCCGCCGCGTGCGCTGATCTTCGACTCCGTCTACGACACGTACCGCGGCGTCGTGACCTACGTCCGCGTGGTCGACGGCAAGCTCAGCCACCGCGACAAGATCAAGATGATGTCCACCGGCGCGGTCCACGAGATGCTCGAGGTCGGCGTGATCAGCCCCGAGCCCGTCAAGGAGGACCACCTCGGCGTGGGCGAGGTCGGCTACCTCATCACCGGCGTGAAGGAGGTCCGCCAGAGCCGCGTCGGCGACACCGTCACGTCGGCCACGAAGCCGGCCTCCGAACCGCTCGGCGGCTACCAGCACCCGAACCCGATGGTGTTCTCCGGCCTGTACCCGATCGACGGCGACGACTTCTCCACCCTGCGCGACGCGCTGGAGAAGCTGCAGCTCAACGACGCGGCGCTGGTCTACGAGCCCGAGTCGTCCGGCGCACTGGGCTTCGGCTTCCGCATCGGCTTCCTGGGCCTGCTGCACCTGGAGATCGTCCGCGAGCGGCTCGAGCGCGAGTTCAACCTCGACCTCATCTCCACGGCGCCCAACGTGGTCTACCGCATCGAGCTCGAGGACGGCAGCGAGCACGTCGTCACCAACCCGAGCGAGTACCCGAACTCGGGCAAGATCGCGAAGGTCTACGAGCCCGTCGTCTCGGCCACGATCCTGGCGCCCTCGGACTACATCGGCACGATCATGGAGCTCTGCCAGGCGCGACGCGGCCAGCTCGGCGGCATGGACTACCTGTCCGAGGACCGCGTCGAGATCCGCTACACGCTGCCGATGGGCGAGATCATGTTCGACTTCTTCGACGCGCTGAAGTCGCGCACGAAGGGCTACGCCTCGCTGAACTACGAGCTCGCCGGCGAGCAGGCCGCCGACCTGGTGAAGGTCGACATCCTGCTGCAGGGCGAGGTGGTCGACGCGTTCAGCGCGATCGTCCACCGCGACAGCGCCTACACGTACGGCGTCGCGCTCGCGGGCAAGCTCAAGGAGCTCATCCCGCGCCAGCAGTTCGAGGTGCCGATCCAGGCCGCCATCGGCGCGCGCGTCATCGCCCGCGAGAACATCCGCGCGATCCGCAAGGACGTCCTCGCCAAGTGCTACGGCGGCGACATCAGCCGCAAGCGCAAGCTGCTGGAGAAGCAGAAGGAGGGCAAGAAGCGCATGAAGATGGTCGGTCGCGTCGAGGTCCCCCAGGAGGCGTTCATCGCCGCCCTCTCCACCGGGGACGCCAAGCAGTCCTAAGCCCTCGGGGCCAACTGTGACGAGAAACACCCGCGTGGCCCGTACGCGCGGGTAGGGTGACGGGCATCACAGTGTCGACCGTCCCCCGGGAGCTCTCCAATGTCCGTCTCCGCCGCCGACCAACTCACGATCGTCCAGAACCGCGCCCGCAGCGTCGGTGAGCTGTTCTTCAGCCGCGTCGACGCGTCAGGTCCCCGCGAGGCGTTCCGCTACCCCGATGCCGACGAGAACTGGCACTCGCTGACCTGGACCCAGTCCGGCGAGAAGGTCACGAAGCTGGCTGCGGGCCTCGTCGCCCTGGGCATCGAGCCCGAGGAGCGCGTCGCGATCGCGTCGGGCACGCGCATCGAGTGGATCCTGTCCGACCTCGCCATCAACTCCGCGGGCGCGGCCACGACCACCGTCTACCCCAGCACGGTGACGAACGACGTCGTCTACATCCTGGCCGACTCCGAGAGCCGCGTCGTCTTCGCCGAGGACGACAGCCAGGTCGCGAAGCTGCGCGAGGGCCGCGCCGAGCTGCCGCAGGTGGCCAAGGTCGTCGTCTACGAGGGCGAGACCGACGGCGACTGGGTCATCTCGTTCCAGGACCTGCTGGACCTCGGCGAGAAGCACCTCGCCGACCACCCGGGCGTCGTGCAGGAGCGCATCGCGGCCACGGGCCCCGAGTCCCTGGCCACCCTGATCTACACGTCGGGCACCACCGGCCGTCCCAAGGGCGTTCGCCTCGTGCACGACTGCTGGACCTACGAGGGCGCCGCCGTGGCCGCGCCCGGCTTCCTCTCCATCGACGACCTCGAGTACCGCTGGCTGCCGATGGCGCACTCGTTCGGCAAGGTGCTGCTGACGACGCAACTCGCCGTCGGCTTCCCGTGCGCGGTCGACGGCCGCGTGCCGAAGATCGTCGAGAACCTCGCGGTCGTGAAGCCCACGTTCATGGGCGCCGCGCCGCGCATCTTCGAGAAGGCCTACGGACGCATCGTCGGCATGATGGAGGAGGAGGGCGGCCCCAAGCTCAAGCTCTTCCACTGGGCCGAGCGCGTCGGCCTGCAGGTCTCGCGCCTCACCCGGGCCGGCAAGCCCGTGCCCCTGCCGCTGAAGGTGCAGCACGCGATCGCCGACAGGCTCGTGTTCTCCAAGGTCCGCGACCGCTTCGGCGGGCGCGTCCGGTTCTTCATCTCCGGCGCCGCCTCGCTCTCCACCGACATCGCCGAATGGTTCCACGCCGCCGGCATCCTCGTGCTGGAGGGCTACGGCCTGACCGAGACGTCGGCCGGCGCCGTCGTGGCCCACCCCGACGACTTCAAGATCGGCACCGTCGGCCGACCGTTCCCCGGCTCCGAGGTCAAGATCGCCGAGGACGGCGAGGTCCTCATCAAGGGCCCGAACGTCATGCGCGGCTACCACAACCTCGAGACCGAGTCGGCGTCCGCGCTGACCGACGACGGCTGGCTCGCCACCGGCGACATCGGCGAGTTCGACGCCGACGGCTTCCTGCGGATCACCGATCGCAAGAAGGACCTCTTCAAGACCTCGGGCGGCAAGTACGTCGCGCCGTCGCACATCGAGGGCATCTTCAAGGCGGTGTGCCCTCTGGCCAGCCAGATGGTGGTGCACGGCAACGACCGCAAGTTCTGCTCGGCGCTCATCACGCTCGACCCCGACGCCGTCGACGGCTGGGCCGAGCACCACGGCATGGCCGGCAAGTCCTACCAGGAGATCGTGTCCTCGCCCGGCATCCAGCAGCAGATCGCGCAGGACGTGGAGGAGCTCAACGCGAAGCTCAACCCGTGGGAGACGATCAAGAAGTGGGCCGTCCTCGATCACGACCTGTCGATCGAGTCCGGGGAGATCACGCCGAGCATGAAGGTCAAGCGCCGGGTCGTCGAGGAGCGCTACGCCGACGTGCTCGACGGCTTCTACGCCGGGGCCTGACGGGCCGCCACGTACCCTTGGTGCGTGGCGTTCGGCATCTACCTGCACGTGCCGTTCTGCTCGGTGCGGTGCGGCTACTGCGACTTCAACACGTACACCGCCGACGAGCTCGGCGGGCCCGACGTGGTCGGTGCGTCGCGCACCACCTACATCCAGGCGGCGCTGCGCGAGCTCGACCTCGTGCCCGAGCGCACGGTCGACACGGTGTTCGTCGGCGGCGGCACGCCGTCGCAGGTGCCTGCGGGTGACCTCGTGCGGTTCCTGAAGGCGGTCGACGCGCGCGGCGGGCTGGCCCCCGGCGCCGAGGTCACCACCGAGGCCAACCCCGACAGCGTCTCGCCCGCCTCGCTCGCCGAGCTGCGCGAGGGCGGCTTCACCCGGATCTCGTTCGGCATGCAGTCCGCCGTGCGGCACGTCCTGTCGGTGCTCGACCGCACGCACGATCCCGAGCGCGTTCCGCAGGCCGTGGCCTGGGCGCGCGAGGCCGGCTTCGAGCAGGTCAGCCTCGACCTCATCTACGGCTCGCCCACCGAGACGATGGACGACTGGCGTCACACCATGGAGGCGGCGCTGGAGATGGAGCCCGACCACATCAGCGCCTATGCGCTGATCGTCGAGGACGGCACCGCCTTCGCCCGCAAGGTCCGTCGCGGTGAGGTCGTCATGCCCGACGACGACGAGACCGCGGACAAGTACCTGCTGGCCGACGACCTGCTCGAGGCCGCGGGGCTGCGCTGGTACGAGCTGTCGAACTGGGCTCGCGACGAGGCGGCACAGTGCCGTCACAACGTCGGCTACTGGAACGGCGGCGAGTGGTGGGGCGTCGGACCCGGCGCGCACTCGTTCGTCGACGGTGAGCGCTGGTGGAACGTCAAGCACCCCGCCGCCTACGCGCAGCGGCTCACGGCGGGGGAGTCGCCCCGTGCCGACGGCGAGCGTCCCGACGCCGATGCGCGTCACCTCGAGGACGTCATGTTGCGCATCCGCCTGGCCGAGGGGATCGAGCCGAGCCTGCTCGGCGACGTGAGCCGGTTCGTCGACGCGGGCTGGCTCGAGCCGCGCGGCGACCGCGTGGTGCTGACCCGCACGGGCCGCCTCATGGCCGACCGTGTGGTCCTTGAGGCTGTCGGCGACCTCTGAGGTCTGTTCGGCACCCTGTCGGCTGCGCTACGTTCGCCCCATGGGGGACGTGGAGGTCACCACCTCGAAGGTCAGCCGCCCGGTCCTGACCGCGATGGTCATCGGCTCCATGGTCGGAGCCGGGGTCTTCTCGCTGCCGGCGCGCTTCGGCACGGCCACGGGCGTCGCGGGCGCCCTCATCGCGTGGACGATCGCCGGCACCGGCATGCTCATGCTGGCCTTCTGCTTCCAGGCCCTCGCGGTGCGCAAGCCCGAGCTGGACTCCGGCGTGTTCATCTACGCCAAGGCCGGGTTCGGCGACTACGTCGGCTTCAACTCCGCGGTCGGCTTCTGGGCCAGCACGATGGCCGGCAACGCCTTCTACTGGGTCTTCATCACTGCGACGATCGGCGCGTTCTTCCCGGAGTTCGGCGACGGCGACACGATCCTGGCGGTCGCGATCTCGTCCGCCGGCGTGTGGGTGTTCCACGTCCTCATCGCGCGCGGCGTCCGCGACGCGGCCGTCATCAACCGCCTCGTCACGATCTTCAAGATCATCCCGATCCTCGTGTTCATCGTGGTGCTGGGCCTGAGCTTCGACGCGGGCACGTTCAGCGAGAACTTCTTCGCCTACGGCGACCTCGGCTCGATGACCGAGCAGGTCAAGAACACGATGCTCGTCACGACCTTCGTCTTCATCGGCATCGAGGGCGCGAGCGTCTACTCCCGCTACGCCCAGCGGCGCGAGCACGTCGGCCAGGCCACGGTGGTGGGCTTCCTGAGCGTGCTGGCGATCTTCTCGCTCGTCACCCTCGTGTCGTACGGCGCGTTCCCGCAGTCGCAGATCGCGAACACCCGGCAGCCGTCGATGGTGGGTCTCTTCGAGGAGACCGTCGGCCCGTGGGGCGAGTGGTTCATCAGCGCGGGTGTCATCGTGTCGGTGCTCGGCGCCTACCTCGCGTGGACCCTGATGGCCGCCGAGGTCGCGTTCGTCCCCGCCCGCAGCAACGACATGCCGCGGTTCCTCGGCCGCGAGAACGCCTCGGGAACCCCGATCGCCGCGCTCATCGCGACCACGATCGGCGTGCAGGCCCTGCTGGCGCTGACGCTGTTCGTCGACGACTCGCTCAACTTCATGCTCGACCTCACCACGAGCCTCGCGCTCGTGCCGTACCTGCTGGCGGCGGCCTACGCGCTGAAGCTGACCCTGTCGGGTGAGACCTACGAGGAGGACTCCTCCGAGCGGGTGAAGCACGGAGTCTTCGCGGGCGTCGCCACCGCGTACGCGATCTTCCTCTTCGTCGCCGCAGGTCTGGAGTTCCTGCTGTTGTCGTGCCTGCTCTACGCGCCCGCGGTGCTGCTCTACGTCATCGCGCGCTTCGAACGCCGTCTGCGGATCTTCACCGTGTCGGAGGGGGCGTTGTGCGCGATCATCTTCATGGGCGCCGTCGTCGCCCTGTTCGCACTCGTCACCGGCTGGATCACGCTGTGATGCCACGTCCCGAAGGAGCCCCATGACGAACCCGTCCGACGCCTACGGCGTCCACTCCGAGGTCGGTCGACTGCGGAAGGTCCTGGTCTGCGCGCCGGGTCTCGCGCACGAGCGACTCACGCCGTCGAACTGCGACGACCTGCTCTTCGACGACGTGCTGTGGGTGCAGAACGCGCAGCGCGACCACGAGGACTTCGTGGGGAAGATGCGCGAGCGGGACGTCGAGGTCGTCGAGCTGCACGACGTGCTCGCCGACACGATGGCCGACCGCGCGGCCCGGGCCTGGCTGCTCGACCGCAAGATCGTCGCGAACGAGGTCGGCGTCGGGCTCGTGGAGGAGACCCGCGGCTACCTCGACGACCTGCCCGCCGACGAGCTGACCCGCTTCCTCATCGGAGGCCTCTCCACCCGCGACCTGCCGCGCGAGCTTGCGCCGGGATACCGCGCGCTGGTGCGGGAGGCGCACGGCGGCCACGAGTACCTCATGCCGCCGCTGCCGAACACGCTCTACACGCGCGACACCACGTGCTGGGTGTACGGCGGCGTCACGCTGAACCCGCTGTACTGGGCGGCGCGCAAGGACGAGACGCTGCTGATGAAGGCGGTCTACGAGTTCCATCCCGACTTCGCCGGCTCGAAGGTCTGGTGGGGCGACCCCGAGGTCAACTGGGGGACCGCCACGGTCGAGGGCGGCGACGTCCTCGTCCCCGGCAACGGGGTCGTGCTGATCGGCATGAGCGAGCGGTCGTCGCGCCAGGGCATCACCCAGCTGGCCAAGTCGCTGTTCGACCAGGGCGCCGCCGAGAAGGTGATCGTCGCCGGCATGCCGAAGCTGCGCGCCGCGATGCACCTCGACACGGTGTTCACGTTCGCCGACCGCGACGTCGTGACGATCTACCCCGACATCGTGAACACGATCCACGCGTTCACCGTGCTGCCGGGCGAGGGTCTCCCGGGCATCGAGGTCATCGACCACGAGGACACCCCGTTCCTCGACGTGGTCGCCGACGCGCTGGGCATCGAGAAGTTCCAGGTCGTCGAGACGGGCGGCAGCGAGTACGACACCGAGCGCCAGCAGTGGGACAGCGGCAACAACCTCGTCGCCCTCGAGCCGGGCGTCGTGGTGGCCTACGACCGCAACACCCACACGAACTCGCTGCTGCGCAAGGCCGGCATCGAGGTCATCGAGATCGTCGGAGCCGAGCTCGGGCGCGGCCGCGGGGGCGGGCACTGCATGACGTGCCCGATCATCCGTGAGCCCCTCGACGGCTGAGCCGCGCCGCCGCTGGCTGCGCTTCGCGGTCACCGTCGGGTTGACGCTGCTGGTCCTGGTCGTCGGGATCAGCCTCGCGGACGAGATCGACTGGGAGGGCGTCCGGTCCTCGCTCGCCCGCCTCGAGGCGTGGCAGCTGCTGGTGCTGTGCCTCGGGCTGCTGCTGCGGCAGTGGCTCAACGCGCTGCCGCTGGCGCTGTTCATCGACGGTCTCCCGTCGTGGCGGGCGATGCAGAACGACCAGGCCGCGATCCTCATGACCACGGTCGCGCCGCCCCCGGCGGACTACGTGATGAGGTTCGCGATCTTCACGTCCTGGGGGATCGCGCTGCCCGCCGCGGTGGCCGGCTCGATCATGAACACGCTCTCGTTCTACGTCGTGCGGTTCGGGGCGCCGGTGCTGGGCAGCCTGCTGATGATCCTCCTCGGCACGTTCCACCTCGGTGAGCTGCTCGGCGCCCTGCCGAGCATGCTCGTGAGCGTCGCGATCCTCGGGGCGCTGTGGCTGGCGTTCCGTGGCGAGGCGTTCACGGCCGCGCTCGCGCGCCGGGCCGGCGACCTCGTGGCCCGGGTGCGGCCGAAGGTCTCGGGCGAGGCCTGGGCGGAGTCGGCGGCCGGCTTCCGTCGCCAGGTCATCGGGCGGGTGCCGCGGGCGCTGCCGCGCTCGCTGCTCGCGCTGACGGCCATGGTGCTGGTGGACGCGACGCTGCTCGTCGCGTCGCTCCGGTTCGTCGGGGTGGACGCGCAGCAGGTGCCCGCGATCGAGGTCGTCGTGGCGTTCCTCGTCGCCTACCCGCTCACGCTGTTCCCGTTCTCGGGCATCGGCATCCTCGACGCCGTGGTCATCGCGACCCTCCTCAGCGTCGGCACCGACGTGTACGAGGAGGGCGTCATCGCAGGATTCTTCGTGTGGCGCATCGTGACGATCGGCGGCCCGATCCTGCTGGGCCTGCTGTCGGTGGCGCTGTGGAAGTGGGAGCTGCTGCGGCGCCCGACTACGCCGGCTGCGTGACGAAGTCGATGAGCTCCTCGACCCGCCCCAGGAAGGCCGGCTCGAGGTCGGTCCAGGAGTCGACCCGGCCGAGGATCGCCTTCCACGCCCGCGCGATGTCGGCCTGCTCGGCGTGCGGCCAGCCGAGGTGGGCGCAGATGCCCTTCTTCCACTCGATGGTGCGGGGGATCGTGGGCCACGCGTCCATGCCGAGGCGCTGCGGCTTCACGGCCTGCCACACGTCGACGTAGGGGTGACCCACCACCAGCAGGTGCGGCACGTGGGCGACGGCGTCGGCGAGGCGCTGCTCCTTCGAGCCGGGCACGAGGTGGTCGACGAGGACGCCGAGGCGGCGCTTCGGGCCGGGGGAGAAGTCGCGCACGATGCCCGCGAGGTCGTCGATGCCGCCGAGGTGCTCCACGGCCACGCCCTCGGCGCGCAGGTCGTCGCCCCAGACCTTCTCGACGAGCTCGGCGTCGTGACGACCCTCGACGAAGATGCGGCTGGGCAGCGCGACCTTCGCGCGGGTGTCGGCCGCGACGCGCGAGCCCGAGGCGGTGCGGGTGGGCGCGGCGGCGACCCTCGGCGTGGGCGCGACGAGCACGACGGGCTTGCCCTCCATGAGGAAGCCGGGGCCGAGCGGGAAGACCTTGCGTCGCATCCGGCGGTCCTCCAGCTCCACGGTGCCGAGGTCGCGCTCGACACGCATGATCTCGCCGACGAAGCCGGAGGAGGCCTCCTCGACGACCAGGCCGGGATCGGCGGCCAGCTCGGTGGAGCGGCCTCGGGCGGGCCGGCGCCAGTCGCCGGAGAGCACGTCGGACCCGTAGCGGTCAGCCATGGCCGAACCACACGCCCAGGAGTCGCTGGTGGAAGTCCTCGACGTCGTCCTTCGTGCCGCTGTCGAGCGTGTCGCCGGCGATGAGGCCGATCGCGAGGTCGACCGCGGCGGGCCAGGTCTCGGGGACCTCGGCCGGTATCTCGTCGGTGACGAGAGCGCCGAGCGCGACCTCGGGCGCGTGACCGGGGCGGGTGACCACCATGACGAGCTCGCCGCCCTCGGGCCCATGGCCCAGGTGCGAGACCTCGACGAACGCCTCGCCGACGGCGCCGGCCCAGACCGACGCCATCGAGCCGCCGCGCGACTCGTGCGCGACGGTGGTGCCGTCGGGGGCGGTCACGGCGTAGGGGGTGTAGACCAGGACCTGGTCCCCGTCGACGACCTCGATCGCGCCGTCGGGGCGCACGGAGACCTCACTCACCCCGACAGGTTGCCATGTCCGCGGACGCCGTTCGTGCAGGCACACCGCCCTCGACGGCCTCGCTAGACTGGCACTGGTCAGGGTCGAGTGCCAGCAGCGTGGGAGGTGACAGCGTGATCGAGGACCGCCGGCTCAACGTCCTGCGAGCCATCGTCGAGGACTACGTCGCCACGCAGGAGCCCGTCGGCTCGAAGGCGCTGGTCGAGCGCCACCGCCTCGGCGTCTCGCCCGCCACGATCCGCAACGACATGGCCGCCCTGGAGGACGAGGGGTACCTCACCGCGCCGCACACCAGCGCCGGCCGGATCCCCACCGACAAGGGCTACCGGATGTTCGTCGACCGGCTCGCCGAGGTCAAGGCGCTGTCGGGCGCCGAGCGCCGCGCGATCGAGACCTTCCTGTCCGGCGCGATCGACGTCGACGACATCGTCATGCGCAGCGTGAAGATCCTCGCCCAGCTGACCAACCAGGTCGCGATCGTGCAGTACCCGTCGCTGACCCGGTCGACGGTGCGCCACGTCGAGCTCGTCGCGCTCGAGGGCTCGCGCGTGCTGATCGTGGTCATCACCAGCAGCGGCCGCGTCGAGCAGCGCATCGTCGAGCTCGCCCAGACCCCCGGCGAGGGCCTGTTGGGCGACCTCAAGTCGCGCCTCGTGCGGGCCACCCTCGGCGAGCGCCTGCCCGAGGCCTCGCTGCGCCTGGCCGAGCTGATCGACACGTTCGACGTCGACGACCGCCCCGTCGTCTCGGCGATCGTCACCACGCTGGCCAACACGTTCTCCAACGAGCGGTCCGACGAGCGCGTCGCGGTCGGTGGCACCGCCAACCTGGCCCGCTTCGGCGCCGACTTCGACACCGCCATCCGCCCCGTGCTGGAGGCGATGGAGGAGCAGGTCGTGCTGCTGCACCTGCTGGGCGAGGCCACGGTCGGCCCGCACGTGCGGATCGGCCGCGAGACCGGACGCGACGACCTGTCGGGCACGGCCGTCGTCTCCAGCACCTACGGACCCGACGGGGAGTCCTTCGCCCAGCTGGGCACGATGGGGCCGACCCGCATGGACTACCCCGCCACGATGGCCGCCGTCGGCGCCGTCGCCCGCTACGTCGGGCGAATCCTCGCCGACGGCTGAGCGCTCCACCTCGGACTGCGAAAGAGAAGAGATCTTGGACTACTACGAACTGCTGGGCGTGTCGCGCGAGGCGACCCCGGAGGAGCTGAAGAAGGCCTACCGCAAGGCGGCCCGCAAGTGGCACCCCGACGTGAGCGACGCCCCCGACGCCGCCGAGCGCTTCAAGGAGGTCACGACCGCCTACGAGGTGCTGTCCGACCCCCAGAAGCGGTCGATCTACGACCGTGGCGGCGACCCGCTGTCGGCCGGCGGCGGCATGGGCGGCGGCTTCGGCCAGGGCTTCAGCTTCGACGACATCATGGACGCGTTCTTCGGCCAGACGTCGTCGCGCGGCCCGCGCCCGCGCACCCAGCGTGGCCAGGACGCGCTGCTGCGCCTCTCGGTCAGCCTCGCCGAGGCGGCGTTCGGCGTCCAGCGCGAGATCAAGGTCGACACCGCGGTCACGTGCGAGGTCTGCGACGGCTCCGGCGCGAACGCCGGCTCCGAGCCGGTCACGTGCGGCACCTGCCACGGTCACGGCAGCGTCCACCACGTCCAGCGCTCGCTGCTCGGCGACATCCGCACCTCGCGCCCCTGCCCCACCTGCCACGGCTACGGCACCGTCATCCCCGACCCCTGCCGCGAGTGCAACGGCGAGGGCCGGGTCCGCTCGCGCCGCAGCCTGCAGGTCAACGTGCCGGCCGGTGTCGACGACGGCAACCGGATCCAGCTCGCGGGCGAGGGCGAGGTCGGCGCCGGGGGAGGCCCCGCCGGTGACCTCTACATCGAGATCAAGGTGGCGCGTCACCCCGTCTTCACGCGTCAGGGCGACGCGCTGGCCTGCCAGATCACGGTGCCGATGACGGCCGCCGCGCTCGGCACCCGCATCGACCTGCCCACGATCGACGCCGACCGCGAGGACGTCGAGGCCGACCAGCGGACCGTCGCGATCGAGGTGCCCGCCGGCACGCAGTCGGGCGAGACCGTCGTGGCGCGCGGCCACGGCGTCCCGCGCCTGCGTGGCTCGGGACGCGGCGACCTCACGGTGCAGGTCGTGGTGGAGACGCCGCGCGACCTCGACGCCGAGCAGCGCGAGCTGCTGGAGAAGCTGGCCGCGTCCCGCGGCGAGGAGCACGTCGACCCGGTCGTGGGTCACCACTCCCGCTCCGGCGTCTTCGGCCGCATCCGCGACGCCTTCAAGTAGGCCGCGGCGGGTCGCTAGAGTCGCCCCATGGCTGCTGACTGCATCTTCTGCAAGATCGTCGCCGGGGAGATCCCGGCCGAGATCGTCGCCGAGTCCGAGCACACGATCGCGTTCCGCGACATCAACCCGAAGGCGCCCGTCCACGTGCTCGTGGTGCCGAAGGTCCACGAGCCCGACGCGGCCTCGCTCGCCTCGGCCGAGCCGGTCGTCGCGGCCGAGCTCCTCGCGCAGACGCGTGTGGTGGCCACGCAGGAGGGGTACGAGGACTACAACCTGGTGTTCAACACCGGGGCGAACGCGGGACAGACCGTCTTCCACGCGCACGTGCACCTGCTCGCAGGCGTCGACGTCTCGAAGCTGTTCCTGGCCTGACGCTACGCTGGAGGGGTATGACTGACGACACTGCACCGCCGCGGCACACGGTGACGATTCCCGCATCCGTGCCCCTGGTCTCCCTGTTCGGGCCCGCCGACGAGTTCCTGCGTCTCATGGAGGCGGCGTTCGACGCCCGGATCCATGCCCGCGGCAACGAGGTCACGATCACGGGCGAGCCCGCCGAGGCCGCCCTCGTGGAGCGACTCCTCGACGAGCTCGTCACGATCCTGCGCACCGGGCAGGCGCTCACGTCCGAGACGGTCGAGCGCAGCATCGGCATGCTGCGCACCGAGACGCAGGAGCGCCCGGCCGACGTGCTGAGCCTCAACATCCTGTCGAACCGCGGCCGCACGATCCGCCCCAAGACGCTCAACCAGAAGAAGTACGTCGACGCGATCGACGAGCACACGATCGTCTTCGGCATCGGTCCCGCCGGCACCGGCAAGACCTACCTCGCGATGGCCAAGGCCGTGCAGGCGCTGCAGGCCAAGGAGGTCACCCGGATCATCCTGACCCGGCCCGCGGTCGAGGCCGGCGAGCGGCTGGGCTACCTGCCGGGCACCCTCAGCGAGAAGATCGACCCGTACCTGCGTCCGCTGTACGACGCGCTGCACGACATGCTCGATCCCGAGTCGATCCCCAAGCTGCTGACGTCGGGCGTCATCGAGGTCGCGCCGCTGGCCTACATGCGCGGCCGCACGCTCAACGACGCGTTCATCATCCTCGACGAGGCGCAGAACACCACCGCCGAGCAGATGAAGATGTTCCTCACCCGCCTGGGCTTCGGCTCGAAGATGGTCGTCACGGGCGACGTCACGCAGGTCGACCTGCCCGGTGGCGCCACCAGCGGCCTGCGCGTGGTGCAGCAGATCCTCGACGACGTGCGCGACGTGCACTTCAGCCGGCTCACCAGCCACGACGTCGTCCGCCACAAGCTGGTCGGGCGCATCGTCGCCGCCTATGACCAGTACGAGGCGAACGGTCGCGGACGCGCCGACGCCGCCGGGGGAGCGCATGACCGTCGACGTCCTCAATGAGTCCGGGGTCGACGACGTCGACGTCGCGGCCCTCACCTCGCTGTGCCGGTTCGTCATGCGCCGCATGCGCCTGCACCCGCAGACCGAGATGACGCTGCGCCTCGTCGACGTCGACACGATCGCCGTGCTCAACGAGCAGTGGATGGGCAAGAAGGGCCCCACCGACGTGCTCTCGTTCCCCATGGACGAGCTGACGCCGGGCCGCGACGACGAGGAGCGCGACGCGGGCTACCTCGGCGACATCGCGCTGTGTCCTCAGGTCGCCGAGCAGCAGGCCCCGGCCGCCGGTCACGACCGCGACGACGAGATGGCGCTGCTCACCGTCCACGGCATCCTGCACCTGCTGGGCTACGACCACGCCGAGCCCGAGGAGCACGCCGAGATGTTCGGCATCCAGGGCCGCCTGCTGCTCGAGTGGGCCGACCCGGCCCTCCGGGAGAGCTGAGATGAGTGGTCCAGCCATAGCCCTGGCCGTCTTCCTCGTGGTGCTGGCCGGCGTGCTGGTGGCGGTGGAGGCGGCCCTCTCCACGTTCTCGCGCGCCCGCGCCGACGAGCTCACCGAGGCGGGCGTCGGCGGCGCCAAGCGCCTCGCGCGGATCCTCGAGGACCCGGCGCCCTACCTGAACTCCGTGCTGCTCCTGCGCATGCTGGCCGAGACCACGGGCATCGTGCTCGTCGCGGCGATCGTCGCCGACGAGGTCGAGGGCTACTGGCAGAACGTCCTCATCGCCGCCGGTCTCATGTCGGTGGTGTCGTTCGTCGTCATCGGCGTCGCGCCGCGCACGCTGGGCCGGCAGCACTCCGAGAGCATCGCCGTGGCCTCCGCCGCGCCGGTGATCTGGCTGACCGTGCTGCTGGGTCCCGTCCCGCGGCTGCTGATCCTGCTGGGCAACGCGCTCACCCCGGGCCGCGGCTTCGCCGAGGGCCCGTTCGCGTCGGAGGTCGAGGTCCGCGAGCTCGTCGACCTCGCCGCCGCCAGCTCGGTGATCGAGTCCGACGAGTCCAAGATGATCCAGTCCGTGTTCGAGCTGGGCGACACGATCGTCCGCGAGGTCATGGTGCCGCGCCCCGACCTGGTCTACATCGAGAAGCACAAGACGCTGCGCCAGGCGATGTCGCTGGGCCTGCGCAGCGGCTACTCGCGCATCCCCGTGATCGGCGAGAACCTCGACGACGTCATCGGCATGGCGTACCTCAAGGACGTCACGAAGCGCGTCTTCGACAATCACGCGGCCGAGACCACCGAGAAGGTCGACTCGATCTGCCGCCCGTGCGTCTACGTGCCCGACACCAAGCACGCCGACGACCTGCTGCGCGAGATGCAGGCGCAGCGCACCCACGTGGCGATCGTGATCGACGAGTTCGGCGGCACCGCCGGCATGGTGACGATCGAGGACATCCTCGAGGAGATCGTCGGCGAGATCACCGACGAGTACGACGACGAGCCCGATGAGCGCGAGCAGCTGTCCGACGGCGCCTGGCGCGTCAGCGCCCGCTTCGACGTCGACGACCTCGAGGAGCTCTTCGGCATCCCCGTCGAGGACGAGGACGTCGACTCCGTGGGCGGCCTCATGGCCAAGCACCTCGGCACCGTCCCGATCCCGGGCTCGGTCGTCGAGGTCGACGGCCTGCGCCTCGAGGCCCAGGCGCCCCAGGGCCGCCGCAACCGCATCGGCCGGGTCGTCGTCTCGCGCGTCGAGCCGCTGGACGTCACGGCCGAGGCCTGAGCCCGGCCGGTACATTCGTCGCATGGACCTGACCTCCGAGGACGCGAAGCTCGTGACGCTCGCCCGGACCTCTCGTGCCCGTCTCGGAGTGGCCCAGGGGGCCGCCGTGCGTGACCTCGACGGCCGCACCTACGCCGCTGCCACCGTCCACCTCGACACGCTGCGGGTGTCCGCGCTCGACCTCGCCGTCGCGATGGCCGTCTCGTCGGGCGCGAAGGGCCTGGAGGCCGCCGCGCTGGTCACCGAGGGCGACGTTCCGGTGGGCCTCGACTCGGTGATCGAGTTCGGCGGCGCCGGCGTCACCGTCGTGGTCGCCGATCCGGCGGGCGCCGTCGACACGGTGCTGTCGACATGAGCCAGTTCCGCTCCGGCTTCGCCTGCTTCGTCGGCCGGCCCAACGCCGGCAAGTCCACGCTGACCAACGCCCTCGTGGGCGGCAAGGTCGCGATCACGTCCTCGCGCCCCCAGACCACGCGCCACGTCATCCGTGGCCTCGTCCACCGCGAGGACGCCCAGCTCGTCCTCGTCGACACCCCCGGCCTGCACAAGCCCCGCACCCTGCTGGGACAGCGCCTCAACGACCTGGTCCGCACCACGTGGGCCGAGGTCGACACCGTGGGCATGTGCCTGCCGGCCAACGAGAAGATCGGCCCGGGCGACCGCTTCCTCATCAAGGAGATCGCGGCGCTGCGCCGCAAGCCGGTCATCGCGATCGCCACGAAGACCGACCTCGTGACGCCCGCCCGCCTCGCCGAGCACCTGACCGAGATCGCCGCCGCCGGCGCTGAAGCGGGCCTGTCCTGGCACGAGGTCGTGCCGGTGTCCGCCGTCTCCGGCGAGCAGGTCGAGCTGCTGGGCTCGCTCCTCATCGACACGCTGCCCGAGGGCCCGCCGCTGTACCCCGAGGGTCAGCTCACGGACGAGCCCGAGGAGACGCTGATCGCCGAGATCATCCGCGAGTCCGCGCTCGAGGGAGTCCACGACGAGCTGCCGCACTCGCTGGCGGTCGTGGTCGAGGAGGTCGTGCCCCGCGAGGACCGTCCCGCCGAGAAGCCGCTGCTCGACGTGCGCGCCAACGTGTACGTGGAGCGCGACAGCCAGAAGGGCATCATCATCGGCAAGAAGGGCGCCCGCCTCAAGCAGATCGGCATCGACTCGCGCTCGCAGATCGAGCGGCTGCTGGGCACGCCCGTGCACCTCGACCTGCACGTCAAGGTGGCCAAGGACTGGCAGCGCGACCCGCGCCAGCTGCGCAAGCTCGGCTTCTAGGCCACGCGGTACGGCTCGACGTGGGCCATCGGCCCGTCGAGGTGACGGTCGTCGAGGTGTCCGTGGGACTTCATGTTGTGGTGCCGTCGGCACAGGCAGCGCAGGTTGTCGGCCGAGGTGGTGCCGCCCCGGTCGTAGGCTAGCTCGTGGTCGAGGTCGGTCGAGCCGGCAGGAGCCCGGCAGCCGACGACCCGGCAGGCGCCGTCCCTCCAGCGCAGGGCCTGCCGCAGTGACTCCGGGGGCCGGTAGGCCAGAACCGTCGAGTCGAGCACGGTGCCGGCCGCGTCGAGCACCAGCCGCCGCAGCACGGTGTGCTCGGACTGCGCCAGCTCGCGCACCCACGCGGCACCGACCGGTTCGCCGTCGAGAGTGAGGCCCGGGCCGTCCGTGAGCCCGATGAGGTCGGTGGCCGCGATGCTGATCGCGACCTCGGCGCGGACATCGGTCGCGGTGCCCTCACACGACGTGAGCCAGTGGGCTACGAGGTCGGCCTGCTTCTGGTCACGGGTGCGGCGGTCGCGCTCGCCCGTCTCGGGGTCGACGGCGGGCAGCGCCTTCGCCGCACGACGGAGGCGCTCGGCCACCACCACGGCCACGCCGGTGGGCAACAGCGCGTTCAGCCAGCTGGTGCCGTCGTCGAGGTGAGTGACGCTGACGCGACGCTCCTCCACGGCGCGTGCCGACTCGTGCGCCACCTCGTCGGGCTCGAGGCGGGCGCGCAGACGCCGCAGCCACGAGCGGAGCTCGCCGACCGTGTGCGTCTCGGCGTAGTCGACCACGGATGCGTCGACGGCGGCGACGGCCTCGGCGGTGCGCAGCCTCTCCACCGTGGCGGCGATCGCGCCAGCCTTCGCCGCGTCGATGCGACCGACGCGGAAGGTGGCCCAGACGCATGGCGTGTGGTCGCGCAGGGTGCGGGCGTCGTGCAGGATGCCCCACGCCCGCTGCTCGGAGATCGCCAGCTGCTGGGCCATGTCGAGCACCACGGCGCTGCGGCCGTGCTGCTTGGAGATCGACGGCTGGTCGGCTGCGTCGATGAGCTTCGTCGCGCGTTCGAAGTGGCCCAGGATGAGATTCCACGTGGCGTACTCGGCGCGGGCCTGCTCGCGGCGGACGTCGGCGAACGCCTCGTCGTCGGTGCGGGCCCTGAGCATGCCTCATCATAGAACAGGTGTTCGAACATAAAGTCAATTCACGCCGTCCTTCCCGCGATGCGAGACGGGTTCATCGACCGGGTGAGTGGGTGGACACGGCGTCGCTGAGCCGGTCGAGGAGCTCGGAGTCGAGCCGCCACCGCTGCCAGTACAAGGACACCCGCGTGACCGATCGGCCCAGGCGGATCAGCGTGCCCGCCTCGATGCCGGCGCGGGCCTGCGCCTCCGGCAGCAGTCCCCAGCCGAGCCCGGCCTCGATCGCGGCCCGGAAGTCGTCGGATGACGGGACCTCGTGGACGGCGGGAGGCGCGACCTCGGTGTGGCGTCGAAGCTCCTCGTGCTGGAGCCGGTCCTTGGCGTTGAACACGACCATCGGCATGCCCGACCAGTCGGCTCGCCCCGAGCGAAGGAGCGACGGATGGGCGACCGGCAGGTACCGCATCGTGCCGAGCGGGGTCACCGAGCAGCCCTGCACGGGGGAGGGGTCGCTGGTCACCGCGGCGACCACCTCGCCGCGCCGCAGCAGGTCGTGGCTGTGCCCCTCGTCCTCCACGCGCAGCCGCAGCGCGACACCCTCCCACGTGGCGATCTCGGCCAGCACGGGCCGGAACCACGTGGCCAGGGAGTCGGCGTTGATCGCCAGCGCGAGGTCGGTCGGGCCCTCGGTCAGCCCGTCCGTGAGTGCCTCTGCGAAGACGAGCTCGAGCTGGCGGCCGAGCCGCACGAGTGGGGCTCCCGCCTCGGTCGGCACGCAGGGCGTCCCGCGGCCCACGAGCACCCGGCCGACGGCGCTCTCGAGCGCACGGATGCGCTGGCTGACGGCGCTCGGGGTGACGTGAAGCCGCTCGGCTGCGGCCTCGAAGGAGCCGGTGTCGGCGATCGCCACCAGGGCCGACAGCTGGGCGGGGGAGAGGTCCATGGATCGAGTGAAGCACTCCTTCACCATGCGAAGAAAGATTCGTTGGACTTCACGAGGTGACGGACCCTACGGTCGAACGGTGCTGAACGCCTTCGTGACCGGAATGATCACCGGCCTGTCCCTCATCGTCGTCATCGGCGCCCAGAACGCCTTCGTCCTGCGCCAGGGCATCCGGCGTGCCCACGTCGGCGCCGTCGTCGCCATCTGCGCGGTGTCGGACCTCGCGCTGATCCTGGCCGGAGTCGCGGGCATCGGGGCGATCATCGACCGCGCGGGCTGGCTCATCGACGTCGTCACGTGGCTCGGCGTGGCGTTCCTGGTCTGGTACGGCATCAGCTCGATCCGGCGCGCGTTCCGCCCCGAGCACCTCGAGGCGTCCGGCCGCACCGCCGCCACGCTGCGTGCCGTGGTGCTGCAGGCGCTGGCGCTCACGTGGCTCAACCCCCACGTCTACCTCGACACGGTGGTGCTGCTCGGCTCGATCGCCCAGACGCACGGCGACGACCGCTGGTGGTTCGGTGCGGGCGCCTCCGTCGGCAGCATCGTGTGGTTCTCGTCGCTGGGATTCGGGGCCACGCGCCTCGCGCCCCTGCTCGCGCGCCCCCGGGCGTGGCAGGTGCTCGACCTGGTCATCGGCCTCGTGATGTTCGTGATCGCGGCGTCACTGGTCTGGTGACTCACGAGGACATCCCGCACGATGGAGGGGTGGACCCCGTCGAGGCGCTGCGCGAGACCGCGTTCTGGCTCGAGCGCGAGCGTGCGTCGACCTACCGGGTCGAGGCCTTCCGCAAGGCCGCCGCGGCACTCGCCGACCTGACCCCCGACGAGGTCGTCGAGCGTGCCGGGAACGGTTCGCTGGGTCGGATGAAGGGCCTCGGCCCCCGCACGACCACGGTCGTCGAGCAGGCGCTCTCGGGCGACGTGCCGGAGTACCTCTCCGACCTCCGCGCGCGCAACACCGGACCTCTTGCCGAGGCCGGGGCCGAGCTCCGGGCCCTGCTGCGGGGCGACCTGCACAGCCACTCCGACTGGTCCGACGGTGGGAGCCCGATCGAGGAGATGGCGCGCGCGGCGGTCTGGCGCGGCCGCGAGTACCAGGCCATCACCGACCACTCGCCCCGGCTCACGGTCGCCAACGGGCTGAGCCGCGAGCGTCTCGAGGTGCAGCTCGAGGTCGTCGCCGACGTGAACGACCAGTTCCCCGACGTCACCCTGCTGACGGGCATCGAGGTCGACATCCTCGACGACGGCGCGCTCGACCAGGACGACGACCTCCTCGGTCGCCTCGACGTGGTGGTGGCGAGCGTCCACTCGAAGCTGCGCATGGACGCCCCGGCGATGACGCGGCGCATGGTCGCCGCGGTCTCGAACCCGCACACCGACGTGCTGGGGCACTGCACCGGCCGCCTCGTCGAGGGCTCGCGTGGCACCCGGAAGCAGTCCCAGTTCGACCCCGATCAGGTCTTCCGCGCGTGCGCCGAGCACGGCGTCGCCGTCGAGATCAACTCCCGCCCGGAGCGCCAGGACCCGCCGGACGAGCTGATCGACCTCGCGTACGACCTGGGCTGCCTGTTCGCGATCGACACGGACGCCCACGCGCCGGGCCAGCTGGACTTCCTCGACCACGGCGCCGCCCGCGCGGCCGATCGTGGCATCGACCCCGACCGGATCGTCACGACCTGGCCGCTCGACCGCCTGCGGGAGTGGCTACGACGCTAGCGAGCCGCAGGAGCCCGGATCAGGCCATGAGCAGCGCGGCGAGCGTGCCGCCGAGCTCGGTGGCCGCGTCGAGGTGCGGGTCGACATCGCCGGTGAAGACCAGCGGGGGAGCGGCCAGGGTCCACTGCAGTCCGGTCGTGATCGACTCCATCGCGCGCTCGGCGCCGATCGTGTCGTAGCCACCGCGGATCCAGTACGAGAAGGGCCGCTTGGCGGTGGGCTCGCGCACGTCGTTGTAGACCGTGTCGAAGAAGTGCTTGAGGGCGCCCGAGATGTAGCCGAGGTTCGCCGACGTGCCCAGCACGTAGCCGTCGGCCGCCAGGACGTCCTCGACGGTGGCTTCGAGCGCGGAACGCACGACGACCTCGACGCCCTCGATCGCGTCGTCGCGCGCACCGGCCAGGACGGCGTCGCCGAGGGTGGTCAGACGCGGGGTGGGACAGTGCTGCACGACGAGGAGGCGGGCCATGGCGTCACCGTAGCCGCCGGTCCGTTCGTTCGCGTGTCCGATATTGCTCGGTGTGCCTAGGATCAGGCCATGGACTTCGCCGCAGCAGCACAGGCCGTCCTCGACAACGTGGCCAAGGTCATCGACGGCAAGCAGCAGGCGATCGAGACTGCCCTCGTGGTGATGCTGGCCGAGGGCCACCTGCTCATCGAGGACGTCCCCGGAGTCGGCAAGACTGCGCTCGCCCGCGCCCTGGCCCGCTCGGTCGACGGCTCGGTGCGACGCATCCAGTTCACGCCCGACCTGCTCCCGTCCGACGTCACCGGCGTCTCGGTGTTCAACCAGGCCAGCGCGGAGTTCGAGTTCAAGCCCGGCGCCGTCTTCGCGAACCTCGTGGTCGGCGACGAGATCAACCGCGCCTCGCCCAAGACCCAGTCGGCGCTGCTGGAGTCGATGGAGGAGCGCCAGGTCTCGGTCGACGGCACCACCTACCCGCTGCCCCGCCCGTTCATGGTGGTGGCCACGCAGAACCCGTTCGAGATGGAGGGGACGTACGTCCTGCCGGAGGCGCAGCGCGACCGGTTCATGGCGCGCATCTCGCTCGGCTACCCCGACACCGACGCCGAGCTGGCGATGCTGCGCGACCGCGACACCCGCGACCCGGCGGCGCTGCTCGAGTCGGTGATCCTCGTCGACGACCTGCAGCAGATGATCGCGCATGCCCGCGGCATCCACGTGGCCGAGTCGGTCGAGCGCTACGTCGTCGCCCTGGCCCGCGCCACGCGCGAGTCGGGCGACCTCCGCCTGGGCGCCAGCCCGCGCGCCACGCTCCAGCTGGTGCGCGCCGCCAAGGCCCTCGCCGCCGTCCGCGACCGTGAGTTCGTCCTGCCGGACGACGTGGTCGAGCTCGCGCCCCTCGTGCTGACCCACCGCCTGGTCCCGCTGCGTGGTGGCGGGAGCTCCGACGAGATCGTGTCGGACATCCTGCGCCGGGTCCCGGTCTGACCATGTGGCTCACCGGACGGTCCATCGCGTTGATCGCGGCCGCTGCGGTGAGCCTCGCCCTGGCCGCCCTCGTCGGCATCCCCGCGCTCCTCTACGTCACGGGACTGTGCGCCGGGCTCGTCGCCGTCGCGGTGGTCCTCGCCGTGCTGGCCCGGCCGAGGCTCGTGCTCACCCGCACCGTGACGCCCGCGATCGTCGAGCCCGACGAGCCGGTCGAGGTCGTACTGGACGTCGGCGTCGTCTCGGGCGTGCCGGTCGTCGCGGGTCACTGGCGCGACCGCCTGCCCAGCACCGTGCTCGGCACGGCCACCGGCACGGTCCCCGTCACCGGCGAGCCACGCGCCCGGGTGGAGTACGTCGTCACCGGGCGCCGTCGCGGGAGTCACGAGCTCGGCCCGTTCTCGGTCTCGGTGGGCGACGCCTTCGGGCTGGTGCAGCGCTCCCTCGTCGCGGGCGGCCGTGACCGCTTCATCGTGCTGCCGCGTCGTCACTCGCTCGACGTGCGGGTGGGCCCGGCCGGCGCCACGGACGGGGCCACGCGGCTGCACCCGACCTCGGGCCTGGGGCAGGACGACGTCATCGCGCGCCCCTACCTGCCGGGCGACGCCCTGAAGCGCTGGCACTGGAAGGCCACCGCCCACCACGGCGAGCCGATGGTGCGGCAGGAGGAGTCCGAGCTGCGGCCCACCGTCCTGGTCGTCCTCGACGCCGACCCGCGCGTCCACGACCACGCCGGCTTCGAGTGGAGCGTCTCGGCCGCCGCCTCGGTCGTCGCCCACTACGGGGGACGCGGCTTCGACGTCGACCTCGCCACCGGCGCCCAGCAGGTGTCGCTCGAGTCCGGCCACGGTCTGCAGGACGCCCTCGTGGTGCTGGCGCTCGCCGAGCCCGACTCCTCGCCCCTGATCATCCCGGCGCGCGAGCGCACCACCTTCGTCATGACCGGCTCGCTCGACTCCACCTCGGCTGCTCGCCTGCTCCAGGCCGTGCCGTCGCGCGACACGATCGCGTTCGTCGCCCGCGGCACCTCCGAGGACGCCCACGGCGCCCTCGCCGCGGCCGGCTGGCACGTCGTCGTCCGCGACTCGAACGAGGACCTGGAGGCCGCCTGGGCCGCGGCGACGGGGGTGCCGGCGTGAGGCGCGACCGCGGCGACGAGCTCAACGACACGCTGGTCGTGCTGGGCGCGACGGCCGTGCTGCTCGGCGGCTTCGCGCCCTTGTTCGACGGCCTGCGCTGGGTGGTCGTGGTGCTGTCGCTCGTGGTCTCCGTCGCGGCGGTGACCGCCGTGGTGCGCCTCTTCGCGCCCACGTGGGCCACGCCCGCCGGCGCCCTGGCCGCGGTGCTCGGGCTGGTGTGGATGTTCGTTCCCGGCACCACCGTCCTCGGCATCCCCACGCCGTCCTCGTTCGTCGAGCTGGCGTCCATGCTCGGCGATGCCCGGACCACGATCGTGGAGGAGGTCGCGCCGATCCTGCCGCCCGACTCGGTGGTGCTGCTCGTCGCGATCGCGTACCTCGTGATCTTCGTGCTGTCCGACGCCGTGGCCCGCCAGGCGTGGCGTGTGCCGCTTCTCGGGCTGCTGTGGGCGACGATGCTCGTCGTCCCCAGCGTCATCGCGATGGAGATGCCCCCGTGGTGGCTGTTCGCCGGCACGGCCGTGGCGTGGCTGTGGCTGTGGTGGTCGGAGTCCCCGCATGTCGGCGTCATCCCGAGCGGGGCCGCGGCCGTCACGGGCGTCGGCGCGGTGGCCGTCGCGCTGGTGGTGCCGGTCGTCGGGCCCGAGATCGACCCCACCTCGAGCGACTTCGGCGTCGCCGAGAGCCAGGTCTTCGGCACCGGCATCAACCCGATGATCGAGCTGGGCCGCAACCTGCGCCAGACCCAGCCCCGCCGCGTCCTGACGTACTCCACCGAGGGCACCACGGGCCAGTACCTCAAGGTCGCGACGCTGCGTCAGTTCAGCGGGCGCTCCTGGATCCCCAGTCCGGTCATGGGCGACCTCGACATCGAGGGCCTCGACGACCTCGACGAGACCATCACGTCCGAGGAGCGCACCACCAGCATCCGGATCGAGAGCCTGCGCTCGAGCCTGCTGCCGGTGCCGTACCCGGCCACCAGCATCAAGGGCCTCGAGGGTGACTGGCAGTGGCTGCGCGACGGCAGCACCGTGCGGGCCCAGGGTCGCACCACGACCGAGGACCAGAGCTACACCGTGACGAGCCTGGACCGGCTGCCCACGGCCGACCAGGTCCGCGACGCCGGCGACGCGGGCCGGTCTCTCGACTCGTACCGCTCGCTGCCGGACGACGTGCCCGAGCTGGTCACGCGGCTGGCCCGCGAGCGCGCCGGCGACGCGGACAACGACTACGACCGCATGCTGGCGCTCCAGGACTGGCTGCGCACCGACTTCTCGTACTCCGTCGAGGCGCCGGTGGACGAGGGCTACGACGGCAACGGGCTCGACGTCATGGAGGAGTTCCTGGAGAAGCAGACCGGGTACTGCGTGCACTTCGCGTCCACCCTGGCCGTGATGGGTCGCGTGCTCGACGTGCCCACGCGCGTCGCGGTCGGCTACGCGCCGGGCGACAGCCTCTTGGGCCGTTCGGTCGACGAGTCGACGTTCGGCGTCGACTCCGACGACCTGCACGCCTGGACCGAGGTGTACTTCCGCGACATCGGCTGGATCCCCTTCGACGCGACGCCGGGCATCGGCGAGGCCACCGAGTTCGCCGAGGAGGTCGAGTCGAGCGGTGGTTCGGACGCCGACTCCGAGGTTCCCGAGGCGAGCGGCCAGAACGGGCGGACCCTCGACCCGCAGGACGAGCAGTCCGCGCAGCAGTCCGCCGGCGAGACGGGCCCCACGTGGCGGCCCGCCCTGCTGGCGCTGCTCACGGTGTCCGTGCTCGGCGCGGTTCCCGCGCTGGTCCGCCAGGTGCGTCGCCGTCGCCGGTGGAGCGCGGGCGAGCGATCCAGCGAGCCGCTGTGGAGCGAGGTCTCCGACACCGCGCGCGACCTCGGCATCGGCCTCGACCCCACCGAGACACCGCGGGTGTTCGCGGGCCGGCTCGAGTCCCACGGCGTCGCGGGGTCCGACCTCGACGGGCTCGTCGCCCAGGTCGAGCGCGACCGCTACGCCGGGACCGGACCGGGCACGGCCCGGGTCGAGGAGGCGCAGCGCGTCGTGGAGTCGCTGCAGGCCGCCAGCAGCCGCAAGGCGCGCTGGTGGGCGCGGCTCGCGCCGCGGTCGCTGCTCAGGTGACGGGCTCGAGCCACACCGAGGTGTCGGGCCCCTTCGGCACGATCTGCGTCGGGTTGATGTCGGTCTGCACCACGTAGTAGTGCTGCTTGATCTGCTCGAAGTCGGTGTTGCCGCCGAACGCGGGGTGTGCGTAGAGGTCGCGGGCGTAGCGCCACAGGTGCGGCATCTCGGTGAGCTGGTTGCGGTTGCACTTGAAGTGACCGTGGTAGACGGCGTCGAAGCGCGCGAGCGTGGTGAACAGGCGCACGTCGGCCTCGGTGATCGCGTCGCCCATGAGATAGCGACGGTCGGAAAGGCGGTGCTCGAGCCAGTCCATCGTGCTCCAGAGCCGGTCGTAGGCCGCGTCGTACGCCTCCTGCGACCCGGCGAAGCCGCACCGGTAGACGCCGTTGTTCACCTCGGTGAACACGCGCTCCATGACGTCCTCCATCTCGTCGCGCACGGCGGCGGGCCAGAGGTCGGGGGCGTCGGGGGAGTGGTGCTCGCGCCACTCGAAGAACAGGTCGTGGGTGATCCACGGGAAGTCGTTCGTGACGACCTGACCCGAGGCGACCTCGACCATCGCCGGCACGGTGATGCCGCGCGGGTAGTCGGGGTAGCGCGCGAAGTAGGCCTGCTGGAGCCGCTCGATGCCCAGGACGGGGTCGACGCCGCCGGGATCGAGGTCGAAGGTCCAGCTGCGGGCGTCGTGGGTGGGGCCGGGGAGGCCCACGCTGATGACGTCCTGCAGTCCGAGCAGGTCGCGGACGATCAGGGCGCGGGTGGCCCAGGGGCACGCCTTCGCGGCGACGAGCCGGTAGCGGCCGGGCTCGACGGGCCACGTGGGCGCGTCGGCCACGGGCGGCTTGCCGGTGCCCGCGCGGTCATCCGCAGGGGCGCCGCCGTCGCGCGTGATGCGGTCGGGGATGTAGTTCATGTCCCGGTCGAAGGCCGAGCCGGCCTTCACGTACGAACCGGTCGTGGCGTGTGCGTCGTCGGCCATGCTCCCGACCCTAGCCACCCGGGACGATCCGCGCCGGGAACGGCCGGTGCTACGCTGGCCCCATCATGCGGATCGCGAACCTCCTCCTTCGCCGCCGCGTCGAGGTCCTCTGAAGGTCGGACCCCTCGGCGCGGAGTCAGTCATGGCCGGCCGCTGAATCGCTCGACGATCCCCGAGGAAGACCTCCCATGAAGAACAACCCTGTTTCCCCCCAGCAGCCCTCCGGCATGCCGTTCGGCCGCTACCAGCCCTTCACCCCGATCGACCTGCCCGACCGCACGTGGCCGGCCCAGCAGATCACGCAGGCCCCGCGCTGGCTCTCCACCGACCTGCGCGACGGCAACCAGGCCCTGATCGATCCCATGACCCCGGCCCGCAAGCGCCGCATGTTCGACCTGCTCGTGCGCATGGGCTACAAGGAGATCGAGGTCGGCTTCCCGTCGGCCAGCCAGACCGACTTCGACTTCGTCCGCTCGTTGATCGAGGGCGGCGCCGTCCCCGAGGACGTCACGATCTCGGTGCTGACGCAGGCCCGCGAGGACCTGATCGAGCGCACCGTCGAGTCGCTGGTGGGCGCCCCGCGCGCCAACGTGCACCTGTACAACGCGGTCGCTCCGCTGTTCCGCCGCGTCGTGTTCAACGTCGACCGCGACGAGTGCCGCGCCATCGCCACCCGCGGCACCGAGATGGTGATGAAGTACGCCGAGCAGCTGCTGGGCGACACCGCGTTCGGCTACCAGTACAGCCCCGAGATCTTCACGGGCGCCGAGCTGGAGTTCAGCCTCGAGGTCTGCGAGGCCGTCATGGACGTCTGGCAGCCCGAGGGCGACCGCGAGATCATCCTGAACCTGCCGGCCACCGTCGAGATGGCCACGCCGAACACGTACGCCGACCAGATCGAGTGGTTCAGCCGCAGCATCAGCCGTCGTGACGCCGTCGCGATCTCGCTGCACCCGCACAACGACCGCGGCACCGCCGTGGCCGCCACCGAGCTGGCGATGATGGCCGGCGCCGACCGCGTCGAGGGCTGCCTGTTCGGCCACGGCGAGCGCACCGGCAACGTCGACCTGGTGACGCTGGGCATGAACCTGTTCAGCCAGGGCATCGACCCGCAGATCGACTTCTCCGACATCGACGAGGTCCGTCGCACGGTCGAGTACTGCACGAACCTTCCGGTCCACCCGCGCCACCCGTACGCGGGCGACCTGGTCTACACCGCGTTCAGCGGCTCGCACCAGGACGCGATCAAGAAGGGCCTGGAGGATCTCGACCGCCAGGCCGCCGCGCAGGGCGTCCCGGTCGCCGAGCTGCCGTGGGAGGCGCCCTACCTGCCGATCGACCCGCACGACGTCGGCCGCACGTACGAGGCCGTCATCCGCGTCAACAGCCAGTCCGGCAAGGGCGGCGTCGCGTACATCATGAAGACCGAGCACCAGCTCGACCTGCCGCGTCGCCTGCAGATCGAGTTCAGCCGCGCGATCCAGTCGATGAGCGAGGGCGAGGCCGGCGAGATCCAGCCCGACGAGATCTGGGGCGCGTTCACGCGCGAGTACCTGGAGCGCGACGAGCCGTACTCGCTGACGCGCTTCACCTCGGTCACCACCGAGGACGGACGCGACGAGCAGGTCGTCGACCTCGTCGTCCGCGGCCAGGAGCGCTCGTTCAAGGGCGAGGGCAACGGTCCGGTCGCGGCGTTCGTCGACGGCATGCGTCAGGCCGGGGCCGACATCCGTGTCCTGGATTACAGCGAGCACGCGCTCAGCTCGGGCGGCGACGCGAAGGCCGCGGCCTACGTCGAGTGCGAGATCGCCGGCGAGGTCGTGTGGGGCGTCGGCATCCACGAGAACATCGTCACTGCGTCGCTGCGTGCCGTGGTGTGCGCCGCCAACCGCGCGGAGGCCACCACCATCCCGGTGGGCTGAGCGAGCAAGGTCCGACGTCGGGGTCGCTGGTATACCGTTTTGGTATGCCAACGACCCCGACCTCGTTCCGCCCCTTGCGCGACGACGTCCGTGACCTGATCCGCGAGCGGATCATCGCGGGCACGCACGCGCCGGGCACCCGCCTCGTGGAGCGGACGATCGCGTCCGACCTCGGCGTCTCGCGGATCCCCGTGCGCGAGGCGCTCCAGGCACTCGTGCTGGAGGGCTTCGCGGTCGACCGTGACACCCGCGGCATCGCGGTCCGGGCCTACGAGCCCGACCAGATCGCCGAGCTGGCCGAGGTCGGCGCCGCCCTCGAGCGCGTGCTGGTGGGCCAGGTCGTCGCGACCGTCACGGACGAGGGGCTCGTCGGCCTGCGCGCGGTGCTGGACGAGGCGCAGGACGCCATCGACCGGGGCGACCTGGACGCGGCCGTCGCGGCCAACGGCCGGTTCCACGACGCGCTCGCCGCCCTCGGCGAGGGCACGATGGCGCACGAGGTGCTGGGCACGGTGTCGCAGCGTCGCCGCTGGCTGCTCGCGCAGCACACCGATCCGGCGCCGATCCACGCCGAGCACGTCGCGCTGTTCGACGCGATCGCCAGCGGCGACGCCGACCGGGCCCGGCGGATCACGGAGGACCACGCGCGGACCACGGTCGAGAACGCTCTGCGCACGCGGGGACCGGTCTCGTGAGCCTGCGCACCGCGTCGCTCGCGGCGATCGTGGCCTCGGCCGGGCTCCTGCTGGCGGCCTGCCAGGCGTCGGGGGAGGACCGGGCCGAGCGGCTTGCCGCGAGCACGACGGCCACCCCGACGACGCCGCCCACCACGGCGTCCCCGTCCCCCTCGCGAAAGGACCCGCTGATGGACCTCGACCAGGACCAGCTCGACGCCCGGCTGATCGCCGCCGCCTGGGACGACGACGTGACGGCCGCGCGTCGGCTGATCGCCGCCGGCGCCGACGTCAACGCCACCGACGACACCGTCCAGAGTGCCCACCTCATCGCCGCGAGCGAGGGGCGTCGCGCGCTGCTCGACCTCACGCTGCGGCACGGCGCGGACCTCGACGTGCACGACTCGTTCGACGGCACCGGCGTGATCCGCGCGGCCGAGCGCGGGCACGCCTGGATCGTCGGGCGCCTGCTGCAGGCCGGCGCCGACCCGGATCACGTCAACAACCTCGGCTGGGTGGGCCTGCACGAGGCCCTCGTCTTCGCCAAGCCCGAGCGCCGGCGCCAGTACGTCGACACCGTGCGCGTGCTCGTCGCCGGGGGAGCCGACGTGCGGATCGCGTCCCGGCGCGACGGACTCACGCCGGTGCAGCTGGCCGAGCGGCACGGGCTCGAGCCGCAGGCGCGCCTGCTGCAGAGGGCCCGGGGCGCCGAGAAGGTGGGCCCCGAGGTCGCCGGCCGCCGGCTGCTCGCGGCGGCGCGCGAGGGAGACGCGGACGCCGCTGCTCTCGCCCTGCGTGCCGGCGCCGACCTCGAGGTCCGCAACGAGCTGCGCCAGACGCCGCTGCTGCTGGCCTCCACCCACGACAGCGTGGCCGTGGCCCGCCTGCTGGTGGCGATGGGTGCCGACCCGGACGCGCTCGACCACCAGCACGACACGCCGTGGCTCGTGACGGGCGTGACGGGCAGCGTCGCGATGCTGGAGGCGCTGCTGCCCGCGCGCCCCGACCTCACCATCGAGAATCGGTACGGCGGCCTCTCGCCGATCCCGGCGGGGGAGCGCGGCCACGTGGACTACATCCGCCGCGTGATCCGCACCGACGTCGACCTCGATCACGTGAACGACCTGGGCTGGACCGCGCTGCTGGAGGCGGTCATCCTCGGCGACGGCTCGCGGCGCTACGAGCAGATCGTCCGGCTTCTCGTCGACGCCGGCGTGGACACGGGCATCGCCGACAAGAACGGGGTGACGGCGCTGGAGCACGCGCGAGCCGCCGGGTACGACGGGATCGTCCGGCTGCTCGAGCGCGGCTGAGGGCTCAGCGCGCCCGCAGCGCCTCGACGATGGCGCGCAGCAGCGGGCGGTCGCGCTCGCCGGAGCGCACGGCCGCGCGGATCTCGCGCCCGAGTCGGGCGCCGGCCGGGACCGCGGTGTGCAGCCCGCGCCGGTCGACGTCGATCGCCAGCTGGGGCAGCAGGGTGACGCCCTGCCCGGCCGCGACGGCGCGGGACAGCAACTGGAGGTCGTCGGTCTCCCAGCGCACCTGCGGCTCGAAGCCCGCCTGCCGGCAGGCGTAGCGGACCGACTGGCCGCACGCCGCCTCGGCGGGTGGCATGACCCACGGCGCGTCCGCGAGGTCGGCCAGCGTGGTGCCCTCGGGGAACGGCTCGCGCCCGATGAGCACGAGCGGTTCGCGGTGCACGGTCGTGGCGGTCACCCGCGGCGGGATGGGCATGGGGGCGTGCTCGTAGACGTCGACGAGCGCGAGGTCGATCCGGCCCTCGTGCAGCGCGGCCAGGCTCGACTGCGGCTCGGCCACCGTGACGGTGGCGTCGATGCCGGGATGGTGTTCGCGCAGGTCGGTCAGCGTGGGCAGCACGAACTCCTGCGCGGCCGAGGCGATCGTGCCGATGCGGACCCGGCCGACGAGGTGGTCGTCGAAGCCGTCGATGTCGCCGCGGGTGGCCTCGAGCAGGCGGACGAGGCTGCGACCGCGCTCGGCCAGCACCTCGCCGGCGGCCGTGAGGGCCACGCCGCGGGGGAGCCGCTCCAGCAGCGGCACGCCGGACTCGCGCTCGAGCGTGGTGATCTGCTGGGAGACGGCCGACGGGGTGATGCTGTTGGCACGGGCGGCGCCGGCGATGGAGCCGTGGTGGGCGACATCCACGAGGAGCCGCAGTCGGTTCGGGTCGGGCAGGTCGCGCACGGTGGTCCTCCGAATGCGTTAGAAGAACTTACGCTGGACAGTCTGCCGCATCAGGCAGACGATGGGGTAGTGAGGATTGAGAACGTCGCCGTGTTCGGACTCGGCAAGGTCGGAGAGCTCGTCGCGCACCTGCTGTCGCGCGCGGAGTTCAAGGTGGTCGGCTTCGACTCGCGCGAGCGGGAGGTGCCGAACCTGCAGACGCGGGTGCTGGACGTCGCCGACGCCGACGCGCTGCGCGCGGCGCTGAGCGAGGTCGACGGCGTCGTCTCGTGCCTGCCGTACCACCTGAACATCGCCGTCGCGGAGGCCGCGCACGACACCGGCGTGCACTACTTCGACCTCACCGAGGACGTCCCCACGACGAACCGCGTGATCGAGCTGTCGAAGGACCGCCCCGACAGCGTGTTCGTCCCCCAGTGCGGTCTGGCGCCCGGCCTCATCGGCATCGTCGGCGCCAGCCTGGCCTCGACGTTCGACTCGATCCGCAGCATGGAGCTGAAGGTCGGCGCGCTGCCGCAGAACCCCACGGGTCTGCTGGGCTACGCGTTCAACTGGTCGGCCGAGGGCGTCGTCAACGAGTACCTCAACGACTGCGAGGTCGTTCGGTCCGGCGAGCGCCGCATGGTGCCCCCGATGACCGAGAAGGAGCGCGTCGTCATCGGCGGCATCGAGCTCGAGGCCGCGCTGACCTCGGGCGGCCTCGGCACGATGTGCCAGACCTACGAGGGCCGCCTGCAGCGCCTGGACTACAAGACGATGCGGTACCCGGGCCACTTCGAGCAGATGCACTTCCTTTTCGAGGAGCTCAACCTGCGCGACGAGCGCGAGCTCGTCGGCCGGATCCTGGTGGACGCCAAGCCGCCGGTGAACGACGACGTCGTCTACCTGCACGCCGCGGTGGAGGGCATCCACTCCGGCCAGCCGTTCCGACGCAACCACGTCCGCGCCTACCGGCCGATCGACATCGACGGCCAGACCTGGCGCGCCATCAGCTGGACCACCGCGGCGAGCGCCGTGGCCGTCGTCGAGCTGGTCGCCGCCGGGAAGCTCCCCTCCACCGGCTTCGTCCGGCAGGAGGACATCTCCCTGACCGACCTGCTCGCGACGCACTCCGGCCAGCTCTTCGACACCCACGGAAAGATCGACGCATGAGCATTTCTGACCAGGTCACCGAGATCTTCGGGCGCATCGGCGCGTCCACGCAGTTCGCCGCCGACGGCGAGATCGTCTGCCGCACCCCGATCGACGGCTCCGAGCTGGGCCGCCTCCAGGCCGACACGGCGCAGTCCGTGGGCGAGGCCGTGGGCCGGGCCCACGCCGCCTTCCAGGAGTGGCGCACCGTGCCGGCTCCCGCTCGCGGCGCGTTCGTCCGCGAGCTGGGCAACCTGCTGCGCGAGCACAAGGACGACCTCGGCGCCCTCGTGACGATCGAGGCCGGCAAGATCCTGTCCGAGGGCCTCGGCGAGGTCCAGGAGATGATCGACATCTGCGACCTGGCCGTGGGCCTGTCGCGCCAGCTGCACGGCCTGACGATCGCCAGCGAGCGACCGGGCCACCGCATGATGGAGCAGTGGCACCCGCTGGGCGTCGTCGGCGTCATCAGCGCCTTCAACTTCCCGGTCGCGGTGTGGTCGTGGAACGCCGCGCTGGCCTTCGTCTGCGGCGACAGCATCGTGTGGAAGCCGTCGGAGAAGACCGTGCTCACGGCGCTCGCGTGCCGCGCGCTCGCCGAGGAGGCCGCCCGACGCTCGGGTGCCCCCGAGGGCCTGCTGCAGGTCGTGGTCGGCGCCCGCGAGGTGGGCGAGGCGCTCGTCGACGACCCGCGCGTGCCGCTGGTCTCGGCCACCGGATCCACGCGGATGGGCAAGGAGGTCGCGCCCCGCGTGGCCGCCCGCCTCGGCCGCAGCCTGCTGGAGCTCGGCGGCAACAACGCCGCGATCATCGCGCCCAGCGCCGACCTCGAGCTGGCGGTGCGCGGCATCGTGTTCTCGGCGGTCGGCACCGCCGGCCAGCGCTGCACGTCGCTGCGTCGCGTGATCGTGCACGAGTCGGTGAAGGACGAGCTGCTCCAGCGCCTCGTCGCCGCCTACGAGACCCTGCCGATCGGCTCGCCGCTGGACTCCGGGACGCTCGTCGGCCCGCTGGTGGACGAGTCCGCCGCGGCCGGCTTCGCCAAGGCCCTCGACCAGGCGCGCTCCGACGGCGGCGCCGTGCTGACCGGCGGCACCACCGCCGAGGGCGTGGAGGGTGGCCACTACGTGCACCCCGCGATCGTCGACATGCCCGACCAGACCGAGATCGTGCGCGCCGAGACCTTCGCGCCGCTGCTCTACGTGCTGACGTACCGCGACCTCGACGAGGCCGTCGCGCTGCACAACGCCGTCGACCAGGGCCTGTCCAGCGCCATCTTCACGATGGACGTGCGCGAGGCCGAGCTGTTCGTCTCGGCGACCGGCTCGGACTGCGGCATCGCCAACGTCAACATCGGCACCTCGGGCGCCGAGATCGGCGGCGCGTTCGGCGGTGAGAAGGACACCGGCGGAGGCCGCGAGTCCGGCTCGGACGCGTGGAAGAGCTACATGCGCCGGTCGACGAACACGATCAACTACTCCACCGAGCTGCCGCTCGCGCAGGGCGTCGACTTCGGCTGAGTCAGCCCAGCGCGGAGCGGTACGCGAACAGCGAGGGGCCGCCGCCGGTGTGCAGGAACACCGTGCGGCGGCGCAGCTCGGGGTCGCCGGGCAGCGCCGCGTACGCCTTCGCCGTGTAGACGGGATCGAGCGCGATGCCGCGCGTGGTGGCGAGGCGGTGGATCTCGGCCAGGCCGGCCGGCGACGGGATGCCGTAGCCGTCGCCGAGCTGAGAGTCGTCGAGCACCCAGCGGTCGTCGTCGGGGACGGGCACGCCCAGATCGTCGGACGCCTGCGCCAGCAGGTCGCGCAGCTGGGCCTCGGTCTGCTCGAGCGTGTGGTAGACGCAGACTCCGCGCACGACCGTGTCGACCTCGGCGGCGGCGAGCCCGATCACCAGGCCCGCCATGGTGCCGCACGTGGACGCGGCGACGACGATCTCGTGCGGGTCGAACTCGAGCTGGCTGTACAGCTCGAGCGCGGTGTCCACGTGACCGAGGACGCCGATGCGGTCCGAGCCGCCGGGCAGGATCACGGCGAGGTCGTCGCCGTGCTCGGCCATGAGCTCCAGCGCGAGTGCGCCCGCGGCGTCGTCGTCGGCCACGACGTGGCGGGTCGCGCCGAACAGCTCGGTCAGGAACGCGTTGCCCGAGCCCGTGTAGTCCGCGTCGGTCCGCGGCACGGCCTGCACGGCGATGGCGTCCAGGTGCAGCCCGAGGCGGGCGCAGGCGGCTGCGGTGGCGCGCACGTGGTTGGACTGCAGCGCGCCGAAGGTGACCACGCGGCGCTGGCCGCGGGCGACCGCCGCGCCCAGCAGGAACTCGAGCTTGCGGACCTTGTTGCCGCCGAAGCCGAAGCCGCTGAGGTCCTCGCGCTTCATCCAGAGTCCGTCCACGTCCTGCAGGGGCGTGGGCCACACGCCGAGGTGGGCGCGGGGGCGATCGCTCAGGTCCATGGACCCGAGCGTGCCACACCGGCGGACGACCGCGACTGGGGCAGAATGGAGCGGTGGGCACCTATCGCGACTCCGGTGTCGTCCTGCGCACCCAGAAGCTGGGGGAGGCCGACCGCATCGTCACGATGCTCACGCGCGGACGCGGCGTCGTGCGGGCCGTGGGCCGCGGGGTCCGCAAGACCTCCAGCCGCTTCGGCGGGCGCCTGGAGCCCTTCATGCACGTCGACGTGCAGTTCGCCGAGGGCCGCTCGCTCGACGTCATCGCCCAGGTCGTGACGATCGACCCCTTCGCCTCGCACCTCGGCGCCGACTACGGCGCCTACACGGCGGGCACGGCGATGCTGGAGACCGCCGAGCGTCTCGTCGCCGACACCGCCGAGCCCTCGGTCCCGCAGTACCACCTGCTGGTGGGGGCGCTGCGCGCGCTCACCGAGCACCGCCAGCCGCCCGGCGTGCTGCTCGACTCGTTCCAGCTGCGGTCGCTCGCGATCGCCGGCTACGCCCCGTCGTTCGACGGCTGCGCCCGCTGCGGCCTCGAGGGCCCGCACCGCCACTTCCATGCCGGATCCGGCGGCATGCTGTGCGACGGCTGCCGCGTGCCGGGCTCCTCGGTCCCGTCGGCCACCACGGTGGCCCTGCTCGCCGCGCTGCTCGTGGGCGACTGGAGCGCGGTCGGGCTGGCCGACGAGCGGTCCCGCCGCGAGGCCGGCGGCATCGTGGCCAACTACCTGTCCTGGCACCTCGAGCGCGGCCTGCGCTCCCTGGCCCACGTGGATCGCTGATGCCCCGAAACCCCACCCCGCACCCGTCGGGGGCCACCCCGCCGCGCCTCGCCCCCGAGCAGGTGCCCCAGCACGTCGCGATCGTCATGGACGGCAACGGCCGCTGGGCGAAGGAGCGCGGACTGCCGCGCACCGAGGGCCACAAGGCCGGCGAGGCGGCGCTGTTCGACGTCGTCGAGGGCGCGATCGAGATCGGCGTCAAGGCCGTCAGCGCCTATGCCTTCAGCACCGAGAACTGGAAGCGGTCGCCCGACGAGGTGAAGTTCCTGATGGGCTTCAACCGCGACGTCATCCGCCGCCGCCGCGACGAGATGCACGAGCTCGGCGTCCGCGTCCGCTGGGCGGGCCGGCGCCCCCGGCTGTGGCGCAGCGTCATCCGCGAGCTGGAGGAGGCCGAGCAGCTCACGAAGGACAACACGGTCTGCACCCTGACGATGTGCGTGAACTACGGCGGCCGGGCCGAGATCGCCGACGCCGCCGCGGCACTCGCGCGCGACGTCAAGGCCGGCCGGCTGAACCCCGAGAAGATCACCGAGGCCACCTTCGCGCGCTACCTCGACGAGCCGTGGATGCCCGACGTCGACCTCTTCTGGCGCACCTCCGGCGAGCAGCGCACCAGCAACTTCCTGCCGTGGCAGTCGGCCTACGCCGAGCTGGTGTTCAGCGACATCGCGTGGCCCGACGTCGACCGCCGCGCCCTGTGGGCCGCGGTGGAGGAGTACGCCACGCGCCAGCGCCGCTACGGCTCCGCCTGACGACCCGCCTCCGGTGGGCGAGATGTGTAGCGCTCTCCACGCTTCTTCGGCCACATGGCCGGATTCCCGGTGGACACCGCTACACATCTCGCGTCGCTAAGCGGTGGCGGGACCGTCGAGCGACCAGCGCGTCGTGCCGGCGAGGACGTCGGTGACGAAGCCGCGGAACCGCGGACACTGGGTGATGTCGTGCGAGCGGCAGCGCAGGGCGTGCTCGGTCATCTCGCGCGAGCGCTCCATCTCCTGCATGCGCCGGTCGAGGTCGGCCAGGTGGGACTCCAGCACCTCGTGGCGCGACGGCGCCTCCTCGTCGAGCAGCACGGCGATCTGCTCGAGCGACATCCCGGCGGCCTTGCTGCGCAGGATGACGGCGACCCGCACCAGGTCGTCGTCGCCGTAACGGCGCCGGTCGGCACCGTCGCGGGCCGGCCGCAGCAGCCCCACGTCCTCCCAGTGCCGCAGCACGTGGGTCTCGAGCCCGAACCGCGCGGCGACGTCCCCGATCGACTGACTTGACTTCATGTCGACCTGAAGTCGCAGGCTCGTCTCGTTATTCCATTCGAGAGGGGAACACCATGTACGACGCACTCGTCATCGGCGGCGGACCGGCCGGGCTGCAGGCCGCGCTCACGCTCGGCCGCATGCACCGGACCGCCGTCCTCGTCGACTCCGGCCGCTACCGCAACGGCACGGTCGAGCACGCCCACAACTTCGTGACCCACGACGGTCGAGCGCCGGCCGAGATCCGCCGGCTGGCCCGCGAGGACCTTGCCGCGTACGGCACGGTCGAGCTCCACGACACCACGGTGCACGCGGTTCGCGAGGAGGGCGACGGCTTCGTGGCCGAGACCGACGGCGGCCCGATCCACGCCCGCACGCTGATCCTGGCGACGGGCCTGAAGGACGACCTGGGCTCGATCCCGGGCCTGGAGGAGGCGTGGGGTCGCGAGGTCGCGGCGTGCCCGTTCTGCCACGGCCACGAGCTCTCGGGTCGCGTGATCGGCCTCGCCGGCACCGGACCTCACGTGCCGATGATGACCGCGATGCTGGCACCGATCGCGTCGCGCCTCGTGCACTTCGAGGATGGTGAGGTCACGAAGATCGAGCGGACCGGCGACGGCGTCCGGGTGCACCGCGCGACCGGTGAGCCGGTCGAGGTGGCGGGCCTGTTCGTCCACCCGGCGTTCGCCCAGGCGGCCCCGTTCGCGGAGCAGCTCGGTCTCGAGCTGCTGCCGTCGGGCTGCATCCGGATCGACGTCCTCGGCCAGACCAGCCACCCGCGCGTCTTCGCCGCGGGCGACCTCGCGCACGTGGAGCAGCTGCCGATGCCGATGGCCTCGGTGCTGGGTGCCGCGGCGGCGGGCCTGACCGCCGGGGCGAGCGTCGTGAGGACCCTCGCCCTCGCCGAGTCCGCGCAGGGCTGAGCGGCGCGGTCCGGGTCGGGCGGACCGCGCGGACCTCGGTAGTCTGGAGCGCATGCGCGTGGCCAGATTCGCCGGTGACGACGACCCCCGTTTCGGGGTCGTCGGCACCGAGGGCGACACCCCGATCATCGCCCCTCTCAAGGGGGACCCCCTCTACGCTCCGCTGGAGCTCACCGGCGAGAAGCTGGCGCTGGAGGACGTGCGCCTGCTGGCGCCGGTCATCCCGCGCAGCAAGGTGGTGTGCGTCGGCAAGAACTACGTCGCGCACGCCGCCGAGATGGGCGGCGACGTCCCCGAGGAGCCGCTGATCTTCCTCAAGCCGAACACCTCGGTGATCGGTCCGGGCGAGCCGATCTTCTACCCGAAGCAGTCGCAGAACGTGCACTTCGAGGGCGAGCTCGCGATCGTGATCGGCCGCATCTGCCGCAACCTCACGGCCGAGGACGCGCCCAAGGTGATCTACGGCTACACCGTGGCCAACGACGTCACGGCGCGCGACCTGCAGAAGAAGGACGGCCAGTGGGCCCGTGCGAAGGGCTTCGACACGTTCTGCCCGCTCGGCCCGTGGATCGAGACCGACTTCGACCCCTCCGACGTCCGCGTGCGCACCACGCTCAACGGCGAGACGAAGCAGGACGGCCGCACGTCGGACATGGTCTTCGACGTGACCACGATCCTGCAGTACGTGACCAGCTTCATGACCCTCCTGCCCGGTGACGTCGTCCTGACCGGCACGCCCGACGGCGTCGGCCCCATGGTGGCCGGCGACGACGTGGCCGTGACGATCGACGGCCTGGGCACCCTGACGAACCCGGTGGTGGCAGATGAGTGAGACCCGTTGGACGACCGCGACCGGCAGCGACGTGGTCGCCCGGTTCTGCCCGTCGCCGACCGGCAACCCGCACGTCGGCATGGCGCGCACGGCACTGTTCAGCTGGGCCTTCGCGCGTCACCACGGTGGGCGCTTCGTCTTCCGCATCGAGGACACCGACGCCAGCCGTGACTCCCAGGAGTCCTACGACCTGCTGATCGACGTCATGCGATGGCTCGGCCTGGACTGGGACGAGGGCGCCGAGGTCGGCGGCCCGAACGGCCCCTACCGCCAGAGCCAGCGCATGGACGTCTACGCCGACGTCGCGCAGCGCCTCCTCGACGCGGGCTTCGCGTACAAGGCCTACGACACCGCCGAGGAGCTGGAGGAGCGCCGCAACGCCGCGCGCGCCGCCGGCCGCCCGAGCGGCTACGACGGACTGCACCGCGACCTCACGCCCGAGCAGCAGGCGGCGTACGAGGCCGAGGGCCGCCAGCCGGTCATCCGCTTCAAGATGCCCGAGCGCGACTGGACCTTCGACGACCTCGTCCGCGGCGAGATCACGTTCGGCGCCGAGAACGTGCAGGACTTCGTGATCGTCCGCGCCAACGGCCAGCCGCTCTACACGCTGACCAACCCGGTCGACGACGCGCTCATGGGGATCACGCACGTGCTGCGCGGCGAGGACATCCTGTCGTCCACCCCGCGCCAGATGGCGCTGTACGAGGCGTTCGGCGAGATCGGCGTCGGCTCGGGCCTCACGCCGCGGTTCGGCCACCTGCCCTACGTCATGGGCGCGGGCAACAAGAAGCTCTCGAAGCGCGACCCCGAGTCGAACCTGCTCGGCTACCGCGACCAGGGCTTCCTGCCCGAGGGCCTGCTGAACTACCTCGCCCTGCTCGGCTGGTCGATCGCCGAGGACCGCGACATCTTCTCGCTCGAGGAGATGGTGGCCGCGTTCGAGGTGGAGCGCGTCAACCCCAACCCGGCCCGCTTCGACCTGAAGAAGTGCGAGGCGATCAACGGCGACCACGTGCGCCTGCTCGCCCCGGACGAGTTCGTCCGCCGGCTGCTGCCGTACCTGCCCGAGGGCGTCGACGAGGCGCTCGTGACGCAGGCCGCGCCGCTCGTGCAGGAGCGCAGCAACCTGCTCACCGAGGCCGCCGAGATGCTCGGCTTCCTGTTCGCGGGCGAGGACTTCGCCGTCGATCCCGACGACGCCGCCAAGCAGCTCAACGAGGACGGCCTCGAGGTCGCGAAGGCGGCCCGCGAGGCGCTGTCCGGCCTCGACGCGTGGACCACCGAGTCGATCGAGGCGGCCCTGCGCCAGGCCCTCGTCGAGGAGCGCGGCCTCAAGCCGCGTCTCGCCTTCGGCCCGGTCCGCGTCGCGGTCACCGGCCGTCGCATCTCCCCGCCGCTGTTCGAGTCGATGGAGCTGCTGGGCCGCGAGACCTCGCTCGCACGCCTCGACGCCGTCCTCTGACACACGAGAACGCGGTCCACCCCGGCTGGGGTGGACCGCGTTCGTCGTCTCCGGGCGATCAGACCTTGTCGGCCTCGGTGCCCATCTGCAGCGAGCGGATGCTGTCCTTCGCGTAGTAGCCCTTCAGGCCCACCAGCACCGCGACCAGGCCGACCGCGGCGAACAGCACCACGTAGTAGGCCGGGGAGATCGGGTCACCGGTGCGGGCGATCAGCCACGTGGCCACGAGCGGCGCCGTGCCGCCGAGCAGGGCGAAGGCCATGTTGTAGGCCAGCGCGCTCGCCGTGTAGCGGATCTCGGGGCGGAACAGCTCGACCATGATCACCGGGGTGATCAGCGCGATCGCGCCGGCGAAGATGCCGTAGAGGCCCTGGCCGAGCATGGTGGCACCGAGGCCGCCCATGCCCATGATGTGGAACGACGGGATCACGGCCACGGCCAGGCCGATGGCGGCGGCGATGGCGACCGGACGCCGACCCCAGCGGTCGGCGGCCAGGCCGGTCAGCGGGCAGGAGATCGCGAAGACCAGCAGCGCGACGATGTACGAGGTCAGCGCGTCGACCCGGCCGAGACCGAGCTCCTCGGTGTTGTACGCCACCATGTAGCCGCCGAGCAGGTAGAAGCTCACCGCGGTGACCATCGACCAGGCGAAGACGACGATCATCGGGCGCAGGCCCTCCTGGAAGGCGCGGACGATCGGCGGGTGGACCGCCTCGGCGGCGGCCTCGCGAACGGCCTCGAACTCGGGCGTCTCCTGGATCTTCAGGCGCAGGTAGAGGCCGACCAAGCCGACCGGACCGGCGAGGATGAACGGGATGCGCCAGCCCCAGCTCTCGAGGGACGCCTCGTTCATCGACTGGGTCACGACCAGGCCCACGGTCGCGCCGGCGGCGGTGCCCAGGGCGACGGACATCGGGTTCACGGCGCCGAACAGCGCCCGGCGGTGCGACGGCGCGTACTCGATGATGAAGCTGCCCGAGCCGGCGTACTCGCCGCCGGCCGACAGGCCCTGGAGGATGCGCCAGGCGACGAGCAGGACGGGGGCGAGCAGGCCCACGGACTCGTAGCTGGGGGTGAGGCCGATCGCGACGGTCGCGCCCGACATCAGCAGGACGGCGCCGGACAGGGCCGTACGGCGGCCGACGCGGTCGCCGATGTTGCCGAAGATGATGCCGCCGATCGGGCGGGCGAGGAAGCCGACCGCGAAGGCGGCGAAGCCCGACAGCAGCGACGCGGTGGGGTTGTCGCTGGGGAAGAACTTCATGCTGATGATGGTGATGAACTGGGCGTAGATGCCGAAGTCGAACCATTCGACGAAGTTGCCGATGCCAGCGGCGGACACGGCTTTCTTGCGTGCGCCGGCGATCTCGGCGGTCTTGAGGTCGGTCATGACCCGGGCCTTTCTGGAGTGGGTGAGTCGAGTGGAGGGGGAGGCGTCAGCGCAGTTCGCGACGCAGGATCTTTCCGGTGACGGACTGGGGGAGGCGGTCGAGGACCTCGACCTCTCGCGGGTACTTGTAGGCGGCCATCCGCTCCCGGCAGAACGCGATGAGCTCGTCGGGGGTGGCCTCGGCGCCGGAGTGCAGGGCGACGTAGGCCTTCACGGTCTCGCCGCGGTACTCGTGCGCGACGCCGACGACCGCGGCCTCCTTCACGGCCGGGTGGGAGTAGAGGACGTCCTCCACCTCGCGCGGCCACACCTTGTAGCCGGAGGCGATGATCATGTCCTTCTTGCGGTCGACGATGAAGAACCAGCCGTCCTCGTCCATGAAGCCCATGTCGCCCGTGCGCAGCTCGCGGTCGATGATCGCCTCCGCCGTGGCCTCCGGGTTGTTCCAGTAGCCGGGGATGACCTGCGGGCCGGAGGTGGCGAACTCGCCGATCTGGCCCACGGGGACCTCGGCTCCGTCCTCGTCCACGACGCGCACGTGCGTGTTGAAGACGGGGAAGCCGACCGCCAGCGCGCCCGAGACCGGGTCCACGGGCGCCCGCAGGCCGCGGGGGACGCCGTGGGTGGGGGAGGTGGTCTCGGTCATGCCGTAGAAGTTGTGGGCGTAGAACCCGAACTCCTCCTCGATCCGGTCGGCGACGGACGGCGGGATCGGGGCGCCACCGGAGTAGACGACCTCGAGGGACGTGAAGTCGTCACGCGTGGCTCCCTCGGCGCTGGTGAGGGCGACGAGTGCGGTGATCGCGCCGATCGTGAAGAAGGGCCGGTGCTCGCGGATGGCGTCGAGCATCGAGAGCGGCTCGAAGCGGTGCGTGAGGACCAGTGGCCCGCCGAGCAGCATCGCCAGGGTGGCGTGCCCGACGAGGCCCGTGATGTGGAACAGCGGCGCGATGGCCAGGACGCCGGCGCCCTCGGGCAGGTCCATCCAGTCGCGGTAGGTCTGCGTGTTGAACGTCATCGCGCCGTGCGTGTTCATGGCGCCCTTGGGCAGGCCGGTCGTGCCCGACGTGTAGGTCAGGACGGCGATGCTGTCGGGGCCCAGGTCGGGAGCGGGGACGCGACGGCCGGCGTGCGTCCGGGCGACGTCGGTGAGCCGCAGGGTGCCCTCGGTGACCACGGCATCGGTGCCCAGCACGCGCGGGTCGTTCCGCGTCTGGAAGTCGGTCGCCGAGGTGGTGATGACGGTCGTGACCGAGGTCTGTCCCGAGTCGACGACGTCGCGGGCCACTGTCGCGTACAGGTCGTCGAGGGTGAGCAGGGCGACGGCGCCGGAGTCGCGAAGCAGGTTCCCGACCTCGCGCTGCTTGTTCATCGGGTTGATGAGCACGGCGATGCCGCCGGCCTTCCACGCCGCGACGAGGCCGAGGGGGAACGCCGGGTCGTTCTGCAGGTACAGCGCGAGGCGGTCACCGGGCACGAAGCCGCGCTCGACGAGGACCGCGGCCATCGCGTCGGTGAGGGCGTCGACCTCGGCGTAGGTCAGGGTGCCGTCGAAGTACCGCACGGCGGGAGCGTCGGCGCCGCGCTCGACCGCGGCGGCGAACATCTCCAGGCACGTGGCGTACTCGGCGACGATGGTCTCGGGCTTCCCCTCGGGGTAGCCGGACAGCCACGGCGGGCGGGTCTGGGTGACGGAGTCGGACATCGAGTTCCTCGTGAAGCGGGCCGTTCAGGTCCAGCCGGGCTGAACTCACTGAACGACCGTTCGGGTGTGACGCAGGGAACAGTAATCACGGCTGTCCTGACGGCAAAACCGCTGATTCCGTGTTCAGGTGTTCAGTTCAGGCGACCTGAACACGCGACGGCGGTCAGCGTCGCAGGACGGCCTCGGCCAGGGTGACGGGAAGCGTGCTTCCGCCTCGGATCTCGGGCGGGATCAGCCATGAGACGCCCGCGAGCCGCAGGACGGCCGCGCTGAACTCGTCGGCCGACAGCGGGGCGCCGTCGGTCGTGTTCAGGGCCTCGTTGGCGTGCACGCACAGGGTGTCGTAGACGCCGCGGCACCGGGCGGCGATCCGTCCGCTCTCGGGCTCGTCGAGGCTGCGCAGCTCGGAGTCCGCCACGCGAGCCAGCTCGGGGTGCTGCTCGCGGAAGGTGCTCATGGCCTCGACGACGTTGACGACGCGGTCGTGCGGGGTCGCGCCGTCCTCGGCCGCCGCGGCCACGCGCGCCTGCAACTCGTCGAGCAGGAGGTCGTAGACCGAGACCAGGATGCTGTGCTTGCTGCGGTGGTGGTGGTAGACGCCGGCGACGCTCAGCTGGGCCGTCGCGGCGATCGCCCGCATGGTGGCGCCGTGGTAGCCCGCTTCGTGGAACACCGTGACGGCGGCGGCGGTAACGTTGTCGAGTCGGATCGTCGACGAGGCGCGCCACGGACGCGGCCGGTCGAGCGACGGGGGCGTCCCGGCGGAAGACACCGAGGGAGGCTGCATGACCAGGTGGGCGGTCTCGGTGCCCAGTGCCGAGGCGATCTGCGAGAGGCGGGCGATGCTGACCCCGACCTTGTCGTTCTCGATCGCGCTCATGGTGCCCGCGCTGACGCCCACGGTGGACGCCAGGTCCCGCAGGGTGACGCCCGCTGCCTGGCGCGCGAGGCGGATCGCGGCGCCGACCGTGGGAGCCCCGGACGTCTCGGTCACGCAGCGGACTCTACCGGCCCGACCTGCCCTTCTCGTCCGGCCACGGGCGGCGGCATGAGCGCGGGCGAGGGGCGCCCTTGGACCGCCTGGTACCCCGACGGCGACGTCGACCTCGCGGCCAGTGGGTTGACCCTCATGGACCACTTCGGCGCCACGGTCGCGCGCCAGCCGGGCCGCGTCGCGGTGCGCTACTTCGACGGCGCGATCACGTACGCCGAGCTCGACGCGATGGCGGACTCGCTCGCCGCGCACCTGCGCGACGCCGGGCTCGGTCCCGGCTCCACCGTCGCCCTGATGCTGCAGAACAACCCCGCGTTCCTCGTCGCCGTCGTCGCGGCATGGAAGCTGGGTGCCGTGGCCGCGCCGCTGTCGCCGCTGGCGACCTCGCCCGAGCTCAGTCACCTGCTGGACGAGTGCGACGCCGACGCCGTCGTGATCCTCGACGAGCTGCTCCAGGTGCACGGCTCGCGCGTGTCCCGCCTGCGCGACCGACCGGTCGTCGTCACGACCCGGACCGACTTCGACGGCTCCCCGGCCCAGGTCGGTGGCGACGCCACCTCGCTGGCGCGGATCGTGGCGACCCGCGTCGACCCGGTCGCGACCGAGCTCGACCCGGCGTGGCCGGCGGTGTTCGTGCCGACCTCGGGAACCACCGGGATGTCGAAGTTCACGGTGAACACGCACGCCAACGTGGAGTTCGACGCCTCGGTCTACCGGCAGTGGGCCCGGCTGCGCGACGGCGCGGTCGTGCTGGGGCTGAGCCCGATCTTCCACGTGACGGGCCTCATCGGGCACGTCGCGGTGACGCTGCGCATCGGTGCCACGCTCGTGCTGACGCACCGGGTGCGCCCCGACGTGGTGCTCGACGCGATCCGCCGTCACCGTCCCGAGTTCACGATCGCCGTCATCACCGCCTACATCGGGCTGGCGGAGCTGCCCGACGTGACGCCCGACGACTTCGCGAGCTTCCGTGAGCTCTGGTCCGGCGGCGCGCCGGTGGAGCCCGACGTGGCCGCGCGCCTGGGGGAGCGCTTCGGCCGGCCGATCCACAATGTCTACGGCCTCACCGAGGCGACCTCGGCGGTGGCAGCGGTCCCGCGAGGTCTGCGCACGCCCGTGGACGAGGACACCCGGACTTTGTCGATCGGCGTCCCGGTCTTCGGGACCACGGTCCGCATCGTCGGCGAGGACGGTGCCGACCTGGCGCCCGGCGAGGTCGGCGAGATCGTCGTCTCCGGGCCGCAGGTGGCGGCGGGCTACCTGAACAAGCCGATGTCGACCGCCGAGGTCTTCGGCGGGGGTCGGCTGCGCACCGGCGACGTCGGCTTCATGGATGCCGACGGCTGGTTCTACGTGATCGACCGCAGCAAGGACATGATCAGCGCGAGCGGCTTCAAGGTCTGGCCGCGCGAGATCGAGGCCGCGCTCATGACGCACCCGCACGTCCGCGAGGCGGCCGTGGTCGCCATCCCCGACCAGTACCGCGGCCAGTCGCCGAAGGCGTACGTCGTCCTCGAGCCCGACGCGTCGGTGTCGGAGTACGAGCTGATCGAGTTCAGCCGCTCGATCCTCGCGCCCACGAAGTACCCCCGCGAGGTGGAGTTCGTGGCCGAGCTCCCGCGCACCGCCACGGGCAAGATCCGGCGCTCCGCGCTGGGGTGAAGCGCGCATCACACGACACGCGAGCATCCCCGGTTTGGGCGCACGCGAGGGTGTCCGGTAAAGTCATCTCTTGGTTCGGAGCGCTGCCGCGAGGCAGGGATCCGATACCCCCATGGGGTATGGTGTAATTGGCAACACAGCGGTTTCTGGTACCGCCATTCTAGGTTCGAGTCCTAGTACCCCAGCGAGGACCTACTGGAGAGCATCTGGTAGCGTTTCTCACTGCTGGCCCCGTTGTGTAGCGGCCTAGCACGTCGCCCTCTCAAGGCGGTAGCGCGGGTTCGAATCCCGTCGGGGCTACCAGCAGAAAGGCCCCCGATCCTCGGATCGGGGGCCTTCTCCATTTCTGGGTGGAATGCGCCGCAGGTGGGACGGATCCTCCGACCTTCGGGTCGTCCCAGGGGCGCCTTGGTACCAAGATGCGTGTGCCGGAGGCTCAGCAGGCCGGGCCCTCGGTGCAGGTCTCGGCGCCCTCGCCCGCGACGGCCGCGATCGCGCGGGCGGCGTCGCCCAGGGCCGCGAGCTGCTCGTCGGTCAGCACGTCGATGACGAGCCGGCGCACCTCGCGCACGTGACCGGGTGCGATCGCCTCGATCTTGGCCAGGCCGGTCTCGGTGAGCCGTGCCTGCATCCGGCGGCCGCCGGGCTCGGCGGCGGGGCACCGCTCGACCCAGCCGGCCTTCTCCAGGCGCGTGAGGGCGTGGGAGAGCCGCGACAGCGAGCCGCGCGCCTCCTCGGCCAGGACGGAGAGTCCGATGGTGTGCCCGGGGGACTGCGACAGCGCCGCGAGCACCTGGTACTCGTACGCGTTCACGCCCGCGTCGCGCTTGAGCTGGGCGTCGATGGCACTCGGCAGCGTCGACAGGAGGCCGAAGAGGGCGCGCCACTGCTCCTGCTGCTCGGTCGTCAGCCAGCGCACGGATGCCGTCGTGTCGGAGGGGGCAGTGTCGGAGGTCACGCAGAACAGGATACCCCCTGGGCTTGAACGTTCAAGCAGGTTGGACGTAGGGTCGACTTGAACATTCAACTCAAGGAGACCCGCATGACCCTGCTTCGTGTCGACGCCAGCATCCAGGGCCCGGTGTCCGCCAGCAGCGCGCTGGCCGATCTCGTCCTCGACGAGTTCACCGCCGCCCGGCCCGAGGTCCCGGTCGTGCGCCGTCACCTCGGCCAGCATCCTCTCGGAGCCGAGGTGTGGAGCGGTGCCATCGCCGGCAGCTACACGCCCGAGGAGGACCGCAACGCCGCCCAGCGCGAGGCGATCGCCCTCGCCGAGCAGGTCGCCGACGAGCTGCAGCAGGCCTCGCTCGCCGTCCTCGCGATGCCGCTCTACAACTTCGGCATCTCCCAGCACGCCAAGACGTGGATCGACGTCGCCCTGGCCGGCGCCCCGCAGGGCACGCGCCTGCTCGAGGGCACCCCGACCGTCCTGGTGACCACCCGCGGTGGCGCCTACGGCCCCGGCACCCCGTGCGAGGGCTGGGACCACAACACCGACTTCCTGCGCCGGATCCTGGTGGACATCTGGGGTGCCGACCTGACCGTCGTGGAGCGAGAGTTCACCCTCGTCGGCGTGAACCCGGCCCTCGACGAGTTCACCGAGATGGCCTCGATCATGCGCAAGACGGCCGAGGAGGCCGCCACGTCCGCGGGCGCCGACCTCGCGGCCCGCGCCGCCTGAGTCCCCCAGACGCGAAGGGGCCCCGACCGTCACCGGTCGGGGCCCTCGCTCGTGTCGGACGGTCAGCCCTTCACCTTGATCTTCTTGCTGGCGGTCTTGCCGGCGTAGGCCGTGTTGCCCAGGTACGACACCTTGGCGCTCCACGTGCCCTTCGTCAGCTTCGGCAGCTTGACCGTGGCCTTGCCCGAGCGGACGGTGCCGACGACGGTCTTCGTGCTCGAGCCGCGCTTGAGCACGATCCGGACCTTGCCCGACGCCTTGGGCAGGCCGCTCGGCGTCGTGACGGTCACCGTGGCGACGGTGGCCTTCTTGGCGCGAACAGTCTTGCGGGGCTTCAGAGAGACGCCTCGCACGGCCGCCTTGGCCACCGTCACGCGTGCCGTGGTGCTGGCCGCCCGGACGTTGGCGTTGCCGCCGTAGACGATCGTCAGCGCGTAGGCCTTCGGCGTCAGGGTGCGCGGCAGCGAGACGTTGGCGCGACCCGCGGCGTCGAGGCGACCGACGTACGACGTCCCGCCGGCGGTCACCGTGACGGTGCCGGTGGGCGTGACGCCCGCGGGACCGGTGACGGTGGTCCGGACGACCGGAGCCGTGCCGTAGCGGGTCGCGGCGACCGTGGCCTTCAGCGTGGCGTTCGCCTTCGCGACGACGAGCTCCGCCGCCTCGGACTCCGACGCGCCGTACTTGTCGTCACCGGTGTAGCGGGCGACGAGCGAGTGGCGACCCGCCGGCGTGGTGGCCGGCAGCGTGAAGGTGGCCGTGCCGTCCTCGATCGCGGCCGTGAGCGGCTCGCCGGGCAGGCCGGTGAGTCGCACCGAGCCGGTGGCGCCCTCGGTGACCGTGGCGGTCACCGAGCCGCCGGCGCCGTGGGTCACCGACGCCGGAACGCTGAGCGTCGTGGTGGACGGATCGCCCGCGACCGCGAACGAGACGGACGCCTGCGAGGGCTCGATCACGTCGCCGCGACCGAGGTAGCGGACCGTCAGGTCGGTCTCGCCGGCCGGCTGGGCCGGGAGCACGATCGAGGCGGTGCCGTTGCGCTTCAGACGCGCCTGGCCGACCTTCTGGCCACCGTCGAAGACAGCGACGAAGCCGGACGGCTTGCCGGTGTCGGAGACGAGCGGCGTGTTGGCGTTGGCCGAGTTCAGCGAGATGAACGGCGCGTAGCCGGCCGCGGCGACCGAGACGTCGAGCGTGGGCGTGCCGCCGACGGAGACCGGGCCGACCTCGGCCACGCTGGTGGTGCTGGCGTGCGCCTGCTTCGCGAACCCGCGGAAGACCGTGTGGATCTCGTCGATGGCCTCCTTGGCGAACGCGCGCTGGCTCTGCAGGGAGTTCGCGCCCGTCTCGCTGGTGGGGTTCAGCGCGCCCCGGAGGGTCGGGTCGCCCTTCTCCAGATCACGGCCGGCGACGTACCACCACTCGGTCATGTGCTCGGTGTGTCCGCCGTCGTCGTTGCGACGGATCGCCTGGTCGACGACCGGAGCCGGGTTGCCGAGCGCGTCGACGTGGTCCTTGTTGTACGTCAGCACGTGACCGACCTGGATCTTGCGCGCCTGGCGCAGCTCCTTGGTCGTGTCGCCGCCGGGGTAGTACGAGACGGCGTTGACGCTGCCGCCGCCGAGGTCGGCGACGTCCTGCGCCGTGCGGTACTGCGTGGACGCGTTCGGCAGGTACGTGTTCACGAGGTCGCCGTACAGGTGCGACGGACGCGACGCCTTCAGGGTGCCGTCCTCGGTCGTCGCGGCCGCGTTGTCGCGGATGTGGCCGAGGTCGGAGCCGCCGTTGCCGGTGGAGAACAGCGAGAAGTCGAAGTTGTAGACCGTCTTCACGCCGTACTGCTGGGCGTCCGCGTTCACGTCCTTGATGATCGCGCGGGTGTTGTGGCACCACGTGCCGCCGAACAGCAGCGGGATGTCGCCGGGCTTGCCGAGCAGGTGGATGAGCTCGGGGTAGGTGAGCGTCTGGATCCGGAAGCCGTCCGTGCCGTCGGCGTCGGTCAGGATCTGGCCGCCGTGCGTCTCCGCTGTGGGGTACGACGCGCTGTGGCGGCGGTTGACCTCGTCCTTCTGGAACTGGAAGTTCGTGTTGGTGGCGTAGCTGGAGACGCTGCCGAGCACGTCCTCGACCTGGTCCTCGTACGCCGCGACCTCGGTCGGGGTGTCGAGGTCGGCTGCGGTCTTGGCGCCGCCCAGCGCGGCGACGATGCGGTCCTCGACACCGCCGTCGACGCGGTCCTTGTTGTAGACGAACAGGTACGGGTCGCTGGCCGCGTTCTTCGTGAACGAGGTCTGCGCGTCCTTGTTCAGGTAGTCGGTGATCAGCCGGTTGCCGACGTTGCCGTAGAACGTGCGGCCGGCCTCGTTGAGGCCGGAGCGGCTGAGGTCCCAGACGTTCAGGGTGTCGCCATCGAGCTTGGGCGTGAAGTTGTAGACCTTCGAGATGCCCTGGGCCTTCGCCACGCGGTTGACGTGCGCGATCGTGGCTTGGCTCGACGGGTCGGACGGGTCGCCGATGAAGAAGGCGATATTGCCGGTCTGGTTCTTCAGCAGGTACTCGAAGCGCTCGATCGTCACGGTCTCGAAGACGCTGTTCGCGCCGAGGTCGTCGTACACGTCGTCGAAGTAGTCCACGGTGACGCCGAGGGAGGGGACGGGCGCCGCGGCGTGCGCGGTGGTCGTCGCCAGGCCCAGCAGCGAGGCCGTCAGGGCCCCGACCGCGGCGGCCGCGAGTCCGCGCCGCACGGGGCGCCGGAGGGAGGTGGTCATGGTGGTGTCGCTTTCTCCTGCCACACTGGGCAGGCCGATTCAGGGGAGTGTTCTCGTGGGTCGGTGGGCTGGATCGCCGGGCGTGTGCATGTCGGGCGATCCAGCCGTCCTGCACATCGCCGTGGTCAGGCGATCACCTCCGCCAGTCGCGTGCGCGCCGCACGACGGCGGCCGGTCAGCACGTGCCACGTGAGCGACGCGACGCCGGCCAGCGCGAGGACGACCAGGATGGCCAGGCCCGTGTGCGGCGGGACGGTCTCGGCGACCTCGGTCACCGCGGCGGCCGCGGCCACCTCGGCACCGCCGACCTCGACCGGCGTGCTGGAGATCTCGGTGCCGTCGAAGAGGACGACCAGCGAGTGCTCGCCGGCCTCGACCGTCTCGGGGATCGTGACCGCGGTCGTGAACCCGCCGTTGGCGTCGGTGGCGACCGTGCCCAGGACCACCGGGGTGGAGTGCAGCTCGAGGGTGAGCTCGGGGACGTCGGCGGCGAAGCCGGTGCCGGTCACGGTGACCGCGGCGCCGGGCTCGAGGTCGCCGGTGACGGCGACCGTGCCGACGACCTCGGTGACCGGCTTGCCGACCGTGGCGATCTCCGACGGCGGAGAGGACGGCGACTCGCCGGCCTCGTTCACGGCGCGCACCGCGGCGCGGTAGGTGCCGTCGGGCAGGTCGGAGAACGTGTGGGTCGTGGTCGCGGCGTCGAGCTGCACCGGGTCGGCGCCGCTGAAGCGCAGGACGTAGCCCGTGACGCTCTCGAGCTCGGCGTCGGGGCCGGCCTGCCACGTGACCGTGACGTCCTTGCCGTCGACCGTCAGGACCGGCGCGGCGGGCGCGGACGGCGCGCCCTCGGCGACGACCTCGTTCTCGTCGACACCCAGGCTGTCGGTGGTCGTGGTCGGCGCACCCGTGTCGACCGACTTCTTCGTCGTCGGCTTGGTCGTCGGCTTCGCGGTGGGCTTGGCGACGGGCTTGGCGGTCGGCTTCGTCGTGGGCTTGGCGGTCGGCTTCGGAGTCGGCTCGGCCTTGATCTCGTCGGCGTACTTCACGTCGTTCGGGTTGCCCTGCCAGATGCCCGTCTTCCGGCTGGGCAGGACGTACTTGCCGTCGTCGTCCTGGTAGCAGCCGCTGATCGGCGTGCACCACTGGTCGGCGGGCAGGGCATCGAGGGCGCGACCCATGTCGTCGTTGAGGCACGGCTGGTCGTCACCGCCGTCGACCCAGGTGATGCTCGCGGCCTTCGCGGGCACGAGCAGGCCCTGTCCGGAGAGCAGGATGGTCGTCGCGAGCGCGAACGCCAGGAGCAGGTGCAGCGGCCGGGGCAGGCGCAGGGACTTCGAGGTCACGAGGACTCCTTCGGTGGGGGGGGTGCGGGGTCAGCGGGTGGAGCCGAGCGGACGGCGCTCGGTGGGACGGTCGTCGATCGAGCAGGCGCCGACGGGGACGCCGCGGGCCACGGGGATCTCGCCGACCGCGGCCTCGAGGCGCTCCTTGGCCGAGGCCTCGTGCGGGACGACGGCCTCCTTGCGGCCGGCGAACACGTCGTCGTCGAGACGTCCGACGCGGCGAGCCACCACGGTGGCCGCGACCGCGGCGGCGGTGACGTTGGTCATCGTGCGCGCCATGTCGACGATCGCGCTGATCGGCAGCGTGAGGATGACGACCTCGAGCGGCAGGCCGGCCGCGGTGAGCACGGTGGTGGCCACGATCGTGGCGGTGCCGGGGACGCCGGCGGTGCCGATCGACACCAGGAGGCACAGCACGACGAGCAGCGCGTAGTCCGCCAGCCCGTAGGACAGTCCGAGGCCGTTGATGGCGTAGACCGCGAGCATGATCGGCCAGATGCCGGCGCAGCCCGGCATGCCGATCGTGGTGCCGAGCGGCGCGGTGAAGCCGGCGACGTCGGACGGGACGCCCACGCGCTGGGTCAGCACCGTGGTGGTGACGGGCAGGGTGCCGGCGCTGCTCTGCGTCGTGAACGCGGTGCTCTGTGCCGGGAAGATCTTGCGGAAGAACGCGAGCGGGCTCACGTGGGCGGCGCTGCGCAGGATCACCGCGTTCACGACGAACGTGTGCACGAAGCAGGCGACGTAGCCGACCACCAGCAGGCCCAGCAGCGAGAGCAGTTGGTCGCGGCGGCCGACCGCGGAGGAGGCGGCGCCCGCCGTCAGCACGAGGACCGCGTAGGGGGTCAGGGCGATGACGTAGCCGACGGCCCTGTAGATGATGACGCGGCCGGCCTCGACGAGGTTCAGGAACGGCGCGACCGTCTTCGGCGACCGCTCCGCGACGACCGCGGTGGCCACCGCGACGAGCAGCGTGAAGACGATGATCGGGATGATGTTGTTCTCCGAGACGTCCTTGACGATGTTCGTCGGGAAGAACCCGATGAAGACCTCGGCGAACGGCTTCTGGATCTCGTCGAGCGAGCGGGTGTCGACGCCGGCGGTCTCGAGGTCGGCGTTCTTGCCGATCCCCAGCTCGAGGGTGAGCCCGAGCGTCAGCAGGATGGCGATGAGGTTCATGCCGAGCAGCCACGCCGTGGACGAGAGGCCGATCGTGCGGAGCTTCGCGGTGGAGCCGAGCGACGTCACGCTGGACAGGATGGACACGATCACCAGCGGCGCGACGATCGCCAGCAGCAGGTTGATGTAGATCCGCCCGAGCGGTGCGAGGTAGTCGACGTGGTCGCGGAAGACGACGCCGACGGCGGCGCCGACGACCAGCGCCCCGATCGTCAGCACGGCGAAGTTCACGCCGATGCGGCCCAGGACCCACACGCCCGCGAACAGGCCGAAGGTCACGGCCAGGGCCACCAGGTTCCACGTGTCCACGCGGCTCCTCCTCGAGATCGGCGCGGGTCGGATCCCGGGCGCTGATGGTGATCCTGTCGGTCGGTGAGCGCGCCGAATGACGATCTCAACTAATGGGACGGCGTCCGCATGATGAGATTTGTCGTGGTAGTCCGAGCCGACTGGCAGGCTCTCGCCCACGGTCACGAGTGCCAGCCGCGTCCTCGACGCACAGCCCCGGCTTGCTGGTCGGCAACCCTCCGTCGCGGCGGGGTGCTCCGGGTGAGGACCGGGCCTCGGCCGACCGGCCGGGGCAAGCGCGAGTCACCCCGGAGGTCCTCCATGTCGTCTGTCCTGTCCCACGCCGACTGCCCGCTGCTGCCCCTCGTGGGCGCCGACGTCACCGTCCCCCTCGTCGACGGCCGGTCGGTGCGTCACGTCAATCTCGACGGCGCGGCCAGCGCGCCCGCGCTGGCCTCCGTCGCCGAGCGCGTGAACGCCGTGCTGCCCTGGTACGCCAGCGTCCACCGCGGCGCCGGCTACGCCTCGCAGGTGTCGACCGCGCTGTACGAGCAGGCGCGCGAGTCCGTCGGCTCGTTCGTCGGCGCGCGGTCCGCCGACGTCACGATCTTCACGCGCAACACCACCGATGCCACCAACCTGCTGGCGGGCGCGGTGCCCGGGCGGGTGCTGGTGCTCGACGTGGAGCACCACGCGAACCTGCTGCCGTGGCGGCGCAGCCTCGGCGGCTGCGAGGTGCTCGGGGTCCAGGCCACCGTCGGTGCCACCCTGAAGGCGCTCGCCTCGGTGCTGTCGCGGCGTCAGATCAGCCTGCTGTCGGTCACGGGCGCCTCGAACGTCACGGGGGAGTCACTGCCGATCGACGCGGTCGTCGACCTCGCCCACCGGTACGGCGCGCGGGTCTTCGTCGACGGCGCGCAGCTGCTGGCCCACCGGTCGCTCTCGCTGGCCGAGTCGGGTGTCGACTACGTCGCCTTCTCCGGCCACAAGGTGCATGCCCCGTTCGGCGCGGGTGCGCTCGTGGGCCGTCCTGACTGGCTCGAGGGGATCGAGCCGTACCTGGCCGGTGGCGGGGCGGTGCGGCGGATCACCGACGAGGACGTCGAGTGGACCGACGGGCCCGCCCGGCACGAGGCGGGCACGCCGAACCTCGTCGGTGCCGTCGCCCTGGCGGCCGCAGCGGAGGCGCTGTCGTCGCTCGAGCCCGACGAGGTGGCCGCGCACGAGTCCTCGCTGCGCTCGCGACTGGTGGAGGGCCTGCGCGAGCTCCCCGGCGTCGACGTCGCGCGGATCTGGTCGGACTCGGCCGAGCCGATCGGCGTGGTGACGTTCCGCCTCGAGGGAGTCGATCCGGGTCTGCTGGCGGCGTTCCTGGCGGCCGAGCACGGTGTGTCCGTGCGTGACGGCCGGTTCTGCGCTCACCCGCTGCTCGACCGACTCGGCTGGGGCGACGGCGCGGTCCGGGCGAGCATCGGCGTGGGCAGCCGCGCCGAGGACGTCGAGCGCCTCCTGTCCGGCGTGCGCGCCTGGGTGGCGGGGGAGCGCGCGGCCGAGTACCGCCGCGAAGCCGGGGTGTGGGTCGTCGTGGACGACCCCCGCCCGACTCCGGCGTCCCTCGACATCGACCGCCTCGTCGCCACCGCGGCGGCCTGCGCGCCGGTCACCGTCTGACCGCCGCGCCGGCGGAGGGCGTCAGGCGGGCGACGGCGTGGGGCAGGTGTCCAGCATCGAGGCCAGGGCGCGGGCCTCGCTCGTGTCGACGGCGAGGTCCCAGCGCTGCTTCACGTCGATCCAGCGGGTGGCGTAGGCGCACTGGAAGGCGGCCTTCGGTCGCCAACCGGCGGGGTCCTGCGAGCCCTTCGAGGCGTTCGTCGGGCCGTCCGCCGCCACGAGCGACGGCGGGTCGTTCGCGAACCGTGAGCGTCGCTCGGCACTCCACGCGTGCGCGCCCGAGACCCAGGCCTCGGCGAGCGGGACGACGTGGTCGATCTGGATCGCCTGGGCCTGACGCTGGTCCTTGAGGTCGTCGAACTCCAGGCGCGTGCCGTGGTACGGGTCCGTCCATGTCCCCGCGATCACGTCGTGCGGGCACGAGCGCTGCACCTGGACGACGACGGTGCCCGGCACCGCGTCGCGCAGCAGCACGTCGTCGCGCTGGTTGCAGCCGTTACGGTCGACGTCCCGCCACGCCGGACCGAAGGCCTCGCGGTCGTAGGCAGGCACGCGCGGGCGGCGGTCGACGGTGCGCAGGGCGTCGAGCGCCGAGCGCGCCTCGGCCGGCTCGAGCGTGGGCGCCGGCGCGACCGCGGCGTCGTCGCCCGCGGACTCGACGAGGTCGAGCAGCTCGCACCCCGCGAGCGGGACGAAGAGCAGCGAGAGCAGCACGGACGGCAGACGCACGGGGCCACTGTGGCAGGTGGGTCCGACACAGGGAGTCGTCCCCCGTCAGGGCGCGTCGGACTCCAAGGGCCGCTTGAACCCCTCGTGGCTCGCCGTGTAGCCGAGGGACTCGTAGAAGCGGTGGGCGTCGGTGCGGCGCTTGTCCGAGGTCAGCTGCGCGAGGGTGGCCCCGCGAGCCGCGCCCCACGCGTGGGCCCAGCCGATCAGGGCGCGCCCGAGCCCGGAGCCGCGGGTCGACGACGCCACGCGGACCGCCTCGATCAGCAGCCGCTTCGTCCCGCCGCGCGACAGCCCGGGCAGCAGCGTCAGCTGCATCGTCGCGACGAGCACGCCGTCGTCGTCGCGGACCGCCACCAGGAGGTGCGCGTCGTCCCGGTCGACGTCGCGGAACGCCTCGACGTAGGGCGCGAGATCCACCGACTCGCGACCCGCGCCGATCTCGTCGTCGGTCAGCAGCGCGACGATGCCGGGCACGTCCGGCTCGGCGGCGCGCTCGAGCGCGAAGGTGCGGCCGTCCAGCGTGAGGGTGTCCATGCCGCCAGTCTCACAGCCCGCGGACGACGGGAGCGCTCGGCGTCAGGCCGGCTCGCTGACGTACCGCGTCGCGTGGTGCACGAGGAGGTCGTGGAGGTCCTGCGCCGCCTTCGTCGGCCGGGCGCCGCGGCGGCGCAGCAGGGCCATCCGGATCACGGTGCCCTCGTCCTCGATGGGGCGGAACGCGAGCCGCGTGCTCGCCTCGCGCAGGTCGAAGGACGTGAAGTCGGGCATGAGCGAGACGCCGATCCCCGAGGAGACCATCTGCTGGCACACATCGGCGCTGTCGGCGGTGTGCCACTTCAACGGCGGCGAGTCACCGAAGACGCGGTGCGCCACCCGGTGCATCAGGTAGCCGGGGCGGGCGCCGACGAAGACCTCCTGGCGCAGGTCGTCGACGGTGACGGTGGCGCGCTCCGCGAGCGGGTGGTCGGCGGGCAGCACCGCCACCGGCCGGCCGTGGAACAGCTCGGTCGCGACGAGGTCGGGGTGCACGTCGTCGCCGGGCAGCAGCGTCACGAGGCCGAGATCGAGCGAGCCGTCGCGCAGGCCGTCGCGGACCTCGCCGTGACGCAGCTGGCGCAGGTCGACCGAGGTGTGCTCGTGGTCGAGCTCGTGCCCTCGCAGCGCCGGCAGGACGAGCGCGGTGACGCCGAAGTAGACACTGCCGACGCGCGTGGGCCGGTGGAACTGCGACTCGCCGCGAGCGGCGGCGCGCAGCCGGTCGACGGCGTCGAGGACCTCGAGGATCCGCGGCAGCAGCTCCCGTCCCGTGCCGTTGATGCGGGTGCCCGAGCGGTGCCGGTCGACGAGCGTCACGCCGAGCTCGCGCTCGAGCTTGGTGACCGCCTCGCTGAGCGCCGGCAGCGACACGTGCAGGTGCTCCCCGGCGCGACGCAGCGAGCCCTGCTCGCTCACCGCCCTGACGTATTCGAGCTGCTCCAGTCGCATGCTCACCTCCCCGTTGACGGGCGACGCTACGTGATCGGCGACGCCTGTCGGGTGATCTCCCGCGTCGTGAGATGGGGCCGGACCCGGTGCCGGCGTTCGTAGCGTCGTCGACACGCAACAGCGCCCCTCACGAGAAGAAGGCACTCATGACTCACGTCCGTTCCCACCGGTTCCTCCGCACCCTGGTCGTCACCGCGGCCGCCGCGCTCGCCGCGACGGGCCTGACCGCCTGTGGCAGCGCCGGCGCGGACTCGGGGAAGGAGGAGACCACGATCCGCTACCAGAGCTACGCGGGCGCGGTCGACGCGTTCCTGCTCGCCGACGCGCTCGGCGAGTTCGAGGGCCTGACGCTCAAGCGGGTCGGCGACGTCACGGGCGGCCCGCAGGCCCTCCAGGCGCTCGTCTCGAACCAGACCGACATCGGCGGCTCCGCCTTCTACGGCGCGATCGCCCAGCTCGTGGCCACGGGCGCGCCGATCAAGGCGGTCATCCCGTTCTACGGCTCGAACGAGACCACGAACTCGCAGCTCGTCGTCCTCGACGAGTCGCCGATCCAGGACGCGAAGGACCTCGTCGGCAAGAAGATCGCCGTCAACACGCTCGGCGCGAACGCCGAGGCCGTGCTGGACACGTGGTTCGACCAGGAGGGCCTCAGCCAGGCCGAGCAGGACAAGGTCACGCTCGTCCCGCTGCCGCCGCTCAACATCCCCGAGGCCCTCGGCAGCGGCAAGATCGACGCCGCCGTCGTCAGCTTCCTGGGCAAGCGCCAGACCGAGGCGCAGTACGAGATCCGCACGCTGCACCGCGACATCGACGTCGTCGGTGCCCCGTACGCCGGCGGCGGGCTGACGCTGCGCAACGAGTTCATCGAGAAGAACCCGAACACCTCACGCCAGCTCGTCGAGGGCGTCGCCGCGGCGATCGAGTTCATCGAGACCCACGACAAGCAGGAGGTCTTCGACGTCTACTTCCCGTACCTGGAGAAGGAGGGCTACGGCGACTACATCGAGCCGATCAAGACCAACTTCCCCGGCACGCTCGGCATCGACGCCAAGCCCGTCATCCACGACGAGGACATCTCCCGCTGGGTCGACTGGCTCGACAGCCGCGGCGACATCGACGCCAAGAAGCTGAAGATCTCCGACGTCTACACCAACGAGCTCAACCCGAACGCCTGAGGAGGCAGCCATGAGTTCACGCATCGAGCTGAGGAACGTCGGCCAGACCTTCTGGGTCCGCGGCGACGAGGACAGGAAACTGCGCGAGTTCGTCGCGCTCGACGGGCTCGACCTGGACATCCGGGCAGGGGAGTTCCTGACCCTCGTCGGCCCGTCCGGCTGCGGCAAGTCCACCGTGCTCGACCTGATCTCGGGCCTGGCGACGCCGACGTCCGGCACGGTCACGGTCGACGGCACGCCGATCACGGGCCCCGGCCTCGATCGCAGCGTCGTGTTCCAGCAGTACACGCTGCTGCCGTGGCGCTCGGCCGCGGCGAACATCGAGTTCGCCCTCGAGGCCAAGGGCGGACTGTCGAAGGCCGAGCGGGCCTCGACCGCCCGCGAGTACCTCGACCTGGTCGGCCTGGGCGAGTTCGCGAACCGCTACCCGCACGAGCTCTCGGGCGGCATGAAGCAGCGCGTGGCCATCGCGCGCAGCCTCTCGTACCAGCCGCAGGTCCTGCTGATGGACGAGCCGTTCGGCGCGCTCGACGCCCAGACCCGCGAGCGCCTCCAGGAGGAGCTCGTCCGGATCTGGGAGCACACCGGCACGACGGTCGTGTTCATCACGCACGACATCGAGGAGGCCGTGTTCCTGGGCCAGCGCGTCGCCGTCATGAGCGGTCGCCCCGGGCGGATCAAGAAGATCGTCACGATCGACCTCGACCGGTCGGGCGCCCACGACGAGGACGTCCGCGCGACGCCCGCGTTCACCGAGCACCGGCACCACATCTGGTCGCTGTTGCGCGAGAAGACCGCCGCGAAGGAGCTGGCCCATGTCTGACCTGCTGACCGAGCGGACCGCCGCGCGGCCCAACCCCCGCCAGGAGGAGGCCGCCAAGGCCCGTGCCGCCTCGCCCGGCCGCGACCGTGCGGTGGCCGTCGCTCGGGGCGCCGCCGGCCTCGTCGCCCTCGCCCTGGTGTGGGAGCTCGCTCCGCGCATCGGGCTGGTGGACGCGTACTCGATCCCGCCGCTGCACGTCGTGCTGCAGGAGTGGTGGTCGATGGTGCTCGACGGCGAGCTGTGGCGCCACGTCTCGGCGAGCCTGCAGCGCTCGGTGATCGGCTTCGCCCTGGCGATCGTCATCGCGATCCCGCTGGGGGCCGCGATCGCCTGGTACCGCCCCGTGCGCGAGTTCTTCACCCCGTCGCTCGAGCTGTTCCGCAACACCGCGGCGCTGGCGATCCTGCCCGTGTTCATCCTGCTGCTCGGGCTGGGGGAGACCTCGAAGATCGCGATCGTCCTCTACGCCTGCTTCTTCCCGATCCTGCTGTCGACGATCGCGGGCGTGTCCAGCGTGGACCCGCAGCTTCTGCGGTCGGCGCGGGTGCTCGGGCTCTCGCCCGTCGCCACGTTCCGCAAGGTGGCCTTCCCGGCGGCCGTGCCCACGATCTTCACCGGCATCCGCATCTCGGGCGCCGCCGCGATCCTGGTGCTCATCGCCGCCGAGATGATCGGCGCGGACGCCGGCCTGGGCTTCCTCATCAACTACGCGCAGTTCAACTTCCTCATCCCGAAGATGTACGCCGCGATCCTCACCACCTCCCTCATCGGCGTGGCCGTCAACTACGGACTCGTCGCCCTCGAGCGCCGCTTCTCGCGGTGGCGCGCCCTCTGACCCCTCCTCCCGGAAGAGAGATCCCCATGACTCGTCAGCTCAGCCTCAACGCCTTCCTGCACGACACCGGCCACCACGAGGCCTCGTGGCGTCACCCCGACTCGGCCGTCGACCGCATCCACGACATCGACTTCGACACCACCAACGCGCAGATCGCGGAGGAGGCGAAGTTCGACGCGATCTTCTTCGCCGACGCCCCGGGCCTGTGGGCGGCCACCCCGTTCCGGCCCGCCGGGCACCTCGAGCCGATCACGCGGCTCGCGGCGATCGCGGCGCGGACCGAGCGGATCGGCCTGATCGCCACCGCGTCGACCACGTTCTACGACCCGTACAACCTCGCGCGGCTGTTCTCCTCGCTCGACACGATCTCGCGCGGCCGCGCCGGCTGGAACATCGTGACCACCCAGTCCGAGGCGGTCGCGCGGAACTTCAGCCTGTCCGAGCTGCCCAGCGCGTCCGAGCGCTACATCCGGGCGCAGGAGTTCATCGACGTCGTCACGAAGCTCTGGGACAGCTGGGAGGACGACGCCGTCCTGGCCGACCGCGAGTCGGGACGCTTCTTCGACCCCGAGAAGGTCCACTCGATCCACCACGTCGGCAACCACTTCCAGGTGGAGGGGCCCCTGTCCCAGCCGCGCTCGCCGCAGGGTCGTCCGGTCTACGTGCAGGCCGGATCGTCGAACGACGGTCGCGCCTTCGCCGGCCGCAACGCCGAGGCGATCTTCACCGCCCACCAGACGCTCGGCGACGCGCAGGCGTTCTACGCCGACATCAAGTCGCGCGCGGCGGCGTTCGGCCGCTCGCCCGACGACGTGAAGATCCTGCCCGGCCTCAGCCCCTTCGTGGCCGACACGCAGGCCGAGGCCGACGAGCTCCAGCGGTACGTGAACTCGCTGACCGTGCCCGCCTACGGCATCGCGCAGCTCGAGGGACTGGCCGGCGTCTCGCTGGCGCACCTCGAGCTCGACGAGCCCGTGCCGCTCGACGTCTTCGGCCAGGCCGGCGACGTCCTCGACAACAACCGCAGCCGCCTGCAGGTGATCGCCAACATCGTCGAGCGCGACCGCCTGACGCTGCGCGAGCTGCTGCACCGGCTGGCCGGCGCGCGCGGCCACCACGTCGTCGCCGGCACGCCCACCCAGGTGGCGGACATCATCACCGAGTGGTTCCAGAACGGCGCCGCCGACGGCTTCAACGTCATGCCGCCGCTCTACCCGCAGCTGCTGCAGGAGTTCACGCAGAAGGTCGTCCCGATCCTCCAGGATCGCGGCCTCTTCCGCACCGAGTACACCGGATCCACGCTGCGCGACCACTTCGGGCTGTCCCGTCCGAACTCGCTGTACGGCGCGGAGGCGCAGCAGGAGGCTCACGTTGTCTGAGAACGACAGAGTGTCTGAGAACGACAGAGTGTCTGAGGACAGCAGAGTGTCTGAGGACAGCAGAGTGTCTGAGTACGGAGACGCCGTCCGCACGGCCGTGGTCGTGGGCAACCCGAAGGCTGCCTCGCGCACGCTCTCGGCCGCCACGCACGTGGCGCGCGAGCTCACGGGCGGCGAGCCCGACCTCGTGGTCGACCTCGCCACCCTCGGCCCGGCCGTCCTCGACGGGGGCTCATCCGAGGTGACCGAGCTCGTCGCGCAGGTCGGGGGGGCCGACCTCGTGGTCGTGGCCTCGCCGACCTACAAGGGGACCTACACGGGACTGCTCAAGGTGTTCCTCGACCGGTTCGCCGGCGGCACGGGACTGCGCGGGCTGGCGGTGCCGCTGCTGCTCGGCGCCGGCCCGGGCCACGCGCTCGCGCCCGAGCTCACGCTGCGGCCGGTCCTCACCGAGCTCGGCGCCACGGTCCCGGGCCGGGGCCTGTTCGTCCTGGACTCCCAGTACGGCGACCCCGGCGCGTACGAGCCGTGGCTCGAGGCCACCCGGCCCGTCGTGCGGGGCCTCCTGCAGGCGGTCGCATGACCGCGTTCTTCCCCACGAACCAGGACCTCGACGCGGGACGCCTGCGGTCGGCGTTCGGCAATTTCCCCACTGGCGTGGTGGCGGTGGCCGCCGAGGTCGACGGCAAGCCCGTCGGCCTCGCGGCCAGCAGCTTCACCAGCGTGAGCCTCGACCCGCCACTCGTCTCCATCAACCTGGCCGCCACGTCGAAGACCTGGCCCGACCTGCGCCGGGCCGAGCGGCTCGGCGTCACGGTGCTGGCCAGCCATCACGGACCCCTGTGCCGGCAGCTCGCGGGCCCGGTGGAGCAGCGCTTCGAGGGGATCGAGTACAGCGTCAGCCCCGAGGGGGCGATCTTCGTCGACGACGGCATGGCCACGTTCGACACGACGATCCACCGGGAGGTGGAGGCCGGTGACCACGTCCTCGTGCTGCTCGAGCTGCACGCGGTCGACCACCGCGTCGACGGGGGACCGCTGCTGTTCCACCGCAGCGCCTTCGGCCGGCTGGCCGTCGCGGAGTAGGTCAGGCCGCGACCGGCTGGTCCTCCTCGGGGCGCAGCGCGACCACGGCGCACAGGATGAGCACCGCCCCGACGAGGCCGGCCGGTCCGAGCCGCTCTCCCAGCACCACCGCGGCGAGCGCGGCGGCCGAGATCGGCTCGACGAGGGTGGCCACCGTGGCGGCCGAGCCCGACGTGGTGCGCAGGCCCGCGTAGAGCAGGCCGTAGGAGAGCGCCATCGTGGCGATGCCGAGGTAGGCCAGCAGCGCCAGCGACCCGGGGGAGGTGCCGGCCACCGGCTCGCCCGAGGCGACGGCCAGCACGAGGAACGGTGCCAGCAGCACCGCACCCGCACCGGTGGCGCACGTGGTGAGGGCGACGGGCTCGAGACGCGGCGCCAGCACGTGGCCCAGCACCGTGGTGGCGGCGTAGGTGGCGCCCGCGGCGACGGCGAGCACGAGCCCCAGCACGGGACGGTCGGCGGGGGCGGCGGTCCCGTGCCCGGCGGTCGCGCTGATCAGCACGAGTCCGGTCAGCGCGGCCGCGAGGACCGCGACGTCGCGCACGCCGGGTCGGGTCCTCGCGCGCAGGTGCTCCCACGTCGCGGCGAGGACGGGAGCCAGTCCGAGGGAGACCACGGTCGCCACGCTGACGCCGACCATGAGCACCGAGACGAAGTAGAGGCCCTGGTAGATCGCGGTGCCGCAGCCGATGACGATCGCGGTCACGGGGTGCTCACGCAGGACGGTGCGCACCGTCCCGAAGCGCCTCGTCAGCACCACGAACGCGACCAGCGCGACCGCCGCGATGAGCATGCGCCACGCGCTGACGGTCATCGCACCGACACCGTCGCGCTCGTGCAGGACGGTGACGACGAGGCCGCCCGTGCCCCACAGCACGCCCGCCGCGCAGACCTGCAGCAGTCCGAGGCGCGCGTTCACGCGCCCAGACTAGGGTCCGCCCCCTCTGGGTCACGCTGGTGGGCGGTGAGAGGTGAACCCTTCCGCGCACCCTCCGGTCAGCCGTCAACCGAAAGAGGGCCTCGTTCGGTTGACGGCTGACCGCGGTCGGGCGGGAAGGGTTGAGGGCTCACCGGCCTCTCGAGACCTACGTCCGGTCGCGCTCCGCGCCGATGGTGGTGTCCTGGCCGTGGCCCGTGTGCACCACGGTCTCGGGCGGCAGCGTGAACAGCCGCTCGGCGATCGACGCGCGGATGACGTCGACGTCGCTGTACGAGCGACCCGTCGCGCCCGGCCCACCGTGGAACAGGGTGTCGCCGGTGAAGACGCAGCCCAGCTCCTCCGCCAGCAGGCACGTCGCGCCCGGCGCGTGGCCCGGCGTGTGGATCGCGCGCAGCGTGGTGCCGGCGACCGCGATCTCGGTGCCGTCGACGAGGTCCTCGTCCCAGGTGGCGTCGGGGTGCGTGAGCTCCCAGAGCGGACGGTCCTCCGGGTTCAACCAGATCGGCGCACCGGTGCGCTCGCGCAGCTCGGGCGCGATGCGGCAGTGGTCGTCGTGCGCGTGCGTCAGCACGATCGCCGTGAGGGTGCGACGGCCGATCAGGTGCAGGATCGCGTCGACGTCGTGCGGCGCGTCGATCAGGACGCACTCGCTGTCGTCGCCCACGATCCACACGTTGTTGTCGACGTCGAACGTCTCGCCGTCCAGGCTGAAGGTGCCCGAGACGACGCCGTAGTCGAGGCGCGCGCCCATCAGAGCACCACCACCGAGCGCAGGACGTCGCCGTGGTGCATCTTCTCGAACGCGGCCTCCACGTCCTCGATGCCGATCTCCTCGGTGACGAACGCGTCGAGGTCGAGGCGACCCTGGCGGTACAGGTCGATGAGCATCGGGAAGTCGCGGCTGGGCAGGCAGTCGCCGTACCAGCTGGACTTGAGTGCGCCGCCGCGTCCGAAGACGTCGATCAGGGGCAGCTCGGGAACGGTCATGTCGGGCGTCGGGACGCCGACGAGGACCACGGTGCCGGCGAGGTCACGGGCGTAGAAGGCCTGCTTCCAGGTCTCGGGGCGACCGACGGCCTCGATCACGACGTCCGCGCCCTCGGCGCCCTCGTAGGTCTCGGCGCAGATGCGCTTGATCTCCTCGACCGGGTCCACCTTCGACGAGTCGACGGTGTGGGTGGCGCCCATCTTGGTGGCCGCCTCGAGCTTCGCCGGGTCGATGTCCACGGCGATGATCGGGCTGGCTCCGGCCAGGGCCGCACCCGCGACCGCGGCGACGCCGACGCCGCCACAGCCGATGACGGCGGCGGAGCGTCCGCGGGTGAGGGCGCCGGTGTTGATGGCGGCCCCGATGCCGGCCATGACGCCGCAGCCCAGCAGGCCGGCCGCGGCGGGCCGGGCCTCGGGGTCGACCTTGGTGCACTGACCGGCGGCGACGAGGGTCTTCTCGATGAACGCGCCGATGCCCAGGGCGGGGGAGAGCTCGGTGCCGTCCTCGAGCGTCATCCTCTGCTTGGCGTTGTGCGTGGCGAAGCAGTACTGGAGGTCGCCGCGCTTGCACGCGCGACACTGGCCGCAGACCGCGCGCCAGTTGAGGACCACGAAGTCTCCGGGCGCGACCTCGGTGACGCCCTCGCCGACCGACTCCACGACGCCGGCCGCTTCGTGGCCCAGCAGGAACGGGAACTCGTCGTTGATGCCGCCCTGACGGTAGTGCAGGTCGGTGTGGCATACGCCGCACGCCTGGATCGTCACCACGGCCTCGCCCGGGCCCGGATCGGGGACGTTGATGGTGACCAGTTCGACCGGCGCGTCCTTCGCGCGGGCGATGACGCCCTTGACCTGCTGCACGGCTGTCTCCTTGCTTCGGGGGTTCACCAGCGAGCCTGCCAGAGTGACGCGTGAGGCGCGAACGGCCGGTGTGCGCTCGGCGCAGGCGGGCGACGTCCGCGCATTGAGACGGGAGGAGAAAGGACGCATGAATCGAACATATGAGCGATAGGATCGACGCATGCAGTCGGGGGACGCGGAGCTGGTCGAGGTCATGCGCCGCTGCGCGTCCGCGCTCCAGTCGGTGACGTGCTCCGTGTCCGACGAGGCTCGCGCGCTGGCGGCCCTGCGTGACGCCGCCGAGGCGGCCCTCGCCGAGCGGCTCGAGGAGATCGACCGGACGAAGGCCTTCGTCGCCGAGGACGCCTCCAGCACCACCACCTGGGCGCGCCGCGAGCTGCGCCAGGACGCCCGCCGCACGCGCCAGCTGATCCGCGCCGGCGTCACGATGCGCGAGCTGCCGGCGGTGGGCGAGGCCGCCCGCGCCGGGCGGGTCTCGTCCGAGCACGTCGCGCGGTTCTCCTTCGCGCTGGCCCACGTCGACGAGGCCGAGGTTCGCCGTGTCGAGGCGCACCTCGTCGCCGTGGCCGAGCTCCACCCGCCGTCGCGTGTGAAGTCGCTCGTCGACCGACTGCGCTCGGTCGTGCACGCCGAGGAGCTGGACGAGGCCTGGATCGCCGGCGCCGACAAGGCGCACCTCAGCCTGAACCCGCTGCCCGACGGCTGGCACGTCACGGGGTTTCTGCCCATCGAGGTCGGCGCGAAGCTGCAGGCCGTGCTCGACGCCGTCGCGGTGCCGCGCGAGGCCGGCGACCGGCGCACGGCGTCGCAGCGGCGCATCGACGGACTCGATCTGGTGCTCACCCGGGTGCTGGCCGAGGGTCTGCCCACCGACGGCACCGTCCGTCCGCAGGTGCACGTCGTGGTCGACGCCGGCACGCTCCAGCGTGCCCTCGCGCCGGACACCGCCAGCGCGTTCGAGCCGGTCGAGCCCGCGGTCCTGCAGGGCTTCGGCCATGTGGGCCCGAACCTGCTGGCCCACCTCACGTGTGGGGCAGATCTGGTGCCGGTCCTCGTCGACCGGATCGAGGCCAACCGCACGGTCCTCGACGTCGGTCGCCGTCATCGCGACGCCACGCCGAAGCAGCGCCACGCGGTCTGGTTCCAGCAGGCCGGTCGCTGCGCCACCGAGCACTGCCGGAACACCGTCGACCACGTCCACCACCGACGGCGATGGTCTGACGGTGGCCCGACCGACCTCGCGAACCTCGTCGGACTCTGCAGTGCCTGCCACCGTCATGAGCACCGGCACGACGTCGCTCTCGCCCGCGCGGGCTGAGGGCCGACGGTCGTGTCCGATTCCCGCGAGAACTGTCATGCCGGGTGGGTCAGGATGGAGCCATGGAACCGAGCGACTGCTACCGCGCCGTGAGCGCGCGCGACGCCCGGTTCGACGGCGTCTTCTTCACGGCCGTGCGCACCACGGGCATCTACTGCCGACCCTCGTGCCCGGCCGTCACGCCCCGGCAGGCGAACGTCACGTTCTACCCGTCGGCGGCGGCCGCCGAGCGCTCGGGCTACCGCGCCTGCCGTCGCTGCCGGCCCGACAGCACGCCCGGCTCGCCCGAGTGGAACGTCCGGGCCGACGTCGTGGCGCGGGCCGTCCGGATGATCGGCGACGGCGTCGTCGAGCGCGAGGGCGTCAGCGGCCTGGCCGACCGGCTCGGCTACAGCGAGCGCCAGGTCAACCGGCTCGTCACCACCGAGCTCGGCGCCGGACCTCAGGCGATCGCCCGCAGCAACCGGGCACGCACGGCGCGGATCCTGCTCGAGACCACGACGATGCGCGCCGCCGACGTGGCGTTCGCGGCGGGCTACGGCTCGGTGCGGCAGTTCAACGACTCCATCCGCGAGTCGTTCGACCTCACCCCGCGCGAGCTGCGCGCGCGGTCGCGCCGCTCCAGCCATCCCGGCGCGGGCCGGATCCAGCTGGAGCTGGCGCTGCGGCCGCCGTTCCAGGGAGCCGCGCTCCTCGACTGGTTCGCGCCCCGCGCCATCGAGGGCGTCGAGCAGGTCGACGGTCGTACGTACGCCCGCGTCCTGAACCTCCCGCACGGCGTCGGCGCGGTCGAGCTCACCCTGCACGACGAACGCGTCTCGGCCGAGCTCGAGCTGACCGACCTGCGCGACCTCGCCCCGGCGGTGCAGCGGTGCCGTCGGCTGCTCGACCTCGACGCCGATCCCGCCGCGATCGACGAGGCCCTGTCGGCCGACCCGCTGCTCGCGCGTCTCGTGCAGGAGGCGCCCGGCATGAGACTGCCCGGCCAGGTCGACGGCTTCGAGATGGTGATGCGCGCGATCGTCGGCCAGCAGGTCTCGGTGGCGGGCGCGCGCACGATCCTGGGTCGGGTCGCGCGCTCGCGCGGGACCGAGGTCGACCTCGAGCTCGCCCACCGCCACGGCCTCACCCACGCGTTCGCCACGGCCGAGTCCGTCGCCGAGGCGGCGCCCGAGGAGTTCGCGATGCCGCGTGGCCGTGCCGCCGCGATCCTCGCCGTCGCCCACGCGGTGGCCTCGGGCGACCTCGACCTGCACCCCGGAGCCGACCGCGCGGCCGCGCGCGAGCGGCTGCTCGCGGTCCGGGGGATCGGCCCGTGGACCGCCGACTACGTCAGGATGAGGGCGCTCGGGGACCCCGACGTCCTGCTCGACACCGACCTCGTGCTGCGCCGCGTCCTCGCGCGCGAGGGACTGGACCGGACGCGCACCGAACGGTGGCGACCTTGGCGGTCGTACGCCTCACTGCACCTGTGGAGGGTCGCATGAAGACACGCTGGATGGACTCGCCCATCGGGGGCCTGCGGCTGCACGTCGACGCCGGGCTGCTCACCGCGATCGACTTCGGGGCCGAGCCGCGCGGCGAGCGCGTCGACGACGCACTGCTCGAGGCCGCCGAGCACCAGCTGGAGGAGTACTTCGCCGGCGGCCGCCGCGAGTTCGACCTCCCGGTGGCTGCGGACGGCACCGAGTTCCAGAAGAAGGTCTGGGCCTACCTGCGCACGATCCCGTACGGCGAGACCGTCACGTACGGACAGGTCGCGACCGACCTGGGCTACCAGCCCGGCATCTCCCGCGCGGTGGGCGCGGCGAACGGGGCCAACCCGATCCCGATCGTCGTGCCGTGCCACCGCGTCATCGGGTCGAACGGCAAGCTCACCGGCTACGCCGGCGGGCTCGACCGCAAGACCACGCTGCTCGAGCTGGAGCGACCTGGCCTCTTCTGAAGGAGTGGAGCGGCGCCGAGACGTCAGCGGCGCAGGTTCTGCGACAGCCGCTCGGCGGCCGCCACCACGGCGGGCGCGTGCATGCGGCCGGGCTGGCGGGTGAGCCGCTCCAGCGGACCGGAGACCGACACGGCCGCGACGACCTTGCCGCTGGGGGACCGGACCGGCGCCGAGACCGAGCCCACGCCGGGCTCGCGCTCGCCCACGCTCTGCGCCCAGCCGCGCTTGCGCACGGCCGACAGCTCGGCGGCGGAGAACGTGGCCTTCATGAGGCCCTTGTTCATGCGCTCGGGGTCCTCCCACGCGAGCAGCACCTGGGCGGCCGAGCCGCCGGACATCGTCAGCTGGCTGCCGACGGGGATCGAGTCGCGCAGGCCGGTGGGCCGGTCGGCCGCGGAGACGCACACGCGGTGGTCGCCCTGGCGGCGGAACAGCTGGGCAGACTCGCCCGTGATGTCGCGCAGGCGGGCCAGCACGGGGCCGGCGGCGGCGAGCAGGCGGTCCTCGCCGGCAGCGGCGGCCAGCTCGGACAGGCGCGGGCCTAGGATGAACCGACCCTGCATGTCGCGCGCGACGAGCCGGTGGTGCTCCAGGGCGACCGCGAGGCGGTGAGCCGTGGGCCGCGCCAGTCCGGTGGCCGTGACCAGCCCGGCCAGCGTCGCGGGCCCCGGCTCCAGGGCGGCCAGCACGAGGGCGGCTTTGTCGAGAACGCCGACTCCGCTAGAGTTGTCCATGTCTTGATACTGCCGTATCGCATTGTGAGACGCAACCCCCGAAGTGAGAGTGAATCATGGGCAAGACGCTCGCCGAGAAGATCTGGGACGACCACGTCGTCCGTTCCGCGCCGGGTGAACCGGACCTGCTGTTCATCGACCTGCACCTCCTCCACGAGGTCACGAGCCCGCAGGCGTTCGACGGACTCCGCCTCTCCGGACGCGCCGTGCGTCGCCCCGACCTCACCCTCGCCACCGAGGACCACAACATTCCGACGACCGACCTCGACAAGCCGATCGCCGACCCCGTGTCGCGCACGCAGGTCGAGACGCTGCGCCGCAACGCGCAGGAGTTCGGCGTGCGCCTGCACCCGATGGGCGACATCGAGCAGGGCATCGTCCACGTCGTCGGCCCGCAGCTCGGCCTGACGCAGCCCGGCATGACGATCGTGTGCGGCGACTCGCACACCTCCACGCACGGCGCGTTCGGCTCGATCGCCTTCGGCATCGGCACCAGCGAGGTCGAGCACGTGCTCGCCACCCAGTCGCTGTCGCAGGCCAAGCCCAAGATGATGGCCGTCGAGGTCGTCGGCGACCTGCCCGCCGGCTCCACCGCCAAGGACCTGATCCTCGCGCTCATCACGCAGGAGACCACCGGCGGCGGCCAGGGCTACATCGTCGAGTACCGCGGCGAGGCGATCCGTGCGCTCTCGATGGAGGAGCGCATGACGATCTGCAACATGAGCATCGAGTGGGGCGCGAAGGCCGGCCTCATCGCGCCCGACCAGACCACCTTCGACTACATCGAGGGCCGCCCGCACGCGCCGCAGGGCGCCGACTGGGACGCCGCCGTCGACTACTGGAAGAGCCTGGTCACCGACGAGGACGCCACGTTCGACAAGGTCGTCACGATCGACGCCTCGAAGGTCACACCGTGGGTCACGTGGGGCACCAACCCGGGCCAGGGCGTGGCGCTGTCCGGCGTCGTCCCGACCCCCGCCGACTTCGCCGACGCCGACGAGCGCGAGGCCGCTCAGAACGCCCTGCGCTACATGGGCCTCGAAGCCGGCACGCCGATGCGCGACATCGCGGTCGACACCGTCTTCGTCGGCTCCTGCACGAACGGCCGCATCAGCGACCTGCGTCGCGCCGCCGACCTCATCAAGGGCAGGAAGGTCGCCGAGGGCACCCGCATGCTCGTCGTCCCCGGCTCGGTGCGCGTGCGCCTGCAGGCCGAGGAGGAGGGCCTCGACGTCGTCTTCAAGGAGGCCGGCGCCGAGTGGCGCGGCGCGGGCTGTTCGATGTGCCTGGGCATGAACCCCGACCAGCTCACGCCGGGCGAGCGCAGCGCCTCGACCTCCAACCGCAACTTCGAGGGCCGTCAGGGCAAGGGTGGCCGCACGCACCTGGTCTCGCCCGACGTCGCCGTCGCCACCGCCGTCACCGGCCACCTGGCCTCGCCTGCCGACCTCTGAGGACGATCACCATGGACAAGTTCATCTCCCACACCGGCGTCGGCGCCCCGCTGCGCCGCAGCAACGTCGACACCGACCAGATCATCCCGGCGGTCTACCTCAAGCGCGTCACCCGCACGGGCTTCGAGGACGGCCTCTTCGCCGCCTGGCGCAACGACCCGGAGTTCGTCCTGAACCAGCCGGCGTACACGAACGCCACGGTGCTCGTGGCGGGCCCGGACTTCGGCACCGGCTCGTCGCGCGAGCACGCCGTCTGGGCGCTGCAGAACTACGGCTTCAAGGTCATCATCAGCCCCCGCTTCGGCGACATCTTCCGCGGCAACTCCGGCAAGGCCGGCCTCCTCGCGGCGCAGGTCGACGACAAGGTCGTCACGGCGCTGTGGGAGCACCTCGAGGCCAACCCGGGCGCGCAGATCAGCGTCGACCTCGAGTCGCGCACGGTCTCGGCCGGCGAGGGCGTCGACCGCATCGAGGACTCGTTCACGATCGACGACTACACCCGCTGGCGCCTGCTGGAGGGCCTCGACGACATCGGCATCACGCTCGGCCACGCCGACGACATCGCCGCGTACGAGTCCCGTCGTCCGAGCTTCAAGCCCGCGACGCTCTGACGGTTCACTGGCACGGCCTCCGGGTCGTACTAGGGTCATCCCATGTCCCGCACCCGTCCGCTGCCCACCGTGCTGCGGATCGTGGTCGTGGTGCTGCGGCCGATCTTCATGGTGGTCACGAAGCGTGACTGGAAGGGCGCGGAGCACCTGCCGCGCTCCGGCGGTTTCGTCGTCGCCGTGAACCATCTGTCGTACACCGATCCGTTCCTGTTCGGGCACTGGCTCGTCGACCACGACATCCCGCCGCGGTTCCTCGTGAAGGACCCGCTGTTCGCGGTGCCGGTGATCGGGTGGCTGTTGCGCAAGGCGGGGCAGATCCCGGTCTACCGCGGCACGGGCGCGGCCGCGGAGTCGCTGCGCGCGGCCATCCAGACGGTCGAGTCCGGATCCGTCGTGGCGATCTACCCCGAGGGCACGATGACCCGCGACCCCGGCGGCTGGCCGATGTCCGGCCGCGACGGCGCCGTCCGCACGGCGCACGCGGGCGGCGTCCCGCTCGTCCCGGTGGCCCAGTGGGGACCGCAGGAGATCATGTGGCCCTACCGCCGCGAGCTCCGCCTCTTCCCGCGCAAGACCGTCCACGTGCGGGTCGGCGCGCCGATCGACCTCTCGGGTCTCGGCGAGCACCCCACGCAGGAGCAGATCCACGCCGCCACCGAGCGGCTCATGGACGAGATCACCGCGCTGCAGGCGCAGATCAGGGGCGAGTCGCCCACGTCCCCGCGGATCGACGTCCGCACGCTGAAGAAGCCCAAGACCCGATACGAGGAGAGCTGATGGTCACTGCAGCAGTCATGGGAGCCGGGTCCTGGGGCACCGCCTTCTCGATCGTGCTCGCCGACGCGGGCCACGACGTCCACCTGTGGGGGCGGCGCGAGGAGACGTGCGAGAACATCAACGAGCGGCACGAGAACACCGAGTACCTGCCGGGCCAGGAGCTGCCGGGCACGATCCGCGCCACCACCGACCCCGCCGAGGCGCTCGCCGACGCCGCGATCGTCGTGCTGGCCGTGCCGTCCCAGACGCTGCGCCCCAACCTCGAGTCGTGGGGACACCTCATCGAGCCGTCCGCCGTGATGGTGAGCCTCATGAAGGGCGTCGAGCTCGGCTCCCACATGCGCATGAGCGAGGTCATCGCCGAGGTCACGGGCGCCGGTCCCGAGCGGATCGCCGTCATCACGGGACCCAACCTCGCGAAGGAGATCGCCCGGCGCGAGCCCGCCGCCGCAGTGGTGGCGTGCGCCGACGAGTCGGTGGCCCTCCAGCTGCAGAAGTACCTGCACACCACGGCCTTCCGGCCCTACACGAACACCGACGTCGTCGGCTGCGAGCTCGGCGGCACGGTGAAGAACATCATCGGCCTCGCCGTCGGCGTGTGCGACGGCCTCGGCTTCGGCGACAACACCAAGGCGTCGGTCATCACCCGCGGCCTGGCCGAGACGGCCCGCCTCGGCATGGCGATGGGCGCCGACCCGATGACGTTCATGGGCCTGGCCGGCCTCGGCGACCTCGTGGCCACGTGCTCCTCGCCGCTCTCGCGCAACCGCACGTTCGGCGAGAAGCTGGGCCGCGGCATGACGGTCGACGAGATCACCTCGCAGACCCGCCAGGTCGCCGAGGGCGTGAAGTCCTGCGTGTCCGTCGCCGAGCTGTCGGAGATGCACGGCGTCGAGATGCCGATCGTCGAGCACGTCCGCGCGCTCGTCGACGGTCACATGACGCCCACCGAGCTCGTCAACGCCCTCATCAGCCGCTCGGCCAAGCCCGAGACCCGCTGACGGGCGTCAGCCCAGGGCGGCCTCGATGTCGGCCCACAGGTCCTCGACGGCCTCGATGCCGACGCTGAGCCGGATCAGTCCCGCGGGGATCGTCTCGGGCTCGGCGGGGAAGCGGCGACGGCGCTCCCACGTGGACTCCACGCCGCCGAGGCTGGTCGCGTGCGTGATGACGCGGCTGGACTCCGTCGCCCGCTGCGCGTGGTCGGCGTCGTCGACGACGAAGCAGACCATCGAGCCGAACCCGGGGTAGCGGACCTCGGCCACGGCCGGGTGCGCCTTCAGCCGGTCCGCGAGCACGGCGGCGCTGGCCTCGGCGCGGTCGAGTCGCACGGCCAGCGTGCGCACGCCGCGCACGGCCAGGAAGCACTCGAGCGCGCCCGGGATCGCGCCGTGCAGCGACCGGTGGTCGTGAAGGCGCTCGTACAGCGTGTCGTCGCCGGTCGCGAGCACGCCGAGGACGAGGTCGCTGTGTCCGCCGAGCAGCTTCGAGGCGGAGTGGGTCACGATGTCGGCGTCGTAGGACAGTGGACGGTCGCGCAGCGGCGTGCGGAAGGTGTTGTCCACCGCGACGAGCGCGCCCGCCTCCTTCGCGGCAGCCACCAGGACGGGCAGGTCGCCGACCTCCATCGCGGGATTGGTGGGCGACTCGAGCCAGACCAGGTGGGCCCCGGCGAACGCCTCGATGCTGCCGGCGGTGTCGGACGGGTCGATGAGGCGCACCTCGTACGGCCCGCTTTGCACGAGGCTCGTCGTGCCGTTGTAGCCGTGGCGGGGGAGCACCACGACCGCGCCGGGCTCCAGCAGGCCGAGCGTGGCCGCCGCGGTCGCGATGCCGGAGGCGAAGGCCAGCGCGCGGCCACCCTCGAGCTCGCCGACGACGCTCTCGAACGACTCGTACGCCGGGTTGGCGTGCCGCCCGTACTCGAACGCGCCGCCCGCGTGGAACGAGCTCGCGAGGGTGATGGGGGCGTTGAGCGGCGCGCCGGGCTCGTGAGCCGGGCGACCTGCGATGACGGTCACGGTGTCGGGCTGCATGGTTCCAGTGTCACAGGCGGGTAGAGTCGAGCCGATGCGCACCACGATCGCCGTCGTCTTCGGAGGCCAGTCCAGTGAGCACGGCGTCTCGTGCCTGACCGCGCGCGAGGTCCTCGCCGTGATCGATCGCGACCGCTACGACGTCGTCCCCGTCGGCATCACGCCCGACGGCCGGTGGGTCGAGGAGACCGCCGTGTGGGACGACCTCGAGCCCGGGGCGCTGCCGTCGGTCCGCGACGGTTTCCCGCCGTTCTCGTGGGACCGCATCCGCGACCTCGACGTCGTCTTCCCGCTGCTGCACGGCCCGTGGGGCGAGGACGGCACCGTCCAGGGCCTGTTCGAGCTCGCCGGCGTCCGCTACGTCGGCGCGGGCGTGCTGGCCAGCTCGGTCGGCATGGACAAGCCGTTCACCAAGACCGTCTTCTCGGCCGCCGGACTGCCGCAGCTGCCCTACGTGACGATCCAGCCGTGGGAGTGGGACGCCAAGCGCGACCGCGCCGAGGCGCGCATCCACGCGCTCGGGCTGCCGGTCTTCGTCAAGCCCGCGCGCGCCGGCTCCAGCTCGGGTGTCACGCCCGTCCACGACTGGGACCAGCTCGAGGACGCCGTGCTCACCGCGCGGAAGTTCGACCCCAAGGTCATCGTCGAGTCCGCCGCGCACGGCAAGCGCGAGGTCGAGTGCGCGGTCATCCAGGACGAGCGCGGCATGCCGATCGCCAGCGAGGTCGGCGAGATCGTCGTGGCCGAGGACACCGACCACGAGTACTACGACTTCGAGGCCAAGTACCTCGACGGCACGAGCACCAACGTGGTGCCGGCCGACCTGTCCGAGACGATGCGCCAGCGCATCCGCGAGTACGCCCTCCAGGCGTTCGACGCGATCGGCTGCGAAGGCCTCGCCCGCGTGGACTTCTTCCTCACCGACAGCGTCGGCGGGGGACTCGTCATCAACGAGATCAACACGATGCCGGGGTTCACCCCGTTCTCGATGTTCCCCAAGCTCTGGGCCGCCTCCGGCGTGGACTACCCCGAGCTGGTCGAGCGCCTCATCCAGCTGGCGCTCCAGCGCCCCACCGGCCTCCGTTGATCCCGAGATCTGCTCCATTTTCCACTTCTGAACCCGGCTGAGACGTAGAAGATCAAGCACATCTCGCCCGTTGGAGGGCGTCGACGACTCGACGGAAGACCATCGTCGGGTTCGCGAGGTCGGCGACGGTGACCACGACGACCCGCCAGCCCTCGGCTTCCAGCAGCTCACGCCGACGCAGGTCGTGCTGACGCTGCCGCGCGTCGCGCTCGTGCTGCCAGCCGTCGTACTCGACGACGACCCGCTCCCGGCGGTAGACGAGATCGCCATAGGCGAGGAATCCGCCGTGGGCGTCGGCGATGAGGCCGTTGAGCTCCGGCTCCGGGAGACCTCCGAGGACCAGGAGGAGCCTCACGCGCGTCTCCTGTGGTGAGGCCGAACCTTCGCGGACCCACTCCATCGCCCGTCGCGCCCGCTGCACGCCGTCGAAGTGCACGGCATGGACGAAGCCGAGGAGGTCGAGGCGCTCGACGATCCCCTTCGCGATCATCCAGTCGCCGACGACGACCAGCTCCTGCCAGGACAGCACCGTCCCACAGTCGACGAAGGTGCGAGCAGCGCCGACCAGGCGGAGTCCGTCGACCTCCTCGAGGAACAGCGAGCCCTGGAAGCGGTGGACACGGTAGCCGTCGGCGGTCCGATCGATCCGGCGCCGGGTGGCCAAGTGCACGGGGGAGGCGGACCGTAGGTCGAGGCCGCGCCACGCGAGGTTGCTCGTGTGACTCAGACCCGCACCGTCACCGAGCCAGGCCAAGCCCGCCCGCGCCTCCAGCTCGAAGGAGGACTCCGTGGTGGCGTAGCGGTACCAGCCGGGGGCAACGCTGACGCAGCGTGGGCCGGCGAGGACGCGGTCGGTCAGTCCGGCAGCGAGCGCCTCGCGTCGACTGAAGACGGTCTGGTGGAACTGCTCGGGAAGAGGGGAGAGCCGTGGCATGCCCGACAGGCTGCCGCGAGTGGCGAGCCTCGGCGCAGCTCATCCACAGCACCCCGCACGCGCACGAGATTTGCTCCTTTTTCGACGTTTCAGACCCTCTGAAACGTCGAAAAAGGAGCAAATCTCGGGAGGGGCGGAGGTCAGATCCGGACGACGGGGCAGGTCAGCGTGCGGGTGATGCCGGGGACGCGCTGGATCTGCGAGACGACGAGGGATCCGAGCTCGTCGACCGAGGGACCCTCGGCGCGGACGATGACGTCGTAGGGACCCGTGACGTCCTCGGACAGCTCGACCCCCTGGATCTGGGCGATCGCGGCGGCGACGTCGGCGGCCTTGCCGACCTCGGTCTGGACGAGGATGTAGGCGTGAACGGCCATCGGGGACGTCCTTTCTTCCGGGCCATGACACGCTACCGCAGTCCCCGGGGTCGGGCGCATGCGGCTGAGACAATGACGTCGTGAGCGAGCAGACGATTGCGGAACTGGGCGAGTTCGCCCTGATCGACCTCGTCCGGGGCCGCCTGGGCACGAGCGACTACGTGCTGGTCGGGCCAGGCGACGACGCGGCCCACATCGCCACCGCCGACGGCACCTACGTGACCGCGACCGACATCCTCGTCGAGGGACGTCACTTCCGACGCGACTGGTCCACCGCGGCCGACATCGGTCGCAAGGCGGTCGCCGCGAACCTCTCCGACATCAACGCCATGGGCGGGGTGGCCACGGCGCTCGTCGTCGCCTTCGCCGCGCCCGGCGACACCCCGGTCAAGTGGGTCGCCGACCTCATCGGCGGCATGGTCGAGGAGTGCGACAAGGTCGGCGCCAAGATCGTCGGCGGCGACATGTCCGCGGCCGACCAGATCGTCATCTCGATCACCGCGCTGGGCGACGCCGAGCGTCCGGTCACCCGCTCGGGCGCGCAGGTGGGCGACCAGGTCGCGTACGCGGGCACCCTGGGCCTCGCGTCGGCGGGCTACGGCGCCCTGAGCCGCGGGTTCCGCTCGCCCAAGGCCGCCGTCGACGAGCACCGCGCCCCGCACCCGCCGTACGCCGCCGGACCGGCCGCCGCGGAGGGCGGAGCCACGTCGATGATCGACATCAGCGACGGCCTGCTGGCCGACCTCGGCCACGTCGCCCGCGCGAGCAAGGTCGCCATCGATCTCGACCCCGCGTCGTTCCCCATCCTCGACGCCGTGCAGACGGTCGCCGGCGCGCTCGGCGGCGTCGACCCGCTGCGGTTCGTGCTGGCCGGCGGCGACGACTACGCACTGGCCGCCACGTTCCCCACGAGCGCGAGCCTGCCCGAGGGCTGGACCCGCATCGGCGTCGTCAAGGCGGGGGAGGGCGTCACCGTGGCCGGCGCGCCCTACGAGGGCGGCACCGGCCACAAGCACTGGAACTGACGGCTTCGCCGTCGGGGCACTGGAGCCGATCAGTCCTGGATCCGCGCGAAGGGCGCGGCGGCCTCGAGCTCGAAGGCCAGCTCCAGCAGCGTGCGCTCGTCGCCGTGGTCGGCCGAGAAGTGCAGGCCGAGCGGCAGGTCGGTCGAGGTGCGTCCCAGCGGCAGGCTGATCGCCGGACCGCCCGAGGCGTTGTTGAGCGGCGTGTAGGCCACGTACGTGCGCAGCCGCTCGAACGCCACGTCGAACTCGACGCCCGGATCCAGCCAGCCCAGCTCGGGCGTCGTGTGCCCCAGGACGGGACTCAGCACGACATCCCGGTCGGCGAAGATCTCCCCGTACGTGCGCGCCGACCGCTTGAGGGCGACGATCGCGCCGGGAGTGCGCCAGAAGGTGCGCAGGAACGCCCGGGCCAGGCCGTGGGTGAACGGGTCGACCCGGCTGCGGTCGAAGTCGCGGGACAGGACGAAGCGGCCGGCGTAGTCGAGCGAGAACGCCAGGGTGCGCCAGTACTGCACGAAGTGGCGCTCGAACGCGGCGTCGACCGGGATCGGCATCTCGACGACCTCGTGGCCCAGTGACGCGACGAGGTCGGCCACGCGCCGCAGCTCCCGCAGGCTGTCCGCGTCCAGCGGCGCCCCGCCGAGCGTCTCGGTGACGAGCCCGACGCGAAGGCGGCGCGCCGCGGGTCCCTCCACGAGACCCACCTTGGGCAGCCGGGGGACCGGGCGGTGGCGCTCGGCGGCGGCGAGGAACACGGCGGTGTCGCGCACGCTGCGGGTCAGCACGCCGTTGGCCACGATGTCGAGCGGCGCGTCGGCCATCTCCTTGGCCGGGGCGAGCCGGTGGCGCGTGGTCTTCAGTCCGACCAGGCCGCAGGCCGCCGCGGGAATCCGGATCGAGCCGCCTCCGTCGTTGCCGTGCGCGATCGGCACGACGCCGGCGGCGACCAGCGCGGCCGAGCCGCCCGAGGAGGCCCCGGAGGAGTAGGCGGGGTTCCACGGGTTGCGCGTGGGCTCGCGGTCGACGAACTCCGTGGAGGCGGTGAGGCCGAAGGCCGGCAGGGTGGTCGCCCCGAGGACGTTGACGCCGGTGGAGAGGAACTGCTCGGTGAAGGGCTCGTGCCGCTCGGCGGGCTCGGGCGGGACGGCCGCGGAGCCCTGCTGCGTGGGCAGGCCCTTGAAGTCGGTGTTGTTCTTGATCAGCGAGGGGACGCCGGCGAACGGCGCGCCGTCGGGCGAGGTCTCCTCGGCGCGGACGATCGCACGGGCCCGGTCGTCGTGGCTGATCCCCTGGAGCGTCGGGTTGACGCGGTCGAGGCGAGCCAGGGCGGCCTCGAGCACCTCGGAGCGGCTGGCCTCCCCGGAGGCGATCAGCGCGGCGACGTCCACCGCGTCGTGATCGGCCAGGACGTCATCGGTGAAGGCGTGGATGCGGGTCACCCCGCGAGAATAGACAACGGCGGCCCGAGGGCCGCCGTTGTCTATGAAAGATCTGAACGTCTCAGCGCGAGACCTTGCCGGCCTTCAGGCAACCGGTGCAGACGTTGAGCCGCTTCGGGGTGCCCTCGACGACGGCGCGGACGCGCTGGATGTTCGGATCGAAACGACGCTTGGTGCGTCGGTGCGAGTGGGACACGTTGTGGCCGAAGCCCGGTCCCTTGCCGCACACATCGCAGACGGCTGCCACGGCGACCACTCCTGAACTCGTTCGGGGGAAAAATACAACCTCTCGAGCATACCTGACGCGACACGGCCAGCGCGAATCGAGTCCGACCACGGCCCGATAGTCTCGACCCATGGCCCTGCGGATCAGCACCGAGCGCTTCGACGCGTGGGCCCGTCTGTGCACCCGGCTGCTGGCGGAGTCGCGCGACGAGATCGACGCGCTGAACGTCTTCCCGGTGCCCGATAGCGACACCGGCACGAACGCCTACTTCACCTTCGTGGCGGGCGTCGAGGCGATCGACGCGCTCCCGGCCGACACCTCGCCCCTCGACCTCATGCGCACGTTCGCCGAGGGCCTGCTGATGGGCGCCCGGGGCAACTGCGGCACGATCCTGGCCGAGCTCGTGCGCGGCTCGCTGCGCGTCCTGCGAGGCTGCGTCGACGGGCTCAGCGCCGACGACGTCGCCGGAGCGCTGGAGGCCGCGTCCGCCGCCGCCTACGCCGCCGTCGGCCGGCCGCAGGAGGGCACGATCCTCACCGTCGCGGCTGCCGCGGCGAGGGCCGCCCGCGAGGCCGCCACCGACGACGACGACCCGAAGCGCGTGTTCGACGTGGCGTCCGGCGCCGCCCGCGAGGCGCTCGCGCTGACGCCCACGCAGTTCGAGCGGCTGGCGCGGGCCGGGGTGGTCGACGCCGGCGGCCGCGCGCTCGTGGTCGTCCTCGACTCCGTCGCCTTCGCGCTCACCGGCCGCACGCCCACCCCGCGACCCGCCACCGTGCCCGTCCCGATCGTCGAGCCCGGCGCCGACCTGGGGGAGGACGGTCCGTCGTACGAGGTCATGTACCTGCTGCGCACCGCCGACGACCGCATCCCCGAGCTGCGCACCGCGCTCGAGCCGCTGGGCGACTCGCTCGTCGTCGTGGGCGGCGAGGGGCTGTGGAACGTGCACGTCCACGTCGACGACGTCGGCGCGGCGATCGAGGCCGGCATCGCGGCCGGGTCCCCGTTCCGGATCTCGGTCACGCACTTCGCCGAGCAGATCGCGCGTCCGGCCCGGCCCGCCGGCGGCCGCCTCATCCTCAGCGCCGTCACGGGTCCCGGCCTCGCCGAGCTCACCCATCGTGCGGGCGGCACGGCGCTGCACTTCGCGCCAGACCGGTCGCTCACGGTGGCCGAGGTCGCCGCCGCGATCGACGGCAGCGGCGCCGACGAGGTCATCCTGCTGCCCAACCGCGCCGGCCACATCGCGATGTTCGAGGCCGCCGCCGCGAAGGCCCGCGACGCCGGGGCCCGCGTGGCCGTGCTGCCCACCACGGTGCAGGTCCAGGCGCTCACCGCGCTCGCGGTGCACGATCCCGGTCGCCCGTTCGACGTCGTGGTCGTCGCGATGTCCAACGCCGCCGGCGCCACGCGCCACGGCGCGGTCACGATCGCGGCCGAGGACGGCATCACCATGGCCGGCCCGTGCAGCGCCGGCGACGTGCTCGGCGTCGTCAACGGCGACTTCGCGATCGTCGGCTCCTCGCAGGTCGACGTCGCCTTCGACGTGCTCCAGCGGCTCGACCTCGCCACCGCCGAGATGGTCACGCTCGTCACGGGCCGCGACTGCGACGCCTCCACGAGCGAGAAGATCGCGGCGCGCGTGCAGCAGGAGGCGCCGCACGTCGACGTCGAGACGATCGAGGGCGACCAGGACACCTACCCGCTCTTCCTGGCGGTGGAATGACCGCGATCGACTTCGACACCCGCCTGTCCAAGGTCGTGGGGGACTCGGCCAAGAAGCTCGAGAAGGCGTTCGGGCACCGCACCGTCGGCGACCTGCTGCGGCACTTCCCGCGCCGCTACATCGACCTCGAGCACCCCGACTCGTTCGAGGACCTCGAGGAGGGCCACGTCGTGGCGTTCGTCGCCACGGTCCTCGACGTCAAGAAGCTCCCCTTCCGCAACAACCCGCGCAAGTTCCGCGTGGTCGTGACGCTGTCGGACGGTCGCGCCACGATGGAGGCCGTCTTCTTCAACCAGTACGCCGTCTCCAAGACGCCCGTCGGCAGCCAGCAGCTGCTGTCGGGCGAGGTCTCGGTCTACCAGGGGCGCCTCCAGCTGGCCTCGCCCCACATGCGCGAGCTGCCCGAGGGCAAGACGCTCGCCGACCTCGGTCGTGGCGGCGGTGCGATGCCGATCTATCCGGCGGGCGGGGGCCTCACCACGTGGGACGTCGAGCGCGCCGTCACGGTGGCGCTCGACGTCGTCGACGTGTTCCCCGAGCCCATCCCGGCCGCGGTCCGGTCCGAGCGCGGCCTGCTCGACGCGCCCACGGCCTACGAGTACATCCACCGTCCGCGGAAGCGCTCGGACTGGGTGTTCGCCCAGACCCGGCTGCGCTTCGAGGAGGCGTTCGAGGTGCAGGCGGTCTTCGCCAGGCGCCGCTCCGACTCCGCGCAGCGGCGCTCGCTTGCGCGGCCGGGGCGCGGCGACGGCATTCGCGTGGCGTTCGAGCAGCGACTCCCGTTCCAGCTCACCGCGGGTCAGGCGCAGGTGGCCGCCGAGATCGACCAGGATCTCGCCGCCACCCATCCGATGCACCGGCTGCTCCAGGGCGAGGTCGGCTCGGGCAAGACGATCGTCGCCCTGCTGGCGATGCTGCAGGTCGTCGACTCCGGCGGGCAGGCCGCCCTGCTGGCGCCCACCGAGGTGCTCGCGACCCAGCACCACCGCAGCATGGAGCGGATGCTCGGCGACCTGGCGAAGGGCGGGATGCTCGGCGGCGCCGACGAGGCCACCCGGATCCGGCTGCTCACCGGCTCGATGGGCGCGAAGGCCCGCCAGCAGGCGCTGCTCGACATCGTCTCGGGCGAGGCCGGCATCGTGGTCGGCACGCACGCGCTGCTGGAGGAGACCGTGCAGTTCGCCGACCTCGGCCTCGTCGTCATCGACGAGCAGCACCGGTTCGGCGTCGAGCAGCGGTCGGCTCTGTCCGACCGCGCGGCGGCCGCGGACGGCGTGAGCCCGCACGTGCTCGTCATGACCGCCACCCCGATCCCGCGCACCATCGCGATGACCGTCTTCGGCGACCTCGAGGTCTCCACGCTGCGCGAGCTGCCCGCCGGGCGCCAGCCCATCCAGTCCAACGTCGTGCCCGTCGCCGAGCAGCCGGGGTGGCTCGAGCGGGCGTGGCAGCGCGTGCACGAGGAGGTCGGGCGCGGCCGTCAGGCCTACGTGGTCGTCTCGCGCATCGGCGAGGCCACGGCCGACGACGACGTCGAGCCGCCGCCCGACGACGACGCCGAGGAGAAGCGCCCCACGGTCGGTCTCGTCGAGCTGGCCGAGGCCTTGGAGCAGGGGCCCCTGGCGGGCCTGCGGCTCGGGAGGCTCCACGGCCGCATGCCGCCCGACGAGAAGGACGCCGTGATGTCCGCCTTCGCGGCCGGCGACGTCGACGTGCTGGTCGCGACGACCGTGGTCGAGGTGGGCGTCGACGTCCCCAACGCCACGATGATGATCGTCATGGACGCCGACCGCTTCGGCGTCTCGCAGCTGCACCAGCTGCGTGGTCGCGTGGGTCGTGGGTCCGAGCCCGGCCTGTGCCTGCTCGTCACGGGGTCGCCGGCCGGCACGTCGGCCCGCGAGCGCCTCGCCGCCGTGGCCGCCAGCACCGACGGCTTCGAGCTGTCGCGACTCGACGTCGAGCTGCGCCGCGAGGGCGACGTCCTGGGCGCGCGCCAGTCGGGCGTCCGCTCCAGCCTCAAGCTGCTGTCGGTCGTGCGGGACGAGCAGATCATCGCCGACGCGCGCGACGCCGCCGTGGCCGCGCTGGACTCGGGTGACGTCCCGCCCGACCTCGAGGCGTCGATCCGCCGCCTCGAGGAGTCCGAGCGCGCTGAGTACCTGGAGCGTGCATGAGCGAGCGCCAGCGAGCGAGCATGCGGCTGTCGATGCCGTCGCCGTCGTACCGTGCGTCCTTCACGGCGGTGACGGCATGACGAGGATCATCGCCGGCCGCTGGGGCGGCAGGCGGCTGGCGACGCCGCCCGGCGACGGCACCCGTCCCACCTCCGACCGGGTGCGCGAGTCGATGTTCGCCTCGCTCAACTCGCTGCTCGGCGGCTTCGACGGGGTGCGGGTCCTCGACCTCTTCGCCGGCTCGGGCGCCCTGGGGCTCGAGGCCGTGTCGCGCGGCGGGCAGCACGCCGACCTCGTCGAGTCGAACGACCGCGCGGCCCGCACGATCCAGCGCAACGTCGCCGACCTGAAGGCGCCCGCCCGCGTGCACAAGGTCACCGCCCAGCGGTTCGTGGCCGCGCCGGGCGGTCCGTGGCACCTCGTGTTCCTCGATCCTCCCTACGCCGTCACGACCGACGAGGTGGCCTCGATCGTCGCCGCGCTGCGGCCGTCCCTGGCCGAGGACGCCGTCGTCGTGGTCGAGCGTTCCAGCCGCGATCCGTTCGCCTGGCCCGAGGGGTTCGACGCGCTGAGGGACAAGGCGTACGGCGAGACGCGGCTTTGGTACGGTCACTGACATGACGCGCGTGGTGTGCCCCGGTTCCTTCGATCCCGTCACGAACGGCCACCTCGACATCATCGAGCGCGCCTCGTTCCTGTTCGACGAGGTCGTCGTCGTGGTCCTGGTCAACGAGAGCAAGGCCGGGCTGTTCCCGATCGAGCGCCGCATCGAGCTGATCGCCGAGGCGACCGCCGAGATGGAGAACGTCACCCTCGACTCGTACGCGGGCCTGCTGGTCGACTACTGCGCCCAGAACGACGTCCAGGCGATCGTCAAGGGCCTGCGCGCGGTGTCGGACTTCGACTACGAGCTGCAGATGGCCCAGATGAACGGCAACCTCACGGGCATCGACACGGTCTTCATCCCCACGTCGCCCGACTACACGTTCATCGCCTCGAGCCTGGTCAAGGAGGTCGCGCGCCACGGCGGCGACGTCAACGGCCTCGTGCCCAAGCACGTGATGAACGCGCTCGACGAGGCCTTCGGTCACTGACCCGTCACTGCACGGGCGAGCGCGGCTCCCAGCGCCGCCCGAGGTGACTCCCGCGGCGGACCGCCTGGTTCCCGAAGCGCGCCGCGACGCGGTCGAGCGTCTGGTCGAGCGCCGGGTCGGCCTCGTCGTCGAGCGGCAGCACCAGCTGCGCGCCATGGTCGTCGAGCCCCGACAGGGCGACGCCCACCAGCGTGATGCCGTCGCGGTCGATCTCGTCGCGGCGCGACGCGAGCAGGGCTCGGGCGACCTCGGAGATCACCGACGTGCTCTCGGTGGGGCGGGGGAGCGTGCGCGAGGAGGTCGAGCGGCGGAAGTCGCCGAACCGCAGCCGCACCGTGACGGTCGCGGCCGTGCGCCCGGCCCGGCGCATCCGTCGGCCCACCTTGTCGCACAGCGCGAGCAGCGCGAGGTCGGCGGCCTCGAAGCGGGCCCGCCCCAGCGCGTGCTGCGCGCCGATGGACCGGCGCGACGGCGCGGACTCGACCTTGCGCGCGTCGCGACCGTGGGCGAGGGCGTGCAGGTGGTGGCCGGCCGCGCGCCCCACGATCGCCGAGAGCTCTGCGGGGGAGAGCCGCGCGACGTCGGCCACGGTGCGCAGGCGGGCGGCGTGCAGCTTCTCGGCCGTGACGTCGCCCACGCCCCACAGCCGCTCGACGGGCAGCGCATGGAGGAACTGGAGCTCGTCGTCGAGGGGGACCACGAGCAGACCGTCGGGCTTGGCGAGCGTGCTGGCGACCTTGGCGAGGTACGGCGTGCGGGCGAGGCCGACCGAGATCGGCAGGCCGGTCTCGGCCTGCACGCGGCGCCGCAGCTCGCGCGCGATCGGCAGGGCCGGACCGCGCAGGCGCCGCAGGCCCGACACGTCGAGGAACGCCTCGTCGATCGACAGCGCCCGGACCAGGGGAGTGGTGTCGCGGAAGATCTCGAAGACGGCCTTGCTGGCCGCGACGTAGGCCTCGAAGCGCGGCGGCACGACGATCGCGTCGGGGCACAGGCGCAGCGCCTGGCGCCCACCCATCGCGGTGCGGACGCCGCGGGCGCGGGCCTCGTAGGAGCCCGACAGGACCACCCCGCCACCGACGATGACCGGCCGCCCCCGCAGCGCGGGGTCGTCGCGCTGCTCGACCGAGGCGTAGAACGCATCGAGGTCGGCGTGCAGGATGGACCCGAACGGGTCCGGTTCCACCGTCTCCACCCTCCGACCTTCGCACCGAGGGCTGACGGAAACCGACGCCGCCACCGACCGCGATTCGCGTCCGCGAGGCGCGGCGGGGTAGGATCGACGCTGGCCCGTTTGCGGGCCGTGATCTTCTGGTGCACTCGATGAGGGGCTGTTGTGACTTCGGGACCGTTCGTGTTCGACACCTTGGTGTTGGGACGTCGACCCGGGACCGAGAAGTCGTACGACCTCGTCCTCGATGCACCTGCTGATCTCGGCCTGGACGTCTTCGGTGTTCCTGAGGGATCGCCCATCGAGCTCGAGCTTCGGCTCGAGGCTGTGATGGACGGTGTCCTCGCCACCGGGACGGCCTCGGCCCATGCTGTCGGAGAGTGTGTGCGCTGCCTGATCGGCGTCGAGAGCGATCTCGAGGTCGACTTCCAGGAGCTCTACCTCTACGACGACGCGGGCGAGGACGAGCTGGAGCTCGAGGACGACCTGCTCGACCTCGAGCCCGTCCTGCGGGACGCGGTGGTGCTCGCACTGCCGCACAACCCGTTGTGTGATCCGGAGTGTCCGGGATTGTGCCCCGAGTGCGGGGTGCGACTCGCGGACGATCCCGAGCACACACACGGTGAGGCGATCGACCCGAGATGGTCGGCGCTGACCCAACTGACCGAACGACCTGAGGAGTAACCGTGGCCGTCCCGAAGCGGAAGATGTCGCGCAGCAACACCCGGCACCGCCGTTCTGCCTGGAAGACGACGGCTGTCGCCACCGTCGACTGCGCCAACCCCGCCTGCAACGCGAAGGTGATGTCGCACCGCGCCTGCGCCGAGTGCGGCCAGTACGGCGCGCGCGGCGAGCGTCGTCAGGTCCTCTGACCTGCACGACGTGCCCGAGCTCGCGGCACTGAGTGAGACGCTCGGGGTCCCTGATCTGGACCCCGAGCTCCTCACGCATGCCCTGACGCACCGGTCGTTCTCCTACGAGAACGGCCAGATCCCGAACAACGAGCGCCTGGAGTTCCTGGGCGACTCGGTGCTCGGGCTCGTGGTCACCGAGACGCTGTTCCGGGGCCACCCCGACCTCCCCGAGGGTCAGCTGGCGAAGCTGCGTGCAGCGGTCGTCAGCGCCAAGGCGCTCGCGGAGGTCGCTCGCACGCTCGGACTCGGCGACCACCTCCGACTCGGGCGCGGCGAGGAGGCCTCCGGCGGTCGGAACAAGCCCTCGATCCTGTCCGATGCCATGGAGGCCGTGCTCGGCGCGATCTTCGTCGAGTTCGGCATCGAGCGCGCAGCCGACGTCATCCACTCGATCTTCGACCCGGTCATCGCCGACGCCGCCCAGATGGGCGCAGGCCTGGACTGGAAGACGTCGCTGCAGGAGATCTCCGCCCTGCACGGACTCGGCGTCCCCGTCTACGTCCTCGAGGGCACCGGCCCCGACCACGACAAGACCTTCACCGCCTCGGTCGTGCTGAACGACCAGCGCTTCGACGGCGGCACCGGCCGCTCCAAGAAGGACGCCGAGCAGATGGTCGCCGAGATCGCCTGGCGCTCCATCAGCGCACGCGCGGCGGCCGCCGACGGCGCGAACGCCCACGGTGCCCGAACTTCCTGAGGTCGAGGTCGTCCGGCGCGGCCTGGACGACCACGTCGTCGGTCGCACCCTCACCGCGGTGGAGGTGCTCGACGCCCGCTCCGTCCGCCGCCACGGCCCCGGACCCTCCGACTTCGTCGCCCGCCTGACCGGTCGCCACGTCACGGCCGCCCACCGCCGCGGCAAGTACCTCTGGCTGTCGCTCGACGACGGCTCCAGCGTCCTGACCCATCTCGGCATGAGCGGCCAAGCCCTGATCTGCGACCCCGACGCCCCGCCACCGCGTCACCTGCGGATCACGTTCGACCTCGACGACGGCCGCCAGCTGCGGTTCGCCGACCAGCGGATCTTCGGCGGCATGGCGGTCAGCGAGACCGACCCGCCCACCGAGATCGCGCACATCGCGCTCGACCCGCTCGACCCCGACTTCGACGACGCCGCGTTCGTGGCGCGCCTGCGCCGCCGCCAGACCGGCGTCAAGCGCGCGCTGCTCGACCAGGGTCTCGTCTCGGGCGTGGGGAACATCTACGCCGACGAGGCGCTGTGGCGCAGCCGCCTGCACTACGCCCGCAACACGAAGGGCCTGCGCATCGCCGAGGTCACCGACCTGATCGGGCACGTCCGCGACGTCATGGCCGAGGCCCTCGAGCAGGGCGGCACCTCGTTCGACGCGCTCTACGTCAACGTCAACGGGCAGAGCGGCTACTTCGACCGGTCGCTGCACGCGTACGGGCAGGAAGGCCGCCCGTGCGACCGCTGCGGATCGATCATCGTGCGCGAGCCGTTCATGAACCGGTCGTCCTACCGGTGCCCCACCTGTCAGCCTCGCCCGCGCAACGGTCGCTGGTGAGCGCGGCGGGCCGCTCGCCTCGCTAGGGTGACGGCGTGGACCGGTACGGGAGCGAGGCGCGCGAGCGCTACGTCGCCGAGCCGCCCAAGCGCTCGGGACGCACGTCCTTCGAGCGCGACCGTGCCCGGATCCTGCACTCGTCGGCGCTGCGCCGGCTGGCCGGCAAGACCCAGGTCATGGGCGCCGGCACCGACGACTTCGTCCGCAACCGGCTGACGCACTCGCTCGAGGTCGCCCAGGTCGCCCGCGAGCTCGGGAAGAGCCTGGGCTGCGACCCCGAGATCGTCGACTCCGCCGCCCTCTCGCACGACCTCGGTCACCCTCCGTTCGGCCACAACGGCGAGATGGCGCTGAACGAGGTCGCCGGGTCGATCGGCGGGTTCGAGGGCAACGCCCAGACGCTGCGGATCCTCTCGCGGCTCGAGGCCAAGACGGTCGACGCGCACGGCCGCAGCGTGGGCCTCAACCTGACGCGCGCGACCCTGGCCTCCTGCGTGAAGTACCCGTGGCGTCGCGGCGAGCGCGACACCCCCAAGTTCGGCGTCTACGAGGACGACCTGCCGGTGTTCGAGTGGCTCGATACGCAGGGCCGGCTCACGATCGAGGCGCAGGTCATGGACCTCTCCGACGACATCGCGTACAGCGTGCACGACGTCGAGGACGGCGTGTTCGGCGGCTGGTTCAGCCTCGTCGGCGACCTCGACACGCCGGGCTCGTGGCAGGTGGCGCGCGACTGGTACGACGCCTCGGCCACCGACGACCGCCTCGACGCGGCGCTCACGCGGCTGCAGGACCTGCCCGAGTGGCCCACCGCCCCGTTCGCCGCCGACCGTCCGGCCCGCGCCGTGCTCAAGAGCCTCACCAGCGCCCTCATCGGCCGGTTCGCGGGGGCGGCCTACGCGGCCACCGTGGAGCGCTGGGGGACCGACCCGCTCGTCCGCTACGGGGGCGACGTCGAGGTCCCGCGGGACACGCTCGACGAGATCAACGTGCTCAAGTCCCTCGCCGCCCACCACGTGATGCGCGCCGATCCGCGCGTCCGCGATCTCGCCCAGCAGCGCGACCTCCTCCACGGGATCGTGGCCCACCTGCGGCTGAAGGGCGAGGGCGAGCTGGAGCCCGAGTTCGCCGCCGACTTCCGCGCGGCGAGCGACGACGCGCAGCGGCTGCGCGTCATCGTCGACCAGGTCGCGAGCCTCACCGACGCCTCGGCGGTCGCGTGGGGCCGTCGCCTCCTCGGCTAGCCGCGACGACCCACCACGAGGGGTGGCGTCGCCGCGTAGGATCACGCCATGGCGCGGATCAAGGACGAGGACATCCAACTCGTCCGCGAGCGCATCCGGATCGACGAGGTCGTCGAGCAGTACGTCACCCTCAAGAACGCCGGCGGCGGCGCCCGCAAGGGACTGTGCCCGTTCCACGACGAGAAGTCGCCCTCCTTCAACGTGCGCCCCGCGCAGGGGTTCTACCACTGCTTCGGCTGCGGAGCGGGTGGCGACGCGATCAAGTTCCTCATGGAGATCGAGGGGCTCGCGTTCGCCGAAGCCGTCGAGCGGCTCGCCGACAAGTACGGCATCCAGCTGCGCTACGAGGAGACCGGCGCGCCCACGGGCCCGCGCCGCGACCCCGGCCAGCGCCAGCGTCTCCTGCTCGCCCACAAGGCCGCCGCCTCGTTCTACGCCGAGCAGCTGATGTCGTCGCCCGAGGCCGTGCCGGGCCGTCGCCTGGTCACCGACCGCGGCTTCGACCAGGCCGCGGCCGAGCTCTTTGGCATGGGGTGGGCGCCCAAGTCGGGCGAGGCCCTCGTGGCGCACCTGCGCGGTAAGGGCTTCACCGAGGAGGAGCTCATCGTCGGCGGCCTGGCCCGCCGGTCCGCACGCGGCCTGTTCGACGCGTTCCAGGGCCGCCTGCTGTGGCCGATCAAGGAGATCTCGGGCGAGGTCATCGGCTTCGGCGGGCGCCGGATGTTCGACGACGACTTCATGAAGGGCAAGTACGTCAACACGTCCGAGACGCCGATCTACAAGAAGGCCCAGGTCCTCTACGGCATCGACCTCGCGCGCGACCCGATCCGCAAGCAGAGCCAGGCGGTGGTCGTCGAGGGCTACACCGACGTCATGGCGTGCCACCAGGCCGGCGTGCTGACGGCGGTGGCCACGTGCGGCACCGCCTTCGGCGAGGGGCACGCGCGCGTCATGCGGCGCCTCATGCTCGACCACGACGCCTTCCGCGGCGAGGTCATCTTCACCTTCGACGGCGACGAGGCAGGCCAGAAGGCTGCGGTGAAGGCGTTCGAGGGCGATGACGAATTCAGTGGACAGACCTACGTCGCGGTCGAGAAGAGAGGCATGGACCCGTGCGACCTGCGCCTGAACGATGGCGACGAGGCCGTCCGCGAGCTGATTTCGTCCCGCGTCCCCCTCTATCGGTTCATCCTGGACAACACGCTTGAGAAGTATGACCTCGATCGCGCTGATCAGCGCATTGATGCCGTCCGTGAAGCTCTTGGTCTCACGGCCGCCGTTCGGGACGATTCGAAGGTGGCGTCGTTCCTGAGAGAGATCGCGGCTCGCGTCGGCATCGACCCGACCGTGGTGTACGCCGAACGGAAGAAGCTGAGCCAGCAGCCGACGCCAGCCCGGCGGGTGTCCCGGCCGACTCAATCCGACCAGCAGCGCCCCGAGCCCACGGTGTTCGCCAGCTTCGGCGCGCCCCAGTTCGCCGACGAGCGCGAGGCCCTCAAGGCGCTCGCGCAGTACCCGCACGTGGCCCGGCCCGTCGCGGCCGACCTGACCGACGACGACTTCGTGCACCCCGTGGCGCGCGAGATCTGGCGGCACATGGTGGCGCGCGGCCTGCCTGAGCAGTCGGACGCGGGCTGGCTGCCCGCCGTCGCCGACTCGCTGCCCGGGGACGACCTGCGTCGCGTGCTCGGTGTCGCCGCGGTCGAGCCGCTGCACGCGTCCGAGCAGGGTGCCGTCGCGGTCGTGCCGGCCGTGCTCGTGCGGCTCCAGGAGCTGTCGCTGGCGCGTCAGATCACCGACGTGAAGTCGCGTCTGCAGCGCACCGAGCCCACGGCTCCGGAGTACCAGGAGGTCTTCGGTCGCCTCGTGGAGCTGGAGCAGCGTCGCCGCGGCCTGCGCGAGCGCGCGCTCGGCGCCGCCCTCTGAGTCCCGGGCCGGGGGAGTGCTGTGCACGACCGCTGGGTGCCGTCCACAGCCTGACGCGAGTCCCTGTCGCGGCCTCGGCCCGCACGCGAGGTTGGGGTGGTGTCGCCCTTCGTCATCCACGCCCTCGCCCAGGTCCCGATCCCCGCGGACGCCGAACGGATCCTCGCGCGCGCCGCGGTCGCCGGCGACCGTGAGGCACGCGAGGAGCTCATCTGCGCCGGCCTGCGCAACGTCGCCCTGCACGCGCTGCGGCTCGGTCACCGCGGCGAGCGCCTCGACGAGGCCGTCGCGGCCGGGGCCGAGGGCCTGATCCTCGCCGTCGACCGGTTCGATCCCGAGCGGGGGACCCGCCTGTCGACGTTCGCCTGGCAGTGGATCGCCCGAGCGATGGCCCCGCCCCGAGAGGCCCCCGTCGTCGAGCTCGCCGAGACGCCCGTGTCCGGCGACGACCTCCTCGTCGGCCTGCCCGAGCACCTCGCCGCGGTGGTCGGACTACGGTACGGCCTGCTGTGCGAGGACGGCGTCGGGTTGACGATCGACGAGGTCGCCGAGCACCTCGGGCTCACCCGCTGGCAGGTGCGCGATCGGGAGGGGAGGGCCCTTTCGCATCTTCGGAGCCGACTTGCTAGAGTTGGTCGCCGTGCTCCTCTTGAGGAGCCGATCCCCCGTAGCTCAATTGGCAGAGCATTCGACTGTTAATCGAAGGGTTATTGGTTCGAGTCCAATCGGGGGAGCGGGACAGGCCCGGTTCTCACTGCGATCGCAGTGAGGACCGGGCCTTCTTCATGCTCCGACGAGCCGGACTTGTAGGGTCGTGCGCGACGGGGGAGGTAGCTCAGCCGGTCAGAGCAGAGGACTCATAATCCTTGGGTCGTGGGTTCGAGCCCCACCCTCCCCACCAGGTGGCGTCGCCGCCGCGGGTCAGTCGTCCTCGTCGGGCGGCAGCAGGCGCGCGAGGTCCTCGCGACTGCCCGCGCCGAGCTTGGCGCGAGCCTGCGCGAGGTGCGACTCCACGGTGCGCACACCGCACTCGAGCACCTCGGCGATGTCGCGGTTGCGCAGGCCGCGGGCGGCCAGCCGGGCGGCCTCGAGCTCGCGTGGGGTCAGCGTCTCCGGCAGGTCCGAGACGGCGGAGTCCGCCGAGAGCCACGGCGCGTTCCGGTGGATCTCGTCGCGGACGGACGCGAGCTCGGCGTCGCAGGCCTGCGCCTTGCCCACGGCGCGCCGACCCACGTAGATCCGACGAGCGTCGCCGAACGCGTAGGCGCTCGGAAGCCACATGTCGTACTCCCGGAAGATCCCCGCGATCCGCGTGAGCTGGGCGGGGTTGCGCTCGTGCGTGGCGTCGAGGTGGGCGCGCGCCAGGCGGATGAGCGGCAGTGCGCCGGCCTTCGGCTCCAGTCCCGTGCGCAGTGCCTGGAGGGGACCGTGCAGGCCGGCGAAGTACAGCAGGATCCGGTACGGGTACTCCGAGGACAGCCGCTCGAGGTCGTCGGGCTCGCGCGTGGGGTCCGACACCGCGTCCAGCGCCGCGCCGACCCGCTCGACGTAGTGACGCAGGCGCGCGGGGACGAGCCGCGGGACCGAGCCCGCGAACAGCTGCCACTCGCGCAGTCCCCGGCCCATCTCGCCGAACGTCGCGGCCGTGCTGGACGCGACGACGTGGCGCAGCCACCGCTCGTGGTGGTCTTGGTCGGGGAGCCGGGCGGCCAGCTCCAGGAGTGGCTCTCGGCGCGCCGAGGCCTCGCCGATCAGCAGCAGCACGAGTGCCTGGGCGACGAGGATCGTGCCCGTGACGTCGCTCAGGACCGGCGAGGTCGGCATCGTCGCCGCGGGCAGCGGATTCGGCGCGTGCAGCGTCGAGGTGTGAGGCGGCACGAGCCCCGCCCAGACGGCATCGAGGTCCACCAGGAGGGCGGCCAGCGCGGCGACACCCGGGTCGGGATGCTGGGCCGCGACGGCCCGCACGAGGGGCGTGGCGTCGCCCAGCGGCTCGGTCCGACTCCACCACTGCAGGACGAGCTCGGTCGCGGCGTCCTGGTCGCGGACGTCGTCCGTGCCACCGGGCATCGGTGCCTCGGCGGTCTCGGCGAGCAGGACGCTGCGGGCGAAACGGGTGGCGAGACGGACGTCCGGGTCGTCGTCCGTGATGGCGTCGACCACACGGACGGCCTCGTTCGCGTTGCCGAGCGCGGCGAGGGCGCGCGCTCTCGCCAGCGGCGGCAGCTCGAGCCGGTGCGCCGCCAGCCTCAGCACGGCCGCGCGCACCTGGGCTGCCTCGCCGAAGGTGGTCAGACGGGTGACGGCACGGACGACGAGTCGACGAAGAGCCTCGGAGAGGTCCGCGTCGAGTACCTCGTCCGGCGCAAGCGCGCGGACGCAGTAGAGGGTGTCGCGCTCGGACAGGGGGACGCCGACGAGCTCCTGCCCCAGCAGGCCCGTCGCGATCTCGCGCCGGCACCGCTCCACCTGGTCGAACGAGGACCGCTGGCGCAGTGCGATGGCGACGAAGGCGGGGACCTCCAGCTGCTGGGACCCTCCGGTCGGCACGAGGACCCCGGCGACGGTGAGGGTCTCGACGATCGCCGGGTCGACGAGCGCGCCGAGGCCGAGCTCGTCGAGCGGCTCGATGCCCGACAGCGCCACGGCGGCGGCGGCGCACTCGGGGGAGACCGTCGCGAGCGAGGCGCGCAGGCTCTGCAGGGCCGGGAGCGGGGCGTCACCGGGAGCGAGCAGCGGGTTGATGGAGGGAAAGGGGTCGGCCTGGATCTGCTCCGCCCGCGCGAGGCTCAGCAGGTCCATCGCCCAGGCCCGACGCCCGAGGGCGAGGGTGGTGATGGCGCGCAGCGTGTGCGAGTCGAGCGGCTCCTCGCCGGCGTGGGCGTGCAGGAAGCGCGCCATGGTCTCGTCGTCGAGGGGTGTCAGGTGCGTGCGGTGGACCGTGGTGGCGTTGTGACCCAGCGGGTGCGATCCGTACACGGTGCGCAGGGCGCGGGTGGAGTACGCGCGGGGATGCCGTCCGGTCTCGAACATCGCGACGACGCGGCCGCCGTGCTCGGTGTGGGCCGACAGTCGGCTCAGCAGGTCCTCCGGTGCGCTCTCGAGGTCGTCGACGAGCAGGACGGCCGTGGCGTCGTCCGCCTCGTCGTGGTCGGGCGCCCAGGCATCCGCCCGCAGCGCGTGGGCCGCGACGCCCGCGGCGTCGAGCCGGTCCTGCACGGTCCGCAGCAGGCTGGACTTGCCGGTGCCGCTGGGTCCCGTGACGAGGGCGCTGGAGCCTGCACGCACACCGTCGACGATCGAGAGAGCGAGGTCCCGCAGGTCCTCCACACCGTCCGTTTTCGCTGTCATCACGCCGTTTCCGCTGTCCCCGAGAGAGTCCGAGAGGCCTCGGACCCCGATGCCGAATTCTAGATTCGCGGCGCGGATCGCCCGTGCTACGGAGCTCGACCACGCCACGTCTCTGCGTACGTACCCATCAAACCTCAGTAGTAACGCACGTCACACCCGGTACTACGCAGCTGCGTGGCTCCCCACCGGAACTGGTCCTAACGTCCAAGAAATCGGGGGAGGTGGAAGGCGCCTCCACGCATCACCGGCCCGCACGGAGCCTCCGTGCGGCGACGCAGCGAATCGAGGGAACCTTGAACGAACACAGCCGAAGGTCTCGCGGCCTTCTGACCCGTGCCCGCGCCGTCGCGATCGGCACGGCGGCCGCCGTGGTCATCGCGCCCACGGCACTCCTCAGCTCGGCCCTGGCCGACGACGTCGTCGTGGCCGGCGACGCGGCAGCCCATGGCCACGGCCTCTTCGTGGAGGGTCTCGGCCTCGACGTCGCTGGGGCTGCGCGCTCGATCGCGAGCAGCGCCACCGCCCCGGGGCCCACCACCGACGACCTCGACGCCACGGTGCTCGAGGGCCTCGTCGACGTGAACCTCGGCACCGTGAGCCTGCCGCTCATCACGCCGACCGAGGGCGGGGACGGCCTGCTCTACCTCGGCGACCTCGGCACGATCTCGAGCCGGTCGGCGGCGCCCAGCCCGACCGAGGCCGTCGCCTCCTCGGGCCTCATCAACGAGGACGGCTCGCTGAACGTGGACACCGCGGCCGGCGGCGACTTCGAGCCGGCCCAGCTGGACGTCACGCGGCTGCTGGGCCAGGTCATCGGGGCGGAAGCCGTCGAGGAGCTCGTCAGCGGCGCCTCTCTCGAGATCGGCGCCCTCGGCGCCCGCGCCGCGAAGGACGGCCCGACCGTGACGAGCGAGTACGCCGTCTCGGACCTCGAGCTCAACGTGGACAGCCCGCTCGTCGCGGCGCTGACCACCGACGTGGACACCGCGGTGGGCGCGACGCTGCAGCCGCTCGTGGACCTGCTCGGCACCGGAGGAGCGGTCGAGACTGCCGTCGGCGACGTCGTGGAGACCATCGACGCCCTGCCGCTCGTCTCCGCCGAGCTCGACGCGGTCTCGATCGACACGCAGTCCGTGGTCGACTCCGTGCGCACCGAGCTGCTGAGCGAGCCGCTGTCCAACGCGGAGGGCTCCGTCTCGGTCAACCTGGCCGACGGCACCATCACGGTGGACCTCGCGCAGCTCGTCATCGACGCCGCCGGCGTCGAGGACCTCAACGAGCTGCCCGCGAACACCGAGGTCCTCAGCGGTCCGGTCGTGAACGCGGTGCTCGACGGTGTCACCGACGCCCTCGTGGGCCCCGGTGCGGACTCGCTCGTCTCCAAGGTCGTCGACGTGGTGACGGACGGCGTCTACGACGCCGAGCTCGACGTCGCCATCGATGTCACGGCGCCGCTGGGCGTCACCGCGCCCGTCTCGATCAACGGCACCCTCGGTGGGTTCCTCGGTGAGGCCGGCGCCGCCGAGCCGACGGTCGACGTCAGCGGCCTCGAGCTCTTGGGCATCGACCTCGGTGGGATCCTGACGCCGGTCACCACCGCGCTGACCGGACTGGTCGGCGACCTCGGTGCCCCGCTGGAGCCGGCCGTCGACGAGGTCCTCGCCGACGTCCAGCCGACCGTGACCACGGCGCTCGAGCCGCTCGTCACCGAGCTGCTCGACGACGCGCTCGAGCCGCTGCTGGAGCAGGTCGTCGACGCGCGGATCAATGCGCAGCCGACGGCCGCGCCGTTCAGCGGCACCGGCGACCTCGGTGCCGGCAGCTTCACGGTCCGCGCCCTGTCGATCAGCGTGCTCCCGGAGATCGCCGACGTGGACATCGAGCTCGGCTCGGCCTCCGTGCGGGCGCTCGACGAGGTCGACGCCGATGCCGATGCGGACGCGGTCGATGCCGTGGACGCGGACGCGGTGGACGCGGACGCGACGGACGCCACCGACGCGACGGACGCCACCGACGCGACGGATGCCACCGACGCGACGGATGCCACGGACGCGACGGATGCCACGGACGCGACGGATGCGACGGATGCCACGGACGCGACGGATGCCACGGACGCGACGGATGCCACGGACGCGACCGACGCGACGGATGCCACGGACGCCACCGATGCGACCGACGCCACTGACGCGACGGACGCGACGGACGCGACCGATGCGACGGATGCGACGGATGCGACCGACGCCACTGACGCGACCGACGCGACGGATGCGACCGATGCGACGGATGCGACCGACGCCACTGACGCGACCGACGCCGGCGCGACGGACGCGACCGACGCCGGGGCGACGGACGCGACCGATGCCGGGGCCGACGCCGACGTGAGCGCCGACGCGGATGCCACGGACGCCGACGCGACGGACGCCGGAGCAGACGCGGACGACGCCCTGGGCGCCGACGCGCTCGAGAACGACGTCGACAGCACCGACGCGCTCGACGGCGCAGGCGGCAGCGGCGTCGACGGCACGGGCACCCTGGCGGCCACGGGCAGTACTTCCTCGCTGCTCTCCGTGGCAGGCGCGATCATCCTCGTCGCGCTGGGTGTCACCGCGATGGTGCTGTCGCGCCGACGCGGAAAGGCCTGATCGGCCACCCGTGGTGACGGGTCGGGAGCGTTTCCCAGGCGCTCCCGGCCCGTCCACTCACCTCGCACACCCCGCCTCCAGGAGCCCTCGTGAAGTCAGCCAAGGCAGCCGACCCGGTCCGGCGGACCGGGATCGTGGCGCTGATCGTCGCTGCGGTGGTCATGCTGACGACCGCCCTGGTCGTGGCGCCCGAGGGCACGCCCCTGCGCGAGCAGGTGCGGTCCCTCGTCCTGCCGTACTTCGGCCAGAACTGGCGCGTGTTCGCGCCGGACATCCTCAAGACCAACCGCACCCTCGAGATCCGCGCCCAGTGGCGCGACGACTCCGGGGACCTCGTGCGCTCGGACTGGGTGTCGGTCACCGACATCGAGCTGCGGGCCGTCACGGGCCACGTGGTGCCGTCGCGCATCGCGAAGAGCAGCTGGAACGCCTCCAGCACGTATCTGCAGCGCTACCAGGCCCTGGACGAGGTCCAGCGCGAGACCGCCCGGGACTCCTTCGTCGAGGGCGACGGGGCCGGGTCCCGCGCCGTGCCCGACGCTGAGCTCATCGATCGGCTCGGGGCAGGCGACCCGGACGTCATCCGCTTCCTGCGGATGGACTACATGATGATGCGGAACGCCACGATGTACGCCACGGCGGGATTCGGGCGGCCCATCGAGCACGTCCAGTGGCGCGTGGTGCGACAGCGTCCGAACGACTTCGCCAACCGGTTCGTGGAGCGGCAGCAGTTCCGCACCGCGACCACCACGTTCGGCTGGCGCCGGGCGAACGTGAGCGTCGAGCCCCGCGTCGTCGAGGCGTACCGCGACCTGATTCGGCGGCACGGTGCCGGCTGGGTCTTCCAGGAGGCCGCATGACGACCCTGCAGTCCCGCGTCGACGGCCTGCTGACCTGGCTGACCTCGGCCCAGCACCACCTGCGGAGCTTCGCGCTCCTGCGGATCCTGCTCGGCGTCGCGATCCTGCTGACTCTCGTGCCCAGCGCCCGGGATCGCGAGCTGCTGTGGGGCGACGCCTCCTTCTGGGTGGACCCCGAGGCCAGACGGCGGGGCTTCGCCACGTTCGACGTCCTGGTGCCGAAGGACTCGCCGTTGCTGTTCGAGGTCGCCTTCTTCGGCCTCGTCGTCCTGGCGGTGCTCTTCACGATCGGCCTGCGGACGCGGATCGTCCTCCCGGTCATGCTGGTGCTGCTGGTGTCGCTGCAGGCGAACAACCCCTACGTGCTCAACGGCGGGGACACGCTCATCCGGCTCGCCCTGCTGTTCATGCTGTTCGCGAATCTCGACGCCCACCTCTCGGTCGACGCGCTGCTGCGGCGTGGCCGCGCGCGGCGACGCCGGGTGCCGGCCCACGTCGCGAACGCCGCCCACAACGTCGGCCTCGTGCTCTGCTGGTTCCAGATCCTCGTCGTGTACGTCGTGTCGGGCTTCTGGAAGCTGTCGGGAGGGGAGTGGCTCGACGGGACGGCCCTCTTCTACGCCCTGCGCCTGGACGCCTTCGCCGTGCAGCCGATCGCGAACGAGCTGCTGTGGCAGTCGTCCCTGGCGATCGGACTGGCCACGTTCGTGGCACTGTGGGCGCAGACGCTGTTCCCACTCGCCGTCCTGTGGCGGCCGACCCGCATCGTCGTGCTCGTCACGCTGGTCCTGATGCACCTCGGCGTCGCCACACTGATCGGGCTGTGGCCCTTCTCGTTGGCGATGATCGGGCTGGACCTGCTCTTCGTCCGCGACTCGACCTGGGTCGACCTCCGCGCCCGTGCCCGCCGCCTGCGGCAGGGCGTCCGGCGACCGACGGAGAATCCGGGGCGACCCCGTGCGGCGGCTCCGGTGCGCTGACCGCCGCTGACAGGATGGCCCCATGACCCGTGAGGCCGCCCTGTTCGATCTCGACGGCACGCTGTGCGACACCTCGCAGATCGAGCACCTCGTGACCGGGCCCGACGCCGACTACCGCGCCTTCCACGCGGCGTCGGCCGACGCGCCCACCCGCGCCGACGTGCACGCCGCGCTGGACGAGGCGCGGGGCAGAGGTCTGGCGATCGTCCTGTGGACGGGCCGGGAGTTCCTGTGGCGGGACCTGACGCTCGACTGGCTCGACCGGCACGGCATCGCCCAGGACGGCCTCTACATGCGCCTGGCCGCCGACTACCGGCCCGCCACCGTGGTCAAGACCGAGCTGCTACGAGACATCGCCTCGGACGGGCTGACCGTGGTGGAGGCGTGGGAGGACGACCGTGAGATCGTCGACCTGCTGCGCTCCGCGGGAGTCCCCGACGTCCGACAGGTCGCGGATGGGGCGTCGTGAGGCGCTCGTCGGGGCAACGCTTGTCGGAAGTGCTGGGGATGGGTCACAATGGGGACAGGTATCACCCGAGATCGCTGGGGAAGGCGCACCTAGGGAGGTACCGATGAACACGGTGAATACGGTCCGGACCGGCACCCCGATGACGCGGGGTGTCCTTTTCGTGCACTCTTCACCGTCGGCTCTGTGCGCCCACATCGAGTGGGCAGCGGCCGGCGTGCTGGGCGGCAAGGTCGACCTCGCATGGACCCCGCAGCCCGCCGAGCCGGGCACCTACCGCGCCGAGCTGTCGTGGCAGGCCCCGTCGGGCACCGCCGCGGCGCTCACGTCCGTGCTGCGCAGCTGGGACCTGCTCCGCTTCGAGATCACCGAGGAGCCCACCGCCACCAGCGAGGGCGCCCGCTACTCCTTCACGCCCAGCCTGGGCATCTTCCACGCCATGACCGGCCTGCACGGCGACGTGCTGATCCCCGAGGACCGCATCAAGGCGTTCCGGGTCAAGGCGGCCCAGGGCGACATCACGATGGACGAGGCCCTCGACGGCCTGCTGGGCGTCAAGTGGGACGCCGAGCTCGAGCCCTTCCGTCAGGCGGGCGAGGGCGCTCCCGTGCGCTGGCTGCACCAGGTGATCTGACCCGGTGATCTGACCCGGCTCAGCCGATCGTGACGGTGATGTCGGGCGTGGAGTCGCCCGACGCCTTGTCGGTGACGCGGAACTTCCGCTCGCCGGTGCGCGACGTGTAGATCTTCGTCTCGAAGCGACCGCCGTCGGTGGCCGCGACGGTGACGGGGAAGTCGTCCCACGGCCCGTCGCCGTCCTTGACCTGGATCTGCAGCTGCGCGCCCTTGTCGGCCGACGGCAGCACGCCGACGATGTCGAAGCGCTCGCCGGGGGCGGCGCGGTTGCCCGGGACGGGCGTCAGCTTGGGCTGGGGGCCCTTGTCCTCGGGCTCGGGCTCGGGCGTCGGGGTGGGGGTCGGCGTCGGCGCCGTGGTGGGCGCGCTCGTGGGAGCCGCCAGTGGCGGCAGGTCGGCCGAGGTGACGCCCGTGGCGGTCAGCGCGCCGGCGGAGAACAGGCCGATCCCGACGCCCAGCGCCACGCCGATGAGCGCGAGCCAGCCGAAGGCGCGCGCGGCCGGGTGGCGCAGGTCAGGTCGAGACGTCACAGCCGGAAGTCTACGGGGCTTCTCCGAGAATCCCGCGACGACCTGACCTACGATGAGCGAATGGTGCGGCCCCCCGAGCGCGGAGCGGTGGACGACGTCGACTACGTCGTGGTCCACGGCTACCGCCGCGCGTATCGGATGCGCGGATCGGGCCCGCCGCTGCTGCTCCTGCACGGGATGGCCTGCGACTCCAGCACCTGGTTCCCGGTGATGGACCTGCTCGCCGAGCACTTCACCGTCATCGCGCCCGACCTCCTCGGCCACGGCGAGTCCGACAAGCCCAACGCCGACTACTCGCTCGGCGGCTTCGCCAACGGCATGCGCGACCTGCTGACGATCCTGGGCATCGACAAGGTCACGGTCGCCGGTCACAGCTTCGGCGGCGGCGTCGCGATGCAGTTCGCCTACCAGTTCCCCGAGCGCACCGAACGGGTCGTCCTGGTCTCCAGCGGGGGACTGGGCCCCGAGGTCACGCCGCTGATCCGCGCCCTCACGCTGCCGGGTGTCGGGCTGGGCATGCGCCTGGCCACGCTCAAGCCGTGGCGCGGGGTCGCCAGCGGCGCCCTGCGAGCGCTCTCACGCGTCCCGGCGGCGCGCGACCTCGACGAGGTGGCCGCGATCTACGAGCGGCTCGCCGACCCCGCCACGACCTTGGCGATCCGCCGTCTCACCCGCACCGTGCTCGACATGAACGGCCAGTTCGTCACGATGGCCGACCGCGCCTACCTGACCCGACTGATGCCGCTGCTGGTGGTCTGGGGACGCGACGACCGCGTCATCCCCGTGGCCCACGCCCAGCGGCTGCCGCTGCTGGAGAACTCCCACGTGCACGTCTTCGAGGACTCCGGGCACTTCCCGCACAAGGACCACCCCGAGGAGTTCGCCCGGCTCGTGGTCGACTTCTGCCGGATCCAGGCGCCGGCGCAGTACCACCGGGGAAAGTGGCGCGCGCTGCTGCGCCGCGGCGATCAGGCCGGGTTGGCCAGCGTGTCGCTGTCGGACGCCGGGTCGGAGTCGCCCTCCGCCGTCAGCTGAAGCTTGTGGTGCCTCTGGTGCCAGAACCCGTTGCCGGTGGCCCAGCCGCCCAGCGCCACCGCGAGCCAGCCGATGAAGGCGCCGGCGATGTCGTCGGCGATGAAGTGCCAGCCGAAGTAGATCGTCGCGATGACGGTGAGGACGAAGTAGACCCAGGCGGTGATCTGCAGGTAGCGCGGCTGGTCGGTGCGCTGGAAGAACAGGACCGCGGTGAAGGTCACCGAGACGTGCAGCGAGGCGAATGCGGCGATGCCCCAGATCGGCGCGCCGGTGGGATCCTCGTAGTTCTGTGCCGCATTGATGAACAGCGACTCCTGCAGCTGGGTGACGCCCGTGGTGGGCAGGTCGTCGAACAGGGTCGCGTTCGAGTACGTCGGGCCCAGCGAGGGGAAGATGTAGTAGCTGGCGGTGCCGAGCACCCAGTTCAGCGAGAGCGCCGTGGCGTACCAGGCACCGAGCGTGTAGTCGCGGTTCAGCACGAGGAACGCGGCCAGCGTGATCGGGATCAGCATGAGGTAGCTGACGTAGACCGTGGCCAGCACCTGTGCCGAGATGCCCGTGCCCAGCAGGCTGTGCATGACGTCGGCGGGGTGGTTGCCGAACATCAGCCAGTAGTCCCAGCGCGACAGCATCGTGTCGAAGTTGACGCCCTCGCGCAGGACGGGCAGGAAGCCCTTGATGTTCCGGTAGGCGACGTAGCAGATGTAGAACGTCAGCAGGCCGGTCGCGATGTGCGCGACGCGGCCCCAAGTCCACTCGTCGCGCACGATCTCGCGAGCGCCGCGGAAGGCGTGACGCCACCCGGCGCGACGGATCGCGGCCGGCACGACGCCCAGGGCGAAGAACGCCAGGCCCATGACGGGCAGGCGGACGTACGCCGGACCGAGGAAGCCCTCGGGATCCTTCAGCGCGATGCCCAGCTGGGCCGACAGCACGAGCGCGGTGATGCCGATTCCGGCCGCGAGAGCGACCCCGAAGGTGTACGGCCACGCGCGCAGCACGTCCCACCATCGTCTGAGCATGCGCACCAGTCTACGGCGCCCTCGCTGAGAGCACCCTGAGGCGTCCTGCCGAACGGGTCAGGCGTCGGCGCCCTCCTGCTTCACGCCTGCAACGGCGGTGGGATCGTCGATCCGCAGCGAGTCGAACGCCTCCTGCGCGACCTTGGCGTCGATCCGACCCTCGCGTCCGAGCGATGCCAGCACCGCCACCACGATCGACTCGGCGTCGATCTGGAAGTAGCGGCGGGCACCCGCGCGGGTGTCGGCGAAGCCGAAGCCGTCGGCGCCCAGCGAGGTCCACGTGCCGGGCACCCAGCGCGAGATCTGGTCGGGAACGGCGCGCATGTAGTCGCTGACGGCGATCGTGGGGCCGCCCTCGCCGAGCTTCGTCGTGATCCACGGCGTCCGGGGCTCCTCGGCGAGGTGGTTGAAGTTCCACCGCTCCGCGGCCTCGGCCTCGCGGGCCAGCTCGTTCCAGGACGTGACCGACCAGACCTCGGCGGCGACGCCGTACTCCTCGGCCAGCGTGGCCTGGGCCTGCAGCGCCCACGGAACCGAGACGCCCGAGGCGAGGATGCGCGCGGGGGCGTCGCCCTCGATCGGCGACGCGGCGTAGCGGTGGGCGCCCTTGAGGATGCCCTCCACGTCGACGCCCTCGGGCTCGGCCGGCTGGTTGATCGGCTCGTTGTAGACCGTCAGGTAGTAGATGACGTCCTCGCCGAAGCTGCTGCCGCCGTGGTCGGAGTCGCCGTACATCCGGCGCAGGCCGTCGCGCATGATGTGCGCGATCTCGAACGCGTACGCGGGGTCGTAGTGGACGACCGCCGGGTTGGTACGCGCGATGAGCGGCGAGTGGCCGTCGGCGTGCTGCAGGCCCTCGCCGGTGAGCGTCGTGCGACCCGCCGTGGCGCCCACGAGGAAGCCGCGCGAGAGCTGGTCGGCCATCGCCCAGAACGAGTCACCCGTGCGCTGGAAGCCGAACATCGAGTAGAAGAGGTAGACCGGGATCATCGGCTCGCCGTGCGTCGCGTACGCGCTGCCGGCCGCGATCGCCGAAGCGGCCGCGCCGGCCTCGCTGATGCCCTCGTGCAGGAGCTGGCCCTGCTCGCTCTCCTTGTACGCCAGCAGCAGCTTGCGGTCGACAGACTCGTAGGTCTGGCCGTGCGGGCTGTAGATCTTCGCCGACGGGAACATCGAGTCCATGCCGAACGTGCGGTACTCGTCCGGCGCGATGGGGACGATCCGCTGGCCGATCTGCTTGTCCTTCATGAACTCGCGCAGCAGCCGCACGAACGCCATCGTCGTGGCGATCTGCTGCTTGCCCGAGCCCTTGCGCAGGTCGGCGTACGCGCCCTCCTCGGGCAGCGTGAGCGGCTTGGCCCGCACGATGCGCGACGGCAGCGAGCCGCCGAGCTCGCGTCGGCGCTCGAGCATGTACCGGATGTCCTCGTGGTCGGCGCCCGGGTGGTAGTACGGGGCGCCGTCGGGGGAGTCGATCTGCTCGTCGGTGATCGGGATCCGCAGCCGGTCGCGGAAGGTCTTCAGGTCGTCGTTCGTCAGCTTCTTCATCTGGTGCGTCGCGTTGCGCGCCATGAACGACTCGAGCAGCCAGCCCTTGATGGTGTGGGCCAGGATCACGGTCGGCTGGCCCTTGTGCTTGCGGGCCGACTCGAACGCGGCGTAGACCTTGCGGTAGTCGTGACCGCCGCGCGGGAGCTTCTCGATGTCCTCGTCCGAGAGGTGCTCCACGATCTTGGCCAGCTCCGGGTCGGGACCGAAGAAGTGCTCGCGGTTGTACGCGCCCGTCTCGATCGAGAGGGTCTGGAACTCGCCGTCGGGCACGCGGTTCATCTGGTTGACGAGCGCGCCCGTGGTGTCGCGGGCGAGCAGGTCGTCCCACTCGCGTCCCCACACGACCTTGATGACGTTCCAGCCGGCGCCCAGGAAGAAGGACTCGAGCTCCTGGATGACCTTGCCGTTGCCGCGGACCGGGCCGTCGAGCTGCTGCAGGTTGCAGTTGACGACGAACGTGAGGTTGTCGAGCTGCTCGCGGGCGGCCAGGCCGATCGCGCCGAGGGACTCGGGCTCGCCCATCTCGCCGTCGCCCAGGAACGTCCAGACGTGCTGCTCGCTGGTGTCCTTGATGCCGCGGTTCTCCAGGTAGCGGTTGAAGCGCGCCTGGTAGATCGAGTTGATCGCCGCGAGGCCCATCGAGACGGTGGGGAACTCCCAGTAGTCGCTCATGAGTCGCGGGTGCGGGTAGGACGGCAGGCCCTTGCCCTCGCCCTGCGACTTCTCCTGGCGGAAGTTGTTGAGGGCGGACTCGTCGAAGCGGCCCTCGAGGAAGGAGCGGGCGTAGATGCCGGGCGCGGCGTGGCCCTGGTAGTAGATCTGGTCGCCGCCGCCGGGGTGCTCCTTGCCGCGGAAGAAGTGGTTGAAGCCGACCTCGTAGAGGCTGGCCGCCGACTGGTAGGTGGCGATGTGGCCGCCCACGCCGAGGCCGGGGCGGTTCGCCCGCGACACCATGACCGCGGCGTTCCAGCGGATGCGTCGCTCGATGTCCTCGTCGCCGGGGAACTCCGGCTCGCGCTCGGGCGGGATGGTGTTGATGAAGTCGGTGCTGCGCAGCGCCGGCATGCCGACGGCCCGCTCACGGGACCTCTCGAGCATGCGCAGCATGACGTAGCGGGCGCGGTCGCGTCCTCGCTCGTCGACCATCTGGTCGAGTGAGCGGAGCCAGTCCTGCGTCTCGTCGGGGTCCACGTCGGGCAGCTGTGTGGGCATGCCGCCGTGGATGATGGGGCGGTCGGGGCCGGATGAGGCCATGGTGCACTCCCTGGGGTGTCGGGATGGACCCTTCCATCAAACCACCCGGAGTTCGCTAGTGTGAGTCCGGCAAGGAACCGATACGCCCTACTGGACAGTAGGGAAGAAGGAGGTGCGGTGGACGCGGGGAAGCTGGGCTTCGAACCTGACTCCGTCATCCAGGAGCTCGGCTGGGACGAGGACACCGACGCGGAGTTCCGCTCCGCCATCGAGTCCCACACGGGCAGCGAGCTGGTGGACGGCGACATCGGCGAGGTCGTCGATGGCGTGATCCTGTGGTGGCGCGAGGAGGACGGCGATCTGACCGACGCCCTCGTCGACGCGACGCAGGACGTCGCCGAAGGCGGATTCGTCTGGCTCCTGACCCCCAAGGTCGGTCACGAGGGACACGTCTCGGGCGCCGACATCGGTGAGGCCGCCCCCATCGCGGGCCTGTCGATCACCACGACGTCCGCCGTCGGCCCGAACTGGGTCGCCACCAAGCTCTCCACGCACAAGAGGTGACCGTGAGCATCGAGATCGGGTCGCCCGCACCGGACTTCACCCTCAAGAACCAGCACGGCGAGGATGTCACGCTGTCGAGCCTGCGTGGCCGCAACGTGGTCGTGCTGTTCTACCCCTTCGCGTTCAGCGGGATCTGCACGGGCGAGCTGTGCGAGATCCGCGACAACCTCGCGATCTTCAACGACGTCGACGCCGAGGTCCTGGCGATCTCGTGCGACCACATGTTCAGCCTGCGCGCCTACGCCGAGCAGGACGGGTACGAGTTCAGCCTGCTGAGCGACTTCTGGCCGCACGGCGCCGTCTCGAAGGCCTACGGCATCTTCCAGGAGAAGGCCGGCGCTGCCGCCCGGGGCACCTACGTGATCGATCGCGAGGGGATCGTGCGCTGGAAGGTGGAGAACGGAATCGGCGAGGCTCGTGATCTCTCTGCTTACCGTGAGGCACTTGCGTCACTGGGGTAATCCCACAGCAAACTTTCAGGCCGCAACGCGTGGAAATCACTCACGCCGGCCATGCCGATCTGGTTTGATGGAACTACCGCGCCGCCGGGGACCCGAGACCCCGGCGGCGCGGCTTTTCTGTGCCGGGGCGGGACGCGAGTCGCTTGCGTTACCGTTCTCCTGCACGTCCTCGTGCCGAGGGGGCGAATAGCTCAGCTGGTCAGAGCATCCGGTTTACACCCGGAAGGTCGGGGGTTCGAGCCCCTCTTCGCCCACCGCACCCCGTCGCCGGACCGCTCGGCCCCGGTCGTCGTGACCGACGTGCCGACCTACACTGGCCGCATGTCCGTGGAGGCGGTGAGGAGCCGGGGTCGCATCCGGTTCGTGCTGCTGGGCGGACTGCTCGTCGCGGGTGTGATCGTCGGCCTGCTGGGCATGCACACGCTCAACCTCCACGGGACCCCCGCCGCGCAGGCTCCCGCCGTCGCGCACGCCGCGCACGACGTGGGGGAGCACCTCGCGGCCGACGCCGTCGTGCCGGCCGCCGAGAGCCCGACGAGCTGCGTCGAGTGCGCCGTCGGCGGCCACCTGGGCATGGCCATGGCCTGTGTCCTGGCGCTCCTGCTCGTCCTGCTGGTCCTCGCGCTCCCGCGGCTGCTCCCGTCGTGGCTCCATCGCCCGTGGACCGTGCCCGCGCGGCTCGACATCGCGCTGCCTGTCCTGTCCCGCGCGCCCTCGCTCCACGCCCTCTGCATCAGCCGAACGTGATGGGTCGGGCCCCTGATGACACCCGTCACGGGGCCTCCCGCCCGAGCCGCGCCGACGACGGCGCGTGCCGACACCCTCACGAACACGGAGAAGACATGAGACGACGTACTGCCGCGCCCGCGGCACTGGCCCTCCTCGCGGCGCTGACCCTCGGCGGCTGCTCGGACGATGCACGCGAGCCCGGAGCCGATCATCGGGGTCACGGCTCCTCGTCGGCTGACGCGCCGGCCGACGACGCGGAGGCCAACGAGGCGGACGTGATGTTCGCGACGATGATGATCCCGCACCACGAGCAAGCGATCGAGATGAGCGACCTGGTCCTCGCGAAGGACGCGATCGATCCAGAGGTCCGCGCGCTGGCCGAGGAGATCGAGCAGGCCCAGGCCCCCGAGATCGAGCAGCTGCGCGGCTGGCTCGCGGACTGGGACGCTCCGACGGCCGACGCGTCGCACGGCGGTGGCCACGGCGCCGGGATGATGGACGAGCAGGACATGGCCGCGCTCGAGGACGCCGAGGGCGACCGCGCGTCGCGACTGTTCCTCGAGCAGATGATCGAGCACCACGAGGGCGCGATCGACATGGCGCGCAGCGAGGTCGCCGACGGTCGTCACCCGGACGCCGTGGGCCTGGCGGGCTCGATCGTCGCCACCCAGCTGCTGGAGATCGAGCGGATGAACGACCTCCTGGAGCAGTCGTGACCGCGCGGCGGCGAGGCGTCCTCGTCCTGCTGGTCGCGTGCCTCCTCGCGATCGCCGCGTGCTCGGGCGGCGGCGACGAGAAGGCCGCCGGCGCCGAGGAGGCGTTTCTGGCCCGGTACGACCTGGACGGGCTCTCCGCGACGGAGGTGATCGACCGCCTCGACGCGATGCCCGTGCAGGAGCGACCGGAGGGCCTCACCGCCTCGGTGCGCCCTGACGTCGTCGTGCTCGGCGACGGCCGACGGGAGGTGGAGCTGCCGATGCCGCGGGACGAGGTCTACGTGTCGGTCGCGCCCTACCGTCGCGACACGCACGACTGCCACTTCCACAGCCTCACCACGTGCCTGGGCGAGCTCGCGAATGCGCCGCTGCGCGTCGAGCTCACGGCGGCCGACGGCGAGGTCGTGCTCAGCGAGACGCGGTCGACGTTCGACAACGGCTTCGTCGGATTGTGGGTGCCGCGCGGGATCCGCGGGACGCTCACCGTCGAGCACGAGGGCAGCAGGGGCACCGTGCCGATGTCGACGCGGGGTGACCAGGACGCCACCTGTGTCACGACGCTCCGGCTGACCTGAGGCGCAGTCGCGGGGCGCCCGGGGATCGGGCGCCCCGCGGCTGCGGGCCTACAGGAGCGTCGACAGCCGCTTCTTGCGGCGGTTCTCCCGGACGATCCACGCGACGTCCGGCAGCTCGGTGTCGAGGGCGAGGAACGCGCCGAGACCCACACCGGGATCGGCCGCCACCGCCACGCTCCAGCCGTAGCCCAGCGCCTGGCGCAGGGTCCGGGCGTCGGCCCGGCGGGCCGCCTCTGCCGGGAGTGCCGCGAGGTGACGGGTCGCCCGCGCGCAGACGTCGACGGCGGCGGCAGCGGTCTCGCTCGTGCGCAGCAGGCGGGGCTCGCAGATCGCGGCGACGGCGGCGCGCTGGACGAGCGGACTCGGGTCGTCGACCCAGCGAGACGCGATCGAGCGCCACGCGCCCGGGTCGGTGTCGCCGAGCAGCTGGAGGCCGATCGCCACGCCCTCCCGCACGCGCCAGCGCTCGTCGTCGGCGAGCGCGCGGGCGGTGGCCTCGACCGAGGGGTCGGACGACCGGCGCCCGGCGGCGGCGGCCGCGCACATGGCCGGGTACTCGCGCCCGTCGGCGAGCAGCGCCTCGACGGCGGCGGGGTCGGCTCGCTCGGCCGCGACCCCCACGAGGGAGAGGTTCGCGCGGGGACCGGGCAGCCCCGATCGCGCCTCCACGTACTCCGGCCACTGCGTCGGATCGAGGCCATCGAGGTCCTCACGCCACTGGCTCATGTCGGTCACGGCCCGACCGTAGCCGCCCACGGGGTCGCGGGGATTCCCGTCCGTGCGTCCGCGTGGGAGGGTCGGGCCATGACCGAGACGCCGCAGGAGGCGCTGGCGCGCCGGGTCCGTCACCAGCTCGCGGGACGGGTGACGCGCGAGGTCACGATGTTCGGCGGACTGTCGTTCATGGTGGACGAGGCGCTCACGGTGGCCGCACGTCGCGACGGGAGCCTGCTGGTGCGGGTCGACCCGGCGACGCGGGCGGAGGCGCTCGCCCGGCCCGGCGCGGAGCCGGCCGCGATGCGGAACGGACGGGTGATGGGCGACGGCTGGCTCTCGGTCCGGTCCGAGGAGCTCGCGACCGACGACCAGCTGCGGTCCTGGCTGGACGTCGCGCTGGCCGCCGCGGGCCGCTGATGCAGCGGTCCGGAGGCGTTGTCGGCGGAGCCTGACACGATCGGTGCATGACGTCGATCGCCACGACCACGGCCGATGAGGCCCTCGAACGACTGCGCGCCCTCACCGGGCGCCCCGACGCGACCTTCCACGAGGGCCAGCTCGAGGCGATCGCCGCGCTGGTCGACCAGCAGCGTCGCGCGCTCGTCGTCCAGCGCACGGGCTGGGGCAAGTCGGCGGTCTACTTCGTGGCCACGGCGCTGCTGCGCGCGCGGGGCGCCGGGCCCACGGTGCTGGTGTCGCCGCTGCTGGCGCTGATGCGCGACCAGGTCGCCGCGGCCGAGCGTGCGGGCGTCCGCGCCGCGGCCATCAACTCGGCCACCGTCGAGGAGTGGGACGACATCGAGTCGCGCCTGGCGAACGACACGATCGACGTGCTGCTCGTCTCGCCCGAGCGGCTGAACAACCCCACCTTCCGCGAGCAGCAGCTGCCGCGGCTGCTTGACCGGATGGGCCTGCTCGTGGTCGACGAGGCGCATTGCATCTCCGACTGGGGCCATGACTTCCGGCCCGACTACCGTCGGTTGGCCCACGTGATCGAGTCCCTCGGCTCGCACGTGCCGGTGCTGGCCACCACGGCCACGGCGAACGCGCGGGTGGTGGCCGACGTCGCCGAGCAGCTGGGCGGCGACGTGCTCACGCTGCGCGGCTCCCTCGCGCGCGACTCGCTGCGGCTCGGCTCGCTCACCCTGCCCACCGCCAAGCAGCGGCTCGGCTGGCTCGTGGCGCACCTGGGCGACCTCACCGGCAGCGGGATCATCTATGCGCTCACGGTCTCCGCGGCCGAGGACACCGCGCGGCTCCTGCGCGAGGCCGGCTACGAGGTGCGCGCCTACACCGGTCGCACCGATCCGTCCGAGCGCGAGGAGCTCGAGCAGGCGCTCAAGGACAACCGCGTGAAGGCGCTCGTGGCCACCAGCGCGCTCGGGATGGGCTTCGACAAGCCCGACCTCGGCTTCGTCGTCCACCTCGGCGCCCCGTCGTCGCCCGTGGCGTACTACCAGCAGGTCGGCCGCGCCGGCCGCGCCACCGACCGCGCCGACGTGCTGCTGCTCCCGGGCACCGAGGACCGCGAGATCTGGCGCTACTTCGCCACGGCCTCGATGCCCGACCCCGAGCGGGCCGAGCGCGTCATCGGCCAGCTCGGGTCCGAGCCGATCTCCACGCCCGCGCTGGAGGCCCTCGTCGACGTCAAGCGCACCCAGCTCGAGCTGCTGCTGAAGGTGCTCGACGTGGACGGCGCCGTGCGCAAGGTGCGCGGTGGCTGGATCGCCACCGGACAGCCCTGGACCTACGACGCCGAGCGCTACCAGCGGATCGCCGCGGCCCGCGAGCACGAGCAGCAGGCGATGCTCACGTACGAGCGCGGCGAGACGTGCCGGATGGAGCTGCTCCAGCGCGACCTCGACGACCCGTCCGCGACCCGGTGCGGCCGGTGCGACGTGTGCACCGGCTCTTGGTACCCGACGGACGTCCCCGAGGCCACCGTCGGGCGAGCCACCGAGGCGCTCGACCGGGTCGGCGTCCCGATCGAGCCGCGGGGCCAGTGGCCCACCGGGGCCGACCGCCGCGGCGTCGACGTCAAGGGCCGGATCGCGGTCGACGAGCGCGCCGAGACGGGTCGCGTCATCGCGCGACTCACCGACCTCGGCTGGGGTGGTGCGCTGCGCGAGCTGTTCGCCGCGGGCGCGCCCGACCAGCCGATCCCCGAGGCGCTCGTCGGCGCCGCCGTCCGCGCGTTGCGCGACTGGCCGTGGGAGCAGCGACCCGTCGCCGTCGTCGCGATGCCGTCCGTCACGCGTCCGACCCTCGTGTCGTCCGCGGCCGAGACGATCTCGCGGCTCGGGCGGATGCCGCTGCTGGGCACGCTCGACCTCGACCCCCACGTCCCGCGTGCGGAGACCGGTGGCAACAGCGCCTTCCGGCTGGCGTCGGTGTGGGGACGGTTCGCGGCCGGCGCCGACCTGGCCGCGCGCCTGCGCGAGGTGGACGGACCGGTCCTGCTCGTCGACGACCTCGTCGACAGCCGGTGGACGGTGACGGTCGCGGCACGTGAGCTGAGGCGGGCCGGAGCGCCCGCGGTGCTGCCCTTCGCGCTGGCGACGGTGGCCTGACATGGGCGAGACCGGAGCGTGGCGTCGCGTCGTCAGCAGTCTGTTCCCGCTCTGGGCCTGGCTGTTCCTGCTGGGCATCGCGGCGGGTCTGCTGCTCGACGTCCCCATCGGGCTGTCGAGCCTGGTCGTGCTCGTGTCGTTCGCGCTGTGCCTCGTGCGGCCACCGAAGCAGGACCACCGTGAGCCCCTGGAGGTGGCCAGTCCCGTCCGCGGCACGTGGACCGTGGTGCACAGTCCGGCGTCGTCGGTGCCCAGTCACGGGGTCCGGGGCTACGGCCAGTCCCATGCCGTCGACCTGATCCATCCGCGCCCCGAGGGGACGAAGGCCGAGTACCCCGTGTTCGGAGGCTTCGAGAGGCCCGAGGAGTTCAGCTCGTTCGGCGAGCCGATCCACGCCGTCGCCGACGGCACCGTGGTGAGGGTCGTCGACGGCCGCCGCGACCACCTGTCGCGCACCTCGTGGCTCGCCTTCGCGTACATGATGGTGATCGACGGCCTGCGCGACCTCGGCGGACCCGGCGCGGTGATCGGCAACCGCGTGGTCGTCGACCACGGCGACGGAGCCTACGCCCTCTACGCGCACGTGAGGCGGGGCACCGCGACGGTGCGCGTCGGCGACCGGGTCGCCGCGGGTGACGTGCTGGGACAGGTGGGCAACTCGGGCAACACGTCCGAGCCCCACCTGCACTTCCAGCTGATGGACCGCGCGCAGCCGCTGCGGGCGGCCGGGCTCCCGATGAGGTTCGGCGACATCGCCCAGACGCCCGGCGCGGTCGACCGCGGGTGGACCACGAAGGAGCCCGAGACCGAGATCGAGCCGGGCATGCCGGCGAACTTCCAGGTCTTCCAGGCCTGACGGACGGCCGTGACAGACTCGCCCCATGCCATCGCTGCGTGACGTCATCGCCGTCCTGGACGGCCTCTACGACCCCCGGTGGGCCGACGACTGGGACGCCGTGGGCACGGTCGTGGGAGACCCCGACGCAGAGGTCTCCTCGATCCTGTTCGCCGTCGACCCGGTCCAGGCCGTCGTCGACGAGGCGGTCGAGCGGGGCGCCCAGCTCGTCGTCACGCACCATCCGCTGTACCTCAAGGGCGTCACGTCGGTGGCCGCGACCACGCCGAAGGGGCGGGTCGTGCACACGCTCATCGCGAACGGGATCGCGCTGCACACGTGCCACACGAACGCCGACTGCGCGCCGCGCGGCGTCAGCGAGTCGATGGCCCTCGCACTCGGCCTCACCGACGTGCGGCCGCTCGAGAGCGACGCGGAGCCGCCACTCGACAAGTGGGTCGTCTACGTGCCGCGTGACGATGCCGCTCGCGTCGTCGGCGCGATGCACGACGCGGGCGCGGGTCGTCTCGGCGACTACGACCGGGCGCAGTTCCAGAGCCCCGGTCGCGGCTCGTTCCGCCCCCTCGACGGCGCCGACCCGGCCATCGGGTCGGTGGGGGAGGTCGAGTGGGTCGAGGAGACCCGCGTCGAGGTCGTCGCCGACCGTGGGATCCGCGAGGCGGTGCGTGCCGCGATGATCGACGCCCACCCGTACGAGGAGACGGCCTACGACCTCTGGCCGCTCGCCGCGCGACCGAGCGAGCGCGGCTCGGGTCGCATCGGTCGCCTGCCGCAGCCGATGACGCTGGGCGAGTTCGCGGAGCACGTCCGGGCCCGCCTCCCGGCGCACGCGGGCGCCACGCGCATCGCCGGCGACCTCGACCGGCGCGTCGAGACCGTGGCCCTGTGCGGCGGCTCGGGCGACTTCCTGCTGGGCGCGGCGCAGGCCGCCGGAGCCGACGTCTACGTCACGTCCGACCTGCGCCACCACCCCGTCAGTGAGCACCTCGAGCGCCCCGGTGCGTGTGCCGTCGTCGACGTGCCGCACTGGGCCGCCGAGTGGACCTGGCTGCCGACCGTGGCGGCGGCCGTCCGCGAGGAGTTGGGCGATACGGTGAAGACCCACGTCTCCACGATCGGCACCGATCCCTGGAGCCGGACATTGTCATGAGGAGTCGCACGTGAAGGCTGAACCGGTCGCCCAGCAGGCGTTGCTGGACCTGCAGGAGAAGGACTCGGCGCTCGCGCAGCTGACCCACCGCCGCAACACCCTGCCCGAGCACGCCGAGATCGCCGCGTCCGACGCGCGCCTGCGCGAGATCGAGTCCCGCCGGGTGGCCGCGCAGACCCGCGTGTCCGACCTCGAGCGGGCGCAGGCGAAGGCCGACGTCGAGGTGGAGCAGGTCAAGGCGCGGCGCACGCGCGACGAGGACCGCATGGCCTCCGGCGCCATCACCAACCCGAAGGACCTGTCCAGCCTGCAGAGCGAGCTCGAGGCCCTGGCCCGCCGGATCTCCACGCTGGAGGACGAGGAGCTCGAGGTCATGGAGCAGCTCGAGGCCGCGCAGGCCGAGCTGGATGAGGCCGTCGCCGCGCTCGACGCCGAGACCGCCGCGCGCGACGCGCTCGTCGCCGCACGCGACGAGAAGATCGCCGCGCTCGATGCAGAGGCGTCGGAGGCGTCCGCGGCCCGCGAGTCGATCCGGCCGAACGTGCCCGAGGACCTCTTCGCGCTCTACCAGAAGGTCGCCGCGAACCACGGTGGCCTCGGCGCCGCCGCGCTGCGCGCACGTCGCTGCCAGGGCTGCCACCTGGAGATCAACGGCGCCGACCTGCGCGAGCTGGCCGCCGAGCCCGAGGACACCGTGCTGCGCTGCCCCGAGTGCAGCCGCATCCTCGTCCGCAGCTCCGAGTCCGGCGTCTGATGGGCTGGGTCGCCGAGGCCGACGGAGGATCGCGCGGCAATCCGGGGCCGGCCGCCTACGGGTCGGCGCTGCTGCGCGACGGCGTGCTCGTCGCCGACCGCGGCGAGACGATCGGCATCGCGACGAACAACGTCGCGGAGTACCGCGGCCTGATCGGCGCCCTCGAGCTCGCGCGTGAGCACGCCGCCGGCGAGCCGCTCGAGGTCCGCATGGACTCCAAGCTCGTCATCGAGCAGATGGCGGGGCGCTGGAAGATCAAGCACCCCGACATGAAGCCGCTGGCGATGCAGGCGCAGACGATCGTCCGCGACCTCGGCCCGGTCACGTGGACCTGGGTGCCGCGCGCGAAGAACGCCCGTGCGGACAGCCTCGCCAATGCCGCGCTCGACGCCGAGAAGGCGGGCCGCCCGGGCCGCGTCTCCACCCTCGAGTCCCGCGAGCCGGTGCAGCTGGCCGACGAGCCGCCCGAGGCCCCCGCGCTGTTCACCGAGCCGCGTGAGGCGGACGCGCCGCTGGACGCGAAGGGCAAGAATCCGCTGCTGGGCTGGCGCGGCTCGATGCACGGCGACCCGACCACGTTCATCCTGCTGCGTCACGGCGTCACCGCCCACACGCAGCGCAAGCTCTTCAGCGGCACCGGCGGGGAGGACCCGCCGCTGGTCGACGAGGGCGTCGAGCAGGCCCGCCGGGCCGCCGCGTGGATCGCCGAGCGCGGGGGAGCCGACGCCATCGTGGCCTCGCCGCTGCAGCGCACGCGCCAGACCGCCGCGCAGGTGGCCGAGCGTCTCGGGCTGCCGGTCGCCATCGAGGAGGGCTTCGCCGAGGCCGGCTTCGGCGAGTGGGACGGCTTCTCGTTCGGCGACATCATGAAGCGCTGGCCCGCCGAGCTGGAGAAGTGGCTGTCGTCCACCGCCGTCCCGCCGCCGGGCGGCGAGTCCTTCGACGAGGTCGCCACGCGCGTCGAGGCGGCCCGCGACCGGATCCTGCACCAGTACGCGGGTCAGACGGTCGTCGTGGCCAGCCACGTCACGCCCATCAAGCTGATGGTGCGTCTCGCGCTGGGCTCGGACATGGGCGTCATCCATCGGATGGAGCTCGCGCCCGCCTCGATCACCACCATCTCCTGGTGGCCCGACGGCACCCCGAGCCTGCGCAACTTCTCCGTCACTCCCTGACCCTGCGCATCTCGCGCGGCCGAGTCAGCGCAGGATGACGTCGAGGCGCGCGGGGCCCGAGGTCTCGACGGTCCAGCCGAGGTCGCGCAGGGCGTCACCGAACGTCTCGGCGTCCTTGGCCTCGACGGCCTCGGCGAGCACCCGGCGGACGATCTGGCCCTTGGTGGCCTTGTTGCTGTGGCTGACGATCGAGCGCTTCCCGTTCGCCTCCGTCAGCACGCGCAGCGTGACCGAGCCCGTCGGAGCCTGCCCGAGCGCCACGTAGGTGCCTGAGCGGAGGTCGAGCACGAGCTCGCCCTCGGCCAGCTCGACCAGCGCCTTCGGCACGACGGGCTTCCAGCGGCTGGCGACGGTGCCGAGCCGGGGGAGCGAGACCGAGCCACTCATCCGGTAGGCGGGGATCTCGTCGTGCGGGCGCAGCAGCCCGAACAGCGCCGAGGCGATCGCCAGGCTGGTCCGCCCGCGCTCCTGGGCGGCCTCGTCGAGCGTGGTCCAGCCGAGCTCGGAGTACAGCACGCCGGTGTAGACGTCGATCGCGGGCGCGGTGGGCTCCTCGCGCAGCCGCGCGTTGCGGGCGATGTCGTCGGCCTGCTTCGGCCCGAGCTCGAGGATCTCGGCGGCCCGCTTCGTGGAGCTGAGCCGCACGAGGGCGTTGATCAGCTGCTCGCGGGTGCGGTTCAGCCGCGGCGACGAGAGGGTCTCGAGATCGAGCGGGGAGCCGGACTCGGGACGGGTCTTGCCCTCCGAGGGCGGCAGCACGATCAGCACGTGGCGACCCTATGTCAGCCGAGCAGGAGCCAGATGCCGAGGGCCGCGAACAGGAGCGCCGCCACGGCGTGCACGGCGCGCACCGGCAGGACCTTGAGAATCTGCTTGCCGAGCAGGACCGCGAGCGTGATCGAGACGACCATGCCGACCGTGCTGCCGATCCAGACCCACCACCACGCGTACTGCGTCGCGAGCGTCATCGTCGCGAACATCGTCTTGTCGCCCAGCTCGGCCAGCGCGAACGCCAGCCCGACCGTCACGAGGGCGCGCCCGCTGTGGGGGACGACGGTGATCTCCTCCTCGTCCTCGGTCCTCAGCAGCGACCAGGCGGTGATGGCGGCGAACAGCAGGAAGACGGCGCCGGCCACGACCTGCAGGACGTTCTCGGGGATGACGTTGCCGAGCGCCTCACCGACGAGCGCCGAGGCGAGATTGATGATTGCGCAGGCGATGCCCATCCCGAGGATCACCGTGCGGGCGCGGTAGCGCGTCGCGAAGGTCATCGCCATCAGCTGGCTCTTGTCGCCCAGCTCGGCGACGAACACCAGCGCAGCTGCGATGAAGACTGCTTCCATGACAAAGGCTCCTCGTCCACCCGGACGAGGAGCCCTGCGTGCACGACGAGCCTCGACCGGGCTCGTGTACACGAATCCGGTCGAAAGTCTCGTCCGCCAGTTGCCTGGCCCGCTGCACCGGAGGCGAGGCCTCAGTGTGTCGACGCAGCGATTGGGGACTACTCCCTTTCGATGTCGCCAGCCTACCGGGCGGGTCATGGCGCGGGCCCGGCGGGCATAGGATGGACGCGCGAATGAGTCGGTCGGGCGGCCGCGGCATCCCTCGAGGGTGTCGAGGAAAGTCCGGACTCCACAGAGCGACGGTGGTGGCCAACAGCCACCCACGGCGACGTGCGGGACAGTGCCACAGAGAACAGACCGCCAGCGGCCACCCTCGGGTGGTGCGGGTAAGGGTGAAACGGTGAGGTAAGAGCTCACCAGCACGGCGGGTGACCGTCGTGGCTCGGTAAACCCCACCGGGAGCAAGACCAAGTAGGCCCCGTCCGCGGGGCCGTGCCGCAGGGCTGCTCGTCCTCAGCGGCAGGTAGGTCGCACCGAGGTGTCCAGCAATGGGCATCCCAGATGGATGGCCGCCCCTGCTCCGGCAGGACAGAATCCGGCTTACAGGCCGACTCATTCGCGCCCCCGGGGCGACCCGGGAGCGGTGGGGCTCGCCGGGGGCCGTTCGGTCGACGTCCTCCCGACCGGCACACGCCAGTGGTTGCGCGTAGGTTGGCCACGTGAGCAAGGCGGTGTCGCCCACCCACCACCTGCCGGGCCCAGGTCCCTTTCTGACGATCCCCAACGCGATCACGGTGCTCCGCGCTCTGGGTGCCGCGGCCCTGGCGGTCACCGCGCTCGTCGCCTCGGATCCCGTCCCGTGGCTGATCGCCGGATACCTCACGTACTGGCTCGGTGACAGCCTCGATGGGCTCGCTGCGCGCGTGCTGGGTCAGGAGACGAGGGCCGGTGCGGTGTTCGACATCTGCAGTGATCGCCTGAGCACCGCGATCCTGGCGGCGGGACTCGTGATGCACGAGCCGGACCTGGCTCTCCCCATCGGGATGTTCCTCGTCAACTTCATGGTGATCGACCAGCTCCTCTCGCTCTCGTTCCTGCTGTGGCCGATCGTGAGTCCCAACTACTTCAGTCAGGTCGATCCCACCGTGTTCCGCTACAACTGGTCGCATCCGGCCAAGGCACTGAACAATGCCGGGATCATCGTCGCCGTCCTCATCGGCAGCATGCCCGTGGCCCTGGTGATCGTCACGGCCCAGCTGGCCGTCAAGATCGCCAGCGCCGTCCGAGTGGCACGTCTGGCCTCTGAGAGAGCGCCCGGGCCGATACGGGCCTACGGTGAGGTGGGCGCAGACGTGCTCCCCGATTCCGGCCACCCACCGGGTCGTGCGTGAGGCGCCTCGGGTCGGTGTAGGCCCGGGGCTTCCCTCGGAGTCACGTCCATCCGTGTCGCGGTGCCTCCGGAATCGCGCCCCCGGGCGTCCGGTCCCCGCATCGGGCACGATGAGCCCATGGCGTACTTCTACTGCTTGAAGCACAACTCCGTCGAGGGCGAGGAGGGCTGCCGGGCGTCCGACCGCCTGGGACCCTACGAGACCGAGGCCGAGGCCGCACGTGCCCTCGAGACCGCGCACGAGAAGTCGAAGGCGTGGGACGAGGACCCGAACTGGAACGACGACGCCCCGCCCGCCGGCTCGCCTGAGTGACGCGGTCCGACCGGCCCCCGCGCGGCGGGTGGCCGATCGCGTGGGCGGCACTCGTCCTCCCGCTGCTGGTGTGGGCCGTCGTCCTCCTGGCCGGGGGATGGGTCCCGCACGGTGACACGGCGGTCGAGGCGGTGCGCGCGCACGACGTCCTCGGAGCGCACACGCCCCTGCTGGGGATGCCCTCGACGAGCGGCGCCACGGTCGTGGGCGTGCACGCGCACCATCCCGGTCCGCTGCAGTTCCAGCTGCTGGCGCCGCTGTACGCGCTGAGCGGCTTCGCGCCGTGGGCGCTCGTCGTCGGCTCGCTCCTGATCCTCGCGGCCCTCGTCGCCGTCTCGCTCGCCGCCGCCGATCGGGCTGCGGGCGCGCGGGGACGGCAGACGATGACCGTCGTGAACGGCGTCCTGGTGCTGGGCGTCGGCAGCTCCCTGGTGACCCCGTGGAACCCGTGGGTGGCGATGTTCGCCCTGGCGGCCGCCACCGCGTCGGCCTGGGCGGTCCTGGCCGGACACGGCCGGTGGTGGCCGGGGTTCGTCGTCACCGTCTCGCTCGCGGCGCAGTCGCACCTGGCGGTCGCCCCGGTGGCCGTCTCGCTCGGCGTGGTCACCTTGGTCGCCTCGGTGCTCCTGGGGCGCCGCGGCCGCCTCGACCTGCCGCGCCGCTCACTCGTGGTGTCGGTGGCCCTGGGGATGGCCTGCTGGGCGGCGCCGCTGGTGGAGGTCGCCCGGAACGAGCCCGACAACCTCGGCCTGCTGTGGACCGTCGCGCGGTCCGGGGACGGCGGACTGCTCGCCACCCTCGTGCTGCTCGTCGGCGTCGTCGCCGTCGTGTGGTGGACCGGCCGCCGGGGGCGCGGCCTGACCTCGGGCCGCCCGTTCGCGATCGTGCCGCTGACCCTCGTCGGCACGCTCGTCCTGCTGGCGGCCGGCACCCGCGCGGGGGAGGGCCGGGACTGGTACATCGTCTACGGGGCCGCGGTCCCCCTGACCCTCGTGGCCTGGACCGTCGTCGGCCGGGTCCGGCGGTCGCGCCACCGCCGCACGCTGGGCCGGGTCGCCGTCGCGGTGGCCGTGGCGGCCTTCCTCTTCCTCCCACGTCCGCTGTCGGACGCCGCGCGCCTGGACAGCGCGCGCGCCGCGCCCGTCGTCGACCGGGCGCGCGAGCTGGTCGCCGGTGCCGACGGACCGATCGCGATCGAGACGGTCGGCGGTCTCGCGTGGGTCAGCATCGGCCCGGCGGTCTACGCGGCGCTGCTGGCCGACGGTCACGAGGTGTACTTCGACGCGCGCGTGGACGGGATGCGCGAGGACGACTTCCGGCACCCGCGAAACCTCGACGAGCCACACCGCACGCTGGTCGTGCACAGCCATCCCGGCCGTCCCGAGCCGCCGCCGGAGGGCGCCGTGGTCGACCGGGTCGAGCTGGCCCGGGACGCCGGCGCCACCCAGGTCGCCGGGGACGAGCGGTACGTCGACCTCGTGCTGGTGCAGCCGTAGGCCGGCGCCGCTTGCGCGTGTGCGGCGCTCGGGTGCAGCCCGTAGCGTCGGAGGCATGACCGTTCCCACCCTCACCCTGAACAACGGCGTCCAGATCCCGCAGTTCGGCTACGGCACGTGGCAGGTGCCGCCGGAGACCGCGCAGGACCGGGTCGCCGAGGCCCTCGAGCTCGGCTACCGCCACATCGACACGGCCCAGATGTACGGCAACGAGGCCGGCGTCGGCGCCGCGATCGCCGCCTCCGGACTGCCGCGCGACGAGGTCTTCGTCACCACCAAGCTCAACAACAACCGCCACGACCCCGCCGTGGTCGCCTCGTCGCTCGACGAGTCGCTGGAGAAGCTCCAGCTCGACCGCGTGGATCTCTTTCTCATCCACTGGCCGCTGCCGACGACCGACATCGACTTCGTCGACACGTGGCGCGCGATGGAGGAGGTCTACTCCGCGGGCAAGGCTCGTGCGATCGGCGTCTCCAACTTCCAGCCCTCGCACCTGCGTCGCGTGGTGCAGGAGGCGACCGTGGTCCCGGCCGTGAACCAGGTCGAGATCCACCCGTACTTCACCCAGGACGAGCTGCGCGCGGTCGACTCCGAGCTCGGCATCGCGACCGAGGCCTGGTCGCCGCTCGCGCAGGGCCAGGTCTTCGACGACCCGGCGCTCCAGGCGATCGCGAGCAGCACGGGCCGCAGCGTCTCGCAGGTCGTGCTGCGCTGGCACCTGCAGCGCGGGGACATCGTGTTCCCGAAGGCCTCGTCGGTGGAGCGCCTGAAGCAGAACTTCGACCTGTTCGACTTCGAGCTCTCCGACGCCGACATGAGTGCCGTCTCGGCCCTCGACGCCAGCCGCCGCATCGGGCCCGACCCGGACACCATGGCCTGGATCCCGGAGGGCTGATCGAAGTCTCCCCGGTCAACAGGGGCAACCGTCACGATGCGGGGGAAACGTCCCCCGCATCGTGACGGGAAACCCCGCTCGGTCGGCCGAGCGGGCCCTGTGGTCAGCTCTCGAAGGAGTGCTCGGCTGCGGGGAACGAGCCGTCGGCGACCTCGTTCTGGAACTGCTCGACGGCGCCTGAGATCACGCTGCGCAGGTCGGCGTACTTCTTGACGAAGCGCGGGGCGCGGCCGGCGCGCAGGCCGAGCATGTCCTGCCAGACCAGCACCTGCGCGTCGCAGCCGGCGCCGGCGCCGATGCCCACGGTGGGGATGCGCAGGGTCGAGGTGATCTCGGTCGCGACCGGCTCGGGCACCATCTCCATCACCACGGCGAACGCGCCAGCGTCCTGCACGGCGAGTGCGTCGTCGATCAGCCGCTGGCGGGCGTCACCGCGACCCTGCACGCGGTAGCCGCCGAGGCTGTGCTCGGACTGGGGCGTGAAGCCGATGTGCGCCATGACGGGGATGCCGCCCTCGGTCAGCTTGCGGATCTGGGGCGCCATCTCGGCGCCGCCCTCGAGCTTGACCGCGTGCGCGAGCCCCTCCTTCATGAACCGCACACCCGTGTCGTAGGCCTGCTCCGGGTCGCGCTGGTACGAGCCGAAGGGCAGATCGGCGACGACGAGCGTGCGCTGCACCGAACGCGTCACGGCCTTCACCAGGACCAGCAGCTCGTCCACCGTGACGGGCAGCGAGGACTCGTAGCCGAAGACGTTGTTCGCGGCCGAGTCGCCGACGAGCAGCACGGGGATCCCGGCCTCGTCGAAGAGCTGGGCGGTGTACTGGTCGTAGCTGGTGAGCATCGCCCACCGATGACCCTCGGACTTCCACTTCGCGAGGTGGTGCGTGCGGACCTTGCGCACGTCGGGCGAGGCGGTGGGACGGGAACCGTACGGTGCGGGCTCTTCAGTCATGCCCACACGGTAGCCCCCGGCGAACGGTGCCCGGCGACCGTAGACTGCTCGGGACCTCGAACCCGCCCCGCCCAGGAGCTCCGTGTCGACCTCCTCCGCCTCGATCCCCACCCGGATCGGACGACGACTCGCCCTGCGCGAGCACGCCTGGTTCTGGATCGCGCTCGGACTGCTGATGGTGCCGATCGTCGTCTGGTTCGTCTCACGCCTGACCGAGGGCTGGCTGCCCCAGGGCGACGACGCGATGATCGCGATCCGCGCCCACGACGCCTGGACCGGTCACTGGCCGCTGGTGGGCATGCGCTCGACGAGCGACCAGACCGTGGAAGGCGTGTTCGCCTACCACCCGGGTCCCCTCGAGTTCTACGTGATCGGGCTGCCGTACCTGCTCTCGGGCTGGCGGGTGTGGGGCCTGCTCCTGGGCTGCGCGCTGGTGCTCGCCGCGTTCGTGGCCGTGTCGCTGTGGTCGGGCTACCGCGCCGCAGGACGTCCGGGTCTGCTGGTCATGGTCGGCGCCACGGTCACCCTCTACGGACTGTTCGGCTCGGTGCTCGTGCTGCCCTGGAACCCGTGGCCCACGGTCTTCGGCCTGCTCGCGAGCCTCGCCGTCGCCTGGCGGATGCTGCTCGGACACCGGGGGCTGTGGCCGCTATTGATGGTCTGCGTCAGCTGGACCGGGCAGGCACACCTGGGCGTCACGCCGATCGTCGGCCTGCTGGGCGCCTGGATGCTCGCCCTGACGATCCGCCGCTGGTGGCGGGGCTTCCGCAGTGCACCGGGCGAGGTCGCCCGGACCCTGCTGGTCACGTTCGTGTGCTGGCTGGGACCGCTGGTCGAGGTGCTGACGTACTCGCCGAACAACATCGGCGAGATCGCCGCACTCACGACGGCCGAGAAGACCGAGGACACGCCCACGGGCGACGCCTGGGTCCACCTGACCCACATGGTCTTCCCGTGGATCCGCCTGTGGCGCGACACCGGCGACGTCACCTACCCGGGCGCTGCGCTGATCGGGCTCGGGATCGTCGCCGTGGTCTGGCGTCGGCGGGATCGGCGCCGGCGCCGGCTCGACCGTGACGTCGACGTGGCGACCAGCGCGGTCGTCATCGGGCTCTTCGCGGTGGCGGCGACGTTCTGGGCGGGCACGCGCACCGGCGGCGACCTGCGGATCGTCTACCTCGACTTCACGATGGCGGGACCCGTCTTCTTCACGTTCGCGGTGGCGCTCTGGGCGTATCACCGCGCCCGCGCGTCACTGCGAAGCCAGGGCACGACCGACGACCGGATCCGCACCCTCACCACCGCGGCCGCGGCCGGCGTGCTCGCGCTGCCGGTGCTCGGCACCACCGCGGGCTCCTCGTCGGTGCGCACGTTCGTCGAGGCGGGCAACGAGGTCAACGCGGAGCAGGCCCGCCTCGTGCTCGACGAGCTCGTGCCGGTGCTGGGGGAGCCGCCGTACGCCGACCTGCCGGTCGAGGTCGAGGGCGTCGGCCTCACCGCATGGGGGAGCGTGGGACCCGCGGTCTCGCACCGCCTCGTCGTCGCCGGTCGCGACGTGTTCTACGAGTCGTGGTGGCCGAAGTCCGCCGACGACGACCACCGGCGCCCTCGCGACATCGACGGCGAGCGCGTGGTGGTGCGCCTCGAGGAGCGGCCGGGAACCGCGTCGTGGGAGGAGCCGGAGGAGCCCGTGGACGAGACCCTCACCTACCCGCTGCTGACCGACGAGGACGGCGGCGAGATCCGCGTCCTGCTGTCGGTCCGCGCGGAGTGAGGCCTCAAAGGCTCTCGCGCCAGCGGCTGGTGATCGGCACGCGCCGGTCGCGACCGAAGTTGCGCTTGCTGATCTTCGGGCCCGGCGGGTACTGGCGACGCTTGTACTCGGCACGGTCGACCAGCGTGATGACCTTCTCGACGATCGCGGGGTCGAAGCCCTCGGCCACCACGTCGGCCGAGCCGAGGTCGCGCTCGACGTAGGCATCGAGGATGCCGTCGAGCACGGGGTAGGGCGGCAGGCTGTCCGAGTCGCGCTGGCCCGGGCGCAGCTCGGCCGAGGGCTCCTTGGAGATCGTGTTCGGCGGGATCGGGGGCGTCTGGCCCTGGGACTCGGCCCAGGCGTTGCGCCACTTCGCCAGCTCCCAGACGACGGTCTTGGGCACGTCCTTGATCGGCGCGTAGCCGCCCACGGCGTCGCCGTAGATCGTGGAGTAGCCGGTGGCCAGCTCGGACTTGTTGCCGCACGCCAGGACCAGGTGGTTCTCCTGGTTCGACAGGCCCATCCAGATCACCGCGCGGATGCGGGCCTGGAGGTTCTCCTCGGCGATCCCGTCGAGGCTGAGCGCGTCCTGGTAGGCGTCGAAGATCGGCGCGATCGCGATCGTGCGCAGGTCGAGGCCGGTGCGCTCGGCTTGGTCGGCGGCGTCGGAGCGCGAGTGCTCGGTGGACCATTCGCTGGGGTTGGAGACGCCGAAGACCCGCTCGGGTCCGAGAGCGTCGCACGCGATCGCGGCGACGAGCGTGGAGTCGATGCCGCCGGACATGCCGAGCAGCACCGACGTGAAGCCGTTCTTCTCGACGTAGTCGCGCAGACCCAGGACGATCGCCTGCCAGCGCTCGCCGAGGTCGTCCCATCGCTCGGCGACGCTGCCGCTCACGGGCTCGTAGGCGGGCAGAGGCTCGCTGCTGATGACGGTGCGCTCGACCAGCAGGCCCTCGAACCGTGTGCCCGGCTCGGGCATGGCGGCGGTAGCGGCCTGCAGGTCGAGGTCGGCGATCAGCAGCTCGCTCTCGAACTGCCTCGCACGGGCGACGACCTCGCCGCGGGAGTCGACCACGAGCGAGTCGCCGTCGAAGACCAGCTCGTCCTGGCCGCCGACGAGGTTGGCGTAGGCCAGGGCGCACTCGCCCTCGCGGGCCCGGCGGGCACACAGGTCGAGCCGCTCGTCGTCCTTCGCGGCCTCGTACGGCGAGCCGTTCAGCACGACCAGCAGGCCGGCCTCGGCGTGCTTGGCCGCCTGGGACGGTCCGTCCTGCCAGATGTCCTCGCAGATCGCGATGGCGATGTCGACGCCGTGCACCTGGATGATCTGGGTGCGGTCGCCGGCGACGAAGTGGCGGAACTCGTCGAACACGCCGTAGTTCGGCAGGTGGTGCTTGTCGTAGCGGGTCACGACCTCGCCGCCGGTGAGGACCGAGGCGGAGTTGACCGGAGCGTTCTTCGGCACGCCCAGCCGATCCTCCACGTGGGTCGCGCGGTCGAGGTGGCCGACGATGACGACGAGGTCGCCCAGGCCCTCCTGTGCGAGGCGCTCGGCCAGCGTGGCGACGGCAGCCTGCGAGCGCTCGATGAACGACTTGCGGTAGGCGAGGTCCTCGATCGGGTAGCCGGTCAGCACCATCTCGGGGGTGACCAGCACGTGCGCCCCGGCGGCGTGCGCGTCGCGCGCGTGCTGCAGGACGAGCTCGAGGTTGCCGTCGATGTCTCCGACGACGGCGTTGACCTGGGCGAGGGCGAGACGAAGGTGGGGCACGACTCCCAGCCTAGGGCGTCCGACGGACGTGAGCCGGGTGACGGAAACCGCGACACGGACCGCGCGACGGCGGCCCTACACTGACCGCATGGGTAAGCAGGAGGACTTCGTCCTACGCGCGATCGAGGAGCGGGACGTCCGCTTCGTCCGGCTCTGGTTCACCGACGTGCTCGGCTCGTTGAAGTCGGTGGCGATCGCCCCGACCGAGCTCGAGGGCGCGTTCGAGGAGGGCATCGGCTTCGACGGCTCGGCCATCGAGGGCTTCGCCCGCGTGCACGAGGCCGACATGCTGGCCAAGCCGGACCCGTCGACGTTCCAGATCCTGCCGTGGCGCGGCGAGACGCCCGCGACGGCGCGCATGTTCTGCGACATCGCGATGCCCGACGGCAGCCCCTCGTACGCCGACCCGCGCTACGTGCTCAAGCGGGCGCTGGCGAAGGCGGCCGACTCGGGCTTCACCTTCTACACGCACCCCGAGATCGAGTTCTTCGTCTTCAAGAGCAAGCCCGAGCCCGGCACGCGCCCCGTCGCGGTCGACGACAGCGGCTACTTCGACCACACGGCCCAGGGCGCCAGCCAGGACTTCCGCCGCGAGGTCATCACGATGCTCGAGGCGATGGGCATCTCGGTCGAGTTCAGCCACCACGAGGGCGGCCCGGGCCAGCAGGAGATCGACCTGCGCTACGCCGACGCGCTGTCGATGGCCGACAACATCATGACCTTCCGCACGATCGTCCGCGAGGTCGCGCTGAGCCAGGGCAAGTGGGCGTCCTTCATGCCCAAGCCGTTCACCGACCACCCGGGCTCGGGCATGCACACGCACGTGTCGCTGTTCGAGGGTGACGAGAACGTCTTCTACGAGGCGGGCGCCGAGTACCAGCTGAGCAAGACCGGCCGCGCGTTCATCGCCGGCATCCTCGAGCACACGCCCGAGATCACCGCCGTGACCAACCAGTGGGTGAACTCCTACAAGCGCCTCGCGTGGGGCGGCGAGGCCCCGAACTACGTCTGCTGGGGCCACAACAACCGCTCGGCCCTGGTACGGGTGCCGATGTACAAGCCGCACAAGTCGGGCTCGGCCCGCGTCGAGCTGCGCGCCCCCGACTCGGCCTGCAACCCCTACCTGGCCTACGCGCTCATCCTCGCCGCCGGCCTCAAGGGCATCGAGAACGGCTACGAGCTGCCGCCCGAGGCCGAGGACGACGTCTGGTCGCTCAGCGAGAACGAGCGGCGTGCGATGGGCATCGCCCCGCTCCCGCGCAACCTCGACGAGGCGATCCGCACCATGGAGACCAGCGAGCTCGTCGCCGAGACGCTGGGCGAGCACGTCTTCGACTTCTTCCTGCGCAACAAGCGCGCGGAGTGGCAGGACTACCGCTCGCAGGTGACCCAGTTCGAGATCGACCGGCTGATGCCGGTCCTGTGAGCGCGTGACCCGCACCCGCTTCTCCGACCCCGAGACCGCCGCCGCGAACCTGGCGCGGCTCGGCGAGATCTCGTCCGACTTCGTCGACCAGATCGTGGCGGTGGCCGACCCCGACGGCGCGCTCGCGTCGCTCGTGGCGATCGCCGAGACCGACGAGGGTCCCGCGCTCGTCGCCGCGATGGAGGAGGACGCCGTCCTGCGCCAGCGCACCCTGATCGTGCTGGGCACCAGCCGGGCGATCGGCGAGTTCTGGCGTCGGCACCCCGAGTACGTGCGCGACCTCGTGGGGGAGCGGCTGCTCGAGCGGCCCGCCACCGAGCAGGAGTACCGCGACTGGCTGGCCGACGTGGACGACCCCGACGCGCTGCGCGTGGGCTACCACCGCGAGCTCGCCGCGATCGCCGCGCGCGACCTCAACGCCCACACCACGTTCGCGCAGTCGTCGGCCGAGCTCTCCGACCTCGCGGTCGCCACGCTCGGCGCCGCCCTGCGGATCGCGGCGGACGAGGAGGACGACTCGGATCTCGTGCGCCTCGCCGTCATCGCGATGGGCAAGACGGGCGGCCACGAGCTCAACTACGTGAGCGACGTCGACGTCATCTACGTCCACGAGCCCGTCGCGGGCGCCGACGAGCAGCGGGCCGCGGCCGCCGCCACCCGCATGGCCTCCGCGATCATCCGGATCTGCGGCGACCACACGGCCGAGGGCACGATCTGGGAGGTCGACCCCAACCTGCGCCCCGAGGGCAAGCAGGGGCCGCTCACCCGCACGCTGGCCAGCCACGTGGCCTACTACGACCGCTGGGCGGTCACGTGGGAGTTCCAGGCGCTGCTGAAGGCGCGCTACGCCGCGGGCGACCGCGAGCTCGCCGACGCCTACCTCGAGGCGCTGCGGCCGCTGGTCTGGAAGGCCGCCGAGCGCGAGGACTTCGTGCCCGAGGTCCGCCGCATGCGCCGCCGCGTCATCGAGAACATCCCGGCCGCCCACCGCGACCGTCAGCTCAAGCTCGGCAGCGGCGGCCTGCGCGACGTCGAGTTCGCGGTCCAGCTGCTCCAGCTCGTCCACGGGCGCGTCGACGAGAACATCCGCAGCTCCAACACGCTCGAGGCGCTGCACGCGCTCACCGACCGCGGCTACGTCGGGCGGCGCGACGGCTCGGCGCTGGAGGAGGCCTACGAGTTCCTCCGCGCGCTCGAGCACCGCATGCAGCTGTTCCGGCTCCGTCGCACCCACCTGGTGCCCGAGGACCTCGACGACCTGCGGCGCATCGGCCGGAGCATGGGCTTCACCACGAACCCCGCCGACAACCTGGTCAAGGAGTGGCAGGCGCACCGGCGCATCGTCAGCCGTCTGCACGAGAAGATCTTCTACCGCCCCCTGCTGGAGGCGGTCGCGTCATTGCCCGAGGACCGGCTGAGGCTCAGCACGCAGGCGGCCGAGGACCGGCTCGCCGCGCTCGGCTACAGCGACCCCAGGGGCGCGATGGCGCACATCAGCGCGCTCACGTCGGGCGTCACGCGCCGGGCCGTGATCCACCGGTCGCTGCTGCCGGCGATGCTGTCGTGGTTCGCCGAGTCGCCGCAGCCCGACGCCGCGCTGCTGGCGTTCCGGCAGATCTCCGAGGAGCTCGGCGACTCGCCCTGGTACCTGCGCAAGCTGCGCGACGAGGGCACCGGCGCGCAGCAGTTCGCGCACATGCTGGCCTCCAGCACATACGTCACCGACCTCATCCGGCGCGCGCCCGATGCCGTGGCGCTGCTCGGTGACGACGCGGCGCTCGTGCCGCGCGACCTCGACCGCCTCGACACCGAGATGACGCTGGCCGCGAAGCGCCACCAGATCCCCGAGGGCGCCGTGCGCGCCGTCCGGCGGATCCGGCGTCGCGAGCTGTCGCGCGTGGCGATGTCCGACGTGCTGGGCCGTCTCGACGTCACCGAGGTGGGCGAGGCGCTGACGGCGATCAACACCGCCACGATCTCGGCCACGCTCGCCACGGCCGAGGCCGCCTGGACCCTCGAGAACGACCGTCCGCTGCCCACCCGCAACGCGATCGTCCTGATGGGACGCCTGGGCGGCCACGAGGCAGGCTACGGCTCCGACGCCGACGTGATGTTCGTGCACGACCCCGTCGAGGGCGCCGATGTCGACGAGGCCAAGGCGTGCGCGCTGTGGATCGCTCAGCTGATCAGGCAGAAGCTCGGCGCCGCGGGCGCCGACCCCGCTCTCGAGATCGACGCCGGCCTGCGCCCCGAGGGCAAGAACGGCCCGCTCGTGCGCACCTTCGAGGCCTACGCGGCGTACTACGCGAAGTGGTCGGACACGTGGGAGGCCCAGGCCCTGCTGCGGGCCGAGGCGGCCGTGGGCGACCCCGGCCTGCGCGAGCGCTTCACGGCCCTCATCGACCCGCTGCGCTATCCCGAGGGCGGCCTCTCGGCCTCGCAGGAGCGCGACATCCGCCGGATCAAGGCGCGCGTCGACTCCGAGCGGCTCCCGCGCGGGGCGAACCCGAACACGCACCTCAAGCTCGGCCGCGGCGGCCTGGCCGACGTCGAGTGGACGATCCAGCTGCTCCAGATGCAGCACGCGCACCGCGTTCCGGCGCTGCGGACCACCCGCACGATCGAGGCGCTCGAGGCGGCCGCGGACGCCGAGATCCTCTCGGCCGACGACGCCCAGGCGCTGATCGACTCGTGGCGGCTCGTCACCCGCATCCGCAACGGCGTGGTGCTGTGGCGCGCCAAGCCCGCCGAGTCGATGGTCGAGACGGCCGCCGACCGCACCGGGCTCGCCCACATCCTCGGCATCGGGCAGGACCACACCGAGGAGATGGTCAACGACTACATGCGGATCACCCGCCGGGCCCGCCAGGTCGTGGAGCGCGTCTTCTACGAGTGAGGGCCGCCGCGTCTCGATGCGGGGGAGCGGGAGTCCGCGGGTTAGCCTGAGCGCATGCTCGCGCGACTGCTGCTTCCCCTCGTCCTGGCCGTGGGCCTGCTCTCGGCGGCGCCCGCCCAGGCGGCCGGCCCCACGCCCGTGGCCCCTGCGGCCGTCGCGCCCACCTCGCAGCCGGCGCCGCAGCGGATCGTGGTGCTCGAGAACCCGAAGGTGAAGGGCACCCACCGGTTCGGCAAGACGCTGACGCGGTCGGTCGGCCGCTACTCGGTCGGCGGGTTGAAGATCCGCACCCAGTGGCTGCGCAACGGCAAGCCCATCAAGGGCGCCAACCGGTGGAAGTACCGGCTCAAGGCCCAGGACGTCGGCAGCACCCTGCGCGTGCGGGTCACCGTGAGCCGCCCCGGCTACACGACCGTCTCGAGGCGCTCGCCGTGGCGCAAGGTCAAGCACGTGCGCGACGTGCGACGCACCGTGAAGTACTCGATCGTCACGAACGGGAAGATGACCACGAGCGTGAAGACGTTCAAGCGCCAGGTCGCCGAGATTCTCGACGACCCGCGCGGCTGGCGTGCCGCGGGCATCCGCTTCAAGCGCGTGAAGTCCGGCGGCTCCATGACCATCGTGCTGGCACAGGCGTCGCGTGTGCCCACCTACTCGAGCGCGTGCTCGTCCACGTGGAGCTGCCGCGTCGGCCGCCACGTCATCATCAACCAGGAGCGCTGGAAGCACGCGTCGCCGGCGTGGAACGCCGCCAAGGGCACCACGCTGCTGGGCTACCGCCACATGGTGGTCAACCACGAGACCGGGCACTGGCTCGGCTGGCACCACAAGTCGTGCGGCGGCAAGGGCCAGAAGGCGCCCGTCATGATGCAGCAGTCGAAGGGTCGGGGCGGCTGCACGTTCAACCCGTGGCCGAAGCCCTCGGAGCGCAACGTGCCCCGGTACCGCTGAGGCACCGGGGCACGCAGGACGCGTCGGTCGGGTCAGCTCATGATCGATGCACAGGTCTCGTCGTCCTCGAAGGCCTTCTTGAGTCCCTCGTCGCTCGCGCTCAGCTCGGCCAGGGGACCTTCGTAGCTCGACGACTCCGCCAGTGACTCGCTGACCTGCAGCAGCGTGGCCTCCATCTGGTCGGCGTCGGCGGAGCTGGCGGACTTGAGGTTCTTGATGACGCCCTGGAGCGTCTTCGCGCCGGAGGCGAGGGACTCCTTCGCCTGGTCGAACGAGGCGGGATCGACCTCGGGCGGAGCGCCCGCGTCGTCGAGCACGGTGGCCTGGGCCTCGAGCCGGTCGCGCAGCGTGCGCAGGAACCCCACGATCGCCTCCTGCGACTCCGCGGCGGTGCCGCTGGTCGAGGGGGGCTCAACCGGGGCGGTGGTCGGCTCCAGCGCCTTGCACAGCGCCTGGACCCACTGCTGCTGAGGCGTCGCGGGCTTCGCCTTGGCCTCGGGCTCGTCGGCGGAGCCGGTGCACCCGCCGAGCACGAGTCCCATCGCCGCCCCGGCGAGGGCCACTCGGATCGTCCTGTTCATGTCATGCCTTCCACGTCGGAACGAGGGAGGGCCCCACCGCGGCTGCGGCAGGACCCTCCCCGGGGTTCAGCTGGTGATGATCACGCTGCTCACGGGGCGAGCGTCGCGGTCAGCTTGTTGCCCGGACCCGAGGCGAAGATCGACAGGACGTCGTTCAGCAGGCCACAGCCCTGCAGCTTCGCGATCGAGTACGTGCTGGAGACCGAGCCGCCCTGGAGCGGATCGAAGCGGCCGTTGGACGCCAGCGTGATGTCGGACGGCTTGGACGTCTGGCACTTGCTGCCACCGCCCAGCTTCAGGCCGAACGACTTGATCGACGTGATCTGGATGTTGACCTTCGAGTTGGCGGTCAGCTGGCCGTTGGCCAGGTTGATGCCACCGGTGGTCTTGCCCACCGAGGTGAAGGCCAGGTCAGCGTCGACGGGCAGGAAGCCCAGCGCCTTCAGCTTCGCCTGGGTCTTGTCCAGCGTCAGGTCGGCGACGAACTGGCCCGTGGCGAGGTTGAAGTCGGCCGCGATCTTGCCGTTGAGCGGCGCCGTGCCGTTGCCGGCCTTGATGGTGGTGCTGCCCTTCAGCTTGAACGGCACCTTGATGACCGGGTCGCTCGTCGGCTGCGTCGTCGGCTGGGTGGTCGGCTCCGTCGTGGGCTCCGTGGTCGGCTCGGTGGTCGGCTCCGTCGTGGGCTCGGTGGTCGGCTCCGTCGTGGGCTCGGTGGTCGGCTCCGTCGTGGGCTCGGTGGTCGGCTCCGTCGTGGGCTCGGTGGTCGGCTCCGTCGTGGGCTCGGTGGTCGGCTCCGTCGTGGGCTCGGTGGTCGGCTCCGTCGTGGGCTCGGTGGTCGGCTCCGTCGTGGGCTCCGTGGTCGGCTCCGTGGTCGGCTCCGTCGTGGGCTCCGTCGTGGGCTCGGTGGTGGGCTCCGTCGTGGGCTCGGTCACACCGATCGAGCCCAGCGCCAGGTCGGCGGGGCCGGTGCAGGAGAGGGTGGACGGGATCGTGGAGTTGTCCGCCTTGTAGATGGTTGCGGCGATGTTGAACGTCGCCGGCATGCCCACGACCACCGAGTCGACCGCGTAGTCCGGGGTCGTGATCGGCGGCACGGTGCCGGTGGCGGGGATCAGCCACGGCTCGTTGGCGGTCTGGGGGATCGGCGTCCGCGGCGAGCCCAGGTTCGGGATCGCGACCGTGGTGGTCTGTCCACCCGTGGTCAGGGTGACGGCCGAGTCGGTCGACGAACCCGCAGCCTCGCGGCCACCGAGCAGCAGCGCCGTGGACTGGCGCAGGAGCTCGGGCATGGTGAGGGTGATGTTGACCGGCGTCTCGGGGATCACCTGGCCGGGGGTCACCGTGTCGGGCACGACGGTCGAGGCGCGGACGCCGATGTCCTGGATGCCCAGGTTGAGGCCGCCGGCGACCACCTCACACTTGTAGAGGAAGTTCTTCTCCAACGTCACGTCCGCAGCGCTGGCGCTGGCGGCTCCGATCACACTGATGGCCCCGGCGCTCAGGGCTGCAGCTGCCCCTGTCGCCAGGACCTTTCCGGTCTTCGTCATCTTCTTCACAAGGGTGTCCTTCTATGGGAGTTGAGCCGACCCGTCGAGAACGCGAGAGGTGCCCTCGGGAGAGACGGCTGTGACAGACACCACACAACCTAGAGCCACGAAAACGAAAGTGCAACTAGTGGTTACAAAGTCAGTGATCACTTTCTTCCCACCCGTCACGCGCCGCGAAAGCACGCAGGAATGCCAGCGAAAAGATGCACCACGGAAAACACGAAGCGCCCCGAATCCAGGGATTCGGGGCGCCTCGGAGGGCGAGGAGTGAGGATCAGGCAGCCTGTGCGGCCTGCTTCGCCTCGCGCTTGGCGCGACGCAGGGCCTTGGACTCCGGCGAGTTGCCGACCCTGTAGGGGTCCGACGGCTTGCGGCTGTACTGCGCGAGCTGACGCGCCACGCTCAGCAGCTGCTTGGGCAGCGGACCGGTGTTGTAGCGCAGGCCGTACTTCTCCACGAGGCGCTTCACGTCGACGCTGACCTCGGCGTAGCGGCGCGCGGGGATGTCGGGGAACAGGTGGTGCTCGATCTGGTGCGAGAGGTTGCCCGACATGAGGTGCAGGAGCTTCGAGCCCGAGATGTTGGCCGAGCCCAGGAGCTGGCGCAGGTACCACTGGCCGCGGCTCTCGTTCTGCGCGTCCTCCTCCATGAAGGTCTCGGCGCCCGCGGGGAAGTGGCCGCAGAAGATGATGAGGAACGTCCAGATGTTGCGGACGATGTTCGCGACCACGTTGGCGCCCAGCACCCACAGGGGAGCGGACCAGCCCATGATGGGCACGAGCGGCAGGGCCAGGGCCGGGTAGATCACGTAGTCCTTGAAGACCTGGCGGCGCGTCTTCTTCAGCGCGCGCGCCTTGTGCTCCTTGAACTCCTCCTTGCTCATGCGGCCGTTGATGTAGTCCGAGACCTCCAGGCCGTGGTACATCACGCCCCACTCGAAGAAGATCATCAGCATGAACGCCGCCGGCAGGTTGAAGCGGTGGCTGGGGTACCACGGCTGGTCCTCGTCGATGCGCAGCAGCCCGTAGCCGATGTCGCGGTCCATGCCGTGGATGTTCGTGTACGTGTGGTGGATGTAGTTGTGCCCGTGCTTCCAGTCATGGGCCGGGGCGACGTTGTCCCACTCGTAGCGCTTGCCGTCGATCATCGGGTCGTTCATCCAGTCGTACTGACCGTGCATGATGTTGTGCCCGATCTCCATGTTCTCGATGATCTTCGAGATGGAGAGGCAGATGACGCCGGCGATGAAGGCGGGCGGGAAGATCGGCAGGAAGATGCCGATGCGGCCCAGCACCTCGAACCACTTCTGGGCGCGCAGGACGCGTCGGATGTAGTCGGCGTCCTTCTGGCCCAGGTCGTCGAGCACGCGCTTGCGCACGGCGTCGAGCTCGTCACCGAACTCCTCGAGCTGCTCGTACGTCATGAACTCGAGACCGATCGTGGACCGGCGGTTCGGGTCGTAGGCGTCGACCAGCGGCACCGGGGCCTGGTTGTGGTCACTGGCGCTCAGCGGCTCGATCGGGGCGGGCTTGGACCGTCGCAAGAGGGACATGTTCTCTCCGTTCAGAGGTCGACCGCGACATCGCCCACGGGGACGTTGACGCAGACCTTGATGGTTTCGTCGGTGTCGGCACAGACCTCACCGCTGATGACGTGGCGCACCGCGCCGTGGAGCTTCTTGACCGCACACGTGTTGCACACGCCCATGCGGCATCCGTAGGCCGGCTTGAGGCCGGCGGCCTCGGCCTGCTCGAGGATCGTGGCGCCCGAGTTGGGCGCGTCGACGCCACTGGCGTCGAAGGAGACGCTGCCGGTGGCGTCCTCGGCGTCGAGGTCCACCGACGGGACCTTGAAGTACTCGGCCGTGAGCTGGTCGCTCGCGCCCAGCTCGTCGTAGAGCTCGGTGACCGTGGCGATGAGGCCGGCCGGTCCGCAGACCCAGGTGGGGGTCGTGGTCGGCTCGAGGTCCAGGCGCTTGAGGTGCTCCAGCGTGATGCGGCCGGTGAGCTCCGCGTCGGGCTCGGGATCGCGCGTGTAGACGCGGACCATGTCGACGAATGGCAGCCGGGCGAGCGCGTCGAGCTCGATCGAGAACATCTCGTCCTCGCGCGAGCGCGCGTAGTGCAGGAAGGTGACGCGGCCCTGGTGGCCGCGGTCGGCGAGGGTGCGCAGCATGCTCATGACGGGCGTGATGCCGGAGCCACCGCTGATCAGCAGCACGTGGTCGGGCACCTGCTGCGGCAGCACGAACTCGCCGGACGCGGGGGAGAGGTAGACGACGGTGCCGGGCTCGAGGCTCCCGGCATGCAGGAACTGCGACACGTAGCCGTCCGGGTGGGCCTTCACCGAGACGCTGAAGAGGCCGTCCTTGCGCTCCGCGGAGCTGGAGACGCTGAAGACGCGCACGCGGCGGGTGCCCTCGACCTCGACGCCGAACTCGACGTGCTGGCCCGGGACGAAGCCCGACCAGGAGCCGTTGGGGCGCATGACGACGGTGCTGGCGGCGCCGGTCTCGCGGATGACGTCCACGACCCGACCGCGCACGGCCTTCACCGTGAGCATGGGGTGCACCAGCGTCAGGTAGTCGTCCGGATGGTGCGGAGACGTCACCTTGGCGACGACCGATGAGGCCAGGGCCTTGCGGATCAGTCCCATGGGACTCCTGTCGGGTGCGGGGTTGTCATCAATCAGTGAACATCTGTTCACCAAAGCATGTCAGGTAGGGGCCCTGTGGGTCAACACGACGTGCCGTGTCGTGGAACACGTGTTCACCCAGTCCTCGCGCGGGCGACAGCACCGCGGGCGACGGTGAGCCCGCCCGGGGATCCACCGTCTGGCTGCCCCGCGCGTCGTCCCCCTAGGCTGGGGCCGTGTCCGAGGCCGTCAGTGCGCGTCAGCTGCAGAAGGAGCGCACGCGTGGTGCGCTGCTCGACGCCGCGCTCGAGCTGAGCAGCGAGCAGGGCTTCGCCCAGACCAGCCTGCGCCAGGTCGCGAAGCGCGCCGGCGTCGTGCCCGCGGCCTTCTACCGGCACTTCGCCTCGATGGACGAGCTGGGCCTCGCGCTGGTGGAGCGGTGCTTCGGCACGCTGCGCACCATGATCCGCGACGCCTCGCGCGACCCCGAGGTCTTCCTGCAGATCATCGACGCCGCGGCCGAGATCCTCGTCGACGCCGTCAAGGAGAACAAGGCCGACTTCGCCTTCGTCGCGCGCGAGCGCGTCGGTGGGTCCGAGGTCGTGCGGCGCGCCATCGGGCACGAGCTCGATCTCTTCGTCTCCGAGCTCGCCGTCGTCCTGGCGCGGCTGCCCAACATCGAGAACTGGAGCGCCGACGACGTCCAGATGGTCTCGCGCCTCTTCGTCCGCAACATGGTGGCGAACGCCGAGGAGGTCGTCGAGATGCCCGAGGGGCGGCCGGATCTCGAGGCCAGGATCCGCGAGGGCGCGCGTCGCCAGATGCGCCTGATCGTGCTCGGGTTCAAGGACTGGCGCAGTTGATCGGCGCGCCGCGCTTTCGTCGACCGGGCACGATGGGCGCATGAGCGTGAGCGGATCAGCGGCCGGCGAGACCGAGAGCGGGACGGAGGAGCCGTCCGATCTCGACATCGGGGTCCTGCGCCAGCTGGCCGGTGCCCCGCACGGACCCGTCGAGTTCCGGCGCCGCCTGCGCGAGACGCAGCAGCAGATGTCCTCGTTCCTCATGGAGTACAAGTTCGCGCTCGACGAGGTCGAGACGAAGATCTCGATCCTGCGCGAGGAGTTCGAGCTCGCCCACGAGTACAGCCCCATCGAGCACGTGAAGTCGCGGCTCAAGACCCTCGAGAGCCTCGTGGCGAAGGTCGACCGCGTCGGCTGCCCGCGTGACCTCGGCGCGATCCGCGAGCAGATCCGCGACATCGCCGGCATCCGCGTCTCGTGCGTGTTCGTCGAGGACACCTACCGGTTCGCGCGGATGCTCACCCAGCAGCAGGACCTCACGGTGCTGGAGACGAAGGACTACATCGCGAACCCGAAGCCGAACGGCTATCGGAGTCTGCACCTCATCATCGAGCTGCCCGTGTTCCTGTCCGACCGCACGGTCCACGTGCCCGTCGAGGTGCAGATTCGCACCATCGCGATGGACTTCTGGGCCAGCGTCGAGCACCAGATCTACTACAAGTACGGCACGCACGTCCCCGAGCACCTGCACGACAAGCTGACCGAGGTGGCGAGCACCGCGGCGGACCTCGATGCGCAGATGGGTCTGCTCCGCGAGGAGATCCGCTCGCTCGGCTGAGCCGTTCTCGGCTATCGTGTGACTAAGCAAGCGCTTAGTCAGGAGTTCCCATGTCCGTGGTGCTGTCCCGTCGGGACGTCGATTTCCTTCTGTTCGACTGGCTCAAGGCCGCCGAGCTGACCGAGCGGGAGCGGTACGCCGAGCACTCGCGCGAGACGTTCGACGCGGTCCTCGACCTGTCCGAGACGATCGCCACCGAGCGGTTCGCCCCCATCAACCGTCTGCTCGACGCCAACGAGCCGGTCGTGGGGGAGGACGGCAAGGTCGTCCTGCCCGCCGAGCTGGGTGAGGCGCTCGCCGTCTACCGCGACTCGGGAATGTCCGCGGGCGTCTTCGACGCCGACCTGGGCGGCATGCAGCTGCCCTTCACGGTCAGCCAGGGTGCGTTCGCGTTCTTCCAGGCCGCCAGCGCCGCCGCGGCGTCGTACCCGTTCCTGTCCACCGGCAACGCCAACCTGCTCGTCGAGCACGGTACGCCCGAGCAGGTGCAGACGTACGCGGTGCCGGTGATCGAGGGCCGATGGTACGGCACGATGTGTCTCTCCGAGCCCCAGGCCGGCTCGTCGCTCGGCGACATCACGACGCGCGCCGTGCGGCAGGAGGACGGCACCTACCGCCTGTTCGGCACGAAGATGTGGATCTCCGGCGGCGACCACGAGCTGACCGAGAACATCGTCCACCTCGTCCTGGCGAAGGTCGAGGGCGCGCCTCCGGGCGTCAAGGGCATCAGCCTGTTCATCGTGCCGAAGCACCTCGTGAACGAGGACGGCTCGCTCGGCGAGCGCAACGACGTCGCCCTCGTCGGCCTCAACCACAAGATGGGCTGGCGCGGCACCACGAACACGCTGCTGAACTTCGGCGAGGGTCTCGCCACCCCCGGCGGCGCGGCCGGTGCCGTCGGCCACCTCGTGGGCGACGAGGGCCAGGGCCTCGCGCAGATGTTCCACATGATGAACGAGGCGCGGATCTCGGTGGGCATGGGCGCCGTGGCACTCGGCTACACGGGCTACCTGCACGCGCTCGACTACGCGAAGACCCGCACGCAGGGCCGGATCCCCGGCGCGAAGGACCCGTCGGCGCCGATGGTGCCGCTCACCGCGCACGCCGACGTCCGCCGGATGCTGCTGGCGCAGAAGTCCTACGTCGAGGGCGGCCTCGGGCTGCTGCTGTACTGCGCACGGCTCATCGACGAGCAGGCCACCGGTGCCGACGAGGCCGCGCGGACCCGCGCGCACGACCTCCTCGAGGTCCTCACGCCGATCGCCAAGTCGTGGCCCTCGCAGTGGTGCCTGGCGGCCAACGACCTGGCGATCCAGGTGCACGGCGGCTACGGCTACACCCGCGACTACGCCGTGGAGCAGTTCTACCGGGACAACCGGCTGAACCCGATCCACGAGGGCACGCACGGCATCCAGAGCCTCGACCTTCTCGGCCGCAAGGTCATCGCCGGAGGGGGCGCCTGGCTGGCGACCCTCGTCGAGACCATCAAGGCCACGGTGGCGCGTGCCGCCGCCGCGGACGAGACCGCCGACTACGCGAAGCAGCTCGATGCCCGCGTCGACCGCCTCGTCGAGGTCACGGGCCAGCTGTGGGCCGGTGGCGACCCGGCCGTCGCCCTGGCGAACTCCGCGGTCTACCTCGAGGCCGCCGGCCACGTGGTCGTCGCCTGGGTGTGGCTCGAGCAGCTGCTCGCGGTGGGGGCGCGCCACGACGCGTTCTTCGAGGGCAAGCGCGCCGCGACGCGCTACTTCTTCGCCTTCGAGCTGCCGAAGGTCGACCCCCAGCTCGACCTCCTGGCCTCGCTCGACCGGACAGTCCTGGACCTCGATCCGGCCTCGCTGTGATCCTGCCCGCGGGGTCGTCGTGAAGGGGGACGACGACCCCGCCGGTCAGGCGGTGGCCGCCTCCCTCGCGAGGGCGGCCTTGACCCGGCGCATGCCCGCCAGGCCGACGGGGGCGCCGCAGTAGGCGCCGCAGTGGATGACGACCTCGGTGATCTCCTCGGGCGTCAGTCCGTTGCGCAGGCCCCCGAGGACGTGGGCCTCGAGCTCGTCCCCGTGGCCCCCGGCCACGAGGAGGGCGATCGTGACGAGGCTCCGGGACCGCCGGTCGAGCGCCTCGCGGTTCCACAGCGTGCCCCACACCTGCCCCGTGAGCAGGTGCTGCTGGTCGTCGCCGGGCTCCGCCGGTCGCTCCAGCGTGCGGGCCACGTAGGCCTCGCCCAGGACGGAGCGCCGGGTGGCCAGGCCCTGGCGGACCGCCGGGTCGTCGGAGGACTCGAGGTCGGACAGGACGCTCATGCGGGGGACTCCACGAAGTCGCGCAGCAGCTTCACGATCTCGTCGGAGACCTCGATCTCGCCGGCGGCGAAGGTGGCGTCGCGGGTCGCGACCGAGCGGTCGAAGGGCATGCGCACGGGGGAGTCCGGGTCGGCCGGACGCGTGGACCGCACCCAGTCGCCGTACTCGCCGGCGCGCTGGGGGAAGTCCGACGAGAACGCGTTCGGGTCCATCACGACCATGAAGAAGCCCATGTCGGTGAGCCAGGGTGGATCGGTCTCGGCACCGGACATCATGCCGAGCAGCTGCGCGCTGATCGCCAGGCCCGAGCCCTTGTGGCCGCCCCACGGGGCGATCGCGCCGCCGTCGAGCGCGGCAGCCGCGTCGGTGGTGGGGGAGCCGTCGGGCGCGAAGGCGAGGCCGGGAGCGAGCTCCTGGCCGGTCTTGATGGCGAACGACAGGTCGGCGAGCATCGCCGCCGACGTGCCGATGTCCCAGATGATCGGCTGGCCGGGCGTCGGGAAGCCCCACGCCACGGGGTTGGTGCCGAACCGTCCCTCGGTGCCGCCGTGCGGCGCGACCGTGGGACCTCCGCTGCTGGCGACGAAGCCGACGAGGCCGGCGGCGGTCACCATCTCGAGGTAGTACGTGAACATGCCGGTGCACCACGTGTTGCGCGCGGTGCCGGCGACGACCGGCACGTGCCGGGCCTTCTCGATGAGGGTCTCGGTCAGCTGCTTGGCCACGATGTAGCCGAGCTGGTCGCCGCCGTCGAGCGCGATGCTGGACGCGGTCTCCTGCTCGACGACGACCGGGCCGAACGGCTCGGACCTGCCGAGCCGCTCGACGAGGGTCGCGGCGCGGGGGAGCCCGCCGACGTCGAAGCCGCGGACGGTGCAGTCGATGAGGTGGTCGGCGATGATCGTCTGCTGGGCGTCGTCGTAGCCGAACCGGGCCATCGCCTGTCGGACGAGGTCGTGGGCCTCGGTGATCTGGAGCTTCATGCGGTCCTCCTCGCCGGAGCGATCTTCTCGAGCTCGGCCTTGATCTGGACGGCCAGGTACTTGGAGTTGGCGCGGCACGCGGCCAGGCTGCCGGCGTGGAACCACAGACCGGGCTGGGCCGTGCGGCGCCACATGTTGCGCATCTCGCCGCCGTCGTCGACGCCCCAGATCGGGCCCACGGCGTCGGCGACCTCGTCGCCGAAGTAGCGGCGGACGTCCTCCTGCTGGTTGCCGTAGCCGGTCGCCATCACCACGAGGTCGAGCGGCAGGACCGAGCCGTCGCGCAGGCGCACGCCGTCGGCGGTGAAGCGCTCGATCTGGTCGTGCTGGATGAGGCCCACCTCGCCGTCGGCGATCAGGTCCGAGCAGCCGACGTTGATGTAGTAGCCGCCACCACGGCGGTTGTACTTCAGGTGGAAGCCGGTGTGGTCCTCGCCGATGTCGGTCCGGAAGCCGACGGCGTGCAGTCGCTCGAGCAGCTCGGCGTCGTCCTTCAGCATCTGCTGGGCGAGCAGCTGGTTCGCCTTGATGAGCGTGGGGAACGAGTTGCCCGCCGCGATCAGGTCGGCGTCGTCGAGCGGCAGGCCCTGGGAGAAGAGCGCGTACACCGAGATGCCGCTCGGCTCCAGGCTCACCACGGTGGTCGAGCTGCGCTGGACGATGGAGACCTCCGAGCCGAGGGCGTGGAGGTCCTGGGCCACGTCGTGGCCGCTGGTGCCCGTGCCGATCACGAGGGCCCTGCGGCCTCGGAACTCGGCGCCGGAGGAGTAGCGGCTCGAGTGCATGACCTCGCCGGCGAACTCGTCGAGCCCCGGGAGCTTCGGCATGCTCGGGATGCCGCTGACGCTGCCGGTGGCCATGACGACGTGACGCGGCTGCATCGTCACCGTGGTGCCCTCGCGGTCCAGCTCGACCGTCCACTGGTCCGCGGACTCGTCGTAGCGGCCCGAGACCAGGCGGGTGCTGGTCCACGTGTTCAGCTCCATCGCCTCGGCGTAGAACTCGAACCAGTCGGCGAGCTTGTCCTTGGGGATGTAGGTCGGCCACGTGTCGGGGAACTCCAGGTAGGGCAGGCTCGCGACCCACGCCTCGTTGTGCAGCGTGAGGGAGTGGTAGCGCTTGCGCCACACGTCGCCGACGCGCTCGTGGGCGTCGATGACCAGGGCGTCGACGCCGATGGTGCGCAGGCGCGCCGCGATCGTCAGGCCGGCCTGTCCGCCGCCGACGACCAGGACCTCGGGGTCACGGTCGGCGTAGGCGCGCTCGGCCTCGCGCAGGTCCTTCCAGTTCTGGCCGCCGAAGGTGCGCGAGTAGGCGGTGCCGTGGGGACGGCGGGCGCCGCGCCGCTCCTCGAAGCCCTCGAGCTCCTGCAGCGTCGTGAGCAGCGTCTTGGCGAGCATGCGGCCGTCGGGCTCCTCGCGCAGCCGCACGATGCCCGTGCCGTGGCCGACCGAGGTCTCGAACGTGTGGAAGCCCTCGACGACCTCCTCGCCGGCGCGCCGCACCCGGGACGTCGGCGTCCGCGTCAGGTCCGGGAGCACCTGGCTGGCGCGCGTCTCGGCGTTCGTCTCGAGCAGCCGGTCGGCGATGGCCTCCGGGCCGACCGCGGTGCTGAAGTCCCACGTGAACGCGACGATGTCGCGCCAGTCGGCGTCCTCGGTGAACAGGGACGCGAGCGCCTGCCTGTCCTCGCGCTCGAGCGCCGACGCGAACGCGGCGAGCCAGGCGTCCAGTGCGGACTGCTCCGGGGTGGGGTGGTGGGACATGCGGCCTCCGTTGCTGCGAGGGGTGTGCCGTGCTCTGTGGTGCAGGTCACTGTAAGTTGAACCTGGCGCCATTGTCAACTATCATCGGTTCCCATCGCGGTCCCGCGTACGGGCTCGCGCGTCGTGCACAATGCGCAGTGGCGAGACGTTGGAGACGAGGGGCGGACGTGGCACCGGTACATGACAAGCAGCTGACCGAGCGGGGGCGCAGGACGCGCGACAACCTGCTCCATGCGGCCTCGGTCGTCTTCGCACGCCAGGGCTTCCTGGACACGAAGATCACCGACATCACCACCGAGGCCGGCACGGCCAACGGCAGCTTCTACAACTACTTCGACTCCAAGGAGGACATCTTCCGCGCCGCGATCGCGCAGGTGAACGGACGGATGTTCGAGGTGGCGGCGTCGCGGCTGCCCGAGGGGGCCTCGCCCTACGAGCGCATCGAGGCGGCGACCCGCCGGTACGTCGAGGGCTACAAGGCCGACGCGGGGATGATCATGATCCTCGAGCAGGTCGCCACCTTCAGTCCGGAGTTCAAGGCCATGCGCCGCGAGACGCGCACGATGTTCCGGGCGCGCACCGAGCGTGGCATCCGCCGCTGGCAGGAGGCGGGCGTCATCGATCCCGCGCTCCCGGCCCAGGTCGCGGCCGACGCGCTGACCTCGATGGTGAGCAACTTCTGCTACATGTGGCTCGTCTTCGACGAGGACTACGACACCGAGACCGTGGTCACGACCCTCAGCCGGATGTGGGCGCAGGCGCTGGGGCTCCCCGTCCCGGACTGACGTCATCCCAGGATGTCGGCCGGGTTGGCCACCAGCATCTGCTCGACCTGCTCGTCGGTCACGCCGCGGTCCCGCAGTGCCGGCAGGACGTCCGCGTGGACGTGCTCGTAGTGCCAGTTCGGCATCAGCTTCTCCTTGGCATCCAGGTCGAAATTGTGCGTGTAGCTCGAGGCGTCGTGGGCCAGGACCAGCTGCCCCGCGTAGCCCTTCTCGCACAGGGTCGCCACGGTCGCGACGCGGTCCTCGAAGGAGAGCATGAGGTCCAGGCCGAACCGGTCCATGCCGAGGTAGACCCCATGGTCGAGCAGTCGCTCGAGGTAGTCCAGGTCGGTCGTGTCGCCCGAGTGACCGATCACGACGCGTGACAGGTCGACGCCCTCCTCGACGAAGACGGCGAGCTGGTCGGCGCCGCGCTCGGTGGGGGCGTGCGTGTGCGTGGAGATCGGCGCGCCGGTCTCCCGGTGGGCGCGGGCGGCCGCCCGCAGGATGCGCTCGACGCCGGGCGTGATGCCCTGGGCGTCGGTGGCGCACTTGATGATGCTGGCCGTGATCCCGGTGTCGGCGATGCCCTCGGTGAGGTCCTTGACGAAGAACTCCGTCAGCAGCTCGGGGCCGTCGATCAGCAGCCCCGGTCCGCGGAACTTGAAGAACATCGGCACGTCGTCGTACGCGTACAGGCCCGTGGCCACGACGATGTTCATCCGCACCTGCTCGGCGACCCGCTGCACGCGCGGGAGGTCGCGTCCGAGGCCCACCACGGTGAGGTCGACGATCGTCCGCACGCCGCGGTCGTACGCCGACTCGAGCTTGGCGATCGCGTCCGCCACGCGGACCTCCTCGTCCCAGCGGCCGGGGTAGTTCCGCTCGATCTCCGCATTCAGCACGAAGACGTGCTCGTGCATGAGCGTGTGTCCGAGCTCGGTCACGGGGACGTGTCGGCCGGCTGCGGTGGCGATGGTCTTCATGGGGTCCTTTTCCGGGGGGCGGTAGTTGACAGTGGCGCCAGATTCATGTTTGGTGTGTGACAGCCAACACAGTGGAGCGTCCGGTTGTCAAGGGCTCCACCCGCACAGGAAGCAGGATCGTGGCCCTCGAATCACCATCTCCCCACGCCGCACCGGAGTCCCTCGACCCGGGCATCGACGCGCTCTTCAACGCCCGTCGCATCGCGATCGTCGGCGCGTCCGGCCGCGAGGGGAATCCGTTCGCCCGCCCCCTGCAGTACCTGACCGAGTTCGGCTTCGACGGCGACGTCTACCCGGTCAACCCCGGCTACGAGACCCTGCGCGGCCTCCCGTGCTTCCCGGACCTCGCGAGCCTGCCCGCTCCGGTCGACCTCGCGCTGCTGATGGTGCCCGGACGGGCGGCCGTCGAGCTCATGCCCCAGGTCGCCGCCGCCGGCGCCCGGGCCGCGGTCGTGTTCGCGTCCGGCTTCTCCGAGACCGGCGACGAGGGCGTCCGCCTCCAGGCCGGGCTGACCGCCGCCGCGCGGGAGCACGGCGTCCGCGTCATCGGACCCAACTGTCAGGGCGTGCTGTCCACGACGCACCGCCTCTACGGCACCTTCACCGCCGCGCTCGAGCTCGGTCCGGTGCGCACCGGCGGCCTCGCGTACGTCGGCCAGAGCGGCGCAGTCGGCGGCTCCATCCTCAGCATGGCGCGCGAGCAGGGCATCGGGATCTCCAGCTGGGTCAGCACCGGCAACCAGGCCGACCTGACCACCGTCGAGGTGGCGCGGCACCTCGTCGAGCTCCCCGAGACGGAGGTGCTCGCGCTCTACCTCGAGAGCGCAGTGGGGGAGAGCGAGTTCCGCGACCTGGCCGCCCGCGCCCAGGAGCTCGACACGTCGCTGATCGTGCTGCGGTCGGCCACGAGCGCCGCCGGCGCGAAGGCGGCGGCCTCCCACACCGGCGCGATCGTCGGAGACGACGGTGCCTACCGGGTCGCCGCGCGCGAGCACGGCGTGGTCGAGGCCTCCGACATCGACGACCTCGTCCGTCTCGCGCACGCCCACCTCGCCCTGCCCCGCAGCGCCGGGCCGTCGACCGTGATCGTCACGACCTCGGGCGGCGCCGGGAGCCTGGCCGCCGACAAGGCCCACGAGCTCGGCCTGACGATCGAGGACCTGCGCCCCGAGACGCAGGAGCGACTCGCCACCCTCGTGCCCGACTTCGGCGCGATCGACAACCCGGTGGACGTGACGGCGCAGATCTTCCGATCCAGCGAGATCGACGACTTCGTCGAGGTCTGCCGGATCGGCTGCGACGCGCAGGAGGTCGACGCGATCGTCATCGCGCTCACCCTCGTCACCGGCGAGCTGGCCGCCTCGATGGCCACGGCACTCGCCGAGCTGATCCCGCAGGTGAGCAAGCCCGTCGCCCTGGTCTGGGCCGCGGCCCGCGAGCAGACCGTCAAGGGTCGCGAGATCCTCCGCGAGGCGGGCGTCCCCGTCTTCGACTCGTCCGAGCAGGCGATGCGGGCCATCGCGTCGCTGCGCCGCGTGCCGGCGCCGGTCCGGCCCGGCGGACGGCCCTCGGGCTTCGACGAGACCGTCGTCCGCCGCCTCCTCGACGACCTCACGGGCACCGTGACCGAGTCCCAGGCGCAGGAGATCCTGGCCGCCGCCGGCATCGCGACGCCCGATGCGCGGCTCGTCACGGACGTCGCGATGGCCGAGTCGCTCTCGCTCGGGACAGACCGCGCCTACGTCGTGAAGATCCAGGCCGCGGGGATCGCCCACAAGACCGAGCGCGGCGGCGTCCGTCTGGGACTCGACGCGACCGAGGTCGCCGGCGTCGCCCGCACGATGCTCGAGGACTTCGCCGCCGACGATCCGCAGGGCGTCCTGGTGCAGGAGATGGTGCCGGCCGGCGTCGAGCTGATCGTCGGCGTCACCCGCACCGACGGCGGCCTGCCGCTCGTGACGGTCGGCCTCGGCGGCACCGCGACCGAGCTCTACGCCGACACCGCGACGACCTTCGCGCCCGTGGACGCCACGCGGGCCCGCGCGCTCCTGCTCGACCTCAAGGCCGCACCGCTGCTCACGGGCTTCCGCGGCTCGCCGGCGCTCGACGTGGACGCCGTGGCCGACCTCGTCGCCCGGGTGAGCCACGTCGCCGACATCGCGGGCCCGGCCCTGCGCGAGCTCGAGGTGAACCCCGTGCGGGTCCTCGACCGCGCGGAGCGCCCGGTGCTCGCCCTCGATTTCCTGATGACCCTCGAAAGGGAGACAGCATGACCGGACGTATCGGCCTGGACCGCGTGGGCGCGGTCGCGGTGATCACCGTCGACAACACCCGCATCAAGAACGCGCTGACCCAGCGGATGGCGCGCGACCTCGGTGCCGTGTGCGAGGAGATCGACGCCGACGCGTCGATCGGCTGCACCGTGATCCAGGGCGCGGGTGGCACGTTCTGCTCCGGGGCCGACACGTCGACCTGGGCCGAGACCTACGGCGACGACCCGCTCAGCGACGAGGCCTACGCCGACACCGACGAGATGTACGGCTCGTTCGTCCGCTTCGGCGAGCTCAAGGCGCCGACGATCGCCGCCGTCCGCGGTGCCGCCGTGGGCGCGGGCCTCAACCTCGCGCTGGCGGCCGACCTCCGGGTCGCCGCCGATGACGCCCGCCTGCTGGCCGGCTTCCTCGCGGCGGGCATCCACCCCGGCGGAGGATTCTTCACCCTCGTGCGTCGCCTCGCCGGTCGTGAGGCCGCCGCGACGCTCGGCCTCTTCAGCCAGGAGGTCTCGGGCCGCGAGGCCAAGGGCTTCGGGCTCGTCGGCGTCTGCGTCCCCGACGAGGACACCGAGAAGACCGCGCTGGAGATCGCGCAGCACGTGGCTCGCGACCCTCTCGTCGCTCGGCGGGCGAAGCGCAGCTTCAACCTCGAGACGCAGTCCACCCCGCTGCCGTGGGCGGCCGCGCTCGAGGTCGAGCGAGGCGTCCAGCTGTGGACCCAGGCGCGCCGCCTGCGCCACCAGCGGGAGCAGGCGTGATGCGCTTCGCGGCCGAGCCGCTGACCGAGGACGAGCTGCGCCTGCGCGACGAGGTGCGCGAGTTCATGGCGCAGGAGCGCGCGAACGGGCTCGGCGTCGGGCTGGGCATCAACGCCGAGGCCGACATGGAGTTCAGCCGCCGCGTCGCCGCGAGGGGCTGGGTCGGCATGACCATCCCGAAGGAGCACGGCGGACCCGGCCGCACGGCGGTCGAGCGCTTCGTCGTCGTCGAGGAGATGCTCGCGGCCGGCGCCCCGATCAGCGCCCATTGGGTCGGCGACCGTCAGACCGCCCAGATGTTCGTCCGCTTCGGCAGCGAGGAGCACCAGCGCGAGTTCCTGCCGCGGATCGTCGCGGGTGACGTGTGGTTCTGCCTCGGCATGAGCGAGCCGGACAGCGGCTCGGACCTCGCGTCCGTCCGCACCCGGGCGACGCGGACGGAGGGCGGCTGGCTGCTCAACGGCCAGAAGGTGTGGACCTCCGGGGCCCAGTACGCCGACTACGTCGTGACGCTGTGCCGGACCTCGCCCGCCGAGGGTCGCAAGCACGTCGGTCTCAGCCAGCTCCTCGTCGACCTGCGCGCCGACGGCGTGACCGTGTCGCCGATCCGGCTGCTGAACGGCTTTCACCACTTCAACGAGGTGCACTTCGACGACGTCTTCGTGCCCGACTCGATGGTGCTGGGCCAGGAGGGCGACGGCTGGCACCAGGTGACGTCCGAGCTGGCTCACGAGCGCTCCGGCCCCGACCGGTTCCTCTCCGTGATGCCGGTGCTCGCGCGGCTCTACGAGGAGCTCCGTCACCGCGACCTCCCGGACGACGTCCTCACGTCGCTCGGCCGCACGTTCTCCACGTACATGACGCTGCGCTCGATGTCGCTGTCCATCGCCCGGGCGCTCGACCGGGGCGAGACCCCGGCCGTCGAGGCCGCGCTGGTCAAGGACCTCGGCACGCAGTTCGAGCAGGAGGCGATCGAGCAGCTGCGCACCCTCGTCGGTGGCGAGCTGGACCCGACCGCGCCGGGACTCGAGGGGCTGCTGGCCGACGCGGTCATCACGGCACCCACGTTCACGCTCCGCGGCGGGACGAACGAGGTCCTGCGGACCGTCGTCTGGAAGTCCCTGCAGCGCTCGAGGAAGGAATCGGCATGAGCGACCTCTCCCGGGAGCTGTTCACGGCCCTGAACGACATCGTCACGGCCCGCGCCGCGCGCGACGGCCACGAGGCCATCGCGACGTGGAGCCCTGACCTGTGGTCGACGCTCGACGACCAGGGCTACACGTCCATCGACCCGGACGAGCCGGAGGTCGGCCTGGCCGAGTTCTGCGCCGTCGCCACCGCCGTCGGGACGCACGCCCTGGGCCTCCCGCTCGTCGAGGCGGGCCTCGCGGCCTGGCTCGCGTCCGCCGCGGACCTGAAGCTGCCCGCCGGACTCGTCGTGCCGGCGGTCTCCACGGGCGACGTCCTCACCGTCGTGGAGCAGGACGACGACGGCCTCGTCGTCGAGGGCACCCTGCGGCGCGTGCCGTGGGCCCGTCACGCCGAGCTCGTCCTGGCGTTCGTCGAGACGGAGTCCGGACGCCGCCTGGTGGCGCTCGAGCCGCTCGACGTGACGGAGGGCGCGAACGTGGCCGGGGAGCCCCGCGACACCGTCACGGTCGAGCGTCAGCGGGTCGGCGCGGCCCAGGTCGGCTCGACCGAGGGCGTCGACCTGCGTGAGGCACGGGCGCGGGGCGCCCTGCTTCGGGCCGCGGCGGCCGCGGGGGCCATGGACACGATCGCGGAGCTGGTCGTCGAGTACGCCGGCCAGCGCCACCAGTTCGGCCAGCCCATCGGCGCCTTCCAGGCCATCCAGCAGCACGTGGTCACGGTTGCGCAGGCGGCCGCGGCGACGCGCGCCGCGGTGGAGTCCACCGTGGCGGCCGCGCCCGACCACCGCGTGCTGGCGGCCGCGTCCGCGAAGGTCACGCTCGGGATCCAGGCGGGTCGCCTCGCCCGGTCGGCGCACCAGGTCTTCGGCGCGATCGGCGCCACCGAGGAGCACCGCCTGCACCTGCTCACGCGGCGGCTCTGGAGCTGGCAGGACGAGTACGGCACGCAGCACGAGTGGTCGCACTTCCTCGGCGAGCGACTCGTGTTCCCCGAGGCGCCCGGCCTGTGGGAGGTCCTCACGCCTCCGCACCCGGCCGTGACGGCGCGCGGCGTGGGGGAGTCGGCACCGTGGTGACCATCGACCAGGAGCTGCTCGTCGAGCGGCGCGGCGGGGTCGCGGAGGTGCGGCTCAACCGCCCCGAGCGCCTCAATGCGCTCAGCTCCGCGGTGCAGCAGCGACTCGTGGAGGTGTTCGCCGAGCTCGACCGCGACGACTCGGTCCGCGCGGTGACCCTCGGGTCCACGAGCCGCAAGGCGTTCTCCGTCGGCGCCGACCTCAAGGAGATGGCGGCGGGCGACGACGCCGGTGCGCGTCCGTACGAGCCGATGCACGGCACCACCCGCAACGTCTACGAGACCGTGCTCGAGTGCCGCAAGCCCACGATCGCCGTCCTCGACGGCTGGGTGGTCGGCGGCGGGATGGAGCTGGCGATGGCGTGCGACATCCGCATCGCCTCGCACGACGCCCGCTTCCTGCTGCCGGAGGCCAAGGTCGGGCTGGGCGCGAACTTCGGCAGCCAGATGCTGCCGCGACTGGTCGCCGCGACGCACGCGTTCGAGATCCTCTACGGCGCCGAGCCGTTCGACGCCGAGCACGCGGAGCGCATCGGCTTCGTGTCGCGCGCCGTTCAGGCGGACGAGCTCGAGGAGGACGCGCGGCGCACGGCCGACCTCATCGCCTCGCGTGCGCCCGTCACCATCCGTCGCTACAAGGCGATGGTCAACCTCGGCTCCTCGCTGCCGATCGCGGCCGCGCTGCGACTCGACCCGGGCCCGAGCCCGTACTTCAGCCAGGACCGCGCGGAGGGCGCTCGTGCCTTCCGCGAGAAGAGAGAACCGATCTGGAGTGGCCGATGAAGCGGCCGGCACCGGAGCGTCACGGGCACACCAGCCCACCACCCCCCGAAAGGAAGATGACCATGAAGTCGACACGACGAGGCCGAGGCAACTCGGCGCTGCGGGCGGCCATCGCGCTCCCGCTGGCCGGCACCCTGCTCCTCTCGGCATGCGCCGGTGGAGACGACGAGGGTGGCGACGACGCCCCGATCAAGGTGGGCGTGGTGGCGGCCCTGACCGGCATCGCCGCCCCGTACGGCGTGCAGAGCCTGAACTCCTTCAAGCTCGCCGTCGAGGACCTCAACGAGGCCGGTGGCATCGACGGTCGCGACATCGAGGTCGTGGCCCTGGACAACCGCTCCAAGCCCGAGGAGGTGCCCGCCCTGATGCGGCGTCTCGTCGGCGAGGACGTCAACGTGATCCTCGGCGCCTCGTCCACGCCGCTGACCGTGACGGGCGCCCAGGCGGCCGACCAGCTCAAGGTCCCGCTGCTGGTCCCGATGGAGGCCGGCGACGTCATCATCGGCGAGGGCCGCTCGCACGTCTTCAAGCTGGCCCCGTCGGTCCTGGCCGACCAGGGCTGGTCCGCGCAGGGCGTCCGTGCCGTGATGAAGGGCTCGGAGGAGGCCGGCGACCCGATCAGGACCGCGTACATGATCAACGCCAGCACCGGCGCGTTCCCCGAGGCCGGGAAGGCCTGGGCGGGCACCCTGGAGAAGGAGTTCCCCGACGTCGAGCTGATCGACACGCTCACCTTCGACGAGGCCTCCACGAGCGACTTCGGCCCGCTCGTGGCGAAGGCGAAGGCGGCGAACCCCGACCTGCTGATCTTCGGCGGCAACCCGCAGAGCGCCTTCCAGTTCTACCCGGCGCTGCAGGACTCGGGCTGGCAGCCCAAGGCCACGCTGGGCTCGCTGGGCGGCAACACCAACTCCCAGTTCATCTCCTCGGTGGGCGCCGAGGCGGCCGACGGCGACGTCGCGGGCAACTACTGGACCGCCGAGCTCAAGCCGGGCGACGACGCCAAGCAGACGCCGCAGGGCTTCGTCGACGACTACAAGGAGGCGTACGACGGGCAGGTGCCCGACGGCGTCGGCGCGTACTACTACTCCGCGGGAGCCGTGGTCGCCGAGGCGCTGCGCAACGCCGACGACGTCGACGACCGCGAGTCGATCACCAAGGCGCTGCGCGAGGTCGACATCGCGGGCATCAACGGCGACGACAACGGCCTGTACATCGTCAGCCACGGCGTCGACTTCGACGAGCAGGGCTTCAACGCCGCCGCGGTCGGTCTCGTGACGCAGATCCAGGACGGCAAGTACGTGCCCGTCTTCCCGGACGACGTCGCCAACGCCACGATCGTCTACCCCAAGCGCTGAGGCGCGAGGAACGAGGAAATCGCCATGGACACCGCATTGCTCGTCGAGCAGTTCAGTGTGTGGCGGGGACGCTCGGAGATCGTCAGGTCCGTCGACCTGACGATCCCGGGCGGGACCCTGGTCGCACTGGTCGGCTCCAACGGTGCCGGAAAGACCACCTTCATCGAAGGCGTGCTGGGCATCCTGACCACCAAGGCCGGACGGTTCGAGCTGTTCGGCGAGGACGTCCGTGGCCGCAAGCCCTGGGACCTCGTCAACGACGGTCTCGTCGTGGTGCCGCAGGAGCGCCGGCTCTTCCCGATGATGACCGTCGAGGAGAACCTCGACATCGTCGGCTCGAAGGGCGACAAGGGCAGGGGAGCGCGGTTCACGCGTGACGAGCTCTACGACCTCTTCCCGCGCCTGCAGGAGCGGTCGTCGAACTTCGCCGGCACGCTCAGCGGCGGTGAGCGCAGCATGCTCGCGATCGCCCGCGGCCTGGCGCTGCAGCCGCGACTGCTCATCCTCGACGAGCCCTCGCTCGGACTCGCGCCGGTCGTCATCGACTCGATCATGGCCACGATCCGCGAGATCTCGCAGACGGGGCTGTCCATCCTGCTCGTCGAGCAGAACGTGCACCAGGCGCTCGCGATGGCGTCGTGGGCGCACGTGCTCGACGCGGGCGCGGTGATCGCCTCCGACACGAGCGACCATCTCCGCGACTCGCCGCTGCTGGAGTCGGGCTACCTCGGCGTGGTCCCCGCGGCCGACGAGAAAGGAACCGTCTGATGCAGACACTGACCCAGATCCTCATGACGGGGGTCCTCCAGGGACTGATCTACGCGCTGATCGGCCTGGGGCTGTACCTGATCTTCAGCGTGATGCGCGTCGTGAACTTCGCGCACGGCTTCTTCGTGCTGCTCGGCATGTACGGGCTGCTGTGGGTGGGGCCGACGTCCCTGCCGGGCTTCCTCGCGGCGACCGTCGTCGTGGTGGCCGTCGCGGGCGCGTTCGGCTACGTGGTCGAGCGGGTCCTCATCGAGTCCACGCTGCACAAGCCCGGTCACGCCCAGCTGGTCATCACGATCAGCCTCGGCCTGGCGATGCAGTACTTCTTCCAGATCATGTTCCCCGAGCCGTACCAGAAGATCGCCAACCCGTGGCCGTTCGACGCCATCCAGGTGCTCGGCGTGACGGTCGGCTCCGGCCGGCTCGCGGCCGGCGTCATCAGCCTGCTGCTCGCGCTCGGCGTGTCCTTCCTCGTCTACAAGACGCGGTTCGGCAGCCTCATGCGGGCGTGCTCGCAGTCACTCGAGGGCGCGGTGCACGTGGGCATCAACTACACGCGCGTCTACCGCGCCACGTTCGCGCTGGGCGCGGCGATCGCCGCGATCGCGGGTGCCCTGCTCATCCCGTTCCAGCCGGTCTCGCCGCATCTCGGGCTCGAGCTGACGATCAAGGCGTTCATCGTCGTGGTGGTCGGCGGCAGCGAGTCCATGTGGGGCGTGCTCTCCGCGGGCATCCTGCTCGGCATCGCCGAGGCGGCCGGCAGCATCCTGGTCTCCGGCTCGCTGGCGACGTCGGCCATCTATCTCCTCTTCCTGGCGGTCATCCTCGTGCGGCCGCAAGGACTCGTCATGCGTCGGAAGGTGTCCTCCTCATGAGCGTCCCCGAGCTCCTCGCGCGCTTCGACACGCCCGTCAAGCGGATCAATGCCGTCATCGCGACGGTGGCGATCGTCGGCGCCGTCCTCTACCCGTTCGTCGTCGAGTCGCCGCTGGTCAGCGTCGGCTTCGTCGCCCTGATCTTCGCGATGCGCAACTTCACCTGGAACATCGCCGGGGGCCTGACCGGCCTGCTCTCGCTCGCGCACGTCGCCGGCTTCGGCATCGGCGCGTTCGCGGTGGCCATCCTGACGTGGACCCACGGCTGGAACGTCTGGCTCGCGATCCTCGCGGGCATGGCGGTCTCGGCCGCGGTCGGCATCGGCGTCAGCCTGATCATGAGCCGCTTCGGCGTCAACGCGTTCTTCTTCGCGCTCGGCACCATGGCGCTGTCGCTCGCGATCGCGGGCATCGCGGCCTCGTGGTCGGTGACGGGCGGCAACGACGGACTGCAGAACCTGTCCGCCGACGAGGGACTGCTGCATCTGCAGTGGTTCACCAACCCCGTGCCGCTCTACTTCGTGGCCCTGGTCCTGCTCGCGCTGATGGTCATCGGGACCGCGTGGATGGTGAAGCGGACCCGCTTCGGCCGGTCGCTCGCCTTCATCCGTGAGGACCCGCAGATGGCCGCGAGCATGGGCATCGACGTGGTGCGCAACCAGGCCGGCGCGATGGGGCTCAGCATGGGTCTGACCGCGGTGAGCGGCTCGCTCATGGCCCAGTACACGAACTTCGTCAGCTACGACTCGGTCTTCTCGATGGAGATCGGCATCGCGATGATGGTCGGCGCGATCATCGGCGGCTCGGCCACCCTGGCCGGCCCGATCGTGGCGGGCATCGGGATCGCCGCCCTGGAGGAGGCGCTGCGCTCGTTCGACGTGTCCAGCTCGAACGTCTCCAGCTTCACGCAGATCCTCTACGCGGTGATCGTGATCGTCCTGGTGCGCTACGGCACCGACGGGATCGTCCCGATGTGGAACGCCCTGCTCGAGCGACTCTTCGGCGACGGGCGCGACCCGGACCCCGAGGACCTCGAGGACGAACGACGCGACGAGGCCTCGAAGGAGGTCGCTCATGCTTGAGGTCAGGGGAGTGGCGAAGAAGTTCGGCGGACTGCGCGTCCTGACGGACGTCTCGTTCGAGGCGGAGAGCGGCCAGGTCACGGCGCTCATCGGGCCGAACGGCGCCGGCAAGTCCACGCTCGTCAACCTGGTGTCGGGATACCTGACGCCGAACGCCGGCTCGATCACGCTCGACGGCAAGGACATCACCGGGATGGCTCCGGCGAGGGTCTTCGGCGAGGGAGTGGCCCGCACCTTCCAGGTGTCGGGCAACGTCGCCGAGCTGAACGTCTTCGAGTGCGTGGCGATGTCGGCCTACCGCACCGCGTCGTCCTACCGCGGGGCGAACGAGATCGCCGAGGAGGAGCTCAAGCGCTTCGACCTGTGGCAGTACCGCTCCCGTGCGCTGGGCGACATCCCCACGGCCATGGTGCGAATCGTCGACTGCGCCCGAGGGATGGCCGCGCGACCGAAGATCCTGCTCCTCGACGAGGTCATGGCCGGTCTGACGCCGGCCGAGGTCGACATCGTCATCGAGCAGGTCCGCGCCTGTCGCGACGCCGGAGTGGCGATCGTGATGATCGAGCACGTCCTCCAGGCGGTCAACGCGCTCGCCGACCGCGTGGTCGTCCTCAACCAGGGGACGATCGTCGCCACCGGATCCATGGCAGAGGTCTCGCAGAACGACGAGGTCAAGGAGGCCTACCTGGGCTCCGCAGCGGTGAAATGACACCCGTGTCGTCGGCATCGCGGGGCCTTCGGGCCCTCGATGCCGACGACAGTCGTTTTTCCCGGCAATTCCAGGTGTGACGTAGGACGCGTAGGGGGCGGTTTGCCAAGGTTGGAGACGTGTGTGTAATGTTCTTCTTGTTGCTCCGCACGGCGGGGGAACGGGAAGCGCAGACCGAAGCGGTTAACGCCAGGAGCCCTGTGGGGAGCCGGAAACTGGCCGCGGGAAAACGTTGCGCTGGCATCGTGACCGAGCTGGGTTTGACCTGGTGGAAAACGGCGATGTAATGTGGATGAGCCCCTGTGGTTGTGCCGGTGACGGTGTGGTTGTGGGTGTGCGTCTGATCCTTGAGAACTCAACAGTGTGTCAAAAGTCGACGAATTTTTTATCAGTACCCCGGCGACTCTGAAGGATTCCGGCCTTTGGTTGGTTTCGCGCAGGGTTGCAGGGACAATTCCGACAATTAATGACTGTCCAGCAGTCAGATCTTGTCAGTGTTGAACTGTCTAGTTGTTGACCGGATGCTTTCGGGTGTCTGGGATTTTTTCAACGGAGAGTTTGATCCTGGCTCAGGACGAACGCTGGCGGCGTGCTTAACACATGCAAGTCGAGCGGTAAGGCCCCTTCGGGGGTACACGAGCGGCGAACGGGTGAGTAACACGTGAGTAACCTGCCCCATTCTTCGGAATAACCAGTGGAAACGCTGGCTAATGCCGAATATGACCATCGAAGGCATCTTCTGGTGGTGGAAAGCTCCGGCGGAGTGGGATGGACTCGCGGCCTATCAGCTTGTTGGTGAGGTAACGGCTCACCAAGGCGACGACGGGTAGCCGGCCTGAGAGGGTGACCGGCCACACTGGGACTGAGACACGGCCCAGACTCCTACGGGAGGCAGCAGTGGGGAATATTGGACAATGGGCGAAAGCCTGATCCAGCAACGCCGCGTGAGGGATGACGGCCTTCGGGTTGTAAACCTCTTTCAGCAGGGACGAAGCGAAAGTGACGGTACCTGCAGAAGAAGGACCGGCCAACTACGTGCCAGCAGCCGCGGTAATACGTAGGGTCCGAGCGTTGTCCGGAATTATTGGGCGTAAAGGGCTCGTAGGCGGTTTGTCGCGTCGGGAGTGAAAACTCAGGGCTCAACCCTGAGCGTGCTTACGATACGGGCAAACTAGAGGTATGCAGGGGAGAACGGAATTCCTGGTGTAGCGGTGGAATGCGCAGATATCAGGAGGAACACCGGTGGCGAAGGCGGTTCTCTGGGCATTACCTGACGCTGAGGAGCGAAAGCATGGGGAGCGAACAGGATTAGATACCCTGGTAGTCCATGCCGTAAACGTTGGGCGCTAGGTGTGGGGACCTTCCACGGTCTCCGTGCCGCAGCTAACGCATTAAGCGCCCCGCCTGGGGAGTACGGCCGCAAGGCTAAAACTCAAAGGAATTGACGGGGGCCCGCACAAGCGGCGGAGCATGCTGATTAATTCGATGCAACGCGAAGAACCTTACCTGGGTTTGACATATGCCGGAAACGCCTAGAGATAGGCGCCCCCTTGTGGTCGGTATACAGGTGGTGCATGGCTGTCGTCAGCTCGTGTCGTGAGATGTTGGGTTAAGTCCCGCAACGAGCGCAACCCTCGTCCTATGTTGCCAGCACGTCATGGTGGGGACTCATAGGAGACTGCCGGGGTCAACTCGGAGGAAGGTGGGGATGACGTCAAGTCTTCATGCCCCTTATGTCCAGGGCTTCAAGCATGCTACAATGGCCGGTACAAAGGGCTGCGAAACCGCGAGGTGGAGCGAATCCCAAAAAGCCGGTCTCAGTTCGGATTGGGGTCTGCAACTCGACCCCATGAAGTCGGAGTCGCTAGTAATCGCAGATCAGCAACGCTGCGGTGAATACGTTCCCGGGCCTTGTACACACCGCCCGTCACGTCATGAAAGTCGGCAACACCCGAAGCCGGTGGCCCAACCCTTGTGGAGGGAGCCGTCGAAGGTGGGGCTGGCGATTGGGACGAAGTCGTAACAAGGTAGCCGTACCGGAAGGTGCGGCTGGATCACCTCCTTTCTAAGGAGCATCTGGCCAGCTTTGTCTGGTCCAGGCGGACACCGTTCGTCAGCGAATGTCTGACGCGGGTCCAGCTCACTAGTGGATCGTCGATTATTTGACTTGCTGCCCGTCTCGGGCCGTCAGTACTGCTCTCCTTTTGGGGTGGGCGTGGAACCTCGGTCCTGGTGGTGGGTGGCAGCTCAGGCACACTGTTGGGTCCTGAGGGATCAGCATCTCTTGCTGGATCTCTCGGACCGTACATCTCCTCGAACCATCCGACCCTGTGGGGTGGGGCAGGCGGGGAACCGGGTACGGGACCGATCGTATTTTGAGAACTTCACAGTGGACGCGAGCATCTTTGTAGTAACAACAAGCTACTAAGTGCACATGGTGGATGCCTTGGCATCGAGAGCCGATGAAGGACGTTGGAGTCTGCGAAAAGCCCCGGGGAGTTGACAACCGAGCTGTGATCCGGGGATGTCCGAATGGGGAAACCCACTCAGAGGAAAGTCTGAGTACCTGCGCCTGAACACATAGGGCGTTTGGAGGGAACGTGGGGAAGTGAAACATCTCAGTACCCACAGGAAGAGAAAACAACAGTGATTCCGGTAGTAGTGGCGAGCGAAACCGGAAGAGGCCAAACCTTGGGTGTGTGATAGCCGGCGGGCGTTGCATCCAGGGGGTTGTGGGACCGCACTGACTGTTCTGCCGGACAGTCGAAGAGTCATAAACCATGAGTGAAGGTGAAGCTGACTGGAAAGTCGCGACACAGAGGGTGAGATCCCCGTAACCGTAAGCTCATGGCTCTTGTGCGTCATCCCGAGTAACACCGAACCCCTGAAATTCGGTGTGAATCTGGCGGGACCACCCGCTAAGCCTAAATACTCCTCGATGACCGATAGCGGACTAGTACCGTGAGGGAAAGGTGAAAAGTACCCCGGGAGGGGAGTGAAATAGTACCTGAAACCGTGTGCATACAATCCGTTGGAGCGGTTCCTTGTGAACTGTGACAGCGTGCCTTTTGAAGAATGAGCCTGCGAGTTAGCGTTGTGTAGCAAGGTTAAGGCGAGTGCCGTAGCCGTAGCGAAAGCGAGTCCGAATAGGGCGCTTGAGTTGCACGATCTAGACCCGAAGCGGAGTGATCTATCCATGGCCAGGTTGAAGCGCGGGTAAGACCGCGTGGAGGACCGAACCCACCTAGGTTAAAAACTGGGGGGATGAGCTGTGGATAGGGGTGAAAGGCCAATCAAACTCCGTGATAGCTGGTTCTCCCCGAAATGCATTTAGGTGCAGCGTTGCGTGTTTCTTGCCGGAGGTAGAGCACTGGATGGGCTAGGGGGCCTACAAGCTTACTGAACTCAACCAAACTCCGAATGCCGGTAAGTGAGAGCGCAGCAGTGAGACTGCGGGGGATAAGCTCCGTAGTCGAGAGGGAAACAGCCCAGACCATCAGCTAAGGTCCCAAAGCGATTGCTAAGTGGAAAAGGATGTGGAGTCGCAGAGACAACCAGGAGGTTGGCTTAGAAGCAGCCACCCTTGAAAGAGTGCGTAATAGCTCACTGGTCAAGTAATTCCGCGCCGACAATTTAGCGGGGCTCAAGCAATCCACCGAAGCTATGGGATTCACACATGAGGTAGGCCTTCGTGGTCCAGCCGTGTGGATCGGTAGGGGAGCGTCGTGTCGCGAGCGAAGCGGCGGGGTAACCCAGCCGTGGATGCGACACGAGTGAGAATGCAGGCATGAGTAGCGAATGAAGAGTGAGAAACTCTTCCACCGAATGACCAAGGGTTCCAGGGTCAAGCTAATCTTCCCTGGGTAAGTCGGGACCTAAGGCGAGGCCGACAGGCGTAGTCGATGGACAACGGGTTGATATTCCCGTACCGGCGTTGAATCGCCCATGCTGAATCCAGTGATGCTAAGTGCCCGAAACCGTACCTACCGTCTCTTCGGAGACCACGGTGCGGCAGAGCGCATGACCCGATCTGGTAGTAGGCAAGCAATGGTGTGACGCAGGAAGGTAGCTCAACCGTGGCGATGGTAGTCCACGGGTAAGGTCGTAGGGCGAGTGATAGGCAAATCCGTCACTCATATGCCTGAGAGCCGATGCCACCCACGTAGTGGAGTGTGAGTGATCCTATGCTGCCGAGAAAAGCATCTAGCGAGATTCAGAGCCGCCCGTACCCCAAACCGACTCAGGTGGTCAAGTAGAGAATACTAAGGTGATCGAGAGAATCATGGTTAAGGAACTCGGCAAAATGCCCCCGTAACTTCGGGAGAAGGGGGGCCGGATGCGTCATCGGACTTGCTCCGAGAAGCGTTGAAGGCCGCAGAGACCAGGCCCAAGCGACTGTTTACTAAAAACACAGGTCCATGCTAAGTCGAAAGACGCCGTATATGGACTGACTCCTGCCCGGTGCTGGAAGGTTAAGGGGACGTGTTAGCGCAAGCGAAGCACAGAACTTAAGCCCCAGTAAACGGCGGTGGTAACTATAACCATCCTAAGGTAGCGAAATTCCTTGTCGGGTAAGTTCCGACCTGCACGAATGGAGTAACGACTTGGGCGCTGTCTCAACCATGAACTCGGCGAAATTGCACTACGAGTAAAGATGCTCGTTACGCGCGGCAGGACGGAAAGACCCCGGGACCTTTACTATAGTTTGGTATTGGTGTTTGGTTCGACTTGTGTAGGATAGGTGGGAGACTGTGAAGCTCGGACGCCAGTTCGAGTGGAGTCATCGTTGAAATACCACTCTGGTCGTACTAGATATCTAACCTAGGTCCGTTATCCGGATCAGGGACAGTGCCTGATGGGTAGTTTAACTGGGGCGGTTGCCTCCTAAAATGTAACGGAGGCGCTCAAAGGTTCCCTCAGCCTGGTTGGCAATCAGGTTTCGAGTGTAAGTGCACAAGGGAGCTTGACTGTGAGAGTGACAGCTCGAGCAGGGACGAAAGTCGGAACTAGTGATCCGGCGCTGGCATGTGGAAGCGGCGTCGCTCAACGGATAAAAGGTACCCCGGGGATAACAGGCTGATCTTCCCCAAGAGTCCATATCGACGGGATGGTTTGGCACCTCGATGTCGGCTCGTCGCATCCTGGGGCCGTAGCAGGTCCCAAGGGTTGGGCTGTTCGCCCATTAAAGCGGCACGCGAGCTGGGTTTAGAACGTCGTGAGACAGTTCGGTCCCTATCCGCCGCGCGCGTAGGAAACTTGAGAAAGGCTGCCCCTAGTACGAGAGGACCGGGGTGGACGAACCTCTGGTGTGCCAGTTGTTCTGCCAAGAGCACGGCTGGTTGGCTACGTTCGGAAGTGATAACCGCTGAAAGCATCTAAGCGGGAAGCATGTTTCAAGATGAGGTTTCCCACTCCCTCGAGGAGGTAAGGCCCCCAGCAGACCACTGGGTTGATAGGCCGGAAGTAGAAGTGCAGCAATGCATGGAGCTGACCGGTACTAATAGGCCGAGGGCTTGTTTCTTACAAAGACCGCCACGCGTCCACTGTGAGGTTCCCGAGATATGATCGGGAACCACGAAGAACACGAGAGTGTTCTCCAAGGTTTGTTGATATCTCCATAGAGTTTCGGCGACCATGGCGAAGGGGAAATACCCGGCTACATTCCGAACCCGGAAGTCAAGCCCTTCAGCGCCGATGGTACTGCACTGGAGACGGTGTGGGAGAGTAGGACGTCGCCGGACAACCATTGATGCGCGAGGCCGCTCCCAACAGGGAGCGGCCTTGCTGCATTTCACCCCCCGACCACCCCCAACGAGCGGGTGGTCCTGCTGGCGCACGGGCCCCGACCCCGCCACAGTGGAGGGGCACACGAACACCCACCCAGCCGGGCGCCAGGCCAGGCACCCGAGAGGAACCCGCACCATGGCCCAGGACCGAAACCCCCGCAACGGCGGCAACAACCGCGGCGGCAAGCCCGGCAACAAGCCCGGCAACACCCGCGGCAAGCCCACCAGCAGCAGCCGCAACAGCGGCAAGCCCACCTCCCGCGACGGCAAGCCCAGCTCCCGCGACGGCAAGCCCAGCTCCCGCGACGGCAAGCCCACCAGCGGCTCCCGCCCCGGCGGCGGCTCCCGCTCCGGCGGCGGCTCCCGCTCCGGCGGCGGCTCCCGCTCCGGCCCCGGCCAGCGCTCCGGCGCCGGCTCGCGCTCCGGCGCCCCACGCTCCGGCGGCCGCCCCAGCGCCCCCGAGCGCACCGCCGAGCAGAAGATCTACGACGGACCCCCCATCCCCGACGACGTCTCCGCCAAGGACCTGGACAAGCACGCCCGCCAAGAGCTCTCCGGCCTGCCCGACAAGCTCGCCGACAAGGTCGCCCGCCACCTCGTCATGGCCGGCACCCTCCTGCACACCGACCCCGAGACCGCCCACAAGCACGCCCTCGCCGCCCGAGCCCGCGCCATGCGCGTCGGCCTCGTCCGCGAAGCCACCGGCGAAACCGCCTACGCCCTGGGCAACTGGGCCGAAGCCCTCGCCGAATTCCGCGCCGCCCGCCGCATGACCGGCCGCCACATCTACGCCCCCATGATGGCCGATGCCGAACGCGCCCTCGGCCGCCCCGAAAAAGCCCTCGAATACGACAACCCCACCACCCGCGCCCACCTCGACGAACCCGGCAACACCGAACTGTCCATCGTCATCGCCGGCGCCCGCCGCGACCTCGGACACCTCGACGCCGCCCTCCACATCCTCGAAACCGAACCCCTCCACACCACCAACCGCTCCGACTGGGTCACCCGCCTGCGATACGCCTACGCCGACACCCTCCTCGCCACCGGCAACACCCAAGACGCCATCACCTGGTTCCACCGCACCGCCGGCACCGACACCCACCACACCACCGACGTCCACGACCGCCTCAAACAACTCGAAAACTAACCCGTCGCGGGTTTCGGGAGCGGAGAGTCTCCTCCGGTTGTGGGTTCCTCCGGCCGGGGATAGACTCGCAGTAGAAAGTTGTAGATACAACTACCGCTCTCTGGAAGGACGCCGAGGATGGCCCTCTCACACAGCCTGCATCACAGTCGACGCGGTGGCGCCCAGAAGGCCGACCGCACAGGTGCGCGCGAAGGTGATGCGGTCCGAGAGGGTGGGCCCACCGCGCTCGGTGGGCTGGTCATGAACGTCGGCCTGGTCCTCATGGCCGTCCTGTGGGTGGTGTCGCTGGTCCAGCTCATCCGGCTGCCGGCGCAAGGACCGCTGACGACCACGGGGGAGGCCGCCGTCTGGACGGCGCTCGCGATCGCCTCCGCGATCTCGACCTTCCTGCTCGGGGTCTGGAAGGTGCATCGCAGCTGATCTCAGTCTTCGGCCCGAGGCCGCTCAGGGAACCGAGAGAGTCCTTGGCGGCCACGGGTCGAACCCCGTGTGCCCGCGAGCACGCGCTGACCGGGGTCCAGTCCCGCCAGCAGCCGGTCGCCGATCCGGCGGACCTGGCCGAGCTGCTCACGCGTCAGTCGGCTGACGAAGACCTCGCGGACGAGGTCCACGTGACCGGGGGAGGCGGCCTCGAGTCGCTCCCAGCCCGACGGGGTCAGGCGAGCGTGCCGCGAGCGTCCGTCGTCAGGGCTCGCCGTCCGCAGCAGCAGTCCGTCGTGCTCCAGTCGGGTCACGACGCGCGAGAGGCGTGCCGGGGTGGTGTTCATGGCGGTGGCGAGGTCGGTCAGCCGCATCGAGTCCTCGTGGGTCTCGGCTAGCTGCACCAGCACGAGGAACTCGAAGAACGTCAAGTCGGCGTCGCGCCCGAGCTGGGAGTCCAGGGTCGCCGGGAGCACCTCGAGGATGGACACCAGCGCGAGCCACGCCTCGGCCTCGTCGTCGTCGAGCCAGCGCTCGCTCTCACTCATGGTGGCGACGCTAGCCGATGTCGGGTGGACGGCGAGGGTCAGCGCGGAGGCGTCTCGCCCCGGAGCCCCTGGACCGTGATCATCGTCAGCACGCGGGCGACCTCGTCGGTGTCCAGCTCCACCCCGCGGAAGTGCGCGTCCATCGCGATGCCCCAGCACATCCCGACGCACATGGGCGAGGAGAGGGCCGGATCGGCGTTCTGGGCCCAGAGGGTGCCGGCGGCGCCGCGTACGTGCTCGGCGAGCGAGTCGATGAACGGCGCGATGCGGCGCAGGTAGAACTCCTGGCCGCTGTCGCGGTCACTGAACAGGACGACGTTGAACAGGTCGAGGTACTCGACGAAGACCTCCAGCAGGCCGCGGTAGAAGATCGTGACCGCTTCGGACGAGCCGTTGATGCTCCCGGCGACGGTCTGGGCCAGGACGTCCTGCAGCAGGTGGTCGATCGGCTCGACGACGGCCTCCTCGAACAGCTGCTCCTTGGACTCGAAGTAGCGGTAGAGCAGGGCGACGTTGACACCCGCCAGCTTGGCGATGTCGCTGATGCGCGCACCCTCGGGTCCGACCCGCGCGAACTCCTCGCGCGCGACAGCCAGCAGCTGCCTGCGTCGTTCCTCGGCATGAAGCCTGACCACGTTCCACCTCCGTGCGGCGAGCCTAGGTCGATTCTCTGCGGACGGCTCTGGGAACACCGGTTTACAGGGACGAACGCCCCCGGGACTGGGGTCCGAGGGAGGGGTTCACCTCGCTCGGCATCCGTGATACGTGTGACATAGATCACATTATCGTCTCGGGAAAACCGTCCCCTCTCAAGGAGTCCGAGATGCGTCCAGTATGGAGAGTTCTCACCGCAGCGACGACGGCGACCGCCGTCGCCCTCACCTTCGCACCGTCAGCGTCCGCGCACGGCAAGCACCGCCCCACCCACCGACCCATCACCGTCGTCGCCGACGGCCTCGAGGGGCCGTTCCAAGTCTCGCGCGACGTCGGCCACCGGCTGCTCGTCATGGAGTCCGGCGCCGGCCGGGTCATCTCCGTGGATCCGCGCCACCGGGGCAAGGTGCGCACGCTGGTGAGCGGCCTGGGGCCGAACGCCGCCAGCGGCGCGGTCCGTGTCGGGAAGTACATCGCCATCGTGACCGGCGAGGCCGATCCGTCGGCGCCGGCGGGCCCGTACCCCGGCTCCTCGGTGCTGGTCGCCCAGAAGGGCAAGGTGAGCGTGTTCGCCGACCTGATGGCGCACGAGCTGAAGTACAACCCCGACGGCCAGACGCAGTTCGGCCCCGACGGTGCGCCCCTGGACGCGCTGTCGAACCCCTTCAGCCTGCTGGCCGAGCGCGGACGCCACGGGGGAGTGCTCGTGGCCGACGGTGGCGCCAACGCGGTGCTGCGCGTGAGCGCGAAGGGCAAGGTCTCGACGTTCTTCGTCCCGCCGACCGTCAACACCGGCGCCTGTGAGGGCCGGCCGAACAACGACGCGAGCACCGTGGGCTGCGACGCGGTCCCGACGGGTCTGGCCTACGGTCCGCGCAACACGCTCTACGTGTCCGCGCTGACCGGCGAGGCACCCGGAGAGGGTCGCGTGTACGTGCTCGACGCCCGGACGGGCAAGGTGAAGCGTGTCATCAAGGGCTTCACGTCACCGACCGGGGTGGCGGTGCGCCGCGACGGCACGATCTACGTGAGCGAGGTCCTCGAGGGCATGCCCGAGGGTGAGCCCGGACCCGGCTTCGATCCGTCCACCGTCGGGCAGATCGTCAAGGTCTCCCCGTGGGGCAAGCGGACGTACGCGCAGGTGACGATGCCGACCGGCCTCGTGATCTCGGGCAAGTCGCTGTACTCCACCGCCTGGTCGATCGCGGGCTTCCTGGGCATCGAGGGTGCCGGGCAGGTCGTGAAGGTCTCGGACCGGGCGTTCCGCCGGGCCTCCTGAGGGAGGCACGTCTCGGCCGCAGGGGCGCTGGTGCTCGGGACCGGCGCCCTTGTGGTGTCCTCGGCACGGGGTGCCCTCGGTCCGGTGACGCGGTCGGGCCGATGACCGTGGACGTCCCTAGACTCGAAGGGTTCGCCGGAGGCCGCTGGGGCGTCTGGCCGGAAGCCGAAGGCGAGATGATGGAGCAGCACGACCAGCGCCCGTGGGCCGTCCACTACGGACCCGGCGTCCCGGCGGAGATCGAGATCCCCGACGAGCCGGTGACGGCAGGACTCGCGCGATCGGCGCAGCGCTTCCCGGAACGGATCGCCACCGACTTCCTCGGCGCGACCGCCACGTACGCCGAGACCGAGCAGGCCGTGCGCCGCGCCATGGTGGTGCTGAGTGGGCTGGGCGTGCACGCGGGATCGCGGGTCGCGCTCGTGCTGCCGAACTGCCCGTCCCACCTCGTGGCGTACCACGCGGTCCTGCGCCTGGGTGCGGTCGTCGTGGACCTCAACCCGACGTACACGCAGGCCGAGCTCGAGCACCTGCTCGGTGACTGCGGCGCGACCCACGCGCTGGTGTGGCACAAGGCCGTTGAGCGGGTCCTCCCGGCGCGGGCCACGACGCCCCTGGAGACCGTGGTGAGCGTCGACGTCAGTCGCGACCTGCCGATGCTCTCGCGCCTGCTCCTGCGCCTGCCGCTCAAGCCCGCTCGGGCGAAGCGCGAGGCGCTGCTCGGCACCGTGCCGTCCGACATCGCCGACTGGCACCATCTCGTCGCCGGGGCGCAGGGCGAGGTGCCGCCGGCCACGGTTCGGGCCGACGACCTCGCGCTGCTGCAGTACACCGGCGGCACGACGGGAACGCCGAAGGCGGCGATGCTGACGCACCGCAACCTCGTGGCGAACCTCGTGCACGGCCAGGCGTGGGCGGGCTTCCGGGAGGGCGAGGAGACCGTCTACGGCGTGCTGCCGTTCTTCCACGCCTTCGGGCTGACGTTCTGCCTCAACCTGCCCGGCCACATCGGGGCGACCCTCGTGATGTTCCCGAACTTCGATCCCGCGGCCGTCGTGCAGGCGTTCGGCCGCCGGCCCGCCACGTTCATGGCCGGGGTCGCGCCGATGTTCGACCGGATCGCCGCGACCGCCGAGGCCTCGGGCAAGCCTCCCGCCGAGGGTTTCCGGGAGTGCCGGCTCGGTTTCGCCGGCGCGATGCCGATCCCGCCCGCCACGGTGGAGCGCTGGGAGCGGCTCACCGGGGGACTGCTGATCGAGGGCTACGGCATGACCGAGTGCGCGCCGATCGCCCTCGGCAACCCGTGCGCGCCCACGCGCCGCCCCGGCACGCTCGGCGTCCCGTTCCCCAACACCGACATGCGGATCGTCGACGTCGACGACCACACGCGCGAGGTCGGGCCGAACGAGAGCGGCGTCCGCCGCGGCGAGCTGCTGGTCCGAGGTCCGCAGGTCTTCACGGGCTACCTGAACCGGCCCGAGGAGACGGCCCACCAGCTGCTCGAGGACGGCTGGCTGCGCACGGGCGACGTCGTCGAGGTCGACGCGACCGGCTGGGTCACGCTGGTCGACCGGGTCAAGGAGATGATCATCGTCGGCGGCTTCAAGGTGTACCCGTCCACGGTGGAGGACCACCTGCGACTGCTTCCCGGCGTCACCGACGTCGCGGTCGTGGGCGTCAGCACGCGTGCCGGCGACCACGAGGTGCTCGCGGCGTTCGTGATGGAGTCCGGCGCCGCGACGCCCTCGGTCGAGATGGTCCGGGCGCACGGGGAGCAGCGTCTCGCGCGCTACGCGCTGCCGCGCCGGGTCGAGTTCGTGGAGGACCTGCCGCGCTCGCAGATCGGCAAGGTGATGCGTCGTCAGGTGCAGGAGATGTTCAGTCACCGCGACCGCGACTAGGCGACTCCGGCGCCTGCCGCGGACTCGGCGGCGGCCGCGGCGCCGCGCCGGAACGGCTCGCCGTGGCCCGGCAGCACCGTGCCGGCACCCGTGGCCGCGATCGCGTCGAGCGACCGCAGGGCACCGCGCGCGTCCTTCGTGCCGGCGCGCGCCACGATGCGCGGGCCGGTGCGACCCGTGTACGGGTCCAGCGTGACGAGCGCGTCGCCGGTGAAGACGACGTCGGAGTCGGGCAGCAGCAGCACGCAGTGGCCGTCGGTGTGGCCGGGCGTCGCGACGACCTCGACGCCGGCGGGAAGACCGTCCGCCCCGGGGTGGAGGTTCTCGATCTGCGCGACGCCCTCGACCTTCAGGGCGCCGGCAGCGACCATGCGCGCGAGGACGAGGACCGAGGCCGGGTGGCGCAGCGGGTAGAGCAGGCGCGGACGCCCGGGCTGGTAGCGGTAGGGGCGACGGGCGATCCGGTGGTCGCCGGGATGGGCCCAGATGCGGGCGCCGGCCCGGGACGCGTGGGCCGCGAAGCCGAGGTGGTCGAAGTGCGCGTGCGTCAGCAGGACGTCGGTGACGTCGCCCCAGTCGTGACCACTCTCGCGCAGGGCCTGCTCGGCGAGCTCGCGGGTGCGGGGGAGTCCGGCGTCGACGAAGTAGGGCGCGCCGGCGCTGGTGACGAGGTAGCAGTTGGTCCCCGCCTGCTCGATCCGCACGATCCCGTCGCGCACCTGGGTGATGCCCATGAGGTCCTCCGCTCGCTCCTCGAAGGGAGTACCCGTGCGACGGCGGGACATGCACCTCGCCGCCCGCACACCAGATGAGACGCGAGGGAGCGACCACCTCGCCCGACCTAGGCTCGAGGGCATGACCTCCCACCCCCGCCTCGTCGACGTCCAGTGGCTCCGCGATCGCCTGGACGATCCCTCGATCCGCGTCGTCGACGCCACCGTCCACCTCACCTTCGACGCCGAGGGCGCGCACACCGAGTCGGGTCGCGCGACCTACCGCGAGGCCCACGTCCCCGGGGCCACGTTCGCCGACCAGCTGGCCGACCTCACCGTCCACGACGGGGAGGCGGCGTTCGAGGCCGCGCCCTCCGACCAGTTCGCGCGGGTGATCGGCGACCTCGGCATCGGCAACGACCACACGGTCGTGGTCTACGACCACGTCGACGGCATCTGGGCCACGCGGCTGTGGTGGCAGCTCGAGCTCGAGGGGCACCCCGACGTCGTCGTGCTCGACGGCGGACTGAAGGCCTGGCAGGACGCGGGCCTGCCAGTGGAGACGGGCGACGCGACCTACGAGCCGGCGCGGTTCACGCCCTCACGCAGCAGCGAGCGCATCGCGAGCACCGCCGACGTGGAGGCCGCGACGCACGACGGCTCGGTCCTGCTCATCAACTCCCTCGACCGCGAGTCCTTCGCCGGCGGTCGCATCCCGGGCAGTGTCAACGTGCCGTTCGGCGAGCTCGTGGACGAGCAGGGACGCCTGCGCAGCCTCGACGAGCTGCGCCCGCTCTTCGAGTCGGTCGGCGCGCTCGATCCCGAGGTGGCGCCCGTGACGTACTGCGGCGGCGGGATCGCGGCGACGGCCGTCGCGTTCGCGCTGAAGGGCCTCGGCCGCGACGACGTCGCGATCTACGACGGCTCGCTCAACGCCTGGACCGCAGACCCGGCGCGTCCTCTCGAGCAGGGCTGAGACATGAGGAGGGGCCGGCGATCCGTCGCCGGCCCCTGGCTCGGGTCGGGGTTGGGGAGAGGCGTAGGGTGGTAGTTGAACCTTCAACTAAGCGCCCGGAGGGCGCTCCCACCATCAAAGAAGAGAGGAAGTGGGCGACATGGTCGTCTACAACGAGATCGTGGCCGTCACCTCGGGCGCGGGTCTCCTCGGCGTCGCGATGTTCCTGCACCACCTGCTGCGGGGCAAGCGCGTCGACAGCGAGGGATGGGCCGCGTTCTTCGGACTGACCGGTCTGCTGCTGTTCGTCCTGGGCGTGCACACCACCGTGACCTGGCCGTTCGGCGGGGAGGGCTTCGAGTACGCCAACATCGCCTTCGGCCAGCCGGCCGCCGCCTTCGGCGCGCTGCTGCTGTTCGCCGCGATCTACCTGTGGCGCAACCGCGAGCTCTTCGCCGGCGAGCAGGAGCTCGTCCGGGACGCGGTGCTGTCCGCCGTGAAGCCCGCGAGCATCTTCGTCGGCGCCCTCGGCCTGGGCATGGCCGTCCTGGCCATCGCGTTCGTGCGGTTCCAGCTGGGTGCCGCGCCCCCGGAGGAGCCCATCAGCGGCCGCTTCGGCCACCTGCCGATCCTCGAGGCGCTGTTCCTCGGCGGCCTGTGGGGCATCGTCGCGGTGGGCGCGCTGCTGTTCGCGTTCGCGCTGCTGACCGACCGCCCGCAGCTGCTGCGCTGGGTCGTGTGGGCCTTCGTGATCGGCGGCGTGGTGTTCCTGCTGTTCGGTGCGATGAACTTCTACACGCACATCGGGATGTATCACAACATCGAGTACGGCACGAACTACAACTGGTGACGGCCTGAGGCACCCCGAACGGGCGGGCGGTGACGCGTGAGCGCACCGCCCGCCCGTTCGTTCGCCCGGAGTTCGGATCCATCAGAAGCCCGCCGCGAGCCACATCGACGCCTGCCACCCGTGGCTCGAGAGCGAGCTGGAAGTGGTGAGACCGCGCGTTGTCGTCTGCCTCGGCGCCACGGCGGGCCGTTCGGTGCTGGGTCGGACCGTGCGGATCCGTGAGGAGCGCGGGCACGTGCTCGAGGTCGACACGCCCTACGCGGTGGTGCTCACCACACACCCCTCGGCGCTGCTGCGCCTGCGCGACCGCGGCGCTACGCCACCGGGCTGCAGGACCTCGCCGACGACCTGCGACGCGCCGCCGACGCCGCGTGAGCGACTACTGCTGCTCGGACTCGAGCTCGGGACGGGTCTTCGCGGCGCGGTCGCTGCCGTGGAGGTTGCCCGTGTCGACGAGCTCCTGCGCGATGTCGCGCAGCTTGAGGTTGCTGTGCGAGCTGATCCGCACGAGCACCTGGAACGCGGCCGCCGAGTTGACGCCGTAGCGCTCCATGACGATGCCGACGGCCTGTCCGACGAGCGTGCGTGCGTCCAGCGCGCGGGTGAGGTTCTCCTGCGCCTGGGCGGCGGCGAGCGCGACGGCGATGTGGGCGGCGAGCGCGGTGCCCTCGTCGCGGTCGTCCTCGCTGAAGCCGTCACGGCGCTGCGAGTAGAGGTTGAGGGCGCCGATGTCGTCCTTCTCGGTGAACAGGCGCAGGCACAGGACGCTCAGCACCCCCTGCTCCTCGGCGACCCGCGGTCCCCAGATGCCCCAGCGGGCGTCGTCGGTGAGGTCGGGCGAGTGCACGACGGCCTCGTCCCACACGGCCTGCAGGCACGGGCCGTCGCCGAGGTCGTACTGGAGCCGGTCGCAGGCCAGCGCGACGCCGTCGCTGGACGAGGGCGTCTCGAGCGCCCCGCGCCGTCGCACGAGCGTGACGCTGGCGGAGTCGCAGTGGCGGATGTTCGTGACCGCCAGCTGCACGGCGGTCTCCATCGTGGCGCTCGCGCTCGGCGCGGTCTGGAGGTTGCGTGCGGCCTCGGCGAGCCGTTCGGCGAGCGGCAGGTCCTCGCTCATGAGCCGACGCCCTCCCACGGCTCTGCGTCCTCGGCGAGGGACGACGGGAACAGGTCGGCGCAGCCGGCACGGCGCGCGACCACCCGGTGGTAGTCGGAGTCGCCGACCACCTCGAGATCTCCGCCACGAGCACGCAGCCGCAGCTGCTCGTCCCGCAGCACCCGCAGGTTCGACTCGTCCACGTACGTCACCTCCTCCACGTCCACCTCCACACGGGTGCACCCGCGCGTCGCCAGGCTCTCGAGCACGTCGGCGAGGTGTGCGGTCGTCGACGGGTCGAGCTCGCCGAAGATGCGCACCTGCGCCAGCGGTGGATCGCACGAGAACTGAAAATCGGTCTGCAAGGCAGACCTCCTCTGGGGGAGGAGGATCAGTGCCTGGGTTTGAAGCACCGCGCTAGAGCCCCAAAGTACAAGTGCAGGGGTGCCCGGAGCAATTCAGGGAGGGCGTGTCAGCCGAACGTGTCGAGCGCCCTGCGCAGGGCGAGCACGACGCTGTGGACGAGCAGCTGCTCGTGGGTCTCGCCGGGCTGGTTCCGCAGCAGCTGCTCGAGCTCGGCGTCGGCGGCCGTGAGCGTGGACTGCGTGTCCCCGCCGTACTGGTAGGCGTCGAGGGCGTCGGCCACCCGGTGCATCGCGCGGGCGATGGGCTCGCGGGCGTCGTCGGAGAGTGCGGCACGACCCTCGGGGTCGCCGGGGACGCCGTGGGGCAGCAGCACGAGGTCGCTGACGTCGGAGACCAGGAGGGACACGCGGTCGAGCGAGTCCGCCTCCTGGGTCAGCACGTCCAGCGCGTCACGGTGCCGTCGGGCGCGCGCGTTCGCCGTGAGGGACTCGTGGACCAGGGTGACGGCGTCGCGCATCGCGGTCCGGGCCCGCCGGAGCTCGGAGTGCTCACGGTGCCACTCGTCGAGCGTCGGCAGCTCGTGCTGGACCATGAGGTCGCCCAGCTCGCGCAGCTGGGCCGCCAGCACCGTTCGGGTGCGTCCGACGGCGAGTCGCGCGGGGGCGAGCGGCAGCGGCGGCGCGACCATGTTCACGGCGATGCCGACCATCGCGCCGACGAGTGTCAGCCCGCCGTACGCGGCGATGAAGTTGGCCTCGCCGTGACCGATGATCAGCGTGAACACCGCCGCCGTGGGCGCCCAGCCGCCCATGGCGCCGAGGGGTCGCCAGCCCGCGACGCTCACGGAGATCGCGACGACGAGCGCCAGCGTGACGGCCGCGACGTAGTCCCCGGTGGCCGTGTCGACGAGCCAGGCGATCACGCCGCCGACGACGATCGCCCCGACCGCCTGCAGGGACTCGCGCACCGAGCCCGCCAGCGTGGATGTCGTGGCGATGATCGCGCCGAACGGCGCGTAGTACGGATAGTCCTGCGACCCCGGGACGAAGCGCACGAGGATCCACGCCAGCCCGGCGGCGACGGCCGCACGCAGTGCGAGGGCGATCCGGGGATGCATCATCCACCGGTCGAGGAGCCATCGGGTCGCTGCGTGCATCACCTCACCGTGACACGAGCCGCCGACGGCGGCACCTCGTCCTGGCTCAGCCGTTCCCGTGGGGCGTCAGCACGACCTTGCCGACCGTGGCCCGGGTCTCGAGCGCCCGGTGGGCCTCGGCCGCCTCGGCCAGCGGCAGGACCGTGCCCACGAGGGGCACCCGGGTCCCGTCCGCCGCCGCGGCCAGTGCCCTTCGCTCGAGCTCGGGCAGGCGGTCGAGGATCGGCGGCCCCAGCACGTCGATCACCCGGCGCTCGGGATCGGCGTAGGCGTTCTGCTCGCCCGACGACCAGCCGAACCGCACGAGCCGCCCGCCCGGGGCCAGCCCACCGAACAGGACGCGTCCCACGGGCCCGGCGACCCCGTCGAGCACCACGGTCGGCGTCCCGGCCTCGGCGATCCGCGACTCCCAGCCGGGGGAGAGGCGGTCGAGAGCGAGGTCCGCGCCGAGCCGCTCGACGAGCGCCGTCTTCTCCTGACCGCCGGCCACGCCGACGGTGCGCGCGCCCGCGCTCCGCGCACCCTGGAGCAGCAGCGGGCCGAGGCCTCCGGCAGCGGACGTGACGACGACGACGTCGTCGGGTCGCAGCCCGGCGAGCTCGAGGATCGCGGTGGCGGTGCGACCGGTGCCGATCGTCGCGACCGCGGTCGGTGCGTCCATGCCGTCGGGGATCGCATGCGCCCGGTCGGCGGCCACGACGGCCTGGTCGGCGTAGCCGCCCCCGCCGAACCCGAGGTGGGCGACGACGCGCCGGCCGAGCCAGCCGGCGTCCACACCCGCGCCGACCTCGTCGACCACGCCGGCGACCTCACGGCCCGGGACGAGCGGCAGCGCGGGCCGCGGGCCCGCGCCGAAGGAGTCACCCGCCCGGATCGACGTGTCCAGCAGGTGCACCCCGGCGGCCTCGACCGCGATGCGGAGCTGCCCCGGGGCAGGGGCCAGGTCGGGGAGGCGCTCGAGGCGCAGGACGTCGGCGGGCCCGAACTCGTGGTGGCGGATCGCGTGCATGACCCCATCGGACAACCTCAACCGCCGTTGAGGTCAAGCGAACGCCTCGCCGCACGGGCACACCGTGCGTAGGGTGCCAGCATGAGCGCGATCTCCCTGACCCCCGAGGACCCCCGCGGCATCCTGCTCTTCGCGCCGGGAGCCGGGGGCGACCCCACGCGCTACCGCCGGCTGCTCGACGCGGCGGCGGACGCCGGCTTCCTCGTCCATGCCCCGGAGCAGGAGCTCACCGAGACGTTCTCCGACGACGTGGTGCGCCGGAGGGTGGAGGCGCTGGTCGCGCCCCTCGCCGGGCTCGACCGCGACGACCTGCCCGTGGTGGCGGCGGGACACTCGCTGGGTGGGTGCGCCGCCCTGTGCCTCGCGGGAGCCCGTCCCCGAACGCGGGCCGGGGAGCCGTTCGAGGTCCCGACCGAGCCGCGCGTCTCGCGCGTGGTGGTGCTGGCGCCGGCGACCGGCTGGTTCGCGGGTCCTGACGCGCTCGACGCCGTGACCGCCCCCGTCACCGCGTTCGTCGGCTCGGAGGACACCGTGACCCCACCGGAGTCGGCCGAGCTGCTCCGCCCGGCGCCGGCCGGCCTCGACCTGCACTCCTACGACGGCGTCGGCCACTTCGACTTCATGTCGCCGCTGCCGTCGAACAAGGTGCCGACACCGCGGCTCGATCCCGACGCGTTCTACGAGGTCTTCCTCCGGGACTTCCTCGCCGCGATCGGCTGACCCGACCGTCCGTCGACTGTTCGCGGCGACCCCGTCGGCCGCTCGTGGCCGTCGCGTCCGCCGGTGGGTCGAAGGGTCGGGCTGGCCCGACACCAGGTGTCGGGGTGGCAGGATCGTGTCCCGGCCGCGACACGACGACGATCGAGACATGACCACCATGAGCATCCCCACCACCGCACGGCGCGACCCGTCACCGCTGGCCGCCCGCGTCGGGTGGGACACCCTGTACGCCCTCACCGCCTTCCCGCTCGGCCTCCTGGGCTTCGTGATCACGGTCGTGGGCGTCGCCACCGGCGTCGCGACCCTGATCGTGTGGGTCGGCGTCCTGGTCCTCGCCGCGACGCTGGTCGTCTCGTCGTGGCTGGCGCGCCTCGAGCGCGTGCGGCTCGTCGCGATGCAGGGCCGCGAGCCGCGGCCGACGACGTACCGCGTCGGCACCGGGCGCGAGGGCCGCGTCGCCCGTCTGATCGCGCCGCTGCGCGACCCGCAGATGTGGCTCGACACGCTGTGGGGTCCGCTCGCGTTCGTCACGGGCCTCGCCGCGTTCATCGTGACCGTGGTCTGGTGGGCGGTCGTGCTGACCGGGCTGACCTACTGGTTCTGGCAGCTGTGGCTGCCGCAGAGCGAGGGCAACGAGACGCTGGCGTCGCTCATCGGCCTCGGCGACGGGCGGCTGGCGGACAGCCTGCTGAACCTCGCGATCGGCCTGGCGGCGCTCGTGACCCTGCCGTGGGTCGTCCGCGGAGCCGCGTGGCTGCACGCGTCGCTCGCCGACGTCGTGCTCAATGGCCGCAGCTCGATGTCGGCCCGGGTCGAGCGTGCCGAGGGGGCGCGCGACGCCGCGCAGGAAGCCGAGGCCGTGGCGCTGCGCCGCCTCGAGCGCGACATCCACGACGGGCCGCAGCAGCGCCTCGTCCGCCTGACGATGGACCTCGGCCGGGCGCGCCGTCAGGTCGGTGCGGACCCCGAGCAGGCCTCCGTCACGATCGAGTCGGCCCTGGAGCAGGCACGCGAGACGCTCGACGAGCTGCGCGCGCTGTCGCGCGGCATCGCCCCGCCGCTGCTGGTGGATCGGGGCCTCGGGGTCGCGCTCGACGAGCTGGTCGTCCGCAGCGCCGTCCCGGTGACCCTGGTCCACGACCTGCCCGCGGGCCTGTCGCCGCACGTGGAGACGGCCGTCTACTTCACCGTCTCGGAGGCGCTCACCAACGTGGCCAAGCACTCCGGCGCGGACACGGCCGACGTGCGCGTCGCGCCCGACGGCTCCGACCTGCTGGTGCAGGTGCGTGACGCGGGCGTCGGCGGGGCCCACCCGGGCAAGGGACAGGGCCTCGCGGGCCTCGCCCAGCGAGTCGCGGCGGTCGGCGGCGCGCTCGAGGTCGACTCGCCGGTGGGCGGTCCGACGCTCGTCACCGCGCGCATCCCGGCCGGGTGACCACCGGCGGCGGGACCGCGACCGGGCCGATGCACGATGCTGGTGCGGTGCGCATCGTGATCGCCGACGACTCGGTCCTGCTCCGCGAGGGCTTGCGGCTGTTGCTGACCGAAGCGGGTCACGAGGTCGTGGCGCAGGTCGCCGACGGGCCCGGATTCGTGGCAGCCATGACCGAGCACCGTCCCGACCTCGGCGTCGTCGACGTGCGGATGCCGCCGAGCCACACCGATGAGGGACTGCGGGCTGCGGTCGAGGTGCGGGGCCGGTGGCCGCAGGCGCGGATCGTGGTGCTGAGCCAGTACGTCGAGGTCTCGTACGCCGACGATCTGCTGGCCGGAGGCGAGGGCGGGGTCGGGTACCTGCTGAAGGACCGCGTGAGCGACGTCGACGACTTCCTCGGCGCCCTCGACCAGGTCGTCGCCGGTGGCACCGTGCTCGATCCGCAGGTGGTCCAGCAGTGGATGGGACGCCGGGCCGACCCGGTCGCGGCGCTGACTCCGCGCGAGCGCGAGGTCCTCGCGCTGATGGCCGAGGGCCGCTCCAACCAGGCGATCGCGCAGGCCCTGCACGTCACCGAGGGCGCGGTCGAGAAGCACACGCAGCGCATCTTCGCGAAGCTCGGCCTGTACGCCGACGAGAGCGACCACCGTCGGGTGCGCGCCGTGCTGGGGTGGCTGCGCTCCACCTCGCGCTGAGGCTCAGAGCGCCGCGGTGCCCTCGACCAGCAGAGTCGCCGGGTCGCCCTCCTCGGGCGTGGGGACCACGGGGCTCACGGGTTCGCACCGCAGGGAGCGCAGCTCGCACGTGACGACCTGCCGAGCACGGACGATGTTGTCGACGTGGGCCTCGTCGATCTCCTCGGCCACGCCGAAGAACGTGTCCGCGTCGCTCCAGCCGGCCAGCGTGAAGTGCTCCCACGGTGCGTCGATCCCGCGCTGGTCGCCGCTGGCGGCGTCGTAGACGACGGCCTGGGTCGGCCACGCCGAGGTGTCGAAGATCGTGCTGCGATCGGGTGACAGGAGCCCCGGTCCGTACAGCGAGGAGTCCGACAGCTCGCGGTGACGACCCTCGCCGCTGATGCTGACGCGGTAGCCCGCGGGGAACAGCGTGTCGGCCAGGTGCGGATAGACCTCGAGGCCGTCGGCATCGAGGGTCGCGGCCTCGCGAGAGCCGTCCCCGAGGTCGATCGTGGCGCCGTCGAAGAAGACGTGCTCGGGGCTGACGCCGTGCAGCAGCGGCATGATCTCGCCATAGAGGTCGGCGAGGTCGGCGTCGCGGTCGGGCTTCTCGTCCGGCGTGCGGTAGAGCTGCTGGCCGGTGCGGGTGTCGAACGCGGCGACCTGGATGACGTGCGTGCCGTAGCGGTCGGTCGGGCCGCGCGACTGGTCGACCGTGGCGAGCACGGAGCGGTCCGCCGAGACGGCGAGGTTGTCCCACCTGACGTCAGCGACCTCGCGGCTGTCGCCGTCGGCGCTGGTGAACAGCAGGGTCCCGCCGCGATTCCAGTAGACGCCCGTCGCGCCCAGGACGAACTGGTCCACGTCGTCGCCGAGCTCCACGGTCACGTCGCCCACGTGCAGCGTGCCGTCGAGCAGCCAGGCCGGCGCGGTCGTGTCCCACGTGGTCGGGCCCACGGGCAGCGTGAACGCAGGCGTGACCGCCGACCCCTCGGTCGAGCCCGCACACCCCGCCAGCACGACGCAGGCGAGCAGCGCCACGATCGTGCCTCGGATGCCCACCGGGCCATGATCACACGGCCGCCCGCGAGCACGTCGGACGCGCGGGCTAGCCTGCAGGCGAGACACGGGGTGCCCCACCGGGGCTGAGATCACACCCGTCGAACCTGATCTAGTTCGTCCTAGCGAAGGGAATGTCGCGATGTCGCGCACGCCTGCAGACCTGTCCTCCTTCACCTCCGAGGCCCTGGGCCGCGTCCGCGCCCGGGGGCCGCTCGTCCACTGCATCACCAACAGCGTCGTGGTGAACTTCACCGCCAACGCCCTGCTCGCCGCCGGGGCGGCGCCGGCCATGGTCGACATCCCCGACGAGGCCGGTCCGTTCGCCGCCGTCGCCGACGGGCTCCTGGTGAACCTCGGCACGCCCACGGCCGAGCAGCGGGCCGCGATGGTCGAGGCCGCCGAGGCCGCGAACGCCGCGGGCACCCCCTGGGTCCTCGACCCGGTCGCGGTCGGGTCGCTGCCCGTGCGGACCGCGCTCGCCGAGCAGTTGCGCGACCTCGGGCCGACCGTGGTCCGCGGCAACGCATCGGAGATCATCGCCGTCAGTGGATCCGGGGGCGGTGGCCGCGGCGTCGACGCCACGGACGACGTCGAGGGGGCCGTCGAGTCGGCGCGCGCTCTGGCCGTCCGCACAGGTGGCGTCGTCGCGGTCTCCGGAGCGGTCGACGTCGTGACCGACGGCGAGCGCCTGGTCCGGATCGCCAACGGCGACCCGCTGCTCACGCGGATCACCGGTGGCGGCTGTGCCCTCGGCGCGCTGATGGCGGCGTTCGCCGCGGTGGACGACGACCGTCTGGCCACGACCGTTGCCGCGGTCACCGTCTACACCGTCGCCGCGGAGCTCGCCGCGAAGCAGAGCGCCGGCCCCGGCACCTTCGGCCCGGCCTTCCTGGACGCGCTGGCCTCGATCGACGCAGCCGACCTCGACGCGCGGGCGCGGCTGTCGTGAGCGCCGACCTGTCGGTCTACCTCGTCACGGACGCGGCGGTCGCCGCGTCGCGCGGACGGGAGGTCGTGGAGGTGGTCGCCGAGGCGGCCGCCGGGGGAGTGACCGCGGTGCAGGTGCGCGAGAAGGAGGCACCGGCCGCCGACTTCCTCGCCACCGTCGTCGCCGTGTCGGAGGTCCTGCCGGAGCACGTCGCCCTGATCGTCAACGACCGCGTCGACGTGTTCCTCGCCGCCCGGGCCCGCGGCGCCCGGGTCACGGGCGTGCACCTGGGGCAGGCGGACCTGCCGTCTGCGGTGGTTCGCGAGCTCGTCGGCCCCGAGGCGCTGATCGGCCTGAGCGCCGCCACGCCTGCGGAGCTGACCGCCGCCGAACTGGATCCCGGCCGGGTCGGCTACGTGGGGATCGGGGTGCTGCGGGCGACGACGACCAAGCCGGACGCGCCGCCGCCGCTCGGTATCGAGGGATTCGAGCGGCTCGCGCGGAGCACTTCCCTGCCCGCCGTCGCGATCGGCGGCATCACGAGCGCGGACCTGCCGGCACTGCGCGCCGCGGGTGCGGCCGGAGCAGCCGTCGTCTCGTCGATCTGCGGTGCGGCAGACCCTCGCGCGGCTGCGCGCGAGCACGCTGACGCGTGGGGTCTGGCGTGAGCGCCCCGGTGCAGGTGCCGCGGGTGCTCTCCATCGCCGGCACCGACCCGACGGGCGGCGCGGGCGTCCAGGCCGACCTCAAGAGCATCGCGGCCCAGGGCGGCTACGGCATGGCCGTGGTCACCGCGCTGGTCGCGCAGAACACGCACGGCGTGCGGTCGGTGCACGTGCCGCCGGTCGCCTTCCTCGCCGAGCAGCTGGACGCGGTGAGCGACGACGTCGAGATCGACGCGGTGAAGATCGGGATGCTGGCCGGCCGCGAGGTCATGGAGACCGTGAGCGCGTGGCTCGACCGCGCACGACCGCCGGTGGTCGTGCTCGACCCCGTGATGGTCGCGACGAGCGGTGATCGGCTGCTCGACGCGGACGCCGAGGAGGCGCTGCGGGGCCTGCTGCCGCGGGTCGACCTCATCACGCCCAACGTGCCCGAGCTGGCGGTCCTCGCCGAGGAGGCTCCCGCGACCTCGTGGGGCGAGGTGCTGGCGCAGGCCTCCCGCGTCTCGGCGGCGTACGGGGTGCGGGTGCTGGCGAAGGGCGGCCACCTCGACGGCGAGTCCGTCCCGGACGCCCTGGTCGACGGGAGTCGCGTCGTCGAGTTCACCGGGGCCCGGATCACGACCACGTCCACCCACGGCACGGGATGCTCGCTCTCGTCCGCCGTCGCGACGATCGTCGCGCGCACCGGCTCGTGGGAGCAGGCGACGGCCGACGCCAAGCGCTGGCTGGCCGAGAGCATCGCCCACGGCGAGGATCTGCGCGTCGGCTCGGGCCATGGCCCGGTCAGCCACTTCGCCGGGCTGTGGGCCCGCGGAGGCCTCACGACCCGGCCCACCGCCGCCGAGGTGGAGCGCGACTGGTGGGACGCCGTGGCGGACGTCCGGGCGGCGATCGACGATCTGGGCTTCGTGCGGGGACTGGGGGACGGGACGCTGTCGAAGGAGGCGTTCGGCTGGTACCTGGCCCAGGACGCGCTGTACCTGCGGGACTACGCGCGGGTGCTGGCGGAGGCGAGCCGGCTGGCGCCGACGCTGGGGGAGCAGGCGTTCTGGGCGTCCGGCGCCCACGGCGCCCTCGTCACCGAGCTGGCCCTGCACACGGACTGGCTGGGTGGCGTGGAGCCGGCCGCGCCGAGCGCCACGACCACGGCGTACCTCGACCACCTGCTGGCCACCGCGGCGCGGGGCGACCACCGTGTGCTCGCGGCGGCGGTGCTGCCCTGCTACTGGATCTACGCCGACCTCGGCGAGCGCCTCCGCGGGCTCGCGACCGACGGGCACCCCTACCGCGACTGGCTGCTCACGTACGGGGATCCCGCGTTCGAGTCCGCGACCGAGCAGGCGATCGTCGTCGTCACCCGGCTCGCCGCCGAGGCCGACGACGCCACCCGGGACGCGATGTGGCGGGCGTTCCGCGCCTCGTGCGAGCACGAGCTGGCCTTCTTCGCTGCTCCGCCGGACGGAACGGTCTAGCCGCCTCGTCGCGCGAGGAAGACGTCGTGCTCCGCGCACGACTCGGGCACGGTGACGCCTGCGATCGAGAGCGGTCCGGGCGGCACCGTGTCCGACGAGTGCTCGAGGACCATCCCGCCCGGCACCTCGACCCGGTCGCCGTGCAGACGGTCGACGTTTCGCCGAACTCCGCGCGGGACCCATCCGACGACGCCTCGGTTCCGAATGACTCGCATGGATGCACCGGAGAACACCCGGGTCGCTGTCATCGGTTCCGGGATCTCCGGGCTGAGCGCGGCCTGGTTCGCCACCCAGGCGGGCGCCCGCGTGGTGCTCTACGAGGCCGACGACCGCCTGGGAGGGCACGCCGACACGCATGTGGTCGCCGAGGGCAGCCGCGAGCTGGCGATCGACACGGGCTTCATCGTCCACAACCGCCACACGTACCCGGTCCTGTGCCGTCTGTTCGACGAGCTCGGCGTGCAGACGCAGCCGTCGGAGATGTCCCTGTCGGTGCACGACGTGGCGACCGGACTGGAGTGGGCGGGTGCCAAGGGACGGCGCGGGCTGTTCCCCGAGCCGCGTCGCGTGCTCGACGTCGGGCACTGGCGGATGCTCGCCGAGATCCCGCGCTTCCACCGGGCAGCCCGCCGCCTGCTGGCGTCGCCGCCCGAGGCGGGCGACCCGACCCTCGACGAGTTCCTGGACCGGCACCGGTTCAGCGACCGGCTCCGCCGGCACTTCATCCGCGCGCTCGTGGCGGCGGTCTGGTCCTGCGATCCCGAGATCGCGGGGCGGTACCCGGCGCGTCACCTGTTCGCGTTCCTCGCGAACCACGGCATGCTCGCGGTGTTCGGCAGCCCGCGGTGGCGGACGGTCGTCGGCGGGTCCCACGACTACGTGCGACGGATCGCCAAGGAGCTCCCGGACATCCGGGTCTCGACCCCGGTGACGGGCATCGAGGAGGACGTCGACGGCGTGACCGTGCTCGACGCCGGCGGAGGCCGGGAGCGCTTCGACCGCGTCGTCGTCGCCACCCATCCCCGCCAGGCGCTCGCGATGCTCTCCGCGCCGACGCCGGCACAGCGCGAGGTCCTGGCCGCGATGCCGTACTCGCCGAACCCGGCCCTGCTGCACACCGACGAGAGCCTGCTGCCGCGCTCGGACGGGGCTCAGGCCGCGTGGAACCTGCGCCTGCCGAGCTCGCCCGACGGACGCGTGACGGTCACGTACGACATGACCCGGCTGCAGCGGCTGCCCACTGACAGGCGCTACCTGGTGACCCTGGGCGGCGAGGATCTCGTCGATCCCGCCACGGTCATCGCGCGGATGGACTACGATCACCCGGTCTACACGGCCGAGACCGTCGCGGCCCAGCGACGACTTCCCGAGATCGACACCGATCGCATCGTCTTCGCCGGTGCCTACCACGGCTGGGGATTCCACGAGGACGGCGCTCGGTCGGGCGCCGAGGCCGTGCGGAGGCTCGGGCTGGGCGCCCCCGCCCCCGCAGCCCGCGCCCCGGAGGTCTTCCGCACCACCGTCGGCCATCGCCGGACGCACCCGTTCACCCGGTCGTTCGAGCAGCGGTCCTCGACGTGGGTCGTCGACATCGACCAGCAGGCCGCACGGCAGGCGGGACAGTCGCGGTGGCGCCGGGTGACCGGCGGCACGATCGAGTCGCGCGACCACCTCGGCGACCCGAAGGCCACGCTGCGCCAGAACCTGGCGGCGTTCCTGGCCCGGAACGGACTCGAGCTCGGCGACGCGACCGTGCGCCTGATGGCCCACCCCCGAGCCTTCGGCTTCTGCTTCAACCCGATCAGCGTGTGGTGGTGCACGACGCCCGACGGCACTGCGCTGGCCACGGTCGTCGAGGTCCACAACACCTACGGCGACCGCCATGCCTACCTGTTCGACGGCGGCACCGAGACGGAGCGCCGGGTCGACAAGGCGATGTACGTCTCGCCGTTCCACGGCGTGGAGGGCTCGTACCGGGTGTCGGCCCCCGTGCCGACGGACGCTCTCGACGTCCGCGTCGAGCTCGACCTGCCCCACGGCGGGGCGTTCCAGGCCTCGATCCGGGGCCGGCGGACGTCCGGCCACCGCCGGGCCGCCGTCTCCGGACTCGTCGACCGTCTCGCCATCACCGCGCACGGCCTCGTCCTGTGGGCCCGGCGCCTGCCGATCCACCCTCGTCCCACCCATCACCAGGAAGGTGTCCGATGACGACCCTCAGCCTCTCGGCCTCGCACTGGCCGACCCTGGACCTGCCGTCCCCCTCGCGCGCGACCGACGTCAGGGCCGCCCTGGCGCGACGCCTCTTCGAATCGGCCGTGGAGCGGCTCGACGTGAGCGTGAGGATCGAGGGCCGCACCCTCGGAGCGGGCGGCCCGCTGATGACGATTCACCGTCCCGACGAGTTCTTCCAGCGTCTGGGCGCCCGGCCCTCGACGGGCTTCGGCGAGTCCTACATGACGGGAGCGTGGGACGCGGACGACCTCGGGGCGTTCCTCACGGTGCTGGCCTCGGGGATCCGCACGCTCGTGCCGCGGTCGCTGCAGGTCATGCGCGGTGCCGTCATGCCGCGGCCTCCGCGCGACGAGCGGGGGGACAAGGCCGACACGCAGCGCGTCGTCGGGCATCACTACGACCTCTCGAACGACCTGTTCGAGACCTTCCTGGACCCGACGATGACGTACTCGAGTGCGCTGTTCGAGGAGACCTCGGACGGCACCCCGGTGGTCGGCGGTGACCTGGAGCAGGCCCAGGAGCGGAAGCTCGACCGCCTGCTGGACCTCGCCGGTGTGGGCGAGGGCACCCGCCTGCTGGAGATCGGGTCGGGCTGGGGCTCGCTGGCCATGCGGGCCGCCCGTCGCGGCGCGCGGGTCCGGACGATCACCCTCTCGGTGGCCCAGCAGCAGCTGGCCCGCGAGCGGATCGCCGCGGCCGGCCTGCAGGACCGGATCGACGTCGACCTGTGCGACTACCGCGACGTGAAGGGCCGCTACGACGCCGTGGTGTCGATCGAGATGATCGAGGCCGTCGGCTGGCGCCACTGGGGCACCTACCTCGCGACGATCGACCGGGTGCTCGCGCCCGGGGGACGGGCCGCGATCCAGGCCATCACGATGCCGCACGACCGGATGCGGGTCACCCGCAACACCCAGACCTGGGTCACGACGTACATCTTCCCCGGCGGGTCGCTGCCGTCGGTCCGGGCGCTCGAGGAGGCGACGGCGGGGACGTCGCTGCGCCTCACGTCGACCGAGGCGATCGGAGCCCACTACGCCGAGACGCTGCGCCAGTGGGACGAGAGCTTCCTGGCCGGCGCCGACGAGGTGCGGGCCCTCGGGTTCGATGACACCTTCTGCCGGATGTGGCACTTCTACCTGCAGTACTCGCGAGCCGGGTTCAGCTCGGGCTACCTCGACGACCACCACCTCGTCTTCACGAAGGAGAGCGGACGATGAGCCATCGACAGCGCATCGACGGACTGGCCGGGCAGACCGCGGCCGTGCTCGAGCCGGTCGTGGGGGAGATCCCCGTGCGCCTGGAGTTCTGGGACGGGTCGGTCGTCGGGCCGGCGCGCGGCCCGATCGTGCGCATCACGTCGCCGGCGGCCCTGCGACGCCTGCTGTGGAGCCCGGGCGAGCTCGGCGCCGCGCAGGCGTACGTCTCGGGCGAGGCCGAGATCGAGGGCGACCTCGACGCCGCCCTGACGACGCTGCTGGCCGCGGGGCGCGAGGCAGGACCGGTTCCGCCCGCGCGGACCGCGAGGACGATGGCGCGCGCCCTGCCGCTGCTGATCAGGGCCGGGGCGATCGGTCGCCGCCCGGCGCCCCCGGCGTCCCAGGCGGTCGTCAAGGGACGGCTGCACTCGCGCGACCGCGACCGTGCCGCGATCTCGCACCACTACGACCTGTCGAACGAGTTCTACGAGCAGATCCTCGACCCGACGATGGCCTACTCGTGCGGCTACTACACCTCTGACGACGCCACGCTGCAGCAGGCGCAGGAGGCGAAGCTCTCGCTGATCTGTCGCAAGCTGGGGCTCGGCCCGGGCAGCCGGCTGCTCGACGTCGGCTGCGGCTGGGGATCGCTGACCATCCACGCCGCCCGGGAGTTCGGGGCGCAGGTCAACGCGGTCACGATCGCCGCGGAACAGCGGGACTTCGTCGCCGAGCGCGTGCGCCGCGCTGGTCTCGAGGACCTCGTCGACGTGCAGCTGTGCGACTACCGCGACGCCGCGGGCGTGTACGACGCCGCCGCGTCGGTCGAGATGGGCGAGCACGTCGGTGCCGAGAACTACCCGGTGTTCGCCGGCGTCCTGCGCGACCGCGTGCGCCCGGGCGGGCGGGTCCTGATCCAGCAGATGTCGCGCACGGGCCGCTGGCCCGGAGGGGGCCCGTTCATCGAGAGCTTCATCGCTCCCGACATGCACATGCGTCCGGTGGGCCAGACGGTCGACCTGCTCGAGCAGTCCGGTCTGGAGGTGCGCGACGTCCACGCCCTGCGCGAGCACTACGTGCGCACCGTCGCCGGCTGGATCGAGAACTTCGAGGCCCACACCGACCGCCTGACCGAGCTGGTCGGCGAGGAGGTCGTGCGCGTCTGGCGGCTCTACCTCGCGGGAGGCGCCGCGGCGTTCCGCGACGGTCGCATGGGCGTCGACCAGATCCTGGCGGTGCGTCCCGGAGCGCCGCACGGTCTCGACCGCGAGCCGCGCGCATGGTGACCGTCCTGGCGGCACTGGCGGGGGTCGTCCTGGTGATGACGGCCGGCGCCGTGGCGTCCCGCGTCAGGAACACGTTCGCGATCGTGGACGTCGCCTGGCCGGTGGCCTTCGGCGTGGGCATGGCGGCAGCGACGACGGTGGGCCTCGCAGGCGATCTCGGGGAGGCCTGGCGAGGCGTGCTCGTGCTCGTGCTGGTGCTGCTGTGGTCGGGACGGCTGGCCTCGCACCTCGGAGCGCGGACCTTCGCGGCCGAGGAGGACGACCCGCGGTACCTCGAGTACATGGGCGGCTCGGCGCGGGAGGTGCCGTTCTTCGCGCTCCTGACGAAGGTCTACGGGCTCCAGGCCGTGCTGGTGCTCGCGGTGGGCTACGCGGCGTTCGTGTCGGTCTCGCTGTCGGTTCGCTGGCCGGCCGTCGCGGTCGCCGGCGCGCTGGTCACGGTGGCCGGCGTGGTCCTCGAGGCCATTGCCGACCGCCAGCTCGCGGTCTACCGTGCGACGCCGAAGCAGGAGCGCGAGCCGGTCCTGTCCTCGGGCGTCTGGTCGTGGAGCCGCCACCCGAACTACTTCGGCGAGGCCGTGACGTGGTGGGGCATCTGGCTCTCGGCCGGCGCGGCGAGCGGGTGGGGGCCCCTGCTGTGGACGCTGCCCGCGCCGATCGTGCTGACCGCGATCGTCACGGTGGTCTCGGGCGTCCGGATCGCCGAGCGACGCATGCGCGGCCGGACCGGCTGGGACGAGTACGCCGCCCGGACCTCGGTGTTCGTCCCGCTCCCGCCCCGTCGGAGCTGACGCGCCACACTGGTGACGTGAGTCCCACCGTCCCTGCGCCTCTGCCCTACGACCTCGCGCTGCGTGACCGCATCGCCGGACACCTGGCCGGGCACGAGCGGCGGGTGGTGGCCGACGAGGGCCGGCGGCACGCGGCGGTGGCCGTCGTCCTGGTCGACTCCGAGGTGGGGGAGGGCCGGATCGACCCGCTCCCGGGGGACCCCGAGCTCGCGCCGGACGAGGACGTCGTCCACGAGCTCGACGGCCGCATGCAGGACGTGTCGGGCGGAGCCGCCTTCCTGCTGAGCCGTCGCTCCGGCCGGCTCCGCACCCACTCGGGGCAGTGGGCGCTGCCCGGGGGTCGGATCGACGAGGGCGAGGACGCCGTCACCGCGGCCATCCGCGAGACGGACGAGGAGCTCGGGGTGCGCCTGACGCCCGACCACGTCCTGGGTCTCATGGACGACTACCCGACGCGCTCGGGCTACGTGATCACGCCGGTGGTGCTGTGGGGCGGGGGTCGGCTCGACCTGCGGCCGTCGCCGGACGAGGTCCTCGCGGCCTTCCGCGTCGGCCTGCACGAGCTGCTGCGATCGGACTCGCCGCGGTTCCTGGACATCCCCGAGAGCGATCGGCCGGTCGTGCAGATCCCGCTCGGCGAGACCGACCGCGTCCACGCGCCGACCGGAGCCGTCCTGCTGCAGCTGCGGCGACTCGGGCTCGAGGGCGACCCGACCCGCGTGGACGACCTCGAGCAGCCGACCTTCGCCTGGCGCTAGTCCCGCGCGGACGCCGGGTCGGTGCTGAGCACGCGGACGGCGAGGGTCGTGGTCGACTCGACGCCGAGGAAGCCGACGACCCGGTGGACGTGGCCGAGCTCGAGCGGGAGCAGTCCGGGAGTGCCGGGCACCTCCGGGGTGAGTCCGAGGTCGAGGTCGTCGCGCCCCGACATGATCCGCACGTTGAAGTCGTAGCGCTCGCGCGCCTCGGGGACGGCGAGCCGGCGGACGACGGTGGCGCCCATGCGGCGCGAGCCGGTCTCCACGGCCCAGGCGTCGAGCGTGGCGGCCAGCACGCGACCCTCGTTGTGCTCGATGTCGGCCCAGACCGCCTGCATCGAGCCGGCCTGCGTGAGCAGGGTGGCCGCGGTCTTCTCGCCGATGCCCGAGACGCCGGGCAGGTTGTCGCTGGGGTCGCCGCGCAGGGCGGCGAAGTCGAGGTAGCTCTCGGCGGCGACGCCGTACATGCTCAGGAGTCGCGTCGGGTTGAGCAGCGGCGAGCCGTCGATGCCGCCGTTGATGAGGCGCAGGACCTGGGTGTGCTCGCTGATGTGGGCGAACGCGTCGCGGTCGGACGTGATGATCACGCAGTTCCAGCCGTGGTCGCGCGCCCACCTCGCCCCGGACGCGCTGACGTCGTCGGCCTCGAGCCCCGGGGGAGTCAGCGTCGCCAGGCCGAGGGCGTCGAGGAACGCGCCCGAGCGATCGAGCTGCTCGACGAGCGCCGCGTCCTTGGGCGCCCGGCCGGCCTTGTAGTCCGGGTAGAGGTCCGCGCGCTCGGACGCGGTCCGGTCGTCGAGCCCGAAGATCACGGCGTCGGGGGCGAACCGCTCGATCGCCTCGATGATCTGGCGCAGCATGCCGTGCAGCGCCCACGCGGGCCGTCCCGCCCGGTCCATCAGCCGCGTGTGCGCCCGCGCGTGGTGGTTGCGGTGCAGGAGCGAGGGTGCGTCGACCACGAGCAACAGCTGGCGGGGACGAGCGTCTGAGGCGGCCATGGAGTGCTCGCCATCATAGACGCGGCTCCGCGAGCGTCCGGCCGAGCCCGAAGCGCAGGTACCAGACCAGCATGAAGACCGTGCTGCCCAGGTGGAACGAGTGCAGCGCCCACAGCGGGCCCGGCGGCAGGCTGAAGACGTACAGCGAGTGCACCGCGTTGCCGACGTTCGCCAGGGCGAGGTTGCCCAGGCTGTAGGAGGTCAGGTCGCGCGTGCGGAGCGCCTTCACGAGCATCGGCAGCGTGCTGGACGCGAAGATCACCGTGGAGACGATCCCGGCCAGCATCGGCATGGAGGCGCTCATGAGGTCGCTCCCGTCGCGCGTGAGTGGTGGTGCATGTCCTTCGTCCTGTCGTCGTGCTCCGTCACGGGGTACGAGAGTCGGGCGGACCGCGTCTTCGGACATCGGGAGGGGTTGTTCTCTGCCCGCCCGGGACGACGATGGGAGGACGGGCCGGAGGTGCCCGGCACTCGAGGAGGCGCGGACATGGCGGACCTGACGGTGGACTTCATCACCTCGCTCGACGGCTTCGGCGCGGCCGAGGGCTGGCCGGGGCTGTGGGGGATGCACAGCGCCGACTACCTGGACTGGGTCGGGCAGGAGGGCGCGCAGGACCACGTGCTGCTGATGGGTGCGACGACCTACCGGCTGTTCACCGGCTTCATCGAGTCGGGCGAGGAGGACATGAGCGGGCTGAGCGGCACGCCGAAGCTGGTCTTCTCCCGCACGCTGCGAGAGCCGCTCGCATGGGAGGGCTCGACGCTCGTCCGGGCGGACGCGGTCGTGCACGTGCGGTCTCTCAAGGACGCGAGCGAGGTCCCGCTGCGCACGATCGGCAGCCTGAGCCTGTGCCGCGCCCTGCTCGCCGCGGGACTCGTCGACCGCTACCGCGTCGTCGTGTTTCCGGTCGTCACCGGAGCGACGGGACGCGATCGCGTCTACGACGGCTGGCCGGACGTCCGGCTCGAGCTCGTCGCGTCACGGGCCTTCGACGGTGGGATGCAGCTGCTCGAGTACGTCCCGACCGTGCTCGACGGACCGCCTGCATCGGAGCCGTCGCGCTGAGCCCCGGTGACGTCGGGGGCGGTCGCTCAGAGGTCGCGGTGCACGTCCTCGACGCGGCCGGGACCGCTGCGGTTCAGGTTGACGATCGCCGCCACGAGACCGCCCCAGAGGGCGACCATCGCGACGATCATCATGATGATGGCGTCGGCGCTCATCGTTCGCCTCCTTCCGTGTCCTCGGCGGGCACCTGCAGGGTCGTCCCCGCGCGCCAGGGGATGGGGGCCAGCAGGTATCCCGCGACCATGACCGATGCCGCGGCGCCCCAGCCGAACAGCGCGATCATCCAGGCGGGATAGCCGCCGTACGGCGTCTCCACCACGGCGCGGAACGAGTCGAACGCCAGGTACGCCAGCGCGATCGGGACGACGACGCCCACCAGCAGTCGCCACCACAGCAGCAGCTTCACGGATCCGTGCTGATTCATGTGGTCGGCCAGCTGCGGCAGGGCCCGCAGGGACCAGGCGACGACCACCATCGACACCATCGCGACCAGCAGGATCCCGAACTGGTTGATGAAGTGGTCGAGGATGTCCAGCACGTACAGGCCGCTGGCCGTGGAGAAGAACACCAGGCTGATGACGGCCGCCGGGATGCTGACGACGGCGGCGGCCATCGGGCGCGACATCTCGAACTTGTCCCGCACGGCGGACACGACCACCTCGAGCACCGAGACCAGTGACGTGATGCCCGCGACCACGAGCGAGCCGAAGAAGAGCACGCCGATGAGCGCGCCTCCGGTGGCCTCGCCGATGATCGTCGGGAAGGTGATGAAGGCCAGCCCGACACCGCCGCCGACGACCTCGTCGACCGCGACTCCCTGGGCCTGTGCCATGAAGCCGAGGGCGGCGAACACGCCGATGCCGGCGAGCAGCTCGAAGCTGGAGTTCGCCAGTCCCACGACCGTGCCGGAGCCGGTCATGTCGGTGTCGCGACCGACGTAGGACGCGTAGGTGATCATGATGCCGAAGCCGATGGACAGGGAGAAGAAGATCTGTCCGAAGGCGGCCGCCCAGACTCCCGCGTGGGTGAGGGTGCTCCAGTCGGGCGTGAAGAAGGCCTCCAGGCCCTCGGTCGCGCCGGGAAGGAACAGCGAGCGGACCACGAGGACGAGGAACGCGACCACCAGGATGGGAATCGCGACCACGGAGGTCAGGCCGATGCCCTTCTCCACGCCGACCACCATGACGACGATCACCGCGAGCCACACGATCGCCATCGGGACCAGGACGCCCGCCACCACGGTCAGGTCGACCGTGAGGTCTCCGGTCTGCAGGAAGTCCTTCATGAAGAACGTCTCGGGATCGTCGCCCCACGCCGTGTTGACGGAGAAGAACGTGTACCGCAGCGCCCACGCGATCACGGCGGCGTAGTACACGGCGATCATGAAGCAGACGCCGACCTGCCACCAGCCGATGGCCTCGGCGGGGCGGCTCAGCCGCGCGAACGACAGGGGCGCGGACCCGCGGAAGCGGTGACCGAGGGCGTAGTCGAGATACAGGAACGGCAGGCCCGCGCAGAACAGCGCGACGAGGTAGGGGACGAGGAACGCGCCGCCGCCGTTCTCGTAGGCGACGTACGGGAAGCGCCAGATGTTCCCCAGCCCGACGGCGGAGCCGATCGCGGCGAAGATGAAGACCTTGCGTGAGGAGAACGCTCCCCGCCTGGCCTTCTCGGTCGTGACCTCGGTCGTCATCGGGATCCTCTCGGGCTGAGGCGTCGGGTGTGCTGGATCACCTCATCCTGTCATCCCGCGGCGGACCGGCCGCCCGGGGTCAGCGCTTGACCTTGCGTCCCTTGCTGACCTTGGCGACCGTCAGGTGGCTCGACTTCGAGACCGTGATGCGGACCCGGACGACCTTGCCGCGGTCGGCCTTCCTGAGCTTGTAGGTCGCCTTCGTGGCGCCGCGGATGGCCTTGCCGTTGCGCTGCCACTGGTAGCGGATCCGGACCGGCTTGGGTCCCCACTTCGCAGTCTTGGCCTTGAGGCTCTTCCCCGCCTTCGCGGTGCCGACGACCTTGACGGTGCCGGGCTTGAGGGCGCGCTTCGCGACCGTGGTGCTCGAGTTGCTGACGTAGGCGTTCCACCAGCCGGGGCGACGGACGGTCACGCGGACCTTCAGGCGCTGGTTCACGTCGGCGGAGCGGACGGTGTAGGTGCGGGCGGTCGCCCCCGAGATCGCGGTCGAGCCGCGCACCCACTGGTAGCTGACGGTCGCGTTGGGGTCGGCGGTCAGGCCGGTCGGCCCGTACAGCGTGCGACCGACGGTGGCCGTGCCCCGGGGCGCCGGGGCAGCCTTGAGGGCCTGGACGGGGCGGCTGCCCGCGACCTGCACCTGGGCGCGCTGGTACGCGTCGCTGCCGTCGACGTAGTTGCCCTGCGCGTCCTTCTTGTAGATCTTCAGGCGCGCGTCGATGCGGGCGCCGGCGTGCGCGGCGGCCACGGTGAACCGCGAGCTGGCGGCGTCGTACGAGGTCGCGGCCGGCTGCGGGACGCCGTCGACGAACCAGCTGATCTCGCTGTACGTGCTGGCGGGCTTGCCGAAGCTCGCGGTGAGCGTCGAGCCGGGCGAGGCCGTGCCGGAGATCTGCAGCGGCGACGTCGGCTGAACGTGCTGCGTGCCGCCGACCTTGGTGGTGGGCGTGGTCAGGGTGGCCGGCTTGTAGCCCGCACGGCTCGCCGTGACGCGGGCGAAGATCCACGCGCCCTCCTGTGCCGGGGTGGGCGTGAAGCTGGCCGAGGTCGCGCCCGCGATCGGGGCCGCGAGGGCGTTGTCGCGCTGCGACATCCACTGGTAGGTGAACGTGGCGTGCGTCGGGCGCCAGCCCTCCTGGCCGACGATCGTGATCGGCTCGCCGGTGCGGAAGGAGCCGACGAAGAACGGCTCGACGGGCGCCATGCCCAGGCCCTGCTGGGGCAGCGTCACCGAGAAGGTCTTGGACGGCGCGGCCGTCGTCGAGGTCCACGTCGTCGCGGTCTGGTGCGAGGTGGCGTTGGGCCAGCAGGTGTCGCGGTGGCGGACCTCGGGCTGCCAGAAGCTCGTCGAGGACGCGGGGCCGTACCAGCTGTCGGAGAAGCACACGCGGTACCTGCCGCCGACCGGCACGTTCCAGGAGAAGCGGCCCTTCGCGTCGGTCAGCTTCGGACCGAACGGGTAGGTCTGCCACGACCCGTCCTTGAGCTCGTAGATCTCCCAGTTCACGTTCGGGAGCGGCTTGCCGTCGGGGCCGACGGCGACGCCCGTGATGGTCCCGGTCGCGGCGTGTGCCGGAGCGACGGCGGACAGGGGGACGAGCACGAGGGCCAGAGCGGCGAGCAGCACGGGACGCAGGAGACGCATGGTGCTGAACCTACTGACCCGCTCGCCGCAGCGGAGCCCCTGGAATCGGGGGGAGGACGAGGTCTCAGCTGCCGCCGGCCGGCAGCTCGTCGAGCATGACGTCGGGGTTGTCACGGGCGACCTTGCTGGCTCGCCACTTGTCGGTGAAGAGCGCCAGGTGCGTGCCGTCCGCGCGCTGCAGCACCTCGGCGCCGCGCGTGCCAGCCAGCGCCCGGGCGCCGTCGGCGTCGGTCCGTCGGGCCACCTGGTACTCGAGGCGCGAGAGGCGGATGGGCGAGGAGAACTCGTTCTTCATGCGCTCCTCGACGACCTCGAACTGCAGGGGACCCACCGCCGCCAGGACGGGGCTCTGGTCGCCGCGGAGGTCGGAGCGGAGCACCTGGACGACGCCCTCCTGGTCGAGCTGCTCGATCCCGCGGCGGAACTGCTTGTACCGACCGATGTCGACCGCGGTGGCCGTCATGAAGTGCTCGGGGGCGAAGCTCGGCACCGGTGGGTAGTCGATGGGGTCGCCGTCGTACACCGTGTCGCCGACGCGCAGCGCCTGGGCGTTGACGAAGCCGATGATGTCGCCCGGCGACGCGTGCTCGGCCGCGGACGTGGTCCGGCCGAAGACGGCCTGCGCGTACTTGGTGGCGAAGGGACGCCCGGTGGCGGCGTGGGTCACGATCATGCCGCGGTCGAAGGTCCCCGAGACCACGCGCGCGTAGGCCAGCCGGTCGCGGTGGGAGGTGTTCATCCCGGACTGCACCTTGAAGACGAACGCGCTGAAGGCGTCGCCCACCTCGCGGACCGTGCCGTCGACCCCGGTGGTCGCGCTCGGCCCGGGGGCGAGCTCGAGGAGCAGCTCGAGCAGCTGCGCGACGCCGAAGTTCTGCAGCGCCGAGGCGAACATGACGGGCGTGGTCTCGCCGGCGAGGAAGGTGGCCTGGTCGTGGTCGTAACCGTCGAGGGAGAGCAGCTCGCTCTCGTCGGTCGCCGCGGACCAGACGTCGGCGTCCATGTCCTCGACCTCGCTCGGTGCCAGTCGGCGCTCGGGTGCGCGCTCGGCTCCTCCGGCGGTGCGGGTGTACTTCACGAACTCGCCCGTGCGGCGGTCCAGGACGCCCCGGAAGTCGCCGGCCTCGCCCACCGGCCAGGTGAGGGGAGTGGGGCGCAGCTTGATCTGCTGCTCGATCTCGTCCATGAGCCCCAGCGGCGACAGGCCCGGCCGGTCCCACTTGTTGATGACGGTGATCACCGGGATGCCGCGCAGCGCGCACACGCGGAACAGCTTGAGCGTCTGGGGCTCGAGCCCCTTGCCGGCGTCGACCAGCATGACCGCCGAGTCGACCGCCGACAGGACGCGGTAGGTGTCTTCCGAGAAGTCGCTGTGGCCGGGCGTGTCCACCAGGTTGACCACGTGGTCGCGGTACACGAACTGCAGCGCCGCGGACGTGATCGAGATGCCGCGCGCCTTCTCCATGTCCATCCAGTCCGAGACGGTCGCCTTGCGGTCGTCCTTGCCGTGCACGGCACCGGCCTGGTTGATGACGCGCGCGTGCAGCGCGAGCGCCTCTGTCAGGGTGGACTTGCCGGCGTCGGGGTGGCTGATCACTGCGAAGGTACGCCGGGGGCGCTTGTCGGACACCAATCGAATCTACTCGGCGACCCTGGGGGCAGGGTCGGGACGGGTCAGGTGTCGGCGCCGGACTCGTCGATCGGCGCGGCGCGGCCGCTGACGGCGACGGTCTCCACGTCCTCGTCGAGGTCGACCAGCAGCTCGCTCGGGCGGCCCATGTCGTGGCCCTGGTGGATCGTGGCGCGCGAGGGCAGCGGCACGAGCGCGAGGTCGCGCAGGTACCCGCCGAACGCGGCGGCGGCCGCACCGGTGGCCGGATCCTCGACCACGCCGCCCGGCGGGAACGGGTCGCGGGCGTGGAACGTGGTCGCGTCCTCGGCCCAGAACAGGTGCGCCGTCGTCCACCGCTCCTGCGCCATGAGCGCGTCGAGGGCGGCGTAGTCGTAGTCGAGCGCGGCCAGCGTCGCGCGGTCGCGGACGGCCACGATGAGGTGGTCGTTGCCGGCGAACGCGACGTGTGCGGGGTAGGCCGGGTCGAGGTCGTCGCGGCTCCATCGGAGCGCGTTCAGCGCCTCGTCCAGGACGTCGGGGTCCACAGGGCGCGTCTGCGCCGGGGGAGAGGTGAGGGTGGCGACGAGGTGCCCGTTCTCGAGCCGGGTGTCGACGCTCACCGGCCCCGCGGGGGTGCTCAGCCGGAGGAACCCGGGGCCGTGGCGCTCCGCCCACGCCACCGCGGTGGCCACCGTGGCGTGCCCGCAGAAGGCGACCTCGGCAACGGGGCTGAAGTAGCGTATGTCCGCCGCGACCTCGCCGTTCGTCGGCTCGCCCGCGACGAGGAAGGCCGTCTCGGAGTAGCCGACGTCCTGCGCGATCGCGAGCATCTCCGCGTCGGACAGGCCGCGCGCGTCGAGGATGACGCCGGCAGGATTCCCGCCGCCCTGGTCGGTCGTGAACGCGGCGTACCGCAGCACTTCGGTCATCGTGGCTCCTCTTCCTCGGGCGTCTGCTCCGCGTCGATGATCTCGCCGTTGCGGGGCAGCCGGCCACGAAACGCGATCGGCACGGCCGTGGCGTTCGGCACGTCGGCGCGGTCGAGGGCCTGCACGTGGACGTGCGGCTCGGTGCTGTTGCCCGAGTTCCCGCATCGTCCGAGCGGCTCACCGACCCGCACGGTGTGGCCGAGCTGCACCCGGACGCTCGACTGCTGGAGGTGGCACACCGCGGCGACGACGCCGTCCGGCGTCTCGATCATCACGTGGTTGCCCGCCAGTGCGACCCAGCCCTCGGTGGCTCGCCTGCGCTGCGTGAGCGCGTAGCCGACCGACGGCAGCCCGCGGTACGCGTCGTGGTCGGGCGTTCCGTCGTGCATCCCGACGACGGTCCCCGCGGCCGGCGCCAGGATCGGGCGGCCGAACCCCGGGAACCTGCCCGGCGGCTCCGGCGTGAAGAGCGATCGGGTGTTGACGGGCGCCGTCCTTCCCGCCACGTCGACCGGAACGAAGTCGATCGCGAACGAGGACGCGAACAGCGCGGTCCCATGGCTCGGCACCCGGTTCGCCGGGCTGTTCCGCACCTGCCACCGCCCCGTGAACGGGTATTCCAGATCGACGACCATCCGGTGAGCCTCCCACCCGCTCCATACTCAGGATGATGCATTCGGGTACCCCAGCGGGGACGAATGCCTCATCGTTCGTCCCCTCCGACGCGGGTACGCGAACGGCCCCCGACCTTCTCAGGTCGGGGGCCGTCCGTCGAGCAGGTCGACTCAGATGTCGTAGTACAGCTCGAACTCGTGCGGGTGCGGGCGCAGCTGGATCGGGAGGATCTCCTCGTTGCGCTTGTAGTCGATCCACGTCTCGATGAGGTCGGGCGTGAACACGTCGCCGACGGTCAGGAACTCGTGGTCGGCCTCGAGCGCGTCGAGCACGGCGCCGAGCGAGGTCGGGACCATGTCGATCTCCGCGTACTCCTCCGGCGGCAGCTCGTAGATGTTCTTGTCGATCGGGGCCGGCGGCTCGATCTTGTTCTTGATGCCGTCGATGCCGGCGAGCAGCAGCGCGGAGAACGCCAGGTACGGGTTGCTCGACGGGTCGGGGCAGCGGAACTCGATGCGCTTGGCCTTGGCGTTGGCGCCGGTGATCGGGATGCGGACGCAGGCCGAGCGGTTGCGGGCCGAGTAGACCAGCGCGATCGGGGCCTCGAAGCCCGGCACCAGACGGTGGTAGGAGTTCACCGACGGGTTGGTGAACGCCAGCAGCGACGGGGCGTGCTTCAGGATGCCGCCGATGTACCAGCGGGCCGTGTCGGACAGGCCGCCGTAGCCGGACTCGTCGTAGAACAGCGGCTCGCCGTTGTTCCAGATCGACTGGTGCACGTGCATGCCCGAGCCGTTGTCGCCGAAGATCGGCTTCGGCATGAACGTCACGGTCTTGTCGTTCGCCCACGCGGTGTTGCGCACGAGGTACTTGAACTTCATCGTGTCGTCCGCGGCCTTGAGCAGCGTGTCGAACTTGTAGTTGATCTCGGCCTGGCCGGCGGTGCCGACCTCGTGGTGGCCGCGCTCGAGGACCAGGCCTGCGTTCGACAGGTGGGTCATCATGTCGTTGCGCAGGTCGGCGAAGCGGTCGGTGGGCTGGACGGGGAAGTAGCCGCCCTTGTAGCGCACCTTGTAGCCGCGGTTCTCGTGCAGCTCGTCGCCGGTGGACCAGGCGGACTCGGCCGACTGGATCTCGTAGTAGCTCTTGTGGGCGCTGGTGCCGTAGGAGACGCGGTCGAAGATGTAGAACTCGGCCTCGGGCGCGAAGAACGCGGTGTCGCCGATGCCGGTGGTCTTCAGGTAGGCCTCGGCCTTGCGGGCGATGTTGCGCGGGTCGCGCGAGTAGGCCTCGCCGGTGATCGGGTCGTGGACGAAGAAGTCCATCGCGATCGTCTTGGGGTTGCGGAAGGGGTCGACGTACGCCGTGCCGTAGTCCGGCAGCAGCTTCATGTCCGACTGGTCGATGGTCTGGAAGCCGCGGATCGACGAGCCGTCGAACGCGACGCCCTCGGCGGCGGTTCCCTCGTCGAACGCCGAGATCGGCATCGTGACCTGCTGCTGGATGCCCGGGAGGTCGGTGAATCGGATGTCGATGTACTCGACGCCCTCGTCCCGGACAAACTTGAAGAACTCGTCGGCATTGCCGAACATTGGGCCTCCTCGACCGCGGTGCGGCTGGTAGATCGGTGCGGACAGCATCTCCCTGCGTCCACCTAGAGGCTAGGTCGGGGCAGTTTCCCGTCCATCACCGGATTGTTACATGCAGGTTACGCGTTTGCAGGTCGGTGCCGAGGCGCCGGGTGTGAGGCCCGAAGGGCACGCCGACGGACCCTCGCGGGCTGGAAATCCGGTCGGAATCGGTCGCGACGTCGCGGCTCAGTACTTCGGGTCGGCGTAGAACACGACGTTCGACCTGTGTCGCTTCACGATGTGCACGCCGCGCGGATGGGCCATCCCGCCGCCGGAGGACACGTTGCCCTCGACCGTCCACACGTAGTCGCCCTGGTGCTTCGCCACGATGCCGACGTGCGAGGCGGTGCCCTTGCTGAAGTAGCCGATGTAGGCGAGACGGCCGACGCGCGGCGTCTGCGAGGTGCGGCCGCGCTTGCGCTCCGCCTTGAGCAGCGAGCCGAAGGACTTGGCCTTGATCACCGAGCCGGGCTTGTCGGCCGCGTACGCGAGCCAGGAGACGAAGAAGCCGCACCACGGGTCGTAGGCGCCCGTGCGCTTGATCCACCGGTTGTACTTGCTCTTGCGCGGCTTTGGCTCGCGGTAGCCCACCTGTGAGCGGGCGACGGCGACGAGGTCGGCGGCGCCGAGCTTGGGCGAGACGGCCGACGTGACGGTCTTCTTGGCCTTCTTGTTCACGTAGACCGCGCCGGTGCGGAACTGCTGCAGGCAGGCGCCCTCGGGCAGGCCGCAGCGCAGGTCGCCGGTCGGGGCGCCCAGCGATCCGCCTGCGCCCCCGCGAGCGCGCATCTGCTTGAGAGCGTGGGTGCGCACGACCGACGTGCGGCCGCCGTACTGGACGAGCGTGGCCTTCGTGTACTCGCGGTAGACGTAGTTCCTGGCGCGCTTGACGCCGCCCTTCGGCGAGCCGAGCAGGAACGACATCGCCTTCTCGCGGCTCGCGAGCGAGCGCTTCCCGTACGTGCGCTTCACCGTGATCTTGGGGGAGTAGCGGTGGCGGCTGACGATGGCGCGGTACGTCCCGCTCTTGGGCACCTTCGGCATCCACGAGTACCAGCCCTTGGCCGAGGTGCGCACCGTGGCGACCTTCACGCGGCCGTTCTTCGTGTCGCGGTAGATCCGGACTTTAGTGCGCGCGTGCGGCTTGCCACTGGTGGTGAGGACGCGGCCGCGGAGCCAGAAGTTCTCGCGGGTGAGCACGCGGGTGTCGGCGCCGCTGTTGATGCGGATGCTGACCCAGCGGCCGGACTTCGCGGGGGCGTTCACCGAGGGCGCGGAGGCAGCGGTGGCGGCGGGGGCGCGGGACGCGGTGACTCGGCGGGCGGGCGCGGCGGATGCCGCTGCGGCGGGCTCTGCGGCTGGCTCGGACGCCTCAGGCGACCCGGTCTCCGGCTCGGCCACGTCCTCCGGCTCGGCGGGCTCCGACGTCACCTCGGCCGACGGCGCGACCTCGGGTTCGGGCTCCACCGACTCGGCATGACTGGGCAGGGCGATCAGTGAGAGGACGAGGGCGAGGGCCATGGCCGTGCTTCCCCGACGAGCAACGCGCACCATGCGAAAAGGGTGCAACACTTCTGGCCCATCCGCATCTGCCGCCCCCTCGATCCCGCTCAGAAGAGCGTCTGTCCACAGCGGTGGGACGACCCCTTGCGCCGGTCACGGCGAGCCCGGCAGGATGCGGCGCAGTCTGGACGGCTTTCGGGGGGGAAGCATGGATGTCTTGGGGGACCGTGTGAGGGCCTTGGTGCGCGAACGGCGCATCGACCCACGCACGGACATCGACGCCGTGCGTCACGCGGCCGCGGAGGCGGTCGCCGAGCACGAGCAGCGCAGTCTCACGGGAGCCGTCCGGGCGCTCGAGGAGCCCGACCACGTCGTCGGCCAGCTCGTGGCCGACCTGGTCGGCTTCGGGCCGCTGCAGCGCTTCCTCGACGATCCCGAGGTCGAGGAGCTCTGGATCAACGAGCCCGAGCGCGTCTTCGTCGCCCGCGCCGGGCGTCATGAGCTGACCTCGGTGATGCTCACGGCACCGCAGGTCCGCGAGCTCGTCGAGCGGATGCTGTCCTCCAGTGGACGACGCCTCGACCTCAGCCAGCCGTTCGTCGATGCCATGCTGCCGGGCGGGCACCGCCTGCACGTCGTGCTCGACGGCATCACGCGCGGCTTCACGGCCGTCAACATCCGGAAGTTCGTCGCGAAGGCCGGCGGGCTCGACGACCTCGTCGCGCTCGGCACCATCGACGACCGCGCGGCGGCGTTCCTCACGTCGTGCGTCCAGGCAGGGCTCAACATCGTCGTCAGCGGAGGCACCCAGGCGGGCAAGACCACCCTCCTGAACTGCCTCGCAGCAGCCATCCCCGGCACCCAGCGACTGGTGTCCGTCGAGGAGGTCTTCGAGCTCAAGACGTCGCACCCCGACTGGGTCGCGATGCAGACCCGTCAGGCGGGCCTCGAGGGAACCGGCGAGATCACCCTGCGGATGCTGGTCAAGGAGGCACTGAGGATGCGGCCGAACCGGATCATCGTCGGCGAGGTCCGTGCCGAGGAGGCGCTCGACCTGCTTCTCGCCCTCAACTCCGGGTTGCCCGGCATGGCGTCCATCCACGCGAACTCCGCGAAGCAGGCCTTGGTCAAGCTCTGCACGCTGCCGCTGCTCGCCGGCGAGAACGTCTCCGCCGGCTTCGTCGTTCCCACCGTCGCCACCGCGGTCGACATCGTCGTGCACACCGGGATCGACACGTCGGGCCGCCGCGCGGTGCGCGAGATCGTCGCCACCACCGGGCGCTCCGAGAACGGGATCATCGAGGCCGAGCCGATCTTCGTCCGCCGAGCCGGGGTGCTCGAGAGGGGTGCCGGCACGCCGCAGCGCCGCGAGGCCTTCGAGGCCGCTGGGATCGACCCGGGAGCGCTGTGGGAACGCTGATCGGGCTGACCTTCGGGATCGGCCTGCTCCTCATGGCCGAGAGCTGGAACCCGAGGCCGAGCCGGCCCCAGCGCGCCGTGCGGCGGCACCCGCTCGAGTCGCTGCTGCTCCGCGCCGGGATGCCCGATGTCGCCCCGCGCACGGTCGTCGTCGCCGCCGTCGCCGCGGCAGCGGTCGCCGGGACGGCGGCTGGTGCGGTCACGTCGGTTCCGGTCATGGCCCTGCTCGCCGGCGCCGCGGCCGCGTGGACGCCGTTCGCCGTGGTCCGCTCGCGAGCCGCCCGACGGCAGCGCGAGCATGCGGAGGCCTGGCCCGATGCCGTCGACCATCTCGCCTCGGCCGTGCGCGCGGGCCTGTCTCTCCCCGAGGCGCTCATCCAGCTGGGGCAGCGCGGTCCCGAGCCCTTGCGGGACCCGTTCACCCAGTTCGGCCGCGACTACGGCTCGTCAGGGCGGTTCGCCGAGAGCCTCGACCGGCTGAAGGCACGGCTCGCAGATCCCGTCGGCGACCGCGTCGTGGAGGCACTCCGGATCGCGCGCGAGGTTGGCGGGGGAGATCTCGGACGGCTGCTGCGGTCGCTCTCGGGCTTCCTGCGCGACGACCTGCGCACCCGCGGCGAGATCGAGTCGCGGCAGTCCTGGACCATCGGCGCCGCCCGGCTGGCCGTCGCCGCGCCGTGGCTGGTGCTGCTGACCATGAGCCTCCAGCGCGACGTCATCGCGAGGTTCGCCACGCCGTCGGGGGTCGCACTGCTCGTGGCCGGGGCCGGCACGTGCCTCGTCGCCTACCGGCTCATGCTGCGCCTCGGCCGGCTGCCCACCGAGCAGAGGATCCTCGCGTGACCGGCGCCGTCGTGGCGGCAATGCTCACGACCGGCCTCCTGCTCGTCGTCGACGGGTGGCGGCGTGCTCGCCGTCCCTCCCTCGCGGATCGCGTCGTGCCGTACGTCAGGGATGTCCACCCGGCTGCGGCAGAGGTCCCGACGGGTCGTCTGATCGAGCAGCTCGTGGGCCCGACGTGGCGGCGGCTGACTCGTTCCATCGGCGAGTCGCTGGGCAGCAACGCCGCCATCACTCGCCGGCTGCGTCGCTGCGCGAGCGATGACGACGTCGAGGACTTCCGGGTCCGCCAGGCCACGTGGGGCGCGATCGGGCTCGCGATCGCCGTCGCCGTCTCGCTGCTGGCGTGGTCGGCGGCGCACCCGCCGGTCGTGGCGCTGCTGCTGTGGTGCGGAGCCGGACTCGTCGGCGGCTGCCTCGCCTGCGACCAAGCGCTCTCCTCGCAGGTCCGCCGGCACGAGACCCGGATGCGTGCCGAGTTCCCGACCATCGCCGACCTGCTCGCGCTGTCGGTCGCCGCAGGGGAGAGCCCCGTCGCCGCGATCGAGCGCGTGAGCCGCGTCAGCCACGGCGCCCTGTCACTGGAGCTCGGCCGCGTGCTGGCCGACGTTCGTGCCGGCGCCACGGTCGTCGATGCCCTCGACGTGCTTGCAGCGCGCACGGGAGTCCTGAGCGTGGCGCGCTTCGCGGAGGCGCTCGCGGTCGCGATCGACCGGGGGACACCGCTGATCGACGTGCTCCACGCCCAAGCGGCCGACGTCCGCGAGACCGCTCGCCGCGAGCTCATCGAGTCGGGCGGACGTCGCGAGATCGCGATGATGGTGCCGGTCGTCTTCCTGATCCTCCCGGTCACGATCGCCTACGCATTCTTCCCGGGCCTGGCCGGACTCCACCTGACCTCGGGTGGCTGAGATGAAGGAGACCAGATGACGACATGGATCGAGCGACTGAGGACTCGTCGGCACCGCGAGCGCGGCGACGTCCCCGGGTGGGTGATGATCACGCTGATGACGGCCGGCGTCGTCGCGGGCCTGACGGTCATCGCGGGACCGCGGCTGACCTCGATGCTCAACCAGGCGCTGTCGTCCGTCGGCGGCTGACGGTGCGGGCGCGCGACGAGCACGGAGCGGCCGTCCCGGAGTTCGTGATGGTGCTCCTCGTGCTCGTGCCGCTCGTGTTCGGGATCGCGCAGGTCGCCCTCGTGATGCACGTCCGCAACACGATGACGGCCGCCGCGTCCGACGGAGCGCGGGCGGCGGCGGGTCTCGACGGCTCTGTCGACGATGCCCGCACCCGCGCACGCGACGTGCTCAGCACGACGCTGGCCGACCGCTACGCCGACGGGGTCACCGCCCGCGAGACGCGAGTCGACGGGATGAGCGTCGTCGAGGTGCGGGTCAGCGGATCGGTTCCGCCCCTCGGGCTGTGGGGTCCACGGGTCGAGGTCGATGCGGTCGGCCGCGCCGTTCGGCAGGAGGCGCCGTGAGGCGCGAGCGAGGGAGCGCCACCGTGGAGTTCACGTGGCTGACGCTGCTGCTGCTCGTGCCCCTGGTCTACATCGTGGTGGCGGTCTTCCAGACCCAGCGCGCGGCGTACGGCGTGGCCGCCGCGAGCGAGGCGGCGGCGCGGGCGTTCATGCAGGCGGACACTCCCGAGCAGGGGCGGGCACGCGCCGCTCTGGCAGCTCGCCTCGTGCTGGCCGACCACGACGTGGTCGGTGCCGTCGTGTCCACCGAGTGCCGGCCGACGTGCTTCGCGCCCGGCTCCACCGTGGTCGTCCGCGTGCGCTCCAGCCAGCGGCTGCCACTCGCCCCCGACCTCTTCGGTGATCCCATCGCGGCATTCGACGTGGCGTCCACCCACGCCGAGCCCTTCGGCCGCTACCGGGTGGCACCATGAGATCCGAGCGTGGCAACGTCACCGTCCTGACCGTCGGGTTCCTCGCGATCCTCGGCCTGCTCGTCGTCGTGGTCGTCAACGCCTCGGCCGCCTTCCTCGAGCGGCGCGAGCTGATGAACCTCGCCGACCGCGTCGCCCTGCACGCGGCGGACGGACTCGATCGCGACCGGGTCTACCTGCGAGGCATCACCGACGAGGCGACGCTCGACTCCGCCGACGCCCGGGCCCTCACCGCCGGGATCGTCCCCGACGACGTCAGCCTCAGGCTCATGACCAGCGACGACCGGGTCGAGGTCCGCGTCATGCGACAGACGCGGCTGCCCCTGGTCCCGCCCGGCTTCCCGGACACCGCCACCGTCCGTGCCGAGGCGTCCGCCCGGCTGCAGATCGCGCCCTGAGACGTATCCGTCACGCTGCTCGGCGCTCACGGTGAGGGAGGGCGGGCACCGTGCCCGCGCCGAAGGAGGCCGACGATGAGACGCTCACACCTGGTTCCCGCACTCTGCGGAGCCGCACTTCTGGTGGGCGGCGTGGCCGCACCGGCCTCGGCCCAGACGGTCGACCGGAACGACCCTGCCGGCGACGCCCCGGCGCGCATCGACATCACCAAGGTCCGTTACACGCACCTGTCCGACCGCGTGCGCGTCGCCGCGAAGATCCCCGACCTCGGCCCGTCCGGCACCGCTGACTTCCTGGTCTCCCGGCACGAGATCTTCGAGGCGGGCTATGTCGTGCGGATCCGCCAGCACCGGGGCCAGCCCGCCAAGGTCTCGCTGCTGTACTACGACCACTTCAGCCTGAGGAAGCGCACCTGCAAGGGCATCTCCGGCAGCTGGGGACCCGAGGTCGTCCGGTTGAAGGTGCCGCGGTCGTGCCTGAAGGGCCACGCCACGAAGCACGTCTTCGCGCAGTTCGCCATCGCGTTCGGCGCGGGCGGCGAGCAGTTCGACGAGGCCCCGGCGGTCACCCGGCTGCGCCGGTCCTGACCGGCGACCCGGCCCGGGGGACAGGGGCACGGCTGCCTAGGCTGGTGGGCGTGACCGAGACCTTCGACGACGAGCCGTCCCTGGGCCGGCGCCTGGTGGCGCTGCTGATCGACTGGGTGATCGCCTCGCTCTCCGCCGTGGCGATGTTCGCCTGGGCCGGCGTGACCTTCCCGCCCGAGGGCATCCGCGACCAGCTGATCATCAACGCCGTGTTCATCGTGGAGGTCGCGATCCTCGTCGGCCTCACCGGCTTCTCGATCGGCAAGCGGATCATGGGCCTGCGGCTCATCAACCCCGACGGCATGCCCATCGGCATCCCACGCGCCCTGCTGCGCACCCTGCTGCTCAGCGTCGTCATCCCCGCGATCGTCATGACCGACGACAAGCGCGGCCTCCACGACCTCGCAGCGGGCAGCAAGGTCGTCAAGGCCTGACTGGCGCAGGAACGCCCGCCACTCGACGAGTGGCGGGCGTTCCTGCGCCACTCGCGGGGAGCGGGTGGCGACGGCTGGGGTGGGGTCAGCCGCGCATCATCTTGCGGGCGCCCTTCATGCTCGTGGGCACCGGGCCGCGCGGCATCGGGGCGGCCGGACGCATCGCGTCGAGCGCCTTGAGCTTGTAGAGCACGTCGGTCTGCTGGGCCGGCTTGATGGCCTTCTTCAGCTTCTTGACCCGCTTCACCAGGTCGGGCAGGGGCACCTCGCCCTCGCCGCGGCCCACGATCAGCGTGGTGATCGGGACGCCGTCGCCGACGATGCGGCGGTGCTTCTTCACCTCGGCGCCGAGCAGGTTCTTCACGCGCGCGTGCTGGCCCTCGCCCACGAGCACGACGCCCGGGCGGCCGACGAGGCGGTGGATGACGTCCTGCTGCTTCGTGAACGCCACGGCCGGCTTCACGTCCCAGCCGCGACGCAGCATCTGCAGCGCACCCGCACCGGCGCCCAGCTGGCCCTCGGCCTGCTGGTACATCGACTTCTCGGCGCGCTTGCCGAACACGATCATCGTCACCAGCAGCGCGGTGGTCAGCGCCAGGATGGCGGAGATGACGATGCCCAGCCACCAGACCCCGAGGATGAGCAGCGAGACGGTCGCCATGGCGGCAGCGGACAGCACGAACACGGCGACGAGGAGCAGACCGAGACGAGGCTGGGTCCGCTTCGTCATCGTGTACGCCGAGCGCAGCTGCGCGATGCGTCCGGTGGGTGCGGCGGGGGCGGGGCTGGACATGACCCCGATTCTACGTCAGGCCCGTGCGTCCATGGCCTGCTGGTAGAGCCTTCCGGCGCGGTACGACGAGCGGACCAGCGGGCCGGACATGACGCCGGAGAAGCCGATCTCGTCGGCCTCCTGCTGCAGCTCGACGAACTCCTCGGGCTTCACCCACCGCTCGACGGGGTGGTGACGCGCCGACGGACGCAGGTACTGCGTGATCGTGATGAGCTCGCAGCCCGCCTCGTGCAGGTCGCGCAGCGCCTGCGAGACCTCCTCGCGCGTCTCGCCCAGGCCGAGAATCAGGTTCGACTTCGTGACCAGGCCGAACTGGCGCGCCTGCGTCAGGACATCGAGCGAGCGCTCGTAGCGGAAGGCCGGACGGATGCGCTTGAAGATGCGCGGCACCGTCTCCACGTTGTGCGCGAGCACCTCGGGACGCGACTCGAAGACCTCGGTCAGCAGCTCGGGGATGCCGTTGAAGTCGGGGATGAGGTTCTCCACGCCGGTGCCCGGGTTGAGCTCGTGGATCTTGCGCACCGTCTCGGCGTAGAGCCAGGCGCCGCCGTCGGGCAGGTCGTCGCGCGCGACGCCGGTGATCGTGGCGTACTTGAGCTCCATCGTGCGGACGCTCTCGGCGACGCGGCGCGGCTCGTCACGGTCGAGGTCGGCGGGCTTGCCGGTGTCGATCTGGCAGAAGTCGCAGCGGCGCGTGCACTGCTCGCCACCGATGAGGAACGTGGCCTCGCGGTCCTCCCAGCACTCGAAGATGTTGGGACAGCCGGCCTCCTGGCACACCGTGTGCAGGCCCTCGCCCTTCACGAGCTTCATGAGCTCCTGGTACTCGGGGCCCATCTTGGCGCGCGTCTTGATCCACGCCGGCTTCTTCTCGATGGGGGTCTCGGCGTTGCGGACCTCGAGCCGCAACATCTTGCGTCCTTCGGGAGCGATGGTCACGGTGACCACCCTACGCCGCGGGACCCACCGCGCCCGCTCGGGCGACGCCCTACGGCTGCAGCAGCGGGACCGAAGCGTGCTGCACGCGCTCGATGTCGGGCGAGGGCTCGTAGGTGCGCCAGGTCAGGAGGTCGTCGAGGTGCGTGATCACGCTGGGCGCCACGTCCGAGGGACGGAGGTCGCGGCCGACCTCGCGGTCGAGCGACGTCACGCCCGCGTCGGCGATCCCGCACGGGACGAACCGGTCGTACCAGTCGAGGTCGACGTCGCAGTTGAGGCTGAAGCCGTGCATCGCGACGCCGCGCGAGACGCGGATGCCGATCGCGGCGATCTTGCGCTCGGGGCGTCCGGCGGACTCCGGCAGCCACACGCCCGAGCGGCCGGGCACGCGGCCGGTGGCGAGGCCCTGGTCGGCGAGGGCGCGGATGAGCGCCTCCTCGATCCGGCGGACGTAGTCGACGACGAGCACGTGGCCGGGCAGCTTCACGATGGGGTATCCCACCAGCTGGCCGGGACCGTGGAACGTGATCTTGCCGCCGCGGTCGACGTCGACGACGGGGGTGCCGTCCTGCGGGCGCTCGTGCGGCTCGGTGCGGCGGCCGGCGGTGTAGACCGGCGGGTGCTCGAGCAGCAGCACGGTGTCCCCGATGCGGTCGGCCACACGGTCGGCGTGCAGGTCGCGCTGCAGCTGCCACGCCTGCGTGTAGTCGAGGGCGGCGTCGCCGTACCAGTCCTGGAGGTAGCGCACGAGGATCAGCCTACGACGCGGCGCAGGATCGTCAGGTCGAGCCAGCGGTCGAACTTGCGGCCGACCTCGGCGAGGCGCCCCGTCTGCTCGAAGCCGAGGTCCTCGTGCAGCTCGATCGACACGGTGTTGCCGGACTCGATCAGTGCCAGCACCACGTGCACGTCGGGGTTGTCGCAGGCGTGCCCGAGGAGCGCGACCATCAGCTGGCGGGCGATCCCGCGGCGGCGGTGGTCGTGGTGCACGTAGACGGCGTTCTCGACCGTGTGGCGGTACGACTCGCGCGGCCGGAAGACGCCGTAGCTGGCGTAGCCGGCCACCTCGCCGTGCGCCTCGGCCACCAGCACGGGGTGGCCGGCCTCGATCCGGGTCTCGTACCAGCGGACGCGGTCGGCGAGATCGACCGGCGTCTCGTCCCAGATGGCCGTCGTGTTGACGATGGCCTCGTTGTGGATCTCGAGGATCGCGGGGAGGTCGGCGGGGGTCGCCGCGCGGATGGTCGCCACGGGTCCATCGTGGCAGGGCTGTGGACGACGAGTCGACACGGGCGCACCCCGGCCGCGAGGCTGCGGCCATGGGGGAGTGGATCGCGGCTCTCGTCGCCCTCGCCGTGCCGTCCACAGCGGGCTGCGACGCGCTGGCGGCCCTCGACGTGGTGCGGGCGCTCGCATGGACCTCGGGCGACCGGCGGCTGCTGGCGGCCGCCTACGCGCCCGGCTCGGGCGTCGACGACACCGACCGCCTGAGGGCCTGGAACGAGCGAGGGATCCGGGTGGAGGGAGCCCGCACGCTGCGGGCGTCGTGCCGGGACCGCGGGGCACACGAGGTCGAGGTCGTGGAGCGGCTGGGACCCACCGTGGCCGTGCTGCCCGACGGCTCGCGGCAGGCCCTGCCCACCGACGCCTGGGACCGCAGGGTCGTCGCGCTGGGCCACCGGGGCGGCTGGTGGCGGATCGAGCGTGTGCGCTGAATCAGGCGCCGCGACCGAGCGCCGTGCGCAGCACCCGGTCGATGCCGGGATCGGCGAAGGAGAACTTGTCGTCCATCAGCGCCTGCGGCCGCACGCGCAGCGAGCCGAGCAGGTCGTCGGCCAGACCGCCGAGCGCGAGCCGGATCGCGAACGCCGGGGCGGCCAGCACGGCCGGCCGGTGCACCGTGGTGGCGAGGGTCCGAGTGAAGTCGCGGTTGGTGACGTCGTCGGGGATGGCCAGGTTCACCGGACCGCTGAGCTCGCCCTCGAGGACGTGGGTGACCGCGGCGATCCAGTCGCGTCGCGAGATGGTGGAGAAGTACTGGTGGCCGTCACCGAGGCGTGCGCCGAGGCCCAGTCGGAACGGCAGCAGCATGAGCTTCAGCGCGCCGCCGGAGCGGTCCATGACGATCCCGGTGCGCAGCCAGGCCACGCGGGCGCCGGCGTCGACCGCCGGGGCGGCGGCCTCCTCCCAGCGCTGGGCCACCTCGGCGAGGAAGCCCGGACCGGCGGCGGTGTCCTCGGTCAGCTCCTCGTCACCGCGGTCGGTGCCGTACCAGCCGATCGCCGAGCCCGACAGGAAGGCCGGGGGAGTGGGAGCCGCCGCGATCGCCCGCGCCAGCGTGGACGTGGCGTCGAGGCGCGACGCGAGGATCTCTCGTTTGCGTGCGGGAGTGCGGGGCCACTGCGAGATCGGCGATCCCGAGAGGTTGACGACCGCGTCGGCCTCGTCGATCAGCGTCTGGTCGATGAGGCCCTCGGAGGGCTTCCACCACGACTCGCCCTGCCCGGCCGTGCGCCGCACGAGCGCCGTGACGTCGTGCCCGCGCTGGCGCAGGTGGACGACCAGGGGCGCGCCGAGAAACCCCGACGCGCCCCCGATCACCACACGCATGGTCAGCCCAGCTCGCCTTCGAAGGCGCCGGCCTGCAGGCGCTCCTTGATGGCGGTCAGGAAGCGACCGGCGTCGGCACCGTCGATGATCCGGTGGTCGTACGTCAGCGCGAGGTACGCCATCGAGCGGATCGCGATGGACTCCGAGCCGTTCGCGTCGGTGATGACGACCGGGCGCTTGACGATCGAGCCGACGCCGAGGATCGCGACCTGCGGCTGGTTGATGATCGGCGTGTCGAACAGGGCGCCGTTGCTGCCCAGGTTCGTGATCGAGAACGTACCGCCGGAGAGCTCGTCCGGAAGGATCTTGTTGTTCCGGGTGCGATCGGCGATGTCCGCGATCTTGCGGGCCAGTCCGGCGATGTTGAGATCGCCGGCATCCTTGATCGTGGGCGCCAGCAGGCCGCGCTCGGTGTCGACCGCGATCGAGAGGTGCTCGCCGTCGGGATAGGTGACGGTGCCGCCCTCGAGGTCGAGTGCCGCGTTGACCTGCGGGTACTGCTTGAGCGCCTCGATGGCCGCCTTCGCGAAGAACGGCAGGTACGTCAGCTTGACGCCCTCGCGCTCCAGGAACGCGTTCTTGTGCTGGGCGCGCAGGCGGACGACCTCGGTGACGTCGACCTCGTGCACCTGCGTGAGCTGGGCCGCGACCTGCAGCGAATCGACCATGCGGGTGGCGATGGTCTTGCGCAGGCGGGTGAGCTTGTCGGTGCGACCACGCAGCGGCGAGGTCTCGGCCGGCGCGGGAGCGGCGGCAGCGGGCTTCTCCTCGGCGGGCGCCTCGGACGCCTTGTTCTTCTCGGCGGCGTCGAGGATGTCCTGCTTGCGGATGCGGCCGCCGACGCCGGAGCCGGTGACGGTGGCCAGGTCGACGCCGTGCTGCTTCGCGAGCTTGCGCACGATCGGGGTCACGTAGCCCTCGGACGAGCCGGAGTCGGACGAGGCGGAGACCTCGACCTTCGGCTCCTCGGCCTGGGGCTCCTCCGCCTTCGGCTCCTCCTTCGGAGCCTCCTCCTGCTTCGGCTCCTCGGGCTCGGGCTCGGGCTCGGGCTCGGGCTCGGGCTCCTCGGCCTTCGGCTGCTCGGGCTCGGACGACTCGGCGGGCGCGGCGCCCTCCTCGCCGATGATGGCCAGCTCGGCGCCGACCTCGACGGTCTCGTCCTCGTCGACCTTGATCTCCAGCAGCGTGCCGGCGATCGGCGACGGGATCTCGGTGTCGACCTTGTCGGTGGAGATCTCCAGGAGCGGCTCGTCGACCTCGACGGTGTCGCCGACGGACTTGAGCCACTGCGTGACGGTGCCCTCGGTGACGGACTCGCCGAGCGCGGGCAGTGTGACGGCCTGGCCGCTCGTGCTGCCGGACGAGGCGGGCTTGGCCTCCGGCTCGGGGGCGGGCGCCTCCTCGTCGGGCTCGGTGGCGGGCTCCTCGGCCTCGCTGGGCGGGTCCTCGGGCTGCGGCTCGGGGTCGGCCGCCGGCGCGTCCTGGTTGGTGTCGCCGGCGCCGCTGTCGGAGCTGCTCTCGCCCTCGTCGCCGATGATCGCCAGGACGGCGCCCACCTCGACGGTGTCGTCCTCCTCGGCCTTGATCTCCAGGATCGTGCCGGCCACGGGGGAGGGGATCTCGGTGTCGACCTTGTCGGTGGAGATCTCCAGCAGCGGCTCGTCGACCTCGATCGTGTCGCCGACGGACTTCAGCCACTGCGTGACCGTGCCCTCCGTGACGGACTCGCCGAGCGCGGGAAGGGTGACTTCGGTTGCCATGTGGGTGTCCTGTTCCGTTCTCAGGCGTGCGAGTGCAGCGGCTTGCCGGCCAGGGCGAGAGCGGCCTCGCCGAGGGATTCGTTCTGGGTGGGGTGCGCGTGGATGAACTCGGCCACGTCGTCGGGGTAGGCCTCCCAGCCGACCCAGAGCGTCGCCTCGCCGATCTGCTCGCCCATGCGAGCGCCGAGCATGTGGACACCCACGATGGGGCCGTCCTTCTCTCGCACGACCTTCACGACGCCGGCGGTCTGCAGGATCTGGCTCTTGCCGTTGCCGCCGAGGTTGTACTCGACGGTCTCGACCTCGCCGTGCTTCTCCTTGGCCTGGGCCTCGGTGAGGCCCACCGACGCGAGCTCGGGCTCGCAGTAGGTGACGCGCGGGATGTTGGAGTCGATGACGGGCTGCGGGCTCAGGCCCGCGATCTCCTCGGCGACGAAGATGCCGTGGGCGAAGCCGCGGTGCGCCAGCTGCAGGCCCGGGACCAGGTCGCCCACGGCGAAGACGCCGTCGACGTTGGTGCGCAGGCGCTCGTCGGTGGGCACCCAGCCGCGCTCGACGGTGACGCCGGCCTCCTCGAAGCCCAGGCCCGCCGAGCGGGGGCCGCGGCCCACGGCGACCAGGACCACGTCGGTCTCGATCGTGTCGCCGTTCTCGAGGGTGACGACGGCGCCGTTCTCGTTCTGCTCGACCCCGGTGAACTTCACGCCGGTCTTGAAGGCGATCTTGCGCTTGCGGAACGCGCGCTCGAGGCCCTTGCTGAGGATCGGGTCCTCCAGCGGCACGAGCGTGGGCAGCGCCTCGACGATCGTGACCTCGGCGCCGAAGTGGTTCCAGACGGAGGCGAACTCGACGCCGATGACCGAGCCGCCGATGATGACGGCGCGCTTCGGGACCTCGTCGAGCTGGAGGGCCTGGTCGCTGGTCATCACGCGGCCGCCGATCTCGATGCCCAGGGTGCGGGGCTCGGAGCCGGTGGCGAGGACGACGTTCGTGCCGGTGTAGCGCTGGCCGTCGACCTCGACGGTCTTGGCGTCGACCAGGCGGCCCTCGCCCTCGACGACGGTGATGCCGCCGGACTTCACCAGACCGGTGAGTCCCTTGTAGAGGCGGTCGATGACGCCCTGCTTGTAGGCGTTGACCTTCGTCATGTCGACGCCGTCGAAGCTGGTGTGGACGCCGATCGAGTCGCCCTCGCTGGCGACGTGGGCGACCTCGGCGGCGTGGAGCAGCGCCTTGGTCGGGATGCAGCCCTCGTGGAGGCACGTGCCGCCCACCTTGGCCTTCTCGATCATGGCGACGGTCTTGCCGAGCTGCACGGCGCGCAGGGCGCACGCGTAGCCTCCGCTGCCGGCTCCGAGAATGACGATGTCGAACGAATGGGGTGCGTCGTCGGGCACGATGTCCTCCGGGTAGGTGGTCTGCTGTCATCTTGTCACCTGTCCGGTGAGGGCTGCCACCGGGGAGGGCCCGTGTCGATGTGACTTCGGCGTAGGTTCCGCGAGGTTCCCGCGGGGAGTGGGCGCGGTCCGGCAGAATTGCCGCGTGGGACTGTTCAAGCGCCGTCGACGCACCGCTGCGGGTGCCGTCGTGTCCGATCGCGACGCCAGCAAGGCCGACCTGGCCGCGCTGCGCGAGTTCGCCACGTCGCGGTCGGGGGTCGAGGCGTACGTCGAGCCCAAGACCACCGTCACGCAGACCACGGTGGTGTTCGTCGCCGCCGACGGCGAGTGGACCCGGCGCCGCGTCGCCAACGAGAAGGTCGCCTCCGACCTCGCGCGCAGCCTCAAGATCCCGCTGTACGACGCGAACCGCGTGGGCTACCCCCAGCGGATGCGCGACTACAACGCCCGCGCCACGGCCAAGAAGACCAGCGTCGAGGTCGAGCGGGGCGACTACAGCCCGGCGCAGTTCGCCGCCATCATGACGCTCGAGACGATCGCCGGCACCGAGCCGCTGCCGCGCAACCCCTCGAGGTCCGACCTCGAGCGGGTGCTGCGCGCCGCGCGCAGCAAGGCGCACCCCGACCGCACGGGCGGTGACCGCGCCCGCTGGGACAAGGTCGAGGAGGCTGCGCGCAAGCTCGGTCTGTGAGCCCTGGCCGGGCGGTGGGCAGTCAACCGGATGGCGTGCCGATTCGGTTCATGACTCACCGCCCTCAGCCGGGAAGGGTTGACTGCTCACCGCTCCCTCCTGCGGGGGCGTCAGTGCCAGCCGCGGGGATCCAGGCCGCCGGGGTGCTCGACCGTCGGGTCGTAGGGCTCGCGGCCGAGGACGAACGAGGCCAGGTCCAGCGCGCCGTCGGGTCGCACCACGAGACGCTCGCCCGCGAAGTACGTGTCGAGCCCGCGCCAGCCGTCGCCGTCGCGCACGAACCGCGAGCGCCGGTTCCCGTTGACGTCGCTCAGCTGGAAGCCGTCGGGCGTGGCCTCGAGCCGGTACGGCACCGCGCCCCAGAACCAGTCGCCGACGAGCGCGGCGACGTCGGGGGCGGGCTCGACCGTCTCGCGACGGGGCGAGGACGGGTGCAGGGCGCCGGCCGCGTCGAGCAGGCTCGTGGCGAGGTCGCCCAGGTGCAGCGTGTCGTTGGCCAGCACCACGACGCCCCAGCCGGTGGCGGGCTCGGCGATCACGGTGGCGAGGAAGCCGGGCATCGATCCACCGTGACCCACGCGGCGACCCGAGCCGCTGCCGGGCCAGATGCGCCAGCCGAGTGCCTGCGCCGTGGCCCACGGGGCGTCGGGGCGGTCGTCCACCGCGAGCGGCACGACCATCTCGTCCCACGTGGAGCGGGCGAGGACGTCGCCGGTGTCGCCTGCGGCGAACGCCGCCCAGCGCGCCAGGTCCTCGACGCCCGACCACAGCTGACCCGCGGGGGCCATCGCGCCGGCGTCGTGGTGCGGCTCGACGAGCAGCCGCCCGTCGCGCGGGTGCCGCGAAAGGCCGGTGGCCGCGCCCTCGCCGGGGTGCTCGGAGATCGCGCCGATGCCCAGCGGGTCGAGGATGCCCGTGCGGATCGCCTCGAACCACGAGGTCCCGCGCAGCACCGCGACGAGGCGGCCCAGCACGGCGAAGCCCACGTTGGAGTAGTGGAACCGCGTGCCCGGGGTGTGCACGAGCCGCAGGCCCGAGCCGACCAGCCGGTCCCAGTCGCCACCGGGGGTGCGCTCCCACCACGGGCCGTTGGTCTCGGCCTGCACCCCCGAGGTGTGCGTCAGCAGCTGGGCGATCGTGACGTGCCAGAACGGCACGTCCGGCAGGTGCCGGTCGATCCGGTCGGCGAGGTCGAGCCGGCCCTCGTCGCGCAGGCGCAGGACCTCGACCGCGACGAACGTCTTGGTGATCGAGCCGATCCGGTAGGGGGTGGCCGTGGTGGCGGGCGCGCCGCCACGGCCGTCGAGCGTGCCCACGGCGCCGGACCAGTACAGGCTGCCGTCCCGCACCACCGCGGCGGCGACGGACGCGGAGCCCGACTCCTCGTGCTCGGCGCGCAGGAGGTCGTCGAACGCCGACATCGCGGTCAGCCCAGGTCTCGGGCGAGCGCGACGAGCGTGCGCACGCCGGCGCCGGTGCCGCCGACGGGCGTGTAGTCGAAGACGCCGGCCTCGTTGAACGCCGGGCCCGCGATGTCGAGGTGCGCCCACGAGGCGTCCTTCACGAACTCGCGCAGGAACGCCGCGGCGTAGAGCGTGCCGCCGTAGGGCTTCGGGTTGTGCTGGCGCAGGTCCGCGATCGACGACGTCGTGACCGCCGCGCCGATCTCCTCGGTGATGGGCAGGCGCCACATCGACTCGCCGGTGAGCTCGGCGGCGGCGAGCACGCGGTCCTGGAGCTCGTCGTCGTTGCCCAGCACGGCCGTGGTGCGGGTGCCGAGCGCCACCATGGCGGCGCCGGTCAGGGTGGCGACGTCGATGACGTGGTCGGCCTTCGACTCGACCGCGAGCGCCAGGCCGTCGGCCAGCACGAGGCGGCCCTCGGCGTCGGTGTTGTGGACCTCGACCGTGGCGCCCGAGCGCATGCGCAGGACGTCGCCGGGACGCGTGGCGGTGCCGCTGGGCAGGTTCTCGGCGATGCACGCGAAGGCCGTGACGCGGATCGGCAGGCCGAGGCGCGCGATCGCGTGGGTGGCGGCCACGATGGCGGCGGCGCCGCCCATGTCGCACTTCATCGTCATCATCGAGGCGCCGGGCTTGAGCGACAGGCCGCCCGAGTCGAACGTGATGCCCTTGCCCACCAGGGCGAGGTGGGTCTTCGCGCCGTCGGGGCTGTACTCGAGGCGGACCAGGCGCGGCGGGGCGTCCGAGCCGGCGCCGACGCCGACGATGCCGCCGCACCGCTCCTTGGCCAGGCGCTTCTCGTCCCAGACGGTGACGCGCACGCCCGACGGGGCGGCGGCCTTGATCGCGTCGGCGAAGGCCGGCGGGCGCAGGTCGCCCGGGGGAGTGTTGACCCAGTCGCGGGCCACGCACGTCGCCTCGGCCACGACGACGGCCTCGTCGACGAGGCGCTTGGTCGCGGCCTTGCGGGCGTCGGGGCTCAGGATCGTGGCCGTCTCGACGACCGTGGTCGTCTGGCGGGCGTCGTCGCCCTTGTAGTCCAGGTACGCGTACGAGGTCAGCACGACGGCCTCGGCGATCGCGGCGAGGTCGGCGCCGGCCACGCGGCTGGGATCGATGCCCACGCGGGTGGCCTTGGGCACGGCTCGCAGGCCCTTGGCGACGGCACGACGCTGCTGCTCCGCCGTGGGCTCGGCGGCGGTGGCGACCCACGCCGTCAGCTGGGCGTCGCCGCTGGCCACGACGGCCACGTCGCCCGCCTCCCCGGTGAAGCCGAAGGCCGCCCAGGGGACGTCGTCGGGAAGGTCTGAGCCCGAGGGGATCAGCGCGACGATCGCATCGACGGTGGGCAGGGTGGCACGCAACTGGACCGTGGACATGCCGCCACTGTAGTCAGCGGTAGTTTGGCTCGCATGGACCTGCTGCTGTCGCCCCTGCACCAGCGCCACGAGGCGCTCGGCGCCAAGTTCTCCGAGTTCGGTGGCTGGTCGATGCCGCTGGAGTACGCCGGCGGCGGCGTCCTGGCCGAGCACAAGGCCGTCCGCGAGGCCGTCGGCCTGTTCGACGTCAGCCACCTGGGCAAGGCGCTCGTCCGCGGCACCGGAGCGGCCGGATTCGTGAACCGCTGCCTGACGAACGACCTCGGCCGCATCGCGCCCGGGAAGGCCCAGTACACGCTGTGCTGCTCCGAGGACGGCGGCACCGTCGACGACCTCATCGCCTACCTGCGCAGCGAGTTCGAGGTCTTCCTCATCCCCAACGCGGCCAACACCGCCGAGGTCGTGCGCCGGCTGCGCGCCGCCGCCCCCGAGGGCGTCGAGGTCGTCGACCAGCACCGCGACTACGCCGTGCTCGCGATCCAGGGCCCGCTGAGCGACGAGCTGCTCGAGGCGCTCGGCCTGCCGGCCGACCATGAGTACATGTCCTTCACGAAGGGCACGATCGACGGCGTCGAGCTGACGGTCTGCCGCACGGGCTACACCGGAGAGCGCGGCTACGAGCTCGTCGTCGCCGCCGAGGACGCCGTCCCGGTCTGGGACGCGGTCATGGCCGCCGGCGAGTCACTGGGCATCCGCGCATGCGGCCTCGGCGCCCGCGACACCCTGCGCACCGAGATGGGCTACCCGCTGCACGGCCACGAGCTGTCGGCCGAGGTCAGCCCCGTCATGGCACGCGCGGGCTGGGCGGTGGGCTGGTCCAAGCCCGAGTTCTGGGGCAAGGCGGCGCTCGAGCGCCAGCGCGAGGAGAAGACCGTGCGCACCCTGCGGGGCCTGCTGGCCGAGGGGCGCGGCATCCCGCGCCCGGGCATGGCCGTGCACGACGCCGACGGCCACGTGCTCGGCGAGATCACCTCGGGCACCTTCTCGCCCACGCTGCGCCAGGGGATCGGCCTCGCGCTGCTCGACCGCACCGTCGCCGACGGCGACACCGTCTCGGTCGACGTCCGCGGCCGCGTCCAGGCCTTCACGGTGACCAAGCCGCCGTTCGTCCAACCGTCGACCAAGGAGAGCTGACATGGGCTTCACGTGGCAGTACGAGAACAGCGCCGGCGAGGCCGTCGGCACGTCGGAGGAGTTCGACCAGCGAGGCGAGGCCGAGTCGTGGATCGGCACGGCCTTCGAGGACCTGCTGGAGGACGGCGTCGAGCAGGTCCGCCTGCTCGAGGACGGGGCCGAGGTTTACGGCCCGATGTCACTGCGCCCGGAGTGACCTCCGCCGTCAGTACTGCTCGCGCAGCGGCTGGCCGATCTCGATGGCCGGCTTCGGCAGGCGCATGCGACGCAGCTGCGTGCTGCGCAGCACCGCGTAGAGCACCGCGCCGCGGCTCTCGGCCTTGGTGAAGCGCTTCTTCAGCTCGCGCTTGATCGTGGCGACCAGCCAGATCTCGTCGAGGATCGTGGCGAAGATCGTGACCGTCCACAGCGAGAAGACGATCGACGCCATCGCGGGGAAGAAGCTGAGCACGAGGATCACGACGAGCAGGGGGAGCATGAACTCGGCGACGGTGCGACGACGGTCGACGGCGTCGCGGGCGAGGGCCTTCGCGGGCCCGCGGTCGCGGGGCGGCAGGTCGGCCGTGGAGCCCGTGCCCATGAGCGCCTCGCGCTGCTTGTCACGGGCGGCGGAGCGGCGACGGCGCTCGCGCTCGGCCTGCTCGCGGCGGGTCAGCGGCCGCTTCATCTGCTGCCGGCGAGCCGCTTCGGCCTCCTTGCGGCTGCGGGTCGGTCCACCCTTGCGCTGGGGGGTGCCTTCGGGTGCGTCGTTCACGCGAACGACCCTACAAGGCCGGGCCTCGTGCTGGTGTGCACGGCTAGGGTGGTGCCATGGCTGAGGGCGGGTTCTGGACACGGACGAAGCGGCTGTTCCGTTCGCACACCGCGAAGGACGCCGGAGCCGATCCCGAGGAGGTGCGCGAGCGCCTCGACGAGGCCTATCGCACCCAGTCGCGACTGCTGGCCCAGGTGCGCCGCGGCGTGGCCGACGTCGCCACCAGCCGCAAGCGCGTCGAGATCCAGCTGGCGTCGCTGCGCCGCGAGATCGAGTCCGCGGGTGCCGAGGCCAAGGCCGCGGTCGACCGCGGCGACGACGCCTCCGCCCGCCTGGCGCTGGAGCGTCAGGTCGCGCTGGAGAAGGCCGCCACCGAGCTCGACGACCGTCGCTCCCAGCTGCGCTCCGAGGAGCAGCAGCTGATCGGCTCGGCCGCGGGCATCGAGCGCCAGATCGAGGACTTCCGCGTCCGCAAGGACACGCTGGCCGCGCGGTACTCCGCGGCGCAGGCGCGCACCGAGATCCAGGGCGCCACGGCCGGCATCGGCGCCGCTGCGGGCGACGTCGGTCGCGTCATGGCCGACGCCGAGCGGCACACCCGCGAGCTCGAGGCCACGGCCGACGCCGTCGACGAGCTCATGAACGAAGGCATCCTCACCCGACCGGGTGAGTCGCAGGACGAGGCGCTGCTGCGGCGCTTCGACGAGGCCCTCGGCTCGATCGACCCCGAGCCGCGCGCCGTGGAGGGAGACGGACATGGCCCGCACCAGATTTCGCAGTGACCGCGGGCTGACCCTGCGCATGGGCGGGGTCGGCCTGGGACTGGTCCTGCTCTACGTGCTGTTCGGCGCGATGCTGATCTCGGTCGCCGGCAGCCTGTGGGTGGCCGTCATCATCACGCTCGGCATGGCGTGGGGTCAGTGGTACTTCTCCGACTCACTCGCGCTGAAGTCGATGGGCGCGCACGTCGTCACGCCCGAGCAGGCCCCCGAGCTGCACGCGATGATCGACCGGCTCGTCGCCCTGGCCGACATGCCCAAGCCGCGCGTGGCCGTCGCGGTCACCGACATGCCCAACGCCTTCGCCACCGGGCGCTCGCCGAACCACTCGGCGGTGTGCGTCACCACCGGCATCATGCAGCGCCTCGACGCCGACGAGCTCGAGGGCGTGCTGGCCCACGAGCTCGCGCACGTGGCCAACCGCGACGTCTCGGTCATGACCGTCGCCTCGTCGCTCGGCCTGCTCGCCGGCTTCCTCACCCGCTGGGGCATGTGGTTCGGCGGCGGCAGCCGCGACAAGAACAGCGGCCCCGCGATGATCGTCGTGATCCTGGTGAGCCTCGTCGTCACGGCCGTCAGCTTCTTCCTGACGCGGGCGCTGTCGCGCTACCGCGAGCTGAGCGCCGACCGCTCGGGCTCCTACCTCACCGGCCGCCCGTCCAAGCTGGCCTCGGCGCTGGTCAAGATCTCGGGCGACATGGGCCGCATCCCCACGTCCGACCTGCGCGAGGCGCAGTCGATGAACGCCTTCTTCATCGCCCCGGCGCTCAAGGGCGACACGGCACAGGCGCTGTTCTCCACGCACCCGCCGCTGCAGACGCGCCTCGACCAGCTCGCCCGGATCGGCGCCGACCTCACCGAGCGGCGCTGAGCGTGGGGTTCCTCGACGGGATCCTCGGCCGCAGCAAGCCGCCGAAGGCCAACCTCGACGTCCTGTTCGCGGTGCCGCAGGCGGCGCTCACGCTCGAGGCCGAGGGCTTCGCGTTCAGCGGTCACGGCGCGGTCTGCTTCCGTGACGCCGAGGGGCGCGCCGACGACGAGGTCATCGCCTCGGCGCAGGAGATGATCCGCACCGACCCCACCGCCACGGTCGAGATGCACCACGACGAGTTCGGCTTCACGTGGCTCGAGGTGATCCGGCCGTCCGGTGACGTGTCGGGCCTGGTCACCGACCTGCACGCCGTGAACTCCACGATGGCCGCCCAGGGCTTCGACGCGTCGATGCTGTGCTCCACGGTGGTCTTCGAGCACGAGGGCCACCGGTCGGCGCTGGTCTACCTGTTCAAGCGCGGCACGTTCTACCCGTTCGTGCCCGACCCCTCCGCAGCGCGTCGCCGGGACAACCACACCGAGCTGAGGATGCGCGCGCTCGTGGAGAACGACGTGCCGATCGAGGCCGACCTCGGCCGCTGGCTCGCGATCTGGGGCGCCCCGGGACTGTGACGGACTCGGTCTAGACTCAGCGCCCATGGGGGAGCTGAGCCGGGTGCTGCGCGACGCGATCGCCGTGGTGTGGCAGGGATTCCGGCTGGTCGGGGCGCACTGGCCGGTGCTGGCCACGATCTACCTGCTCGGCGCCGCCGGGCGGTGGGGGTTCCTGTGGCTCGCCGTCGTGCTCAGCGACGAGCACTCCACGCTCGCCGGCCTGATCGTTCCGCTGGCGCCGCTGTCCACCCTCGTGGCGATCATCGTCATGCTCCTGGTCGTCTCGTCGTCGGTCACCGGACTGGTCGCCGACACGTCGGCTCCGGAGCCCGGCACCGGACCCCGCACCGACGGCTGGCTCGGCGTGCTCGCCGGCGCCCTGCTGCCGTTCCTCACGGTCTACGCCGCGCAGGGACTGCTCAAGGAGGACGTGCGCGCGTACGTCAACGAGGCCACCTACGACGAGCTGTACGGCAGCGCGGGATCCTTCTACGGTGAGGCCGCCGACCTCGACCGCACCGCGATCGCCACGGGCTGGCTGCTCGTCGGGATCGTCCTGCTGGCGCTGGTGCTGCGGTTCCTGTTCGACCGCTTCAACCTCCCGGCGCGCAGCCGGGCGCTCGCGTTCGGAGCCGCCTACGTCGAGACGCTGTGGATCGTCACGCTCGGTGTCTCGTTCGCGGCCTACCAGGACCGCGTCTGGGCGTGGGTCGCCGACCGGCGCTTCGTGCACTGGGTCCAGGACACGTGGGCCGACCTCATCGCGTTCCTCGGCCCGATCGGCGACCCGGTCGCCACGGTCGTGGGCTGGATCGGCACGTTCATCGACAACGCCGACGACGTCGTGCTGGTGCCGCTCGCGTGGCTCACGGTGGCGGCCGTCGTCTTCGGCCGCAGCATCGCCCCGCCCGCGCCGCGCGAGCGCCCGTCCCGACTCTCCCGCGTGCGACCGCTGGCCGTCGTCGGCTCACGGACCCCGGCCGTCGTCAAGCGCTGGGCGGGAGAGGCGACCTCGGGCTTCCGCGGCCGGTTCAGCGGCCTGCGCGACGGGTTCCGGGTGCTGGCGCTCGGCGGGCTCGTCCCGATGGTGATGTTCTGCCTCGTCTTCGTCATCGCCGACCAGGCGAACGCCTTGGCGAGCGAGGTCTGGCGCGCGGTCCTCGGCCCCCGCGACCGGGACACCGCGCTGGCGTTCTCGCCGTGGCTCGACATCATCTCATCGGGCGTCGAGTACGTCGTCCTCGCCGGCCTGCTGGCCGCGGCGATCGGACGGATCCTGTCGAACCAGCGGCGCTGGACGCAGCCGGATCAGGCGGCCGAGCCGTCCACCGGCAGCTCCACGTAGCGCGGGAGGAAGTACCAGAGCCGCACCGCGGTGGGCTCGGCCTCCGCGGGCAGCACGAACAGGGTCTCGGTGGTGAACGAGGCCGGGCGCGGCTCGTCGCCCTCGCGCAGCCGGGGCTCCTCGGTGCTGCCGAGCTCCGCCTGCGGACCCGGCGTCGCGTTCGGGACGCAGCTGGAGAACCGGGCGCCGTCCAGCGGCAGGCCCGAGTCGGACTCGCCGTGCAGGTTGCCGGCGGCGTCCACCACCGCGACGGTGCAGCCGACGAGCGACACGTCGGGGTCGGCGCTCACGTCGAGCCGCAGTCGCCACGCGCGCACGCCGTCGGGGAGCGGATCCCCGCCGATCAGGGTCACGTCGTCCGCCGGCTCGAACGCGTTGACGGTGTACCGCGCCTCGATCGGGTAGCGCAGGTGACCGTCGTCGTACTCGTCGACGAGGTGCGCCTGCGAGGCCTCGACGGGCGCGGGTGAGTGGAACCCCTTCGCCCACCAGTAGTCCTGGAGCCGCGAGCTGCCCGCCGCCAGCGCCAGCACGAGAGCGAGAGGAAGAGCCACGAGTCCCCAGCGGTTGCGCTGCCACCACGTGCGGCGGTGCTCGATCGTGCTCGTCACGACGCCTCCGTCCGAATCAGCTCGCGCGGGGCCGGCAGCTCGAGCGGCTCCTCGCGCTCCTGCCAGCGCTCGACGTCGCTCGCGTCGACTCCGAGCTCGACCACGGCCATGGAGTCCCAGCGCTCGTCGAGGCCGAGGGGGGCCAGTGCCACGGAGGCGCCGGGGACGCTGCGCGGATCCGCCTCGACGACGGCGACGCACCGCGCGGGCCGGTCGACCATGAGGCCGGTGCACGAGACGGAGCTGCGGCCGCTGGTGCCGAAGAACGGCAGCACGCGTCCGGCGTTGTCCCGCAGGGCGGCGTAGGTGAGGTCGGAGGACTCGCCCCGCGGGGTCCAGGCGAGCTCGACCGCGACGAAGACGCCGGGGGAGACCATGGTCGCGCCGCCGGCGGGCGCCACCGAGCGCGCGCCGTCGACCGACAGCACCTCGAGGTCACCGCTGCGCAGCGCGGCCGTGCCGCCGACCGCGACCGGCTCCTCGAAGGGGCGTGAGGACTGGGCACGCTCCGGCAGCTGTTGGTGCAGCCACTGCCCGAGCACGAGGGCGAGCACGACGAGGACGCCGGCGGTCGCGGGAGGCCGTCGGAGGCCGAGCACGCTCATGACGCACGCCCCTGCGACACCGCGAGCGTGCCCGCGTGGGTGACCGTCGGGTCGAACCACATCAGCTGGTCGTCGAGCGAGCTGCGGCGCCAAGTCCAGGCCGAGACGGCCACGGTGGCCTCGGTCGGCAACGGCTCGGACGCCGCCTGCTCCCACACGAAGGCGACCTCGTACTCGAGCCCGGGCGCGACGGCACTGAGCGGGCTGGCGTCGGCCAGCACGAGCACCTGCGGCGCGGCGTCGTCGCTCCGCCCGGTCTCCTCGCCGAGCAGCCCCGTGTAGAAGCCGTCGAGGCCCTTCAAGCGCACGGAGTCGCGGATGGTGCTGGTGTAGACGGGGTGGTCGGACGTGTTCTCCACCGTCGCGACGGCCACGAGGTAGCGTCCGCGGACGTCCTCGTCGAGGCCCAGGTCGTCCGACCACCGCAGCCGCTCGACGGTGAGGTCGAAGGGCTCGGCGTGGAACGGCTCGCCGGCCACGATCTCGGTGGGTCCGGCCGTCCTCGCGGTGGCGAGCCCGCCGAACAGTCCCGAGGCCAGCACGACCACCGTGGCGCCCGCGGCGAGCACCTGGCGCAGCGTCATCGTGCGGCTCAGCTGGCGCAGCCACCGGCGCACGCGTCCGCCCTCGTCCCCCGTCATGGCCCTGATGGTAGGGCAGCCCGAGCGGGCCGCGATGCCGGAGCAGGCACGACCGTGCTGCGCGATACCTTGGGTCCGTGACCCTCGACTCCCTCTCCCGTGACCAGCTCGACGCCTTCCTGGCCGAGCAGCAGCAGGCCTATGCCGACCTCCAGCAGGCCGGCCTGAAGCTCGACATCACGCGCGGCAAGCCGTCCTCGGACCAGCTCGACCTCTCCGAGGGCCTGCTGACGACGCCGGTCGAGGCTCACGTGTCCGGCGGCGTCGACGTCCGCAACTACGGCGGCGGCACGGGCCTGACCGAGCTGCGCGAGATCTTCGCCGAGCTGCTCGGCGTCCCCGTGGGCCAGCTCCTCGCCGGCAACAACGCGAGCCTGTCGATGATGCACGACTCGATCGTGTTCGCGATGCTGCACGGCGTCCCCGGCGGATCGGCCCCGTGGAAGGACGGCCCGGTCAAGTTCCTGGCCCCCGCGCCCGGCTACGACCGCCACTTCGCGATCTGCGAGCACCTCGGCATCGAGATGATCCCGGTCGAGATGCGCGAGGACGGCCCCGACATGGAGGCCGTGCGCGCCCACGTCGCCGACCCCGCGGTCAAGGGCATCTGGATCGTGCCGACCTACTCCAACCCCACCGGTGCCGTCGTGAGCGAGCAGGTCGCCGCCGAGCTCGCCTCGCTGGAGACCGCCGCCGACGACTTCCGGATCTACTGGGACAACGCCTACGCGGTCCACGACCTCACCGAGGAGCACGCGAAGTCGGCCGACATCCTCGGCCTGTGCTCGGCAGCCGGGCACCCCGACCGCCCGCTGATGTTCGCGTCCACGTCGAAGATCACGCTGGCCGGATCGGGCGTCAGCTTCCTCGCGGGCTCGCCCGACAACATCGCCTGGTACCTGTCGCACACGGCGATCCGCACGATCGGCCCCGACAAGGTCAACCAGCTGCGCCACGCGCAGTTCCTCGGCAGCCCGCAGGGCGTGCTCGACCTCATGGCGCGCCACCGCGAGATCCTGGCGCCGAAGTTCGACACGGTGCTGCGGATCCTGTCCGAGCGTCTCGGCCCGCACGAGGTCGCCACGTGGACCACGCCCAAGGGCGGCTACTTCGTCAGCCTCGACGTCGTCGACGGCACCGCCTCGCGCGTCGTGCAGCTGGCCAAGGAGGCCGGCATCTCGCTCACGCCCGCCGGCGCCTCGTTCCCGTACGGCAAGGACCCGCGCGACCGCAACATCCGCATCGCGCCGTCGTTCCCGCCGCTGCAGGAGCTGACGCTCGCGATGGAGGGCCTGGCCACGTGCGTGCTGCTCGCCGCGGCCGAGAAGGCCGCCTCGGCCTGACGTGCGCATCGTCGTCGCCCCGGACAAGTTCGCCGGCACTCTTACCGCACCCCAGGCCGCGCGCGCCATCGCCGAGGGGTGGCGGCGCACCGCGCCCGGCGACGAGCTCGTCGAGGCACCCATGGCCGACGGTGGACCGGGCTTCCTCGACGCCCTGCAGGGCGCGTTCGGAGCCGACGCGCGCCTCGAGGTCGTCACCGTGCCCGGCCCGCTGGGCGAGCCGGCGCCGGTCGGGCTGCTGGTCGCCGGTGACACGGTCTACCTGGAGTCCGCGCAGGCGTGCGGGCTGCACCTGGTGTCCGAGCGGCGTCCGATGGACGCCACCACCGTCGGCGTCGGCCGGGCGATCGCCGCGGCCGTCGACGGGGGAGCGCGGCGCATCGTCGTGGGACTGGGCGGCAGCGCCACCAGCGACGGAGGAGCGGGACTGCTCGCGGCCCTCGGCGCCACGTCCGACGTCCCCCTGGACGCCGGCCCCTCCGGGCTGGACGGCGCCACCGAGGTCGACCTGGCCCCGGCACGTGCGCGGCTCGAGGGGATCGAGCTCGTGGTCGCGGCCGACGTCGAGACCACCCTGCTCGGGATGTTCGGCGCGGCGCGCACCTTCGGTCCCCAGAAGGGCCTCACGGACGAGCAGGTCATCACCGTCGACCACCGTCTCGACCGCTTCGTCGAGGCCGCCTGCGGCAGCGCGCCCGCCGAGCGACGCGTCGCCGACCAGAAGGGTGCCGGCGCCGCCGGTGGTCTCGGGTTCGCGCTGCTGGTCCTGGGCGCCGAGGTCACGTCGGGCATCGGCCTGGTCGCCCGGGAGGCGGGCCTCGCCGACCTCGTGGCGGGCGCCGACCTCGTGATCTCGGGGGAGGGGGCCTTCGACTACTCCTCCCGCGCGGGCAAGGTCGTGCACGGCGTCGCCTCGATCGCCATGGAGCACGCCACGCCCTGTGTCGTCCTCGCCGGTCGCGTCGACGTCGGCAGCCGCGAGATGCGCGCCCTGGGCGTCGAGTCGGCCTACGGGATGGTCGACCGGGTGGGCGAGGAGGCCGCGCTGCGCGAGCCCCACCGGCACCTGGTCGACCTCGCAGAGCGCGTCGCCCGGTCCTGGTCGGCCTGAGACGGCGCGCGCGACCGGCCGGTGCCGCTCGACGAGTTCGATCCGCCGCGTACCATGGGAATCGAATCCGATCGCGCCGTGTTGCACCTGACGGCATGATCCATCCGTAGACCGAGGAGCCTCGATGACCGCCACGGACCAGACCACCACCGAGACCACGCCCGCCGACGGTGTGACCCTGAGCGACGGCGCGGCCGGGAAGGTCAAGAGCCTGCTGCAGCAGGAGGGCCGCGACGACCTCGCGCTGCGCATCGCCGTGCAGCCCGGCGGCTGCTCGGGACTGCGCTACCAGCTCTTCTTCGACGAGCGCACGCTCGACGGCGACGAGATCCGCGAGTTCGACGGCGTCAACGTCGTCGTCGACCGCATGAGCCTGCCGTACCTCCACGGCGCGACGATCGACTTCGTCGACACCATCGAGAAGCAGGGCTTCACCATCGACAACCCGATGGCCACCGGCTCCTGCGCCTGCGGTGACTCCTTCCACTGAGTCGTCCAGCAGCCCACGTCGATCGGGGCACGCCACCGGGGTTTCCGGCGGCGTGCCCCGATCGCATATGGTGGCGGCCGTGCACCTCGCCATCGCCGGGTCGGTAGCCACCGACCACCTGCAGACCTTCGCCGGCAAGTTCTCCGACTCGCTCGTCCCCGACCAGCTGGACAAGCTGGCGGTCTCGTTCCTGGTCGAGGACCTCGACGTCCGCCGCGGCGGATGCGCCGCCAACATCGCCTTCGGGCTCGGCAGCCTCGGGCTGCACCCCACGCTCGTCGCCGCCGTCGGTCGCGACTTCGACCTCGGCTACCGCGAGTGGCTCCAGGAGTCCGGCGTCGACTGCTCGAGCGTCCTGGTGTCGCCCACGCTGCACACCGCGCTGTGCACCATCACGACCGACGAGGCGCACGCCCAGATCGTGACGTTCTACCCCGGCGCGATGGCCCAGGCGCGCGAGATCGACATCGCCGCGCTGCATGCCGAGCGCCCGATCGACCTGCTCCTCATCGGCCCCGACGACCCCGACGGCATGCTGCGGCACACGCGCACCGCCCGCGAGCTGGGCATCCCGTTCGCCGCCGATCCCTCCCAGCAGCTGGCCTGGGCCGGGGGAGAGCTGATCCGCGACCTGATCGACGGTGCCGCGTACCTGTTCAGCAACGACTACGAAGCGGCCCTGATCGCCAAGAAGACCGGCTGGAGCGACGCCGACATCGCCGAGCGCGTGGGCGTCCGCGTCGTCACGCACGGCAAGGACGGCTGCGTCGTCCACGAGGCCGACGGCACGCGCCACCGGATCGGGGCCATCGAGGGCGTCACCGCCGTCGACCCGACGGGCGTCGGCGACAGCTTCCGGGCGGGATTCATGGCCGGCGTCGCCGCCGGGCTCTCGCTCGACCGCGCGGCCCAGGTGGGCTGCACGATCGCGGCCAGCGTGGTCGAGACGATCGGCACCCAGGAGTACGTGCTGGAACGCTCGGCGTTCCTCGATCGGGTGCGCTCGACGTACGGCGACGAGGCCTGCGACGAGATCGGCACGGCGCTGTCGATCACCCATGACACGGTCGTCAAGTCAGGCTGACCTAACCCGCTGGGCGACCGGTCGCCTGCGTTACTGTTCATCAAAACCCTGTGTGGTCGAGATCTTCTGAGAAAGGCGCTCCGTGGGTCGAATGAAACTGGCGGCGTTGACCGCCCTGGCCGCTGTCATGCTTGGCGGCTGCTCGCCCTTGGACGAGTCGGACCTGAACCGGCTCGCGCTCCCCGTGGCCGGATCTGACCGATCCATCTACATGTGGAACCTGTGGCTCGGTACGTGGATCGCAGTGCTCGTGGTGTTCCTGCTGGTGTTCGGCATGATCCTCTACGCGCCCATCCGCTACCGCCGCAAGAACGCCGATGATCCCGCGCCGGTCCAGGTGCGCTACAACCTCCCGCTGGAGGCGCTGTACACGATCGCCCCGGTCATCATCGTCGCGGTGTTCTTCTTCCACACGGTCGAGTCGCAGAACGCGCAGCTCGAGGAGGTCGAGAACCCCGATCACACGATCGAGGTCGTCGGCAGCAAGTGGCAGTGGACCTTCAACTACCTCGAGGGCGCCCCCGGTGGGGAGTCGGTCTTCGACCAGGGTGACACCGCGAACCTGCCCGAGCTGTGGCTGCCCAAGGGCGAGTCGGTGAAGTTCGAGCTCATCTCGCCGGACGTCATCCACTCCTTCTGGGTCCCCGAGTTCTACTTCAAGATGGACGTCGTCCCGGGCAACATCCCCGGCAAGGACGGCAACAACTCATTCACGATGACGCCGAACCGCGAGGGCACCTTCACGGGTCGCTGCGCCGAGCTCTGCGGCGTCTACCACACCCGCATGCTGTTCAAGGTCAAGGTCGTCTCCCCCGAGGAGTACCGCGCCCACCTCGCCGAGCTCGAGGCCGCCGGCCAGGTCGGCGATCCGAAGGGCTCGACCACAGCTGACACCGTCGCCGGGCTGGACGCCAGCGGCGAGAGCGAACCGGAGGACTGATGGCCACCGCAACCTTCGACGCGTCCGAACCGCGCCGACCCGTCAGGGAGCGCTCCCTCGGGACGAAGGCCTTCACGCTGCTGACGACCACCGACCACAAGGTCATCGGTCAGATGTACGCCGTGACGACGTTCTTCTTCTTCATCTTCGGTGGCATCCTGGCCCTCATCATCCGTGCCGAGCTCGCTCGCCCGGGTGGCCAGTTCGTCGGCGACGAGACGTACAACCAGCTGTTCACGATGCACGGCACGATCATGCTGCTGATGTTCGCGACGCCGCTGTTCTTCGCCTTCGGCAACATGATCATGCCGCTGCAGATCGGTGCTCCCGACGTCGCGTTCCCGCGCCTGAACATGTTCAGCTACTGGCTGTACCTGTTCGGCTCGCTGATCGCCGTCTCGGGCTTCATCGTCCCCGGCGGCGCCGCCAGCTTCGGCTGGTTCGCCTACCTGCCGCTGTCGGACTCGATCCACAGCCCCGGCGTCGGTGGCGACCTGTGGGTCATGGGCCTGTACATGTCGGGTCTGGGCACGATCCTGGGCGCGGTCAACTTCATCACCACGATCTTCTGCATGCGCGCTCCCGGCATGACGATGTTCCGGATGCCGATCTTCGTGTGGAACACGCTGGTCACCAGCATCCTGATCATCATCGTGTTCCCGGTGTTCGCCGCGGCGCTGCTCGCGCTGGGCGCCGACCGCATGCTCGGGGCGCACGTGTTCGACCCCTCCACGGGCGGACCGATCATGTACCAGCACCTGTTCTGGTTCTTCGGTCACCCCGAGGTCTACATCATCGCCCTGCCGTTCTTCGGCATCATCACCGAAGTCCTGCCGGTCTTCAGCCGCAAGCCGGTCTTCGGCTACGTCGGTCTGGTCGGCGCGACCCTGGCGATCGCGGTCCTCTCGGCCGCGGTGTGGGCCCACCACATGTTCGTCACCGGAGCGGTGAACCTGGCGTTCTTCAGCTTCATGACGTTGTTGATCGGCGTGCCGACAGGCGTGAAGTTCTTCAACTGGATCGGCACGATGTGGGGCGGGTCCGTCTCGTTCGACACACCCCTGCTGTTCTCGCTGGGCTTCCTCACGACCTTCCTCTTCGGTGGTCTGACCGGCATCGTCCTGGCCTCGCCGGCCCTGGACTTCCACCTCTCCGACACCTACTTCGTCGTGGCGCACTTCCACTACGTCGTGTTCGGCACGGTCGTGTTCGCGATGTTCGCCGGCTACTACTACTGGTGGCCGAAGATCACGGGCCGGATGCTCGACGAGAAGCTGGGCAAGATCCACTTCTGGCTGCTGTTCGTCGGCTTCCACCTGACGTTCCTGGTGCAGCACTGGCTGGGCGTCGAGGGCTTCCCGCGTCGCTACGCCGACTACCTGCCCGGCGACGGCTTCACCCGCCTGAACGAGATCTCCACGATCGGTGCGTTCCTGCTCGGTGCCTCCACGCTGCCGTTCATCTACAACGTGTGGAAGTCCCGCAAGTCGCCCCTGGTCCGCCAGGACGACCCGTGGGGCTGGGGCCGCACGCTCGAGTGGGCCACGTCCAGCCCGCCGCCGCGTCACAACTTCGTGTCGCTGCCGCGGATCCGCTCGGAGAGCCCGGCCTTCGACCTGCACCACCCCGACGTGGTGGAGCTGGAGATGGCCCAGAACCCCGACGCCAACGAGCCGCTGGCCGACACCCCCGACCTCGAGGGTCGTGGCGAGGCGCTCGGCGGCAAGAACCCCAAGGCTGGTGAGTGATCGATGCGCAAGGAATTCTGGCTGTTCTTCAGCTGCGCGATCTTCTTCGTGATCGTCACCCCGGTCTACTGGGCCGTGGCGCACGAGGTCACCGGCACGGTCGCGCTGATCATGGCGATGCTGCTGTTCTTCATGATCAGCTTCTACCTCTGGTTCGTGGCCAAGGCCATCCCCGAGCGTCCCGAGGACCGTCTCGACGGTGAGATCGCGGAGGGCGCCGGCGAGCTCGGCTTCTTCCCGCCCTTCTCCTGGTGGCCGCTGTTCGCCGCCATGTCGTTCGGCTTCCTGGTCCTGGGCGTCGTCTTCGGCTGGTGGATGTTCATCCTGGCCCTGCCGTTCGGCGCGATCTGCGTCTGCGGCTGGATCTTCGAGTACTACCGCGGGATCCACGCTCACTGAGCCCGATCCCCGCACGTCACGCCCCCGGTGTTCCGACACCGGGGGCGTTTCGCTGTCCGGGCCGTGGGGTGCGATTGCCTAGACTTCCAGGCGTGAGCAGGTGGGGAATGCGGGCCGTGGGTGCCCTGGTCGTGATGGTCCTGGCGTCGTCGTGCACGAGTGGCGGCGGCAGCGGTGACCCCGCCGAGCAGGAGAAGGCCAAGGATCCGCTGACGATCACCGCGAGCGTCGAGAACGGTGCCGCGGACGTCCCCGTCGACTCGGTGGTCACGGTCGACGGCTTCGACGGCCAGCTGGCCGACGTCACACTCGCGAGCGCCGACGGCGCGACGACGATCCCCGGCGAGGTGCACGGCGTCCGCTGGACCGCCGGGCAGCTGCTCGAGCCCGCCACCACATACGTGCTCACCGCCTCCGGAACGGGTGACGACGGCCGGCAGGTCACCGAGACCTCGCGGTTCACCACGCGAGCCCTGAGCCTCGACGAGCAGACGTACCCGGCCGTGGCCCCGCTCCAGGGCGAGACCGTCGGCGTCGGCATGCCCGTCATCGTCAGCTTCGACATCGCGGTCAAGGACCGGGCCGCCTTCGAGAAGCGGATGAAGGTCACCGCCCAGCCGGCCACCGACGGTGGCTGGTACTGGCTCAGCGACAACACCGCCCACTGGCGGCCGAAGAAGCTCTGGAAGCCCGGCACGAAGGTCACGGTCGACCTCGGCCTGAACAGCGTCCACGCCGGCAACGGCATCTACGGCCAGCAGGACCAGCACGTGGAGTTCACGGTGGGTCGCTCGGTCGTGAGCGTCGTCGACACGCGGCGCCACCGCATGACCGTGAAGATCGACGGCAAGGCCCGGCGGACGATCCCGGTCTCCACCGGCGACGCCGACCACCGCAGCCGCAACGGCATCAAGGTGATCATGGAGAAGCACCGTTCGATCGACATGGACGCGGCCACGACGGGCGTGGACTCCGACGACCCGAACTACTACAACCTCAAGGGCGTCAAGTACGCGATGCGCGTGACGAACTCGGGAGAGTTCCTCCACGCTGCCCCGTGGTCCGCCGCCTCGCAGGGCAACGCCAACGTGAGCCACGGCTGCGTCGGCATGAGCACGAAGGACGCCGCGTGGGTGTTCGCGCAGAGCAAGCGCGGCGACATCGTCAGCTATGTCGGCAGCCCGCGTCGCCTCGAGCCCGCCAACGGGTGGACCGACTGGAACCGCTCGTGGGACGAGTGGCTCGAGGGCTCCGCGCTGGGCGCGGACGCCGAGGACGCCTGAGCCTCAGCGCGCCTTCGCCGCCGCCTTCTGCTCGCGCTTGAACTCGCGCACCTTCGCCAGCGACTCGGGACTGGTGATGTCCGCGACGCTGCGGTGACCGGGCTGGCCGTAGTCGCCGGCGGCCTCGCGCCAGCCGGCGCCGTCGAAGCCGTACTGCTTGCCGAGCAGGGCCAGGAAGATCTTGGCCTTCTGCTCGCCGAAGCCGGGCAGCGCCTTGAGCCGCTTGAGCACCTCGGCGCCGTCGGGGGAGCCCTGGGTCCAGATCGCCGCGGCGTCGCCGCCCCACTCGTCGCGCACGGCGGCCGCGAGCGTCTGCACGCGCCCGGCCATCGAGCCGGGGTAGCGGTGCACGGCGGGCGTCTGCCGGAAGACGGCCTCGAAGCCCTCAGGATCCTGCGTGGCGATCTCGGCCGGGTCCAGCGTGCCGACGCGCTCGAGGATCTTCGCCGGCCCGGAGAAGGCCGCCTCCATCGCGATCTGCTGGTCGAGCAGCATGCCCACGAGGAGGGCGAAGGGGTCGTCCGTCAGCAGCTGGTCGGCGGTGGCATCACCGGTGATCGAGAGGCTCATGGCCCCATCGTCGCATCCCCACCGAGGTGCCTCCCAACGTTCATGCCGCGTTCATCGCAGGTGCTCATCTCTCCGCCGCAGCGTCCCTAGAGTCACAGCCGTCGTTGTTCGGGGTCGAGAGCTTGGAGGTCGTGTGACCACGGTCCTGCCCACCCGGGTGTCGTCCGACGCACCGGACGTCCCCCGCACGATCCGAGGCGGCCAGGCCGGCGCCGACCGGGTCTTCGCCGTCGCCATGAGGGCCACCGGGACGACCGTCCTGCTGATCACCGGCGGCATCGGCCTGTTCCTCGCGCTGCAGGCGGTGCCGACGCTGCGCCACTACGGTGCCTCGTTCTTCACCGAGACGCAGTGGGAGCCCGACGCGGACGTCGTCGGCATCGGTGCCGTGCTGGTCGGCACGTTCTCGGTCGCGGCCGTCGCGCTCGTCGTGGCGTTCCCGCTGGCGCTCGCCACGGCGCTGTACATCAGCGAGTACGCGCCGGCGCGGCTGCGCGGCCTGCTGGTGTCGATGGTCGACCTCATGGCGGCCGTGCCGAGCATCATCTACGGGCTCTGGGGCTTCTTCCTGCTCCAGCCGCACGCGAGCGCGGTGGCCCGCTGGCTGCACGAGTACCTGGGCTTCCTGCCGTTCTTCGAGGTGCAGGCCGATCCGCAGGCCGCGATCTGGGAGCAGAGCCGCTACACCGCGTCGGCGTTCATCGCCGGCCTCGCCGTGGCCATGATGGTGATCCCGATGGCGTGCGCCGTGATGCGCCAGGTGTTCAGCCAGGCGCCGCTGGGGGAGCGGGAGGCCGCCTACGCCCTCGGTGCCACCCGCTGGGGGATGATCCGCTGGGTCGTCCTGCCCTTCGGGCGGGGCGGCATCATCGGCGGCACGATGCTCGGCCTCGGCCGCGCCCTCGGTGAGACCATCGCGGTCCTGCTGATCATCTCCCCGGCGTTCGAGCTCAAGCCCCGCGTGCTGGAGATCGGCACCAACACCGTCTCGGCGCTCATCGCCGGGCGGTTCGGCGAGGCCAGCGGCGGCCAGCTCCAGGCCCTGCTGACGGCGGGCTTCGTCCTGTTCGTCATCACGCTCGTCATCAACACGGCCGCCGCGGTCGTGGTCTCACGGAGCCGATCCGGAGCGGGGACCGACGCATGAGCACCACCATCGCCCGGCCGGACCTGGCCACGCCCCAGCCGCCCACCGGCACCCGCCGCCTGTCCACCGTGACGTCCGAGGACCGGTTCGTCGAGATCGGCTCGTGGGTCGCCGGCTTCGCTCTGGCGTGGATCGTCAACGCGCGGCTGCTGCCGTGGACGGGCCTGCTGCCCCTCGTGCTCTCGACCGTCGTCGCGGGCCTCGCCGTGCTCGCGGTGGCCACCGCCATGACCGAGCCGCGGCCCGTCGTCGTCGACCGGGTGGTCGCGGCCCTCGTGCACGTCGCGGCGCTCACGGTCGCCGTCGCACTGCTCTCCACCGTGGCGTTCATCGTCTACCGCGGCGCGGAGGCACTGTTCCACCTCTCGCTGCTCACGCAGGACATGTCCGGGGTCGGCCCGCGGGACTCCTTCGACCGCGGCGGCATCCTGCACGCGATCGCCGGGTCGCTCATCCAGGTCGGCATCGCCGTGCTCGTCACGGTGCCGCTCGGCATCGGCACGGCCGTGTTCATGACCGAGGTGGGCGGGCGCTACGCGCGCATCGTCCGCACGGTCGTCGAGGCGATGACGGCGCTGCCGTCGATCGTGGCCGGCCTGTTCATCTACACGACGCTCATCGTGGCGCTCGGGATCGACCGGTCGGGGTTCGCGGCCGCCATGGCGCTCGGTGTCATGATGCTGCCGATCATCGCCCGTGCGGCCGACGTCGTGCTGCGGGTGGTGCCGGGCGGCCTGCGCGAGGCGAGCCTCGCCCTCGGCGCGTCACGGTGGCGGACGGTCTGGCACGTCGTCCTGCCCACGGCACGCCCCGGCCTGGCCACCGCGCTCATCCTCGGCGTCGCCCGCGGCATCGGCGAGACCTCGCCGGTGCTGCTGACCTCCGGCGCCGCCTCGTTCCTCGTGCTCGACCCCACCGACGGCGTGATGAACTCGCTGCCGCTGTTCATCTACTCGACCGTGCGCAGCGGCGAGCCGATGTACATCGAGCGCGCCTTCGCCGCCGCCACCGTCCTCCTCCTGCTGGTGCTCGTACTGTTCGCCATCGCCCGCCGCCTCGCCCGTCCTCGAAAGGGATCCCGATGACCCTGTCCCCCCTGCGCACGCGGAACCGCCTGGTCCTCGTGCTGGCGGCGCTCACGATCGTGACGCTGTCGTCGATCCGCCCCGCCCACGCGGCGTACGCCCAGATCGAGGGCTCGGGCTCCACCTGGTCGGAGGTGATCGTCCAGCAGTGGATCGCCGACGTGAACGCCAACGGCATGAAGGTCACCTACAACGGCGGCGGCTCGTCCCAGGGTCGCAAGGCGTTCGCCCAGCACGTCACCGACTTCGGCATCACCGAGATCCCGTACCAGGGCAAGGACGAGAGCGGCAACGCCGACACCGCGGGCAGCCGCGAGTTCGCGTACATGCCGATCATCGCCGGCGGCACGGCGTTCTCCTACCAGATCCGCGTCGGCGGGAAGCTGGTCAAGAACCTGCGGCTGTCGGGCGACACGCTGGCCAAGATCTTCACGAATCAGATCACCAACTGGAACGACCCGGCGATCGCGAAGGACAACAACGGGCGCAAGCTCCCCTCGCTCAAGATCATCCCCGTGGTCCGCTCCGACGGCTCGGGCACCACGGCGCAGTTCACGCGCTGGATGGACGCCCAGCACCCCAAGGTCTGGCGCGGGTTCTTCGGCACGTCCGGTCTCACGTCGTACTACCCGCGCCGGGGCGACACGATCGCGGCGGCCGGCTCGGACCAGGTCATGAACACGATCGCCGGCGCCGCGGGCAACGGCACGATCGGCTACGTCGAGTACTCGTACCCGGTGAACAAGAAGTTCCCGGTCGTGAAGGTGCTCAACGAGGCGGGCTTCTTCGTCGAGCCCACCCAGTACAACGTGGCCGTGGCGCTGACCAAGGCGCGGATCAACACCGACAAGGGCTCGCAGGACTACCTGACCCAGATCCTCGACGGCGTCTACAACGCGAAGGACCCGCGAGCCTACCCGCTGAGCTCGTACTCCTACATGCTGCTGCCCACCGGCGCGTCGGACCGGCGGATGTCGACGACCAAGCGGCAGACGCTCGCGGACTTCATGTACTACTCGCTGTGCGAGGGCCAGTCGAAGGCCGGCGCGTACGGCTACTCGCCGCTGCCGCTCAACCTCGTGAAGGCGGGCTTCGACCAGCTCAAGCGCCTCAAGACCGCCGACCCCAGGGTGGAGATCGCGGGGCGCGACGTGAAGTCGTGCAACAACCCGACCTTCGTGGCCGGTGACCTGTCGAAGAACAAGCTCGCCGAGATCGCGCCCAAGCCCGCTGCGTGCGACAAGGTCGGCGCGGGCCCGTGCGACGGTGGCACCGGATCGGCCCCGACCACGCTCGAGGAGGCCCAGAAGTCCAGCACGGACAAGGCCGCCTCGGACACCCCGGCGGGCGCCGGGACCGACCCGTCGGGCGCGGTCGACACCGCGCCCGAGGGCGGTGCCGTGGACCCCGTCACGGGTGACGCGGTCCAGGCGTCCGGCCAGGTGGGAGGGAGCGCCCAGGCCGTGCCGGTCGAGCTGACCTCGTCGCGGCCCGGCGACTCGCGGGTCTTCGGGACCGTGGCGGTCCTGGAGCTGCTCGCGATCGTCCTGATCCCCGGCATCGTGGCGGCGCTCCTGCGCAGGCGAGGAGACCTCCGATGAAGCGCCTCATGCTGCTCCTGCCCGCCCTGCTGGTGCTGGCCGCCGGCCTGCCCCTCACCGCGGCTCCTGACGCCGAGGCCGCCCCGAGCTCCGCGTTGACCCGGACGAAGGAGGTCGACCGCGCCTTCGAGGACGACGGCGACACGATCTCGGTGGAGAAGCGCCGCGTGACGGTGAGCGTCGACCACACCGAGAACCTGCGCGGCCGCGAGCGCGTGCGGGTCAGCTGGAGGGGAGCCCACCCCAGCGGCGGGCGCGCTGCCAGCCCGTTCGGTGCCGCCGGCCTGCGCCAGGAGTACCCCGTGGTCATCCTGCAGTGCCGTGGTCGCGACGACGCGGGCCTCCCGGCCGCCCGGCGGGTCTCGCCCGAGACGTGTTGGACCTCGACGGCCCAGCAGCGCTTCCGCTCCACGTCGGACCGCCAGGCCATCTGGCGGCGCGACCTGCATGCCAGGCCTGGCGACACCGAGCAGAAGAGCGGCATCGAGCCGTTCCCCACGAGCGGGTGCGACGACGTGCCGAGCTTCTCGGCGCACGCCGTGCCGTTCGTGGCGGCCAGCGGCAAGACGTACACGTCGTGCAGCGCCGAGACGATGGCCCCGGAGGCCGCCGTGGACGCGGCCCTCCCGGCCGCCGAGCAGGCCGCCTTCACCGACACCGACGGCACCGGCTCGGTGAGCTTCGAGGTCCGCACCGCGACCGAGAACGAGTCGCTGGGCTGCAGCGACACCGTGGCGTGCTCCATCGTCGTCATCCCGATCATGGGGCTGAGCTGCGTGGACGGCGACGACGAGTGCACCCGCACGGGACGGTTCGCGCCCGGCTCCAGCAACTTCGCCGGCGAGGGCGTCGACGACGCCGTGTCCGCCGGCTATTGGTGGGCCGGCTCGAACTGGCGCAACCGGATCACGGTCCCCGTCACGTTCGGCACCGCGCCGAACGTGTGCGACGTGCTCGACTCGCGCGCGCCCACGGCCTTCTACGGCTCCGAGCTGATGTCCCAGGCCGCGCTGCAGTGGGCGCCGGCCTACTGCCTGTCGAAGAAGCGCTTCAAGTTCCAGCACAACCGGATGTCCGACGAGGCCGCCTTCGCCCTCGTGGAGAAGAACGTCGCGCCCGCGGCGCTGGTGTCCGGTCGCCGCGAGCAGGAGGACGAGACGCCGGTGGCCTACGCGCCGACGGCCGTCACCGGGTTCGCGATCTCGTACGTCATCGACCGGCCGGACAACGCGGGGGAGTACGAGCGACTCCGCCTGACACCGCGCCTGCTGGCCAAGCTGCTCACGCAGTCGTACACGGGATCGGCCTACGGGGCCCAGCACCCCGGCATGGGGCGCAACCCCCAGTCGCTCAACCAGGATCCGGAGTTCATCGCCCTCAACCCCGGGCTCGACACGACGACGCGCGAGGCGGCCGCCACGGTGCTGTCGCTCTCGGAGTCCTCGGACGTGATGACGTCCCTGACGTCCTACATCGCGGCCGACGCGGACGCGCGCGCGTTCGTGAACGGCACCGCCGATCCGTGGGGCATGGTCGTCAACCCGAGCTACCGGCGGATCAGGCTGCCGGTGGCGGAGTGGCCGCTGCTCGACACGTTCGTGCCCGAGTACGACCTCGACTGCCAGCAGCAGCTGAGCACGCCGTACTTCACCCAGCTCGCGGCGCCGGTGTCAAGCCTGCGCACGATCGCGGAGGCCGTGCTCGACGCGTGGCCGAACGTCCAGACGAAGTGCGAGCGACCCTCGAGCTCCGACCCGTACAAGTTCGGTCGGGCGGACCGCCAGGGCGTCGGCGCGCGCTTCATGCTGGGCGTGGTGAGCCTCGGCGACGCCGAGCGACTCGGTCTGAGGACCGCGGCCGTCCGCACCTCGGCGAGCACGTGGGTCGCGCCGACACCGTCCTCGATGGCTGCGGCCGTCGCGGCCGCCACCGAGGTGAAGGGCACCACCGGCGCCTTCGCCATCACGCAGAAGGCGCTGGCGAAGCGTCCGAAGGCGTACCCCGGGACGATGATCGTCTACACCGTGGCGCGCACGCGCGGCCTGGCCGCGAAGGACGCGAAGCACGTGGCGCAGTTCATCCGCGTCGCCACGACCGAGGGCCAGCGGCCCGGGTCGGCGAACGGCACCCTGCCCGCGGGCTACGTCCCGATCGTCGCGTCCGGTGTCACCAAGCGCCTGTACGACGCGGCACGGCACGCCGCCGACCTCATCGCGGCGCAGCGCCCGGAGCGGGCACCCGACACGACCCCCAGCACGTCTCCGCCGTCCGGCGGTGGCGGCGGATCCTCCGACGCGCCGGTCTCCGCGCCGGGCGGCGACGTCCCCGAGGAGCAGGTCAGGGCGTCCGGCGCGACCAAGGTGACCTTGGTCGAGACCGCGCCCACCGGGGCGATCACGTCGACTTCGGGCCGGATGCTGCTGCCGCTGCTGCTGTGCGTCGGGCTGGCGGCCGCCTCCGTCGGACCGGTGCTCCGCGGGATCGCGACGGCGAGGGCACGCCGGTGAGCGCCTGGACCGTGCGCGTGCCGGGACGGCGCGCCAAGCCGCGGGTCGCCGCCCAGCCGGTCACGCTGCCGGCCGAGATCGCGATGGTGACCGAGGCGCTGACCGTGGTCGCGGTCGTGTGCGCGTGGGTCGTGCTGCAGCTGCTCGTGCTGGGCGGCGTCGCGCACGACCGCGCCCAGCACGTGCTCCACGCGCAGTTCCGCACGGACCTCGCCTCGGCCACCGCCCCGGTCGGGGGAGTGATCGAGCCGGGGACCGCGGTGTCCACCCTGACGGTGAAGCGGCACGGGATCAGCGAGGTCGTCGTCGAGGGCACCGCCTCGAGCCAGACGCTCGACGGACCGGGTCACCGGCGGGACACGGTCCTGCCGGGCCAGCCCGGCACCTCGGTGGTCTACGGCCGCAGCAGTACGTTCGGCGCGCCGTTCGGGGGACTGGCGGACCTGCGGGTCGGCGACACGATCACCACGGTCACCGGACAGGGCCGAGCCGCGTACGAGGTGAGCGGCGTGAGACGCGCGGGCGACCCGCTGCCCCAGCCGCTCGCTCCCGGCAAGGGCCGCCTCGTCCTGGTGGGCGCCGAGGGTCAGGGCCGACTGGCCGCGCTGTCCCCGGGGGCCGTGATCTACGTGGACGCCGAGCTGGTCTCGCAGCCCCACGAGGCCGGTCCGGCCCGGATGACGTCCGTGCCCGCGGCCGAGCAGCCGATGGGGCGCGACACGGCCGTGCTGCCGCTGCTGGCGCTCGTGCTGGCCGGTCTCGGGGTCTTGGCCGGCGTCGCGACGTACGCCCGAGCCCGGCTCGGGCGCGCCCGAGCGTGGGTCCTGCTGTCCGCCCCGGTCGTGGCCCTGGCCTGGATCGCAACCGATCTCGGCATGAGCCTGCTGCCGAACCTGGTGTGAGCGCCAGATGGCCCTCCGGGTTTCACCTGCCGTTCACCGCAAGCGCCCCGAGTCCGGGGCACTCACTCATAGCGTGCCGCACGAGACCCGGCAGATCGCCGGCTCGAGGAAAGGGAACCCCCGATGAAGCGAAACCGTGTATCGGCCATCACGGCCGGTGCGGCCCTCGTGGTCGGCTCGACGCTGACCCTCATGTCGCCCGCCGTCGCGGCCGACGTGAACCCCTTCGATCCGACCTTCGTCCCGAACACCACCGACGACCTGGTCGGTGTCGGCTCGGACACGACCCAGATCGTCACCCATGACCTGGCCGTCGCCTACAACGCCGGCCGCGCCTCGGGCCGGCTCGCGTCGTTCGCGGCCGACGGCGCACCCGCCACGGTCACGCTGCGCAGCGGCCTCGCCGCCATCACCCGCCCGAACGGCTCGGGCGCGGGCAAGAAGCTCCTCTACTCGCCGGACAACAACGCGAGCGTCTCGTTCGCCCGGTCCTCGTCGACGCTCAGTCCGGCCGAGATCACCGGCGGCCTCAAGCAGGCGGCCTTCGCCGTGGACGGCCTCCAGATGGCCGTGAGCGCGACCGCCACGAACGCCCCGGCGGACCTGACGATCGACCAGATCCTCAAGATCTACAAGGGCGAGGTCACGAACTGGAGCCAGGTCGGCGGCAGGCCGGGCACCATCAAGGCGCTCATCCCGCAGTCCGGCTCGGGCACGCTCAGCTTCTTCACCTCGCAGCTGACCGCGGCCAACGGCGGCATCCCGTTCACGCCGGTCGCGACCTCCACGCAGGAGCACAGCGACGCCGACGTGAAGGGCGACCCCAACGCCATCGCGCCGTTCTCCAGCGCCCGCGCCACGATCACCTCCACCGTCGACGCGCTCGGCGGCTGGAAGGCCACCCGCGCGGTGTACAACGTCGTGCGCACGGCGGACCTCGCGAACGCAGCCGTGGGCGCCCGCCTCACCAACGTCTTCGGCGAGGACGGCTGGATCTGCGGTCCCGACGGCCGCGCGGTGATCGAGAAGGCGGGCTTCGAGCAGCTGGCCTCGACCGAGGACGGCGGCGCCTGCGGCCAGTTCGTCACCGACCCGGTCTCCAACCTCAAGACCTCCGACCAGGCCGATGCCGTCGTGACCACCACGACGCTCGCGGCCTCGGCGCAGGGGCAGCGCACCGTGAGCCTGCGCGCCACGGTCGGCACCGGTGGCGGCGCCCCCGCGGCCGGCAAGGTCGAGTTCCGTGAGGGCGACGCCCTCGTCGGGACCGCGTTCACGTCCGGCGGCGTCGCCTCCCTGACGCTCACCGGCGTCTCGGTCGGCACGCACCAGTACACGGCCTCGTTCGTGCCCACGCGCGTGAACGACTTCGCCCCGTCGCAGTCCACGGTCCAGCAGGTCGTCGTCAAGACGCCCGCCACCGTGAGCGTCACGGGCGTCTCGGCGCCGTACGGCAAGGCCAAGACCGTCACCGTGAAGGCAACCGTCGGCGGCGCCGCGGCCACCGGCACCGTCCGCGTCGCGGTCGGCAGCGGGGCCGCCCGGGCCTACACGCTGTCGCGCGGCACGGCCACCGTGCCGGTCGCGGCCGCCACGCCGGCGGGCAGCCTGCGCGTCACCGCCTCGCTGCCCGGTTCAGCCTCGGTCGACGCCGCGAGCGGCGCGGTCACCGTCCGGATCGCCAAGGCGAAGGGCGTCGTCACCGCGAAGCTCGTGAAGGCGAAGGTCAAGGCCTCGCAGCGCGGCGTGCTCCGCGTGACGGTCAAGCCCGCGGGCGTCCCGGTCACCGGCAAGGTCACCGTGAAGGCCGGCAAGAAGGTCGTCGGCCGCGGCGTCGTCCGCAACGGCAAGGTCACCGTGAAGCTGGCGAAGCTGAAGAAGGGGACGCACCGTTTGGTCGTCGCCTACGGCGGCAACGGCAACGTCACGGGCGCCAAGGCCAAGGTCCTCACGATCAAGGTCACCCGCTAACACCCCCACCGAGGCCGGGGCGGCGCTCCCACGAGCCCGCCCCGGCCCTCGGCACCATCGAAGGAACTCCCTTGAGCGTCACCACCGACACCTCGGTCATCCCTCTCGCCGAGACCGAGACCACCGTCATCCCGGCCGTCGACGGCCCCACGCCGGCCGGCCTCCACGCCGTCGGCGTCTCGGCGTGGTTCGGCCGCCACCACGTGCTCGACCGCGTCTCCCTGGACATGCCGGCGGGTCACGTCACCGCGCTGATCGGGCCGTCGGGCTGCGGGAAGTCCACCTTCCTGCGCACCCTGAACCGCATGCACGAGCTGGTCGACGGCGCCCAGTTCGCCGGCGAGGTCCGCCTCGACGGCGACGACGTCTACGACCCGCGCCGCAAGCTCATGGACGTGCGCCGCAGCATCGGCATGGTCTTCCAGAAGCCCAACCCGTTCCCGGCGATGTCGATCCGGGACAACGTGCTGGCAGGGCTGCGGCTCACGGGCACCCGCGCCAGCCGCTCCACCCGTGACGAGCTCGTCGAGTCGTGCCTGCGCCGCGGCGGCCTGTGGAACGAGGTGAAGGATCGCCTCGACGCCCCCGGTGGCGGCCTCTCGGGCGGCCAGCAGCAGCGCCTGTGCATCGCCCGCTCGCTCGCGATCCGTCCGCGCGTCCTGCTGATGGACGAGCCCTGCTCCGCCCTCGATCCGACGTCCACCCGCGTCATCGAGGAGACGATGGTCGAGCTCGCCAAGGAGGTCACGATCGTGATCGTCACGCACAACATGCAGCAGGCGGCTCGGGTGTCGGACCAGTGTGCGTTCTTCCTCGCCGCCCAGGGCACGCCGGGCGTCATCGTCGAGCACGGCGACACCGCGTCGATGTTCGGCTCGCCGCAGGACCAGCGCACCCACGACTACGTCAACGGCCGCTTCGGATGAGGCGCGCGGCCCGGCTGCGGCTGGCCGTCACGGCCGTCGTGGCCGTGGCCGGGGCGTCGGCGGTGGCCGTGGTCGCCGCCGCGGCCCTGACCGGGGGCGTGGAGACGCTCGCCATCGCGGACGACCGGGTGCAGGGCCTCTCCGCGGAGGTGGCGGCGCCGAGCCCCGGCGCCGGTGCGTCCCCGGTGTCGGGCGTGGACCCGGCGTGGGTCCGGCGGAACGCCGAGCGCACGGGCATCCCCGCGGTCGCCGTGCGCGCCTACGCCGACGCCGCGCTCACCGTCGCGTCCGAGCAGCCCGCGTGCCACGTGGGCTGGACGACGCTCGCCGGCATCGCCACCGTCGAGTCCGACCACGGGCGCCACGGCGGGGGAGGCCTCGACGCGCACGGCCGCACCACCGTCCCGATCATCGGGCCCGCGCTCGACGGCTCTCCGGGCCTCGCGGCCATCCCGGCCGACCTGGCCTCGACGGCCCGGCACGGCGACCCCGTCTGGGACCACGCGGTCGGACCGTTCCAGTTCATCGGCTCGACGTGGGACCGCTGGAGCGCCGACGGCGACGGCGACGGGGTCGAGGACCCCCACGACCTCGACGATGCGGCGCTGGCCGCGGCCCGCTACCTGTGCGCCTCGGGGGAGGATCTGCGCACGGGCCACGGATGGAGCCGGGCGATCCACTCCTACAACCACTCCGACGAGTACGTCCTCGCCGTCCTCGCCGCGGCCGAGTCGGTCGCGCGCTGAGTCCGGCTCAGGCCTCCGGGTCCGGCCGCTCGTCGGCCAGCTCGCGCATGCGGGCGACGAGTGCGTCGAGCCACGTGCCGACGCTGGCGCGGGCGACGTGGGTGTCGGGGTAGCGGCAGCGCAGGTGCACGCCGGAGTCGTCGATGATGAACCACAGCATGACGCCGTGCGTGCGGATGGCGGCGCCGACGTACTGGGCGTCCAGGCCGGCCGAGTCGATCCGCACCGGGAGGCGCCGCAGGTCGAGCCACGAGACGGCGAACATGCCGGGCTGCTCGGGCATGCCGCCCCACGGCGCCATGAGGTCGGCGAGGGGCCACGAGCCGAGCCGGATCGCCTGCTTGACGGCCGCGGAGCAGGCGCGCGGGTCGGTGTCGGCGGACTCGAGCACCGAGTTCGTGATGAACCAGCCCACCGAGTCGTGCCAGCGGTCCTGGTGGCGGCTGTGCACGGGGAACACGGTGCGCAGGGGAGTGCCCGCCAGCTCGAGCGTGGTCGCGGTCATCGCCGACACCGCGAGGGCCAGCGTGGACACCTGCTCGGACGATGCGCTCGCCGAGAAGTCGGCCAGCTCGCGCAGGTCGAGGACGTCGCGGATCACCACGCGCTCGGGCTGCGGGGTGGGGTCGCCGAGGGGGAGCGGAAACCGCGGCATGGCGCCGCCCCCGGCCTCGATCACGTGGTCCCAGCGCTCGCGGATCTCGTCGGGCGCCGGGGGACGCTGCGCGAGCTCGACGGTGTGCTCGGCGAAGGTCGGCACGGCAGGCAGCGCGGGCGACTCGCCCTCGCCGATCCGCCCGAGCGCCGCCAGCAGGTCGCGCGCGATGACGAGCAACGACCACATGTCCACGTGGGCGTGGTCGGCCGCGATCACCAGGGTCGGGCCGTCGGCGGTCTCGATCACGCAGAACCGGTGGGACGGCCGTGCGTACGGCCGGCAGGTCGCGTCGAGGACGTCGCGCAGCGCGTCGTTCATGGCCTGACCCGGCAGGACCTCGTGCTCGGTCCACCTCCCGGCCTCGACGGTCACCTCGTGCAGGGCGGGCGTCCCGTCGTCGTCCGGCACGAAGACCGAGCGCAGCGTGCCGTGCGCCTGGACGACGGCGCACCACGCCGCCGCCAGGTCGTCGCGCGGCACGGGGGAGGGCAGGCGCATCGCGAGCGCCATCCACGAGCCGGGACGGTCGCCGAAGCCCACGTGGCGGGCCTGGTCGAACGACACGGGCAGCCGGGCGCCCGGCTCGGACACGATCGGGTCGTGACTCAGCAGGGGCCCGAAGGGGAGGCGCAGGTGCGCGACGTGCGTCAGTCGCATGCCAGTAACCTATTGCCCTCGCCGCCATCACGACTCAGGAGCAGCCCGTGCACCGTTTCTCCGTGCCGGACGCCGAGCTCGCCTGGGCGTTCAGCGACGAGTCCGGTCACCCCGTCGTGCAGCTGCACGGCCTGACCTCCAGCCGTTCGCGTGACCGCCTGCTCGACCTCGACCTCGGTCGCGGACTGTCCGACACGCGCCTGCTGCGCTACGACGCGCGCGGCCACGGGCACTCGAGCGGCCGACCCGTGCCCGAGGACTACCGCTGGGCGAACCTCGCGGACGACCTGCTGCGACTGCTCGACTTCTGGTTCCCCGACGAGGCCGTGCACGGGGTGGGCCCGTCGATGGGCACCGCCACGCTGCTGCATGCCGCCGTGCGCGAGCCCGATCGCTTCAGCGGCTTCACCCTGCTGCTGCCTCCCACGGCGTGGGCCACCCGTACGGCGCGCGCCGACGACTACCGGCGGCTGGCCGACCTCGTCGAGACCGAGGGGGTCGAGCCGTTCCTCGCGCTCGACCGGGTGGCGCCCAAGCCGCCGGCCACCCTCGGGCATCCCGACACCGTCCCTCATGTGCGCGGCGAGCTGCTGCCTTCGGTGCTGCGTGGCGCCGCGCTCAGCGACCTGCCTGCTCCCGAGCTCCTGGAGCGGATCGACCTGCCGACCACGGTGCTCGCGTGGATCGACGACCCGGCCCACCCCCTCTCCACGGCCGAGGCCCTCGTCGACCTCCTGCCGCAGGCGAGCCTGCAGGTCGCCCACACGCCCGAGGACGTCCGGCGCTGGCCCGGCGTCCTGGCCGCGGACATCGCGCGCCACACCGCCTGAGCCGCCCCTCTCGTCCCACCGAGCGAGGTTTCCCGTCACCTTGCGCGGGAAGTTCTCCCCGCAGGGTGACGGATTCCCCGGTGAACAGGGGAATCCTCGACCCTCCCCGCCTACAGCACGAGGGCCCCGACCGAAGCGGTCGGGGCCCTCGTGGGTGAGGTGCGATCAGTGGACGCGCGGGACGCCGGTCTCGGAGACGCCCTGGAAGTCGTCGCCGAGCTCCACCGGGTGCTCGCCGCCGCCGGCCAGGTGCTCGGCCGCGTGGTCCATGTCGTGACGGGTCGGCTTGTCCACCGAGCCGTCGTAGTAGAAGCGGCGCAGCTTCGCCCGGAGCGACTGCTTGCGGTACTTGGGGTTCCGCACGCCGTACGCGTCCTGCTTGTGCACTTCCTCGATCTCGGGCAGACGCTCGCGCGACGACGTGAGCTGGTAAGCGGCCGAGTCCGGCAGCGGGGCGTGACGCTCCGCGTACCCACCGTCGGGGGAGCGGTCGATGACGCCCGTCTCCCAGCCGTGGGTCAGCGTCTCGTTGTCCTTGCGCTGCAGCGAGATGCAGATGCGCTTCGTGACGATGAACGCGATCACCGGGAACACGAAGATGCCGATGCGCAGGACCCACGTGATGGCGAAGATGTCCAGGCCGAACTTCAGCGCGATGATGTCGTTGCCGCCGGCGATCCAGCCGCAGGCGTAGGCGGTCATCGCGGCCACGCCGAGCGCGGTGCGGACCGGGGCGTTGCGCGGACGCTCGAGCAGGTGGTGCTCACGCTGGTCGCCGGTGATCCAGCGCTCGATGAACGGCCACAGGGCGAGCGACGTGAACAGGATGCCCAAGCCACCGACGCCGGGGAGGAAGACGCTCCACGTCCACGTGCGGTTGAACCACGTGGTCTCCAGCGGCGGCATGAGGCGCACGAGGCCCTCGGACAGACCCATGTACCAGTCGGGCTGCGAGCCGGCCGTGACCTCGGAGGGGTTGTACGGACCGTACGCCCACACCGGGTTGATCTGGATCAGCGCACCCATGAGGGCGGTGAAGCCGAACACGACGAAGAAGAAGCCACCGGCCTTGGCCATGTACACCGGGAGCATGGGGTAGCCCACGACGTTCTCCTGCGTGCGTCCTGCGCCCGGCCACTGCGTGTGCTTGTGGTAGACGAGCAGCAGCATGTGCGCACCGATGAGGCCCAGCAGGATCGCCGGGATGAGCAGGATGTGTGCCATGTAGAGGCGGGGGATGATGATCTCGCCGGGGAACTCGCCGCCGAAGATGAAGAACTCCAGGTAGGAGCCGACGAGCGGGATCGAGCGGATCAGACCGTCGACGAACCGCAGGCCCGTGCCCGACAGCAGGTCGTCGGGGAGCGAGTAGCCCGCGAAGCCCTCGACCATGCCCAGCGCGAGCAGGCCGACGCCGATGAGCCAGTTGATCTCACGCGGCTTGCGGTAGGCGCCCGTGAAGAACACGCGCAGCATGTGGGCCATCATCGCCGCCACGAACAGGGCAGCCGCCCAGTGGTGGATCTGGCGCATCAGCAGGCCGCCGCGGATGTCGAACGAGATGTCGAGCGTGGAGGCGTAGGCCTGCGACATCTCGATGCCGTAGAGCGGCGCGTAGGAGCCGCGGTACTCGACCTCGCCCATGCTGGGGACGAACCACAGCGTGAGGAAGACGCCCGACAGCAGCAGGACGACGAAGCTCCACAGAGCGATCTCGCCGAGCATGAAGGACCAGTGCTCGGGGAAGACCTTGCGCAGGTTCTTCTTGCCTGCGGCGGCCAGACCGAGCCGGTCGTCGAACCAGCCGACCGGGCCGGCCAGCTTCTTGCCGGTCGAGGAGTCCTCGATCCGGGTGAAGGTGCTCTGGCTCATGCGTCATCACCGGACTTCTTGTCGAGGTTCTTCTGATCGCGGGCGAGTTCGGGGTAGCTCGGCGCGACGATCTCGGGGAAGTCGCTGACCGCGATGAGGTAGCCCTCGCCGTCGACCGCGAGCGGCAGCTGCGGCAGCGGGCGGTAGGCGGGGCCGAAGATCACCTTGCCGTTGTCCGCCAGGTCGAAGGTCGACTGGTGGCAGGGGCACAGCAGGTGGTGGGTCTGCTGCTCCCACAGGCTGATGGGGCAGCCGACGTGGGTGCAGATCTTGGAGTAGCACAGGATGCCGTCGACACCCCAGTTCTCGCGCCCCTTCTTGGGGGTGATGTCCTCGGGGCGCATGCGCACGACGATGACCGCGGCCTTGGCCTTGGCGGCCAGCAGGTCGTGACCGTGCAGGACCGGGTGGCCCTCGTCGTCGGTCTCGAAGAAGATCGCGGGCTCGGCGTTGACGAGCTGGCCGACCTCGAGGTCGGACGGCTTGATGGGGGCGCCCGAGACGTCGTTGACGACGCGCATGCCCTTCTTCCAGACCGTCTCGTCCTGGCTGTGGGGGAGGGGGCCCAGGTCGCGCAGCAGCACGATCGCGGGCAGGCCCATCGCGCCGACGGCGCCGAGGAGGCTGTTGCGGATCAGGGGACGACGGCCGATGCCGCTCTCCTGGACGCCCGCGTTGAGGTCGGCCAGGACGGCCGCGCGGTCCTCGTCGCTGGAGCGCGCCGGGTGACGGAGCTCGACCATCTCCTGATCGCCCATGAGCTTCTTGGCCCACTGGATGATGCCGATGCCGATCAGCAGCAGGGCGCCGCCGAGGGTCGTGCCGAACGCGAAGTTCTGCGCCGACCAGCCGCCGAAGGCGTTGCCGCTGTTCGGGTCGCCGAACGCGAAGATGCGCGTGTCGGCGTCGACCGTGAAGTACGCGACGCAGAAGCCCAGCAGCAGCAGCGTGGCCACGCCGAACATGCCGGCGATCTGGCGCTCGGTGCGGCGCTCCTGGTCGACGTCGACGTCCTGCGGGCGGTACTGGTGGGGAGCCAGTCCCGGATCGGCGACGGGATCGCCGGTGGGTTCGATGTCCGTGCTCATCGCTTCTTCGACCTCGTTCCGTGCATGCCGATCCAGACCGCGAACGCGGTGAGCCCGCCGATGCCGATGATCCAGACGAACATGCCGTCGACCACGGGGCCCAGACCGCCGCCACCGATGCCGCCGTCGTTGCCCTGCTGCTGCACGGTCTTGACGTAGGCGATGATGTTGCGCTTGTCCTCGGGGGTCAGCACGTCCTCGGAGAAGACGGGCATCTGCTGCGGGCCGGTGAGCATGGCCTCGTAGATGTGGATGGCGTCGACGCCCTTGAGCGTCGGGGCGTAGCGGCCACTGGGGAGGGCGCCGCCGGCGCCGACCGAGTTGTGGCACGCGGTGCAGTTGGTGCGGAAGAACTCGCCGCCCTCGGAGATGCCCTCCTTGTCGACGCTCTGCCAGTCGAGGTCCTCCTCGGACGGACGCGCGGGTCCGGGGGCGAGGGAGGCGACGTAGGCGGCGATCTGGTCGATCTCGTCCTGCGTGTACTCGATGTGCTTGCGCGGGGCCTGCGGCGCGGTCTGCGCCATCGGCATGCGGCCGGTCTCCATCTGGAAGCCGACGGCGGCCGCGCCGACGCCGATCAGGGAGGGGCCGTAGTTGCCCTTCTCGTCACCGTCGCCGGCGGTCGTGATGCCCTCGGCGTTGAGGCCGTGGCAGCTGGCGCAGCCGACGACGAAGAGCTGGCGGCCCGCCTCGATCTGCGAGACCGAGGAGGCGGACTCGGCGGTGGCCGGTTCCGGCGCGACCGTCGCGTATGCCGCGCCGGTCAGCAAGAGGGCCAGGGCCAGCAGCGCCAGGAGCGCCATGGGGTGCCGGCGGCGTGTCGACAGTTTCCGCACCGAGAGAACCTCGTTCCTGAGAATCTGAGAATCGGGACCGGAGGTGGGGTCGGCGTCGCGACTCCGTCCCATCTCCGAGGGCCCGTGCATTCGCCTCAGACTAGCGAGGCACGAGCTCAGCCTGTGTAGTTAGGTCCGCCTATCCCCGAGGGGTCAGCGGATGATGTAGATGGCCGCGAACAGGGCCACCCAGACGACGTCGACGAAGTGCCAGTAGTAGGACACGACGATCGCGGAGACCGCCTGCTCGTGGGTGAACTTGCGAGCCGCGTAGGTGCGGCCGATGACGAGCAGGAAGGCCAGCAGGCCGCCGATCACGTGCAGGCCGTGGAAGCCGGTGGCGAGGTAGAAGAGGGAGCCGTACGCGGAGCTCTGGATCGTCAGGCCCTCGTGGACCAGCTCGGCGTACTCGGTGGCCTGACCGCCGATGAACACGGCGCCCATGATGAAGCTGATGATGAACCACTTGCGCATGCCGGCCGCGTTGCCCTTGGCCGCGGCGTAGACGCCGAGCTGGCAGGTGACGGACGACAGCACCAGGATCGTGGTGTTGACCGTGGCGAACGGGATGTTCAGGAGCTCGGTCTCCTGGGCCCACAGCTCCGGCGCGACGCTGCGCACCGTGAAGTAGGCCGCGAACAGCGTCGCGAAGAACATCAGCTCACTGGACAGCCACACGATGGTGCCGACCGTCACGTAGGACGGACGGCCCTCGACGCCGTGGAGCCGGGACGCGGGGATCGCAGAAGTAGTTGCCACGCCCTCATTATGTACGATGCCATCGTGAGCCAGCACCAGCCCCTTCGTGTCCTGCTCTACAGCGATGACGTCAAGGTCCGAACGGCCGTCGTCGCAGCGCTGGGCACCAGGCCGCACCCCGATCTGCCGCCGTTGGAATTCGTCGAGTGCGCCACCGAGCCGGTGGTATGGCAGCAGCTCGACGCCGGGGGCATCGCGCTGGCGATCCTCGACGGCGAGGCCGTCCCGGCCGGCGGCATGGGCATCGCCCGCCAGATGAAGGACGAGCTCTACCAGGGCCCGCCGAGCCTCGTGCTGACCGGTCGCCCGCAGGACGCGTGGCTGGCCACCTGGTCGCGCGCGGACGCGGTGGTCCCGCAGCCGCTCGACCCGTTCCGCCTCGCCGAGTCGGTCATCGCGCTGCTGCGCGGTGCCGCCGTCCCGGCCGCGCGTCCTTGAGCGGCGACCCCGCGGCGCTGTCCTGGCCGCACGTCCTCACCGAGCTGCTCGCCGGGCACGACCTCGACGCCGACGCCACCGCGTGGGCGATGGGCGAGATCCTCTCCGGTGACGCCAGCGGCGCCCAGATCGCGGGCTTCGCGGTCGCGCTGCGCGCCAAGGGCGAGACGTCCGCCGAGCTGCAGGGCCTGGTCGACGCGATGTACGCCAAGGCCACCACGCTCGACCTCGACGACCGCGTCGTCGACATCGTGGGCACGGGCGGCGACATGGCCAAGACGGTCAACATCTCCTCGATGGCCGCAGTCACCACCGCCGGTGCCGGGGTCGGCGTCGTCGAGCACGGCAACCGCGCGGCCTCCAGCCAGTCGGGCACGGCCGACGTCTTCGAGCGCCTCGGCGTGCGCCTCACGGTGCCGGCCGAGCACGTTCTCGACGTCTACCGCGAGGCCGGCATCACCTTCTGCTTCGCGCCGGTCTTCCACGCCTCGATGCGGTTCGCCGGCCCGGCCCGACGCGAGCTCGGCGTGCCCACGTTCTTCAACTTCCTCGGCCCGCTGACCAACCCGGCCCGCCCGGCGGCGTCGGCGATCGGCTGCGCCGACCCGCGCATGGCGCCGCTCATGGCCGAGGTGCTGGCGCGCCGTGGCAGCGACGCCCTGGTGTTCCGCGGAGACGACGGCCTCGACGAGATCACGGTGACCACCACCACGCGGTTCTGGCTGCCCGGTCCGGACGGCATCGAGGAGCACGTGCTCGACCCGGCCGACCTCGGCTTCGACCACGCGCCAGCCGATGCGCTGCGCGGTGGTGAGCCCGACTACAACGCCGACGTGTTCCGCCGGGTGCTCGACGGCGAGACCGGTCCGGTGCGCGACGCGGTCGTGCTCAACGCGGGCGCCGCGATCGCCGCCCACACGGGCTCCGAGGGCCCGCTCGTCGAGCGGCTGCGCGCCGGCGTGGCCCGTGCGACCGAGTCGATCGACTCCGGTGCCGCCCGCGCGGCCCTGGCCCGCTGGGTCGAGGCGACCTCGCGCCACGTCGCCTGACACCGGTCGTCCCGGCCGGCGATAGCGTGGCGGCATGAGCATCGCCGGCGACCTCACACTCCTGGCCACCGATCCCGTCACCGGCACGTTCCGGCTGGCGAGCTCGAACCCGACCGCCGTGTTCGCCGGTGCGCACCTCATCGACCTCGTGCAGCTGGGTCGCGTGGACACCATCGGAGAGAGGCGTCGCGCGAAGGTGCAGGTGCTCGACCGGACCCCGACGGGCCGACCCGACGTCGACCACGCGCTGTCGCGGCTCAAGGACAGGCCGGTCTCGATCTCCTCGGCCATCTCGCGGATGGGGCACCAAGGCCGTCAGCGGGCCTACGCCGCCCTGGAGCAGGAGCACCGGGTGCGCTCGCGCACCGAGCGCGTGCTGCTGTTCGAGGTCACCCGGCACGACGTCGTGGACACCGAGCGGCGTGACCGGCTCGTGCGCGACGTCCGCGCCGTGCTGGTCGAGGGCGCCGAGCCGGACGCCACCACGGGCCCGCTGGTCTCGCTGCTGGCGGCGGTGAGCCAGCTGCGGCTCGTCGTGGAGCGGTCGGAGCACAGGGCCGCGAAGGTGCGCGCCAAGCAGGTCTCGGCGGAGGACTGGGCGAGCGAGGCGGTACGCCGCGCGGTGGCGGGTGCCGAGGCCGCCGTCACGGCGGCGATCATCGGCGCCACGACCGCGGCGGCCGCCGGCGCCTCGTGAGCCTCGGTCCAGGCCACGCGGTGAGTGGTCGACCCTTCCGCGCAGCTCGCGGTGACCTGTCAACGGAATGGGACTGGGGTTCGGTTGCTGGGGCACCGGCGATGAGCGGGAAGGGTTGACAGCTCACCGCCTCACCAGCGGGCGACTCAGTCGAGGCCGATGCTGAACGCGTCCTCGAGGTCGTGCCGGCTGAACGCGCGGAAGGCGATCTGCGTCTGGGTGGACAGCACCCCGGGCACCTTGTTGAGCCGGTCGGCCACGACCGACGCGATCTCGTCGTGGGTGCGCACGCGCACCATCGCGATGAGGTCGTGGTCGCCGGTGACGGAGTAGACCTCGCTGACCCCGGGGATGTCGGCGATCGCTGCGCCGGTCTCGGGGATGGAGGAGACCTCGGCCTGGACGAAGACGATGGCGGTGATCACCGGGTCAGCCTAGCCGCGGTGTCAGGCCAGGCGCGCGACCTCGAGGTCGACGTCGAAGCGGTCGACGTGACGTGCGGCGGCCGGCCATGCCGAGGCCCACGAGCCGCGCACCATGCGCACGCCGGGCGACTCGAGCCAGCGCAGCAGCACCTCGGTCTCCTCGACGAGCGCGGCGGGCATCGGCCGGGGCGCGGGCTCGACGGTCTCGGCGGTGGTGAGCAGCGTGTCGACCCAGCCGGCCGTGGCGCCGCGCGTGGTGGCGACCTGGCGCGGCAGGATCGCCGCGGCGGCGAGCCGGCCGTGGCGGATGACGTGGACCTGCCAGCCGTCGTCGTGTGGTGCCGCCGCGATGACCTCGGGCTCGGAGGCCAGCGAGTCGAGCCGCTGCGTGCGCCGCACGGCGCGGATCAGGCTGGCCGCGCGGTCGCGCAGGACCGCGGCGTCCTCGAAGCGCTGGGACTCGGCCAGGTGCGCCATCCGCTGCTCGAGGTGGGTGACGACCTCGACCGGGTCGGCGGTCATCGCCGTGCGGACGCGCGACACCTCGTACAGGTAGTCGGTGGGCGTGACGGCGCCGTCGCAGGGGGAGAGGCACTGGCCCAGCTCGGCCAGCACGCACGCGGCCCGGCTGGGCTTGATCGGCAGCCGGCCGGAGCACTGGCGGATCCGGAACGCGTCGTGGAGCGTGGCCAGCGCGGCCTCGGCCTGGCGGCGGCTGCGGAACGGGCCGATGTGGGTCGCGGCCCCCTCGGTGACCGAGCGGACGAGCGAGATCCGCGGCCAGGGCTCGTCGGTGAGGCGCAGCCACGACACGCGCTCGGGGAACTTCGACCGCCGGTTGTACGGCGGACGGTGCCGGTCGATGAGGCGCAGCTCGCGCACGCGCGCCTCGGTGTCGGTGGCGCACACGACGGTGTCGACGCGCTCGGCCAGCGCGATCATCTCGCCCATGCGGGTGCGGGTCTCGGCCTTGGTGAAGTACGACCGCACGCGCGTGCGCAGCGAGCGGGAGGTGCCGACGTAGAGCACCTCGTCGCGGGCATCGCGGAAGAGGTAGACGCCCGGGGCGTCGGGCACGCTGTCGGCGAGGTGGCGCTTGCGGCGCTGCTGCGGGGTGACCTTGGACGTGAAGGACGCGACGTCCTCGACCGTGGCCACGTTCCACGTGCCGAGCCGCTCGAACAGGGCGTGCAGGACGTCGACCGTGGCCCGCGCGTCGGTGAGGGCCCGGTGGTCGGGCCGGACGGGGGAGAAGCGCGCCGCGAGCGTGGCGAGCTTGACGTTGGGCACCTCGTCGCGCAGCAGCACGCGCCGCGCGAGGACGGCCGTGTCGACGAGGTCGAAGCCGGGCCAGGCGATGTCGAGCTCGCGCGCCGCGTGCTTGAGGAAGCCGGTGTCGAACGGCGCGTTGTGCGCCACGAGCACGCTGCCGTGCGCGAACTCGAGGAAGGAGGGGAGCGCCTCGGCGATCCGGGGCGCCTCGACGACCATCTGGTCGGTGATCCCCGTGAGCACCGTGATGAACGCGGGAATGAGCTGGTCGGGGTTCACCAGCGTCTGGAACTCGCCCAGGATCTCGCCGCCGCGCACCTTCACCGCACCGATCTCGGTGATCTTCGAGCCCTTCGCCGGCGAGCCGCCCGTGGTCTCGAGGTCGACGACGCAGAACGTGGTGTCGTGGAGCGGACGGCCACCCCAGTCGATGCCGGGATCGTCGAAGGCGGGTTGGTGCGGTGCCATGGGTGTGACCGTAGGTCGACGGTCCGACGAATCCGGGCAGGCGGCGCCGCGGACCGAAATTGTCGGATGTCACACCTAGCGTCGCGGCCATGAACGAGATGGAACCCACGGCACCGGTCGTCGTCGACTGCGACAGCTGCCTCGTCCGCTGCCCCGCGGTGTGCGGCGACTGCGTCGTCTCGGTCCTGCTCGGACCGCCCGACGACGTCGCCTTCGACGCCGACGAACGCGCCGCCCTCGACACGCTCGCCGCCACCGGCCTGGTGCCCCCGCTGCGCCTCGTCGTGGGCCTGTCCGATCCCCAGACACACCTCGACGCAGGTTGATCGGCTGGGACGGGCGAACTACTGTTGCGTCTTGTGCCGCCGACGGCGGCACCGCCGAATCGTCCGGCCGCTCGCGGCCGCCGAACCGGGGAACCAAGTACGTGGGGTGAATCGACCGGCCCGCCGGTCGTAGGGCAAGACCGAGGCCCGAATCCGTCAGCTCACCTGGTAGGCGTCGAGGTACAGCAGGAGATTCTTTCGTGCGCTTTCGCACCGCAGCGGCCTCCGTGGCCGCGTCGGCCTTCGTGGCCGGCACGTTCGTCGCCGTCTCCCCGGCCAACGCCGATCCCGAGGTGACCGAGGCCGACGTCGAGAAGGCCTTCGACCGCGCCGAGGCCGCCAACGAGACGCTCAACCAGCTCACGGCCGACGCCGAGGACCTGGACGGGCGCATCGACGAGGTCGGCTCCGAGATCCGCACGATCCGCAAGGTCTACCGCGTCCAGCGCGACGAGCTGGGCGCCGACATCGTGCAGCAGCAGCTCGAGCAGCCGCTCGGCCCGACGGTCGGCCTGCTCGGCAGCCAGGACCCCGACCTGTTCATCGAGGGCCTCAGCGCCATCGACGCGCTCAACACCACCCGCGCCGACGCGCTCGAGTCGTTCACGCGTACCCGCGTCGAGCTGGAGAAGCGCCAGGCGCAGCTGGCCGAGCACCAGCGCGAGCTCGACGGCAAGCTGGAGAAGGCCGAGAAGACCAAGAAGAAGCTGACCGAGTCCTACCAGAAGGCCAAGTCCGACTTCGCCCTCCTGTCGGCCGCGCAGCAGTCGCAGATGAACGCCGGCGACGTCACCGCCGTCCGCAACGCCGGTGCCGGTGCGGCCAAGAAGGCCATCGCCTTCGCCATGAACCAGCTCGGCGACCCCTACGTCTACGGTGGCACGGGGCCGGACAGCTGGGACTGCTCGGGCCTCGTGCAGAAGGCCTACGCCGCCGCGGGCGTCTCGCTGCCGCGCGTCGTCGGCCCGCAGATGTCGGCCGGTCGCAAGATCTCGGCCGGTGAGCTGGCGCCCGGCGACCTCGTCGCCTACCCGAGCATGTCGCACATCGGCATCTACCTCGGCGACGGCAAGGTCATCCACGCGCCGCGACCCGGCAAGAGCGTCGAGATCACCAGCCTCTCGTCCGGCTTCGGCGTCTACGCGCGCGTCTCCTGACCCAGGCTCCACGCAGAACGGCCCCCGGCGATGCCGGGGGCCGTTCTCGTGCTCGGGGTGATCAGCGCACGTAGAGCGCCTCGATCGTGTCGTGCAGGTCGCGCACCACCATGTGGCGCTTCACCTTGAACGAGGGCGTCAGGTAGCCGTTCTCCTCGGTCCAGTCGTCCTCGACGATCACGAACTTGCGGATCGCCTCGGCGCGCGAGACCTGCGCGTTGGCGTCGTCGATCGCCTTCTGGACCTCGGCGAGCAGCTCGGGGTCGTCCAGGTCGCCCTCCCACGCCTCGGTGTCGATCGTGACGAGTGCGGCGACGAAGGGCTTGGCCTCGCCGACGACCAGGCACTGGCTGACCAGCGGGTGCGCGCGGACGCGGTCCTCGAGGATCGCGGGGGAGACGTTCTTGCCGCCCGCGGTGACGATGAGCTCCTTCTTGCGGCCCGTGATGCGGACGAACCCGTCCTCGGTGACCTCGCCCAGGTCGCCGGTGGAGAACCAGCCGTCCTCGGTGAGCACGTCGCGCGTGGCGCCCTCGGCGTTCCAGTAGCCCTGGAACACCTGCGGGCCGCGGAACTGCAGCTCGCCGTCGTCGCCGGTGCGGACCTCGACGCCCGGCAGGGGCGGGCCGACGGTGCCGATGCGCTGGGCGCCGGGGTGGTTCACGGTGAGGGCCGCGGTGGTCTCGGTGAGGCCGTAGCCCTCGAACACGTTGAGGCCGACGCCGCGGTAGAAGTGGCCGAGACGGTCGCCGAGGGGCGCGCCGCCGGAGATCGCGTGCGTGGCGCGACCGCCCAGGGCGTCGCGCAGCTTGCCGTAGACGAGCTTGCTGTAGAGCCCGTGCTTGGCCCGCAGCGCGAGCGACGCTTTGCCGGACTCGGTGGCGCGGCTGTAGGCGATGGCGGTGCGGACGGCGGCGTCGAAGATCTTGCCCTTGCCCTCGGCGTACGCCTTCGTGCTGGCGCTGTTGAAGACCTTCTCGAACACGCGCGGGACGGCGAGCACGAACGTGGGCTTGAACTGGCCCAGGTGCTCGACGAGGTTGGCGATGTCGGCGGTGTGGCCCAGCACCGAGCCGTAGCGGATCGCGCCGACCTGGACGATGCGCGCGAACACGTGCGCGAGCGGCAGGAACAGCAGGGTGGCCGCGTCGTCGGGGGCGAACATCACCTCGAGGCGCTCGTTGGCGCCCCACAGCTCGGCGCGGAAGTTGGCGTGCGTGAGCTCGCAGCCCTTGGGGCGGCCGGTGGTGCCGGACGTGTAGATCAGCGTCGCGAGGTCACCCTCGACCACGGCGGCGCGGCGGGCCTCGAGCGTCTCGTCGTCGATCGCGGCGCCCTCGGCGGCGAGCAGCGTCAGCACGTCCTCGATGGGACGGCTGGAGACGAGCTCGGGCGCCTCGGGTCGGGCCTCGTCGATGCGGGCGCGGTGCTCGTCGTTCTCGTAGAAGATGTGGGTCGAGCCGGAGTCGGCGAGGATCCAGGCGATCTGCGGCGCGGACGAGGTCTCGTAGATCGGCACGGTGACGGCGCCGATCCACCAGTTGGCGTAGTCGAGGACGGTCCACTCGTAGCGCGTCTTGGCCAGCAGGGCCACGCGGTCGCCGTGGCCGACGCCACCGGCCAGCAGGCCCTTGGCCGCCGCGGTCACCTGCTCGTGGAACTGGCCCAGCGTGACGTCGATCCACTCGCCGTCGACGACGCGGCGCAGCGACACGCGGTCGCGCTGGGCGTCGAGGCGGTCCAGGACGTCGAGGCTCAGGGTGCCCCAGGAGGCAGGGACGGGGTTCGAATTCTCCGTGGTCACAGACAGCACCGTACCGTCCCGCCACGCCGTGCCTCTGCGCCGATAGGCTGGTCGCCAGTCGAGGAGGTGGACATGGCGCGCACGGTCAGCGACATCGTGATCGAGGCTCCGGCCGGGGATGTGATGTCGGTCATCGCCGCGTTCGACGACTACCCCGATTGGGCCACCGGAATGCGCGAGGTCACGGTGCTGGCCACCGACGACGCGGGGCGTCCGCTCGATGTCCGCTTCGTGGTGGACTCCGCCCCCATCCGCGACACGTTCACGCTGCGCTACGACTGGCGCGACGAGCGGCTCGTCACCTGGAGCCTGGTGCCCGCCGACGAGACGATGCTGTCGGGCATGGACGGCTCCTACTCGCTGGACTCGGTGGCCGACGACAAGACCCGCGTCACCTACCAGCTGGCGGTCGACCTGAAGCTGCCGCTGCTGGGCATGCTCAAGCGCAAGGCGGAGAAGGTCATCGTCGACACGGCGCTCAAGGGACTCAAGCGCCGCGTCGAGGGCCACGCCGGTGGCTGAGCGCCTCGCCGTCGGGATCGACGTCGGCGGCACGAAGATCGCCGGGGGCGTCGTCGACGAGGACGGCCGGATCCTGGCGCGGTCGCGTCGCGCCACTCCCAGCACCGACCCGTCCGCCGTGCTCGACGCGATCGCCGACCTGGTCGAGGAGTTCCGCGACCAGTACGTCGTCCGCGCCGTCGGCGTGGGCGCGGCCGGCTACGTCGACGTCACGGGCTCCACCGTCGTGTTCTCGCCGCACCTGGCGTGGCGCAACGAGCCGCTGCGCGACGCGGTGGTCCGCCGCACGGGCCTGCCGGTCCTGGTGGACAACGACGCGAACGCCGCCGGCTGGGCCGAGTGGCGCTTCGGCGCGGCGCAGAACCTGCCCGACGTCGTCCTGGTGAACCTCGGCACGGGCATCGGCGGCGCGATGGTGCTCGACGGCAAGCTCTACCGCGGCCACTCCGGCATGGCCGGCGAGTTCGGCCACCAGCGGGTCGTCGACGACGGCCGCCCCTGCGAGTGCGGCAACCGGGGGTGCTGGGAGCAGTACGCCAGTGGCCGTGTCCTCGAGCGCCGGGCGCAGGCCGCGGTGGCCGAGGGATCGGACATCGGCCGGGCCCTGGTCGAGGCGGCCGGGGGAGCCGACCGCGTCGACGGCGCCACGGTCGGACGCCTGTCGGCCGACGGCCACGAGGAGGCCCAGGCCTGGGTCGGCGACGTCGGCCGCTGGCTGGGCATCGGGCTGGCCAACCTGGCGGCCTCGCTGGACCCCGCGATCTTCGTCATCGGCGGCGGGGTCAGCCAGACGGGCGAGACGCTGCTGCGGCCGGCCCGGTTCGCCTTCCACGACCACCTGACGGGACGCGGCTACCGTTCCGAGGCGCGCATCGTCGCGGCCCACCTGGGCAACGACGCCGGCCTCGTCGGGGCGGCCGACCTCGCCCGGCTCAGAGCGCGGCGCCGTCGTCCGGCCAGTCCGGGTTACTCGGTCCGCGGTCCGGCAGTCGCGCGATCAGGTAGGCGACGGCGCAGACCGCGGCGATGACCACGGCCGCCACCAGCACGGGCGGCGGGGTCATGTCGGCGAGGCGCGCCAGGATCAGCAGTGCCGGGCCGCCGATGATGACGAGCCAGGCCGTCTTGGTGCGCTTGTCGGTGGGCAGGTCCGCCGGACCGACGTCGCGGTAGAACTGGTCGTCCTGCTCCTCGGGCTCGGCGGCGCGCCGCTGCTCGTCCTCGAGCTCCTCGCGCTCGCGTGCCGCGGCGGCCCGCGCGGCCGAGCGGTCGAAGTCGTCGAGTCCGCTGAGGTCGAGCTCGAGGCCTTCGACGATCCGGTCGAAGTCGTCGCGCGGTGATGCGGGGTCGGTCATGGCGACCTCCTCGGGACGGTGGAGCGGCTCACGCGCCGGGCGCGTGGTCGGCGATGAACTGTGCCGACCTCTCCATGATGAACTCCGCATCGTGATCGAGCGTCGCGACGTGGAAGCTGTCGTTCAGCTCGACCAGCTCGCGCTCGCCGGAGGAGACGCCCTCCATGACCAGGCCGACGGTGGTCTCGTCGACCACGTGGTCGTCGGCGGACCGGAACACCAGCAGGGGAGCGGTGACGCGGTCGAGGTTCTCGCGCACGTCGCGCCACAGCTGCAGCTGCGAGGCGAGCGCCTTCAGCGGCGTGCGGCTGTAGGCGATCTCGTCCTGGCCCGGCTTCTTGATGTCGTTGGACACGCCGCCGATCGACGGCAGCACGCGGCTCAGCAGGGGCACCAGCTTGAGGTCGAGACGCTTGAGCGCGATCGCGGGGTTCACCAGCACGAGCGCGTCGACCTCGTCGGGTCGCTGCTCGGCCAGCCGCAGCGCCAGCGCGCCACCCATCGACAGCCCGCACACCGCCACCCAGTCGCACTGCTCGCGCAGGTCGGTCAGCGCGGTGTCGACCTCGCCGTACCAGTCACGCCACGTCGTCGTGTTCATCTCCTGCCACGTGGTGCCGTGCCCGGGCAGCCGCGGCACCGACACCGTGTGTCCGGCCTCGGCCAGCAGCCGGCCCCACGGCGTCATCGACGCGGGCGAGCCGGTGAAGCCGTGGCTCAGCAGGACGCCCACACGGCCGCCGGGGGAGAAGAACGCTTCGGCACCGGGACGGACGGGTGACGTGCCGGGGGCGAGGGACTCGGACATGACGCCATGGTGCCCCATGTCACGTCCGGTCGGACAGCGGCGCGGTAATGTCTCGTGCGTGTTCTACTGGTTCCTCAAGTTCCTGGCTCTGGGTCCGGTGCTCAAGCTGATCTTCAGGCCGTGGGCCGAGGGCACCGAGAACGTCCCGCGCGAGGGCGCGGTGATCTTGGCCAGCAACCACCTGTCGTACAGCGACTGGCTGTTCATGCCGCTGGTGATCCCGCGCCGCGTCACCTTCGTGGCCAAGGCCGAGTACTTCGAGGGCACCGGTCTCAAGGGCTTCCTGCAGCGCTCCTTCTTCTCCGGCTCGGGCCAGGTCCCGATCGACCGCAGCAGCGGCAGCGCCGCCGCCGGCGCGATCCGCACCCAGCTGCGCCTGCTCGCCGAGGGCGAGGTCTGCGGCATCTACCCCGAGGGCACCCGGTCGCACGACGGCAAGCTCTACCGCGGCCGCACCGGCGTGGCCCGCCTCGCCCTCGAGGCCAAGGTCCCGGTCATCCCCGTCGCCGTCATCAACACCGACGTCGTCGCGCCTCCCGGGAAGATCGTGGGGCGCTACGCCCGGCCCGGGGTGCGCTTCGGCAAGCCGCTGGACTTCAGCCGCTACGAGGGCATGCAGGACGACCGCTACATCCTGCGCGCGATCACCGACGAGATCCTCTACGAGATCATGAACCTCTCGGGCCAGGAGTACGTCGACCTCTACGCGCCCGACGCGAAGAAGCGCGACAAGGAGCTGGAGCGCCAGGCCGCCAAGGAGCGCGACCGCGCCGAGGCCGACGAGGTCTGGGAGGAGATCGCCGAGTAGGGCGGTCCCGTCCTGCATGCGGACGTCGTCGGGGGCGCGGGAACCGGTCGCGTATCCTTTCTTGGTGAGCATTCCCAGCCTTGAAGAACTGCGTGCGATCGGTGCTGCGCAGCAGCCCACGTACCCCGATCTCGATGCGCGCGACGCCGCCGTCGAGAAGCTGCGGAAGATGCCCCCGCTGGTCTTTGCGGGCGAGTGCGACTCGCTGCGCGACAAGATGGCGGCCGTGGCACGCGGCGAGGCCTTTCTGCTCCAGGGCGGCGACTGCGCCGAGACGTTCGAGGGCGTCACCGCCGAGAACGTGCGCAACAAGCTGCGCGTGCTGCTGTCGATGGCCGTCGTCCTGACCTACGCCGCGAGCGTCCCGGTCGTGAAGGTCGGCCGCCTGGCCGGCCAGTACGCCAAGCCGCGCTCGAGCGACACCGAGACGCGCGACGGCGTCACGCTGCCGGCCTACCGCGGCGACGCGGTCAACGGGTTCGACTTCACCCCCGAGGCGCGTCACCCCGATCCGCAGCGCCTGCTCGACGTCTACCACGCCTCGAGCGCCACGCTGAACCTCGCGCGCGCCTTCACCACCGGCGGCTACGCCGACCTGCGCCAGATGCACTCGTGGAACACGGACTTCGTGCGCAACAGCCCCGTGCGCGAGCGCTACGAGCGCATCGGCGACGAGATCGACCGCGCCCTGGCCTTCATGGAGGCCATCGGCGCCGATCCCGACGAGCTGCACACCGTGGACTTCTACTCCTCCCACGAGGCCCTCGTGCTGGAGTACGAGCACGCGCTGACGCGCATCGACTCGCGCACCGACCGCCCGTACGACGTCTCGGGCCACTTCGTGTGGATCGGCGAGCGCACGCGCCAGCTGGACGGAGCCCACGTCGAGCTGCTGAGCCGCATCGCCAACCCGATCGGCGTGAAGCTCGGTCCCACCAGCACGGCCGACGACGCGCTCGCGCTCTACGAGAAGCTCAACCCCGACCACGTGCCGGGCAAGATCACGTTCATCACCCGCTTCGGCGCCGAGAAGATCCGTGACCTGCTGCCCACGCTCGTGGAGAAGGTCACGGCCGCGGGCGCGCAGGTCGCGTGGGTCACCGATCCCATGCACGGCAACACGTTCGCCACCGACAACGGCTACAAGACGCGTGAGTTCGACGCCGTCATCGACGAGGTCCGGGGCTTCTTCGAGGTCCACCGCGCCCTCGGCACGTGGCCCGGCGGCCTGCATGTCGAGCTCACCGGCGACGACGTCACCGAGTGCCTCGGCGGCGGCATGCGCCTGTCGGCCCAGGACCTGGAGCACCGCTACGAGACGCTGTGCGACCCGCGCCTGAACCGGGCGCAGTCGCTGGAGCTGGCCTTCCTCGTCGCCGAGATGCTCGCCGGCCGCTCCTGATCCTCGCTCCTGACCTCGCGCCCCGGCGCGAGGTCAGGAGAGGAACACGGTGACGGTCGAGCCGGGCTTGACCTTCTTGCCCACGGTCGTCATCTGGTACTGGACGCGGGCGTCGTCGCCCGAGAACGGGTTCTTCGCGGCGTTCAGCTTCAGGCCGAGCGCGGTGACGGCCGCGCGGGCCTCGTCCTCGGTCATGCCGCGCAGGTCGGGCACCGCGACGAGCTCGGGTCCCTTGGAGACCGTGAGCGCGATCGTGTCGCCGCGCACCCCAGTGCCTGCCGACGGGGTCTGCGAGATGACCACGCCCTTCTTGACGCTGTCGCTGAACTGCTCGACCTCGCGGACGACGAAGCCGGCGTCCTCGAGGGCGGCGGAGGCGTCGTCGGCCGCCCGGCCGGTGTAGTCGGTGATCGTGATGGGCTTGGGGCCCTTGCTGACGACGAGGTCGACGGCGGTGTCGCGCTTCACCTGGTCGCCGACCTTGTGGCTCGAGGACTTGATGATCCCGTCGGTGGGGACCTTGTCGCTGAAGGCCTGGGTGACCTCGCCGACGCGCAGGTTCAGCGAGCCGAGGATGGTCTCGGCCTCGGACAGGGAGCGGCCTTGGATGTTCGGGATCTCGTAGCGCTCCTTGCCCTTGCTGACGACGAGCGTGATCACGTCGTCGGGCAGGGCACGCGACCCGGCGTCGGGGTCCGACGAGACCACGGCGCCCTTCTCGACGACCTCGGAGAAGGCGGGCTCGCCCAGCTCGGTGGTGAAGCCGGCGGCCTCGGCGGTCTTGACGGCCTCGGCCTGGTCGAGCGAGACGAGGTTCGGCACGGTCTCGTAGCGGCCGATCGCCAGGTACCAGCCGAGCAGGGCGGTGGCGGCCAGCGCGGCGAGCGCCACGAGGAGCAGGACCGGACCGCGACGACGCCGGCCCGCCGGGGCGGGCTCGGCCTCGGAAGGACGGTCGACCGCGGCAGGCGCGACCGGACCGCCGAACGTGGTGGTGGGCTCGGTGACGGCGGTGGTGGGCTGGTCCTGGCCGACGTCCCACAGCGAGGTGACCGGCGCGGTCATCTCGACGTCCGCGGGTGGGCCGTCGAGGACGGGCGCGACGACCGGCGTGGGCCCCGAGCCCGGGAGCAGGTCCTGCGTCAGCTCGGGATCGTCGGCGAGACCGGCGGCCAGGGCGCGCTGGACCTGGCGCAGCTGGTGCAGCAGGACGCGGGCGTCGGGGGAGCGGCGCTCGCGGTCGCGCGTCATGGCGCGACGCACCAGAGCGTCGAGGTAGGGCGGGATGCCCGGCTGCAGCGTGGAGGGCGGCGCGACGTCCTCGTTGACGTGCTGGTGGGCCACGGCCAGCGGCGAGTCGCCCGTGTGGGGCTTGGAGCCCGTGAGCATCTCGAAGAGCATCGCGCCGCACGCGTAGACGTCGGTGCGGGCGTCGGCGCCCTGGTGGGTGATGACCTCGGGCGCCAGGTAGGACACGGTGCCGACGAGGACGCCGTCGAAGGTCGAGTCGTTGGAGATCGCGCGGGCCAGCCCGAAGTCGGCCAGCTTGACCTCGCCGGTGGTGGAGATCAGCACGTTCTCGGGCTTGATGTCGCGGTGGATCAGGCCGGCGTCGTGGGCCGCCGAGAGCGCCATCAGCACGGGCTCGAGGTAGGACAGCGCCCGCCGTGGCGCCATCGGCGCCTCCTCGCGCAGCACGTCGCGCAGGGTGCGACCCGGGACGTACTCCATGACGAGGTAGATCGTCTCGCCGTCGACACCCTGGTCGTAGACCGAGACGATGCCGCGGTGGTTGAGCTTCGCCGCCGACTGGGCCTCGCGCACGAACCGCTCGGGGGTGTCCTCGAGGTCGGTGTCGGGGTGCATGATCTTGACCGCGACGATCCGGTCGAGCCGCAGATCGGTGGCGCGGAAGACGCTCGCCATGCCGCCCCGGGCGATGCGCTCATGGATCACGTAACGCTGGTCGAGCGTGCGCCCGACCAGTGCGTCGTCGTCCGTGACCGTCATGCTCGCCTCCTGGGACACCTCGATTCTAAGGGCTGGGCCCCCAGCACCCGTGCTCCCTCGGATCAGCGGACGCGTCGGATGGCCGCGTCGACCAGCGGCTCGAGCACCGGACCGGCCGACGGGCCGATCCGGGCGATGGCGCGCAGCGACTGCTCGACGAGCCGGTCGATGTCGGCCTCGACCTGCTCGAGGGCCCCGCTGGACTCGATGAGGTCGTGCAGCTCGGCGACGCCCTCCTCGGTGCCGAGGAGCGCCAGGACGCGCTCGTGGCCGACCGCGTCAGCGGTGCGGGCGACCAGGACGGTGCGCTTGCCCTCGCGCAGGTCGTCGCCGATCGGCTTGCCGGTGTCGGCCGGGTCGCCGAAGACGCCCAGGACGTCGTCGCGCAGCTGGAACGCCTCGCCGAGCGGCAGCGCGACCTCGGTCAGCCGGCCCAGCAGGTCATCGTCGCCGCCGGCCAGCGCCGCGCCCACGTGGAGGGGCCGCTCGATCGTGTACTTGGCGGACTTGAAGCGGATCACGTGCATCGCGCTGGCGACGTCGAGCCGGTCGCGGGTCTGCGCGAGGACGTCGAGGAACTGGCCCGAGACGACCTCGGACTTGCACGCGTCCCACAGTCGCGCGGCGCGGGCGTCGGGCTCGGCTCGACGCAGGTGCTCGTCGGCCCACGACAGCATGAGGTCGCCGACGAGGATCGCCACGCGGGCCCCGTACTCGTGGGCCTCGCCGTGACCGCCGGCCGCGACGTGCCGCGCCTCGAAGTCGCGGTGCACGCTGGGGCGGCCGCGCCGGGTGTCGGAGCCGTCCATCAGGTCGTCGTGGACCAGCGCGCTGCCCTGGAGCCACTCGAACGCCGCGCCCGCCGCGGCGATGCGCTCGTCCGAGGGGGCGCCGCCGGCGAGGAGCCAGCCGGCGTGGCAGAAGGTGGGCCGGAGCAGCTTGCCACCGGCGGTGAAGTCGACGGCGGCGTCGACGAGGTCGCCCACCGCGGGATCGAGATCGGTCAGCAGTCGCCGCTGCTCGCCGACGAAGGAGTCCAGCTGTCGAGCGACAGCTGTCCGAAAGGTGGAATCGGCTGCCGGGCTGTTCACGTCCGTGACGATACCGTTGGGACCATGCCCGCTTCCCCCGACGCCGCGTCCCACGACCCGATCCTGCAGGCGCTCGCCTCGGACCGGCCGGCCGTGTCGTTCGAGTTCTTCCCGCCGAAGGACGACGAGGGCGAGGCGCAGCTGTGGCGCACGATCGACGACCTCTCGCCGCTCGAGCCGACGTTCGTCTCGGTCACCTACGGCGCCGGCGGCACCAGCCAGGACCGCACCGTGCGGATCACCGAGCGGATCGCCCGCGAGGCGTCGATGCCGCCCGTCGGTCACCTCACGCTCGTGGGGCAGAGCCGCGGCGAGATCGAGACGGTGCTCAAGCAGTACGTCGCGGCGGGCGTCCAGCACGTGCTGGCCCTGCGCGGCGATCCGGCCGGCGGCCCGCGCGCTCCGTGGGAGCCGCATCCCGACGGCATGAGCCACGCGATCGAGCTGGTCGACCTCGTGCGCGAGGTCGGCGGCCTCTCCGTCGGCGTGGCGGCGTTCCCCGAGGGTCACCCCGACTGTGGCGGCCTCGACGAGGACGCCGACGTGCTCGTGGCCAAGTCCCGCGCCGGCGCGTCCTTCGCGATCTCGCAGCTGTTCTTCCGCGCCGACGATTACTTCGGCCTCGTCCGCCGCGTGCGCGACCGCGGCTGCGACCTGCCGATCGTGCCGGGCATCATGCCGATCCTGAACTTCGGCCAGGTGGCCCGCATGGCCGAGCTCTCCGGCGCCGACATGCCGCGCGAGGTGCTCGACCAGATCGAGCCGATCGCCGACGACCGCGCCGCCGTGCGCGCCAAGGGCATCGAGCTGGCCACCCAGCTGTGCCGCGATCTGCTCGCCGGCGGCGCCCCCGGACTGCACTTCATGACGCTCAACCGCTCGCCCGCGACGCGCGAGATCTTCGAGCAGCTCCGCGCCGACGGCCTCGTCTGAGCCGACCGAGCGGGGTTTCCCGTCACGATGCGGGGGAAGTTCTCCCCGCAAGGTGATGGATTCCCCGGTTGACCGGGGAATCCTCGCCTAGCGCGGCACGGCGCCGAGGTGGGCCGCCAGGGCGGCGGTGCCCATGCCGGTGATCTCGAGGCCGGCGCCGGGCGCGGCCGCCGCGCCGACGAGCCACAGGCCTTCGCGCGGGCTGCGGGCCGGGAGGGGCAGGTCGGAGACGGCCGGGGGAGCGGGCACGCTCTCGCGCCATGTCACGTGGGGCCGCAGGTCGTGGCCGTGCCGGGCGAGCACCTCGAGCGGGTCCGTGCCGGTCGGCGCCTCGAGCACCCAGCCGTCGTCGCCCGAGCGCCAGCCGCGCACCACGTCGCGACCGTGCACGACGAGGTCGTCGGCCGCCACGGCCCCGTCGAGCCGCACGGCGGTGAGGGTGCGCGCGCCGGAGGTCTCGGAGCCGGCGGCCCACACGACCAGGTCGGCCTCGCGCACGGATCCGTCGGCGAGCACGACGCCGTCGACGACACCGGAGGCCGCCGCGGGCTCGACCACCTCGACGCCGGTCTCGACGGTGACCCGTCGCTCACCGAGCCGCTTCAACAGCGCGGCCGCGAGTCCGGCGCTGCCGCCGTCGAACCGCCACCGGCCGAAGTTGCGCTCGACGTAGTGCCAGACCGCCAGCACCGACGGGCCCGACGGCTCGACCCACCCGAGCTCGGCACCCACGCGACGCAGCCGTGCGTCGCGCACGGGACGGACCAGCCGCTCGAGGGAGACGTCCGCGAGCGGCACCTCCGGGGCGGGCGCGCCGAACGGGTGCGCCGCCTCGAACACGGTGCGGCGGACGGCGTCCCACGGGTCGGCGAGCTCGTCCACCCACGGTGACCAAAGGTCCGAGCCGAGCGCCGTGGTCACCGCGTCGTGCTGGGCGCCCCGGGTACCGAAGGGCAGGTCGAGCTCGAGGCCCCGGCCGGGCCAGCGGCCGGCCACGACGTGACGGCGCGGTCCCGTGGGGGAGATCGCGATGAGGGCGTCCATCGGTCGGCCGGACTTGCGGAAGAGATCGCGGAAGACGCCGGGCAGCGTCACGCCGTCGGGCCCGGCGGCCCACCGGGCGCCGCCGATCGGGCGGCCGAGCAGCAGCCCGCCCGCCTCGCCGTCGCGCTCGAGCACGGTGACCTGGTGCCGCAGCTTCGCCAGCCGGGCGGCGGCGGACAGTCCGGCGAAGCCGCTGCCGACGACGATGATCCGGGCCACGCTCAGCCCCTCCGCTCGCGCCGCCGGGCGCGGGAGCGCCTGATCGCGCGCCACAGCCACAGGAAGAGGGAGACGCCGAGGACCAGCGCGACCGCCGTGACGACGAGGGCGACCCACGGGTGCGCGAGCGCCAGCAGCACGACGGCCACGGCGCTCAGGTCCTCGCCGGTGCTCAGCGCGGCGTTGGAGAACGGCTCGGGGGAGGTGTTCGCCGCCGCGCGCACGCCGGCCTTCACTCCGTGGGAGGCCAGCGCGGTGCCGCCGCCGAGCGCCGCGAGCAGCGCCGGGTCGAGCGTGCCGCCGTGCTCGGCCAGCTTCCACGCCACGACCGCGCCGATCGCCGGACGGACGATCGTGGAGACGCCGTCCCAGGCCGAGTCGAGCCACGGCACCTTGTCCACGACGAACTCGATCGCGAACATGCCCAGGCTCAGCCCGATGACCCACCAGTCGCCGAATCCGGCCGGCACCCACTCCGAGCCGCCGGCGCGCGCCACGATCCCGAGCACCGCCACGGTGGCCCAGGCGTTGACGCCGCTGGCCCATCCCGTGGCGAAGACGAGGGCCGCCAGATCCATGCCGCGACCGTACCGCGAGGCGCTGCGCCACCTGCCCTGTGGGAAGGTGACGTCATGGGTCCGATCCGTGGCGTGCTGGCGTGGCAGTCCGTGCTCGACGCGCTGGTGCAGGCCGGCGCGGCCCCTGACGGCTCCGGATCCCTCGACGTGCTCGACCTCGGTGGCGGCACCGGCTCGGACGCCGTGCGCGTCGCCGCGCTCGGTCATCGCGTCGTCGTGGTCGATCCCAGCCCCGACGCCCTGGCCGCCTCCGCCCGCCGCGCAGCCGAGGCCGGCGTCGAGGTCGAGGGCCGACTCGGCGACTCCGCCGACCTGGCGGAGCACGTCGCGGCCGCCAGTGTCGACGTCGTGATCTGTCACGGCGTGCTGGAGCACGTCGACGATCCCGGCCAGGCCGTGGCCGCGGCGCGCGAGGTGCTGCGCCCCGGCGGCTGGCTGAGCGTGATCGTCCCCGGACGCGTCGCGGCGGTCGCGGCGCGAGCCGCGGCGGGCGACTTCGCCGGTGCCACCGCCCTCGTCGAGGCCGCTCCCGACGCCTCGTGGGACCTCGCAGGGCTCGGCCCGCGGCGCTGGTTCGCCGAGGAGCTCGAGGACCTGCTCGTCGACCACGGACTGACCCCGGTCCTGAGCCAGGGCGTGCGGGCCCTGAGCGACGACGTGCCGGGGGTCGTGGTCGACGGATCGGCCGGTGCCCGCGAGGAGCTCTTCGCCCTCGAGCGCTCGATCCGCCGGATTCCGCAGTTCGCTGGACGTTCGGCTGGTTTGCAGACCATGGCCCGCCTAGAATCGACCTCACACCCCTGACCAAGGAGTCACCGTGCCACTGTCGGACGAAGAGGCCCGGCTGCTCGCCCAGTTGGAGCAGTCGCTGGCCGCAGAGGATCCCGAGTTCGCGTCCACGCTGCGCGGCTCCAAGTTGATCGCGCACAACCGTCGTGTCGCGGCCATCTGTGTCGTGGGCTTCCTCGCCGGCATCGCCATGCTGCTGGGCGGAGCCGTGTCCAAGATGACCTGGGTCGGCGCACTCGGCTTCGTCGCCATGGTGGCGGCCGCCTACTTCTTCGTCCGTGCCTGGCGACGCGGGATCAGCGGCGCCCAGGAGCCCAGCGGCCCCGCGGCCAGCTCGCCGAAGGGCTCCGGCTCGTTCGTCGAGCGCATGGAGGAGCGCTGGCAGCGCCGTCAGGACGACGGCATCTGATCGCTCCACCGCGCCCCACCGTCCACGAGACCCCGCCGATCGGCGGGGTCTTCGTCGTTCTCGCCCCCCTTCGCTCCACCAGCGGCTGAACTCCCCCACTTCCCTCCACCGACCCGCCATCGCTGAGATGGCGGGTCTTTTGCGCTCTCGTCCCACGCGACACGCCTGACTCTTGACGAAATCAGGGTGGATGGTGGAGCGTTGTGGGTTAAGGTGGGGCGTAGTGGTGGAAACACCGGACTTCGACCTCGAGGGAGAGCGACGTGGAGCAGGGAGGACGCGATGGCCGCACCGGCATCGACGCACTTCTTCGGCACGTTCACGCCTCGCCTCGACGAGAAGGGCAGGCTCTTCCTGCCGGCGAAGTTCCGACCGCTGCTGACGGACGGCGTGGTGCTGACGCGTGGTCAGGAGCACTGCATCTACGGCTGGACGCCCGAGGCATTCGACGAGTTCTCCGAGCGGGCGCGGCAGGCGTCGTTCACGAACCGACAGGCGCGCAACTTCATCCGCATGCTCTTCGGCGGTGCGGCGCACGAGACGCCGGACAAGCAGGGACGCGTGCCCGTGTCGCAGCTGCTGCGCGACTGGGCCGGCCTGGACCGCGACTGCACGGTCGTGGGCACGGGCGAGCGGTTCGAGATCTGGGACTCGGCGAAGTGGAACGACTTCTCCGACGAGCACGAGGAGGGCTTCGCCGACCTGTCGGAGGAGATCTTCCCCGGGATCTTCTGAGCACTCCCGCGGTGGGGCGCGATGCCCGCCTGAGGGGTTCTGACGTCACTTCCCCGGCGTCAGAACTCTGCAGGCGGGGATCGGGCCCCATCGGCGCGCCGTCGGTGACCGGGACGCTGGCATGAGCGCGCGGCACGTCCCGGTGATGCTGGACCGCGTCGTGTCGGAGTTCGCCCCCGTCGTGGAGGGACGTGACCGGCCGGTCGTCGTCGACACCACGCTCGGACTGGGCGGGCACACCGAGGCGCTCCTGAACCGCTACCCGAGCCTGCACGTCATCGGCATCGATCGTGACCCCGAGGCCCTGCGCCGTGCGGGGGAGCGACTGGCTCCGTTCGGTGACCGCTTCGAGGCCGCGCACGCGGTCTACGACGAGATCGCCGAGGTCGTGCACGACTCGGGCCGCACGAGCGTCGACGGGGTCCTGTTCGACCTCGGCGTCTCCTCGATGCAGCTCGACCTGGCGGACCGCGGCTTCGCCTACGCGCAGGACGCGCCGCTGGACATGCGGATGAACTCCGAGGACGACCTCACGGCGGCCGGCGTGCTCAACACCTACGCCGAGGACGACCTGGCGCGGATCCTGCGCGAGTACGGCGAGGAGAAGTTCGCCCGCCGCATCGCCAGGGAGATCGTCGCCGAGCGCGAGCAGCGTCCGTTCGAGCGCAGCGAGCAGCTCGTCGAGCTGATCCGCCGCTGCATCCCGGCCCCGGCGCGGCGCACGGGCGGCAACCCCGCCAAGCGCACGTTCCAGGCGCTGCGGATCGAGGTCAACGACGAACTCGGCGTCTACCGGCGGGCGCTGCCGGCGGCGCTGGACCTGCTCTCGGTCGGCGGGCGCGTCGTCGTCCTGTCGTACCACTCCCTGGAGGACCGGATCACCAAGCGCGTGTTCACCTCCGCCACCACGAGCACGGCTCCGCGGGACCTTCCCGTGGTGCCCGAGTCCATGCAGGCCCGCTTCCGCTCCCTGACCCGGGGAGCCGAGCTGGCCGGCGAGGACGAGATCACCGACAACCCCCGCGCGCGTTCGGTCCGGATGCGCGCTGTCGAACGGATCGCCGCATGAACGACGCCCAGCGAGAGACCCGATGAGCACCGCCACCTCCCCCCGTGCCCTCAGTCGCACGGCCGCCGCGCGATCGTCCGCGCTCGCGTCCGGCATCGCCGCGCGCGGTCGTGACGCGCGTGACGTCGGGCTGAAGCTGGTCGGCCCGGTCCGCGTCCGCGCGCGCCGGGCGCCCTTCGTCGTCGTCGTGCTGTCCGTCCTGGCCGCGGGCCTCGTCGGCCTGATCCTGCTGAGCACCGCCATGCAGGCCCAGTCGTTCAAGATCGACGACCTGCAGCAGCGCGCCACCCTCCTGCAGGCGCAGAAGGAGCAGCTCGCCGCCGAGGTGGACCGCATGCAGAGCCCCTCGGGCCTGGCCGACCGCGCCCTGAGCGAGGGCATGGTCCCCAACGCCAACCCCGTCTTCCTGCGCCTCGCCGACGGCAAGGTCATCGGCGAGCCGGTCCCGGCCGAGCCCGACACGAACGTCAGGAGGGCCGGCTGATGCCCGTCTCGGTCACCCGGAACCGGCTGCGGGTCCTCGTGGTCTGCGTGCTCGGCCTCTTCCTGCTGTTCGCCGGCCGCCTGTTCCAGATCCAGGCGGTCGACTCGAAGGCATACGCGGCGATGGCCGTCGAGGCCGGCACGCGCAAGGCCGTCGTGCCCGCGCCCCGAGGCGACATCGTCGACCGCAACGGCGAGGAGCTGGTCACCAGCACCGACGGACTCACGATCACGGGCGATCCGTCGATGACGGCCGAGAAGGCCCCCGAGATCGCGCGCATCCTGCACGAGAAGCTCGGCGACGAGATCGACTACTTCGACACGATCCAGAAGCTGCGCACGCCGAAGTCGCGCTACGTCTTCCTCGCGAAGGACCTGCCGGCGTACGAGGCCCGCAAGGCGGTGAAGGCCGTCGCCGAGGCCGGCTACACCGGCGTGTTCACCGAGACGGAGAGCCTGCGCAGCTACCCGGGCGGCTCGCTCGCGGCGAACGTCCTGGGCATCACCGAGGAGAACGGCAAGGGCATCGCCGGCCTCGAGATGCAGTACGACCAGCAGCTCACCGGCAAGGACGGCTCGTCGACGTACGAGGTCTCCACGACCGGCCAGCGCATCCCGATGGCCGACTCCACGGTCGAGGAGATGGTGCCGGGCGCGAACGTCAACACCACGATCGACCGTGACCTGCAGTGGTACGCCGACCAGCGCCTGCGCGACGTCGTCAGCTCCGCCGGTGCCGACTACGGCCTGGCGATCACGATGGACGTCCGCACGTGCCAGATCGTGCAGCTCTCGCAGGCGCCCACGTTCAACCCCGACAGTCGCGCCGGCGTCAACGACGGCACGCTCGTCAACCGCGCGGTGTCGAACGTCTTCGAGCCCGGCTCGGTCATGAAGACGATCACCATGGCGGCGCTGGCCGACCAGGGCAAGGTCACCGCCGACACCAGGATCAAGGTGCCGTCGGGCATGGTCATCGACGGCTTCCCGATCGGCGACTACTGGCAGCACGGCGCGATCCGGCTGACGGCTGCGGGCGTCATCGCGAAGTCCTCGAACCTCGGCACGATCGTCGCGGCCGAGCAGATGTCGGACTCGACGTTCTACTCCTACCTGCGCAAGTTCGGCTTCGGCGCCCACAGCGGCATCGACCTGCCCGAGGAGTCGGTGGGCATCGTCTCCCCGGCGCGCGACTGGACGAAGGCCAAGCACGCCACGACCTCGTTCGGACAGGGCGTCTCGGTCAACGCGATCCAGATGATCCGCGCGGTCGGTGCGATCGCCAACGGCGGCGTCATGTGCACGCCGCGGGTCGTGGACTCGCTGACCAAGGCCGACGGCTCGGTCGAGAAGACCGATCCGGGCGAGTCGCGCCGGGTCGTCTCCCGCGAGGCCGCGTCCGAGGTCACCCGCATGATGGAGGCCGTCACGGCCGACGACGGCACGGCGCCCGCCGCGCAGATCGAGGGCTACCGCGTGGCCGGCAAGACCGGCACCGCCTGGCGCGTCAACCCCACCACGGGCAAGTACGTGCGGGGCCAGAACACGATCTCGTTCATGGGCTTCGCGCCGGCGGACAACCCGCGCTTCATCACCTACGTCGTGATCGACAAGCCCCCGCGCAACGCCGGTGGTGGCTCGATGGCCGGCCCGGTGTTCCACGACATCATGTCGATGGCCCTGGAGCGCTTCGGCGTGACGCCCACGGGCGCCAAGCCGCCCAAGATCAAGCAGGACTGGTAGCCGTCGTGCCGCCCGGTAGGTTGGGGCGGGTGGACGAGATGAGGGTCAGGCCGTTCGACACGCCCACGTGGTCCCTCGCCGAGGTGGCCGCGGCGTGGTCCGGGGCGAAGGCCGAAGGCGATGCGAGCGTCACCGGGATCAGCCTCTCCACCCGCGACGTCGTGGCCGGCGACCTGTTCGCCGCGCTGCCCGGTGCCAGCACGCACGGCGCCCGGTTCGCGCCCCAGGCGCTCGAGGCCGGGGCCGTGGCGATCCTCACCGACGCCGAGGGCGCCGCGTCGCTGCCGGGCGACGTCCCGCGGGTCGTCGTCGAGGAGCCGCGACGCGGCCTCGCCGCGTTCGCCGCGCGGTTCTACGACCGGCCCAGCAGCCGGTTCACCACCGTCGGCGTCACGGGCACGCAGGGCAAGACCACGACCACGTACCTCGCCGAGGCCGCGCTGGGGGAGTCGCGCTCGGCCGTCATCGGCACGATCGGCACCCGCATCGCGGGACGCCCGGCGGCCAGCAGCCTGACCACCCCCGAGGCCCCCGCCCTGCAGGCGCTGTTCGCCGTCATGGCCGAGGAGCAGGTCGCCGCGTGCGCGATGGAGGTCTCGAGCCACGCCATCGTGCAGGGACGCGTCGACGGCTTCGTGCTCGACGCCGCGGTGTTCCTCAACCTCGGTCGCGACCACCTGGACTTCCACCACGACCTCGAGTCGTACTTCGCCGCGAAGGCCGAGCTCTTCACGCCCGAGCACGCCCGCCGCGCCGTGATCAACCTCGACGACGCGCACGGGCGCCGGCTCGCGCAGCAGACCGTGCTCCCGGTCACGACCTTCTCCACCGAGGGGGCGCCCGCCGACTGGCGTGCGGTGAACGTGCGGTCGCACCGCCTCGGCAGCGACGTCACGCTGATCTCGCCCGACGGCACCGAGACCGAGCTGTCCGTGCCGCTGGCCGGCGCCTTCAACGTCTCCAACGCCGTCGCCGCGATCGTGGCGCTGGCGGGGGAGGGCCACGACCTGCGTGAGCTCGTCCGCGGCGTCGCCTCCGCGCGGGGCGTGCCGGGCCGGATGGAGCGCGTCGACGCGGGCCAGCCCTTCACGGCCGTCGTCGACTACGCCCACAAGCCCGAGGCGGTCGAGGCCGTCCTGGCCGCGCTGCGACCCGTCACCGCGGGTCGGTTGATCGTCGTGATCGGCGCCGGCGGCGACCGCGACCGCGGCAAGCGACCGCTGATGGGCGAGGTCGCGGCGCGGCTCGCCGACCTGGTGGTCGTCACGGACGACAACCCGCGCAGCGAAGAGCCGGCGCGGATCCGCGCCGAGGTCCTGGCCGGCGCCGAGCGGGGCACCGCCGAGGTGCTCGAGGTGGGCGACCGACGCGAGGCGATCGCGGTGGCCGTCGGACAGGCGCGCACCGGCGACACGGTCGTCGTCGCGGGCAAGGGCCACGAGCGCGGCCAGCAGGTCGGCGACGTGGTCCACCCGTTCGACGACCGCGAGGTCCTCGTCGAGCTGATCGGAGGCGCCTCGTGACCCCCACCACCCTGGCCCAGGTCGCCGTCGCCACCGACGGCCGCGTCGAGGGCGACGACGCGCTCTCGGTCGAGGGCCCGGTCGTCATCGACTCCCGCCGGGTGACGCCCGGCTGCCTCTTCGTGGCGATCCCGGGCGAGCACGTGGACGGGCACGACTACGTCGAGGCCTCCCTCGACGCCGGAGCCGTGGCCACGCTCGCCACGCGCGCGGTGCCGGGTCCCCACGTGATCGTGGACGACCCCGTCCGGGCGCTCGGCCGGCTCGCCGCCGACCGGCTCGCGTCGCTGAGGTCCGAGACCGACCTGCAGGTGGTGGCCATCACCGGCTCGCAGGGCAAGACCTCGGTCAAGGACCTCGTCGCGCACGTCCTCCGGACCGATGGCGCCACGGTCGCGCCCGAGGGCTCGTTCAACAACGAGCTCGGCGTGCCGCTCACCGTGCTGCGCGCCGACGCCGGCACGCGCCACCTCGTGCTCGAGATGGGAGCCCGCGGGATCGGCCACATCGCCACGCTGTGCGAGATCGCGCCGCCCGACGTCTCCGTCGTCCTGAACGTCGGCACGGCCCACGCGGGCGAGTTCGGCGGTCTCGACCGCACGGCCCAGGCCAAGGGCGAGCTCGTCGAGGCGCTGGACGAGCACGGCACGGCCGTCCTCAACGCCGACGACGAGCGCGTCGCGGCGATGGCGTCGCGCACGCGCGGTCGCGTCCTGACCTTCGGGCGGGCCGGGCAGGTCCGCCTCGTCGGCGACGTCACCCTCGACGACGCCGGGCACCCGCGCTTCGTCGTCGAGGCCGACGGCCTCACGCTCGACGCCACGGTCCCGCAGCTGGGCGCGCACCACGCGATCAACGCCGTCGCGGCCGTCGCCGCGACCTCCGCCCTGGGCGTGCCCGTCGAGGCCGCCGTGCACGCGCTGACCACCGCGACGGCCACCTCGCCCATGCGGATGGAGCGCCACGAGACGGCCGGGGGAGTCGTCGTCGTCAACGACGCGTACAACGCCAACCCCGAGTCCATGGCGGCGGCCCTGCGCACCCTCGCAGGACTGGCCCCGGGACGCGGCGTCGCCGTGCTCGGTGAGATGCTTGAGCTGGGCGAGGACTCGCCCGCGCAGCACCACAGGATCGGCCGGCTCGCCGCCGACCTCGGCATCGCCCGGGTCATCGCGGTCGGTGCCGGAGCCGCCGAGATCGCCCGGGGAGCCGGGTCGGCGGGTCTCCAGGTGGACGATGTCGAGGCAGCGGTGGACGCACTCTCCGCGAGCCTGGATGCCGGTGACGTGGTGCTTGTGAAAGCATCGAGGGGCGCCCGCCTGGAGCGGGTCGTCGAAGCGCTGCTGCGCAACTGACACGCACGGAAGGAACGAACGGAAGCGATGCTGGCCGTACTGATCGCAGGGGTCGTGGGACTCGTCGGCACACTCGTCGGCACCCGTTTCGCGATCTCCGTGCTCGTGGCCAAGGGCTACGGACAGCTCATCCGCGACGACGGTCCGACCTCGCACCACGTCAAGCGCGGCACGCCCACCATGGGCGGCCTCGTCATCATCATCAGCACGGTGCTGGGCTACGCCATCGCCAAGCTGGTCACCGGCTACGAGCCCAGCGCCTCGGCGGTGCTGCTGCTCTTCCTGTTCGTCGGCCTCGGCGCCATCGGCTTCCTCGACGACTGGATCAAGGTCGCGAAGCAGCGCAACCTGGGTCTGCGCAGCAAGGCCAAGATGGTGGGCCAGATCCTCGTCGGCCTCGTGTTCGCCGTCCTGGCGATCGGCTGGGAGAACGACAACGGCCAGACTCCGATCACCCACGCGATCTCGTTCACGCGCGACCTGTCGTGGGAGCTGCCCACGGTGCTGCTGATCGTGTGGGTGCTGCTGATGATCGCGGGTGCCAGCAACGGCGTGAACCTCACCGACGGCCTCGACGGCCTGGCCACCGGCGCCGCCGTGATGGTCTTCGGCGCGTTCATCCTCATCAACGTCTGGCAGTCCAACCAGAGCTGCTTCATGCTCGACCCCGGCCCGAAGTGCTACGAGGTGCGCGACCCGCTCGACCTCGCGGTGGTCGCCTCGGCCGTCACCGGCGCGTGCTTCGGCTTCCTGTGGTGGAACGCCTCGCCCGCCAAGATCTTCATGGGCGACACCGGCTCGCTCTCCCTCGGCGGCCTCATGGCCGGCTTCGCGCTGATGACCCGCACCGAGCTGCTGCTCATCGTGCTGGGCGGCCTGTTCGTCATCATCACCTTCTCGGTGATCCTGCAGGTCGGGTACTTCAAGCTCTCCGGCGGCAAGCGCATCTTCCGGATGGCGCCGCTGCAGCACCACTTCGAGCTCAAGGGCTGGGCCGAGATCACGATCGTGGTCCGGTTCTGGATCATCAGCGGCATCTGCGTGATCTCCGGCATCGGCCTCTTCTACTGGGAATGGGTCGTCGGTGCCTTCTGAGCGCGACGTCTCGTCGCTGCACCGCGACTCCTCGTGGGAGGGCGTCCGCGCCGTCGTCGCCGGCTTCGGCGTCAGCGGCTTCGCGGCCGCCGACACGCTGAACCACCTCGGTGCGAGCGTCGTCGTGCTCGACGAGTCCGAGGGCGACGCCCACCGGCAGGAGCAGGCGCAGCTGCTCGAGGTCCTGGGCGCCGACGTGCGCCTGGGCCCCGGCACCACCGCCGAGCTGCCGCGGGACGTCGACCTCGTGATCACGTCACCCGGCTGGCGCCCCACCGTGCCGCTGCTGGCCGAGGCCGCCGGCCGGGGCATCCCGGTCTGGGGCGAGGTCGAGCTGGCCTGGCGCCTGCGGGGCGCCGATCCCGCGCCCTGGCTGGCCGTCACGGGCACCAACGGCAAGACCACCACGGTGCAGATGCTCGAGGCGATCCTGCAGGCGGCGGGGCTGCGCGCCCAGGCCGTCGGCAACGTCGGCACCCCGATCCTCGAGGCCGTGATGGACCCCGAGGGCCGCGACGTGCTGGCCGTCGAGCTCTCCAGCTTCCAGCTGCACTGGACGCGGTCGATGGCGGCCGAGTCCGCCGCCGTGCTGAACCTCGCACCCGACCACTACGACTGGCACGGCGGGGCGCAGGCCTACGCGGCCGCGAAGGGCAAGGTCTACGAGCAGGTCCGGCGCGCGTGCGTCTACAACGTGGCCGACGAGGCCACGAGGCACCTGGTCGAGGAGGCCGACGTGGTCGAGGGCGCCCGCGCCATCGGGTTCACCCTGGGCATCCCCGAGCCCGGCATGGTCGGCATCGTCGACGACCTGCTGGTCGATCGGGCCTTCGTGGACTCCCGCGCCACGAGCGCCGCCGAGATGGCCTCGATCTCCGACCTCGACGACGACTCGCCGCACAACGTGCAGAACGCGCTCGCGGCCGCCGCGCTCGCGCGGGCCCACGGGGTCGCCCCGGTCGCGGTCCGCGACGGCCTCCGCGCCTTCCGCCTCGGACCTCACCGGATCAGCACGGTCGCCGAGCGCGACGGCGTCCGCTGGGTCGACGACTCCAAGGCCACCAACCCGCACGCCGCTCGCGCCTCGCTGCGCGCCTTCGACCACGTGGTCTGGGTCGCCGGGGGACTGGCGAAGGGCGCCACGTACGGCGACCTGGTCCGCGACGTCCGCGAGCACCTGCGGGCCGCCGTGCTCATCGGCGCCGACCGCGACCTCATCGCCGCCGAGCTGGCCGCCCAGGCGCCCGACGTGCCGGTCGAGCTCGCCGACGGCGACGACGCCGACGCGCTGATGGACGCCGTCGCGACTGCTGCCCGGCGCCACACCCGTCCGGGCGACACCGTCCTCCTCGCCCCCGCCGCCGCCTCGATGGACCAGTTCCGCGACTACGCCCACCGCGGCGACGCGTTCGCGCAGGCCGTCGACCGCCTCGGCTGACCCCGGTCCGCTCGGAGGCGGTGAGTGGTCAACCACTCCCGGTGACCGCCGGTGACCGGTCAACCCTTCGGGGCTCCGTTCAGGTTGAGGGCTCACCGCCCCACCCCGGGTTCGGTTCCCCGCTCACCGCTCCCGCGGCCGACGCGGCGACACGCGCCCGGAGGTCCACGCGGCACGCCGTCCCACGGGCCACACTGGGGAGCAGTTTCCCTTTCTTCCCCGAAGGAACGCCATGAGTACCACCGCTTCTCGGCGGTCGTCGAGCACGCTCGAGACCGTGCGGAACCTGCTGGAGCGACCGCTCGCGTCGTACCAGCTCGTGCTCGGCACGACCGGCCTGCTGCTCGGGCTCGGCCTCATCATGGTCCTCAGCGCCAGCTCGGTGTTCGCGCTGCGCGTCTACGGCAACTCCTTCGAGATCTTCAGCCGCCAGGCGATCTTCGCGGTCGTCGGGCTCGTGGGCATGGTCATCGCGATGCGCATCCCGCTCGAGCGGGTGCGCCAGCTGTCGCGACCCGTCCTGCTCGTGGTCGTCGTGCTGATCGGGCTGACCTTCACGCCGCTGGGCATGGACATCAACGGCAACCGGAACTGGATCCCGCTGTTCGCCGGCTTCAACCTCCAGCCGTCCGAGTTCGCGAAGCTCGCGATCGTGATGTGGATCGCCGACCTCTACACCCGCCGACACCGACACCTCGGCACGCCGCGATTCGTCATCACGCCCGTCGTCCCCATCGCGGGAGCCGTCTCGGCGCTCGTCGTGTTCCAGAAGGATCTCGGCACCGCGGTCATCCTGTTCGCGATCATCGCGGGCATGCTGTGGGTCGCCGGCCTGCCGCTCAAGCCGATGCTGGGCTTCGGCGCCGGCCTCGTCGTGCTGCTGCTGTTCTTCGTGGCCACGGCGCAGCACCGCGTCGACCGCTTCATGTCGTTCCTCAACCCGATGGCCGATCCCGAGCAGTCGGGCTACCAGGCGATCAAGGCGATGATGGGCTTCGCCCGCGGGGGCTTCTGGGGCCTGGGCCTGGGCAGCAGTCGTCAGAAGTGGGGCGCCCTGCCCGAGGCGCACACCGACTTCATCCTCGCGGTCATCGGCGAGGAGCTCGGTTTGGCCGGCAGCCTCGTGATCCTGGCCCTGTTCGGCCTGCTGGCGTACACCGGCTTCCGCATCGCTCACCGCAGCCGCGACCGCTTCGCGCGCTACCTCGCCGCCGGCATCACGATCTGGCTCACGACGCAGGCGATCATCAACATCGGCATGGTGCTCGGCCTGCTGCCGGTCATCGGCGTGCCGCTTCCGCTCGTCTCGTACGGTGGTTCCAGCATGCTCGCCACACTCGCCGCGCTGGGCCTCCTGGCCAACTGCGCCACCACCGAACCCGGCGCCGCCCGCGCCCTGTCCGTCTCGCGTCGTGCCAAGGCGCGCAAGAAGCAGCGGGCGGGTCGCTGACGATGCGTGTCCTGCTCGCCGGCGGTGGTACCGCCGGTCACACGTCTCCGCTGCTCGCGACCGCCGCGGTCCTGGCCGACGCGGGCGACGACATCGTCTGCCTGGGCACTCCGCGCGGCCTCGAGGTCACGCTGATCCCGCAGGCCGGCCACGCGCTCGAGCTGGTGCCGCCGGTGCCGCTGCCGCGCCGCCCCAACGCCGACCTGGTGAAGCTGCCCGCCAACCTGCGCCGCTCGGTCTCGGCCACGCTCGAGGTCTTCGACCGGTTCCGTCCCGACGTCGTCGTCGGCTTCGGCGGCTACGTCTCGGTGCCGGCCTACCTCGCGGCCCGCAGGCGCAAGCTGCCCCTCGTCGTCCACGAGGGCAACGCGCTGCCCGGCATCGCGAACAAGCTCGGCGCGCGCCTCACCCGTCACGTGGCGACCAGCTTCCCCGACACCGAGCTGCGCCACGGCACCTACACGGGCCTGCCGATCCGTCGGCAGATCGCCGACCTCGACCGGCACGCCTCGCGGGCCGAGGGCCGCCGGCACTTCGGCCTCGACCCCGATCGCCCGACGATCCTGGTCACCGGAGGCTCGCAGGGCGCCCGTCGCATCAACACCACGATGGCCGCCGCCGCGCGTGACCTCGCCGACGCCGGCATTCAGGTGCTGCACGCGGCCGGTCGTCCCGAGGAGGTCGAGCTCGACAGCCGTGCGGACGACCCGCCCTACGTCGTCGAGCAGTACATCGACCGGATCGACCTCGCCTACGCCGCCGCGGACCTGGTGGTGTGCCGCTCGGGCGCCAACACCGTCACCGAGGTCGCGGCCGTCGGCCTGCCGGCCGTCTTCGTCCCGCTGCCGATCGGCAACGGCGAGCAGGCCCTCAACGCCCACCCGGTGGTGGGTGCCGGCGGTGCGCTGCTGATCGAGGACGGCGCGTTCACGCCGGCGTGGGTCGACAGCGCGATCGTCTCGCTCGTCACCTCGCCCGAGCGCCTCGAGCGCATGTCGCAGGCCGCGTCCGGCATCGTCCGGCGCGACGCCGCCGAGCGTCTCGCGCAGATGGTGCACGAGGCGGGGGAGGCCGGCCGGTGAGGATCGACCTGCCGTCCGAGGTCCTGCCCGCCGACCGGCTCGGCCGCGTGCACCTCATCGGCATCGGCGGCGCGGGGCTCTCGGCCATCGCCCTGCTGATGCACGAGGCCGGCGTCGACGTGAGCGGCAGCGACGGCAAGGACTCCGCCGTGCTCGACCGCCTGCGTGCCGCCGGCATCACGTGCCACGTCGGTCACGACGCCGCGCACCTGGCCGACCGCGACACGGTCATCGCGTCCACCGCGGTGCCCGAGGACAACCCCGAGGTCGTCGAGGCGCGCCGCCGCGGCCTGCGCCTGTGGCCGCGCTCGGCCGGCCTCATGTCGACGATGCTCGGTGACCGCCGGATCGCGATCGCGGGCACGCACGGCAAGACCACCACCACCGCGATGCTGACGTTCGCGCTGCGCGGCGCCGGCGCCGACCCGTCGTTCGCGATCGGGGCCGAGGTCGCGGGGCTGGGCACCAACGCCCGCCGCGGCGCCGGTCCCGAGTTCGTCGTCGAGTCCGACGAGAGCGACGGCGCCTTCCTGCACTACCGCCCGCACGCCGCCGTCGTCACGAACATCGACGCCGACCACCTCGACACATGGGGCACGGTCGAGGCGTACGAGCTCGCCTTCGCCCAGTTCGCCGCCACGGTCGACGAGGTCGTCGTGGTCTCGGCCGACGACCCCGGCTGCCGTCGCCTGCGCGACACCGTGAGCAGCCCGCGGATCCTCACCGCCGGGTTCGCCGAGGACGCGCACATCCGCGGCACGGACGTCGAGGTCGCTGGCTCGACCACCCGCTTCACCCTCCACGTGCCGGGCCTGGAGCCCACCGAGGTCGTCCTCGCCGTCCCCGGACGGCACTACGCCGCCGACGCCCTGCTCGCGCTCGCCATCGGCCTCGAGCTGGGGCACGACCTCGCCGGGATGGTCGAGGGCCTGGCGGGCTACACCGGGGCCGCGCGCCGCATGGAGCCCAAGGGCGAGGCCGGGGGAGTGCGCGTCGTCGACTCCTACGCGCACCACCCCACCGAGATCGCGGCCGACCTGGCTGCCGCCCGCGCGCTCGCCGGCGACGACCGTCTCGTCGTGGTCTTCCAGCCCCACCTGGTCAGCCGCACCCGCCTGTTCGGCGAGCGCATGGGCCAGGAGCTCGCCGCCGCCGACCTCGTCGTGGTGGCCGACCTCTATCTCGCGCGCGAGGCCGCCGATCCCGCGGTCACCTCGGCCCTCGTCGTCGACGCGGCCGGCCCGGACGCCCACCTGGGCGGTCCGGTCGAGGACGTGCCCGCGTTCCTGCAGCCGATGCTGCGCCCGGGCGACCTCGTGCTGACGCTCGGCGCCGGCGACGTCACCACCGTGGGCCCGGCGCTGCTGGACCTCCTGCGGGACTCCGGCGATGAGTGACCGCTTCAGCGAGAAGCTCCGGCTCAAGCGGCGCAGGTCGCGCTGGCGCATCGCGGGGATCGTGCTGCTCGTCCTCCTCGTCGCGGGCGCGGTCTGGGCGATCTGGTTCTCGAGCCTGTTCGAGACGCGCGAGACCACGGTCTCCGGCACCGAGCACGTCCCGGTCGAGCGCGTGGTGCGCGTCGCCCAGGTGCCGCTCGGCGAGCCGGTGCTGCGCGTGGACACCGACGCGATCGAGGAGCGGGTCGCCGCGCTCAAGCCCGTCCGGTCGGTGCGCGTCGAGCGCGACCTCCCGCACACGATCCGCATCGTCGTCACCGAGCGCACGGCCGTGGCGTGGGTCGACCGCTCGGGCACGCCGTGGGCCGTCGACGCGACCGGCGTGGTCTACCGGCCGCTGAACTCGCGCCCGGGCCACCTGCCGCAGCTGGACGTCGACGCCGACGACCGCCGCGTCGTCGCGGCCACCGCCCGCGTGGCGGCCGACATCGCCGACGGCGACCGCGAGCTGCTCGCCGACACGAACGCCATCACGGCCGAGACGCGCGACTCGATCGAGCTCGCGCTGACGAAGGACCGCACCGTCGTGTGGGGGAGTGCGGAGGAGGCCGGGCCCAAGCTCGCCGTCCTGCGACCGCTGCTCCAGATCGAGGCCAGCAGCTACGACGTCAGCGCGCCCGAGCGCCCGACGACGCTCGAGTAGACGCGCGTCCCCCGAGTAGACGAACAACACGCCGCCGGCGCGGCGTGTCTTCCGAGATCGATCCGGCGTACCCACCTAGTGTCAAGACATCGACGAGGTTGACATAACTATAAGCCTCGACTTGAACGTTAAGGTTTCGAAGGGGAAGACGACATGGCGGTCCAGAACTACCTTGCGGTGATCAAGGTCGTCGGCATCGGCGGCGGTGGTGTCAACGCCGTCAACCGCATGATCGAGGCCGGGCTCAAGGGTGTGGAGTTCATCGCGATCAACACCGACGCCCAGGCGCTGCTGATGACCGATGCCGACGTGAAGCTCGACGTGGGGCGCGACTCCACGCGAGGCCTCGGCGCCGGCGCCGATCCCGAGATCGGCAAGAAGGCCGCCGAGGACCACGCCGAGGAGATCGAGGCGGCCCTCAAGGGCGCCGACATGGTCTTCGTCACGGCGGGCGAGGGCGGCGGCACGGGCACCGGCGGCGCTCCGGTGGTGGCGCGCATCGCGCGCTCGCTCGGCGCCCTCACCATCGGGGTCGTCACGCGACCCTTCAAGTTCGAGGGCCGCAACCGCGCGGCCCAGGCGGACGTGGGCGTGCAGCGACTCCGCGAGGAGGTCGACACCCTCATCGTCATCCCGAACGACCGACTGCTCTCGATCAGCGACCAGAACATCAGTCTGCTGGACGCGTTCCGCCAGGCCGACCAGGTGCTCTACCAGGGCGTCTCGGGCATCTCCGAACTCATCACCACGCCCGGCCTGATCAACGTCGACTTCGCGGACGTGAAGTCGATCATGAGCGACGCCGGCTCGGCCCTCATGGGGATCGGCTCGGCGCGCGGCGAGCACCGTGCTGCCACGGCCGCCGAGCTGGCCGTCTCCAGCCCGCTGCTCGAGGCCTCCATCGAGGGCGCCCGCGGCGTGCTGCTGTCCATCGCGGGTGGCTCCGACCTCGGCCTGTTCGAGATCAACGAGGCCGCCGAGCTGGTCCAGGAGGCCGTCCACGACGACGCCAAGATCATCTTCGGCACGGTCATCGACGACTCGCTCGGCGACGAGGTGCGCATCACGGTCATCGCCGCCGGCTTCGACGGCGGCGAGCCGAAGCAGCGCGACGCCGCCCAGCCCGCGCTGCGGGGTCGCGACCAGCAGGCGCCCGCGAAGGAGTCGGCCCCGGCCGCCCCGAGCAAGCCCGCCGAGCGCACCGAGGCCTCCGAGCAGCGTGTCGTGTCCGAGCCCGTCCCGGTGTCCCAGCCCGCGGGCCAGGAGTTCGGCGACGGCCTCGACATCCCGGACTTCCTGCGCTGACCGTGCCCGACAGCACGCCCGGCTCCTCCGCGCCGTTCTGGTTCCGGTCCGACCTCGGGGTCGCGTCGTTCGGCTTCACCGACGCGCGCACCGACCTGGGTCGGGGCCCGATCGACGGATCACCCGCGGAGGGCCCGGGCGTCGTGGCCGCGGCGCTCGGGGGCCGGCCGGCCCTGATGCGCCAGGTCCACGGCGCCGACGTGGCGGTCGCCGACCCTGACGCCCAGCCCGAGGCCGACGCGCTCGTGCTCGACCGGCCGGGCGTCGTCGCGATCGTCCGGGTGGCCGACTGCGTCCCGATCGTCATCGCGTCGCCCGACCGGCCACTGGCGTCCGTCGTGCACGCGGGTCGCGTGGGCATGGCGTCCGGCGTGGTCCCCGCGGCCGTGGCCGCCCTGCGCGAGCGGGGCGCCGACCGGCTCGAGGCGTGGGTCGGACCCCGGGCCTGTGGCTCCTGCTACGAGGTGCCGCAGGCGATGGCCGACGAGGTCGCCGCGGCCGAGCCCGCCGCCCGGGCCACCACCCGGCAGGGCACGCCCGGCCTCGACATCGGCGCCGGCGTGCTGGCCCAGCTCGAGCACGACGGCGTGGTCGCCCACGACCTCGGTGGCTGCACGATCGAAGACGAGCAGTTCTGGTCGCACCGGCGTCAGGGTGAGGCCGCAGGACGCTTCGGCGCCGCGGTCGTCCTGCGCGAGGGGAGTGCCGATGTCGCGCCGTGACGCGCTCGCGCAGAACCTCGCGGCCGTCCGCGAGCGGATCGCCCGCGCCTGCGAGCAGGCCGGCCGCGATCCCGGCGAGGTCACCCTCGTCGTCGTCACCAAGACCCACCCGGCGAGCGACGTCGAGCTGCTCGCCGACCTCGGCGTCACCGACGTCGGCGAGAACCGCCACCCCGAGGCCGCCGACAAGCAGGCCGAGGTCGCGGCGAGCGGGGCCTCGCTGCGCTGGCACTTCGTCGGAGGGCTCCAGACCAACAAGGCCGGCGCCGTCGCCCGCTACGCCGACGTCGTCCACAGCGTCGATCGCGCGAAGCTCGCCCGGTCGCTCGACCGCGGGGCCGAGGCCGCCGGGCGCACGCTGCGCGTCCTCGTCCAGGTCGACTTCGACACCACCGACCCCGGCCGCGCGGGCGTCCCGCCGGCCGGCGTGCAGGCGCTCGCCGACGTGATCGTGGGGGAGTGCCCGCACCTCGAGCTCGGGGGCGTCATGACCGTCGCGCCGCTCGGGCAGGCCCCCGAGCCGAGCTTCGCGCACCTGCGCGAGATCAGCGCCGACCTGGTGCGCACCGTGCCGTCCGCGACCACGATCTCGGCCGGCATGAGCGAGGACTTCGAGGTCGCGATCCGGCACGGCGCGACACACGTGCGCGTGGGTCGTTCGGTGCTGGGGCAGCGCCCTGTACTGCAGTAGTCTCAACAACGTCAAGACCGAAGATCGGGAGTGAGCATGGCTGGCGCAATGCGGAGGATGGGCGAGTACCTCGGACTCGTCGAGCAGGCCGAGTACGACGAGGCGCTGGAGTACGAGCCGGAGGCCCCGGCACGCACCGCCGCGCCGGTGCGTCAGGCTGCCCCCCAGCCGGTCGCGCCGCGCACCGTGACGGCCCTCGACGACCGCCGTCAGCCCGGCCTGTCCGTGGCCGACCTGGCGCGCATCGAGACCGTCACACCCCGCACGTACAACGATGCCCGCACCATCGGCGAGTCGTTCCGCTCGGGCGTGCCGGTGATCATGAACCTCTCCGACATCGGCGACGACGACGCGAAGCGTCTCGTCGACTTCGCCGCCGGACTGGTCTTCGCCGTCCACGGCACGATCAACCGGATCACGGCGAAGGTCTTCCTGCTGTCGCCCGAGGGAGTGCAGGTGTCCGACGAGGACCGCGCCACCCTCGCCGCCGGCGGCTTCTACAACCAGAGCTGAGGCCCCGTGTCACCGATCGGGACCATTCTCTACAACCTCATCTACCTGGCGATCATCTTCGTGATCGCCAGGTTCGTCGTCGACTGGGTGCAGCTGCTTGCCCGCCAGTGGCAGCCCCGCGGCTTCATCGCGGTGCTGTGCGAGTTCATCTTCACCGTCACCGACCCGCCGCTGCGCGCCCTGCGCAAGGTCATCCCGCCGATCCGTCTGGGTGGCGTCATGCTCGACGTCTCGGCGATGGTCCTGTTGCTCCTGTTGTTCATCGCGCAGTCCCTGGTGGTCGTCATCTTTTAGGTGATCGTTGAGACTTGAGCACCGGCCCGCTGCCCGGTGCTTAGGATGAGGCGGTACCGTTGACGAGGCCCCGAATCTTTCCCCCGACAGACCCGACTCACACGCAGAGGTGACCAGATGGCGCTCACGCCCCAGGACATTCGCGACAAGCAGTTCACTGCCGTGCGCTTGCGCGACGGCTACGACATGGGTGAGGTCGAGCAGTTCCTCGATGAGGTCGAGGTCGAGTTCGAACGCCTCGTCAACGAGAACTCCGAGCTGAAGGCCAAGGTCGCCGAGCTCGAGGCCGCGCTCGAGGAGGCCTCCAAGGCCCAGCCCGCTCCCGCCGCCGCCAAGCCCGAGCCCGTCAAGGAGCCCGAGCCGGTCAAGGAGCCCGAGCCCACGCCGGCCCCCGCCGCTCCGGCCCCCGCCGCTCCGCAGGAGCTGCGCGTCACCTCCACCGCCGAGGCCTCCACGGCCGCCGCGCGCCTCCTCGAGATCGCGTCGGCCAACGCCGACCAGCTCATGGACGCCGCGAAGGAGGAGGCCGACACGATCATCGGTGAGGCCCGCGTCGAGGCCGAGCAGCTCTCGGCCGAGGCCCGTCGCAACGCCGACACGCTGCAGTACGAGTCGCGCAAGCGCGCCGAGCAGCTCGACGTCGAGACCGAGCAGCGCCGCAAGGAGGTCATCTCCAGCCTCGAGCGTGAGCGTCAGGAGCTCCAGGGCGAGATCGACCACCTGCGTGCCTACGAGCGCGAGTACCGCGCCCGCCTCAAGGCCTACTTCCAGGACCAGCTCGCGCAGCTCGAGGGCAGCTCGCCCGTCGCGCCGCAGCAGGGCTCCGCGCTGGACAGCAAGGACTGATCTCGCGGCACCGCGTCACTGAGTCGAACGACGGCGCCCGATCCCTCCGGGGATCGGGCGCCGTCGTCGTTCGTGATCGCGTGGCGTCGGGTGGAGAGACGAGAGCGGGGTGCCGGGACCGAAGTCCGGGCACCCCGCTTTCTCGTTCGAGGGTCAGGCGCGCGCCAGGCTCACCGCGAGGCCGAGATCCTCGTCGTGCAGGTCGCCGGCCTCGCCGGGCGCGAACGCGACCGCCAGGACCTCCTCGGCGATGCTGTCGCCGTGCTCGCGCAGCGCCTCGGCGGTCTCGCCCTCGGCGGCCCACGTGAGGGTGATGCGGTCGGTGATCTCGAGCCCGGCGGCCTTGCGCGCCTCCTGGATCACGCGCACGGCCTCACGGGCCAGGCCCGCGCGGCGCAGCTCGTCGTCGATGGCCAGGTCGAGCGCGACGGTCTCGCCCTGCTCGTTGACGACCGACCAGCCCTCGCGCGGACGCTCGGTGATGATGACGTCGTCGGCCTCGACCTGCCACGACTCGCCGCCAGCCGTGACGGTGGCCTCGCCGGACTCGAGCGCGCGGGCGAGCTCGCCCGCGTCGGTCGCGGCGATGGCCTGCGCGACCACCGGGGTCTGCTTGCCGTAGCGCTTGCCCAGCTGGCGGAAGTTGGCCTTGGCCGAGAACTCCACGAGGTCGGCGCCGGCGTCGGCCAGCGAGCCGAGCTCGACGATGTTGAGCTCCTCGCACACCTGCGCGCGCAGGTCCTCGCCGAGCGACTCGAAGTGGGCCGAGCCGATGAGCGCACGGCGCAGGGGCTGGCGCGTGCGGACCTTGGCCTCGGCGCGGGCGGCGCGACCGAGCTCGGTGACGCGTCGGGCCAAGCCCACGCGTGCGGCCAGGCCCTCGACGCGCAGCGACGCGTCGGTCTCGGGCCACGACGCGAGGTGCACCGACGGCGCGGCGTCGGGGTCGACGGGAACGACGAGGTCCTGCCAGACCCGCTCGGTGACGAACGGGACGAGCGGCGCCATGAGACGCGTCAGCACGTCGAGCACCTCGTGCAGGGTGGCCAGGGCGGCCGCGTCGCCGCGCCAGAAGCGCTTGCGCGAGCGACGCACGTACCAGTTGGACAGGTCGTCGACGAAGGTCGCCAGGACCGCGCCGGCGCGCTGGGTGTCGAAGTCCTCCAGGGCGGACGTGACGTCGGTGACCAGGTCCTGCGTCTGCGACAGCAGCCACTGGTCGAGGACGCCGCGCTCGGCGACCGGGGGAGCGTCGGTGGCCGGGCTCCAGTCGGCGGCGCGGGCGTACAGGACGTGGAACGCCACGGTGTTCCAGTACGTCAGTAGCACCTTGCGCACGATCTCGGTGAGCGCGGTGGGGCCGATGCGGCGCGCCGACCACGGCGAGCCCGCGCACGCCATGAACCAGCGCAGCGCGTCGGCGCCGTGCTCGTCCATGAGCGGCATGGGCAGCAGGATGTTGCCCAGGTGCTTGCTCATCTTGCGGCCGTCCTCGGCCAGGATGTGGCCCAGGCACACGACGTTCTCGTAGCTGGACTCGTCGAACACGAGCGTGCCGACGGCCATGAGGGAGTAGAACCAGCCACGGGTCTGGTCGATGGCCTCGGAGATGTACTGCGCGGGGTAGGCGCGCTCGAACTTCTCCTTCGAGCCCTCCACGTGCGGGTAGCCCCACTGCGCGAACGGCATCGAGCCGGAGTCGAACCACGCGTCGATGACCTCGGGCACGCGACGGTACGTGCCGGGCTCGCCGTCGACCGTGAAGGTGACGTCGTCGATGTACGGGCGGTGGGGATCGAGGTCGGACTGGTCGGTGCCGGTCAGCTCGGACAGGTGGGCCAGCGACTCGACGCAGACGACCTTGCTCGGATCGGCGTCGTTGCGCCAGATCGGCAGGGGCGTGCCCCAGAAGCGGTTGCGCGAGAGCGACCAGTCGATGTTGTTCTGCAGCCAGTCGCCGTAGCGGCCGTGCTTGATGGTCTCGGGGTACCAGTTGGTCTTCTCGTTCTGCGCGAGCAGCTCGTCCTTGCGCGCCGTGGTGCGGATGTACCAGGCGGGCAGCGCGAAGTACATGAGCGGCGTGTGGCAGCGCCAGCAGTGCGGGTAGCTGTGCTCGTAGTCCAGCGCGCGGAACAGCAGGCCGCGCGACTCGAGGTCGGCCACCAGCGTGGGGTCGGCCTCCTTGAAGAAGGCGCCGCCGACGAGCGGGACGTCGGCCTCGAAGTGGCCGTCGGGCGCGATCGGGTTGACCACGGGCAGGCCGTACGCCTTACAGACCGCCATGTCGTCCGCGCCGAACGCGGGGGACTGGTGCACCAGGCCGGTGCCGTCGTCGGTGGTGACGTAGTCGCCCAGGACGACGAAGTGCGCGTCGGGGATCTCGACGAGGTCGAAGGGGCGACCGTACGTCCAGCGCTCCATGTCACGGCCGGTGACGGTCTCGACGGTCTCCCAGCCCTCGCCGAGGGCGGAGGCGACGAGCGGCTCCGCCACGACGACGCGGTCGGTGCCGTTCGTGGCCACGACGTAGGTGACCTCGGGGTGCACGGCGACGGCCGTGTTCGACACGAGGGTCCACGGCGTGGTGGTCCAGACCAGCAGGTCGGTGCCCTCCCACGGGCCCGACGTCAGCGGGAAGCGCACGTAGACCGAGGGATCGACGACGGTCTCGTAGCCCTGCGCGAGCTCGTGGTCGGACAGCGTGGTGCCGCAGCGCGGGCAGTACGGCGCGACGCGGTAGTCCTCGACCAGCAGGCCCTTGCCGTGGATCTGCGACAGCGCCCACCACACGCTCTCGACGTACGAGGCGTCCATCGTGCGGTAGGGGTCGGACATGTCGGTCCAGTACGCCATGCGCTCGGTCATGGTCTCGAACTGGTCGACGTTGCGCAGGACGGACTCGCGGCACTTCGCGTTGAACTCCGCGATGCCGAAGGCCTCGATGTCGGGCTTGCCGTTGAAGCCGAGCTCCTTCTCGACGGCGATCTCCACGGGCAGGCCGTGGCAGTCCCAGCCGGCCTTGCGCTCGACGTGGAAGCCCTGCATGGTCTTGAAGCGCGGGAAGACGTCCTTGAAGACGCGGGCCTCCACGTGGTGGGTGCCGGGGACGCCGTTCGCGGTGGGCGGGCCCTCGTAGAAGGTCCAGCGCGGCGCGTCGGCGCGGGTGCTCAGGCTGGCGGCGAAGGTGCCCTGCTCGGCCCACAGGTCGAGGATCTCGCGCTCCATCGCCGGCAGGTCGACGTGGGCCGGCACGGGCCGGTATCGCAGCGACTCAGCGGGGGTGGCGGAGGGACCGGATGCAGCCTGTGCTGCGGGGGCGTTCGGGGCGTCCTGACTCACTCGGCCAATCCTACGGTGGGGCGACTTGCACGCGTCCCGTGGTCGGTCTACTGTCCCGGGCATGCCCAAGACCACGTTGGCCGTCCGCGCGGACGAAGAGCCCTGGACCCCTGCGGAGGCCAAGGCCGTGCGCGAGGAGCTCGTCGAGGACCTCGCCCGCCTGAGGACCGAGCTCGACCACTCCGCCCGTGATCTGCAGGACATCCTGGCGGGCGGTGTCGACGGCGCGGGCAACGACCAGGCCGACGTCGGCTCGAACAGCCTCGAGCGCGACGCCGAGCTCTCGCTCGCCGCGAACCAGCGCGAGCTGCTGCTGCAGACCGAGAAGGCGCTGGCTCGTCTCGACGACGGCACCTACGGCGTCTGCGAGCAGTGCGGCGAGCCGATCGGCAAGCTGCGCCTCATGGCGTTCCCCCGCGCGACGCTGTGCATGGACTGCAAGCGTCGCGAGGAGCGTCGCTGACTCCCGTGACCCCGTCCTCGGACCCGTCGACCGAGCCGATCGGCCGTCGCCGGGTCGGCCTGTTCGCGTTCGTCGCGATCGCGGTCGTGGCGCTCGACCAGCTCACCAAGTGGTGGGCGGTCGCGCGGCTCGACGGCCGTGACGCCATCCCGCTGCTGGGCGACCTCCTGAGCCTGCGCTTCGTGCTCAATCCCGGCGCCGCGCTCGGCACCGCCGCGGGCTACACGATCGTGCTGAGCCTCGTCGCGATCGCCGTCACGGTCACCCTCATCGTCATCGCGCCCCGGCTGCGCGACCCGTGGTGGGCCGTGGGGCTCGGGCTGTTCCTCGGGGGCGCCGTGGGAAACTTGATCGACCGGCTCTTCCGTGAGCCGTCGTTCCTGCGGGGCCACGTCGTGGACTTCATCGACTACGCCGGCTTCTTCGTGGGGAACGTGGCCGACATCGCCCTGACGGTGGCGGCCGTGGTCATCATCTGGCGGTCGTGGCGAGGACATCGCTTCGACGGCACCCGGGAGGAATCGTGACCGACGACGCCACGCAGGTGCGCAGCGTCTACATCCCCGAGGGCCTGGCCGGCGAGCGCGTCGACGTCGCCCTGGCCCGGCTCTTCGGCGTCTCGCGCACGCGCGCCGGCGACCTCGTCGCCGAGGGGCTCGTGCTGCTCGACGGCAGCCAGCCGATCAAGTCCGAGCGCGTCGAGCCCGGCGCGCTGATCGAGGCCACCATCCCCGCACCCCGGCGCGCCGTGGTGGTGCCCACCGAGGTCGAGGGCATGTCGATCGTGCACGAGGACGACGACATCGTCGTGGTCGACAAGCCGATCGGCGTTGCGGCGCATCCCGGCGTGGGCTGGGACGGGCCCACCGTCTCGGGTCACCTGGCCGGCGTGGGCGTGCGGATCTCCACCAGCGGCGCGCCCGAGCGCCAGGGCATCGTGCAGCGCCTCGACGTCGGCACCAGCGGCCTCATGGTCGTGGCCAAGTCCGAGCGCGCCTACACCGTGCTGAAGCAGGCGTTCCGCGACCGCACGGTCGACAAGACCTACCACTCGCTCGTGCAGGGCCACCCCGACCCGCACACCGGCACGATCGACGCGCCGATCGCCCGGCACCCCAAGCACGACTTCAAGTTCACGGTCCGCGCCGACGGCCGCGCCTCGGTCACGCACTACGACACGCTCGAGGCGCACCGCTTCGCGTCGCTGCTGGAGATCAAGCTCGAGACCGGTCGCACCCACCAGATCCGCGTGCACATGGCCGCCATCAAGCACCCGTGCGTGGGCGACCCGCTGTACGGCGCCGACCCGGTGCTGGCCAAGCGCGTCGGCCTCGAGCGCCAGTGGCTCCACGCGGTGCGGCTCGGCTTCACCCACCCGGCGTCGGGGGAGTGGGTCGAGTACGAGAGCCCCTACCCCGACGACCTCCAGCGCGCGCTCGACGTCGTCCGCGAGCTGGACTGACCCGCAGTTTCCCCGGTTAACCGGGGAAACCGTCACTTCACGAGGTTCGCGAACCTCGCGAAGTGACAGGAAACCTCGTTCAGTCGCCGCCGGGAGTCGCGGCCGGGAGGTGGAGGGCGTCCGGCACAATGGGCGCATGAGTCCTGTCGTGCGCCAGTCGGAGAAGTTGAGGGATGTCCTGTACGACATCCGCGGCCCCGTCAGCGCGCGAGCTGCCCAGCTGGAGGCCGAGGGTCATCGGATCCTCAAGCTCAACATCGGCAACCCGCAGCCGTTCGGGTTCGACGCGCCCTCGGAGATCCTCCAGGACGTCATCGCCGGCCTGCCCACGGCGCAGGGCTACTCCGACTCGCGCGGCATCCAGTCCGCGCGGCGTGCGGTGGTGCACCACTACCAGCTGCAGGAGGGCTTCCCGGCCCTCGACATCGACGACGTCTGGCTCGGCAACGGCGTCAGCGAGCTGATCCAGATCGCCCTGCAGGCGCTGCTCGACAACGGCGACGAGGTGCTGATCCCCACGCCGGACTACCCGCTGTGGACCGCGGTGACGAACCTCGCCGGTGGGCGCCCCGTGCACTACCGCTGCGACGAGGACAACGACTGGAACCCCGACCTGGCCGACCTCGAGGCGAAGATCACCGATCGCACCAAGGTCATCGTGGTCATCAACCCGAACAACCCCACGGGCGCCGTCTACAGCCGTGAGACCCTCACCGCGATCGCCGATCTCGCGCGCAAGCACGACCTGATCCTCATGGCGGACGAGATCTACGACAAGATCCTCTACGACGACGCCGTCCACATCCCCTTGGCCAGCATCGCGCCCGACGTCCTGACGCTGACGTTCAACGGCCTCTCCAAGGCGTACCGCGTGTGCGGCTACCGTGCCGGCTGGCTCGTCGTCACCGGTCCGCTCGAGCGCGCCCAGGACTATCTCGAGGGCCTCACCCTGCTGGCGTCGATGCGGCTGTGCCCCAACGTGCCGGCGCAGAACGCGATCCAGGTGGCGCTCGGCGGCTACCAGTCGATCAAGGAGCTGATCCTGCCCGGCGGCCGCCTGCTGGAGCAGCGCGACACCGCGGTCAACGAGCTGCGCAAGATCCCCGGCGTCAGCGTCGTCGCGCCGCGCGGCGCCCTGTACGCGTTCCCGCGCCTCGACCCCGAGGTCTACCCGATCAAGGACGACCAGCAGTTCGTGCTGGACCTGCTGATGTCGGAGAAGATCCTGCTGACCCAGGGCACGGGCTTCAACTGGCCCGATCCCGACCACCTGCGCATCGTCACCCTGCCGTGGTCGCGCGACCTGGCGGAGGCGATCCAGCGCATGGGCCATTTCCTCAGCACCTACCGCCAGGACTGACGCAGCCTCCCCAGCCAGCCAGTGCGCCGCTCGGGCTCCGGCGGGGGCGGCGTCGCCGCCTGGTCGGCGAAGTCCTTCTTGCGCCACCGGTGCTTGAAGGCCGGGTCGGGCGTGCTCCAGCCCGGACCGTAGATCGTCTCGAGGTAGCCCACGGGGTCGGCCGGCAGCGGCACCGTCACGCCGAGGAACTCCCGCTCGCTGGTGGGGAACATGGTCGCGCGGTCGAGGGCACCGCGCGTGCCGGGGTACCAGGCGATCCGGTCACCCTCGAACAGCGCCGAGAACACGTCGACGTTCTTGCCGCCCCCGGCGGGCGCGACGTGCCGGTGGCCGAAGAAGTCGCCCTTGACCGTGAAGCCGCGCGCCCGCAGGAAGTCCTCGACCAGCGCGTGGGCCTCGGGCAGCGTGGCGGCCTCGTGCGGCTCGAACGCCACGATGAGGTCGAGGTCGTCGTCGTGCGGGATGAGGTCGCCGTCGCGCACCACGGCCAGCGCCGCGCCGTAGCCGAAGCACACGTGAGGCGTCAGGTCCCGGAGCGCGTCGGCCACCGCGACGGTGGAGCGGACGTAGTCCTGCTTCTCCTCGGCCGACCAGAACCGGAAGGACCGCGTGGGACCGTGCGCCGTCCAGTCGAGGGAGCGGTCGTGGAGCACGCCCTCGCTCACGGTGCGGACGAACTCGCGGCGCGCCTCGTCGCTGAGCTGCTTCGCCGCCGACTTCATGGCCGTGCGGGCCGGCTGGTAGTGCCCCGCGACGGTGAGCGCGAGGGGTCCGGCGAGCAGCTCGAACGTCGGCCGCAGGTCGTCGGGGACGTCGACCGTCCGGGCCCGGACCCAGGCCTGCAGCTCCTCGGCGCGGCCGGGCGCGTCGTAGACCGTGACCCAGGGGCCGCCGGGGGAGCCGATCAGCACGCGCACGTCGCGGCTCTCGATCGCGGCGCGGGCCGCGATGCCACGCAGGTGCAGGGCGGTGAGCTCGACCGGCTCGGCGAACGCGACCTCGGCCCACGGCAGAGCCTCGTGCTCGGTGCGGATCTGCACGCCGTGCGGGTGCTCCGCGTCGAGAAGACGCTCGGGATCGAACGTCTCGCGGAACCCGTCGGCGAAGCTGCTCGCCGTGATCGTGACGCGAGCGGCCAGCTCGACGGGGGAGAGCGCCGGCGTGGTGGACACGCCCAGGGACTGCAGCCGCAGGATGGACGGCGAGGCCAGCTCGACGCGCACGCGGTCGACCGTGGTCGGTGGGAGGGCGACGTGCAGCTGGCCGGCGGGCCGGACGAAGTCGAGGTCGGGGAAGGCGGCGCGGGCCGACCGGACCGTCTCGGTCAGGAGCTCGCCGAGCGTCTCCACCTCAACGCCTCGTGAGCAGCGCCCGCGCGACGTAGGCGTCGTCCTCGCGGTACTTCGCGAAGCCGTAGCCCTCCACCGCGTAGGTGACGTCGAAGCCGTGCAGGACGGCCTGGGCGTTGAACGAGGTGGGGTCGACGAAGCGGCGGTAGTGGCGGCCGGTGACCTTGGCGCCGCTGGAGTCGCGCAGCGTGCGGTACTCGACGGCGAGCCGGTCGCCGGGCGAGGTGAGCTCGGCGACCAGGCGCAGGAACGCCGCCTGCTCGTCGTCGGTGATCGCGTGCACGAAGAAGCGTGCGTAGACGAGGGTGTTCCCGGGCTCGACGCGCAGCTGCGCGGCCAGCCCCTCTTGGTCGATCGAGGCACTGACGAACTCGACGTCGAGCCCCAGTTCCTCGGCCAGCTCGGAGCACGCCTCGACCGCGGCCTTCGAGCCGTCGACGCCGGTCACGTCGTGCCCGTGCGCGGCGAGGAAGAGCGAGTCGCGTCCCGAGCCGCTGCCGAACTCGAGGATCCGCGTGGGCCCGTCGAGCTCGCCGGCCACGAAGGCGGCGAACTGGGACGGGACGGGACGCCGGGCGACGCCGCCGTCCGCGTAGAACGCGTTCCAGTAGTCCGTGCGCTCCGCCGGCACCACGCCGGACGGCTCGTCGGATCGACTCATGGGTCACCCCCTGCTCAGCACGCCCCGTGCGTCACGAGGCGAAATTCCGCTCACCGTACCGGCTCGGCGGGCCGTTCCGCGAGGGAATCGGCGGTCCGGCGTGTCAGCCGTTGCGGAAGCTGCGCCGCACCTCGCGGGCGCCGCGCTCGTCGAGCTCGCGCAGCTCGCGGGCGATGTCGGCGCTGGCCTTGCGGGCGTGGCTCAGGTCCTCGCGCACCTCCTGCAGGTGCTCCTTCCAGGTGCGCTCGAAGCCGTTCATGCTGCCGATCCGCTCGTCCTCGGGGGTGAGACGGCCCTCGCGGATCGCGAGGCGGATCTCCTGCAGGCGCTCGGCGGCCGTGTCGAGGGCGCGCGCGCAGTCCTGCAGCTCCTCGCCGACGGAGGCGATGTCGTCGGGGCGCGACAGCCGTGTGGGATCGGGCGTGGACTGGTCGTCCCCGGACTTCACCGGCCCGGCGATCGCCTGCCGCTGCCGGGGGAGCTGCTCGACGAGCTGGTTGTCGAGGCGGTTCACCCCGCGCAGCGCCTCGACGAGCTCGTCGAAGATCGCCTGCACGGTCTGGCGGTAGCGCTCGGCGATCTGGTCGGCCTTGCCGTCGAGCATGATCGCGACGGACCCGTGCCGGTCGGTGAACTCGAGGCCGGCGAGGCGCCGCAGCGGGCCCTCGACCTGGTTCAGGACCTGCTGGTCCGCCATCTTGATCAGGTCGCTCGCCTCGGTGGGCGGCTCGGGCTCGCGGCGTTCGTGGTCGCGATCGGCGCCGCCGCCACCGCCGCCGCCCTTGCGGTCCCTCTCGGCCCGCTCGCGCTCGCGACGCTCGGCCCGCTCGCGCTCGGCCTCGCGGTGCTCGCGGGCAGCCTGCTCGTTGAGGTCGCCCACCTGGTCGCGCAGGTCCTGGCGGGCCTGACGCCAGCGGCGACGGGTCTCGTCGAGGGTGCCCAGGGCGTCGGTCATGCGATCGGCCTGGCGACGGATCAGCTCGACGAGATCGGAGAGCTGATCGGCGTCGGCCTCCAGGACCTGGCCGAGCGTGCCGGCGACGCGCGACATCGCGCGGACGGTGGGTCCGCGCGTCTCCTGCGGCGCGTCGGCCTCGCGCAGGCGCTTGCCGACGTCGGTCAGCTCGGCCACGAGGTCCTGGAGCTTCTCGGCACCGTGACGCAGACGATCCGGATCGCCCGGGACGTCGAGTGCGTCGGGATGGAAACGGATGACCTGCTGCAGGTCGACAGCCATGATGAACCCCCCGAGTTCGAGTCAGTGCTGGGCAATTTCTACCACTGACGGAACGAGTCGGCAGCCAAGGGCTGATTTCTGTCGGGTGTGTGGCCCATGATCGAGGGATGAGCGACATGATCCGCGCGACCGGACTGGTCAAGCGCTATGGCGACGTCGAGGCCCTCGCCGGGCTCGACCTGGCGGTGCCCGAGGGCACCGTCCTGGGACTGCTCGGGCCCAACGGTGCGGGCAAGACCACGGCGGTCCGCATCCTCACCACCCTGCTCACGCCCGACGAGGGCCAGGCCACGGTGGCCGGGGTCGACGTCCGGGCCGATCCCGACGGCGTGCGCCGGCGCATCGGCCTGTCCGGGCAGTACGCGGCGGTCGACGAGTACCTGACGGGCTACGAGAACCTCGAGATGGTCGGGCGGCTGTACGGGATGAAGGCCAAGGACGCCGGCGCGCGCGCCCGCGACCTGCTCGCCCGGTTCGGCCTGTCCGACGCGGCCGACCGGCCCTCGAAGACCTACTCCGGCGGCATGCGTCGCCGGCTCGACCTCGCGGGCGCTCTGGTCGCCGAGCCGCCGGTGATCGTGCTGGACGAGCCCACCACGGGCCTCGACCCGCGCAGCCGCCAGCAGATGTGGGAGGTCATCTCCGACCTCGTCTCCTCCGGCGCGACGGTGCTGCTCACGACGCAGTACCTCGAGGAGGCCGACCTGCTGGCCGACAACATCATCGTGATCGACCGCGGGCGGTCGATCGCCGAGGGCACGGCCGACCAGCTGAAGTCCCAGGTCGGCGGCGAGCGGATCGAGGTCGTGGTGGACGACCCGGCCCACGCGTCGCGCGTCCGCGACTTCCTCGCCGAGGTCGCCAAGGGCGAGGTCACGGTGCGCGAGCGCTCCGTGGCCGCCGCGGTCAGCGGCTCTGGCGCCGACGACCTCATGCAGGTCCTGGGCAACATCCGCGGGGCGGGCATCGACGTGCTCGACATCGGCCTGCGGCGTCCCACCCTCGACGACGTGTTCCTGTCCTTGACCGGCCACGAGGCCGAGGACGCCACCACCGACCAGGAGGTCACGCGATGACCACCCTCACCCAGCGCAGCGGTCCGCTCCGCGTGCTCAGCGACGGCTGGGTCTGCGCCAAGCGCAACCTCATCAAGATCAAGCGCGTCCCCGAGATCATGGTCTTCGTCCTGATCTCGCCCATCATGTTCGTCCTGCTGTTCGCCTACGTGTTCGGCGGCGCGATCGACGTCGGTCCGGGACTGGACTACAAGGAGTTCCTGATCGGCGGGATCTTCGCGCAGACCGTGGTGTTCGGCGCCACGTTCTCGGGCGCGGCGATGGCCGAGGACATGCAGAAGGGCTTCATCGACCGGTTCCGGTCACTGCCGATGTCCCGCTCGGCGGTGCTCGTCGGGCGCACGGGCGCCGACGTCGTCTACAACGTGCTCTCGCTGATCATCATGGCGCTCACCGGCCTCTTCGTGGGCTGGCGCGCGCACAACGGCATCCCGAAGATGCTGGCGGCCTTCGCGCTGCTGCTCGTCTTCGCGTACGCGATCAGCTGGATCATGGCGTGGATCGGCCTGATCGTGCCCAGCGTCGACGTGATCAACAACGCGTCGTTCATCGTGATCATGCCGCTGACGTTCGTCTCCAACGCGTTCGTGCCCACCGAGTCGTTCCCCGACTTCCTCAAGCCGTTCGTCGAGTGGAACCCGGTCTCGGCGGTCACCCAGGCGGTGCGCGACCTGTTCGGCAACATCCCCGACAATGCGCCGGTACCCGACGTGTGGAGCCTGCAGCACCCCGTGATCTACACGCTCCTGTGGGCGGTGCTGATCGTCGCGTTGTTCGTGCCGCTGTCAGTGCGCGCCTACCAGCGCGCCGCGAGCAAGTAGCGCACCGGGGGAGGACTCCCGCGCGGGCGTGCCCTACCGACTCCGGTCGGGCGCTCACGTAGGCTGGAGTCCTTCCCCGATCCCCGCCGCCGACCCTGTCTGCGGCTTCGACCACTGTCCCCGGATCCGGGACCAGAACGACGTAGCGGAGGCCGACGGCGACCATGGCGAGTGACTCGAGCTTCGTGCACCTGCACGTCCACACGGAGTACTCGATGCTCGACGGACACTCGTTGCTGGACGGGCTGTTCGAGCGCACGGCGCAGCAGGAGATGCCCGCCATCGCGATGACCGACCACGGCAACGTGCACGGCGCCTACGACTTCTGGAACACCGCCCGCAAGCACGGCGTCAAGCCGATCATCGGCCTCGAGGCCTACCTCACGCCGGGCACGCACCGCAGCGAGAAGAAGCGCGTCCGCTGGGGCCGTGGCAACGCGGCCGAGGAGGGCGGCGACGACGTCGCCGGCGGTGGCGCGTACACCCACATGACGATGTGGGCCTCGTCCACCGAGGGCATGCACAACCTCTTCCGGCTGTCGTCCCTGTCCAGCCTCGAGGGCTACTACTACAAGCCGCGCGCCGACCGCGAGCTGCTCGAGCGCTACTCCACCGGACTCATCGCCACCACGGGCTGCCCGTCGGGCGCCGTCCAGACCCGGCTGCGGCTGGGCCAGTACGAGGAGGCCCGCCGCGAGGCCGCCGAGCTGCAGGAGATCTTCGGCAAGGAGAACCTCTTCCTCGAGCTGATGGACCACGACATCTCGGTCGAGCGCCGGGTCCGCGAGGACCTGCTGCGCCTCGGCCGCGAGCTCGGCATCCCGCCCGTGGCCACGAACGACTCGCACTACACGCACCCGCAGGACGCGGCCGCGCACGACGCGCTCATCTGCGTCGCGTCGGGCAAGCGCATCAGCGACGAGAAGCGCCTGCGCTTCGACGGCGGTGGCTACTACATCAAGTCCGCGGCCGAGATGCGGTCCCTGTGGGAGGACAAGCACGGGATGAAGGAGGCGTGCGACAACACGCTGCTCATCGCCGAGCGCTGCGACGTCGAGTTCACCGAGTCCACGGGCGGCTACATGGCCCGCGCCGACGTCCCCGACGGCGAGACCGAGGAGTCCTGGTTCCGCCAGGAGGTCTGGCGCGGCATCGAGGCCCGCTACGGGAAGGACTTCGGCGACGACGTCCGCGCCCGTACCGAGATGGAGCTCGCGGTCATCGCCCAGAAGGGGTACTGCGGCTACTACCTCGTGGTCGCCGACTTCATCAACTGGTCGAAGGACAACGGCATCCGCGTCGGACCCGGCCGTGGCTCGGGCGCCGGCTCGATCGCCGCCTACGCGCTGCGGATCACCGACCTGTGCCCGCTGCAGAACGGCCTGATCTTCGAGCGCTTCCTCAACCCCGAGCGCCCCTCGATGCCCGACTTCGACATCGACTTCGACGAGCGTCGTCGCGGCGAGGTCATCCAGTACGTCACGCGCAAGTACGGCACCGACAAGGTCGCCCAGATCGCCACGTTCGGCCGACTCAAGTCCAAGGCCGCGGTGAAGGACGCCAGCCGCATCCTGGACTACCCGTTCGCGATGGGCGACAAGATCACCAAGGCGATGCCCGCCGATGTGATGGGCAAGGGCGTCAAGCTCGGCGACATCTTCGATGAGTCGCACAGCCGCTACAACGACGGCAAGGACTTCCGCGACCTGCATGCGCAGGACCCCGACGTCCGCAAGGTCTACGACATCGCGCTCGGCCTCGAGGGCCAGATCCGCAACTGGGGCGTGCACGCCGCCGGCGTCATCATGAGCAGCGACCCGCTGCTGGACATCGTGCCGATCATGAAGCGCGAGGCCGACGGTTCGGTCATCACCCAGTTCGACTACCCGATGTGCGAGTCGCTCGGCCTGGTCAAGATGGACTTCCTGGGCCTGCGCAACCTCACGGTCCTCAACGACGCCATCGAGAACATCAAGGCCAATCGCGACGTCGACCTCGTGCTGGAGGACCTGGGCTTCGACGACCCCGAGGCCTACGCGCTGCTGTGCCGCGGCGACACCCTCGGCGTCTTCCAGCTCGACTCGCCGCCCATCCGCCAGCTGCTCAAGCAGATGCAGCCGGACAACTTCGAGGACATCAGCGCCGTCATCGCGCTGTACCGCCCCGGACCGATGGGCGCCGACAGCCACACGAACTACGCGAAGCGCAAGAACGGTCGCCAGGAGATCGACTACATCCATCCTGAGCTGACCGAGGCCCTCAAGCCGATCCTGGGCACCACGTACGGGCTGATCGTGTACCAGGAGCAGGTCATGGAGATCGCCCAGGTGCTCGCCGGGTACTCGCTCGGACAGGCCGACAACCTGCGTCGCGCGATGGGCAAGAAGAAGCGCGAGGTCCTGCAGCAGGAGTTCGTGGGCTTCGAGGCGGGCATGATCGAGCGCGGCTTCTCCAAGGCCGCGGTCAAGACGCTGTGGGAGATCCTCGTCCCCTTCGCCGACTACGCCTTCAACAAGGCGCACTCGGCCTCGTACGGCGTCATCAGCTACTGGACCGCCTATCTCAAGGCGCGCTATCCCGCCGAGTACATGGCGGCCCTGCTCACCAGCGTCAAGGACGACAAGGACAAGTCCGCGCTCTACCTGGCCGAGTGCCGGCGCCTGGGCATCAAGGTGCTGCCGCCCGACGTCAACGACTCGGTCGCGAACTTCGCGTCGGTCGGCCCCGACATCCGCTTCGGCCTCACCGCCGTGCGCAACGTCGGCGCCAACGTCGTGGCCGGCATCATCGAGGCCCGCGAGACCAAGGGCGCGTTCACGGACTTCGCCGACTTCCTCGACAAGGTCCCCACGCAGGTGTGCAACAAGCGCGTGCTCGACTCGCTCATCAAGGCGGGCGCGTTCGACTCGCTCGGCCACGGGCGGCGGGCGCTCGCGTCGATCGCCGAGGAGGCGGTCGACCAGTACATCGACATCAAGCGCAACGCCGCGATCGGCCAGGACTCGCTCTTCGGCGCGTTCGAGGAGGAGTTCGACGGGCTCGGCATCACCGTCCCCGACATCGCCGACTGGGACAAGACCCAGAAGCTCGCCTTCGAGCGCGACATGCTCGGCCTCTACGTGTCCGACCACCCGCTCGGCGGGCTCGAGCACGTGCTGGCCGCCAACTCCGACTCCTCGATCGGCACCCTGCTCGACGGCGACCGTCCCGACGGCGACGTCCTCAAGCTGTGCGGCCTGGTCACCAACGTGCAGCGCCGCATGAGCAAGAAGGGCGACACCTGGGCCACGATCACGCTCGAGGACCTCGAGGGCTCGGTCGACATCGCCGTGTTCCCGGCCGCCTACAACCTCGCGTCGTCGGTGCTCACGCAGGACTCGCTCGTGGTGGCCAAGGTCCGCGTGCGGCGCAACGACGAGGGCATGGACCTGTCGGCCAACGAGGTCACCCGGCCCGCGATCGGCGAGGGCCGCACCGACCAGCCGCTCGTCGTCAGCCTGGCGGCGTCGCGCTGCACGATCGACACGATCAACGCGTTCAAGCAGGTGCTGGGCTCGCACCCGGGCGTCACCGAGGTGCACCTGCGGCTCACGGGTCAGGGCAAGACCACCACGATGCGCCTCGACAAGGGCCTGCGCGTGTCCACGACGTCGTCGCTGTTCGCCGACCTCAAGGAGCTGCTCGGCCCGGGGTGCCTCGCGTGACCCGCACCACCCGCGTGCTGCTCGCCGTCGTCGCCGCCGGGATTCCCGCAGCGTTCGCCTGGTGGGCGTTCGCGCAGCCCTCCCAGTGGCTGGCCACCGAGCGCGGCCTCGTCCTCACCGAGGGCAACGCCGCCGGCACGTTCCAGGTCGTCGCGGTGTTCACGATCATCGGGATCGTGCTGGGCGTCGTGTCGGGCGTCGTGGTCCACCGCGTCACCCGGGCCGTCCGCTGGGAGATCGTGCTCGGCCTCACGGCGGCGTCCACCGCCGCCGCGCTGCTGTGCTGGCGCCTCGGCATCTGGCTCGGCCCCGGCCCGCTCGAGGACGTCACGGGTCTGAAGGCAGGGGAGCAGGTGTCGGCCCCGCTCGCGGTCGACGCCCTCGTCCCGTTCCTGGTGTGGCCGCTCGTCTCGGTGCTGAGCTACACGCTCTCGCTCTACCTCAGCACCGACGGGACCGAGGACGACGAGGAGATCGACGACGTCAGCGCGCGATCCGAGCGGTGACCGCCCGGGTGTGCGCCACGAGGTCCTCGGGCGCCAGCTCGAGGTCGAGGCCGCGCCGGCCGCCCGAGACGAACACGGTCGGGTGCGTCAGCGCGCTGACGTCGACCACGGTGCGGTGCAGCTTGCGCTGGCCGAACGGGCTGATCCCGCCCAGGACGTAGCCGGTGGCCCGCTGGGCCGCCGCGGCGTCCGCCAGCTGGGCCCGCTTGCCGTTCAGCGCCGAGGCGGCGCGCTTGAGGTCGAGGCTTCCCGAGACCGGGACCACCGCGACCGCCAGGAGGCCGTCGACGTCGATCATCAGCGTCTTGAAGACCCGCGCGTGCTCGAGGCCGAGCGCGTCGGCCGCCTCGTGACCGTAGGACCGGGCGCGGGGGTCGTGCTCGTACGTGTGGGCGGTGACCTCGACGCCGGCACGGTGCAGTGCCGCAAGCGCGGGGGTCGCCTCGCCGACCTTCTTGTTGGCCACGAGCGAGAGGCTACCTCCGTCCGGGGTCAGATTTCCGGCGTTACGGACCATTTCCTCGGCCGGTGAATCGTCAGGGGCGCTCGAGGGTGGCGCGCACCGCGAGGCCCAGCAGCAGGGCCCAGAACGCGGCGCCGACCGACAGCAGCGAGATCCCCGAGGCGGCGAGCAGGAACGTGAGTCCCGCGCTCGTGCGGTGCCGAGACTGCTCGAACGCGCCCTGCAGCGATCCGACGAGCGCGCCGATCAGCGCGAGTCCCGCGACCGCCTCGATGATTCCCGGGGGAGCGACCGCGGCCAGCGCGACGACGAGTCCCGCGGCCGCCGCGATGACGAGGTACCCCACGCCGGCCGACGCGGCGGCGACCCAGCGGCGCTCCCGGGGGCCGGCCTCGTTTCCGGCCGCGAGCGCGGCCGACAGCGCGGCGAGATTCATCGCGTGACCGCCGAACGGGGCGACGAGCGCGGTGCCGACGCCCGTCGCGACCACCGACGAGCGCCACGGCACGGAGAAGCCGAAGCTGCGCAGCACCGCTGCGCCGGGCAGGTTCTGCGAGGCCATCGTGACGATCGTCAGGGGCAGCGCGATGCCGACGATCGCGGGCCACGTCCACGTCGGGGTGGTCCACTCCAGCCGCGGGACCAGCGAGGCGGTGTCGAGCGACTGTCCGGAGCGGTTCGCGGCCACCGCGATCGCGCCGACGGCGACGAGCAGCGCCACCGGGACGGCCCAGCGCGGAGCCACGCGGCTCGTCACGAGCCACGCGAGGATCACCGGCAGGACGTACCCCGGCGAGTCCGCGAGGGCGAGGAACGGCGCGAGGCACAGCTGCAGCAGGATGCCGGCCAGCATCGCCTGGGCGATCTCGGTGGGGATCCGCGCCACGAGGTCGCCCAGCAGGGGGACCGCGCCGATCAGCGCGATGAGCACGCCCGTGACGACGAACGCGCCCACGGCGGCGGGCCAGCCGCCCTCGACGGCGCCCGTGGAGACCAGCAGTGCGGCGCCCGGCGTGGACCACGCGAGGGTCACCGGCACGCGGTGCACGAGCGCGAGCCCGACGATGAGCAGGCCGAAGCCCACGGTCAGCGCGAGCAGGCCGCTGGCCGCCTGCGACGGCGACGCCCCGACGGCGCGCAGGCCCGCCAGCACGACGGCGAACGACGACGTGAAGCCGACGAGGGCGGTGACGGCGCCGGCCGTGACGGGCTGCTGCCAGCGCACGGCGTCGGGGGAGCGGGACACGCTGCGAGGCTAGGCCATGGCGCGACCTAGACTTCACACGTGCTTCGACGACTCGACCTGAGAGACCAGACCGACGGCTACCGCGACGCGGTGCCCCGTGCCGAGGTCGACGTCGAGCATGCCCTCGCGGCCGTCGTCCCGATCTGCGACGACGTGCGCGATCGAGGCGCCGAGGCGGTGCTCGACGCGGGCGAGCGCTTCGACGGCGTGCGCCCCGAGCGGCTGCGCGTCTCGGCCGAGGACATCGAGAAGGCCCGCGCCGGACTAGACCCGGCCGTGCTCGACGCGATCGACGAGTCGATCCGCCGGCTGCGCGCCACCTGCGAGGCCGAGCTCGAGCGCACGGTCGAGATCGAGGTCGCGCCCGGCGCCACCGTCGAGCGGCGCATCGTGCCGATGCAGCGCGTCGGCCTGTACGTGCCCGGCGGTCTCGCGCCGCTGGTCAGCACCGTGATCATGAACGCCGTCCCGGCCCAGGTCGCCGGCGTCCCGGGCATCGCCCTGGCCAGCCCGCCACAGGCCGAGTTCGGCGGTCTCCCGCACCCCACGATCCTGGCCGCCTGCGCGCGCCTGGGCATCGACGAGGTCTACGCCGCCGGTGGCGCGCAGGCGCTGGCGATGCTGGCGTACGGCACGCAGGAGATCGAGCCGGTCAACCTCATCACCGGCCCGGGCAACATCTACGTCGCCGCCGCGAAGCGTCACCTGCAGGGCGTCGTCGCGATCGACTCCGAGGCCGGTCCCACCGAGATCGCCATCGTGGCCGACGCCACCGCCGATCCCGCGTTCGTCGCGGCGGACCTCATCAGCCAGGCCGAGCACGACCCGATGGCCGCCGCGGTGCTGATCACCGACTCGCTCGAGCTGGCCGACGCCGTCGACGCCGAGCTGGAGCGCCAGGTGCCCACCGCGCGCCACGAGGAGCGGATCCGCACCGCGCTCGCGGGCCAGCAGTCGGCGACCGTCCTGGTGCGCGACACCGGCCAGGGCGTCGACGTGGCGAACGCGTACGCCGCGGAGCACCTCGAGATCCAGACCGCCGACTCGGCGGCCGTGGCCGCCAGGATCGTCAACGCCGGCGCGGTCTTCGTCGGGTCGTTCGCGCCCGTGTCGCTGGGCGACTACGCCGCCGGCTCGAACCACGTGCTGCCCACCGCGGGCTGCGCGTGCCACTCGTCGGGCCTCTCGGTGCGCGCGTTCGTCAAGAACATGCACGTCGTGACCTACAGCGACGCCGCCCTGCGCGAGGTCGGACCGCAGGTGGTCACGCTCGCCGAGGCCGAGGACCTGCCCTCGCACGGCGCCGCCGTGACGGTCCGCCTGGAGCGCGAGGCGACGACGCGATGACGGTCCCCGCCTGGGTGCCCATCCGTGACGAGCTGCGCGACGAGGTGCCCTACGGCGCCCCGCAGATCGACGTCCCGGTGCGCCTCAACACGAACGAGAACCCGTACGGTCCCAGCCAGGAGGCCGCGGCCGACATCGCCGCGGCCGTGCAGGAGGCCGCGCTCGAGCTGAACCGCTACCCCGACCGCGAGGCGTGGGCGCTGCGCGAGGCCCTCGCCGGCTATCTCGGGCACGGCCTCACGGCCGAGCGCGTGTGGGCGGCCAACGGCTCCAACGAGGTCATGCAGCAGATCCTGCAGGCCTTCGGAGGCCCCGGCCGCACCGCCGTGTCCTTCGCGCCGACCTACTCGATGTACCCCGAGTACGCCCGCAACACCCACACCCGCTGGGTGGCCGGACGCCGGCGCGAGGACTTCGCGATCGACGCCGCCGCGGCGGTCGCGCTGATCGAGGCCGAGCAGCCCGAGGTCGTCTTCCTGACCTCGCCGAACAACCCCACGGGCACCGCGCTGGCGCCCGAGGAGCTGCGCGCCGTGCTCGACGTCGCTCCCGGCATGGTCGTGGTCGACGAGGCCTACGCGGAGTTCCGCCGCGCCGGCACGCCCACGGCACTCGAGCTGCTGGACGACCACCCGCGACTCATCGTCACGCGCACGATGAGCAAGGCGTTCGCGCTGGCCGGTGGCCGGCTCGGCTACCTCGCGGCCGACGCTGCGGTCGTCGACGCGCTGCGGATCGTGCGGCTGCCGTACCACCTGTCGGCCGTCACGCAGGCCACCGCGCTCGGCGCCCTGCGGCACACCGACGAGCTGCTCGCCCAGGTCGACGCGCTGCGCGAGACCCGCGACGAGACGGCCGACTGGCTGTCCGGACGCGGGTACGACGTGGCCGCCTCCGACGCCAACTTCGTGCTGTTCGGGCATTTCGCCGATCGCCACGCGGTGTGGGAGGGTTTGGTCGACCGAGGCGTCCTCATCCGCGAGGTGGGGCCCGAGGGCTGGCTGCGGGTGTCGATCGGCACCCCCGAGGAGATGCAGGCGTTCCGCGCCGCACTGATGGAGGTAGACCCCCGATGAGCGAGCGCAGGACCGCACGGATCGAGCGGAAGACCTCCGAGTCGCACGTCGTCGTCGAGCTCGACCTCGACGGCAGCGGCCGCACGGAGATCAGCACGGGCGTGGGCTTCTACGACCACATGCTCACGGCGCTGGGCCGCCACTCGCTGATGGACCTCACCGTCCGCTCCGAGGGCGACCTGCACATCGACGCCCACCACACGGTGGAGGACACCGCGATCTGCATCGGCCAGGCGATCCGCGAGGCGCTCGGCGACAAGGCCGGCATCCGCCGCTACGGCAACGCGATGGTGCCGCTCGACGAGGCCATCGCGCAGTGCGTGGTCGACGTCTCGGGCCGTCCCTACTTCGTGCACACCGGTGAGCCGGAGCGCCAGATCACCGCGATCATCGGCGGCTCCTACATCGGCTCGCTGACGTCGCACGTCTTCGAGTCGATCGCGCACCACGCCGGGATCACGATGCACATGAACCTGCTGGCCGGTCGCGACCCTCACCACATCGCCGAGTGCCAGTTCAAGGCGCTCGCCCGCGCCCTGCGCACCGCCGTCGAGCCCGACCCGCGTGAGACGGGCATCCCGTCCACGAAGGGCGCGCTGTGAGCGGAGCGGCCCGATGACCACGGTCGCGGTCCTGGACTACGGCTCGGGCAACGTGCGCTCCGCGGTGCGCGCGGTCGAGCGTGCCGGCGAGGCCACCCAGGTGTCGGTCGTGCTGACCTCCGACCGCTCGGTCGCCGAGCAGGCCGACGGTCTTCTGGTGCCCGGCGTCGGCGCGTTCGCGGCGTGCATGCGCGGCCTGCGCGAGGTCGACGGCGAGCGGATCATCGAGCGCCGGCTCATCGCGGGCCGTCCCGTGCTGGGCATCTGCGTCGGCATGCAGATCCTGTTCGCGGAGGGCATCGAGCACGGCGTGCGGACCACCGGCTGCGGCGAGTGGCCGGGCACGGTGGAGCGCCTCCAGGCGCCGATCGTGCCCCACATGGGCTGGAACACGATCGAGCCTCCCGCCGAGTCGCGGATGTTCGCAGGCCTGGAGTCCGAGCGGTTCTACTTCGTGCACTCCTACGGCGTGCGGGACTGGCTCGTCGACGCCGAGGGCACCGCGTTCACGCCGCCCGGCGTCACGTGGACCGGGTACGGCGGCGACCGCTTCGTCTCGGCCGTCGAGCACGGCCCGCTGTGGGCCACGCAGTTCCACCCCGAGAAGTCGGGCGACGCGGGCCGCCGCCTGCTCGAGAACTGGATCGCCACCCTCTAGCCGACGAACGATGAGGCATTCGGGTACCCCAGCGGGGCCGTATGCCTCATCCTGCGTCCCTCAGGCCCGGTAGCGCTCGGGACGGTGGTTGAACGCCAGCACGATGTTGAGGATGACCGCGCCCATCGCGGACAGCAGCACGTTGTCCCACGGCACGACGAGGATCGCCGCCAGCACCACCAGCACGTCGAGCGCCATCTGCACGTAGCCGGCGCGCAGGCCCGCCTGCTCCTGCGCGATGAGCGCCAGGACGCTGAAGCCGCCGAGGCTCGAGCCGTGCCGGAAGAGGATGAGGATGCCCGTGCCGGCGAGCAGGTTGCCGGTGACGATGCCGTAGACCGGGGCGAGGTCGGGGGAGGGGATCATCTCGGCGTGGATCGCGGTGAAGAACGAGAGCAGCGCGACGGCGATCACCGACCGGACGGTGAACTGCAGGCCCTTCTTCCACAGCGCGAGCGCGAAGAACGGCACGTTCGCCACGAGCAGGACCACCGGGAGCGGCAGCGCCACGGCGTAGGTGATCAGCAGCGAGAGTCCCGCGGTGCCGCCCGTGACGGCGTGCGCCTCGTAGAGCAGGTGCAGGCCCAGCGAGGCCAGCCACGTGCCCGTCAGGACGCCCAGGACGTCCTCGGCGGGAGTGTGGGGCAGGGTGACGGCGGTCGGCTCGGTGGGGTCGTCGTCCTCGGGGGACGGATGCTCGGCGTGGCTGTCGTTCATGGCCCGCTCACTCTACGGAGGTGCCTCGATACGATCGCGGGGTGACTCTCGAACTCCTCCCCGCCGTCGACGTCGCCGAGGGACGGGCCGTGCGCCTCGTCCAGGGCGAGCTCGGCAGCGAGACGTCCTACGGCTCCCCGCTCGACGCGGCCCTGCAATGGCAGGCCGACGGCGCCGAGTGGATCCACCTGGTCGACCTCGACGCCGCGTTCGGGAAGGGCAGCAACCGCGAGCTGCTGGCCGAGGTCGTCGGCCGCCTCGACGTGAAGGTCGAGCTGTCGGGCGGGATCCGCGACGACGCGTCGCTCGACGCCGCGATGGCCACCGGCTGCCGCCGGGTCAACCTCGGCACCGCCGCGATCGAGGATCCCGACTGGTGCCGCTCGGCGATCGCCCGGTACGGCGACCGCATCGCCGTGGGCCTCGACGTCCGCGGCCGCACGCTGGCCGCCCGCGGCTGGGTCAAGGAGGGCGGCGACCTCTTCGAGACCCTGGCGCGGCTCGATGCCGACGGCTGCGCCCGCTACGTCGTCACCGACGTCACGAAGGACGGCACGCTGTCCGGCCCCAACCTCGACCTCCTGCGCCAGGTCTGCGAGCAGACCGACCAGCCCGTCGTCGCCTCCGGCGGCGTCTCCAGCCTCGACGACCTGCGCGCGATCGCCTCCCTCACGGGGATCGGCGTCGAGGGCGCGATCGTCGGCAAGGCGCTCTACGCGGGAGCGTTCACGCTGCCCGAGGCGCTCGACGCGGTCCGGGACTGACATGGGCGCGCAGGTCGACTGGAGCCGCTTCAGCGCCGACCCGCGCCGTCCCGAGGTCGCGGGCGTGCGCGCGTCCGACGCCGATCGCGAGACCGCGATCGAGTGCCTGCGCGAGGCGTACGCCGACGGCCGGCTCGACCGCATCGAGTTCGACCGGCGCTCCGCCGACGCGCTCGCTGCGACGTTGCTCGGCGAGTTCGCGCCGCTGCTGCAGGACCTCGAGCCGCAGCTGCCGCAGGAGTCGTCGGTCCACGAGCAGGCGGTGCGGCGCTACCGCCGCGAGGCGCGCGACGCCCGCAACGGGTTCGTGGGCATCAGCGTCCTGACCACGGGCATCTGGGGCGCCACGAACTTCGGTGACATCCTCGCGGGGCAGGCCGGCTTCTTCTGGCCGGTCTTCCCGATCCTGGGCGTCGGCGCCGGCTGGCTGATGCAGGTCCTCAAGCGCAAGGACCGCATCGAGCACCACGAGCGCCGCATCGTGCGGCACCGCCGCGAGACGACGGAGGACTGAGGCTCAGCAGCCGTCGCGCATGAGGTCGGGACGCGTGCCCGTGGTGACCTCGAGCATCAGGACCTTGCTGGTCGGGCCGACCGCCTCGGTGTCCTCGGCGAACAGGAAGCCCAGCCACGCGTCGCCCTCGGTGACGAACACCCCGGTCTGGCCGTAGCCGGCCTCGGTCATCTCGGCGGTCTCGTAGACGCCGGTGACGTCCTTGAGCGTGCTGCCGACACCGAGGCCGTCGGCGGTGCGCGGCTGTTCGCCCCGCACGCCCAGCGACACGACGGTGCCGTCCTCCTTCGTCAGCACGTCGAGCGAGGAGGCGTACGCGGACTTCCAGCCCAGCGGCTCGGTGCGGCCGCACTCCTCGCCGGGCACGTCGACGTCGGCGTCGAACAGGCCGGTGGCGAGCGCCTCGTCCTTCGACATCCCGGTGGTGACGGGGCCGACGGCGCCGGGCACGACGGTGAGCTCCTCGATCGCCGGCAGCGGCGCGGGCGCCTCGGCGGTGGGCGACTCGGTGGTCGCGCTGGGCGAGGCCGAGGTCGTCGACCCGGTGGGAGCGGGCGTCTCCTCGGGCGAGTCGGAGCACGCGGCGAGGGTCAGGGCAGCGACCGCGGCGACCACCCACAGGCGGCTCGTCGCGACGGCGGACCCACGGACTACGCTCATGGCCGTGAGCCTAGCCGTCCGTGTGATCCCCTGTTTGGACGTGGACGGCGGTCGCGTCGTCAAGGGCGTCAACTTCGTCGACCTGCGCGACGCGGGCGACCCGGTCGAGATGGCGCGCGTGTACGACGCCGAGGGCGCCGACGAGCTGACGTTCCTCGACATCACCGCCTCCAGCGGCGACCGCTCCACCACCTACGACATCGTCGGCCAGACCGCCGAGCAGGTCTTCATCCCGCTCACCGTCGGCGGGGGAGTGCGCACCGTCGACGACGTCGACCGGCTGCTGCGCGCGGGCGCCGACAAGGTCGGCATCAACACCGCCGCGATCGCCCGACCCGACGTGATCGGCGAGATCGCGCACCGCTTCGGGAATCAGGTGCTCGTGCTGAGCGTTGACGCTCGACGTGCAGATGATCAGCCCAGCGGGTTCGAGGTGACCACCCACGGCGGCCGGCGCTCCGCCGGCATCGACGCGATCGAGTGGGTGCGCCGCGGCTCCGAGCTCGGCGCGGGCGAGATCCTGCTCAACTCGATGGACGCCGACGGCACGCAGGCCGGGTTCGACCTCGAGATGATCCGTGCCGCCCGCGGCGTCACGGACGTCCCCCTCATCGCCAGCGGCGGCGCCGGTCGCCTCGAGCACTTCGCGCCCGCGGTCGACGCGGGCGCCGACGCCGTGCTCGCCGCCAGTGTCTTCCACTTCGGCACGCTGACGATCCCCGCGGTGAAGGAGACGCTGCGAGCCGCCGGACACGTGGTCCGGTGAGCGCCCCGGCTCTCGACACCCTCAGCGGCGGCGGCACCGACCGGCTGACCCGGCGCGGCTTCCGCGTCATGGGGCGCGGCATCGCGCGCCAGAAGGTCATGTTCACGTGGGCCGCGCTGGCCTCGCTGCTGTTCGGCGTCATGACCGTCGCCGACGCGTGGGTGCTGGGCTGGGCCACCGACCACGTCATCACACCATCGGTCGAGGCCGGCGCGATCGACTGGTCCACGCTGTGGACCGGCGTCGGGCTGTTCATCCTCGCGGCGCTGCTGCGCACCGTGGGCGTCGTCGGCCGTCGCCTGCTCGGCGGCGTCGTCTTCTACCGGCTCGTGCGCGACGACCGCCTGCGCGTCACCCGCCGCTACCTCCAGCTGCCGCTGCGCTGGCACCACCGCCACCCGGCCGGCCAGCTGCTCAGCAACGCCAACGCCGACGTCGAGGCCACGTGGTCGGTGTTCATGCCGCTGCCGATGGCCCTCGGCACGATCGCGATGCTCGTCGCGGCCATCGTCACGATGGTGCTGGCCGACCCGGTCCTCACGATCGTCGGCCTCGTCGTGATCCCGCTGCTGTTCGCCGCGAACGCGGTCTACCAGCGCTGGCAGGGGCCGCGGATCGCGCTGGCCCAGAGCCTGCGCGGCGACGTCTCCACCGTCGCCCACGAGTCCTTCGACGGCGCCCTCGTGGTGAAGTCGCTCGGTCGCGAGGCCGACGAGACCGCCCGCTTCCGCGCCGCCAGCGAGCGGCTGCGCGACGCCGCGATCGGCATCGGCCGCGTGCGCGCGATCTTCGACCCCGTGATCGAGGCGCTGCCCAACCTCGCCGTGCTCGCGGTCCTGGCGATCGGCGCCTGGCGGGTCGGCTCCGACGCCGCCGACGCGGGCGACGTCGTGCAGGTCGCCTACCTGTTCACCGTGATCGGCATGCAGATCCGCTCGTTCGGCTGGGTGCTCGGCGAGCTGCCCCGCGCCGTCGTCGGCTGGGACCGCGTCTCGCGCGTCATCAACGAGGACGACGCGATGGACTACGGCACCCAGGACGTCCCGGGCGCCGGTCCGGTCGACCTCACCGTCGACGGCCTCGACTACAGCCACCCCGACGAGCCCGACACGGCGGTTCTGCGCGACATCGCGTTCGAGGTCCCGGCGGGGAAGGTCACCGCGGTCGTCGGCGCCACCGGCAGCGGCAAGAGCACCCTGACCTCGCTCGTCACCCGCCTCGTCGACCCCGACCGGGGCGCCGTGCGCGTGGGCGGCACCGATGCCCGCGACCTCTCGCAGCAGGCGCTCACGCGCGCCGTGGCCCTCGTGCCCCAGTCCACGTTCCTGTTCGACGACACCGTGCGCGCCAACGTCGCGCTCGACCTCGACGTCCCCGACGAGCGGGTCTGGGAGGTGCTGCGCATCGTGCAGGCCGACCGCTTCGTCAGTGCCCTGCCCGACGGCCTCGACACCCAGCTGGGGGAGCGCGGCACGTCGCTCTCGGGCGGCCAGCGCCAGCGCCTGGCACTGGCCCGCGCGCTCGTGCGCGACCCGCGTGTGCTCGTGATGGACGACGCCACCAGCGCGCTCGACCCCGAGGTCGAGCAGCGCATCCTGCGCGCCCTGGCCGACCGGGCCGGCTCGCCCACCACGGTGGTCGTCGCCTACCGCAAGGCCACGATCGCCCTCGCCGACGAGGTCGTCTTCCTCGCCGACGGACGCGTGGCCGACCGCGGCACCGACGCCGAGCTGCGCGCGCGGTCCGCGGCCTACCGCAACCTCGTCGACGCGTACGACCAGGCCCGGGAGGAGGTCGACCATGAGTGACCCGAAGCGCGAGGGCGGCATCTCCGTCCTGGTGCGCGGCATGCGCCGCAACCCCGAGATCACCGAGGGCATCTGGGTGACCCTGCTGCTGGCGCTGATCAGCACCGCCGGCGGCTCGCTCGTGCCGATCGTGGTGCGCGCCGCGCTCGACGACGGCTTCGCGGCCGGCGACGTCGACACCGGCCTCGTCACCCGCTACGTCGCGATCGCCGCGGTCCTCATGGTGGGCATCGCGATCGCCGGCTACTGGTCCAAGGTGCGGATCTTCACGGCGAGCGAGCGGGGACTGGCCAACCTGCGCGTCGCGGCCTTCCGCCACGTGCACGACCTGTCGATGCTCACCCAGAACACGCAGCGCCGCGGCTCGCTCGTCTCGCGGGTCACGTCCGACGTCGACCAGATCAGCCAGTTCCTGCAGTTCACCGGGATCATGATGATCATCAGCGTCGGGCAGATGATCGTCGCCACGATCGTCATGGCGTTCCTGTCCTGGCAGCTCACGCTCGTCGTCCTCATCAGCTTCGTGCCGCTCGCGCTGAGCCTGCGGTGGCTGGCCGGCGCGATGTCGCGCGCCTACGACCGCGTGCGGGCCAGCGTGGGCGAGATGCTCGCCGTCATCGCCGAGCCGGTCGTCGGCGCCTCCGTCGTGCGCTCGTACGGCATCGAGGACCGCACGCAGCAGCGCGTCGACGTCGCCGTCCGCGCCAACTACCGCAACAACATCCGCGCGCAGACGATCACCGCGGGCGCGTTCTCGGCCGCGATCCTGGTCGGCGGCATCGCGAACGCCGCGGTGCTGGCGATCGGCGTGTGGCTGGGCGTCCTGGGCGACCTGTCCGTCGGCACGATCGTCGCGTTCGTGTTCCTCGTCGGCCTGTTCACCGGCCCGGCGCAGATGGCCACGCAGGTGATCTCCGAGGCGCAGAACGCGATCTCGTCGTGGCGCCGCGTGCTCGACCTGCTCGACACCCCGGCCGACGTCGTCGATCCCGGCGCCGAGGCCGAGCCGCTGCCCGCCGGCGACCTCGAGGCCCGCTTCGAGAAGGTCTCGTTCGCCTACCCCGAGGGACCCACGGTGCTGGCAGGCGTCGATGTGACCATCGAGGCGCGCCAGCGCGTCGCGGTCGTCGGCGAGACCGGCTCGGGCAAGACCACGTTCGCGAAGCTGCTCACCCGACTGATGGATCCCGTCGAGGGACGGGTCGTGCTGGGCGGGGTCGACATCTCGCGCGTGGCCTTCGAGGACCTGCGTCGTCACGTGCTGATGGTGCCGCAGGAGGGCTTCCTGTTCGACGCCACGCTCGGCGAGAACCTGCGCTACGGGGCGCGCGAGGCCACCGACGCCGACCTCGTCTCCGCCGTCGAGCGGCTGGGCCTGGCCGACTGGTTCGCGGCGCTGCCGCGCGGCCTGGAGACCCGCGTCGGCCAGCGCGGCGAGTCGCTCTCGGCGGGAGAGCGCCAGCTCGTCGCGCTCGTGCGGTCTGCGCTGGCCGATCCGGCGCTGCTCGTCCTCGACGAGGCGACGAGCGCGGTCGACCCGCAGACCGAGCTGCGCGCCACCCGCGCCCTCGACCGCCTGCTCGAGGGCCGCACCAGCGTCACGATCGCGCACCGGCTCTCCACCGCCGAGAACGCCGACCGGGTCCTCGTCTTCGACCAGGGGCGGCTCGTCGAGGACGGCCACCACCGCGACCTCGTCTCCGCCGGCGGCGTCTACGCCCGCCTGCACGCCTCGTGGGTCGCGCAGGCCACCCTCGCCTGATGCCGGCCGCCGGGCGCGGCCTGAGAGAATGAGGGACGTGAGCTCTCTCGATGCGGCGATCGCCGGCCGGCTGAAGCGCGACGACTCGGGCCTGGTCCCCGCGGTGGTGCAGGACGCGACGTCCCGCGCCGTCCTCATGGTCGGCTGGATGGACGACGAGGCGCTGCACCGCACGCTGACCACCGGCCGCTCCACGTTCTGGAGCCGCAGCCGCGGCGAGTACTGGGTCAAGGGCGAGACGTCGGGCCACACCCAGCACGTGCGCGAGGTCCGCCTCGACTGCGACGGCGACACGCTGCTCGTCGTCGTCGACCAGGTCGGTCCGGCGTGCCACACCGGCGCCACGACGTGCTTCGACGAGGACCTGCTGACGTGAGGCGCAACCTTCTCGGCCCGTCCGTCCTGCTGCTGCTGGCGCTGGGCGGCGGCACGCTGCTCGCCGTCCGCGCGGCGTGGGCCACGGCCACCGCGCAGGCCGCGGGACTGCCCGAGATCGAGCTGAGCGTCTCGGGCGCCGACGCGGTGCCCGGCGCCGTCGGCCTCGCCGTGCTCGTGATGGCGGCCGGCCTCGGCGTGCTCGCGTCCGGCCCGCGGCTGCGCCGCGCGATCGGCACGCTCGTCGCGCTGGCCGGTGTCGTCGGCGTCGTGTTGACGGCCCGGGCCGGCGACGCGATCGCCACCGCCCAGCGCCGCGCGATCGACGAGGCGGCCGCCTCGGGCATCGACGTGCAGTGGAGCACCACCGCCGCGCAGCCCCTCGCGGTCGCCGGGTTCGCGCTCGTGGTCGTGGTCGGCGCCGCGGTCGCGTGGCTGGGTCCGCGGTGGGCCACGATGGGCCGCAAGTACGACGCCCCGGCCGCGCGCGAGCCCGACGCGAGCGACCTCTGGAAGGCGATGGACGACGGCGTCGATCCCACCGCCTGACGACCGAGTAGGCTGTCGTCCGAACCACCCCGAGCACCTCTAGGAGCACACCCCATGTCGCACGGATCGTCGCCGGCCGCCTGGACCGCCGTCCTCGTCAGCCTCGCCGGCTTCCTCGTCGGCGGGATCGGCCTGATCCCCGAGCCGAACTGGGTCATCTTCACGATCGGCGTCGTGCTCGCGGTGGGCGCCCTGCCGCTCGGCAAGGTGATGTCGCTCGCCGGCTACGGCACCAGCCGGGTGAAGGAGCACTGACCAGCCCGGTCATCCTGACGACCGCCTCGCGCGGTCACCTGCTGCGCGGCCCGCTGATCGCGGGTGCCGCCGGCGCCGCCGCGCTCGCGCTGCTGCACGTGCGCGACCCCCACGTCCAGGGCTCCTACGGGTTCTGTCCGTTCCTGGTGCTCACCGGGGAGCCGTGTCCCGGCTGCGGGGGCCTGCGCGCGGTCAACCTGCTGACCCGCGGCGACCTCGTCGCCGCCGTGTCGAGCAACCTGTTCGCCGTCAGCTTGGTGGCGATCGCCGTGGTGGCGTGGGCGGTGTGGCTCGTGCGCCGCGCGCGGGGGATCCCGGCGCGCTATCTCACCTGGTCGGCCCGCACCGTCACCGTGCTGGGAGTCGCCGCTGCCGTCTTCGGTCTCGCCCGCCTCACCCCGTGGGGCGCCTGGCTCGCTCCCTGACGTGAGCCAGATGTGTAGCGCTGGCCACCGAAAGTCCCTCGGATCCACCGAATTCCGGGGGATACTGCTACAGATCTCGCGTCCCGGAGGGGCGTGACGATCCGCGAGTCCGAAGGAGTGCCGTGACCGACAGGGGGACGCCCGCCGCCGCGGGGGCCGAGGTCGCCGGGTCGGGGCGCGGTCGCGCGCCGCGGGTGCACCGCGCGTGGCTGGTCGCCGGGGTCACGTTCCTCGTCCTGCTCGCCTCGGCCGCGTTCCGGTCGAGCCTGGGCGTCCTGCTGGTCCCGATCGAGGAGGACCTGGGCTGGAGCCGCACCGACACCTCGATCGCGGTCTCGATCAACCTCATCGTCTACGGCGTCGCCGCCCCGTTCGCGGCGGCGCTGCTCGAGCGCATCGGCGTCCGCCGCACCGCCGTCGTGGCGCTCCTGCTCATCTGCCTCGGCTGCCTGGCGTCCACCGTCATGACCGCTCCGTGGCAGCTGTCCGTCCTGTGGGGCGGCGTGATCGGCGTCGCCACCGGCTCGGTCGCCCTCGTCTTCGGCGCCATCGTCGTCAACCGCTGGTTCGTCGCGCGCCGTGGGCTCGTGCTGGGCATCCTGGGCGCCGCGTGGGCCACCGGTCAGCTGATCTTCCTGCCGCTGCTCGCCGCCACGGTCGACGCCTTCGGCTGGCGCGCCGCCGCCTACGTCATCGCCGGCTGCTGCGCCGTGCTGCTGCCGGTCGTCGCCCTCGTGCTGCGCGACCGCCCGTCCGATGTCGGGCTGGAGCCCTACGGCGGCGTCGACGACGAGGTGGTCGTGGCCGCGCCGCCCACCGCGACGGCCGCCGTGGTCCATGCCGTCACCGTGCTGCGCGAGGTCTTCGCCACCCGCGCGTTCCTGTTGCTGGCCGGCACGTTCTTCGTCTGCGGCTGGACCACCAACGGCATCATCAGCAGCCACTTCGTGCCGGCCGCGCACGACCACGGGATGGCCGCGACCACCGCGGCAGGCCTGCTCGCGGTCGTGGGCGTCTTCGACATCGTCGGCACGATCGGCTCCGGCTGGCTCACCGACCGCTACGACCCGCGCGTCCTGCTGGCCGCCTACTACGGACTCCGGGGCCTGGCGCTGCTCGCCGTGCCGGCGCTGCTGGGACCGTCGGTGGAGCCGCCGCTGCTCGTCGTGATCGCGCTCTTCGGACTCGACTGGGTCGCCACCGTGCCGCCGACCGTGGTGCTGTGCCGCTCGGCCTTCGGCGCCGAGCGCGGCGGCATCGTCTTCGGCTGGGTGTTCGCCGCCCACATGATCGGCGCGGGCGTCGCCGCGGCGGCCAGCGGCGCGATGCGCGCGGCGTCGGGCGACTACACGTCCGCGTGGATCCTGGCCGGCGCGCTCGCGGTGGCGGCGGCGGTGGGGGCGCTGCTGCTGCCCCGCCGGGTCAGCTGAGTGTGGCCAGGTCGATGAAAGCGCTGCCCATCGAGACGAGGGTGCCCAGCACGCCCAGCACGATGGCGGCGACACCCACCCAGAAGGCGGCCGTGACCATCGACGTGTCGGCGTAGGGCCCGCCCCACTGCTGCAGCCGGCTGCGCTCGGCGCGAGCCAGCACGACGGCCACGATGCCGCCAGCGACGCCGAGGATCCCGCAGCAGCTGCCGGCCGGGATGCTCACGATGGCGACGACCAGCGCCCACACGCCCTGGTTGCCACTGTCGCCAGGGACCGGCTGTCCGTAGACGTAGCCGTACGGGGGCTGGCCGCCCGGCGGCGGGGGATGGCTCGACACCGGTCGAGCATAGGACGGCGCGACCCGGCTGCTCGCCGGGCCGCGCCGTGGGGGTCGATCAGGCGGCGACGGGCTGGTCCTGGAACTTCTTGTAGGCGTAGGCCGAGGCGATCGCCACGACGGGATAGGCGAGGAACAGCAGCAGGCCGCACGGGCAGGCGCCGATGAGGATGACCACGAAGGACAGGAGCGCCAAGAGGATCGAATTCCCGAGGTTGGCCCGGACGAGATCGATGCTCGCCTTGAGCGAGTCGACGGGGGAGAGCCCACGATCCACCAGGAACGTCATCGCGAAGTAGGTCAGGAAGGTCAGCACGAAGCCGACCAGCGACAGGATCGCGCCGAGGAACCCCGGAAGGAGGCTGCCGAGGTTGCCGATCAGCGCCAGGATCACCGACAGGACGATGACCGGCGCGAGATCGATCCGGCCCAGCGCGTTGCCGAGGTCGAATGCCCTTCCCTCGGTGGCGTCGAGCGCACCGCGGACGGCGACCGCATTGAGGATGGACAGGGCCACCGTCAGCGCGAATCCCATGAGGAAGAAGACGAGGAGACCGCCGAAGGAGGATTCGTCACCCGCCAGCGCGACGCCCACGGAGGAGAAGAAGATCGCGATGAAGAAGATGGCCATGAGGGCCAGGGCGATCAGGCCCAGGACCAGCCAGGGCCCGAGGTTCGCGGTGAGCTTGCGCCAGCCGTAGCCGATCGCGTCCGGGGCGCTGAACGGCTCGACGAACCCGGAGCCGCCACCGGGCGGCGGCGGGTAGCCGCCGTAGCCACCACCGCCGGGCGGCGGCGGGTAGGCGCTGCCGCCGTAGCCGGGCGCGTCGCCGGGCGGGGGCGGGTAGGCCGGCCCGTCGGACGGCGGCTGCGGGGGCGGCGGGGGCACGGGACCGTCCGGGCGCTCGGGGTCGGGGCCGAGGGGCGGTTCGTTCGTCGACATGCGCCGAGCATAGGGAGGATCGAGGAGGCCGTATACCGCTTCCGCCCCGTGTTGTCGTCCCGAAACGGAGGGCGCGTGCCACTTCCGGGCGTCCCGGGGCTACGCTGGAGGCCAGTTCGGAGCCGAGTCCCGACAGGGGAAGGGAGAGTGCGATGACCGTGCTCGACGACATCCTCGCGGGGGTGGCCGAGGACCGGGCCGAGCGCCAGGCCCGGGTGAGCCTGGACGATCTCAAGCGCCAGGCCGACAAGCAGCCGCCCGCGCTCGACCCGATGCCCGCCTTCCGGTCCGACGGCGTCTCGGTGATCGCCGAGGTGAAGCGGTCCAGCCCCAGCAAGGGCGCGCTCGCCGACATCAAGGACCCCGCCGCCCTGGCCGGCGACTACGCCGCCGGTGGCGCCTCGGCCATCAGCGTCCTGACCGAGCAGCGCCGCTTCGGCGGCTCGCTCGACGACCTGCGCGCCGTCCGCGCCGACGTCCACGTGCCGGTGCTGCGCAAGGACTTCATCACCACCTCGTACGAGCTGTGGGAGGCCCGGGCCGCGGGGGCCGACATGGCGCTGCTCATCGTCGCCGCGCTCGACCAGAACGCGCTCGAGTCGCTCATCGATCGCGCGCGCTCGATCGGCCTGACGCCGCTCGTGGAGGTCCACGACGAGGAGGAGGTGCGCCGCGCCGTCGCGGCCGACGCCGACCTCATCGGTGTGAACGCCCGCAACCTCAAGACGCTCGAGGTCGACCGCCAGACGTTCGAGCGCCTCGCGCCGCAGATCCCCGACTCGATCGTCAAGGTCGCCGAGTCCGGCGTCCGTGGACCCCACGACGTCATCGAGTACGCGCGCTTCGGCGCCAACGTCGTGCTCGTGGGCGAGACGCTCGTCAAGGGCGACGACCCGCGCGCCACCGTCGCCGACCTGGTCGCCGCGGGGCTTCATCCGGCCCTGCAGCATCGATGGCAGCCCAGCTGACTCCTCCAGCTCCCTGCCGACCCCTCACCCAGGACGACCATGACTGACATCTCCGGCCGATCGCCGTCGCGATCGGCGCTTCCCGACGGGCCCGGGCACTTCGGCCGCTTCGGCGGCCGCTTCATGCCCGAGGCCCTCATCGCCCCGCTCGACGAGATCACCCGCGAGTGGGAGGCCGCGCAGGCCGATCCCGCGTTCCGGAACGAGCTCGACCGGATGCTGCGCGAGTACGCCAACGTGCCGAGCCCGCTGTACGAGGCGCACCGCTTCAGCCGCGCCGTCGGCGCGCGGATCCTGCTCAAGCGCGAGGACCTCAACCACACCGGCGCGCACAAGATCCGCAACGTCATCGGCCAGGCGCTGCTGGCCAAGCGCATCGGCAAGCCGCGCTGCATCGCCGAGACGGGCGCGGGCCAGCACGGCGTCGCCTCGGCCACCGCGTGCGCCTACCTCGATCTCGAGTGCACCGTCTACATGGGCCAGGTCGACACCGAGCGCCAGGCGCTCAACGTCGCGCGCATGCAGATGCTGGGCGCCGAGGTCATCCCGGTCACCACCGGAAGCGCCACGCTCAAGGACGCGATCAACGAGGCGCTGCGCGACTGGGTCACCACGGTCGACACCACGCACTACCTGTTCGGCACCGCGGCCGGCCCGCACCCGTTCCCCACGATGGTGCGCGAGCTCACCCGCGGCATCGGCGACGAGGCCCGGGCCCAGGTGCTCGAGCTCGACGGCCGGCTGCCCGACGCCGCGGTGGCGTGCGTCGGCGGCGGCTCCAACGCGATCGGCCTGTTCACCGCCTTCGTGCCCGACGAGGGCGTGCGCCTCGTGGGCGTCGAGGCCGGGGGCGACGGCTTCGAGACCGGCCGCCATGCCGCCACGATCACGGCGGGCGAGGTCGGCGTGCTGCACGGCGCGCGCTCCTTCCTGCTGCAGGACGAGGACGGCCAGACCATCGAGTCGCACTCGATCAGCGCCGGCCTGGACTACCCGGGCGTCGGCCCCGAGCACGCCTACCTCGCCGACACAGGTCGTGCCGAGTACCGCCCGGCCACCGACGCGCAGGCCATGGCCGCGTTCGACCTGCTGTGCAAGACCGAGGGCATCATCCCGGCGATCGAGTCGGCCCACGCGCTGGCCGGCGCGGTGACCCTGGCCGAGGAGCTGGGGCCCGACGCCACGATCCTGGTCAACCTCTCGGGGCGCGGCGACAAGGACGTGCACACGGCGGCGACGTACTTCGGCCTGCTGGACGAGAACGACCGGGCGGAGACCGACCGATGAGCGTCACGAGCCCGATCGACGAGCTGTTCGAGCGCACGCGCGCCGAGAACCGCGCCGCGCTGGTGGGCTACCTGCCGGCCGGGTTCCCCACGGTCGACGGCTCCATCCGCGCGATCGAGGCGATGGTCGAGGCCGGCGTCGACCTGGTCGAGGTCGGCCTGCCCTACAGCGACCCCGTGATGGACGGTCCCACGATCCAGGCCGCCGCCGAGGCCGCGCTGGTGAACGGCACCCGCGTCGACGACGTGTTCCGCGTCGTGGAGGCGGCCTCCGCCGCCGGGGCCGTGACGGTCGTCATGACCTACTGGAACCCGGTCGAGCGCCGCGGCGTCGACCGGTTCGCGGCCGACCTGGCCGCCGCCGGGGGAGCGGGCCTCATCACGCCCGACCTGATCCCCGACGAGGCCACCGAGTGGGACCGCGCCTCGCGCGCCCACGGCCTCGACCGCATCTTCCTCGTCTCGCCGTCCTCGTCCGACGAGCGGCTCGCGATGACGGCCGACGCGGCCAGCGGCTTCATCTACGCCACGGCCGTCATGGGCGTGACGGGTCAGCGCGAGCAGACCAGCAGCCTCGCTCCCGAGCTCGTGGGACGGCTGCGCAAGGTCACCGACAAGCCCGTGGGCGTCGGCCTCGGCGTCAGCAACGGCGCCCAGGCCCACGAGATCGCCGCGTTCTCCGACGCGGTCATCGTGGGCTCGGCGCTCGTGCGCTGCCTGCTCGACCAGCCCGACGAGGCGTCCGGCCTCGCCGCCATCCGCGAGCTCGCGGCCGACCTGCGCGCCGGCGTCGAACGGGACTGACATGACGATCGCCACCTTCATCCCGTCGCCGGAGCAGGCAGTCTGGCACCTCGGGCCGCTGCCGCTGCGCGCCTACGCCCTGTGCATCATCGCGGGCGTCGTCGCCGCGATCTGGATCGGCGAGAAGCGCTTCGTGGCCGCGGGCGGCCGCCCGGGCGCGATCGGCGACATCGCGATCTGGGCCGTGCCCTTCGGCATCATCGGCGGGCGGATCTACCACGTCCTCACCGATCCCGAGCTCTACTTCGGCGACGGCCGCGACCCCATCGACGCGCTGAAGATCTGGGAGGGCGGCCTGGGCATCTGGGGCGCCATCGCGTTCGGCGGTGTCGGCGCGTGGATCGCCTGCAAGCGGTACGACATCGACTTCCTGAAGATGGCCGACGCGCTGGCGCCCGGCCTGCTCGTCGCGCAGGCGATCGGACGTCTGGGCAACTACTTCAACCAGGAGCTCTTCGGACGCCCCACCACGGTGCCGTGGGCCCTGGAGATCTCCGAGCGTCACCGGCCCGACGGCTACGAGCAGTTCGCCACCTTCCACCCGACGTTCCTCTACGAGGCGCTGTGGAACCTCGCGGCGGCCGCGCTGCTGGTGTGGCTGGGCAAGCGGTTCGCGCTGACCCACGGCAGGGTGTTCGCGCTCTACGTGATGCTCTACACGCTGGGTCGCGGCTGGATCGAGGCCCTGCGCATCGACACCGTGAACCACCTCGGCCCGTTCCGGCTGAACATCTGGACCTCGATCGTGGTCTTCTGCCTCGCCCTCGCGTACTTCGTGTGGGCGGGCCGCCACTACCGCGAGCGCGCTGAGCGTGACGTCTCCGGGGCTGACACGCCGTAATCGGCCCGCCCACGTCACTCCCAGCGCTGCGTCAGGCCTTCGGCTCGTCGTCGAGGCGCTCGGCGGCCTCCTTGAGCTTCGCCGCGGCGTCGTCGATCTTCTCGGTGAACTTGCCATCGGTGGCGCGGTCGGCGAGGTCGGCCACCTTGTCGATCGCGGCGTCGACCTCCTCGTCGCGCTGCGCGACCTCCTCCTTGACCCGGGCCACCATCTGCTCCGCGTCCTTGCCCTTGAACTTGTCCAGGAAGCCCACGGGGTTCCCCTCTCGTGTGTTGCGGTCCCGCCGGTCGGGTCCCGGTCGTCACGGTACTGCGGTCGGGCGCGGGCGGCCTGAAAGACTGGCCCCATGAGCGCGCCCCGTCCCGTCGTCGCCGTGGTGGGCCCGACGGCCTCGGGCAAGACGCGGCTCTCGGTCGACCTCGCGCGCGCCGTGCACGGCGAGGTCGTGAACACCGACTCCGTGCAGCTCTACCGCGGGATGGACGTGGGCAGCGCCAAGGCGACTCCGGACGAGCGCGGGGGAGTCCCGCACCACCTCCTCGACGTGCTCGACCCCGTCCAGGAGGCCAGCGTCGCCGCGTTCCAGCGCGAGGCGCGGGCCGCGATCGAGCAGATCCGCGCTCGCGACGCCGTCCCGATCCTCGTCGGCGGGTCCTCGCTGTACGTGCGGGCCGTCCTGGACCCGCTGGACTTCCCCGGCACCGATCCCGCCGTGCGTCGCCGCTGGACCGAGCGCCTCGACGAGGTCGGCCCCGAAGCGCTGCACGAGGAGCTGGCGCGGCGCGACCCGGCCGCGGCCGAGGCGATCCTGCCCACGAACGGGCGCCGCATCGTGCGCGCCCTGGAGGTCGGCGAGCTCACCGGGGAGCCCTTCGCGGCCACGATGCCCGCGTACGCGTCGATCTACCCCGAGGTCGTGATGATCGGCCTCGACGTGCCGCGCGACGTGCTGGACGCGCGCATCGACGCCCGGGTCGAGCAGATGTGGGCCGATGGCCTCGTCGACGAGGTGCGAGGACTGCCCGGACTCGCCGGCTCGCCCACCGCGTCGCGGGCGCTGGGCTACCAGCAGGTGCTCGCGATGCTCGCGGGCGACCTCACCGAGGAGGAGGCGAAGGAGGAGACGAAGTCCGGCACCCGTCGCTTCGCCCGCCGCCAGGACCGGATGATGCGCAAGGACCCCCGGATCCACTGGCTGCCCTTCGACGATCCCGACCTGCTCGCGCGTGCTGTGGCACTCGCCGGAGCCCCGTAGGCTGAGGACATGGAATTCACGTGGTTCAAGGGACACGGCACCGAGAACGACTTCGTGCTGCTGCCCGACCACGACGGCACCCTGCACGGTGATCTCGACCCCGCCTTCGTGGCCGCCCTGTGCGACCGTCGCCGCGGCCTCGGCGCCGACGGCGTCATGCGGGTCGTGCGGTGCACCGCGCTCGGTCACAACTCGCCCGCCGAGTGGTTCATGGACTACCGCAACGCCGACGGCTCGCTGAGCCAGATGTGCGGCAACGGCATCCGCGTCTTCGCCCGGCACCTGCTGGAGGAGGGCCTCGTCGAGGGTCCCGAGTTCCCCATCGACACCCGCGACGGACTGAAGTTCCTCACCGTCGTCGGCGACGAGATCGCCGTCGACATGGGCGCGTTCACCACGGGCACCCACTCGAAGGTCTCGGCCGGCGGCCAGTCCTGGGAGGCGCTCGAGGTCCACACCGGCAACCCTCACGCCGTCGCGTTCGTCGACCGCGTGGCCGACGCCGGCCCCCTGCTCGAGCAGCCCGGGTACGCCGAGTCCGTCTACCCCGAGGGCGTCAACATCGAGTTCGTCGAGCGCCGCGGCACGCACCACGTCGCGATGCGCGTGCACGAGCGCGGCTCGGGCGAGACCCGCTCCTGCGGCACCGGTGCCTGCGCCGTGGCGATCGCCACCGCGAAGGCCGACGGCGCCCCCGACCCCACCACCTACCGCGTCGACGTCCCCGGAGGCACCTTGCACGTCACCGTCTCACCCGATCGCACGATCCTGAGGGGCCCGGCGCGCATCGTCGCCGCGGGCACCATGGAGTGGCGCGGATGACCGAGGAGACCCGTCCCGACGTCGAGCTCCAGCCCGGCGAGATGGACCTGCAGGACCGGTCCTCGCTGCGCCGCGTCGCCGGCCTGTCCACCGAGCTCGAGGACATCACCGAGGTCGAGTACCGCCAGCTGCGGCTGGAGCGGGTCGTCCTCGTCGGCGTGTGGACCGAGGGCTCGGTGGAGGACGCCGAGAACTCGCTCACCGAGCTGAAGGCGCTCGCCGAGACGGCAGGTTCCGACGTGCTCGACGCCCTCGTCCAGCGTCGTCAGAAGCCCGACCCGGCGACCTTCATCGGCCGCGGCAAGGTCGACGAGCTGCGCGACGCCGTGCAGGCCACCGGTGCCGACACCGTGATCTGCGACGGCGAGCTCGCGCCCAGCCAGCTGCGCAACCTCGAGGACCGCGTCAAGGTCAAGGTCGTCGACCGCGTCGCGCTGATCCTCGACATCTTCGCCCAGCACGCGAAGAGCGCCGAGGGCAAGGCCCAGGTCGAGCTGGCCCAGCTGCAGTACCAGACCCAGCGCCTGCGCGGCTGGGGCGGCAACCTGTCGCGTCAGGCCGGCGGGCGGGCGGCCGGCGGCGAGGGCATCGGCGGCCGCGGCCCCGGTGAGACCAAGCTCGAGACCGACCGTCGTCGCATCCAGGCCAAGATGGCCAAGCTGCGCCGTGAGCTCAAGGAGCTGCGCGGCACGCGCGAGACGAAGAAGGCCGAGCGCCGCCGCAACAAGATCCCGTCCGTGGCGATCGCGGGCTACACGAATGCCGGCAAGTCGAGCCTGCTCAACCGGCTCACGGGTGCGGGCGTGCTCGTCGAGGACGCGCTGTTCGCCACCCTCGACCCCACCACGCGTCGCGCCGAGACCTCGGACGGCCGCGTCTACACGCTGTCCGACACGGTCGGCTTCGTCCGGCACCTGCCCCACCAGCTGGTCGAGGCGTTCCGGTCCACGCTGGAGGAGGTGGCCGACGCCGACCTCGTGCTGCACGTGGTCGACGGCTCGCACCCCGATCCCGAGAGCCAGATCGCGGCGGTCCGCGAGGTGTTCGCGCAGATCGAGGCCTTCAAGGTCCCCGAGATCATCGTCATCAACAAGGCCGACCAGGCCGACCCGCTCGTGCTGAAGGCGCTGCTGGCGCGTGAGCCGCACGCCGTCGTCGTGAGCGCCCGCACGGGCGAGGGCATCGACGAGCTGCTGAGCGCCATCGAGGCCGACCTGCCGGTGCCCGAGGTGCTGGTCGACGCGGTCGTCCCGTACTCGCGCGGCGACCTGGTCAACCAACTGCACCTGCACGCCGAGATCGAGACGCTCGAGCACGTCGCCGAGGGCACCCACGTGGTCGCGCGGGTGCATCCCGAGCTCGCCAACGACCTCGCCCCGTTCGCGCAGCAGCCCTGAGCGGCCTCGGGGGCGGTGAGTCCTCAACCCTTCGCCGGCTGTCCCGGTGGGTGATCAACCGTATGGCCGGGGATGAGGTCGAAGGGTCACCGGAGCCGTGCGGGAGGGGTTGAGGACTCACCGCTCACCCCAGCCGGCCCCGTGACGGGGCGGGCTGTGGATCGGTGCTCGCTGCCGGGGTAGAGCCGGGTAGCGTTCTCGCATGCCCTCCCGACCCGGTGTGACCGACGTCCTGGGTGCCGCCGTCGCGGCGGTCGGCGGGGCCGAGCGCCCCGGACAGGTCGCGATGGCCGAGGCCGTCGCCCAGGCCCTCGCCGACGAGCGCCACCTGCTCGTGCAGGCGGGCACCGGCACCGGCAAGTCGCTCGGCTACCTGGTCCCGGCGCTGCTCCACGACAAGCGCGTCGTCGTCGCCACCGCCACGCTCAACCTCCAGCACCAGCTCGTCGAGCGCGACATCCCCGCGCTCAAGGAGGCGGCCCGCGACACCATGTCCACGGTGCCGCACCATGCCGTGCTGAAGGGTCGCGCGAACTACGCCTGCCTGCACCGCGTGCGCCAGGGCGCCCCCGACGACCAGGGCGTCCTCGTCGAGGTGCCCGAGGGGTCGCTGGGGGCCGAGGTCGTCCAGCTGCGCGAGTGGGCCGAGGAGCAGGCCGAGGGCGGCCACACCGGCGATCGCGACGGCGCCCCGTCCCACGGCGACCGAGCCTGGCGCCAGGTCAGCGTGTCGTCGCGCGAGTGCCTGGGAGCCTCTCGCTGCGAGTACGCGGCCGAGTGCTTCGCCGAGCGGGCGAAGGAGGACGCCGCCAACGCCCACGTCGTCGTCACGAACCACGCGATGCTCGCGATCGACGCGATCGAGGGCGTGCCGATGCTGCCCGAGTTCGACGCCGTGGTGGTCGACGAGGCCCACGAGCTGGCCGCGCGCGTCACCCAGGCCTCCACCGACGAGCTCGATCCCGGCCTCGTCGAGCGGGCCGCCCGCCGGGCCCGTCCGTACCTCGACGACGGCGGCGCGGCCGACGACCTCGGCGACGCCGCCGACGCTCTGGCCGACGCCCTCACCCACGTCCAGCCCGGCCGCATCGACGCGATCGACCCGGCCCTGGCCGGTGCGCTCGCGCTCGTGCGCGACAGCGCCCGCGCCTGCTTCTCGAACTTCACGAAGGAGAAGGGCGAGGAGGCCGACCCCGGTCGCCAGCAGGCCCGCAGCACGATCGACGACGTCCGCCAGGTCGCCGAGCGGATGGCCGCCGGCCGCGAGACCGAGGTGCTGTGGCTGGGCGAGGGCCGCAGCGGTCTGCACCTGCGCATCGCGCCGATCGACGTGTCGGGCGCCCTGCGCGAGAAGCTCTTCGGCGAGAAGACCGTCGTGCTCACCAGCGCCACGCTCACGCTCGGCGGCTCCTTCGCCCCCGTCGCCGCCTCGCTCGGCCTCGACCTCAAGGGGTCGGACTGGACCGGGCTCGACGTCGGCTCGCCGTTCGACTACCAGCGCCAGGGCATCCTCTACGTCGCGAAGCACCTGCCGGCCCCCGGCCGCGACGGGCTCGAGGCCGAGCAGCTCGGCGAGATCACGGCCCTCATCAAGGCGGCCGGAGGCCGCACCCTCGGGCTCTTCTCGTCGCGTCGCGCGGCCGAGCGCGCCGCCCAGTACGTGCGCGAGTCGCTGCCCGAGCTCGAGATCCTCTGCCAGGGCGACGCCCAGCTGCCCGAGCTCGCGCGTCGATTCGCCGACGAGCCCAGCGCGTGCCTGTTCGGCACCCTCAGCCTGTGGCAGGGCGTCGACCTCCCGGGCGACACCTGCACCCTCGTGCTCATCGACCGGATCCCGTTCCCGCGACCCGACGACCCGCTCAGCAGTGCGCGCCAGCGGCTGGTCGAGCGTCGCGGGGGCAACGGCTTCATGCAGGTCGCCGCCCAGCACGCCGCACTGCTGCTGGCGCAGGGCGTGGGCCGCCTGATCCGGCGCTCCACCGACCGCGGCGTGGTCGCGATCCTCGACCCGCGCATCGCCACCGCACGCTACGGCGGGTTCCTCGCGTCGTCCCTGCCGCCGCTGTGGCGCACCACCGACCGTCAGGTCGTGACCGCCGCACTGCGACGCCTCGACGAGTCGGCGAAGGCGGGGGATCCGGCCGCGGTTTGATACCGTGGCCCGGACTCATCGCTCAACCAGCTCGGGGATCCCATGCCGTTCCGTCTTCCCTCGCTCGCCGCTGCATGCCTGGCGCTCGTCGGATCTCTCTTCGTCACCGTCGCACCCGCGGAGGCCGCGGGCACGCTGTCGACCAAGACGTCCCTCGTCGCCATGACCAACGCCGGCTACGGCTCGGTCTGGGCGCGCTGCACCAAGAAGAAGGCCTGCAAGGGCACGATCTGGGTCGAGGGCGCCTCCGCGCAGAAGCGCAGCTTCAAGGTCAAGGCGAGGTCCGCCGGCTACGTCACCTTCCGCAACACGAACTGGCGCGCCAAGCCCAAGGCCGTGGTGCGCATGAGCGGCGCGTCCCCGCGCCCCATCACCCAGCAGGCCAAGGTCACCTACGGCACGATCGCCGGCACCGTCGCCCGCACGGGCGGCGCGGCCGCCACCGGCGTCAAGGTCGAGCTGTGGCGCATCGGCTCGCGCAACCGCAACGTGCTGGTCTCCACCGCCTCCGACGTCGAGCGCAACGCCGGTCGGTTCGCGTTCCGCGTCCGCATGGGCGCGAACAACTCGCCGTCGGCCACGTACAAGCTGCACGTCATCGGCACCTCCGGTGGCGAGCGTCGCTCCTGGTGGTGGCGCGGCAACGGCAAGGGTGCCTTCGTCGGCGGTGCGCGCGACATGGGCGCCGGCACCAAGATCAAGGTGACCCGCGGCCTCAACTACCGCTACGTGGCCAACGCCCGCTACTCCTCGATCCGCGGCCAGGTCGTCAACGGCTCCAAGGCCGTCTCCGGCACCGAGGTCACGGTCGTCGGCCGCCCGCCGTACTGGTCGAGGTCCTCGCGCGTGCTGCGTGACCTCGACTTCATGTCCTGCGGCAACGTCTACGGCCGTACCCGCACGAACTCCAGCGGCCGCTACGAGGTCGGCTTCCTGCCCACCTCGGCGAACCGCATCTACGCGGTCAAGCCCGCGGGCAGCCTGTGGTTCGGCTCGAACGACCGTGCCTGGGGCACGTGCCACGCCGTCGTGAACAACCGCGGCGAGTCGCGCTCCACCGCGCGCATGCTGCACCTGCCGAACGCCGGCCTGACCGGCCGCGTGCAGAACATCGGCCGCGGCCGCACCACGGTCAGCGTCGTCGCCGGCGGCTACCAGGGCAAGGCCAGCTCGGCCAAGGTCGACCGCTACCTCACCGTCCGTGAGTACGCGAAGGGCCGCAAGATCCTGGCCTCCGACGTCGTGCGCGCCGGCACCGGCCGCAAGGTCAGCCTCGGCGAGGGCTGGTACTGGTTCGAGATGGGCCGCCGCACCGGCTGCCACGCCTGGTACAAGAGCCGCTACAAGAACAACGACGGCTACTTCAACGGCCTCGACCGTGGCTTCGAGAAGTGGAAGGCCAAGAACTACCGGATGTACCGCCAGCACTGCCGTGCCTGGACCTCGGGCACCTACAAGCTGGTCTACGTCAAGGGCTCGTCGATGCGGGTCGGCCTGAAGAACTACAAGGGCGGCTCGGTCAGCGGCCGCGTGACGGCGGCGAAGGTCAAGCCCCGCACCGAGCTGATGATCCGCCTGACGTCCACCGACGGCAAGAAGGTCTACCGCACCGCGATGACCGACGGCGCCGGCAAGTTCAAGGTCACCGGCCTGGCGTCGGGTCGCTACCGGATCGTCGTGAACGCCGACTCGTGGCGCGGCATCTCGCGCGGCTTCTCCGGGGCCAAGACCGTCAAGGTCACCCGGGGCAAGAACAAGTCGGTCGGCACCCTGCGCTTCCGGCAGTAGTCCGGCGTCCTAGGCTGCCACCATGGCGATCCTGGTCACCGGCGGAGCCGGCTACATCGGCGCGCACGTGGTGCGGGCGCTCGAGCGGGCGGGTCTGGAGTCGGTGGTCGTCGACGACCTCTCCAGCGGCCACCGCGAGTTCGTCCGGCCAGGCGTCCCGTTCATCGACCTCAACGTCCTGCACGCGAAGCAGCTGGTCGACCAGCTCGCCGATCACCCGATCGAGGCAGTCATCCACCTGGCCGCGTTCAAGTACGCGGGCGTCTCGGTGGAGCAGCCGGTGCACACGTGGCGCCAGAACGTCGGCGGCACGCTGAGTCTGCTCCGAGCCATGGAGCGTCTCGACATCGGTGCGATCGTGTTCTCCAGCAGCGCCGCGGTCTACGGCACGCCCGACGTCGAGGTGGTCACCGAGGACACCGCGACCCATCCGGAGTCGCCGTACGGCGAGTCCAAGCTCGTGGGGGAGTGGATGATCCGCGATCAGGGGGTCGCCACCGGACTGCGTCACACCTCGCTGCGGTACTTCAACGTGGTCGGCTCGGGTGAGCCCGACCTGTACGACTCGAGCCCGCACAACCTCTTCCCGCTGGTGATCAAGGCGCTCTCGCAGGGACACCGACCGAGAATCTTCGGCGAGGACTATCCGACGCCCGACGGCACGTGCGTGCGTGACTACGTGCACGTGGCCGACCTCGCCGAGGCGCACGTCACCGCGGTGCGCCGACTGCTGGACGGCCGGGACCTCGAGCCGGTCTACAACCTCGGCAACGGCGACGGCGTGTCCGTGCGCCAGATCATGCAGGCGGTCTCGACCGCCACGGGCGTGGACTTCGAGCCCGAGGTCATGGGACGACGCCCCGGCGACCCGGCCCGCATCGTGGCCTCGGGGGAGCGGGCGGCGCGCGACCTGGACTGGAAGCTCACGCACACCCTCGACGACATGGTCGCCAGTGCGTGGCAGGCCCGACCGGTCGAGCCTGCCGACGACTGAGCGTCAGACGCGACGCAGGACCGCGGTGACCTTGCCGATGATCTGCGCGTCGGTGCCGTCGATCGGCTCGTAGGCCGCGTTCTGGGGGAGCAGCCAGACCTGGCCGTCCTTGCGGCTGAGCGTCTTCACCGTGGCCTCGCCGTCGATCATGGCGGCGACGATCTCGCCGTTCTCGGCGACCTGCTGCTGGCGGATCACGACGTAGTCGCCGTCGCAGATCGCCGCCTCGACCATCGAGTCGCCCTTGACCTCGAGCAGGAACAGGGTGCCGTCGCCGACGAGCGAGCGGGGCAGCGGCATGACCTCCTCGACGCGCTGCTCGGCCAGGATCGGGCCGCCGGCCGCGATGCGGCCCACCATCGGCACGTAGGCCGGCTGGGGGACCGCGTCGCCGCTGTCGGTCTCGTCGACCTCGACCGGACGGCTGCGCATCGCGGGCTTCGCGTCGGGCAGGAAGATCTCGAGCGCGCGCGGACGGTTCGGGTCGCGGCGGATGAAGCCCTTGCGCTCGAGCATCCGGAGCTGGTGCGAGACCGAGGACGTGCTGGCCAGGTCGCACGCGGCGCCGACCTCGCGCATGCTCGGCGGGTAGCCGCGTGACTCGATGTGGTCCTTCAGGAAGACCAGGATGCGCCGCTGGCGCTTGGTCAGTCCCGTCAGGTCGACCGGCTCGTCCAGGTTCTCGCTCATGGCACGACGGTAGCCGCGGGGCGACCGCGGATCAAACACGTGTTCGATACGGCGTGTCCGGTGTCGGTGGCCTAGGGTGTGGGCGTGAGCTACGTGGTCGTGGGTACGCGCGAGGGCGACGGCTGGACGGTCGACGTGTCGGGGGTGGGTCGTTCCACGGCCGACGACCTGGCCGAGATCGAGGCGTCGGCCCGCGAGGTGCTGCGCGAGCACGGCGTCGCCGACCACGCCACGGTCGACCTGCAGCTGCTGCTGCCCGACTTCGAGGTCGACCTGCAGCGTCGCGGCGTGCCCGACCACGGGCTGCGCCCGGTCGAGATCGTCAGCGGGGTCATCGCGCTGGTCGTGGTGGTCGGCGCGCTCGCCTTCCTCCTCGGCCGCCTGCTCGGCTGAGTCCTAGCGCCGGGTCTGGTCGTCGAGCTCGTCGGTGAAGCGGTCGAGACCCGCCGCGATCTCGGCCTCGTGGGAGCGCCGGCGTGCCAGCTCCTCATCCTCGCTGAGGGTCTCGCGCGTGACGATGTGCTCGCGGGCGGCCTCGACGCAGGCGCCCAGCAGGATCGCGTACATGCCGATCCAGAGCCACAGCAGCAGCACGACCACGCCGGCGAGCGCGCCGTAGGTCTTCGAGTAGTTGCCGAACAGGTCGACGTACAGCGAGAAGCCCACGGACACCAGCAGCCACAGCGCGGACGCCATCAGCACGCCCTTCGTGACGATGCTGCCCGTGGCCGGACGGTCGGGCGCCACCCGGTAGAGCACGCCGATCGCCACGACGATGCCGCCGGCCAGCAACACCCAGCGCAGCACGTTGGCCAGCAGCCTGATCCCCGGCACGACGTCGACGAGGTTGAGGACGGCGGGCACCACGGCCACGAGGGAGATCGCGACGAGGCCGAACACCACGCCGGCACCCGTCAGGCCGAGGGCGAGCGCCTTGCTCCTCACGAACGACCGTCCGTCCTGCACGCCGTACAGCTGGTTGATCGCGGTGACGAGGTTGCCGATGCCGCCCGACGCGGCGTAGACGGCGAGCACGATGGCGATCACGGCGCTGAGTCCCAGCGAGCCGGACGGGGCGGAGGTCAGCTGCTCGAGCTGGCCGTTGACGAGCGACGCCGCGTCGGCGGGCAGGGCGTCGGAGATCCGGGTCGTCTGCTCGGCCACCGTCTCGGGGTCGGCGACCAGGCCGTAGATCGAGACGGCGGCGATGAGCGCGGGAAAGAGCGACGTGAACAGGTAGAAGGCGACGCCCGCGGCCAGCAGTGGCGCCTGGCGGGCCGAGGCCTGACGCCACGCGGTGAGGAAGGTGCGCACGATCGACATGCCTCGACGCTAGCGGCGCGTGCGGCGGCCCGCACGACACGCCGATTCGAACAAAATTTCGACGATGCTCGATTCTGTCGGAGCCGACCCGTACAGTCGTTCGTGTGTTCGATAGAACACCTGATCGAATCGAACAGCACGACAGCCCGAACTTCCCCGGAGGCCATCATGAGCATCACCCTCGACCACACCCCGTTCCCGGCGCTCGACCTGCGTCGCCCCGCCGTGACCCGCACGACCTACGTGTCGGCCGCCGTGCAGCCCGCGGCCCCGCTGCGGCTCACGGGCCGTGGCCGCGCCGTGATCGTGGCCGTGGCGCTCGCCGTCATCACGACGCTCGCGATCGTCTTCGGCTCCGCGGTCGCGGCCACCGACTCGGCCTCCGAGCCGGGCATCGTCACCACGGTGACCGTCCAGCCCGGACAGACCCTGTGGAGCATCGCCGCCGAGGCGCGTCCCAACGCCGACATCCGCTCGACCGTCGACGAGATCGTCAAGCTGAACGCGCTCGAGGACGGCGCCTCGCTGCCGATCGGCTCCACCCTCGCGGTGCCGGTCCAGGACTGACCTCTCCGGTCGTCCGCCGCGCCAGCACACGGCGCCCATCGTTGCCTCGGGGAAGGGGCCGGTGGGCGCCGTGTGCGTCTGTTCTCCCGTCGTTCGACACGCCTTCGTGCGGTAGTGGTCCCGCCGGACGCCGGGGCGGCGTAGCGTGGACGAGGACAACGATGTCGAGGAGGTCGTCGCCATGGCCATCGTCGCCCACGGTCACCACATCCACGTGATGACGCGGTTCCGCGGACAGGTGCTCAGTCGCGCCGCGGTGCTGCTGCTCGCCAGCGCGGTCACCTGGCTCGTGCCCGACCGCGCCGGGGCGCACGGGATCGACGCGCCCGCCGCCTGGCTCGGCAGTGCGCTCACCGAGATCCTCTGGCCCGCCGCGGCCGTCCTGCTCGTCGTCCTCGCGGTCGTCGGCTGGGCCTGGCAGCGCGGTCGTCCCGCCGACATGGGCGCGTTGGCCTGGGTCGTGGCCGGGGGAGCGCTCGGCTTCGTCTCCCTGGCCATCGTGCTCGTCAGCGGGCTGGGCGAGGGACCGGTCTACTGGTGGCTCGGCTCGGCCGTCGTCATCACGTCGATGACCCTGCAGGTCCTCGCCGCGCTGGCCGGCCACGGGATCGCCGTGCTGCAGGCCCGGCGCTCCGCGGCCGCCCCCGCCTGACGCCCTGCACGCAGAACGCCCCCGGTCCGACGGACCGGGGGCGTTCTCGGGTGTGGGGGAGCGTCAGCTCTTGAGCTCGCCGCCAGCGCTCTCGAGGTGCGCGCGGACGAACCAGTGGAACAGCTCCAGCGTCTTGATCTGACCGATGACCATGTCCTCGGTCACGGGATCGAGGTCGGCGACGGCGGCCTGGGCCTTGCGGTGGTCGTCGATGAGGCCGATGTAGACCTCGTCGAGTGCCTTGAGGTGCTCGGTCGTGGTCGCGCGGCCCAGCGGGTAGTCGTCCCACGAGCGGCCCTCGACGATCGCGGCGGGCGTGCCCAGCGGCACGGCGCCGAGGGTGGCGATGCGCTCCGCGGTCTCGTCGACCATGTCGCGCACCTCCACGACGTGGGGATCGATCATCTCGTGCACGGCGATGAAGTGGGGCCCCACGACGTTCCAGTGCACATGCTTCAGGGTCAGCATCAGGTCGTTGAGTGCGTTCAACCGGTCCTGCAGCGTCTTCGCGATGCTCTCGCCATCGGCGATGCTGAGACCGGGAACCGTGTACTTGGGTTTGGTGGCCATGCCTCCACCGTAGGGTGCTCGCAGCGGCTCGCAACCGCAGCGGATGTGACGTGACTAGCGCTCCACCTCGCCGCGCAGCCTCTGGTGCTCCGACGCGCTGCGCGCGCGTGCGACCGCTGCGGTCCATGCTCGGTCTGCCTCCTCGGCGCGGCCCATCCGGCGCAGCAGCTCGGCACGGGTGGCGTGGAAGAGGTGCGTGTCGACGCCCATGCGCTCGACCGACTCCAGCGCGGCCTCGGGTCCCGTCACCTCGGCCACCGCGCACGCCCGCCCGAGCGCGACGGCGTCGGAGGGTGCGAGCTCCATGAGGCGGTCGTACAGCGTCAGCAGGCGGGGCCAGTCGGTGTCGGACGCCTCGTGGGCCGTGACGTGCGCGGCCTGGATGGAGGCGCGGACCTGGTAGGGGCCGGTGCGCCCCTGGCGCTGGCTGCCCCGCAGCAGGAACAGCCCTTCCTCGATCTCGGCGTGGTGCCACAGGTCGCGGTCCTGGACCTCGAGCGCGCGCAGGGTGCCGTCGGACTCCTGACGTGCGTCGCGTCGCGCCCGGGTGAGCAGCATGAGCGCCAGCAGGGCGCGTGGCTCCTGCTCGCCATGGAAGAGCTCGATGAGCACCCGGGTGGTCTCGACCGCCTCCCACGGCAGGTCGACGGGCGCGTGGGGGTGCACGACGCCGTCGTCGAAGATCAGCATCAGGACGTCGAGCACACGACCGAGCTGCGCCGAGACGTCCTCTTCGGCGATCGGCTCCCCGAGGCTCGGCCGCACCCGCATCTCGGCCCAGGCGATCCGCTGGGCCATGACCGACTCGGGGGCGGCGAACACGTGCCCGATGTCATCGGTGGACAACCCAGCGGCCGCGCTGAGCACGAGCGCGATGCGTGCCGCTTCGGGCAGGGATCGATGAGCGCACGTCGCCAGCAGACGCAGGACGGGAGCGGTGTCGTCCGCGGGGACCCGGCCGGGAGGCCGCTCCAGCCCGGCGATCTCCCACGCCCGCGCCAGGATGGCGTCGGGCTCCCAGTCGTCAGCGCCTCGCGGCGGCGCGGCCAGCGCGGCGTCGAGCGCTGTGCGGGCTGGGGTGACGTCGCCCAGGCGGTCGGTCAGGACGGCCAGGGCGCGCAGGCGTGCGGAACGGAGCTCGCGAGGCAGGGACGTTGTCATCGGGTGACGGGCGACGCGGTGGCGGCGCGCGGGCTCCTCTCGATTCTCGGGGCGGCGATCGCGGGCGGGTGACCCCTCGATGGTGGCCGACACGCCAGGACTCCGCGACTCGAGAGACCGTCGCCCCCGTTCCCACCAGCGCAAACGCCGGGGTTGCAGGGGCGTCGACGCATTCTGTCGGACGTGTCTGCGAAGTTGTTGCTTACGGGCTCACTGGCACGTAGAGTGACCACTACATCTAGTAGTTACACGGATGTGATTCTCCACATATAGGTCCACAGCAATCCTGCTGTTGCCCACAGCCCGCGAGGATCTGTCCACAGCTCGTCCCCAGGCCCGTCCACGGGGACCCCGATCCGCCCGACGCGAGGAGGAAGCCATGCACTGCCCGTTCTGCCGGAACACCGACACCCGCGTGCTCGACTCCCGCGTCGCCGACGAGGGCGGCTCGATCCGTCGTCGTCGCGCGTGCTCGCAGTGCGAGAAGCGCTTCACCACGATCGAGCAGATGCAGCTCATGGTCGTGAAGCGCTCGGGCGCCACCGAGCCGTTCGTCCGCGAGAAGGCGGTCGCCGGCGTCGCCAAGGCCTGCAAGGGCCGCCCGGTCTCCACCGACGACCTCGCGTGCCTGGGCCAGCAGGTCGAGGACACCCTGCGGGCCTCGGGCCAGGCCGAGATCAACACGCAGGACATCGGACTGGCCATCCTCGAGCCGCTGCGCACCCTCGACGAGGTCGCGTACCTGCGGTTCGCCTCGGTCTACAAGTCCTTCGACTCCGCCGACGACTTCGTCGCCGAGATCGCCGGGCTGATGGCCGACCACGCCGACATCTCCACGCTGGACGAGGCCGAGCTCGACGCGGCCGACCCCGGACACGGGTCTTGACGGACCCCCACCAGACGCCACACCCAACCACGCAGCACCACCAGGACAGGAGCACCACATGACCGAGACGGTCGGCGGGAACTCGGGACCCGCCCCTCGCACCAGCCGCAAGTCCGCCTCCAAGGCCGGACTCAAGATCGAGCGCGTCCACACCACCGAAGGCGTGCACCCCTACGACGCGGTCACGTGGGAGCGTCGCGACGTCGTCCAGACCAACTGGAAGACCGGCGAGACCGTCTTCGAGCAGCGTGGCGTGGAGTTCCCCGACTTCTGGAGCCTCAACGCCTCCACCATCGTCACCACCAAGTACTTCCGCGGCGCCGTGGGCACGCCCGAGCGTGAGCAGAGCCTGCGCCAGCTGCTCGACCGCGTGGTGCTCACGTACGTCAAGGCCGGCAAGGACTTCGGCTACTTCTCCTCCGACGCCGACGCCGAGATCTTCGAGCACGAGCTGACGTACATGCTCCTGCACCAGGTCTTCAGCTTCAACAGCCCGGTGTGGTTCAACGTGGGCACGTCCAGCCCGCAGCAGGTCAGCGCGTGCTTCATCCTGGCGGTCGACGACTCGATGGACTCGATCCTGAACTGGTACCGCGAGGAGGGCCTGATCTTCAAGGGCGGCTCCGGTGCCGGCCTGAACCTGTCGCGCATCCGCTCGAGCAAGGAGCTGCTCCGCTCCTCCGGCGGCACCGCCTCGGGCCCGGTCTCCTTCATGCGTGGCGCCGACGCCTCCGCCGGCACGATCAAGTCCGGTGGCGCCACCCGTCGCGCCGCCAAGATGGTCGTGCTCGACGTCGACCACCCCGACATCGTCGAGTTCGTCGAGACCAAGGAGCGCGAGGAGGAGAAGATCCGCGTGCTGCGTGACGCGGGCTTCGACATGGACCTGGGTGGCTCCGACATCACCAGCGTCCAGTACCAGAACGCCAACAACTCGGTCCGCGTCAACGACGAGTTCATGGAGGCCGTCGAGGCCGGCACCGCCTTCGGCCTGCGCGCCCGCACCACCGGCGAGGTCATCGAGGAGATCGACGCCCGCGACCTGTGGGGCAAGATGGCCCAGGCCGCGTGGGCCTGCGCCGACCCGGGCATCCAGTATGACTCGACGATCAACGACTGGCACACCACGCCGGAGTCGGGCCGCATCACCGCCTCGAACCCGTGCAGCGAGTACATGCACCTGGACAACTCCAGCTGCAACCTGGCCAGCCTCAACCTGCTGAAGTTCCTCACCGACGAGGGCACCTTCGACACGCAGAAGTTCGTCAAGAGCGTCGAGTTCATCATCACCGCGATGGACATCTCGATCTGCTTCGCCGACTTCCCGACCGAGGCGATCGGCGACACCACCCGCAAGTTCCGCCAGCTCGGCATCGGCTACGCCAACCTCGGCGCCCTGCTGATGGCCTCGGGCCTGGCGTACGACTCCGAGGGCGGCCGCGCGCTCGCCGCGTCGATCACGTCGCTCATGACGGGCACGTCCTACCGTCGCAGCGCCGAGCTCGCGGGTGTCGTCGGCGCCTACGAGGGCTACGCGGCCAACGTCGACGGCCACCAGCGCGTCATGCGCAAGCACCAGGCGGCCAACGACGAGATCCGCTCCAAGCACGCGATGGACATCGCCGTGCAGAAGGAGGCCACCAAGCAGTGGGCGGCCAACCTGAAGATCGGTGAGAAGAACGGCTGGCGCAACTCGCAGGCCTCGGTCCTGGCGCCCACCGGCACGATCGGCTTCATGATGGACTGCGACACCACCGGCATCGAGCCGGACTTCTCGCTGGTCAAGTTCAAGAAGCTCGTCGGCGGCGGCTCGCTGCAGGTCGTCAACCAGACGATCCCCGTCGCGCTGGAGAAGCTGGGCTACACCGGCGAGACCATCGAGGCGATCGTGGAGTACATCGCCGAGAAGGGCCACGTCATCGACGCCCCGGGCCTGCGCCCCGAGCACTACGAGGTCTTCGACTGCGCGGTCGGCGAGCGTGCCATCAAGCCGATGGGCCACGTCCGGATGATGGCGGCCTGCCAGCCGTTCCTGTCCGGCGCCATCAGCAAGACGGTCAACATGCCCGAGACCTCCACGGTCGACGAGATCGCCGACGTCTACTTCCAGGGCTGGAAGCTCGGCCTGAAGGCGCTCGCGGTCTACCGCGACAACTGCAAGGTCGGCCAGCCGCTGTCCAGCCAGAAGGCCCAGGACGACAAGACCGACGCGCCGAAGGCCACCGAGGTCCAGGTCGTCGAGAAGATCGTCGAGAAGCCGATCCGTCGTCGCCTGCCGAAGTCGCGCGCGTCGATCACCACCAGCTTCAGCGTCGGCGGTGCCGAGGGCTACATGACCTCCGGCGCCCACGACGACGGCACGCTGGGCGAGATCTTCCTCAAGCTCGGCAAGCAGGGCTCGACCCTGGCCGGCGTGATGGACGCGTTCAGCATCGCGGTGTCGATCGGCCTGCAGTACGGCGTGCCGCTGGAGACCTTCGTCAGCAAGTTCACGAACCTCAAGTTCGAGCCCGCCGGTCTGACCGACGACCCGGACGTGCGGATGGCGCAGTCGATCATGGACTACGTGTTCCGCCGGGTGGCGCTGGACTACCTGGACTTCGACACCCGTTCGGCGATGTCCATCCACTCGGTCGAGGAGCGTCAGCGCTACCTGGACACGGGCTCGTACGAGCCGGTCAAGGGTGACGGCACGACGGCGGCCGAGCTGGTCTCCGAGGAGCCCGCGGGCGCCTCGAGCGAGGCCGCGGCCGAGCTGAAGGCCGAGGCGCAGGTCGCCGACGCCGCGGCGGTCGAGGTCCAGATCGAGACGGCGCGTCCGGCCTCCGGCCAGGCGCACACCTCGGCGGAGCTGCTGGAGGAGATCACGGGCGCGGCGGTCGACAGCCCGCTGTGCATGACCTGCGGCACGAAGATGCGGCCGGCCGGCTCCTGCCACGTCTGCGAGGGCTGCGGCAGCACCAGCGGCTGCAGCTGACCGTCACGAGCCGCGGCGCGGTCGACCCTGGGAAGGGTCGGCCGCGCCGCTCTCGTGTGTCCGGGGTCGCGCGCTCAGGACAGGAGCAGGACGGTGGCCAGCGCCAGGAGCGTGGAGTCGATCCGGTCCAGCAGCCCGCCGGCGCCGGCCATCATGGTGCCGGAGTCCTTCGCCCGCACGCCGCGCTTGACGAGGGACTCCAGGAGGTCGCCGGCCGGGGCGCCGACGGCGACCGCGATCGCGGTGGGCCACGTCAGCGCGCCGAGCAGCGCGAGCACGGCGATGCCCGCCGCGGCACCGACCAGCAGGCCGCTCCACCGCTTCGCCGGGGACAGGGGCGACAGCCGTGGTCCGCCGAGTCGGGGCCCGGCGAAGAACGCGACGATGTCGGCCACCGACACGGCGACGAACAGGGCCAGCGCGGTGCCCCCGAGCGTCACGAGCCCGGCGAGCGGAGCCAGCCAGGCGAGCCCCAGGAGCCCACCGCTGATCCGGCGCAGCCCCTCGTCCGCGTCGCCCTGCAGGAGCGGCGGCGCCACGACGAGCAGCGCCCCGGCGCCCAGCGCGTGCAGGACGAGGTCGGGCTCGAGCCAGGCGGTGCCCACGACGCCGACCAGGGCGACGCCGAGCACCACGACGTCCTCGCGGCGCAGCCCGAGCAGGATCCCGAGCTCGATCGCCGCGACGATGCCGGCCACCGAGGCGAGCAGGGCCGTCCCGGGCCCGCCCCACCAGAACAGGGCCACGACGACCGGCACGGCTCCGGCCCAGATGAGCCAGCGACGGATCAGCTCCCCGCGCCGGGACGCCAGGACCGCGATCCCGCCGATCACCAGGGCGCCGCCGATCCAGGGGACGAGCGACTCGACGGAGACCATCAGCGGCCCAGCACCTCGGCGCAGGCGGCGACGATGCGGTCGTTCTCCTCCACGTCACGCACCGCGACCCGTACGGTCCGGCCCTCGTAGGCGGGCGAGAGCGGCGACAGGTCGCGCAGGAAGACGTCGTGCTCGCGCAGCGCGGCGACGAAGGAGGCCGCGCTCGGCCCGCCGCGGGGGAGGGTGAGGCACAGGAAGTTCGCCTCGGAGTCCTCGACCTCGAGGCCTCCGATCGCGTCCAGCCGCTTGGCGAGGTCGCGGCGCAGCTCGTGGGTCCGGTCCCAGGCGTCGCGGTAGTGGTCGGGATCGCGCAGCGCCGCGACGGCGGCGACCTGCGCCGGGAGACTGACCTGCCACGGCGGGGTGAGGCGGCGCATCGCGGTCGCGGTCTCGGGGCGCGCCACGAGGTAGGCGGCGCGCATCCCCGACAGTGCGTACATCTTCGACAGCGAGGTGCACACGACGAGGCGCGGGTCGGTGGCGGCCAGCCCGGCCAGGGACTCCCCGGGGCCGACGTAGCCCAGGTAGGCCTCGTCGACCCACCAGCGGGTCCCGTCCGGCGATGCGGTGATCGCACGACGGAGGTCCTCCGCGGGCGTCAGCCGACCCGTGGGGTTGTTCGGGTTCACCACCACGACGAGGTCGTACGCGCCCGCGGCCGCCGTGGCCGCGAGGGCCTCGGTGTCGACGCGCCAGCCGTCCTCGCGCCGGAGGACGAACCGCTCGACGTGGCAGCCGACGACGCGCTCGGTGACGTGGGCGTACTCGCCGTACCCGGGGTCGACGAGCAGCACCCGGCTGGACGGCGTGAGCCAGGACGTGAAGGCGCGGAAGATGAGGTCGGAGGACCCGGACCCCACCGCGAGCGCGTCGATCGGCAGACCGCGCTGGGCGGCGATCTCGGCGAGCAGTCCCTCGGCGTCGGACGGCGGGGACGTGCGGGCGAGCCACCCCGGATCCTCGGCGAGCAGGGCGCGCGCGCCGGGCGCCGGCTCGAACCAGGCGTCGAGGACGTCGGCGGCGACGACCTCGGTGCGGCGCTCGAGCGTGCGGAAGGCGGTGCCGATCGCGCCGAACGACGCGCCGCCGTGCTCGCAGCCGTCGGGGCGGGTGGCGAACGGGGCGTCGAGCTCCCACGTGACGGTGGTCCGCCAGCGCTCGACGAGCTCCGCGAACGGACCGAGCGCGAGCGCCGTGAGAGCGGCGACGGACGTGCTCATGGCCTCGAAGTCGACCAAGCCGCTGGTCACCGTGCGGCCGGTGGGCACGAGCCCGACGCCGCGGTAGAGGTCCATGACCTCGCTGCGCCCCATCGCGACGATCGTGCGACCGCCGCGGCTGGCCACCCAGCGCATCGCGGCGTACATCAGCAGCGTGGCGACGCCGGTGTGCCGCTGGTCGGGCCGCACCGTGAGGATGCGGACCTCGAACACGTCGGGCTCGTCGAGCAGCGGGAGCTCCTCGCGGGTGACGTACTTGTCGAGGCCGAACCGGCCCACCCACGGCGGCGTGACGCTCACGAAGCCGACCGGCTCGCCGTCGCGGGCCGCGACGAGGTAGACGTTGTCGCCGTCCAGCGTGTCGGTGAGGAGGCCGTCGGCGTTGGTCGGGTGCTGCCCGAGCTCCTCCGCATAGACGCGGTGCCGCAGGGCGAGGGCCCAGGACACGTCCTCCGGTGTTGCGGTACGAATCGTCAGGTCGTCGTTCACGTGGATCTCCTCGCGGGGCGGCCGAGTGGCCAACCTACGGCACCGCGGGGGTGCCTGGGGGCACATCGTCTCCGCGCGCGGGGTTGCGTCGCGGCCCGCGGGGCGGACGATGGGGGCATGGAGCGACTCGTGATCGTCGGAGGAGGACTGGCCGCCGCGAAGGCGGTCGAGCGACTGCGTGAGGAGGGGTACGAGGGATCGGTGACCGTCGTGGGCGCCGAGGGGAGCCCGCCGTACGAGCGGCCGCCGCTGTCGAAGGACCTGCTGCTCGGCAAGGACACCGACCCGACGGTGCTCGACGCCGACTGGTGGTCCGAGCACGACGTGCAGCTGATGACGGGCACGCGGGTCACCGCGCTCGACCGCGAGGCGCGCCGGGTCGAGCTGGAGTCGGGGGACCGGCTCGAGTACGACCTGCTGGTGCTGGCGACCGGCGCCGAGCCGCGGGTGCCCGACCTGCCGGGCGCCGACCGGGCGCTCTACCTGCGCACCCTCGAGGACAAGGACCGCATCCTGGCCACGCTGGAGTCCGGGAGCCGGCTCGTCATCGTCGGCGCGGGCTGGATCGGGCTGGAGGTGGCGGCCGCGGCGCGCAGCCACGACGTCCGAGTCACGGTGCTCGAGCGCGACGACCTGCCCCTGCAGCGGGTGCTCGGCGACGAGCTGGCCACGCACCTGGCCGCGTTGCACCGCTCCCACGGGGTCGACCTGCGCACCGGGGTCACGGTGGAGGAGATCGTGCTGGGGGACGACGGACCCGTCGGCGTCCGCGCGTCGGGGGAGACCATCGAGGCCGACCACGTCCTCGTCGCGATCGGTGCGGTGCCGGCGACGGCGCTGGCCGAGGAGTCCGGCCTCGAGGTGGACGACGGCATCGTCGTGGACGAGCGGTTCCAGACCGCCGACGAGCACGTCCTGGCGATCGGCGACGTCGCGGGAGCGTGGAACGTGACGCTCGAGGACCGGCTCCGCGTCGAGCACTGGGACAACGCGATCCGGCAGGGCCGCGCCGTGGCCGACGTGCTGCTGGGCCGCGACACGGTGCACGACTGGTACCCGTACTTCTACACCGACCAGTTCGAGTTCTCGATGGAGTACGTCGGGCGCCCCGGACCCAAGGACACGGTGGAGATCCGCGGCGACCTCGAGGCGAATGCCTTCATCGCCTACTGGATCGACGAGGAGTCGCGGCTGACCGCGGGCATGAACGTGGGGATCTGGGACGTGAACGACACGCTGCGCGAGATGGTCGGCACCCGAGTGGACCGCTCGGAGCTGACCGACTTGAGCTGAGCGGGCCGCCGCCGGGGTGGGGCCCCGGTCTGCACCACACCGCCCGGGGCCCCGTCCCGAGCTGCGGGGGCGTGCGCGGGACCCCTCGACCGTAGGTGACGAACGACACGAGGGCAACTCGCAGTTACCGTCGCTCTGCACTGGTGCAAGGTTTGCACGACTGCATAGAATGCAGTTGTGCAAACTGAAGTCGTCAGCCCTCTCGTGGCCGAGCGCCAGCGCCAGACGTGGACCGCCATCCACCATGCCGCGGCCACGGCCGCCCTCGAGCACGGTCCCGACGCCGTCACGGTCGCGCAGATCGCGGCCACCGCCGGCATCTCGCCGCGCACCTTCTTCAACTACTTCGAGTCCAAGGAGGACGCCATCGTCGGCGTCCGTCCGGCGCGGGTCACCGAGGAGACGCTGCAGGCGCTGCGCGACTCCGAGGGCCAGCCCGCGCTCAAGCGCGTCAGCCTCCTGGTCCTGGAGGTCGCCTCCAGCACCATCGGTCCCGAGGTCGACCTCGCCCAGCGCCGCGCGCTGTCCGCGGCCAACCCGCGGCTGCGCTCGCGACTCACCCAGGTCTTCACCGACGCGCGCAAGCTCGTCGTCGCCCGCTTCGTCGAGGACGTCGAGACCCCGTGGCTCGGCATCGCCGGCCTCCCGGCCGACCTGCACGAGGCCCGCGCCCTGATCCTGCTGGCCGGATCGGTCGTCACGCTCGCGTGGACGAACGACCCCGACCAGCTCATGTCCCACCGCGACGACGCCCTCGACGCGGCCATCGCCACCTTCCGGAAGGTCACCTCCACCGCCCTATGACCACGACATCCCCCTCCACCACGACGCACGAGAAGCGCACCGTCACCCTCGTCTTCGCCGCGCTCATGCTCGTCATGCTGCTCGCCTCCCTGAGCCAGACGGTCCTGTCGACCGCGCTGCCGACGATCGTCGGCTCGCTCGACGGTGCCGACCACATCGCGTGGGTCATGACCGCCTATCTGCTGGGCATGACCGTCACGATGCCGATCTACGGGCGCCTCGGCGACCGCGTCGGCCGCAAGCCCATGCTGCTGATCGCGATCACCCTGTTCACGATCGGCTCGCTCGTGGGCGCCCTCGCCCAGGACATGACCGTCCTGATCGCCGGCCGCGCCGTCCAGGGCCTCGGCGGCGGCGGCCTCATGGTGCTGTCGCAGGCCGCCATCGCCGACGTGGTGCCGGCCCGCGACCGCGGCAAGTACATGGGCATCCTCGGTGCCGTGTTCGGCCTCTCCTCGGTCGCCGGCCCGCTGCTCGGCGGCTGGTTCACCGAGGGTCCCGGCTGGCGCTGGACCTTCTGGATCAACGTGCCGCTGGGCATCATCGCGGCCGTCGCCGTGGTCGCGCTGCTGCACAAGCCCACCACCGAGCGGGCCCGGACCCGGGTCGACTTCCTCGGCATGGCGCTGCTCGCCCTCGCGACGAGCTCGCTGATCCTCGCCGCGACGTGGGGCGGTCACCAGTACGACTGGAACAGCCCGCAGATCATCTGTCTCATCGTGACGACCATCGTCGGCGCGATCGCGTTCGTCGCGGTCGAGCGTCGCGCGGAGGAGCCCGTCATGCCGCTGGCGCTGTTCCGCGACCGGAACTTCAACCTCACGACGGTCGGTGTCATCATCCTCGGCGTCGCGATGTTCGGGTCGCTGTCGTACCTGCCCACCTACCTGCAGATGTCGGTCGGCGTCGACGCCACCCACGCGGGACTCATGATGATCCCGATGATGGGCGGCATGCTCGTCACGTCCATCGTCGTGGGCCAGGCCGTCAGCCGCACGGGCAAGTACCGCTGGTACCCGATCGCCGGCGCGCTGGTCACGGGTCTCGGCCTGTTCCTGCTCTCCACGATCGAGATCGGCGACTCGCGCTGGCAGATCGAGGGCTCGCTGCTGGTGCTCGGCATCGGCATCGGCCTGGGCATGCAGATCCTGACGCTGATCGTGCAGAACTCGTTCTCGCACCGCATCGTCGGCACGGCCACCGCGGCGAACAACTACTTCCGCCAAGTGGGCGGCACGCTCGGTGCCGCGGCCGTGGGCTCGATCTTCACGTCGCGCCTGACCGAGTCGCTCGCGACCAGGCTGCCGTCGGCCGGCGAGGCGCACAGTGGGTCGTCCTCGCTGACGCCCGACTCGGTGGCCCACCTCCCGCAGGAGATCCACGACATCGTCGTGACCGCCTACAACGGCGCGCTGATGCCGATCTTCCTGTGGCTGGCGCCGCTGACGCTGGTCTCGGCCCTCGTGCTGTGGTTCGTGCACGAGAAGCCGCTGCGCCACACGATCGAGGCGTCCAAGCAGGAGGAGTCGCTCGGCGAGCAGACCCTCGACGCGACGGAGGCGATGACCGGCGCCGAGCGCTGACCTACCGCACCGCTGCTCGGGCGGCGAGTCGCTCCGCGATCCCACTGGATCGGGCGACTCGCCGCCCGATCGCCGTCCGGATGTCCTCGGGCGTGCCGATCACGGTCACCGCGGCGACCGAGCGGGTGATCGCCGTGTAGAGCAGCTCGCGCGTCATGGCGCGCGAGTCCGGACCCGGCAGCAGGACGGTGACGTGCTCGAACTCACTGCCCTGGCTGCGGTGGATCGTCATGGCGTAGCCGGTCTGGACGTCGGGCAGCCGCGACGTCGCCAGCTCGCGGACGGGATCGCCGTCGAGGACGACCTCGACGTGCCCGTCGCGCGCCACCACGACGCCGCCGTCGCCGTTGAACACGCCCAGCGGCGCGTCGTTGCGGGTGACCAGCACGGGTCGGCCCGGGTACCAGTCGTCGTAGCCGACGTCGGGTCGCAGCCAGGCGGTGACGTGATCGTTCCAGGTGGTGGCACCTGTGGGCCCGTCGCGGTGGGCGCACAGCAGGCGGTGCCCGCCGAGCCGCCGGAGCGCGGTGGCGGCGTCGCCGGCGCGACCGGCGGCGACGAGATCGCGGGCCAGGGGGAGCAGCGTGCCCTCGAGCTCGGCCTGGGCGCGGGCCGGGTCGACGAGACGGATGGTCGGATCGCCGGCCGTCAGCAGGGCGACGGCAGTGTCGGCGTCGCCGTCGCGGACGGCCTCGGCCAGGCGGCCGATGCCCGCCCCGAAGCGATGGCTGCGCATGAGCCGGACGACGTGCTGGTCGGACCAGCCGGCCACCACGTCGTGGAGCACCGCGCCGGCCTCGACCGAGGCGAGCTGGTCGGCGTCGCCGACGAGGATGAGCCGCGTGTCGGGCCGCAGCGCCTCGAGCAGCCGCGCGACGTTCTCCAGCGACGCCATCGAGGTCTCGTCGACGACCACGACGTCGTGCGGCAGCCGCCGCGTGCGGTCGTGGCGGAACCGCGTGTGGTTGTCGTGGCGCCAGCCCAGCAGGCGGTGCATCGTCGAGGCGGGCAGCGCCGTGAGCCACTCGCGCTCGTCGGGGGTGAGGTCGAGCCGAGCGGCGGTGGCCGCGACGGCCTCGCGCATGCGGGCCGCGGCCTTGCCCGTGGGCGCCGTCAGCGCGACGCGCAGCGGACGGCCGAGGGTGGCCAGCGACTGCGCCTGCAGGATCGCCAGGACGCCCGCCACCGTGGTGGTCTTGCCCGTGCCCGGCCCACCGGTGAGCACGATCGTGCCGACCCGTGCGGCGCGCTCGGCAGCCGCGCGCTGGTCGAGGTGGTCGGCGCCGGGGAACAGCCGGTCGAGGTCGGCGACGAGCCGTTCCTCGTCGAGCGCCGGCGGCGTGGCGGCGGCCCGGGCGGCGAGGTCGTCGCACAGCGCGACCTCGAGCTCGCGGTAGCGGTCGAGGTAGAGCAGGTCGTGCTCGACCAGGAGCACGCGCCCGAGCCGGCTGGAGCGGACGGCGTCGAGCCAGGCCCGCGGGTCGGGCCAGGCCAGGCCGGGGACCTCGGGGTCCTGGCGCGGGTCGAAGCACGTGGACCCGTGCCGGACGGCACGGACCGCGAACGCCAGCGCGAGCAGCGGCAGCGGCGCCGTCTCGCCGGTGAGCCGCGCGAGGCGCGCCGTCATGAGCGCGTCGCCGGTGGTGAGCTCCTCGGCGGCGACGAAGTCGTCGATCGTGGCGGGGGCGGTCACGAGGCCTCCTCGCGGGTGGTGCCGTCGAGCAGGTCGGACAGGGCGAGGACGAGCCCGGTGGGCGGCCGCCACGAGAAGACGCCGTAGGGCACGCCGTCGACCCGCGGCGCGTCGGCACCGACCATGCCGCGCACGTAGAGGTAGAGGACCCCGCCGAGGTGCTCCTGCGGGTCGTAGCCGCGCACCCGCCAGCGCAGGAAGCGGTGCAGGACGACCGCGTACAGCAGCGCCTGCAGCGGGTAGGTACCCGAGTTCATCGCGGTGGCGAGCGCGTCGGGTCGGTACCCGCCGATCGTGAGCGGCGCGTCGGGGGCGCCGAGCCAGTTCGTCTTGTGGTCGACCACGAGGAACCGCCCGGACGGCAGCCGGAGCGCGAGGTCGATCGAGCCGGTCAGGTACCCCCGCAGCGGCTGGTCGGCCAAAGCGGGAGCGCGGAGCCGGTCGGCGAAGGGCCGCAGCGGGTCGTCGGCGGGCAGGTGCTGCTCGAGCAGGTCGGCCAGCTGGCCCAGCCGCCCGATCGTGGCCACCGGGTGGTCGCCGCCGCCCAGGGGCAGCTCGAAGTCGAGCTCCTTGAACTGGCGCTTCGCCAGGACCGTCGCGAGGTCGAGGTCGTCCGCCAGCGGACCGAGCGGCGTGGTGAGGATGGCCTCGAACGCGGCGACCGTGGCGTCGACGTCGAGCTCGACCGGCCACAGGGCGATCTGCTCGAGGACACGCTCCTCGAGCTCGGAGCGCAGGTCGGCGGCCGTGACGTCGACCTCCTCGAGGACGGCGTGCACGAGACTGCCGAACGTGGCGCCCTTGGGCAGGTCGGCCATGGGGGAGGGCCGCTCGTCGCGGTCGGTGGCCACGACCGGCAGGTCGATCTCGTCCGTGGTGCCCTCGGCGTCGGGCTCGGTGCCGACGTGCGGTGCGGCCTCCTGCTCGGCACGGATGAGCCCGGAGTAGGAGGTGCGCCGCCACATGGTGTCGAGCTCGCGGTCGAAGGTGCGCACGGCGAGGTCGGCGGGCTCGTCGCCCGGGGCGGTGGCGGGCACGGTGCGCGGGTCGACCCGCTCGAGCTCGGGCCCGCCGCGCTCGTGCCAGCCGCGCAGCACCGACCACGCCGTGGGGTCGTCGGGCGCCGGGACCTCGTCGGGCACCTCGGGGCGCGCGGGATCGGGCCGGAACAGCAGGCGGTGCAGGCCGGAGTTGCGGGCGTCGCGCGTGGGCGCCCACCAGGCGACCAGCTGTGACTTGGCGCGGGTCATCGCGACGTAGGCCAGCCGCAGGACCTCGCCGGCGTCCTCGGTCTGGGCGGCGCGGGAGTGCGCGGCGAAGTCGGGCGAGCCCGGGCCGCCGACGTCGAGGATCCGGGCGCCCGACGCGTCGTGGAAGCGCGGTCGCTCGTCGCGGTCGGGACGCCAGCGGTTGAACAGGAACGGCAGGTGCACCACAGGGAACTCGAGGCCCTTGCTGGCGTGGATCGTGAGCACCTGGACGGCCTTCGCGTCGCTGTCGAGGCGACGGGTCAGCTCGGCCGACTCGCCGGTCTCGGCCCGCTTGCGCCGCAGCCATTGGACGAGGCCCGAGAGGCCGAGCCGCTCGCGCAGGGCGACCTCGTGCAGCAGGTGCGCGACGTGGCGCAGGTCGGTCATCCGCCGGTAGCCGTCGGGTCGGGCCAGGATGCGTGCGGCGAAGACCTCGTCGGTGAGGGACTCGACGACCGCGGCCACCCCGCGGGCGCCCAGCAGGTCGGCCAGGTCGCGGACCCGGGTGGCGAGCGCGTCGGTCAGCCGGTCGCCGCCGGCGACGAGCGTGGCCGCGTCGTGGCCGAGGAGGTCGGTGAGCCCCGCGGCGCGCACCAGCCCGGAGCGCTGCGGCGACTCCATCGCCTCGAGCAGGGTGAGCCAGTCGTCGGCGGCCTGGCTGACGAGCACGTTGCTGCCGCCGCCGAGGACCGCCGGGATGCCGTGCCGGGCGAAGGTGCGGCGCACGAGGTCGGCCTCGACACCCGTGGCGACGAGGACGGCGATGTCGCCGGCGGCCAGGGGTCGCACCTCGGAGCCGGAGTCGTAGGTGGCGCCGGACGCCAGCGCCTCGGCGACGTCGAGCGCCAGGTCCTCTACGATCCGCTCGCGCGCGGCCGCCACGGGCAGGTCGCGCTCGGGCTCGTCGGCGTCCTCGCGGTCGAGCACCCGCAGCCGGAACGCCGCGGGGTGCGGCAGGCCCACCAGCCGGCTGCCCGCGTGCCGCGCCCGGACGGGACGCACCGCGATGTCGGGGTGGCCCAGCTGCGCGCCCGCGAAGGTGGCGCCGAGCGCGTCGACCAGCGGCGCGTCGCTGCGCCAGTTGACGGGCAGGGTGCGCCGCTCGGTGGCCGTGGCCGCCGCGCGCAGGTAGGTGTGGACGTCGCCGCCCCGGAACGCGTAGATCGCCTGCTTCGGGTCGCCGATGAGCACGAGCGTGGCCGCGCCGCTGAAGGCGCGGTCGAGCACGTTCCACTGGACGGGGTCGGTGTCCTGGAACTCGTCGACGAGCACGACCCGCCAGCGCGACCGCATGAGCGCGCGGGCGGGCGAGTCGGGATCCTCCAGCACGGTCTCGAGCCGCTTCAGCAGGTCGTCGTAGTCGAGCAGGCCGAGCTCGCGCTTGCGCTGGTCGAGCCGTCGCCGGACGGCGTGGGCGAACCGGACGCGCACGCCCGCCGGGGAGTCCGGGTCGGCCTCGACCGGGACGAGGGCCGCGTGCGGGTCGGAGACGACGGCCTGGGCCAGCGTGCGGGCCTGGCCGTGCGAGAGTGCGGGCCCGTCCTCGTTCGCGTACTTCGCGACGTAGAGGTCGTCGACGATCTGGTCGACCAGCTCGGTGAGGTCGTCGGTCAGCTCGGCCGAGCCGTCCGAGTCGCCGGCGGTGCCCAGGCTGCGCAGGACGGTCTGGCAGAACTGGTGGGTGGTCGCGATCGTCGCGCCGTCGAAGTCGGCCAGCGCCGCGCGGAGGCGGGCACGGCGGGCGGCGCGCTCGGCCTCGGGGACGTCGACCAGCAGCGCGAGCAGCGGGTCGTCGCCGTCGCGGTGCGCCGCCGGGTCGGCGAGCGCGGCCTCGGCCGCCACGAGCTGGTCGCGGACGCGCTCGCGCATCTCGCGGCTGGCGGCCCGGCCGAACGTGATGACGAGGAGCTCGGGCAGCGTGACGACGCCCTCGGCGACGTAACGGGAGACGAGCGCGCCGATGGTCCAGGTCTTGCCGGTGCCGGCGCTCGCCTCGAGCAGCGTCGTGCCGCTCGGCAGCGGATCGGCGATGTCGAACGGACGCAGGTCGGTGGGGCGGTCGTCCGCCGGTGGAGTGGTCACAGCGCGGCCTCCTGCTGGTGGTCGAGCGCGCCGTCCCACAGGCGCGCGGCGAGCGACGTGAACCCGTCGGCGACGAGCGCCGAGAACGGCGCCTTCGGACCCCACACGCGCACGATCTCCTCCGCGTCGCGGTCGGCGGGTGGGCCGTAGGCCTTGGGCTCGCGCTGCCATTCGCGCGCGGCGATGCGGGCCGCGGCCTGCGGGCCGCGGGCCCGCTGCTGGAACGCGAACAGCCGGGCCAGCTCGACCGGCAGCGGCAGCGGCCGCACGAGTCCCGCGTCGCGCAGCTCGACGAGATCGGCGAGCAGGCCGAGCGCCTCCTCACGCGAGTCGGGGGCGCGGGTGACGACCTGGGCCGTGCCACGACCGACCTTGCCGGCGAGGTGGGCGACCCACGGCACCTCAGGACGCTCGCACGCCAGCGCGAGCAAGCGCACCCAGTCGCGCAGGCGGTGCCGACCGTGCACCGTGGAGTAGGAGACCGTGACGAGACGGTCGTCGTGCACGCCCTCGACCGTGCCGGTGAGGCGCCGTCCGTCGGGCAGCGCGACGTCGACGTCGATCGTGGAGGCGTCGCCGGTGCGCAGTGCGGCGGTGCCCGCGACGAGGGTGGCCACGCGCGTGCCGACGTCGGTGCCCACGGCCTCGCCCAGCCGGCCCGGGGGCATCATCCCGGCGCGCCACACGGCCGACCAGGCGTCGGCCGGGGCGACGCCGCGCACGGCGTCGTCGAGCAGGCGCTGGCCGATGCGCCACCGTTCGAGCCCGTCGAGCGTGATGGGCAGGTCCTCGTCGAGCAGGTCCTCCTCGCCCCGCAGCAGCACGTCGAGCCGCTGCCGCCAGAACGCCCGGACCGGGTTCTGCACGAACCCGACGAGGTCGGCCAGCACGAGGTCCTCGCGGGCGGCCGCGGGCAGCGGCTCGGACAGGAACGGTGGGGGCTCGGTGCGCGGCCGCAGGCTGGCCCGGGCCCCGGCCAGCGCGGCGGGGTCGAAGCTGAAGGGACGCCCGTCGGCGGTGATCGCGCCGGGACGCAGGTTCCGCGGGTCGAACGGCTGCAGCGGGTGATGGGTGACGACGTCGACCTCGCCCGCCGTGCGCCGCACCTGGTCGAGCAGCTCGCCGAGCGGGACGGCCGGCGGACGCGGCTGGCCGCGGTGCTCGTCGGCGCCGGTGTAGGTGACGACGAGGGTCTCGGTGGCCGACATGACCGCGTCGAGCAGCAGCTGACGGTCCTCGGCCCGCGCGTCGCGCTCGCCCGTGAGCGGACGGCGGGCCAGCACGTCGTCGCCGTCGACGTGGGTGGCCCGCGGGAACGTGCCGTCGTCGAGGCCGACCAGGCACACGACCCGGTGGGGCACCGAGCGCATCGGCACCATCGTGCAGACGGTGAGGCTGCCGGTGCGGAAGCTGGCGCGCGACGGGCGGCCGGCCCAGCGGTCGCGGACCATCGAGAGGACCTCGCCCGGGCGGAGCACCGTGGACTCGTCGCCGAGGCGCTCCAGCTCGCGCTCGACCTGCTGGCGCTGCCACGCGTCGCGGTGCGGGACCTCGGCGAGGTCGTCGAGCATCGCCGCGATCCGCGCCGACCACTGCGCCATGGTGGCGTCGCGCCCGAACGCCTCGACCGCCCGCTCGAGGCCGTCGACGAACGTGACCAGTCGGCCCGCGAGGTCGACGTCGCCGCTGGGGACGTCGTCGAGCGGCAGCACGTCGGCCACGGGCCGGCTGGGGTCCTCGGTGGCCACGACGCCGGCGACGAGGCGGTCGAGCCCCGCGCGCCAGGTGTTCTGCTCGACCCGCAGACCGAAGTGCCGTCGGTGCTCGGCATCGAACCCCCAGCGCACGCCGCTGGACTCGACCCAGCCGGCGATCCGCTCGATCGCGTCGTCGTCGAGGTCGAAGCGCTGCCGCACGGGCTCGGTGCCGAGCAGGTCGAGCACCTCGGCGTTGGTGGCGCGGCCGCGCCGGGCGAGCTCGAGCACCGCGACGGTCAGCCCGAGCAGGGGATTGGTGCGCGAGGCGGCACGGTCGGCGAGCATGACGCGCAGCCGGTGGCCGGGATGGTGGGGCGTGTCGCCGAGGATCTCGGACTGGCCGAAGGCCGCGTGGAACAGCGGGGCGTAGGCCTCGATGTCGGGCACCATGACGAGCACGTCGCGCGGCTCGAGCGTGGGGTCGTCCTCGAGCAGGCCGACGACGACGTCGCGCAGCACGTCGACCTGCCGCGCGCGACCGTGGCAGGCGTGCACCTGCACCGAGCGGTCGGACGCCGGCGGGACCGGTCCGCCGGCACCGGGCCGATCGGCGGCGACGTCGGCCTGCAGCCGCCCCAGCAGCGTGTCCGGGCGAGGCACGGGGAGCGACGGGTGCGTGACGGCTTCAGGGGCAACCGAGGCGAGCGACCGCTGGAGCTCGCGCACGTCGCGGCCGAGGGCGGCCAGCAGGGGACTCTCGAGCCGCTCGGCGGTGTCGTCGTCGGCGCGCGGGACGATCGCGGCGACGTCGTCGAGGCGGTCCCAGGCGACGGGGGAGGCGTGCGGCAGCCACAGGTGCACGTCGCGCTGCGCGGCGAGCGCCGCCAGCACCTGCAGCTCGCCGAGCGGGAGGCGGCTGTGGCCGAAGAGGCTGACGCGGGCGGGGAGGTCGGCGGCGGCCGCGGACGCGCCGAGGTCGGCGATCGTGGCGGCGATGCGCTCGTCGGGCGAGGGCGCGTCGATCCGCGCCCGCACACGGCGCCACACCTCGGCCTGCCAGCGCACGTCGGCGGGCAGCGGGGCGCCGGTGCCGTCCTCGTCGCGGCCCTGCGACCACGCCCGCGTCATCGAGGGACGCTGGCGCGCGTAGGCGTGCAGCCGGCCGGCGACGCTCCGCGCGACGCCCAGCCGCCGGTCGAGACGCAGCTCGCGCTCGAGGCCGGAGTGGCCCTCACCGACGTGGCGCGCGACGGGCGCCAGCCACGGCTCGCCGAGCGACGCGTCGAGCACCTCGAGCACCCGCCACACCAGGGCGTCGGGTCGCCACGGGTCCTGCTCGTCCTCGCCGAGCAGCTCGGCGACGATCGAGTGCGGCCGCGCGAACCGGACGCCGGCCGTGACCCCGTCGCCCCCGCCGGGGGACGCGCCCAGCCGGTGGCTGAGCCGCTGCGACAGCCAGCGCTCGGTGCCCAGGGCCGCGACGACGACGAGCTCGGTGGCGAACGGGTCGTCGGTGGGCTCGGCCAGCAGGGCGGCGAGGCCGTCGGCGAGCACGTCGGTGCGCTCGGCGCGGTGCAGGTGGAAGGTCATGTCGAGCCTCAGTCTGCCGTGTCCCACCGACACGCGGAGCGGCCCCGGTGAACGGGTGAGACCTCGGTCTCACACAAATCCGCGAAACCGCGTCATGGCGCGCCGGGAGGCGCGTCTCACTGGCATGAGCAGAAGGACGGTGCGCAGCGTGGACCCGCTGTCGCGCCCCAGACTGACGGTCGTGCGCGGCGAGGCCGCCGCCGAACCCACCCCCGCACCTGAGCGCGCCGACGCCACCGACGTGCTCTCCACGATCCTGATCGACGCCTTCGGCGATCGGGTCCTGTTCCTGTTCCACCGCCGCATCCCCGGCCAGACGGGCGACCTGCCCGTCATCGCCGTGACGTCCACGGGCGTGCACCTGGTCGAGCCGCGCTCGTACCCTGGCAAGAAGGTCCGCGCGTGCCGCGACGGCAGCACGTTCGAGATCGACGGCGTGCGCCACACCCGGCTCTCGGAGCAGATGGCCGAGCACGCCGAGGCGCTGCAGGCGGCCGTCTCGACGGGCCCGCTGCCCGAGGCGCCGGTGCACACCAGCTACTGCTTCGTCGAGGGCGAGCTGCCGATGCGCCCGCTCGAGGTCGACGGCGTGCGGGTGCTCTCGGTCCGCTCCACCCTGCGCCGGCTGCGGGCGGGCGGACCCCTGGACGAGCGCGAGGTCGAGGCGCTGCACCGCGACCTCGCGCGCCGCCTCGTGCGCAGCTGACGCCCGAAGACGACGATGGGGCGGCCTCTCGGGGCCGCCCCATCGTCGCGTCTGTCAGGTGCTCGTCCTCAGTGGTCGAGCGCCTTGCCCTCCGCGCCCGCACCGGTGAGGGCGCGGACCTCCATCTCCGCGGCCTTGATCTCCAGGTGCTCCTTGCTGGTGAGCGTGCCGATGATGCCCAGCAGGAAGGAGGCCGGGATCGACACCAGGCCCGGGTTGGCCAGCGGGAACCACGACCAGTCCTGGTCGGGGAACATCGCCGTCTCGGAGCCCGACACCGCGGGGCTGAAGACGATCAGCCCGACCGTGATGATGAGGCCACCGTAGATGCTCCAGAGGCAGCCGCGGGTGTTGAACCGCTTCCAGAACAGCGAGTAGAGGATCGTCGGCAGGTTGGCCGAGGCCGCGACCGCGAACGCCAGCGCGACGAGGAACGCGATGTTCTGGCCGTTGGCCGCGATGCCACCGAAGATCGCCACGATGCCGATGACGATCGCCGCGATGCGGGCGACCTTGACCTCCTGGCCGTCCGGCGCCTTGCCGCGGTGGATCACGTTCGTGTAGATGTCGTGCGCGAACGAGGCCGACGCGGTGATGGTGAGGCCGGCGACGACCGCGAGGATCGTCGCGAACGCCACCGCCGACACGATGCCGAGCAGGAGGGTGCCTCCCAGCTCGTACGCCAGCAGCGGTGCCGCCGAGTTGGCCGCGCCGGGTGCCGCCGCGATCCGCTCCGGACCGACGAGCGCCGCGGCGCCGTAGCCCAGGGTCAGCGTGAACAGGTAGAACAGGCCGATCAGCCAGATGGCCCACACGACCGACTTCCGGGCCTCCTTGGCCGTGGGCACGGTGTAGAAGCGCATGAGGATGTGCGGCAGGCCCGCGGTGCCCAGCACCAGGGCGACCGACAGCGAGATGAAGTCGATCTTCGTGACGCCGTCGAGGCCGTACTTCTTGCCCGGCTCGAGCGCGGCACCGGCGGCGGCGCCGTCACCGAGCAGGTCGGAGAAGTTGAAGCCGTACTGCGCCAGGACCCACACGGTCATCAGCAGCGCGGCGCCGATCAGCAGGATCGCCTTGATGATCTGGACGTAGGTCGTGCCCTTCATGCCGCCGACGAGGACGTACACGATCATCAGCGCGCCGACTCCGGCGATGACCAGGGCCTGGCCGAAGGAGTCGTTGATGTTGAGCAGGAGGGCGACCAGGCCACCGGCGCCGGCCATCTGGGCCAGCAGGTAGAAGAAGGACACGACGAGCGTCGAGACGGCCGCGGCGGTGCGCACGGGACGCTCCTGCATGCGAAAGCTCAGCACGTCGGCCATCGTGAACCGGCCGGTGTTGCGCAGCAGCTCGGCCACCAGCAGCAGGGCGATGACCCAGGCCACGAGGAAGCCGATGCTGTAGAGGAAGCCGTCGTAGCCGGTCAGCGCGATGGCGCCGGCGATCCCCAGGAACGAGGCGGCCGACAGGTAGTCGCCCGAGATGGCGAAGCCGTTCTGGCGACCCGTGAAGGACGCGCCGGCGGTGTACATCTGCGACGTGCTCTTGTTGGTGCGGCTCGCCCGGATCACGAAGACGAGGGTCAGCACCACGAAGGCCGCGAAGATCGCGATGTTCAAGGTGGTGTTGCCGACCTGCTCGGACTCGGCGGCCCGCGCGAGGGCGGGCAGGGAGGTGGTGATCATGCGAGGCCCTCGGCTTCCATCTCGTCGCGGATCTTGGCCGAGCGGGGATCGAGCTCACGGTCGGCGTAGCGGACGTACGCCATCGTCACCACGAAGGTCGCGACGAACTGCAGCAGCCCGAAGACGAGCCCGACGTTGATGTTGCCGAACAGCTTCTGGCTCATGAAGTCGACGGCGTACGTGGACGCGAGGACGTAGACGAAGTAGAAGACCAGGGCCGCGCCCGTGGCCGGCAGGACCCAGTTCCGGTGCTTGCGCTTCAGCTCCTGGAACTCCGGCGACGCGAGGACGGCGATGTACGCGGCCTCGCGCTCGGTCGGCGCCGGGGACGCCGAGTCGGATTCGGTCGACTTGCTCACAGCTTCACCTCCAGGGTGATGATCGGAGTGCGTGACCGGCGTCACAGTGACGGCGGTCACATCCGACGCTAGGCGGGGTGGCTCTCCGGCGCCGTCCCGCCACGGCGCGCGTGCGACGAACGACCGGATTCTGCGACGAACGGTCGTGCCGGGAGCCTTCGTCGCCGCTCGGCGGCGCGCTCAGCCCGCCGCGGTGGAGCCCGTGATCTCGGCCTCGAGGGCGGGCAGGACGCCCGGGCCGAGCCGCGCCACGTGGTGCCCGGCGTGCATCAGGAAGCGCGCTTGCCGGCGCAGCTCCGCCGGCATCGGCGGCAGGTCGCGCTCGGCCTCCCCCAGTGCGCCCGCCACCTCGGGCCCGATCCGGTCGGACGCGGGCGTCGTGCTGCGCGCGTCCACGAGCCCGAGTCCGGCGCCCGCCTGGGCGGCGCTGCGCAGCACGTCGACCACGTGGGGCAGGTCGTCGGGGGAGGCGTCGATCGGCAGCAGCGGCACGAGGTGCGCGGTCAGCAGGTCGGCGACCTCGTGCGCCTCGGGCGTGAACGCGGCGTCCAGCCCGAGCCGGTGGGTCGTGGACGCGTCGAATCCCGTGCGGGCGCCGGGGTCGTCGGCCGGCCAGGTGCGGCCGTCGAGCGTCGGGGTCGCGAGGACGACCGCGCGCTCGCGTCGCCGACGACGTGTGAACCAGCCCACACTCGTAGGGTACGCGGGACAACCAGGGTGACTCGTGGAAGAAATGTGACGAGAGTTGCGTCATGGGGCGCGTGCCGCGCCGTCTCACCGTCGCAGGCGACAGGACCGAGCGGCGGACGAAGGGAGGCGGGACGGTGAAGGTCGAACGCATCTGGTGGCGCGAGATCAGCCCCGAGGACTACTACTCGATGGAGAAGTCCACGCGGGTGCTGCGCGGGAGGACGAGCGTGGAGATCCGCCAGGTCGCCGACCTGCTGGAGTTCGCCGGCCTCGACCGCTTCGCCTCGCCCGACGGCTGGCAGGACGTGCGCATCATCCCGCATGTCGTCGGCGATCCCTCCGTCTCCGCGCCGCTCGTGTTCAAGGCCCACCGGCGTCACGGCGTCTACGAGCTGACCGGGCAGAACCGCCACGACGAGCGGCACGAGCGGCACCCCGCGTGGCTCCCGCTGCACGGCTGGCCCGACCTGCGCATCCCGACCTCGGTCGAGGACGCCAAGGCCGTCCTGGGCGAGCTCGGCGGCCTGCACGTCTACGTCGCGCGCACCGTCACGGGCCAGTACTTCGCCGGCCACACCACGGGGGCCTCGCTGCCGCCCGGCTGGCCGTCGTCGTGCCAGCCGCTGTTCACCGGCTCGGAGTCGGGCGTCATCAGCGTCGGCAGCGGCTCGGTGCAGAGCCTGACGCCGCTCGCGCGCAAGATCCTCGACGCCTTCCGCGACCGCAAGAACGTCCTCATCTACGGACCTCCGGCCACCGGCAAGACGCACGCCGTCGCGCAGGTCCGGCAGATCCTCGACGACAAGTGGACCGGTGGCGAGGCCATCGAGATCGACCCCCACCGTGTCGACCAGCCGTTCAGCTCGGGCTTCGAGGCGTCGCCGGTCGTGCCGCCCGTCATCACCGACTGGGTCACCTTCCACCAGGACTACGGCTACGAGGACTTCATCGTCGGCCTGCGTCCCACCGGCGAGGGCATCCGCCTGGCGCCGTTCGCCGGCCGCCTGCTCGACCTCGCGATCCGGCTCGACCGTCAGGGCCGCGGCTCGGCGCTGCTCGTCATCGACGAGATCAACCGTGGCAACGTGCCGAAGATCCTCGGCGACTTCATGACCTACATGGACACGTCCTACCGCCGCGGCCGCGACGGGAACACCCGCTCGGCCATCCCGGTGAACCTGCCGAAGGTCCAGCGCAGCCCCACGGGCGACCCCGTCACCGAGCCCATCTGGATGCTCTCGGGCGACTCGTACATGCTGCCGCAGCCGTGGACCTTCCCCCACGACGTGCACATCCTGGCCACGATGAACTCGGTCGACCGCGCGGTCGCGCCGCTGGACTCGGCGATCGGCCGGCGCTTCGAGCGCATCGACGCCTACGCCGACCTGGACTTCCTCGCCCAGCACCTCGGGGTCAGCCTCGAGGTCGCGACGGCGCCGGACATCGACGCCGAGCACTGGACGCCCCAGGCCGCGGCCGTCGCGCTGCTGGCCTACCTGAACGACGAGATCACCGAGCGGCTCGGGCAGGACTACGAGCTCGGGCACCTGTACTTCTGGAAGATCGCGACATGGGAGGACCTGCAGCGCGTGTGGGACCACGACATCTGGCCGCAGATCCGGGACCGCTTCGGCGCCCGACCCGATCAGCTGGCCGACCTGCTGCGCGTGAACTCGCGCAACGCTCCGGCGAACTACCCCTTCCGCACGCGGACGGTCACGGGCCGGGCCTTGGCCGTCGACAGCCTCATGGGACAGTCCCACGAGGACACCGCCATCACCCTGGACTTCCTGGTGCGCGGATGATCGGCGCGCAGACCCTCCTCGAGGGCGGCCCCGCCCAGCCGTTCACGGGCACCGCGTCGGACCTCGCCGAGCTGCGCCTGCGCTCGTCCGAGCTGGCCACCCGACTGGGCCTGGCCGAGGAGCCGTTCGTCATCGACGAGGCCGCGGGCACGGTCGAGGTGCGCGGCGTCGCGGGCTTCGTCTCGCTCGGCGACTCGACGATCGAGATCATGCCGCACTTCCTGCGCCACGACCCGGGCTGGCGCGTCTCGATGCTGACGATCCTCACCACCGTGCACCACCTCGAGTGGGTGCCGCGGGTCGACCGCGGCACGCGCCACGCGGGCCTGTCGGACCTGCTCGGCATGATCGTCGCCGGTGCCATGGGGCGCGCCTCGTCCGAGGGCGTGCCGCGCACCTACGTCGAGCGCACGGCCGTCACGGCCTCGATCCGCGGCCAGGTCGACGCGGGCCGGATGTGGCGCCGCGTCGTCGACCCGTACAGCGTCGACTGCCGCTTCTCCGAGTTCGTCGCCGACGGCCCGGTCACCTCCGCGCTCAAGTGGGCGTGCACCGAGCTCGCAGGCGCCGTGCAGCAGCCGTGGCTGGAGTCCGAGCTGCGCGCCTACGCCGACCTGTTCCCCGAGGCCTCCCGCGACCTGCCGCCACCGGCGATCATGGACGGCCTCCGGCTGACGCCACAGTTCGGCTTCCTCGGCGAGGCGCTCGACGTCGCGCGGATGCTGGCGATGGGCCCGCAGAACGGCACCGGCGGTCGCGCCGACGGCCCGACGCGCGCGTTCCTGTGGAGCACCGAGCAGCTGTTCGGCGACTTCGTCCAGGTCGTGGCCGAGAGGGCCGCGAAGTCCGCCGGCTTCACCGCCTACCGTGGCGGCCGCTCGCGCCGCCTCAACGACGCCTCCGCCGCCGCGGGCACCGTCGACACGATCGTCGAGTCCGACGCCGAGCTCGTCGCCACGTCGGTGTGCGCCCGCGACTACACCGAGGACCTCGCCGACGAGATCGCGGCGGGACTGATCTCCGCCGGACGCGGTCTCGGCGCCTCGGACGTCGCGATCGTGTTCCCCGCGAGCATGGGCCTGCGCCCGGGCACGCAGATGCGCGTGCGCGAGGCCGGCGGACCGTCGATGCTGCACCTGCTCACCGTCGACCCGTCGGGGCTGGGCGAGAGCGGCGGCATGGCCCGCGTCGTCAATGAGTTCGAGCTCGATCTGGGGATGGTGCTGACCATCGCGCAGCGCCGCCCGGTGGGATCGCGCCGCCGTCTCGGCGGCACCGCCTGACCGCGGCGCTCAGTAGCGCAGCTGGACCAGGACCTCGAGCTCGGCGTCGGTGAGCTCGGTGAGCGCGCCCTCGCCGGCGTTGACGACCGCGTCGGCCAGCGCGCGCTTGGCGCTGATCAGCTCGGCGATCGACTCCTCGATCGTGCCCTCGGCCACGAGGCGGTGCACCTGCACGTTCCTCGTCTGGCCGATGCGGTGGGCGCGGTCGGTGGCCTGGTCCTCGACGGCCGGGTTCCACCAGCGGTCGTAGTGCACGACGTGGTCGGCACGGGTGAGGTTGAGGCCCGTTCCAGCGGCCTTGAGCGACAGCACGAAGACGTCGGTCTGGCCGTCCTGGAACGCGCGCACCATCTGCTCGCGCCGGCTGACGGGCGTGCCGCCGTGCAGGAAGTCGTGACGCACCTTGCGCTCGCCGAGCCGCCGCGCGAGCAGCCGGCCCATCTGCGCGTACTGGGTGAACACGAGCGCGGCGCCGCCCTCGTCGACGATCTCCTCGACGAGCTCGTCGAACGCCTCGAGCTTGCCCGAGCGCCCGGGCAGCCGGGCCTCGGGCTCGTGCAGGAACTGCGCCGGGTGGTTGCAGATCTGCTTGAGCTGGGTGAGCAGCTTGACGACCAGACCCCGGCGGCGGATGCCGGTGGAGTCGGCGATCTCGGACATCGTGCGCTGGACGACCGCCTCGTAGAGCCCCACCTGCTCACGGGTCAGCGGCACGCGGTGGTCGGTCTCGATCTTCGGCGGCAGCTCGGGCGCGATGCCGGGGTCGGACTTGCGGCGACGCAGCACGAACGGCCGGATCAGCTGCGACAGCTGGGCGGCGCGCTCGGTGTCGTGGTCGCGCTCGATCTGGCGCGACCACTCGCGGCGGAACTGCTCCCGCGTGCCCAGCAGGCCGGGCGTGGTCCAGTCGAGCAGCGCCCACAGCTCGCCGAGGTGGTTCTCGACCGGGGTGCCGGTCAGCGCCATGCGGGCCTCGGAGTCGATCCGGCGCAGGGCCTGCGCGGCGCCGCTGCCGGGGTTCTTCACGTGCTGGGCCTCGTCGGCGACGACCAGGTTCCAGCGGTGACGGCGCAGCTCCTCGACGCTCGACCGCATCGTGGCGTACGTGGTGACGACGAAGCCCGTCTTGGCGTCGCCGAGGGTGCGGCGCGGACCGTGGTACCGGTACACGGGCACGCCCGGCGCGAAGCGCGCGATCTCCCGCTCCCACGTGGCCAGCACCGACGCCGGGCACACGACCAGCGTGGGCTCGGGGGAGTCCAGGTGCAGGTGCAGCGAGATGAGCATGAGCGTCTTGCCCAGGCCCATGTCGTCGGCGAGGATGCCGCCGAGTCCGAGGTCGACGAGCTGGCTCATCCAGCGCAGGCCGCGCAGCTGGTACTCGCGCAGGCTGCCGTCCAGGCCGTCGGGCTGCACGGCGGGCGCGATGTCGGCGTCCTGCTCGGCCAGTCGGCGTCGCACGTCCTCGAGCCAGCCGACGGTGTCGACCTCGGTCTCGAGCCCGTCGATCTCCAGGCTGCCCGTGACGGCGGCGCGCAGGGCCTCGCCGGCGCCCAGGGTGCGGCCGTGGCCCTCCAGCACGCGGGCGACCTGGGCCTGGTCGACCATGACCCAGCGGTCGCGCAGGTGGAGCATGCCCGACTGCGACTCCGCGAGCTGCTCGACCTCGGCGCGCGTGAGGTGCTCGCCGCCGACCGAGACGCTCCAGTCGAAGCGGAACAGCTGGTCGGACGTGAAGGCGCGGGGCCGGTCGTGCTCGCGGTCGAGGCGGGGCTCCTCGCCGTCGACCCGGCTGACGACGCCGGTGGCCTGCACGTCGCGACGCAGCCCCTCGGGCCACGCGATCTCGATCCGGTTGGCCAGCGCGGCGATGAGCGGCTGTCCCTGGCCGAGCGCGCCGAGCTCCTCGGGGGTCACCCGGGCGCGGCCCTCGCGGGCGAGCTGGTCGGCGGGCGGCCAGCTGACGGCGAGGCGCTCGAGCATGGCGACGAGGGCGGGACGGGCGGCCTCGCCGAGGTGGTGGTCGTCGCGCGTCAGCACGGCGGGCGCGGGCACGGACGCGCGGTTCAGGGCCAGCGGGCGCACCTGCAGCTCGAGGTCGGCCATCGCGTCGGCGTCCTCGCTGAGCGTGATGTCGAGGCGGTACGAGAAGCTCGTGGGCCGCTCGATCGTGGGGCGCGGCTGCTCGGTCTCGCGGCGGCGCTGCGGGGTGGTGGCCACGGCGGGGGCGCCCGCGACGAGCGCGGCGAGGAAGGCGCGGATCGCGGCCTGGCCCTCGGCCGGCGTCGGGCCGACCGACCGGCCGGCGTCGAGCATCTGCTGCAGCTCCGAGGAGCCGGGGGAGGCGAGCGTGCCCGTGGCCATGAGGCGCAGCGCGACGATCGACGGGGTGGCCCACGCCCGGACGCTGGGGTCGGCCGTGAGGGCGCGGATGCCGCCGCTGAGCGGGCCGACGGCCTCGTTCGCGGTGGCCTCGAGGGGGCCGCTCGGGGTGTCGAAGACGAAGACCGACCGGGACGGGTCCTCCTGGTCCTGAACGAACCTGACCGGGTGCCGGAGTGCGATCTGCAACTCGGTCGGGGTGGCCATCCCTCCATTGTCGCGCATGCTCTCAAACGTCCCGTCGTCTGGTATAGTTGAATCATCAACTATCAGGAGTCGATGATGAACCTGCGACCCGAGACCGTGCCCACGCACTCGCTCTCCGACCTCACGAACCGGCTCGTCCCGAGCCCGCGGATGCCCGTGCTGTTCGTCGGTCACGGCAACCCGATGAACGCGCTCGCGGACAACACGTTCACCCGCGAGTGGGAGCGCGTCGGCGCCGGACTGCCGGACGCCCAGGCGATCGTGGTCATCAGCGCGCACTGGCTCACGCCCGGCGGCACGCACATCACCGACGCGCCGAGGAACCCGATCATCTACGACTTCGGCGGCTTCCCTGACGAGCTCTACCGCGTGAAGTACGAGTCGCACGGCGATGAGCAGGTCGCGCGCCTCCTGGCCGAGCACCTCGTGGAGTACGAGGCGCGCCTCGACAGCCAATGGGGCCTCGACCACGGCACGTGGAGCGTCCTGAAGTTCCTCGCGCCGGCGCCTCAGGTGCCCGTGCTGCAGATCAGCATCGACTACTCGATGCCGCTGCCGCAGCTGTACGACCTGTTCGCGCGCCTGCGCGACCTGCGCCGCCGCGGCGTCGTGTTCATCGGCAGCGGCAACATCGTGCACGCGCTCGGCCGCGTCCGCTGGGGCGGCGGACCCGCCTGGGACTGGGCGCAGGAGTTCGACACCCAGACCGCCGAGGCGCTCGCCACGCGCGACGTGGCCAGGCTGGTGGATCCGTACCGGAGCTGGTCGGCGGCCCGCATCGCGGTGCCCACCGACGACCACTACCGCCCGATGGTCGCCGCCCTGAGCCTGCTCGAGGCCGACGAGGAGATCGGCTTCTTCAACACCGAGATCGACCTCGGCTCGATCGGCATGCGCTCGTTCATCACGGCTGCCTGACGTCCCAGCCGCCGAGCACGGTGCCGGTGAACGAGTCGAACGTGAGGTCGTCCGGGCCGGCGGGCTTCGGACCCAGCCGGACGGTGACGAGGTCCTCCGACGGCACCACCGCGAGGAGCTGGTTGCCCCAGCCCAGCGCCCAGAAGGCGTCCTCCGGCGCGGACGGGGCCAACCGGCCCTCGTAGGGCTCGCGGTCGACGTCGAAGCCCGCGGCGCGGCGGACCTCCACGACCCGACCCTGCGCGTTCGTCCACCACAGCAGGCCGTAGGCGGCGTTCCGGTCGGAGGAGGTGGTGGTCAGCTCGGACACGGCCGCGGGGGACAGGATCTGGCGCCCCTCGAACCGCCCGCCGTCGCGCATCATGACGCCGAGCCGGGCCAGGTCGGCGCACGAGGAGACGATCCCGGCGTAGGTCTTCACGTTCCCGGCGGCGTCGCGCTCCCACGAGGTGTCGGCGAGTCCGAGCGGTCCGAAGAGCCGCTCGCGCGCGTAGGCCTCGACGTCGCCCACGGCGGACTCCAGGACGGCCGAGAGCACCTGGCTGGCCAGGTTGTCGTACCGCCACTGCTCGCCCGCGGGGTCCTGCTGCCCGGTCGCGAGTGCGGCGGCGGTCTGGTCGCCCGTGCGGATCATCGCGGCGTCGAGCGCCTCGGTCCAGGCCCGACCCGACGTCATGGACATGAGGTGGCGAATCGTCACGTCGGCGGACTCGTCGGGCCACTGCGGCACGTGGCGCGCGACGGGGTCGTCGAGGTCGAGCTCGCCCTCGGCCGCGGCGGCGGCCAGCAGCACCCCGGTGACCGACTTGGTGATCGAGTAGACCCGACGGGTCACGTGGCGCGAGTCGGCGGGGTGCTCGTGAACGACCTCGTCGCCGCGCAGCACGAGCGTGCACGTGGACCCGGACGCGTCGACGAGCCGGTCGAGCGCCGCGAAGTCCGGCGGGGGAGTCGGCTCCGGGCTCGGGCTCGGCGAGGCGGACACGGTGGGCAGCGAGGCGTCGGACAAGTCGGTCCTTCCGGGAGCGTCGGTGGTGCAGGCGGCCAGGAGCAGCGCCGCGGCGGCGAGCACGGGCGTGGCTCGCGCCCGCGCCCTCATCGCGCCGCCCGACGCCGAGTGGCGGGCCGTTCTGCGCCACTCGCGGGGAGGGGGCGGAGGGCGGCGCGGGGGCGGATGGGTTGGCGGGTCACATGCGGCCGGTGTCGAGGTAGCGCTGGTGCCACGAGAGGGCCTCGTCCAGCAGGTGCGGGGTGTGGCGGGCGTCGGGGCGCTGCGCCAGCGCGCGCTCGAGGTAGTCGCGCAGCCGTGGCCGGAAGTCGGGGTGCGCGCAGTTCGCGATGATCCGCTCGGCCCGCGCCCGCGGCGACAGGCCACGCAGGTCGGCCAGGCCGTGCTCGGTGACGACGACGTGCACGTCGTGCTCGGTGTGGTCGACGTGGCTCACCATCGGCACGATCGTGGAGATCGCGCCGCCCTTCGCCGTCGACGGCGTCAGGAAGAAGTTGAGGTACGCGTTGCGCGCGAAGTCGCCGCTGCCGCCGATGCCGTTCATCACCGAGCTGCCCATCACGTGGGTCGAGTTCACGTTGCCGTAGATGTCGGCCTCGATCATCCCGTTCATCGCGATGACGCCGAGCCGGCGCACGACCTCGGGGTGGTTCGAGATCTCCTCGCTGCGCATGAGGATGCGGCCCTTGTACCCGTTGATCCCGGAGTGGAAGCGCTCCATGCCCTCGCGCGACAGGCCGAACGAGGCCGTGGACGCCGCCCGCAGCGTGCCCGAGTCGAGCAGGTCGAGCATGCCGTCCTGGAGCACCTCGGTGTACGCCACGAGACTGGTGAACTCGCTGTCGTCGAGTCCCTGCAGCACCGCGTTGGCGACGTTGCCGACGCCGGACTGCAGCGGCAGCAGCTCGGGCGGCATCCGGCCGGCGCCGACCTCGCCGCGCAGGAAGTCCAGCGCGTGACCGGCGATCGCCCGGGAGACGTCGTCGGGGGCGGAGAACGCGGCGCCGGCGTCGGGCTCGCGGGTCTCCACCACGGCGACCACCTTGGCGGGGTCGACCTTGAGGTAGGGCTCGCCGATGCGCTGCATCGGCTCGGTCAGCACGAGGGGTCGCCGGTGGGGCGGCAGCGCCGTGCCGGGGTAGATGTCGTGGAAGCCCTCGAGCTCGCGCGGCTGCCAGTGGTTGACCTCGAGGATCACACGGTCGGCCTGGTCGAGCCAGGTCTTGTTGTTGCCCACCGAGCTGCCCGGCACGAGCAGCCCGTCGGGCAGGACGGCGGTGACCTCGATGACGGCCACGTCGAGCGGGCCGTAGAAGCCGAACCACATCTGCTGCGCCGAGTGGCTCAGGTGGGCGTCGACGTAGTCGACCTCACCGGCGTTGATCTGGCGCCGCAGCAGCGGGTCGGAGTTGTACGGGAGGCGCTTGGAGATCGCGTGCGCCTCGGCCAGGACGCCGTCGGCCTGCGGAGCGGTGGAGGCACCGGTCCACAGGCCGATCCGGAAGTCCTCGCCGGCGTCGTGAGCGGCGCGCGCCTTCGCGGCGAGCGCGGGCGGGATCGCCTTGGGGTAGCCCGCGCCGGTGAAGCCGCTCATCCCGACGTTGTCGCCGGGACGGATGAACTCGACCGCCTCCTCGGCGGTCATGATGCGCGAGGACACCTCGGGGCACGTCACACGACTCATGACCCCAGTATCCCAGCGCGGGGACTCAGTTCTGCGAGGCCTCCGAGACGTCGGGCGACTGGGCCTGCTCCTGCTCGGCGATCTCGCGGCGCACCTGGTCCATGTCGAGCGCGCGGACCTGGCCGATGATCTCGTCGAGGGCGTCGGCGGGCAGTGCGCCGGGCTGGGCGTACAGCAGCACGCCGTCGCGGAACGCCATCAGCGTGGGGATCGAGGAGATCTGCACGGCGGCGGACAGCTCCTGCTCGGCCTCGGTGTCGATCTTGGCGAAGGTGATGTCGGGGTGGCGGTCGCTGGCGGCCTCGTAGACCGGCGCGAACTGCATGCACGGCCCGCACCAGCCGGCCCACCAGTCCACCAGGGTGATGCCGTCCGAGGTCACGGTGTCCTGGAACGTGTCGGCGGTCAGGTTGATCGTGGTCATGATGGCCTTTCGTCGGTTACTGCTGTCAACGTCCTCGTCCACTGTGCCATTCCACGACTAGGGCGAGTCCGCTGGTTGCGGCATGATCGGGTCATGGATCGCAGGAGCGTCATCGTCGGCGGAGCCGCGCTGGGCGCCGCCTGGCTGGCCGGGTGCAGCGGCGACGATCCCGAGCCGCGTCCCAGCCGGTCCACGGGCGCGAGCCCCTCCGCCTCGCCGACCACGACCGCCACCACCACGACCACCCCGCCGGCTCCGCAGGCCGTCGACCCGCGGATCGACGGCACCGTGGCCACGGGCCTGAACGTGCCCTGGGCGATCGCGTTCCTCGCCGACGGCACGGCCCTGGTCACCCAGCGCGACGACGCCTCGATCGTGCGGGTCACCGCCGACGGCGACGTCTCGAGGGTGGGCGACGTGCCCGGCGTGGCGCCGGGGGGAGAGGGCGGTCTGCAGGGCCTCGCCGTCGCGCCCGACGAGTCGGCCCTCTACGTCTTCCTCACCGGTCCGGAGGACAACCGGGTCGTGCGGCTGGCGTTCGACGGCGAGCGCATCGGCCGCGCCGAGCCGATCCTGACGGGCCTCGCCAAGGCCTTCAACCACCAGGGCGGCGCGCTGACCTTCGACCGTCGCGGCCACCTGTTCGTCGCCGTCGGCGACGCCGCGAACACCGGCACGCCGCAGGACCGCGACTCGCTCAACGGCAAGATCCTGCGCATCGACACCGAGGGGCGCGCGGTCGACGGCAACCCGTTCGGCAACGAGGTCTGGTCGTACGGCCACCGCAACGTCGAGGGCCTCGCCTGGGACGGCGAGGGCCGGCTGTGGGCCAGCGAGTTCGGTGACCGCAGCCAGGACGAGCTCAACCGGATCGTCAAGGGCGGCAACTACGGCTGGCCGATCGTCGAGGGCGACAGCGACGACGGCCGCTTCGTCCGTCCGAAGGTCACCTGGCCCACCGCCGACGCCTCTCCCGCGGGGCTCGCGATCAGCGGCGACCGCGCGTTCGTGGCGGCGTTGCGCGGAGAGCGCCTGTGGCAGGTGCCGCTCGAGGGCACGTCCACGGGGGAGCCGCGCGCCTTCTTCACGCGTGAGCTCGGCCGGCTGCGCGCCGTGGCCGCCGCGCCCGACGGCTCGCTGTGGCTCGGCACCTCCAACACCGACGGCCGCGGCCGTCCCCGTGACGGCGACGACCGGATCGTGCGCGTCGCGATATCCGCCTGAGATTTCACTGGCGTTTCGAGGTGCGGGTCGGTTATCGTCATCGGTGGGGGACGACTCGGCTCGCCGACGTCATGGGGAATGCAGCGCCTCTGGGCCACGGGCCCGCGCGGCTTTTCGAATCGTCCTTCCGTCACCCCTCGTGACTGCTTCGGAGACGCGAGCGGGTGGAGGCGGTTCGCCGCCCTGTGAGTCCGGCTCCCTCCCGGCACTGACAGCAAGAACCCCACCACCTCGCGGTGGTGGGGTTCTTGGCGTTCAGCGTTCAGGCTGTGCAGCCGTCAGGCAGTGAGTCCGTCTCAGAGGGGACGGATGTTCGCGGCCTGGAGGCCCTTCTGGCCCTGCTCGACGTCGAACTCGACCTTCTGGTTCTCGTTCAGCGAGCGGTAGCCGCTGGACTGGATCGCGCTGTAGTGCGCGAAGACGTCCTCGCCGCCGTCGTCGGGGGCGATGAATCCGAAGCCCTTGTCGGCGTTGAACCACTTGACGGTACCGGTGGCCATGGTCTTTCTCCTCTTGATCCTTCTGGCGATGGTCGGACGCGATGGTCACGGCCGACGGTCGCGACGCACATCCAACCGCGAGAGGAACCACGCCCCGGAGGGAACCGCATCCTTTTGCTGTCCAACGTCGTGCAACTGGCACCACCCTACGACACGGGAAGGGGTCGGGGCAGGCCCCTGAGACACCGCGTCGGAGTGAATGTCCCGTGAACGCGGCGCGCCGCGACACCCACCCGAGTGACTACGTCGGTATAGTCAGGAAGAACCACCCGCCAGGGGTGGTGCCCGCCGGTCCGCCGGAGGGCCGAGCGGGGGGCGTGCATCCGGGGGGACGGCGCGTCCCCCGCACCTGTTCCGGCCCCGCTCAGCGGCGGTCCGCCGTCTCGAAGTCGTCGATCGCGCCGGGCGCCCCGCCGAACTCGTCGGCGACCTCTCCCGCCACCTCACCGGCCTCGCGATCGGCGTGCGCGTCCTCGTCCATCCCGGCGTCCGCACGGCGCAGGGCGGCGTGGTTCGTGGTCAGGACGGCGATGGCCGCGAGGCAGGCGAGCGAGGCGATCGCGAACGGCACGTGCAGGTTCGTGGCCTCGACCAGCTGGCCCGCCGCGAACGGCGCGAGCCCGCCGCCGATGAAGCGCACGAAGCCGTACGCTGCCGACGCCACCGGGCGCTCGACGGGTGAGATGACCATGACGGCCTGGGTGGTGAGCGTGTTGTTGATGCCGATGAAGACGCCCGACACGATCACGCAGGTCACCAGGACCGCGCGGTCGTCGGGGAAGGCCGCGATGCACGCCAGCACCACCGCGAAGCCGGCGAGTGCTCCGTACAGCGACACGGCCGTGCCGAAGCGGGCCTGCAGGCGCGGCGCGCCGACGACCGAGAAGATCGCGACCAGCACGCCCCAGCCGAAGAACACCCAGCCCAGCTGCATCGCCTCGAGCTCCATCGGGAACGGCGCGTAGCCCAGCATCGTGAAGAAGGCCCAGTTGTAGAGCAGAGCGGTGAGGCTCATGAGCAGCAGGCTGCGGTGGCGCAGGGCGCGCAGGGGAGCGGACAGCGAGGTCGGGGTGGCGGGCTTCGGGGTGGCCGGCAGCAGCAGCGTCGTCGCGACGAGGGCCAGCGACATGAGCAGCGCCACGCCGTAGAACGGGCCGCGCCAGCTGATGTCGCCCAGCACGCCGCCGAGCAGCGGACCGGCGGCGATGCCCAGGCCGAGCGCCGCCTCGTAGAGGATGATCGCGCCGGCGAAGCCGCCCCGGGCGCTGGAGACGATGGCCGCGAGACTCGTCGCGATGAACAGGGCGTTGCCCAGGCCCCAGCCCGCACGGAAGGCGACGATGCCGCCGATGCTGTCGGCCGAGCCGGCCAGCGCGCTGAAGACCACGATGATCGCCAGTCCGACGAGCAGCGTGCGCTTGGCGCCGATGCGGCTGGACACCCAGCCGGTGACGAGCATCATCACCGCGGTGACGACGAGGTAGCTGGTGAACAGCAGCGTGACCTGGCTCGGCGTCGCGTCCAGCTCGGACGACAGCGCCGGCAGGATCGGGTCGACCAGGCCGATCCCCATGAAGGAGATGACGCAGGCGAAGGCGACGGCGTACACGGCCTTCGGCTGGCGGAACAGGTGCGGGGCTTCAGCGTGACTCATGCGACTCCGTGAAGTGGGTGAGGGCGGACAGGGCGGCGGCGATCGCGGCGCGGTCGTCGGGGGAGAGGCGCGCGACGGTCGCGGCGATGAGCTCGTCCTGCAGGCGCAGTCGCTCGTGCAGCACGGCGAGGCCCTCGGGCGTGATCGAGATGAGGCTGGCCCGCGCGTCGGCCGGGTCGGCGGCGCGCGTGACGAGGCCCTGGGCCTCGAGCCGCTGCACGAGGTTGGTCATCGCAGGCTGCGACACCGCCTCGCGCTCGGCCAGGGCGGTGATGCGCTGGGGACCCTCGGAGTCGAGGATGGCCAGGCTGCTCGCCGCCGCTCGGCTGGTCTCCAGCCGGGGCGTGCGGCGCGCGATCGTGTTGCTCAGCCGACGCAGCACGTCGGTGATGTCGGCGATCTCTTCCATAGCCCCGTTATATCACGGGGCTATGTATCTGGCGCTCAGCCGAGGTCGTAGTCGATCGTGAGCGGCGCGTGGTCGGACCAGCGCTCGCCCCAGCTGGCCGCCCGGTCGACCGTCGCGGCGCGGGCCGACTGCGCCAGCTCGGGGGTCGCGATCTGGTAGTCGATCCGCCAGCCGGTGTCGTTGTCGAAGGCCTGGCCGCGCATCGACCACCACGTGTACGGGCCCTCGACGGGTCCGGCGAGGTGACGGTGCACGTCGTACCAGCCCAGGTCGCCGAAGAACTGGTCGAAGTACGCCCGCTCCTCGGGCAGGAAGCCCGCCTTCTTGCGGTTGCCCTTCCAGTTCCGGATGTCCAGCTCGGTGTGGCCGACGTTGAGGTCGCCGGTGACGAGCGCGTGCCCGTCCATCCCGCCGAGCTCGGCCATCCGCTTGGTCATCTGGTCGAGGAAGCGGTACTTCTCCTCCTGGCGCGGCGTGCCGGCCTCGCCCGAGTGCACGTAGACGCTGACGACCGTGAGGACCGAGCCGTCGGCCAGGGTGAGGTCGGACTCGATCCAGCGTCCGGCGTCGTCGAAGAACGCGTCGCCGTTGCCGACGCGGTGGCTGGTGGGCTCGAGGCGGCTGATCACGGCGACGCCCGCGCGGCCCTTCGCCGCGGCCTCGGTGTGCACCACGTGGTAGCCGGTGCCCTCGAGGATCTCGTGCACGATCGCGTCGGGCGCGCGCACCTCCTGCAGCGTGATGATGTCGGCGTCGCGGCCCTCGAGCCACTCCTTCATCCCCTTGCGCCACGCGGCGCGGATGCCATTGACGTTGACGGTCGAGATCCTCAGCACCCCGCGAGGCTACCGGCCCCCACCCACCACTTTCGGAACGGGAGGCACGCTTCCGGGCGGCGAAAGCGTGCATCGCGTTCCAGAAGTGCGGAGGGCGGGCGAACGTCAGTCGGAGAAGGGCGGGCGCTCGTCGAGGCGGATCGAGCGGCGGCCGGCCCAGCGCCAGACGCGCGCGGTGAGGTCGTGGTCCTCGTCGGTGACGAGGTTGCCCATGACGCGCAGGGCGATCGTCATGAGCGCGTGCGAGCGCATGCCGATCGGGCCGGCGGCGGGCAGCAGGTGCGGCACGGTGAGCAGGCCCGCGAGACGCCGTGCGATCGAGAAGGCGGGGCCGTAGTGCGCGGTCAGCATGGCCGGCCACGCCTCGGCGGGGGAGTCGTCCGTGGCGAGCAGCTCGGCGCCGATGCGTCCGGTCTCGAGCCCGTAGTCGATGCCCTCGCCGTTGAGCGGGTTGACGCAGCCGGCGGCGTCGCCGATGACGATCCAGTTGGGTCCGGCGACGCCGGACACGGCGCCGCCCATCGGCAGCAGTGCCGAGGTGGGCAGGTGCAGGTCGGCGCCGAGGTCCCAGTCCTCGCGGCGCAGGGTGGCGTAGTACTCCATGAGCGGGCGGATCTGGACCTTCGCCGGGCGCTTCGCGGTGGCCAGCGCGCCCACGCCGAGGTTCACGCGACCGTCGCCCAGCGGGAAGATCCAGCCGTAGCCGGGCAGCAGCTCGCCGCTCTCACCGCGCAGCTCGAGGTGCGACGAGATCCACGGGTCGTCGCCGCGTCCCGACTTGACGTAGCTGCGGCCCGCGACGCCGTACGCGGTCTCGCGGTGCCACTCGCGCCCGAGCACGCGGCCCAGCGGAGAGCGGACCCCGTCGGCCACGACGAGGCGACGGCACGCGATCGTGTGGCGGCCGGCGGCCGTGTCGAAGACGACGCCGGTGACCGAGCCGTCGGGACCGCGCTCGACGTCGACCGCACGGGCGCCGTCGATCCCGGTGGCGCCGGCGTCGATGGCGCGCTGCCGGATGCGGTCGTCGAGCTCGGTGCGGGGGACCGCCGAGCCGTGGTCGGGCAGCGAGCCGCCGGGCCACGGCAGCAGCAGCTCCTGGCCGAAGCCGGCCGCGCGCAGGCCGCGGTTCACGGTGTGGCCGCGCACCCAGTCACCGAGGTCGAGACGCTCGAGCTCGGCGATCGCGCGCGGGGTGAGTCCGTCGCCGCAGGTCTTGTCGCGCGGGAACGTGGCCGCGTCGGCCAGGACGGTGTCCAGCCCGAGTCGCGAGGTCCACGCGGCGGCCGAGGAGCCGGCGGGACCGGCGCCGACGACGAGGACGTCGGTGGTGGTCGGCAGGCTCATGTGACGATTCTCCCACCGGGCCCACGCCGGGTCGGCGCGGGGCGCGCCGTGGGAGGATGGCGGTCGTGTCCCACACGTCCACGCCGAGCCCCGACGTCGTCCGGTTCGCCTCCCGCGGCTCCACCCACTACGACGTCCTGATCGCGATGTTCTGCGTCGTGATCGTCGTGTCGAACATCGTCGCGAGCAAGGCCGTAGAGATCGGCTCCGGCCAGGTGATGCTGGGTCCGGTGCAGCTGTGGCCGCTCGTCGTCGACGGCGGCGTCGTGCTGTTCCCGCTGGCCTACGTGCTCGGCGACGTGATCTCCGAGGTCTACGGCCTGCGCGCCGCCCGCCGAGCGATCCTCACCGGCTTCGCGGCCGCCGCGCTGGCCACCGCCACGTTCTTCGTGGTCCAGCTGCTGCCCGGCGCGTCCTGGTACGAGAACCAGGCGGCGTACGAGGCCGTCCTCGGCCCGGTCGCGCAGATCGTGCTGGCCAGCCTGGCCGGCTACGTCGTCGGGCAGCTCCTCAACTCGTGGGTCCTGGTGCGGATGAAGCAGCGCTCGGCCGAGCGTCGCCTCGTCGCCCGACTCATCGGCTCCACCGGAGTGGGCGAGGTCGCCGACACCCTGATCTTCTGCGCGATCGCCGCCTCGGCGATCGGCGTCACCACGTTCGGCGCCTTCGTGAACTACTTCGTCATGGGCGTCGTGCTGAAGGTCGGCGTCGAGCTGCTGGTCATGCCCGTCACGGTGCGGGTCATCGCGGGGCTCAAGCGGCGCGAGCCCAGCTACCTCGCGGCCTGACTCAGCGCCGGCCCGCCAGGTAGCGGCCCAGCCAGTCCTGCTTCAGCTCGGCGAAGTCGCCGTTCTCGATGGCCGCGCGCATCGCGTCGACGAGCCGCACGAAGAACCGCTCGTTGTGGATCGAGCACAGCGTCGCGGCGTTGTACTCGTTCGCCTTGAACAGGTGGTGCAGGTACGCCTTCGTGTAGTGCGTGCAGGTGTAGCAGTCGCAGCCGTCCTCGATGGGCCCGAAGTCGCGGCGCGAGGCCGCCACCATGAGGTTGTAGCGACCGGTGGCGCTGTAGACGCGCGACGAGCGCGCCACCCGGGTGGGCGTGACGCAGTCGAAGGTGTCGCAGCCGGCCTCGACGCCCTCGAAGAGGTCCTCGGGCTCGCCGATGCCGAGCAGGTGCCGCGGGCGGTCGTCGGGCAGCTCGTCGGTCACCCAGCGCACGATCGTGCCGAGGCTCTCCTTCTCGATCGCGCCGCCGACGCCGTAGCCGTCGAAGGCCAGGTCGGCCAGGCCCCGCGCCGCGCGGCGCCGCAGGTCCTCGTGCTGGGCGCCCTGCACGACGCCGTAGAGCGCCTGGCGCGGACGGTCGGGGTGCAGCGCGCGCAGCCGCTCGATCTCGTCGAGGCAGCGCCGCGCCCACGCCTGCGTGCGCGCGAGCGACTCCTCCTGGTACTCGCGGGAGTTCATCAGCGTGGTCAGCTCGTCGAACGCGAAGATGACATCCGCGCCGAGCTGGTGCTGGATGCCCATCGAGACCTCGGGCGTGAAGCGGTGCCTCGAGCCGTCGAGGTGGCTCTTGAACGTGACGCCGTCGTCGTCCACGTGGGCGAGGCGGTCCTTGCCGGGGGCGATGACGTCGTCGGCCTCGGTGCCCACCGCGTCCATCGCGAGGGTCTTCTTGAAGCCGGCGCCCAGGCTCAGCACCTGGAAGCCACCCGAGTCGGTGAAGGTGGGACCGCGCCAGTTCATGAAGGCCCCGAGCCCACCGGCCTCCTCGACGATGTCGGCGCCGGGCTGCAGGTACAGGTGGTACGCGTTGGCCAGCACGGCCTGCCCGCCCAGCTCGGAGATCGACTCGGGCAGCACGGCCTTGACCGTGGCCTTCGTGCCCACGGGGACGAAGGCGGGGGTCCGGATCGAGCCGTGCGGGGTCTCGATGGTGCCCGATCTTCCGGGGGCGTCCGGCAGGGTGCTTCCGACGGTGAACACGGCCCCATCCAAACAGACGGGGCCGTGCTCGCGGTCAGTCGGCGGGGCGGTCGACCAGCTCGACGCGCGTGGCGTCGCGCGCGCTGGAGCCCATCGCGGCGGCGAGGCGGTGGTGCACCGCGCCCTCGCGGTGACGACTCTGCCGGTCGAGCGACAGGCCGAGCGCGGTCTGCGCCCAGGCGCTCGTGGGCTCGAGATCGACCAGCGTGCGGAACGCCTCCTCGGCTGGGCCCAGGTGGGCGGCGGCGAAGTGCGCACGGCCCAGCAGCTCCCACACGGCGGCATTGCGCGGCTCGGCCTCGGTGAGCGGCCGCAGCACGCGGGCGGCCTCACGCGGGAAGCGCGAGTCCAGCAGCTCCTCGGCGTAGCGGAACGCCGCCAAGGGCTCCATCGCCTCGATCTTCTCGTCGGTCAGCGTGGGCTTCATCCAGATGGTCATTCCGCTCTCCTCTCGTCACCGCTTCCAACGGCGGGAGGGTGCGGAATGTTCCCGGCTACTCCTGGGCCCCGGCCGTGGGCTCCGGCGTGGGCTCGACGGTGGGCGCGGTGGTCGGATCCGGCACCTGCGGCGCGGGCGCGGGTGCGGTCGTCGGGGCCGTCGTGGGCGCCGTCGTCGGAGCCGTGGTGGGGTCGGCGGTCGGGTCCGCGGTGGGCCGCGTCGACTCCGAGGGCGCCGGTTCGTCGTTCGACTCGCCGCCGCTGCCGCGGTCCTGCCACGGGCGGCTGATCGTGGGGTTGTCGGCCTTGCCGAACGAGGACCCAGTGGCCAGCTCGTACCCGCCGATGACCAGCAGCGCCGTGCCCAGGCCCAGCGCGGTCCAGGTCAGGACGCGCTTCCACGAGAAGGCTCGCTCGGAGTCCTCGACGGCCACGGTCGACTCGTGCTCGGTGACGAGGATCTCGCCCTCGTCGACTCCCTCCACCTCGCCGGCGGGCGCCGCGCGCGAGACCACGGTGCCGCTCTCGGTGATGAACGTCGTGCCGCGGTCGAGGCCGCGCACGTAGAGGGCACTGGCGATCGACGCCACGAGGCTGCCGACCGCCGCGCCGATGATCGTGCCGGCCACGCCGAGGTACGACGCGACCCACGCAGAGGTCATCGCGGCGAGTGCACCGGCCACCAGTTGGAGCCAGGACAGACCGGTGGCAGGACCTTTGCGGGACATGACGTCGAGCCTAACGAACGGCTGAGCGCCGCCGTAGTGACTCGAGTCTCAGGCCAGAGCCTGCTCCAGGTCCTCCAGGAGGTCCTCGACGTCCTCGATCCCGACCGACAGGCGGACCAGGTCCTCGGGCACCTCGAGCTGCGACCCGGCCGTGGAGGCGTGGGTCATCGCACCGGGGTGCTCGATGAGCGACTCGACGCCGCCGAGGCTCTCGGCGAGCGTGAACACCTTCGTCCGCGAGCACAGGTCGAGCGCGGCCTCGCGACCGCCGGCCAGGCGCAGCGAGATCATGCCGCCGAAGCGGCGCATCTGGCGCGCGGCCACCTCGTGACCGGGGTGGTCGGGCAGGCCGGGGTAGCTCACGTGGCTGACGGCGTCGTGGTCGACGAGCATCCGCGCGATCGCCTCGGCGTTGTCGCAGTGGCGGTCCATGCGGACGGCGAGGGTCTTGATCCCGCGCATCGTCAGGTAGGCGTCGAACGGACCGGGCACGCCGCCCGCGCCGTTCTGCAGGAACGCGAACGCCTCGTCGAGCTCGGCGTCCGACGTGACCAGCGCGCCACCGACGACGTCACTGTGACCGCCCAGGTACTTCGTAGACGAGTGCAGCACGATGTCGGCGCCGAGGGCCAGCGGCTGCTGGAGGTACGGCGAGGCGAACGTGCTGTCGACGAGCAGCCGGGCGCCGGCGTCGCGCGCGATCGCCGAGACGGCCTCGATGTCGGCCACGTTCAGCAGCGGGTTCGTGGGCGTCTCGAGCCAGACCAGCTTCGTGCGATCGGTGATCGCCGCGGCGATGGCCTCGGGGTCGTTGACCGGCGCCGGCGTGTGCTCGATGCCCCAGTGCGAGAACACCTTGTCGATGAGCCGGAACGTGCCGCCGTACGCGTCGTCGGGGATCACGAGGTGGTCGCCCGGACGCAGGATCGCACGCAGGGCCGTGTCGGTGGCCGCCATGCCGGACGAGAACGCCCGGCCGTACGTGCCTCCCTCGAGCGCGGCGAGGTTGGCCTCGAGCGCCCGACGGGTGGGGTTGCCGGTGCGGGCGTACTCGAAGCCCTCGCGCATCCCGCCGACGCCGTCCTGCGCGAACGTGGAGCTGGCGTAGATCGGGATGTTGACCGCGCCGGTGCGCGGGTCCGGGTCCTGGCCGGCGTGGATTGCGCGGGTGGAGAAGCCTCCGCCGTTCTCGCTCATACGTGCACTCCCAACAGGTCGTGGCGGGTGAGGACGCCGAGTGGCTTGCCCTCGTCGACGACCATCAGCGCGTCGCTGCCCTTGAACGCGTCGAGGGCGGCGGCGAGGTCCTCGCCGGAGCCGATGATCGGCAGCGGCGGCTCCATGTGCTGGGCGACCGCGTCGGTCAGCTGGGCGCGGCCCTCGAAGACGGCGCTGACGAGCTCGCGCTCGCTCACGCTGCCGGCGACCTCGCCGATCACGACCGGCGGCTCGGGACCGACGACCGGCATCTGCGAGACGTTGTACTCGCGCAGGATCTCGATCGCGTCGCGCACCGTCTCGGACGGGTGCGTGTGCACCAGGGCCGGCATCGCGCCGCTCTTGCGACGCAGGATGTCGCTCACGTGCAGGTCGGCGGCGTGGCCGTCGAGCGGCGTCCGCAGGAAGCCGTAGGACGCCATCCAGTCGTCGTTGAAGATCTTCGACAGGTAGCCGCGGCCGCCGTCGGGCAGCAGCACGACGACGAGGTCGTCGGGGCCGAGTCGCTCGGCCACGCGCACGGCGGCGACGACCGCCATGCCGCACGAGCCGCCGACGAGCAGGCCCTCCTCGCGGGCGAGGCGGCGGGTCATGTCGAACGAGTCGGCGTCCGAGACGGCGATGATCTCGTCGGGGATCGCGGGGTCGTAGGCCGAGGGCCAGAAGTCCTCGCCGACGCCCTCGACGAGGTACGGGCGACCCGAGCCACCGGAGTAGACCGAGCCCTCGGGGTCGGCGCCGATGACCTTGAGGTCGGGGTTCTGCTGCTTGAGGTAGCGACCGGCTCCCGTGATGGTGCCGCCGGTGCCGACGCCCGCGACGAAGTGCGTGACGCGACCGTCGGTGTCACGCCAGATCTCCGGGCCCGTCGTCTCGAAGTGGCTGGCGGGACCGGCCGGGTTCGAGTACTGGTCGGGCTTCCAGGCGTTCGGGGTCTCGCGCACGAGCCGGTCGGAGACGTTGTAGTAGGAGTCCGGGTGGTCCGGCGGGACCGCCGTGGGGCACACCACGACCTGCGCGCCGTACGCCTTGAGCGTGTTGCGCTTGTCCTCGCTGACCTTGTCGGGGCACACGAAGATGCACGAGTAGCCGCGCTGCTGCGCGACGAGCGCGAGGCCGACCCCCGTGTTGCCCGAGGTGGGCTCGACGATGGTGCCGCCCGGCTTGAGCGCACCGGACGCCTCGGCCTCGTCGACCATCTTGACCGCGATGCGGTCCTTGGCGCTGCCTCCGGGGTTCAGGTACTCGAGCTTGGCCACGACGGTGGCCGCGCCTTCGGGTACGACGGAGTTCAGCCGGACTAGGGGAGTGTCGCCGATGAGGTCGACCACGTGGTTCGCGATGGCCATGACCCCATCATCGCACCGTGTGTCACACGCGTCCGATCAGGACCTGAGCGGGCGCCCGTTAGCGTCCTTGGAGTCCGACACGAGGATCAGGATCCCGTCGATGAACGGCCACAGCGCACCGATGCCGCACGTGACGAGGGTGACCACCAGCTGGGCGACGCCCATGCTCGTGTGTCCGGTGTAGAACCGGCCGATCCCCAGCGGGATGATCAGCTGGAGCAGGCCCGCGACGATCTTGGACTTGTCCGAGAACGGGATGCCGGTCTTCGGGTCGATCCCGTACGGCGCCCCCGGGACGCCCCAGCCCGGACCCTGCCCCGGAGGGGGCGGGGGCGGGAAGGACGCACCCGGAGGCGGCGGCGGAGGCGGGGGAGGCGGGGGCTGTGCCCCGCCGAACCGCACCGTCGGATCGTGGTCGCCCGCGTGCGGATCGGGATCCGGCTGCGGGTCGTTCGGCGGGGTCGTCATGACCCGAACGCTACCGCGCGATCAGACGATCGCGCCCTCGTCCGGCATGCCGCGCCCGTCGACGATGTGGGCGTACGGATCGACCTTGTTCCGCGGGTCCTTGTCCGGGTTGTACGGCCAGCGCTCCTCCAGCAGCAGGCCGAGCGTGGCCGCCGTGAACACGGTGGAGAAGTGGCCGAACAGCAGGCCCAGCAGCACCGCGATCGAGAAGTCGCGCAGCGAATCGCCGCCGAGGAACATGAGCGCCGCGAGGATGAACGTGGCACCCATGGCGGTGTTGATCGTTCGTGGCAGCGTCGACAGGATCGCCTCGTTGACCATCTCGCGCAACGGGATGTCCCGGGTGCGCGTGCGTTCTCGGATGCGGTCGAGGACGACGATCGAGTCGTTGACCGCCAGGCCGATGATGGACAGGATCGCGGCGAGGAACACGCCGTCGATCGGCTTGCCCCACCAGGCGAACACGCCGACCACGGCCAGCACGACCGACGCCATCGAGACGATGGCGGCCGCGGCCCAGGTCCAGCGGAAGCGCCAGGCGAGGTACGCCATCTGGGCCGCCACCGCGATGAGGAACGCCAGGATCGCCTTGTTGCGCAGCTCCTTGCCGAGCGTGGGGTCGATCGTGTCGGAGCGGACCTGGACGGTCTCGCCGCCCACCTCGGCGATCGAGGCACGGACCTGCTCGGCCTGGTCCTCGTCGATGTTGGGCAGGCGAACCGAGATGTTCTCGCCGCCGTCGCCCGAGGACGACTGGACCACGGCCTCGGGGAAGCCGGCGTCCGCGACCGCCTCGCGGGCCTGGTCGGGGGTGATCTCCTCGGCGGTCGTGTACTCGATCTGGCGACCGCCGGCGAACTCGACGCCGAGGTCGAGGCCGCGCACCACGATGCCGCCGATGGCGACCGCGGCCACGGCCAGCGAGACCGCGACCCACATGCCCGCGCGACGCACGAGGTAGGGGCCGTGGTCGTTCAGCCAGCGACGCACGCTGGAGATGCCGGCGATGCCGCTGACCTGCGGGTGCTGGCGCACCCAGCCGCGCTTGACCAGCCACTCGGTCAGCCAGCGGGCCACGACGAGCGCGGAGAACATCGAGGCGATGACGCCGATGGTCAGCGTGATGCCGAAGCCCTTGACCGGTCCGGCGGACAGGAAGAACAGGAGCAGCGCCGCGAGGACGGTGGTGACGTTGGAGTCGATGATCGCGGACCAGGCCTTGGAGAAGCCGGTGGTCAGGGCCGAGAGCAGACCGGCCTTCGGATTCTCGTGATACTCCTCGCGCGCTCGTTCGTAGACCAGGACGTTGGCGTCGATGGCCAGACCGATCGCGAGCACGAAGCCGGCGAGGCCGGGCAGGGTCAGGGTGGCGCCCAGCAGGACCAGTGCGCCGTAGGAGATGAGGGCGTAGACGCACAGGGCGATCGTGGCCATCACGCCGGTGAGGCGGTAGATGAAGATGATGAAGAGGCCGGTGAGGGCCAGACCGATGATCGAGGCCTGGATGGAGGCGTCGATGGCTGCGGCGCCGAGCGTCGGGCCGACGGTGCGCTGGTCGATGATCTCGACCGGCACGGGCAGCGCGCCGCCCTTGATCAGCGCGGCGAGGTCCTCGGCGCTGGCCTGCGTGAAGTCGCCGGTGATGCTGGTGGAGCTGCCGCCGCCGGACTGGCACAGCTCGGGGACGATGCCGGGCGAGGAGATGACCTCGTTGTCCAGGATGATCGCGATGCGGTTGCCCGCGGCGGTGTTCTGGCAGGCCGAGGTGACCAGGTCGCGCCACGGCCCGCGGCCGGTGCCGTTGAACTCCACGTTGACGACCCAGTCGCCCAGGCCCTGCTGGGGGAGCGCGGCGTTGGCGTCACTGATGCCGTTGCCGTCGAACGCGACGGGGCCCAGGAGCAGGCTCTGGCCGGACTCGTCGGGCAGGACGACCTCACCCTTCGCGGGCTTGGTGCTCTCGTCGGCCGGAGCCTTGACCTCACGGAACTCCAGGCTGGCCGTCTGGCCGATGACCTCGGCTGCCTTCTTCGGGTCCTGGACGTTGGGGAGCTCGACGATGATCCGCTTGTCGCCCGAGCGCGCGAGCGTGGGCTCGGAGACGCCGAGGGCGTCGACGCGGCCGCGCAGGACCTCGAGGGCCCGGTCGGTGGACTCGGCGTCGGCCGTGACGCGATCGGTGGACTTCGTCTCGAGGGTGAGCTGCGTGCCGCCGCGCAGGTCGAGGCCCAGGTTGGGCTTCATGGTGAACGCGACGGCGATCGACCCGACGATGACGGCGAGGCAGATCAGCCCGCGCCAGAAGTTGGTCTTGGAGCGCATGGGTGACTTTCGATGGGGGCCGCGGGGCGCGGCGAGGAAGAACAGGGGTGGCGGGACGGACCGGGGATCCGGTCAGGCCAGCGGCGGGGCGCGGCCGGCGGGCGCCGGGACGGCCCGACCCACCTGCGCGACGACGAGTGCCACGGCCAGGGCCACGAGGCCGGCCGCCGTGAGGGTCAGCGCGGCGTCGATCGTGCCCGCGGGCAGGTCGACGGAGATCGCGTGATCGTCGGAGGTCGCCTTCGCGACCGTGACCCGGGGCTGCGCGGGACCGTCCTGGCCGGCCGACATCGTCGTGCCGCTGGCCCGACGGTCCGAGCCGGAGAAGCCGGCGACGGCACCCAGTCCCAGCATGCCGGCGAGCAGCACGGCGGCCAGGGCCGCGACGAGACGTCGCGCGGCGTGGGTGGTCCGGATCACCCGGCGAGTGTAACCGTCCTACGGTGGGGGCGTGAGCACACGACACGTCCTGGGCACGAGCGGCATCGAGGTCGGACCGGTGGGGATCGGCTGCAACGCGTTCGGAGCGCGCATCGACGGCGACCAGGTGGCCGCCGTCGTCGACGCGGCCTTCGAGCACGGGGTGCGATTCTTCGACACGGCCGACACCTACTCCCTCGGCGAGAGCGAGACGCTCTTGGGCGCCGCGCTGCGCGGCCGGCGCGACGAGGTGGTGATCGCGACGAAGTTCGGCATGGACATGCAGGGACGCAACGGCGACGACGGCGGACGCCGCGGCAGCGCGGCCTACGTGCGCCGCGCGGCCGAGGCGAGCCTGCGGCGGCTCGGCACCGACGTCATCGACCTCTACCAGCTGCACACGCCCGATCCGGGCACGCCGGTCGAGGAGACCCTCGGCGCGATGACCGAGCTCGTCGACGAGGGCAAGGTCCGCGCGATCGGCTGCTCGAACTTCACGGCCTGGCAGCTCGTCGACGCCGACTGGGTGTCGCGCACGGCCGGCCTCGCGCACTTCGTGACGGCGCAGAACGAGTACTCGCTCTACAACCCGGCGGCCGAGGTCGAGCTGGTCCCGGCGTGTGTCGAGCTGGAGGTGGGGATCCTGCCGTACTTCCCGCTCGCCTACGGGCTGCTGACGGGCAAGTACTCGCGCGACGCCGAGCCCGAGGCGGGCACCCGCCTCGCAGGTCAGCGGGCGCGCTGGGAGGGCGCGGACTGGGAACGGATCGACGCGCTCCAGGCGTTCGCCGACGAGCGCGGGATCGGCCTGCTCGAGCTCGCGATGGGCGGGCTCGCGTCGCGTCCCGCGGTGGCCTCAGTGATCGCGGGCGTCTCGCGCCCGGAGCAGGTGGCCGCGAACGCGCAGGCGGCGCAGTGGACCCCCACGGCGCAGGACTCCGAGGGGCTCGACGAGCTGATGGCGCCCGCGCACTCGTACACGACGTTCGCGCCCCGCTGAGGGCGTGGAGGGGGAGGGGCGCGCCGGGTCGGGAGCGCCTCACGGCGCGTGGCCGCTCGTAGCGGCTGATGTTGGGACCCGGGGCTACCTCGACCCGGCGCGGGAACCAGCCTAGACGACCGGGCCCAAACTCAGTGCAGCTCTCCGTGTCGCTCGGCCTCGGCCGCGGCGCGCAGGTGGCGCGCCGTGTCGACGAGGCGCGCGGCACTGGCCGGATCGCTGTCGTCGATCTGTCCGCGGCCCACGCCGACGATGTGCGCGAAGGCCGCGGCCCGGTCGAGGGCGACGTCGAAGTCGGCCGTGACGATGCCCCGCACGACGGTGTCCGCGAGCTCGATGACCTCGTTCGGCCCGGGCGGGTCGACGACTCCGGCCAGGACCTCCTGCACCGGCGCGTAGGCGCGTCCGGCCGCGAACTCGCGCGACGCCTGCACGGGGTTGTTGCGCACCCACGTGCGCAGGACGTAGAGCCGCCACAGGGCGCCCGCCACGGTCTCGGACGGCGCCTTGGACCACAGCTCGGCGATGACGCCCATGCCCTCGGAGTCGGCCAAGTGCAGGACGCGGTCGATCAGGTCACGATCGCTCGGGTCGTGCGCGCCGCGCACCAGCAGGTTCGCGATGCGATGGCCCGCCGCCGTGCGCTCGGCCGGGTCGTCCCGGTCGGGCACCGCGTCGAACAGGGCGGCACCGGGCAACGACGGCTTGTGGAAGTCGGCCATGCGTTCGAGCGTAGACCCGCGGCGGTGAGGTGACGCGCAGGTTCGTTCGGATGCGGCTCAGGGGTCGACGAGCGCCGCGGCGATGGGCGCCGCGACCAGCTCGATCTGCCAGTTCCGGCTGCCGCGCTCGCGCAGCTCGGCCGCGATCGACTCGGGATCGAGGTCGGCCGGCGGCTGCCAGGCGAGGCCGCGGACGAGGGCGGGCCCCACGAGGTTCTCGGCCGGCAGGTTGTGCTCCTCGGCGATGCCGGCGACCACGGCGCGCACCCGCACGAGGCGGGCCGCGGCGACGGGGTCCTTGTCTGCCCAGGCGCGCGGGGGCGGCGGGCCCTCGGAGCGCTGGCCCGAGGTGGGCAGCTCGTCCTCGGGCAGGCCGAGCGCCGACTCGATCGCCGTGAACCAGTCGTCGAGGAACCGGCGCGGGCCGCGGCGACGCATGGTGGGGTCGTCCTTCAGCGCCGAGAGGCTGGTCGGCGCCTGCGTGGCGAGCGCGACGATCGACGCGTCGGGCAGGATCCGCCCGGGGGTGACGTCGCGGTCGGCGGCGATGGCGTCGCGGGCGTGCCACAGCGCGCGCACGATGGCCAGCGACCGGCGGCTGCGGATCTTGTGGATGCTCGAGGTGCGCCGCCACGGGTCCTTGCGCTCCGGCGGGCCGGTGAACGACAGCAGGGCGTCGAACTCCTCGCGCGCCCAGCCGTCCTTGCCGGCGGCGACCAGGTCGGCCAGCACGAGCTCGCGCAGCTCGAGCAGGACCTCGACGTCGAGGGCCGCGTACTCCAGCCACGGCTCGGGCAGGGGCCGCGTGGACCAGTCGGCCGCCGAGAACTCCTTGGCCAGGCTCATCCCGAGGTAGTGCTCGACGAGGGCCGCCAGGCCGACGCGCGGCAGGTTGAGCAGGCGCCCGGCGAGCTCGGTGTCGAACAGCGACGCGGGGCGTAGGCCGACCTCGGCCAGGCAGGGCAGGTCCTGGGTGGCGGCGTGCAGGATCCACTCGGCGTCGCCGAAGGCCAGGCCGAGCTCGGTGAGGTCGGGGAAGGCGATGGGGTCGATCAGCCACGAGCCGGAGCCCTCGCGACGCACCTGCACGAGGTACGCGCGCTGGGAGTAGCGGTAGCCGGACGCGCGCTCGGCGTCGAGGGCGATCGGGCCCTCGCCCAGCGAGATCTCGGCGCACGCGCGCGCCAGGGCGTCCTCGGTGTCGACGACCGGGGTCAGCGGCTCGCGGAGGCCGAGGCGGGGGAGGACGGGCTCGGGCGCCTCGTCGGGGATGATCTCTTCCGGTTCGTTCGTCAACGGGCCGAGCGCCTACGCGTGAGGGGGACGACGCCGGGCGCCATCGGGGGGAGGCCGGCCAGCTTGGCGAGCAGCTCCATCCACGCCGCGGCGTGCGGCTCGAGGTCACCGTGCGGCGTCCACGAGGCCCGGACCTCGATCTGGGCGTCGGTCTCGTCGTCGGCCATCGCGCCGAACCCCTCGGAGCGGACCACGGTGATGCTGCCGGCCGGGTTCGCGTGCTCGGCACCGGCGCCGTCGAGCGCATCGGTCAGCCAGCTCCAGCCGACCTGCGTGATGAGCGGGTCGGAGGCCATCTCCTGCTCGATGTCGGCCCGGGCGAAGGTGACGCAGCGGAACGTGCCGTCCCAGGCCTCGTTGCCGGCCGGGTCGTGCAGCAGGATGAAGCGACCGGTGCCGAGGTCGGCGCCGGCGACGACGACGTCGGCGGTCATGGCGTGCGCGAAGGGCGCGATGCGCTGCGGGGCCGGCATCTCGCCGATCTCGAGCTCGGGGCGCGCGACGGCACGCTTGACCTCCTCGACAGCCCGCGTGAACGGTGCCGGGATGCCTTCAAGCTTGGTTCGGGCGCCCACACCGTGATCTTAGGCACGGATCGCGGGGGCCGGGGGCTCGACACGCAGGGCGTGACAGACTCGGGACGTGACCACCGACGCTCGCACCACCCCCCTCGACGATGCCATCACGAGCCCGTTCCTGCGGGCCTGCCGGGGTCTGGAGCCCTCGCACACGCCGGTGTGGTTCATGCGTCAGGCCGGTCGGTCCCTGCCGGAGTACCTCGCGATCCGCGAGGGCGTGCCGATGCTCGAGTCGTGCTTCCGCACCGACATGGTCGTCGAGATCACGATGCAGCCGGTCCGCCGTCACGGCGTGGACGCGGCGATCTTCTTCTCCGACATCGTGGTGCCGCTGAAGGCGATCGGCGTCGACCTGGACATCGTGCCGGGCACCGGGCCGGTCGTGGCCGAGCCGATCCGATCGGCCGAGCAGGTGGGCGCGCTGCGCGACCTCGAGCCCGACGACGTCACCTCGATCACCGATGCCGTGCGCGGCCTCGTGCAGGAGCTCGACGGCACGCCGCTCATCGGCTTCGCGGGCGCGCCGTTCACGCTCGCGTCCTACCTCGTCGAGGGCGGACCGTCGCGCGACCACCGCCGTACGAAGGAGCTGATGTACGGCAACCCCGACCTGTGGCACGCGCTGCTGGGGCGGATCGCGGCGATCGCGGGCCAGTTCCTGCGGCTGCAGGTCGAGGCCGGGGCCTCGGCGATCCAGCTGTTCGACTCGTGGGCGGGCGCGCTGTCGCCGGCGGACTACGACACCTACGTGCGGCCGCACTCGACCGCCGTGCTCGAGTCGGTGGCCGACCTCGACGTGCCGCGCATCCACTTCGGCGTAGGCACGGGCGAGCTGCTGTCGCGGATGGGCGACGCCGGTGCCGACGTCGTGGGCGTCGACTGGCGCGTGCCGCTGGCCGACGCGATCGGCCGGGTCGGCCCGAGGGCGGTGCAGGGCAACCTCGACCCCACGCTGCTCTTCGCCCCCACCGAGGTCGTCCACGCACGGGCCGCCGAGGTCATCGAGGCCGGACGCGCCGCGCGCGGCCACGTGTTCAACCTCGGCCACGGCGTGCTGCCCGCCACCGACCCCGACGCGCTGACGCGCCTGGTCGACTTCGTCCACTCCTACGAGCCGGAGGCCTGACGTGCGGGTCGCCGTCGTCGGCGGCGGGATCGCCGGGCTGTCCGCCGCGTTCCACCTCGCGGCCGCGGGCGCCGAGCCCGTCGTGCTCGAGGGCTCGCCCGAGATCGGCGGCAAGCTGCGCCAGGCGCGACTGGGCGACCTCACCGTGGACGTCGGGGCCGAGGCGATGCTGGCGCGGCGGCCCGAGGCGCTCGAGCTGGTCGCCGCGGCAGGCCTGTCCGGCGACGTCGTCGCGCCCGAGCCGATCCCGTCGATGGTGTGGAGTCACGGCGCGCTCCGGCCGCTGCCGCCCACGATCATGGGCGTGCCGACCGACCTGTCCGCGCTGGAGGCGTCCGGGATCCTCACCGATCCGGTGACGTCGGTGGCGGTGCCCGTGCCCGACGAGGACGTCTCCGTGGCGCAGTTCGTCGGCGACCGGCTGGGCCGCGACGTCGTCGACCGCCTCGTCGAGCCGCTGCTCGGCGGTGTGTACGCCGGTCACGCCGAGCGCCTCTCGCTGCGGGCTGCGGCGCCGGTGATCTCCGAGCTCGGTCCCGACCTGCTGGCTGGTGCCGCCGAGCGTGCTGCCCTGCCGAAGGCCTCGGGCCCGGCGCTGGTGGGCGTGCGCGGGGGAGTCGGGCGCGTGCCAGGAGCGGTCGTCGAGACCGGCGGCTTCGAGGTGCGCACGGGAGCCACCGTCCGCTCGGTCCGTCGCGACGGTGGCGGCTGGGAGCTCGTGGTCGGGCCCACGACCGCTGCCGTCCGCGAGCGCTTCGACGCCGTCGTGATGGCCACGCCCGCGCCGGCTGCCGCGCGACTGCTGGCCGAGGCCGCGCCCCGGGCCGCGTTCGCGCTGGCGGGCGTCGACTACGCCTCGATGGTGGTGGTGTCGCTGCTGCTCGAGGGCGCCGAGCTGCCCGCGGGCACCGGCTTCCTCGTGCCGCCGGTCGAGCCGCTGGAGATCAAGGCGGCCACGTTCTCGTCGCGCAAGTGGGCCTGGCTGGCGGAGGAGGCCGGCGGCGCCACGGTGCTGCGCGCCTCGATCGGCCGCGCCGGCGACACCGCCGTGCTCCAGCGCGACGACCCCGCGCTCGTGGACCTCGCCGTCACCGATCTGCGGTCCGTGCTGGCGTCGGCCGGCTCGCTCGGCACGGTGTCCGCGTCGGCGGTCCAGCGGTGGGGCGGTGGCCTCCCGCAGTACGAGGTCGGGCACCGCGAGCTCGTTCGCACCGTGCTCGACGACGTCGCCGCCGTGCCGGGTCTCGAGGTGTGCGGCGCGGCCTACGAGGGCGTCGGGGTCGCCGCGGTGGTGGCTTCGGGGAGGGCTGCTGCCGAGCGAACCATGGCCGGGTGAGAATGGACGCATGAGTTCGCACGAGGTCGACCCCGAACAGATCAACTCCACCATCCGGTACGCGATGTACTCGGTGTTCCGGGTCGAGCGTCCACTCGGCGACGGTGACCGGGCCGCGATGGCGGCCGAGGTCGACGCGCTGTTCGACAAGCTCGACGACGTGGTCGTGCGCGGCACCTACGACCTGAGTGGCATGCGCGCCGAGGCCGACCTGATGATCTGGTGGCACGCGGCCACGGCCGACGCGTTGCAGGACGCCTACAACGCCTTCCGCCGCACCGAGCTGGGCTCGCACCTGGCGCCCGTGTGGTCGAACGCGGGCCTGCACCGTCCGGCGGAGTTCAACCGTTCGCACGTCCCCAACTTCCTCGCCGACGAGAACACCCTGAAGTACATCTGCGTGTACCCGTTCGTCCGCTCGTACGAGTGGTACCTGCTGCCGGACGACGAGCGCCGCCACCTGCTGCGCGAGCACGGCGAGGCCGCCCGCGACTACGCCGACGTCCGCGCGAACACGATCGCCTCGTTCGCTCTGGGCGACTACGAGTGGCTGCTGGCCTTCGAGGCCGACGAGCTGCACCGCATCGTCGACCTCATGCGCGAGCTGCGCGCCACCGGCGCCCGCAACCACGTGCGCGAGGAGCTGCCCTTCTACACCGGCCGCGCCCTCTCGCTCCCCGAGCTCACCCAGCTCTGGCCCTGACCGCCGCGCCGCGGTCACGCGGTCCCCGCGCGCGAGATGTGTAGCGGTATCCACCCTTTTTCGGGCCTGACGGCCTGAAAGGCGTGGATGCCGCTACACATCTTTCGCTAGCGGGTGAGGACGGGTCTGGCTTCGCGGATGCGCAGGGTCGTGGCGGGGCCGGTGGCGGTGATGGTGGTGTCGAGCTGCTGCCAGTCGCCGTCGTCGATGCGGTAGGTCACGCGGTAGGTGACGTCGACGCGTGCACTGGCTCGCCCTGGCTCGCGGTAGCGGTGGACGATGTCGAGGGCGGGGTAGGGGCGGCCTGGGCTGCCGGTGGTCTGGGTGGTGCCGTCGCCGTGGTGCCAGGTGTAGCCGGCGGGCGTGGCGCGCAGGTCGACGGTGGAGTCGAGGATGTCGACTGATCGTTCGAACGGCGTGGCGCTGGTGTGGAAGATCGTCTCGAGGTTCACGAGCGTCGACCCCGCGGGCTGGACCGCCACCTGGAGCCGGGGGAGCCCGACGCGCTCGATCGCCTCGACGACGTCGCCGGGCCTGACCTCGCGCTCCGGCCCCTCGGTCGGGTCCGCCGGCTCGGGCCGGGTGATGCAGTCGTCGTTCGGGAATGGTGCCTCGGGACGGCAGTAGAACGGATCGGGGACGTGCTCGGTCGGCGGAGGCTCCACAGGGCGCCTCGGGTTCCCTATGCGAATGGGGCCAGGCTTCTTCGGCGGAGTCCGTTTGATGCCGTCGAGGCGGACCTCCGGGCTCGTGGGATTCGGGGTGACGTCGATGTCACCAGACGAAGTTGTTAAGAGGAGCGCCGCCAGCAGGGCGATCATTCGTACTTGCCTTCCCAGAACTGGGTCACGGTCCAGCCGTCGTCGAATCGCAGGCCGAACGTGACCGTGTCGCTTGACTCTGATGTCGCCTCGGTCGATGCCTGCTTCGACTCGCGGAACTCTCCGGCTGAGATCTTGAGATCGGTGGTGACGAACGACTCGGCCTCGGGCTGCCTCCGCTTGTCGAACCGGACCTCGGAACCGGAAGGAGCGGACCATGTCTGGCGGATGAACCCGCCGCTCTCGTAGGTGTCTTTGAAGAACTCGACGTAGCGCGCGCATCCCTCGCACTGCGGGTCGGACAACCGCTGCAGCTCCTGCAGATCGCCCGTCGCTGCTGCATAGCCCATCACATCGACAAAGTGCCGAGTGAAGGTCGAGACACCGCTCGGCGTGAACTCCTTCGCCACCTCCGGCATGGGCGGGAGCGTGGCGTCCGGGTTCGCCGGAGTGGTCGCCGTCGTGGTGGGTTCGGGTGGCGGCGGGTCGTCCCCGCCGCAGGCGCTCAGCGTGAGCGCGAGTGTCGCCATGACGGCAGACGTGACCAGCCGCATCGTTCCCCCTGACTCGATGGTGTGAACCCGAGTTGCAGGAACCCTAGCGAGCGAGCGAGTCGTGCGGGAGCCTCCGTCTCAGCCCTGTGGACGACCGATCCGACGACCCCAGAAAATGTGTAGCGGTATCCACCGGAATTCCGGCCGATGGGCCGGAAAAGGGTGGATACCGCTACAGATCTCGCGCGCCGGAGGCGCGACAAGCCAGGTCAGTCGGCCTGGAGGTCCAGGGCGATGCCGTTGATGCAGTACCGCAGGTCGGTCGGCGTGGCGAAGCCCTCGCCGGCGAAGACGTGGCCGAGGTGGGAGCCGCAGTTGGCGCAGCGGACCTCGGTGCGCTTCATGCCGAGCGTGGAGTCCTCGATGTACTCGACGCGGTCCTCGGCCAGGGGGGAGTAGAACGACGGCCAGCCGCACTGGGCGTCGAACTTGGTCTCGCTGCGGAACAGCTCGGCTCCGCAGCCGCGACAGCGGTACACGCCGACCGTGGGGTCGTGCTCGTAGTCGCTGCTGAAGGGTCGCTCGGTTCCGGCCTGGCGCAGCACGTGGTACTCGGCGGCGCTGAGGTCCTCGCGCCACTGGTCGTCGCTGCGGTCGACCGCGTAGGTCTTGTCGGTGGGGTTGCTCACATCTCCGCCTGTTCGTCGAAGGTCAGGTGTTCCAACAGGTGCAACGTCGGGACGTCCAGTTTTCTTCTCGCGCGCGACGTCCAGTCGAGGTGAAGGAACTCACGCACGACGTGCGGCTCGGTGAGGATGATGACCTCGTCGCAGGACTGCTCCTTCACGAGGTCGACCAGCGCGTCGATCGGGTCGTACTCCACGAGCTTCGTGGTGACCTTCTGCCCGCGCTCGACGAGCAGGGCCGCGGACGCGTCGAGCTCCTGCTGACCGTCCGCGCGCAGCTCGTCCTCGATGCGCGTGTAGGAGGCGGGCTCCTCGAGCGGGACGAACTGGGCCCCGCCGAACGCCGTCATGGACGCGCTCAGTGCCGCCGGGGACGAGTCCACGGGCAGCAGCATGTGATAGGTGACCTCGTCGTCGACACCCTCGTGCAGGGCGAGGATCTGGTCGGCGTCGAGGTCGATGAGCTGGCGCTCCACCAGCAGGGCCACGTTGTACATGTCCCCAGCCTAGGCCGCGCGCCGATCACGGACCCAGCGTGTGAGCAGCACGCCGTCGTCGTCGATCGCATGACCCAGCCGCATCGGCAGCTCCACGGGTCGCGCGCCCTCGGTCATCCGCTTCGCGGCGCCTCCGAGGAGGTGCGGCGACACGGTCAGGCAGACCTCGTCGACGAGGTCGAGGTCGACGAGCGTCCCGTGCAGGTCGGGCCCGCCCTCGCACAGGATCCGGTCGAGGCCGCGGGCGGCGAACGCGTCGAGCACGGCCGGCCAGTCGACCTCGTGCTCGCCCGCGACGATCACCTCGACGGACTGCGACAGCTCCTGCCGCCGCTCGGCGTCGGAGGCGGCCGGCGTGATCACCATGAGCCCGGGCGTCAGGAGCGACTCCGGGATGTCGAGATGGCGGCTGACGACGGCCAGCTGCGGCACGCGGGGACGGTCCTCGCGCAGCGTCTCGTGGATGGCGTCCGCGCCGATCGGGCGGTAGCCCTCGGCCCGCGCGGTGCCCGCGCCGACGACCACGACGTCGGCGAGGCTGCGCAGCACCTGGAACAGCCGGGCGTCCTGCTCGCCGCCGAGCGTGCCCGAGAGGCCCTGCGAGTTCTGCACCCCGCCGTCGACCGAGGCGACGAAGTTCGTGCGCAGCCACGGCTTGTGGGACTCGGGGTAGGCGTACAGGTCGGCGAGCTCATCCAGATCCGGCATGGCTCCACCGTAGGGCGACCTGAGGCATACTGCCGAGATGACGGACCTGCGCTCGACCCTCGCGACCACCGGACCGATCGACCTGGCCGCGCACCCCTCCGACGCGACCCCCGGATTCACGGGGACGAAGCGCGACGCGAAGCGCCTGCTGCCCGAGATCGGCGAGCGGCTGATGGACCTGCAGGAGCTGCTGTTCGCCAATGGTCGCGCGGGCACCACCGACCGCAAGGTGCTCCTGCTGCTGCAGGGCATGGACACGTCCGGCAAGGGCGGCACGCTGCGCCACGTCGCCGGTCTCGTCGACCCGCAGGGCCTGGCGATCACCGCGTTCAAGGCCCCCACCGACGAGGAGCGCGAGCACGACTTCCTCTGGCGGATCGGCCGGCGACTGCCCGAGCCCGGCATGATCGGCGTCTTCGACCGCTCGCAGTACGAGGACGTCCTGATCGGTCGCGTGCGCGAGCTCGCCCCGGCCGACGAGATCGAGCAGCGGTACGAGCAGATCAACGCGTTCGAGCGCGAGTTCACCGGCGGCGGGGGAGTCCTGCTGAAGTGCTTCCTGCACATCAGCCCCGACGACCAGCGCGAGCGCCTCGCCGAGCGGCTCGAGGACCCCACGAAGTTCTGGAAGTACAACCCCGCCGACCTCGACGAGCGCAGCCTGTGGCCTCAGTACCAGCAGGCCTACGAGATCGTCCTCGAGCGCTGCTCCACCGAGTACGCCCCGTGGCACGTCGTCCCCGCGGGCCGCAAGTGGTACCGCAACTGGGCGATCGCCACGATGCTCGGCGAGACGCTGGCCGAGCTCGGCCTCGACTGGCCGGCCGCCGACTTCGACGTGGAGGAGCAGAAGAGGCGCCTGGCCACGATGTGACCAGGCGCCTCCCTCCGCCCTCGGGCGGTTGCTCTCAGACGTCGGCGAAGAGCGCGTCCATCGGGACCAGGTCCACCGCGCCCACGGCGTAGCGGGCCAGGATCACCTCGGCGACCTCGTCGGCGACACCGAGCGGCTCGGCGACCGCCACGGCGCCGGCCTCGAGCGCGAGCTCCCTGGCGCGGTCGGGCAGGACGCCCGGCGCCAGGAACAGCATGCCCACGGCGATGTGACGTCGACCGTCCGCGCGGTGCGCGCGCACGGCCTCGCTGGCCGCCGGCGGGACGCTCGAGGCGAACGCGGCGATCGTGGGCAGCTTGTGGTGCGCACCCCACGCGCGGGCGGCGCGGGAGATCATCGCGTTGGCCATCGGGTCGGACGAGCCGGCGCCGGTCAGCACGAGCGCGTCGAGCTCACGCACGCGGTTCTCGCGCAGCGCCTCGCGCAGGCGACGGTCGAGGACGTTGAGGAACGTGCCCTCGATGCCCAGGACCTTCGTCACCTCGATGCGGACGTCGTGCTTCGCCGAGGCGGCCTTCGCGACCTCCGGGACGTCGACCTTGGCGTGGTACGCCTCGGTCAGCAGCAGCGGCACGACGACGATCTCGCCGAAGCCCTCCGCGGCCAGCTGCTCGACGACCTCGTCGAAGCTCGGGCCGCACAGGTCCAGGAACGCCGTCTCCACGCGCAGGTCGGGGCGCATGCACGCCACCACCTCCGTGAGGGCGTTGATGGTCTCGGCCGATCGCGGATCGCGGCTGCCATGGGCCAGGGCGATCAGTGCGGGTGCGGTCATCGTGCATTCCTCCCTTCCTGCGGTGCTGTGCTGGTGATGTCGGTGCGGGCCAGGTGGCCCAGGAACTTGAGTCGGAACGCGCGCAGACAGCTGCGGCACTCCCACTCGCCGTGCGTCTCGCCGTGAGGACGCAGGTCCTCGTCGGCGCAGTACGGGCACGAATAGGGGACGAGGCGTTCACTCATCGCGACACCGCCTCGAAGAAGCAACGGTCCGGCGATGTCGCGACTCGTGATGCTGAACGGTTCGCTCGCTGGCCCTCGCTCATCGCAAGACCTCCTCGTCGGCCCGGGCGACCCACGCGGCGAAGGACTCGCCGTCCTCGCGGTTCGCCAGGTAGGTGCGCGAGAGCTTCTCGACGTAGTCGGGCAGCTCGTCGCCGGTGACCTTGTGGGCGCGCAGCTTGCGGCCGAACCCGGCGTCGAGGCCGAGCGCGCCGCCGAGGTGGACCTGGAAGCCCTCGACCTGCTGGCCGTCCTCGTTCAGGACGAGCTGGCCCTTGAGGCCGATGTCGGCGGTCTGGATCCGTGCGCAGGAGTTCGGGCAGCCGTTGACGTTGACCGTGATCGGCGTGTCGAGCTCGGGGACGCGCTGCTCCAGCTCGTCGATGAGCGCCGCGGCGCGGTCCTTGGTGTTGACGATCGCGAGCTTGCAGTACTCGATGCCGGTGCAGGCCATCGTGTGCTGGCGCCACTGCGACGGACGCGCGTGCAGGCCGAGCTCGGCGAGCGCCGCGACGAGCGACTCGACGCGGTCCTCCTCGACGTCGAGGACGACGATCTTCTGCATCGGCGTCAGCGCGACGCGGGCGGAGCCGTGGGCCTCGACGACGTCGGCGAGCCGCTGGAGCAGCGGACCGGAGATGCGTCCCACCGTGGTGGCGGCGCCGACGTAGAAGCGTCCGTCGACCTGGCGGTGCACGCCCACGTGGTCGACCGGGGTGTCGGGGACCGGGGGAGCGTCCAGGTCGACCAGCGGGCGCCCGAGGTACTTCGTCTCGAGGACCTCGCGGAACTTCTCGATGCCCCAGTCCTGGACGAGGAACTTCAGTCGGGCACGCGAGCGCAGCCGGCGGTAGCCGTAGTCGCGGAAGATGCTGACGACGCCCTCCCACACCTCGGGAACCTCGTCGAGCGGCACCCACGCGCCCAGGCGCAGGGCCAGGTGCGGGTTGGTGGACAGGCCGCCGCCGACCCAGACGTCGAAGCCGGGCCCGTGCTCGGGGTGGACCGCGCCGACGAACGCGACGTCGTTGATCTGCGGGACGACGTCGTGGCCGGGGTGGCCGCTGATCGCGGTCTTGAACTTGCGGGGCAGGTTCGAGAAGGCCTGGTCGCCGATGTAGCGGCTCTCGATCGCGTCGATCGCGGGACGGCCGTCGATCAGCTCGTCCGCCGAGACGCCGGCGACCGGGCTGCCCATGATGACGCGGGGGCAGTCGCCGCAGGCCTCCTGCGTGGACAGGCCGACCGACTCGAGTCGCTGCCAGATCGTGGGGACGTCGCGGACGTCGATCCAGTGGAACTGGATGTTCTGGCGGTCGGTGACGTCGGCCGAGCCGCGGCCGAAGTCGACCGAGACGTCGGCGATCGCGCGCAGCTGCTCGAGCGAGAGCTGACCGCCGTCGATGCGCACGCGCATCATGAAGTAGGAGTCGTCGAGCTCCTCGGGCTCGAGCGTGGCGGTCTTGCCGCCGTCGATGCCGGCCTTGCGCTGGGTGTAGAGGCCCCACCAGCGGAACCGGCCGCGCAGGTCGCCGCCGTCGATGCTCTCGAAGCCCCGGTGCGCGTAGATGTTCTCGATGCGGGCGCGCACGTTGAGCGGGTTGTCGTCCTTCTTGGACTGCTCGTTGGCGTTGAGGGGCTCGCGGTAGCCCAGGGCCCACTGGCCCTCGCCCTTACGGCGGCGGGGACGTGCGGGTGCTGCGGGGGAGGAGGACATCGTTGCTCTCTGTCGCGGTGCGGGTGCGCGGGCGTCGTCGCCTCGGCGCTGAGGACTGCGGGGTGGGGCAGATCAACGACACATCATGGAGCGCGCACGACCGAGGTCGACGTGGAGTCGTTCCACGAGCCAGGTGGTCTGTGCGGCGAGCATGCAGACAGTCTGTCCAGTGAGACGGTGGTCCAACAAACGGACGTCTCAAATGATGGAACCATCGTCCGCATGGCGAGACTCGCGAAAGCGAAGCACCGAATTTCCAGGCTGAATTGATGTCGCGATTCAGCCGAGCCTGCGCGTGACGCACGTCTCTCTCTAGCCCACGGTACCGCGAGGCGGGCGCAAGGTGCTGAGCGAACATTGCACGGGTGCTATGGACAGGCATAGCACGCGTGCGATACGGTCCCGGCATGCGAGGACCGATCGAGCACGACGACTTCTACGAGGGCATCGCCCGACAGGTGGTCGAGCAGCGCACCGTGCGCCGCCTGTCCCAGCGCGAGCTGGCCGACCTGTGCGGCACCACCCAGTCGGCGATCGCCCGCTTCGAGACCGGCTCACGGCCGCCGAAGCTCGACACCCTGCTGCGGATCGCCGCGGCCCTCGACTGCGAGCTGGACGTCACGTTCCGCCCGCGCACCCGTCCCATGAAGGAGTCCCGATGAGCACCCGCGTCAACACCGAGGAGATCGAGTCCACGCGCAGTGAGCGGCTGCTGGCGGTCCTGCTCGCGGCCTTCCTGCTGGTCGGCACGGTGTGGTTCTACGTGAAGGTCCCGGCGTGGGTCGACGACGCGATGCCGTCGGTCGACGACTCCGCGGTGGTCCGGGCCGAGGACCGGCAGCAGGAGACGGCCGACGCCCGCTGGGACGCCGAGACCGCCCGCGACGAGGCGCTCGTCCAGCTCGACCTCGAGCGTGAGGAGTACAAGGTCGCCCTGCAGGAAGGTGAGGGCGTGCAGGCCGCGCGTGCCGAGTACGAGCAGGCCCAGGGCGAGTACGAGCGCGCTGACGCCGCCCTGACGACGGCCACCGAGCAGGCGAGCACGGCCGAGAAGGCCGCCGTCGAGGCACGCGAGGACTACGACCGGGAGAACCGCTCCGGGCTCAAGGCGTGGCTGGTCGCGGGCATCCGCCTCGCGTTCGTCGCGGCCTGGACCGTCGGCGCCTACCAGCTGATGGCGCGGCTGCGGCGGCGCGACTCGCGCTATCTCACCCTGGCGTTCGCGGGCGCCGCCGTCGGCGCGGTGATGGCGCTGGTCTTCGCGATCGACTACGTCACCGACTACATCGACCCGCTCGATCTCGGGCCGTTCGTGCTGTCGGCCCTCGGCGTCGCGGCCACGGTGGTGGCGTTCCGTGTCCTGCAGAGGTACCTCGCGGCGCGGCTGCCCGGGCGGCGGGTGCGCAAGGGCGAGTGCCCGTTCTGCGGCTTCCCGCACCAGGACGCCGGGATGCCGGGCGCCCACTGTGCCGGCTGCGGCCGCGAGGTCGTGGGCGAGTGCTCCACGTGCGGGGCACCCCGCCGCGTCGGCTCGCCGCACTGCGTGTCGTGCGGGGCCGCCTGATCAGGCCAGGCGGCTCACGGTGACCCACGCGGAGGCGCCGGACAGGACCTCCAGCTCGGCAGGCGTCAGCTCGATCGCCGAGTCGGCGCTGCCGGCGGCGGGGAACACCGTGTCGAAGCGCTTCAACGACGTGTCGAGGAACACGGTGGCGCTCTCGGGGTTCGCGAACGGGCAGACGCCGCCCACGGGGTGACCCGTGAGCGCCTCGACCTCGTCGGCCTTGAGCATCGTGGCCTTGCGGCCGAAGCGGGCCTTGAACGCGGCGTTGTCGGTGCGGGCGTCCCCGGCCATCACGACCAGGATGCAGGTCTCGGGGGAGTCGCCGCGGAAGGACAGGGTCTTGGCGATCCGGGCCGGCTCGACGCCGAACGCCGCGGCGGCCTCGGCCACGGTGGCACTGGATCCGTCGGTGCGGCGGATGTCGCCGCCGCGGCCGTGCTCGCTCAGGAACTCCTGCACGCTCTCGATCGACATGGGTCGATCCTGCCCGACGGCGTCAGACGCGGGGGAAGCGGTCGGCGAGGTCGGAGTTCTGCAGGACCTGGTCGCGCAGGAAGCGGCTGCCGTCGTTGTTGGGGTGGATGCCGTCGGGTGCCTGGGCCAGGGTCAGGGACTCGGTGTCCACCCACGAGAAGCCGTAGCGCTCGGCCGCGGCCTGCACGATCGGGCGGATGATGCGGCCCTTACGCGCTTTCGTGGTGCCCCAGGGCGTCATGACGTAGACCTCGGCGCGGGGATGACCGAGCTCGTCCCAGACGCCGGCGAGCTCGGCGAAGAAGCCGTCGGTCGCCCGCTCGATCTCGGTGCGGGTGGCCTCCACGACGCGACCGTCGCGCGTGCAGCGGCGCCAGTCGTTGCGGCCGCCCTCGATCATGAGGATGCGCGGGTCGACGGCGCGCACGGTGTCGAGGCGGGCCTTGAAGCGGGTGTGCGCGCAGCTGCTGCTGCGCGAGAGGAAGCCGGTGCCGCCCATCGCGTCGAGCTGCGGCTCGAGGCCCAGGTCGGTGGCGAGCATGGCCCACCAGCCGGGATAGCGGCTGTGGCGGTCGCCGTAGTAGGAGGAGTACGAGTCGCCGATGACGAGCATCGTCTCGGGCTGCGCCGGCACGGTGACCGGGGCGACTGTCGGGCTGGCCGCGGGCGTCGTGGACGGCGAGGCCGCTCCGGCGCCGGTGACGAGGGCGATCAGGGTGCCGGCGATGGCCAGGGCCACGAGTCCGAGGCGCCGCCAGGGCAAGTGAGCACGGCTCGTCACGCCGGTTCCTCCGAGGGTTCGTCACTGCTGAGTCAGTAGAAGATAGCGCGCCCGCCACGTCCGATCGTGCCTCGGCACGCGGGAGTGAGACGGCGTGTCGTCACTGGGGGGCCGGATCCGGGACGAGGTCACGAAAGGGCCTCGGAGATTGTCACATGCCGCGGGCTCCGTCCCCGAATCGCGACGGGGTCAGTGCCAGCTGAACCGTTGCACCAGCACGTCGACCCGCGTGAGCCGTGACAGCGCCGTGAGGAGACCGAAGCCGAGCAGCGCTCCCACGACGTTGAAGAGGAGGTCGTTCACGTCGGCGACGTGGCCGCCGTGGAAGAGGTGCGCCGCGACGTACTGGGACACCTCGATCGCGAGGCTGAACGCCGCTCCCACGACCAGGACGCGCCGCCAGGACGTACCCGCCACGAGCAGCGGGACGAGCACCCCGACCGGCAGGAACACGACGATGTTCATCACCGCGTCGGCGAGCTCGTAGTCCACGAGGGGCACGGTGGACAGCGACGCGTGCCAGGGGCGGTCGCCGCCGGGCATGTCCAGGTAGATCGGGAACACGGTGTTCGCCACGACTCCGGCGGCGTAGACGCAGAGCACGAGCGCGACCGACGCCCGCGGCGCCGTGAGCTGCTCCCGACGGTGCAGGACCCACAGCAGGACGAGGAGGACGACAGCCGCGAGGGGCACGACCACGGGCATCACGGGGACCTCGCCGAACACTCGGTGTCGCTCCTCCCGTGGGGACCAGCCCCGAACATGCGAGAACCCCCGGTCTCCCGGGGGTTCTCAGTGGGTGGGCGATACTGGGTTTGAACCAGTGACCTCTTCCGTGTCAGGGAAGCGCGCTACCGCTGCGCCAATCGCCCGTGGTGATGCAGTTTTCAGCGAGGTGGGTACGGGATTTGAACCCGTGTAAACGGATTTGCAGTCCGTTGCCTCGCCTCTCGGCCAACCCACCGCAGATGGGTCCGGCGAGACCCTCTCCGAGCGGATGACGGGATTCGAACCCGCGACCCTCACCTTGGCAAGGTGATGCTCTACCACTGAGCCACATCCGCGCTGGCCGCGTTACCGGCCGAGAAGAAACATTAGCCGATGGTCGTGGCGCACTCAAAACCGGGTCGGCCTACAGTCGAGTCATGAAGGCGTGGATCAACGGCGAGCTGCTGGAATCACCGGACGAACCGGTCCTGAGTGTGCTCGATCACGGGCTCGTCGTGGGCGACGGAGTGTTCGAGACGGCCGCCGTGATCGACGGCGAGCCGTTCGCGATCACGCGTCACCTCGACCGCCTGGTGACGTCCGCCGAAGGTCTCGGGATCGGCCGACCCGACGTCGGGGCGCTCCGCGAGGGGATCACGGCGACGATGGACGGCCAGGAGCTCGCGTTCGGACGCATCCGCATCACGGTGACCTCGGGGAGGGGGCCGCTGGGCTCGCCGCGGGGGAGCAGTGGCCTCACGCACGTCGTGGTCACCGAGCCGGCCGAGCGCCCGCCCGCCGTCAGCCGGATCGCGACCGTGCCGTGGACGCGCAACGAGCGGAGCGCGCTGGCCGGACTCAAGACCACGTCGTACGCCGAGAACGCCAAGATGGTCGAGTACGCGAAGGCGCGCGGCGCCTCGGAGGCCGTCATGGCGAACACGCGCGGCCACCTCTGCGAAGGCACCGGCTCGAACGTGATGTACGTGCTGGACGGGCAGGTCGTCACGCCGACCCTGCACTCGGGCTGTCTCGCCGGAATCACGCGTGCGCTGGCCATCGAGTGGCTCTCCGGCGAGCTGGACGTGGTCGAGCGCGACGCGCCGCTGGAGGTCCTCTTCGACGCCGACGAGGTGATGCTCGTGGGGACCACACGCACGATCCAGGCGATCAGTCACGTGGACGACCGCGAACTGCCCGCGCCCGGCCCGATCACCCGGCGCGCGCAGGAGATCTGGCGTGCCCGGGAGGCCGAGTCGACCGACCCGTGACGACGCCCTGAGTCGGTGTCGGTGGTCGTCCCTAGTGTCGATTCCATGACCTCGACGACCGCCGGCGACGCCGTGATCGCACGCCTGCGCGACGCCGCGCAGACCCTGCGGTCGGTCTCGTCGTCCGCGCTCGACGAGGTGCGCGCGATGGTCGCGGCGCGCGACGCGCTCGACGCGGCGATCTCCGAGTCGCTGCTCGCGATCGAGGAGACGGGCGTCCATCGCGAGGAGGACGCGTCCACGGTGCAGACCTGGGCGCGACGCGAGGTGCGTCTCGACGCCGCCGAGACCCGCTTGCGGTTGCGCTCGGCGCGGGCGATGCGACGGCTGCCGGCGATGGCCGAGGCCCACCGTCAGGGCCGGATCTCGGCCGAACACGCCAAGGCGTTCGACTTCGCGCTGCGGCACGTGGGGGAGCCCGAGACGGTCGAGCTCGAGCCGGCACTGCTCGACGTGGCCCTCGTGGCCGAGCCCACCGAGCTGCGCCGGGTGGCACGCCGGTTCAAGGACGTCATGCACCCCGAGGCGCTCGACGAGGCCTGGCTGCGCGGTATGGACCGACGTGACCTGCAGCTGCACCGGTTCGAGGACGGCTGGCACGTGAACGGCTTCCTGCCGATCCAGACCGGTGCACGCCTCCAGGCCTTCCTCACGGCCGCCTCCGCGCCCGGAGAGGCCTGCGACGAGCGCACGGCCGCGCAGCGGCGCGTCGATGCGCTCGACGACCTCCTTGACCGTGTCCTCGCCGAGGGCCTGCCCACGGACGGCACCGTGGCGCCCCAGCTGCACGTCATCGTCGAGGCCGGGACGCTGCGCGAGGCGCTGGCTCCGGGCGCGCAATCGTCCTTCGAGGCCGGCGAGCCCGCCGTGCTGGTCGGCTTCGGGATGATCGGCCGGAACCTGCTGCGCCATCTCGCGTGCGGCGCCACCCTCACGCCCGTGCTCGTCGAGCGGATCGAGCCGAACCTGAAGATCCTTGACGTCGGCCGGGCCGAACGTCTCGCCACCCGGAAGCAGCGGCAGGCGATCTGGCTCCGGCAGGGCGGGGAGTGCGCCACCGAGGGGTGCCGGAACCCGATCGACCACGTCCACCACGAGATCCCGTGGTCGCTCGGCGGACCCACGGACCTCGGCGTCATGACCGGACGCTGCGCCGTCTGCCACACCCACGTTCACTCGCGCGACGGCACGATTCGGGCGGTGGCGTAGGGACGAGGGGCATCGGGGATGCCCCCGTTCGTGCTGCGCCGGGGGTGTGCGTTAGTCTGGTCGTCGCACTCGGGCGATTGGCGCAGTGGTAGCGCGCTTCGTTCACACCGAAGAGGTCACTGGTTCGAACCCAGTATCGCCCACCCGAGGAAAGCCCCGGAACCGCAACGGTTCCGGGGCTCTCGGCATTGCTGGGTCCTCACCTCGTGCTCGCACGTCCGATTCCTGAGAAAAAACCTATTCACGTTGCTTGCCACATGAATAAGTTACGTAGTACGGTCGGACTACTCACCGAGTTGTGCACCCAGCTCGCGTCAGTACACACCCCTGGGGAAGGGGCAGTTCCATGGTCAACATCAAGAGGCTTCCGTCGCCCATCATCGAGTCCTACGAATGGCAGTGGGAGGGCGCCTGCATGGGTGCCGACTCCTCGGTCTTCTTCTCGCCCGAGGCCGAGCGTGGGATGAAGCGGCACCGCCGTGAGGAGAACGCCAAGGCCGTCTGCGCCACGTGCCCGGTCATCGACCGGTGCCGTGAGCACGCGCTCGCGGTCCAGGAGCCGTACGGCGTCTGGGGCGGTCTCACCGAGTCCGAGCGCACCGAGATCCTCGCGGGCCGTCAGGTGGCCGTCGGCTGAGACCGACCCGGGTGCGGGCGGCGTGACCGGCGCCCGCATGGCCCATCGGGGTCATCTCTGCTGAATCCGCGGTCACGGCACCTGTCGTGATGCGAGCATCCACGCATGAAAGACCTGGTCAAGCGGCTCGCGGCCTGGATGGCCGCGAGCTCGCAGGACGCATCGCTGGTGTGCGGCACCGAGGGCTGCAACGGTGATGCGCGGTACTCGCCTCCCAGTCGGGGTCACGTCAAGACCTGCCTGTGGGTGGGCGACTTCTGAGGCGCCGATCACCCGTGAAGCACGTCGTCGTCGCGATCGCCGCCGCGGTCGCTCTCTCGCTCCTGCCCGGCGTCGCCCACGCGGCCACCTCGGTCGAGGTGGCCCGCGGTGCGCCGCCCTGCGAGCCCGAGTCTCGCACCGCCCGACCGATGTCGAAGTCCGCTCCGGCGACCTACCGACGCGCCGGGGCCTGGACGTACGGCGACTCGATCACGTTTCAGTCGCGGCAGCACCTGCGGCGGATCGTCACCGTCCGCACCGCCGTGGACGCGCACTGGGGCCGTGACACCGAGAGCGCGGTCGACGCGCTGGCGGCCGACGTGCGCCGGCACGGCGCTCCTCCGGTCGTCGTCATGGCGGTCGGCACCAATGACCTGAAGGACGTTCGCGCCTTTCGCGCCCAGGTGGTCCGGACGCGCCAGCTGCTGCCGCGACGCACGCGCCTGGTGTGGGTGGACGTCTACGCCGACGCCGTGACGGGGCACGACGCGGCGAACCGCGCCCTGCGCAGCGTTCGGGGCATCGAGGTGCTCGAGTGGTCGCGACAGAACACCCGGCGGCTGCGCGACGGCCGGTCCCGCCTGCTAGGCGACGGCATCCACGTCAACGCGCGGGGCTGCGAGATCCGCAACGACCTGATCGGCACGGCGCTGACCCGGGCCGCGCGTCGTTGACGCCCCGCGGGGCTCAGGCCAGGACGCCGACGAGCAGCGCGACGATGCCGAGCACGGGAAGCGTGCCCTGGGTGATCGCGGCGCGGGCCTTGCTCCGGTCCGAGAGCAGCAGGACGAGCGCGGCGGCGGCCATGGAGCCGATGCCGGCGAGCACGAGCGCCACGCCGGCGTCGTCCTCGTTCGACAGGACGAGGGCGATGCCGATGCCCGTGACGATGGCGAGGAACAGGTTGTAGAAGCCTTGGTTGTAGGCCATCTGCTTCGTCGCCTCGGCCTCCTGGGCGCTGAGTCCGAACGTGGCGCGGGTCCGCGGACTCGTCCAGGTGACGGACTCCATCACGAAGATGTACACGTGCAGCAGGGCGGCGAGCCCCGCGAGGACCAGACCGATCGTGACCATGGCCCGATCCTGCCCTGCAAAGGGCCCGAGCGCACGCACCGGCGTGCCGCGGTTGGGGGCGGCGCTTAGACTCGCCTCACTCTGATGGACGACGCCGTCGTCCGCCGTCGACCCGAGAGAGACATGGACATACACAGTACGAGCCCCCTGCCTGCACCTGAGGAAGACGCGGACGGGGGGAATGAGAACTGATGTGGGCGCTGACACTGCTGCTCGGCGTCGTGGTGGTCCTGGCGATCACCGCCGTCACCGGGTACTTCGTGGCGCAGGAGTTCGCCTACATGGCGGTCGACCGCGCTCGGCTCGGCGCCCTGGCCGAGAAGGGTGACCAACGGGCCCGGCGTGCGCTGGCCGTGACGCGCCGCACGTCCTTCATGCTGTCGGGTGCCCAGCTGGGCATCACCGTCACCGGACTGCTGGTCGGCTACGTCGCCGAGCCGCTGATCGGCGAGTCGCTCGGCACCGCCCTCGGAGGCGTGGACGTCCCCACGGGCGTCGGGATCGCGATCGGCACGGTCGTCGCGCTGCTGCTGTCGACGTTCGTCCAGATGGTCTTCGGCGAGCTGTTCCCGAAGAACCTCGCGATCGCGCGGCCGGAGCCGGTCTCGCTGTGGCTGGCCCGCTCGACGACGATCTACCTCGCAGCGTTCGGCTGGCTGATCACGCTGTTCGACGCCGCCTCGAACGCGCTCCTGCGTGCGCTGCGCATCGAGCCGGTGCACGACGTCGAGCACGCGGCCACGCCGCGCGACCTCGAGCACATCGTCGAGCAGTCCGAGCGCAGCGGCGATCTCCCGCACGAGCTGTCGACGCTGCTCGACCGCGTGCTCGACTTCCCGCAGGCCGACGTGGAGCACGCCATGATCCCGCGCTCGCGCGTCGACGTGCTGCGCCCCGACGCGGGGCTCGACGAGATCCGCACGGTCATGGCCGAGGGTCACTCGCGCTACCCGGTGCTGAGCGAGGACGACGAGGTGCTGGGCGTCGTCCAGCTCGCGGACGTGCTCGAGGCCGACGTCAGGTCGGCCGAGCCCACCGCGGCCGACCTGCTGCGACCAGCGCTCATCCTGCCCACGACGATGGCGCTGCCCGCCGCGCTCCAGGCCCTGACCGGCGAGCGGCAGCAACTGGCCTGCGTGGTCGACGAGTACGGCGGATTCGCCGGTGTGCTCACCGTGGAGGACCTGGCCGAGGAGCTGGTCGGCGAGATCACCGATGAGCACGATCCCGACGACCCGACGGCCGAGCCACAGCCCGACGACGGCAGCTGGGTGATGGGCGGCGACGTCCACATCGACGAGGTGGAGCGCGCGATCGGTCACGAGCTGCCGCCCGGCGACTACGAGACCATCGCCGGCTTCGTCATCGCCCACCACGGCGCCCTGCCCGAGCTCGGCTCGACCGTCGAGGTCGAGCTGCCGCTGCGCCCGTCCGACCTCGTCGGCGCCGAGGACGTCGCGCCGCCGCTGCTGCGCGTGGAGGTGCTCGCGATCGAGCGGCACGTCCCGGCGCTCGTCCGCGTCACCACCCCCGTCGACGACCAGGCCGAGGAGGCCCTCCGATGAGCAACCCCTGGCTGATCGTCGGCGCGACCGTCGCGCTCATCACCCTCAGCGCGTTCTTCGTGGCCGTGGAGTTCGCGCTCCTGGCCGCCAAGCGGCACCGTCTCGAGGACGCCGCCAGCACGAGCCGCTCCGCCCGGGCGGCCCTGCGCAGCTCGAGCGAGCTGACCCTGCTGCTGGCGGGGTCCCAGCTGGGCATCACCGCCTGCACGCTGGCGCTCGGTGCCATCACGAAGCCGGCGGTCCACCACTGGCTGACTCCGTGGTTCGAGACCTGGGGGATGGCCCTGTGGGTCGCCGACGTCGCGGGCTTCGTCCTCGCGCTGATCATCGTCACGTTCCTGCACCTCGTGGTGGGCGAGATGGCGCCGAAGTCGTGGGCGATCGCCCACCCCGAGCTCTCGGCGACCGTCCTGGCGCTGCCGATGCGCGGCTTCATGTGGCTCACGCGTCCGCTGCTGCGGGGGCTGAACGAGCTGGCCAACCGGTGCCTGCGCCGCGTGGGCGTCGAGCCGACCAACGAGGTCGCCTCGGGGCAGACGAGCGACGACCTGCGTCACCTGGTCGCGCACTCCGCCACCGCGGGCACGCTCGATCCGGCCTACTCGAGCCAGCTCTCGGTGGCGCTCGAGCTCCAATCGCTGACGGTGGCCGAGCTGCTCGCAGCGGACTCGGAGCCCGTGGGCGTGCCCGCGGACGCGACCGTGGCCGACGTGCGCCGGGCGGCGCAGGAGTCCGGGCACCTGCGGATCCTGCTCCACCAGGAGGACGCGACGCACGGCTTCGTGCACGTGCGCGACACCCTGCTGCACGAGCCGGACGCCCCCGTGCGAGCGCTCGTCCGGCCGGTGCTCGCGCTCGACCCGACCACCCCGGTGTTCAGCGCACTCGCGTCGATGCGGGAGTCGCGCAGCCACCTCGCCGTCGTCGGCGCGCCGGGCACGAACGGGGTCCACGGCGTCATCACGATGACCGACGTCCTGGACCGGCTGTTCCCCACGCCGACGCAGGCCGTCTAGGCCGGCGCGGCACTGGGGCGTCGGGGAGACTGGGAGACTGGTTCGCGTGTACGTGAAGATCTGTGGACTCCGCACGGCCGAGCACGCGCGCGCGGCGGTGGACGCCGGCGCCGACGCGATCGGCGTCGTCATGAACGCGACGAGCCCGCGCCGGGCCACCGACGACGAGGCTCGCGCGGTGGTCGAGGCGTCGGGCGCCGCCGACACCGTGCTCGTGGTCAACGACCTCCCGTCGGCCGAGGCAGCGAGGACCGCGCAGCGGCTGGGCTTCGACGTCCTGCAGCTGCACGGGCGTGCCTACGGCGAGGCCGACTTCGCCGCGGCCCTCGCGGTCGTCCCGCGCGTGTGGCGGGCCACCTCGCTCGACCTCGACCCGCCGCTCGAGGTCGGGGCGTGGGGCGAGGAGGCCTTGCTGCTCGACGCGCCGAAGCCCGGCTCGGGCGAGCGCTGGGACCTGTCGGAGCTCGCCGAGCGCGCGCCCGACGGCCGGTGGCTGCTGGCCGGCGGACTCTCGCCGGCCAACGTCGCCGAGGCCGTGTCGGCGGTCCGTCCCGGTGGGGTGGACGTCTCGAGCGGCGTCGAGGTCGCGCCGGGGGAGAAGTCCTCCGACCTCATCCGCGCGTTCGTCGCGGCGGCGCGTCGGGGCTGACCCGGGCGGTCGGCCGGACCATTGCGGCCACGACCGCCGCGAGGGCGGCCACGACGAAGGTCGTCCGCGCGTCCGAGGCCTCGGCGACCGCGCCGAGGGCCGACGAGCCCGCGGCCTGCCCGAGGGCGAGCACGAGGAACGCCCAGCCCACGCCTGCGGCGGGACTGCGGGGGTGCACGCGCGTGGCCCACACCAGCAGCAGGCCGGTGACGGCGATGTAGGCGGCGCCGAAGGACGCGGCGGCCACCGAAGCGGTCGCGAGCCGGCCCGGCGCGACGGCCAGCAGTGCCGTGGCGCCGGCGAGGAGGAGCGTCGCACCGGACCACGCCGCGGGGATCCCGAGTCGTGCGGCGAGATCGCCGGCGCCGGCGCCCAGGACGCCCAGGGCGCCGAGCAGGATCCACGCGACGGTGGACCCCTGCTCGTCGAGCCCCTCGGCGACCATGAGGTCGCGACCAAACGTCCAGACGGCGGCGCTCGCGGCCCCGGCGAGGACTGCGGCCACCGTGAGGTGCAGGCTCCCCGGCGGGAAGAAGGGCCGCGGCAGCAGTCCGGCCGGCGGAGCGTCACCGCGGTCGCCCGGGACCCGGACGGCGGCCCAGAGCGTCGCGAGCGAGGCGAGGATCGCGAAGGACAGCCAGGCCTCGCGCCACTCGTCGCGGGTCAGCAGGGCGATCGGGCCGGCGATGGCGACCCCCACGCCGGTGCCGGCGTTGACGACCGTCTGGACGCGCCCCTGTCGCTCCGAGGCCACCCGGTGCGCCACCGCGTGGGCGAGAGCGGGGGACACCAGTCCGGTGCTCGCCCCGCCCAGCAGGACGCCGAGCACCAGCGCGGGTGTGCTGCCGGCGAGCGCGATCGTCAACGTGCCCGCCGTCGCGAAGGCGCCGGCGGTCACCGCCACCCCCCGGGCGCCGAGCCGCGGCGTGAGCACCGACGCGGCGAGCACCGCCACGCAGTAGACGACGTACCCGCCGGACGCGATGACTCCGGTGGCGGTCGCGTCGAGGGAGAACTCGTCGCGGAACGAGGGCACGAACAGGCCGTACGCGAACCGGGCGAGCCCGTAGCAGGCACCGATCAGGCACAGGCCGGCTGCGCTCAGTGCCAGCTCCTCGCGACGGGTCATCGGGCTCCTCACTTCACAGATCTGTGAATACGTCTCGACGCTACTACACTGATCGGTGAACAGCAGGGGAGCGAGCATGGACGCGATGACCACCGACGAGGGCGAGCTGGTCCTGCCCGACCTCACGCCCGCGGCCGGGCGCATCCTCGACGCGGCCGCCGAGCTCTTCTACCTCCACGGGATCCACGCCGTGGGGGTCGACACGATCGCCGACGCGTCGGGTGTCACCAAGCGCACGCTCTACGACCGGTTCGGCTCCAAGGACGTGCTCGTGGCCACGTATCTGCGCGCCCGGCATGCCGCGTGGTGGGCACGTCTCGACGAGCGACTGGCGGAGGCACCGGAACCGCGCGCCCTGGCGGTCTTCGACGCTTACGCGCAGGACGCGCCGTCGGTCGAGCGAGGGTGTGCGTTCCTCAACGCCGCGGGCGAGCTGCCGGCGGGCCACCCGGCGCACGCCGTGATCCGTGCGCACAAGCACGCGGTGCGGGTGCGCCTGGAGGAGCTCATGCGGGCCGATCGGCCGGACCTCGACGCGGCCGCGACGGCCGAGCACCTGTTCCTGCTCCTGGAGGGCGGCGTCGCGCAGCGCGGGATCGACGGCGACGCGCGCCTCATGCGCTCGGCGCGCGAGCTGGCGGCTCGTCTCCTGGGCTGACCGGAGGGAAGCCGCCGAGCCGCACGAGGTTCCCGTGTGGATCGATGACGTGGAACTCCGTGGCTCCCCACGGCTCGTTCCGTGGCTCGCTCAGGACCGACGGGGCGGTCACCTCCACCCCGCTCCAGGCCGCGTGACAGGCCCGAGCGGCGTCCGGATCGGCGAAGCGGACGTAGCAGGCCACGTCGTTCGTCCACCGGTCCACGGCGAGGTCGCGCCAGAAGTGCAGCTCGATCCCGAGGTCCTCGTGACGCAGGACGAGGTACTCGTCCCACCGGCCCCGCTCGACGAAGCCGAGGTCACGCCAGAACGTCGCGGTGGTGTCGAAGTCCGCGCTGGGCAGGATCGGGATGGTCTCCGGCATGGGTCGAGTATCGCCTTCGGGCTGCCTTGGTCGTCGATCCCGCTGGGAGGAGATCAGCGGTCCCTCCGCATCGTCCAGACGTTGTGGTCGCCCTCCCGGGCGTAGTCGAGGGAGTCGAGCGCCGCCCACGCGAGCGCGAGTCCGCGACCGGACTCGGACATGAGGTCGGGCATCACGGTGCTGAGGTCGCCCTCGTACTCCTGCCCGTCGTCGGACAGTACGCCCTCGAGCACCTCGGGCAGGACCCGCAGCTCGAACGACCACTGCACGCGACCCGACGGGCGGCCGTGCTCGACGACGTTGCCGGCGATCTCGATGACGGCCGTCTCGAGCATCATGAACGCCGCGCCCTCCACCTCGGGGTGCGCGCTGCGGGCGCGCTCGAAGAGGTCGTGCAGCTCCTCGAGACCGTCGGGGACGGCCCACCCGCGCAGCGAGAGGTCGCCGTCCGCGTCACCACTCACGGCGCGCCTCGTCGACGTCGGCGAAGGGGCGCAGCACCCGGTCGAGGTTCGTCAGGCGCAGCGCCGCGAGGGCCTGCTCGGGCGCCCCGGCGATGCGCAGGTCGCCGCCGGCGACGCGCGCCGACTTGAGCCCGTTCACGAGCGCACCGAGCCCGGACGAGTCCACGAACGTCGTGGCGGAGAGGTCGACGACGATCCGCCGGCCGCCCGTGGCGATGCTCTCCTCCACGGCGGTGCGCAGGTGCGGAGCCGCGACCATCGTCAGGCGTCCCTCGCAGCGCAGGACGGCGACGTCGTCGGTGAGGGTCTTCTCGATCTGCATCAGGACTCCAGTTCCTCGGCGGGTTCGTCGGGGCGGAACAGCGCCGCCTTGTAGATGATGCTCAGCACCAGCAGGTCGTACGCCACCCACACCACGTTGACCGCGGTGCCGATCACGCTGTCGGCGGCGCCGGTCCACAGTCGCACGACGCCGATCACGCACGCACCGACGAGCACGACGGTGGCCACGATCTGTGGCCAGATGAGCCGCCACGGGAAGCCGCCGCCGGCCTGGCGGGTCTTGGGGGTCACGACGAAGCCGAGCGGTCGGTTCAGGAAGACGTTCGCGGCGGCCGTGGTGCACGCCCGGATCCACAGGGGGAAGAGGGCGAGGCTGTACTGGTGGCCGCGCCATGTCTTCACGCCGTACCCGACGACGAAGAAGAGCAGCTGGTTGAGGATCACGTAGGGCAGGAAGCGGGCCAGGAACTCCATCCCGTACGCGTGCACGGGCAGCACGCCGAAGCACAGGTAGAACACCGGCGCGGCCATGAAGATCACCGCGGCGAAGCCCGACAGGTAGCTCCACATCGTGCCGAAGTACATGAGGCGCTGGGCCGCCGAGAGCCCTTTCTGCACGAGCGGGTTCTCGCGCAGCAGGACCTGCAGCGTGCCCTGGGCCCAGCGCAGGCGCTGCTGGAGCATCGTGCGCAGGTCCTCGGGAGCGAGGCCGTGGGCGAGGATCTCGTGGTGGTAGACCGATTTCCAGCCCAGCGAGTGCAGCCGCATGCACGTGGCCATGTCCTCGGTGACCGAGACGGTGGCCAGCGGCATCATCGGCTGCGCCTCGTCCTGACGGTCGACGTCCACCGCGCGGATCAGCGCGGCGACGGACTCGAGCGCGCCGATCGGCGACCACTCGCGGTCGGAGAGCCGGTCGAGCGCCTGCTCGTCGACGACGAGGGTGCCGATCTCGTCGTCGAGGTCGACGGGGGAGTAGCGCGCGATGACGGCCAGGTCCTCGCGCATGGCGGCCAGGTCGCGGTCGACGGCGCTGCGGCTGACCCGGTCGACCTCCTGCTGGAACGCGAAGGTCACCTCCGAGACGGGCGCGCCCGCACGCAGGTCGCGCGATGCCCGCTGGGCGACGGCGCGCAGGCCCTCGAGGCCGGCCGCGACGTCGGGGTGCTGGGTCCGCGTCGCCCGCGCGGCCTTCGCGAGGATCCGCTGCGAGGCCCGCAGGGCGGAGTCGACGGCCGTCTCGACCTCGCGGACGTAGCCGACGATGCCCAGCTGCATGAGGGCCTCGCGTCGCAGCACCGCGTTCGACCCGCAGAAGAAGGCGGCGTTCCAGCCGTCCTTGCCCTGCTGGATCGGACCGTAGAACAACGGCGCCTGACTGCCGAGGGGATCGGAGTCGGTGACGTTCGTGAACCACTGGGGCGTCTGCACGAGCGCCACCGCGGGATCGCGGAACCAGCCGAGGGTGCGGTCGAGGATCGCCGGATCGGGCACCTGGTCGGCGTCGAGGATCAGCATGAACTCGCCGTCGGTGGCGAACAGCGCGTTGTTGAGGTTGCCGGCCTTGGCGTGCCGGGGACGGTCGGTCCAGTCGTCCGTGCGGGTCAGGTAGCCGATGCCGAGCTCGGCCGCGGCGGCGGCGAGGTCGGCACGGCTGCCGTCGTCGAGGATCCAGGTGCGATGCGGGAACGTGATGTTCTGCGCGCCACGGGCGGTCTCCATCACCATCTCGATCGGCTCGTCGTACGTCGTGATGAACACGTCGACGGTCGCGCCCTCCGGAGGAGGAGGGGCCTCCCCGCGCACCTTGATGCGCCACATCGTCAGGCCGAAGAGGAACGAGTCGACCAGTGCGTACGTCTCGGCCATCACGAGCGGCACGGCGATCCACCAGTTGTCCCAGTTGACCGACCAGCCCCACCGCCACACGACGTACGACGTGCCGGTGAGAAGGGTCAGCACGACGAGGATGCGGACCAGCAGCTGGCGCCTCACGAGGGCAGCCTCCTGATCGCGACCGCGGTGAGGTCGTCCGCGAGCTCGTGCGTGCGGGCGTAGTGCTCGATCCGCCCGATCACCTCGGCGGGCCGCTCGACGGTGCGGACGAGGTCGGTCGCCACGGCGACCACGGCGTCCTCCTCGGGATAGATGTCCAGGACGCCGTCGCTGACCAGCAGCAGGGTCTCGCCGGGCTCGAGACGCTCGGCGCGGGCGGCCCACGTGTCGTCGGGGAGCGCGCCGAGCGGGAGATCGGTGGACTCCAGCCGGCGCGCCGGGCCCTCCGGCGGCACGATCAGCGTGAGGCCGTGGCCCGCGTCGACGTATTCCAGGGCACCGGTCCCGGGCGTGATCCGGCAGGCGAACAGCGTCGCGAACGTAGAGGTCTCGGTGAAGTCCTCGGTCATCCCCACGGCGGTGCGGCGCACGGCCTCGGCCAGCGGGTTGAACGGCGAGGCCACCCGCATCATCGAGCGGATGCCGGCGGCGAGGACGGCCGAGGTCATGCCCTTGCCCATGACGTCGGCCACGACGAACTGGAAGGAGTCGTCCACCAGGCTCCAGTCGTAGTAGTCGCCGCCGACGAGTCGCGCGGGGACGCAGCAGCCGGCGATCTCGTAAGCGGGGACCTCGAGCGGCCGGTACGGCAGCAGCCGGCGCTGGACCTCGCGGGCCTGCACCTCGTCGGCGTCCATCGCCAGCTCGCGCTCGACCCAGCGACCGAGGTCGCCCAGCAGGTCCAGCTCGGTGGGCGACAGGTCGCGGGGATGGTCGTCCACGAGGCACAGGGCACCGACGAGCTCGCCGCCCGGTGCCGCGAGCGGCTGGCCGACGTAGAAGCGGATGTCGCCGGCCTCGACGCCGGGATGCTGGGCGAAGCGATGGTCGAGGCGGGCGTCGCGGACGACCAGCGGATTCGGGTCGGCGACCGCGCGCGAGCAGAAGGACTCGTCGAGCGGCGTGTCGCCGAGGTCGAACCCGACGGCCGCCTTCGTGAACTGGCGCCGGTCGTCGACCAGGTTCACCGCCACCTTCGGCACGTCGAACAGCCGCTGCGCGAGGCGCACGACCTGGTCGAACCGCTCCTCGGCGGGTGTGTCCAGCACGTTCAGGTCGCGCAGCGCGCTCACCCTGGCGCGCTCCCGAGATGCATCCACGAGATCAGCCTTCGTCGAGGCCCCGGCGGGGCCTGTTCCGAACATCGTAGGCACCATCAGCCCCGATGGCCTCGCGGCGACACGCCTCGTTGCCGGTGGACCCCACCGTTCGGGACAGTGAAGGAGGGCATCCTGCCCCGCGATCACGGGAGGCGTGACATGGCGGACGGCGGAGCCGGCGCGGCGGCCGGCGGTGGAGCGATCTACGGCCTCGGGATCTTCGGGGCCTGGGTGTGGTTCTGGACCGAGGCCGAGGGGTTCTGGGAGCACGCATACGCGATCTTCCAGGGCCTGTTCTGGCCGGCGTACATGATCTACGACGCCTTCGCGGCGCTCGCGCGCTGACGGCCGGCGGGGATCAGCGCGACTGCCACGCCTCCGTGTGCTCGGTGCGCTTGAGCACGGACGACGGCAGGTTGCCCTCGGCGAGCTGCTCGATCGTGACCGTCTCCAGCACCTCGCGCAGGGCGTCGCGCGCGGCGATCCACACGGGCTTGAGGCTCTCGGCGCGACCGTTGTACGTGACCGCCTCGGGACGGAGGCCGTAGATCGAGACGATCGGGCCGTCGACCGCGCGAATGACGTCGGCGATCGTCACGGCGTAGGCGGGTCGGGCGAGCCTCCAGCCGCCGGACTGGCCGCGCTGGGCGATGAGGACGCCGGCCTTGCGCAGGTCGCCGAGGATCGACTGGAGGAACCCGTGGGGGATGTCCTGGCGTCGTCCGAGCTCGTCGGCGGTCACCGGCTTGTCGCCCGGCTCGGCCGCCAGCTCGATCAGCGCGCGCAGCGCGTAGTCGGCCTTCGTCGAGACTCTCACCCGACCAGTGTCCCAAAGCGGGTCGCCGGTGGCGTGACTATCCTCCGAGAGTGACCCGCGCCGACTCCCCGAACGACGTCTCGACCCTCACCGCCGCCCCGCTCGCGCACGTGGTGCGCGGCGAGCTCGTCGAGTCGGTGCACCTGGGCCATCTCGTGGCGCTCGGCGCCGACGGCGAGCCGGTGCTGGAGCTCGGCGACCCGGGCGTGACGATGTGGCCGCGGTCCAGCGTCAAGCCGTTCCAGGCGGTCGCGATGGTGCGTCACGGGCTCGACCTGCCCGATCGGCTGATGGCGCTCGCCGCCGCCAGCCACAACGGCGAGCCCGACCACGTCGCCGGCGCGCTCGCGATCCTGGCCTGCGCGGGCCTCGACGAGGGGGCCCTGCGCAACACGCCCGACCTGCCGTGGGGATCCACCGCGATGCGCGACTGGCTCGCCGCCGGGCAGGGTCCCGAGCGGATCAGCCAGAACTGCTCGGGCAAGCACGCGGCGATGCTGCTGACCTGCGTCACCGCGGGCTGGGACACCGAGACCTACCTGCAGCCCGACCACCCGCTCCAGCGGGCGATCCGCGAGACCGTCGGCGAGCTCACGGGCGTGCCCGTCACGACCGAGACGGTCGACGGCTGCGGAGCGCCGCTGTTCGCCACGACGGTCACGGGCCTCGCGCGGGGATTCGCCCGCGTGGCGGCCGCTCCGACGAGCGATCCGGAGTCCGCCGAGGCTCGCGTCGCGCGCGCCATGGCGGCCCATCCCGACATGGTCGCCGGCGGTCAGCGGCCCACCACCACGCTCATGCGCGCGGTCCCCGGGCTGGTCGCCAAGGACGGCGCTGACGGGATCTTCGCCGCGGGTCTGCCCGACGGCCGCGCCGTGGCGTTCAAGGTGCTCGACGGCGGCGAGCGTCCCCTGGCTCCCGTCCTCGTCACGGCCCTCGACGCGCTGGGCGCGTTCGACGGGGACGGCGTGGACCACGAGGCCGTCGCGTCGCTGCGCGAGCGTGACGTGCTGGGCGCCGGGCGCCCCGTCGGCGCGATCCGCGCCGCGTTCTGACCTCAGGGCTGTTCGCGCACCCAGTCGACGACGACGGGGTCGCTGGTCCGGAAGCGCTCGACCTCCTCGCCTCCGTCGCAACGGCACAGGACGACGTCGGCCTCGGCGCCGAGCTCGACGAGCTGGCACGTGCCGCCGTGGGCGACCCAGCGCTCGAGCCGCGCGATCGCGTCGCTCACGGGAGTCCCGCCCACGTCCGGAGCTGGCGGTGCACGCTCCACGCGCCCACCAGCACGGGGGAGTCGCCGAGCTCGGGCACGGGCTCGGTCAGGTCGGGGTCGACCTTCCAGCCGCGCGGGTGCACGAGCACCGCGTGGTTCTGCGGACCGCCGATGCCGCCGTGCGAGCCGACCTGCCCCTCGAACGCGTGGATGCCGCCGAGCTCGTCCACCGTGGAGATCACGACGAGGTCGCCGCAGTCCTGCAGGCCGTGCAGCCGGGCGAGGTCGGCCGCGGTACGCGAGGGGTAGGCCCGCAGCGGGTCCTCGCCCGTCACCGTGCCGTCCGCGCCGAGCGCGCGTGCGCCTGCGGGCCCGAACACGATCGGCTCGCCCGTGTCGTCGGTGCCCATGACGAGTCCGACGCCCGGACTGGCCAACAGGCCCGGCACGAGGTTCGGCCACGTGCCGTCGACCTGCGACAGCGCGGGCCGCTCCGCCAGGCGGGGGAACCACACCATGCCGAGGTTGCCACCGCCGGTGACGACGACCTCGGGATCCTCGGAGTCGGCCACGACCTTCTCGGGGCGTCGCTGGCCCTCGCCGACGACGCTGGAGACCAGGGCGTTGACGGGACCACGCTCCTCGCCACCCTCGGTGGTGGTGAGCAGCGACGCGTCGGACTGGTCGGTGCGCATCAGCGCCGCCACGTGCTCGGGGAACGAGACGCCGGCGAGGTCGGAGAACGGGGCGCCCAGGCTCTGGCCGTGGTCCGAGACCAGGACGAGGTCGTACCGCGTCGCCACCGTGCGCGCCACGCCCTCGAGCGCACCGAGGACCCCGTCGAGGCCCTCGATCGCGCGCATCGACTCGGGGCGCTCGGGACCGGCGTGGTGGGCGATCTCGTCGTAGTCCACGAAGTCCACGAAGATCAGCGGCGAGCCGTGCGCCATCTCCTCGGCGACGAGCGACAGGTTGAGCTTGCGCAGCAGCACGTTCGTCACACCGCGCAGCACGACGTAGCCGCCCTTGCGGGGGATGCGCGGCTGCACGTCGCGAGCGCGCTGGCGGTACCCCTGGTACAGCTCCTTGAGCACCTCGCCGACGGTCATGACGATCGCCCCGGGCAGCAGGAAGGGCCGGATGAAGAACGCGAGGTACGTGGAGCCGGACCCCAGGTCGCGGACGCGGGTGGCCTTGCTGATCGTCAGGTACGCGCGCGACGAGCCGCCCGTGTAGGTCGTGCTGATGGCGCTCCCGTCTCGCAGCAGGCCCGAGTCGGGCGGGAACCGCGACTCGACCAAGCGCGAATCGGCCGGGTTGCCCGCAGCGAGCAGACGACCCGAGCGCCGGTCCCACCAGCGGAACGCGGGCACGTCGGGGCTGCCGTGCAGGAAGCCCGCCATGCTGGCCGGCGTGGTGCAGGGGATCGTGGCCCACCAGCCCGTCAGCGCGTGGCTCGAGCCGATCCAGCGGGCGATGTTGGGCGCCTGCCCGCCGGCGATCGCGCGGCGCAGCACGGGCAGGGCCAGTCCGTCGAGCTGGACGACCAGCACGCCGCGGCCGCCGGGGTCGGACCGCGCCCGCCCGAGGGCACGCGCGGTGCGCGCCGTCGCGGCGCCGACGACGTAGCCGCTGTCGGTCGCGCCGGAGAACCAGCGTCCGACGGCCATGACCGCCGACGCGACGAGCAGGATGACGAGCGTCTCGCCGACGTCGAGGTCGGCCCGGGCGCCGAGGCTGATCGCCGTACCCAGCACGACCACCTGCGCGCCGAGGCCGAGCGCCATCGCCAGCAGCACGCTGCCGCGCGAGGCCAGCAGCCGCAGCGGACCGGCGAGGATGACGTCGACGAGGAACATCGCGACGATCACGAAGACGATCAGCTGCACCTTGTCGTCGACGGTCTCGCCGACGGACCACAGGCCGAGGGTGACCGCGGCGGTGGTGACGAGGACCGTCCACAGCGCCTGCATCACGTCGGCGACGCGCGGCACCCACCGAGAGCGCCGGACGGCGACGACGCGCTCCTCGGCCCAGCCGACGGGTGCGATCTGGCTCACATCGGCATCGTCCCACGCGGCAGGGGCGTCCGGACGCCCATCGGCGGCGCCACCACGTGGTCGGCCAGGCCGGCCGCGGCGGCGGCCTCGAGGAAGCGGCCGGCCGGCCGGGTGAACCACTCCTCGTGTGTCGGCCCCGAGGACCGCAGCACCACGGGCCAGTAGGTGCCGTGGTGGACCGGCACGATCCAGCGCGCGCCGACCTGCCGCACGGCCTCGACGGCCTGCACGGGGTCGAGGTGGCCGTGGCCGAGGGACGGGCCCCAGCCGCCGATCGGCACGAGCGCGAGGTCCACGGGGCGGACGGCGCGGAAGTCCATCACCCCGGTGTCGCCGGGGTACCAGCACGTCGTGCCGTCGCGACCGAACCGGTAGCCGACCGATGGCGCCTCGGCCGCACCGGGTCGCTTGTCGCGCCGGCCGTCGTGGCGGGCGGGGAGGACCTCGATGTCGACGCCCGCGACCTGGAGACGGTCGCCGGGGGACACCTCGATCGTGACGAGCCGCTCGAGCGGTCGCACGGCGGGCACCGCCCCGCGCGGGACGACGATCGGGACGGTGTCGTCGAACCGCCGCAGCGTCGGCACGTGCAGGTGGTCGTGGTGCAGGTGGGAGACCAGGACGAGGTCGGCGCGGGTCGCCGCCGACGGCGGCGGGGGCGAGGCGCGCCGCACGTGGAACAGGCGGCGCACCATGAGCGGGTCGGTCACGACGGTCGCTCCGGGCAGCTCGACCGTGGCGAACGAGTGCCCCCACCAGGTCACCGCCGTCATGGCGTCCGGTCCTCCATGACGTCAGTGTGGACCGCCGGCGGGTCGCGACGGCGCGATGGACCGAAGTGACAAGCCGGGCCGCCAACTTGTGCACGAGTGACAAGAGGCTGGGGTGGCGCACCCTGGTTTGTCCGCCGTGCACAATCCGCGCCCCGAAGTTCTGCCGAAACGCGCCTGTTTGCGGCATGCGCGACTGGCCTACGGTCCGGAACTGTGGCCCACATCACACATCCGGACCGGAGGAACGACGCGATGACCCTGCCGTATCTCAGCGACGCACTCGCCCAGCAGCACGGCGACGCACCGGCCGTCGCCGACGAGCGGACGGCCCTGACGTTCGCCGAGCTCGACGCCCGGGCGTCCGCCGTGGCGGGACGTCTGGCCGCCGAGGGGTTCGGACGCGGCGACGTCCTGGCCGTGATGCTGCCGAACCGCGTCGAGCTGGTGGTCTGCCTGTTCGCCGCGTGGCGGCTCGGCGGGACGGCCACGCCGGTCAACCCCGCGTTCACCGAGGTCGAGGCCACGCACCAGGTCGCCGACTCCGGAGCGACCCTGATCGTCGTCGAGAGCGACGACGCACCGACCGGCGGCGCCCGACCCCTCACCGTGGCTTCCCTCGCCACGGCCACCCCCACGGGCGCCGCCCCGGTCGATGTCTCGCCCGACGACCTGGCGCTGCTGGTCTACACGAGCGGCTCCACCGGCCGGCCGAAGGGCGTCATGCTGAGCCACGCGAACGTCGACGCGATGTCGGCGACCATGGCGCGGCACATGGAGCTGACCGCGGACGACCACTGCATGCTGATCCTGCCGCTGTTCCACGTCAACGCGGTCATGGTCTCCCTGCTCGCGCCGCTGCGGGTCGGCGGCCGGCTGACGATCATCGGGCGCTTCAGCCCCCAGACGTTCTTCGGCGAGGTCGAGCGGCTGCGCCCCACCTACTTCTCGGCCGTGCCGACGATCTACGCGCTGCTCGCGGCGTTGCCCGAGGAGGTCCGTCCCGACACGTCGTCGCTGCGGTTCGTCGTGTGCGGCGCGGCGCCGGTGTCGCAGGAGCTGCTGGCGGCCTGCGAGCGTCGGTTCGGCTTCGTGATGGTCGAGGGCTACGGCCTGACCGAGGGCACGTGCGCCTCGGCCTGCAACCCGGTCGGCCCCGACGCCGTGCGCAAGCTCGGCACCGTCGGCCCGGCGCTCCCGGGCCAGCGCATCGCCATCGCCGGACCGGACGGCGAGCACCTGCCCCCGGGCGAGACCGGCGAGGTCCTCATCGCCGGCCCCACCGTCATGCAGGGCTACCTGAACAAGCCCGAGGCCACCGCCGAGACGGTCGTCGACGGCTGGCTGCACACCGGCGACGTGGGCCGGCTCGACGAGGACGGCTACCTCCAGCTCGTCGACCGGATCAAGGACATGATCATCCGCGGCGGCGAGAACCTGTATCCCAAGGAGATCGAGAACGCGATCGCGCGCATCGAGGGCGTCCTCGAGGTGGCGGTCGTCGGCCGCCACGACGACGTCCTGGGCGAGGTTCCCGTCGCGTTCGTCGTCGCCTACCCCGGCGCGGTGCTGACCGAGGACGACGTCCTCGCGCACTGCCGGCGCGAGCTCACCCGGGTGAAGGTCCCGGCTGCCGTCGACGTCGTCGAGGCACTGCCGAAGAACCCGGTCGGAAAGATCGACAAGCCCACCCTGCGCCGACTCGTGCGCAGCGCCTGACACATCGAGAAAGGTCGAGGTTCATGGGATTCACGACAGCGGACATGCCACCGGTCGATCCGGAGCGGTTCGAGCAGATGCCGGTGATGGACCGGATGAGGCTGCTCGCGGTGCACTGGGCCGACTACGGCTTCGGCGGGCCCAAGCAGATGCACGCGATCTACCTGGTCAAGACGATCGCCTTCATCGTCGGCGGCTGGCTCGTCGTCGGGCTCACCACGCCCGGGCTGGGCCTGCTGTCCCTCGGCGACTGGTGGGGCGAGCTGATCGTCTACCAGAAGCTGATGGTCTGGATCGTGCTGTGGGAGATCACGGGGCACGCGGCCTCGTGGGGACCGCTCTCGTTCAAGTTCGGGCCGTTCACCGGCGGCTGGAAGTACTGGACGAAGGTCGGCACCCTGCGCTGCCCGCCCTACGGGGACACGGTCCCCGGCACGGGCGGCGCGGCCCGGAGCCTCTTCGACGTCGCGCTCTACCTGGCCCTCGTGGCGATGCTCGTCGTCGCCCTGGTCCTGCCCGGGCAGCAGACCGACGCGGCCTACTCCGAGGTCGGCATGATCGCGTCCTGGCCGCTCGTCGCCTACTTCGTGGGTCTCGTGGTCATGGCGTTCCGCGACAAGGTCGTCTTCCTGGCCTCGCGTCCCGAGCAGTACGCGCTGTGCCTCCTGGCCTTCGCCACGCTGTCCTCGCACGTCGACATGGTGCTGGTCGCCAAGATCGCGATGGTCACGATCTGGCTCGGCGCCGGCGTCTCCAAGTTCGGCCACCACCTGACGTTCGTCGTCCAGGCGATGATGAGCAACACCCCGTGGCTGACCTCGAAGCGGTTCAAGCGCTCGCTCTACCGCGACGTCGAGAACGAGGACCTCATGCCCACGAGGATGGCGTTCGGGTGGGCGCACATCGGCGGCACCGTCGTGGAGCTCGTGCTGCCGCTCGTGCTGCTGTTCTCGACGAACGCGACGATCACGTGGCTCGCGATCGCCGGCATGATGGCGTTCCACCTGTTCATCTACTCCACCTACCCGCTCGCGGTGCCGCTGGAGTGGAACATCTTCTTCATCTTCGTGACGCCGTTCCTGTTCGGCGGGTTCATGGCCGGCGACGGCTACGGCATCGGCGACTTCTCCAGCCCGTGGCTGCTCGCGGCCGTGCTGGTCGGCTTCCTGACCGGCCCGATCCTGGGCAACCTCAAGCCCGAGTGGGTCTCGTTCCTCATCTCCATGCGCCAGTACGCCGGCAACTGGGCGTCGGGCACGATGGCGTTCCGGATGAACGGCGCCGAGGACAAGCTCGACGCGGGTCTGGTGAAGGGCATGAGGATCCAGCGCGAGCAGCTCGCCGCCCTGTACGGCTACGACGTGGCCGAGGTCTTCCTGCAGAAGTGCGTCGCGTTCCGCAGCATGCACAGCCACGGCCGGGTGCAGCTCGCACTCATGCAGCGACACGTTGACGCCCTCGAGAACTACCGGCTCCGTGAGGGCGAGGTCGTCTGCACGGTGCTGTTGGGCTGGCAGTTCGGCGACGGCCACCTGTTCGACGAGCGCACGATCGCGGCGGTGCAGCAGCGCTGCGGCTTCGAGCCCGGCGAGTGGGTCACCACGTTCACCGAGTCGCAGCCGATCCACACCACGAAGGTGCAGTACAAGGTGATCGACGCGGCCCTGGGTGTCGTCGAGCGCGGGTGGTACGACGTGCGCGATGCTGTGTCCGAGCAGCCCTGGATCCCGAACGGCGTCCAGCACACGGTCACGTGGCAGGCGCCCGGCTACCGTCCGGCGGGGGAGCTGTCCGGTGAGGAGAAGGTGACGACGTGACGACGGCGGTGGTGGTCGGCAGCGGTCCGAACGGGCTCGCTGCCGCCCTCACCCTCGCCGCCGCCGGCGTCGAGGTCGAGGTGCTCGAGGCCGCCGACGAGATCGGCGGCGGCACCCGCAGCGGCCACTACACGGTCGACGGGGTGCTGCACGACGAGTGCTCGGGGTTCCACCCGCTCGCGGTCGACACGGCCTTCAGTCGAGCGTTCGACCTGGCGGCGGAGGGCCTGGCCTGGCGGTGGCCCGAGGTGCAGTACGCGCACCCGCTCGACGGCGGCTCCGGTGCTGCGGTGTGGCGCGACGTCGACCGCACGGCGCAGGCGCTGGGGGAGTCCGGCGCGGCCTACCGGAGGCTGTTCGGCCCGCTGTCCGACCGGTTCGACAAGATCGCCACCGAGTTCCTCCAGCCGATGGTCCACGTGCCGCGGCACCCGATCGCCCTGGCCGGCTTCGGCGTGGCCAGCCTGCTACCGGCCACGTGGCTCGGCCGGATGCTGCGGTCGCCGGAGTCGGCGGCGCTGTTCGCCGGCGTCGCGGCCCACGCGTTCCGGCCGCTGGGCTCGCCGCTGTCGTCCGCGATCGGCGTCGCCCTCGGCGCGGCGGCCCACCGCTACGGGTGGCCCGTCGCCGAGGGCGGCACCGCGGCGATCTCGCGCGCCATGGAGCAGCTGCTGGCGGAGCACGGCGGGAAGGTCACCACGGGCGTCCGCGTGACCGGCCGCGACCAGCTCGCGCACGCCGACATCGTCATGCTCGACACCACGCCGGGAGCCGCCGCCGACATCCTCGGGGACGCCCTGCCGCCGCGCGTGGCCCGGGCCTACCGCCGCTACCGCTACGGACCCGGCGCGTTCCAGGTCGCGCTCGCGGTCGAGGGCGGGATCCCGTGGACCCACGAGCCCACGCGTGCCGCGGGCACGGTCCACCTGGGCGGCTCGATGGCGCAGATCGCCACGGCTGAGCGCGAGGTCTGGCGCGGCCGGATGCCCGAACGGCCCTTCGTCCTGCTGGGCCAGCAGTCGCAGGCCGACCCGGGCCGCCGCGCGGGGGACGTGCACCCGATCGACGCCTACGCGCACGTCCCGTCCGGGTACGACGGCGACGCCACCGAGGCGATCCTGGCCCAGATCGAGCGGTTCGCGCCGGGCGTGCGCGAGCGCGTCGTCGGCATGTCGGTGCGCTCCACCGAGCAGATCACGCGCGACAACGCGAACTACGTGGGAGGCGACATCGTGACCGGCGCGAACACGCCGCGGCAGCTGATCTTCCGTCCGCGGGTCGCGCTCGACCCGTACGCCACCGGCGTCCCCGGCACGTGGCTGTGCTCGGCGGCCACCCCTCCGGGCGCGGGCGCCCACGGGATGTGCGGCCATCTCGCCGCCCGCAGGGCCTTGCGCCGCGCGGGCATCGCCGGGACCATCGGGCCATGACGCAGCCGCTGACCGGGGCGGGACCCGACGCCGCCGAGGTCCGACGGCTCGTGGCGACGATGGGACAGCGGCTCGCCGAGCAGCAGCCCTACCTGACCCGCGTGCTCACCGACAACATCCGGTCGATCAGCGACCTCGACCTCGACCAGCCGCTCATCGACCTGCTGGACGCCAGCGTCGACAGCAACATCAACACGATCGTCCACCTGCTCATCAACGCGATCCCGGTGGAGCGGATCCAGGCGCCCACCGCGGCCGTCGAGTACGCGCTGCGGCTCGCGCAGCGCGGCGTCCCGTCGTACTCCCTCGTGCGGGCCTACCAGCTGGGCCAGGAGTACCTCATGACCGTGGTGCTGCAGGAGTTCGAGCAGGTCGACGCCGACCGCGCCGACACCCTGCGGGCGGTCCGCGTCATCGCCGACGCGGTCTACCAGTACATCGACTGGATCTGCCTGCACCTGCTGGATCGCTACGAGGACGAGCGGGGCCGCTGGGCGACCACCTCGGGCAACGTCGCCTCGGCGATGCTGCAGGGCCTGCTGCGCGGCGTGGACACGTCGGTGCACGACTTCGAGTCCGAGACCGGCTACCGGATGGACCAGCACCACGTCGGCCTCGTGCTGTGGTCGCGCGATCCCGGCGGCATCACCGACGCGCTGCTCACGATGGAGCGGATCAGCCGCGAGCTCGACGCGCGGATCGGCACCGGCACGCCGCCGTTGTTCTCCGCCATCGACCGCACCACCGGCTGGCTGTGGATGGGCCGGGGGCGTCACGCCGAGCCGATCGACCGCGTGGTGGCCGAGGTGCTGGCGAAGTTCCCGGATCTCGGTGCCGCCGTCGGCCTGCCCGAGCCGGGCATCGACGGCTTCCGGCGCACGCACGCGCAGGCGCGCGACACGTTCGAGCTGGCGCTCACGGCCGGAGACCGCATCGGCCAGGTGGTGGGGTTCGGCGACCGGGGCATCGCCCTGATCTCCCTGCTGCTGCAGCAGCCCGGAGGCCTGCAGCGCTGGGTGCGCGACGTGCTGGGGCCGCTCGGCGAGGTCTCGCCCGCGGCGGCCCGGGCACGGGCCACGCTCGGTGCGTGGCTCGACCACGACCGGAACTTCCAGGCGACGGCCGAGGCGCTGCAGGTACACCGGAACACGGTGAAGTACCGCATCGAGCGGATCACGGCCGACCTCGACGACCGCCTGGGCGACCGTCGGGTCGACCTCGAGCTCGCGCTGCTGGCCTGCCGGCTGCTCGGCGACGAGCTGCTCGTGGAGCCGGACGGCCACCGCCGGCCCGGCCAGGGCTGAGCCCCGGCCGGGACGCGGCTCAGCGCGCGGCGGCGAGCGCGGCGCGGGCGCCGCTCATCATCATGAGGTCCGAGTCGTCCTCGGCCATGATCAGCTCGCCGTTGGCGAACGTGGCGTACACGTCGATGTCCTGCTTGCCGCAGCCCTGGTAGGTGCGGTCCTCGAGGACCGTCACGCCCTTGGCCTGCAGAGCCTTCACCTCCGCGATGGCCTCGTCGATCAGGACGACGATCTCGGGCATCTCGTCACCGAGCAGCACCTTGAGCGCCTCGAGCTGCGCGATCAGCTTGTCGGGCGTGTACGACTCGCCCGAGCCGCGCGAGTGCAGCTTGCGGGCGGTGTTGGCGATGCTGTCGCCGATCACGTCGGGGGAGAAGGCCGGGTCGACCTTGAGGCTGCGCAGGTTCTGCACGGTGGCGCAGCGGCCCTGCTTGACGACGAGGCGCTGCTTCTTCACGGTGGCGCGCTTCTTGCCCTTGTACTTGTAGGTGACCTTCGTGGTCACGCGGTAGGTGCCGGGCTTGAGCTTCACGGCGGTGCGGTTCTTGCGCAGCACCTTCCCGCCCTGGTGGATCGTCATGGCCTTCTTGAGGACCTTGACCTTCTTGGCCTTCGTGAAGGACGGCTTCACCAGCGCGGTCCCGAACCAGTCGATGGACTTGTTCGAGATCGTCTTGATGGTGACCGGCTTGGCGGCGGCCTGGGCCGGTGCGGCGACGAGCGTGGTGCTCGCGGCGACGGCGACGGCGGCGACGAGGCCGAGGAGGGTGCGGCGCATGCGATGACGCCTTTCCGAGAACGGGGACAAAGTCCACCCAGCGTACGCGAGCGGGGACGGTCGCCGGGGCAGAACGACGACGTCGGTAGGGTGAGGCCAAGAGCGCTGCCCAGCCGTAGGGGCCGCCCAGTCACCGAGGGGATCTCATGAGCCTGTCCGTCACCGTCAACGGAGCCCAGCAGCAGGTCGATCCCGGGACGCGGGTGTGGCAGCTGTTCTCCGACGACCCCGAGGTCATCGCCGCCCGGGTGGGCGACGCGCTGGTCGACCTCGCGCGCGAACTGGCCGACGGCGACGTCGTCGAGCCCGTCGTGATCGACTCGCCCGACGGCCTCGACGTGCTGCGCCACTCCACGGCCCACGTCATGGCGCAGGCCGTGCAGGAGCTCTTCCCCGACGCGAAGCTCGGCATCGGCCCGCCGATCGCCGACGGCTTCTACTACGACTTCGACGTCGAGACGCCCTTCACTCCCGAGGATCTCCAGAAGATCGAGTCGCGGATGAGGAAGATCGTCAAGGAGGGCCAGAAGTTCAGCCGCCGCGAGATCAGCGACGACGACGCCCGCGCCGAGCTGGCCGACGAGCCGTACAAGCTCGAGCTCATCGGCCTCAAGTCCTCCGCGAGCGATGCCGCAGAAGGTGCCAGCGTCGAGGTCGGCGAGGGCGGCCTGAGCATCTACGACAACCTCAAGCGCGACGGCTCGCTGGCGTGGAAGGACCTCTGCCGCGGCCCGCACCTGCCCACCACGAAGCGCATCCCGGCCTTCACGCTCATGCGCTCGGCGGCCGCCTACTGGCGCGGTGACGAGAAGAACAAGCAGCTGCAGCGCATCTACGGCACCGCGTGGCCCACCAAGGAGGACCTCGAGGCGCACCTGCACCGCATCGAGGAGGCGCAACGCCGCGACCACCGTCGCCTGGGGACCGAGCTCGATCTCTACAGCTTCCCCGACGAGATCGGCTCGGGCCTGCCGGTGTTCCACCCGCGCGGTGGCGTGATCAAGCGTGAGATGGAGGACTACGTCCGCCGCCGGCACATCGAGGAGGGCTTCGAGTACGTCGGCACCCCTCACATCGCCAAGGAGGGCCTGTTCCACACCTCGGGCCACCTGCCGTACTACGGCGAGGGCATGTTCCCGGCGCTCGAGGTCGACGGCGGCGACTACCGCCTCAAGGCGATGAACTGCCCGATGCACAATCTCATCTACCGGTCGCGCCAGCGCTCGTACCGCGAGCTGCCGCTGCGGCTGTTCGAGTTCGGCCACGTGTACCGCAACGAGAAGTCGGGCGTCATCCACGGCCTCACCCGCGTGCGCGGCTTCGCCCAGGACGACTCGCACTCCTACGTCACGCCCGAGCAGGCGCCCGCCGAGGTGGCGCACCTGCTCAACTTCATGCTGAGCCTGCTCGACGACTTCGGCATGGACGACTACTACCTCGAGCTGTCCACCCGCGACGCCTCGAAGGACAAGTTCATCGGCTCCGACGAGGACTGGGAGACCGCGACGAAGGTGCTGGAGGAGGTTGCCACCGCGACCGGCCTCGAGCTCGTGCCCGATCCGGGCGGCGCGGCCTACTACGGCCCGAAGATCTCGGTCCAGGCGCGCGACGCGATCGGCCGCACGTGGCAGATGGGCACGGTGCAGTACGACTTCAACCAGCCGTCGGCCGACCGCTTCAACCTCGAGTACGTCGCCGCCGACGGCTCGCGCCAGCAGCCAGTCATGATCCACTCGGCCAAGTTCGGCTCGATCGAGCGGTTCATGGGCGTGCTGGTCGAGCACTACGCGGGCGCCTTCCCTCCGTGGCTCGCCCCGGTCCAGGCGGTGGGCATCCCCGTGGCCGAGCGCCACGTGGAGTACCTCGAGCGGCTCGCGGTGCGGCTGCGCGCCGAGGGGATCCGCTTCGAGGTCGACGACTCCGACGAGCGCATGCAGAAGAAGATCCGCAACGCCCAGACGCAGAAGGTGCCGTTCATGGTGCTGGTGGGCGACAAGGACGTCGAGGCGAACGCCGTCTCCTTCCGCTTCCGCAACGGAGACCAGGAGAACGGCGTCTCGCTCGACGACGCGGTCGCCAAGATCGTGGCCGCGGTGCGCGACCGGGTCCAGGTCTGATGCCGGATCCGGACGGCCTCGAGCGGCTGTGGGCGCCCTACCGGATGGCCTACGTCCGCGAGGCCGGCACCGACGCCGGCCACGACGACGGCTGCCCGTTCTGCGCGATGGTCGCGGGGGAGCGCCAGACCGACCTCATCGTCGTGCGCGGCGAGCACTGCTTCGTGGCGATGAACCTGTACCCGTACAACCCGGGCCACCTCATGGTGCTGCCGAACCGGCACGAGTCCGGCCTCACCGAGCTCACGCTCGAGGAGTCCACCGAGCTGACGCTGCTGACGCAGCAGGCGATCCGCGCGATCGGCGAGGTCAGCTCGCCGCACGGCTACAACGTCGGCCTCAACCTCGGGGCGTCCGCCGGCGGCTCGATCTCGCAGCACCTGCACCAGCACGTCGTGCCGCGGTGGGGTGGCGACGCCAACTTCATGACCGTCGTCGGGCGCACCAAGACGCTGCCCCAGACGATCGCCGAGTCCGCCGAGCTCCTGCGCGCCGCCTGGCCGCAGTCGACCAGTGAGCAGGTGACCTGATGCTCGAACGCTTCCGCGCCTTCTGGAACCGGCTGTTCTCGCCGGTCGCCGACGGCCTGATCAGGATCGGCGTCACTCCGAACATGGTCACCTGGGTCGGCACGATCGGCGTGTCCTTCGGAGCGCTGTTCTTCTTCCCGCAGGGGATCTTCTTCTGGGGCACGCTGTTCATCACCGCCTTCGTGTTCAGCGACATCATCGACGGCACGATGGCCCGCAAGCTCGGCCGCTCCTCGAAGTACGGGGCGTTCCTGGACTCCACGCTCGATCGCGTCGGCGATGCGGCGGTCTTCGGCGGCATCGCGCTCTGGTACGCGTGGGAGGGCGACTCGAAGGTCTACCTGTGCCTCGCGCTGGCCTGCCTCGTCCTGGGCGCGCTGACGTCGTACATCCGGGCCCGCGCCGAGTCGCTCGGCATGGAGGCCAAGGGCGGCATCGCCGAGCGGTCCGACCGCCTGGTCTCGATCCTGGTGATGACGGGCCTGTCGGGCCTGTTCGACCTGCCGATCCTGCAGCACGTCACGCTGTGGGCGCTGGCCGCCGCGAGCCTGGTCACCGTGGCCCAGCGCATGGTGATGGTCAGGCGCCAGGCCGACGCCGCCTGACCCTCGTCTCGTCGACGACCGGCCGGGACGGGAGCGATCAGCGGGCCTCGTAGACTTGACCCGTGAGTACCGAGATCCCCAGCAACGACCAGTCCACGACCGGCAGCGCCCGGGTCAAGCGCGGCATGGCCGAGATGCTGAAGGGCGGCGTCATCATGGACGTCGTCGACGCCGAGCAGGCCAAGATCGCCGAGGACGCCGGCGCCGTCGCCGTCATGGCGCTCGAGCGCGTGCCCGCGGACATCCGCTCCCAGGGCGGCGTCGCCCGCATGAGCGACCCCGACCTCATCGACGGCATCATCGAGGCCGTCTCGATCCCCGTCATGGCCAAGGCCCGCATCGGTCACTTCGCCGAGGCGCAGGTGCTGCAGAGCCTGGGCGTGGACTACATCGACGAGTCCGAGGTGCTGACCCCGGCCGACTACGCCAACCACATCGACAAGTGGGCCTTCACGGTCCCGTTCGTGTGCGGTGCCACCAACCTGGGCGAGGCGCTGCGCCGGATCACCGAGGGCGCGGCCATGATCCGCTCCAAGGGCGAGGCCGGAACGGGCGACGTCTCCAACGCCACGGGACACATGCGCAAGATCCGCGCCGAGATCGCGCGTCTGCAGAGCCTGCCGAAGGACGAGCTGTTCGTGGCGGCCAAGGAGCTCCAGGCCCCCTACGAGCTCGTCGCCGAGGTGGCCGAGGCGGGCAAGCTGCCGGTCGTGCTGTTCACCGCGGGCGGCATCGCCACCCCGGCCGACGCGGCCATGATGATGCAGCTGGGCGCCGAGGGCGTGTTCGTCGGCTCGGGCATCTTCAAGTCGGGCAACCCCGCGCAGCGCGCCGAGGCCATCGTCAAGGCCACGACGTTCTACGACGACCCCGACGTGATCGCCAAGGTCTCGCGAGGCCTGGGCGAGGCCATGGTCGGCATCAACGTCGACGAGATCCCCGAGCCGCACCGCCTGGAGACCCGCGGCTGGTGACCCTTACCACAGCTGACGAGCGAACGCCCCCGGTTTCGACCGGGGGCGTTCGTTCGTAGGGGGGTCCTTGGTCACAAAGGACGATGTCATGGTCACAAAGAACCATGACTCTAGTCATGAATCGTTCGTGACATGTGACTCATTTTCGTTATTTCTTCGCTAAACGGCATCAGAGTGCCGGTATTTCGTCGTTACATGGTGGTAGCAGGTGCAACAGATGCACCAGTTACGGATGTGATCGATGGTCGATCAGCCTCATGACGTAGGAGAAGAAGATGAACAAGTCCACCAAGGGCGCCATCGCCGCCGGAGCCGCCGCCGTCCTCATGCTCGGCGGAGCGGGCTCGCTGGCGTACTGGAACGCCGAGGGCGACATCGCCGGTGGCTCCATCACGGCCGGCGAGCTGAAGCTGACCGACCCGACGCCCGGCGCCTGGACGCTCAACGGCAGCCCCGTCACCAGCCTGTCCTCCGTGCGCGTCGTTCCCGGCGACGAGCTCGAGTACACCGCCGGCTGGGACATCACCGCGACCGGTGACAACCTCAAGGCCGTCGTCGACGTGACCGGCTTCAACGCCTCGGGCTCGCTGGCCTCCGCGGTCACCCTCACCGACACCTACCTCGTCGGCGGCACGGCTCCTGCGGGCAACCAGATCACGAGCGCCGACGACGGCGAGACCCTCGCCGCCACCCTGAACGTCGACTTCCCGTTCGGCACCTCTGCTGACAACACGACGCAGACGCTGACGCTCGACCTGTCCGACGTGAAGGTCGCCCTCACGCAGGTGCAGTGACCCGGGACTGAGCGAACCGACCGACCATCGAACGAGGAAGGCCCACGAGGATGACGACCACCACGACCACCCGCACGCACCGCACGGTGCTGGGGTGGGCCGTCCAGGCCCTGGCCTTGGGCGTCATCCTCGTGGCCACCTCGGCGATCGCCGTCGGCGTGCTCGTCCCGCGGATCGGGGGCGCGACGCCCTACACGATCCTCACCAGCTCCATGGAGCCGTCCTACCCGCCCGGCACGCTCGTGGTGGTCCGGCCGACGCCCGCCGAGGAGATCGGCGTGGGCACGGTCGTCACCTACCAGCTCGAGTCGGGCCGCAGCGACGTCGTGACCCACCGGGTCGTCTCGGTCGCCTACGGGGCGGACGGCCAGCCCGAGTTCACGACGCAGGGCGACGCCAACGACGGTGTCGACGCCGAGCCGGTCCAGCCGGTCCAGCTCAAGGGAACCCTCTGGTACGCCGTGCCGAAGCTGGGATTCCTCAGCACGGCGATCGGGCACGACCAGCGCGACTCGGCCGTGTACGTCGTCGCGGGTGGCCTGGGCCTCTACGCCGCGTGGATGTTCGCCGGCGCGATCCGCGACCGCCGCCGGAGCGACTCCGACGCCGAGGCGGTGACCACGCGATGAAGTCCGTGCGCACCGCAGCGGGTGCACTCGGGGCAGCCGTCATGCTGGCCGTGATGGTGCCCCTGGGGTCCTCTGCGGCCTCGGCGCCCGCGGCCCGCCTCGGCCTGAGCGCCGACGGGGTCGGTCCGTGGACCTCGACGCTGACCGAGCCGGTCTTCGCCGACGACACCCGCTGGGTGCCCGGTGACGCCCAGACCGGAGAGTTCTGGGCCCGCAACCAATCCTCCGACGCCGCGGAGATCGAGCTGGTGATCCTGCCCCGGGACGGCGCCCTTCACGCGTCCGGCGACCTCGACGTGCAGATCCGGACCGATGGCGAGGCGTGGCAGCCCCTCTCCACCGCCTGGACCTCGCCGCGTCCTCTGGCGGCGGGCACGACGGCACGGGTCCAGGTCCGCGCCGCGCTGTCCGAGACGGCGTCCAACGCCGACCAGGCCCAGCACTTCGCGTTCGACGTCCGGACCCGGCTGACCCAGGTCACCGGGACCGAGCCGACCACCGGGCCGACCACGGAGCCGACCGCGAGGCCCACCGCGGCCTCGCCGACCAGCGCGGTCGCTCCCGACGATCGAGCCGAGACCGCGCCCGCGCGCGACGGCTCGCTGCCGAGCACCGGCGCCGAGCTGCCCTCGTGGCTCCTGCCCGCGGGCATCGGCGCCTCCATCACCGGCCTGTGGCTCGCCCTGGGCGCCCGCCGGAACCGAGAAGAGAGTGACGTTTCATGACGCAGTCCACGACCTCGCGCCTCGTCCGCACCCTGCGGTCGACCCGCACGCGAGCGATCCTGAGCCTCGGCATGGTGCTGGGCCTGACCAGCGTCAGCACGCTGGCGTACTGGACCGACGAGGCCCAGCTGACCACGGGCACCATCCAGGCCGGATCGCTCGACCTGCTGATCCTCGACGGCCGGCTCGACGGCCAGGGCGGCTCGGTCACGAACACGGCCATGTCGGCCACCGCGATGATCCCGGGGGAGAGCTTCGCGTTCACTGTGCCGGTGCAGCGCAAGGCCAACACCGCGGGCTTCGCGCTCACCGCGACCGGCACGGCGGCGGGCACCCTGTCGCCCCACGTCCAGTGGTCGGTCTACGAGGGCACCGCCGGGACCCAGACCACCAACGCGAACGGTGTCCGCTCCAACACCTGCTCAGGAACGCAGCTGTCCACGAACGTCACGCTCGACGGCACCGCCAAGCCGCTGATCCCCACGGCCACGCCCGTGAACCTCGGCGGCACGACGTTCAGCAAGAACCTGTGCTTCCGCGTGGCGATGCCGTCCACCACCGGCAACAGTGCGCAGGGAACGACGGGCACCGCGACGTTCTCCCTCACCGCCAGCCAGCTGCAGTGACCCCGACCCGACGAACGAGTGACCTGACATGAACCGCACGCTCCGCGAGACGATCCTGTGGATCGGCGCCGGCCTGGGCACGCTGTGCCTGGCCTGGACCGCCGCCATGCTCGCCTTCGGGCTCACGCCACTGGTGTTCACGTCGGGCTCGATGTCGCCGGCGATCGAGGCCGGCGACCTGGCCTTCGCCACCACGGTGCCGGCCGACGAGCTCGCCGAGGGCGACGTCGTCAGCGTGATCGACGACCGCGGCGTGCGCATCACGCACCGCGTCACCGGGATCGATCCTCAGGACGACGGGGGAGCGGTGCTGCAGCTCCAGGGCGACGCCAACGCCTCGCCGGACGAGCAGGCGTACAACGTCGACGAGGTCGAGCGCGTGAGCTTCTCCGTGCCGAAGGCCGGCTACGTGATCAACGCCGTGAACTCGCCGTTCGGCATGTTCGTCATCGGACTGCTCGTGGCCGCGATCCTGGTGATCGCGTTCCGTCGTGACGGCGGTGGCGGTCCGGACGCGTCGGCCGAGGACGACAGCGACGACGCCGCACCCGACGATCGGGGGCTCGTCCCCGATCACGGCGTGGGCCACCGCGTGCGGCGCGTCGTCGGCGTGGGGGCCGGTGCGGGCGCGCTGCTCGTGGCCTCGGGACTCGGGCTCCAGCCCACCATGGCCGCCTTCGGCGACAGCCCGATGATGGTCTCCGGCGCCCTCGGTGCCGCGAGCGTGCAGGCGCCGGCCACCTTCACGTGCACCAATGTCGGCGGCAGTGGCGCGTCGGTCAATCTCACGTTCCCGCACCAGGACGCCCGCTACGACTACGTCGTCACGATCGTGAACGACCAGACCGGTGCGACCGTCGCGAACCGGGGCGGGACGATCACCGGAGCGGGGACCGTGGGCGCTGCCCAGACCGTCAACGTGGCGCGCAACTTCACCCCGTGGGGCCTCTTCGACGCCGGTGCCGTCCAGTACACGGCGCGCGTCAGCAGCCGGCTCAAGTCGTCGACGACGTGGACGTCCTCCGACGTCACGCTCAAGCTCTACGAGACGCGCGGGCTCTTCGAGTTCAGCTACCGCACGTACTGCGGGACGGCCTGAGCTCTCCCCACCCCCGATGGCCCCATCCGTCACACGAGTTACTCTCGTCACATCGGTCGGCGCCTGAGCCGGGCCGAGACGACTCCAAGAGCGCGGGTCGGACGACACGTGGACGTCGTTCCCGTTCCCCACGGGGAGGAGCTCATGAAGACCTGGACCAAGGGCGCGGTCGCCGGGGCCTCGGCGCTCGTGCTGCTCGGCGGCGCGGCGTCGCTCGCGTACTGGAACGGTTCCGGAGCCGTCGCCGGCGGCACCATCTCAGCAGGCCGACTCACGCTGACGGAGTCCACGCCCGGCGCCTGGACGCTCAACGGCACTCCGCTCGCCGACGTCTCGGCCGTGCGTGCCGTTCCGGGTGACACCTTGCTGTTCACCGGCTCGTGGACGATATCGGCGACCGGCGACGACCTCGAGGCGACCGTCGATGTCACGGGCCTCGAGGGTCAGGGCGGCCTGGCCGACGACGTCTCGATCACGGATACGTACACGGTGGACGGGACGCCTCTGGCGGGCCAGATCACGGACGACCACGACGGCGACGTTCTCGCCGCGGAGGTCGTGGTCGACTTCCCGTTCGGCACGGGCTTCGGCAACACGTCACAGGGCCATGTACTCGACCTGACCGACGTCAGGGTCGCCGTCGCCCAGGGTGACTAGACTTCCGGGGTGACTTCCATCGGTGTGTTCGCCCTCCAGGGCGACGTCCGCGAGCACCTGCACGCGCTGCAGCGGCTGGGCGTGGACGCGTTCACGGTCCGTCGCCCGGCCGAGCTCGAGCGGTGCGACGGGCTCATCGTGCCCGGCGGGGAGTCCACCACGATGTACAAGCTGGCGCGCACGTTCGACCTGCTCGAGCCGCTGCGCCGGCGCGTGAAGGACGGCATGCCCACCTTCGGCACCTGTGCCGGGATGATCATGCTCGCCGAGCGGATCCGCGACGGTGCGGCGGGGCAGGAGACCGTCGGCGGTCTCGACGTCACCGTGCGTCGCAACGCGTTCGGGCGTCAGGTCGACTCGTTCGAGACCGACCTGCAGATGGCGGGCGTCGCCGACCCGGTGCACGCCGTGTTCATCCGCGCCCCCTGGGTCGAGGAGGTCGGGCCCGGCGTCGAGGTGCTTGCCGAGGTCCCCTCGGGCGAGGCCGCCGGTAGGATCGTGGCGGTGCGGCAGGGGCCGCTCATGGCGACGTCCTTCCACCCCGAGGTCGGGGACGACGACCGTGTGCACGGACTCTTCGTCGATCTCGTGAAGCAGAGCTAGGACTACGCAAAGGAACGACATGTCGGGCCACTCCAAATGGGCAACCACCAAGCACAAGAAGGCCGCGATCGACGCGAAGCGCGGCAAGCTGTTCGCCAAGCTGATCAAGAACATCGAGGTCGCGGCGCGCACGGGTGGTCCCGACCCTGACGGCAACCCCACGCTCTACGACGCGATCCAGAAGGCCAAGAAGCAGTCGGTCCCCAACGACAACATCGACCGCGCCGTCAAGCGCGGCGGGGGAGCCGACGGCGGCGGCGCCGACTACACCACGATCATGTACGAGGGCTACGGCCCCAGCGGCGTCGCGTTCCTCATCGAGTGCCTCACCGACAACAAGAACCGGGCCGCCATGGAGGTCCGCACCGCGATGACCCGCAACGGCGGCACGATGGCCGACCCGGGCTCGGTGTCCTACATGTTCGGCCGCAAGGGCGTCATCATCGTCCCCGCCGAGCAGGAGGGCGGTGCCACGAACGAGGACGACGTCCTGATGGCGGTGCTCGACGCGGGCGCCGAGGAGGTCAACGACCTCGGTGGCAGCTTCGAGGTGCTGTGCGACCCCAGCGACCTCGTCACGGTCCGCACGGCACTGCAGGAGGCCGGCCTGGACTACGACTCGGCCGACGCCTCGTTCGTGCCCAGCGTGACCGTCGAGGTCGATGCCGAGGGGGCGGCCAAGGTCGTCAAGCTGATCGACGCGCTCGAGGACTCCGACGACGTGCAGAACGTGTTCGCCAACTTCGACGCGCCCGACGAGGTCATGGCCGAGCTCTGAGCCGGCCTCGGCCATGATGTGGCCATGGACCGACGCGTGCGCACCCCCGACGGCGTCGGGTGGACCGTCCGTGTCGGTCGTCCCGCGCTGCGCGGACACGAGGGCGACCTCGTCGTCGGCGGCACGCCGACCGGTGGCGGCTTCGGCCCGCTGCTCGTCGTGGCGGGGCTCGTCCTGCTCGGCGTCCTGACGCCGGTCCTGCTGAAGTCGGATCGCGGCTGGGTGCTCGCGCTCGTCCCCGTGCTGCTCGCCGCCGGCTGGCTGTTGCTCGCGCGGTATCCGGTCGAGCTGCGCCGCGACGGCTCCGAGCGGCCGCTGCACCGCACGCTCGTGGCGGGACGGCTGAACGCGCGCCGGGTCGCCGGCGAGCTGGCCGAGGAGATCGAGCGCACCCCGGACGACCAGCTGACGGGCTGAGCCCGGCGCGCGGCGTGCCTCCGCGAGGCCGTCGCCGCCACCGCCTACAGTGTCGAACATGCGTTCCCTTCGTGTGCTCGGAGTCGACCCCGGCCTCACTCGGTGCGGCGTGGGCGTCGTCGAGGGGATGGTGGGCCGCCCGCTCGACCTGGTCGACGTCGGCGTCGTGCGCACCCCGGCCGACCTCGACCTCGCTAAGCGGCTGCTGCGTCTCGAGCGCGCGCTCGACGACCTCGTCGTCCGGCTGCGGCCCGACGTCGTCGCGGTCGAGCGTGTCTTCAGCCAGCAGAACGTCCGCTCGGTGATGGGCACGGCCCAGGCCAGCGGCATCACGATGCTCGTCGCGGCGCGCCACGGCATCCCCGTCCAGCTGCACACCCCGTCGGAGGTCAAGGCCGCCGTCACCGGCAGCGGCCGGGCCGACAAGGCCCAGGTCACCGCGATGGTTACCCGGCTGCTGCGCCTCGACGCGCCGCCGAAGCCCGCCGATGCCGCCGACGCGCTCGCGCTCGCGATCTGCCACCTGTGGCGCGGCTCGGCGCAGAACCGCCTGGCCGCGGCCGTCGCCGCCGCGGGAGGCGCCCGGTGATCGCGCACCTGCGGGGCTCCGTGGCCACCGTCTCGCTCAACTCCGCCGTCCTCGACCTGCAGGGCGTCGGCTACCACGTGATGTGCACGCCCTCCACGATCGCCGACCTGCGGATCGGGCAGGAGGCCACGCTGTGGACCTCGATGGTCGTCCGCGAGGACTCGATGACCCTCTACGGCTTCGCCGACGCCGAGGAGCGCGACATGTTCGAGCTCGTCCAGACCGCCAGCGGCGTCGGCCCCAAGGTCGCCCAGGCGATGCTCGCGGTGCTGCCACCCGAGCGCCTGCGCAGCGCGATCGCGTCGGCCGACCACGCCACGCTCACCAAGGTCCCGGGCATCGGTCGCAAGGGGGCCGAGCGCATCGTCGTCGAGCTCAAGGACCGCGTCGGCGCCGTCGCCGCGTCGGCCGCCGCGCCCGCCCGTGCGGGGTGGCGCGACCAGGTGCACGAGGCCCTCGTCGGTCTCGGCTGGTCGGCCAAGGACGCCGACGCCGCGATCGACCGGGTGGCCGACGGCGTCGGCGACGACCCCGACGTCTCCACCGTCCTGCGCGACGCCCTGCGATCGATGGACCGGCGCCGATGAGCATGGACGAGTACGACGACTTCGAGTCGATCGTGGCCGAGGCCGCCGGACCGCAGGACACCGCGTTCGAGCAGGCGCTGCGGCCCCGCACGCTGGACGAGCTGATCGGCCAGGAGCGCGTCCGCGAGCAGCTGGCCCTCGTGCTGGACGCCGCCGTCGCGCGCGAGCGCACCCCCGACCACGTGCTGCTGTCGGGTCCTCCCGGACTCGGCAAGACCACGATCGCGATGATCATCGCGCACCAGCTCTCCGCCCCGCTGCGGCTCACCAGCGGCCCCGCCATCCAGCACGCCGGCGACCTCGCGGCGATCCTCTCGGGCATCAACGAGGGCGACGTGCTCTTCATCGACGAGATCCACCGCATGTCGCGCCCCGCCGAGGAGCTGCTCTACATGGCGATGGAGGACTTCCGGGTCGACGTCGTCGTGGGCAAGGGTCCGGGCGCCACGGCGATCCCGCTGCAGATCCCGCCGTTCACCGTCGTCGGCGCCACCACCCGCGCCGGCCTGCTGCCGGGCCCGCTGCGCGACCGCTTCGGCTTCACCGCCCAGCTCGACTACTACGAGCCCGCCGACCTCGACCGCATCGTGCGCCGCTCGGCCGATCTGCTCGACCTGGGCATCAGCGCCGAGGCCTCGGCCGAGATCGGCTCGCGCTCGCGCGGCACCCCGCGCATCGCGAACCGGCTGCTGCGCCGCGTGCGCGACTACGCCGAGGTCCGCGCCGACGGCTCGGTCGACCACGCCATCGCGCGGGCCGCGCTCGACCTGTACGAGGTCGACGACCTCGGCCTCGACCGGCTCGACCGGGCCGTGCTCGACGTCCTGTGCCGCAGCTTCGGCGGGGGACCGGTGGGCATCGCCACGCTCGCCGTGGCGGTGTCGGAGGAGCGCGAGACGGTCGAGGAGCTGGCCGAGCCGTTCCTCGTCCGGCTGGGCTTCCTGGCCCGCACGCCACGCGGCCGCATCGCCACCGCAGCGGCATGGCGGCACCTCGGCCTCACCCCGCCGGCCGTGCCCGACACGCTCGACTTCGACGGGTGAGAACTCAGAGCAGGCTCGGGTAGGCCGCGAACAGCGCGGCGGCGAGGGCCGCGGCGCCAAGGCGCAGCGCGAAGGCCAGCAACCCCGTCATCCCGAAGCGCAGGCGGGTCAGCGCCCGCCACGTCAGCACCAGGGTCGCGAGCGGCATGAGGATCCAGGCGACGTCGGCCCACGAGCCGTAGAGGTCGGGCGTCGACAGGCCGTACGCGCGGGCGCCCGCCATGACCCCGGCCGCGTACCACGGGAAGGCGAGTACCGCGGATCCACGGATGGCGGCTCCCAGGGCGATGCCCAGCGCTCGGCGCGGCGCGTCCGCGAGGAGCCGGAAGTACGCCCTCCGTCCGATCGCGACGAACGCGACGGCGAGGACGACCGCCGCCCACCACCATGCGGACGCGGTGGACTCGTCCATGACGGGCGGCCGGTGTTCGACGGCTGGCGACAGCGACGTGCTCGCCCACGCGAGTGTCGGGACGACTGCGACGACGCCGGCGCTGAGCGCGAGGGTCGCGAGCGTACGAGCCGTGCGCGTGGTCCAGGCGAGACCGGGCTCGCTCGGCGCCGGGGCCGGCTCGGGCGTCACGCGGGACGACGGGACGACGGCGGTGACCGTCGGACCCGCCTGGGCGGCCCCGATCGACTCGAAGGGGGCGAGCGCCGCGGCGAAGTCGGCGGCGCTCGCGTAGCGACGGTCGGGATCGATCGCCATGGCACGGTGCAGGACGTCCACGAGCCCTGCGGGGATCGCCGGATCGACCTCGCGCGGATCCGGCCGGGCGGCCGAGCGGTGCGCCATCAGCTGCACCGCCGGCGGGCCGGGGAACGGCGTGCGGCCGGTCAAGGTCTCGAACAGCAGGCACGCGACGGAGTACACGTCACTGCGCCGGTCGACCCGGCCCTCGTACTGCTCGGGGGACATGTAGTGCGGAGTGCCGGCGATCGTGGCCGTCAGGTCGGAGGCCGCGCGGGAGATGCCGAAGTCGACGAGGCGCACGTCGCCTGCCGCCGTCAGCAGGACGTTGGCGGGCTTGATGTCCAGGTGCAGGATGTCCGCCCGATGGCAGGCGTCGAGAGCGGCCAGCACGTGCCGGACGAGTCGCACGGACTCGATGCTCGGTCCGTGGTCGGTGAGCAGCTGCTTCACGCTCGTGCCGTCGACGAGCTCCATCACGAGGTGCGGCGACTCCTCGCCGTCGCCGTCGGGCAGCATCACCAGGTCGTGGATCGTGACGACGTACGGGTGACTCACGCGGGCGAGGGCGTTGACCTCCCGCCGGATGCGGTGCATCGCCCGCGGGTCGTCGGTCAGGACGTGCGCGAACCGCTTCACGGCCACGTCCCGGCGCAGCTGGTGGTCGTGCGCGCGGTAGACGACGCCGTGACTGCCCGCGCCGATCCGCTCGAGCATCTCGAAGCGGGGTGCCCGGTCGAGGGCACCGACGGTCACGACCATGGGCTCATTGTCCCCCGAGCAGCGGCACGGTCCCGAACGCGTCGGCGCGCACGGTGAGTCGGACGCCGGCGAGCTCGATCGTGGAGCCGGGCCGGAAGGGCTGCCACGCGTCGTTCGACAGGCGCTCGCCGTCGACCACCGTCCCGTTCGTGCTGCCCAGGTCCCGGATCTCCCAGCCGCCGCCGCGGTGGCGCACGGCGGCATGGCGACCCGAGACCTCCGGGGCGGTGAGCCGCACGGGGGACTGGTCGCCCCGACCCAGCACGACGATCGACCCCTTCTCCACGTGGGCGGATCCGTCGGGCCCCACCAGCTCGATCCCGGACCGGCCGACGGCCACGGTGGCAGGCTCGCGAGTCTGGTCGATCTGGGCCGCGGTCCAGGTGGCGGTGATCGGACCGGTGTCGTCCGTGGCGAGCGACACCGACCGCGGGCTCGCGACCCGCGCCCAGGCGGCCGCCCGCTCGGCGTCGGTGCCGGTCGGGGCCGACGCGACCGGCTCCGGAGCGGTGGGGCGGCCGACCCCGCGCGCCGGCGGGATCCAGCCGGGACGGAGGACCGGGTCGATCTCGATGGCCACCTGCACGTCCGTGGGCACCTTCCACTGGTTGCGGGCGGCGTGCTTGAGGTACAGCTGGACGGCATCGCGCTCGAGCCCCGAGAGCTCGCCTTCGGGAGCGAGGCGCTCGGCGTCCTCCGGGGAGATCCGCACGACGAGGCGCGGGTGGGCGTGCCGCTCGCCGCTGGGCATGACGACGTGCTGACTCGTCACGGCGCGGGCGAACCGGCGCCGCAGGGCGCCGGGCGTCGCGGTCGGCAGCGACGTGAGACGGGCGGCCGCCTCGACGGCCGTCGACCGGATCGAGACCGTGCCGAACACCGAGCGGGCGACCAGCAGCGCCACGACCACGACGCCGAGGAACACCGCGAGCACGACTAGATTGGATCCGAGGGTCGTCAGCGAGTCGATCATGACGCCAGCGTGCGGCCCCCGGATCGGTGGTGTCGAGCCGCCGTGGAACACGTTCCGCGCGAGGGGACTCACATGCGCATCGCCTGGTCGACCGACGCCGGCCCGTCCGGCACGGCCGAGCTCGAGCCGGGGCAGCGGTGCGTCGTCGCCCGCCGGATGGACCTGCCCACGGACCGGCTGGTCGCGGCCACGGAGATCGACGGATCGTGCTTCGTCTTCGTGCGGCTGCCGTACGTCAGCGACCCGGCCCTCGTGCTCACGGCCTCGGCGGACCGCCCGGCGCTCTACCGAGGCCAGCGCGCGAACGGCGCGATCGTCGAGGTCAGGACCGGCACCGGCGAGATCACCGTCCCCGCGGCCGGCCAGCACCTGTCGTTGCCGCACGCACGCACCGAGGTGTCGTTGCGCTTCCCGGACCTGGTCATGACGCTCGACATCGAGACACCGCAGCAGGCGCCGACGGAGGGCTCCGGGACGGTGCAGCTGGGCGTCGCCGCGCTGGAGGGCGATGACGGGTGGCTCGTCGGAGCGCTCGCCGTGGCGCTCTCGCCGCCGCACGGTGTGGTCGCCCACGGGGACCTGAAGACGGCGTTCGCGACGTGGCGTGGCATCCCCGAGCCGAGTGACGGCGCCTTCGACCGCAACGTCCTGCGCCCGGCGCTGGCGCGGCGCTCGATCGACCTCCCCGGGCCGCGGCTGAACAAGATCGTCTACCTCGTCGAGCGGTGTCGCGCGACGACCGAGTTCCCTCCCCGGATACTCGACGAGATCCGCGCGGGGCTCGACCCCTAGAATCGATCGGGATGAGTCCCGCTGACCTGATTCCCCTCCTCCTTCTTGCCGTCGTCTTCTTCCTGCTGATCATCCGGCCGATGCGCGCGCGTCAGAAGCAGTACACCGAGCTGCGCCAGATGCAGGACGCCCTCCAGCCGGGCGCCCGCGTCATGATCAGCAGCGGCATCCACGGCACCGTGCAGACCCTCGCCGACGAGACGATCGACCTCGAGGTCGCGCCCGGCGTCGTCATCACCGTCGCCCGCGCCGCGGTCGCCGAAGTGATCGACCCCCAGGCATGAGCGACTTCCCCGAGGTCGCCGCGCGCCTCGTGCGCGCCATCGAGGACTGGCCCGAGGCCGGCGTCACGTTCCGTGACATCACCCCGCTGCTCGCCGCCCCCGAGGGCCTGCGCGCCACCGTCGACGCCCTCGTCGACGCCGCGCGCGCATTCGGCCCGCTCGACGTCGTCGCCGGCGTCGAGGCCCGCGGCTTCCTGCTCGCGCCGCTGATCGCCGAGGCGCTCGGCATCGGCCTCGTGCCGGTCCGCAAGGCCGGCAAGCTGCCGGCGCGGACCCTCGCGGAGAACTACTCCCTCGAGTACGGCGAGGCGGTCGTGGAGATCCACGCCGACGCCGTCACCGAGGGTGCCCGCGTCCTCCTCGTCGACGACGTCCTCGCCACGGGCGGCACGCTGGCCGCCTCCCGGCGCCTGTTCGAGCGCGCCGGCGCCGAGGTCGCCGGCGGGCTCGTCCTCATCGAGCTGCCCGCCCTGGGCGGCCGCGACGCCCTCGGCGACCTCGCCCTGACCGCCCTCCTGGAGTACTGATGAGCCAGAACACCGTCCGCATCGTCGCCATCATCGCGATCGCCGCGCTCGTGCTCGGCGTGTTCGCGTCGGTGATCTCCGGCGCGCTCTGACCGGGCCTCCGTAGGATGGACTGAAGGAGGCACGCGTGGCTGAGCGGACCGAGGGATCCTCGACGAAGCCGGCCGAGTCCAGGACACCTGACTCGGCGCGGACGTCCTCGCGCGTGCGCAGCCGCCTCGCGCGGATCGGCGGCCGGTCCACCGGCGCCGGCAACCCGGTGCTCGACCCGCTCATCAAGGTCTACCGCGACACGCATCCCAAGGGCGACGTCACCGCGATCCAGAAGGCCTACGAGGTCGCCGCGGCGATGCACGAGGGTCAGAAGCGCAAGAGCGGCGACCCGTACATCACGCACCCGCTGGCCGTCGCCACGATCCTGGCCGAGCTCGGCATGACCGCGCCCACCCTGTGCGCCGCGCTGCTCCACGACACGGTCGAGGACACCTCGTACACGATCGAGCAGCTGCGCAAGGACTTCGGCGACGAGGTCGTGCACCTGGTCGACGGCGTCACGAAGCTCGACAAGGTCAAGTACGGCGACTCGGCCCAGTCCGAGACGATCCGCAAGATGGTCGTCGCGATGGCGCGCGACATCCGCGTGCTGGTCATCAAGCTCGCCGACCGCCTGCACAACATGCGCACCCTGCGCTACCTGCGCCAGGACAAGCAGGAGCGCATCGCCCGCGAGACGATCGAGATCTTCGCGCCCCTGGCCCACCGCCTGGGCATGAACACGATCAAGTGGGAGCTCGAGGACCTGTCGTTCGCGACCCTGCACCCCAAGGTCTACGACGAGATCGTGCGCCTGGTCGCCGAGCGCGCGCCGTCCCGCGAGGCGTTCCTGGAGCGCGTCATCCGCGACGTGAACTCCGACCTCGGGCACGCCAAGATCAAGGCGAAGATCACGGGCCGGCCGAAGCACTACTTCTCGATCTACCAGAAGATGCTCGTGCGCGGTCGCGACTTCTCCGACATCTTCGACCTCGTGGGCGTGCGCATCCTCGTCGACGACGTGGCCGACTGCTACGCCGTGCTCGGCGTCCTGCACGCGCGCTGGAACCCGATCCCGGGCCGCTTCAAGGACTACATCAGCGTCCCGAAGTTCAACATGTACCAGTCGCTGCACACCACCGTGATCGGCCCGCAGGGCAAGCCGGTCGAGCTGCAGATCCGCACGTACGCCATGCACCGTCGCGCCGAGTTCGGCGTCGCGGCGCACTGGAAGTACAAGGAGGAGTCGCTGGCGGCGGTCGGCGGCAAGGCGTCCAAGGGCGCCCCCGGCGGCAACGAGATGGTGTGGCTGCGCGAGCTCGTCGACTGGCAGTCCGAGACCGAGGACTCGAGCGACTTCCTGGACTCACTGCGCTTCGAGATGCAGAACGCCGGCGTCTACGCGTACACGCCGCGAGGCGACCTCATCCAGCTGCCCGCCGGGGCCACGCCCGTGGACTTCGCGTACGGCGTGCACACCGAGGTCGGTCACACGTGCGTCGGCGCCCGGGTCAACGGCCGCCTCGTCTCGTTGGAGTCCAAGCTCGAGAGCGGCGACGTCGTCGAGATCTTCACGTCGAAGTCGCCCACGGCCGGCCCGAGCCGCGACTGGCTCGACTTCGTCAAGAGTCCCCGCGCCCGCAACAAGATCCGCCAGTGGTTCACGAAGGAGCGCCGCGAGGAGGCCATCGACCACGGCAAGGACCTCATCGCGAAGCAGATGCGCAAGGAGGGCCTCCCGATGCATCGCCTGTTCCGGCAGGCGAACCTCGACACGGTGGCCAAGGAGATGGGCCACGCCGACATCGCCGCGCTGTACGCGGCGGTGGGGGAGAGCAACGTCGGCGCGCAGAACGTCGTCGACCGCGTCATCGACCTCGCCGGCGGCCGTGAGGGCGCCGAGGAGGAGGCGGCCGAGGCCACGGCGATGCCGTTGCGCACGAGCCGCTCGGTCACGTCGGTCCGCGGCGACGCGGGCGTCGAGGTCGTGGGCGTGTCGGGCGACGTCATGGTCAAGCTGGCGCGCTGCTGCACCCCGGTGCCCGGTGACGCCATCCAGGGCTTCGTCACGCGCGGCTCCGGCATCTCGGTGCACCGCACCGACTGCGTGAACTTCACCGAGCTGGCCCACCAGACCGAGCGCGTCGTGGACGTGCGCTGGATCGCGAACGCGAAGACGACGTTCCTGGTGGCGATGCAGGTCGAGGGCCTCGACCGCCCGCACCTGCTGTCCGACATCACCAAGGTGATCTCCGACCAGCACGTCAACATCCTGTCGGCCACCCTCAGCACCGGGCGCGACCGCGTCGCGAAGAGCCGCTTCACCTTCGAGATGGCCGACGCCAAGCACCTCGGCGCCGTCCTCAAGGCCGTCGGCAACGTCCCCGGCGTCTTCGACGCCTACCGCGTCACCCAGTAGCCCGCGCCTCCGGCGCGCGAGATGTGTAGCGCTGTCCACCCTTTTACCGGCAGAACCGGCTGAAAAAGGTGGACAGCGCTACAGATCTGGAGCCCGAAGGGCTCGGAGCCTCAGCTGAAGTCGGAGGCGGTGCGGCGGGCGATGTCGAGGAAGGCCTGGCGGGACTCGAGGTTCTCGCGGAGCTTCGCGACCTTCTTCGTGTCGCCGGCGGCCTCGGCCTTGGCGATGTCGGCCTCGATGCCGGCGATGGCGTCCTCGAGCTTGGTGATCATGTCGTCCGCGCGGGCCGACTTCTCGGGGTCGGTGCGCTTCCACTCCTGGTCACCGGCGTCGCGGATCGCCTTCTCGACGGCGCGGATGCGACCCTCGAGCTCCTTGATCTGGTCGCGCGGGACCTTGCCCGCGGCCTCCCAGCGGTCGGCGATGTCGTGCCAGGCGCGGCGCGTGGCCTCGAGGTCCTTGATCGGTAGCAGCCCCTCGGCCTCGACGAGGATCTCGCGCTTGACCGCGGCGTTCTCGGCGAACTCGGACTCCTGCGCGGCGTTCGCGGCCTCGCGAGCCTGGAAGAAGACGTCCTGGGCGGCGCGGAAGCGCTTCCACAGCTTGTCCTCGACGTTGCGCGGCGCGGAGCCGGCGGCCTTCCAGCGCTGCATGAGGTCGCGGTAGGCGCCGGAGGTCGGCCCCCACTCGGTGGAGCCGGAGAGGGCCTCGGCCTCCTCGATCAGCTTCTCCTTGATCTTCTTGGCCTCGTCTCGACGGACGCTCTGCTCGCCGAAGTGGGCCTTGCGCTTCTTCGTGTACGCGGTGCGGGCGCTGGAGAAGCGGTGCCACAGCTCATCGTCGGCGGCCTTGCTGAGCCGGGGGAGCGCCTTCCACTCGTCGAGCAGCGCGCGCAGCCGGTCGGCGCCGTTGCGCCAGTCCTGGCCGGCGCCGATCTTCTCGGCCTCGGCGACGATGCGCGTCTTGGCCTCGGTGGCCTCGGCGGTGCGCTGCTCGCGCTCGGCCTTGCGCTTGGCCCGCAGCTCGCCCAGGGCCGGCTCGAGCTTGTCGAGGCGCGCGGACAGCGACGCGAGGTCGCCGATCGCCTGCGCGTCGACGAGCTGCTCGCGGATGGTCGCGATCGCCTTCGTGGCGTCGTCGGGCGAGACGGTGCCGGCCTCGATCCGCTTCTCCAGCAGATCGACCTCGGTCTCGAGGTTGTCGAAGCGTCGCGTGTAGAACGCGAGCGCCTCGTCGGCGTCGCCGCCGGTCACCCATTGTCCGATCAGACGCTCGCCGTCGCCCTCTTTGACGTAGACGTTGCCGTCCGCGTCGACGCGGCCCCAGTCACTCATGGCGGTCAGTCTAGGAGGTTCGCGGCGCTGGGTCCTCCTCGCGTACCCTGACAGGCGTGCTTCTCACCGCCTTCCCCGCCGGACCGCTGCAGGCGAACTGCTATTTCGTCGCCTCCGGACCCGGCCAGCCGTGCGCGATCGTCGACCCCGGGATGCAGTCCTTCGAGGGCGTCCGCGCCGTCGTCGCCGAGCACGACCTGACCCCGGCGGCCGTGCTGGTCACCCACGGCCACTTCGACCACATGTGGGACGCCGCGCAGGTCGCCGACGCCTACGGCTGCCCGCTGTGGATCCACCCGGCCGACCGGCACCTGCTCGCCGACCCGATGGCCGCGATCTCGAACGAGTCGGCGGCGATGCTGCGCCAGCAGCTCGGCGAGATCGACGAGTCCCAGTTCTCCGAGCCCGCCGACGTCCGCGACGCCGTCGACGGCGCCACGATCGAGGTCGGCGACCTGACGCTCACGGTCGACCACTGCCCGGGCCACACGCCGGGCACGGTCGCGTACCGCGTCGACTACACGGGCCCCGAGCCCGTCTCGCAGATCATGTTCTCCGGCGACTTCCTGTTCTACGGCTCGATCGGCCGCACCGACCTGGTCGGCGGCGTGCACGCCGAGATGCTGCGCAGCCTCCAGTCCAAGGTGCTGACGCTGCCCGACGACGTCGTCGTCCTGCCCGGTCACGGCCAGCAGACCTCGATCGGCCGCGAGAAGGCCACGAACCCGTTCCTCGCGGAGCTGACGGCATGATCGAGTGCCAGCGAGTTCCATTCAGGCACCTCATGTCGGCGCGTCCGTACCGTGCTTCTTCGACGGAGGTGTCGTCATGAGCAGACTGAGCGGCTTCCCGGAGTTCCTGCCGGCGGAGCGGAACGTCGAGCTCGTCGTGCTCGACCACCTCGCGCGCGTCTTCGAGCTGCACGGGTTCGGCAACATCGAGACCCGCGCCGTCGAGCCGCTCGAGACGCTGCTGCGCAAGGGCGAGATCGACAAGGAGGTCTACGCCGTCCGCCGCCTGCACGCCGACGAGTCCGAGGCCTCCGAGCTGGCCCTGCACTTCGACCTCACCGTGCCGTTCGCGCGCTACGTCGTGGAGAACGCCGGCCACCTGCAGTTCCCGTTCCGCCGCTACCAGATCCAGAAGGTCTGGCGCGGCGAGCGCCCGCAGGCCGGCCGCTTCCGTGAGTTCACGCAGGCCGACATCGACATCGTCGGCGACGGCACGCTGCCGTTCCACTTCGACGTCGAGGTCGCCCGCGTCATGGCGGAGGCGCTCGCGGGGCTGCCCATCCCGGGCCTGTCGCTGACGCTGCAGGTCAGCAACCGCAAGGTCCTCGAGGGCTTCTACCTGGGTCTGGGCATCGCCGAGCCCACGGCCGTCATGCAGGTGATCGACAAGCTCGACAAGCTGCCGGCCGAGCGCATCGCCGAGCTGCTGACCGAGCAGGGCCTCACGCCCGACCAGGCCAAGGCGTGCCTGGCGCTGGCCGAGATCGTCACCACCGACACGTCGTTCGTGCAGCGCGTGCGCGACCTCGGCGTCGAGCACCCGATGCTCGACGAGGGGCTCACCGAGCTCGAGGCCGTGGTCGCGGGCTGCGCCACCGTCGAGGGCGTCACCGTCACGGCCGACCTGCGCATCGCGCGCGGCCTCGACTACTACACCGGCACCGTGTTCGAGACCCGCGTGGCCGAGCACCCGGCGCTGGGCTCGATCTGCTCGGGCGGCCGCTACGACCAGCTGGCCAGCGACGGCAAGCGCACGTACCCGGGCGTCGGCCTGTCGATCGGCGTCTCGCGCCTGCTGTCCACGCTCACCACGAGCGGCATCACGTCCTCGCGCTCGGTGCCGTCGGCGGTGCTCGTGGCCGTCAACGACGAGGACTCCCGACCCGGCAGCGACGCGATCGCGCAGCGCCTGCGCGCCCGCGGCATCGCGTGCGAGGTGGCCCCGGCCGCCCAGAAGTTCGGCAAGCAGATCCGCTTCGCCGAGCGCCGCGGCATCCCGTTCGTCTGGTTCGTCACCGAGGATGGCGACCAGGTGAAGGACATCCGAACCGGTGAGCAGGTGTCGGCCGATCCCGACGCCTGGACGCCCCCCGAGACCGACCTGCGACCGCAGGTGACCCACAAGGAGACGACAGCGTGATCCGCACCCATGACGCCGGAACCCTGACGGCCGCGAACATCGGCGAGAGCGTCACGCTCGCCGGGTGGGTCGCCCGTCGCCGCGACCACGGCGGCGTCGCCTTCATCGACCTGCGCGAGGCCAGTGGCGTCGCCCAGGTCGTCGTCCGCGAGGACGTCGCCCACCAGCTGCGCAGCGAGTTCTGCCTCAAGGTCACCGGCACGGTCCAGCGCCGTCCCGAGGGCAACGAGAACCCCGCGATCGCCACGGGCGAGATCGAGGTCATCGCCGACGACGTCGAGATCCTGTCGCGCTCCGAGCCGCTGCCGTTCCCGATCGACGAGCACGTGGAAGTGGGCGAGGAGGCGCGGCTCAAGCACCGCTACCTCGACCTGCGCCGGCCCGCCCCGGCCCACGCGATGCGGCTGCGCTCGAAGGTCAACGCGGCCGCCCGCGCCGTGCTGGAGCGCCACGACTTCGTCGAGGTCGAGACGCCCACGCTGACCCGCTCCACACCCGAGGGCGCGCGCGACTTCCTCGTTCCGGCGCGCCTGCGTCCCGGCTCCTGGTACGCGCTGCCCCAGAGCCCCCAGCTGTTCAAGCAGCTGCTCATGGTGGGCGGGCTCGAGCGGTACTACCAGATCGCGCGCTGCTACCGCGACGAGGACTTCCGCGCCGACCGCCAGCCCGAGTTCACCCAGCTGGACATCGAGATGAGCTTCGTCGACCCCGACGACGTCATGGCGCTGGCCGAGGAGATCTACGTCGCGCTGTGGAAGCTGATCGACGTCGACCTGCCGACGCCGTTCCCGCGGATCACGTACGCCGACGCGATGAGCAAGTACGGCTCGGACAAGCCCGACCTGCGCTTCGACCTCGAGCTCGTCGAGCTGACCGACTACTTCGAGGACACGCCGTTCCGCGTCTTCCAGGCGCCGTACGTCGGCGCGGTCGTGCACCCGGGCGGCGCCTCGCAGGCCCGCCGCACGCTCGACGGCTGGCAGGAGTGGGCCAAGCAGCGCGGCGCCCGCGGGCTCGCCTACGTGCTGGTCCAGGAGGACGGCACGCTCGGCGGACCGGTGGCCAAGAACCTGTCCGAGACCGAGCGCGAGGGCCTCGTCGAGGCCGTCGGTGCGAAGCCCGGCGACGCGGTCTACTTCTCGGCAGGCCCGGTCAAGAGCTCGCGCCAACTGCTCGGTGCCGCGCGCATCGAGATCGCGAAGCGCGAGAACCTCATCGACGAGTCGAAGTGGGCCTTCGCATTCGTCGTCGACTGGCCGATGTTCGAGGCCGTCAGCGAGCTCGACTCCGGCGACGTCGCGGTCGGTGGTGGCGAGTGGACCGCGGTGCACCACGCCTTCACCGCGCCCCAGGACCCCGAGACCCTGGCCACGCCGGGCGACTCGCTCGCGCAGGCCTACGACATCGTCTGCAACGGCAACGAGGTCGGTGGCGGCTCGATCCGCATCCACCGCGAGGACGTCCAGAAGCGCGTCTTCGAGATCATGGGCATCGGCGCCGAGGAGGCCCAGGAGAAGTTCGGCTTCCTGCTCGAGGCGTTCAAGTACGGCGCCCCGCCGCACGGCGGCATCGCGTTCGGCTGGGACCGCACGGTCGCGCTGCTCGCCGGGGCCGACTCGATCCGTGAGGTCATCGCGTTCCCGAAGTCCGGCGGCGGCTACGACCCGCTGACCGCGGCGCCCGCGCCGATCACGCCCGAGCAGCGTGCCGAGGCCGGTGTCGACGCCGAGCCCGAGGCGGACGACGAGAACGCCGACGAGGCGTGAGCTCCGTCGGCGAGAAGGCCACCTACGTCGAGTACCTGGCCCAGTACCGCCAGACGCTGCTGCGCAAGTGCGAGGACCTCTCGCCCGAGCAGCTCGCGCTGCGCAGCGTGCCGCCCAGCACGCTGTCGCTGCTCGGCCTCGTCCGTCACATGGCGTACGTCGAGCACACCTGGTTCGTGCGCGTCGGTCAGCAGTCGTCGGAGGCACCGCTGTTCCTGAAGGAGCAGGACAGCGACGCGGACTTCAACGACGCGGTCGGCACGCAGGAGTGCGTCGACGAGGCCTTCGCCGCGCTGCGCACCCAGGTGGAGCGGGCCGAGCAGTGGCTCGATGGCATCGACGAGGCCGACTTCGGCCGCGAGCTGCCCCATCACCGCTCCGGCACGGTCGAGATCCGCGACCTGCTGGTCCACATGATCGAGGAGTACGCGCGCCACTGCGGTCACGCCGACCTGCTGCGCGAGTGCATCGACGGTCGCACGGGAGAGTAGGCGCCACGCGGGAGTGACGCCGTAGGCTCGTGGGGTGACCGACGGACTCTTCGACCTTCCCGAGGCGCCCGACACGAGCCGGCGCGACTCCAGCGGCACGCTCGCCGGCAACGCCCACTCCAGCGCGCCGCTCGCGGTGCGGATGCGGCCGCAGTCGCTGGACGAGCTGGTGGGCCAGCAGCACCTTCTCGCGCCGGGCTCGCCGCTGCGCCGGATGATCGAGGGCAGCGCTCCGCTGACCGTGCTGCTGTGGGGGCCTCCCGGCACCGGCAAGACCACGCTCGCCAGCCTCATCAGCCACCAGACCGATCGACGCTTCGTGGAGGTCTCGGCGGTCAGCGCCGGCGTGAAGGAGGTCCGCGAGGTCATCGCGGGCGCCCGTCAGGCGCTGTCGCGCGGCAAGGAGACCGTCCTCTTCGTCGACGAGGTCCACCGCTTCAGCAAGGCCCAGCAGGACGCGCTGCTGCCCGGGGTCGAGAACCGCTGGGTCAGCCTCGTCGCGGCCACCACCGAGAACCCGCACTTCAGCGTCATCTCGCCGCTGCTGAGCCGCTCGCTGCTGCTCACCCTCCAGCCGCTGACCGACGACGACATCACGGTGCTGGTGGACCGCGCGATCGAGGACGAGCGCGGCTACGGCGGCGCGATCTCGATCAGCCAGGAGGCGCGGGAGCACCTCGTACGGCTGGCCGGCGGCGACGGCCGCCGCGTGCTGACCTACCTCGAGGCCGCGGCCGGTGCCGCCGCCGACCAGGGCCACGAGGAGATCACCCTCGACGACGCCGCGCTCGCGGTGGACAAGGCCGCCGTCCGCTACGACCGCCAGGGCGACCAGCACTACGACGTGACGAGCGCATTCATCAAGTCGATCCGCGGCTCCGACGTGGACGCCGCGCTGCACTACCTGGCGCGGATGATCGAGGCGGGGGAGGACCCGCGGTTCATCGCCCGCCGCCTGATGATCCACGCCAGCGAGGACATCGGCATGGCCGACCCCACCGCGCTGCCGCTGGCCACCGCGACGGCGCAGGCGGTCGCGATGATCGGCTTCCCCGAAGCCCGCATCCCGCTCGCGCAGGCCGTGATCCACCTGGCCACGGCACCGAAGTCGAACTCGGTCATCCGCGCGATCGACGCGGCGATGGCCGACGTGCGGGCCGGCAAGGTGGGCGCCGTCCCGCCCGCACTGCGCGACGCGCACTACTCCGGCGCCAAGAAGCTGGGCCACGGGCACGACTACGTCTACGCCCACGACGACCCGCGCGGCGTCGTGTCGCAGCAGTACGCGCCCGACGACGTCGACGGCTCCGACTACTACCGGCCGGGGCCCCACGGCGCGGAAGGAGCGATCGCGGAGCGGCTCGCCCGAATCCGCGCGATCGTCCGAGACCGGTAACCTCGTTCCCATGTCCGTGCAGCTCGCGATGCTCGTCGCCACCGCCGTCCTGGCGGTCGTCGCGGTGGCCGCGGCCGTCGTCGCGGTGCGCGCGCTGCGCCAGGCGAAGGCGCTGGCCGACCGAGAGCCGGCGAGCGTGAGCGAGCCGGTGAGCACGGTGCTCGAGCCGGTCCTGGTGACCGAGCCCGAGGGCGAGCGCGAGCCGGAGCTCGAGGTCGTGCGCGTCGTCGAGGGCCGCGTGATCGTGCAGCCCACCCACGACCAGGTCGTGGCGGCGTCGATGACGCGTCCTGCCGTCCGGCTGAACATCGTCGCGGCGGGCGTCGCGCACGCGCTGCGTCCCGAGAGCCGCGACCGGATCCTGGGCCTCATGCGCCGTGAGTACCGCGCCCGGAAGCGAGCTCGTCAGCGGGCCGCCCGTGCGGCGGCCCGCGCCACCAACGGACCGCCCCCACCGCCCGGCGGCCGGGGCTGGGTGGGCTCATGAGCGCCCGCCTCGCCTGGTTCGTCGCCGGCGCCGCGGCGGGCGTCTACTCCAGCGTCAAGGCCAAGCGGGCGGCCTACCGGCTGTCCATGCCCGGCCTGATCGACCAGGCGGCCGCGCTCGGCTCCGGCGTCCGTGCCTTCCGTGCCGAGATGGCCGAGGGCATGTCCGCCCAGGAGCAGCACCTGCGCCAGCGCCTGCTCGACCACGAACCCCGGCTCGCCCTGACCGAGCCCACCGAACCCTCCGAACCTAAGGACCCCCACTGATGGAGACCGCTGAGATCCGGCGCCGATTCCTGAACCACTTCGAGAACGCCGGCCACACGGTCGTGCCCTCGGCGCCGCTGCTGTTCGACGACCCGAACCTGCTGTTCGTCAACGCCGGCATGGTGCCGTTCAAGCCGTACTTCCTCGGCCAGGAGACGCCGCCGTTCGACCGCGCCACGAGCGTGCAGAAGTGCGTGCGCACCCTCGACATCGAGGAGGTCGGCAAGACCACCCGCCACGGCACGTTCTTCCAGATGAACGGCAACTTCAGCTTCGGCGACTACTTCAAGGAAGGCGCCATCACGCTCGCGTGGGAGCTGATCACGAAGTCGGTCGACGACGGCGGACTGGGCTTCGACCCGGAGAAGATCTGGGTCACGGTCCTGCACACCGACACCGAGGCGCGGGAGATCTGGAAGAGGGTCGCGGGCCTGCCCGACGAGCGCATTCAGAACCGCGGCCTGCTGGACAACTACTGGCACATGGGCGTCGAGGGACCGGGCGGCCCCTGCTCGGAGATCTACGTCGACCGCGGCCCCGAGTACGGCCCCGACGGCGGGCCCGAGGCCGACGAGGACCGCTTCCTGGAGATCTGGAACCTGGTCTTCATGCAGGAGGAGATCACCAACGTCACCGCGAAGGACCAGTTCGACGTCGTCCAGCCGCTGCCGAAGCAGAACATCGACACCGGCATGGGGCTGGAGCGCGTCGCGTACCTGCTGCAGGGCAAGGAGAACCTCTACGAGATCGACGAGGTCTTCCCGGTCATCGAGCGTGCCTCCGAGCTCACGGGCCGCACGTACGGCGCCGACCACACCGACGACGTGCGCTTCCGTGTGGTCGCCGACCACGTCCGCAGCAGCCTCATGCTGATCGGCGACGGCGTCACGCCCGGCAACGAGAGCCGCGGCTACGTGCTGCGCCGGCTCCTGCGCCGCGCGGTCCGCTCGATGCGCCTGCTCGGCTACGAGGACCCCGCGCTGCCCCAACTGCTCCCGGTGAGCATGGAGCGGATGAAGGCCTCCTACCCCGAGCTGGAGACCGACTTCGCGCGCATCAGCCAGATCGCGTACGCCGAGGAGGAGGCGTTCCGCCAGACCCTCGGCAAGGGCACGCAGATCTTCGACGTCGCCGCGGGCGAGACGAAGAGGTCCGGCGGCACGGTGCTGGGCGGCCAGCAGGCGTTCCAGCTGCACGACACGTACGGCTTCCCGATCGACCTGACCCTGGAGATGGCCGAGGAGCAGGGCCTCTCGGTCGACCAGGAGGGCTTCCGCTCGCTCATGGCCGAGCAGAAGGCGCGCGCGAAGGCGGACGCGAAGTCCAAGAAGGGCCTGCACGCCGACACCACGGTCTACCGCGAGACGATCGACGCGTTCGGCCCCACCGACTGGGTCGCGTACACGAACCTCATCACCGAGTCGAAGGTGCTGGCGCTGCTGTCCGGCGGCCAGTCGGTGCCGGTGCTGTCCGAGGGCCAGGTCGGCGAGGTCGTGCTCGACCGCACCGGCTTCTACGCCGAGTCCGGTGGCCAGAACGCCGACGCCGGCGTGCTGCGCTGGGACGGCGGCCGGGCCGAGGTTCTCGACGTCCAGCGCCCGATCCGTGGCCTCGTCGTGCACCAGGTGCGCGTCGTCGAGGGCGAGCTGACCACGGGCTTCGAGCTGTCGGCCGAGGTCGACCACGAGTGGCGCGTGGGCGCCCGCCAGGCGCACTCGGGCACGCACGTCGTGCACGCGGCGTTGCGCGAGGTGCTCGGCCCCACGGCCCTGCAGTCCGGCTCGTACAACCGGCCGGGCTACCTGCGCCTCGACTTCGGCTGGGGCAGCGCGCTCGATCCCGAGCAGTTCCACCAGGTCGAGCAGGTCTCCAACCGGGCGCTGCGCGAGGACCTGCAGGTCTCGCAGCACTGGATGACGCTGCCCGAGGCGAAGGAGTTCGGCGCGCTCGCGCTGTTCGGTGAGACGTACGGCGAGGAGGTCCGCGTCATCGAGATCGGCGGCCCCTGGTCGCGCGAGCTCTGCGGCGGCACGCATGTCGAGCGCTCCAGCCAGATCGGCACCGTCGTGCTGACCTCGGACACCTCGGTGGGTGCCGGCAACCGCCGCATCGAGGCGCTCACCGGCATTGAGGGCTTCCAGTACCTCGCCCGCGAGCGCGACCTCGTGCTGCAGCTGACCGACGTGCTGAAGGCCAAGCCCGAGGACCTGCCGCACCGCGTGCAGGACCTCGTCTCGCGCCTGAAGGGCACCGAGAAGGAGCTCGAGAAGATCCGCACCGCGCAGCTCCAGGGCGCGGCGGGCGACGTGGCCAAGGCCGCCGAGGACATCGACGGCGTCGCGTTCGTCGGCCACCGTGCCGAGGGCGTCGGCGGCGGCGACGTGCGTCAGCTGGCGCTGGACATCCGTGGCCGCATCACGGATCGTCCCGTGGTCGTCGTGGTGATCGGCACGGCCGGCGACAAGCCGTCCGCCGTCGTCGCGCTCAACCCCGCGGCGATCGACCGCGGCCTGTCGGCGCAGCAGCTCATCGCGACGGTGGGCGAGCGGATCGGCGGTCGCGGTGGCGGCAAGGCCGACGTCGCCCAGGGCGGCGGCACCGACCTGGCCGGCATCGATCCCGCGTTCGCGGCCGTCCGGGACGCCCTGCGCGGATGATCGGGCACCGATGACCTGGCGCAGGGGCCGCCGGCTCGGCGTCGACGTCGGCGACGCCCGGATCGGGGTCGCGTCGTGCGACCCCGACGGGCTGATCGCCACGCCGGTCGAGACGGTGCAGGCCGGCCCGGCGGCGATCGGCCGTCTCGTCGCCCTCGCCGACGAGTACGAGGCGCTCGAGGTCGTCGTCGGGCTGCCTCTGGGCCTGTCCGGTCGCGAGGGGCCCGCCGCGGTCAAGGTGCGGGCCTTCGCGGCGGCACTCGCCACCGCGCTTCCGGGGGTTTCGGTACGGTTGATCGATGAACGACTCTCGACGGTGGCGGGCCAGGCCCAGCTGCACGCGAGTGGACGCACGACGAAATCGTCACGATCGGTCATCGACCAGGCAGCAGCCGTGGTGATTCTGCAGTCGGCCATCGACGCCGAGAAGATGCGCGGAACCGCGCCCGGCGAGCTGGTCGTGACGACGGAAGGAAACGACGCATGAGCGAGAGTGACGGCGGTCTGGAGATCCTGACCGGCGAGGAGGAGCCGCGACGCGCGCGTCCCGGCTCGCGTCGCAGGGAGGAGCCCCCGAAGAAGAAGTCGGGGATCAAGAACGTGATCGCCCTGCTCGCGGTCATCGCCATCCTCATCGGCGGGTACGTCGTCGTCACCAACGTCATGGACCGCATGGGCGGCGCCGAGGACTACTCGGGCCAGGGCACCGGCACGGCCGAGGTCACGATCCCGTCCGGCGCGAACGGCGTCCAGATCGCCCGCCTGCTCGCCGAGCAGGACGTCGTGAAGTCGTCCGAGGCGTTCTACCAGCTCAGCCTCACCGACGCGCGCGCCCAGAAGATCCAGCCGGGCACCTACACGCTGCGCCAGCAGATGTCGGCCGAGGCCGCGCTGACCGCGCTCGTCGACCCGTCGGCGCGCGTCCAGGCCAAGTTCACCGTGCCCGAGGGCGCCCGCGTGGGCCAGATCGTCGAGATCATCTCGAAGAACACCGAGCTGGAGGCCAAGGACCTCGAGGCGGCGCTCGACGACCCGTCGACGATCGGCCTGCCCGACTACGCGAACGGCAACCCCGAGGGCTACCTCTACCCCGAGACGTACTTCGTCGAGCCGGGCGACGACGCGAAGGCCGTGCTGACGCGCATGGTCCAGCAGACGCTCAAGGTCGCGAAGGACCTCGACATCGGCTCGCGCGCGCCCGCGCTCGGCCTCAACGGCGAAGAGGTCCTGACCGTCGCCAGCATCCTGGAGTACGAGGGCCAGAAGCCCGAGGACTACGCCAAGATCGCGCGCGTGCTCTACAACCGCATCGACCAGGGCATGCCCCTGCAGCTCGACTCCACCGTCTCGTACGTGAGCGAGCGCAAGGGCGACGTCTGGACCACGGCCGAGGAGCGCGCCAACCCGTCGCTCTACAACACGTACCAGCACGCGGGCCTGCCCCCGGGCCCGATCGGCTCGCCCGGCCAGGCCTCGATCGAGGCGGCGCTGAACCCGGCGGACGGCGACTGGCTGTACTTCTTCGCCAAGAAGGACGGCTCGGTCGTCTACAACCAGGACTTCGGCAAGCACACCTCGGACTGCCAGGCCGAGTACGGCGCCGGTTCGTGCGGCGGCTGACATGAGGTGTGCCGTCCTCGGCTCGCCGATCGCGCACTCGCTGTCACCGGCGATGCACCGCGCGGCGTACGGGGTGCTCGGCCTCGACTGGAGCTACGGCGCGTTCGACGTGCAGGAGGGTGAGCTCACCGAGTTCGTCTCCGAGCACCGAGACGGCTGGCGGGGCTACTCCGTCACGGCGCCGCTCAAGCGTGAGGCCGCCGCGCTGGCGGCCCGGCGCGACGCCGTCGTCGAGGCGCTCGGCGTGGCGAACACGCTCGTGGCGATCGACGGTGGCTGGGCCGCGTCGAACACCGACGTCCCCGGGGCAGCCAACGCCCTCCGCGAGGTCGGCGTCGGATCGCTCACGTCCGTGCGCATCGTCGGCGCGGGCGCCACGGCCGCCTCGGTCGCGCTCTCGTGCTCCCGGCTGGGAGCGCGCGAGGTCGAGCTGCGCGTTCGCGACACCGCGCGCGCCGCCGCCACGGCGAGCGTGATCGAGTCGCTGGGACTCGCGGTGTCGGTCGTGCCGCTGCACGTCGACGTGCTCGAGTCGGTCGACCTGCTGGTCTCCACGGTGCCCGGCGACGCCCTCGCGGGTCGCGAGCACGCGTTCATCGGCTCGGCCGCCGCGGTGTTCGACGTCGTCTACGACCCGTGGCCCACGGGCCTCATGCGCTCGGCCCAGGCCGAGGGCCTCCCGCTCGCCACCGGACTCGACCTGCTGGCTCACCAGGCGGTGCTCCAGGTCGACCTCATGACCGGGCGCACGGTCGAGCCGGGCGTCCTGGTGACGGCGGCCATGGAGGCGCTCGCCAGCCGTTAGGGTGCACCTCGTGCCCCTTCCCGTCGCCTCGGTCGTCGCGATCCTGCTGGCCGGACTGCTGGCCGCGCTCTCGCCCCGGATCCTGGCCCGGCTGCCCGAGCCGACCGGGGAGCCGGAGCCGGACATGCCGCCGAAGATCCTGTACGCCGAGCTCGCCGGCGCGCGCTGGCTCGGCCTGTGGCTCGCGCTGCCCGCGATGGTCCTCGCCGGGGTCGCCGCCGCGACGATCAGCGAGCCCGCGCTGCTGCCCGTGTGGGTGCCCATCGCCGCCGCGACGCCCGTGCTGGCGTGGGTGGACTGGAAGGTCCACCTCCTGCCGTACCTGATCGTCGCGCCGCTGTACGTCGTCACGTGGCTCCTGACCGGCCTCGGGGCGTTGCTGATGCGCGACGCCTCGGTGCTGCTGGGGGCGCTCGCCGGCAACGTGCTGGTGTTCGGCTTCTACTTCGTCCTCGCCCTGATCGGGCCGATGGGCTACGGCGACGTGCGGCTGTCGGCGGTGGTGGGCGTGGGCCTCGGTCCGCTGGGTCTCGTGGCCACCTACTACGGCGTGTTCTTCGGTCTGTGCATCGGCGCCGTCGTCGGGCTGGTGCTCGTCCGCGGACGCCTCGGCCGGAACATCCCGATCGCGTTCGGTCCGTACCTGCTGCTCGGTGCGTTCGCCGCGGTGTGGGTCTGAGAGAATCGCCCCATGCTTCGTTGGTTGACCGCCGGTGAGTCACACGGCCCCGCACTCGTCGCGACCCTCGACGGCCTCCCGGCCGGTGTGGAGGTCACGAGCAAGGAGATCCAGGCGGCCCTCGCGCGCCGCCGCCTCGGCTACGGCCGCGGCGCCCGGATGGCCTTCGAGGCCGACGAGCTCGAGATCATCGGCGGCATCCGCCACGGGCGCACGCTCGGCAGCCCGATCGCGATGCGGATCGGCAACAGCGAGTGGCCCAAGTGGGAGCAGGTCATGGCGGCCGACCCGGTCGACCCCGAGACCCTCGCCGGTCTCAAGCGCAACGCCCCGCTGACGCGTCCGCGCCCCGGCCACGCCGACCTCGCGGGCATGCAGAAGTTCGACTTCGACGAGGCCCGCCCGATCCTCGAGCGCGCGAGCGCCCGCGAGACCGCGGCCCGCGTCGCGCTCGGCGAGATCGCCGCGCAGTTCATCGCGCAGACCACCGGCGCCCGCATCGTCAGCCACGTCGTCGAGCTGGGCACCGTGAAGGCGCCCGCCGGCGTGCTGCCGGGCCACGCCGACGTCGAGCGCCTCGACGCCGACCCGCTGCGCTGCTTCGACCCCGCCACGTCCGAGCTGATGGTGGCCGAGGTCGACGCCGCCCACAAGGACGGCGACACCCTCGGCGGCGTCGTCGAGGTCATCGTCGAGGGCCTGCCGCCGGGACTCGGCTCGCACACGCAGTGGGACCGACGTCTCGACAGCCGCCTCGCGGCCGCGCTCATGGGCATCCAGGCCATCAAGGGCGTCGAGCTCGGCGACGGCTTCGAGCTGGCGCGCACGCGCGGCTCGCTGGCCCACGACGAGATCGTGCCGACGCCCGAGGGCATCCGGCGTGTCTCCGGTCGTGCCGGCGGCACCGAGGGCGGCATGACCACCGGTGAGCTGCTGCGCGTCCGCGCCGCGATGAAGCCCATCGCCACCGTCCCGCGTGCGCTGCGCACCGTCGACGTGCAGACGGGTGAGGAGACGCGGGCCCACCACCAGCGCTCCGACGTGTGCGCGGTCCCGGCCGCCGGCATCGTCGCCGAGGCCATGGTCGCGCTCGTCGTCGCCGACGCGCTGCTGGAGAAGTTCGGCGGCGACTCCGTCGGCGAGACCAGCCGCAACGTGCGCTCCTACCTCGACAACCTGAGCCACCGGTGACCGGCACCCGCCCGGTCGTCGTGGTCGTCGGTCCGCCCGGCGCCGGGAAGACCACGGTGGCCGGACTGCTGGCGGATCGACTCGGGGTGCAGGTCCGCGACACCGACCAGGACGTCGAGGCCGCCGAGCGCGAGAGCGTGCAGGACATCTTCGTCGGCCGCGGCGAGCCCGTCTTCCGCCGGCTCGAGGCCGCCGCGGTGGCCGAGGCGCTGCGCACGCACGACGGCGTGCTCGCACTGGGCGGGGGAGCGGTCATGGACGACGGCACCCGCGCGCTGCTGGCCGACCACGTCGTGGCCCACCTCGACGTGGGTCTGGCGCAGGCCGCCGCCCGCGTCGGCATGAACTCCGGCCGCCCGCTGCTGCTGGGCAACATCCGCGGGCAGCTCAAGGCCCTCATGGACTCGCGCCGCCCGCTCTACAACGAGGTCGCGACGTTCACCGTGGACACGAACGACCTCTCGCCCGACCAGGTCGTCGACCGCGTCCTCGCGGAGCTGGGCCGATGACCCGCCGCGTCGCGGTCGAGACCTCCCAGCCCTACGAGGTCGTGGTCGGACACCACGTCATGGCCGAGCTCGAGACGCTCGTGCCCGACGACGCGCTGCGCGTCGCGATCGTCCACGCCGGACCCGTCACCGGCGTCGCCGAGGGCCTCGCGCAGCACCTGCCCGGCCGCGAGGTGCTGCTGATCGAGGCGCCCGACGGCGAGCGGGCCAAGACCGTCGAGTTCCTGGCGCACTGCTGGGACCAGCTGGGCCTGCGGGGCTTCACCCGCTCCGACCTCGTGATCGGCGTCGGGGGAGGAGCCACCACCGACCTCGCCGGGTTCGTCGCGGCCAGCTGGCTGCGCGGCGTCCGGTTCGTCACGGTCCCCACGACCGTGCTCGGCATGGTCGACGCGGCCGTCGGCGGCAAGACCGGCATCAACGTCGCCGCCGGCAAGAACCTCGTGGGCGCGTTCCACGAGCCGATCGGCGTGCTGTGCGACCTCGCCACGCTCGCGGAGCTGCCCGAGCGTGAGCTGCGCGGGGGACTGGCCGAGGTCGTGAAGTGCGGCTTCATCGCCGACCCGTCCATCCTCACCGACGTCGAGGCCTCGCCCGAGCGGGCGCTCGACCCCACCGACGACCTCCTCGCCGACCTCGTCACCCGCGGGATCGCCGTGAAGGCGCGCACCGTCGCCGCCGACCTGCACGAGCGCGGCGCCGACGGCTCGATCGGCCGCGAGGCGCTCAACTACGGCCACACGCTCGGCCACGCGATCGAGCGGCACGAGCGGTACACCCTGCGCCACGGCGAGGCGATCAGCGTGGGCATGGTGTTCGTGGCCGAGCTCGCCCACCGCACCGGCCTGGTCGACGACGCGCTGCTGGCCCGTCACCGTGACACGCTGGGTCTCGTGGGCCTGCCGACCAGCTACGACGGAGCGACGTTCGAGGAGCTGCTCGCCGGGATGCGCCTCGACAAGAAGACGCGCGGCGACCAGCTGCGGTTCGTCGTGCTCGACGGCCTCGCGAGCCCGCGCATCCTCGCCGGTCCCGACGAGGACGTGCTCCGCGCCAGCTGGGAGGCCGTCCGTGGCTGACCCGAGCCGGCTCGAGCGCCTCCGCGGCCTGCTGGCCGAGGGCGGCCATGCCGCGATGTACGTCTCCGACCTGGTCAACCTGCGCTACCTGACCGGCTTCACGGGGTCGAACGGCGCCGCGCTGGTGCCCACCGAGGGCGAGCCGCTGTTCCTCACCGACGGGCGCTACCGCGACCAGGCCGCGGCCGAGCTCGACGCCGCCGGACTGGGCGACGTCGAGATCGTCATCACGCGCGACCTGATCGGCGTGGCCGCCGGCCGCGCACCGGCCGACCTCGTCGCCGAGACCCACCTGCTCGACGTCGACTCGTGGCAGCGACTCGACCGTCCCGAGGCCTCCGGTCGGCTCGTGGAGCGGCTGCGCGAGGTCAAGGACGAGACCGAGGTCGCCGCGCTGCGTCGGGCCTGTGAGATCTCCTGCGAGGCACTCGAGGCCCTGCTGGTCGGTCCGCTCGTCGGCCGCACCGAGCGCGAGGTGGCCCGCGACCTCGAGTGGCGCATGCTCGAGCTCGGCGCCGAGGACAAGGCGTTCGACACGATCCTGGCCTCCGGCGAGCACACCGCGATCCCGCACCACTCGCCGACCGACCGTGAGCTGCGCGCCGGCGACCTGCTCAAGATCGACTTCGGCGCGCGGTTCGACGGCTACCACGCCGACTGCACCCGCACGGTCGTCCTCGGCCCCGCCGCCGACTGGCAGCGCGAGATCCACGCCGCCGTGCGCGAGTCCCAGGCGGCGGGTCTCGACCGCCTGCGACCGGACGTCCCGGTGGCCGACGCGAACACCGCGGCACGCGCGTCGCTGGAGGCCTCGGGCTGGATCGACGCCTTCACGACCGGTCTGGGCCACGGCGTCGGGCTGCAGATCCACGAGGACCCGTTCATCGGCTCCGCGCACCCCGGTAGACTGGTCAGCCGCACCGTCCTGACGATGGAGCCGGGGGTCTACCTTCCGGGCCGTGGGGGCGTGCGCATCGAGGACACCGTCCTCGTCACCGACCCCGACCACGGCGGTGAGCCCGACGTGCTCACCGACCTCACCAAGGAACTCCTGGAGATCGACTGATGGCAACCACGAACGACCTCAAGAACGGCATGGTCCTCAAGATCGACGGAAAGCTGTTGGCCGTCACCGAGTTCCAGCACGTCAAGCCGGGCAAGGGCCCCGCCTTCGTCCGTACGAAGCTCAAGGACGTCGAGTCCGGCAAGACCCTCGACAAGACCTTCAACGCCGGCACCAAGGTCGAGACGGCCACGGTCGACAAGCGCGACATGCAGTACCTGTACAACGACGGCACGAACTACGTGTTCATGGACATCTCCACGTACGACCAGATCGAGGTCACGCCCGAGTCGATGGGCACCACGGTCGACTACCTGCTGGAGAACCAGAACGCCGTCGTCGCCACCAACGAGGGCCGCGTGCTCTACGTCGAGCTGCCGGCCTCGGTCGAGCTCGTCATCGAGCACACCGACCCGGGCCTGCAGGGCGACCGCTCCAGCGGCGGCACCAAGCCCGCCCGCCTGGAGACCGGCAAGGAGATCCAGGTGCCGCTGTTCATCGACTCCGGCGAGAAGGTCAAGGTCGACACGCGCGACGGCAGCTACCTCGGTCGTGTGAAGGCCTGATGGCTGCACGCACCAAGTACCGCAAGCGGGCCCTGGACATCCTCTTCGAGTCCGAGTCCCGCGGCCTGGCGGCCGACGGCACGTTGGCCGACCGCCTCGAGGTCAACGACCCGCCGGTGAACCCGTACACGGTCGGGCTCGTCGAGGGCGTCGCCGCGCACGCCGCGCAGATCGACGCCCTCCTCGAGGAGCACTCGCACGCGTGGTCGCTCGACCGGATGCCGGCCGTCGACCGCAACCTGCTGCGGATCGGCGTCTACGAGATCCTGTGGGCCGAGGACGTGCCCGATCCGGTGGCGATCAGCGAGGCCGTCGAGCTGGCCCGCGAGCTGTCCACCGACGAGTCGCCGAAGTTCATCAACGGCCTGCTGTCGAAGGTCGCCGAGGTGAAGCCGCAGGCGTTGCGCGCGGCCGAGCAGGCCTCAGCCGAAGAGCCCGTCGCCGACGGAGCCGCCGGGTCTGACGCCGCGGGGGATCGCGAAGACGGCTGAGCCGATGTGGCGGATGTACTCGTTGAGTGCATCCGTCGCGAGCGACCGCTGGATGTCGATGAACTGCTGCGGCGAGCGTCCGTAGGCCAGGAAGAACAGTCCCGCATTGAGCTGTCCGAGGTCGTTGTTGCCCTCGACGTAGTTGTAGCCGCGCCGCAGCAGGCGCGCCCCGCCGTTCTGGTCGGGGTGCGCCAGGCGCATGTGCGCGGTCATCGGGATCGCCGGACCGCCAGCCTGCGTGGAGACCACGTCGAAGTCGGGGTCGGTGAACTCGCGGCCGCCCGACAGGGGCGCGCCCTCGCCCTTGTCGCGGCCGATGATCGCCTCCTGCTCCTCCAGCCGGACGCGGTCCCACGACTCGATGAGCATCGCGATCTTGCGGGCCACGAGGAACGAGCCGCCCGCCATCCACGGCTGGTCGGAGCCGTCGGACCACACCCACCGCTCGAGGTCGGCGGTGTCGGTGCCGAACACGTTGGCGGTGCCGTCCTTGAACCCGAAGAGGTTGCGCGGGGTGGCCTGCGCCTTCGTCGTGGTGGACGTGCGCCCGTAGCCCAGCTGGGTCCAGCGCACCTGCGCCCGTCCGAACGCGATGCGCGAGAGGTTGCGGATCGCGTGCACGGCGACCTGCGGGTCCTCGGCGCACGCCTGGATGCACAGGTCGCCGCCGCTGTAGCGGTCCTCCAGCAGGTCGAACGCGAACGACGGCAGCTCGACGAGCTCGCGCGGGCGCCGGTCGGCGAGACCGAAGCGGTCGTCGAAGAGACTGGGGCCGAAGCCGAACGTCACGGTCAGGGCGTGGGCCGAGAGGCCGAGCGCCTCGCCGGTGTCGTCCGGCGGCTTGTAGGGGCCACCGCCGGTGGCGCCCTCGGCCGTGACCTCCTCGCCGCGCGTCATTCGCGCGGCCGCGTCGGTCCAGTCGGCCAGCAGTGACCTCACGTCGTCGCGGTCGGCGGTGGACGTCAGGTCGAACGACGCGAAGTACAGGTGCTGCTGCACGGGCGTGGTGATGCCGGCCTGGTGCGGGCCGTGGAACGGCACCACACGGTCTTCGGTGGCCGGCGCGTCGTCGCGGGTGGCGCCGGCGGCGAACCCGCCGGTGACGCCCACGGCGCCCGCGGCGCCGATCAGCCCGAGGGCCGACCGGCGCGACAGCCGCGAGCCGGTCATGACGAGGAGACCCCGAGGACGGTGTGCGTGAGCTGCGACAGCGGCTCGCTCAGGGCGTTGAGCTGCGCGCCGAGCTCGTTGCGCTGCGGTTGCGCCACGGTGTCGTACGAGACGAAGCCCTTGTCGTAGTCGCCGTGCGTCTCGAGCAGCGCGAACATCGAGCCGAACTGCTCGTCGAGGTCGGTGACCAGCTGGGCACCGTCCTCGCCCTTGCTCTCGGCGATGTCGCGCACGGACGTGTAGGCCACCTTGGCGCCCTCGACGTTGGCGTAGAAGTCGTAGAGGTCGGTGTGACTGAACTCGTCCTCCTCGCCCGGGAGCTTGCCGTCGGGCGCGGCGACCTCGTCGAGCAGGCCGATGGCGCCGTTCGTGATGTCGCCGATCGAGAGCACGAAGTCGTCGGAGTGGACCTTGTCGTACAGCGCCTGGATGTCGGTGACGAGCTGCTCACCGAGCTCCTTCCGCGCGGCCGCGTCCAGCGGGGCGATCTTCTCGTCGGGGTAGTTCTTGCGAGCCTCGTCGAGCCACAGGTCCATCTCGATCCGGTGGAAGCCGGTGAACGGCAGGCCCTCGGCCTCGGCGCCGGGCTTGCGGTAGTCGATCTTCGGGTCGAGGTCGCCGAACTGCTCGGCCGTGGGCTCGATCCGCTCGTAGTTGATGCGGGTGATCGGGAAGAGCTCGCGCGCCTTCGCGTCGTCGCCGGAGGCGTAGGCGGCCACGAACTGCTCGACGTTGCCGACGAGCTCGCCGACCTGGTCCTTGGTGTACGCGGTGTAGGAGTCGACGGCCGCGTCGATGGCCTCCTGCTCGTCCTCGTCGACCGCGACGTCGTCGCCGGTGACCGTGAAGGCCGCGTTCCCGACGCCGTCGCCGACCATGCCGGGCTTGCACTCGGTGAAGTAGTCGCCGGGCTGCGCCTGCACCGTGAGGTTGCGCGAGGTGCCCGGGGCGATGTTCTCGACCTCGCCGATGATCCGCAGCTTGTCGCTGTCGAGCAAATAGAACTCGGTGATCTTGTCGCCGTCGTTCGTCACGTCGAACGTGATGGTGCCGCTGGCGGCCTTCGCCGCCGAGACCTCGCAGCCGTCGGCGGTGCTGGAGACCTCGATCGCGGCGTCGCCGGACTCGGAGTTCTTGACGCAGGCGCTCAGGCCGAGCGTCGCGGTGAGGGCGACGGCCAGCACGGTGGAGCGGGAGCGACGGTTCATGCACGGGTTCCTTCGTTCGAGGCGGCGCGGGCCGCACGGCGGGGTCGACCGACGACCCGCGCGTACGCGGTGCCGACGACGACGAGGTAGATCGCCCAGACGGCGATCTCGAGCTGGGTCATGTCCGGGGAGAACCCGACCGTGCCCTTGAGGAGGGCAGCGGGCAGACCCGTGGGGTCGATGGTGTCGCTGAGCTGGAACGCCCAGCCGGTGGTGCCGGTCCACGGACCGTGAAGCACCCCGGCCTCCTGGAGGTCGTGCACGCCGTAGGCGAGGATGCCGGCGGCGACGACGATCAGCAGTGCGCCGGTCCAGGTGAAGAACGTCCCGAGGTTGATCCGCACGATGCCGCGGTAGATCAGCCAGCCGATCGCCACGGCGGCGAGCAGGCCGAGGACGGCCCCGATCCAGGCCAGGGGAGCGTCACCGCTGGACCGGACGGCGCTCCAGAGGAACAGCGCGGTCTCCAGTCCCTCGCGGGCGACGGCGACGAAGCCGATCGCGACCAGTCCCCATCCGGGACCGTCGAGGCGCGCGTCGACCTGGTGCTCGAGCTCGCTCTTGAGACCGCGGGCCGTGCGGGCCATCCAGAAGATCATCCAGGTGACGAGCCCGACGGCGAGGATCGACAGGGTGCCGCCGATGATCTCCTGCGCCTCGAAGCTCAGCCCGTAGGTCCCGAAGGTCAGCAGGGCGCCGAGGCCGAGCGACAGCGCGACCGCGATCGCCACGCCGGCCCAGATGCGGGGGACGACGTCGTCGCGCCCGATCTTGCGGACGTAGGCGATGAGGATGCCGACGACGAGCGAGGCCTCGAGGCCCTCGCGCAGGCCGATCAGGAACGTTCCGAGCATGACTCACCTTCGGTTTCGAGCAGCCCGGCTTAGGGCAGCCTCAGCAAAGGTACTCCCGTCCGCGCTCACCCTCGACGCACCCCGGGTGTAGCAAGCGTCACAGGACTCGGTAGCGCTCCCGACGGCTCAGGGGCGCGTCGAGGTGGCGGTCGTGGAGGTGACCGTGGGACTTCATGTTGTGGTGTTTTCGACAGAGGCAGCGGAGGTTGTTTCCGGAGGTGGATCCGCCTGAGTCGTAGGCCTTGGCGTGGTCGAGGTCGGTCTCGTGGACGTTCGCTCGGCAGCCGGCGACCCGGCAGGTGCCGTCTCTCCAGTGGAGGGCTTGGCGGAGTGATTCGGGTGGCCGGTAGCTGAGGACTTGGGTGTCGAGGACGTGTCCGAGGGGGTCGAGGACCAGCCGTCGGAGCACGGCGTGCTCGGAGGTGGCGAGCTCGCGGACCCATGCGGCGCCGACGGGCTCGCCGTCGAGGGTGAGGCCGGGGCCGTTGGTGTAGCCGAGCAGGTCGCTGGCGCTGATGCTGATGGCGATCTCGGCACGGAGGTCGCCGACGGTCCCGGTGTTGGAGGTCAGCCAGTCGGCGACGAGGTCGGCCTGCTTCTGGTCGCGGGTGCGGCGGTCGCGCTCACCCGTGGCGGGGTCGATGGAGGGGATGGCGCGGGCGGCCTTGCGCAGCCGTTCGCCGATCGCGATCGCCAGCCCGGTGGGCAGCAGCGCGTTGAACCACGACGTGCCGTCGTCGTTGTGGGTGATCGAGACGCGTCGCTGCTCGACCGCACGGTCGGCCTCGGCCTGCGTCTCCTCGGGCTCGAGCCGGGCCCGCAGCCGACGCAGCCACGACCGCAGCTCGGCCAGCGTGTGGGTGGCCGCGTACTCCGGAGCCGAGTGCTCCAGCGCCGCCCACGCCTCACGCGTCTGCAGCCGCTCGGCCGTCGAGGCGATCGCGGACGTGCGGTCGGCGTCGATGTCACCGGACCGGAACGACTCCCACACCAACGGGGCCCGGGACTGCAGCGTGTCGGCCTCGTGGACCATGCCCCACACCTGGTGCTCGGTGGTCCGCAGCGCTCGCGCCAGGTCGAGTGTGACCTCACGCCGGGCCAGATCCTTCGACAGCGGGATGTCATCGACGCGGTCGATCTCGGCCACCCGCATCGCGTGGTGGGAGACGACGAACTCCCACTCCTCGAACTCCGCGACCGCACGTGCGCGACGCACCGCGTCACCCGTGACGACCGCTCGGCTCAACTCCATGAAGCCCAACCTAGTGGGTGCCACCGACAGATTCCGAACGTGAGGTCGAAGCGTCAGCTGGAGGCAGCCTCGGCGAGGGCGGCCACCGCGGCGCCAACGGCCCCAGGGTCGATCAGCTGGTGCAGGTGGGCACCGTCGAGGCGCTGGACGGGCCAGCCCGAAGTCCGGGCGAGGTCGTACTCGGCCGCGTAGGTGTCGCCGAAGGCGAGGTAGGCGGCCGGTCGCTCGGTCCAACGCTCGGGCACGGGGACGGTGCGCGTGAAGTAGGCGAGCGGCACCCGCGGCTGCTCGCGCTCGACGGCGGCACGTGTGCCCGGGTCGGGGAAGAGGTGGTCGACGGCGGGCCACCACTGGGTCCAGGGCGGCAGCGTGCCGTCGGGGTCCTCGAGGTCGCGCAGGAAGCCGAGGAACGCCTGAGGGGCGAGCCGGGCCTCGGTCGCCGTGGGCTCGGGCAGTGCCGCGTCGACGTAGACGGTGCCCGTGACGGACAGGACGGTGCCCAGGTGTGCCGCGTACAGCCCCGCATTGCTGTGCGGGACGAGGACGACCGACCGGTCGCCGGCGGCCGCCCTCACGGACTCGACCACGCCCTCCGGCGTGCGCGGCCCGGACCCGAGGTCGACCGTGCTCGCCTCGTGCCCCTGCGCGAACAGCCAGTCCTCGACCGGTCGCCACGTGGCCGGGCCGAGCAGCGGACTGGGGACGAGCAGGAACACCGGGCTCACCGCCGCCGGGCGGGTGTCCTCGGCGGCAGCTCGTGGAGCCGGACGTCGCGCAGGGTCCCCGCGTCGGCGACCGCGGTCATGTACGTGCAGAACGGCTGGCGCCGGCGGTCGGTGGGGGACCCCGGGTTGAGCAGGCGCAGTCCCGACGCCGTCGTGGTGTCCCACGGGATGTGGCTGTGCCCGAAGACCAGCACGTCGGCGTCGGGGTACTCGGCACTGCAGCGCGCCTCGCGGCCCTTCGCGTCGCCGGTCTCGTGGACGACCGCGAACCGCATGCCCTCGATCTCGGAGTGGGCGACGAGCGGCAGCCGCTCGCGCAGGACGCCGTGGTCGTTGTTGCCGTACACCGCGAGCAGCCGCGCGGACCGGGCCTCGAGGGCGTCCAAGGTGTCCACGTCGACCCAGTCGCCCGCGTGAACGACGACGTCCGCCTCGTCGACGGCGGCCCAGACCTCGTCCGGCAGGTCCTTCGCGCGCTTGGGCAGGTGGGTGTCCGCGAGCAGGAGGAATCGGGTGGCCATGGGGACAGTCAACCGTCTCACTCAGCCGAGCGCCGCCTCGATCTCGCGGCGGGCCGCGTCGTCGTAGCCGACCAGGAGGACGTGCTCGACGCCGAACGTCCCCGCCTGCACCGCACGGACGGCCGCCGCGACCGAGTCGGCCTTCGACCACCCGTAGACGCCGGCCCCGACGAGCGGGAATGCGACCTCACGGGCGCCGAGATCGTCGGCGACCTCCAGCGAACGCCGGTAGCAGGACTCGAGCAGGGCGACGTCGGTCTGACCGGCATGGCGGTTCGGCCCGACGGTGTGGATGATCCAGCGCGCGGGCAGGTCACCCGCGGTGGTCCAGCCGGCGTCACCGGTCGCGAGACCATCGGGGAACCGGGCGACGCAGTCGGCCAGCACGGCGGGGCCGCCCGCGGCGTGGATCGCGCCGTCGACGCCGCCACCGCCGCGCATGGCGTTGTTCGCGGCGTTGACGATCGCGTCGACCTCCAGCGTCGTGATGTCGGCATGGATTGCGCTGAGCCGGGTCATGTGCCGATCGTAGGTCGAGAGCGCAGGAATAGCCCGACGCCGGAACGCCTTGAACCACCCGTGGATGCGAAGTGGACGACGCCCCTGCTGACCGCGCTCGCACCCGTCGCCTGGGGATCGACGTACTACGTCACCGGCGCCTTCCTCCCGCCCGATCGTCCGCTGTTCGGGGCCCTGATGCGGGCGCTCCCGGTCGGGCTGCTGCTGCTCGCGCTGCGGCCCACCCTGCCCAGCGGCTCGTGGTGGTGGCGCGCCCTGCTGCTCGGCACGCTCAACATCGGCGCGTTCTTCGCCCTGATCTTCGTGGCGGCCTACCGGCTGCCCAGCGGCCTGGCGGCGACGCTGACGGCCACGGCGCCCATCGCGATGATGCTCGTGGCGTGGCTGCTGATCGCCGAGCGCCCACGGCTCGCCTCGCTCGGTGCGGCCGTCCTCGGCATCGCCGGGGTCGCCCTGCTCGTCCTGAGGGCCGGCTTCGCGGTCGACATGGTCGGGGTCGCCGCCTCGCTCGGCGCCGTGGTGATGTCGTCGTTCGGCTACGTGCTGCTCAAGCGGTGGACCGCCCCGGTCGACCTGCTCACCCTCACGGCCTGGCAGCTCGTCGCCGGCGGCCTGCTCCTGCTGCCCGTCGCGCTCGTCGTGGAGGGGCCGCCGCCCGCGCTGGACGCGCCGGCCGTGCTGGGCTTCCTCTACATCGGCCTCGTGGCCACGGGCCTGGCGAACTACCTGTGGTTCCGGGGCCTGCAGCGGATGCCGGCCGCGTCGGTGTCGCTCATCGGCCTGCTGAACCCGGTGGCCGGCACCGTGCTGGGCGTGGCCCTGGCGCACGAGATCTTCGGCCCCGTGCAGGCGATCGGCATGCTGCTCGTGCTGGCGGGCGTGCTGCTGGGCCAGGCGCCCGTGCAGGCCGCGCTCGGACGCCTGCTGCGGCGCCGCGAGCGCGTGCCGGTGCGCTGACTCACTCCTCGCGTTCGACCCAGGCCTGGTTGCCGGGCTCGATCGCCTCGAGCTCGACCGTGCCGAAGTCGCCGAGGACGAACGTGACCGGCTCGTCGCGGTCGACGCCCTCGGGCAGGTCGAACGTCGACGTGGTCGGCACGTAGTCCATCGTCGCCGGGCGGCCCTCGACCGCGCTCACCTGCACCGTGACGGTCTGGCCCTCGGCACTGGCCTGGCGGACGATCGCGGGATTCGTGCTGCTGCCGTACGTCACCACGTGGATGCGTCCCTCCTCGCCGACGACGACGCCCGCGGGGGAGTCGAGTCGCTCCTCGACGCCGGACGGCACGCCGCGGCTCGGGGCCGGCGTCGCCGACGTCGGCGAGTCTGAGCCGGGGGAGTCGTCCTCGCCACCGCACGCCGTGAGGGCGAGGGCCAACACCGCCAGCACCGCGACTCGGGACAGGATGCGCATGGCGGCTCCTCGATCAGACCGGCAGCAGGCGGGTGACGAAGTGCGTCAGCTGATCGACGTTCGCGCACTCGTGCATGGGGACGATCTCAGCGTAGGCCAGCGCCTCGGAGTCGCCCAGACCCCACCGCGTGTGGTGCTCGGGATTGAGCCAGTACGTCCGTCGCGACCGCATCGCGATCTCGTGGAGGGCGTCGAAGCGCGGGTTCTGGTTGTTGTTGCGCGCATCGCCCAGGATCAGCACCGCGGTGCGCGGGCCGACCGCGTCGAGGAAGAACTCCTGGAAGTCCAGGAAGGCCTCGCCGTAGTCGCTGCTCGTGTGCCACTTCGTGATCTTCGCCTCGGCACGGATGCGCGGCTCGATCTCGGCGCCACCGGAGACCGCGCCGTCGCGGACGATCTCGGTGACCTCGGCCATGGCGTTGACGAACGCGAAGACGCGGACCTTGCTGAACTGCGCGCTCAGTGCCTGCGTCAACAGCATCGTGAAGTTGGAGAAGCCCGCGACCGAGCCCGAGACGTCGCACAGCAGGACGAGCTCGGGGCGGCTGGGACGCGGCTTCTCGAACACGGGTCGCATCGGGACGCCGCCGGTGCCCATCGCGCGGCGCAGCGTGCGGCGCATGTCGATCTTCCCGCGGCGGCGACGCCGGCGACGGGCGGACAGGCGCGTGGCCAGCACGCGCGCGAGGGGCTGCACCGAGCGGCGCAGCTCCTCGAGCTGCTGGCGGTTCGCGCTGAGGAAGTCCACGCGGTCGCGCGACGAGCGCACGGCGTGGCGGGCGACGAGCTCGCGGCCACGCAGCTCGGCGGAGCGACGCCGGGCCTCGGCCTGCACCATCTCGCGGAAGGCCTCGACGCCCTGACGGACCTCGTCGCGGGCGAGGCGGTCGGTGAACTGCGTGCCGAGGCCCTGCCCGCCCTGGCCCGAACCGCCACCGGGACGCATCGCCATGGCGGCGGCGATGAGCGTCTGGGGCTGGAGCCGGTCGATGGTCTGATAGGCCGACCAGCCGGCGGTCTCGGTGCCGGGCTGGCCCACCTCGCCGAGCACGTCGACGGCGATCTCCGCGATCTGAGCCAGCGTGCGCGGGTCGCGGTCGAGCAGCGCCATGAGCAGCAGCTCGCGGATCTGCTGGACGTCGAGGTCCTCGTCGGCGTCGCGGGCGGCCTCGGGACGGCCCACGCCGATCGGGAAGAACAGGTCGAAGGTCTGGTCGAAGACGTCGCGCTGACCGCCGCGGCGCACGAGCGCGGCGGCGAGGCCCTCGCGGAGCAGGTCGCGGTCGTCGAGGCCCAGCACGCGCATGACGTCGGCCGCGTCGATCGTCTCGCTGGGCCCGGCGTTGACGCCCTTGACGCGCAGCGCCTCGACGAACTCGACCAGCCGGGCGGCGACCTGGGTGCTCATGAGAGAACGGCGTCCAGGTCCAGCTTCGCGCGGGCCTTGTCGATGTCGTCGTTGTGCTTGAGCACGACGCCGAGGCTCTCCGAGACGACCTCGGAGGTCAGGGTGTCGGCGCCGAGGGCCACGAGGGTGCGCGCCCAGTCGAGCGTCTCGGAGACCGAGGGGGCCTTGCGCAGCGGCATCGCGCGCAGGGCGTTGACGACGCGGACCACCGAGTCGGCGAGCGCCTGGTCGAGGTCGGGCACCTTCAGGGCGACGATGTCGCGCTCCAGGTCGGCCGAGGGGAACTCGATGTGCAGGAACAGGCAGCGGCGGCGCAGCGCCTCGCTCAGCTCGCGGGTCGCGTTCGAGGTCAGCACGACGAAGGGGCGCTGGGTCGCCGTCACGGTGCCGAGCTCGGGGATCGTGATCTGGAAGTCGCCCAGGACCTCCAGCAGCAGACCCTCGATCTCGACGTCGGCCTTGTCGGTCTCGTCGATGAGCAGCACCGTGGGGCCCTCGTTGCGGATCGCCGAGAGCAGCGGGCGCGGCAGCAGGAACTCCTCGGAGAAGATGTCCGACTTCGCCTCGCTCCACGTCTCGTCCTGTCCGGCCGAGATGCGCAGCAGCTGCTTCGCGTGGTTCCACTCGTAGATCGCGCGCGACTCGTCGACGCCCTCGTAGCACTGGAGGCGGACGAGCTCGGCGCCGCAGGCCTGGGCGACCGCGCGCGAGAGCTCGGTCTTGCCGACGCCGGCGGGGCCCTCGACGAGCAGCGGCTTGCCCAGCTCGCTGGCGAGGAAGACGGTGGTGGCGACGGCGTCCGAGGCCAGGTAGCCGGCCGTGGCCAGGCGCGCCTTGACGTCGGCGACCGAGGAGAACGGCATGGTGCCCTTGTTGAACATGGATTCAACTCTACGCTGTCCGTATGGCCAGGACGGTAGTGAGGTACACGTCACACCACGACGTCGAGTCGGCGTTCGCCCGGGTGACCGACTGGGAGCGCCACCGCGTGCCCCTCACGACGATCACCACGCGGCCCGACGGCTTCACCGCCCGGACCGCGATCGGACCCGTCGGCTTCGACGACCCGATGGACGTGACGGCGTGGGAGCCGCCGCGCCGCGTCGACCTCGTGAAGCGGGGACGCGTCGTCCGGGGGAGGGCCTCGATCACCGTCGAGCCGCACGGCACGGGGTCGGTCGTCACGTGGGACGAGGACGTGAGCGTCATCGGCGTGCCGCGCCTCCTCGACCCGGTCACCCGGCGGCTGCTGGGCCTGATGGTCTCGACGGTCCTGCGGCGTCTGCTGGCCTGACTAGGCTGGACGCATGTCCGCCGCCGAGAACGAGGTCGTCGACCTCTGCCGTGACCTGATCCGGATCGACACGTCCAACTACGGTGACTCCTCGGGCCCGGGCGAGCGCGCCGCCGCCGAGTACGTCGCCGCCAGCCTCGCCGAGGTCGGCATCGAGTCGACCATCCTCGAGTCGGAGTCCGGACGCGCCTCGGTGCTGGCGCGGTGGGGCGACCAGACCTCCTCGCGCCCCGGGCTCGTGGTCCACGGCCACCTCGACGTGGTGCCGGCGCAGGCGTCGGACTGGTCGGTCGACCCGTTCGCCGCCGAGATCGTCGACGACTACGTCGTGGGCCGCGGCGCCGTGGACATGAAGGACTTCGACGCGATCCTGCTGGCCGTGGTGCGCGAGCGCCAGCGTGCCGGCCGCATCCCCGCCCGCCCGATCCTGCTGGTCTTCACGGCCGACGAGGAGGCCGGCGGACAGCTCGGCGCCCACTGGCTCGTGGCCGAGCACCCCGAGTGGTTCGAGGGCTGCACCGAGGCCGTCGGCGAGGTCGGCGGCTTCTCCACCGAGGTCGCCGGCAAGCGCCTCTACCTGCTGGAGTCGGGGGAGAAGGGCATCGCCTGGCTGCGCCTCACCGCCACCGGCACGGCCGGCCACGGCTCGATGGCCAACCCCGACAACGCGATCACCCACCTCGCCCGGGCGCTCGTCCGCATCGGCGAGCACGAGTGGCCCCTCGAGCCCGGCCCCTCGATGCGGCTGCTGCTGGACAAGGTGCGCGAGCTGAGCGGCACCGAGGGCACGCCCGACGAGCTCCTCGAGCACTTCGGCCCCGCCGTGCGGATGATCGGCTCCGGCCTGCGGAACTCGACCAACACGACGATGGCGCAGGCCGGGTACAAGCACAACGTCGTGCCGGGGGAGGCCGTCGCCTACGTCGACGGACGTCCGCTGCCCGGACACCACGAGACGTTCGTGTCGCGCGTGCAGGACATCGTCGGCGAGGGCGTCCGGGTCGAGCCGTACCACCAGGACATCCCGCTCGAGTACGGCTTCGAGGGCGACCTCGTCGACGCGATGACCGTGTCGCTGCTCAAGCACGACCCCGAGGCGCACGTCGCGCCCTTCCTCATGTCCGGTGGCACCGACGCGAAGGCGTGGCACAAGCTCGGCATGACGTCGTACGGGTTCGTGCCGCTGCGGCTCCCTGCCGACCTCGACTTCACCGCCCTGTTCCACGGCGTCGACGAGCGCGTGCCGGTCGACGCGCTGCAGTTCGGCACCCGGGTCTTCGACGAGTTCCTCGATCTGGCCTGACCCCGCATACCTCCGCAGGGGTGGGGTACTCCCTCGACGCAAGAGTCACAGTCGATCGAGTGGAGGTGGCCACCATGGCCCGAAAGCTGACGTTCCTCGTAGGTGCCGCGGCCGGATACGTCCTGGGCACGCGCTCGGGACGAGAGCGGTACGACCAGATCGTCCAGAAGGCGCAGAGCCTGTGGAAGGACCCGCGGGTCCAGGACGTGGCCGACAAGGCGCAGCACGCCGCCCAGGAGCACGTGCCGGGAATGGGCGGGAGCGACTCGGGCAGCGGCTCGAGCTCCGGCAGCAGGTCCGGCTTCGGCGGCTCGGGCTCCGGCTCCGGCAGCACCGGGTCCAGCACCGGCGGCAGCAGCTTCGGCTCCGGCGCCGGCTCGACTCCGGGCGGCACCGGTAGCTCCGGCACGGGCGGCTCGGGCACGACCGGCGGCGGGACCGGAGCCGGTGGGCGATGAGTCACCACGAGCCCGGTGGTGAGGCCTCGACGGGCGAGCTCATCTCGCGCCTGACCGACGAGCTCAAGACGCTCGTCCGGGACGAGATGCGCCTCGCCCAGATCGAGGTCTCGAGCAAGGCCAAGCGGGCCGGCGTCGGCGCCGGCATCATCGGCGCCGGCGGCCTGATCGCGCTGTACGGCCTCGGCGCGCTGATCGCCGCGATCATCGCGGCACTGTCGCTCGCCATGGACGTCTGGATCGCCGCCCTGATCGTCGCGGTGGTGCTGTTCGTCATCGCCGGCGTCGCCGCCCTGATGGGCAAGAACCGCGTGCAGGAGGCCGGCGCCCCCGTGCCCCAGGCGACGGTGGAGAGCGTCAAGGCCGACGTCGACGCCGTCCGTCACGCCCGCGATCACTGAACCGGAGGAACCCATGACCGAACCCCACGAATCCGAAGTGCTGCGCGAGGACGTCGAGCGCACCCGTGAGCAGCTCGCCGACACCGTCGACGAGCTGGCCGCGAAGTTCGACGTCAAGTCCAGGGCGAAGGAGTCCGCGCACGAGTTCACCGAGTCCGCGAAGACGCAGGTCGTCGACTCCGACGGCAAGCCGCGCCCGGAGGTGCTGGCACTCGCCGGCGGCCTCCTGTCGCTGTACCTCGCGAGCCTGGTGCTCCGCTCGCTGCGCCGGCGCCGCTGATGGCATCCGAACCCGGTCAGGCGCACGGCCCCGACTCCCCGAAGGAGCTCAAGAAGCGGCCGTGGATGTACGTGTTCCGCAAGACCGCTCGGGAGTTCTCCGAGGACCAGGGGACCGACCTGGCGGCCGCGCTGACGTACTACTCGGTGCTGGCCCTGTTCCCCGGTCTGCTGGCCGTGCTGTCGCTCGTCGGCCTGACGGGCCGCAGCGCGGACACGGTCGACGCGATGCTCCAGGTGCTGCGAGACGTCGGGGCCTCCGGCGCCGCGGAGACGCTGGAGCCGACGCTGCGCCAGCTGGGTGAGAACCAGAACTCGGGTCTCGGGTTCGTCATCGGCCTCGCAGCGGCGCTGTGGTCGGCCTCGGCCTACGTCAACGCGTTCTCGCGGGGCATGAACCGCATCTACGAGATCGACGAAGGACGTCCGTTCTGGAAGCTTCGCCCGGTCATGCTGGTGCTGACGCTGGTGACGGTCCTGCTCACCGCGCTCGTGGGGCTGAGTCTCGTGCTCACCGGTCCCGCCGCGGAGGCGGTCGGCAACGCCCTCGGGATCGGCGAGACCGCCGTGACGGTCTGGAACATCGCCAAGTGGCCCGTGATGCTGTGCGTCGTGGTGCTCATCGTGGCGCTGCTCTACTACGTCACGCCGAACGTCAAGCAGCCCCGGTTCCGCTGGATCAGCGTGGGCGCCGTGGTCGCGATCGTGACGTGGCTGATCGCGTCGGCGCTGTTCGGCCTCTACGTGGCTAACTTCTCGAACTATGACCGCACGTACGGCTCCCTGGCCGGCGTCATCGTGTTCTTGCTGTGGCTGTGGATCACGAACCTCGCGCTGGTCTTCGGCGCCGAGCTCGACGCCGAGCTCGAGCGGGGTCGTGAGCTGCAGGCCGGGCTGCCGGCCGAGGAGGAGATCCAGCTGCCTCCGCGCGACACCACGAAGATCGAGAAGGACCGCAAGAAGTACGAGGAGGACGTCCGTCGGGCCCGTGCGCTGCGGCGCAGCCGCGGCGAGACGGACGACGCCTGACCGTCAGACGGTGGCGCGCATCCGGATGACCTTGCGCCGCAGCCGCACCGTGCGGTGACCGGTGGGATCCTTGCGCAGGCGGTCGAGCTCCCAGCCCTGGAACTCGGCCGCCTGTGTCAGCCACTGGCACACGGCGTTGCGCGACTTGGTGCGCGAGATGGCGACGTCCCAGAACTCGTACTCGATCATCGGACTCCTTCGGACACGTCGCTCAGCGCGGCGACGATCTCGTGGGGCAGGTCGAGCAGCTCGGAGCCGAGGGACTCCTGGAGCTGGGCGGTGGTGCGGGCGCCGACGATCGCGGCGCCGACGTGCGGCTGGTCGCGCAGCCAGGCCAGCGCGACGTGGGAGATCGGCACGCCGAGTCCCTCGGCGGCTGCCGCGAGGGCATCGACCACACGGGCCTTGGACGGGGTCAGGTGAGGGGCGACGAACGCCTCCCAGCGGGCGTCGGCCGCCCGCGAGTCGGAAGGGACGCCGCCGCGGTACTTCCCGGTGAGGACGCCGCGGCCCAGCGGCGACCAGGCGAGGAGGCTCAGGCCCGCGTGCTGCGCGGCCGGGACGACCTCGATCTCGGGCTCGCGTCGCAGCAGCGAGTACTCGACCTGGGTGCTGACCAGCGGCACGCCACCGCCGAGCCGGCTGAACGCGTGCTGGGCGGCCACGGTCTGCCAACCGGTGAAGTTGCTGATGCCGGCGTAGCGGACCTTGCCCGAGCGGATCGCCTGGTCGAGCGCGGCCATCGTCTCGTCGACGGGGACGGAGTCGTCCCAGCGGTGGACCTGCCACAGGTCGAGGTGGTCGGTGCCGAGGTCGGCGAGCGTCTGGTCCAGCTGGCGCAGCAGCGAGCGCAGGGAGCCGTCGGTGACGACGCGGCCGTCACGACGCGCGACCCCCGCCTTGCCGGCCAGCACGAGCTCGTCGCGGACGCCGTGCTTGTCGAGCAGCGCGCCGATGACGCGCTCGCACGATCCGTCGCCGTAGATGGGGGCGGTGTCGAGGAGGGTGCCGCCGGAGTCGAGGAACAGCCTCAGCTGCTCGTCGGCCGCGTACTCGTCGACGGCCGCACCCCAGGACATGGTCCCGAGAGCGAGTCGCGACACCTGGAGACCGGAACCGCCGAGTCGACGCACCTGCATGCGGATGAGGTTAGTCGGTGGCCTGAACTTTGCTGTGTAGGCTCGCACGGTGGATCTGCTGCGCTCCGTCATCCTGGGCATCGTCCAGGGCCTGACCGAATTCCTCCCGATCTCGAGCAGCGCGCACCTGGCGATCGTGCCGCAGCTGCTCGGCTGGGAGGACCCCGGCGCCGCGTACACCGCGGTGGTCCAGATCGGTACCGAGCTGGCGGTCGTCCTCTACTTCTGGCGTGACATCTGGACCATCGGGTCCGGCTGGGTGAAGGGCCTGTTCAGCGCCGACGCCCGTCGCCAGTCCGAGTGGCGGATGGGCTGGTTCATCATCATCGGCTCGACGCCGATCGTGATCCTGGGCCTGCTGCTGGAGGACCTGATCGACAGCGAGTTCCGCAACCTGTGGTTCATCGGCGCGATGCTCATCGGCATGGGCCTCGTGCTCGGCCTCGCGGAGAAGCTGGGGCGCAAGACCAAGCCGATCGCCGACCTCTCCACGCGCGACGCGATCCTGCTCGGCTTCGCGCAGTCGTGCGCACTGGTGCCGGGCGTGTCCCGCTCGGGCGCGACGATCTCGATGGGCCTGTTCCTGGGCTACGAGCGCCAGGCCGCCACCCGCTACGCGTTCCTGCTGGCGATCCCCGCCGTCGTGGGCGCCGGCGTCTACAAGCTCAAGGACATCCCGGGCGGTGAGAACGCCTACGGCACCGTGCCCACCCTCGTCGGCACGGCCGTCTCGTTCGTGGTCGGCCTCGCCGTGATCCACTGGCTGCTCAAGTACGTCAGCAACCATTCGTACAAGCCGTTCGTGATCTACCGCGTCGCCCTCGGCTCCCTCGTGCTCATCCTGCTCGCCGCCGGCGTCCTCACCGGCGCCGTCGCCGCCTGACGCCGCTGTGGGGCGCGGCCGGGACGAACGATGAGGCATTCGGGTATCGGAGCGGGGCCGAAGGCATCATCGTTCGTCAGCTGAGCGGGCCGACGGGTGATCTTGTGCCACCTGCGCCCGTATGTGGGCCTGAGCGCCACAAGATAGGCAGTGGGCGCGGCGTCGGACGCAGAAACCCTCACAGCCAGCCCGACTTCTTGAATCGGCGGTAGACGTAGAAGCAGGCGGCGCCCATGGCGGCGAGGCAGATCGGGTAGCCGTAGGTCCAGGTGAGCTCGGGCATGTGCTCGAAGTTCATCCCGTAGATCCCGGCGACGGCCGTGGGGATGGCGAACAGCGTGGCGCCGGCGGTGAGCTTCCGCATGTCCTCGTTCTGCTGCACGCTCAGCTGGGCGAGGTGGGCGTTGAGCGCGTTGGTGAGCAGCGAGTCGATCGAGTCGATGGCGTCGAGGGCGCGCTGGAGGTGGTCGGCGATGTCGCGGAAGTACGGGCGCAGGTCCTCTGGGTCGGCCACCTGGGCGAAGCGCAGGATCGGGTCGCGCAGGGGAGCGACGGCGTGCCGGAACTCCAGCGTCTCGCGCTTGAGCCGGTAGATGCGGGCCGAGTCGCGGGTGCGGTCGGCCGAGAACACCGAGGTCTCGACCTCCTCGACGTCGGTCACGAGCTCGCCGGCGACGTCCTCGTAGCGGTCGACGATCGCGTCCACGACGGCGTGGACGGCCGCGATCGGGCCCTGCCTGAGCCGCTCGGGCACCCGTTCGGCGCGGTGGCGGGCCATCGACAGCTCGGGCCCGCCGTGGCGCACCGTCAGGACGTAGTGCCGTCCGAGACAGATGTTGACCTCGCTGGTGGTGATGTCGTCGTCGCTGTACGAGACGATCCGCAGCGACAGGAACAGGTGGTCGCTGAACCGGTCCACACGCGGCCGCTGGTGGGGAGCGAGCGTGTCCTCGATCGCCAGCGGGTGCAGTCCGAGGGCGCCGCCGAGGCGCTCCATCTCCTCGTGCGTGGGGTCGCTGACGCCGATCCAGAGGAAGTCCTGACCGCTCAGGTCGGCCAGCGTGTCGTCGAGCGTCTCGGGGTCGCGGTCGGTCTCCTCGCGCACTCCGTCGAGATACACCGCGCAATCCATGATCACCTGCTCATTGTGGACTTCAGGGTCCCGATAGGCTCGACGACATGCAGAGTTGGTCCCGCCCGCCGATCCCACGACTCTCGGACTCCGGGCTCGGTACGGGACCGCAGCTCCACGTCCATGACACGGCCCGCCGCACGGTGGTCCCGTCGGCGCCCGACGGCGCCGCGCGCCTCTACGTCTGCGGCATCACGCCCTACGACGCCACGCACCTCGGGCACGCGAACACGTACCTCGCGTTCGACCTGCTGCAGCGCCAGTGGCTCGACCAAGGCCTTGAGGTCCACTACACGCAGAACGTCACCGACGTCGACGACCCGCTGCTCGAGCGCGCGAACGCCACGGGCATCGACTGGGTCCAGCTCGCCGAGCGCGAGACGCAGCTGTTCCGCGAGGACATGACGGCCCTGCGCATCCTGCCGCCCGAGCACTACATCGGCGCGGTCGAGTCGATCCCGCTCGTGATCGACCTCGTGCGCCGCCTGGAGAAGACCGGCGGCGTCTACAAGGTCGATGACGACCTGTACTTCGAGGTCCGCTCGTCGGGGACGTTCGGCGAGGTCTCGGGCTTCGACACCGAGACGATGCTGAGGATCTTCCCCGAGCGCGGCGGCGACCCCGACCGCGCCGGAAAGCGCGACCCGCTGGACTGCCTCCTGTGGCAGGCCGAGCGTCCGGGCGAGCCCGCCTGGGACACCGAGCTCGGCCGCGGCCGTCCCGGCTGGCACATCGAGTGCGCCGCGATCGCACTGCACCACCTGGGCACGGCGTTCGACGTGCAGGGCGGTGGCTCCGACCTGGTCTTCCCGCACCACGAGATGTCGGCCGCCGAGGCCGAGGCCGCCACGGGCGAGCCGTTCGCGCGCGCCTACGTCCACGCCGGCATGGTCGGCTACGAGGGCGAGAAGATGAGCAAGTCCAAGGGCAACCTGGTGCTCGTCTCGAAGCTGCGCGCCGAGGGTCACGACCCGATGGCGATCCGGCTCGCGCTGCTGGCGCACCACTACCGCGAGGACTGGGAGTGGTTCGCCGAAGCGATCGACGCCGCCGAGCAGCGCCTCGCCACGTGGCGCGCCGCGGCCGACCGCTCGACCGGTCCCTCGGGCGAGGAGCTCGTCGAGCGGCTGCGCGCGGCGCTCGCGAACGACCTCGACGCGCCGGCCGCCCTCGCGGCGGTCGACGAGTGGGCCGCCACGCAGGGCACCGACGGCGACGGACCGCGCACCGTGCGCGCCGCGGTCGACGCGCTGCTCGGCGTCGCGCTCTGACCGCGGGGGAGCGGTGAGTGCTCAACCTCAAGCACCCCTCATGAGGTTGACCAGTCACCGCCCACCCGCGGGAAGGGTTGACTGCTCACCGCTCACGAAGGGGACCGGGCGTCAGGAGTCCTCGGTGGGGCGCCGGCGCAGGTAGCGCTCGAACTCCCGCGCGATCGCGTCGCCGGAGGCCTCGGGCGGCTCGCCGGCGTCGCGCTCGTTCTCCAGGGTGCGGACGTACTCGAGCAGGTCCTCGTCCTGCTCCATGAGGTCGTCGGCGCCGCGCTGCCAGGCGTCGGACATCTCGCGCAGCACGCCCTGGGGGAGTCCGACGCCGATCGCGTCCTCGAGCGCGCCCAGCAGGCCCAGCGTGGCCTTGTAGCAGGGCGGCTCGGCCACGTAGTGCGGCACGGCGGCCCAGATGCCGGCGGTGGCCAGTCCCGCGCGGGCGGCGACGTCGCTGAGCACGGTGGTGATGCCGATGGGGCCGCTGTAGCGCGACTGGTCGAGGGAGAGCCGCTCCATCAGCACGGGGTCGTTCGTGGATCCGGTGACGGGCACGGGGCGCGTGTGCGGCGTGTCGGCCAGCAGGGCGCCGAGGGTGATCAGCTCGTGCACGCCGGCGGCCTGCGCGAGATCCACCACCGTGGCGCAGAACGCCTGCCAGCGGTAGTTCGGCTCGACCGCGCGCAGGAGCAGGACGTCGCGATCCTGGCGCGGCGGATGGGCCAGGTACAGCGTGGGGGTGGGCCACACGATGTCGCGCGTGCCGTTCTCCGAGGGCGCGATGACCGGGCGGACCGCCTGGAAGTCGTAGAACTCCTGCGGGTCGAGCTCGGCGAAGATCTCGGCGTCCCACTCCTCGAGGAGATGGTCGACGGTGCTCGTGGCGGCGTCCGCCGCATCGTTCCAGCCCTCGAAGGCGGCCACCATCCAGGGGTTCCTCAGGCGGGCGATGTCGGCGTCGGTCACGCCTTCAGCCTACTCATCCTCGGTTCGATAGCCGAGGTTCGGCGACAGCCACCGCTCGGCCTCCGCGATGGTCCAGCCCTTGCGCTCCGCGTAGTCCTGCACCTGGTCGCGCCCGATGCGGCCGAGCACGAAGTACTGCGACTGCGGGTGCGAGAAGTACAGGCCGCTCACCGAGGCGCCCGGCCACATGGCCATGCTCTCGGTCGGCTCGATGCCCGTGCGCGCCTCGACGTCGAGCAGCTCCCAGATGGTGTGCTTCTCGGTGTGCTCGGGGCACGCGGGGTAGCCCGGCGCCGGACGGATGCCGTCGTACTTCTCCTTGATGAGCTCGGTGTTCGAGAGCTTCTCGTCGGGGGAGTAGCCCCACAGCTCGGTGCGCACCCGCTCGTGCAGGCGCTCGGCGAACGCCTCGGCCAGCCGGTCGGCCAGCGCCTCGACCATGATCGCGGAGTAGTCGTCGAGCTCGGCCTTGAACGCCGTGACGCGCTCGGTGCTGCCGAGTCCGGCGGTGACCGCGAAGGCGCCCACGTAGTCGGGCAGGCCCGTCTCGGCCGGCGCGACGAAGTCGGCCAGGGAGCGGTGCGGGACGCCGGGGCGGTGCTCGGTCTGCTGGCGCAGGTGGTGCAGGCGTGTGAGCTCGGTCGTGCGCGACTCGTCGGCGTAGACGATCGTGCTGTCGCCCTCGCGCGCCGCGGGGAACAGACCGGCGATGCCGCGTGCGGTCAACCAGTCCTCGGCGATGATGCGGTCGAGCATCTCGTTGGCGTCGTCGTAGAGCTTGCGCGCGGCCTCGCCGTGCGTGGGGGAGTTGAGGATGTCGGGGAACGAGCCCTTCATCTCCCAGGCGTTGAAGAACGGCTGCCAGTCGATGTACTCGCGCAGCTCGCCCAGAGGGTACGGGCCGAACTCGTGGATGCCGGGCTTCGCCGGGACCGGAGGCGTGTAGGCCGACCAGTCGAGCGGCGTCTGGCCCTCGCGCGCGGCCTCGAGCGGCAGGATCGTGCGCGCGTCGCCGCGGTTGGCGTGGCGCTCGCGCAGCGCGTCGTAGTCGGTCTTGATGTCGGCCATGAGCTTCGGGCGCTGCTCGTCCGAGAGCAGGGCGGCCACGACCGGCACCGAGCGCGAGGCGTCCTTGACCCACACCACGGGGCCGGGGTACTTGCGGTCGACCTTGACGGCGGTGTGGGCGCGCGACGTGGTGGCGCCGCCGATCAGCAGCGGGATGTCGAAGTCCTGGCGCGCCATCTCGGCGGCGAAGCTCTCCATCTCGTCGAGCGACGGCGTGATGAGGCCGGACAGGCCGATGACGTCGGCGTCGTGCTCGCGCGCGGCGTCCAGGATCTTCTGCGCCGGCACCATGACGCCGAGGTCGATGACGTCGTAGTTGTTGCACTGCAGCACGACCCCGACGATGTTCTTGCCGATGTCGTGCACGTCGCCCTTGACCGTGGCCATGACGACGGTGCCGTTGCTGTTGCCCACGTCGTCGGGCGACTTCTCGGCCTCGATGAACGGGATGAGGTAGGCGACGGCCTTCTTCATGACCCGCGCCGACTTCACGACCTGGGGCAGGAACATCTTGCCCGCGCCGAAGAGGTCGCCGACGACGTTCATGCCGTCCATGAGGGGGCCCTCGATGACCTCGATGGGGCGCCCGCCGCGGTCGGAGATCAGCTGGCGGAGCTCCTCGGTGTCGGACTCGACGTGGGCGTCGATGCCCTTCACGAGGGCGTGGGTGATGCGCTCGCCGACGGGCAGGTCGCGCCACTCCTCGGTGGCGGCCTCGGCCTTCTCGCCGTCGCCGGCGTAGTCCGAGGCGATCTCGAGGAGGCGCTCCGTGGCGTCGTCGCGGCGGTTGAGGACGACGTCCTCGATGCGGTCGCGCAGCTCGGTGGGCACGGTGTCGTAGGGCACGAGCGCGCCCGCGTTCACGATGCCCATGTCCATGCCCGCGCCGATGGCGTGGAAGAGGAAGACGGCGTGGATCGCCTCGCGCACGGGGTTGTTGCCGCGGAACGAGAACGAGACGTTGGAGACGCCGCCCGAGACGAGCGCGCCGGGCAGGTTCTGCTTGATCCAGCGGGTGGCCTCGATGAAGTCCAGGCCGTACTCGGCGTGCTCCTCGATGCCCGTGGCGACGGCGAAGACGTTGGGGTCGAAGATGATGTCCTCGGCCGGGAAGCCGACCTCCTCGGTCAGGATCCGGTAGGCGCGCTCGCTGATCTGCTTGCGGCGCTCGAGGTTGTCGGCCTGGCCGTCCTCGTCGAAGCCCATGACCACGACGGCCGCACCGTACTTGCGGCACAGGCGCGCCTGCTCGACGAACTTCTCCTCGCCCTCCTTCAGGGAGATCGAGTTGACGATGCACTTGCCCTGGATGGCCTTGAGGCCGGTCTCGATGACCTCGAACTTGGACGAGTCGACCATGACCGGCACGCGGCTGATGTCGGGCTCGGCCGCGATCAGCTTGCAGAAGCGGTCCATCGCGGCGACGCCGTCGATCATGCCCTCGTCCATGTTGATGTCGATGACCTGCGCGCCGTTCTCGACCTGCTGCAGCGCCACCGCGAGGGCCGCCGGGTAGTCCTCGGCCTTGATGAGGTTGCGGAAGCGGGCCGAGCCGGTGATGTTCGTGCGCTCGCCCACGTTGACGAACAGGGAGTCCTCGGTGACGGTGACGGGCTCGAGACCCGAGAGGCGCAGTGCCGGGGCGATCTCGGGCAGCTCGCGCGGGGGCAGGCCCTCGACGACCGAGGCGATGCGGCCGATGTGGGCCGGCGTGGTGCCGCAGCAGCCGCCGACGACGTTGAAGAAGCCGCTCTCGGCGAACTCGCGCAGGATCCCCGCGGTCTGGTCGGGCGACTCGTCGTACTCGCCGAACGCGTTCGGCAGACCGGCGTTGGGGTAGCAGGAGATGTGACAGTCGGCGATGCGCGAGAGCTCGGCGATGTAGGGGCGCATCTCGTCGGCGCCCAGGGCGCAGTTCAGGCCCACGAGCAGCGGGCGCACGTGGCGGACCGAGTGCCAGAAGGCCTCGACCGTCTGGCCCGAGAGCGTGCGGCCCGACGCGTCGGTGATCGTGCCCGAGATGACGACGGGCCAGCGGCGGCCGGTCTCCTCGAACAGCGTCTCGACGGCGAAGATCGCCGCCTTGGCGTTGAGGGTGTCGAAGATCGTCTCGATCATCAGCAGGTCGGCGCCGCCGTCGACCAGGCCGCGCGCGGCGACGAGGTAGGCGTCGACGAGCTCGTCCCACGTGACGTTACGGGCGCCGGGGTCGTTGACGTCGGGGGAGATCGAGGCGGTGCGCGTGGTCGGGCCGAGCGCGCCGGCGACGTAGCGCGGGTGCTCGGGCGTGCCCACGGCGTCCGCGGCCTCGCGGGCGAGCCGCGCGGCGGCGTAGTTCAGCTCGTACGCGAGGTCGACCATGTCGTAGTCGCGCAGCGAGATCGCGTTCGCGTTGAACGTGTTCGTCTCGATGATGTCGGCGCCGGCCTCGAGGTACTCGCGGTGGATGCTCGCGATGATCTCGGGCTGGGTCAGAGTCAGGAGGTCGTTGTTGCCCTGGACGTCGCACGACCACTGCGCGAAGCGCTCGCCGCGGTAGCCGGCCTCGTCGGGCCGGTCGCGCTGGATTGCGGTGCCCATGGCGCCGTCGAGCACGAGGATCCGTCGCGCCATCGCCTCGGTGAGAGCGGCGGTGGCGTCGGGACGGAACTGCGGGACGAACTCGGTCATGGGTGAAGAATCCTCGGGGCATCGGCGAACGGATGCTGGGAACCTTCAGCCGGCGGCGGGCTCGCCTGGGCCTCGGGAAGGTTCCGAACGATGACGTTCACTCTACGGTAGTTCCCGGCCGGTAACCGGGAGCCGCCGCAGAGTGGAACGCCACGTTCGGAGGCGGGCGAACCCGCCCTCGTGTCAGTGCGCGGCGGGCTCGACGACCTCGGCCGTCTCGGTCTTCGTGCTCCGCACGAACAGCGCCACGACGACCGCGATCGCGGAGATCGCGCCGCCGTAGAACAGGGCGGCGTGGACGCCCGCGGCGGTGGCGTCGACGACCGATGCGCCGGCGTCCAGCTCGGCCACCGAGTGGCGCGTCATCACCGTCACGAACAGCGCGGTGCCGGCGGCGCCCGCGACCTGCTGCAGCGTCGAGACGGTGGCGCTGCCGTGGGAGTACAGGTGGTGCGGCAGTGAGCCGAGCGCCGAGGTGAGCAGCGGCGTGAACATCAGCGCGAGGCCGACGCTCATCGCGACGTGCACCGCGACGACGAGGCCCTGCGACGTGTCCGTGTCGAACATCGACATCGACCAGAGGGCGGCCGAGGTGATCGCGGCGCCCGGGGCGACCAGCGGGCGGGGGCCGTGCTGGTCGAACAGGCGGCCGACGAACGGCGCGAGCAGGCCCATGACCAGACCGCCGGGCAGCAGCACGAGCCCCGTGTCGAGCGTGCTGAGGCCGAGCACGGTCTGGAGGTAGATCGGCAGCAGGATCAGCGTGCCGAACAGCGCCATCATGCTGACGGCGACGAGGACGACCGCGATCGAGAAGCTGCGATGTGCGAAGGTGCGCAGGTCCAGCAGGGCCCGCTCGCGCAGCGACAGCTGGCGCAGCACGAACACGACGAGAGCCAGGGCGCCCACCGCGATCGGGATCCACGGCGACACGGGCACCTCGCCCGCGGCGGCCTCGCCGATGCTGCTGAGGCCGTAGATGAGGCCGCCGAACGCGAGGGCCGAGAGGACCACCGAGGGCACGTCGATGGGCACGTCGACCGGCTCGGTCACGTTCCGCACCCACGCCGCGCCCAGGACGAGCGCGACGAGCGCGATGGGGAGCACGAGCCAGAACATCCAGCGCCAGTCGAGCTGGTCGAGGACGAGGCCCGAGATCGTCGGGCCGATCGCGGGCGCGACGGAGATGACGATCGAGACCGTGCCCATCATGCGACCGCGGCGGTCGGCCGGCACCAGGTTGAGGATCGTCGTGATCAGCAGCGGCATCATCAGCGCGGTGCCGACGGCCTGGACCGCGCGAGCGGCCACGAGCACGCCGAAGGTGGGCGCCAACGCCGCGAGCAGCGTGCCGGCGGTGAACGAGATCATCGCCGCCATGAAGACCCGGCGCAGCGGGAAGCGCGTCAGCACGAAGCCGGTGATCGGGATGACCACGGCCATGGTCAGCAGGAACGCCGTGGTCAGCCACTGCGCCGTCGTCGCCTGGACGTCGAACTCGCGCATCAGCTCGGGCAGCGCGACGCTCATGATCGTCTCGTTGAGGATCACGACGAAGGCCGAGCCGACCAGCAGTGCGATGAGGCGGCCGGAGTGGTCGGTGCTCGAGGTGGGCGGTGCCGAGGTGGCAGTGGTGGTCACAGTGCTCCTGTGCGGTCGTGCGGCGGGGGACGGGTCGCCCGAGGCGACAGTGGTCCTGAACGCGCCGCCGCGCGTCCTTGTTCCCATCCGTCACAGCCGTGACATGACTCACGCGGCGACGTACCCTCGCTGGAGGAGTCCGACAGGTCCGGGGGGATCGAGCATGCGGGGATGGGCAGCGGCCGTGGTGGCCGTCATGACGATGGTGCTGGCGGCGACGGCGATGCAGCCGGCGGTGGCCGAGGCACCCGCGACGCAGGTGACCGGCCGGATCGTCGACGATCTCGACCGCCCGGTGAAGGGCATGAAGGTCCGGCTCACGCCAGCCGGCGGCGGTGCCGCGATCGACCTGGTGACGTCGGCGACCGGCGAGTTCAGCACGACCGCCGCGGCGCCCGGCCAGTACACCTTGGTCGCGGAGGAGTACTTCACCGACAGCTTCTACTGGGAGCCGAACCCCGTGAAGTACACCTGGGTCGACCCCGTCACGGTGACGGTGCAGGAGGGCACGACCTCGCTCGGCACGTTCGAGGTGGCTCGAGGCAGCACGGTGCGCGCCACCGTCACGACGCCATCCGGCCACCGTCTGCCGCGCTACCTCGTGGAGGCGAAGGGAGCGACCAGCCCGGTGTTCGGCGAGCGCTACTCGTTCACCGACGCCCGCGGAATCCTGACGCTGCGCGGCCTGCCGACCGGCACGTGGCCGTTGACGGGCCGGCAGGACTTCTCGGACAACATCCCGAAGGTGACGTTCCCGTCGCTGGTCAGGATCTCGAAGCCCGGCGAGGTCGTCCGCAACGTCAAGCTGGTGACCAAGGTGCACTGGTCGACGTTCCTGCGCGACCGCGGGTACGTGAGGAACGGGGTGCCGCTCGCGGGGCCCGGTGAGGTGCGGTTCGGGGTCCGGATCGGCAACACCTACCGCACGCGCGCCGAGTTCGACCTGTGGCGCGACAAGCCGCTGCGCCTCTCGCTCTACCGCGACGGGAAGCGCATCAAGTTCCTCTACGTGAAGCTCGGGAAGTCGAAGATCTACACGATCAAGCAGCCGAAGGGGACGCACACGTACAAGTGGATCTGGGGCGGCGATCAGGACACGTTCCGCATCGCGTCGAAGCCGCTCACGCTCACGGTGCGCTGAGGCTCCTTCGGAGCATTGTCGGGGCCGCACCGGCGGCGTACCTTGCGAAGATGGGCGCAGGTTCCCCGACGAGCCCGGACGCGCAGTTCCACGCCGGCATCGCGGAGGTCTACCAGCGGCTCCTCGTGCCGATGATCTTCGAGGAGCCGGCGGAGCACCTCGCCCGCGTCGTGGCGGAGACCACCCCGTCCGACATCCTCGAGACCGCCGCCGGCACCGGAGTGCTCACGAGGGCGCTGGCGCGCAGCTGTCCGGACGCCCGCCTCACCGCCACCGATCTGAGCGAGTCGATGCTCGACACGGCGAGAGCGCAGGACGCGGGCGACGTCCGCTGGCGGCAGGCCGATGCGCTCGACCTTCCGTACGGCGACGAGGAGTTCGACCTCGTCGTGTGCCAGTTCGGCGTCATGTTCCTGCCCGATCGCGTGCGGGGGCTCCGCGAGGCCCGGCGGGTGCTGCGTCCCGGCGGCACCCTCGCCTACACGGTCTGGGACCGCATCGAGACCAGCGAGGTCCCGTGGGTCGTCCACTCCGCCCTCGTCACGGCGACCCCGCACGAGCCGCTGGACTTCATGAGCCGCCTGCCGCACGGCTACTTCCACGTCCCGCACCTGCGCGACGACCTGGAGGAGGCCGGGATGCCGGACGCCACGATCAGGTCCCTCGCCGGGACGAGCCGCACCACGGCGGCCGAGGCCGCGGAGGCCTTCTGCCACGGCACGCCGCTGCGGCTGGCGATCGAGCGGCACTCGACCATGGAGCTCGAGGAGGCGACACGGATCGCCGAGGACGCCCTGAGGCGTCACTTCGGACCCGATCCGATCGAGGCCCCCACCCGCTGGATCGAGGTCGTCGCCCGCCGACCCGCCTGACGAGGCTCAGGAGGTCGGAGCCAGCACGGCGGCGCGGCGGTCGTCCCGCTCGCGGCGCCACGCCCTGGCGGCGACGGTGCCGGTGGCGCCGACCGCGGCCAGGACCAGCAGGGCGTCGAGCCAGCTGGGGAGGCCGCCGAGGGCCGCGATGATCGTGACCCCGTTGACCAGGATGACCATGCCGCCGACCATCGTGCCCATCGGCGCGTGGGGGAGTCGGCCGGCGAGACGTGCCGCGATGGGAGCCATGACGGCACCGCCGAGCGCGAGACCGAGGACGGGCAGCCACGGGATCCCGTGCTGCGCGGCGCCGGTGAGGAAGCCGAACGAGACGGAGACGGCGACGAGGAACTCGGCGGCGTTGACGGTGCCCACCACCTGGCGCGGCTCGTGGCGGGTGACGGTCATCAGGCTGGGGGTGACGACCGGACCCCAGCCACCGCCCCCGGTCGCGTCGACGAAGCCGCCGAGCAGGCCGATGGGGGAGAGCCAGCGCGCAGTGTGGCCGTTCCTCGGCGTCGGGATCAGCCGGATCCCGAGGCCGAACCGGGCGAAGATCACGAAGCCGAAGAAGAGCAGCAGCCCCGACATCCAGCCCTTCGCCGAGGCGAGGCTGATGGTGGTGAGCACGACGGCGCCCAGGAACCCGCCCACCGCGCCCGGCAGCGCGACGCGCACCAGGACCGCGGTGTCGATGTTGCCTTCACGCCAGTGCGAGAGCCCGCTGATCAGCGTCGTCGGCAGCTTCGCGGCGTGGGTGGCGGCGCTCGCCGTGACGGGCGCGACGCCCATGAACAGCAGCACGGTGGCCGACGTGACGCCGAAGCCCATGCCCAGGGTGCCGTCGACGAGCTGAGCCAGTCCGCCCGCCAGCGCGAAGGCCACGACGATCCCCATGTCACCTCGCTCCGACGTCCGTAGTGGTCAAACACGAGTAGATTAGGTGACTTTGAGCTCAAGGCGAGGGGTGTCCGGAACGTGGGACGCCCGCTCGGGAGCGTGCCCTCCGGCACGCGCCGGGGCCCCGCGTGAGACGTTGGTCGTGAGTGCCCCCTCTCGAGAGACTGACCATGAACGCGCCTTCGCACCTCCCGGCCGCCGTCCTGTGGGACATGGACGGCACGATCGTCGACACCGAGCCGCTGTGGATCGGCGGCGAGTACGAGCTCGCGGCGCAACACGACGCGGTCTGGACCGAGGAGGACGCGCTGTCCCTCGTGGGCAGCGACCTGCGGGAGGCCGCCGTCTACATCAAGCGCCGCATCGGCTCGGACATGGAGCCCGAGGAGATCACGGCCTGGCTCGGGGGCAAGGTCGCCGCGGGCCTGCGCGAGAAGCAGGACTGGCGCCCCGGAGCGGTCGAGCTGATCACGGCCCTGCGCGAGGCCGGTGTGCCGCAGGCGCTCGTCACCATGTCGTACGACTACATCGCGGAGCCGGTGGTGGAGATCCTCGGGTTCGACGCCGTCGTCACGGGCGACGCGGTCACGCACGGCAAGCCCCACCCCGAGCCCTACCTGCGCGCGGCGGAGCTGCTGGGCGTGCAGGCCGCCGACTGCGTGGCGATCGAGGACTCCCGCACGGGAGCGGCGTCCGCGAACGCCGCCGGATGCCACGTGGTGGCGGTCCCGCACGCGGTCAACGTGCCCGAGGCGCCGCGACGCACGATCATCACGAGCCTCACCCACCTCACAGTCGAGGACCTCGGGCGCCTCGCCGCTCTCTGACGCCGGAACTCGCGCTGCGCCACCGCCCCCAGAAGGCGAGCCGCCCGCGACGACGCCAGTACGTTGTACCCATGAGTGGCGGTTGGCGCATCGCGCGCATCGCGGGCGCGGACATCGTCGTGCGTCCCTCCCTGCTGGTGATGGGCGTCATCCTGGTGATCGTCTTCGCGCCGCAGTTCGAGTCGCTCGGTGCGGGCCCCGACCCGTACCTGACCGCGATCGTCTTCGTCCTGAGCCTGTACGTCTCGGTGCTGCTGCACGAGCTGGCGCACCTCGCCGCCGCTCTCTGGTTCGGCATGCGGGTGTCCGCGGTCGAGCTGCACCTGCTCGGCGGCGAGACCCGGATCGAGGGAGACTCGCGTCACCCCTGGCAGGAGCTCGTCACCTCGATCGTCGGACCGCTGAGCTCGTTCGTGCTCGGCATCGCGGCGCTGTGGGGCGCGACCGCGACGACGGGCGCGAGCCACTCGGTGCTGTGGTCGGTCGGCTTCATCAACCTGCTGATCGCCGTCTTCAACATGCTGCCCGGCCTGCCGCTCGACGGGGGCCGCGTGCTGCGCGCCCTCATCTGGGCGGTCACCGGCAGCGAGGCCAAGGGCGTGCGCGTCGCCGGCTGGATCGGCCGCGTCGCCGCCCTCGTCCTGGTCGCCTTCGCCGTCCCGATGATGTTCGGCGACGACACGTTCGCGATCGGCCGGGCCCTGCTGCTGCTCGCCGTCGCCCTCTTCCTCTGGCAGGGCGCGTCCTACGCCCTCAAGCAGGGCGTCGCGCTCGCCCGGATCGGTGCGCTGAGGGCCGAGAGGCTCATGCGTCCCGAGCCGCCGCCGACCGGCGCGGTGCCGATCTCGGTCGACCTCAAGGGCCGCGACCTGCTGGTCGCGATGGCGGAGAATCCCTCGAACGCGTACGCGTTGGTCGACGACCGGGGCACGGTCGTGGGGACCCTCTTCGCATCCACCGTCGACCGCGCCTATCGTGAAGCCGGATGAACCACCAACGCACCGGCCCCTTCGTCGAGGGTGAGTGGATCCGACTCTCCGACCCCAAGGGCCGCAAACACAACATCCAGCTCGTCGCCGGCAAGGAGTTCAGCACCAAGAAGGGGCAGATCCGCCACGACGACATCATCGGCCGCCCCGAGGGCATCGTGGTCGAGACGTCGCTGGAGTTCCCGTACCAGGTGTTCCGCCCGCTGCTGTTCGAATACGTCGTCTCGATGCCGCGCGGCGCCGCGATCATCTACCCCAAGGACGCGGCCCAGATCCTCGTCCAGGCGGACATCTTCCCCGGCGCGCGCGTGATCGAGGCCGGCGCCGGATCGGGCAGCCTCAGCTCCTACCTGCTGCGCGCCATCGGGCCCGAGGGACACCTCGAGTCGCACGAGCTGCGCGAGGAGTTCGCCGAGACCGCCCGCAAGAACGTCGAGCAGGCGCTCGGCGGCGTTCCGGACACCTGGACCCTCACGGTCGGCGACCTCCGCGACGCGGCGGACGGCCCCGAGGTCGACCGCATCATCCTCGACATGGTCGATCCGTGGACCTGCATCCCGCTGGCACTCGAGCGCCTCGTGCCCGGCGGCATCGTGTGCGGCTACGTCGCCACCACCACGCAGCTGTCGCGCTTCGTCGAGTCACTGCGCGAGTCGGCCGGGTTCACCGAGCCGCACGCGTGGGAGACCCTGGTGCGCGACTGGCACCTCGAGGGCCTGGCGGTGCGCCCTCACCACAAGATGAACGGGCACACGGCGTTCCTCGTCACCGCGCGGCGCCTGGCACCCGGCCAGAAGCCGATGCCGAAGACGCGGCGCCCCGCTCCCGGCGCCTACGGCCCCGACTACGTGGGACCGCGTCCGGCCGACGTGTGAGGCTCAGCCCAGGTCGGTCACGAGCGACTGCACCTCGAGCACCGGCACCGTGACCGTGTCGCTGGACTCCATCGTCAGCAGCTCGTCGTTGCCTGCCGGCACCGCGAACGGCGCGCCGTCCAGCTCGAAGCGGATGTCGTAGAGGATCCGCATCGTGGCGACGTGCGAGCCGCTGCGGCGGAACGTCATCGAGCAGGCGTCCGACCGGGTCGTGACCACCGGACAGCTGATCGACTGCCCGGCGGCACTCACGGTCATCTCGCGCGGCTCGGCGATCGCCACGAGGCCGAGCGCCTCCGAGCCCACGATCGGGTTCGACGAGGCGCCCTCGGCCCACCACCACGTGTCGAGGTTGACCAGCGTGCGAGTCGGCGGGTTGTGGACGGGGGTCACGTCCGGGAGGACGATCCGGCCGTACGCGGCCAGCAGGCGGTCGCGCACCGAGACGGTCTCGAACTCGGTGTCCCAGTACCAGTTGCGGTACTCGGTGCCGTCGGGCCCCATGCAGCCGACGTAGATGATGTGGTCGGCGTCGTCGGGCTTGTCCGAGATCGAGTCGCCGCGCTCGCGGATCTCCTCGACGTCCTGGTAGACCGCGGGATCGTTCATGAAGCAGGCGCGATCGCCCATGCAGAAATCGTCGTAGACGTCCTGGTAGGTGCACGAGGGGGTCGCGTTCCCGCCGCCGCCCCCGCCACCGCCGGAGTCGCCGCCGCCACCCTCGGACCACTGGATGCAGCCGTAGGTGGCGGAGCCGTCGGGCTGCTGGATGAGGCCCTCCTTCAGGCACACGCGGTCCGCGGCGGCGGGGGAGGCCATGAGGAACCCGCCCACGAGCACGAGGGTCAGGAGGGCGCCGAGGCGGCGTGCGAGGCCGGTCATGCGCCGCAGTCCTTCGCGGGCAGCTGGCTCTGGTCGATCGGCTCGGCGACGAGCCAGCGGTCGTCGACGCGGACCACCTTCATGCCGCGGGGACCCCAGCCGTTCTCGGGGTACTGGACCTCCTGGCCCTTCGGCTTGAAGCCCCAGCCGTCCTCGTTCTCGCAGACCACGAGCGTGGCGCTGTCGCCGGACAGGTCGACGACCTCGGGGTCCTTGACCTCGGACTGACCCACGCGGACGAGTCCGGACTCGGCGTACTGCCGCGCGAGCGCGCGCTCCTTCTCGATCCGGACGGGCGCGACGGTGGCCTCGTAGGCGTCCTCCGGCACCGTGCCCGAGTTCTCGATCGTGCGCTTCTCCTCGAGGAAGGCCGTGTACGCGGCGGCGACGGCCGTCTCCTCGTCGTCGGCCGTGGGGGAGGCCGAGGCCGAGGCGCTGGGACGCGGACCCGCCGGGTCATCGTCGTCGCCACCGCAGCCGGCCAGTCCCAGGCTCAGCGTCAGGGCGCACGTCAGCGTCAGGAGAGTCCCTCGAGTCATGGCCCACATCGTAGTCAGGACACGCCGTGGGAGCCTGCCCGTGCACCGCGCAACACGATCGCAACACATCCGTCGCGAGATGGACTGGTGAGGACGTGCTCGGCGGGTAGGGTCGTAGCAATCCCTCCAGGAGGTGTCACATGACCGGTAGCGAGTACACCGACAGGTACGCCGAGGCCCGCCTCGCCGACGCCGAGGCGCGCCTGGCCAGCACGGCCGCGCAGAACGAGCGCCTGACCTCCACCCTGCGGGAGGCGCGCGACCAGATCGTCGCGCTCAAGGAGGAGGTCGACCGCCTCGCCCAGCCGCCCACGGGCTTCGGCACGTTCCTGCAGCGCAACGAGGACGACTCGGTCGACGTCATGACCGGCGGCCGCAAGCTGCGGGTGAACGTCAGCCCCGCCGTCGACAAGGACGCGCTGCGCAAGGGCCAGGAGGTCATCCTCAACGAGGCCATGAACGTGGTCGCGGCGTTGGCGTTCGAGCAGATCGGCGAGGTCGTGATGCTCAAGGAGCTCATGCCCGACGGCGAGCGCGCCCTCGTCCTCGGCAACGCCGACGAGGAGAAGGTCGTCCGGCTGGCCGACACCCTCGCTCAGGAGCGCCTGCGCGCGGGCGACTCCCTGCTGCTCGACAGCCGCGCCGGCTACGTCTACGAGCGCATCCCGAAGTCCGAGGTCGAGGAGCTGGTCCTCGAGGAGGTCCCGGACATCGACTACACCAGCATCGGCGGCCTGGGCAACCAGGTGGAGATCATCAAGGACGCCGTCGAGCTGCCCTACCTGTACCCCGAGGTGTTCGTCGAGCACGAGCTCAAGCCGCCGAAGGGCATCCTGCTCTACGGCCCGCCCGGCTGCGGCAAGACGATGATCGCCAAGGCGGTCGCGGCGAGCCTGGCCAAGAAGGTCAGCGAGCGCACGGGGGAGGAGGGTCGCTCCTACTTCCTCAACATCAAGGGTCCCGAGCTGCTGAACAAGTACGTCGGCGAGACCGAGCGCCACATCCGCCTGGTCTTCCAGCGGGCGCGCGAGAAGGCCGGCGAGGGCACGCCCGTCATCGTCTTCTTCGACGAGATGGACTCGCTGTTCCGCACCCGCGGCTCGGGCGTCTCGTCCGACGTCGAGAACACGATCGTCCCCCAGCTGCTCAGCGAGATCGACGGCGTCGAGGGACTGGAGAACGTGCTGGTCATCGGCGCCTCGAACCGCGAGGACATGATCGACCCGGCGATCCTGCGACCCGGTCGCCTCGACGTGAAGATCAAGATCGAGCGCCCCGACGCCGAGGCCGCACGCGACATCTTCAGCAAGTACTTGACCACGACGCTGCCGCTGCACGAGGACGACCTGCGCGAGTGGAACGGCGACCGTGAGGCGTGCGTGCACGGGATGATCCAGCGCACCGTCGAGCGGATGTACACCGAGAGCGAGGAGAACCAGTTCCTCGAGGTCACCTACGCCGGCGGCGACAAGGAGATCCTGTACTTCAAGGACTTCAACTCGGGCGCGATGATCCAGAACATCGTCGACCGCGCGAAGAAGATGGCGATCAAGGACTTCCTCGACCACCGCAGCAAGGGCCTCCGGGTCCAGCACATGCTGCAGGCGTGCGTCGACGAGTTCAAGGAGAACGAGGACCTGCCCAACACCACCAACCCCGACGACTGGGCGCGGATCTCGGGCAAGAAGGGCGAGCGGATCGTCTTCATCCGCACGCTCATCACGGGCAAGGGCGGCAACGAGCCGGGTCGGTCGATCGACACGGTCGCGAACACGGGACAGTACCTCTGACACTCGAACTGCGCGTGGTCCGCTACGACCACCCGGACGCCGTGAAGCTCACCGAGCTGGTCCAGGCCGAGTACGTCCGGCGCTACGCCAGCGAGGTGGGCGACTCCTCGCCGATGCACCCTGAGGAGTTCGACCACCCCAACGGGATCTTCTTCATCGGCTACGTCGACGAGGTGCCGGTCGCCATGGGCGGCTGGCGCCGCGGCGGCCCGGCGGGCGACACCGACGGCGAGATCAAGCGCATGTTCGTGCTCGACTCCCACCGCGGACAGGGCCTCTCGCGCCAGGTGCTGGAGGAGCTCGAGCGCAGCGCCGCCCGCCAGGGGATCCGCCGCCTCGTCCTCGAGACCGGCACCGAGCAGCCCGAGGCCATCGCGCTCTACCGCTCGGCCGGCTACGGCGACGTGCCACCCTTCGGCTACTACGCCGAGTACGACGACTCCGTCCACCTCGGCAAGGTCCTCTGACCGGTCCCCGGCCCCAGATGTGTAGCGGTATCCACCCTCTTTCGGCCCATCGGCCGAAAAAACGGTGGACAGCGCTACACATCTCGCGCGCCGGACGGCGCGCGCGTAGCCCGGGCGGGGCTCGCGTGACGACGTAGGCTGGCCAGCGTGAGCGTCCGACGAGTCCAGGGGTCCGAGGTCGAGTACGGCATCGCCGTGCAGGGCCAGCCCCAGGCGAACCCGATGGTGGCCGCGACCCACGTGGTCAACTCCTACGCGGCCGCGAACGGCCTCACGCGCCGCGCCCGCTGGGACTACGAGGAGGAGAGCCCGCTGCGCGACGCGCGTGGCTTCGACCTCGGCCGTGACGCGGCCGATCCCTCGCAGCTCACCGACGAGGACATGGGCCTGGCCAACATCATCCTGACGAACGGCGCCCGCCTGTACGTCGACCACGCCCACCCCGAGTACTCCAGCCCCGAGGTCACCAGCCCCCTCGACGTCGTGCGCTGGGAGAAGGCCGGCGAGCTCGTGATGCTGCGCGGTGCCCGGCTGGCGGCACGGGTGCCCGGCGTCGCGCCGATCATGCTCTACAAGAACAACGTCGACAACAAGGGCGCCGCGTACGGCTCGCACGAGAACTACCTCATGCGTCGCGACGTGCCGTTCCTGTCGATCGTGCGCCAGCTGACGCCGTTCTTCGTCGGCCGCCAGATCATCACCGGCGCGGGCCGCGTCGGCCAGCACCAGGACGGCAGCGTCCACGCGTTCCAGATCAGCCAGCGCTCGGACTACTTCGAGGTCGAGGTCGGTCTCGAGACCACGCTGAAGCGGCCGATCATCAACACGCGCGACGAGCCGCACGCCGACCCGAAGAAGTACCGGCGCCTGCACGTCATCATCGGCGACGCGAACCTGTCGGAGACCTCCATCTACCTCAAGCACGGCACCACGTCGCTCGTGCTGGCGATGATCGAGGCCGACGCGCTGCCCGAGCCGCTCGAGCTGGCCGAGCCCGTCCGCGCGCTGCACCAGATCTCGTACGACCCCACCCTGCGCACCACCGTGCAGCTGGCCGACGGGCGCAGCATCACCGCGCTGGAGCTGCAGGAGCACTACCTCGAGCACGCCCGCAAGTTCGTCGAGAGCCAGGGCGACGACGACCCGCAGACGCTCGACGTGCTGGACACGTGGGAGTCGGTGCTCACCCGCCTCGCGGACGACCCGATGAGCCTCGTCCGCGAGCTCGACTGGGTGGCCAAGCTGGCGCTGCTGGAGCAGTACCGCGAGCGCGACGGCCTCGACTGGGACCACGCGAAGCTGCACCTGGTCGACCTGCAGTACCACGACATCCGCCCCGAGCGCGGGCTCTACCACAGGCTGGTGGCCGCCGGGCGCATGGAGCGGCTGCTCGAGGACGCCGCGATCGAGGAGGCGGTCACCGAGCCGCCGCACGACACCCGGGCCTACTTCCGCGGCCGCTGCCTGCAGCGGTTCTCCGCCGACATCGCCGCGGCGTCGTGGGACTCGGTGATCTTCGACCTGCCCGGACACGACTCGCTCCAGCGCGTGCCGACGATGGAGCCGCTCAAGGGCACCGCCGAGCACGTCGACGGACTGTTCCAGCGCGTCGGGAGCGCCGCAGAACTCTTCCGGGCCATCACGGGCCGCTAGTGGATAGGGTGGAGACATGGCCGAGCAACAGCAGAGGACGACGCGCAAGAGCGACGTCGACGAAGAGCAGGTCGAGACCACCGAGGTCGATGCCGAGCGCAAGGAGAAGCTCGACGACGACGTCGACTCCATCCTCGACGAGATCGACGACGTCCTCGAGGAGAACGCCGAGGAGTTCGTGCGCAGCTTCGTCCAGAAGGGCGGGCAGTGATGCTCGATGGAGGCTTCCGCGCCGTCGGATCCTCCTCGTTCGCCGAGTTCCTCGCCACCCAGGCTCCTGACCTGCTCCCGAGCGCCCCGGTCGGCACCGTGTCCGGCCTCGACGTGACCCACGGGACCACGATCGTCGCCGCCACGTTCGACGGCGGCGTCGTGATGGGCGGCGACCGCCGCGCCACGATGGGCAACGTCATCGCGCAGCGCGACATCCAGAAGGTCTTCCCGACCGACGAGTTCAGCTGCGTCGGCATCGCCGGCACCGCGGGCATCGCCGTGGAGATGACGCGACTGTTCCAGGTCGAGCTCGAGCACTACGAGAAGATCGAGGGCACCACGCTCTCCACCGACGGCAAGGCCAACCGGCTCGCGACGCTGATCCGCGGCAACCTCGGCATGGCCATGCAGGGACTCGCCGTGGTGCCGCTGTTCGCCGCCTACGACCTCGAGGCCGAGCAGGGCCGCATCTTCGCGTTCGACGTCACCGGCAACAAGAACGAGGAGCGCACCTTCCACTCGGTGGGCTCGGGCTCCACGTTCGCGCGCGGCTCGCTCAAGAAGCTCTACCGCTCCGGCATGACCGAGACCGATGCCGTCACGGCGGTCGTCCAGGCGCTGTACGACGCCGCCGACGACGACACCGCCACGGGCGGCCCCGACCTGACGCGCCGGATCTTCCCGCTCATCTCGGTGATCACCGCCGACGGCTACCGCGCGTGGGACGAGTCCAGGACCGCCGCGATCGCCGACTTGGTGATCGGCGGGCGCATGCAGTCGCCCGACGGCCCGTCCGCCCCGCTGACCTAGGAGCGCCATGACCACCCCCTTCTACGTCTCGCCCGAGCAGCTGATGAAGGACCGGGCGGACTTCGCCCGCAAGGGCATCGCCCGGGGCCGCAGCGTCGCGGTCGTCCGCTACGCCGACGGCATCGTCTTCGTCGCCGAGAACCCCTCGCGTGCGCTGCACAAGATCAGCGAGATCTACGACCGCATCGGCTTCGCCGCCGTGGGTCGTTACAACGAGTTCGAGAACCTGCGCATCGCCGGCGTCCGCCTGGCCGACATGCGCGGCTACTCCTACGACCGCAGCGACGTCACCGGCCGCGGCCTGGCCAACGCGTACGCGCAGACGCTGGGCACGATCTTCTCCAGCGGCGGAGAGAAGCCCTACGAGGTCGAGATCTTCGTCGCCGAGGTCGGCTCGAAGCCCTCCGCCGACCAGATCTACCGCCTGACCTACGACGGCTCGGTCGCCGACGTGCCGGGCTACGGCGTGATGGGCGGCCAGAGCGACAAGGTCGAGGAGTACCTCAGCACGCACTACCAAGCGGACCTGCCGCTGGCGGAGGCCCTGCGCCTGGCCCGGACGGCCCTGGGCAACGACGCCGAGCCCGCGCGCACGATCGCCCCGGCCGACCTCGAGGTCGCGGTGCTCGACCGCACCCGCAGCCAGCCGCGCAAGTTCAAGCGGCTCGGTCTGGCGCAGGTCGCCGAGCTCCTCGGCTGATCCTCTCGCAGCTGCACGCGAGGAGCGGGCGGATGGGCCAGGCCCACCCGCCCGCTCGTCTGCGTCACGGCACGGTCGGAGGAGTGATCCTCAGCAGTGCCGCCAGATTGCCCTTGAAGGCCTTCTCCACCTTCACGCCGGTGCCGAACCCGACCCCGTCGTCCGCGGGGTTGCCGGATCCGAGCGGGGTCACCAGGCCCACGTCCGTGCCGTAGAGGTCGGTGCGCGGGTTGCCGTTCTCGTCCACCACGCGGGTGCTGTAGGGCGCGTTGCCCACCGACGGGACCACGGTCGAGGCGTCGGCGTCGCGGTAGAAGAGGCTGTCGCCCCGCACCTCGATGCCCGGGTACCAGCCGCGGTCGTCGGTGAACGACCGCACTGCCCGCTGCGCCCCGAAGCGGTTGCACGCCTCGCCCGTGAAGTCCGGCTTCGTCGTGCACTCGCGGAAGGCGTACGTGCCGAAGAGGTTGAACGCCGCGTTCGACGACTGCGGCCTCGACGGCAGGTTCTTCAGCGTGCTGGTGTCGTTGGCCGCGTTCGCCCCGGTCCGCCGGAGCGGGTCGAAGTGGCTGTCGACGATCAGCAGGCCGCCCTTGGCGCCCTCACTCGGCAGGGACGTGAGGTTGTTGAGGACGTGGTTGGCATCGCCGTACGACGTGTCGCGGTACCAGACCAGCGCGCCGGGCGCGTTGTAGCGGATCTTCTCGACCTTCCACGCACCGTCCTCGCCGAGCTTCTGGTACGTCGTGTCGTAGGCGTACTTCAGGCCCTTGTCGAAGCCGTCGAGGTTGCGCCACTCCACCAGGTAGTACTGGGCGTTCGACGTGGTGCCGCTGTCGATGACCCAGCCGGCGCCGCGGGCCTCGCCCGCCACCCACGAGTCGATCGTCGCGGTCCAGCCGTTGGCCCCGCCCTCGACGTCATCGGTGAACGTGGTCGCCCCGCCGCCGGTGACCGAGAAGTCGTCGGCGAACCAGCCGCGCTCGGTGAACGCCGCGTCGGTGGACTGCATCAGCCTGACCTGGATCGTCTGGCCGGCCCAGGCGCTCAGGTCGACGTAGTCGTGGCGCCAGCCGCCGGAGGTCCCCGTCAGGCCGTACCGCCGGTTGCCGAACGTGGTCAGGTTGCCGTTCGGGTCGGGGTAGTCGTCCGGGGTCGTGACCTCGGTGCCACTCTCGTCGTAGACCTTCTGCGGGGTCCACGTGGCGCCGCCGTCGGTCGAGACCTCGACGAAGCCGAAGTCCCAGTCCTGCTCGATGACGTAGTTGTTCCACATCCAGAACCGCGCGTCGGCCGCGTCGGGCACCTCGATCGAGCGGGACAGCGAGTTCATCGCCCAGTTCTGGTCGTTGTTGCCCCACCACATGTTCTCGCCGCTGTGCGGCTCGGCCCGGGTGACGACCTTGTCCGGCAGGTTGATCTTGATGCCGTCCTCGGTGCCCTTCGGCGTGCGGCTGGTCTGGCCCACCTTGACCGTGCGCGACCGGTCGCCCGGATTGATCTCGAGCGGGTCGGCCCAGCCCAGCACCCACTTGTCCCAGATGCCCATGTGCGTCGGCATCGACTGGAAGATGGGGCCGGAGTGCGAGCCGGACGACATGAGGTCCCAGAAGTCGACGTCGGAGTCGCCGCCGCTGGCCGTGTCGTAGAGGTCCGGCAGGCCGAGGTCGTGCCCGTACTCGTGGGCGAAGACGCCGACGCCGGAGTCCTCGGGCTGCACGATGTAGTTCGACAGCCGCAGGTTCGTCCCCGGCACGGGGGCCCCGCCGGCCACGGCCGACGAGTGCGCCCAGATCGCGTACGGGCCCTCGGCGCCGCCGCCACCGGACTTGTCCTCGCCGGCGTGCACGAGGACCACGTGGTCGATGATGCCGTCGGGCTCGAGGAGGTTGCCGTCACCGTCGACGTCGCCCTGGTCCTCCAGGTCGTAGTCGGCCCATGGGAAGTTCGGCTGCGCCTCCGCCAGCGCCGCGACCGCGTCGATCGGCAGCTGGCCGGGGCCCAGCGGGTTGTCCGGGTGGCCCTGCATGTCCTGGACGGCGCCGTAGACCCACTCGCCGTTCTCGTCCTGGTGGCAGACCGTGGCGCCGTAGTAGGCCTCGGAGTGGTCCACGGTCACCCACGGGGTGGCGGTGCCGCCCACGGTGTAGGCGCCCTTGGACATCTCCTCGTACATGTTCTTCATCGTGTACCCGGAGATGTCGATGCCGCGGCGGCCGTCGGGACCGCGCAGGTCCGGGCGGACGCGCTGGGTGATGCCCTTCTTGGAGTAGAGCATCGCGTTGTAGTGCGCCGGCGAGAAGTCCTTGACCCACATCGAGTTGTTGTCGGGCAGGTCGCTGTTCGCCGGGTTCGGGATCTGGTTGTGCGTCGGCCCGTTCTGCACGGTGCCGGGCACGCACGTCTCGGCGCCGTAGCCATCGGGGACGTACTGGCCGGTGAAGTCGTCGTTCGCCTGCTCGTTGAACTCCACGAGGATCGTCAGCAGGCGCGCCTGCTGCGTGGACCTGGCCTTCTTGAACCGCTGGTCGCGCACCTCCTTGGGGCTCTTCCCGGTGCGCAGCGACTCGGCCTCCACGCGCGCCAGCTGGCGCGCCGCGACCGGGTTGCCCTGGCTGTGCTTGCGGTCGACCTGCTTCGCGCGCTCGAGCATGCGCTGCTGCTGCTGGGCCTTGCCCTTCGCGACGCGCCTGCCGTTGACGCGCAGTGCCTGGTCGGTGCCGGACGACTCCTCCGCGCGGGGTGCGACGTAGTTGATGTAGCCCGGCAGCGGCCGGGCGGCCGCATCGCCGGCCGGCGGGGGAGCGGCCCCCGCCGTGGTGCCCGAGCCGAGCGCGAGCCCGGTCGCCGTCAATGCCAGCGTCGACGCGCCGATGAGCCAGAGCCCAGCCGCGCGACGAGTTCGATGAGTGGTCATGCTGCTCCTCCCCGACCGGACCCGGGTCCGGTGTCCGTGCCCCCGTGGACGGACTCTTGCCATCCTGCGCCTCCGGCCGCCGGTTGGGAAGTCCCCAATGTGAGACGGGTCACACGCGCGTCACGGATCGGGACGGCCCGTCGAGATGCCGTGCGCGTGCGGCATGCGGGTCTAGGCTGGCGGCATGGACCGGCGGATCTTCGGGATCGAGAACGAGTACGGCGTCACCTGCTCGTTCCACGGACAGCGCCGCCTGTCGCCCGACGAGGTCGCCCGCTACCTGTTCCGACGCGTCGTCTCGTGGGGCCGCAGCAGCAACGTGTTCCTGCGCAACGGCGCCCGGCTCTACCTCGACGTGGGCAGCCACCCCGAGTACGCCACGCCCGAGTGCGACGACATCGTCGACCTCGTCACCCACGACAGGGCGGGGGAGCGGATCCTCGAGGGCCTCATGCTCGACGCGCAGCAGCGCCTCGCGGAGGACGGCGTCGAGGGCGACATCTACCTGTTCAAGAACAACACCGACTCCGCCGGCAACTCCTACGGCTGCCACGAGAACTACCTCGTCAGCCGCGGCGGCGAGTTCAGCCGGCTGGCCGACGTCCTGATCCCGTTCCTGGTCTCGCGCCAGATCATCTGCGGCGCGGGCAAGGTCCAGCAGACCCCGCGCGGCACGGTCTTCAGCGTCAGCCAGCGCGCCGAGCACATCTGGGAGGGCGTCTCGAGCGCCACGACGCGCTCGCGTCCGATCATCAACACGCGCGACGAGCCGCACGCCGACGCCGAGCGCTTCCGCCGGCTGCACGTCATCGTGGGCGACTCGAACATGAGCGAGACCACGACGATGCTCAAGGTCGCCACCACCGACCTGGTGCTGCGGATGATCGAGAGCGGCGTCACGATGCGCGACCTCACGCTCGAGAACCCGATCCGGGCCATCCGCGAGATCTCGCACGACATGACCGGCCGCCGCAAGGTCCAGCTGGCCAACGGCCGCGAGCTGTCCGCGCTGGAGATCCAGGCCGAGTACTTCGCCAAGGCTGCCGAGTACATCGACCGCAACGGCCTCCACTCGCCCACGATCGATCGCACGATGGACCTGTGGGAGCGCACGCTCAAGGCCGTCGAGAGCGAGGACCTCACCCTCGTCGAGCGCGAGATCGACTGGGTCATCAAGTACCGGCTGCTCGACCGCTACCGCACGCAGCGCGGCCTCTCGTGGGCCGATCCGCGGATCGCGCAGCTCGACCTGGCCTACCACGACATCCGCCGCGACCGCGGCCTGTTCTACCTGCTCGAGAGCAAGGGGTCGGTCGCGCGCGTCACGAAGGACCTCGACGTCTTCACGGCCAAGTCGGTGCCGCCGCAGACCACGCGCGCGCGGCTGCGCGGCGACTTCATCGCCCGGGCGCAGGAGCGCCGGCGCGACTTCACGGTCGACTGGGTCCACCTGAAGCTGAACGACCAGGCCCAGCGCACGGTCCTGTGCAAGGACCCGTTCCGGTCGCAGGACGACCGGGTGCAGCGCCTCATCGACTCGATGTGATCTCTCAGTCGATCCTTGGGATCAGCCGTTAGTGTGGCCACGGCATCGATCCCCAGGAGGAACATCACCGTGCGTCGTACTGCTCTCGTGGTCGCCATGGCCACTGCATCCCTCGTCCTCGCCGGCTGCGGCGGGGGCAACGACCTCGACGGGATCGAGGTCTCCAAGGGCAGTACCCCGAAGGTGAAGGTCGAGGCCGACTACACCACCGAGAAGACCGAGTCGCGTGTCGTCTCCGAGGGTGGCGGCGACGAGGTCGCCGACGGTGACACCATCAAGATCAACTACATCGCGATCAACGGCCGCACCGGCAAGGAGTTCGACAACTCCTACGAGAACGAGTCGCCGATGACGCTCACGCTCAACGAGAAGACGGCGCTGCCGGGCTTCTACAAGGGTCTCGTCGGCCAGGACATCGGCTCGCGCGTGCTGGTGTCGGTGCCCGCCAAGGACGGCGTCTCGCTGCTGCAGAGCGCGGAGTCGCTGGGCCTGGAGAAGGACGACACGATGGTCTTCCTGTTCGACCTCGTCTCCAAGGTGCCCACCGAGGCCAGCGGCACGGCGCAGAAGGCCCCGGCCACGCTGCCCAAGCTGACCTACGACAAGGACAAGCACCCCGAGAAGTTCGCCAAGACGAAGAAGACGGCGGACGAGGTCAGCAAGTCCAGCTCCGCCGTCCTCATCAAGGGCAAGGGCGAGAAGGTCGAGAAGGGCGCCGTCCTCAGCGTCCAGTACGTCGGCCAGCAGTACCCCGACGGCGAGGTCTTCGACGCCTCCTGGGCCACCGGCCCACGTCAGATCTCGATCGCCGAGGGCTCGGCCATCCCGTGCTGGAGCGACCAGATCCCCGGTCACACGCTCGGCAGCCGCATCGTGGTCACGTGCTCGTCCGAGGACGCGTACGGCAAGGACGCCAAGAAGAACGGCCAGCCCGACGGGCCGCTGATCTTCGCGGTCGACCTGCTCGACGCCAGCTAGTCTGTCGCTCATGGCCCAGCGGAAGACCGAACGGTTGATGAACCTCGTCTTCACCCTCTTGGCCACCAGCCAGTACCTGACGAAGGAGCAGATCCGCTCCTCCATCGCGGAGTACCGCGAGGACACCGACGTGGCGTTCGAGCGCAAGTTCGAGCGCGACAAGCAGGAGCTGCGCGACCTCGGCCTCGAGATCGAGACGGGCACGTTCGACGCGCTCGGCGGCGTCACCGGCTACCGGCTGCTGCGCGCGGAGGTGGAGCTGCCCCAGATCGACCTCACGGTCGAGGAGGCCGCCGTGATCGGACTGGCGGGCCAGCTGTGGGACCACGCCGGCATGGCCGCCGAGTCCACCACGGCGCTGGCGAAGCTCAAGGCGATCGGCAACGACTTCGACCCCTCGGTGCTGCGCATGACCGAGGCGCGGCTGCGCGCCGAGGAGCCCGCCTTCGACGCGGTCTTCGACGCCACGGGTCGCCGGATGCCGATCGCGTTCGAGTACCGCCGTCCCGGGGGTGAGACCTCGGTGCGCCATCTCGAGCCGTGGAGCATGACCTCGTTCCGCGAGCACTGGTACGTCGGCGGCTTCGACCGTGACCGCGACGGTCCGCGCCTGTTCCGGCTCTCGCGCATCGTCGGCGACGTGAAGCCCGACGGCGAGCCGGGGGAGTACGAGGTGCCCGACGAGGTCAACATGAAGAAGGTCGCGCGCGCCCTCCAGCCGCCGGTCCCCGACGAGTCCGCGGTGCTGCGGGTCACCGCGGGTCGCGGCCAGTCGCTGCGCCGTCACGCCGTGCGCATCGATCGGATCGACGAGGCCACCGACGAGGTCGAGGTCGCGTTCGCCGTCGTGGCGGACCTCGCCGCCGAGATCGCGTCCTACGGACCCGACGCCGTCGTCGTGTCGCCGCCCGCGCTGCGCGACGCCGTGATCGACCGGCTGCGCGCCGTCGCGGAGGTGCACGCATGAACCCGTCGCTGAAGCAGGTCGTGCGGATGCTGGCGATGGTCCCGTACCTGCAGAGCAACCAGGGCATCCCGCTGGCCGACCTCGCCCGCGAGTTCAAGATCAAGCCGGCCCAGGCCCAGCGTGAGCTGGAGATCATGATGCTCACCGGCTGGGGCGAGTACCACGGCGAGCTCATCGACTTCGACGTCACGGCGCTGCAGGACGAGGGCGTGGTCTACATCCGCGACGCCGAGTTCATGGCGCGGCCGCTGCGCATCTCGCGCAGCGAGGCCGCCGCGCTGATGGTGGCGCTGCGCACCCTGCGCCAGTCCGCCGCCGGCGACCAGGCCGCCGTGATCGACTCGGCGCTGGCCAAGCTCGGCGAGGCCGCCGGGACGCCCGTGGACACGCCCGTCGACGTCCTGCTGCCCGACGTCGACCCGGCCGTCCAGACGGCCCTGGCCGAGGCGCTCGCGGGCAAGCGACAGCTCCACATGGTCTACGCCACCGAGACGCGCGACGAGCAGACCGAACGAGTCGTCGACCCGCACCGCGCGTTCACGCAGGACGGTCACCGCTACCTCTCGGCCTGGTGCCACAAGGTCGAGGCCGACCGCCTCTTCCGCGTCGACCGGATCGTCGCGGCCACGGTCCTCGAGGCACCGGTGACCACCGACGCCGACGAGCGCACGCGGCTGGAGGACCTGTTCCCGCAGGGCCCCGACACGCCCTCGGTGCTCGTGGAGATCGCGCCCGACGCGGAGTGGCTGTTCGACCAGTACCGGATGGACGTGGTCGAGGAGCGGCCCGACGGATCGGTCCGGGCCCGCCTGTTCGGCAGCGATCCCACGTGGCTGCGGCGTGTCGTGATGCGGGCCGGCGGACGGATGCGCGTGGTCGAGCCGGGTGGCGTCGCGGACGACGTGAGGGGCTCCGCCCGGTCAGCACTGGCCGCGTACGATGAAGGAAGTCCCGACCAAGGAGTTTGACCATGCCCAACCTCGGCGCCACCGAGATCCTCATCATCCTGGGGATCGTGATTCTGTTGTTCGGCGGTCGCAAGCTCCCCGAACTCGCCCGCGGCTCCGGCCGTGCGCTGCGCATCTTCAAGTCCGAGCTGCGTGAGAGCGAGCAGGAGGAGAAGCAGGCCGGCGACGCGCCTCGCTCCATCGAGCGCACCACCGACCCGGCCGCCACCGACCGCCGCGACGACCCCACCCGCTGACCCGGGTGGCCCTCGGATTCGGTCGGGCCGGGCGCAAGCCCGGCCCCGGCGGCGAGATGCCGCTGATGGACCACCTGGCCGAGCTGCGCTCGCGCCTCATGAAGGCGCTCGCCGCGATCGTCCTCGGCGTCGTGGTCGCCTGGTACTTCTATCCCGAGATCCTCGACTGGCTCACCGCCCCGTACGAGCAGGTCCGTCCCGCCCTCGAGCAGGAGGGGATCGACACCGAGCTCGTCGTCACCGGCATCGGTGGCGCGTTCCAGTTCCAGCTCAAGACCAGCGTCGTCGCCGGTCTCGTGCTGTCGAGCCCGATCTGGATGTGGCAGATCTGGGCGTTCGTCCTGCCGGCGCTGCACCGCCACGAGAAGCGGGCCGCGCTGCTGCTGACCGCCACCTGCGTGCCGCTGTTCCTCGGCGGCGCCTGGATCGGCTACTGGACGTTCCCGAAGGCCATCGAGCTCCTCGTCGGCTTCGCGCCCGAGGGCTGGACCAACCTGCTGAACGGCGCCGACTACCTGAGCTTCGCCACCCGGATGATCCTGCTGTTCGGCGTGGGCGCGCAGATCCCCGTCGTGGTGGTGATCCTCAACCGCATGGGCGCGGTCAGCGGCGCCCAGCTGATCCACGCCCGGCCGTGGATCATCGTCGGCATCTTCTTCTTCGCGGCCATCGCGACGCCCACCGTGGACCCCGTGACGTTCCTGTTCCTGGCCATCCCGATGAGCTTCCTGTACTTCATCTCGGAGATCATCGCGCGCGTCACGGACCGCAAGCGGGGGCGGACGGCGCGGTCGCTCGACGACGACGAGGCGTCGACACTGGACGCTCCGAGGGGCCTCGACGACTGAGCCTCCGTAGGCTGGAGGCATGTCCACCCCGGCCGAGCAGTACGCCCGATTCCGCAAGGACCAGAAGCACCCGCACGTCGCGGCCTTCCGAGACCTCTACCCGTTCGGGCTGGACGACTTCCAGGTGCGCGCCTGCGAGGCGCTCGAGGACGGCCACGGCGTGCTCGTCGCGGCCCCCACCGGGTCGGGCAAGACCCTCGTCGGCGAGTTCGCGGTGCACCTGTCGCTGGCCACGGGCCGCAAGTGCTTCTACACCACGCCGATCAAGGCGCTGTCGAACCAGAAGTTCAGCGACTTCGCGGACCGGTACGGCCCCGAGAACGTCGGCCTGCTGACCGGTGACAACACGATCAACGGCGAGGCGCCGATCGTCGTCATGACCACCGAGGTCCTGCGCAACATGATCTACGCGGGCTCCTCCACGCTGAACAACCTCGGGCACGTGGTGATGGACGAGGTGCACTACCTCGCCGACCGCTTCCGCGGTGCGGTCTGGGAGGAGGTCATCATCGGCCTCCCGCCGTCGGTCTCGATCGTGTCGCTGTCGGCCACCGTGTCCAACGTCGAGGAGTTCGGCGCCTGGCTGCACGAGGTGCGCGGCGCGACCGAGACGATCGTGGAGGAGCGCCGGCCCGTGCCCCTGCACCAGCACGTGCTCGTCGGCCGCAAGATGTTCGACCTGTTCGAGCCGAACTCGACCGAGGTCAACCACACGCTGGAGCAGATGGCCCGCGACGACGCCCAGTGGAACCGTGCCTTCGCCAAGAACCGCTCGCGGCGCCCCGCGAAGGGCGGCAAGCGTCCCCGCAGCCGCCACCGCACGCCCGACCGCATCGACATCGTCCTCAAGCTGGAGTCCGAGGGCATGCTGCCGGCCATCGTCTTCATCTTCAGCCGGGCGGGCTGCGCCGCCGCCGTGGAGCAGTGCCTGGCGGCCCGCTTGATCCTGACCACGCAGGAGGAGCGCGAGGCGATCCACGAGCACGTCGACGCCGCGTGCGCGCACCTGCCGGACGACGACCTGGCCGTGCTGGGCTTCCACGAGTTCCGCGAGGGCATCGGCCGCGGCATCGCGGCGCACCACGCCGGCATGCTGCCCACGTTCAAGGAGTGCGTCGAGGACCTCTTCAGCGCCGGGCTCGTGAAGGTGGTCTTCGCCACCGAGACGCTGGCTCTCGGCATCAACATGCCGGCCCGCTCGGTCGTCGTCGACCGCCTCACGAAGTGGAACGGCGAGAACCACGTCGACGTCACGCCGGGGGAGTACACCCAGCTCACCGGCCGCGCCGGCCGCCGCGGGATCGACGTCGAGGGTCACGGCGTCGTGCTGTGGCAGCCGGGACTGGACGCGCGGCACGTCGCCGGCCTGGCCTCCACGCGCACGTATCCGCTGAACTCGTCGTTCCGTCCCTCGTACAACATGGCGGTCAACCTCGTGCACCAGGTGGGACGCGAGCGCGCCCGCGAGCTGCTGGAGCAGTCGTTCGCGCAGTTCCAGGCCGACCGCGCCGTGGTGGGTCTCGCCCGCAAGGTCCGCAAGGCCGACGAGGCGATCGAGGGCTACCGCGAGTCCGTGCACTGCGAGCTCGGCGACTTCATGGAGTACATGCGGCTGCGTCGCCGGCTCAGCGACCTCGAGTCGGCCGGCTCCAAGTCCCGCCGTGCCGCGAAGCGCGAGGAGGCGCTCGAGTCGCTCACCCGGCTCAAGCGCGGCGACGTCATCAATGTGCCTGCCGGGAAGTTCTCCGGACTCGCCGTCGTGCTCGATCCCGACACCGGCAACCGCGAGGGCCCACGCCCGATGGTGCTGACCGCCAACCGTCACGCCCGGCGGCTGGCCGTCGTGGACTTCCCGACGCCGGTCGACTCGCTCATGCAGATGCGCATCCCCAAGTCGTTCAATCCCCGCGACGCGCAGTCGCGGCGCGACCTGGCCTCCTCGCTGCGGAACCGCGCCGGCCACCTGGCGGAGTACCCGACGGCCTACCGCGACGGACCGACCGCGGAGGATCCGCGGATCACCGAGCTGCGGCGCGAGCTGCGCGACCACCCCTGCCATGCGTGTCCCGACCGGGAGTCGCACGCACGGTGGGCCGAGCGCGCGTTCAAGCTCGAGCGCGAGACCGACAGCATGCGACGCCGCGTGGAGCAGCGCACCAACACCGTCGCCCGCCAGTTCGACCGCGTGTGCGAGGTGCTGGACACGCTCGGGTACCTCGACGGCGACGAGGTCACGCCCGAGGGCCGCCACCTCCAGCGGATCTACGGCGAGTCCGACCTCGTGGTGAGCGAGTCGCTGCGCCACGACGTGTGGGGCGGACTGTCCCCGTCGGAGTTCGCGGCCGTCGCCAGCGGCCTCACCTACGAGGCCCGCAACTCCGACGAGGCGCCACCGGCGCGGTTCCCGACGAAGGCGGTGGCTCAGGCGGCCGAGTCGATGGGCCTGCTGTGGCTCCAGCTCGACCAGCTGGAGCGCGACCACCGGCTGTCGTTCCTGCGCAAGCCCGACTTCGGCTTCGCGTACGCGGTCTGGATGTGGTGCGAGGGCACGAGCCTCGACCTCGTGCTCGGCTCGGCCGACATGGCCGCGGGCGACTTCGTGCGCGCCATGAAGCAGCTGATCGACACGGTCGCGCAGATCGCCGACGCCGCCGGTGCCGGCCCGCTGCGCGACACCGCGCGCGCGGCGCTCGACGAGCTGCGGACGGGCGTGGTGGCCTACTCCAGCGTCACGTCGTGACGGACTGGAGCAGCCGGTCGACGGGACCCGCGACGTTCCACTGCTCGCCGAACGCGCGCAGGGCGGGCTCGTCGATCACCCCGGTCACGGGGTCGGCCAGGTCGAGGTCGGGGCGCACGGTGACCACGCGCACCGCCGCCTCGATGTAGTCCGAGCTGTCCAGCAGCGACTGGCGGATCCGCGGCCGCAGCGAGGACGACGGATCGGCCGCCGCGGCCCGGATGCCGTCGAGGTCGGCGTACTCGTTCAGCAGCGTCGCGGCGGTCTTGTCGCCGATGCCCGGGACGCCCGGCAGGCCGTCCGACGCGTCGCCGCGCATCACGGCGAAGTCGACGTACTGGTGCGGCTCGATCCCGTACTTCTCGCGAACCCACGCCGCGTCCACCACGTCGTGCTTGCTGACGCCCCGTGCCGTGTAGAGCACGCGGACGTCGCGCTCGTCGTCGACCAGCTGGAACAGGTCGCGGTCGCCGGTGACGACGTCGATGCCGGTCTCCCAGCGGTGGACCAGCGTGCCGATCACGTCGTCGGCCTCTGCCTCCGGGGCGCCCACCACGGTGGCGCCGGCGAGGGTCAGCGCCTCGGCGATGAGCGGCACCTGGTGCGAGAGCAGGTCGGGCGTCTCCTCGGTGCCCGCCTCGGGATCGGCGAGCCGGTGCGTCTTGTAGGTGTCGAGCAGCTCGACGCGCCACGCCGGACGCCAGTCGTCGTCCCACGCCGCGACGACGGCGGCGGGATCGTAGCGGTCCTGGAGCGTGGCGAGGAAGTCGAGGATGCCGCGCACGGCGTTCACGGGGCGGCCGTCGGCGGCCTTGATCGAGTCGGGAACGCCGTAGAAGGCGCGGAAGTACAGGCTGGCGGTGTCGAGCAGGAGCAGTCGCGAAGAGCTCATGGGGTGGGTTCGCCCTCCTGGGCGTCTCGGGATCGTTGCTGCTCACGATAGGCCCGGCGCTGCTCCTCGGCCCGCTCGCGCAGGCTCCTCAGGAACGCCTCGTCGGCCTCGGGGTCGGCCGGGACGTGGCGACCGGGACGGTCGTACTCGGGGAAGCGCGAGGCCGCGACCGAGGCCGAGGTGTTGCCCTTGTAGGGCAGGTCGCGCGTGGTCGTGGCGGGCCGTCCGACGGCCAGCCAGGCGAGCGATCCGACGAGCGGGAGCAGGATCACGACGATGAGCCACAGGGTCTTGGGCAGATGCCGCACGGCGTACTCGTCGGAGGTGATGACGTCGACGAGGCAGAAGACCCAGAGGGCGAGAACGATCAGGCTCCCGACCGACCCGAAGAGGAACATGCACGCATGATGGCACGCTCGGGGCGGTGCGGGAGCCTGATCGACTCAGTTGTCAGCGGGTCTTGAGGTGACCGTCCTGGTGGTGGACGTGCGCCTTCCCCTTCGCCTGGGCCTTGCCCCGGGCGGCCTTGCGACTGCCGTCGGGGTAGAGGCCCTTCTTGGAGAACGTCAGGGTGGCCACCGCGAAGGCCGCGGCGTCGCCCATCTCGTGCAGGGCCTTGACGCTGAGGTTCGTCATGTCGTCGCAGGCCTGGTGGTAGCACGGGTCGTACGCCACGCCGGCCGTGCCGCCGTACAGCGCCACCTGCTCGGGCGTCTTCACGCCCTCGGCGCCGGTGAACAGGCCGCCGGCCGGGATGCCGACCTCGATGAACGGACCGTAGTCCGAGCGGCCGTCGAAGGCCGTCGGCTCACTGGCCAGTCCCTGGCTGTCGAACCAGTCCGTGAAGACCTGCTCGATCTCGCCCGAGCCGGCGGGACCGGGGTCACCGTCGGAGCCGTCACCGTCGTACACGAACCGCGCGTAGTTCGGCGAGCCGATCATGTCGAAGTTCAGGTTGGCGTAGATCCGCGACAGCTCGTCCTCGGACAGGTTGGCCACGTAGTGCTCCGAGCCGAGCAGGCTCAGCTCCTCCGCGCCCCAGAAGGCGAAGCGGACCGGGCGCTGGAGGTTCTTGTAGAGCCCCGTGCTGCTCAGCTGCCGGGCGATCTCGAGGATGCCGGCCGAGCCGGACCCGTTGTCGTTGATGCCGGGACCCTCGGGAACGCTGTCGAGGTGGGCGCCCACGACGACGACCTGGTCCTTGTTCTTGATCTTCTTGAGCTCGGACGCCGGAACGTCCGCGAGCACGTTGTAGGTCGTGCGCTCGAGGTCGGACTCGACGTCGGTGGTCAGCGTGCCCGTGGGCGTGCCGGCCGCGACGAACTCCGCGCCCTGCTCGTAGCTGATGCCCGACACCGGCACGGACTTCGGGGCGCCGAGCGTGCCGGCGACCACATCGGTGCGTCCGGGCTGGCCCTCGTTGAAGACGAGCACCGCGTCGTAGCCGGCGGCCACCGCGTTGTCGACCTTCACGGCGAAGTCGCAGGTGCCGCGCTGGACGAGCGCGATCGCGTCCTCGGCGGGCGCCGGCGCGAAGTCGGCAGGCTCACAGCCGGAGTTGCTGCTCCCGGCCTCGGGACCCGGCGGGATCTGGACGTCGTTCGTGGGGATGATCGGGCCCGTGACGCTGCCGCTCGCGGAGTACGTGAACACCGCGTTCTCGATCTCCTCGCCGCCGACGGTGAGCGTGGCGGGAGTGAGCTCCTGGAAGAACGGGAACGTGAACTCCTGGACCGTGACCTTGTACCCGGACTTCTTGAGCTCGCGCGCCACGTACTCGACCGAGGCGTCGTAGCCGGGGAGGCCGGACGCCCGGTTCCCGCCGTTCGCGTTCGCGATGGCCTGGAACTGGCGCAGGTGCTTCAGGATGCCGTTGACGGTGACCGCCTTGGTCAGCTTGGTGGCCTGACCCTTCGGTGCCGTCGGGCCGGACTTCGCGACCGCGGGTGACGCGGTGACGAGTCCTGCGGTGAGGATTGCCGCCGATGCGGCGATGACTGCCTTCTTCATGGATCCCCCGATCCGTTGGGTGGTGCAGATAGTGCCTACGGTCACACAGGTTCGTCGGGAGCGCCAGATAGCCTTTCGCTGTGACTGAACGCCTCGACCGCGCCCGACTCCTCGCCGGACAGAACGGCATCGACGCCCTTCTCGTGACCCCGGGGGCCGACCTGCGCTACCTGACCGGCTACGCCGCCAAGCCCCTGGAACGGCTGACGTGTCTCGTCGTGACCCAGCGGGGATCGCACCTCGTCGTGCCTGGCCTCGAGCGTGCCGCGGCCGAGGCCGCGGGGGTGACGATGCCCATCGTCACGTGGTCCGAGCTCGACGACCCGTTCGCGCTCGTCGCCGAGCTGATCGGCAGCGCCTCGGTGGTGGCGGTCGACGACCAGATGTGGGCGTCACGGGTGTTCGCGCTGCAGGAGGCCATGCCCGAGGCCGGCTTCGTGCTCGGCGGTCAGCTCGTGTCGGCGCTGCGCACGGTGAAGGAGCCCGCGGAGGTCGACGCCCTGCGCGACGCCGGCGCGGCGATCGACCGCGTGCACGCGCGCATGGGGGAGTGGCTGCGTCCCGGCCGCACCGAGCGCGAGGTCGGCGCCGACATCGCCCGCGCGATCGTCGAGGAGGGCCACGAGCAGGTCGACTTCGTGATCGTCGGCTCCGGGCCCAACGGCGCCTCGCCGCACCACGAGGTCTCCGACCGGGTCATCGGCGCGGGCGAGCCGGTCGTCGTCGACATCGGCGGCACCAACGCCGCGGGCTACTGCTCGGACTCCACCCGCAACTACGTCGCCGGCGGCGAGCCCGACCCGGGCTACCTGGCGATGCTCGAGGTCCTGCAGCGCGCCCAGCAGGCCCAGCTCGAGTACGCCAGGCCGGGCGTCACGGCCGAGTCCGTCGACGCGGTCGGCCGCCGGATCATCGCCGACGCCGGCTACGGCGACCGCTTCATCCACCGCACCGGTCACGGCATCGGCCAGGAGACGCACGAGGAGCCCTACATCGTCGAGGGCAACGACCTCGAGCTCGAGCCGGGCATGGCGTTCTCGATCGAGCCGGGAATCTACGTCGAGGGCCAGTGGGGAGCCCGCATCGAGGACATCGTCGTGTGCACCGAGGATGGCGTCGAGGTCCTCAACAACACGCCGCGTCATCTCGTCCGGCTGTGAGACAGGTCCTCGCGGCGGCGCTGCTCGGCGTCGTCTCCGCGGCCGCGTTCGAGCCGCTCGCCCTGCCGGGCGTCATGCTGCTGGCCGTCGCGGGCTACCTCTTCGTCGTCCGCACGCTGCGTGACGCGCCCGTCCGACGGGTGCTGCTCGTGGGACTCGTCTTCGGGCTCGCGTTCATGGGCCCGCTCATCTGGTGGATGAACGCGGTCGACCCGTGGGCATGGGTGGCGCTCGTCGCGATCGAGGCCCTGCTGATCTCGCTGATCACGTGGGTGCTGCGGGCCGCCGTCCAAGCTTCCTGGTGGCCCCTGTGGGCGGCCGCGGTCTGGACCGCGGGCGAGCAGCTCCGCGGCAGCTTCCCCCTCACCGGGTTCCCGTGGGGACGGCTGGCGCACACCGCGATCGACGCCCGCTTCGAGGGCTGGGTGCGCCTGGTCGCGCTGCCCGCGACCTCGTTCCTCATGGCGCTCACGGCGGGCCTGCTGGTCGTGGCGGTCACGCAGCGCCGCGTGCTCGTGCTGGCCGTCGCCGTCGCGATCCCGTCGATCGGGCTGCTGCTGCCGGTCGGCATCGCCGACGGGGGAGCGACGAGGACCGTCGCCGTGGTCCAGGGCAACACCCCGGGTCCGTTCCTGCAGTGGCCCCGGGCCGAGATCTTCCGCCTCCACGTGGCCGAGACCGAGCGGATCGACCGGCCGGTCGACGCCGTGATCTGGCCCGAGAACGGCTCCGATCTCGACGTGCTGACCAACGCGTACGCGCGCGACGAGGTCACCCGGCTCTCGCGTGAGGTCGGCGCGCCGATCCTCGTGGGGGCGATCCTCGACGGTCCCAGCCCCGACACCGCGTACAACGCGTCGGTCCTGGTCGACGAGAACGGGCCGAAGCAGGACGTCTACCTCAAGCAGTACCCCGTGCCGTACGGCGAGTACGTGCCGTTCCGCGAGCAGCTCGGCTCGCTCGTGCCGCGGTTCGACCGCGACATCCCGCGCGACATCCTGGCCGGCGACGAGCCCGGCGCGATGACCCTCGACGGGCTGACGATCGGCCTGACGATCTGCTGGGACATCGCGTACGACGGCGCGGTGCACGGTGCGGTCGATCTCGGCGCCGAGATGCTCGCCGTGCAGACCAGCAACGCCAGCTTCATGGACTTCGGCCAGGGCGTGCAGCCGCAGCAGCAGTGGGCGATCTCGCGGCTGCGGGCCATCGAGACCGGGCGGTGGGTCGCGGTCGCGTCCACCAACGGCATCTCGGGGATCGTGGACCCGGAGGGGCACGTCGTGGGTCGCGCCCCGGAGAAGGAGCCCGCCACCGTCATCGCCGACGTGCAGGCGGCCGAGGGCACCACGCCCGCCACGCGCTACGGATCGTGGTGGACCATGGTGATCTACGTCATGTCCGTGGCAGGATGGGTCCTCGGTAAACGCCAGTTACGAAGGAGCGGCCGTGAAGACGCTGGTCATCATCCCGACCTACAACGAGGCTGACAACGTCGGCTGGATCACCGACAGCGTCCTGACGGAGCAGCCCGAGGTCGAGATCCTCGTCGCGGACGACAACTCGCCCGACGGCACGGGCGACATCGCCGACAAGCTGGCCGAGGCCGACCCGCGCATCCACGTCCTGCACCGCGAGGGCAAGGAGGGCCTCGGCGCCGCCTACAAGGCCGGCTTCGCCTGGGGTCTCGAGCGCGACTACGACGTGCTCGTGGAGATGGACGCCGACGGATCGCATCGGCCGGAGGACCTCGGGCGGCTGCTCGACTCGGCGCGTACCGGCGTCCCGCTGACGCTCGGCTCGCGCTGGGTGCCCGGCGGCTCGGTCGTCAACTGGCCCAAGCGGCGCGAGGCGCTGTCGCGCGGGGCGTCGCTGTACGCCCGGCTCATGCTGAACCTCGGCGTCAAGGACGCCACCGCCGGCTTTCGCGCCTTCCGTCGCGAGACGCTCGAGGCGATCGATCTTGCGGCCGTCGAGTCGCAGGGCTACTGCTTCCAGATCGACATGACCCGGCAGACCCGCCTGGCGGGGCTCGAGGTGGCCGAGGTGCCCGTCACCTTCGTCGAGCGGGTGCACGGTCAGTCGAAGATGAGCCTCGACATCGTGAAAGAGGCCCTCACACGGGTGACCGTGTGGGGCCTCTTGCGGATGAATCCGTTCAGGCGCTGACGGACTTCTTCCGGGACTTGCTCTTGCGGTGCAGGTGCGGCGGGCCGATCTCGCCACCGCGCAGCATCTCCAGCCGCTCGGTGAGGATCTCCTCGAGCTCCTCCTCGGAGCGACGCTCCAGGAGCATGTCCCAGTGCGTGCGCACCGGCTTCTCCTCCTTGGCGTCCGGCTCGGCGCCGCCGACGCGGCGGCCCATCTGGCCGGTCTTCGGGTCTTCCCACTCGGCCGGAACCTCGGCCTCGTCCGACATCGTCACCGTGAACGTGTGGCCGTCGGCGCACACGTATTCGATCTGCTGACGCGGTGCCATCTCGACTCCGCGCTCGTCCTCGAAGCTCTGGGCTCCCAGCCGCGCTCCGCGCAAGGCTCGTTCTGCCATGGTCGGTCCCCCTTCTGGTGGTGTCCGTCCATTCCAACGTACGACAGATCCGTGAGATTCCCCTGAGAGCGACCTTTCAGCCCTCGGCGCTGTGATGACGCGCACGGTCCTCGACGTGCGCCGGCACGCGCAGGAGCAGCAGCAGGCCGAAGCCCAGAACCACCATGATCCCGGCGATTCCCCAGCGATCGGTCTCGGTGTCGAGCAGGAGGTTGCCGGCCCAGATGCTGATGGCGAAGAACAGGGGCGCCATGAACGACACGGCGCGGCCGGTCATGGCGTAGAGGCCAAAGTTCTGTCCCTCGCGGCCGGGCGTGGTGATGCGCGTGAGGTAGGTGCGCGAGGCCGACTGGGCGGGCCCGACGAACAGGCACAGGCCCAGGCCGAAGATCCAGAACATCCGCGGCCCGTCGACGAACAGCAGCACGAGGCCGCAGACCAGCATCGAGGCGAGCGAGAACACGATCACGGCACGCGGGCCGATCCTGTCGTCGTAGCGGCCGGCCAGCAGGGCGCCGGCGGCCGAGATCACGTTGGCGGCGACGCCGAACAGGATCACGTCGTCCTCGCGGATGGAGTAGACCGAGACGGCCAGGACGGCGCCGTAGGCGAAGACGCCGGCGAGCCCGTCGCGGAAGAACGCACTCGCGATGAGGAACTTCAGGGTGTCGCGGTCCTCGCGCCACATCGTGGTGACGTCGTTCCAGATGCCGCGGTAGGAGTCGGCGATGCTGACCTTCGGGGCGTCCGCGTTGGCCGTGGCCGGAAGCTCGGGGACCTTCAAGAACAGCGGGATCGCGAAGACCAGGAACCAGACGGCCGCCAGCAGCGCGATGAGGCGGATGTTCATCCCGTTCTCGGACGGAACGCCGAGGAAGCCGCGGGTGTCACCGTCGCCGGCCACGAAGCCGAAGTAGCAGATCAGCAGCAGCACGATGCCGCCGAAGTAGCCCATCGCCCAGCCGAAGCCGGACACGCGGCCGACGTCGTCGGGCGTGGAGACCTGGCGCAGCATCGCGAAGTACGGGACCTGGGTGAGCTCGAAGATCACCGAGCCGGCGGCCATCAGGGTGAGACCGAGCCACAGGAAGTGCCAGTCGTTCTCGACGAAGAACAGCGACGCCGTGATGACGACGACCGCCATCGTGAGCCAGAACAGGCTCTTCTTGCGGGCACCGCCCGCGTCGGTGCGGCGGCCGAGCGCCGGCGCGATGATCGCGATGAGCACGGCTCCGGCCGCGCTCGACAGGCCCAGCCACGTGCTGGCGCGGAACGGCCCGGGGACGTCGTCGCCGACACCCTCGACGAGGTAGACCGAGAAGATGAAGGTGACGATGACGGCGTTGAACGCCGCGGAGCCCCAGTCCCACAGCCCCCACGCGACCACGCGGCCGCGGTCGCGGCGGGTGGCGACGACCTCCTCGCTCATCGGGCCTCCGTCCACTGGCCGCGCTCCTGCAGCACCTGCTTGAGCAGGTCGGTGCGGTCGGTCATGATCCCGTCGACGCCGAGCTCGGCGAGACGGTGCATCTCGGCGGGCTCGTCGACGGTCCAGACGTGCACGTGCTTGCCGGCGCGGTGGGCCCGCCGCAGGAAGCGCGGCGTCATGACGCGGGCGCGGCCGTGCCGGACGGGCACCTGGAAGATCAGCGGGGCCGCCGGGACGCGACCGGTCAGCACCATCTGGGCGACCTCGCGGGACGAGGCCGAGGTGACCACCCGGGGGAGTCGAGCGCGCATCCGGACGAGCCGCGCGTGCGAGAAGGAGGCCAGGCAGATCCGGTCGAGGATGCCGAGCCGCTCCACGAGGTCGGTCGTGGCGTCGACCGAGTCGTCGGCCTTCACGTCGATGTTCCAGCGCGCCTCGGGCAGGGCCTCGACCAGCGTCTGGAGCCGCACGATCGGCTCGCGGTCGCCGAGCAGGGCCTCGTCGATCTCGGCGGAGTCCAGGTCGGCGATCGCGGCGTCCCGTCCCAGCAGCCGGTCGAGCTTGGCGTCGTGGCACGCGTACACGACGCCGTCGCGGCTGCAGCGCACGTCGGTCTCCATGTACCGGTAGCCCAGCTCGTAGGCATGGGTGAACGCGGCGAGCGAGTTCTCGATCCCGAGGTTGGCCTCGACGGTGGCGCCACCCCGGTGCGCGAACGCGATCGGCGGGGCGGGCTCGAGGTACGGCGGTGTCCTCACGCGACCAACCTAGGCCACCGCGAACGGGCGGTGGCGCAGGTCGGTCGAACGCGTCAGATGTCGCGGAACGTCTCGATCTCGGCGCCGAGCGCGTTGAGGCGCAGGGCCAGGTCCTCGTAGCCGCGGTTGATGACGTAGACGCTGCGCAGCACCGACGTGCCCTTCGCCGCGAGCATCGCGATGAGGATGACCACGGCGGGCCGCAGCGCGGGCGGGCAGACCAGCTCGGCGCCGCTCCAGTGCGTGGGTCCCTCGATCAGGACGCGGTGCGGGTCGAGCAGCTTGACCTGCGCGCCGAGCTTGTTGAGCTCGGTGAGGTAGATCGCGCGGTTCTCGTAGACCCAGTCGTGCAGCATCGTCTGGCCCTCGGCCTGCGCCGCGATGACGGCGAAGAACGGCAGGTTGTCGATGTTGAGTCCGGGGAACGGCATCGGGTGGATCTTGTCGATCGGCGCCCGCAGCGTGGACGGGTGCGTCGTGATGTCGACCAGGCGCGTGTGGCCGTTCTCGGCGAGGTACTCCTCGGAGCGCTCGTAGCGGAAGCCCATCTCCTCGAGCAGCGCGAGCTCGATCTCCATGAACTCGATCGGGACGCGGCGCACGGTGATCTGCGAGCTGGTGACGATGGCGGCGGTGATGAGGCTCATCGCCTCGATCGGGTCCTCGCTGGGCGCGTAGTCGACGTCGCCGCGGATGTCCTGCTTGCCGGTGACGCGCAGCGTGGTGGTGCCGATGCCCTCGATCCGGACGCCGAGGCGCTCCAGGAAGAAGCACAGGTCCTGGACCATGTAGTTCGGGCTGGCGTTGCGGATGACAGTGACGCCGTCGTGGCGGGCGGCGGCCAGCAGGGCGTTCTCGGTGACGGTGTCGCCGCGCTCGGTCAGCACGATGGGGCGCTCGGGCGCGACGCCGCGGGCGGCGGAGGCGTGATAGCTGCCGTCGGTGGCGACGACCTTGAGGCCGAAGGGACGCAGGGCCGTCATGTGCGGCTCGACGGTGCGGGTGCCGAGGTCGCAGCCGCCGGCGTAGGGCAGGTCGAAGGTGTCGACGCGGTGCATGAGGGGGCCGAGGAACATGATGATGCTGCGGGTGCGGCGGGCGGCCTCGGCGTCCATCTTCGCCAGGTCGAGGCGCTCGGGGACGACGAGCTCGAGGTCGTTCTGCTCGTTGAGCCACGTGGTGCGGACGCCGATCGACTCCAGCACCTCGAGCAGGCGGTTGACCTCCTCGATGCGGGCGACCTTGCGCAGCACGGTGGTGCCGGTGTTCAGCAGCGCGGCGCACAGCAGCGCGACCCCGGCGTTCTTGCTGGACTTGACGTCGATGCTGCCCGAGAGCGTGGTGCCGCCCTTGACGCGCAGGTGGCTCGGGCCGGCCGCGGGGGCCACGCTCACGAGCTCGGAGTCGAGGGCCGATCCGATCCGCGCGAGGGTGTCCAGCGTGAGGTTCTGCTGGCCCTTCTCGATGCGGTTGATGGCGCTCTGGCTGGTCTTGAGCTCGGTGGCCAGCTGGGCCTGGGTGAGGCCGGAGTGCTGACGCGCGTCGCGGATCAGGGTGCCGATCCGGGCGAGGTAGGAGTCGCTCTGGGTCATGAACTCCAGCGTATATCAGTTGTGAGATAAAGCCAGTCTGCGCCCTGTGAGTGTCGCCACCGTCGAGCCCGCCTCGCGATCAGAGGGCGAGGACGCCGTCCTGGGGGAGTCGCTGGAGGTCGTCGACGCCGCCGTGGCCCTCCACGTGGGTCCAGTAGATCCCGTACGCGACCTCGGAGATCGTGCAGTCGTGGATCGGGAACGCGGTGCGCGGCGCGACGGCCTGCACGAACTCCACGGTCTCGCTGACCTTCGCCCACGGGGCGGAGAGCGGGAGCGCGAGGATGTCGACGCCGTCCGGCCGGTACTCGTAGGTGTCGCCGGGGTGGAACAGGGTGGGCTCGCCGTCGGCGGTGACGAGGACACCGACGTTGCCGACGCGGGGGAGCGCCGGGAGGATCTCGGCGTGACGCGAGCCGACGCCGGTCACGGTCAGCCCTCCGACCTCGAACGTCAGGTCCGGGCCGGTGCGCTCCCAGTCGTCGAGGGTGGCCGCCGTCTCGGGCTCGGCCAGCAGCCGGGCGCCGGGGTTGGTCTCGACGAGCGAGCCGATCCGGTCGCGGTCGAGGTGGTCGGCGTGCTGGTGGGTCACGACGATCGCGTCGAGGCCGGTGAGGGCGAAGGTGGCGGGCGCGCTGAACGCGCCCGGATCGATCAGGATGCGGGTCCCGGCGGCCTCGACGAGGACGGCGGCGTGCCCGAAGCGGGTGACCTCCATGGTCGTCATCGTGCCACGATGGGCGCATGGACCACGAGCGCGAGATCCTCACCTGGGACACCTACGGCGTGGCGGTCCGCGAGCTCGCCCAGGCCGTGGCCGACTCGGGCTTCGAGCCCGACATCGTGCTCGGCATCGCCCGCGGCGGCCTGATCCCCGCCGGATCGGTCGCGTACGCGCTGGACTGCAAGCACCTCTTCACGATGAACGTCGAGTTCTACACGGGCGTCGGCACGACGCGCGACGAGCCCACCCTGCTGCCGCCGTTCCTCGACCTCGCCGAGCTCGACGACCTGTCGGTGCTCGTCGTGGACGACGTCGCCGACAGCGGCAAGACGCTCGAGCTCGTGGTCCGGGTGTGCTCCGAGCACGCCGGCGCGGTGCGCTCGGCGGTCATCTACGAGAAGCCCCGCACGCTGCTGACGCCCGACTACGCGTGGCGCCGCACCGACCAGTGGATCAACTTCCCCTGGTCCAGCGAGCCCGTCATCACGCCGCGCACCGGCGTCGTGGACGCCTGAGGCCCGCGGTGTCGGCCCCCGACGTGTCGCGGACGATGCGCGACGTGGCCTCGAGGATGGCCGTGTCCGGCGCCGTCTGGGCCACCGTCCGCGGCCCGCGTCAACAGGTGGAGATCGGCTCCGCGCGGCCGCTGGGCCCCGACACCATCTTCCGGATCGCCTCGATCACCAAGCCGATCGTCGCGGTCCTCGCGCTGCGACTCGTCGACGAGGGCCTGCTCGAGCTCGACGCCCCGATGGAACGGTGGCTGCCCGAGTTCGCCGACCGCCGCGTGCTCCGCACCCGCGGTGGGCCGCTCGACGACACCGTGCCCGCCGCGCGACCGACCACCCTGCGCGACGTCCTGGCGATGGGCTCGGGGCTGGGCTGGGACATGACGGCGGGACCGGACGATCCGCTGCTGGGCGAGTACCAGCGGCTCGAGCTGGCCTCGGCGTGGCAGCCGCCCGTGCTGCGACCCGACCGGTGGGCCGAGCTCGCGGGCTCGCTGCCGATGGCGCACCAGCCGGGGGAGGGCTGGCTCTACCAGTTCTCCTACGACGTGCTGGCGGTGCTGATCGAGCGGGCGACGCGCCGCCGCCTCGACCTCGTGCTGCGCGAGAAGGTGCTGGACCCCCTCGACATGCACGACACCGGCTACACGGTGGAGCTCACCGAGGTCGACCGCGTGCCGTCCTCGTGGTTCCCGAACCGGCGGGGCGAGTTCGTCGAGGTCGCCCCGTGGGGCGACCCGCGCCTGATGAACGTGCCTGTCTTCCGCTCGGGCGCCACGGGCCTGCTCTCGACGGCGGCCGACCTGGCGCGATTCGTGCAGATGCTGCTGCGCGGTGGACGCGGTCCGCGCGGTCCCGTGATCTCGGCGAGCTCGTTCGCCGCCCTCACCACCGACGCGGTGGGCGAGGCCGCCTCGGCGATGGCTCACGAGTTCCTGGAGCCGAACCACACCTGGGGCCTGGGCGTCGGCATCGACCTCGACGCGCGCCACCCGGGCTCGCACCCCGGCCGCTTCGGCTGGGACGGCGGCACGGGAACCAGCCTGTGGGTCGACCCCGTGTCGGGCGTCGGTGGCGTCCTGCTGACGCGCCAGGGGATGGGCTCGCCGGAGCCGCCGGAGCACCTCGACGCCTTCTGGGACGCCGTCCACGCGTGACACGCCGGGGCCGGTTCGAACGCACGTTCGGCAAAGCGGCGTAACGTGGGGCCATGTGGTTCCAGGGCTCGCTCCTCGACGGTGACGCAGGCGTCCGTGTCGGCCCGCTCGACCGCGTGCAGCGTCACGAGCTGTCGCACGGGGCGTGGGTCGACACGCTGCCCGGCTGGGTGAGCGGCTCGGACGAGCTGTTCGAGACCCTGCGCACCGAGGTGCCGTGGCGCGAGGAGCGCCGCGAGATGTACGAGCGCGTCGTCGACGTGCCGCGGCTGCTGTGCTTCTACGGCCCTCGTCGTCCGCTGCCGCACCCCGCCCTGGAGGAGGCGCGCGACGCGCTGTCGGCGCACTACGCGGACGAGCTCGGCGAGCCGTTCGTCACCGCGGGCCTGTGCTACTACCGCGACGGCAACGACTCGGTGGCCTGGCACGGCGACCGCATCGGCCGCAGCCGCACCGAGGACACGATGGTCGCGATCCTGTCGCTGGGCGCCGAGCGGCGGCTGAGCCTGAGGCCGGCCGGTGGTGGCCCGCAGACCGGCTTCAGCCTCGGGCACGGCGACCTCTCGGTCATGGGCGGCAGCTGCCAGCGCACGTGGGAGCACGCGATCCTCAAGACCGCGCGCCCGGTCGGTCCCAGGATCAGCGTGCAGTTCCGCGTCGCCGGCGTTCTCTGACCAGCTCCAGGGCATCGGTCGACCACAGCGCCCAGATCACGAGCACGGGCTGGAAGAACAGCCGGATCAGCCGAGCGCGGTCGCTGTTCAGCGTGAACGCGTCGACGCCGTTGACGTACTGCGAGACGTTCCCGGGAAACACCGCGACGAAGAAGGCCGCGGCGACGAGGCCGATCACACGGCGGTGACGCGGGATCGCCATGAGGGCCGCGCCGAGGGCGATCTCGACGATGCCCGACACCACCACGACGAGGTCCTCGTCGAGCGGGATGCTGTTCGGCACCTGCGCGTCGAACTCGTCGCGGGCGAACGTCAGGTGACCGACGCCCGCGAACGCGAGCACGGCGCCGAGCAGGAGGCGGGCGATCGTCTTCATGGCCACGACGCTAGGTCAGTCGCCGGCGATCCGCTCGTAGAGCACGTGGTCGTGCCAGGTCCCGGCGAGCCGCAGGTAGTCGCGCGCGACGCCGAACCGCGTGAAGCCGTTCTTCTCCAGCACGCGCTGGCTGGAGACGTTGTCGACGCGGGTGCCGGCCTCGATCCGGTGCAGTCCGAGGCGCACGAAGGCGAGCTGGACGATCTCGTCCACGGCCGTGCTGGCCAGCCCGCGGCCCTGGTGCGCCTCGTCGACGTAGTAGCCGAGGACGCCCTTCATCGACGGGCCGCGGACGATCTCGTTGAGGTTGATCCGGCCGACCACGGAGTCGTCGGGGCCGAGGATCACTCGCGGGAAGGAGACGCCCTCCTCGTAGCGGCGCAGCGCGTCCTGGATGATCGCGCGCTGGCCCTTGGTGGTGAAGTAGACCTCCGGCCGCCTCGGCTCGAGGCCGGCCCAGGCCTCGCGGTTGTGGCGCAGGACCCCCGCCAGGGCGTCCGCGTCGGTCGTGGCGACGAGACGGGTGACGGCCATGGCGTCAGTCTGGCAGGCGCGGCACCCGGGGGAGAGGACCTTGACCGGCATCACATATCGTGTTTCGATAACATCGAGAAACGATATGGAACGGAGTTCCCATGAAGGCACCTCTCGGCACCGCCACCCGCTCGGACCAGTGGCTCGTCATCGTCCTGTCCGCCATCGTGAGCGTGGCCACGGTCGTGACCGCCGCGCGGCGGGTCGTGGAGATCCTCCCGAACCAGGACGTTCCCGTGGAGGTGCAGTTCGACCCGACCACCCAGCCGATCACGATCGAGGGCGTCGGGACGGTCTCGGCCGAGATCGACCGCGCCACCGTGACGGTCCCGGACCTGCCGATCGTGAGCTGGCTGGCGGCCCTCGCCGGCGTCATCGTGCCCGCGCTGGCGATCGTGGCGATCATGGTCTGCGTCGCCTGGCTGTGCCGTCACCTGATGACCGGGGAGTTCTTCAGCCGGACCAACACGCGGCTGCTGACGTCGATCTCGATGCTGATCCTCGTCGGCTGGGTGGCCGACCTCGTGGGGAGGACGTTCGCCGGCAACTCCGCGCTGGCCCGTCTCGCCGAGGACGGCGAGGGATTCGCGCTGTCGACGACCTTGCCCCTGCAGTACCTGTTCGTCGCGATCGTCGTGGGCTGCATCGCCGCCGCGTTCCACGCGGGGGAGCGGATGCAGCGCGACGCCGAGGGGCTGGTCTGATGCCGCCGGAGGACGACGAGCACCGGGTGCACTGCCGGCTCGACGAGCTGCTCGCCGCGCGGGGGATGACGCTCACGCGGCTGGCCGAGATCGTCGGCGTCACCGTGGTGAACCTGTCGGTGCTGAAGAACGACCGCGCTCGGGCGATCCGCTTCACGACGCTCACGGCGATCTGCGACGCGCTCGACTGCGAGGTGGGCGACCTGCTCGTGGTGTCGGAATGATTCGCGGCGCGAGGCGTTGACGCAGACATGAAGAACATCGGCTTCCTGTCCTTCGGGCACTGGTCCGACTCGCCGCAGTCGGCCACGCGGAGCGCGTCGGACACGCTGCTGCAGTCCATCGACCTCGCGGTCGCGGCCGAGGAGCTGGGAGCCGACGGCGCCTACTTCCGCGTGCACCACTTCGCCCGCCAGCTGGCCTCGCCGTTCCCGCTGCTGGCCGCCGTCGGCGCGCGCACGTCACGCATCGAGATCGGCACCGGTGTGATCGACATGCGGTACGAGAACCCCCTCTCCTTCGCCGAGAACGCCGCGGCGGCCGACCTCATCTCCGGTGGCAGGCTGCAGCTGGGGATCAGCCGCGGATCACCGGAGCAGGTCATCTCCGGCTACCGCTACTTCGGGTTCGAGCCGCCCGAGGGCATGAGCGACGCCGACATGGCCCGTGGCCACACGCAGGTGCTGCTGGAGGTGCTCAAGGGCGAGGGCTTCGCCGAGCCGAACCCGAGGCCGATGTTCCCGAACCCGCCGGGCAAGCTGCGCATCGAGCCCCACTCCGAGGGTCTGCGCGACCGCATCTGGTGGGGTGCCGGCTCGCGCGCCACCGCCGAGTGGACCGCGGAGCAGGGGATGAACCTCATGAGCTCGACGCTGCTGACCGAGGACACCGGTGTGCCGTTCCATCAGCTGCAGGCCGAGCAGATCCAGCGCTTCCGCGATGCGTGGAAGGAGGCCGGCCACGAGCGCGAGCCGCGCGTGTCGGTGAGCCGCAGCATCTTCCCGATCGTCTCCGACCTCGACCGCGCCTACTTCGGCCACGAGTCGCGCAGCACCGACCAGGTGGGCTTCCTCGAGGGTGGCTCGGCGCGGTTCGGTCGCACCTACGCCGCCGAGCCCGACGTGCTGGCCCAGGAGCTCGCCGAGGACGAGGCGATCGCGGCGGCGGACACCCTGCTGCTCACGGTGCCGAACCAGCTGGGCGTCGACTACAACGCCCACGTCCTCGAGAGCCTGCTGACCCACGTCGCGCCCGCGCTGGGCTGGCGCTGATCGCGGGCGCGGTCGATGCTGGGCTCATGAGCACGCTCGACGTCCCGACGATCATCGCCGCGGGCCTGGACGACTGGCGCCCCCTCGTCCACAGCCTGCACACCCGGTACCGCACGGGGGACTTCGCCACGGGCCTGGAGTTCGTCGTCGACATCGGTGCGGCGGCAGAGGCCGCGAATCACCACCCCGACGTGAAGCTGACCTACACGCACGTGGACATCCAGCTGCTCAGCCACGACTCGGGCGGCATCACCGAGCGCGACCTCGAGCTCGCTCGCACCATCAGCGACCTCGCGGCCGAGCGGTCGCTCGAGGCCGACCCGAGCCGCCTGACCACGGTGGAGATCGCCCTGAACGCCGTGGACAAGGACGCCATCGGCCCCTTCTGGGCCGCGGTGCTGACCGGCGACCCGGGGGCCTACGCGAACGACGAGGTCACCGACCCCACGGGGCAGGTGCCGCTGCTGTGGTTCCAGCCGACCGAGTCGCGCACCGAGGTTCCGCCGATGTGCTTCCACCTCGACGTCTGGATCCCGGTGGGCCAGCTGCCCGCCCGGATCGAGGCCGGGGTCGCCGCCGGCGGCCGGATCTTCGACGACTCGGAGTCGCCGTCGTTCGTGGTGCTGGAGGACGCCGAGGGCAACAAGGCCTGCCTCTGCACCGTCATGGATCGCGACTGACCGACTTCAGGAGGGGGAGAGCTCGGCGGCGCGCTGCTCGAGCCAGGCCCGCTCCAGCTCGTTCCCCGCGAGCTCGGCGGCCGCGAGGAACTCGCCCCGCGCCTCGGCCGTGCGCCCGAGCCGCCTGAGCACGTCGGCGCGCGTGCTGGCCACGAGGTGGCTGCGGCCGAGTCCGCCGTCCGCGGCGATGCGGTCGATCTCCTCCAGTGCCGGCTCGAGTCCGTCCTCGGTCATCGACAGGGCCGCGGCGCGGTTGAGCCGCACGACCGGACCCGGGATGAGCGCGGACAGCGCGTCGTAGAGGACGAGGATCCGCTCCCAGTCCGTGCGATCGAACGACGGGGCGGTGGCGTGACAGGCGGCGATGGAGGCCTGGAGGGCGTACGGGCCGCGACCGCGACCGAGGGCGTCCACCTGCTCCAGCGCCGTGAGTCCTCGCGCGATCTGGCCGCGGTCCCACAGTCGCCGGTCCTGGTCGGCCAGGGTGACCGGCTCGCCGCGACGGTCGGTGCGTGCCGCGAACCGCGAGGACTGCAGCTCCATGAGCGCGACCAGCCCGTGCACCTCGGGCTCGCGGGGGAGCAGGCGCGCCAGGACGCGACCGAGCCGCAGCGCCTCGTGCGCGAGGTCGCGGCGCACCCACCGGTCGCCGCCGCTGGGGGCGTAGCCCTCGGTGAAGAGCAGGTAGGTGACGGTGAGGACGGCGGCGAGCCGCGTCGCCCACTCGGTGTGGTCGGGGACCTCGAACGGCACGTGCGCCTCGGCGAGGGTGCGCTTCGCGCGGACGATCCGCTGCTGGACCGCGGGCACCGAGGTGACCAGCAGTCGGGCGATCTCGGTCGTGGAGAGACCGGCGACCACGCGCAGTGTGAGGGCCACCTGCGCCTCGCGCGCCAGCACGGGGTGACAGGCGGTGAAGACCAGTCGCAGCAGGTCGTCCTCGATCGGCTCCCACGCCAGGTCGTCCTCCTGCTCGAGCCGGTGGGCGATCGTCCGATGCCGCTCGTCGAGGGCCTCGCGCCGGCGCCAGCCGTCGATCGCGCGGCGCTTCGCCACCGTGGTCAGCCACGCCCCCGCGTTGCGGGGGACGCCCGACTCGGGCCACACCCGCAGCGCCTCGGCGACCGCGTCCTGGGCGAGGTCCTCGGCCTCGGACAGGTCGCCCGTCATGCGGGCGAGCGTCGCCACGACCCGCGGACCCTCGATGCGCCAGACGGCATCGAGGGTCGCGGTCAGGTCGTCCATCAGACGGTGCCGAGCTGCTCGCGCCAGCCGGCCTCCTTCTGCACGTACTCGTTGTTGGCGTAGTCCTCGAAGTCGGACTCGTCGGTGATCCGGCGCACCTCGAGCTTCGAGCCCGGGCCCAGCGGGCAGCGCTTGGCCCACTCGACCGCCTCCTCGCGCGAGGCCACCTGCAGCACCCAGAAGCCGTTGAACAGCTCGTGGGTCTCGCCGTAGGGCCCGTCGGTGACGATCGGCTCCTCGGCCGAGAAGTCGACGACGAAGCCCTCCGACGGATCGGTCAGGCCGTCGCCGCCCGCCATCACGCCGGCGTCCATGAGCGCCTCGTTGTAGGCGCCCATCCGGTTGATGATCTCCTCGAAGTCGACCTCCTTCGAGGCGGCCAGCGCCTCGTCGGTGGTGCGCATGATGAGCATGTACTTCTTCATGATCAGGTCCTCTCGGGTGGGCGCCTCGTGCGCCCTCACCATGACGTCGAACGGGACGGGAGCGGATCGACAGCCCCCGCGAAGTTTTTCTCACCGAGCCGAAGTGTCAGTGGTTCCGACCACGCTAGTGCCGGCGCTATCGTTCGAGAACCATCTGGGGAGGAACTTCCGCGTGAGCCATCCGGCCGACAGCCATGACCTGATCCGCGTGCACGGAGCCCGTGTCAACAACCTCAAGGACGTCAGCGTCGAGCTGCCCAAGCGGCGGCTCACGGTGTTCACCGGCGTCTCGGGGTCGGGCAAGAGCTCGCTCGTGTTCGGCACGATCGCCGCCGAGTCGCAGCGGCTCATCAACGAGACGTACAGCTCCTTCGTGCAGGGCTTCATGCCCACGATGGCGCGGCCCGAGGTCGACGTCCTGGACGGCCTCACCACCGCGATCCTCGTCGACCAGGAGCGGATGGGCGCCGACCCGCGCTCGACCGTCGGCACCGCCACGGACGCCAACGCCATGCTGCGCATCCTGTTCAGCCGGCTGGGCGAGCCGCACGTCGGCTCGCCCCAGGCCTTCTCCTTCAACGTGGCGTCGATCAGCGGCGCCGGCGCGGTCTCGTTCGAGACGGGCGGGCGCACGGTCAAGGAGCGCCGCGAGTTCTCGGTCACCGGCGGCATGTGCCCGCGGTGCGAGGGCAGGGGAGCGGTGTCCGACTTCGACCTCACCGCCCTCTACGACGAGACGAAGTCCCTCGAGGACGGCGCCCTCACGATCCCGGGCTACTCGATGGACGGCTGGTACGGCCGGATCTTCCGCAACGGCGACTTCTTCCCGGCCGACAAGCCGATCAAGGACTTCACGAAGAAGCAGCTCGACGCACTGCTCTACAAGGAGCCCACCAAGATCAAGGTCGACGGGATCAACATCACCTACGAGGGGATCGTCCCGAAGATCCAGAAGTCGATGCTGTCCAAGGACCGCGAGGCGATGCAGCCGCACATCCGCGCCTTCGTCGACCGGGCCATCACGTTCCAGACCTGTCCCGAGTGCGACGGCACGCGGCTCAACGAGGGCGCACGGTCCTCGAAGATCAAGGGCATCTCCATCGCCGACGCCTGCGCCATGCAGATCACCGACCTCGCCGCGTGGGTGCGCGACCTCGACGAGCCGTCCGTGGCCCCGCTGCTGGCCGTGCTCGCGCAGACGCTCGAGTCCTTCGTGGACATCGGCCTGGGCTACCTGTCGCTCGACCGGCCGGCGGGCACGCTCTCGGGCGGCGAGGCGCAGCGCACGAAGATGATCCGCCACCTCGGCTCCTCGCTCACCGACGTCACGTACGTCTTCGACGAGCCCACGGTCGGCCTGCACCCGCACGACATCGACCGGATGAACGGTCTGCTGCTGCAGCTGCGCGACAAGGGCAACACCGTGCTCGTCGTCGAGCACAAGCCCGAGGCCATCGCGATCGCCGACCACGTCGTCGACCTCGGTCCCCGCGCCGGAAGCGGCGGCGGGCAGATCATGTTCGAGGGCACGGTCGAGGGCCTGCGCGCCAGCGACACGATCACCGGCCGCCACCTCGACGACCGCGCCTCCATCAAGGACGCCGTGCGCACGCCCACAGGTCGGCTCGAGGTCCGGGGAGCCGACGCGCACAACCTGCAGGACGTCGACGTCGACATCCCCCTCGGGGTCCTCGTCGTCGTCACCGGCGTCGCCGGCTCGGGCAAGAGCTCGCTGATCCACGGGTCCGTCGCGAGGAACGACGACGTCGTCGCGATCGACCAAGGTGCGATCCGCGGCTCGCGGCGCAGCAACCCGGCCACCTACACCGGTCTGCTCGACCCCATCCGCAAGGCCTTCGCGAAGGAGAACGGGGTCAAGCCCGCGCTGTTCTCGGCCAACTCCGAGGGCGCCTGCCCCAACTGCAACGGCGTCGGCGTCGTCTTCACCGATCTCGGCATCCTCGCCACGATGGAGTCGCCCTGCGAGGTCTGCGAGGGACGCCGCTTCGCCGACGCGGTGCTCGAGTACGAGCTCGGCGAGCGCGACATCAGCGAGGTGCTCGCGATGCCCGTGGCCGAGGCGCACGCGTTCTTCGGCAAGGAGGGTGTCAACGTCGCGGCCGCCGCGAAGATCCTGGCGCGGCTGGAGGACGTCGGCCTGGGCTACCTGACGCTCGGCCAGCCGCTGTCCACCCTGTCCGGAGGCGAGCGCCAGCGCATCAAGCTGGCCACGCACATGGGGGAGAAGGGCGGCACCTACGTCCTCGACGAGCCCACCTCCGGCCTGCACCTGGCCGACGTCGAGCAGCTGCTCGGCCTGCTCGACCGTCTGGTCGACTCGGGGAAGTCGGTCATCGTGATCGAGCACCACCAGGCCGTCATGGCACACGCCGACTGGATCATCGACCTCGGGCCCGGCGCGGGTCACGACGGCGGCCGGATCGTCTTCGAGGGCACCCCGGCCGACCTCGTGGCCGCGAAGTCGACGCTCACAGGGGAGCACCTCGCCGCCTACGTCGGCTCCTGAGCGGCGGCGCAGGGGAGTGGTGGGCCCTCCGGGGCGGATGTGACGTGACCTACACTCAGCGCATGATGACCGCCGTGGCCACCCGGTCCGGCGTCCGTCGTGCCACCGGCTTCGTCGTCGTCCTGGTGGCCCTGACGATCTTCATGATCGGCGCGAGTGCCCCGTCGCCGTTCTATCCCGTGCTGCAGGAGCGGATCGGGTTCTCGTCCGCCGCGATGACGCTGATCTTCGCCGTCTACGCGTTGTCGATGCTGGCCACGCTGTTGGTCGCGGGATCGCTCTCGGACCATCTCGGTCGCCGGCCGGTCATCGCGCTCGGTCTGCTCGTGCTCGCGGGCAGCATGGTCTCGTTCTGGCACGCCGAGAGCGTGACGGTGCTGATCGTCGCCCGGGTCGTGCAGGGGTTCGGCGCCGGGCTGCTGATGCCGTCGATGTCCGCGGCGATCGTGGACCTCGAGCCTCCGAGCCGTCCGGGCAGCGGCGCGATCGCGAACTCCGTCACGCCCTTCGCCGGACTGGCGGCGGGCGGGCTCGTCTCCGGACTGGCGCTCGACCACGCCGGGGCCGAGCCGCTGACGGCCGTGTTCGGCTCGCTGGCGGTGCTGCTCGTCGTCATGGCGGTGGTCGTGTGGGCGGCGCCGGAGACCTCCACGCGCCGTCCGGGCGCGCTGGCGTCGCTGCGGCCCCGGATCGGCGTCCCGCCGCAGGCGCGTGCCGCCTTCTACCGCGCCGTGCCCGCGGTGATCGCCGGCTGGGCCACGAGCGGCTTCTATTTGTCGCTCGGCGCGCCGCTGATCGCGCAGGAGCTCGGGGGAGAGAGCCACGTGGCTCAGGGTCTCGTGGTGACCACGCTCAACGGCGCCGGCGCGGTGATGTGCTTCGTCGCGCGTCGCTGGAGCAGCCGCCGGATCACCCTCTACGGCACCACCACCCTCGCCGTCGGCACCGCGCTGACGCTGGTCGCGCTCGCCGCGGACAGCCTCCCGTGGTTCCTGGCGGCCACCGTGTTCGCGGGCACGGGATTCGGCGCGGCCTTCATGGGCATCATGCGCTCGATCACCCCGCTCGCGCCGCCCGAGCGCCGGGGCGAGCTCTTCGCCGCCGTGTTCGTCGCGAGCTACGTCGCGTTCGGCATCCCGGCCGTCATCGCCGGCTTCGCCGTCGGCTGGATCGGACTGTCGCAGACCGCGCTGGTCTACGGGGCGGTCGTGGTGGTGCTCGCCGGACTGGCCGCCGTGCTCCGCCTGCGCTCCGAGGACTGACGCGGCCTCACTCGGCGATGACGAGCTCGTCGGTGGTGCGCGTCATCGCCACGTAGCGATCGACCGCCGCCGCCACGTCGTCACCCCAGCCCGCCGGATCGACCAGCACCACGAGGTCGAACTCGAGACCCTTCGTGAGCACGGGTGGGAGGGAGCGGACGCGATCCGTCGCGGAGCGGCCCGGGTCGCCGATGACGCAGACCGTCCCTTCCTCGTGCTCGGACAGCCAGCGGTCGACGACCGCGTCGACCTCCGTGACCGGGACGCGCCGCACGGGGCGCCCGCTGGCGCGGACGGAGTCCGGGACGTTCGCTCCCGGGATCGCCGCGCGGATCAGCGGCCGCGCCTCGGCCATCACCTCACGTGGCGTCCGGTAGTTGACCGAGAGCGCGGCCTCGCGCACCGTCCCGACGCCCACGCGGGCGAGCCGCTCGGACCACGACTCCGGGAAGCCGCGGCGAGCCTGGGCGCGGTCGCCGACGACCGTGAGACTGCGCGAGGGGCATCGCCGGACGAGCATGGCCCACTGGGCATCGGTGAGCTCCTGCGCCTCGTCGACCACGACGTGGGCGAACGGTCCGGCCAGGACGTCGACCTCGCGACTCGGGACCACGTCCTCGTCGACGAGCGCGTCGCGCAGGCCCTCCTGGCGCAGGGAGGTCCACAGTCCCTCACCGTCGTCGTGCTCCATGGCCGCGAGCAGGTCGTCGACGACGCGGTCCATCCCGGCTCGTTGCTCGGTGACGGTGGTGATGCGCTCGCGTGCCCGGCGCTCGTGCGACGGGTCACCGAGTCGATGCCGCGCCGCGTCCAGCAGGGGCAGGTCGGCGTCCGTCCAGCCCGCCGACTCCTCACGGCGCAGCAGTCCGACCTCGTCGGGCGTGAGCGAGGGTGCGCACCGACGGAGGTACGCCGGAACGGCCCACAGGTCCGCGACGACGTCGGTGGGCTCGAGGATCACCCACGACCGCTCGAGTGCGTCGACCACGTGCTCGGTCTGCTGCAGCACGGCTCTGACGTCGTCCGGATCGACGTCGTCGGCCAGACGGTCGCGGGCGATCTCGGCCAGCGCCTCCCACACCAGCGACCGTGCCTCGTTGTGCGGCACGTGGGGGCCGGGCGCCGCGAACGCCTCGGCCCAGTCGCGTGCCGTGAGCACCACGTCGCCCCACGGGGTCTCGACCTCGCTGTCGATCGTCGGCGGCTCCTCGTACACCGCGACCGCCGCGTCGACCGCGTGCACCAGGGTCAGGCTCGCCTTGAGCGCGGCCACCCTGGGGTCGGTCTCCCGACGTGCCTCGCCGGCCTCGGGCACGAGGTCGTCCGGCGTGCACGTGAGGACGCCGTCCTCGCCCAGGCTCGGCAGGACGTCGGCCACGTAGGCCAGGTACGGGTGGTGCGGGCCGACGAAGAGGATGCTGCCGTGACCGGGCGCGAGCCTCGGGTCGGTGTGAAGGAGGTAGGCGGCACGGTGCAGCGCCACCACGGTCTTCCCGGTGCCGGGTCCGCCGTCGACGACGAGCGCTCCGCGACTGTCCGCCCGGATGATCGCGTCCTGGTCGGCTGCGATCGTGCCGAGGACGTCGCGCATCGCGGTGGTCCTGCGGCCCGCCAGTCCCGCCAGGAAGGCGGAGTCGTCGTCCAGGGCGAGGCCGTCCGTCGGTGCGGTGGGGGAGAGGACCTCGTCCCAGAAGTCGACGACCCGACCGTCCGCCCAGCGGTAGCGCCGTCGACTGCTCACGCCGAGGGATTGCGCGACCGTCCCGGCGAAGAACGGTGCGGCCGCGGGGGAGCGCCAGTCCACGAGCAGCCGGCCACCGCGTCCGTCGGACAGCCCCAGCCGGCCGATGTACGTGATCGTCCCGTCCTCGCCGACGATCCGTCCCAGGCACAGGTCGAGGCCGTACCGCCGCAGGAGCCGCAGGCGTGACTCCAGCCGGTGGACGTCCTGGTCGCGGTCCAGGGCGCGCTGGCCGGATCCCGCCGGACGCCGCCGTGCTTCGGCGAGGTCCGCGGCGGCGTCGCGCCGGGCCTCGTCCAGGCGGGCCGCGACCAGACGGAGATGGCGCTCGTCCTGCTGGACCAGAGCGGGGTGGGACGTGTCGGCGAGGTGCGGGCGGAGAGCGAACATGGCTGCCATGGCGGACGATTCTGGACCCGCCCGGGGGGCTTGTGGCAAGCCCCCCTCCGCGATATACGTTGAAGAGGGAAGGGCGATCGCCCTTCCCTTCGTCATGCCCCTCCAGACAGGACGCCTCGCTCGTGGCCGTGATCCTCATGTGCGGACCGTCGGGGTCCGGGAAGTCCACCGTCGCGAGGCGGCTGGAGGAGTCGGGCTGGACGCGGCTGTGCTTCGACGTCGAGACGTGGCGGCACGACGTCACCTCGCTCCCGGCACCGCGCGAGCTGCTGGCGCAGATCGAGTCGGAGCTGCTCGGTCGCCTCGCGTCCACGGTCAACGCGGGGGAGGACGTGGTGCTCGACTACTCCTTCGCCACGCGCGGGCTGCGGGATCGGTACCGTGCCGTGGTCGCGGACCTCGGCGTGACGGCCGAGACCGTGTACCTCCCGGTCGATCGTGACGTCGCGCTCGAGCGTGTGCGGGGGCGACACGACGAGGGACCCGACGACTACTGGCTCGACGACGCCACGGTGCTCGCGCACGTGGACGGGTTCGAGCCGCCCACCTTCGCCGAGCACCCGCTGCGGGTGATCGACGGCGACGTCACCGTCCGCCACGCAGGTGCCGGCGACGTCGGCGCGCTGATGGAGTTCTGGGAGGGCTCGGCCGAGAACGCCGCCCGCCCGCAGGACTCGGCGGCCTTGGTCGAGGCCCTCGTCGGGCGCGACCCCGCCGCGATCCTGGTCGCGGTGCTGCAGGGGCGGATCGTGGGATCGGTGATCGCCGGCTGGGACGGCTGGCGAGCGCACCTCTACCGGCTGGCCGTGGCTCCCGAGGCGCGGGGGCGAGGGCTCGCCCGGCGACTGCTCGGGCACGCCGAGGACCGGCTCCGGTCCCTCGGCGCCACGCGGTTCGACGCGATGGTCCTCGACGACAACGAGGCCGGAGCGGCGCTGTGGCGGTCCGCCGGGTACGCGCCGCAAGGGGAGTGGAGCCGGTGGGTCAAGCCCGCCTGATCAGCGACCCGAGAGCACGCAGAACTCGTTCCCGTCCGGGTCGCGCATGACGACCCAGCTGACCTGACCCTGACCGATGTCCGTGCGGGTCGCGCCGAGCGCCTCGAGCCGGGCGACCTCCTCGGCCTGGTCGCCACGCGGCCGCAGGTCGAAGTGCCAGCGGTTCTTGGCGGGCTTCTCGATCAGGGGAGGACCGCCCCAGGTCACCTTCGTGCCCCCGTGCGGCGACTGGATCGCGGTCTCCTCGTCCTGGTCCCACACGAGCGGCCAGTCGAGCGCCTGCTGCCAGAACAGGCCGACCTCACGCGTGCCGTCGCACGAGAGCGCGCCGATCGTGCCGCAGCCCGCCAGGAACCTGTTGCCGGGCTCGATGACGCAGAACTCGTTGCCCTCCGGGTCCTGCAGGACGACGTGCTCGGCGTCGGCCCCCTGACCGACGTCGAGGTGACTCGCGCCGAGCTCGAGCGCCCGTGCCACGGTGGCCTCCTGCGCGTCGGCGGACTCGCTGGTGAGGTCGAAGTGCATCCGGTTGGGGAGCGTCTTGGGATGCCGTGTCGGCTCGATGTCGATCGCGAAGCCGGCGCCGTCGACTGCCGCGAGCGTGATGACGCCGTCGTCGTCCGTGCCGGTGATCTCACGGTCCAGCAGCGCGCTCCAGAACCGGGCGAGGCGCTCAGGATCGTTCGCGTCGATGACCAGGGCTTCCCATTGGCTGCTCATCCACCCACGCTAGTACGCATGAGTGCCCACAGCGTCGTCGTCGGACTGCCGATCGCGGACCGCCGCACGTCACGTGACTTCTACCGCGACGTCCTGGGGCTCGAGGCCCCGGGCGAGCCCGCCGAGGACGGGGTGCCCGAGCCGCTGCAGCTCCGCCTGTCGGACGGCCTCAGCGTGATGCTGGTGCCGACGGGCGGCTTCGGCTGGGCGATCGGCGGGCGAGCGCTGACGCCGGCGGGACACCACGAGTGCGTCCTCACGCTGGCCGCGTCGTCGACGGCCGAGGTGGACGCGCTGCTGGAGCGTGCCCGTGCCGCCGGCGCGGAGATCGTCGTCGAGGCGGGACAGCAGCCGTGGGGCTACACGGGCACGTTCGCCGATCCCGACGGCCACCTGTGGTCCGCGACGACCGCGTGAGGCATCATCGGCCGGTGGGCTGCACCGAGCAACCGTGGACGTCGGTCGAGGGTGCCTCCCACGACCTGAGTCTGGTCCGGGTGCCGCGCGACGTGCTGCGGGCGCTGGGATGCGGTGACCTCGAGTCGGCCGAGCGGCTGTCCGGCATCAAACTCACGACGTACATCGGAGGTCCGGACTGCCGCTGGCTGTGGGCGCTGCGTGCCGACCAGATCGCGCGGACGCCCGCCGATCACGTCTGGGTCACGCGGCTGGTGGTCGACCAGCGCACCGGCGCCGTCGTCGGCCTGGCGGGCTTCCACGGCGCGCCGGACGAGCGCGGCATGGTCGAGCTCGGGTACCGGATCGATCCGGACCGTCGACGCCTCGGCCACGCACGGGCGGCGCTGGAGATCATGCTGGACGTCGCCCGAGGCGATCCACGCGTCGCCGTCGTGCGCGCCACCGTCAGCCCGGACAACCGGCCGTCGCGTGCGCTGCTCGACCAGTACGGCTTCGTCGAGGTCGGCGAGCAGTGGGACGAGGAGGACGGCCTCGAGACGATCCTGGAGATCCCGGCCTGACGCCCCTCTCGGCCCGCCTCCGCCATTGTCCGATAATGCACATTATGTCAATTACGTACGACGGGCGCGCCGAGAGGGGCTCCCCTGAGCCCCGATGCCTCACCGTGCTCGCGTGTACTCCTCGATGACGAGCCCGGAGCCGAATCGCCGCGTGTTCACGAGCTCGAACGGCAGGATCGACGCCTCGGTCGAGCCGAACAGCCCGATGCCGGCGCCCAGGACGATCGGATACCGCTTGAGGATCAGGCGGTCGATCTCCGGCAGCAGCGATCCGGCCAGCTCGCCACCGCCGCACAGGTAGATGCCCAGGCCGTCCTCCTGCTTGAGCTCGCGCACGGTCGCCACGGCGTCGGCCGTGTAGGTGACGCCGTCCGGAGCCGGGTCGCCCGATCGGGTCGCCACGAACTCGCGCAGGTGGGCGTACGGCCGCTCGACGCCCTCGTCGAGAGCGATGCGGTAGCTCCTGCTCCCCTGGATCACCGTGTCGAACCGCGTCCGTGGCGGCTCGATGCCGAGCCCGTCCAGGAACTGCGTCGGCACGGCGTCCGCGAAGTCGCTGGTCAGGACCGCGGCATGGTCGCCCGTGACGGGAAAGGCGCCGAACGCACCGTCGGGCTCCGCGATGAGACCGTCGATCGAGACGGCGACGTAGTAGACGAGCTCGCGCATGACCTTCTCCATTCACTACAGATGTTGTGATCGGGAACGTATCACGACAGATGTCGTGATTGCGATACCCTGCTGCCATGGTCCGCAATCCCGAGCGCCGCGTCCGGCTCGCCGACGCCGCCGTGCGCGTCCTCGCTCGGCAGGGCTCCCGAGGCCTCACCCACCGGGCGATCGACGACGAGGCCGGCGTCCCGAAGGGCACGGCCTCGAACTACTTCTCCTCGCGTGAGGAGATCATCGACGCGATCCTCGCGCGCATCGGCGAGCGGCTCACCCCGGACCCCGCCGTGCATGCCGAGCTCGCGCGGCGCTCCCCCGGTGTCGACCTCTTCACCGACTACCTGCGCGACATCGTGCATCGGCTGACGTCCGACCCGGACTCCACGATCGCCCTGTTCGAGCTGCGCCTGGAGGCCACGCGCCGGCCGCACGTCGCCGCGGCGCTCGCCGAGTGGCGACGGGGAGGACTGGCCGCCGACGTCGAGTTCAACGCGTCGATGGGACTGCCCGGCGACGCCGCGGACATCGCCCTGTTCCACTACGCGATCGACGGCCTGGTGCTCGACCGGCTGACCGTCCCGCTCGACGAGCAGGCTGACGTCGACGCCCTCGTCGCGACGCTCGTTCGGCGGATCCTCGGCGACTAGTGGGAGCCTGCCTTCCCTCCCCCGTCCTCGCCGGGCCGGGTGGTCACGAACGCCCTAGGCTCGGCCTCATGGCGACACGTTCGGCGAAGTCCGCGGCACGCGCGGTCGACGACCATCCGGCTCTCGACCAGGTGGCCCGCATCGGCCTGGTCGCGTTCGGCGTGGTCCACCTGGTGATGGGCTGGCTGGCCATCCGGCTCGCGTTCGGCGACAGCGGCGGCGAGGCGGACAGCGGTGGCGCGGTCCGCGAGCTCGCGCAGCAGCCGTTCGGCGGTCCCATCGTGTGGGCCGTCGGCATCGGCATGGTGATGCTCGCGGTCTGGCAGGCCATCGAGGCCGCCGTCGGCCACCGCCGCGACGACGGCGCGAAGCGCCTCCGGAAGCGGCTGATCAGCCTGGGCAAGGTCATCCTCTACGGCGCGATCGCCGCGACGGCGTTCAAAGTGGTCACCGGCTCGAGCTCCTCCGGTCAGGACGGGACGACGTCGTTCAGCGCTGAGCTCATGGACCTGCCCGGTGGCCAGGTGCTGGTCGGCCTGGTGGCCCTCGGCATCGCCGCCGTGGGCGTCTACCTGGTCTACAAGGGCCTCACCGAGCGCTTCCTCAAGGACATCGAGGTCGGGGGCGCCAGCGGACGCGTGGGCTCGGCCTACGTGTGGCTCGGCAAGGTCGGCTACGTCGCCAAGGGTGCCGCGGTCCTCGGCGTCGCCGCGCTCTTCGGCTATGCGGCGGTCACCCACGAGCCCGACAAGTCCGGCGGCATCGACGAGGCGCTGCGCACCGTGCTGGACCAGCCCTTCGGTCCCGTCCTCACGGGGTTGGTGGGCGCCGGCTTCGTGGCCTTCGGGCTGTTCTGCTTCGCCTGGGCCCGCCACATCAACCGTTGATCCGGGCCGAACCGGCCGAACGTCGAACACCCGTTCTACAGTGGTCCCATGGGTCACAACCGGAGGTACGGCGACCACCTGTCGGCGCTGGATCCCCCGGCCGTGACTCCCCCGCCGCGCATCCGGCCGCAGCACGTGTGGGTCAACCTCTCCACCGTGCAGCACGCCCCGGCGGTCTACCCGGGCGTGCTGGTCGAGTGGCGGCCGGTCGTGAAGGGCTGGGAGGCGCTGTGCACCTGGGCCTCGCCCGACGGCGTCGTGCACACCGGATGGCTGCCCGCGGCGCGCCTCAAGCCGGCCTCCGGGTGACGGATCCTGATGTGAGGATCCGTCCCCGGGGAGCGGTCAGCGGCGGACGAGGCGACCCGGGCCGCCCTCGCTGAGCGAGCCCTCGACATCGGCGCCGCGCCAGACGAGCAGGTGGCCGACACCGCGCTCGCGGACGCTGCCGTCGATCTCGGCGGCGCGGTAGACGCGGACGTGGCCGCGGTGCAGCTCGGTGACCGTGCCGTCCACGTCACCACTGACGGTGAGGTTGCCGTGGTCGCGCTCGACGATGTTGCCGTCCACCGAGCCGGAGCGCGTGACGGTGACCGAGCCGCGACCCAGCTGGCGGACGTTGCCGTCCACGTCGCCGCGGATCACGATGTTGCCGTGGCGGACGGTGACGTTGCCGTCGACATCGCCGTTGATGACGAGGTTCCCCTTGCGGATCGTGATGTTGCCGTCGATCTCGCGCCCCTTCTTCACCGTGTAGTCACCCGTGCGGTTGATGGTGCGGTCGCGGTCGTCATCGTCGTCCGCATGCGCCGCCGCGGGCAGGCCTGCCAGCAGGACGCCGCCGACCAGGGCGAGGGCGAGAGGCTTGGTCTTCATCGTGCGCTCCTTCGTTCGGTTCGTGGTGTCCCCCATCGTGGCGAGCCGAGGTGAGCCCGAGGTGAACGCAACGTGAGACGGCTCTCATGTTCGGACCCATCCGCTCGGCCGTCGGCGACGAACCCCTCCCATGAATCGCCACGAAGCCGCCCGCGGCGCCCTCGCCGGACTCGTCTCGGCCCTCGCCGGACTCGCCGCCGGGCACTTGGTGGGCGCGATCGTCGCACCGGCCGCCTCGCCCGTCCTGGCCGTCGGCAGCGCCGTGATCGACCGGACCCCCACGGCGCTCAAGCAGGCCGCCATCGAGCGGCTGGGGACGGCTGACAAGCCGGTCCTGCTGGGGACGGTGCTCGTCGCGACGCTGCTCCTGGCCGCGGTCGGGGGCGTCCTGGCGCGGCGCTCCCTCCCCGTGGGCGCCGCGGTCGTGGTGCTGCTCGTCGCGGCGGCCGGCTGGGCGGCGCTCGCCCGGCCCGCCGCGCGGCCGATCGACGTGCTCCCCGCCCTGGCGACGGGCGTCGCGGCACTCGCGGCCCTGCGCTGGCTGACCCCTCAGGACGAGGAGCCCGTGGACGGACCCGGACGGCGACGACTGCTCGTGCGCTCGGGCGTGATCGTCGGCGCCGCGCTCGTCGCAGGGACCGCCGGCCAGTGGCTCGTGGCCCGGGCCCGCGACGTCACGAACATCGCGCTCCCCCGTGCCCTGCGCCCGCTCCCGCCGCTGCCGCGCGGCCTGGAGGCGACCTACCGCGGGATCACGCCGTTCCAGACCGATCGCGACGACTTCTACCGCGTGGACATCAACCTGACGACCCCCGTCGTGGACCACGAGAGCTGGACGCTGCGGATCGACGGGATGGTCGACCGGCCCTACGAGCTGACCTTCGACGAGCTGCTCGCCCTCCCGCTGATCGAGTGCGACATCACGCTGACCTGCGTCTCGAACGAGGTCGGCGGGCCGTACGTGGGTGCCGGCCGCTGGCTGGGCGTCCGGGTCTCGGACCTGCTCGAGCGCGCGGGCGTGCGCTCGGGCGCCGACCAGATCCTGAGCACCGCCGTCGACGGCTTCACCATCAGCACGCCCCTGGCCGCCGCGCAGGACGGCCGCGACATGATCGTCGCCGTCGCGCTGAACGGTGAGCCGCTCCCCCGTGACCACGGCTTCCCCGCCCGCCTCGTGACGCCCGGCCTGTACGGCTACGTCGGCGCCACCAAGTGGCTGACGAGGCTCACCCTCACCACCTACGAGGAGCGCGAGGCGTACTGGACCAAGCGCGACTGGGCCATCGACGGCCCGATCAAGATCTCCTCGCGCATCGACACGCCCGCTGCGCTGAAGGAGGTCCAGGCCGGCCGGATCGTCGTGGGGGGCGTCGCCTGGGCGCAGGGCCGCGGTGTCGCGGCGGTCGAGGTGAGCGTCGACGACGGCGACTGGCAGCGGGCCGAGTTCGGTCCCGACGGCGGCGTCGACTACTGGCGCCAGTGGTACCTGCTGTGGGACGCCGAGCCGGGCCGTCACACACTCACGGTGCGGGCCCAGGCCTCCGACGGCGAGTACCAGACCGAGGAGCGCGCGACGCCTTTTCCCGACGGTTCCAGCGGTCTGCAGCAGATTGTGGTGCGCGTCACATGATTCGACCCATCCGCACGGCCGACCGCGCCGAATCACTGTCAACTTCGTCACCGACCCGAGAGGCACGATCATGAACCGCTTGCTCCCCCGCCGTACCGCCGCCGCAGCCGCCGCCGTCGTCATGTGCTTCGGACTGGCCGCCTGTGGCAGCGACAGTGGCGACGACGACTCGATGAGCAGCAACAGCGAGTCCAGCCCCTCCGCCTCGGCCTCCGAGGACATGATGGACGAGGCCAGCGGCCCGTTCGGTCCCGGCTGCGCCGGCGTGCCGACCGAGGGCGAGGGCTCCGTCGAGGGCATGGCCGACGACCCGGTCGCCACGGCCGCCTCGAACAACCCGCTGCTGACCACGCTGGTCAAGGCCGTCACGGCCGCCGACCTCGTGGACACCCTCAACAGCGCCGAGGCCCTCACCGTCTTCGCGCCCACCGACGACGCCTTCGCCAAGATCCCGGCCGACGACCTGAACGCCCTGCTGGCCGACAAGGATCAGCTGACGAAGGTGCTGACGCACCACGTCGTCGAGGGCAAGATGACGCCGGACCAGCTCGCCGGCGAGCACGAGACGCTCGCAGGTGACACGATCACCGTGGAAGGGTCGGGCGAGGAGTTCACGGTCGGCGACGCCGCCGTCGTCTGCGGCAACGTCGACACCGCGAACGCCAAGGTCTACGTCATCGACTCCGTGCTGATGCCCTGACCCCGTGAACGATTGAGGCCACTGTCGTGAACCACCTGCATGCCGTGCCCTCGGGCGGCGAGGACTCGCCGCCCGAGGCCCTCGGCGACACGCTGAGGCGCTGCGGACGCGGCGACGAGGCCGCGTTCGCCACGCTCTACGACCAGACGTCGGCGCGCATCCACGGCCTCGTCCGGCGGATCGTCCGCGATCGGGCGCAGAGCGAGGAGGTCACCCAAGAGGTCTTCCTCGAGGTGTGGCGGCAGGCGGCGCGGTTCGATCCCGCCAAGGGATCGGCCCTGAGCTGGCTCATGACGATCGCCCACCGCCGTGCGGTCGACCGGGTGCGCAGCGCCGAGGCCGCGACGGCACGCGACACCCAGCACGTCCTGCGGGACGTCACGGTGGAGCATGATTCGACGAGTGAGACGGTCGAGGCCCGGTTGGACGCCCAGCGCGTCCGCCGGGCCCTGGCCGGCCTCACCGAGACGCAGAGGGAGGCCATCGACCTGGCCTACTTCCGCGGTTGTACGCACACCGAGGTCGCCTCGATGCTGGACGTGCCGGTCGGCACGGCCAAGTCCCGCATCCGCGACGGCCTCATCCGACTCCGGGACACGATGGGAGCAGACCGATGAGTGACGTGCATGCCCTCTCCGGCGCCTACGCTCTCGACGCCGTCACGGATGCCGAGCGCGAGAGCTTCGAGCGACACCTGGCCGGCTGCGAGGCCTGCCAGGAAGAGGTCGCCAGCCTGCGCGAGACGGCGGCGATCATGTCCGACCTGAGCGCCGAGGAGCCGCCTCCGGCGCTGCGTGCGTCGGTGCTGGCCTCGATCAGCGAGGTCCGCCAGCTGCCGCCCCAGCCCGTCGCTGCCCCCCGACGCCGCCGCTTCGACCCGCGCACCCTGCTGGTCGCCGCCGCGTCCGCCGTGGTGCTCGCCGGCGGGATCGGCCTCGCGGCCACCCAGCCGTGGAAGGACGACACGGCCTCGCAGACGCTGACGGCCGCCGATCGGGTCCTGCAGGACCCGCAGGCCGAGCGCGTGACGCAGACCTTCGACGACGGCGCTCGCGCCACCGTGGTGCGGTCGTCCGCCGAGCGCAAGGCGGTCATCGTCACGCACGACATGCCCGACGCCCCCGAGGGCCACTCCTACGTGATCTGGCTGCAGCAGGGCGACGAGATGGTCAACGCGGGCACGATGCCGCAGGGCCCGGACAACACCCTCCTGCTCGAGGGCGACGCCAGCACGGCATCGGCCGCGGGCGTGACGGTGGAGACCGAGCCGAACGCGCAGGCGCCCACCACCGATCCGATCGCGCTGTTCGCGTTCTGAGCCGGCATCGGCCATGCTCGGCTCGTGTACGAGTTCGAGGCCACGGTGTGGCGCTGGCGCGAGGACGGGACCTGGCACTTCCTCACGCTGCCCGAGGACGTCACCGACGACATCGACGACCGCACCCCGCAGAAGGCGGGGTTCGGCTCGGTGAGGGTCGAGGTCACGATCGGCTCCAGCACGTGGAGCACCTCGGTGTTCCCGAGCAAGGAGCTCGGCTCGTTCATCCTGCCGGTGAAGAAGGCCGTCCGCGTGGCCGAGGGCTGCGAGGAGGGCGATCGAGTCCGGGTGCGCCTCGCCGTCCAGCCGTAGGCTGGAACCGTGAACGACATCATCACCGACAAGCGCGGGCGGCCGTTCCAGACCGTCTTCGGCTGGATCATCGCGATCGCCACGGCCGGCTACATGCTGCCGTGGGCGATCGCCGCGACGCGCGGGAAGTCCAACACCGGCGCGATCTTCTGGCTCAACCTGCTGCTCGGCTGGACCGTCGTCGGCTGGATCATCGCGCTGGTGATGGCGTGCACGTCGCACCAGGTGCTGGGGATCAGGAACCCCCGCTGAGCCGATGAGCGACGACGCCCGCCGCCGCGCCGCCCGGTACCGACTGGAACCGGACGCCGCTTCCACGGGCGACGAGGCCGAGGAGGCGACTCCCCGCGCCCGCCGGCCCGAGGACCAGGCGCTGTGGGTCGACCATCAGGTCCGCGCCGCGATCGCCCGTGGCGAGTTCGACGACCTCCCGCTCGCCGGCAAGCCGCTGCCGCACATCGACACCGCTGCCGACCCCGACTGGTGGCTGCGCCAGTTCATCGAGCGCGAGAACATCACGGGGGTCCTGCCCGAGGCGCTCCAGCTCCGCAAGGACGACGCGGTGCTGCCCGACGTGCTCGACGGCCTCAGGTCCGAGCGCGTCGTGCGCGAGGCCGTGGCGGAGTTCAACCGCCGGATCGTCGCGGCCCGCCGCCAGCTCCAGGGCGGTCCCCCGGTGGTCACGCCGCTGCGCGACATCGAGGTCGAGGTCGCCGCGTGGCACGAGCGTCGGGCCGCCCGCGCCCGACGGCTGGCCGAGGCCGGACCGGCGGACGCCGCGCCTCCGGGTGCTATTCGAAGGGCGTGGGATCGCCTGCGCCGACGCGGGTGACCTCGGCGTAGCCCTCGGAGAGGTCGACCACGGTGGTGGGCTCGGCGATGATCTCCTCGCCGGAGTCCACGATCGCGTCCACGCGGTCGCCGAGCTCCTCGCCGATCTGCCACGCCTGCGTCATCGGCTCGGTCTCGCCGGGCAGGATCAGCGTGGACGACAGGATCGGCTCGCCGAGCTCCTCGACGAGGGCCCGCACGATCCGGTGCGTGGAGATGCGCACGCCCACGGTCTTCTTCTTGGCCTGCAGGAGGCGCTTGGGGACCTCGGGCGTGCCGGGGAGGATGAAGGTGTAGGGGCCGGGTGTCGCGGCCTTCACGGCGCGGAAGACGGCGTTGTCCACGTGGACGAACTGCCCCAGCTGGGCGAAGTCGCGGCACACCAGCGTGAAGTGGTGCTTGTCGTCGAGGCCGCGGATGTCGCGGATGCGGGCGATGGCGTCGGCGTTGCCGACCTGGGCTCCGAGCGCGTAGCCCGAATCGGTGGGATAAGCAATCAACCCGCCTCCCCGCAACAGCGCGACCGTCTGATCGACGGTGCGCTGCTGCGGGTCGACGGGATGAATGTCGAAGTAGCGAACCATGTTCGCCACCCTAGGCGCAGTCTCTTACGTGAAGAGGCTGACGCCGCCCGGCCCGACCAGCAGGGCGATGACGATGAGCACGGCGCCCATCACGAAGTCGCGCTGGACGAGGCGGATGATGCCGAAGATTCCGATGATCACTGCAGCAATCCACAAGATGGTGTCCCACATGGGGTGACTCCCTTCGTTCGGTTCGACTCCACCCTGCCGCTACTTCGCGATGTTCGCATTCTGGACGGCGTGGAAGTTTCCGCGCGCCCGAACGTAATGTCAAGGGGGTGAGCACTTTGAGCTTGGCACAACGGCGAGAACGCCAGCTGGCCCACGACCGCGAGCGTCGCGTTCATCTCGCGGCGCGGCCGGTCCGAGAGCCCCGTTCGCGCGAGGAGCTGAAGGCCCTGGCGGCCTCGGCGGCCAACCGGTTCTCCGACGGACAGACCGACGAGCTGCTCGCGTGGGTGGCCCAGGAGTTCGGTCACCTGACCGCCGTCGCGTGCTCGATGGCCGACGCCGTCCTGCCCCACGTCGTGGCGCGCCACCTCCCCTGGGTGGACACGCTCTTCCTCGAGACCGGCTACCACTTCGCCGAGACCGTGGGCACGCGTGACGCGGTCGAGTCGTCGATGCAGCTGACGATCGTCGACGTGAAGCCGCGCCAGAGCGTGGCCGAGCAGGACGCGCAGTACGGCGAGCGCCTCTACGAGCGCGATCCCGCGCTGTGCTGCCAGCTGCGCAAGGTCGAGCCGCTCACCGAGACGCTCGGCGGCTACGAGGCCTGGATCACCGGCGTGCGGCGCGACGACAGCCCGCTGCGTGCCGACACGCCGTTCGTCACGTGGGACGAGAAGAACGGGCTGGTGAAGATCAACCCGCTAGCGGACTGGACCTTCGACCAGCTCATCGACTACGCGAACGAGCACGACGTGATCCTCAACCCGCTGCTGAACGACGGCTACCCGTCGATCGGCTGCGCGCCGTGCACGCGCCGCGTCGCCCCGGGCGAGGATCCCCGGGCCGGCCGCTGGGCCGGGCTCGACAAGTCGGAGTGCGGCCTGCACACGTGAGCACCTTCCCCCTCGGACTGCGCCTCGAAGGTCGCCGCGTGGTCGTCGTCGGCGGTGGTCACGTCGCCACGCGCCGGGCCTTCGCCCTGCTCGAGGCGGGCGCCGACGTGCACGTCGTCTCCCCCGCCGTCTCGGACTCCCTCGCCTCGGCCATCGGCCGCGGCTCGATCACGTGGCACGAGCGCCCCTACCGCACGGGTGACCTCGACGGGGCGTGGCTCGTGCAGACGGCCACCGACGTCCCGCCGGTCGACGATCTCGTCGCGCACGACGCGGAGGCCGGACAGATCTTCTGCCTGAAGGGCGGCGACCCCGAGCGCGCCACGGCGTGGACCCCGGCGGTCGCGCGCGTGGACGACGTCACGATCGCCGTCAGCGGTGGCGGCGACGCCGGCCGGGCCTCCGCCCTGCGCGACGCCGTGGCCACCGCGCTGCAGACGGGCGACCTGCCGCTGCGCCACCGCACCCATGCGCGCGGGCTCGTCGCCCTCGTCGGCGGCGGTCCGGGCGACCCAGGCCTCCTCACGGCGCGCGGACGCCGGCTGCTGGCCGAGGCCGACGTCGTCGTGTTCGACCGGCTGGCGCCCCAGTCGGTGCTTGCCGAGCTCGCGCCCGACGTCGAGGTCATCGACGTCGGCAAGCAGCCCGATCACCACCCGATCCCCCAGGAGCAGATCAACGCGCTGCTCGTCGAGCGGGCGCAGCAGGGCAAGGTGGTGGTCCGCCTCAAGGGCGGCGACCCCTACGTGTTCGGTCGCGGTGGCGAGGAACTGCTGGCCTGCCGCGAGGCGGGCGTCGAGGTCGAGGTCGTCCCGGGCGTCACGTCGGCCATCGCCGTCGCGGCCAACGCGGGCATCCCCGTCACCCACCGTGGCGTCGCGCGTGGCTTCTCGGTCATCACGGGCCACGAGGAGCTGGGCGAGCTCCCGCGCCGTGGCGACCACACGCTCGTGATGCTCATGGGCGTCAAGCGCCTGCGCAGCACCGCCGAGGAGCTCATCGCAGCCGGTCACGACCCGCACACGCCCGCGGCCGTGATCGAGCGCGGCTTCGCGCCCGACCAGCGCACGACGATCGCCACGCTCGGCACGATCGCCGACGCCGCCGCGCACGCGAAGGCGCCGGCCATCACGGTGATCGGCGACGTGGTCAGCCTCGCTGCCGCAACCACCGGTTCAGCCGCCGCTCCCCCGACCTCATGACGAGGTCGTGCGCCAGCTCGAACAGCGGGCGCAGAAGACGCTCCGAGCGGCGCATCCACGGTGCCGTGGCGTCCACGTGCCAGTCGATCGTCAGGTCGGTCCGGCCCGGGCTCCCCGCCGCGAAGTCCAGCGCGGCCGAGCCCTCCAGGTCGCCGCGCGAGCGGAAGCGCATCGACGTGGTCGGCTGCAGGTCGAGGTCGTACACCGTGAAGCGCAGCCGGTAGCCGAAGGCGCTGCGGGCGACGAGGTCGATCTCCTCGCCGTGGTGCCCCGTGACCGTGACGGCGTTCCACCACGGCAGCGGGTCGTCCTGCTCGAGGAACTGCTCGAGCGTGCGCCACAGGCGGTCCGGGGGCTCCGCGACGTCCCACACCGATCGGAACTCGTACGCTCTGTCGCTCATCGCGCCACCGCCCGAGGTGAAGCAGAGTAGGTCGGTGGCGCGACTCGTCGTGTTGAATGGCTCGCTCGCTGGCGCTCGCTCATGGACCCGTGTCGCTACCGCGATCCCGGCCGGAGCCGGGTTTGAATGGGATCAGCCCCGGGCGGTATGAGCGCACGGGGCTCTCACGTGCTCCGGGTCCGGCGCAGCCACCACAGGCCGACGAACGGCAGCACGAGCGGCACGTAGCCGTAGCCGGCGCCGAAGCCCGACCACACCGTCTCGTCGGGGAACAGCGCGCCGTCGAGGATGCTCAGCAGTCCGACGCCCAGGACGCCCACGAGCTCGAAGGCGATCGCGGCGCCCGCGACACGGCGGTTGCCGGTGGCCAGCGCCCACGTGGCGATGCCGTAGACGACGCCGGCGAGCGCGGACAGGGCATAGGCGACCGGGGCCTCGTCGGCCTTCGTCACGAGCTGGTAGACCGAGCGCGCCGTGGCCGCGACGGTGAAGACGGCGTAGACCGCCACGAGGGCGCGTCCGAAGCCGTGCTGGGTGTCGGTGTGGTGCTCAGCCATGTCCCTGCCAGATCTGGTGCGTCCGGATCAGCATGACCGACACCGTGAACAGCGCCACGGCCACCACGCCGGTGCCCCACCGGGTCTTGTCGCCGATCCCCCACAGCACGGATGCCGGCGGGATGAGGACGGTGGTGACCAGGTACGACAGGTACAGCCCCTTCTCGAGGTCGCGGTCGGTGCCGGCGACGGCCACGATCCCCCACACGAGGACGACGACGAGGAGCACCTCGACGACCGCGATCGCGTAGAACAGCGGGTTGCTGAAGCGGTACGACCTCGCCGTGTGCCACCCCGCGAACACGGCGGCGGCGAGGGCGGCGGCGGAGGTCAGGTAGACCAGGGCGTCAGGCATGTCAGTCGAGAGTCTTTCACGCTGGCAGGATGGTCCGGTGAGCACCCCGGTCATCCTGATCTCCCCCGCGATGGCGGTCCCCTCGTCGTTCTACGGCCCGCTCGTGGCCGCGTTCGAGGAGCGGGGGTGGACCGCCCGGGCACTGCCGCGGCGCGGCTTCGAGCGCGACCTGCCGCGGGCCTCGCGCCGGCACGACTGGTCGTACGCCGACGAGATCGCCGACACGCAGGCCGCGATCGACGCCGCCCGCGAGGAGCACCCGGGCCGACCCGTCGTGCTGTTCGGCCACAGCCTCGGCGGCCAGCTCGGCGGCGCGATCCAGATCGGCCCGCGTCCGGCCGACGGTCTCGTGCTGGTGGGCGTCTCGCTCCCCCACTATCGGCACTACCCGCGCATCGGCCTGCCGCTGGCCGCGATGGCGCTCAGCATGCCGCTGGTGGGCCTCGTGCGCGGTCACGTGCCGAAGCCGTGGTTCGGCGGCCCGGGCGCGCGCACGCTGATGATCGAGTGGGCGCACGTCGTGCGCACCGGACGCCCGCCGTACCCCGTGCAGCGCCGCATCACGCTGCCCACGCTGGCCGTGCACCTCGAGGGCGACGGCTTCTCGATCGCCGCCGCGTCGGAGCGCTTCGAGCGCACGCTGGTCGAGCCCGCGGCACTGACGCGCTGGGAGTACACCCGCGACGCCGTGCCGGAGGGAGGCTCGACCCACCACGTGCTGTGGGCCAAGCACCCCCGTCCGGTCGTCGATCAGGTCGTGCGGTGGTGGACCGATCAGGCGAACGCCTCCACCGGCGGGCAGGAGCAGACCAGGTTCCGGTCGCCGTAGGCGTTGTCGATGCGCCCCACCGGTGGCCAGTACTTGTCCTGCGTGCTGCCGGCGGGGAACACGCCCTCGGCCACGGGGTACGGGTGGGTCCAGTCGACCAGCTCGTGCGCGGCATGGGGCGCGCTGGTGAGCGGGTTGTCCTTCTCGTCGTACTCCCCCGCCGCGACGCGGTCGATCTCCGAGCGGATCGCCAGCATCGCCTCGCAGAAGCGGTCGAGCTCGGCGAGGTCCTCGGACTCGGTGGGCTCGACCATGAGCGTGCCGGCCACCGGGAAGCTCATCGTCGGGGCGTGGAAGCCGTAGTCGATGAGGCGCTTGGCGACGTCGTCGATCGACAGGCCCGCGGTCTTGGTGATCTCGCGCAGGTCGAGGATGCACTCGTGCGCCACGAGGCCGTGGTCGCCCGCGTAGAGCACGGGGAACGCGTCGCCGAGGCGAGCCGCGACGTAGTTGGCCGCGAGCACGGCCACGGACGTGGCGTCCGTGAGGCCGTCGGCGCCCATCATGGCCACGTACGCGAACGGGATCGGCAGGATGCCGGCCGAGCCGTACGGGGCGGCGCTGATCGTGCCAGCGGACTGCCGGCGCTCGGCGTCGGGGTGGAACGGGTGCTTCGGCAGGAACGGCACCAGGTGCTCGCCGACCGCGACCGGGCCGACGCCCGGGCCGCCACCGCCGTGCGGGATGCAGAACGTCTTGTGCAGGTTGAGGTGCGAGACGTCGCCGCCGAACTCGCCGGGGCGGGCGTGGCCGAGCAGCGCGTTGAGGTTGGCGCCGTCGACGTACACCTGGCCGCCGTGCTTGTGCACGATGTCGCACAGCTCGCTGATGCCGTGCTCGTAGACGCCGTGGGTGGACGGGTAGGTCACCATGATCGCCGCGAGGTCGTCGGCGTGGGCCTCGCACTGGGCACGCAGGTCGTCGAGGTCGACCTCGCCGCCGTCGGTGGCCTTGACGATCACGACGCGCATGCCGGCCATGACCGCCGAGGCCGCGTTCGTGCCGTGGGCGGAGCTGGGGATGAGGCAGACGTCGCGCGCCTCTTCGCCGCGGCTGCGGTGGTACTCGCGGATCGCCAGCAGGCCCGCGAACTCGCCCTGTGAGCCGGCGTTGGGTTGCACGGAGACGGCCGCGTATCCGGTGACCTTCGCGAGCCAGGACTCGAGCGTCTCGACGAGCTCGATCATGCCGGCGGCGTCCTGTGCCGGCACGAACGGGTGCAGGTCGGCGAAGCCGGGCCAGCTGATGGGCTCCATCTCGGTGGTGGAGTTGAGCTTCATCGTGCAGCTGCCGAGCGGGATCATGCCGCGGTCGAGGGCGTAGTCGCGGTCGCTCAGCCGGCGCAGGTAGCGCAGCATCTGGGTCTCGCTGCGGTGCTCGACGAAGACCGGGTGCGTGAGGATCTCGTCCTCGCGCAGCCACGCCGGCTCGAGGGAGGCGTCCCCCGCATCGGGCAGGTCGCCCGCGCCGAACGCCGCCAGCACGGCGGCGAGGTGGGCGTCGGTGGTGGGCTCGGACACCGCGATGCCGACGCGGTCGTCGTCGAAGCGCCACAGGTGGATCTGGGACTCGCGCGCGGCGGCGACGACCTCGGCGGCCCGGCCCGGCACGACCGCCGTCACGGTGTCGAAGAAGCGGTCCGAGGCCACCTCGATGCCGGCGGCCCGCAGGCCGGCGGCGAGCCGCGTGGCGCGCTGATTGACCTCGGTCGCGATCGCGCGCAGGCCCTCGGCGCCGTGGTAGACGGCGTACATCGCGGCGACGACCGCCAGCAGCACCTGCGCGGTGCAGATGTTCGACGTCGCCTTCTCCCGGCGGATGTGCTGCTCGCGGGTCTGCAGCGCGAGGCGGTACGCGGGTCGACCGGCGGAGTCGACCGAGACGCCGACGAGGCGACCCGGCAGGTGCCGCTCGAGACCCGCGCGCACGGCCATGAACCCGGCGTGGGGGCCGCCGTAGAACATCGGGACGCCGAAGCGCTGGGTCGAGCCCACGACGACGTCCGCTCCGAGGCTGCCGGGCGACGTCAGCAGCACCTGGGCGAGCGGGTCGGTGACGACGACGGCCAGGGCGTTCGCCGCCTTGACCTCGTCGATGACCGGAGCGAGGTCGATGACGGTCCCGTCGGCGCGCTGGTAGGCGATGATCACGCCGCTGAACTCGCCCTCGGGCAGTCCCTGGCGCAGGTCGGCCTCGACGAGCGGCAGGCCCACGGCCTCGGCGCGCGTGTGCAGCACGGCGAGCGTCTGCGGCAGCAGGCCGTCGTCGACGACCACGGGCAGGTCCGTGCGCTTGCGGTCGGCGCGGCGCACGAGGGTCAGCGCCTCGGCGGCCGCGGTGCCCTCGTCGAGCAGCGAGGCGTTCGCGGTGGGCAGGCCCGCGAGGTCCTCGACCATCGTCTGGAACGCGAGCAGAGCCTCGAGGCGGCCCTGCGAGATCTCGGGCTGGTACGGCGTGTAGGCCGTGTACCAGGCGGGGTCCTCCAGCACGTTGCGCCGGATGACGGCGGGCGTCGTGGTCGGGTGGTAGCCCAGACCGATCATCGAGACGCCCGGGGTGTTGCGGTCGGCCAGCTCACGCAGTCGAGCGGTGGCCTCGGTCTCGCTCGCCGCGGGCGGGAGGCCGTCGAGGGCCGAGCGGATGCCGGACGGCACGGCGGCCTGCATCAGCGCGTCGAGGCTGTCGTACCCGAGCCGCTGCAGCATCGCTGCCTGGTCGGACGCGCGCGGACCGATGTGACGGTCGACGAAGCGGGTGGCGGGAAGGCGGTCGGACTGCGGCATCAGGGGTTGCGACATCAAGGGTCTCCGAGGGCTCGACTACAGGGCCCTCCCCCTCTGTCGTCATGCCCGGCAGGACACGCCTTCAGAGTCGCCTGTGACGTACGGTCCGGTGGCCTGAGAGGTTCCGGGGAGGAATTGCCCCTTCGGCGCCCTGACGGGACTCTCCCGCACGGTTCAAACGGCACCGCCAGCCTACCTCGACCGACGTCGGGGCGTGCGGTGCGTCCGTCAGTTGGCCTTGCGGGCGCGACGCTGGGAGAGCTCGTCGCCGGCGACGGGGACGTCGGCCTCGGCGCGCTCGGTGGGCAGCTCGTGGAGCGTGCCCTCGATCTCCTTCCAGACACCGCCGATGGCGATGCCGAAGACGCCCTGGCCGCCCTGGAGGAGGTCGATGACCTCGGTGGCCGAGCGGCACTCGTAGACGGAGGCGCCGTCGCTCATGAGCGTGACCTGCGTGAGGTCCTCGGTGCCGCGCTCGCGCAGGTGGTCGATCGCGGTGCGGATCTGCTGCAGCGAGACGCCGGCGTCGAGCAGGCGCTTGATGATCTTGAGCAGCAGGATGTCCTTGAAGGAGTACAGCCGCGCGGTGCCCGAGCCGGTGGCCGAGCGGACCGTGGGCTCGACCAGGCCGGTGCGGGCCCAGTAGTCGAGCTGGCGGTACGTGATGCCCGCGGCGTTGCAGGCCGTGGGACCGCGGAACCCCGTGTCCTGGGGCAGGGGGGCCAGGTCGTCGTCGAACAACAGCCCCTGGGCGCTGGCCTGGGCCTGCGCCTCTGCTGCCTCGTCACGAGGTTCGATCATGGTCACGCCTTCCTGGCTGCCGACTGGTGGAGCCGGCCTCCCACAACAAGAGAACCACACGACTGTGGTCTTGCGTACCCTCAAGTTAGACGTGAGGGTCTCTCGACGCACGTACCGACGGGCGTGTCGGCGCGTTTAAAGTTTGAAGTTCGACTTCAAGGTTTCTCGAAGTCCTCGGGGTCCACGTGGTCGAGGAACTCGCGGAACTTCTCGACCTCCTCGTCCTCGTCGGGCGTCTGGGCGAATCCGGCGACGTCCAGCACGTCCTCCTCGCACACCACGCGCACGCCCGTGCGCAGCGCCAGCGCGATCGAGTCGGACGGTCGCGCGTCGACGACCGCTCCCGAGGCGAACTTCAGCTCGGCGAAGAAGACGCCCTCGCGGACGTCGACGATGCGGACCTCCTCCAGCTCGTCGCCCAGGCCCTCGATGATCGAGGCCATGAGCGCGTGCGTGGGCGGCCGCGGCGACTCGACGCCCTGCTGGGCGAAGGCGATGGCCGAGGCCTCGATCGCCCCCACCCAGATCGGCAGGTAGCGGGTGCCCTCGCGTTCGCGCAGCAGCACCAGCGGCTGGTTGGTGGGCATCTCCACCCGGACTCCGACGATCTCGAGCTCGCGCACGACGATCCTCCCGGTCAGGCGCGCAGGCCGGCGCGCACGAGCACCGTGTGCAGCCGGACGCTCAGTGCGGCGAGCTCGGCGAGGCCGGCCGCGGCACCCGCCTGCTGGCGCGTGGACGGCGGCACGACCTGGTCGAGCAGGCCGACCTCGCGGTCGGCGGCGCTGCGGAACCCGCGCAGGTGGCGGGGCTCGAGACCGAGCTCGGCCAGCTGGCCCACGAGCGACGCGACGACGAGGTCGTCGGTGTCGTAGTAGCGCTGGTTCGGGCGGCGACGGATCAGCTCGAACTCCTCGATCTGGTCGAGGGTGGCGTCGTCGATCCCGGCGGCGTCGACGAGCTCGTCACGCGTCATCCGCGTGGCGCCGGCACCCTCGGTGATCGACTGGGCCGTGGGCGAGCCGTCGGCGGCCAGCGTCACCTGCGGCACGCGCAGCGTGGCGCGCAGCTCGGTGTCGGGGACCTCGCCCGAGTCCATCTGGTCGAGGACCTGACGGATGTGGCTCAGCGGCCAGTAGCGGTCCTTCTGCATGCGCAGGACGAACCGCAGCCGCTCGACGTCGCCGTAGCTGAACTTGCGGTACCCCGACGGCGTGCGGCGCGGCTCGACCAGGCCCTGCTCGTCGTAGTACCGGATGCGGCTCTGCGAGATGTCCGGAAACTCCTCGGAGAGCTCGGCGATGACCTGGGAGATGCCGAGCAGCGGTTCGCGCCCGGCCTCGGAGGCGGTCACTGACCACCTTCGGAGGCGACCGTGCCGGGGAAGTAGATGAGGCGGTACTTGCCCAGCTGGACCTCGTCGCCGCCGGACAGCGGGATGTCGCCGTCGATGCGGTCGCGGTTGACGTAGGTGCCGTTGAGGCTGCCCAGGTCGGTGACCACGTAGCCGCTGCCGCGACGCGAGAAGGTCGCGTGACGGCGCGAGACGCTGATGTCGTCGAGGAAGATGTCGCTGGAGGGATGGCGCCCGGCCGACACGACGTCCTGGTCGAGCAGGAACCGCGAGCCCGCGTCGGGACCGCGCTGCACCAGCAGCATCGCATTGCCGACCGGCAGGTTCTCGACGGCGAACACGTCGCCCTCGGACATCTCCTCGGTGTCGGCGTCGATGACCGGGATGAAGTTGGTCTCGTCGAAACCGTCCGGCGTCGTCACCGCGATCAACTCCGTCTCAAGTAGAGCTTGAAGGTTGGCTCAAGTGGGGGTTCAGGGTTCCTTCGCCCCCAACCTAACACCCGGGCTCGCGTGGGTCAGCCGGTCACCAGAGCCGAGTACGCCTCGGCGGTGAGCAGGCCCGACGTGACGTCCTCGTCGGCGATGCGGACCTTGAGCAGCCAGCCCTCGCCGTACGGGTCGGAGTTGATGACCTCGGGGGTCGCCTCCAGCGCGTCGTTGCGGGCGATGACCTCACCGGTGACGGGCGTGAAGACGTCCGAGACCGACTTCGTGGACTCCAGCTCGCCGACGACGGAGCCCGCGTCGATCGAGTCGCCCTCGGCCGGCAGGTCGACGTAGACGATGTCGCCGAGCTGGTCCTGGGCGAAGTCGGTGATGCCGACGATGGCGACGTCGCCCTCGACACGCACCCACTCGTGCTCCTCGCTGTAGAACAGGTCCTCAGGAATCACGGTCGTCCTCCATCGTCGCGGTCAGTCGTTCGCGGGTCGAGCGTACTGGGGCTCGGGGGCATCGGCGACAGCGGTCACGCGGATGCGCTGGCGCTTCTCCACGCCCACCTCTCCCCCGCGTCCCTCGACGCGGTCGGCCAGGCCGCCGCGGAACGTCACGGCGTCGGCGAGGGTGTCGGGATCGCCGATGACCTCCATGACGTAGGGCGGCTTCAGGACGCGGCCGCTGACGCGCACGCCGGCGTCGTCGTCGAGGAACCAGGTCTGCGCCACGACGCGCGCGACGCCGTTGAGCGAGATGACCTCGGCGCCCGCGTCGCGCATCTCCTGGACGGCGTCGAGCAGGACCGAGGCGGTGACGGCGCCCGGCGGGGCGGTGATCGTGATCTCGATGCCCTCGCCCTCGGCCCCGACCGTGCCGGCGAGGATCGCCAGCGCGTTGGCGCGCTCGACCGCGGCCTTCCTGGCCTCGGCGGTGCTCTCGTTGGAGTCGCGCAGGTCGTCGCGCGAGGCCCGCAGCGTGTCGATCTGCTGCGACAGGCGCGTGTTGGTGGCGTCGAGCGACTTGAGCAGCTCGGCGAGCTCGACGCCGCGGACGCCGCTGAAGTCGTCGGTCTCGTCGTCCTGGCGCCACTGGACGGTCATCGTGAAGGCCAGCAGCCCCACGAGGAGCGCCACGATCCAGGAGGACCGCCGGCCCAGCTGGTCACGCATGGAAGATCAGCCTGCGGATCGCGGCGGAGTTGGCGAAGATGCGGATGCCCAGGACGACGATGACGCCGGTGGACAGCTGCGAGCCGACGCCCAGCTGGTCGCCGACGAACACCATGATCGAGGCGATCGCCACGTTGGAGACGAAGGAGACGACGAAGACGCGGTCGTCGAAGCGTCCCTCCATGTAGGCGCGGGCGGCGCCCAGCACGGCGTCGAGGGCGGCGATGATCGCGATCGGGACGTAGGGCTGGAGGGCACTGGGGACCGTGGGCTGCAGCAACAGGCCGATCGTGACACCCACGACGAGACCGATGACCGGGATCACGACGCGCTCCTCCTCAGGGGCTCGGCCGAGACCCTCAGCCGCGACTCGGGTGCGGCGGCCAGCTCGACGTCGTCCGATCCTTGCACGTCGTACCGCAGACCATCGGCCTCGGCGCGCGCGTCGAGGTAGCGGCCCGACGGACCGGCCTGCCACTGGGTCTCCAGCGTGGACTCGTCGCCGATCGCCGCGACGACGACCGGCTCGGTGACGGAGCGGTAGTTCACGGTGATCGCCTCCCCTGCGGAGCGGATCGCCGAGGTGGAGGTGAGCCGGTGGCCCCCGACCGAGACGGCCTCGGCGCCGGCCAGCCACAGCCCGTTGACCACGAGCTGGAGGTCGGCGTCGGTGAGGCGGCCGCCGGGGCGGTCCTCGTTCGCCGACGACTGCACCGTGATGGTCAGGCCGGGCCCCTCGACGGGGACGGCGCCGGACGCCACGCGGACCGCCACCGTGCCGGGTCCGTCGACGACCGACTCGGCCTGGAGGTCGGCGATCTCGCCCTGCAGCCCGGCGACGGTCTCCTGCTTGTTGGCCACGAGGTCCTCGCGCAGGCGGATGTTCTCGATCAGCGCGTCGCGCTCGGCCTCGGTGGCGGGGCGGTCGATGCGCGTCTGCACCGCCGCGACGGTGAGCATCGTGGCGATGGTCGCGATCGCGAGGCCGGTGAGCGCCTTCGCGCCGTTGCCCGGCGGCTTCTCGTGGTCGACGTAGTAGTCGTCGTCGAGCGCGGTGGCGGCCAGCCGTTCGAGGATCGACTCGGCCTCGGCGACCGACGACTCCTCGTCGCGCCGGCTGCTCATCGGACCCGTGGCGTGGTGGCCAGCAGGCGGCGCACCTGGATCGCGTAGAGGATGCCGGCCCACCAGTAGAGGCCGACGCCCCACACCGTGAACGCCCAGCCGAACACGCGCGCCAGGTTGGCCACCGCGCCGTCGCCGTCGCCGAGCAGCAGCAGGGGGAAGGCGTAGAGCAGGCCCGCCGTGGCGGCCTTGCCCAGGAAGTGCACGGGCAGGGCGCTGAAGCCGCGGGTGCGCAGGAACGGCACGAGCGAGAACAGGACGACGTCGCGCAGCGGCAGGATGATCGCGAGCCACCACGGGATGATGTCGCGCAGGCCGAGACCCACGACGACCGCGAGGATGTAGAGCCGGTCGGCCACCGGGTCGAGGACGGCGCCCAGGCGCGTGGTGGCGCCGGTGGCGCGGGCGATCTTGCCGTCGAGGTAGTCGGTGATGCCCGACAGCACCAGCACGCCGATCGCGAGCACGTCGGCCTCGGGGACGAGCACGAGCCACAGGAAGACCGGCACCAGCAGGATCCGGATCGCGCTGAGCAGGTTGGGGATCGTGAACAGCTCGCTGCGCAGCGAGGGCTTGGCGGGCTTCTCAGCGGGCTCGGCCGCCGGCTCCTGCGGGGCCTGCGGCTCGGGGCGCGGCTCCCGCTGGTCGGGCGTCTCACCGCGACGGCCGGGCGGCGGCGACACGGGATCGGGCCGGGCCGCGCGCTCGCGGCTCGGGGCGGTCTCGGAGGCCGCCACGACCTCGGGCTCCTCCTCGCCCTCGATGCGGCGCACGCGCTTGCCTGTCACGCCCACAGCCTACCGGCGGACGTCCCGCGATCCGGGCTGCCCTTGCCCCGGGGAACACAACTGACAGACTGAGGCTTGAACTCAACGAAGACATCAACCACTTCGACGACCAGGAGGACGCGTGGCCGACTACACCCTGCCGGACCTGCCCTACGACTACGGGGCACTCGATCCCCACATCTCGGGCAAGATCATGGAGCTGCACCACAGCAAGCACCACCAGAACTACGTCAACGGTCTGAACACGGCGCTCGAGAAGCTCGAGCAGGCGCGTGAGGTCCAGGAGTTCGACACGATCAACCTGCTCGAGAAGAACCTCGCGTTCAACCTCGGTGGTCACATCAACCACTCGATCTTCTGGAAGAACCTCTCGCCGGACGGTGGCGACAAGCCCACCGGCGAGCTGGCTGCCGCGATCGAGGACAACTTCGGCTCGTTCGACGCGTACCGCGCGCAGTTCGAGCAGGTCGCCCTCGGCATCCAGGGCTCGGGCTGGGCCATCACGGCGTGGGACACGCTGGGACAGAAGCTGGTCATCGTCCAGCTCTACGACCAGCAGTCCAACATCCCCGCGACGCTGATCCCGATCTCGCAGCTCGACATGTGGGAGCACGCCTTCTACCTCGACTACCTCAACGTCAAGGGCGACTACGTCAAGGCGTTCTGGAACATCGCCAACTGGGCCGACGCCCAGGAGCGCTTCACCGCGGCCACGAGCGGCGGCCAGATCCTCTTCTGACCCGCCGCCCCGCCGGGGCGAGACACACGACTGCCCGGTCACCCTCAGGTGGCCGGGCAGTGGTGTGTCCGGGGTCGGTCAGCGGCGCGGCGCGTCGTCGCGCAGGCTCGAGAGGTACGCGTTGTACTGCTCGAGCGCCGCGTCGTCGTCGCGGTCGGCCGCCCGGTCGCTGCGCCTGGCCTCGCGCGAGTCCGAGCGGAACCACTGCACGAAGATCGCGCCGACGACGAGCAGCAGCGGGATCTCGCCCATCGCCCAGGCGATGCCGCCGCCGAGGTACTGGTCGGCGGCGAGGTCCGTGGCGTACGGGCGCTCGAGTGCTTGGTAGTAGGACTCGGCGATGATCACGTCGGACGACATGAGCGCCACCGAGAAGAAGGCGTGGAACGGGACCGACAGCATGAGCACGCCGAACCGGGCCAGCGGGGTGAGGCGTCGCGGCGCGGGATCGACGCCGATCATCACGTAGTAGAAGAGCAGTCCCGAGAACAGGAAGTGCAGCTCCATGAACGCGTGGCCCGAGTGCGTGCGCATCATGGCCTCGAACAGGCCGGTGAAGTAGACGGCGTAGAGGGTGCCGAGGAAGATCACCGCGGCGACGATCGGGTTCGTGTAGAACGCCGAGACCTTCGAGTGCAGCGCGTCGCGCAGCAGGGACCGCGGCGAGTGCTCGCCCGGCCGGCGCGGGCCCGGCAGGGTGCGCAGCGCGAGCGTCATCGGCGCGCCCAGCACGAGGAAGATCGGCGCGATCATCGACAGCATCATGTGCGAGACCATGTGCAGGCTGAACATGACGCTGGAATACACGCCGAGGCCGCCGAACGTGGCCCAGGCGACGACCGCCAGGCCCAGGAACCAGCTGATGGTGCGACCGACCGGCCAGCGGTCGTTGCGGCGACGCAGCACCCGCAGCCCGGTCAGGTAGAACGCGGTGCCGAAGACGACCACGGCGATGCCGATGCCGTCGGGGTAGAACCCGGTCAGGACCCGCGCGAGCGTGGGCTCCGGCGGCAGCGGGCGCCCGAGCAGCAGCTCGGCGGGGCTGGTGAGGACGTCCTCCCCCACCGGGGTGGCCGTGCGGCTCAGGACGACCGCGACGGCGATCGTCACGGTCATCAGCAGGACCTCGAGGACCGCGAAGCGGGCGAAGCCGGCACCGCGGTGGCGCAGGCGGCGCCGCTGGACGACGCCGAAGGCGCCGAGACCGACGAGCGCGGTCGCCTTGACCAGCAGCAGCACACCGTAGGTGGAGTCGAGGCCGCCGAGCGAACCGAGGTTCACGAAGCCGCTCACGAGCCCGGAGACCGCGACGGTGGCGAAGCACCACAGCGCGAGGGTGGAGTAGCGCGCGACGGCGTCGTCGAGGCGACGGCTGCGACGCAGCGCGACCCAGCCGAGGGCGATGAGGCCGCCCACCCACAGCACGACGCCCACGAGGTGCAGGACCAGCGAGGCGGTGGCGAGCATGTGCGATCCGGCCGAGGCCGAGTGACCGGTCAGTCCGACGGCGGAGATGCCGATCAGGCCGACGGCGACGCACAGCGCGAGCTGACGGACCGAGAACGTCCAGCGGGCCCACAGCGCGACGACGAGGGCGGCGACCGCCTGCACCAGCAGGCCGCGGCCGGTGGCGAACACCGACGCGAAGTCGACGAGCTGGCCGAGCTCGACCTGCGTCATCGGACGTGCGTAGAGGTCGGCGACGTTGGCCCAGTAGAAGACGAGCGCCGCGACGAACCAGCCGCCCGCGGCCCAGGAGGCGATGCGGACGGCCTGGACGGCGAGGCCCTCGAGCCTGTCGCCGGAGGGCAGCAGGACGACCGCCGTCAGCAGGAAGCCGATCGTGACGGTGGCCAGGATGTCCGAGGCGTATCGCGAGATCGGCAGCGCCCAGCCGACGACGGGACCCGGGTCGGGCAGGCCCGGCGGGGGCGGCTGCGGGGTCGCGCCGGACAGCACGACGACCGCGACGAGGGACGCCAGGCCGACGACGCCCAGGACCGCGCCGTAGAGGCGCGGTGAGAGCTCAGGAGCGGTCATGGTCGGACGTGACGGAGCGACGGCGCAGGACGGTGGCGGCGCCGATCGCCAGCACGACCGCGACGACACCCACGCCGAGCAGCAGCGGCGACGACCAGACCGAGTCGTCCTCGACGTCGGCGGCGGCGTCGTTCGTCGCCGTCTCGGGCGACTGGGTGGCGGTGGGCTCGTCGCCGGCGGGCGCCTCCTCGGTGGCGATGCCGGCCGCCTGGGCGACCTCGAACGAGAGCGTGCCCGTCACGGGGTGCCCATCGGCGGAGATCACGCGATAGTTGATGTCGTACGCGCCCTCGGGCGCGTCCGCGGGCGGCGTGACGACCACCCGGGGTCCGTCGACCTGGAACTCGACATCGACGGCCTCGCCGTCGACGGCCACGCCGACCTGGGAGGGCTCGCGCAGATTCTCGCTGAACGTGAGCACGACCTGCTCGGGCACGGAGGCCAGCCGAGCGCCCTCGGTGGGGTCGGTGGAGATGAGAGAGGTGTGCGCTTGCGCAGGCATCGACCACCCGAGCAGAGCCGAAGTGACCAAGAGCACAAGGGAGATCGCACGCACGTTCCCCAGCCTATCCGGCGGGTGTTCGCAGGGTTTCTGGCCCATCGGGACCAGGCGCCGTGGCACGACGGGAGTGACGGCTGGGGATTGTGTGAACAGTGGATGGAGGAGCGTGGTTGACTCACTGATGGAGGTGTCGCACTGATGCGCTGGACTCGGGTCTTCGCGGGGGTGACGGTCCTGGTCGCCGGCCTGGCGTTCCCGACCGCCGCTCATGCCGTCGACCCCACGACTCCCCCGTCCACCGGGGCCCCGTCGGCCACGTCCTCCGCCCCCTCGCTCGACGTCCCCGACGTCCCCGATCCGCTCGCCATCGCGCCGAGCGCCATCACCGAGCTGACCACCCTGGCGCTGCGCTACGAGGCCAACCTCAGCGTCGCGGAGGACCGTCGCAAGGAGGCCGCCGAGCGCACCCGCGACGCCGACCGCCAGCGCCGGGTCGCGCGGGCCTACGTCGCGCAGGTCGTCGACTACGCGATGTCCCCGAGCGGCGATCCCTTCGCGCGCAAGCTCACGGCCCTCGCCGCGGCGGAGAACCCCGAGGACCTCATCACCGGCATCTTCAGCACCGAGCAGGTCACGGAGGCGCAGGAGGGTCACCTCGGCGACGCCAAGCGAGCCTTCGAGGCGGCGCAGAAGCTCCAGCGCCGCGCCGACCGGGCCACCGCCATCGCCGAGAAGGCCGAGAAGGCGGCGGCCCGCCAGCTGGCGCAGGTCGGCAAGCTGGCCGAGCAGCTCGGCCTCGGCGCCTCCTCCACGCCCGAGGGCCTGCCGCAGACGCGGGTCGAGCAGGAGGCGTGGAACGACCGGGTCGCCACCGCGTGGACCTCGTACCGCAAGCGTCTCGCCCGGCTGGGGGTGAAGGCGCCGTCGGCCGCCCGCCTGAAGGCCACGAAGGGTGTCGGCACCGCCACCGTCGGCTCGCGGACCGTCCAGGTCCTGCCGGCGCAGACGATCCGCATGATCGACGCGCTCGTCGGGCGCATCGGACAGGACTACTCCGCGCGGAACGCCTCTCCCGCGTGGAGCTGCGGCGGCGTCGTGAACGTCAAGAACGGCTACGACCTGCGGGGCACGCCCGCGCAGCTCTACGCCCGCACCGTGAAGGTGCCCACCGACGAGATCCTGCGCGGCGACCTGGTCTTCTCCGCGAACAAGAAGTCGGGCATCCACCACGTCGGCGTCTACGTCGGCGACGGCCTGATGATCGACGCGCCCGCCACTCGCGCGCAGGTGGGCGTCTCGGAGGTGCCCGCGAAGCCGTACGCGGTCACGCGGCCCTCGCTCGGCAGCGGCCGCAACACCCCGCCCAACGGCTCGGCCGACTCCCCCACCACGGTCTGCAACGCCACCCGTCCGGTCGCGGCCACGCGGCAGGGCTGGACGTTCCCGCTGAAGCAGGGCTCCTACTCGATCTCGGCCGGGTTCGGCATGGGCGGCAGCATGTGGCAGTCCACCCACACCGGCCAGGACCTCGCCGCCCCCACCGGCACCCCGATCTACGCCTCGCGCGGCGGCACCGTGAGCCTGCAGGAGGTCGGCTGGGCCGGCACGCTCATCACGATCTCGCACCCCGACGGCACGGCCGAGCGCTACGCGCACTCGTCCAAGGTGCTCGTCGAGGACGGGCAGACGGTGAGCTCGGGCGACGAGATCGCCCTGGTCGGCTCGCGCGGCAACTCCACCGGCCCGCACCTGCACTTCGAGATCCAGGTCGACGGCCAGTTCATCGACCCGATGCCCGTGCTCGTGCAGTTCCTGACGAACAACGGCGCCGGCAAGGGCTGGGGCGGCTACAGCAACGGCCAGGTGCCTCGCGGCGTGCTGTGCGCCGTCGGCGACACGATGCTGCGCTGCGACGTCGCGAAGCGCGCCAAGCGCCTCGCGGCCGACTACGCCCGCGAGTTCCGCGGCGAGCGCCTCGACTTCGCCACCGGCTACCGCGACATCGTGGGCCAGATCCAGCGCGGGCCCGAGGGCACGCTGGTCGACATCCCGGGCACCTCGCCGTTCGGCTGGGGCACCCGCTTCGAGCTCGGCGACCTCAGCAAGGCCCAGTCCGCCTGGGTGGCCAAGCGCGCCGCCAAGCTCGGCCTCAAGGGCGAGGGCAACGGCACCTGGTCGCTGCCCACCGCCTGAGCGGACGCCCGCGCCGTCTTTGTCCGGATCCCTGCGGGTGATGGCAGTCGATCGGTGGTGAGTCGTCGGACCCTGCAGGTTGAATGAGTGTCAGGACCACGAGGACAGGACGGTCATGACAGCGCACCCCGCCACCACCCCGCAGAGCGACGTCTCCCCCGGCGCGATGTGGTTCGCGCTGGTCGTGGTCTACGTCGCCTGGGGCTCGACCTACCTCGGCATCCGGATCGTCGTGGAGGACATGCCGCCGCTGCTCTCGGCCGCGGCCCGGTTCCTGACGGCCGCGGTGCTGATGGGGATCTTCCTCGCCGTCCGGTCCGGGCTCGGGGTGCTGCGGGTCAGGCCGCGCGAGCTCCGGGGCGCGGCGATCGTGGGGATCCTCCTGCTCGCCGGCGGCAACGGGGGCGTCGTCCTCGGCGAGCGCACCGTGCCGTCCGGGCTGGCGGCGCTGCTCGTCGCGATGGTCCCGCTGTGGCTGATCCTGTTCCGCTTCGCCGGCGGCGAGCGTCCGCGGCTGCTCACCTGGACCGGCGTGCTGGTCGGATTCGTGGGCCTGGGCGTACTGGTCCTCCCCGGCGGCGGCGCCGGCGGGACGACCACCGGCATCGTGTTCATCGTCGGGGCGACGCTGTGCTGGTCGGTCGGCTCGTTCCTGTCGCCGCGGATGCCGATGCCGGCGAACCCGTTCGTGGCCACCGTGTGGGAGATGCTGTCGGCGGCGATCGCGCTGGTGGTCCTCGGGACCGCGCGGGGCGAGCGTCCGAGCGACTTCGCCGAGGCGTCGACCTCCTCGTGGATCGCGCTGGGGTACCTGGTCGTCTTCGGCTCGCTCGTGGCCTACACGGCCTACGTGTGGCTGCTGCAGAACGCTCCGCTCGCGCTCGTGTCGACCTATGCGTACGTGAACCCGGTGGTCGCCGTGCTGCTCGGCGCCGTCATCCTCGCCGAGCCGCTCACCGGTGCCATCGTCACCGGTGGCGCGATCGTCGTGGTCGGCGTGGCCCTCGTCGTGCAGGCGGAGCGGCCCCGGTCCCCCGTCGAGGAGCGCGAGACGGCCCGGACATGACGAAGGGGCCCACCGCTCACGCGGTGGACCCCTTCGCTCGGTGCGTCAGGCCTCGTCGAGAGCCTGGGCGACGCGGCGGTGCGCCTCCCAGATGCGCTCGGGCAGTCCGCCGAACTGCTCGAGGTGCGACTCGCGCAGGCCGATCTCCTGCTTCCAGCGATCGACGTCGATCGCCAGCAGCTGGTCGAGGACGGCGTCGTCGATGTCCAGGCCCTCGAGGTTCAGCTCGTCCTTGCTCGGGACGACGCCGACGGGGGTCTTCGTGCCGGTGACACGACCCTCGCGGTAGTCCATCATCCACAGCAGGGCGCGCAGGTTCTCGCTGTAGCCGGGCCACAGGTAGCCGCCGTCGGCGTCACGCTGGAACCAGTTCACGTGCGCGAACAGCGGCTTGTCGGTGACCTGGTCGAGGATGTCGAGCCAGTGCTGCGCGTAGCGGCCCTCGGGCAGCGCCAGGAACGGACGCATCGACATGGGGTCGTAGCGCAGCTGGCCGGCCACGCCCTCGGCCGCGGCGGTGGCCTCGGCGCCCAGCGTCAGGCCGTCGTAGACGCCCTCGGCCGGATCCTCGATCGCGCGGATCAGAGGCTCACGGTCGCGGGTGCGGCCGCCGTAGATGATGCCGTCGATCGGCACGCCCGCCGGGTCGTCGTAGTCGGGCGACTCGTTCGGGACGTTCGACATGGTCGACGTGAAGCGGCAGTTCGGGTGCGCCCACACGTGGTCCTTGGAGCGCTGCTCCTCGACCGGGCGCTCGGAGATGAGGTGGCCCTTCCAGTCGCGCCAGCCCTCGACGTCGGTGGGGTACTCGGGCGACTTGCCCTCCCACCAGGTCTCGTGCGTGTTCACGTTGTACGCCGTGTTCGTGAAGATCGCGCCGGTGCCCTCCTGGACCGCGGCGAGCGCGTTGGGGTTGGTGATCGCGTTGGTGTCGATCGCCACGCCGAACACGCCGTACTCGGGGTTCATGCCGTAGAGCTTGCCGTCGTCGCCGACCCACAGCCACGCGATGTCGTCGCCGAAGAACTCGACGTAGTAGCGCTCGCCCAGGACGCCCGGGGCGACCATCATCGCGAGGTTCGTCTTGCCCGAGGCGCTCGGGAAGCCACCGGCGATGTGGTACTTCTTGCCGGTCTCCTTGTCCTGGATCGCGATGAGCATGTACTGCTCGGCGAGGAACTTGCGCGACGCCCAGCCGTCCCAGTTCGCCTGGCGCAGGCCGTGGGCGATCTTGCCCAGCAGCGCGTTGCCGCCGTAGGACGAGCCGAAGTGCAGGATCGTGCGCTCGTCGGCGACGGTCACGAAGTAGCGCTTGTCGTCGGGGGTGCCCTGGCCGAGGTTCTCCAGGTCGCCGGTGACGTGGACCGCGCGCACGAAGCTCTCGGGGTCCTGCAGGTTCTCGAACAGGTCGACGCCGACGCGGGCCATGCGGATCATCTGCAGCACGACCGAGCGGTTGTCGGTGAGCTCGATGCCGGCGGCGTAGGCCTCCAGCGGCGAGCCGGGAGCGGCCATCAGGTAGGGGATGACGTACATCGTCTTGCCCTGCGAGGCGCCCGTCATGTTCCCGATGACGACCGGCTTGATCTCGTCGGCGTGGCGCCAGTTGTTGTAGACGCCCTTGTCCGCGGGGTCGCTGGTGGCCACGATGGTCCGCTCCTCCGAGCGGGCCGTGTCCTTGTGGTAGCTCTGCGAGTAGTACAGGCCCTCACCGGCCGGTTCGAGCTCGCCGGCCTCGAGGGCCTCCTGCAGCAGTCGGGCGTCGTCGCTGGCGCTGACGACCTCGATGCGCTCGGGCTGGGTGACACCCGCCCAGTGCTTCACGAACTCATGGACGTGGGGGTTCTTCAACCCCGCCTCGTCCAGGACCTTGTCCACGTCGACCATAGGTCTGCCTTGTCCTCTCCTGGACCAGCCCGCCGGCCGGTCCGGTCACGTCGATGTTCCGTCCCGTGTCGACGGCGTTTCCGACGACACGATCCCGGAGATTACCGTGACCCTACCGCGCTTCGGGTGCCACTCTCCGGCGGGCCCTGTGGCACATGTCACAGCACGAATGGGTCACAGTCGCGTGACGACACGGTCGCGGTCGAAGCGCCGGACGGCCAGGTGGAACACCGCGAGATCGCCCACGAGGGCGGCCACTCCGACGCCGATCACGACCCCGCCGTCGAACGCGAGAGCGCCCGCCGCCTGCGACACGATCAGCACGATCACGGGCAGCACCAGCAGTCCCGCGACCGCCTGCGCGCCCTGGAGCGTGGAGGCGCGGTGCGAGATCAGGACGATGCAGCCGATCGCGAGGAAGGACACGAGCGGGGCGATCACGAGGGCCAGAACGAGCCACGTGCCGTTCGGGAACGCCCACCCGTGCTGCCACGGCCGCGCCAGGCCGTTCACGACCAGCGCGTAGACGGCGGTCGACAGCCACGTGACCCCCACGGCCGGCACCCACGAGACGAGGATCTTGCCGATCACGAGCTCGCGGTCCGTGAGCGGCGTGAACAGCAGGCCCTCGAGGGTGTCGCGCTCCTTCTCCCCGACGAACGCCGCGGTGGCCAGGACGGTGGCGACCACGATCGGGATCATCAGGAAGACCGGCGCCATGAAGTACTGCACGACCGCCCGCGTGGGGTCGGCGGCGACGCCGGCGGGCAGCCCGTCCAGGTAGGACGTGAGGAAGTCGAGCCGGGCCAGTGCATCCGGCTGCCGCGTCGCGGCGATGAGCGTCGCCGGGAGCACGAGCGCGAACACGATCGGCAGCATGACGATCGGCAGCAGCGTCTGCCGGTTGCGGCGCAGCTCGATCCAGTCCTTGGCCACGAGGGCGCGGACGCGGTCGGCGTTCAACGCCCCTCCCCCTGCAGCAGCGCGAAGTAGAGGTCGTGCAGCGAGGGCTCGACCGGCTCGGGGTCCGGGATGGTGTGGCCGGCCGCGCGGAGGTCGGCGACGGCCTGCTCGGCGGCCGCGCGATCGGTGACACGGACGACGTACGCGCGCTCGGGCCAGTGCGCGGCGACCAGCTCGTCGACCTCCCCCGAGGCCACGACGCGCCCGCGGTCGAGCATCACCACGTCGTCGCACAGCTCCTCGAGCCCGTGGAGCTGGTGCGTGCACAGGACGATCGTGGTGCGGCCGTCGGCGCGGAGCTTCGCGAGGTGGCCCAGCACGTCGAGAGCCGAGGCCGGGTCGAGCCCGGCGGTGGGCTCGTCGAGGAACAGCAGCTCAGGCTCCGCCAGCAGGGCACGGGCGATCTTGGCCTTCTGACGCAGGCCCTTGCTGAGCGATCCGACCGGGGCGTCGCGGCGGTCGGCCAGGTGGACGACGTCGAGCACCTCGTCGATCCGCTCGGCGGTGTGCCGACGGGACAGGCCGTGCAGCGCGCCCCACGTGCGCAGGTTCTCGGCGACGGTGAGCCGAAGGTAGAGGTTCGCCTCGGTCTGGACGCCGATGCGGGCGCGCAGCCGGGGCGCGGTCTCGGGGGTCACCGGCTCGCCGAACAGCTCGACGGTGCCGGCGGTCGGACGCAGCAGCCCCGTGAGCAGCCGAACGGTCGTGGACTTCCCCGAGCCGTTGGGCCCCAGGACGCCGAGCACGCGGCCCTGTCGCACGGTGAGGTCGAGTCCGGAGACGGCGACGCGGTCGTCGAAGGCGCGCGTCAGTCCGACCGCGCGGACCTGGGGCTCGCCCGTCATCGCACTCCCTCGTCTCGTGCCCGCTCGCGACCCGCCGAGCGGCGGGCTCGGACCCAGAGTGCCTGACGACCGCGCTCGTCCGGGCGGCTTCGGCCGTGTCGCAGCGCTGACTCCGGGGCGGACGTCGCTCGGCGGCGACGGCTTGGCAGACGCGGGTGCACCCGCCATGATGTGGGGCGCCCCGGGCTCGCGCCGTCGTCGAAGCCCTGGAGGGGTCGAGAGCGAAGGACCGAAGCCGTGGACGCAGCGCGATCTCCCCGAGCCGCGACGCCGGCGAGGGCATGGCACGCCCTCACGGCAGGGACGGCGGCGGTGGCGCTGCTCCTGCAGCTCGCACTGGTGTTCTCGGGGGCGTCCGTCCTGGCCGAGACCGAGGGCCCGGACCTCGGCGTCCGGCTCGCTCGCTTCATCGCGTACTTCACGATCCAGAGCAACCTGCTGGTCCTGGTCTCGGCGGTGGTCCTCGCGCGCGACACGCTGGCGGACGGGCCCTGGTGGCGGGCCGTGCGTCTGGCCGGTGTCATGGGGATCACGGTGACGGGTCTCGTGCACTTCTTCCTGCTCCGGCCGCTTCTCGACCTCGAGGGGGCGAGCCTCGTGGCCGACCGCCTCCTTCACCTCGCGGTGCCGCTGCTGGCCGTGGTGGGCTGGCTGGTGTTCGGGCCTCGCGATCGGATCGATCGTCGAGCCCTGCTCGTGGCGTTCCTGTGGCCGGTGGCCTGGCTCGCGGTCACGCTGACGGTCGAAGCGGTGACGGGCTGGTACCCCTACCCGTTCCTCGACGTCGCGGCGTCGGGCTGGTCGGGCGTGGCCATGACGTGCGCGGGCATCGCCGCGCTCGTGATCGGCTGCCTGGCTGCCCTGACCCTGGTCGACCGGCGGCTGGGTCGGCGCGGCGCGCTCAGCCTCGAGAGCTGACGCCCGCCCACGGGCTCAGCGCAGCCCGGACGACCTGACGCACTCGACGCCGGCGGGTCGCTCGGGAACCGGCCGCCGGACGTCGTTCCGCACCCAGATCCGATACGCGCACACGCCGGCGACGAGCCGGTAGCGACGCTTCAGCTCGCGCTCGGCGGTGTCACTGGTCAGTCCCCACGTGCCGAGGGTCCCGTTGCTCACGACCCAGGTCGGCGCGTCGGAGCCGGAGAGGACGCGGGTGAACTCCCGTAGCGCCGGGTCGTCCGTGCGCACCGGCAGGCTCCAGAGGTGCTCGTAGGGCGACCCGAGCCCCGTGGCCCGGACGAGGTCCGGCCTGCCCCAGGCGCTGACGACCGTGTCGCCGGGATCCGCGACCCGTCCGACCATGCGTCCGGCCGCCACGGCGCCGTCGACCGTCGTGAGGGCCGGGTGGATCAGCACCCCACCCACCACACCGGCCGCGACCGCATACGCGACGACGACCGGCACGACCCGCCGGGTGCGCGCCGCGAGCAGCCCGGTCGCCACGGAGACCGGCACGGCGAACTCGACCAGGTAGTGACTCCACCAGCTGCCGCCGGCCAGGACCGAGGCCGCCGCGAACAGGGTCATCGCGCTCAGCGCCCACCACACGGGCGCGCGGCACCGCCGGAGAGCAGGCGCGGCGACGGTCGCCAGCACGAGCAGCAGCTGGCCCGAGACCAGCGAGCGTCCGAGGAGCTCGTACTGCCGTCCGTCGGCGGAGTCGGAGCGGTCGGTCGCCATGACCTCGTCCGCGCGCAGCCGGAACGCGAAGAGGGCGTCGGCGAGGGCGGCCGGATCGGTGCCCCGGGCCCAGGCCCACAGCAGCAGGGTGGCCGCCAAGGCGAGCGCGCCGGTCGCGGCGACCCCGGCCATGGCGAGAGCACGCCGCGCCGGCACGTCCCGCGCGATCACCGACGCCACGAGCAGCACCACCGCGAAGACGGCGGCGTCGGCGTGGTTCTGCTTGGTCATCACCGCGGCCATCCCCGCGGCGCCGGTGAGCACCGACCAGCGCAGGGAGCCGTGCTCCACCGCTCGGACGGCGGCGTACACGCCGACGGAGAGCCACGGTGCCGCCAGCAGCTCGGCGTTGACGCGGTCGGCGCCCAGCCAGGGGCTGACCGTGAGGACCGCGGCCGCCACCGCGGCCCAGCGCGCGGCGCGATCGCCCGCGAGGCGGCGCGCCGTGGCGGCGCAGGCGACGACCGTGACCGCGACGGCCACCAGGCCGAGCAGCCGCAGTGCGACCACTCCCCCGGTGCCCGCCGCCAGCTCGGCGAGCGCCATCAGCAGGGGCGGCCGGTCGACCCAGTAGTCGCCGTAGAGCGAGGTGCCGTCGTGCCACTGGCCACCGACGATCAGCAGGCCCGCCTCGTCGGGGCTGGGCAGCACCGTCAGGAACGGCAGCCGCGCCAGGATCGCCAGCGCCACCACGAGCAGCACGAAGCGCCGCGTCGTCATCGGTCGACTCGGTCAGTCCTCGACCCGGGTAGCCGGATCGCCGTCGAACAGCCGGCCGTCGGGACGGCCGAGCGCCGTGAGCCGCTCCACCGCGGCTGGATCGAGGACGTGGCCCACCGCGGCGAGGTTCTGGCGCTGGCGCTCCTGCGAGGACGCCTTCGGCAGTGGCACGGCGCCGACGGCCGCGTGCCACGCGAGCACCGCCTCGGCCGGGGTCAGGTCGTGCTGCTCAGCGACCTCGACGACGACCGGGTTCGTCAGCAGGTCGCTCTTGCGGCCGAGCGGGCTCCACGCCTGGGTGACGATGCCGCGACGCCGGTGGTCGGCGAGCGCCTCGACCTGCGGGAAGTAGGGGTGCAGCTCGATCTGGTTGACGGCGGGCAGGACGCCCGTCTCGCGCTCGAGCCGGTCGAGGTGCTCGGGCAGGAAGTTGCAGACGCCGATGTGGAACACCAGGCCGCGCCGCTGGGCGTCGACGAGCGCCTGCCACGCCTCGACGTAGAGGTCGTGCGACGGGTTCGGCCAGTGGATGAGATGCAGGTCGAGGTGGTCGAGGCCGGTGCGCAGCACGCTCTCCTCGATCGAGGTGACGGCGAGGTCGTAGGCGTGGTGGCGCCCGGGCAGCTTGGAGGTCACCACGATCTCGTCGCGCGGCACGTCGGAGCGCCGCACGGCCGTGCCGACGGCGCCCTCGTTCTCGTAGTTCATGGCCGAGTCGAGCAGCCGGTAGCCGACGCGCAGGGCCGAGATGACCGTGTCGACGCCGCTCAGGCCGTTCAGCTGGTAGGTGCCGAAGCCCACCGGGGGCAGTTCGAGGCTCACCCTCGCACCCTAGGGCCAAAGTCAGCCGGGCAGCAGTTCGTACTCGCGCGCCACGCGGACCGCGGCGTTGCGGCGGGTCACGCCGAGCTTGCGCAGGATGTTGCGGACGTGGGTGCGCACGGTGTTGACCGAGATGTACATCTCCGCGGCGATCTCGTCGGTGGTGAGCAGCGCGGCGAGGTGCCCCAGCACCTCCATCTCCTTCTCCGTGAGCTGCTCGACGGGTGCCGGCTGGCGTGACTCCACCCCCGAACCGGGCCGGGGCCGGGCGGCGGCCGGACCGGTGCGCTCGAAGAGCCACGCGTGCGCCGTCGCGAGCTGGCGGTCCTGCTGGATCAGCTGGCGCACGGGCACGCTCGCCTCGTGGAACGGCCGTCGCAGGGTGGACGGCCGAGCCAGCTGCAGGGCCTCGACGACGGCCCGGTGGGCCTGGACGGGAGCGCCGGCACGCAGCAGGCGCGCGCACTCCGCGAGGGACCCGGCGACGCGGACCGGCACCGGTGCGTGCTGGTCGCGGGCCCGCGCGTAGGCCGTGGCGGCCGCGACGTCGTCCCCCTGGGCGAGCCGGACCTGGCCCGCGGCGAGGGAGACCGCGGGCCCGGCCAGCTCGTCGTCCACCTGGGCGAGCTCCTCGTTCGCCTCGGTGGTCTCGCCCCGGGCGAGCAGCCACGGGACCAGCTCGAGGCGCAGTCGCGCGACGAGCCACGCGTCCTGCGTCCCGAGACGCTCCAGTGCGGCGCCGATCGTCGCGATGGCGGTCGCGCGATCGCCCTGTGCGGCACGCAGGCGAGCGGTGACGAGGGCGAGCATCGCGTTCGAGACCGGATCGCCGAGGACGAAGTCCGCGCGGGCCGCGACGTCGACGTGCTCGCTCGCGGCGCGGAGGTCGAACTGCTCGAGGGCGACCCACGCCTGCGCGATCCGTGGCGCGCGGGGCAGGACGCAGACGGTGAGACCCGCGTCGGAGGCGGTCCGCGCCGCGCGCGCCGCGAGGGTGGCGGCGCGGGTCGTGTCGCCCTCGCAGCACGCGATCAGGGCGAGCAGGCCGAGGCACTCGACCAGCAGGGCGAGCTCGCCGGCACGGTCGGCCGCATCGGCGCCGAGGCGTAGCGCCTCGCGGGCGCCGGGCACGTCGCCCTCACGGAGGTGACCCAGACCCTGCATCGCGCAGACCAACGGGACCATCCCGGGGTCGGACTCCGCCCGGCCGCCGGTGCTGACCAGCGCCAGGCCGGCCGCGTCGGCGAGCGCCGCCGACTCGCGCGGGTCCGCGGCGTCGCGGCCGCGGACGGCGAGCAGCAGGGCGAGTGCGCGCCGGACGTCCTCTCCCGGATCCGTCGCGCCGGAGAGCCGGGCGACCTCGCGGTCGAAGGCGGCCGGGTCGCGCTCGGCGAGCGCCAGCGCCGCCCGGACGAGGACGACGTCCGGGTCCTCCAGCGCGGTGGGGATGGCGCGCAGCTCCTGGACCAGCGGGTGCGTGCCGTCCGCCAGCAGCAGCTGGCGCCACGCGTCGTGGTCGGTGACGAGCCCCGCGAGGTCGGTCCACGCCTCGATCGCTGCGTAGTGGCGCGCGGCCGGGGTGAGCATGCCCTCCCGGGCGTACCAGTCGGCCGTCCGGCGCTGCAGGTCGAGCAGCGTGCCGGGCGCTCGGTACCCCAGCTCGGCGCGGAGCAGGTCGCGGAAGAAGGGGTGGAAGCGATAGTGCTCGGCGTGACCCGGCACGCGCTCGATGAAGACGTTGACCCGTGCGAGGGAGGACAGGCCGCGGACCGCGCTGTGGCCGCCCAGCGCGACGGCCAGACCGGGCTCGACCGTGTCGGGCACGCTCATCGTCATCAGCAGGTCGAGGACCTCGGGCGAGTGCGCCGCGAGCACCTCCCCCATGAGGTACTCCGCGATGCTGCCGCTCTCGCCCATCACGTCGCCCACGTCGGCGTCGGGGTCCTCGTGGTCGCCGAGGAACTTGCCGGCGAAGCGGGTGCCGGTGACCCAGCCGCGGGTGCGGGTGTTGAGCAGGTGCACCGAGTCGGCGCGCAGCGGCACGCCCATGAGGTCGAGGACGGCGGCGGCCTCCTCGTCGGTGAGCGCCAGGTCGGCCATCCGGACCTCGGTCATCGACTCCTCGAGCCGGTAGCGGTAGAGCGGGAGCACCGGGTCGGCCCGGGTCAGCAGCACCAGGCGCAGGCGGTGCCCCGTGTGGCGGAGCAGGAAGTCCAGGTCGTCGGCGACCACGGCCGAGCTGACGTCGAACCCGTCCATCACGATCGTGATGGCCTCGGGCTCGGACGCGATCGCGACGGCGAGCTCACGGCGCACCCGCGAGTCCAGGGGCGCGTCCCCGGGCGGGAGCGGTCCCGCGGGAACGACGATCCCGAGACGCCCGAGCGCCTCGACGAACGCGGGCCACAGCACGTCGCCGGCGTCGAAGGTGATCCACTCCAGGCGCTCGGGCGCACGCGTGGTGGCCCAGTCGACGACGAGCGAGGTCTTGCCCGTCCCTGCGGGCGCGCTGACCAGCACGAGCGAGCAGCCGGGGTCGGCGTCGATCAGGTCGAGCAGTCGCGCGCGGCTGACGAACTGGCGGGGTCGGTCGGGGATTCCCGGCCAGCCGCCGGTGGCGGGGGCGGCCCGGTAGGACTCGTGATCTGCGGACGAGGGCTCGTCCTGCGAGCGTCGCACCATAGCCCTCACCTCCCCTCCCAGCACGCTAGTGAGCGGCCGCAGCCGCGCAGATCACACGAATCGTGTGAAGGACCGTGTGCTCCCAGTGCCTCCGAAGGCGTCTACTGCCCCAGCAGCCCCAGCACGGTGGCCCGCGCGACCGCCGCACCCCGGGTGCTCACCCCGAGCTTGCGGTAGATCGACGCGATCTCGGAGTTGGCGGTGTTGCGCGAGACGAACAGCCGCTCGCCGATCTGCGCGATCGTCAGGTGGGTCTGCAGGTACGGCAGGACACGGAGCTCCGCGGGGGTCAGTGGCGCGGTCACCCCGTCGTCGCGGTCGCCGCCGTCCACCATGGCGACGAACTCGGCCAGCTCGGCGCCCAGGACGCCGAGGTCCGGACGCTCGCGGGCGAGGTCGTGCAGCTCGCGCAGCAGCTCGCGGGCACCACCGTGGTCGCCCGTGGCCCAGAGCAGCTTCGCCACGGCGAGCCGGCCCTTCACCGCGAGCAGGGGCCGCGCGGACGTGCTGACGTGACGCGACTCCATGGCCTCGCCCAGCTCGTGCAGGGCCGCCGCTCGGTCACCGACGCGCAGGTGCAGGCGTGCCGAGGCCGCCAGCGTCAGCACGGTCGCCGGGTGACCCGGCAGGCCGGACTCCTCGGTCGCGCGGACCGCCGCGCGCACGTGCTCGCCCCCGGCGCGCCAGTCGCCACGGTCCATCGCGATCCAGCCCAGCAGGGCGAGCGCGCCCACGGCGATGTAGTAGTGACCGCCCCGCGTCGCCTCGCGCGCCGCCTCCTCGAGGCACGGGAGGGCCTCGTCCACCTGCCCGAGCATCAGGTGGGCCTCGCCGCACAGGGCGATGGCTCGGACGCGACGGAAGCTCCACGGATCGACGTGCGTCAGGGCGTACCGCGCGTCGCGCAGCGCCCGGTCGGGACCGTCCGGTGCCATCGCGGAGCGGAGCAGGGCACGGTCGGCCTCCAGGGAGGAGGTCGGGTCCGCGGTCGACTCGAGGAAGGACAGCCAGCGCTGTGCCGTGCCGGGGTCCCCCGTCAACGCCGCCACCCACCCCTGCACGACGGCCAGCCGCGGGTGCGACGCCAGCTGCAGCTCGCCCAGCGTCGTCAGCCAGCGCTGGACCACGGCGGACTCGCCCCGCTCCCACGCCGCCGGCGCCGCGGCGTCGACCAGGGCCGCGGTCCGCTCGTGCCGGGACGTGGAGAGAAGGTGCTCGATCGCGGCCTCCTGCTCGCCGCGCGCCTCGTGCCAGGTGGCGGCCCGCGTGTGCAGGCGCTCGACGTGCTCGGGGTCCTCGCGGCGCAGCTCGGCGAGGAGGAACTCGCGGAACAGGCGATGGTGGCGGTACCACGCGCGCCCGCGTCCGGTGGGCATCACGAAGCGGTTCGCGTCCTCCAGCTCGCGCAGGCGCGCGGTGGAGTCCGTGCGGTCGAGCACGGCGTCGCACAGCTCGCCGCCCAGCCGGTCGAGGATCGCCGTCCTGAGCAGGAACTCGCGCTGGTCGGCGTCCAGCGGACCCAGCACCTCGGACGCGAAGTAGTCCGCCACGAACCGGTCGTCACCGGCGACGTCCAGCCCACCGTCCGGGGAGGCCTTCGCCACCGCGGCCGCCAGGGCGACGCCGGCCGCCCACCCCTCGCAGTCGCGCGCGAGTCGGGCCGCCGTCTCGGGCTCCACGTCCAGCCCGGCGCGCGCGAGGATCGCGCGGGCGATGATGCCGTCGACGGCGAGGTGACACTCGTCGAGCTCCAGCGCTTCGTGCTCGGCACGCAGCCGCGGCAGGTGTGGCTGAGCGCGCCGACTCGCGGTCACCAGCTGCGAGCCCGACGGAATGCGCGCGGCGGTCAGCCGCACGACGTCGTGCGCCTCGTCCGACCGCAGGACCTGCAGGTCGTCCACGAGCAGCACGAAGGGTCGGGGGCGCGCGCTGACCGCGGCGACGAGTCCGCGCAGCGTGGGCCGCCGCGGAGCGGTGGTGCCGTCCGCGACGGCGAAGGCGTCGGCGAACGTGGCGACCAGGGCGTCGGGATCGTCGTCGGAGGCTGCCAGGGACGCGGTGACGACGGTGCGGTGGTCGAAGGTCGCCCAGCGGCGCAGCAGCGTGGTCTTGCCATACCCCGCGGCGGCCGTGACGGCGACGACGCGGGACGGCGCGCACCGGGCCGCCGCGATGATCTCGCCGCGACCGACCCCCTCCGGCGCCCCGGTCATGGACTGAGGGTAGCCACCGCGGGGTCGACGACGACGACGGATTCCAGTCGCAGTCCGAGCGCATGGATCACGGCGACCAGCGCGTCGACGTCCGCGGCGGTCACCGCGACGAACGTCGTGCACGTGCGGGTGCGCGCCACGAGCTCGGGTCCGAGCGCGTTCCGCAGGACGGGCCCCAGCCCGCTGTCGATCGTGAGCTCGTACTCCACGGTCGGCCCGCCACGTCCGGTCACGGCTCCTCGGCCTCCGGCTCGTCGTCCGGTGTGACGATGCGGCGCACCTCGACGACCTCGAGGCCGTACGTGCGCAGCTGGGCCAGGAATCCGTGGAGCTCGGACTGGTCGCGGATGCGGGCGCGCAGCGAGGTGCGCAGCTCGCGGCCGACCACCTGGATGTCCGCGAGGTCCCCTAGGACCTCGTCGGGAACGGCGCCCTCGATCCTGACCTCGAACACCTGCTGGCGCGGGTGCTCCGTCGTCATGGCCCACCTCCCGAGTGGTCGTCGTCCTGCGTGCAGTCTCGTCGGATCGGCACCGGCTCTCCTCGTCACGACGTGATGAGTTCGCCTGCCGATCGTTCCGGCCGTGGGACGGCACTTCGTCCCCGCAGGATGAGGCCGCTCCCCCGGCCGCGCTCCTACCGTGATCGGGACACGCACGCCGCGCGTCGCCACCGTGAGGAAGGACGGCACCGCCATGGACGAGGTCGAATGGGGACCGGTCGGCTACCTGATCGTGGAGTTCCCCGGTGCGAGGATGACCGGTGAGGGACTGCAGGAGCTGGTCGCGCTCACGGACAGCGGCACGATCCGCATCCTGGACCTGGCCTTCGTGCTGAAGGAGGCCGACGGGTCCGTCAGCGCGCTGGAGATCAACGACCTCGACGGCGACGGCGCGTTCGACCTCACGGTCTTCGAGGGCGCGTCGTCGAGCCTGCTCGGCGAGCACGACCTGCGTGAGGCGGGCGACGTGCTGACCGACGGCAGTGCCGCGGCGATCCTGCTCTACGAGAACCGCTGGGCCGCCCCATTCGTCCATGCCCTGCGCCGCAACGGCGCGGAGCTGGTCGCGGCCGGCTTCATCCCCCTGGACGACATCGCCGAGGCGCTGGACGCGACCGAGGCCGCGGGCTGAGCCCGCACACCACCCGAGCGAAGGAGCACGACATGCCAGGACTACTGAGGGGCGTCGCACGCACCGCCGTCGTCGCCGGAACGGCCACGGCCGTCTCGAACCGCGTCTCGCGTCGCCAGGCCTCCCGCTGGGCGGCCGAGCAGCCGCAGTACCAGCAGGGCTACGACCAGCAGTACGAGCAGGCGCCGCCTCCGCCCCCGCCGCCCGCGGCCCCGCCGGCGGACGATCCGATCGCCCTGTTGAGCCAGCTCGGGCGCCTGCACGAGGCCGGAACGCTCACCGACGAGGAGTTCGCCGCGCAGAAGGCGCGGATCCTCGCGCAGATGTGAGTCATGACCCGTCCGAGGCCGGACCCGGCCCGCCGACAGGCGTGGGCGCTCGTCCGGCGGGCCGCCGTGCGCGTCGTGCTGTCGGTGACGGTGCTGCTCTGCGCCTACTTCCTGTTGCCGGCGCGTGACTCGGGATCCGACCTGCCCTGGTTCCTGCTCGCGCTGCTCGTGTTCAGCGGCGTCGTGGCCGTCCAGGTGCCGCTGATCGCGCGCTCGACGTTCCCGGTGATCCGGGCCGTCGAGGCGCTCGCGCTGGCGATCCCGGTGTTCCTGCTGATGTTCGCGCGCGCCTACCTCACGGTGTCCCTCGCGGACCCGGACGCGTTCAGCAGGCCGCTCACCCGGGTCGACGCGCTCTACTTCACGGTCTCGACGTTCGTGACGGTGGGCTTCGGCGACATCACCGCCACGTCGCAGGGGATGCGCGTGGCCGTCACGGCGCAGATGATCCTGGACCTGGTCATCCTCGGCGCCGTCGTGAAGGTCTTCGCCTCGGCCGCTAGGCGTGGGCTGTCGGGGCGTGATCCCGGGACGCTGCCGGACTGACGGCCCGGCCCGCACCCGCCAGCACCTGGAGCACGGCGAGCAGGACCAGCGCGAGGGCCAGCGACCACCACCAGCGCTCGGGCGAGATCTCGTTGCCCCAGGCCAGCACGACCACCGCCACGCCGACGGCCACGACCCGCAGCCACGCGACGTTGTCCGTCACCCAGCGCCAGCCGAGGCCGAGCTGGCCGTGAACCACGCCGGCGCCGAACCGCTCGAGGGCACCGCCGATCGCCGTGCGCACCGCCGTGCCCGACCGGTTGGAGCCGGTGAACCAGCCGGCCACGACGAGCGCGAGGCCGAGCATCAGCACGACCTGCCGGCCGCGCTCGAGGTACGCCGACAGCGTCTCGTAGAAGACGGTGCTGGCCGGGCCGAAGGACGTCTCGGCGAGGGCGTTCGAGAAGAGCTGGCGGCCGACGCCGAGCGCGATCGCGAGCACGACGGCGTTCACGGCGATCGCGATCCCGACGGCCACCGTCATGCGGGGCCGGCGCCGCGCGAGCAGGACGGCGCCGAGGTAGAGCACCCCGACGACCGGCAGCGCCCAGCGGGCCACGGGGTCGCTGAAGGCGTAGATCGTGCGGATCTGCTGCACGCGCGGCGCCTCCATCAGGACGATCGTGCGATCGGTCTCGGGGATGGGAGCGTTCTCGACGAACGTCATGCCGCGGTCGACGAGCCGTGCCTTGACCTCGTCGATCACCTCGCCGACGTCGAGCACGACGTCGTCGCCCTGGAGGCTCACCGCTCCCCCGCCGCGGCCCTCGAGGATCCGCTGGAACGCTTGCTGCGCGCGGACGTTGAGCCGGGTCCACAGGTCCGCGAACGCGTCGGAGGCCAGGAAGGCGCGGACCTGGCGGTCGATCGCGGCGTTGATGGCGGCCGACAGCGGCGCGGCGAGCAGCTCGAGGCGGGGTGCCTCGTCGCTCAGGCCCGCGAACGCCTGGTCGAGGAGGCCCTCGATGTCGACCTGCTGGGAGATCGCCGTGGTCACCCGGGTGGCGAGCACCTCCTGGATCTCGGGCGACTGCACCAGCGGGCCGACGGTCTCGACGTACCGCTCGCCGTCGTTCAGGGTGCGCTGGCCCCAGTAGGCGATCGCCGCCGGGGTGGTCAGGAGGGCGGCCAGCACGAGGCACACGACCGCGCCGGCCGTGCGGCCGCGGGAGGCGTTCGTGGTCGTGGCGGGCATGGGTGTGGTGGAGTCCTGGGTCATCGGACGCTCCTTCCGGTGTCGCGATTCTCGTCATCGGGACCGAGCCGGGCATCATGCTCCGGGGGTGAGCCGGGGTCGCCCCGCAGCCAGGCGCCGGCCCGTCCTTCGTCGCTCACCAGGACCTGCCCCAGCACCGCGGTGCCGATCAGGATGAAGGCCACCACGTAGAGCCAGGCGAGGTAGGTGAAGGCCATCCCGATCGGGCCGTAGCGCCCGGCGCTCACGTCGAGCGCCCACGGCAGCCACACCTCCGCGGCCGGGCGGACGATGGCCATGGCGATCCCGCAGGCGACCGCGCCGGGCAGCAACCACCGCGCCGCGATCCGCCCGGCGAGCAGGACCCACGGGACGAAGACGGCCACCGCGACGTCGGTGGCCATGGACAGCGCGGCCGGCCACAGCGAGCGGGGTGGGAGCGCGCTCGTGCGCTGGGTGAGGTTCTGGACCACGACGACCGCCATCATCAGCACGACCACCACCGCGAACCAGCGCCAGGCCGACCTCAGGTCCACCCGCGGCCGGTCGACCTGCCAGACCACGGCGAACGCGCGACTCAGCGCGCGGGACAGGCTCGTCGCGGACACGAGGACGAACAGGACGCCCACGACGCCGAACGCCGCGGCGCCCTCGCCGCGGGTGGCCTCGTCGATGAGCTCGCTGGTCTCCCCCGATGCGCCGACGACCTCGGCGATCTGGTCCGAGCCGGCTCCGAGGAAGGTCACCGCGACGATGAGCAGCGGCAGGATCGAGGTGAAGAACTGCGCGGCGATCGTCATGGCGCGGTCGAAGATCTCGACGCGCACGGACGCGGCCGCCAGCCGCATCAGGGTGCGGCCGATCCACGTGGACAGCACCCACTGCACGCGCTCGCGCGCCCAAGGCGGCAGCCGCTCGACGGCCGTGTCGATCCGCTCGGTCGACTGACTGACCGGTGCGAACGGCTCGTCCCGGCTGCTGTCCTGGTCCATCGCGGCCTCAGTCCGAGGTCTCGGGTCTTCCCGAGATGAGCGGCAGCGCCCACGACAGGCGAGGATCCGCCTCCACGAGCATCGCCTTCATCAACAGGCTGAGCGGCACCGCGAGCAGCGCGCCCAGCGGACCGAGCAGCCAGGCCCAGAACACGAGCGACAAGAACGTGAGCGTGGGCGAGAGCCCGACGCTCTCCCCCACGACCCGCGGCTGGATGATCGACTGGATCACGAAGTTCACGACGCAGTAGACGACGATGACCGCGAGCATGAGCCCCGGTCCGTCCTCCAGCAGGGCGATCAGCGCCGGCGGCACGAGACCGATCACGAAGCCGATGTTGGGGATGAAGTTCGTGACGAACGCCAGCACCGCCCAGACGAAGGCGCCCGGGACGCCGATGACGTACAGCGCGACGCCGTCGACGATCGCCACGATGAGGCCGAACGTCGCGGCGACGACCATGTACGTGCGGGTCCCGTCGGCGAAGTGCCCGACGGCCGTGACCACGTCGCCGAAGCGACCGCCCAGCAGGTGCAGGTTCCGGCGGGCGGCGTTGGTGTCGAACGCCATGAACAGCAGCACGGTGAACAGGAAGAAGACGTCGGTCAGCGCTCCCAGCGTGCCGCCCAGGATCGACGCGACCAGCTCCACGAGCCGCGCCGGGTCGATCGCGGCGGCCACCTTGTCGAGCTGCGCCTGCTCGACGCCGAAGCCCTCCAAGGTCGCGACCGCGTCGTTCACGGTCTCGGTGAACTCCGTCGTGTACTTCGGCAGCAGCGCGGCCAGCTGGGCCACCGACACCACCAGGGCGAGGGTCATCACGACGATCAGCAGGTACGCCGCGATCAGCATGACCGTCGAGGCGGCCCACTCCGGAAGCCGCGTGCGCTCCAGCGCGCGGCGGGCGGGGTGCACCGTGACCGTGATGACCAGGGCGAGGAAGACCGGCCCGATGATGCTGGCGACGGCGTGCACGCCGCCGAGCACGATCGTCAGCGCGGCCGCGCCGACGACGAACGTCAGGACGCCCGACACGGTCCGCCCGGTGGGTCCCGGCCCCGGGCCCTGCTCGATCGTCATGCGGCCTCCTCGGTCCTGGCCCTCACAGACCGCGCGTGGTGTCCCGGACCGGGAAGTCGGGGCCGTGGTCGGCCAGCGCCCAGATGACGCACACCGCGATCGCCATCACGAGCAGCGACCAGATCGGGTAGTACGGGATGAAGGCGAAGTTCAGCAGCATGCTGAGCGCCGCGACGGCGATGCCGACGCCGCGCGCCCACCCCTGCCCGCTGAACACGCCGAACCCGGCGATGACGACGACGACGCCGGCGATCAGGTGGATCCAGCCCCAGGCGGTGACGTCGAACTCGAGGAGGTACTGGGGGCCCTCGACGTAGATCTCGTTCTCGGCGAGGGCCACGATGCCCATGAAGGCGTGGAAGACGCCCATCAGGATCATCATCACTCCGGCGAACGCGATGAAGCCGAAGGCGGCTCCCTGGGAACGGCGTGGTGCCGTGCGTGAGTCGGTCATGTCGCTGGTCCTCCTGCGTCCGGGCCCGAGGGGCCGGGGCCCGAGCGGGCCCTCCTGCCATGCAAGCGCGCATGGACCGGTGTGCGGATCATCCGTGCAGGGTGAGGCGACCCGCTCGCGCGCGCTCGGACACTGAGGCTGCTGCCCTGACAGAAAGGCACGATCATGTCTCGCACCGCAGAGCCCGCCGGGCCCGCCACGACCCCCACTTCCGGCCAGTACCAAGCCGTTCAGCCCAGCCCGGTCTCCGGCTGGGTGGGCTGGGTCTACTTCGCCGCCTTCATGATGGTGCTCCTGGGAGCACTGCACGCCATCACGGGCCTCGTCGCCCTGTTCAAGGACCAGTACTTCCTCGTCGGCAACGACGGCCTGGTCGTCACCGCGGACTACACCGCGTGGGGCTGGGCCCACCTGATCGGCGGTGTCATCGTCGCCGCGGCCGGCGTCGCGCTGCTCACCGGCAAGGTGTGGGCCCGCGTGATCGCCGTGCTGGTCGCGATGCTCAGCATCCTGGTGAACTTCGCGTTCATGGCGGCCTATCCCCTGTGGTCGGTCGTGATGATCACGATCGACGTCCTGGTGATCTGGGCCGTCATCGTGCACGGCGACGAGCTGCGCGACGCCTGACCTGGGCTCACTCGCCCGCGAAGACCTCACGCAGCGCGGTCTCCTGCTCGGAGCTGAGGTTCGTGAACACCAGCTCCGAGGGGCCGAGGTCGGCGAACGCGTCGGTGACCTTGTCCAGGACCGCGTCGGACGTCATGACGAACAGGGCGGAGGTGCCGGGCGTCACCTCGTCGCGGATCCGGTTGATGAAGCCGTCGTCGATGCCGACGTCGGCCAGGGACCCGGCGAGGGCGCCCGTCGCCGCGCCGATCGCGGCGCCCAGCAGCGGCACGAAGAAGATCAGGCCGAACAGCATGCCCCAGAAGGACCCGCCGAGCGCGCCCGCGCCGGTGGTCGAGTGCAGCTGGTGGGTCTTCGGCCGCTTCGCGCCCTCGGCCCACGAGACGGTCGCGGCGTCGTGGACGGTGATGAGGTTCTCGCGGCTCAGTCGCTGGAGCGTCTCCGACGCACGGTCGGCTCCCTCCGGCGAGGCGAACTTCCAGACTGTCAGGGTGGCTTGGGCCATGATGCGGTCTCCTGTGGTGCGAACGGGGGCGGGAGTGCCCCCACCGAGTGCACCCCCGACGCGGCGTGCTCCGCTTCACCCGTCGAGGATGAGGCGTCGCCGCACGCGTGCGGGGATGCTCGCGCCATGACGATGCAGAGCACGCCCACGGACCGGGTGCCCACCGACCTCGACCCCGTGGGGTCCTCGGCAGCGGCCGTCGCGCGGACGCTCGGCGTCGTGCCCGCGACGGGCCTCACCGACGAGGAGGCCGCCCGGCGGCTCGCCTCGGTCGGACCGAACCGCCTCGCCGAGGGAGCCAAGGAGTCGGGTCTGCGCGCGTTCCTGCGCCAGTACCGCGACTTCATGCAGCTGATCCTGCTCGGCGCCGCCGTCATCAATCAGGTCGTGACGGGCGACACCGGGACCACGGTCGTGCTGGCCGGGCTGACGGTGCTCAACGCCGTGATCGGGCTGCGCCAGGAGGCCAAGGCCGAGGAGAGCGTCAAGGCGCTCTCGCAGATGATGAAGACGATCGCGCGCGTCCGGCGCGGCGACCGGGCCGTCGAGGTCGACGCCGAGCAGCTGGTGCCCGGAGACATCGTCCTGGTGGAGGCCGGCGACCGCGTCCCCGCCGACGGCCGCGTGTGGCTCGCGGCGACCCTGGAGATCGAGGAGGCCGCGCTCACCGGCGAGAGCCTGCCCGTGGGCAAGTCCGACCAGCCCGTGCCCGGCGACGACGTGCCGCTCGGCGACCGCACCTGCATGGCCTACATGAACACGTCGGTCACCCGGGGCCGCGGCGAGATCATCGTCACCGCGACCGGCATGGACACCGAGATCGGTCACATCGCCGACCTGCTCGCCGGCACCTCGGTCGGCAAGACGCCGCTGCAGCGCCAGCTGGACTCCCTGTCGAAGATCATCGCCTCCATCGCGGGCGTCGCCCTGGTGCTGGTGCTGCTGCTCGGCCTCGCCCGCGGCCAGTCCTTCGACACCCTCTTCGTCACGGGCGTCGCGCTCGCGGTGGCGGCGATCCCGACGGGCCTGCCCGCCGTCGTGACCGCCCTGCTGTCGATGGGCACGCGCGAGATCGCCAGCCGCCACGCGATCGTGAAACGGCTGCCGGCCGTGGAGACGCTGGGCTCGACCTCGGCGATCTGCTCGGACAAGACGGGCACGCTGACGCTCAACAAGATGACCGCGCGCGAGCTCGTGATCCCGGGCCACCACCGCTTCAGCGTCTCGGGCGAGGGCTACGCGACGGCCGGCGAGATCAGCCGCGTGGGCGGCGGGGCGGTCGACCTCGACCCCTACCTGCTGCCCATGGTGCTGTGCGCCGACGCGGTGCTGGACGGTGAGAGCCTCATCGGCGACCCGACCGAGGGCGCGCTCATCGTGCTGGGCGCCAAGGGGGGCCTCGACATCACCGATACGCGCGCGGCCCACCCCCGCGTCGCCGAGGTCCCGTTCGACTCCGAGTACAAGTTCATGGCGACGTTCCACGACATGACCGCGGACGACGGCACGCCGGTCGTCCGCTGCTACGTCAAGGGCGCGCCCGACGTGCTGATCGCGCGCGCCACGACGTTCCGGCAGCCCGACGGGACGCTGGTGACCATCAGCGACGAGAACCGCCACCTGGCGCTCGAGGCCAACGACCGGATCGCGGCCGCCGGCGAGCGCGTCATGGTCGTGGCGCAGCGCGACCTCGAACCCTCGGTCGTGCGCGACGGCACCGACCTCATCGGGCAGGTCCAGGAGCTCACGCTGCTCGCGATGGTCGGCATCGTCGACCCGCCGCGCGCCGAGGCGAAGGCCGCCATCGCCGAGTGCCGAGAGGCCGGGATCCGGGTGCGCATGATCACCGGCGACCACGCGTCCACGGCGGCGGCGATCGCGACCGAGCTGGGCATCGAGGGCGAGGCCGTCACGGGCAGCGAGTTCGCCGCGATGTCCGACGAGGAGCTCGACCGGAGGGTCGACGACATCGGCGTCGTCGCCCGGGTGGCGCCCGAGGACAAGGTCCGTCTGGTGCGGACCCTGCAGCGGAACGGTCAGATCGTCGCCATGACGGGCGACGGCGTGAACGACGCCCCCGCGCTGAAGTCGGCCGACATCGGCGTCGCGATGGGCATCACCGGCACGGAGGTCTCGAAGGAGGCCGCCGTCATGATCCTCACCGACGACAACTTCGCGACGATCGTCGAGGCGGTCTCGTACGGCCGCACCCTCTACGACAACCTGCTGAAGTACCTGCGGTTCCAGATGTCGACCCTCGTCGCCTACATCGCGGTGTTCCTCGTGGCCGGGGTGCTGGGCATCGCCGACGGCTCACCGCTGAATCCGCTGCAGATCCTGTGGCTCAACATGGTCGTCGACATCCCGCTCGCGATCGCGCTGGGCTTCGACCAGCCGGCCCGCGGCCTCATGGCGCGCCCGCCGCGGCCGGTCGGCGCCCCGGTGCTGTCGCGCGCCAACTGGATCCGGCTGTGCGTCCAGGGCGCGGTGATGACCGCGGGCTCGCTCGCGGCCTACCAGATCGGCGTCGAGTGGGAGGACGCCGTGCTGGCCTCGACGATGCTGCTGACGACCCTCTCGCTGTTCCACCTGGCGGGGGCACTGCTGAGCCGCGACCAGGAGAACACCATCTTCGACAGTCGGGCACTGCCGGCGGTCGCGCAGCTGCGGCGGTACGGGATCGCGCTGCTGGCCATCGTGCTGGTGACGACGCTGGACTTCCTCCAGCGGATCTTCGGCACGACCGAGATGACCCTCGGCCAGTGGGGCACGTGCCTCGGCCTGGCCGCGACGCTCGTCGTGGTCGAGGAGATCGTCAAGGCCGTGCTGCGCAGCCGCCGCGAGCCCGTGGCTGCCTGACACCTCAGTGCAGCAGGGTGTTGAGCCCCACCATGAAGAGCCCGAGGAGCGCTGCGAACGCCGTCTCGGCACCGGTCCGCCAGCCGGAGACGCCGGCCTGGTGGGCTGCGAGGTAGCCGGACACCGCCATCAGCACGACGGTGACCCACAGGCCCGCGGCCATCGCCGTCGCGACCTGCGACCCGAAGGCCAGCATGGTCGCGAACACGACGAGGGCCGGCAGACCACCGAGGAACACGGGCCACTCGTGCCGGACGCTGCCGACGAGGCGGGCGGCGAGATGGACCTGGTCACCGTCGATGCCCCGTCCGAGGGCGTGGGTGTAGGCGTGCGAGAGCCAGTAGATCGTCAGCACACCCGCCGCGCCGATCACGCTGACCTCGGCCCGGGTCTTCTCGCTCATCAGGGCGAGGGTGGCGCCCATGACGAGCGCGCCATGGATCATGCCGGCCGGGTGCAGCCCGGCGAAGCGCCGGGCGACGCGCATCCGGAAGCCGTGAGGCGGTCGGTCGGTGGTCATGGCGTCTCCTCCCCCGCCGTGGCCGACGCGAGGACGTCGACGAACACGCGGGGCTCGCGGTGGGTGGTCAGGAGCCGGCGCTGACGGTCGGCGCTCGTGCCCTCACGGTGGACGCGCTCGAGGCCGCACAGCAGGACGTCGGCGTCGTCGCGGCCGGTGGTGCCGGGCAGGATCGTGCGCAGCAGCCGGGCCACCACGACCGCCCGGGTGACCTCGTCCGGACCGCTCGACGGTGGCCTTCCGTCCACGGCGACCGCCAGCAGGGCGGTGCGCAGCGCCGTGCCCGAGACCTTCACGGCAGGACGCCCCTGCTCCACGTCGGCCACCAGCACCGTCACCAGAGCGCGGCAGATCCCGGCGAGCAGGACCGCGTCGGCGGTCTCCAGGCACGTGTCGGCGATGCGGATCTCGATCGTCGGATAGCGCGGGGAGAGCCGCGCGAGGAAGTAGACGCTGCGCGCGTCGAGGGCGGCGCCGCGGTCAACCAGCTCCTGCACCGCGGCGTCGTAGGCCGCCGCGTCGGCCCACGGCTCGGGCGGCGCGAAGGTCGGCCAGAGCAGCTGGCGCGCGTACCGCGTGCTCTGCCAGCCGGAGTCCCGACCCGACGTCACCGGCGAGTTGGTGCCGAGCGCGAACAGCGTCGGCAGCCAGGTGCGCAGGCGCGCCAGCACCTGGACCGCGAGGTCGCGGTCGGGCAGCCCCACGTGCACCTGGCACGCGCACGTGCCGGCCGCGGCGGTGGCCTCGGGGAACCGCTCGGCCAGACCGCGGTAGCGCGGTGCGTCGGTGACGAGCTCGGCTCCCGGGTCGTCCATCGGCGGCGAGCCCGCCGCGACGAGCCGCACCCCGAGGTCGCGGCACGCGCCCGCCACCCGTGAGCGGAGGTCGCGCAGCTCGCGATCGAGATCGGCCAGGTCGGTCCACACGCCGGAGTTCGTCTCCACCTGGAACGACATGAGCTCGGGCTTCACCCGGGGGTCGCCGATCGCGCGGATGACGTCGTCGGCGACGGGCCGGACCGCTCCCTCGGGGTCGAGGAGCAGGAACTCCTCCTCCACGCCCACGGTCAGCATGGACCCATCGTGCGGACCGCGCGGCGGACGGACCTCATCCCCGTGGGATGAGGCATCCCGGCGCGCGGCTGGGTCACGCTCCGAGGAGACCGAGCGTTGGAGGAGGCCGCGATGTGTCGATGGCTGGCGTACTCGGGCAGTCCGATCCTGCTCGAGGAGCTGCTCTACAAGCCCGTCCACTCCCTGATCGACCAGAGCCAGCACTCGCGCATGGGGATCGAGACGACGAACGGCGACGGCTTCGGCGTCGGCTGGTACGGCCTCGACGAGGCGCCGGCACTGCCCGGCACGCGCCGCAGCGACGAGCCCGTGCTGTTCCGGGGCGTCGGGCCGGCCTGGGGCGACCAGAACCTGCGCGAGCTGGCGCGGTCGACCTCGTCGGGCCTGTTCCTGGCGCACATCCGGGCCAGCACGGGCACGCCCGTGCAGCAGTCGAACTGTCACCCCTTCCGGCACGGGCGCTGGCTGTGGGTGCACAACGGCGCGATCCGCGACTTCTCGGTGCTCAAGCGCGATCTGGTCATGGCGGTCGATCCCGAGCTCTACCCCTTCATGGCGGGCTCCACGGACTCCGAGGTGATGTTCTTCCTCGCGCTGACGTTCGGGCTGCACGAGGACACGATCGGCGCGGTCGAGCGCATGGCGGGCTTCGTCGAGGCGGTGGGTCGCGCGCACGGGGTGGACGAGCCGCTCCAGATGACCGTGGCGACGACCGACGGCGAGCGGCTGTGGGGCTTCCGGTACTCCAGCATCGGTCAGAGCCGCACGCTGTACGTCAGCACGGCCCTGTCCACCCTGCGCCAGATGTACCCGGACAACCCCGTGTTCTCCGAGCTCGACGACGAGACGCGGATCGTGGTCTCTGAGCCCCTCGGCGACCTCAAGGGCGCGTGGAACCCCGTGCCCGAGTCCAGCTTCGGCATCGTCGAGGCGGGGGACGACACCCTGGGGCGGTTCCAGCCCCGTGAGCCGTGAGGACGATCGGATGAGCCGTACCGCACCGTCGACCAGTCGTGCCGGCGGCGTGCTCGCCGCCACGTGCATCTCCACCCTCGTGGTGAACGCCAACACCTCGGCGGTGAGCATCCTGCTGCCGGCGATCTCGGAGGACACCGGGACGTCGGTCACGACGCTGCAGTGGGCCGTCACCGGGTACTCGCTCGTGGGCGCCGCCGTCATCGTGACCTCGGGCTCGCTGGGCGACGTCTTCGGTCGCAAGCGCGTCTTCCAGCTGGGCCTGCTGCTGTTCGTCGTCTCGTGCGTGCTCATCGCGCTGGCGGAGTCCGGTGGGATGGTCATCGCGGGGCGCGTGATCCAGGGCGCCGCCGGGGCCACGATCCTGGCGTGCGGCCTGAGTCTGCTCTCGGTGGCGAACGAGGACGAGGCACAGCTCAGGGCGGTCTCCCTGTGGGGCGCCGCGGCGGCGGTCGGAGCAGCGGCGGGACCGCTGCTCGGTGGCGTCCTGGTGGACATCACCGGGTGGCAGGGGCTGTTCTGGATCGACGCCGCGGTGGCCGTGCTGTGCATGCTGCTGACCTTCGTCACGGTCGCCGAGTCGCGCGACCCCGACCGGCCGCGGTCGATCGACTACGCCGGCACCGTGCTGATCGCCGCGACGCTGACGCCGCTGATCCTCGCGGTGACCGAGAGCAGCGACTGGGGCTGGCTCTCCCCCGCCACGCTCGGCTGCTTCGCGATCTCGATCGCCGCCGGCTGGGCGTTCATCGTCGTGGAGAAGCGGGTGGCCGTGCCGCTGCTGGACCTCGCGCTGCTGCGGAACCGCGTGCTCGTCGGCTCGACGATCGCGATTCTCATCGGTGCCGGCACGATCAACGGCCTGATGTACCTGCTGAGCCTCTACTTCCAGGACCCGTCGACGCTCGACTTCAGCCCGCTCCAGGCCGGCCTGGCGACCCTGCCGGCGACGGTGGGCCTGGTCGTCGTCGCCCCGCTGGTGCCGAAGCTGGCCGCGAAGTTCGGCGGCCGGCAGACGATCGGGGTCGGGTTCGTGCTCACGACGGTGGGCTTCGTCATCGTGGGCTTCGTCCAGTCGGACTGGCGGTACGTGGCGTTCCTGCTGCCGCTCGTCGCGATCGCGGTGGGCATGGGCCTGTCGAACGGCCCAGCCTCGTCGGCGGCGACCGCCTCGGTGCCCCAGAGCCAGGTGGGCGGGGCGTCGGGTGTCTCGAACATGGCCCGTTACGTGGGCGCGGCCGTCGCCACCGCCCTGGCCGCGACGGTGTACGGCACGGTGATCGGCAACCGCACCGACGACGGCGCCGGGCAGGCGGAGGCGCTGGCCGACGGCCTGGCCGCCGCGTCGTGGCTGATGGCCGTCTTCAGCTTCCTCGGCGTGCTGATGGCACTCGTCATCGCCAAGCATCGGGCGGCCCGCGGCACCGTGGACGACGCGGTCGCCTCGGCCGCCGCGATCACCCACACGCTGCCGACCACGGCCTCGGGCGCGGCGGAGGCGACCCGATGAGCACGACACCGACCCCGTTCACGGCCGACGACCTCGCCGCGCGGATGCGCCACGCGGTCGAGTCGGCGCAGGCCGCCGGCCTCGACGGTCTGCTGGTGATGCCGGGCCCCGAGCTCGTCTGGCTGACCGGGTACCGGCCCACGGCGATCACGGAGCGGCTCACCACCCTCGTGCTGACGGCCGACCGCGAGCCCACCCTCGTGGTGCCGACCCTCGAGCGCCCCGACGCCGAGGGCTGCGCCGCCGCCTCCGCGCTGGAGCTCGTCGACTGGACCGACGGGCAGGACCCGTTCTCCGTCGCGGCCGGCCTCCTCGGCGGCACCCGGACGCTGGCGATCTCCGACTCCGCCTGGGCGATGCACCTGCTGGGCCTGCAGGACGCCGCTCCTGGCGTGGCCTACCGCTCCTTCACCCAGGCGCTGCCGATGCTGCGCGCGGTGAAGGACGAGGCCGAGGTGGCCCGGCTCGCCGCGGCGGGCGCCGCCGCCGACGCGACCTACGGCGAGATCCTGAAGGTGCGCTTCGCGGGACGTCGCGAGACCGAGGTCGCCGCCGACCTCGCCCGGCTGCTGCGCGACCTCGGGCACGAGCAGGTCGACTTCACGGTCGTCGGCTCGGGTCCCAACGGCGCCAACCCCCACCACGAGGCGGGTGACCGAACCATCGAGGAGGGCGACGCGATCGTCCTCGACTTCGGTGGCCTCATGCACGGGTACGGGTCGGACACCAGCCGCACCGTGTCGGTCGGCGAGCCGTCGGCCCTCGTGCGCGAGGTGCACGAAGTCGTCCGCCAGGCCCAGCAGGCCGGCGTCGAGGCGGTGGCCCCGGGCGTGCCGTGCCAGGAGATCGACCGCGCCGCCCGGAAGGTGATCACCGACGCCGGGTACGGCGAGCGGTTCATCCACCGCACCGGGCACGGCATCGGCACGACCACCCACGAGCCGCCGTACATGATCGAGGGCGAGACGCAGCCGCTCGTCGAGGGCATGTGCTTCTCGGTCGAGCCCGGGATCTACCTGCCCGGGCGGTTCGGCGTGCGGATCGAGGACATCGTGACGGTCACCGCCACCGGCGGGCGGCGCCTCAACGCCACTGACCGCGGCCTCGCCGTCGTCCACTGATCACCCGCCAGGGGTGAGGCCGCCTCGCCCGCCGCGGCGTGAGACTCGGACCACCAGCCGGCTGACGGCTGCACGGACGGAGGAGCACATGTTCACCCTCGCAGTGCCTCGAGGCACCTCATGACCACCGCGGACCTCTCCGCGGAGGGCGGCGGCTCCCGCGTGCGCGCGGCCACGAGTCGCGCGAGCACGCACCAGTGGATCTCCTGGATCGCGCTGGCGATGATGACCACCAGCTCGGTGGCCAGCCTGCGCGCGGCCCCGACCATGGCGGTCTACGGTCTCGCCTGCGTCTTCCTGTACCTGCTCCCGGCGATCGTCTTCCTCCTGCCGACCTCGCTGGTCTCGGCCGAGCTGGCGTCCGGCTGGGAGGGCGGCATCTACAAGTGGGTGTCGGAGGGCCTGTCCAAGCCGATGGGCTTCCTCGCCGTCTGGTGCCAGTTCGCGATGACGATCTTCTACTACCCGAGCCTGCTGGGGTTCGTGGCCAGCACGCTGGCCTACGTCTTCAACCCCGCCCTGGCCAGCAGCGGCGTCTGGACCGCCGCGGTCATCATCGTCGTGTACTGGTCGGGCGTCTGGGTCTCGGCGCGCGGCACGAAGGGCGTCGCGGGCCTGGCCAGCGGCGGCCTCATCATTGGCACGCTCGTGCCCGGCGTCGTGCTGGTGTTGCTGGGCGTGGTGTTCCTCGGCCAGGGCAACGAGTCGGCCGCGCCGATGACGTCGGACCACCTGCTGCCCGCGTGGGCCGGACTGTCCAGCCTCGTGCTGATCGTCAACAACTTCCTGTCGTACTCCGGGATGGAGATGAACGCGGTGCACGTCGGGTCGCTGAAGAACCCCGCCAAGGAGTTCCCGAAGGCCATGTTCCTGGCGATGGGCCTCGTGCTGACGATCTTCATCCTGCCGGCGCTCGCGATCGCGTGGATCGTGCCCGCCGAGGAGCTCTCGCTCACCGCCGGCGTCATGCAGGCGTTCGACGCGGTCTTCGCGAACTTCGGCTGGCAGTGGCTCACCCCGATCGTCGGCATCATGCTGGTCACCGCCTCGCTCGGCGGCATGCTGACGTGGCTGGCCGGACCGTCGAAGGGCCTGTTGCTGATCTCGCGGCAGGAGGGCTACCTCCCGCCGTTTCTGCAGAAGCTCAACAAGAACGGCGTGCAGCAGAACATCCTCGTGGTCCAGGGCCTCGTCACCACGGTGATCGGCCTGGCCTACGCGCTGATCCCCGACGTCTCCAGCGCGTACTGGATCTTCTCGGTGATCACGACGCAGGTGTACCTGATCATGTACCTGCTGATGTTCGTCGCCGCGGTGCAGCTGCGTCGCAAGGAGCCCGACCACCCGCGCGGCTACCGCGCCCCGATGCTGGTGGGACTGTGCGGCGTGGGCTTCGCGGCCTCGCTGGCGGCCCTGCTGGTCGGCTTCATCCCGCCGTCGCAGTTCGCCTCGGGCAGCTCCGGCGTCTACTTCCTCATCGTGGGCGGCGGCGCGCTCGGCCTGGGCCTGCTGGTGCCGTTCCTGTTCTACCGCTTCCGCAAGCCGTCGTGGAAGCAGCCCCAGCCTGAAGAGGTGGTCGAGTCATGAGCACACACCGGGAGTCGCAGACGAAGCGCGAGCGGTCGTGGATCTACATCACGGCCTGCGTCCTGCTCGGCATCGCGGCGGTGGTCGCCGTGCTGACCTTCAGCGAGGCGCGCGAGTCGAACCGCGCGCAGGAGAAGGCCGACCAGCTGATCGAGGCGTTCGTCGACGCGGGCGCAGCCCGTACGCCCGACCGGGACATGATCGTCCGGGTCTTCGGCGACGACGGCGGCGCGACGTGCGAGAACCCGAACGACGCCCTCCGCCGGGCGACGCTCGCCTCGCTGCTGACGAACGGGGCCACGGGCCCGGGCGCCCGGCCGGTGATCGCCGACAGCCGGGCCGTCCAGGGTCAGCTGCTCGTCATGGAGGTCTACTGCCCCGACGAGCTCGAGGACTTCCGCTCGTACGTGGAGGACCTCAAGACCGACGACCACATCGGAGACTGATCCATGGACCTGCGCCAGCGCATCGATGCCCTCATGCCCTCGGTGCGCGACGAGCTGACCGAGCTCGTCGCGCTCCGCTCGGTGGCCGACCCCCGCCAGTTCCCGCCCGAGGAGTGTGAGCGCACGGCGGAGTGGGTGCGCGCACGGTTCGAGGCACTCGGCTTCGCCGACGCCCGGCTCGAGGAGACGGCCGACGGCAGCCACGCGGTGGTCGGCACCCGACCGTCCGCGCGGGAGGACGCCCCGACGGTCCTGCTGTACGCCCACTACGACGTGCAGCCGCCCGGGAACGAGGCCGACTGGCGCACTCCCCCGTTCGAGCTGACCGAGTCCGGCGGGCGCTGGTACGGCCGGGGCACCGCCGACTGCAAGGGCAACATCGTCATGCACCTCGCGGCCCTGCGGGCGATCGGCGACGACCTGGGGGTCAACCTCCGGCTCGTGGTCGAGGGCTCGGAGGAGCAGGGCACCGGCGGTCTCGAGGGGTTCGTCGAGGCGAACCCCGACCTGTTCCGCGCGGACGCGATCCTCGTGTGTGACACGGGCAACGCGGCGGTGGGCCGTCCGGCGGCGACCGTGAGCCTGCGCGGCATGGTCAACGTCGTGGTCACCCTCGAGTCGGCGACGTCGGAGATCCACTCCGGGATGTTCGGCGGCGCCGCGCCCGACGCCCTCGCGGCGCTCGTGGCCACGCTCGCGAGCCTGCGCGACGAGGAGGGCAACACCACCGTCGACGGTCTCGACAGCGGGCAGGAGTGGACGGGTGCGCCCTATCCGCCCGAGCAGTTCCGCTCGGACGCGGGCGTGCTGGACGGGGTGTCGCTGCTGGGCGACGGCACGGTCTCGGACATGCTCTGGGCGCGGCCCGCGGTGACGATCCTGGGCATCGACTGCCCGCCGGTGATCGGCTCGGCCGCGGCGATCGTGCCGAAGGCGGCCGCTCGCCTCAACCTGCGCATCCCGCCCGGCGTCGACCCCGCCGAGGCCGAGGCCGGACTCGTCGCGCACCTGAAGGCCGCCGTCCCGTGGGGCGTGCACTGCACCGTCGAGACCGAGGCGACGGGCTCGCCCTTCCGGGCCGCCACCGACGGGCCGGCGTATCGGGCCATGGCGTCGGCCATGCACGAGGCGTACGGGGTCGAGATGACGCACCTGGGCCAGGGTGGCTCGATCCCGCTGTGCAACGTGTTCGACGAGCTCTACCCCGAGGCGGAGATCTTCCTCATGGGCGTCGAGGAGCCGCAGGCCCTGATCCACGCCCCCAACGAGAGCGTCGACCCGCGGGAGATCGCGTCCATGGCATTGGCGGAGGCGCTGTTCCTCGAACGCTTCGCATGAGCGAGCGCCGCGAGGCTTACGAGGCGCTCGACCTGGCCCTGCGGATCGGCGAGGTGCTGCTGTCCTCCGGAGCCGGCGCCGCGGACGTGTCGGCCACGATGCTCGAGGTCACGCGGGCCTGCGGCGTGCGCAACGTCTCGGCCGACGTGACCTTCGTCGACCTCACGCTGCGGCACCAGCCGAGTCGGGACGAGCCCGCCGCGATCCAGGTGCGCCGGGTCAACCGACGGCCGGTCGACTACGCGAATCTCGTGGAGGTCGACCAGGCGGTGACCGAGCTGGTGGCCGGCCGCATCACCCGCGACGAGGCCCGCGACCGCGTCGCCCGGATCGTGTCGACCGGCCACAGCCGGCCGCGCTGGGCCGTGACGCTCGGTTGGGGCGTCATGGGCGCGGGGATCGCGCTCACCCTGGGTGGCGGGCCGGTCATCTGCGCGCTGGCGTTCATCGCCGCGTGCGGCATCGACGCCACGCAGCGTCTACTCCCGCCGCACCGCATCCCGACGTTCTACCAGCAGGCGGCGGGCGGGTTCGTCGCGACGATGATCGCGGTGCTCGCGTCGGCCACCTCGATCGAGGCGGATCCGTCCCGCGTCGTCACGTCGGGCATCGTCATGCTGCTGGCGGGCGTGGGCATCCTGGGCGCCACGCAGGACGCGCTGACCGGCTTCCCGGTGACGGCGTCGGCCCGCGTCATCGACGCGTTCCTGAACACGATGGGGATCATCGCGGGCGTGGGCGCGGGGCTCACGGTGGGCGACCTGCTCGGGGTGGGGCTCGTCGACCTCGAGGTCGGCGCCGCCGGCATCGCCGAGGCCGGGGTGATCGTCGTCGGAGCGGCCCTCGCGGCATCGGGCTTCGCGTTCGCCTCCTACGCCCCGTGGCGCGCCCTCGTGGCGGTGGCGCTGGTGGGCGGGCTCGGCCAGGCGGTGCTGCTGTCGGTCAACAGCACCGCCGTCGGGCGCACGTGGGGGTCGGCGGTGGCCGCGGTCGTGATCGGCGCGGTGTGCCACCTCGCCGCCGGCCGGTTCCGGGTGCCGCCGCTGGTCGTCGTGGTGCCCGCGATCGTGCCCCTGCTCCCCGGCCTCGAGGTCTACCGGGGGCTCGCGCTGCTCGCGCAGGGCCACGACGGCGTGCTCGAGCTCGCCTCCGCCCTGGCGACCGCCCTCGCCCTGGCCGCCGGCGTCATCCTCGGCCAGTACGTGGCCCGCCCGATCAAGCGGGAGGCCGATCGGCTGGAGCGCCGCCTGTCGGGTCCGCGGATGGTCGGCCGGGGCTAGCGCCGCTCAGTCCCCCGCGTCGAGATGGCCGGCCAGTCGGCGGTGCCGCTCGAGGCTGGCCTCGTTCAGGCCCTCGATGCGCACGGTCTTGCCCTTCGCCGCGTACTTGGTCTCGATCGCGTCGAGCGCGGCCACGCTCGACGCGTCCCAGACGTGCGACTCGGACAGGTCGATGACGATGTTTGGCGGATCGCCCGCGTAGTCGAACTGGTAGACGAGGTCGTTGCTGGACGCGAAGAACAGCTCGCCCCTGACCTTGTAGACCCGGGTGTCCGGGTCGGGGTGCGCGACGTCGACCACCTCGGTGAAGTGGGCGACCCGGCGCACGAACATCACCGACGCGACCAGGACACCGGCGATGACGCCGATCGCGAGGTTGCCCGTGGCCACGACGACGGCGACGGTCACGACCATCACGAAGGTCTCGCTGGGCGGGAGCCGGCGCAGGGTGGCCGGCGCGATGCTGTGCCAGTCGAACGCCGCCACCGAGACCATGATCATCACCGCGACGAGCGCGGCCATGGGGATCGTCGCGACGACGTCGCCGAGGCCGACCACCAGCACCAGCAGGAAGACACCGGCGAGGAACGTGGACAGCCGCGTGCGAGCGCCCGAGACCTTCACGTTGACCATCGTCTGGCCGACCACGGCGCAGCCGCCCATGCCGCCGAACAGGCCGGTGACGACGTTGGCGACGCCCTGCGCCCACGACTCGCGCGTCTTGTTCGAGTGGGTGTCGGTGATGTCGTCCACGAGCTTGGCCGTCAGCAGGGACTCCATCAGGCCGACGAGCGCCATCGCCAGCGCGTACGGGCCGATGATCCGCAGCGTCTCGAGGCTCAGCGGGACGTCGGGCGTGAACAGTGACGGCAGGCTGCTGGGCAGCTCGCCCTCGTCCCCCACGGTCGGCACGCCGAGCGACATCGTCACGGCGACCGCGGTCAGGACGGTGATCGCGACGAGCGGCGACGGGATCGCCCGGGTGAGTCGCGGCAGCAGCACGATGATGGCCACGCCGGCGGCCACCATCGGGTAGACGAGCCCCGGCACGCCGATCAGGTGCGGCACCTGCGCCATCAGCACGAGGATCGCCAGCGAGTTGACGAAGCCGACCATCACCGACCGCGGGATGAAGCGCATGAGCCGGGCGACGCCGGCGAACGCCAGCGCGACCTGGATGAGGCCGCCCAGGATCACGGTGGCGATGAGGTGGTCGTAGCCGTGCTCACGCATGACCGGCGCGACGACCAGCGCGACGGCGCCCGTGGCCGCGGAGATCATCGCGGGACGGCCGCCGAGGATCGCCGTCGTGACGGCCATCGTGAACGAGGCGAACAGGCCGACCTCGGGGTCGACGCCCGCGATGATCGAGAAGGCGATCGCCTCGGGGATCAGCGCCAGCGCGACCACCAGCCCGGCCAGCACCTCGGTGCGCAGCAGGCGCGGCGAGGCGAGCGCGGCGCGGACCGTGGGGACGCGTCCGGTCTCGGGCACGCGCGAGGGCGCGGAGGAGGTCATGGGGGTTCCGTTCCGTGCATCCGGGGACGGGGTGCGGACGCCCGGAAATCCTAGTCCCGACAGCGTGAGCGAGAGTCCTCGCGAGCCCGTGCGCTTCATCACTCGGGCCGCGAAGTCGGCGAATCCGACCTACCGTGGACTGGTGACCCAGACCCTGATGCAGCGCTATGCCCTCGACGAGGTCGTCGGCACCGGCGGCATGGGCTCGGTCTACCGAGCCACCGACACGCGCCTCGGCCGCACCGTGGCCATCAAGGTGCTCAGGCCCGGCACGGAGGACGACGAGGTCAACCGCGCGCGGATGCGCAGCGAGGCCCACCTGGCCGCCTCGATCCACCACCCGGGCGTCGCGCAGGTCTTCGACTTCGCGGAGGACGACTCCCCCGAGGACGGTGCGACCTTCATCGTCATGCAGTACGTCGAGGGGCACTCGCTGGGCCAGCTGCTCAAGGAGCGCGGGCCGATGGCGCCCGACCAGGTGATGTCGGTCGTGCAGCAGGTCGCCGAGGGCCTCCAGGCCGCGCACGACGCCGGCATCGTCCACCGCGACCTCAAGCCCGCGAACATCATGCTGACCCCCGAGGGCCGCACGGTTCTCGTCGACTTCGGCATCGCCCGCACCGACACCAGCGAGCCGCTCACCGACACCGGGTCCCTCGTCGGCACGACCGACTACATGAGTCCCGAGCAGGTGCGCGGCCGCCTCGCCACCCCGCAGTCCGACCTGTACGCGCTCGGCGTCGTGGCGTTCCACTGCCTCACCGGCACCTCACCGTTCCGCCGCGAGACGCACATCGGCACGGCGATGGCCCAGCTGCACGACGAGCTGCCGGATCTCGGGCCCAGCGTGCCCGAGGACGTGGCCGATCTCATCCGATCGCTCACGGCGAAGGACCCGGCCGACCGCCCGTCCACCGCGGCCGAGGTCGCGTCTGCTGCGTCCCGCATCGGCGCGGCGGGATCGATCGACCTGCCCGAGCGCTTCGAGGAGCCCCACCCGAGCCGCGACGTCGCCACGGACCCCATCCCGCTGCCGACCTCGGCCGTCCGTGCCGTCGCCCCTCACCGGAGCCGCCGCCCGCGGGTCGCCTACGCGTCGGTCGGCGTGATCGTGCTCGTGGCCGCACTGCTCGGAGGACGCCAGCTGATGTTCGGCGGGCCGCCGCTCGTGCCCGACGTCGTGGGGATGCAGGCAGCCGACGCGACGAGCCGGATCGACGAGGCGGGACTCACCGCCCGCACGAAGGTCGTCGACGTCGCGAACACGCCCGAGGGCGAGGTCGTGGAGCAGTCCCCCGCCCCCGGCGCGGAGGGCTCCGAGAGCAGCCCGGTCACGCTCTCGGTTGCGTCCGGCAAGGTGCGGATCACCGCCAAGAGCCTCATCGGCAAGCCGTTCGCCGACGTCGCGGCGGCGCTCGAGCGGCGCGGCTTCGCCGTGAAGCGCGCGGACGTCACGCGGGCCGGGGACACCGGCGAGGTCGTCGCACTCGACAAGACCGGCCGGCTGCCCGACGGCGCCACGATCCTGGTCTCCGTGGCGGTTGCGCCGGTCGTCACGAACGCCGCGACGGCGCCGAAGGCCACGAGCGGCGGCAGCGGCGCCGCGAAGTCCAGCGGCAACCAGGGCAAGGGCAAGAACAACGGCAAGGCCAAGGGGAAGTCGAAGGGCAAGGGCAAGGGCTGAGCCCCGTCAGTCCTCCTCTGTCACCCGCAGCGCGATCGGGAAGTGGTCCGAGAACCCCTGCTTGTCGACCGGGTGGCCCATCCCGCCGAACGGGACCGGCCGGGGGTACTGTCCCTCGTCCGCCGTGCCGGGGAAGCGCGGGATCCGCACCGACTCCTCGTCGACGCGCAGCGGTCCGTCGGCCGCCATCGCCCGGTTCACCAGCACCTGGTCGAGCAGGTTCGGCTGGTTCTGCCAGTAGAAGCTGCCGTCCGGCTGGCCGCCGCGGCCGCCGAGCAGCGGCCAGGCGAGGTTCCACAGCAGCGGGACGTCGGCGTTGAGCACGCGGTTGCGCTGGCGGGTGCTGAGCGCGTGCGTGACGAGCGAGACGTCGAACGGCTCGTCGTTGAAGTCGCCCAGCGCCAGCACGGGGGTCTCCGGTCCGTGCACCTCCAGCACCCGCTCGTGGAAGTAGGCGAGGGTCTCACCCGCGATGTCGCGGTAGCCGGCCGACTCGTACTGGCCCCCGCTCCGCGACGGCCAGTGGTTGCCGAAGACGGCCCACGTGCGAGCGCCGTGGCGGGTGCGGAAGTTGACCTGCACGATCTCGCGCGTGGCGTTGCGGCGCATGACGACGTGGAAGAAGGTCTCGTCGGCGGGCACCTCGAACAGCCCCGTGTCGTAGAGGAACGCCACGTCGATGCCGCGCGCGTCGTCGGTGTCGGCGTGGGCGATGCCGTAGTGCCGCCCCGGAAGACGCTTCTCGACGTTGGCCACCAGCAGGTTGAGGACGAAGCGGTTCTCCACCTCGCACACACCCAGCAGGTCGGGTCCGGCACCGTCGTTCATCTGGGCGATCACCGACGCGAGCTGGTCGATCTTGCGGTTGCGGAGCGTGCGTGTCCAGCCCCTGAGGTCGTTCCCGAGGGCCCGCCGGACCTTTTCGGTGCGCCGGGTCGCGGGAGCCTTCTCCTCGTCGAAGAGGTTCTCCACGTTCCACCACGCGACGTAGTAGTCGACGGACATGCGTCCACCTCCTCGGCATCCCTCTCATGATGCACCCGCATCGGCCCGTCGTGACCTGCGTCGGGGCCTCCGGACTGACACGATCAGGGGATGGACATGCCGATCGGGGTGGAGGCGGGCCTGTGGGGCCTGCTGGCGGGCGGTGCGCTGGTGATCGGCGCGGCGGTCGCGTGGCTCGTGCCCGTGCCGCGCCGCGTGGTCGCGTCGGTGATGGCGTTCGGCGCCGGCGTGCTGATCTCGGCGCTGTCCTTCGACCTGGTCGACGAGGCCGAGCAGCTGGGCGGACTGCGACCCACCGTGCTCGGCTTCCTCGCCGGCGCGCTCGCCTACGTCGCGGCCAACCTCGTGCTGGCCCGGTACGGCGCCCGCCACCGGAAGCGGTCGGGTGCTCAGCAGTCGTCCGAGGAGGAGCAGTCGGGCAGCGGCACGGCGATCGCCATCGGCGCGCTGCTCGACGGCATCCCGGAGTCGGTCGTCCTCGGGCTGTCCCTCGTGGGCGGGGGCGGCGTCGGGGTTCCCGTGCTGGCGGCGATCTTCGTCTCGAACCTGCCCGAGGGGCTGTCGAGCGCCGCCGGCATGAAGCGCAAGGGCCGCTCGGCCCGCTACGTCTTCGGGGTGTGGGGCGGCATCGCGGTGGCGAGCGGGCTGGCGGCCATGGCCGGGTGCCTGCTGCTGGAGGGCGCCTCTCCCACCACGATCGCCGCCATCACGGCCGTGGCGGCGGGCGCGATCCTGGCGATGGTGGCGGACACGATGATCCCCGAGGCGTTCGAGCGCACGCACCTGTACGCGGGGCTCCTGACGACGATCGGGTTCCTGTGCGCGTTCACGATCTCACGCGCGGGCTGAGCGCAGCAGGTCCAGCAGGTCGTCGACCATCGGCAGTGCCGCCATCTCGTCGAGGCTGAACCAGCCCGCGTCATCGGCGTCGTCACCCGCCACGAGCCGGCCCGACACGACCGTCGCCGCGAAGTCGTGGATCTCGTAGTCGCGGCCGTCGCCGATCGGCACGTGCGCGGTCCAGAGCTCGGGCCCGACCTCGACGACGTAGCCGGTCTCCTCCAGCACCTCGCGGGCGCACGCCTCCTCGAGCGTCTCCCCCGGCTCGACCCGGCCGCCCGGGACGGACCACTGCCCGCGTCCCGGGTCGTGCGCGCGGCGCACCAGCAGGACGCGACCCTCGTCGTCGAGCACGACGGCGCTCGCGGCGAGGACGGGAGCTTCGACCATGCCCCCATCATCCCCGCGGCGTAGCGTGAGTCCATGCCCCGCTCCATCGCCACCAACACCCGTGTCGGCCTCGACGAGCTGCTCGACTTCGTCCGGCCGCGTCACCGGTTCATCCTGCTCACGCGACGCTCCGACGGCAGCCCGCAGGCCTCGCCGGTCACCGGCGGGGTCGACGACTCCGGACGGCTCGTGATCTCCACCTATCCCGAGCGGGCGAAGACGCACAACGCGCGCCGCGACCCCGAGGTCAGCGTGGTCGTGCTGTCGGACGAGTGGAACGACGCGTGGGTGCAGGTCAACGGCACGGCCGAGGTGCTCGACGTGCCCGACGCGCTGGACGCGTTCGTCGAGTACTTCCGGAACATCTCCGGCGAGCACTCCGACTGGGACGAGTACCGGCAGGCGATGCTCGACCAGGGCAAGAGCCTGATCCGGATCACGCCCACGTCCTGGGGCCCGATCTCGACCGGCGGCTTCCCCGCGCGCCTCGCCGACGACTAGCCAGCGCCCCCGAGATTTGCTCCGATTTCCACCTTTTGGCACGTATGAAACGTGGAAAGTGGAGCAAATCTCGGGACGGGCGGAGGTCAGACCGGCTGCAGGGGCGTGTGCGGCTCGGCCGGCAGCGTGATGGTGACCGCGGCGCCGGGGCGCACCTCTCCCCCGCGCTCGACGACGGCCATCACGCCGGCCTTGCGGACCACGGGGGCCGAGGCGCCCGCGGAGCCGGTGGGCGGGGCGGGTCGCGAGGCGGGCGTGCCGTCCGCCTTGGCCAGCACCACCTTGATGAGTCCGGGCTGGAAGCGGTTGATCTGCACGCAGGGGTTGCGCAGGCCGGTGATCCGCACGACCGGGCCGCCGAGATCGAGCAGCGTCCCGGTGGGCAGGCCGAGCAGGTCGACGCCCTCGGTCAGCACGTTCTCGCCGAGGTCGCCGGCGGTCAGCTCGTGCCCCATCACGCGGGCCTCGTCGAACAGCTCGGCGTGGATCAGGTGCACCTGGCGCAGGTTGGGCTGCCGGGGGTCCTTCCGCACGCGCGACCGGTGCTTCACGAAGGCGCCGGCGTGGGCGTCGCCCTCGACCCCGTGGCCCTCGACGAGCGTGATGGACTCGACCGGCACCTTGCTGAAGCGGTGCCGGTCGTCCCGGCTGACGGCGACGACGCGGGGATCGGGCATGGGCCCATGCTGTCACGCGGTGCTGGCCGGATCGACGCCTGCGGTGGACACTCGGGGACAGGGACCGAGGCGGGGAGGCAGCATGACCGCGACCTACACCTTCGACGTGTTCGCCAGCGTGGACGGCTACGGCTCGTACCCGCCGCCGGGCGACTGGGGCGGCTACTGGGGCCGGCAGGGTCCCGAACTGCTGCGGCGCCGCGAGGAGCTCTACTCGTCGGACGTCCGGATGGTGCTCGGCGCCACGACCTTCCGTGAGTTCGTCGAGATGCTGTCCGCCGACCAGTACCCCGAGCTCGACGACACGTGGGTCGGACGGATGCGCCGGATGCCCACCACGGTCGTCTCGTCGACGCTGGACGGCGACCTCGACTGGCCCGACGTCACCGTGGCTCGCGGCGACGCTGCCGAGGTCGTGGCGCGGCTGAAGGAGGAGTCCGACGTGCCGCTGCGCTCCCACGGCAGTCTCGGCCTGAACCGCGACCTCATGGCGGCGGGGCTCGTCGACGTGGTGCAGCTGACGGTGTTCCCGGTGCTGACCGGGCGCACGGGCGAGCGGCCCGTGCTGGCCGACGCCGAGGACTTCGACCTCGAGCTGCTGGAGCACCGCGTGCTCGACGACCGCACCGTCGAGCTGACGTACCGGCCCTCGCTGCGGACGTGGGACTGAGTCAGGCCCGGCGCAGCAGGTACGTGTCCATGACCCAGCCGCGGGCGGCCCGGGCCTCCGCACGCCTGGCCGCGATCTCCTCGACGACGCGGTCGAGCCGGCCGGCGACCACGACCTCGTCCGCCGATCCCAGGTTGGCGCCCCACCAGACGTTCCAGGCCGCGCGCTCCGGCAGGCGCCGGCACGTCAGCGACCCGTCGAGCATCACCACGAGGTTGTCTCCGGCGGTCGCGTCCTCCAGCAGGCGCCGGCCGGTGGTGATGGTGATCGGGCCGCCGACGGCGTTGAGCACGAGCCGGTGCCGCGCGGCGAGCAGCTGCACGCTGCTGAGTCCGGGCACGACCTCGACCTCGACCTCGACGACCCCGCGCTCCTCGATGCGGTCGGCGATCCGGATCGCCGAGTCGTAGAGCGACGGGTCGCCCCAGACCAGGATCGCCGCGTCCCCCGGGTGCTCCAGCAGCGTTGCCTCGAACGCGATCGCGCGCGCCTCGTGCCAGTCGCGCACGGCACCGGCGTAGTCGGTCGGGTCGTCGCGGTCGCGCTCCGGGTCGGGCACCGCCACGAGGTGCCACGGTCCGCGCACGTGGCGGCGGCAGATCTCCTCGCGCATGGCGATGAGGTCGGCCGTGCCGGGGTGCTGCGCGGTCTTGTCGGCGACGAGCAGGTGGTCGACCTCGTTGAGCACCCGGGCCGCCTGCGCCGTCAGCAGGTCGGGGTCGCCCGGCCCGAGTCCGACGAGCGCGAGCCGCCGCGTCACGCGTCGTCCTCCAGGTCGCCCTCGACCTCCAGGTAGACGCGCGCCATCTCGGCCATGACCTCGGGATCGGGCTCCTCCCAGAGCCCGCGGTCGGCGGCCTCGTTGAGCCGCTCGACGATGCCGCGCAGGGCCCACGGGTTGGAGCGCCGCATGAACTCCTGGTTCGTCTCGTCGAGCACGTACTCCTTCGCCAGGGACTCGTACATCCAGTCGTGCACGACCCCCGCCGTGGCGTCGAAGCCGAACAGGTAGTCCACCGTCGCCGCCAGCTCGAACGCACCCTTGTACCCGTGGCGCTGCATCGCGGAGATCCAGCGCGGGTTGACGACGCGCGAGCGGAAGACGCGGTTCGTCTCCTCCTGCAGCGTGCGGGTGCGCACCGCGTCGGGGGTGGTGGAGTCGCCGACGTACGCCTTCGGCTCGGTGCCGGTCAGCGCGCGGACCGTGGCGATCATGCCGCCGTGGTACTGGAAGTAGTCGTCGGAGTCGGCGATGTCGTGCTCGCGCGAGTCGATGTTCTTCGCGGCCACCGCGATGCGGCGGTAGCTCGTGCGCATGTCGTCGCTGGCGGCGACGCCGTCGAGGTCGCGGCCGTAGGCGAAGCCGCCCCACGCCGTGTAGACCTCGGCGAGGTCGGCGTCGTCGCGCCACGTGCCCGACTCGACGACCTGCAGGATGCCGGCGCCGTACGAGCCGGGCTTCGAGCCGAAGATGCGGGTCGTGGCGCGGCGGTGGTCGCCGTGCTCCGCGAGGTCCTGCGCCGTGTGGGCCCGCACGTAGTTGGACTCCTCGGGCTCGTCGAGGTCGGCCACGAGCCGCACCGCGTCGTCGAGGATCTCGATGACGTGCGGGAACGCATCGCGGAAGAACCCGGAGATGCGCACCGTGACGTCGATCCGCGGGCGCCCCAGCTCGGCGAGGTCGATGACCTCCAGGCCGTTGACGCGGCGCGACGCGGGATCCCACGTGGGCCGGACGCCCAGCAGTGCCAGGACCTCGGCGATGTCGTCGCCGGACGTGCGCATCGCGGAGGTGCCCCAGACGGACAGCCCGACCGAGCGCGGGTACTCCCCCGTGTCCTCGAGGTGCCGGGCGACGAGCGACTCGGCCATCGCCTGACCCGTGTCCCACGCCAGCCGCGAAGGCACGGCGCGGGGATCGACCGTGTAGAAGTTCCGGCCGGTCGGCAGCACGTTCACGAGGCCGCGCAGCGGCGAGCCCGACGGTCCGGCCTGGATGAACCGGCCGTCCAGCGCGCGCAGGATGTTGGTCAGCTCGTCGGTGGTGGCCGCGAGCCGCGGGACGACCTGCTCGGCCGCGAAGCGCAGCACGGCCTGCACGATCGGGTCGTCGTGCACCGTGTCGATCGCGGCCGGGTCCCAGCCCGACTTCTCCATGGTCTCGACGAGACCGCGGGCCTGGGCCTCGACGGCGTCGACCTCGGGCAGGGGGGCGTCCTCCGCCAGGCCCAGCGCCGCGCGCAGTCCCGGCAGCGCCTTCTCCTGGCCACCCCACACCTGCGTGGCGCGCAGCACGGCGAGCACGAGGTTCACCCGCGCCTCGCCCTCGGGCGCCTGCCCCAGCACGTGCAGGCCGTCGCGGATCTGGACGTCCTTGATCTCGCACAGCCAGCCGTCGACGTGCAGCAGGAAGTCGTCGAACTCCTCGTCGCCGGGTCGCTCGTCGAGGCCGAGGTCGCGGTGCATCTGCGCGGACTGCATGAGTGTCCAGATCTGCTGGCGGATGGCCGGCAGCTTCGGCGGGTCCATCGCGGCCACGTTCGCGTACTCGTCGAGCAGCTGCTCCAGCTTCGCGATGTCGCCGTAGCCCTCGGCGCGCGCCATCGGCGGGACGAGGTGGTCGACGATCGTCGCGTGCGCGCGCCGCTTGGCCTGCGCGCCCTCGCCCGGGTCGTTGACCAGGAACGGGTAGATCAGCGGCATGCTGCCGATCGCGGCGTCCGTCGCACAGGCGGCCGACAGCGCGGCGTTCTTGCCCGGCAGCCACTCCATCGACCCGTGCTTGCCGAGGTGCACCACGGCGTCGGCCCCGAAGCCGTGCTCGAGCCAGCGGTACGCCGCGAGGTAGTGGTGCGAGGGCGGCATGTCGGGATCGTGGTAGATCGCGACCGGGTTCTCGCCGAAGCCGCGCGGCGGCTGGATGAGGATGACGACGTTGCCCGCGCGCAGGGTGGCCAGCACGATGTCGCCGTCGTCGTCGACGAACAGCGATCCCGGCGCCTCGCCCCAGGTCTCGACCATCTCGTCGCGCAGCGCGGCCGGGAGGTCGGCGGTCCAGCGCAGGTAGTCGTCGCGGCTGATGCGCACGTGCGAGCTGCTGAGCTGGGCCTGCGTCAGCCACTCCTCGTCCTGGCCGCCGGCCTCGATGAGCGCGTGGATGAGCGCGTTGCCCGACGTGGTGTCCGGCTCCTCGCCCTCCACGGGCGGCAGTGGGTCGACGCCGGGGATCTCGCCCGGCGCGCCGAGGTCGTAGCCGGCGTCGCGGAGCTGCCGGAGCAGGCGGATCGCCGACACGGGCGTGTCGAGGCCGACCGCGTTACCGATCCGGCTGTGCTTCGTCGGGTAGGCCGACAGCACGAGGGCGACCCTGCGCTCGGCCGGCGGCACGAACCGGAGCCGGGCGTGGTTGACCGCGATGCCGGCCACCCGTGCGCAGCGCTCCGGATCGGTCTCGTAGCGCGGCAGGCCGTCGTCGTCGACCTCCTTGAACGAGAACGGCACCGTGATGAGGCGCCCGTCGAACTCGGGGATGGCGATCTGCGTGGCCGAGTCGATCGGCGTGACGCCGTCGTCGGAGGCCTCCCACTCCTCGCGCGTCGAGGTCAGCGCAAGTGCCTGCAGGACGGGCACGTCCAGCGCACGCAGCCGCTCGACGTCCCACGCCTCGTCGTCCCCGCCGGCGCTCGCGGTCGCGGGCTTGGACCCGCCGGCGGCCAGCACCGTGACGACGATGGCGTCGAGGGTCGCGAGCTCGTCGAACAGGTCGTCGGCGGCGGCGCGCAGGGACGAGACGAAGATCGGGACGCCGGTGCCACGACCCGTCGCGTCGATCGCGTCCGCGAGCTCGTGCGCGAACCTCTGGTTCCCGCTCACCTCGTGCGCCCGGTAGTAGAGGATGCCGACGCGCGGCAGGCCCTCGGTGGCGGGCGTGGCGCGCTCGCTCACGCCCCATTCGGGCAGCACGGCGGGCGGCTCGAAGCCCTCGCCCGTGAGCAGGACGGTGTCGGACAGGAAGGCGTGCAGCTGGCGCAGGTTCTCGGCGCCGCCCTCGGCGAGGTAGCGGTGGGCCTCGGCGCACACGCCGATCGGCGCGGTCGACAGCTCCATGAGGGCCGCGTTCGGGAGCCGCTCGCCACCGAGCACGACGAGCGGACGGCCCCGCTCGCGCACGAGGGCGGCGACGTCGCGGACGTCCTCCGGTGAGCCCAGGACGCGCAGGACGACCAGGTCGACCTCGTCCACCAGCGCGTCGCGGCGGTCGTCGGTCACCCGGCCGGGGTTCGCCCACGAGTAGGCGGCGCCGCTGGCGCGGGCCGACAGGAGGTCGGTGTCGGACGTGGACATGAGGGCGATGCGGGTCATGCTGCTCCTTCGGGTGGCGCGGTGGTGCCGGGGATGCGGAGGTCGTCGAGGGGTCGGCCGGCGGCGAGGTGCTCGCGCACGAGCCGGACGGCGTCGTCGGGTCCGACGGGGCCGTACCAGGCGCCCTCGGGGTGGACGACGGCCACGGGTCCGTGGTTGCACGGGAACAGGCAGCCGGTCTGGGCCATGAGGACGTCGGAGTCCGTGAGGCCCTCCTGCACGAGGGCCATGACGAGGGCGCGGTAGGTGTCGTCGGACCCGTGGGCGCTGCAGCGCGGTCCGCGGCACAGCAGCAGGTGGTGCCGGAGGGCCGGAGGGGCATTCCAGGCCGAGGACGTCAGGGCGGCCTCGCGGCCGGTGATCGTCCGGTCACCGAAGTGCAGGATCGGCGGGTCGACCTGCGCGCGGAGCCAGTGCCCCGCCACGCGTCCCACCCACGAGCGGGCGAACGCGAGGTCGTCCGTGGAGACGGGCTCGAGACGCAGCTCGCGCACGCCCTCGCCGTGCAGCTCGTCCAGCACGCGGACCAAGGTCGGCTCGGCGCCCTGCAGGAACGCGATCCGGGCGCCCGCCTCCGTGGCGGCGCGGCGCAGCACGCCTTGGCGCGCGGCGTCCGACAGGGCGGTGGCGACGTGGACGAGGACGGTCATGGCTGCCACACCACCGTCAGGGCCCCGGTGACGGGGTGCGGCTCCACGAACGCGGTGACGCCGTAGACGTCGGCGACGAGGTCCTCGGTGATGACCGCGGTGGGTGTGCCGGAGGCCACGACGCGGCCCTCGGCCAGGACCACCACCTCGTCGCAGTAGGCCGCCGCGAGGTTGAGGTCGTGCAGGGCGGCCACGGCGGTGACCTCGGCGTCGCGGACGAGCCGCAGCACCTCGAGCTGGTGACGGACGTCGAGGTGGTTGGTGGGCTCGTCGAGCAGCAGCACCTCGGGGTCCTGGGCCAGCGCGCGCGCGATCTGCACCCGCTGGCGCTCGCCGCCGGAGAGGGTCGCGTAGGGCTGCTCCAGTCGCTCGAGCACGCCGGTCGCCGCGGCCGCACGGCGCACGGCGTCGACGTCGTGCTCCCCCGCGGGCTGCCACGAGCGCCGGTGCGGGATCCGGCCGAGCTCGATGACGTCGCGGACGAGCGGGTCGGTGTCCGTCGCGGACTCCTGCTCGACCACGCCGACGCGCTGGGCGACGTGACGCCGCCGCAGGGTCGCGAGGTCGTCGTCGCCCAGCCGGACCACCCCGGACGAGGGGGCCCGCAGCCCGGCGAGCAGCCGCAGCAGGCTCGACTTGCCCGACCCGTTGGGCCCGAGCAGCCCGACCATCGAGCCGGGCGCCGCGTCGATGCTGACGCCGTCGACGATCAGGCGGTCGCGGACCGCCCAGGACACGGAGGAGGCGCTGAGGCTCATGCGCGGGACCTCCGACGCAGCAGGACCAGGGCGAACGCCGGCACGCCGAGCAGCGCCGTGGCCACGCCGACGGGGAGCTCCTGCGGATCGATGATGGTGCGGGCGGCCGTGTCGACCCACACGAGGAACACGGCGCCGCTGATCGCCGCGAGCGGCAGCATCCGGCGATGGTTCACGCCCACCATCGCGCGGGCCACGTGCGGCAGGACGAGCCCGACGAACCCGATGGCACCGGACGTGCTGACGATGACCGCCGTGGTCAGTGCGGTGATCACGAGCAGGATGATCCGGGCGCGGCCCACGTCGACGCCGAGGGCGGCGGCGCTGTCCTGGCCGAACGCGAACGCGTCCAGGGTCGACGCCAGCAGCAGGCACGCGACCACGGCGAGCGCCACCGTCGAGCCCACGACCGCGACGTCGGTCCACGAGGCGCTGCCGAGCGAGCCGAGCAGCCAGAACAGCACGCCGCGGGTCTGCTCGGCGTCGGCGGCGGTGAAGACGATGAACGAGGTCAGCGCCGAGAACAGCTGCGTCGCCGCGACGCCGGCCAGCACGACACGGTCGGTGGTCCCGCCCGCCGCCGCGGCGAGCACGAGCACCAGCAGGAACGCGCCCATCGCGCCCACGAAGGCGCCTCCCGCCAGGCCGATCGTCCCCGCGCCGACGCCGAGCACGACGATCGAGACCGCTCCGGTGGAGGCGCCGGACGAGACGCCGAGGACGAACGGGTCGGCCAGCGGGTTGCGCAGCAGCGACTGCAGGATGACGCCGCAGACGGCCAGGCCGGCCCCGCACGCCGCGGCGAGCAGCGTGCGGGGCAGGCGCAGGTTCCAGACGATGCCCTCCTGGATGCGGGTCAGCCCGGACTCGCCGCCGATGGCCCGCGACCAGGCCAGGGACAGCACGGACCGCGGACCGACGTCCGAGGGGCCGATGGTCACCGCGACGCACACCGACGCGACCAGCACCGCCACCCCGGCCGAGCCCAGGATCCAGGCGCGCCGGGTGACCGTCACTGCGACAGGCCGAACTCGGCCAGCGCGTCGGCGACCTGCTCGAGGCCCTCGACGGTGCGGATCGAGGGGTTCAGCGCGGCGCCCGAGAGCGCGACGTAGCGCCGGTTCCTGACCGCCGTCATCTCGCGCGTGACGGGGTTGGACTCGAGGAACGCGATCTTGGCCTGCGCAGACTCGGCCGTCTGGCTCTTGCGGGTGAGGTCGCCGATCACGAGGACGTCGGGGTCGCGCTCCGCGACGGTCTCCCAGCCCACCTGCGGCCACTCGGCCTTGGTGTCGTCGAAGACGTTCTCCAGGCCGAGCGCCCGGGTGATGATGCCGGGACCGCCGCAGCAGCCGGCGAGGTAGGGCGACTCGGCGTTCGCGAACCAGTACAGGACGCTGACGTCGTCCTCCGGGGCCTTCGCGGAGGCGGCCGCGACGCGGTCCTGCAGCGACGAGACCAGCTCGTCGCCACGGTCCTCCACGTCGAGCAGCTCGGCCAGCTCGGTGATCTCGCGGTAGATCGCGTCGATCTCGAGGACACCGGTCCGGGCGCCGTCGTCGTCGCCCTCGTTGTCCTTGCCCTCGCACTCGGCGGGCGACAGGTACGTGGGCACGCCGACGTCGGCGAACGCGCCGGCCGTGCCGACGCCGCCCTTGCCCAGCGTGCTGGCGAACGAGGCGGTCACGAGGTCGGGCTCGGTCTGCAGGACCCGCTCCATCGAGGGGGCGCTGTCGGCGAGCCGCTCGACCTTCGCGCTCTCGGCCTCGAGGCCCTTCATGACGGGGTCGGTCCAGGTGCCGGTGCCGGCCATCCGGTCGGCCACTCCGAGGGACAGCAGGATCTCGGTGGAGCCCTGGTTCAGTGAGACGATGCGCTGCGGCGCGGACTCGACGGTGGTGGTGCGGCCGCAGTTCTCGAGGGTGCGAGGGTAGCCGTCGGAGGAGGCGCGGTCGGGATCGGTGTCCTCGGACGCACAGGCGCCGAGGGTCAGCAGGCCTGCGGAGAGCAGGACGAGGGTACGGCGGACAGAGGTACGCACGGGCGTGATCCTTCGAGGTCTGGGGCTCGTTCGCGAAGCCCGGTGGGACCAGACGGCGGTTGCCGTGAGGGCCAGCAGGTCTTCGGACTCGGGATCGACCGGACGGAGCGCCTTCCCAGACCTCTCGGTCCAGTGGCTGTGTGCCCCGCCCGTCACCCTCACCGCTGCGCGTCAGTCCCGGACTCTCACCGGGTTCCCTGGCTCATCGCTGAGTTTGACTGGCGAGCCGACCGTAGCAGTCCCGCGGCCGGACGTGCGGCGGCAGGGCCGGATGGCACCATGTCGGCGTGACCGAACGGACCCGCCGCGACCTGTGCCCCGGCCTGCTGCGCCCCTGGATCGCCGACGACGGCGCCCTGGTGCGCGTGCGAGTGCCGGGCGGCCGCCTCACGACCGGCGCATTGCGCGGACTGCACGAGGTCGCCGAGTCGCACGGGGACGGCGCCGTGCACCTGACCTCCCGAGCCAACCTGCAGGTCCGCGGCATCGCGCACGACGACAGCTGCCTGCCCGACGCCGTCGTCGATGCCGTGATGGCGACCGGCCTGATGCCGTCGGCCTCGCACGAGCGGGTCCGCAACATCATGGCCTCGCCCCTCACCGGGATCGTCGGAGGCCGCGTCGACCTGCGACCTGCCGTGCGCGAGCTGGACGAGCGTCTGTGCGCCGATCCCATGCTCGCCGCGCTCGCCGGTCGCTTCCTGTTCGTGCTCGACGACGGACGCGGCGACGTCGCGGGCCGCGACCTCGACCTGGGTCTCGTGGCGGTCTCGACGACCGAGGCGCAGCTCCGTGCCGGGCGCTCGGCGTGGGGTCCGGCCGTGCCCGTCGCGGAGGCCGCGGAGGCGCTCGCGGGCCTCGCCCGGAGGTTCGTCGCGGCCGCCGGTGCCCAGCCCGAGTCGCCGTGGCACGTCGACGAGCTGCCCGGCGCCGGAGCCGGCCTCCTCGGGCACGTCCACGAACGCCGTGAGGAGACCCGGGTGTCGGCCGAGCCGCCGCCGCTTGGCAGGATCACGCAGGACGACGGCCGGCTCGCGCTGCACCTGGCGGCACCGGGCGGACGTCTCGACCGGCGGCTGATGGACGACGTCCTCGCGCTGGACGCCCCGCTCGTCGTGATCACGCCGTGGCGCACCCTGATCGTCCCCGACCTGGAGAACGCATGACCCTCGCCCCACCCGCCCGCCGGTACGCCTACGAGACCGACGGCGCCCAGATCTACGTCGACTCGTTCGCCACGATCCGCGCCGAGGCCGACCTGACGGGCGTGCCGGCGGGCGCCGAGAAGGTCGCCGTGCGGATGATCCACGCCTGCGGTCAGACCGACCTCGCCCGCGACCTCGTGATCCACCCCGCGCTGGTGTCGGCCGCGCGCGCGGCGCTGGAGTCGGGCGCGCCGATCCTCACCGACGCGCACATGGTGGCCTCGGGCGTCACCCGCGCTCGGCTCCCCCGCGACAACGAGGTCCGGTGCCTGCTGCGCGACGAGCGGGTCCCGGAGCTGGCCAAGGCGTGGTCGACCACCCGGTCGGCCGCCGCGGTCTCACTGTGGACCGAGCACCTCGAGGGCGCCGTCGTGGCGTTCGGGAACGCCCCGACGGCCCTGTTCCACCTGCTCGAGATGCTGCGCGACGGGGCCCCGCGTCCCGCCGCGATCATCGGGACGCCGGTCGGCTTCATCGGCGCCGCGGAGTCGAAGCAGGCCCTGATCGACCTCGCCTCCGACGTGCCCGGACTCGACGTCCCGTACCTCGTCGTCACCGGGCGCCGCGGCGGCTCCGCGATGGCCGCCTCGGCCCTCAACGCGCTCGCCCAGGAGCGCGAGTGACCGGGCGGCTGTACGGCGTCGGCGTGGGCCCCGGCGACCCCGAGCTGATCACCCTCAAGGCCGCCAGGCTCATCGAGGCAGCCGACGTCGTCGCCTACCACCAGGGCGTCGGCAAGCAGTCGAACGCGCGCCGCATCGCCGCCGGCCTGTTGCGCCCGGGCGTCGCGGAGGAGGCGCTGGTCTACCCGGTCACGACGCAGGTCAGCGACCATCCCGGCGGGTACGCCGGCGCGATGGCCGACTTCTACGCCGACTGCGAGCGTCGGGTCCGCGAGCACCTCGCCGCCGGCCGCGACGTCGTCGTCCTGGCCGAGGGCGACCCGATGCTCTACGGCTCGTTCATGTACCTGCACGACCGGCTCCACGGTGAGTTCGAGACGCACGTCGTCGCCGGCGTTCCGGCCTTCGCCGCGGCGACCGCGACCACCGCACTGCCGCTCGTGCGGCAGACCGACGTGCTGACCGTGCTGCCCGGGACGCTGCCCGAGCCCGAGCTGGCCCGGCGCCTCGCGGACACCGACGGCGCCGTGATCATGAAGCTCGGCCGGACCTTCGCGAAGGTGCGCTCGGCCCTCGAGCAGGCCGGCCGCGTCGAGGGCTCCTGGTACGTCGAGCGCGCGTCGATGGACGCCGAGCGGGTGCTGCCCGTGGCCGAGGTCGACCCCGAGACCGTGCCGTACTTCTCGATCGTGCTCGTTCCGGGCGACACCCGCCCCGGAGTCGCGCGGTACGAGAGCCCGGCACCCGAGGCCGTCGCGCCCGCCGTGGACGCCGAGGTCGTCGTCGTGGGCCTGGGCCCCGGGCCGGACGCCTGGCTGTCGCCCGAGGCCACGCAGGTGCTCGCCGAGGTCGGTCACGTCGTCGGCTACGGCCCCTACGTGGAGCGGGTCCCCCAGCGCTCCGGCCTGGTGCGTCACGCGTCGGGCAACACGGTGGAGGTCGACCGCGCTCGTGACGCCCTCGAGCTGGCGCTCGCCGGCGAGCGCGTGGCCGTCGTGTCGGGCGGTGACGCCGGCATCTTCGGCATGGCGTCGGCCGTCTTCGAGGCCGCGGAGGACCCGCGCTACGCCGATGTCGCCGTGCGCGTCGTCCCCGGCATCTCGGCCGTCCAGGCGGTCGCCGCGCGCGCCGGAGCACCGATCGGCGCGGACTTCGCCGTCATGAGCCTCTCCGACCGGCTCAAGCCGTGGGAGGTCGTCGAGCAGCGGCTCCGTGCCGTGGCCGCGGCCGACCTCGTGCTCGCGCTGTACAACCCCCGGTCGCGCTCGCGCACCGAGCAGGTCGCGCAGGCACGGGCAGTGCTGCTGGAGCACAAGTCGCCCGACACCGTGGTGGTCGTCGGACGCGACGTCGGCCGTGCCGAGGAGAGCCTCACGGTCACCACGCTCGGCGAGCTCGACCCCGAGACGGTCGACATGAAGTGCCTGCTGCTGATCGGCGCGTCGTCCACGCGGGTCACGCCGTCCGGACGCGTCTGGAGCCCGCGCTTCGTGCAGTGACGGGTGAGCGGTGAGCTGGCAACCCTACGAGGCCCGGATGCGGTTGCTGACTCACCGCCGCCCCGGCCGAGGTCGCCGCAGGGGTGGTCCTAGGGGCGCTGGCGACGCTCGCGGCTGGCCGCGTAGAGGTACGACTCGCCGCCTCGCACGTCGGGAGCCAAGGCGGGGCCGACGAGGATCACCGCGGCCTGGCGCAGCCCGGCGGCCTCGACCTGGTCGGCGATGTCGGCGAGCGTGCCGCGCAGCACGAGCTCGTCGGGCTGGGTGGCCTTCGACACCACCGCCACGGCGCAGTCGGCGCCGTAGTGCTCGGCCAGCTCGGCCGCGAGCTCCCGCGTGCGCGTGATCCCCAGGTGCAGGGCGAGCGTCGCGCCGGTCGCGGCGAACGCCGCGAGCTGCTCACCCGCCGGCATCTGCGTGGAGCGCGCCTGCGTGCGGGTGAGGACGACGGACTGCGCCAGCTCAGGGACGGTGAGCTCGGCGCCGACGATCGCCGCGGCGGCGGCGTAGGCGGGCACGCCGGGAGTGACGTCCCACGCCACCGAGGCGGCGTCGAGCCGGCGCGCCTGCTCGTGGACGGCCGAGTACAGCGAGGGGTCGCCGGAGCACAGACGCACGACCTCGAGTCCCTCACGGTGGGCGTCGACCAGCGCGGCGGTGATCTCCTCGAGGTCGAGGTGCTGCGTGTCGACCAGCCGCGCCCCGTCGCGGCAGTGGCCGAGGACCTCGGCGTCGAGGTAGGTGCCGGCGTACAGGACCACGTCGGCCCGCTCCAGCAGCCGCACCGCGCGCAGGGTGAGCAGGTCGGCCGCGCCGGGTCCGGCGCCGACGAAGTGGACGGTCATGAGTCTCCCTTGACGATGGACCACTGGCTGACGGCGCGGGCGGGCGTCCAGCCGGTGAAGGTGCCGAGCGGCTCGGCGCGCTCGACGTGGAGGCGGACGAGCTCGCCGCCATGACGACGGTACCGATCGAGGAGGACGGCCTCGGTCTCGGCCGTGACGGCGTGGACGACGAGCCGGCCGCCGGGCAGCAGCGCCGTCCAGCACGCGTCCAGCACGCCGTCGACGGTGGCGCCACCCCCGACGAAGACCGCGTCGGGTCGCTCAAGGCCGGACAGTGCGGCGGGTGCGTCGCCCTCCACGACCTCGAGGCCCGGGACACCGTGGGCGTCCGCGTTCCGGCGCACGAGGGTCGCCCGGTCGGGACGGGACTCGATCGCGATCGCACGGGCGCTGGGCCACGCGCGCATCCACTCGACGCCGATCGAGCCGCTTCCGGCGCCGACGTCCCACAGCAGCTGACCGGGAGCCGGAGCGAGCCGCGCGAGGGCGCTGGCGCGCACGTCGCGCTTCGTGATCTGGCCGGCGTGGTCGAAGGCGTCGTCGGGCAGCACGCCGCCGACGGCCCAGCCGGGTCCGGCGCCACGGACCTCGACGGCCAGCACGTTCAGGCGCGGGGCGGTCGCGTGCCAGGCGTTCGCGATGCCCTCGATCCGGGTCTCGTCCGCGCCGCCGAGGTCCCCCAGCACGACGAGCCGCGAGGCGCCCCAGCCGAGGTCGGTCAGCAGCGTCGCCACGGCCGCGGGGGTGGACTCGTCGCTCGACAGCACGAGCAGGCGGCCGTGCGCGGACAGGGCAGGAACGACGAGTCGCACGTCCCGTCCGACGACGCTGACGACGCCCACCGACTCCGCGGGCCAGCCCATCCGGGCGCGCGCCAGCGCCACCGACGACACCGCCGGCACGATCACGACGCGCTCGGTCCCCAGCAGGTCGATCAGCGTCGTGCCGATGCCCGAGACCAGCGGATCACCGGACGCGAGCGCCACCACGGGACCCTCGGCCGCCGCCACGAGATCGGGCAGTCCGTCCCGCAGCGGCGACGGCCACGGACGGCGGATCTGGCCCGGGATCGCGGGGACGCCGGCCAGGTGCCGGTCGCCGCCGAGCAGCGTCCGCGCGCCCTCCACGATCGCCCTCGACGAGGCCGGCAGACCGGCCCAGCCGTCGGCCCCGACGCCGACCACGGTCACGTGCACGCTCATGGTCGAGGACCCTAGCCCGGTCGTCCCGGCCACCGGGCCCCCCGTCCGGTCCGCCACGGATGCGTCTAGGGTGATCGCGAAGGTTCGAGGTGCCCCACGGCCGTTTGGCCACGGGGAGAATCTGGGAAGTCGGTGAGAATCCGGCACAGGGCCCGCTGCGGTGACTCAGGCACAGATCTGGGAAGTCCGAAGACCGGCCTCGATCCGACCCGGGGCGCAATCCGCGTCCCGGACCGACATGGCAGATCGAGCGGGAGCCCTACATGCCAGCGCAGTATCCGTTTTGTGCCGTCGTCGGCTCCGACGACATGACCCTCGCCCTCACCCTGGTCGCGATCGACCCGCTCATCGGCGGCGTCCTGGTCCGCGGGGAGAAGGGCACCGCCAAGACCACCACGGTCCGCGGCCTCGCCGAGGTGCTGCCCCCGGTGCGCGCCTATGACGGTGATCGGTTCTCGATCGATCCCGCGGACCCCGACGCCGTCTCGCCCGACGGTCCGTTCGGCGCCGTGACGCCGGTCGTCGAGCGCCCGGTGCGGCTGGTCGAGCTGCCCGTGGGTGCGAGCGACGACCGGGTCACCGGATCGCTCAAGCTCGACTCCGCCCTGCGCGACGGCCGCGTCGAGCTCGAGCCCGGCCTGCTCGCCCGCGCCCACCGCGGCCTGCTCTACGTCGACGAGGTCAACCTGCTGCACGACCACCTCGTCGACCTGCTGTTGGACGCCGCCGCCACCGGCCGCGTCAGCATCGAGCGCGACGGCGTCTCCGCCGAGCACGCCTCGCGGTTCGTGCTGATCGGCACCATGAACCCCGAGGAGGGTGAGCTGCGCCCGCAGCTGCTCGACCGGTTCGGCCTCACGGTCGAGGTGGCCGCGCCGCGCGATCCCGCCCTACGGGTCGAGGTGGTGCGCCGCCGGCTGGCGTTCGACACCGACCCCGAGGGCTTCGCGGGGCGCTGGGCCGCCGAGCAGGAGCTGCTCCGCACTCGCCTCGCCGACGCCCAGGGGCGGGTCCGCGACGTCGTCCTCGACGACGAGACCCTCACCACGATCGCCGAGATCTGCGCCGCGTTCGACGTGGACGGACTGCGCGCCGACCTCGTGACCGCCCGCACGGCCGCAGCCCACGCGGCATGGCAGGGCCGCACGCAGGTGACCCGCGAGGACGTCCGGGTCGCCGCGCGCCTCGCTCTCCCCCACCGCCGCCGGCGCAACCCGTTCGACGAGCCGGGCCTGGACGAGGACCGCCTCGACGACCTGCTCGGCTCCGACGAGCCCGACCCCGGTCCGGACGGGCCGGACGACGACGGCCCCGGTGGCGACGGCGGCTCCGACGACTCCCCGTCCGACGGCACCCCACCCGAGACTCCCCCGCAGGAGAGCTCCGAGTCGCCCGACGACGAGCGCCGTCCCGCGCCGGCCGGTGCCGGCTCGGTGGCGTCCGCCGGCGAGCCCAGCCGGGCCCGGCTGCTCGTGGTCCGCGGCACGGGCGAGGGCCAGTCCGGGCGCCGCTCGCGCGCTCGCACCGCGCAGGGGCGTGTCGCCGGCGTCCGGCACGACGGCGAGCCCACCGGCCGGCTCCACCTGCCCGCGACGATCGCCGCCGCGGCTCCGCACCAGCTCGCCCGCCGGGGACTCGTCGACGGCCGGGGACTCGCGCTCGACATCTCCGACGTGCGCCGCGCCGAGACCGTCGGCCAGGAGTCGAACCTCGTGCTGCTGTGCGTGGACGCCTCCGGGTCGATGGCCGCGCGCCGCCGGATGGAGCAGGTCAAGACCGCGGTGCTGTCACTGCTGCTGGACGCGTACCGCCGCCGCGACAAGGTCGCCCTCGTGACGTTCCGCCAGCACGACGCCGAGATCGTCCTGCCGCCCACCGGGTCGGTCGAGGTGGCGTCCCGCCGGCTCGCGGACCTGCCAGCCGGCGGCCGCACGCCACTGGCCGAAGGGCTGCACCGGTCCGCCGAGGTCGTCCGCCGCGAGGCGCTGCGCGACCCGTCCCGCCGTCCTCTGCTCGTGGTCGTCACGGACGGCCGCGCCACGTCCGGCCCGAATGCCCTCGCCCGGGCCCACCACGCCGCCCGCCACGTCGCCGCGGCCGGGATCCAGAGCGTGGTCGTGGACTGCGAGTCGGGGCGCTTCCGGCTCGGGCTCGGAGTCGAGCTCGCCACCCACCTGCAGGCCGAGCACGTGCCGCTGGGCGAGGTGACCGCCGACGGCCTCACCGGCGTCGTCCACGCGGCCACCGCGCCGCGCGAGGGGGTGGCCTGACATGCCGCAGGGTCAGCCCCTGGTCGTCCCGGACGACGGCCTCACCACCCGCCAGCGCCGCAACCGGCCGCTGCTGATGGTCCACACCGGGAACGGGAAGGGGAAGTCGACGGCCGCGTTCGGCCTCGCCATCCGCGGCTGGAACCAGGGCTGGGACATCGGCGTCTTCCAGTTCGTGAAGTCCGCGAAGTGGCGCATCGGCGAGCAGACCGTGCTCGAGCGCCTCGCCCGACTCCACGAGGAGACCGGCGAGGGAGGACCGGTCGAGTGGCACAAGATGGGCTCGGGCTGGTCCTGGAGCCGCAAGGGCGGCACCGAGGCCGACCACGCCGCGGACGCCGCCGAGGGCTGGGCCGAGGTCAAGCGCCGGATCCGGGCCGAGCGGCACCGGCTCTACGTCCTCGACGAGTTCACCTACCCGATGCAGTGGGGCTGGGTGGACGTCGACGACGTCGTCGAGACGCTCGCGAACCGTCCCGGCAGCCAGCACGTCGTGGTCACCGGACGCCGTGCCGACGCCCGGCTGGTGGAGGTCGCCGACCTCGTGACCGAGATGACCCACGTGAAGCACCCCATGGACGTGGGCCAGAAGGGTCAGCGAGGCATCGAGTGGTGACCCTGCCACGGGTCCTCGTGGCAGCCCCGGCGTCGGGGCACGGCAAGACGACGATCGCGACCGGCCTGATGGCCGCGCTCGCCGCCCGCGGGCACGTCGTCTCCGGCCACAAGGTGGGCCCCGACTACATCGACCCCGGCTACCACGCGCTCGCGACCGGCCGTCCCGGCCGCAACCTCGACCCGCACCTGACCGATCCGTCCCTCATGGTCCCGCTCCTGCTCCACGGCGCGCGCGGGGCCGACCTCGCCGTCGTCGAGGGCGTGATGGGGCTGTTCGACGGCCAGATCGGTGGCGACGGCTTCGCCTCCTCGGCCCACGTCGCCGCGCTCACCCGGACGCCCGTCGTCCTGGTGGTCGACGTCTCGCACGCGTCGCGCAGCATCGGCGCCGTCGTCCACGGGATGGCCACCTTCGAGCCCGGCGTGACCATCGCGGGCGTCGTGCTGAACAAGGCAGGATCGTCGCGGCACGCCACCGAGGTCGTGCGGGCCGTCGAGCGCACGGGAGTCCCCGTCCTCGGCGTGCTGGGTCGCGACCAGGGCGTCAGCGCTCCCTCGCGCCACCTCGGGCTGGTGCCCGCGGCGGAGCGCGACGAGGCCGCAGCCGCACTCGACCGCCTCGCCGAGCAGGTGACCGCGGGCATCGACCTCGACGCGGTGCTCGACGTCGCGCGGACGGCTCCCGCGCTGACCGAGGACCCGTGGAGTCCCGCGGACCACGTCATGCGGGTCGCGGACAACTCGCCCGTCGTCGCCGTCGCGGCCGGTCGGGCCTTCACGTTCCGCTACGCCGAGACCACCGAGCTGCTCGAGGCCGCCGGCTGCACCGTCGTCCCGTTCGACCCGGCCCACGACCGACGCCTGCCCGACGGCACGCGCGGGATCTACCTCGGTGGCGGCTTCCCCGAGGTGCACGCCGCCGCCCTCAGCGCGAACACGAGCCTGCGCGCGGACCTGCGCGAGGCGGTCCTGGACGGCGTGCCGACGGTGGCCGAGTGCGCCGGCCTGCTGTACCTCTGCCGCTCGGTGGACGGTCACCCGATGGTGGGCGCACTCGACGCGGACGCCGTCATGACGCCCCGCCTCACGCTGTCGTACCGGCGTCCCACCCTCCACGGCGATCAGCTCCTGGGCGCCGCCGGCACCGAGGCCACCGCGCACGAGTTCCATCGCACGACCGTGACGCCCGTGCACGGCGACCGACCGGCGTGGTCCGTCGACGGGAGCGAGGTCGGCTTCGCGGGGACCACGCTCAGCGCCTCGTACCTGCACCTGCACTGGGCCGGTCACCCGCAGCTCGCGCAGTCCTTCGCCGGGGCGGTGGCGGCGGCCGGTCCCCACACGGGCGCCGTGGCGGTCGACGTGCTGCCGCAGGAGCCCGCGACGACCGAGCGCCTCGACGACCCGCTGCGCCACCACGGCGACGCGGAGCTGGGCGACGGCCTCGTCGACCTCGCCGTCAACGTGAGCCGGCTCCCCCGCCCGGACTGGCTGGAACGTGCCCTGGCGGAGGGCGTCGCCGCGTCGACCTCCTACCCCGACGCGACCGCGGCCCACGCGGCGGTCGCCCGTCGTCACGGGCGCGGGATCGACGACGTGCTCGTCACGGCCGGCGCGGCAGAGGCGTTCCTGCTGATGGCTCGCGCGCGCCCGTGGCGTCGACCTGTCGTGGTCCACCCCCAGTTCACCGAGCCGGACGTGGCGCTGCGCTCCGCCGGGCACGACGTCACGCACGTCGTGTGCCGTGCCGAGGACGACTTCGCCCTCGTCCCCGAGGACGTGCCCGAGGACGCCGACCTCGTCGTCGTGGGCAATCCCACGAACCCGACCGGACGCCTCCATCCGGCCGCCGTGCTGCGCGCACTGTGCCGTCCGGGTCGCGTCGTCGTGGTCGACGAGGCGTTCATGGACTTCGTCCCGGGCGAGACGCAGAGCCTGGCTGCGCACCGCGTTCCCGGCCTGCTGGTCGTGCGCAGCCTCACCAAGCTCTGGTCGATGCCGGGCATCCGCGCGGGCTACGTCGTCGGGGACGCCACCGTCGTCGCCGACCTGCGGGTCCAGCAGGCTCCGTGGTCGGTCAGCACGCCCGCGCTGCACGCCGTCGTGGCCGCCACCGGGCCGCAGGCCGCGGCCGAGACCTACGGGCGCGCCCGCCAGGTGGAGGTGCACCGTCGCGTCCTCGTCGAGGGGCTGGCCGAGCTCGGTGTGCCCACCGCGGCGTCCTCCGGCCCGTTCGTCCTGGCCCGCGCCGGGACGGGAGCCCACGCACGCCTGCGCGGGGCGGGGATCGCCGTGCGCCGCGCCGACACCTTCCCGGGCCTCGACGACGGCTGGGTGCGCCTCGCCGTCCGCGAGCCCTCCGTCACCCGCCACCTGCTCACCACGTGGGGAGTCCACACCGCATGCACCTGAACGCCACCGGCCTGTCCGTCCTCGTCCTCGAGGGCGCCGAGCATGCCGTCCCCACCGTCGCGAGCCTCCTCGGCGACGGCGCGTCCGTCACGGTGCGCGCTCCTTCCGTCTGCACCGCCCTCGAGGACCTGGCGCAGCGCGGCCACCTGCGCTGGACGCGCGACGAGGTCGACGAGGGCTCGTTCGACCTCGTCGTCCGCCACCTGGCGAGGCCGGTCGCCCGCGAGTCCGCCGGTGCGACGACCGGTCGCGTCACCCTCGTCGGCGCCGGACCCGGCGATCCCGGTCTGGTCACGGTCGCCGGACGCGCCGCGATCGAGACCGCCGACGTCGTGGTCGCCGACCGGCTGGCGCCGTGGGAGGCCCTCGCCTGGGCGCCCGCCCACGCCGAGGTCGTCGACGTCTCGAAGATCCCCTTCGGACGGTCGACCAGCCAGGACGAGATCAACCGGATCCTGGTCGACCACGCCACGGCCGGGCGCCACGTCGTCCGGCTCAAGGGCGGCGACTCGTACGTGTTCGGCCGCGGCTTCGAGGAGGTCCAGGCCTGTGCCGCCGCCGGCATCGCCACGACCGTCATTCCCGGCGTCACCTCCAGCGTCGCGGCGCCCGAGCTCGCCGGCGTCCCGGTGACGCACCGCGGACTCGTCCAGGGCTTCACCGTGATCTCCGGCCACGTGCCGCCGGGCCACCCCGACTCGACGATCGACTACGCGGCGCTCGCCCGCTCGGGCACCACGCTCGTCGTCCTGATGGGCGTGCGCACGCTCCCCGCGATCACCGAGGCGCTCCTGGACGCGGGACTCGACGGCGGCACGCCGTGCGCGCTCGTCGCGGACGCCAGCCTGGCCGGCCAGCGCAGCCTGCGCACCACCCTCGCGAAGGCGGCGTCCGACGCCGCGACCGCAGGGATCGGGGCACCGGCCGTCGCGGTGATCGGTCACGTGGCGGCGCTCGAGCCGTGATCTGTTGGCTGCGGCACGGCGAGTCGACCTGGAACGCCGCGGGCCGGCTCCAGTACGGCAACCCCACCCCACCCCTGACCGAGACCGGACGACGCCAGGCGCGTGACGCCGCAGACCGGCTGCAGGGCGCGCCCGTGTGGATGCTGCTGTCCTCCCCCGCTCAGCGTGCGGTGGAGACCGCTGAGATCGTCGCCGAGGTACTCGGTCTCCCGGTCGAGCTGGACGACCGGCTCGTCGAGCGCGGACGGGACGAGACCGTCGAGTCCGTCCGCTCCCGCCTCGCCGATCTGCTCCACGAGCGCGGCGACGGACTGCTGGTCGTGAGCCACGGCGACACCATCGCGATCGCGGTCGAGCAGCTGACGGGGGTGCCGTGCGCCGTCCCGCAGAACGCGCAGGTCCACGTCACGGACCCTCTGGTCGAGGGTCCCCCGGGGCTGCTAGCCTCGTCACGCCTTGCTGACAGGAAGCCGGTGTGATTCCGGCGCAGTCGCGCTACTGTGACGCCCCTTGGGGCGGAGCCAGACCCTCCAGCCGGGCGAAACATCCATCGATGGGACGCAGCATCCCCAAGGAGTGTCACATGCCTCAGGCAACCGCGGCCGTTCCCGCCGCCCTTCCGCAGATTCCCGTCACGGCCCTCGCGCCCTGGACGGTCTTCTTCTCCCTGCTCACCGTCGTGGTCCTGTTCTTCGTGGGCGCCGAGCAGGGTGCGTTCTCGGTCCTCGAGGGAACGCTGGTGCACGAGTGGGTCCACGACGCACGTCACGTCATGGGCTACCCCTGCCACTGACGCGCTCGCGCGTCCTCCTCGCCCGGCTCTCGCCCGGGCGCCCACCGGGACCTCTCCCGGATCCACCCAGCTCCACCGGTCGCGGCGACCCGTGCCGCCGCGACCGGTCCACGAACGGAACCCTCATGAACCCTCGCACCTTCCTGGTCCACGGCCTGATCGCCGGTCTCGTCGCCGGCTTCGCGGCCTTCCTCGTCGCCCACGTCGTCGCCGAGCCCCAGATCGACGCCGCCATCGCGCTGGAGGAGACCGCCTCGGCCGGGCCCGCCGAGCACGGTCACGACGGCGACACCGCCCCGCACGCCCACGACGACGAGGCCGAAGGCCACAGCCACGGCGAGGAGGCCGAGGTCTCGCGCGGCACGCAGTCCACGTGGGGGCTGGCCACCGGCACGATCCTGCTGGGCACCGTGCTCGGCGGCGCCACGGCGCTCGCGGCCGCTTTCGCCCTGGGACGTCTGGGCTCGCTCGGCCCTCGGGGGTCCACCGCGGTCGTCGCCCTCGTCGGCTTCGTGGCCACCGGTCTCGTGCCGTTCCTGAAGTACCCGTCGACGCCACCTGCCGTCGGCAGCGGCGACACGATCGGAGAGCGCACCGCTCTCTACTTCGGCTTCTGGGCCGTCAGCCTCGTCGCGGCGATCGTCGCCGTCGTCGTCGCCCGTCGCCTGGCCGACCGACTCGGCGGCTTCGAGGCGGTCGTCCTTGGCGCCCTGGGCTACCTCGTGGTGGTCGTGGCCGTCGGGCTGGCGCTGCCGACGGTCGACGAGGTGGGCGACTTCCCGGCCGACACGCTCTGGTACTTCCGCCGCGAGTCGCTCGTCACCGTCGCCGTGCTCTGGGCGGTCCTCGGAGTCGTCCTCACCGGTCTCGTGGGACGCGACGCCGACCGTGCCATGCACGACCGGCGTCGTCGCGAGGCGGCCGCGGCCCTGTGAGCCGGGCGCGCGCCGCCGGGATCCTCCTCGGCTTCCTCCTTGACCGGGCACTGGGCGACCCCGCCCGGCTTCACCCCGTCGCGGGACTCGGCCGGTTCGCCGCCACGGTGGAGCGGGTGACTCATCGCGACCACCGCGTCGCCGGGGTGGTGCACCACGCCGCCGTCGTCGGCCCGCTCGTCGTCGGGGCGGTCGCCGCGGAGCGGGTGTGTCGCCGTCCGTGGCAGCGCGTCCTGCTGACGTCCGCGGCCACGTGGGCGGTCCTCGGTGGCCGGTCACTCGTGCGCGAGGGCGAGACCATCGCGGCGCAGCTGGAGCGCGACGACCTCGCGGCGGCACGGCGTCAGGTGACGCACCTGGTGGGCCGCGACCCGAGCGGACTCGACGCGGACGGCGTGAGCCGCGCGGCCGTGGAGTCGTTGGCGGAGAACACCTCCGACGCCGTCGTCGCGCCGCTCCTGTGGGGCGCGGCGCTCGGGGTGCCGGGCCTCGTCGGCTACCGGGCGGTCAACACGCTCGACGCGATGGTGGGCCACCGCAGCCCGCGCTACGAGCGGTTCGGCTGGGCCAGCGCGCGGGTGGACGACGTCGCGAACCTAGTCCCGGCGCGGGTCTCCGCGGCACTCGCGGTGGTGCTCGCACCGGTCGTCGATGGGCGTCCCGCGGACGCGTGGACGGCCTGGCGGCGCGACGCCCGGAGCCACCCGAGCCCGAACGCCGGACCGGTCGAGGCGGCCTTCGCCGGAGCGCTCGGGGTGACGCTGGGTGGCGTCAACGACTACGCCGGACGGCTCGAGGACCGGGCGCGGATGGGCGACGGGCCCGCTCCCGACGTGGCCGACCTCCCCCGCGCGACGCGGCTCGCCACCGCGGTGGCGTGGGCCTCGGCCTGCGTCAGCGTGCTGCTCGCGCTCGCACCCAGGCGCGGGCAGCCGCGGCGTCGCGCACGACGCTGACGCCTTCCGGCGCCCCGGCGCGACGCACCACCACCACGGGGACCCCGCGCTCGGCGGCGACGTCCAGCTTGGCCTCGGTGTGGGAGCCGCCCGAGTCCTTCGTGACCAGCACGTCGGCCCCGGTCATCGCCTCGCGCTCGTGCTCGAGGGTGTACGGACCGCGGCTCTGGACGAGCGTCCACGACGCGGGCAGCTCGATCTCGGGCGGGTCGACGACGCGCACCACACAGGCGAGGTCACGCAGCGGCTCGACGAAGCGGTGCAGGGACTGACGGCCCACGGTCAGGAACGGGCGCTCGCCGAGCGTGGCCGTCACTCGGGCGGCCTCGTCGTGGTCGTCGACCCAGTGCCACGCGCCGGCGTCCGCCCGCTCCGACCAGCCCGGACGCTCGAGACGCACGAGCGGGACGTCAGTGCGCTCGCACGCGGCCGCGGCGTTGCCGCTGATGTTCTCGGCGAACGGGTGGGTGGCGTCCACCACGACGTCCACCCTTGCGTCGCGCAGGTGCGAGGCCAGCCCGTCGATCCCGCCGAAGCCGCCGATGCGGACCTCGCCCACGGGCAGTCGCGGACGGGCCACCCGGCCGGCCAGCGACGTCACGACGTCGTCGCCGTCCTGCACCAGCAGCTCGGCCAGGGCGCGGGCCTCCCGCGTGCCGCCCAGCACGAGGACCCTCACGCGTGCGGTCCGATCGTGGGCACGGCGGGCGCGCCCTGCTGCGCGAGCTGGAGCAGCGCGTCGACGTCGAGGTGCTGCTCGGCGAGGTCGCCGAGGAGGTCGAGTCGGTCCTCGCGCGCGGCCGCGAAGCTGACGCCCGAGGCGCTGAACGAGCCGCCGCGCGATCGTGCCGCGAGGTCGAGGACCGCGGTCCGGAGGTCGTCGGACTCCAGGCTCCCGTGCCACATCGTGCCCAGCACCGCGCCGACGCGCGCACCGCCGAGGAACTCCTCCGCGCCCGCGTCGCGGCTGATCCGGCCGTGGTGGATCTCGTAGCCACCGGCGGCGGCGCCCAGCGCCTCGCCCTCGGGCAGTCGCAGTGTCTTCTCGGCTGCGAACGTCGTCTCGACGGGAAGCAGCCCCAGTCCCGCGACGCTGGTCGGCTCGCCCGCCTCCACTCCCTCGGGGTCGTGCACGTGACGGCCGAGCATCTGGAATCCGCCGCAGATGCCCAGGACGGCGCGGCCCGACTCGGCGTGGCGCGTGATCGCGCGATCGAGGCCGCGCATCCGCAGCCAGGCGAGGTCGGAGACCGTCGCCCGCGTGCCGGGAAGCACCACGAGGTCGGCGTCGGCGAGGTCGCGCGGATCGGCGGTGAACACCACGTCGACGTCGGGCTCGAGGCCGAGCGCGTCCACGTCGGTGAAGTTGCTGATCCGGGGCAGCCGGATCACCGCGACGCGCAACGCGCCCTCGGCGCTGGTCCGGCGCCCTTCGAGGTCGAGGGCGTCCTCGGAGTCCAGCCACACGTCGGGGCTCCACGGCAGGGTGCCGAGGACCCGTCGGCCGGACAGGTCCTCCAGCTGCCGCAGGCCGGGCGCGAGGAGTGACTCGTCGCCGCGGAACTTGTTGACCACGAAGCCGGCGACGAGCACCTGGTCGGCGGGCTCGAGCAGGGCCACGGTGCCGTAGAACGCGGCGAAGACGCCACCGCGGTCGATGTCGCCCACGACCACGACGGGCATGTCGGCGTGCCGGGCCAGGCCCATGTTGACGTAGTCACCGGCGCGCAGGTTGATCTCGGCCGGACTGCCGGCACCCTCGGCCACCACGACGTCGAACCGCGACGCGAGGTCGTCGAACGCGGCGTGGGCGGCTGTGGCCAGGTGGGTGCGGCCGCCGATGAACTCGCGGCTGCTGATCTCGCCGGCGGGCTCGCCCATCACGACCACGTGGCTGCGGCGGTCGCCGCCCGGCTTGAGCAGGACGGGGTTCATCGCGGCCTCGGGCTCGGCGCCGGCGGCGAGGGCCTGGACCCACTGCGCGCGCCCGATCTCGGCGCCGTCGGCACACACCATCGAGTTGTTCGACATGTTCTGCGCCTTGTACGGCGCCACGCGCAGGCCGCGTCGGGCGAAGGCCCGGCACAGGGCCGTGGTCACGAGGCTCTTGCCCGCGTCGGACGTGGTCCCGGCCACCAGGATCCGGGCGCTGCGGCGGGGCTCGGGGTGCACGGCTCCAGTATCGCGGAGGCCTACGCTGTGTTCGTGACCGGTTCCCCCACCTCGAAGCCGCTCCTGGCGATGCTGCACCTGCGCACCTCGCGACCCGCAGCACCTGACTTCCAGGTCGCCCTCGATGCGCTCAACGCGCCCACCGTCCGGGTGGCCGAGCAGCTGGGCTGGGAGGTCGTCCCCGTGGCGTCGGCCGAGGTCGACCGCTCGGTCACCGCCGCACTGGTCGCGCGGGCCGACGCCGTGGTCGTGATGGGCGGCGAGGACGTCGACCCGGCGCTCTACGGCGGCCCCAGCACGTACCCCGGCTCCGGCCACCACGAGCCGCTGGCCGACCTCGCTCACCTCGACGCCGTGCGCGCCTGCATCGAGACCGGCACTCCCCTGCTGGGCATCTGCCGCGGGCTGCAGATCATGAACGTCGCGCTGGGCGGCACTCTCGTCCAGCACCTCCCCACCAGCGCGGGGCACCGCGCCACCGGCGACGACCACTTCGTCCGCAACCGCGTGACCGTCACGGACGCGTCGCTCGCCACCGTCGTGGACGCCCGCGAGGACGTCCGCTGCACCCACCACCAGGCGGTCGACCGGCTCGGCGACGGCCTGGTGGTCGCCGCCCTCGCCGCGGACGCCGTCGTCGAGGCCGTCGTGCACGAGACGGCGCCCCTCACCGGCGTGCAGTGGCACCCGGAGCACCCGCAGACCGCCGACGCCCAGCTGGCGCCGCTGCTCCTGCGCCTCGCGTCGCAGCTCGACGACGGCTCGCTGACTACGGTCGCCTGAGGCGCGCCCGGTCGGCGGCGAACCCGGCCACGTCGCGCACGGTCGACTCCAGAGCGGCCGGCAGCCAGTGCCGGAAGATGACGTCGGCGCCGTGCACGAGCCCGATGTTGACGCGAGCCGCCACGTCGACGCCCGCCCGCGCCAGCCTTCGCGCGAAGGCGATGCCCTCGTCGCGCAGCGGGTCGAGCTCGTTGACCGCGACCACGAACGGCGGCAGTCCGCGCAGCTCGTCCTCGGAGGCGAAGTACGGCCACGCGATGGGGTCCTCGGCATGCTCGCCGGTGGGGTCGTAGGCCCGCACCAGCAGCGCCATGCCGCCGTTCTCGATGAAGTACCCGTCGTTCTCGACGAGCGACGGGAGCTCGGTGAGGCGGCGCTCGTGGTCCCAGGCGTAGCCGCCGCTGATGTACGGGATGCTCGCGTAGACGCCGTCGATGGCGTCGAGGCGGCCGCGTCGCTTCGCCAGCAGCGTCGTGGCGATCGCGAGGTTGCCTCCTCCCGACTCGCCCTGCACGACGACGCCGGACAGGCCCAGCGACTCCCGGTGCTCGTCGACCCACAGCACGGCCGCGAGGCAGTCCTCGACCCCGGACGGGAAGGGGTGGTGTCCCTCGGCGGTCCAGGCGTTGCGGAAGTCCACCATCACCACGACGGAGCCGGCGGCCGCGAGATCCGTGCACCAGCGGCGGTGGACGCGGTTGTCGGTGGTGAGGATCGTCATGCCGCCGCCGTGCGTGTAGACCAGGCCGGGCAGCACGCCCTCCACCCCGGCGGGCCGGAAGACGTGCAGCGTGATCTCGTTGCCGTCGACCCCGAGGATCGTCTCGGTCGAGATCTCGACGTCGTCGCGGTCCGTGGGCAGGTCCAGGGCGATGGAGTCGTAGACGGCCTGGAAGCCGTCGTGGGACGCGCCCACGGCGGCCAGGACGGTCGGCAGGTCGTCGCTCGCCGAGACCGGCGGTGCAGCGGCCACCTCGTCCAGGCCGAAGGTCGCGAGCGCCTCGACCATGGCGGGCGAGAAGCGCGGGTCCGTCCGCGGACCGCTGGACTCGTCGCCGAGGCGGCCGGGAGGGGTGTAGGTGGAGCGTTCGGGGGTCACGGTCATGGCGGGCACCTTTGTGGCGTGGGTCACGTTTGGATCGGATCCTAGGACCGACAATGCAACATGACAACCCCTTTGTTACATCTGGGCGGTGAGTCCTCAACCTCACCCCGGGGTGGAGCGGTGAGTCCTCAACCTCAACGGACCCGTCAGAGGTTGAGGAGGCACCGGACCGCCGCGGGAGGGGTTGACCACTCACCGCTCGAGCAGCGGTCCCGGAGGTCGAGCGGGCGGAGTCACGGCCGGAGCAGGGCCTCCAGCACGCGCTGTGCCGCCTCGGGTGCGGGCGGTGCGCCCGTGATCGTCGGCAGGTAGACGTAGGACTCCACGAGCCGCACGCACGCGTAGGCCAGGTCGTGGGCCGGCACCGAGTCGGTGGTGCGACCCTCCGCGACGTCGACCTCGACGTATGCGCGGACGGCGTCGACGAAGCGTGCGTGGAAGCCGTAGTCGGCCGTGGTCATCACCCGCATGAGGAACGCGTTGTTCTCCTCGTTGAAGCGACGGACCTCGGGCCAGGAGAACATCGCGCGCAGGAACCCGCCCAGCACGAGCGGGACCCGCGGGCCGGGCACGTCGCGGGCCGCCTCCCACTCCTGGCGCATCGTCAGCTCGGTCAGCTGCCAGGTCACGTCGACCAGCATCTGCTCCTTGGTGCCCACCCAGCGGTAGAGCGTCACCCGGTTCACACCGAGCTCGGCCGCCATCCGGCCGAGGTCGAGTCCCTCGCCGTTCAGGTAGGCCCGGCGGCCGAGCCGGTACGCATCAGCCTTCGTCGGTCGCGCCCGCGGACCCTCGGCGTCCTCGCGTCCCTTCATGCCCCGCACCCTAGCGGCGCGACGCGCACCCTGAGCGCAGGCGGCCGGGACCCTGAGCACGACTCGGGGTGCGGTCAGGGGTTCGTCCGGGGACGGGCCCGATGTGCCGGGAGGCCTCGCGGCACGACGCTGGGCCTCATGATCACAGTCGATTCCCTCTCGAAGTCCTACGGCGGTCACACCGCCGTGGACGACGTGTCCTTCACGGCCCGTCCCGGCCGTGTCACGGGCTTCCTCGGCCCCAACGGCGCCGGCAAGTCCACGACGATGCGAGTGATGGTGGGGCTCACCCCGCCGTCCAGTGGCGACGTCCACGTCCTCGGTCGCCGGTTCAGCGACCTCCCCGACCCGGGACGCGAGGTCGGCGTCCTGCTCGACGCCTCCGCCCAGCACGCGGGCCGCACCGGTCGCGAGATCCTCACGATCGCCGCCATGACCATGGGCCTGCCCCGCACCCGCGTCGACGAGATGCTCCAGCGCGTCAGCCTGACGCCCGTCGAGGCCGGCCGTCGCGTCCGCAACTACTCCCTCGGCATGCGTCAGCGCCTCGGCATCGCCACCGCGCTGCTGGGCGACCCCGAGGTGCTGATCCTCGACGAGCCCGCCAACGGCCTCGACCCGGCCGGCATCCGCTGGATGCGCGACCTGCTCCGCGGCTTCGCGGACGACGGCGGCACGGTGCTGCTCTCGTCCCACCTGCTGCACGAGATCGAGGTCATCGCCGACGACCTCGTCGTCATCGGCAACGGGCGGATCGTCGCGCAGGGCTCGAAGGAGGAGCTGCTGGCCAGCGCGGGCACCCTGGTCCGCGCCGCCGACGGCGCCGCGCTGGCGGCCGCGCTGCAGACGGCCGGCATCGCGGCTCGGCCCACCACCGAGGGAGCGGTGCTCGCGGAGTCCGACCTGACCAGCGTCGGGAACGCGGCCTTCGCGGCCGGCATCCCCGTCCTGGAGCTGCGGGCCGCCGACGGCGCCCGCCTGGAGGAGATGTTCCTCTCCCTGACCGCGGAGACCCAGCGCGACCGCGTCCAGCATCGTTCCGAAGGAGCAGCAGCATGAGCACCACCATCACCCCCGCCGCGGCCGGCGTGGCCGCGAGCCGCCCGGCGCGCCCGGTCCCCGCCCGGACGCCGTTCGCCCGGATCCTGCGCGTCGAGCTGCGCAAGATGTTCGACACGCGCTCGGGCTTCTGGCTCATGGCCAGCGTCGTCCTGCTGTCGATCGTCGCCACCGTCGCGACGCTGATCTTCGTGGACAGCGAGAACCTGTCGTACGAGCACTTCGCGAGCGCCGTCGGCTTCCCGATGACGGTCATCCTGCCGATGATCGCGATCCTCGCGGTCTCCAGCGAGTGGAGCCAGCGCACCGCGCTGACGACGTTCACGCTCGTCCCCCATCGTGGGCGCGTCCTGACGGCGAAGGCCCTCATGACGGTCGTCATCGGCGTCGTCTCGATGCTCATCGCGGGCGCGGCCGGCGTCGTCGGCAACCTCGTCGGCTCCGCGATCGCTGGCGTCGACCCGGTGTGGGACGTCTCGATCCGCGAGTTCTCCCAGATCGTCCTTGCGAACGAGATCGGGATGCTGATGGGCCTGATGCTGGGCATCGTCCTGCGGAACTCCCCCGGCGCGATCGTCGCGTACTTCGTGTACTCGCTCGTGCTGCCCGGCGCCTCGAGCGCCCTGGCCAGCACGCAGCAGTGGTGGGCCGAGCACGGCCCGTGGCTCGACCTCAACTGGGCCACGATGCAGCTCTTCGACAACAAGCTGACCGGAGAGATGTGGGCCCAGCTCGGCACCTCGGCCCTGCTGTGGCTGGTGGTCCCGCTGGCCCTGGGGACGCGGGCGCTGCTGCGCTCCGAGGTGAAGTGAGTCGCTGAGGCGAGGGCCCCGGGTGTCCGCCCGGGGCCCTTCCCGGGGCTCAGATCAGCTCCATCACGGGTCCTTCGTGGACGGCCCGATAGATCACGTTGCGCATCGCATTGGCCTGGTCCGAGGTGAGGGTGCGGTCGATGGGGCGGAGCACGATGCGCAGCAGCAGATTGACCTGGCCGCCCCGGGTGCCGAGCCGAGCGCGTGCCGGCCCGGTCAGCTCCTCGTGCGTCGTGCGACCGAGGACGTCGATGGACTCGACGACGTCCGCGTCGTCGCCCAGCGCGATCCGGATGCGGTCGCCCAGCGTCTCCTCGTCCTCCTCCGCACCGACCACCACCGAGATGTCGCGCCGCGTCGCCGGCAGCAGCGAGACGTGCTGCCACGGCGCCAGGGTCCGCATCTGGGCGGCGATGCGCGGATCCTCCGCCCGGAGGTAGCGAATGTCGGGGATGCCCTTGCGCAGCATCAGCGCCCGCTCCAACCCCATGCCGAGCGCCAGACCGGACCACCGGCCCGGGTCGAGACCGGAGCCGCGCAGCATCTCGGGATGGATGCGTCCGCACTCGGCGAGCTCGAGCCATGCGCCCTCGTGCAGGACGTCGATCTGCCGGCCGCCCACCGTGTAGGGGTGCGAGGCGTCGGTCGTCCTCCACGCGGCGCCCGGGAGCACCGTCTCGACGACGCGGCTGATCATGCTGAGCATGTCCTCATCGCTCGTGGCAGGCGTGCTGCGGATGCGCCAGAGATCGACCTGGTGCGGTTCTCCCACGTGGCTGCGGTCCACGGCGTCACGCCGGTAGACGAGGCCCGGCGCCACGATCAGCTCGTCGACCTCACGACGTCCCGCGTACTCCTCGAGGGCGGCGGGCAGCTCAGCGCTCGTGTGGCTGCGGAGCATCACCGTGGGACTGACGTAGCGGGTGTAGCGACGGGCGCGGGTGACGTCGTCGTGGTGGTAGCCCAGGCGGTCGTAGTTCTCGCGGACGGGCACGATCGGCGAGTGACGTACGTGGCGGACGGAGGCACCCCACGCGGACTCCAGCGCATCCACGACGGATGCGAGGAGAGTCTGCATGACGTGCTCACCTTGAGCGGGATCGGTGAGGTCGCGCAGGTTCAGTGCGCGGCAGAGCTGGTCAGGGGTGAGGTGGTCGGCGTGCGACATGAGGAGGTCTCCAAAAGGTTGCAGGTGGTCGAAGGAGCGGAGCTTCCCCCCGGCCGTGCCTGCGGAGACCTGCGGCGCTACGAGCGCGCGTCGACGACCCCGCGGCCTTCACCCGGCCGGGGGTCGCGAAATCGCTGATGCCTGTGCACGACGCCAGCCTACCGGGGTGCCCGGTGCCGCAGCGCCCACCGCAGCGGCACGTACGCGAGCAGCATCACGACCGCCGTGCCGGCCGACAGCAGCACGCGGTGGTCGGCGTACAGGAGCCCGGCGATCGCTCCGCCGGCCAGCGCCGCGACGCCCTGGTAGGCGGCGAACACGCCGTAGGCGGTGGCCAGGCGCTCCCGCGGCACCAGGTCGGCCACGAGCGCCTTGACGGTGGAGTCCTGCAGACCGGTCGCGGCACCCCACAGCACGATGCCCACCAGCGCGAGCCCGAGCCCGTCGAGGAAGACCAGGGCCGGCACCGGCGCGACGACGAGCGGCAGCACCATCAGCGTGCCGCCGCCCCACCGGTCGAAGGCCACGCCGGCGACGAGGGCGGCCAGTGCGGACGCGGCCATGGCACCGGCGTAGACGACCGGCACCGCCGCCGTCCTCACGAGGTCCTGCTCGGCGAGGTGGTAGCCGAACAGGCCGAAGGTCAGCAGGCCCGCCGTCGTGATCGCGATCGCGAGGGCGAAGGCGTGGAACCGCGCGGGCAGTCGCTCGCCGTCGCCCAGGGCCGGCACCGGCACCTCCTCCAGGCCGGGGGTCGCGAGACGACGCCGCAGCACCGCCAGGATCAGCAGCGCGATGACGCCGGGGATCGCCAGCACCGCGAGCCCGGCCTGGACGCTCCACACGGCGGCGACGCCGGCCACCACGAGAGGCCCCGCGAACGCCCCGACCTGATCGAGTGCCTTGTGCACGCCGAAGCCCTTGCCGCGGCCCACGGACTGCGCGGCCGAGGCGAGCAGCACCGACTTCGACGGGCTCCGCAGGGCCTTGCCCGTGCGCTCGGCGAGGATCAGCAGCGTCGCGACGGCGAGGCCGGCCGAGCCCAACTCGGGTGCGACGGCCAGCAGCGGCACGCACACCGCGGTCAGGCCGTAGCCGATCCCGGTGAGCAGCCAGTGCCGCTGCGTGCGGTCGGCGACCCGGCCCGCCACGAGGCGCAGCACGAGCGCCGCCGCCTCGCCAGCACCGGTGATCAGACCGACGGTCGCGGCCGAGGCGCCGAGCTCGCCGAGGTAGGGGCCCGCGATCGACCGCATCCCCTCGTAGACCATGTCGGCGAAGAGGCTGACCAGGCCGAACGCGAACACGCCGCGCCACGGCGACCAGGTCCTGGCGGGGGTCGACACCCTCCGAGGGTCCCAGAGGTCGAGCCCCACCCGTGCCTCAGGGCAGGCCGAGCAGCGCGGCGACCTCGCGGTCGCTGACGGCTGTGAAGTCGCGGTACCAGTGCCCGACCGCGGCGAAATGGAGCGGCATGTGGAGCACGACCACCTCGTCGGCCTCGATCAGGACGTCAGCGACCCCCGTCGGTGCCACGGGCGACGCGACGACCACGCGGATCGCGCCCCGCACCCGCGCCACCCGGCACGCGACCCGCACCGTCGCTCCCGTGGCGATCCCGTCGTCCACGAGCAGGGCGGTACGCCCGGTGAGGTCCAGCGGCTCCCGGGCGGAACGGAGGCGCCGGACACGCTCGTCCAGCGCCTCCCGCTCCCGCCGCTCCACCTCGCGCACCTGCTGCTCGGTCGTGCCCTCGTAGGCGACCAGCGCCTCGTCCAGCACTTCGCTCCCGCCCTCGCCGATCGCGCCCATGGCCAGCTCGGCATGGAACGGGAAGCCGAGCTTGCGCACCACGACCACGTCGAGCGGTGCGTCCAGCGCGCGGGCGACCTCGAACGCGACCGGCACACCGCCGCGCGGCAGTCCGAGCACGACGAGCTCCGGCCCCCGCAGGTGCCGCACCAGCGGGACCAGTCGACGTCCGGCGTCGGTCCGGTCGGCGAACCGCGGGGAGGCGCGCGACCACATGCTCGTCCTCAGAGCGGCGAGTGGACGAACGGCAGGAACCTCGACACCCAGTCGATCCGGTCGTCCAGCCAGCCGAGCAGTCCGAGTGAGCTGGTGATGGACGCCGGCGGGTCCGAGACGAGGGTGTCAGCGCGCAGCAGCCGCTCGAAGTCCAGCTCCACCGGGTCGGCGCGCGGGTGGCCCTTCCGGTCGAAGAAGGCGACGCCCGCCGAGCGGAGCACCGAGACGACCTCCTGCGCGAGGATGCCGTAGCCGATCGTCGTCGGGTGGACGCCGTCGAGGGAGAACAGACCACCCTCGGTGCGTCCGTCGGGGCCCGAGCGGAAGAACCGAGTGGTCGGCACCGGGTTCAGCCGCCTCAGCGCCGGCGGGAGCTCGTACGGCTCCCACCACGCCGGACGGGCCCACGGGCTGGCGACGTAGCGGCGGGTCGCGAGCCGGTCGAGCAGGCCGCCCATGTCGAACAGGTGCCAGTCGAGGCCGGACTCCCGGGCGGCCCGGACCGACGCGATGATCGTCTCGTTGTAGGCGTCGATCGCCGAGTCGATCGCGCGGACCTCGTCCTCGACGAGGTGCGGGTCGTGCCGCGGGTCGAAGTCCTCGTCGGTCACCCACGGCCGTGTGTAGAACGGGAAGTACCGCGAGTCCGGGCGCACCTTCTGGTGCGTGCCGCGGGCGATCGGCGCGATCGTCACCGACGGGACCGTCGCCACCACGACGTGCTGGGCGGGGATCCTGCGCAGTCGCGCGACGAGGTCGGCCCAGTCGGCCTCGAACGCGCTCGGTCGCCAGATCGTGCAGCCCGCCCGGGCGTCACGTCGCTGAGCGAGCGTCAGCTCGGCGTAGCCCTCGGGCGTCCACACGGTCTCGAGCGAGACGATGGAGCCCAGCGCGTTGTTGGACCCCAGGACGACCACGAGCGTCTCGATCCCCTCGTCCACCGCGAGGTCCTCGATCGCGTCGAGGACGGTGCGCCGCGGGTCGTCGCCGGCGGCGCGGCGCAGGACGGGCCACGCCGCTCGCGCGTGGTGGTGCTCGACCAGCTGGCCGAGGAAGTCGTCCGTCGTCGGCGCCGCGAGCGTCCGCTCGATGCGGGCCTCGGTCGTCACCAAGGGGTCCAGGACGTCCCAGCCGTAGACGGCCATGTTGTGGAACGGGGCGCCCCGGCCGGGCGGACGGGAGCCGGTCCCGCGCTCCCAGAAGTCCTCGATGCTGTCCATGTGGTCGCGCAGCCACGGCGCCGCGCGGAGGCTCTCGAGCAGGTCCAGGCGGCTGCCGAACCGGCGGTCGAACTCCCGCGCCAGCCGTTCGAGGTCGACCGGGAGGCCACCGGGCCCGGTGGGCCACTCATAGGTCGGGTACGTGAACTCCTGCGCCGACAGACCGAGCTCGTAGGCCACCATGGCGGGCCACGACAGGTCGGTCCGGTGGATCGCACCGCTCATGAACCCGTGCGTGAGCGAGTCTCCCACCGTGACCAGGCGGTGGCGCGCCTGCCGCGCCGGAGCGGCGGCCGTGACCGAGACACCGAGCGTCGTGTCGGTCTCGGGACGTCGCGGCTCACTGCGGATCTCCACCTCACGCGGAGTCGCCTGCCGAGCCCGCATCGTCCTCACCCTCTCGACGAGAGTCAGCCTCGTCGGACGTGGAACCGCAGCGCTTCCTCCACGACGTCGAACGCATCGGCTGTCGTGATGTGGCGGCTCTCGGGCGTGTAGCCCGCGCACAGCACGCCTCGTCGCACGGCCCGCCTGGCCGACTCGAGAGAGGTGTCGCTGCGGCCAGCCACGATCTCGGCCAGCTCGTCGACGTCCACCAGGTCAAGGGTGGGAAGCCCGCCGTCGGGAGCGCATGCAGACATCAGGAGCGCCATCTCGTCGGCGCCGCGGGGCTCCCGCGCGGGCTTGGCAGGAGGGCGCGCGGGCACCCATCTCCTCGCCACCGCCTCACCTGCGGCGCGGCTCCAGTACCTCATCCGGTTCGGCAAATGCATGGTCACGACCCCCTCCGCACCGCTGTCGCCCACTGCGGTGCCGATGAACCCAGCCTAGAGAGTTCCTGCCGTCCCACAACTGGGGCGCCGATCCATCGTCGTGCGGATCGGGCGTGCCTCCTCAGACATGACGAAAGCCCCGGTCTCCCGGGGCTTTCCGTTGTCGGGCTGACAGGATTTGAACCTGCGACCCCCTGACCCCCAGTCAGGTGCGCTACCAAGCTGCGCTACAGCCCGTGACAACCTGCAAGAGTCTACCGTAGGTCCTCCCGAGGTCGTCAGGGGCCCAGCCGGGCACCAGAATGGGCCCATGGCCGTCATCGAGAACTCCAAGGTCGCCATCGTCGGAGCCGGCAGCGTGGGCACCGCGATCGCCTACGCCTGCCTCATCCGCGGGTCCGCGCGCACCATCGCGCTGTACGACGTGAACCGGCCGAAGGTCGAGGCAGAGGTGCTCGACCTCCAGCACGGCGCCCTCTTCACGGGCAGCAGCCAGATCATCGGCGGAGCCGACCCGGAGGTGGTCGCGGGCGCGCATCTCGTCGTCATCACGGCGGGTGCGAAGCAGGATCCCGGGCAGACCCGGATCGACCTCGCCGGCACGAACGTGAGGATCCTCGAGCAGATGCTGCCGGTCCTCATGGAGCACGCGCCGAACGCGGTCTACGTGCTCGTCACGAACCCCTGTGATGTGCTGACGGTCGCCGCGCAGCAGATCACCGGCCTTCCCGAGGAGCGCGTGATGGCGTCCGGCACCGTGCTCGACACGTCACGGCTGCGCCAGCTGCTGGCCACCCGCGCCGGCGTCGCCCCGAACAGCGTGCACGCCGACATCGTGGGCGAGCACGGGGACACCGAGTTCGCGCTGTGGTCGCAGGCGCGCATCGGACCCGTGCCGATCCTGGACTGGGCGCCCTCCCCCACGGCCTCGGACCAGAGCCCGTTCTCGCACCGCGAGCTCGACGAGATCACCGACCGGGTCCGCAACGCGGCCTACGCCGTGATCGAGGGCAAGGGCGCCACCAACTACGCGATCGGCGTCTCGGCGACCCGGATCATCGAGGCGGTCCTGCGCGACGAGAACGCCGTGCTGCCCGTCAGCATCGTCCACCGTGGCCACCACGGCATCGACGGCGTCGCGCTCTCGCTGCCCAGCATCGTCAATGCCAAGGGCGTCTCGCGCGTGCTCGACGTGCGGATGTCCGCCCACGAGGAGCGCCAGCTCCACTCGTCCGCCGACGCACTCCGGAAGGTCCAGCAGGACCTCGCCATCTGACCTCGACCCGTCGTGCAGTCGACCCGAAGTGGTGTCGGTGGGCGTCCCTAGGTTGGACGCATGGACCAGGTCGAGCAGCTGCTGCTGCAGAGCGCGGCGCGAGCACAGGCACGCGCCGAGCACACGCTGTGGTCGCTCGTCCTCACCTCCCACGAGTCCGCGTGTGCCGAGGTCGACGCCGAAGAGGCGCCCGAGATCGGCAAGGAGCTCGGTCGTCGCGAGGTGACCTTGCACCTCGCCCAGGCGCTGCGGATGACCGAGCACCGTGTGTGGGGCCTCGTCAACGATGCGGGCACGCTGCGCGACCGGGCGCCGCGCACGTGGATCGCGTTCGGCGACGGGTCGATCGACGCCACCCGCGCCGGACTGATCGCCACCACGGTCGACCAGCTCGAGACCACGGCGGCCGCCGAGGCGCTCGACGCCTCCGTCGTCGCCTACGCCACCACGCACACCGCCGGCGAGCTCCGGTCCTGGCTGCGACGGATGCGCGCCCGACTCGAGCCCGAGCAGGTCAGCGCCGAGGCCCAGCGCTCGGTCGAGACCCGGCGCGTCGACATCAGCCACAACGGCGACGGAACGTCCTGGCTGAGTGCGCTCCTGCCCACCCACGTCGCGATCGCGGTCGGCCACCGGCTGCGGCGTGCGGCGCAGGCACTGCCGAAGATCGACGCCGAGACGGGCGAGATCGACCGCCGCACCCGCGACCAGCGCCAGGCCGACCTCGTGGGCCACTGGCTCACGTCCTGCACCGGCACCGAGACCGACATCCGCGCCGAGATCGCCATCAGCATCGACGCCACCGACCTCCTCGGTCTCACCGATGGTCCGGGCGTCACCCGAGACGGCGAAGCGGCACTGCCGGCCGAGTGGGTCCGCGAGCTCGCCGCCTCTGAGACCACGCTTTTCCGCCGCCTCGTCCTCGATCCGCTCGGCCGGGTGCTCGACACCACCAGCCTCGGCTACCAACCGCCGGACTCCCTCCGGGCCGCCCTGCACTGGAGGGACGGCACCTGCCGGGTGGCCGGCTGCCGAGCACCGGTGGCCGAGACCGATCTCGACCACGAGCTGGCCTACGACCGGGGCGGCACCACCAGTGCCGCGAACCTGCGCTGCCTCTGTCGCAAGCACCACAACATGAAGTCGCACGGACGACTGCCCGAGAAGTTCATCGCACCCGCGGTCGAGCACCGCGAGCGGTGGCACCTGCCCGCGCCCGTCGTGGCGGAGCTCGACCTGTGGCCGGCGGTCTAGATCAGGCGAGCGTCGTCGTCGAGGTCCGTCACCGTAACGCTGAGGCCGTCGAGCTCGAGCCGGCGTTTGGCCTCCAGCGCCATGCGGCGACCCACGTCGGTGACCTCGTCGACGCGGCGGATGTCGAACACGACCCGCTGCGTCTCCGGCGGGTTCTCCACCAGGTGACGGATCAGCGACTCGGCGCTCGCGAAGAGCAGGTCGCCGCCCAGCACGTAGGTCGTGGCGTCGTCCTCCACCCGCACGTCGGCCAGCGCCGAGCGCGACGGACGGCCGGGATTCATCAGGTGCATGCCCATGTCGTCCGACAGACGGCGCATCATCTCCACGCCGCGGGCGCTGTTGCCGTGCGCGTCCAGGCCCGGCGAGAACACCGCGACGCCCACCTGGCCCGGCAGCACGCCGATGATGCCGCCGGAGACGCCGCTCTTCGCCGGGATGCCCACGGTGCTGAGCCAGTCGCCCGCCGCGTCGTACATCCCGCACGTGGCCATCACGCTGAGCACCTGCCGGGCGGTGGCCTCGGCCATCAGACGCTCCCCCGTCTCGGGCTGGACGCCACCGTTCGCCAGCGTGGCCGCCATCCGCGACAGGTCGCGCACGTCCACCGCCAGCGAGCACTGACGCACGTAGCGCTCGACCGCGTCGACCGGGTCCTCGACGACGCCGTAGGCCGCCATGAGGTGCGCGAGCGCCAGGTTGCGGTGCACGGAGCCCATCTCGGACTCGTAGACGGCCTCGTCCAGCTCCAGCTCGCGGCCGGCCAGCTTCGAGGCGAACTCGGCGAAGCGCTCGAACGAGCCCACCAGCCCGGCGGTCGCGATCGCGCCGGCGTTGATCATCGCGTTGTGGGGCCGACCGGTCTCGGAGTCCACCGATATCTCGTTGAACGCCTCACCCGAGGGCTCGACGTCGATCTTTGCGTGCACGGCGTCCCAGCCCAGGTGCTCGATCGCCACCGCGTACGCGAACGGCTTCGACATCGACTGGATCGTGAAGCGGTGCTCGGCGTCGCCCGCGCTGTGGTGCGCGTCGTCCACCGTGCTGATCGCGATCGCCGACAGGGACGGGTCGACCTTCGCCAGCTCGGGGATGTAGTCGGCGGGCTCGCCCTCGATGCCGCCGCAGGCCTGGAGGACCTCGTCGAGGTAGTCCGGGACGGGCGAGCGCATCAGCGGCGCTCGCGCTTCTTGCGCGGGCGCTGCTGCAGGTGGATTGGGCTGCCCACGAAGCCGAACTCCTCGCGCAGCCGGCGCTCGATGAAGCGCAGGTAGCCCGCCTCGAGCTTGCCCGAGGTGAACAGCACGAACGTGGGCGGAGAGGTGGACGCCTGCGTGCCGAAGAGGATCTTCGGCTGCTTGCCGCCGCGCACGGGGTGCGGGTGCTCGGCCACGAGACGCCCGAGGAACGAGTTCAGCGCGCCGGTGGACACACGGGTCTCCCAGCCCTCGAGCGCCGCGTCGAGCGCGCGCACGAGGCGGTCGATGTGCCAGCCGGTGCGGGCCGCGACGTTGATGCGCGGCGCCCACGGGATCTGCACGAGGTCGCGCTCGATCTCGCGGTCGAGGTAGAAGCGGCGCTCGTCGTCGACGAGGTCCCACTTGTTGAAGGCCAGCACGACGGCGCGGCCGGTCTCCTCGATCGTGTTGATGATGCGCAGGTCCTGCTCGGTGATCGACTCGCTCGCGTCGATCACCATGACCGCGACCTCGGCGCGCTCGATCGCGCTGGAGGTGCGCAGGCTGGCGTAGTACTCGTGGCCGCTGGCGGTCTTGACGCGCTTGCGGATGCCGGCGGTGTCGATGAAGGTCCACAGGCGCCCGCCCAGCTCGACGAGCTCGTCGACGGGGTCGACCGTGGTGCCCGAGGCGTTGTCGACGACGACGCGGTCCTCGCCCACCAGCTTGTTGAGCAGACTGGACTTGCCCACGTTGGGCTTGCCGACGATCGCCACGCGACGCGGGCCGGCGGGAGCGTCGAAGTCCTCGGGCGGTGCCTCGGGCAGGGCACTCATGATGGCGTCGAGCAGGTCGCCGCTGCCGCGGCCGTGCAGGGCGGAGACGGGGTACGGCTCGCCGAGGCCGAGGTTCCACAGTGCGGCGGCCTCGAGCTCGCTCTTCTGGTCGTCCACCTTGTTCGCCGCGAGGACGACCGGCTTGCCGGCGTCGCGGAGCAGGCGCACGACGCGGTCGTCGACGTCGGTGGCGCCCACGCGGGCGTCGACGACGAACAGGATCGCGTCGGCGACGGCGATGGCGACCTCGGCCTGGGCGGCGATCCGCTCGGCCATGCCCTTGGCGTCGGGGTCCCAGCCGCCCGTGTCCACGACGGTGAACGCGCGACCGTTCCAGACCGCGTCGTAGGGGACGCGGTCGCGAGTCACGCCGGGGACGTCCTCGACGACGGCCTCGCGGCGTCCGATGATGCGGTTGACCAAAGTCGACTTGCCGACATTGGGACGGCCGATGACGGCGAGAACGGGCTGTGTGGACACCCGCACAGCCTATCGGGGCGGTGTCTGCGCCGTGGAGGCGAACTGCGCGGCGTACAGCCGCTGGTACGCGCCCTCCGCCGCGATGAGCTCGTCGTGCGTGCCCTGCTCGACGATCCGACCCTGTTCCATGACGACGATCAGGTCCGCGTCGCGGATCGTGGAGAGCCGGTGCGCGACCACGAAGCTGGTGCGTCCGGAGCGCAGGTCGTTCATCGCCGACTGCACGAGGGCCTCGGTGCGGGTGTCCACCGAGCTGGTCGCCTCGTCGAGCACGAGGATCGCCGGATCGGCCAGGAACGCCCGCGCGATCGTGAGCAGCTGGCGCTGTCCGGCGCTCACTCCCCCGCCGTCGTCGGTGATCACGGTGTCGTAGCCGTCGGGCAGCGTGCGCACGAAGTGGTCCACCGAGGCCGCCTGCGCCGCCGCGAGGATCTGCTCCTCCGTCGGGTCGTCGGCGCCGTACGCGATGTTCTCCCGGATCGTGCCCGAGAACAGCCACGTGTCCTGCAGGACGACGCCGAAGTCGTCGCGGAGCTCGCGCCGGCTCATGTCCGCGATGTCGACGCCGTCGAGCGTGATGCGCCCGCCGTCGACCTCGTAGAAGCGCAGCACGAGGTTCGTCAGCGTGGTCTTGCCCGCGCCGGTGGGTCCGACGATCGCGACGGTCTGTCCGGGCTCGGCCACGAGCGAGAGGTCCTCGATGAGCGGCTCGTCGGTGTACGAGAAGTCCACGTGGTCGAAGACGACGCGGCCGCGCAGCGGATCGGGCTCAGGCGCGTCGACGCGATCGGGACGCTCGCGCTCCTCGTCGAGGAACGCGAACACGCGCTCGGCCGACGCCATGCCCGACTGCAGCAGGTTCACCATCGCGGCGACCTGCGTGAGCGGCTGCGTGAACTGGCGCGAGTACTGGATGAACGCCTGCACCGAGCCGAGCGACAGCGATCCGTTGGCGACCCGCAGGCCGCCCACCACGGCGACCAGGACGTAGTTGAGGTTCGAGACGAACATCATGAGCGGCTGGATCACGCCGGAGATGAACTGCGCCCGGAACGACGCCCCGAACAGCTCGTCGTTCGTGGCCGCGAACTCCTCCTCGGCCACCTTCTGGCGGCCGAACACCTTGACGACCTCGTGGCCGGTGAAGGACTCCTCGACGATCGCGTTGAGGCGGCCGGTCTGCGTCCACTGCGCCACGAACTGCGGCTGCGAGCGCTTCATGACGGCGCCGGTGATCGCGATCGCGACGGGGATCGTCACCAGGGCGATGATCGTCAGCAGCGGCGAGATCCAGAACATCATCGCCAGCGTGCCGATCACCATGAGGATGCTCGTGATCATCTGGCTGAGGGTCTGCTGCAGCGACTGCGCGAGGTTGTCGAGGTCGTTCGTGGTGCGCGACATGATCTCGCCGCGCTCCTGCCGGTCGAGGTGCGCGAGCGGCAGGTGGTTGAGCTGGTCCTCCACGTCGTTGCGCAGGTCGGCGACCATCCGCTGGACCACGGTGGTGGCGAGGACGCCCTGGAGCCACATGAACAGCGACGACACGACGTAGACCACGGTGACGATTGCCAGGATCGTGCCGAGGCGGCCCATGTCGATGCCCTCGCCGGGCCTCAGGTCGATGGCGGAGACGAGCTCGGCCAGCTGGTCCTGTCCGTCCGCGCGCAGCGAGGCGACGGCCTCGGCCTTCGTCATCCCCTCGGGGAACTGGCTGGAGAGGAAGCCGTCGAAGATCACGTCGGTGGCGTGGCCGAGGACCTTCGGGCCGATCACCGACAGTGTCACGCCGATGAGGCCGAACGCCGCCAGGGCGAACACCATCGTGCGGTCGCGCAGCAGCCGGCGGAACACGCGGCCGAACGTGGCCTTGAACTCGGTCGCCCGCGCTGGCTTCTGCGGCGCTCCGTGCCAGCTCATCGGGCCTCCTCCGGCGACAGCTGCGACAGGACGATCTCGCGGTAGACCTCGCAGGTCTCCATGAGCTGCTCGTGCGTGCCCGTGCCGACCGCCCGGCCCTCGTCGAGGACGAGGATCCGGTCGGCGTCGCGGATCGTGCTGATCCGCTGGGCCACGATCACCACGGCGGCGTCGCCGGTGACGGGCTTGAGCGCCGCACGCAGGGCCGCGTCGGTGGCGTAGTCCAGTGCGGAGAACGAGTCGTCGAACAGGTAGATGCGCGGGCGCTTCACGATCGCGCGGGCGATCGCGAGGCGCTGGCGCTGGCCGCCGGAGAAGTTCGAGCCGCCCTGGCTGACGGGCGACCCGAGACCCTCGGGCATGGCACGGACGAAGTCCTCCGCCTGGGCGATGCGCAGGGCGTCCCAGAGCTCCTCGTCGGTGGCGTCGGCGCGCCCGAAGCGCAGGTTGTCGGCGATCGTGCCGGTGAACAGCAACGCCTTCTGCGGGACGAGGCCGATCGCGCTCCAGACGTCGGCCGGTCGCACGTCGCGGACGTCGAGGCCGTCGACCAGAACACGCCCCTTCGTCACGTCGAAGAGCCGCGCGACGAGACCGAGCAGCGTGGTCTTGCCGCTGCCCGTCGAGCCCACGATCGCCGTGGTCTCGCCGGGGCGCGCCACGAGCGACACGTCGGAGATGACCGAGCTCTCGGCACCCGGGTAGGCGAACGAGGCGCCGTCGACGTCGACACGCCCCTGCGTGAGCTCGACCGACGGCACCTCCGGGTCGAGGTCGACCGCCGGCTCGGTCCGCAGCACCTCGGTGAGGCGCTCGGCCGAGACCTCCGACCGCGGCCACAGCATGAACATGAAGGTGGCCATCATGACCGCCATCAGCGTCTGGATCAGGTACTGCTGGAACGCGGTCAGCTGCCCGATCTGCAGCTCGCCCGCGCCGATGCGCGAGGCGCCCCACCACAGCGCGAGGACGACCGAGAGGTTCATGATGCCCATCAGGAGCGGGAAGAAGATCGTCATCAGGCGACCCGCGCCGACGGCGACCTGGCGGTTCAGCTCGTTGGCGTGGGCGAAGCGCGCGGCCTCCTGGTCCTCGCGCACGAACGCACGGACGACGCGCACCCCGGTGATCTGCTCGCGCATGATCTGGTTCAGGGTGTCGATCCGCTCCTGCATGAGCCGGAACAGGGGCCGCATGCGCGCGATGATCAGGCCCAGCGAGATCACGAGGACCGGCAGCACGATCAGGAAGACGCCCGACAGCTGCACGTCCTCGCGCAGCGCCATGACGAGGCCGCCGATGCCGGTGATCGGCGCGGCGACCATCATCGTCAGGCCCATGAACAGCAGCAGCTGGACCTGCTGGACGTCGTTGGTGTTGCGGGTGATCAGCGTGGGCGGCCCGAACGAGGCCATCTCGCGGCTGCCGAACGACTGGACCTTGCCGAACACCGCGGCACGAAGGTCGCGGCCCACGGCCATCGCCACGCGCGACCCGACGTAGACGGCGACGACGTTGCACACGACCTGGAGCACCGTCACCGCGAGCATGAGCCCGCCGACGCGCCAGATGTGGCCGATGTCGCCCTGGGCGACGCCCTCGTCGATGATGTCGGCGTTGAGTCCGGGCAGGTACAGGGTGGCCAGGGTCTGGACCAGCTGGAAGAGGCACACCACCAGGACCGGGACCCGGTAGGGCCGCAGGTGGTGGCGCAGGAGCGCGATCAGCACCCGATCAGACTACGAGTCCCAGCAAGAGCACGAACACCAGACCGGACACGGACAGCACGGTCTCCATGAGCGACCAGGTCTTGATGGTCTGGCCGACCGTCATGCCGAAGTACTCCTTGACCAGCCAGAAGCCCGCATCGTTCACGTGGCTGAAGAACACCGAGCCCGCGCCGATCGCGAGCACGAGCAGCGAGACCTCGGGGGTGCTGAGGCCCTCGGCGAGCGGCGCCATGATGCCCGAGGCCGTGACGGTGGCGACCGTCGCCGAGCCCGTCGCCAGGCGGATCAGCACGGCCACGAGCCACGCCACCACCAGCACGGAGAAGTCCGTGTCCTCGACCCAGCCCGCCACGACGTCGGCGATGCCGGTGTCGATGAGGGTCTGCTTGAAGCCGCCGCCGGCGCCGACGATGAACACGATGCCCGCGATCGGACCGAGCGAGGCGCCGAGGCTGTCCATGATCTTCTGCCACTCCATGCCGCCTGCCCGGCCGAAGGTGAACAGCGCCACCAGCACCGAGATCAGCAGGGCGACGAGCGGCGTGCCGATGAAGTCGAGCGTCGACCGCACGATCCCCTCGGCCTCGATGATGTCGGCGACCGTCTTGGCCAGCATCAGCACGACCGGCAGCAGGACCGTGGCGAGCGTCAGCGCGAACGACGGACGCTTCTCGTGGGTCACGGTCTCGTCGGTGGAGAAGAGGTCGGGCGCCGGGATGTCGACCCAGCGCGTGGCGACCTTCGCGAACATCGGGCCGGCGACGATGATCGTGGGGATCGCGACCAGGACGCCGAGACCGAGGGTGAGGCCGAGGTCCGCGTCCAGCGCGTCCACGGCGACGAGCGGACCGGGGTGCGGAGGCACGAACCCGTGCATCGCCGACAGGCCGGCCAGGGCCGGGATGCCGAGCGCGATCAGCGACTTCCCCGACCGGCGCGCCACCAGGAAGATCACCGGCATCAGCAGCACGAGGCCGATCTCGAAGAACATCGGCAGGCCGATGAGCGCGCCGATACCGGCCATCGCCCAGGGCAGCATCCGGTCGGACGACTTCCCGATGATCGTGTCGACGATCTGGTCCGCTCCCCCGGAGTCCGCGAGCAGCTTGCCGAACATGGCACCGAGGGCGATCAGCATGCCGACGCCGGCCACGGTGTCGCCGACGCCCGTGCTGAAGCTCTCCAGCACGTCGGCCATCGGCATTCCGGCCATGGCGCCGACCGCGAGCGAGCCGAGGGTCAGGCTCAGGAACGGGTGCAGCTTGGCCACCGTGATCAGCACGACGATGACCGCGATGCCGATGAGGGCCGCGAGGATCAGCTGGGTCGAGTCGGACATTCAGGCATCCTCCTGGGTGCGCAGCCAGAGCAGGAACGCCGCCGCGATCCGCTCGGGCGTCTCGGTGACGTCGAAGACGACGCCGTTCTCATCGGCCTCGAGTGGCTCGAGGGTGGCCTCCTGCGACTCCAGCAGCGAGGTCGGCATGAAGTGGTCGCGTCCCTCCATGCGGGACAGGATCAGCGCGTGGTCGCCCACGAGGTGCAGGAACACCGTGCGCGGGGCGTGCTTCGTGAGGACGCCGCGGTAGACGCGACGCAGCGCGGAGCAGCTGATCACGCCGCCGGCCTCGTCGTGCTCGGCGAGCCAGCCGCCGATCAGCTCGAGCCAGGGCCAGCGGTCCTCGTCGGTGAGCGCCTGACCGGCCGACATCTTCTCGATGTTGGCCTTCGGGTGGTAGTCGTCGCCGTCGGCGTAGGGGACGTCGGCGCGGTCGGCCACCGCGTGACCCACCGCGGACTTGCCGACCCCCGAGATCCCCATGACCACGACCAGCGGTGGACTCATGGCCCACACGCTACGCCCGGCGCGGGCGCCCGTCGCGTCAGAGCAGGTCGCGCAGCTCCTTGGGCAGCTCGAAGTCGTCGGCCGCGGCGTTCTGGTCGAACCCGAACGCGCCGGCACCGGCGGGCTTCGCGGGCTCGGCCTTCGCGGCCGCCGCGCGCTTGGCCGGGTTGCCCGACACGCGCTTGCCCTTCTTCTTGTTGGCCTGCTTCGGCTGCTTGGCGCCGGCGCGCTTGCCGGCTCCCATGCCGGGCATCCCGGGCATGCCGCCCATTCCCGGCATGCCGCCGCCCTTCGCCATCCGCTGCATCATCTTGGCGGCCTCGAAGAAGCGGGTGACGAGCTGGTTGACGTCGCTGACCTGCGTGCCCGAGCCACGAGCGATGCGGGCGCGGCGCGAGCCGTCGATGATCTTGGGGTTGTCGCGCTCGGCAGGCGTCATCGAGCGGATGATCGCCTTGATCTTGTCGATGTCCTTCTCGTCGAAGTTCGCGAGCTGGTCCTTGAACTGGCCCATGCCCGGCAGCATCCCGAGCATCTTCGTCATCGACCCCATCTTCGACAGGGCCTCCATCTGCTGGAGGAAGTCGCCCAGGGTGAACGAGCCGCCGGCGACCTTCTCGGCCGCCTGCGCGGCCTGGTCGGCGTCGAAGACCTTCTCGGCCTGCTCGATGAGCGTCATGACGTCGCCCATGTCGAGGATGCGCGAGGCCATGCGGTCGGGGTGGAAGACGTCGAACTCGTCGAGCTTCTCGCCCGTGGAGGCGAACATGATCGGGCGGCCCGTGACCGAGCGCACCGAGAGCGCGGCACCGCCGCGGGCGTCGCCGTCGAGCTTGGACAGCACGACGCCGGTGAAGTCGACGCCCTCGAGGAAGGCCTCGGCGGTGCCGACGGCGTCCTGACCGATCATCGCGTCGATGACGAACAGCACCTCGTCGGGCTGCGTGGCCTCGCGGATGTCGCGTGCCTGCTTCATCAGCTCGGCGTCGATCGCGAGGCGGCCGGCGGTGTCGATCACGACGACGTCGTGCAACGAGCGCTTCGCCTCGGCGACGGCGTCGCGGGCGACCTGCACCGGGTCGCCGATGCTCTGGGTGCCCGACTGGGTCTGGGCGGCGCCGACGTTGCCGGCCTCGGGGGCGAAGACCGTGACGCCGGCCTGCTCGCCGACGACCTTCAGCTGCGTGACGGCGTTCGGGCGCTGGAGGTCGGCCGCGACCAGCATCGGCGAGTGACCCTGGGCCTTGAGCCAGCGACCCAGCTTGCCCGCGAGGGTGGTCTTGCCCGCGCCCTGGAGGCCGGCCAGCATGATGACGGTCGGCGGGTTCTTCGCGAACCGGATGCGACGCGTCTCGCCGCCGAGGATGCGGACGAGCTCGTCGTTGACGATCTTGATGACCTGCTGCGCCGGGTTGAGCGCCTGGCTCACCTCGGCGCCGCGGGCGCGCTCCTTGACGTTGGCGATGAACTCGCGGACGACGGGCACGGCGACGTCGGCGTCGAGCAGGGCGACGCGGATCTCACGCGCGACGGCGTCGATGTCGGCGTCGGACAGCTTGCCCTTGCCGCGGAGTCCCTTGAATGCCGACTGGAGCCGGTCCTGCAGCGAATCGAACATAGGTCCCCAGAGTAGCCGAGCACCCGTCAGGCGAGAGCGTCGCTCACCGCAGTCCGCAGGACCTGTGCCGCATCGTCGTCCAGGGCGGCGCCGTCGTCGTCCGTCACGTAGAACACGTCGCGCGCCTCGTCGCCGTACGTGGACAGGTGGGCCGACCGGATGTGGTGCCCCAGCGCGGAGATCGTGCGGCACACCGTCCACACCAGCCCGCGCCGGTCGAGCGTGCGGACCTGCAGCAGCGTGGCCGACTGCTCGTGCGTGTCCAGCACGGCGATCCGCGGCTCGTACTCGTCGCGCTCGAGCCGGTAGGCCAGCCGCTGGGCGAGGTCCTGCCGGCCCTGCAGCACCGGACGGATCCGCTCGGCCAGCGCGGTGGCGTCGATCGACGCCCGCGTGACCTCCCAGAGGCTGGCGGCCACGTCGTCGGCCGTGATGCTGCGGCACGAGCGGATGTCGAGCCCGGCCACCGTGAGCGCGCCGGCGAGGTCGGCCAGGACGCCCTGCCGGTCGGGCACGACGATCGTGACGAGCGAGCCGTCGTGGTGCGCGGTCGCGGTGAGCCGCAGGTCGGCGTCCGGCACCGTGAGGTCGGGCAGCGGCACGTGGGCCGGCCAGCCGGCGTAGTCGTCCGAGGGCGGCGTGGTCGTGCCGCGCAGCCGCGCGCGCACCTTGCCCGCCAGCCCCTCGACGAGGCTGCGCCGCCAGTCGCTCCAGGCCGAGGCGCTCGTCGCGCGGGCGTCGCAGGCGGTAAGGGCGGACAGCAGGTCGAGCGCGTCCTCGTCCGGGACGAACTCGGCCACGTTGGTCACCGTGACGGGGTCCTCGATGTCGCGCCGCGTGGCGATCGTGGGCAGCAGCAGATGTCGTCGGACGAGCCAGCCGATGGTCTCGGCGTCGTGGTCGCCGAAGCCCCAGCGCCGCGCGACGGCCTCCGCCATCGGCTGCCCCACCTCGCTGTGGTCGCCGGGCGCGCCCTTGCCGATGTCGTGGAGCAGGCAGGCCACCGCCAGCACGTCGGGGCGGGCGACGTCGCGGTTGAGCTCGTCGGCGTTCACGACGGCCTCGAGGCTGTGCCGGTCGACCGTGAACCGATGGATCGGCGAGGAGGAGCCCCGCAGCCGGATGCCGGCCCACTCGGGGAAGAACGGGTCGACGAGCCCGGCGAAGTCCAGCTGGAGCCACACCGGCACGAGCCGGCGCCCCGCGGAGAACAGGTCGATCAGCCAACGGTGCGTCCTGGCCGGGAGCGGACCCTCCGGCCAGCTGATCTCGCGCGCCATCCGGTCGAGCGAGGCCTGGTTGATCGGCAGGTTCCGGCGCGCGGCGGTGGCGGCGACGCGGAAGAGCAGCTCGGGGTCGGTCCGCGGTGTGGCGTCGGCCGTCAGGACGATCTCGCCGTCGAGGACACCGACACCGCTGACGATCCGCTCGATCACCGGGCCGCGGCTGCCGATCGAGCGGTACGGGTTGCGGTCGGTCTCGTCGAGGCGGCGCCACGCGCGCGCCGTGAGGTGGTCGAGCCGGCGCCCCACGTCGCGCACGTGCACGTCGAGGTCGGTCGGCGACAGGTCGAGCCGCGCGGCGATGTCGGGCACCAGCTCGGGCACGAGCTTGTCCGTGCGCTTCCCGGCGACCTCGTGCAGGAGGTCACGCACGTCGAGCAGGTCGGCGGTCAGCTGGGCGACCTCGCGGGCGGGGACGTCGACGAGCCACGTCGCGGCGATCGCCCGCAGCAGGACGGCGTCGCGCAGCCCTCCCCCGGAGGCCTTCAGGTCGGGCACCGCCTCGTAGGCCAGCTGGCCCGAGCGCTCGAGGCGCGCGTCGCGGTCCGTGCGCACGGCCGCCAGCTGGCGCCGGGCGTCCCGCCGCCAGCCCGCCATCACGGTGGAGCGCATCGCCACCACCGCGGCGGCGTCACCGGCCACGCAGCGTGCGTCGACGACGCCGATCGCGACGCGGTGGTCCGCCGCGGCCAGCCGCTCCATCTCGTCGAGCGACCTCACCGCGGGGTCGAGCGGGACGTTCGCCTCCCACAGCCGGCCCCAGAGGTCGGCCGCGCGGGCGTCGACGTCGGCCGGGTCGAGGTGGTCGGAGTGGACCAGGACCACGTCGACGTCGCTGTGCGGCGACAGCTGCGAGCGGCCGTAGCCGCCGATGGCCGCCAGGGCCAGGCCGGTCTCGACGTCCCCGGCCACCGCGGCGAACGAGTCGCGCAGCAGCCGGTCCGTCTCCTCCGCCCGGCCCCGGCGAGCCCGGTCGAGCTCCTCGTTCAGAGCGCCGCTTCGTCCGTCTCGCCGGTGCGGACCCGGACGACCGACTCGACCGGGACGACCCACACCTTGCCGTCGCCGATCTTGCCCGTCTGGGCAGCCGACGTGATCGTGGCGACGACGCCCTCGACGTCGGCATCGTCCACGACGACCTCGAGGCGGATCTTCGGCACGAGCGAGACGTCGTACTCGGCGCCTCGGTAGACCTCGGTGTGGCCCTTCTGCTGGCCGTAGCCGCTGGCCTCCGTCACGGTCATCCCGGCCACGCCGGAGGCGGCGAGCGCCTCGCGGACCTCTTCCCACTTGTGCGGCTTGATCACCGCGGTCACGAGCTTCATACGATCATTCTCTCCGTTCTCAGAAGCTGGATCCGGTGGACCCGGCGATGTCGTAGGCGGACTCTCCGTGCTCGGCGAAGTCGATGCCGGTCGTGGCCTCGTCCTCGTCGTCCACACGCCACCCGATCGTGTGCTTGATGGCCAGCGCGATGAGCGTGGTGAAGACCGTGGTCCACACGACGGCGATCACGACGGCCATGGTCTGGTCGACCAGCGAGCCGAGCCCGCCGCCGTAGAGGAGGCCGTCGATGCCGCCCGGGGCGTCGGAGGTGCTGAGCAGGCCGATCAGCAGCGTGCCCACGAGACCGCCGACGAGGTGGACGCCGACCACGTCGAGCGAGTCGTCGAGGCCCCAGCGGAACTTCAGGCCCACCGCCCAGGCGCACAGGGCACCGGAGATCGCGCCGATGGCGATGGCACCGACGATGCTGACCGCGCCGGCGGCCGGCGTAATCGCGACGAGGCCGGCGACGATGCCCGAGGCCGCGCCGAGCGAGGTGGCCTTGCCGTGCAGCAGACGCTCCACCGCGAGCCAGGCCAGGATCGCGGCCATCGTGGCGACGGTGGTGTTCATGAAGGTCACGCCCGTCTCGGACATGAACTGCGCCGTGTCCTTGGCGCCGCCGTCGCCCTCGGTGAAGACGATCGAGCCGACGTTGAAGCCGTACCATCCGAACCAGAGCAGCGCCGCGCCCATCATCGTGAGGGGCAGGTTGTGCGGGCGCATCTGCTCACGCGGCCAGCCGATCCGCTTGCCGATGATCAGCGCGAGGATGCCGCCCGCGATGCCCGCGTTGATGTGCACGACCGTTCCGCCGGCGTAGTCCTGCGCCGGGAAGTGCTCGTGGATGAAGCCGCCGCCCCACACCATGTGGGCGATCGGGAAGTACGAGAACGTCACCCACAGCGGCAGGAAGACCAGCCAGGCCGAGAACTTCACGCGGTCGGCGATCGCGCCGGAGATGAGCGCCGCGGTGATGATCGCGAAGGTCATCTGGAACGCGACGGCGATGTATCCGTCCCAGGCGACGCCGTCGAGGCCGAACAGCTCGAAGGGGCTGGCGAAGAAGCCGCCCACGCTCTGCGAGCCGAAGGACATCGACCAGCCCCACAGGACGTAGACGAGTCCCACGACGGCCGCGGCCGCGTAGGACATCATCATCATGTTGAGGACCGAGCGGGCTCGGGTCATGCCGCCGTAGAACAGGGCGAGCGCGGGCACGGTCATGAAGAGCACCATGGCCGTGGCCATGAGCATCCAGGCGTAGTAACCATCCATGGCCCTCACTGTGGCCGTCGACGGTTTCGCGGAGCCTCCCGCGACATGTCATCTTCGTTTCGACATCCCGCGTCGTGTTACGCGCAGGTTTCGCGGGGTGCGGACCTCAGTCGAGGAGCGCGTCGACGAAGTCCGCCGGCTCGAACGGCGCGAGGTCGTCGGGACCCTCGCCGAGGCCGACGAACTTCACGGGCACGCCGAGCTCGCGCTGCACGGCGATGACGATGCCGCCCTTCGCGGTGCCGTCGAGCTTCGTCAGGACGATGCCGGTGACGTCGACGACCTCGCCGAAGACGCGAGCCTGCGTGAGGCCGTTCTGGCCGGTGGTGGCATCGATGACGAGCAGCACCTCGGTGACGGGGGCCTGCTTCTCCACGACGCGCTTGACCTTGCCGAGCTCGTCCATGAGGCCGGACTTGGTGTGCAGGCGGCCGGCGGTGTCGACCAGGACCACGTCCGCCCCGGTCGTGATGCCCTCCTTCACCGCCTCGAAGCCCACGCTGGCGGGATCGGCGCCCTCGTCACCACGGACGATCGGCACGCCCACGCGGGCGCCCCACGTCTCGAGCTGGTCGGCGGCGGCGGCGCGGAACGTGTCGGCGGCGCCGAGCAGGACGGTGCGGTCCTCGGCGACGAGCACGCGGGCGAGGCGGCCGACCGTGGTGGTCTTGCCGGTGCCGTTGACGCCCACGACGAGCACGACGCCGGGCACGCCGTCGTCACCCGTGCTGCGCAGCGTGCGGTCGAGCGAGGGCCCGACGAGGCCGAGCAGCTCCTCGCGGAGCACCTGCTTGGCGCGCTCGGGGTCCTTGACGCCCTCGGCGGCCAGGCGGGCACGCAGGTTCGTGACCAGCTCGGTGGTGGGACCCACGCCGACGTCGGCCGCCAGCAGGGTGTCCTCGATCTCCTCCCACTGGTCCTCGGTGAGGTCGCCGCCGCCCAGCAGGGACAGCAGGCCGCGGCCCAGGCTCGACTGCGAGCGCGAGAGGCGCGAGCGCAGCCGCGACAGACGCCCGCGCGGCGCCTCGGGACGCTCGATCGTGGGAGCCGGCGGCTCCTCCTCGAGGACGCCGGCCTCGAGCTCCTCGACCTCGTCGAGGTCGACCTCGCGCAGCTCGGGGTGCTCGATCTCGCGCTCGGTCAGCTCGTCCATCACGTCCGGCGGCGGGAGCTCCCGGCGCTGGTTCGCGATGAGGTACGCCAGGCCGCCACCGAGGACGACGACGGCGACGGCGATCAGGACGACAAGGGTCGTGGTGGTCACGGGTCCACCCTAGACAAGCGGACGACGTCGTCGAACCGGGCCAGCACGGCCGGGCTGTGCGAGATCACCACGAGGCTGCGTCCCCCGGGACCCGCGAGGGCCAGGACGTCGTCCATGAGCGCCGCGGCGGTGGGCGCGTCGAGGTGCTCGGTGGGCTCGTCGAGCACCAGCACCCGGTGGTCGGCCAGCAGCAGGCGCGCGAGGCACAGGCGCTGGCGCTCGCCGCCCGAGAGCCGGCCGCCGTGCTCACCCACCGGCGTGTCGAGGCCCTGGGGCATCGCGTCGACCGCCGTCAGCAGCCCGGCGGCGTCGAGCGCGGCGCGCAGGCGCTGGTCGTCCGCCTCCGGGTCGGCGATCCGCAGGTTCTCGCGGATCGACGTGTCGAACACGGCGTCGTCCTGCCCGAGGTACCCGATGCGCGAGCGCACGTCGGCCGCCGTGAGCTCGCTCGTGCCGACCCCGCCCAGCGTGATGGCGCCGTGCCTGGTGGGCAGCAGCCGCAGCAGGGCGTAGGCGAGCGTGGACTTGCCGACGCCGCTCGGTCCGGTGACCGCGATCGTGCCGCCCTCGTCGACCTTGAACGAGACGGGCCGGGTCACCGGTCCGTCCCAGCCCACCGTGACCTCGTCGACCACCAGCACGGACGACGTCGGGAGCGTTCGCGGCGAGCCCGGGTCCGTCACGGGCTGCGGGAGGTCGCCGAGCGCGGCGAGCCGGGCCGCGGCCGCGGTGACCTCGGGACGCAGCCGCTCGGCCTCGGACCAGCCGTCCCAGGGCTCGATCAGCGCGATCGGCGCCAGCAGGACGACGCCCACCAGCACGGGATCGACCCCGCCCGACCACGCCGCCAGGACGGCGACGGTGAGGCCGGCGACGGCGAGCACGACAGCCGAGCCCAGGCCGGCGACGCTCGCTCCGCCGGATTGGGCCGACTGCGCGTCGCGCGTCGCGGACGCTGCGGTCTCACGAGCCCGGTCCGCTGCGCCGAAGGCGACGAGCTCCCGGGCCGCGACCGCAGAGGCGGCGACCTCGGCCGATAGGCGGCCTTGGGCCTCGGAGCGGCCACTGCGTGACGCCCCGACCAGCGCGACGGCTCGTCCCAGGGCCAGCGCGCAGACCGCGACGCCGACGGCGATCACGAGTCCGGACCTCAGGTCGATGGCCGCCACGACCCCGACGACGACCGCCGTGGCGGCCAGACCGACCCACCACGGGATCCGCAGTCGCAGCAGCCGGTCCTGGAGCCGGGCGACGTCGGCGACGACGCGGCTGACGAGGTCGCCTCGACGCAGGTCGCCGAGTCCGGCGGGAGCGACGCGGTCGAGATCGGTGTAGGTCGCCACCCGCTGCTCCACCGCGTCGGCGAGCGCGACGTCGTGCGTGGCGAGGCGCTCGACGTAGCGCAGCACCGAGCGCGAGATGCCGAAGAAGCGCACCGACACGATCGCGACCATGAGGTAGAGCACGGGAGGCTGCTCGGCGGCGCGGACGATGAGCCACGCCGAGGCGAGCAGCAGGCCCACGGCGGCCAGCTGCGCGGCCACGCCGGTGGCGAGGCCGAAGCCCAGACGCGTGCGACGCGAGTACGTGCGGCTCATGCGGCCACCTCCACGACCCGGTCGGCCGCCGCGACGGTCTCGGGTCGGTGGGTCACCACGATGACGGTGGCCCCCGAGTCGCGCAGCGCCGCCAGGACGGTGGCCTCGTGCCGGGCGTCGAGTCCGGCCGTGGGCTCGTCGAGCAGGACCAGCCAGGCACCAGACCGCCGCGCCCGCAGCAGGGCGCGAGCCACCGCGACCCGGCGCCGCTCCCCCGCCGACAGGTCGGTCGTGCCCTCGCGGACGACGCGGTCGAGACCGAGGTCGAGTCCGGCGTCCAGCGCGGCCGACGCGATCTCCTCACGGGAGGCGCCGGGCTGGCCCAGCGCCACATTGTCGGCGAGCGTCCCGGCGACGAGGTGCGGCGTCTGCGGCACCCACGCGACCGACTCGCGCCACGCGGTGACGTCGAGGTCGGCGAGCGGGGTGCCGCCGACCGACACCTCGCCGGCGTCGAGCCGCTCGAACCCGAGCAGCACGTCCAGCAGCGTGGACTTGCCGCCGCCGGAGCGCCCGACCACCGCGAGGAACTCCCCCGGCTCGACCGTCAGGTCGTCCACCGCGAGCGACGTGGCCGTGCGCCCGGGGTGGGTCAGCCGCGCGGCGCGGACGGCGATGGGCGCGGGACCGGCGGGCGGCGCCAGCGTGCCCTCGTGCCGCTCGTGGTCGAGCAGGTCGAGCAGCTCGGCCGTGGCGGTCGCGCCCTCGGTGCTGTCGTGGAACATCGTTCCCACGCGCCGGACCGGCAGGTACGCCTCGGGGGCCAACAGGAGCACGAACATCGCGTCGCGCAGCTCGAGGTGTCCCTCGACGACCCTCAGGCCCACGCTCACGGCCACGAGCGCCACCGAGATCGTCGCGATGAGCTCGAGCACCAGGGACGAGAGGAACGCGAGACGCAGCGCGCGCATCGTCTCGAGGCGGTGTCGGTCGCCGACCTCGCGGAGGCCGCGCTCCTGGCGGCGGCCGAAGACCTTCAGCACGACGAGCCCGTCGAGCACGTCGGTGAAGTGCCGGGCCAGCCGCTCCATCGCGGCCCAGCGACGCTCCACGCGGTCGCGGGTCAGCACGCCGACGAGCCACATGAACACGCCGATCAGCGGCAGCGTGACGACGATGATGACCGCCGAGAGCAGGTCGGTCCAGGCGATGACCGCGATGACCGCGGTGGGCACGATGACCGCGAGCGCGAGCTGGGGCAGGAACCTCCCGACGTAGCCGTCGAAGGCGTCCATGCCGGGGCCCAGCAGCGCGACGAGGCGACCGCTCTCGGGTCGTGCTCCGACGCGGCGGGGGTCCAGCAGGTCGTCGACGACCTCGGACCGGAGCTCGGCCTTCACGCGGATCGCGGCGCGCTCGCTCACGACGCCGTGGGCCCACGCGATCGCGGCCCGCAGGCCGAACGCCGCCGCGATGACGAGCGGGAGCAGCAGCACCTCACGGCCGTCGAAGCGACGGGACACGACCTCGGCGATGCACCACGAGACGCCGATGATGAGCACGGCGGTGAGCGCGCCCAGGGCCACCGACCACACCAGGTGGGTGCGGACGGTGGCCGAGCGGCGGACCAGCCGGGGGTCGAGAGGTCTCACGCCGGGATGTGCTGCACGCCGATGCGCTTGCGGAACACCCAGTACGACCACGACTGGTAGATCAGCACGATGGGCGTGAACGCCACCGCGACCCACGTCATGATCTTCAGGGTGTACGGCGTCGACGACGCGTTCTCGGTGGTGAGGCTGAACGCCGGGTCGAGCGTCGACGGCATGACGTCGGGGAACAGCGAGACGAACAGCATGATGACGACGCCCGCGATCGCGACGGCCGTGCCGACGAAGGCCCAGCCGTCCCGCTCGGCGTGACTCGCGGCCAGCGCCCCGAGGAACGCCACCGCGGCGACCGCGCCGATGATCCAGACGGCCGGGTCTCCGTCACGCGCGGCCGTCCAGCCGATGAAGGCCACGGCGAGGAGCGCGGCGACGACGCCGACCCGCTGGGCGAACGCGTGGGCCCGCACCCGGATGTCGCCGACGGTCTTGAGCGCCACGAAGATCGCGCCGTGCGTCAGGAAGACCGCGGTGGTCATGACCCCGCCGAGCAGCGCGTACGGGTTCAGCAGGTTGAAGAAGCCGCCCACGTACTCGTGCGACTCGTTCAGCGGCACGCCGCGGGCGATGTTGGCGAACGCCACGCCCCACAGCAGTGCGGGGAGGAACGAGCCGACGATGATCGCCCAGTCCCAGCGGTCGCGCCAGGCCTGGTGCTCGCGCAGCCCGCGGTACTCGAACGCGACCCCGCGGATGATCAGCGCCACGAGGATGAGGAACAGCGGCAGGTAGAACCCGCTGAACAGCGTGGCGTACCACTCGGGGAAGGCGGCGAACAGCGCGCCGCCGCCGACGATGAGCCACACCTCGTTGCCGTCCCACACGGGACCGATCGTGTTGACGAGGACGCGGCGCTCCTTCTCGTCCTTGGCCAGCAGGCCGACGAGCATGCCGACCCCGAAGTCGAAGCCCTCCAGGACGAAGTACCCGACGAACAGGAAGGCGATCAGGATGAACCAGACGGTGGTGAGTTCCATGGCGGGTCTCCTCAGTACGCGAACGCCAGCGGGCGGTCGGAGTCGTCGTCGTGCCGGGGCGGGTTCGCGTCGGGCAAGCCCTTGCCGATGTAGCGCAGCAGCAGCTTGACCTCCACCACGGCCAGTGCGCCGTACAGCAGCGTGAAGCCGATCATCGAGGTCCAGACCTGCGCGGCGGACACCGACGGCGAGACGCCGGCCTCGGTGGGCATCAGGCCGAACACGACCCAGGGCTGGCGGCCCATCTCGGTGAAGATCCAGCCGAACGAGTTGGCGAACAGCGGCAGCAGGGGCAGCACGATCGCGGTCGCCAGCAGCCAGCGGGTGGAGCGGGCACCCTGCCGGGGCAGCCGGCCCTTGCGCAGGGTCCACAGGATCCAGGCGCTCGCGGCCATCGCGGCGAAGCCCAGGCCCATCATGAGGCGGAAGCTCCAGTACGTGACCGGGATGTTCGGCGAGAAGTCGGTGAGGCCGGAGTCGGCGTAGGTCTCGGCATACTCGGCGTTGAGGGAGTTGATCCCGCGCACCTCGCCGTCGAAGCTGCCGGTGGCCAGCTGCGACAGCAGGCACGGCACCTCGAGGCTCCACAGCGGCTTCGAGCCGTCGAGCGTGCCGATCGTGAACACCGAGAACGGCGCGCACTCGTCGGCGTCCTCGTAGAGCGCCTCGGCGGCGGCCATCTTCATCGGCTGGACCTCGGTCATGACCTTGCCCTGGATGTCGCCGGTGATGACGACGCCGATGCCGGCGATCAGGAGGGTGACGGCGCCGAGCCGCGCGGCTCCGCGGAACGCGTCGGCGTCCCGCTCGGGACGGCGGATCAGGTGCCACATCGCGACGGCGGCCACGAAGCCGCCGCCGACCATGAACGCGGCGAACAGGGTGTGGGGCACGGTGATCAGCGCGACCTTGTTGGTCAGCACCGCCATGAAGTCGGTCAGCTCGGCCCGTCCGCGCTCGGCGTTCATCGTGTAGCCGACCGGGTTCTGCATGAACGAGTTCGCGGCGAGGATGAAGTAGGCCGAGAGCGCCGTCCCGATCGCGGCGATCCAGATCGTCATGAGGTGCAGTCCGGGCTTGAGCCGGTCCCAGCCGAAGATCCACAGACCGAGGAACGTCGACTCGAGGAAGAACGCGAGCAGACCCTCGATGGCCAGCGGGGCGCCGAAGATGTCACCGACGAAGCGGCTGTAGCTGCTCCAGTTCATGCCGAACTGGAACTCCTGCACGATGCCGGTGACGATGCCCATCGCGAAGTTGATGAGGAAGAGCTTCCCGAACAGTCGGGTCAGGCGGAGCCACTGCTCGTTCCCCGTTCGCCACCACACGGTCTGCATGATCGCCACGAGGAACGCCAGGCTGATCGTCATCGGGACGAACAGGAAGTGGTAGACGGTCGTGATGCCGAACTGCCACCGGGCGAGGTCGAGTGCTGTATCCACACGGGTCCTTCCGACGTCAGGTCACTCCGTTGTGACCTGCCTGCCCGTGATGCTAGGAGTCCGGAGGGTCAGGAACTCCGGCTCAGACAGCGCTTGTGAGAGTTGTCACAAGCGGCTCGAGCACCGCCCGGATCTCGTCGGGAAGCGGGGTGACCGTGCGGTCCTCCCCCGTCACGTAGACGTGCACGAAGCGGCCGATCGCGGCGGGCTTGGGATCCTCGCCCTGGTACAGACCGATCTCGTAGACCACGCTCGAGGTGCCCAGCTTCGTGACCGCCAGACGGGCCTCGACGTCGAGCGGGAACCGCAGCTCGCGCTTGAACTGGCACGACGTCTCCGCCACGATCCCGTAGGCCGGCAGCCGGCGGATGTCGACGCCGGTCTCGCGGATGAGGTAGCCGTTCACGGCGGTGTCGAAGTACGAGTAGTACTTCACGTTGTTGACGTGGCCGTAGACGTCCTCGTCCTCCCACCGCGTGGTGATCGTGTAGGTGCCGGGGCGGCTCATGCGGACTCCTCCTCGCGCAGGCGCTGGCTGATGACGGCCGACACGCCGTCGCCGCGCATCGTGACGCCGTAGAGGGCGTCGCAGACCTCCATCGTGCGCTTCTGGTGGGTGATGACGATGAGCTGCGAGTTCGCGCGCAGCTCCTCGTAGATCTCGAGCAGGCGCCCGAGGTTGGTGTCGTCGAGCGCGGCCTCGACCTCGTCGAGGATGTAGAACGGGCTGGGCCGCGCCTTGAACAGCGACACCAGGAACGCCACGGCCACGAGCGAGCGCTCGCCTCCTGATAGCAGCGACAGTCGCTTGACCTTCTTGCCGGGCGGGCGCGCTTCCACGTCGATGCCCGTGGAGAGCATGTCGGACGGGTCGGTGAGGACGAGGCGTCCCTCGCCGCCGGGGAACAGCCGCGAGAACACGTCGTTGAACTCGCGTTCGACGTCGGTCCAGGCCTCGGTGAAGACCTGCTCGACCTTCGCGTCGACCTCCTCGACGATCTCCAGCAGGTCCTCGCGCGTCTTCCTCAGGTCGTCGAGCTGCTCGGAGAGGAACTGGTGGCGCTCCTCGAGCGCGGAGAACTCCTCCAGCGCGAGCGGGTTGACCTTGCCGAGCATCGCGAGCTCGCGCTCGGCGGTCTTGAGGCGCTTGGACTGCTCGGCGCGGTCGAACGGGATGGGCTCGATCTGGCCGGACTCGTCGGCCTGTCCCTCGACGCCGATCGGCAGCACCATCTGGTCGGGGCCGTACTCGGCGACCAGGGTGTCGGGCTCGATGCCGAGCTCCTCGAGCGCACGCTCCTGCAGGCTCTCGAGGCGCAGTCGCAGCTGGGCGCGCGCCATCTCGTCCTTGTGCACGGAGTCGGTGAGGCCCTCGAGGTCGGACGACAGTCCGCGGACCGTGGAGCGGGCCTCCTTGAGGCGCTGGTCGCGGTCGGCGCGGGAGTGCTCGATCTCGACGCGGGTGCGCGTGGCCTCGGCGTACGACTCCTCGAGGCGCTGCAGCGTGGTCTCGGCGGCACGCAGCACCGCCGTGGCGGTCTCGGCCTCGCGGCGGCGACGCTCGGCGCGCAGTCGGGCGCGCTCGCGGGCCTCGCGCTCGGCCTCGGCGGCCTCGAGCAGGGACTGGACCTGGGCACCCAGCGCCTTCGCGCGCTCCTCGGCGGTGCGCAGCGCCAGGCGCGCGTCGGTCTCGGCGCGGCGGGCGCCCGAGGCGGCCTCGGCGAGGCGCTCCATCTCGGTGGTGTCGGGCTCGACGTCCGGGGCCTCCTCGGCCGCGGTCAGTCGCTCCTCGAGCTCGGAGAGGCCGGCGACGTCGCGGTCGCGGGCCTCCTCGGCGGCCACGATCGAGGCCTGGAGGCGCTCGGCCTCGGCGGCGGCCGACCGGCTGGTGGTGCCCAGCTGGGCCAGCTTCTCGGCGACGGCGGACATCGAGGCGTCGGACTCGTGCAGGCGCGCCAGCGCGGCGTCCACCCGGTCCTGCGCGGCCTCCGCCGCGGTCTTGGCCTTCTCGGACTCGAAGCGCAGGGTCTCCAGCTCGCGACCGGTGCGCTCGATCGTCTCGGTGGCCTCGTCGATCGCGGCGGTGACCTCGATCAGGCTGGGCGCCGAGCTGGACCCGCCCTCAGCGAAGTGGGCGCCGACGCGGTCGCCGTCGGCGGTGACGGCAGTGACGTCGGGCAGTGAGGCGACGAGCTGCTTCGCGGCGGCGAGGCCGTCGACGACCGCGACCTTGTGCAGCAGCCGGCGCAGCGAGCCGCGCAGCTCGGCCGGCGCCTCGACGAGCGACTCGGCGTAGACCGCGCCGTCGGGCAGCGCGGGCCAGTCGTCGGTGGAGACGTCGCCCGAGCCCAGCAGCAGGCCGGCACGGCCGAGGTCCTCCTCACGCAGCAGGTGCAGGGCGTCGATCGCGGAGTCGACCCGGTCGACGGCGACGGCCTCGGAGGCCGAGCCGAGGGCGGCGCCGACGGCGGCCTCGTGACCGCCGCGCACCGTGATGAGCGCCGCGACGGAGCCCAGCAGGCCGTTGAGGCGGTCGGACGCGGCCAGCAGGGCGCCCGAGCCGTCCTTGCGGTTGAGGCCCAGCTCGAGGGCCTCCTTGCGCGCCGTGGCGGTGGCCACGCGGCGCTCGAGCTCGTCGCGCTTCGTGGTGAGCTCGGCGACGGCGGCCTCGGCCACCGACAGCGTCTCCTCGGCCGCCTCGAGCTCCTCGTCGAGCCCGGACTCGCCGGCGCTCAGCCCGGCGATCGTGCTCTCGAGGGCGCTGAACTCGCGCTGCGACTCGTCGGCGCGCTGGCGGGCCTCGGCCTGGGCGGCGGTGAGGCGCCCGATCTCCTCGTCGGCGGCAGCGGCACGGCTCTTGAGCCCGTTGACCTGGCCGTGCAGCCGGGCGAGGCCCTCGCGACGGTCGGCGGCGGCGCGCAGCAGGCCGGCGATGCGGCGCTCCTCGGTGGAGTACGCCTCCTCGGCCTCGCCGCGACCGGCGATCGTGGCTCGCAGCGCCTCGGCGGACGTGGCGACGTCGGCCTCCAGCTCGACGAGCCGCTCCTGGGCGCGACGGGCGTCGGCCTCGAGCTCCTCGGGATCGCGGCCGTCGACCCGGTCCGAGGAGTCGTCGGCAGCCAGGCGGATGCGGTCGCGGGCGACGTTCGCGGTGCCGTGGAACCGCTCACGCAGGCTGCCGAGGGCGTAGACGGTCTCCTGCGCACGGGTGAGCAGCGGGGCGTCGGCGGCGAGCGCCTGCTCGAGCTCGGCCTCGACGGTGCGGGCGTCGGCGAGCGCTTTCTCGACCTCCTCGCGACGGGCGCGCAGCGCGTTCTCGTCGGCGAGCTCGGTCTCGATCGTGGTGCGAGCCGCGACGATGTCGTCGGCCAGCAGGCGGGCCCGGGCGTCGCGCACGGTGGCCTGGATGCCAGCGGCGCGACGCGCGACCTCGGCCTGGCGGCCGAGTGGCTTGAGCTGGCGGCGCAGCTCGGTGAGCACGTCGTTGAGGCGCGTGAGGTTGTCCTGCGTGGCGTCGAGCTTGCGGAGCGCCTTCTCCTTGCGCTTGCGGTGCTTGAGGACGCCCGCGGCCTCCTCGACGAAGCCGCGGCGCTCTTCGGGCGTGGCCCGCAGCACCGAGTCGAGCTGGCCCTGACCGACGATCACGTGCATCTCGCGGCCGATGCCGGAGTCGCTCAGCAGCTCCTGGACGTCGAGCAGGCGGCACGTGTTGCCGTTGATCGCGTACTCGGACCCGCCGCTGCGGAACATCGTGCGGCTGATCGTGACCTCGGCGTACTCGATCGGCAGCGCGCCGTCGGAGTTGTCGATCGTGAGGACGACCTCGGCGCGGCCCAGGGGCGCGCGGCCGGCGGTGCCGGCGAAGATGACGTCCTCCATCTTGCCGCCACGCAGCGTCTTGGCGCCCTGCTCGCCCATGACCCACGAGAGGGCGTCGACGACATTGGACTTGCCGGAGCCGTTGGGGCCGACCACTGCGGTGATGCCCGGCTCGAGCGCCAGCGTCGTCGACGAGGCGAAGGACTTGAATCCCCGCAGCGTGAGGGTCTTCAGATACACGCGGCCAGCCTAGTGCCTGCGATGGCGGCCACCGCAGGGGAAACGCCGCTGGGGGTCAGCGAGCAGCGGACTCGAGCAGCTCGGCGAGGTCACCGTCGTGGACGGTCTCGGCGAGCCGGGCGAGGAGGCCGTCGTTCTCGGCCTTCATCCGCAGCACCTCGTTCTCGAGGTCGCTGATCCGGCGGCGCAGGACCGCGACCTCGTGAGCGTGCTCAGGGGACGGGCCACCGACGTAGCCGTACAGCGCTTTGGCCATGTTCATCCTTGTTCAGGAGAGGTGGGATTCGACGGGCAGCGCGGGCGCTGCGCGTCTACCAGTGTCCCACCGGAGCGGCCCTTCGGTCAACCGGACCGTCGTCCGTCCACCCACGCGGCGGTGACCCGGAGCTCGAGGGGGTCCAGGACCACGAGGTCGGCGGGCGTCCCGGGCGCGAGGGTGCCCAGCTCGGGCGCTCCGAGGGCATGGGCGGGCACCGTGCTGGCGGCGCGGATCGCCGTGGCGACGTCGACCCCGGCGTGCCGGACGACGTTCGCGATGCAGGTGTCCAGGCGCACGGCGGCCCCGGCGATCGTGCCGTCGTCGCGACGCGCGGGCTGCCCCTCGTCGATCACGACGGGCGCGCCGCCGAGCTCGTACCGGCCGGGTGGCATGCCGAAGGTGGAGAGGTCGTCCGTGACGAGCATGATCCGGTCGCCCGCGCTGGCGAACGCGACCTGCAGGGCGATCGGGTCGACGTGGTGCAGGTCGGCGATCAGTCCGGGCGTCAGTCGTGGGTCGGTCAGCGCCACGCCGACGACCCCACCGTCGCGGTGCCGCAGGCCGCGCTGGGCGTTGTAGAGGTGGGTCACGAGGGTGGCGCCGGCGTCGACCGCGCGGGTGGCGGTGACGTCGTCGGCGTCGCTGTGCCCGATGCTGACGCGGACTCCCGCCGCGACGAGCCGCTGGATCGCCTCGATCGCTCCCACACGCTCCGGCGCGAGGGTGACGTAGCCGAGGTCCGCTCCCCCGGCCGCCAGCAGCGCGTCGATGCGCTCGGCGGTGGGATCGACGAGGAAGGACTCGTCGTGCGCTCCCTTGCACGCGGCGGCGATGAACGGCCCCTCGACGTGGGCGCCGAGCAGCCGGGTCGCACCGGGACGGCCGGCCAGGCGTGCGCGCTGGCGGCGATACCCGCGCAGCTGCTCCGCGAGGTCCTCGACCGGGGCCGTGATGAACGTCGGGGCGATCGCCGTGACGCCCGTGGCCGCGAGCTCGTCGACGATTCGCTCCCACTCCTCATCGGTGGCGACCGCGAAGTCCGCCCCGTAGGCGCCATTGATCTGCGCGTCGATCAGGCCCGGGGCCAGGATGCCATCGTGGTGCTCGTCGGGGTCACGCGGCGGGGCGCCCGTGCCGGACGCCGTGATCAGGCCGTCCTCGACCTCGACCCAGCCGGGCTCGAGGTCCACGTCGACGTCGACGACCGCCGCGGCGCTGATGAGGTGTCCCACGAGACGGGACCGTACACGCTCGGACGGCCCACCCTAGGGTGGAGCGCATGCGTCAGGACCTGTTCACCAGTCCCGAGGGCCAGTGGACCCCGGTCTCGCCCCAGCTCGCCACGGCGCGCGGACTCATCGGCACGGCCTGCGGTCTCGTGCTCGTGCTCGTCTCGGTGGGCGCGTGGCTCCCGCTCCGCGACTCGATGGGCGGCTGGGCCCCCGTCCTGTGGCTGCCCGCCGCACTCGGGCTCGGCCTGATCGCCTGGATCTGGTGGTGGGCGCCGCGGAACCGCCGCAGCTGGGGCTACGCCGAGGCCGAGGACGACTTCGTGGTCCGCGGCGGCATCATGTTCCGGCGTCTCGTCGTCGTGCCCTACGGCCGCATGCAGTTCGTCGACGTGCAGTCCGGTCCGGTGGCCCGCGCGTTCGGCTTCGGCACCGTCACGCTGCACACCGCCTCGACCTCCACCGCCGCGGAGATCCCCGGCGTCCCGCTCGACGAGGCCAAGCGCCTGCGCGACCGGCTGACCGACCTCGGTGAGGGCCATGGCGCCGGCGTCTGAGGCGCACCGCACCCACCCCCTGACCGCCCTGCTCCAAGGGCTCATCTGGGGCGCGGGCGTCGCGGTGGCGCTGTCGTGGCAGGCCTTCGACTTCCAGGACCCGAACTGGTGGGCGCTCGCGAGCCTGCCCGCGGGATTCCTGCTGGGGGCTGCGGCCGGCTGGGTCAGCTGGCTGTTCACCCGCTACGTCATCGACGACGAGGAGATCCGCGTCGAGCGCGGCGTCCTGTTCAAGTCGTCGCGCCGCATCCCGTTCGAGCGACTCCAGTCCGTCGACATCAACGAGCCGCTCGTGGCACGCCTCGTGGGACTGTCGGAGCTGACGATCGAGATGGCCGGCGGCTCGGACTCGCGCACGCGACTGCGCTTCCTGACGCTCGCCGAGTCGCGACGGCTGCGCCGGCTCCTGCTCGAGCGCGCCCACGGCGCCCCCGAGGAGCACGCGGAGGACGGTGAGCCCGTGCCCCAGGAGCACCGCCAGGTGCTGCACGTCGTGCCCCCGGACCGGATCATCCTCGGCACGCTGCTGTCGCTGGACTTCGTCGGCACGGTCCTCGCGGCGATCGCCTCGATCGTCTTCGCGGTCTTCACCGAGACGGGGTGGGCGCTGCTGGCCATCCTCGTCCCCACGCTGTGGGGCATCGGGCAGATGATCACGAATCGGATCATCGCCCAGTGGGACTTCACGCTCTCGCGCCATCCGCGCGGTCTGCGGATCGAGCGCGGCCTGCTCAGCCGCAGCTCGCAGACCATCCCGTTCGACCGCGTGCAGGGCATCGGCGTGGTCGAGCCGATCGTGTGGCGCCGGTACACGTGGTGCCGCCTCGACGTGGACGTGGCGGGCTACGGCGCGGCCAGCGACGAGAGCGGCGGTGTCTCCTCGACGACCCTGCTGCCGATCGCCGACCGCGACCTCGCCCGCCGGATCGTCGACGAGCTCGTGCCCGATCCCGACCGCGGCACCGGGCCCCGGGTCCGGCCGACCAGTCGCTCGCGGATCTTCGCGCCGATCGGCTGGCGCTACCGCTGGCTGGCCGCCACCGACCACACCGTCACGACCGCCACCGGGTGGATCACGCGACACCGCTCGGTGGTCCCGCACCACAAGGTCCAGTCCGTGGAGTTCTCCCAGGGCCCGGTCCAGCGGCGCTTCAAGGTGGCGACCGTCAAGGTGCACACGCCCGACGGGCCCGTCTCGGCCCAGGCACACCACCTCGACGAGGACGTCGCCCGCGCCATCACGTTCGACGAGGTCGAGCGCGCGCGAGCGGCGCGGAGGCTCAGCCGCCGCTGATGTCGCTCTCGGCGCCGGCGTCCATGGCGCCGGACATCTCGCGCGAGTCCAGCCAGCCCTCGGGCAGCACGACCTTGCGCGGCGAGCCCTGACGGCCGCGCGGCACGCCGAGCTCGGCGACGGGGAACGGCACCGTCGGGTCGAGCTCGGACAGCAGCTCGTCGAGGGCGCGGTAGGAGCTCACGTGGCCGAGACGGTCGCGCACGCTGGAGCCCGCCGGGAAGCCCTTGAGGTACCACGCGACGTGCTTGCGGAACTCGATGCTGCCGCGCTCCTCGCCGAGCCACTCCCCCAGCAGCTGGGCGTGGCGTCGCATGACGTCCATGACCTCGCCGAGGTTCGGCAGCGTCGCGACGGTGCGGCCGTCGAACGCCGCGGCCAGGTCGCGGAAGAGCCACGGACGACCGAGGCAGCCGCGGCCGACGACGACGCCGTCGCAGCCGGTCTGCTCGACCATCGCGAGGGCGTCGGAGGCCTCCCAGATGTCGCCGTTGCCCAGCACCGGGATGTCGACGGCGGCCTTGAGCTCGCCGATCGCGCTCCAGTCGGCGCGGCCGCTGTAGTGCTGGGCGGCGGTGCGGCCATGCAGCGCGATCGCGGCGGCGCCGGTGTCCTGCGCGATGCGGCCGGCGTCGAGGTACGTCAGGTGGTCGTCGTCGATGCCCTTGCGGGTCTTCATCGTGACGGGCACGCCGTAGGGCTCCGCCGCCTTCACGGCCTTCGTCAGGATCTGGCCGAGCAGCGTGGCCTTCCACGGCAGCGCGGATCCGCCGCCCTTGCGGGTCACCTTGGGCACGGGGCAGCCGAAGTTGAGGTCGACGTGGTCGACGCCGTGGTCGGCGCACAGGATCTCCACGGCGCGGCCGACGGTGTCGGGATCGATGCCGTAGAGCTGCACCGACCGCACCTGCTCGCCCTCGGCGAACGTCAGCATCGACAGGCTGACCCGGTCGCCCTCGACGAGCCCGCGACTGGTGATCATCTCGCACACGTACAGACCGGCGCCCTGCTCGGCGCACAGACGTCGGAACGCGACGTTGGTGACGCCGGCCATGGGGGCGAGCACGACCGGCACGTCGACGTGGACGCGCCCGAGGTCGAGGCCCCGCGTCAGGACAGCCATCGCACCGCCGTCGTCACGTCGCCGGGCTGGAAGTCGACCGACTCCACCGCCGTGCCCTCGGGCACGAAGTACAGCAGGCAGCCGCGCACCGTCCGGCCGGCGGCCAGCGTGGCGCCCAGTCTCGGCGCCTTGCACGTGGAGAGGCCGGACGGGGCGGGCGTGGCCGGGACGAGCACGTCGCCCGCGGCGCGCACCCACCACGGCGCGCCCTCGGGGAACGCCGCGTCGGCGGGGCCGCGATTGCCCATCACGACTCGAACGTAGTACGCCTGCATGCCGTCGGGCACGGCGAACAGGGCGAGGTCGCGGGCGGGCGCCTTGGTCACGCCGGCGACGCCGAGGGTGAGCGCGGTGGCGTCCTCGGCGCCGTCCGGCGGGTAGTCGACCGCGAGCGACTTCCCCAGAGCCGTCTCGGTGGGGGCCGGGGCCTCCTGCGGCGCCGGGTCCTCACCGCCCGAGCAAGCTGAGAGCGCGAGCAGCAGGGCCGCGGCGGCGAGCGCCCGCATGCTCAGCAACCGACGAGGCGCGACGCGAGGTACCCGCTGACCTGGTCCAGGCCGATGCGCTCCTGCGACATGGAGTCGCGCTCGCGGATCGTCACGGCGTCGTCCTCGAGCGTGTCGAAGTCGACCGTGATGCAGTACGGCGTGCCGATCTCGTCCTGGCGGCGGTAGCGCTTGCCGATGGCCTGCGCGTCGTCGAAGTCGACGTTCCAGTTCTGGCGCAGCTCGGCCGCGAGGTCGCGCGCCTTCGGCGACAGGGCCTCGTTGCGCGACAGCGGCAGCACCGCGGCCTTGACCGGCGACAGGCGCGGGTCGAGGCGCAGCACGGTGCGCTTGTCGACGCCGCCCTTGGCGTTCGGGGCCTCGTCCTCGGTGTACGCGTCGACGAGGAACGCCATCAGCGAGCGGTTGACGCCGGCCGCGGGCTCGATGACGTAGGGCGTCCAGCGCTCGTTGTTGGCCTGGTCGAAGTACGACAGGTCCTGGCCCGAGTGCTGGGCGTGGGTCGACAGGTCGAAGTCGGTGCGGTTCGCGACGCCCTCGAGCTCACCGAACTCCGAGCCGGCAAAGCCGAAGCGGTACTCGATGTCGACCGTGCGCTTGGAGTAGTGCGAGAGCTTCTCGGCCGGGTGCTCGTAGAGGCGCAGGTTGTCGGGGTTCACGCCGAGGTCGGTGTACCACTTCAGGCGCGTGTCGATCCAGTACTGGTGCCACTCCTCGTCCTCGCCGGGCTTGACGAAGAACTCCATCTCCATCTGCTCGAACTCGCGCGTGCGGAAGATGAAGTTGCCCGGCGTGATCTCGTTGCGGAAGCTCTTGCCGATCTGGCCGATGCCGAACGGCGGCTTCTTGCGCGAGGAGGTCATGACCTGCGAGAAGTTCACGAAGATGCCCTGCGCGGTCTCGGGGCGCAGGTAGTGCAGGCCCTCCTCGGACTCCACCGGGCCGAGGAACGTCTTGAGGAGGCCGTTGAACATGCGCGGCTCGGTCCACTCGCCGCGGGTGCCGCAGTTCGCGCACACGAGGGTGGACATCTCGACCGCGTCGGGATCGTCGAGGCCGTGCTTCTCGGCGTACGCCTCCTGGAGGTGGTCCTGGCGGTAGCGCTTGTGGCACTGCAGGCACTCGACCAGCGGGTCGACGAAGGCGGCGAGGTGGCCGGAGGCCTCCCAGACGGGGGTCGGCAGGATCACCGAGGAGTCGAGGCCGACGACGTCGTCGCGGCTCTGCACCATGGAGCGCCACCACTGGCGCTTCACGTTCTCCTTGAGCTCGACGCCCAGGGGCCCGTAGTCCCACGCGGAGCGGGTGCCGCCGTAGATCTCGCCGCACTGGTAGACGAAGCCGCGGCGCTTGCACAGGCTGATGACGGTGTCGATGACTGATGCCATGGGAAGGAAATCCTGTCCGGCTGGATGTCGGCGGGCCACTGCGCGTCGTCGTGACAACGCGCGCCCGAGGTCAGCGATCCACGATACCCCCGACCGCGAACGAGTCTGCTCGAACCCCTTGACGAGACTTAGTTAGTTTGGTGCACTAACTGCGTGACGACGACCACAGTGAACCGCCGAGCCGTGGGCAAGGTGCGTCCGGCCGACACCCGCCGGCACCACCGCACCCTGCTGCTGCAGCACCTCGTGGACCAGGGCCCCACCACACGGGCCGACCTGGCGCGCGAGACCGGTCTCACCCGCGTGACCGTCTCCGACCTCGTCGCCGAGATGCTCGCCGAGTCGCTCGTCGACGACATCGGCGCCCGCCCCGGCACGCACCTGGGCAAGCCCGCCACCCTCGTGGCGATCTCGGAGAGCGCGCCCGTCATCGTGGCCGTCGACCTCTCCGACGACTCCGGCTTCGACGGCGCCGTCGTCGACCTCCACGGCCGGGTCCTCCTGCGCGAGCAGGCCCCCTTCTCCCGCGGTGCCGACGCCGTCGACGACGTCTCCCGACTCGTCGCCCGCCTCGTCGAGCGCGCTCCACGTCGCGTGCTCGGCATCGGCGTCGGCACCCCGGGCATCATCGACGACGAGGCCGGCGTCGTGCTGCAGGCCCCGAACCTGGCCTGGGACGACGTCCCCCTCGCCGCCACGCTGGCCGAGCGCCACGGACTGCCCGTGTGTGTCGGCAACGACGCCAACATCGCCGCGGTCGCCGAGGGCGCCTTCGGCGACGGCGACGACGCCGGCCTGCTGATGGTCACGATCGGCCAGGGCGTCGGCGGCGGGATCCTCGTCGACGGCCACCCGGTGGCCGGTCCGCTGCGCTCGGCCGGCGAGATCGGCCACATCGTCGTCGATCCCGACGGCGCCGCCTGCGCCTGCGGCAACCGCGGCTGCCTCGAGACGCTGCTCAGCGCGCCCGCGCTGCGCGCCGCCGGCTCAGACGCCGCCCGCAGCCACGTCGGCGACCTCCTCGGCTCGGTCCTGACGCCGATCGTGACGACCCTCGGCATCGCCGACGTCGTCCTGCACGGACCGACCGACCTGCTCGACGGACCCGTGCTGGAGGCAGCACGCGCGGCCGTCGCGCGCCAGAGTCTCCCCTTCGTCGCCCAGCGCATCAGGATCCGCCTGGTCGCCCACGACGAGCTCGTCCTGACCGGGGCGGCGGCGCTGGTGCGCCATCGCGAGCTGGGAGTCGTGTGAGGTGCGCCGCGCCGAACACTCCACCACCACCATTCATGGGAGGCACATCATGAAGCTCCGCAAGTTCGCGGCGAGCGCGGCCGTGGCCGGACTCGCCCTCAGCGCGCTCGCCGCGTGCGGGAGCGGCGACGACGAGGGGTCGTCCGACTCCGGGTCCGACACCATCACGCTCTGGCTCGCCGGCAAGGAGGACACCCCGAAGGAGGCGTCCGACTGGCTCGAGAAGGAGTTCGCCGCCGAGCACGACGGCAAGACCCTCAAGATCGAGCGCATCGACTGGGGCGAGCTGCTGACCCGCCTCAACACCGCGCTGCCGAGCGACAAGTCGCCCGACGTCGTGGAGATCGGCAACACCCAGGCCGCCTCGTTCACCAGCATCGGCGCGTTCACCGACCTCACCGACAAGGCCGACGAGCTCGGCTCGATGGGTCCGGAGTCGTTCGTCGAGGCCGGCACGTGGGACGACAAGCTCTACGCCGTGCCGTACTACTGGGGCTCGCGCTACGTCTTCTACAGCAAGAAGGCCCTCAAGGACGCCGGACTGGAGCCGCCGAAGACGCTCGCCGACTTCAGCACCGCCGCCGCGAAGCTGAAGACCGAGGGCGGCGACAAGTACAGCGGCTTCTGGCTGCCCGGCCAAGACTGGCGCAACGGCATCAGCTGGGTCTTCGCGCACGGCGGCGACATCGCCGTCCAGGAGGGCGACCAGTGGGTCGGCAAGCTGTCCTCTGCCGAGTCGGTGAAGGGACTCGAGCAGTGGCAGCAGCTGGCCCAGGACGCCACGACGGCGCCGAAGGACGGCAAGGACGAGGAGGCCTGGACCCCGTTCAACAACGGCGAGGCCGCGATGTTCATGGCGCCCAGCTGGGCCCGCTGGTCGGTGGCCGAGGACAAGGCCGAGGACCTCGGCGCGTTCGCGCTGCCGGGCGTCGACGGCGACGCGGCCCCGGTCTTCGCCGGCGGCTCGAACATCGCCGTGTCGGCCAAGTCGAAGAACCAGGACCTGGCCTTCGACGTGCTCAAGCTGATCTACAGCGACGACTACCAGCAGCTGCTCGCCAAGAACGGCCTCGGCCCGGCGAACGACGAGTTCACGTCCCTCATGGGCGACGACGAGTTCGCCACCGCGGCCGTCGAGGCGGCCAGCAACTCCAAGCTCACGCCGACCTCGCCCAACTGGGCCGCGGTCGAGACGTCGAGCGTGATGGAGGAGTTCTTCGGGGCCATCGCGAGCGGCGAGGACGTCGCCACCGTCGCGAAGGCCACGGACGCCAAGCTCGAGGCCGAGCTCAACAAGTGACGCCTCGACACTGAAGGAGCCGGTGGGGCCCGGTCGATCGGCCGGGCCCCACCGCCTGCCACGAACACACTGCGCAGGGGAGGGAGGGAACGATGAGCACACAGACGATGACCCGTCGGGTCGGACCGTACGCACTGCTGGTGCCGTCGCTGGTGATCCTCGCGATCGCCATGGGATACCCGCTCGTGCGCCAGGTCGTGATGTCGTTCCAGGAGTACGGCCGGGCCCAGCAGTTCGGCCAGCCGGCGCCCTTCGTGGGCCTGGACAACTACGTCGACCTGTTCACCGACGCCCAGATGTGGGCGGTGGTCGGCCGGTCGCTGGCCTTCTGCGCGGTCAACGTGGCCGTCACGATGCTGCTCGGCATCGCGATCGCCCTGCTGCTGCGACGCGTGTCCCGCGGCCCCCGGCTGACGCTCCAGATCGCGATGCTGCTCGCGTGGGCGATGCCGGTGATCGCCGCGATGACCTCGTGGCAGTGGCTCTTCGACACCCGGTACGGCGTCATCAACTGGACACTCGTCAAGCTGGGCTTCGAGTCCTTCGACGGCCACAACTGGCTGACCAACCCGTGGTCGTTCTACTTCGTCGCCACCGTGATCGTCGTGTGGATGAGCGTGCCGTTCGTGATGTTCACCGTCTACGCGGCACTGACCCAGGTGTCGGAGGACGCCCTCGAGGCCGGCGAGCTCGACGGCGCCAGCCCGTGGCAGCGCTTCCGGCACATCGTCTACCCGACGATCCGCCCCGTCCTGACGATCACGCTGCTGCTGCAGGTCGTGTGGGACCTGCGCGTGTTCGCCCAGATCTACTACCTGCAGGGCGTCGGCGGCACCCCGAGCAAGACCCATCTGCTCGGCACGTACATCTACACGCTCGGCATCGGCCAGAGCGACTACGGCATGGCGTCCGCCCTGGCGATGTTCGTGCTGGTGCTGACGCTCGTCCTGACCGCCGGCTACGTCCGCGCCCTGCTGAGGGAGTCCCGATGAGCCGCACCCTGAGCCGACGCCTGTGGGGCGCCCTGGCGATCGTGATCGCGGTCGTGTGGGTGTTCCCCGTCTACTGGATCCTCAACAGCGCGTTCCAGCCGGCCGACCGGCTGCGCTCCCCCGAGCCCGCGTGGTTCCCGCGCGACCTCACCGGCTCGGGCTTCGCCCGAGTCTTCGACGACGCGTTCCTCGACTCGTTCAAGCTCAGCATCACGGTCACGCTGCTCGCCGTCGTCTGCGCCGGACTGTGTGCGTTCCTGGGCGCCGTCGCGATCTCGCGCTTCCGCTTCCGCGGGCGCGTCCAGTTCATCCTCGTCGTGCTGGCGATCCAGATGATCCCGCCCGAGGCGCTGTTCATCAGCCAGTACAAGATGCTCGGCGACGCCGGGCTCTACAACACCGTCGGCGGTCTCGGGCTGCTCTACGTCGCGATGATCCTGCCGTTCACGATCTGGATGCTGCGCGGCTTCGCCGACGGCGTCCCGATCGATCTCGAGGAGGCGGCGATGGTGGACGGCTGCAGCCGCACCCGCGCGTTCTTCACGATCACCTTCCCGCTGCTGGCTCCCGGCCTGGTCGCCGCCAGCGTGTACGGCTTCCTCCAGGCGTGGAACGAGTTCACCCTCGCGGTGGTCGTGATGGATCCGTCCAACCGCACGCTGCCGCTGTGGCTGCGCGGGCTGTCCGACGTCTCGAACGAGGCCATCGACTGGCCCGGCGTCATGGCCGGCGCGACGATGGTCGCCGTCCCGGTGATCGTCTTCTTCATGATCGTGCAGGGCCGGATGACGTCCGGCCTCGTCTCGGGGGCGGTGAAGGGATGAGCGGCTCCGTGCGCGCCGACGCCCACGGCGTGATGCTGGCGGCCTTCCACGGGCCCGACGTGCCCGCGTGGCTCGGTCCGGCGTTCGAGGGCGGCCTGGCGGGGATCTGCCTCTACGGGGACAACCTGCCGGCCGACGGCGACGTCCGGCCGGTCGCGCGCGCCGTCGCGGCGCTCGATCCGACGCGGGTCCTGGCGCTCGACGAGGAGGGTGGCGACGTCACGCGGCTGCACATGGCCGACGGCAGCCCCCACCCGGGCAACGCGGCGCTCGGCGTCGTGGACGACGTCCAGCTCACGCGCACGATCGCCGCCGGCATCGGGGCGGAGCTCCGCGAGGCGGGCGTGTGGCTCGACCTCGCGCCGTGCGCCGACGCGAACAGCAACCCGGCCAACCCCGTCATCGGGACGCGCAGCTTCGGCGCCGACCCGGGCCTCGTGGCCCGCCACGTCGCCGCGTTCGTCGAGGGCCTCGCCTCGGTGGGCGTCGCGGCCAGCGTGAAGCACTTCCCCGGCCACGGCGACACGAGCGCCGACTCCCACCTCACGCTCCCCCGCGTCGACGCGTCCGCCGAGGTCCTGCACGAGCGTGAGCTGGTGCCGTTCCGCGCGGCGATCGCCGCGGGTGCCGCCTCGATCATGACCTCGCACGTCGTGCTGGCCGCGTTCGACCCGGACCGACCCGCCACGCTGAGCCCGGCTGTCCTCACCGGACTGCTGCGCGAGGAGCTCGGCTACGACGGCGTGATCGTCAGCGATGCCCTCGACATGGCGGGCGCGAGCGGCACGCTGGGACTCGGTGGCGCCGCGGTCGCGTCCTTGGCGGCCGGTGCCGACCTGCTGTGCCTCGGACCGGAGGCGTCCGCGGAGCCCCGTGCGCTCGCGGAGGCCGTCGACGCGGTCGTCGCCGCCGTCGAGTCCGGAACGCTGGACCGCGGGCGACTCCGCGACGCGGCCGCCCGGGTCGAGCGGCTGCGCGCCACGTGGTCGGAGCGGCGTCCCGTCGAGGCGGGCGCCGTCGAGGCCGGTCGCGTGGCCGCCGAGAAGGTCGCGTCCGAGGTCGTGTCGCGGCTCGGCGTGGCTCCCCTGCACGGCCGCGCCACCGTGGTGCGCATCGACACCGGCACCAACCCGGCGGTCGGCTGGACCGACTGGGGCCGCCTCGACGTGGACGCCGAGGTGGTCGACCTGACCGCGCGCGACCTCGACGGTGTCGGGCCCTTCGGCGGCGAGGTCCTCGTGGTCACCCGTCGCGCCACGGCTCATCCCGACGTCTGGGCGTGGGTAGCGCAGCAGCTCGAGGCGAACCCCCAGGCCCGTCTCGTCGAGCTGGCGTGGCCCGACCCGCGACTGGCCGGCCGCCCCGACGTCGTGTGCACGATGGGCTCGTCCGCCGCCCTGCTGGCCGCCCTGTCGCGGGCGCTGAGGGGTGAGGTCTCGTGACCCCGATCCTTGTGGGCCTCGACATCGGCGGCACGTCCGTCAAGGCCGTGGCGGTCTCCCCCGGCGACCCCACCGGGCCCGCCCTGGCCGAGGTGCGTCACCGCACCGAGCCCGGCGCGTCGGGCATCCGCGCCGGGATCGCCGCCGCCGTGCACTCCCTCGCTGCCGAGGTCGGACCCGACGCCGAGGTGGCCGGCATCGGCGTCGGCATCCCGGGGTTCGTCAGCCGGGGCGCCGTCTCGCACGCCGTGAACCTCGGCCTCGGCGCCGAGCCGCTCGACCTGCTCCCGACCCTGCGCTCGCTCACGTCCGGCCCGGTGGGGGTCGAGAACGACGTCAACACCGCCGCGCTCGGCGCTGGCGGCTGGGTGGCGCGGCACGATCCCGGCGTCGACGACTACGCCTTGCTGAACATCGGCACGGGCCTGGCCGCGGGACTCGTCCTCGACGGCCGGCTGCGCGCCGGTGCCACCGGGATGGCCGGCGAGATCGGCCACCTGGTCTTCGACCGCAGCGGTCCGACCTGCCCGTGCGGCCAGACGGGCTGTCTCGAGCTCTACGCCTCCGGCAGCGGGATGCGGCGCACGTGGAGTGGCACCGCCCGCCAGCTCCTCGACGCCGCGGCGGCGGGCGACCCCGTCGCCGTCCGCACGGCCGCCGACCTCACCGCCGGCATCGCGCACGCGATCACGCTGCTGGCCTACGCGCCTGACGTCGCCCTGATCCTCGTCACGGGTGGGGTCGTCTCGCGCAACCCCGCGCTGCGCCGGGCCGTGACCGCCCGACTCGACCACGACGACCACACGGTGGTCGGCCGCGCCGTCCCGGTCGCCGACCGCGTGCGCTGGCTGCCCGAGGACGTCGCCGTCGGCACCCGCGGCGCCGCCCTCCTCGTCGCCGAGGGGGTGCGGGTCTGATGGAGGTCGTCATCACGTCCAGCCCGGGCGAGGTCGCGGCGGACGCGATCTCCGGGCACGTGCACCCCGGCGCGGTGCTGGGGCTGGCCACGGGCTCGTCGCCGCTGCCGGTCTACGAGGAGCTGCTGCGCCGGCGCGACGCGGGCACCCTGTCGTTCGACGGCGTGCGTGCGTTCACCCTGGACGAGTACCTCGGCCTGCCGCGGTCGCACCCGCAGAGCTACCACTCGGTGATCCGCCGCGACTTCACCGACCGCGCGGGGATCGAGGTCGACGGACCCGACGGCGAGGCCAAGGACGTCCCCGCCGAGGCGGCACGGTACGAGGCCGCCATCGCGGCCGCCGGCGGCATCGACGTCCAGCTGCTCGGCATCGGCACGGACGGCCACATAGGCTTCAACGAGCCCGGCTCGTCGCTCGCGTCGCGCACCCGCACCAAGACACTCACGCCGCAGACCCGGCAGGACAACGCGCGCTTCTTCGACTCGGTCGACGAGGTGCCAGTCCACGTGCTGACGCAGGGCCTCGGCACGATCCTCGACGCGCGCCACGTCGTCCTCGTGGCGACCGGAGCGACCAAGGCAGCAGCCGTCGCGGCCGCGGTGGAGGGCCCCGTGAGCGCGTTCTGCCCCGCCTCGGTGCTCCAGCTGCACCCGCACGTGACGTTCGTCGTCGACCCCGACGCGGCGTCTGAGCTGCGGCTCCTCGACTACTACCGCTTCACGGTCGCCCACAAGCCGGACTGGCAGCCGTGGTGACCATGACCCCGACGAAGGGAGCAGCACCGTGGCATCGGTGACGTTCGACCAGGCGACCCGCATCTTCGACGGCCAGGAGCGGCCGACCGTGGACGCGATGGACCTGGCCATCGAGGACGGCGAGTTCCTCGTGCTGGTCGGTCCGTCCGGCTGCGGCAAGTCCACGACCCTGCGCATGCTCGCGGGACTCGAGGACGTCGACTCCGGTCGCGTCCTCATCGGCGACCGCGACGTCACGCGGTTGGCGCCGAAGGACCGGGACATCGCGATGGTGTTCCAGAACTACGCGCTGTACCCGCACATGACCGTGGCCGAGAACATGGGCTTCGCGCTGAAGATCGCGGGGATCCCGAAGGCCGAGGTGCGCACCCGGGTGGAGGAGGCGGCCACGATCCTCGACCTCGTGCCCTACCTCGACCGCAAGCCCAAGGCGCTCTCCGGTGGCCAGCGGCAGCGCGTGGCGATGGGCCGCGCCATCGTCCGCTCGCCGCAGGTCTTCCTGATGGACGAGCCGCTGTCGAACCTCGACGCCAAGCTGCGCGTGCAGACCCGCACCCAGATCGCCGCGCTCCAGCGCCGGCTCGGCACGACGACGGTCTACGTCACCCACGACCAGGTCGAGGCCATGACGATGGGCGATCGCGTCGCGGTCATGGAGGCCGGCGTCCTGCAGCAGGTGGCGACGCCGCGCGAGATCTACGACCACCCAGCCAACGTCTTCGTCGCCGGCTTCCTCGGCTCCCCCGCGATGAACCTGCTCGACCTGCCCGTCGTCGATGGCGGCGTGCGGCTGGGCGACGCCGTGGTGCCGATCGAGCGGTCGGTCCTCGCGCAGGCCGGGCCCGTCGTCACCATCGGCGTGCGGCCCGAGAACCTCGGCATCAGCGAGCAGGGGCTGCCGATCACCGTCTCGGTCGTCGAGGAGACCGGCGCCGACGCGTACCTCTACGGGCACACCGAGAGCCTCACGGACAACCTCGTCGCGCGCACCGACTGGCGCAACCCGCCCGAGAAGGGCAGCGAGATCCGGCTGTCCCCGCTGGACCTCTCGCAGGTGCACGTGTTCGACCCGACCACGGGGGGCCGGCTCTGATTTGACAACCGTTCTCACTTTTCTTGAGAATGGTTGTCATGAAGCTGCTTGCCGGTGCCGCCTGCACCGCCCTCCTCGCCGGAACCCTCGTCGCGTGCGCCGGATCGGGTGACGACGACGGTCGCACCTCGGTCGTCGCGTCGTTCTACCCCGCCGCGTTCCTCGCCGAGCGCATCGGCGGCGAGAGCGTCTCCGTCGAGACCCTGACCTCCCCCGGCGCCGAGGCCCACGACCTCGAGCTCACCGCCAAGCAGGTGGTCGACGTCAACGAGGCCGACGTCGTCGTCTACCTCACCCACTTCCAGGAGGCCGTCGACCACGCCGTCGAGGACGCCGACCGCGACTCGGCCACCGCGGTCGACCTGGCCGCCGGCGTCGAGGAGATCGCCGACGAGGAGGACCACGACCACGACCACGACCACGACGAGGACCACGAGGGGCACGACCACGACCACGGCGGCATCGATCCGCACGTGTGGCTCGACCCGGCGAACATGGTGACCGCCGCCGAGGGCGTGCGCGACGCGCTGGTCGAGGCCGACCCCGACCAGGCCTCCACCTTCGAGGCGAACGCCGATGAGCTGATCGCCGAGCTCGAGGCGCTCGACGCCGACTTCACGAAGGGCCTCGCCTCGTGCGAGCGCACCGAGTTCGTCACGTCGCACGCGGCGTTCGGCCACCTCGCCCACGCGTACGACCTCACGCAGGTGCCGATCAGCGGCATCGACCCGCAGTCCGAGCCCACCACGGCGGCGCTCGCGGAGATCACCGAGCAGGTCAAGGAGCACGGTCTGACGACCGTGTTCACCGAGCGACTGGCGTCGTCGGCGCTCGCCGAGACGGTCGCCCGCGAGACCGGTGCGGCCACCGCCGTGCTCGACCCGATCGAGGGCCTGTCGGACGAGACGGCCGACGAGGACTACGTTTCCCTCATGAGGCAGAACCTCGAGGCACTGGTGAAGGCGAACGGCTGCCAGTGACAGACCCCTCCACCCCCGTCATCGACGCCACGGGCGTCCGGGTCGACCTCGCCGGCACTCAGGTGCTGCGCGGGGTCGACCTGCGAGTCATGCCGGGCGAGTTCGTGACCATCCTGGGGGCGAACGGCTCGGGCAAGTCCACGCTCGTGCGCGCACTCGTCGGCCTGCTGCCGCACCGCGGCTCGGTCCGGCTCTTCGGCACGCCCCTCGACCAGTTCCGCGACCACCAGCGCGTCGGCTACATGGCCCAGCGTCCCGAGGTGTTCTCCGGCGTCCCGGCCACCGTGTCCGAGGTCGTCGTGAGCGGCGCGCTGTCGCGCCGGCCGCGCTTCGGCTGGCCGTCGCGCGCCGACCGGGCCGCCGCGGCCGAGCTCATCGAGCGCGTGGGGCTTGCCCACCTCGCGAAACAGCCCCTCACCCACCTGTCCGGTGGCCAGCAGCAGCGCGCGCACATCGCTCGCGCCCTGGTCGCCGACCCCGACCTCGTCGTCATGGACGAGCCGATGGCCGGCATCGACGCGCACAGCGCGGAGGTCTTCGCCGACCTGCTGGGCGAGCTGGACGAGCGCGGCACCGCGATCGTCATGGTCGCCCACGAGCTCGGCCCGCTGGCGCCGCTCGTCGACCGCGCCGTGCACCTGGACTCCGGACTCGTCGAGTACGAGGGACCGGCGCAGGGGCCCGGCACGCACGACCACGCCCACGACCACGCGCACAGCAGCGAGCCCGCCGTGACGCGTCCCGTGCCCGCCGAGGGACCGCTCCCGGGAGGCGCCGCATGAGCGTCCTCTCCTACTCCTTCATGCAGTACGCGCTCGTGGCGGCGATCGTCACGGGCCTGTCGGCACCGGCCGTGGGCACGTTCGTCGTCCAGCGGCGCCTGGCCCTGCTCGGCGACGGTCTCGGCCACGTGGCGCTCACCGGCGTCGCGCTCGGCCTGCTGACGGGCGTCGCTCCGCTGACCACCGCGATCGTCGTGGCCGTCGGCGGCGCGATCCTGCTCGAGATCCTGCGCAGCGTCGGCCGCACCAGCGGGGACCTCGCGCTGGCGATGCTCTTCTACGGAGGCCTCGCGGGCGGCGTGCTGCTGACGAACCTCGCCGGCGAGTCCGCCGCCACGCTCAACCAGTACCTCTTCGGCTCGATCATCACGATGAGCCGCACGGACCTCGTGATCGTCGTCGCTCTCGGCCTGGTCGTGATCGCCACGACGATCGCCCTGCGTCCGCAGCTGTTCGCCGTGTGCCAGGACGAGTCCCAGGCGCGCGTCATGGGCATCCCGGTGAGGCTCTACGGCATGCTGATCGCCGTGCTGGCCGCGGTCACGATCACCGTCGCGATGCGCACGGTGGGGCTGCTGCTGGTCTCGGCGCTCATGGTGGTGCCGGTCGCGGCGTCCCAGCAGGTCACCCGCAGCTTTCGCTCCACGCACCTCGCTGCCATGGCGATCGGGCTGTTCTCGGCGGTCACCGGCCTGCTCGTGAGCTACCAGATCGACACCCAGCCGGGCCCCACGATCGTCGTGATCGCCCTCGCCGTGTTCGTCGTGACCGCCCTGGCCCACGCACTGACACACGTCCGCACCCGACAGGAGGCACCTCGTGGTTGAGGCACCCCGCAACACCCGCCAGCGCCGAGCCGTCGCCGAGCTGATGGAGGACCTCGACGGGTTCTCCTCCGCGCAGCAGATCCACGCGATGCTCGCGTCGCGGGGCGAGAACGTCGGCCTGTCCACGGTCTACCGCACCCTGCAAGCGCTCGCCGACGCCGAGGAGATCGACGCGCTGCGCTCCGATGACGGCGAGACGCTGTACCGCCAGTGCAGCCGCGGTCACCACCACCACCTCGTCTGCCGCGCGTGCGGTCGCACGGTGGAGGTCGAGGGCCCCACGGTCGAGCGCTGGGCCGACCGGGTCGCCGAGGAGAACGGCTTCGCCGACGTCTCCCACACGCTGGAGATCTTCGGCACCTGCGGATCATGCAGGTCCTGAGCCGATCCGCATGGCTGCCACTTGCCGAGGCGCACCGTGAACGCGCCCGGCGGCACACGGCACCCCACCTGGCACGGCGGGCCGACGGCGAGAAGCACCCCGTCGCGGACTTCCTGTTCGAGTACTACAACCTGTCCCCGGGCGCGCTCGAGCGCTGGCACCCGGGGCTCGGCGTCGGTCTGGCCGATGCACCCGAGTACGCCGCGCTGGGGGCCTACGTCGAGTCCGACGGCGTCGCGACGGTGGACGCCTCCCGGCTGGGGAAGCGGCTCTCGGGGCTGCGGTGGACCCGCGAGCTGCTGGCACGAACGGCTGCCCGGTCCCCGCGCACCGGCTGCTTCGGCCTGCACGAGTGGGCGATGGTCTACCGCGAAGCCGACGACCGCCGACATCCCGCTCCCCTGCGGCTCGGCGCCGCCGGCACGGACGAGGTGGTGGAGTCGAACCGGCTCGTCTGCACGCACGTGGACGCGTTCCGCTTCTTCACCGACGAGGCGCGCCCGCTGAACGTCGAGGTGCTCGGCCGTGAGCACCAGCTCGACCGCGAGCAGCCCGGCTGCCTCCACGCGACGATGGACCTCTACCGGATCGCGTTCCGGCTGCTGCCGTTCGTCGAGGCGACGATCGTCCTCGACACGTTCGAGCTCGCGCTGGCCGTGCGCGAGGTCGACATGAAGGCCTCCCCCTACGACCTCGCGGACCTCGGCTACGAGCCCATCCGCATCGAGACGCCCGAGGGCAAGGCCGAGTACGTCCGCCGCCAACGCGGGTTCACCGAGGCGGCGGCCCCACTGCGCGCGAGGCTCCTCGAGCACGTCGAGCAGCTGCTCGGCCAGCCGACTATCGTCAACCCGTGACGACCCCCACGATCACCGCACGTCCCGGCCCCGAGCTCAGCGCCCGTGAGGTCTATGAAATCTGGCGCATCCGCGACGTCGTCTTCGCGGTCGAGCAGCAGTGCGACGAGCCCGACGTCGACGGCGTCGACCTGGCCGACGACTGCACCCACCTGTGGATCGCGGACGCGAACGGCTTCGTCCAGTCCTACCTGCGCACCTACCTGTCGAACGGCGTCCGCAAGGTCGGCCGCGTGGCCACCCTGAAGGAGGCGCGCGGCCAGGGCCTCTCGGGCGCCCTCGTCCGCGAGGTCGTGAACCGCTGGGGCGACACCGAGATCCGGCTCGGCGCCCAGGCCTACCTCGAGAACTGGTACGGCTCGTTCGGCTTCGTCACCACCGGCCCGCACTTCATGGAGGCCGGCATCGACCACGTCCCCATGACCCGGCAGGCGACTCCGTAGATGAGCGCGGCGCGCGTGCCCCGGGCCCTCGTCATCGGCGAGGCGTTGGTGGACGTCACGCGCAGGGCCGACGGCAGCGTCGCCGAGCATCCTGGCGGCTCGCCGCTGAACGTGGCGGTGACCATGGCGCGTCAGGGCATCGACACGACGCTCGCCGCTCACGTGGGCGACGACCACTTCGGTGCGCTGATCCGAGCTCATCTCGCCGAGAGCGGCGTGACGCTGGCGAACGCGAACGTCTCCCTGCCCACCGCGTCGGCGACCGCGACGATCGGCGCCGACGGCTCGGCCACGTACGAGTTCGACCTCCGCTGGGACCCGAACGAGCTGCCCGACCCGGAGGACTTCCACCTCGTCCACGTCGGCTCGATCGGTGCGTGGATGGCGCCCGGCGCCGACGCCGTCCTCGACCTCGTCCGACGCGCGCACGCTGCCGGTCGGGCGGTCGGCTTCGACCCCAACGTCCGGCCCGCGCTCGCGCCGTCGGTCCCACTGCTCCGCGAGCGCGTCCTCGAGCTCGCCGCCCTCAGCCGGTTCGTGAAGCTGAGCGACGAGGACGCCGACGTGCTGGCCGAGGACTCGGGAGGCCCGCTCTCGGTCCTGCGGCTCCTGGCCGGTCATGGACCCGCGCTGGCGGCCCTGACTCGGGGCGGGGAGTCGGCGCTGCTCTGCTCCGGGTCCGACGAGGTCGAGGTCCGGGTTCCGCCGGTCGAGGTCGCCGACACGATCGGCGCCGGCGACACCTGGATGGGAACGCTGCTGGCCGAGCTGCTGCGGCGGGGCTGGGCCGACCGGACGTCGTTCGCGGCCGACGAGCTGGAGTCCCTCGGACACGCCGCCGTGGCGGCCGCAGCGATCACCGTCTCCCGCCCCGGCGCCGACCCGCCGTGGCGCGACGGAGAGAGGCCGCCGTCACGCTAGCGTGAACGCACGTCAACGCAGAGGAGCACGCCGTGGGCAAGGTCGTTCTGTACGGGTCGGTGTCGGTGGACGGCTTCATCGCCGACGCGAACGACGATCCCGGCCCGTTGTTCGACTGGCTGACCATCGGTGACGTACCGCTGGACGACAGCGGCTTCCTGAAGGTGACGCAGGCCTCGTTCGACCACGTCCGGCCCTACTGGGACGAGATCGGGGTGACGGTCACCGGGCGACGAGTCTTCGACCTCACCGACGGCTGGGACGGCACGCCTCCCAGCGGGATCGACCACGTGGTCATCGTGACGCACCGACCCGCACCCGCGGACTGGAACACCGACGCACCGTTCCACTTCGTCGACGGCATCGAGGCGGCGGTGGCCCAGGCCCAGGAGCTGGCCGGCGGGCGTGTCGTCGAGATCGCCGCCGGCGACGTCGGCGGGCAGGCGCTGGCCGCGGGCCTGGTCGACGAGGTGCGCATGGACGTCGTCCCCGTCGTGCTCGGATCCGGCCGTCGCTTCTTCGGACCGATCGACGCGCCCCACCTCCTGACCGAACCCGACGTCGTGATCCGGGCCGAGCGGGTACTCCACCTCTGCTACCCGGTCCGCTGACCCGTCGGCCACGTTCTCGGTAGCGTGCAGCGCATGGACATCAAGCTCGAGAACGTCGGCATCGCGGTGCGCGACCTCGAGGCGGCGATCGCCTTCTTCACCGACCTGGGGCTGACGGTCTTCGGCCGCGACACGGTGAGCGGCTCGTGGACCGACACGGCCGTCGGCCTCGACGGCAACCACGCGAACATCGCGATGCTCCAGACGCCGGACGGCGTCAGCCGGCTCGAGCTCTTCGAGTACCTCCACCCCGACGCGATCGAGACGGAGCCGACGCAGCCGAACGAGATCGGCATGCATCGCGTGGCCTTCTCCGTCCCCGACCTCGATGCCGCGCTCGAGATCGCGGCGCGTCACGGCTGCCACCCGCTCCGCGGCGTGGCGACCTACGAGGACATCTACCGGCTCACCTACGTCCGCGGGCCCAGCGGCATCATCGTGATGCTGGCGCAGGACTTGCGCCAGTCGGACTGATCAGTCGCCGAACTCCTGCTGCAGCGCGGCCAGGATCTCGGGCGCGGCCTCGAAGAACCGGTCCTGGCCCTCGTCGCCGATCTGCAGGAGCGCGAGGTCCGTGAAGCCCGCCTCGGCAAACGGCCGCACGGCCTCGACCACGGCGCCGATGTCGTCGCCGCACGCGATCTGGTCGGCGACGTCCTCCGGCCGCACGAACTGCGTGGCGGCGTCGAACGCGGACGGGCCGGGCAGCTCGGCGTTGACCTTCCAGCCGCCGGCGAACCAGCGGAACTGCTCGTGGGCTCGCGTCACCGCCCGCTCACGGTCGGAGTCCCACGAGATCGGCAGCTGACCGACCTTGCGCGCCGGGGCGTTCGCGCCGACCGCCTCGTCGTAGTTCGCGACGGCGTCGGCGTCGGGCTCGACCGCGATCATGAAGTCGCTCCACGGAGCGGCGACCTCGATGGACTGCGGGCCGCTGACGGCGACGCCGATGGGCACCCGCACTTCGGGCAGGTCCCAGAGCTTCGCCGAGTCGACCCGGTAGTGGTCGCCCACGAAGTTCACGTAGCCGCCGTCGAACAGCTCGTTGATGATCTGCAGTGCCTCGGAGAACGCCTCGTGGCGCACGTTGACCGGGTCCCAGCCCTCGCCGACCACGTGCTCGTTGAGGTTCTCGCCGGCGCCCAGGCCCAGCGAGAACCGACCGCCGCTCAGGACACCGAGGGTCGCGGCCTGCTGCGCCACCACCGTCGGGTGGTAGCGACCGATCGGGCACGTCACGTAGGTCATGAGCTCCAGCGCCTGCGTCGCCTGGGCGACCGCGCCGAGCGTCACCCAGGCGTTGGGGCTGTGGCCCTGCTCGTCCAGCCACGGGTTGAAGTGGTCGCTCATGACGGCGAACGGGAACCCCACCTCCTCGGCCTTCCGGGCGTACGTCACCAGGCTCGTCGGCGGGGACTGCTCGCACATGAGGGTGCATCCGATGGAGAGACTCATGCCGGGGGTGTACCCGGGACGGCAGGCCGTCACTCACCCCTCCCCACTTTTGGAACGCGTTGAACCGTTCGTTCACCCAGAACGGTTCAACGCGTTCCAAAAGTGGAGAGAGCGCGCGCCAGGCTGCAGCCGAGTGCGACGCCCGCGGCGACCAGCGCCCCGGTCACCATGGGATGCACGGCCATGAACCCGATGAGCAGCGCGACGATGGCGGCAGCCAGGGTCGCGCGGGCGCCCAGCACGAGGGCCTGGACGCAGCCCATCACGGCTCCGGCCAACAGCGGGAGCCCCACCGCAGTGCTGCGGACGTCGTCGTCCAGGAAGAACGCGGACCCGTACGAGGAGTCGTAGATCGCGTACGCGACCAGGTAGTTCGCCACGGTGGACACGACGACGCCGATCCCCAGGAAGGCCATGCGTCCGAGCCCGGTCTGCTCCGTCGTCGTCGTCACATCCGTCACCCTAGATCCGGGGGCGTGTGCTGTCCGCGGATTCGTCGAGGGGCTCGCGCCGAGGCGACGGGTGCGTCAGACTCGCGGGGATGCGTTCCCGACTTCCCGCCGTCCTGGGCACGGTGCTGGCCTTGGCGCTGCTCGCCGGCTGCAGCGGCTCGGACGACGAGCCCACGCCCAGTGCCAGCACCACCTCGACCGCGACGACGCCCGCTCCCTCACCCACCGCCACGACGCCCGCTCCCCCGCCGGCCTCGCGGATCCGTGAGGTTCCCCCGGCACAGTGGGACCGGATCGTCGCGGCCGGCATGGTGCGCCCGGAGTGCCCGATCCAGCGTCGTGACCAGCTTCGCCGGGTCGACCTGAACTTCGTCGACTTCGCAGACCGCACGCGCCGCGGCCACCTGATCGTCAACGCCGACGTCGCGCCGAGCATCCAGCGGATCTTCGACCGCCTCTACGAGAGGAAGTTCCCGATCCGCAAGATGAAGGGCGTCGAGGCCTACGGCGGCGACGTGGCCAGGAGTCTGTCGGCGGACAACACCTCGGCCTTCAACTGCCGTCGCGCCGACCAGATCAACGCGCCGTTCAAGGACTCGCCCCACGCGAACGGGCGCGCGGTGGACATCAATCCGCTCGAGAACCCGTGGATGGACCTGCGATGCGACTGCTGGACGCCCTCGGCTCGCCACGCCGAGCGGACCCCAGGCCGAGGCAAGATCCTCGAGAAGGGTCTGGTCTGGCGGCTCTTCGATCGCGAGGGCTGGATCTGGCAGAACATCGACGTGCCGGACTACATGCACTTCGACACGGGATACCCGTCGCGCCCCTTCTGACCCCGCGAGTTGCGCCTCGGGGTGAAGATTGACCCGTGCTCGGACTCGAGATGGTCGTCCTGCTGGGAGTCGCGCTCGTGGCGTGCGGCGCGCTCGCCAGCCGTTACCCGATCGCCCCCGCCATCCTGCTGGTCGGCGCCGGCGTGCTCATCGGGTTCGTCCCGCACCTGCGCCACGCGCATCTGCCGCCGGAGATCATCCTCCTCGTCTTCCTTCCCGCTCTGCTGTTCTGGGAGAGCCTGACGACCTCGTTGCGGGAGATCCGGAACAACCTGCGCGTCGTCGTGCTGACCAGCACCGCACTGGTGGTGGTCACGGCGGGGGCCGTCGCAGCCACCGCCCACTACGTGCTGGGCATGGCGTGGGGACCCGCATGGGTCCTGGGCGCGGCGCTCGCGCCGACTGACGCGACCGCCGTCGGCGTCCTGGCCCGCAACCTCCCGCGCCGCACCGTCACGACCCTTCGTGCCGAGAGCCTCGTCAACGACGGCACCGCGCTGGTCCTCTACGGGCTCGCCGTCGGGGTGACCGTCGGCGAGGAGCACCTCACCGGGCTCCACGTCACCTGGCTCGTCGTGCTCTCGTACGGAGGCGGTGTCCTGGCCGGCGGCCTGGTCGGCCTCCTCAGCTGGCAGATCCGCCGCCGGATGGACGACCCCATGCTCGAGGGCATCGCCATCCTGGTGACCCCCTTCGCGGCGTTCCTCGCGGCCGAGTCCATTGAGGCCTCGGGCGTCCTGGCCGTCGTCGCGTGCGGACTCTTCCTGAGCCAGGTGGCACCCCGCATCACCGGTGCCGCCACGAGGCACCTCGTCGTCCCGTTCTGGTCGCTCGCCACGACCGTGCTGAGCAGCGCGTTGTTCGTGCTGATCGGTCTCGAGGCGCAGTCGGCGTTCCGCAACCTCTCCAGCGAGTCGATGGGTCGGGCGCTGCTGGACATCCTCCTGGTGGCGGCGGTCGTCATCGGCGTGCGCTGGGTGTGGACCTACACGACGCCCTACGCGATCCGCACGGTCGACCGCCGTCCTGCGCAGCGGGCACGGCGTGTGAGCGCACGCCAGCGCACCGTGAGCGCGGCGGCCGGCTTCCGCGGGGCCGTCTCGCTCGCGGCGATCCTCGCCGTGCCGCGCACCGTGGAGTCCGGCGCCCCGTTCCCCGACCGCGACCTCATCGTGCTCATCGCCTGCGGTGTCATCATGCTGAGCCTCCTCCAGGCGCTGCTGCTCCCCGCAATCGTCCGGTTCGCCCGCCTGCCCGCCGACGACTCGGTCGCCGAGGAGATCCAGCTCGCCGAGCTCTTCACCCTCGACGCGGCGATCGAGGCCATCGACGACACCGCTCTCGAGCTCGGCGTCGGCGATCTCGTGACGGCCAGGGTGCGGCACGAGCTCGACAAGCAGCGCCGCCTCGTGAAGGCCGCGGGCGTCGACGGCGACCCCGTGGTCGAGCACCACGGCCAGTACACGAGCCTGTCGCTCGCTCTCCTCGCCCGCCGCCGCGACGCGCTCGTGCAGCTGCGCGACGAGCGCCGCATCGACGACATCGTCCTGCGCCAGGTCCAGGCCCGGCTCGACATCGAGGAGATCCGCTTCTCCCGCACCGCTCCCCCGGAGTGACCCGGGCGAGATGTGTAGCGGTACCCACCCTTTTTCGCGCGGAACGGCAGAAATTCGGTGGGCACCGCTACAGAACTCGCGTCGCGACGACGGCGTAGAGGGTGACCGCGAAGACGAAGGAGCCGCGGGCGGCGCTCTCCTCGAGCTGACGGCGCCAGTCGGCCCCCTCCCCCGCCGCAGCGGCTCGACGGGCGGCGGCCTCGACGACGAACGAGACCGGCGGCAGGTCCAGCTGGCGCGGGCGCAGCATGAGCACTTCGGTGGTGACGCGGGCATCGACGAACCCGTGACGAAGAACCAGATCGAGCAGCTGGGCGCCGGCCTCGGGAGAAGTGACACCGCCCCAGCCCTCGTGCCACGCCGCCGTCAGGTGCGGGTCCCCGGGCCACGTCGCGAGCGTTCGCCAGTCGGTGTCGATCAGGCCGATCCGGCCGCCGGGCCGCAGGACCCTGGCCATCTCACCCACCGCCACCGCGGGATCCACGAGGTGCTGGAGCACGCGCTCGCTGCGCACGAGGTCGACGGAGGCGTCGTCGAGGGGCAGCGCCTCGGCCGATCCCTGGACGAACCGCGCGGGGTTGCGGGAGGCCTCGCCTCGCCGACGCGCCTCGGCCAGCATCGTCTCGCTCGGGTCCACCCCCGTGGCCGATCCCGTCGGCGCGACCGACACCGCGAGCCCACGGATGTCCTCGCCGGTGCCGCAGCCCACGTCCAAGGCCTCCATCCCCGGCAGCGGGTCCAGCGCCTCCAGCAGCCACGCGTGCAGCCGCAGGATCGACGGCAGCTGCGCCTGCACGTCGAGCGCCATCAGCGCGGCCAGCTGCGCCGCGTCGGAGGAGGCGTCGACCGCGTGGAACGACGGCGAGTCAGCACTCATCGTCGGTCTCCTTTCGTGCCGTGACCAGCCAGGCGGCCGAGCCGAAGTCCACCCCGTCGGGGCCGGCGTGCTCGGCGAGGCTCTGGCGAAGCCGATCGACCGCGGCCGCGCGCTCGTCCTGGGGCAGCTCGTCCAGGAGCCACGCGAAGAGCCCGCGGAGGAAGCCGAGGGCGTCGTCCACGTCCTTGCCGAACCACTCCCGACCCTCGAGCCCCTCCACTGAGACCTGCGCCCACCCGGCGGCACCGAGCACCTCGCGGATCCGCTCGGGCCTCGAGAGGGAGAACATGCCCGGAGCGTCGAGGTCCGCCGTGGGTCCGGGCGTCCCACCGAGCACGCCGAGCGTCCCGCTGATCCACTCGTTGCGGTCGGGCGGCTGCCACGTCAGCAGCACCAGGCGTCCACCGGGACGCGTGGCGGTCCGCAGGTTCGCGAACGCGGCGACGGGGTCGCCGAAGAACATCGAGCCGGTGCGCGAGAGGACCACGTCGTAGTGGTCCGGCTCGAACGCGTGCACCTGCGCGTCGGCGCGGACCAAGCTCACGTTGCGGACGCCTTCGGCATCAGCGCGGCGGCGGGCGACGTCGAGCAGCTCGCGCGACAGGTCCACGCCGATCACGTCGCCGTCGATGCTCGCGCGTGCCGCACGACGCGTCGTCAGGCCACCCCCGCACCCGACGTCGAGGACCCGATCGCCGGGCCGCACCGAGACGGCGGCCTCGAATCGATCCTGGAAGTCGGCCACCGCGCGGTCGAACCGGTCGGCGTGCGCGGCCCAGTAGGCGCCGCCGGGGCCGTTCCACGACTCCGCCTGCGTCAGGTTCGTCTCGTGGACCTTCGCGTGCCCGTCGCCGGATTCCATCGCCACCTCCGCGCCTCGTCCGAGGCCTTCTCCTAGTGACCGCCCTGCACCGGGTCCGCGTCAAGAGACCGGTCTGCACGGGTCTGGACGGGGCCCGCGCCGTGGGTCATCCTGACGAGATGGAGCCGTCCCCCGACGCCTCGAAGGCCCTGGCCCGCGCACACGAGCACGCGCTGTCCTGGCTGGCCGGGCTGCCCGACCGGCCGGTCCCGCCGGCCTCGTCCGTCGCGGACGTGATCGAGGCGCTCGGCCCGGAGCTGCCGGAGGGACCGACCGATCCCGTCGAGGTCGTCGACCTGCTCGCCGAAGCGGCAGGGCCGGGACTCACGGCGATGCCGTCGGGTCGCTTCTTCGGGTTCGTCATCGGCGGCACCCACCCGGCCGCGCTGGCTGCCGACTGGCTGACGTCGGCGTGGGACCAGAACGCCGGACTGCGGACCGTCACGCCATCGGCCACGGCGGCGGACGACATCGCCGAGAGCTGGGTCCTCGACCTGCTCGGCCTCCCGCGCGAGGCGGCCGTCGGCTTCGTCACCGGCGGCACGATGGCCAACTTCACGTGCCTCGCCGCCGCTCGTGACGCCGTCCTCACACGGGCCGGCTGGGACGTCGGCACGCGCGGGCTGCTCGGGTCGCCCGGCGTCCGCGTGCTGGCCGGCGAGGAGCGGCACGACTCGGTCGACCTCGTGCTGCGCTATCTCGGACTGGGCGCGCCCGAGCTCGTGCCAGCGGACGACCAGGGCCGGATCGACCCCGCGGCGCTGCGAGCGCGACTCGAGGAGGACGACCGACCGACCGTCGTGTCCCTCCAGGCGGGCAACGTCCACTCCGGCGCCTTCGACCCGTTCGAGGAGGCGATCGCGGCCGCACACGACCACGGCGCGTGGGTGCACGTCGACGGGGCCTTCGGCCTGTTCGCGGGCGCCACACCGACCCACCGGCACCTCGTCCGCGGCTACGAGGCCGCGGACTCCTGGGCGACCGACGCCCACAAGACCCTCAACGTGCCCTACGACTGCGGGCTCGCGATCGTGCGCGACCCCGCCGCCCTGCGCGCCGCGATGTCGATGCACGGTGCCTACCTGATCCGCGACGAGGCCGGCGACCCGTTCGAGAAGGTCCCCGAGCTCTCCCGCCGCGCCCGCGCCTTCACGGTGTGGGCCGCGCTGCGCTCCCTCGGCCGCACCGGCGTCGCCGAGCTCGTCGACCGGATGGTCGGGCACGCGCGTGCGTTCGCCGACGGCATCGCCGAGATCGAGGGCGCTACGGTCCTCAACGACGTCGTCTTCACCCAGGTCTGCGCGGCCTTCGGGGACGACACCCGCACCCGGGACGTCGTGCGCCGTATGTGGGAGGACGGCACCGCGTGGACCACCGGCTCGGTCTGGCGCGAACGCGCGGTCCTGCGCATCTCGGTGAGCAACTGGTCGACGACCGACGCCGACGTCCGACGCACGCTGGAGGCCCTCAGGAACGCTGCGCGACAATCGGCTCATGGACTTCGCTGACCGGGTGCGGGCCGCGCTGGACCCTCTTCTCGAGCCGGCCGGATTCGCGCGAGGGCAAGGGGACGGTGCGGACGACGGAGTGATCTACTGCGCGGCCCACGACGAGTTCAGCGCCCGGTTCCCGGCGTTGCCGCAGGCGTATGAGGACGGCGACGAGGAGTGGGCCTGTACGGACCTCGTGCTGGACTTCGGCGAGCGCTTCACGGCGCGGCTCGAAGGGCTGAGCCTTCGCGAGACCTTCCACGCTCTCCAACTCCACGGCGACGCCGCGGAGGCGGCCTCGTGGGAAGAGGCGACCCGCGAGGAGGCGCTGGAGCAGCTTCCCCGGCTCCTGACCCGACTCCTGGAGGCCGGGGCCTCGGGAGCTCGCGGCGCCTGACCTATCCTCCCCGTGTGCCCGATCAAGCCCTGGAGCTGAGCTTCGACGCCGCGTCCGCCGGTGCCGTCGAGGCCCAGTGGGAGGCGCTCCGGGCGGTGGGCCTGCCGTCGCAGGCGGACCACAAGTCCATGACGAACGCACCGCACGCCACCGTCGTGGCCGCGGTCGCCGTCGACCCCGCGGTCGTCTCCGTGGCGCGGGACGCCATCGCACCACTGCTCCCCGCCCGGATCGAGGTCCGCGGACTCGTCCTCTTCGGTCAGGGACCGCGCTACACGATCGCGCACCTCGTCGAGCCCGAGCGCGAGCTCGCTGCCGCCGTGGCCAGGATCCGTGAGCTGGTGCCGGCACTGCGCCACCCGGTCTGGACCCCGCACGTCACCTTGGCCCGGCGCGTCCCGCAGCGGCTCGTCCCGACGGCCTTCGAGGTCCTGCAGTCCTCCGAGACCCCGCGCGAGCTCCTCGCCGACCGCCTCCGCTGGTGGGACCCGGCGCTCGAGCTCATCGAGGACGTCGCGGCCGCGCCTGGGGACTGATCCCTTGCCCGTGGCAGCGGAACGGCGCATCGTGAGCACATGAGTGTCGACACCCACGGCTGCGTCCGCTACATCGTGAGCGACGTCGAGGCGGCGATCGACTTCTACACGAACCAGCTCGGCTTCACCCTGCTGAGCCACCCGGCGCCGCCCTTCGCCGACGTCGCTCGCGGCTCGCTCCGCGTGCTCCTGTCCGGGCCGGGCAGCTCGGGCGCGCGTGCCACACCGCCGGACGCCGACGTTCCTGGGCGGAACCGCATTCACGTGGTCGTCGACGACCTCGCCGCAGAGGTCGAGCGGCTCGACGCCGGCGGTGTCATCCTGCTGACCGACGTCGTCAGCGGCCCCGGCGGCCAGCAGGTCCTGGTTGCCGACCCGGACGGGAACCTCGTCGAGCTCTTCCAGCCGGCTTCGCGGTCCTAGTGGTACATCGCCGGGATCACCCGACGATCGTCGCGGACCACGGGGTGCTTCGACTCCGCCACGACACGCTCGATGCCATCGACCGTCCCCGCAACACCGGCGAAGCGCGAGTCGACGTCGTACGCCACGCACCATGAGCGGTCCGTCGGCCAGACGAACGCCGGTGGGAAGTGACGTTCGCGGCCGGAGGTCGTCCAGGTGCGAAAGTCCGCGAGCGACCCGGTCGCCATTGCGCAGCTGCGCAGACGCATGAGGTCGATGCGGTCGACCGCCGGGAGGGCCGGGTCGTACGGGTAGCCGTCCCACATCAGGAAGCGCAGGTCGTCGAGTCCGGACCCCGCGGCCAGGAGCTCCACGGTCTCGACAACGACATCCGACTCGACGGGGGCGGCGTCGAAGACCTCGTCGGCGACGTCGGCCTCCTGCTGACCGTCGTGTGCCGGGTCCGGAAGCGTCAGGACACGCGCGTAGGCCTCGAACCCGGGCGGTCCGACCGTGAGGGTCCTGCCGAACGAGCGCGGGTCCTGGCTCGCCTCGAGCCACGCGGTCTCTGCGCGTACCAGGTCGAAGTGCAGGGTCATCGAGCGTCCTCGTGGTCTGTCGGGGAGCGGAAGTGGGGACTGGTCGCCTGCCAGCGCCGTCGGGCGGCATCGCGCGCGAGCGCCTCCCGTCGGAGGCGCAGAGAGCGCCACAGATGGAACGCGGCGAAGATCACCCACGCCCCCGGGATGGCCCACCGTCCGAGACCGGTCCGGGTCGGGCTGATGAGGAAGAAGACCGCGAGCGTCAGGGCGCCCAGCGCGAGGACGAGCTGACTGACCCAGCCAGGTCCGTCGTACTCCGCACGCGGAAGGTCGTCCGTCACTGTGGTGACTCCTCCTCGCTCGTGTCGTCCTTGGACCATGCACGGTCCGCCGCGATGTCGACAAGTCCGAACTCCAACGCGAGCCATGTCACGAGGAAGGTGACGCCCGCGATCACGAGGCCCGTGCGCGCCTCGACGACGAACGCCACCAGCATCACCGGGATCATGAGCACGCTGAGCGTCTTGAGCACGAACCCCATGGCTCGAGTCTCCCAGCGGATGCGTGCACCGTCCGCCGTTCCTCGGATTTCAGTGCGGATCGCGGTCGTGCAGCCGCCCCGGACCGGTGTCCGAGGGTCTCACTAGGTTCGGTGCATGACCTCGGAACTCCCGGCTCGCGCCTTCGACGCGGCGCGTCGTGCCCGCGCTCGGGCGGAGTTCGCGGAGTGGGAGCTGATCGCCCAGCACCACACCCGGCGCGTGGCCGAGATTGACCGTTCCGACGAGATCGTCCTGAGCAAGGATCTGGCCCGCCGCGAGGTCACGCTCGAGATCGCGCAGGCGCTGAAGGTCACCGAACGCCGCGTCTGGGCCGTGGTGTTCGAGGCCGAGACCCTGCAGGAGCGCACACCACTGGTCTGGGAGGCGTTCCGCAGCGGCGACCTCGACGCCGGCCGGGCGAGCGCGATCGCCGACACCGCCGAGCGTCTCGTCGAGCGCGAGAGCTGGGCCCGGCTCGAGCGCTCCGTGATCGGCTACGCGGCCACGCACACACTCGGCGAGCTCCGCACGTGGCTGCGCCGATTCCGCGCCCGGGCCGAGCCCGAGGAGACCGCGGTGGAGACGGCGAAGGCCCTCGAGGAGCGTCGCGTCTCAGTCACCCACAACACCGACGGCACCAGCTGGCTCAACGCCCTGCTGCCCACCGGACTCGCGATCGCCGCGGCCGAACGACTCCGCCGGGCGGCGAAGGCCGAGCCCGGGATCCATCCCGAGACCGGCGTGCGGGACACGCGCACGCGCGACCAGAAACAGGCCGACATCCTCGGCCGGTGGCTCACGTCCTGCACCGGCACCACCACCGACATCCACGCCGAGATCGCGATCAGCATCGCCGCCACCGACCTCGTCGGGTACACCGAGGGGCCCGGCCTCACCCGCGACGGAGAGCCGCTCGACGCGGCGTGGGTCCGCGAGCTCGCCGCCAGCGAGCACACGGTGTTCCGCCGACTCGTACTCGACCCCGTCGGCCGGGTCATGGACACGACGGTCCTGGCCTACCGACCCACCGAGTCCCTGCGGCAGGCACTCCACTGGAGGGACGGCACCTGTCGGGTCGCGGGCTGTCGGGCCCCGGTGTTCGAGACCGATCTCGACCACGCCAAGGACTACGACTCAGGCGGCGAGACCTCCGCGCGGAATCTCAGGTGCCTCTGCCGGAAGCACCACAACATGAAGTCCCACGGTCACCTCGACGACCGCTTCCTCGACGAGCCCGCAACCTACGGCAGCGCGACCCCGTGAGACCGCAGGCCGAACGTCAGCGCGTCCACGAGGGCCTCGAACGACGCCTCGATCATGTTCGGGCCCACGCCCACGGTCACCCACGAGCTCTTGCCGTCGGTCGTCTCGATCAGCACGCGCGTCACCGCGTCGGTGCCGTGCCCCTGATCGAGGATCCGCACGCGGAAGTCGATGAGGTGGAACTGCGCCACGTCCGGGTAGATCCGCTCGATCGCCTGGCGCAGCGCGTGGTCGAGGGCGTTGACCGGACCGTTGCCCTCCCCCACCACCGCGTGGCGCACGCCGCCCGCCACGACCTTGACGATCGCCTCGGCACCGCCGTCGCCCGCCGAGCCGGCGATGACCCGCCACGACTCCACGTCGAAGTACGCCGGGCGCACGCCCGTGACCGCCTCGGTCAGCAGCAGCTCGAAGGACGCGTCGGCCGCCTCGAACGTGTAGCCCTCCTGCTCCATCTGCTTCACCTGATCGGTGATGCGAGTCAGCAGGTCGTGGTCGCCCGACAGGTCGAAGCCCAGCTCGCGACCCTTCAGCTCGATCGTCGCGCGGCCCGCCATCTCCGAGACCAGCAGGCGCATGTCGTTGCCCACCAGCGCGGGATCCATGTGCTGGTACAGGTCGGGATCCACACGGATCGCGCTCGCGTGCAGGCCGGCCTTGTGCGCGAACGCCGAGACGCCCGTGTACGGCTGGCGCGCCACCGGCGGGTAGTTCGTGATCTCGCTGATCGCGTGCGAGATGCGCGTCGCGTCGGCCAGCACGCCCTCGGGCATCACGCTCATGCCGAGCTTGAACTCGAGGTTCGCCACGCACGTGACGAGGTCGGCGTTGCCCGTGCGCTCGCCGTAGCCGTTGATGCAGCCCTGCACGTGGGTCGCGCCTGCCCGCACCGCCTCGATCGAGTTGGCCACCGCACAGCCGGTGTCGTTGTGCGCGTGGATGCCCAGGCGCGCGCCCGTGCTGTCGCGCACGTCAGCCACGATCTCGCCCACCTGGTGGGGCAGCATGCCGCCGTTCGTGTCGCACAGCACCGCCACCTCCGCACCGGCCGCGGCGGCCACCCGCACGACCTCCAGCGCGTAGTCGCGGTTGTCGAGGTAGCCGTTGAAGAAGTGCTCGAGGTCGAGGAACACGCGCTGGCCCTCACCACGCAGGTGCGTCACGGTGTCACGCACCATCGCGAGGTTCTCCTCCAGCGTGGTCCGCAGCGCGCGGAGCACGTGCTGGTCGTGGCTCTTGGCCACCACCGTCACCACCGAGGCGCCCGAGTCGCGCAGCGCACCCACGAGCGCGTCGTCGGCCGCGGCGACGCCGGCGCGACGCGTCGAGCCGAACGCCGCGAGCGTCGCGTGGCGCAGGTCCAGCTCCTTGGCGGCCAGGGCGAAGAACTCGGTGTCCTTCGGGTTCGAGCCCGGCCAGCCGCCCTCGATGTAGCCCACGCCGAGGTCGTCCAGGTGCTGGGCGATGGCGAGCTTGTCCTGCACCGAGAGGTTGAGACCCTCCTGCTGGGCGCCGTCGCGCATCGTCGTGTCGTAGACGTGGAAGTCCGCGGGGTCGTGCTTCCCGAAGGTGGTGCTCATGGATCGTCCTGGTGTCTGGGTGTGGCCACAAAAAAACCTCCCGGGTACGGGAGGCGGCGCGTCTGAGGTTCTGCTTCAGACGCGCTGTTGAATGATGATCACGAACGTGCTCATGGCAGCAGGGTACACCCCTGCCGCCACGAGCCCGTCGCGGCTCAGACGCCGCCGGACCGGTCGGCCGGCTTCGGCCCGAGGTGCGCCAGCGTCTCGGGTCGCAGGATGCGCTCCAGCTCGTCCTTCGGCAGCAGGCCCTTCTCCAGCACCAGCTCGGCCACGCCCCGGCCCGACGCCAGCGCCTCCTTGGCCAACTCGGTCGCAGTCTGGTAGCCGAGGTAGGGGTTCAGCGCGGTCACCAGCCCGATCGAGTTGGCCACCTCGATCGCGAGGTGCTCACGGTTCGCGGTGATGCCCTTGACGCAGTTCTCGGTGAGCGACGTGATCGCCGTCCGCAGGCGGTAGAGACCGGCCGACAGCGAGTAGCAGATCACCGGCTCGAACGCGTTGAGCTGCAGCTGGCCCGACTCCGCGGCCATCGAGACGGTGACGTCGTGGCCGATGATCTGGAACGCCACCTGGTTGACGACCTCGGGAATCACCGGATTCACCTTGCCGGGCATGATGCTCGAACCCGCTTGACGCGCCGGCAGGTTGATCTCGCCGAGTCCGGCGCGCGGGCCGGACGACAGCAGCCTCAGGTCATTGCAGATCTTCGAGAGCTTCACCGCGACGCGCTTGAGCACGCCCGACATCTGCACGAACGAGCCGCAGTCCTGCGTGGCCTCGATGAGGTCGACGGCGGTGACGAGCGGGAGCCCCGTGATCCGCGAGAGGTGCTGGCGCGCGAGTGGCACGTAGCCGTCGGGGGCGTTCAGCTGGGTGCCGATCGCCGTCGCGCCGAGGTTGATCTCGTGCAGCAGCATGACCGCCTCGCGCAGTCGGGTGCGGTCCTCGGCGATCATCAGCGCGTAGGTGCCGAACTCCTGGCCGAGCGTCATCGGCACGGCGTCCTGCAGCTGGGTGCGGCCCATCTTCAGCACGTCGTGGAACTCGACGGCCTTCTCCGCGAACGCGGACTCGAGCTCGCCCATCGCCGCGATCAGGTCGTGCGTCGCGTTGATGACCGCGATCTTCACGGCGGTGGGATAGACGTCGTTCGTCGACTGGCTGAGGTTGACCTGCTCGTTCGGGTGCAGGCGGTCGTAGTCGCCGAGCGGGTGACCGAGGATCTCCAGCGCCCGGTTGGCGATCACCTCGTTGGCGTTCATGTTCGTCGAGGTGCCCGCGCCGCCCTGGATGACGTCGACGACGAACTGGTCGTGCAGGGCGCCGTGCCGAATCTCCTGACAGGCCTGGACGATGGCCGCGTGCCGCTCGTCGTCGAGCAGGCCGAGGTCGTGGTTCGCCTCGGCGGCGGCCTCCTTCACGGCGGCCAGGGCCTGGGGCAGGTAGGGACTGATGGCGATGGGGACACCGGTGATCGGGAAGTTCTCCATGGCGCGCAGGGTGTGCACGCCCCAGTAGACGTCCGCCGGTACCTCACGTTCTCCGAGCAGGTCGTGCTCGATCCGAACGTTCGTGAGATCGGTCATACGACCATCCAAGCACTCGAGAGCGCCCCGCGCCCCGGTCAGCGCAGCTCGGCTCCGAGTGTCGCGGCGGCCGCGACGATCTGCTCGCGGGCGGCCTTGATGTCGGCGTCCGTGAGCGTGCGGTCCTCGGCGCGCAGGCGCACCTTGAAGGCGAGGGACTTGCGGCCCTCGCCGACCTGGTCGCCCGTGTACACGTCGAACAGCCGCACTGACTCCAGCAGGGGGCTGGCGCCGGCGATCGCCGACTCCAGCTCGCCGGCGGGGAGGTCGCTCGCGACCGTGAACGCGAAGTCCTCCTTCGCCACCGGGAAGGCCGAGAAGTGGGGCTTCGGACCGATGGCCGGAGCCGCGGCGATGAGCGCGTCGAGGTCGAGCTCGGCCGCAGCGACGCGACCGGGCAGTCCGTGGGCCTCGGCGACCTTCGGGTGCAGCTCGCCGGCGTGACCGACGACCGTGCCGTCGATGCTCAGGCTCGCGCAGCGACCGGGGTGGAACGGCGCGAGCGTCGCGGCCTCGACGGTGAGCTCGACGTGCAGGTTCGCCGCGACGAGCTGGGCGATCGCGAGCGCGTCGGTCCAGGCGACGGCGCGACCCGGCCCGGCCCAGCCGGAGCGGGTGCGCTCCCCCACCAGCACAAAGCCGGCGTGGCGGGGCTGCTCGGGCAGCGCCGCGTCGAGGGCGGCGAGCTCCTCGTCGGTAGGGCGACGGTCGACGCCCAGGATCGGCGCCGCGGGGCTGCCGGGCTTCGCGCTGAAGACGCGACCGATCTCGCTCAGCGCGACCGACTCGTGTCCGCGTCCGATGTTCAGCGATGCGGCGCGCAGCAGGCCGATGAGGACCGTGGGCGTGAGCCCGGGCTCCTCCGCCGACAGCGGGTTCGCGAGCCGGACGAGGTCGCGGCGCGAGTCGTCGGCGGGCAGGCCCAGCCTGTCGAGGTCGGCTGGACCGACGAACGGCAGCGTGGTGACCTCGACCAGACCGGCCCCGGCCAGCACGTGGCCGACGCGGCGGCGCAGCTCCTGCTCGCGCGAGAGCCCGCGACCGCCCGTGGGCGTGGGCAGCACCGACGGCACGTTCTCGTAGCCGGCGGTGCGCAGCGCCTCCTCGACGAAGTCGTAGGGGTCGTTGAGGTCGAAGCGCCAGGACGGAGGCGTGACCGTGAACCGGTCGGCCTCGCGCGTGACCGTGCAGCCGTTGCGCTCGTACGTGTCCTGCGCCTGCTCGGGCGTGATCGGCAGGCCGCTGATCCGCGCGGGCAGGTCGACGGGGAACGAGACGGGCTCGCGGCCCGGAGCCGTGCCGACGACCGTGGCGCCGGGCGCCAGGGTGCCGCCGGCCAGCTCGACGAGGAGCTCGGCGACGCGCGTGGCGCCCACGAGCGGCAGCTGCGGGTCGACGCCGCGCTCGTAGCGCTTCGCGGCCTCGGACGGCAGCTTGTGCCGCTTGACGGCGCGGAAGATCGTGACCGGGTCCCAGTACGCGGCCTCGACCACGACGTCGGTGGTGCTGGCGTCGATCTCGGTGTGGGCGCCGCCCATCACGCCGGCGATGCCGATCGGGCCGCTGGAGTCGGCGACGAGCAGGTCGTCCGGGGTGAGGGCGCGGTCGACGTCGTCCAGCGTCGTGATCCGCTCACCCGCCGCGGCGCGACGCACGACGATGTCCCCGTCGATCTTGGCGCGGTCGTAGCAGTGGTTGGGCTGGCCGAGCTCGAGCATCACGTAGTTGCTCACGTCGACCGTGAGCGAGATCGGGCGCATCCCGGCGTCGGTGATCCGCTTGGCCATCCACGCGGGCGTGGTGGCGGCGGGATCGATGCCCTCGACGACGAGCGTCGTGAACACCGGGCAGCCCTCGGGGTCCTCGACCCGGACCGGATACGCGGGCGCGTCCGCGGACGGCACCTCACGGTCGGCGGGATCGGAGAACGGCACGTCGAACGCCAGGGCGGCGTCGCGGGCCACGCCGCGCAGGCTCAGCGCGTAGGCACGGTCGGGGTTGACCTCGAGGTCGAGGGTCTGCTCCCCCAGGCCGAGCAGGGCGATCGCGTCGTCGCCGGGCTCGGCCGAGCCGGGGGGCAGCACGACGATGCCCTTCGCGGTGGTCTCGTCCTCGGCCAGCCCCAGCTCGGAGGTGGAGCAGATCATGCCGTCGGAGACGTGACCATAGGTCTTGCGCGAGCCGATCTCGAAGCCGAGCGCGGGCAGGTAGGTGCCCGGCAGCGACACGACGACGAGGTCGCCGACGCCGAAGTTGTGCGCACCGCAGACGATGCCGCGCGAGGGCACGTCCTCACCCGGGGCGTCGGGCACCGACGGGTCGTTGTGCGCGCCGACGTCGACCCGGCACCAGTTGATGGTCTTGCCGTTCTTCTGCTCCTCGGGCGAGATCGCCAGCACGCGACCGACTGTCAACGGTCCTGACAGGCCGCCGCCGAGGATCTCCTCGAGCTTGAGGTCGTACATCGTCAGCCGGTCGGCCAGCTGCTCGGTGGTGACATCGGCAGGAAGTTCGACGAGCGACCGCAGCCACTCCACGGGAACACGCATGTCAGAGACCAACTCCGAAGGGCTCGGTGAAGCGGACGTCGCCGTCCCACAGGTCGCGCAGGTCGGCGATGTCGTAACGGCTGGTGACGGTGCGGTCGAGGCCCATGCCGAACGCGAAGCCCGAGTACTCCTCGGGATCGACCCCGCAGGCGACCAGGACGCGCGGGTTCACGACGCCGCAGCCGCCCCACTCGACCCAGCCCTCGCCGCCACACGTACGGCACGAGGCGACCTCGGCCGGATCGTTGTGGCACACGTAGCAGAGCAGGTCGACCTCGGCGCTGGGCTCGGTGAACGGGAAGTACGAGGGACGGAACCGGGTGGTGATCTCGGTGCCGTAGACGGCGCGCGCGAAGTGGTCGAGCGTGCCCTTGAGGTGCGCCATCGACAGGCCCTTGTCGATCGCCAGGCCCTCGACCTGGTGGAAGACCGGCATGTGCGTCGCGTCGGCCTCGTCGGTGCGGTAGACCCGCCCGGGGCACACGACGTAGATCGGCGGCTTGCGGGTGAGCATCGTGCGCGCCTGCACCGGAGAGGTGTGGGTGCGCAGCACCATCGCGGCCGACTCGGGGTCGAGCCAGAACGTGTCCTGCATCGTGCGCGCGGGGTGGTCGGGACCGAGGTTGAGCGCGTCGAAGTTGAGCCACTCGGCCTCGACCTCGGGTCCCTCGGCGACCTCCCAGCCCATCGCGACGAAGATGTCGGCGACGTGCTCCTGGATCGTGGTGATCGGGTGGCGCGCGCCGACGGGCTCGACGTCGACAGGAAGGGTCACGTCGACGGTCTCGGCGGCGAGGCGGCGCTCGAACTCGACGGCCTCGACCTCGGCGGTGCGGGCGGCGAGCGCCTGGTTCACGGCGCCGCGGGCCTGGCCCACGCGCTGGCCGGCGTCCTTGCGCGCGGCCGGCGGCAGGGCACCGATCTCGCGGTTCGCCAGCGCGAGCGGCGAGCGGTCGCCCGTGTGGTCGATGCGCACCTGCTTGAGCGCGTCGAGGGAATCGGCGGCGGCGATGGCCGCGAGGGCCTCGTCACGCATGCGTTCGACCTCGTCGGCGCGCAGGGGCGTCACCTCGACGGGGTCGTAGTCGGAGTTGGGCGCAGACACGCCCTCCAGTCTATCGGCGCGTCAGGACGTGAGGGTGTCCGGCTCGTTGATGGGGAACCACACGCAGATCGACGCTCCCCCGCCCTCGGCGTCCTCGATGACGATGGAGCCACCGTGCTGGTCGACGACGCCGCGCACGATGAACATGCCCAGGCCGCTGCCGGCGCCCGGCCCCGACCGCCAGAAGCGGCTGAAGATGCGGACGCGGGACTCCTCGGGGATGCCCTGGCCGTTGTCCACGATGCGCACGGCGACGCCCTCGAGCTCGCCACGCTTCTCGCTCGACACGACGACCTCGCGCAGGCCCTCGCCGTGCCGGATCGCGTTCTCGATGAGGTTCGTCAGCACCTGCGTGACACGGTCGGCGTCGTCCCAGACCACGGGCGCCTCGCCGTCGACGCGCGCCGTCGGCGCGGTCTCGGAGGCGCTGAAGACCGAGCCGAGCACCCGGTCCGCCAGCTCGTCGAGCCGCACGGGCTCGGTGCGCAGCGACAGACGACCGGCGTCGATGCGGGCGGCGTCGAGCAGCTCGGTGATGAGGCGGCTCAACCGGTCGGCGTCCGCGTCGATCGTCTGCAGCATGAAGAGGCGCTGCTCCTCGGTGAAGGCGTCCCAGCGGCTCAGCAGCGTGGCGGAGAAGCCCTTGATGCCCGTCAGCGGCGATCGCAGCTCGTGCGCCACCGTGGCGACCATGTCGGACTTCTCGCGGTCGCGCTGCAGGCGCACGCGGGCGTTGCGCATGCTGACGATGACCTTGACGACCTTGCCCGCCGGGCGCTCGCGCACGAGCGAGGCCGTGATCAGGTACTCGCTGCCTCGCGGGGAGTACCAGGACGACTCGCTGATCCGGCTGCGGATGGCGAGCCCGTCGTAGGGCTGCACCGAGTCGAACCAGCTGTTGCCGGCGAGGTCGTCGAACGGCACGGCGTCGCGCAGATGCATGCCCAGCATCTCATCGCCGACCGCACGGGCCCAGTAGCGGACCCACCGGTTCGCCAGGGTGACCCGGGCGTCGGCGTCCGCGACGATGATCCCGTCGGGGAACTCTTCGAACGGCACGGCAGGAGCCTAGCCCTGCTCACGCGCCGAGGTGTACAGACAGACCGCAGCGGCCGTGGCGAGATTGAGGCTCTCGGCCCGGCCCAGGATCGGCACGTGCACCACGCGGTCGGCCGCCGCGGACCACTGCGCGGGCAGGCCGTGTGCCTCGTTGCCCATCAGCCACGCGGTGGGCGCGGCCAGGTCGAGGTCGTCGTCGAACAGCCCGGTGTCCCCCGCGCCGTCGGCGGCCAGCACCTGGCAGCCGCGTCGCTGGAGCTCGGCGATCGTCGCCTCGACGTCGCGCTCCACCGCGATCGGGAGATGGAAGAGCGAGCCGGCGGTGGAGCGCACCACCTTGGGGTTGAGCGGGTCCACGCTGTCGCCGGCCACGACGACGGCCGCCGCACCGGCGGCATCGGCGCAGCGGATGACGGCGCCGAGGTTGCCGGGGTCGCGGATCTCGGCACACACGACGACGAGGCGGGCGTCCTCGGGGACGTCGTCGAGGGTGGTGAGGATCGATCGGCAGCGGGCCACGAGGCCCTGCGGGGTGACGGAGTCGGCGATCTCCTCGACCACGTCGTCGGTGACGACGTGCCAGGTCTCGGCGAGCCCGACCAGCTCGGGGTATCGCTCCGTGGCGTCGACGGTGGCGAACACCTCGATCACCACGCCGCCCTCGGTGAGCGCTTCTCGCACTGCCTGGGGGCCTTCGGCGAGGAACTCGCCGGTCTTGGCCCGGAACGCACGCGTGGCGAGCCGCCGAGCGGTCTTGACCCGTCCTGAGCGGACGGTCAGATCGCCGGGGCTCGCCACGTGTGCTGCTGAGCCGGAGCTCAGACGGCCGAGTCGGCCTTGGGAGCGTTGACGTCCTCGGGGAGGTTCGCCTTGGCGACCTCGACGAGGGCGTTGAACGCCGCGATGTCGTTGACGGCGAGATCAGCGAGGATCTTGCGGTCGACCTCGACCTCGGCGGCCTTCAGGCCCTGGATGAAGCGGTTGTACGTGATGCCCTGCGCGCGGGCAGCCGCGTTGATGCGCTGGATCCACAGGCGACGGAAGTCGCCCTTCCTGGCCTTGCGGTCGTTGTACGAGTAGACCAGCGAATGGGTGACCTGCTCCTTGGCCTTGCGGTACAGGCGCGAGCGCTGGCCCCGGTAGCCGGAGGCCCGCTCGAGGACTTCGCGGCGCTTCTTCTGCGCGTTCACCGAACGCTTGACGCGTGCCACAGTGTTACTCCTTCAAAATCTACGAAAAGTTCGGGGCGCTCAGAGACCGAGCAGCTTCTTGACCTGCTTGGTGTCAGCCTTCGACACCTCGGTCGTGCCGGCGAGGCGGCGCTTCCGGGTCGAGGACTTGACCTCCAAGAGGTGGCGGCGGTTGGTCTGCTCGCGGCGGAGCTTGCCCTTGCCGGTGATCTTGACGCGCTTCTTCATGCCCGAGTGGGGCTTGAACTTCGGCACGGTTATGCCTCCATGTCTGGGTCGAGGTTCTCGGAGCGACGGCGCGGCTTCTTCTCCGTCGCGTTCTTCTGGTGTTCTTCGCGGTGCGCCTTCTCGGCCTCGGCCTCGGCGACACGCTCTGCCTCGCGCGCGGCGGTGGTCTCGGCCTTCTCGGCCTTGACCTCGGCCTGCGCCTCGGACTTCTTCTTGTGAGGGCCGAGCACCATCGTCATGTTGCGACCGTCCTGGCGGGCGTTCGACTCGATGAAGCCGAGATCCTCGACGTCGGCGGCCAGCTTCTGCAGCAGGCGGAACCCGAGCTCGGGTCGGTGCTGCTCGCGGCCACGGAACATGATCGTGATCTTGACCTTGTCTCCGGCCTTCAGGAACCGCACGACGTGACCCTTCTTGGTGTCGTAGTCGTGCTGGTCGATCTTCGGGCGGAGCTTCATCTCCTTGATGACCGTGTTCGTCTGGTTGCGTCGCGACTCGCGCGCCTTCTGGGCGGCTTCGTACTTGAACTTTCCGAAGTCCATGAGGCGGCAGACCGGGGGCCGGGCCTGAGGGGCGACCTCGACGAGATCGAGATCGGCCTCGGCGGCCAGGCGCAGGGCATCCTCGATGCGGACGATGCCGACCTGTTCACCGCTCGGTCCGACGAGACGGACCTCCGGTACGCGAATGCGCTCGTTGACGCGCAGATCTGTGCTGATGGATCCTCCTGAGATCGGGTTTGGAGGACACGAAAAAGGTGGCCTCCGTCGAAGCGAAAGCCACCACTCGCACCATACGGTGCCGCGCGCGGTGAATCGTTCGAGAACGACTCACTGCGGGTGACCCCCGGATCCGTGAACCCGGCAGGTGGGAGTGACCTCCACTTCGATCAACAAGCATAGCAGCCGAAACCTTCCCCGACGAACTCGACCCGGTGCGTCGTGGATCACGACTACCGTGTCGGCCATGCAGAGTGAGCTCTTCGCCCAGTCCAACCTCGAGAAGCAGACGACCGAGCGCTTCGTCGTCCAGAACCCGCAGATGCTGCGTGTCTCGCTGGGCGAGGACGTTCTTGCGGTCAAGGGCGCGATGGTCGCCTTCCAGGGTGCGGTGGCCTTTCACCACGAGAGCGCGGGCTCGATGGGCCGGCTGCTGAAGAAGGCCGTCAGCGGCGACGACGTCCCGCTGATGCGAGTCTCCGGGCAGGGCGAGGTCTTCTTCGCCGACACGGCCGGCTTCGTCTTCCTCGTGCACCTCGACGGTGACGCGCTCAGCGTGAGCGGCCACAACCTGCTCGCGTTCGACGCTTCGCTGCGCTGGGACATCAAGCGGCTGAAGGGCGCGAACATGATGACGGGCGGTCTGTTCAACATGGAGCTCTCGGGCACGGGCACCGTCGCGCTGCACGCCGTCGGACAGCCCGTCGTGCTCGACTGCGCGCAGCAGCCCACGCACGTCGACGTGAACGCCGCCGTCGCGTGGTCGTCGTCGCTGCAGCCCCAGGTCGTGAACTCGATGAACATGAAGTCGATGCTCAGGGGCGGGTCCGGCGAGGCCTTCCAGTACCGCTACCACGGGCCGGGCTTCGTCGTCGTCCAGCCGAGCGAGTGGGACAGCGGCGTGAGCGGCTCCTCCGGCGGCTCCTCGGGCGGCAGCGGCATCCTGGGCGACCTGTTCAACTGACTCGACAGGTCAATCGGCACGAAACACCGCCGTCATCCGACGCGCGCACACTCGATCCATGATGTGGCGCGTGCGGACGACCCTGGAGGACAGGCCGGGCATCCTGGCCGAGATCGCCCTGGCGTGCGGCCGGGCCGAGGTGAACATCGCGAGCATGCAGGTCTTCCCCGGGGATCCCACGGTCACGGACGAGTTCGTGGTGACCGCGCCCGAGGGCATGACCGACCTGCAGCTCGCCGAGGTCTTCGAGAAGGCCGGCGGCGGTCGCGTGGCGGTGACGCGCACCGGGCCGGACGCGCTCGACGACGAGGCCACGCGCTACCTGCGGGGCGTGCACGAGGTGCTCGAGGCCGGACGCGACGTCGAGAGCGTCCTGCGCGATCTGCTGGGCACGACTCCCCCGGACGTCCTGGACTACCGCGGGCACGACGTGCTCGACCTCCGGCGGCGCAACGGCACGAGCCTGCGGATCAGCCGAGCCGTGCCGTTCACCCCCACGGAGCGGTCGCGCGCGCAGGCGCTGCTGTCGCTCGTCAGCGACGCCGGGATGGACGTGCCGCTGCTCCAGCCCGCCGAGCGCCATCCCCTCCCTCTCGTCCGGCCGGCCACCCTGGCCGACATCGACGCGGTCGCCGCGCTCCACCAGCGCTGCAGCGCCGAGACGCTCTACCACCGCTACCAGGTGCCGCTGCGGATGCCGATGACCACGCGGATGGCCCGCCGGCTCGTCATGCCCGACAGCGGGGTGGCGATCGTCGTGCAGTCGGGCCTCGACCTCGTGGGGCACGGCCTGATCGAGCGGGTCGAGCACCGCTGGACGTTCCACCTGCTCGTCGAGGACGCGTGGCAGGGGCGCGGCGTCGGCACGATGCTCGTCAAGCAGGGCGCAGGACGGGCGCGGGCCCTCGGTGCCGAGCGACTGACCTTCGTCACGGCCACCTCGAACGACACCCTGCTGCGCACCGTGGGACGCGCGGGCTTCGTCGCGCGGGTGGAGCGGCACGACGGGAACATCCACGTCACGGTGCCGCTCGCGGGGGTGTCACCCCTCGTCGACTGATCCGCCGACCGGCTCGATCCACGCGGTGCCCGCGGGGGTGCGCACGAGGACGTGCTCGGCGGCCACGTGCTCGAGGTCCTCGGTCTCGATGACGCCGAACGTCGGCTGGCCGAGGTCGAGCAGCATGGCCGAGGCGCCATCAGCCAGCGCCGCGCGCGCGGCATCGCGACCGTGGACGGGAACGGGCCGCGACTCGGGGTTCCAGCGGCTCATCGTCTCCAGCGACGTGAACGCGAGCAGGGCCGTGCGGCCGTCGGCACCCGTCATCAGCACGGCGGCCATGTCGGAGTTCTTGTCGCTCCCATCGGTGGCCAGCTCGCCCAGCACCGCCACCACCGGGACGAACACGCGCGCCGTCCCGATCGTGGCGAGCACCGTGGTGTCGTCGGTGAGGTCGAGCGAGGGGTCGAGCCCGCCGTCGTCGTCGGGGAACGCCGGCTCGGCCAGCGAGCGACCTCCGCCGAAGCTGTCGCCGTGGCTCATCGCACGTGGCCGGAGAGCCAGCTCACGGCCGCACGGGCCGGGTCGCCCTCGCTGCCCTGGATCGCGAAGAGCGCGAAGCGCTGGCCGTCCTTCGTCTCGAGCGTGGGCCAGGGGGCGCCGGGGCGCATCGACACGAGGGCGATCTCGTCCCAGGCGAGCGAGCGGCGGCGCCAGCCGTTGACGAAGGTCAGCCCCTGCTCGTCGGCGGTGACGCGGCTGAGCGTGACGAACAGCGCGAACAGCGCGACGAAGCCGATCAGCACCCAGATCGTCACGGTCTGCGACGTGGTGAACTTGTAGTCCTCGGGCAGCCGCAGGCCGATCACGAGCGCCAGGATCGCGAGCACGACCGCCGCCGCCCACATGACGAGGATGACGCCGGTGGGCCGGAACGTGCGGCGGGTGGACTCGCTCATCGTCAGATCCGGCACGACAGGATGTCCGTGACGAGGATGCCGCGGCCGCCGAGGGCGTACAGCTCGTCCATGATCTTCTGGGTGGCGTCGCGCGGGACCATCGCCCGGACCGCGACCCACCCCTCGCGATGAAGGGGCGAGACCGTGGGCGACTCGATGCCGGGCGTGAGGCGCACGGCCTCGTCGACGTTCTGGACGCGGATGTCGTAGTCCATCATCACGTAGGTGCGGGCGACGATGACGCTCTGCAGGCGGCGCTGGAAGACCGCGAAGCCCTCGGGCTGCTCGGAGGCCGACCGCGAGACCAGCAGGGCCTCGGACGTGAGGATCGGGTCGCCGAAGACCTCCAGACCTGCTTGGCGCAGCGTGGTGCCGGTCTCGACGACGTCGGCGATCGCGTCGGCGACGCCGAGCCTGATCGACGTCTCGACGGCGCCGTCGAGCCGCACCACCTGGGCGTCGATGCCCAGCCGCTCGAGGTGCGCGCGGACGATGCCGGGGTACGACGTGGCGATCCGGCGGCCCTGCAGCTCGGACTCGCTGGTCATCTGGCCCTCGGGGGCGGCGAAGCGGAAGGTGGACCCGGCGAAGCCGAGCTCCATCACCTCGTCGGCCTTCGCGCCGGAGTCGAGCAGCAGGTCGCGACCCGTGATGCCGACGTCGAGGGTGCCCTCGCCGACGTAGATCGCGATGTCGCGCGGACGGAGGTAGAAGAACTCGACGTCGTTGTCGGTGTCGACGCTGACGAGGTCCTTGGCGTGGCGGCGCTGGCGGTACCCGGCTTCGGTGAGCATCGCGGCAGCGGCCTCGGCGAGGGCGCCCTTGTTGGGGACGGCGACCTTGAGCATGTGGGGATTCCTAGAGGTGGGAGTAGACGTCATCGAGGGAGATGCCAGCGGCGATCATCATCACCTGCGCGTGGTACAGCAGCTGGCTGAGCTCCTCGGCCGCACGCGCAGGTCCCTCATGCTCGGCGGCCATCCACGACTCGGCGGCCTCCTCCACGAGCTTCTTGCCGATCGCGTGCACGCCCGCGTCGAGCTCGGCGACGGTGCGCGAGCCCTCGGGGCGGGAGGCGGCCTTCTCGGACAGTTCCGCGAACAGGCCATCGAACGTCTTCATCGTGGCCATCCTATCGGCGGGGCCTATCGGCGGGGCGTCAGGCCCCGGACGGTCACCCATGCGGACAGCGCGGCCTCGGCGGCCTCGCGGCCCTTGTCCTCGGGCGAGCCGGGCAGTCCGGCGCGGTCGAGCGCCTGCTGCTCGGTGTCGCACGTGAGCAGGCCGAACCCGACCGGCACGCCGGTGTCGAGCGCGACGCGGGACAGACCGTCGGTGGTGGCGGCGGAGACGTACTCGAAGTGCGGCGTGCCACCGCGGATGATGACGCCGAGCGCCACCACCACGTCGTATCCGGCCTTCGCGCAGGCCTGGGCGATGATCGGCAGCTCGAACGAGCCGGGCGCGCGCAGGACGGTGACGTCGGTGACGCCCGCCTCCTCGAGCGCACGCTCGGTGCCGCCGAGGAGGCCGTCCATGACCTCGGTGTGCCAGCTCGAGGCGACGACGGCGACCTTGGCGCCGCTGCCGTCGACCTTCAGCTCGGGTGCTCCGTGTCCGGCCATCTCAGTTCTCCTCGTCCAGCTGCAGGTCCGGCAGGTCATGACCCATGCGGGCGGCCTTCGTCTGCAGGTACCGCAGGTTGTCGGGGGTGGGCGCGATGACCACGGGGAGCCGCTGGGCGACCTTGACCCCGTACTGCTCCAGCTGCGTGGACTTGTCGGGATTGTTCGTCAGCAGCCGCACCGACGTGACGCCGAGGTCGCGCAGGATCTGGGCGCCGGCGGCGTAGTCGCGCTCGTCCTCGCCGAAGCCGAGCGAGAGGTTCGCGTCGACCGTGTCCTGGCCCTGGTCCTGGAGCTCGTAGGCGCGCAGCTTGTGCAGCAGGCCGATCCCCCGGCCCTCGTGGCCGCGCAGGTAGACGACCACGCCGGCGCCCTCGGCCACGACCTGCGTCATGGCGGCCTCCAGCTGGGGACCGCAGTCGCAGCGACGCGAGCCGAAGACGTCGCCCGTCAGGCACTCGGAGTGCAGGCGCACCAGCACGTCCTCGGTGCCGGGCTCGCCGTGGACCAGCGCGATGTGCTCGGCGCCGTCGATGCGGTCGCGGAAGCCGAGGGCGCGGAAGGTGCCGAACTCGGTGGGCAGGTGGGAGTCGGCGAGGCGCGAGACTTGGGACTCGTGCAGGCGCAGGTACACCTGCAGGTCGGCGATCGACACGAGCGCGAGGTCGTGCTCGTCGGCGAACGCGCGCAGCTCGGGGGCGCGCTTGAGGGTGCCGTCGTCGTTCATGACCTCGCCGATGACGCCGGCGGGCGTCAGGCCGGCCAGGCGGGCGAAGTCGACCGCGGCCTCGGTGTGGCCGGCACGCTCCAGCACGCCGCCCGGCTTCGCGCGCAGCGGCACGATGTGCCCGGGCTGGACGAGCTCGAACGGCTCGGTGGCCGAGTCGGCCAGCACGCGGCACGTGCGGGCGCGGTCGCTCGCCGAGATGCCGGTCGTGACACCGTCGCGTGCGTCGATCGAGACCGTGTAGGCCGTGCGGAGGCGGTCGCGGTTGTGCGGGGTCATCAGCGGGATCGCCAGGCGGTCGAGGATCTCGCCGACGACCGGCGCGCAGATGAGGCCGCTGGAGTGACGGACCAGGAAGGCCATCAGCTCGGGCGTCGCCTTCGACGCGGCGAAGATGATGTCGCCCTCGTTCTCACGGTCCTCGTCGTCGACGACCACGATCGCCTTGCCGTCGCGGATGTCGGCGATCGCGCGCTCGATGCTGTCGAGGCGGACCCCGGTGTACTGCTCCTCGCTCATGAGTGAGCTCCCTTCTCGAGCAGGCGCTCGACGTACTTGGCGATGACGTCCACCTCGAGGTTGACGCGGTCGCCGGGCTTGCGGGTGCCGAGCACGGTGTCGGCGAGAGTGGTGGGGATCAGCGAGACGCTGAACCAGTCGTCGCCGGCCTCGACGACCGTGAGCGACGTGCCGTCGACGGTGATCGAGCCCTTGTCGACGACGTAGCGGGCCAGCTCGGCCGGCAGGCTGAACCGCACGACCTCCCAGTGCTCGCTGGGCGTGCGGTCGAGGAGGGTGGCGGTGCCGTCGACGTGGCCCTGCACGATGTGGCCGCCCATGCGGGCGCCGGCCTGCATCGCGCGCTCGAGGTTGACCTCGGCGCCGGGCGCCAGGTCGCCCAGGCTCGTGCGGACGAGCGACTCGCGCATGACGTCGGCGCTGAACGTGTCCTCGGTGGGGTCGATCACGGTCAGGCAGCAGCCGTTGACGGCGATCGAGTCGCCGTGGCCCGCGTCCGACGTGACGACCGGGCCGCGGATCGTGATCCGCACGGAGTCGCCGAGGTCCTCGAGGGCCACGACGGTGCCCTTCTCCTCCACCAGTCCGGTGAACATCAGTCCATGTCCTCTCTGGGCATCCGGCCGGGAGTGCCGATGATGCGGATGTCGGGGCCGACCATCGTCAGGTCGGTGATGTCGATGGGGCGGATGTCCGCCAGCGTGGTGGCCTCGCCCTCGAGGGCGGCGCGGCCGGAGCCGAGCATGGCCGGGGCCATGTAGCCGATGACACGGTCGATGAGGCCCTCGCCCCAGAACGCGCCCGCCAGGCGGGGACCGCCCTCGAGCCACACGTGGTGGATGCCCTCGGCCTGCAGCTCGGCGAGCACCTCGTGGGGGTCGCGCGAGGCGATCTGGCGTGTGGGCGCGACGCGGTCGAACACGCGGTAGTAGGCCGGGATCTTGGACTCGCCGACGATGACGCGCAGCGGCTGCTGGTCGTACGGCAGCGGCTTGTCGTCCTCGTCGCGCACCGTGAGGCGCGGGTCGTCCGACAGCACCGAGTAGGTGCCGGCCATGATCGCGTCGCACTCGGCACGGAAGCGCTGCACGTCGCGGCGCGCGGTCTGGCTGGTGATCCACTTGCTGGTGCCGTCGGGAGCCGCGCTGAGCCCGTCGAGCGTGGCCGCGTACTTCCACGTGACGAACGGGCGGCCGTGCAGGTGGCGGTGCGCCCAGAAGCGAACGAGGTGGTCGGTCTCGTCGGCGAGGACGCCGCCCTCCACCTCGACGCCCGCCTCGACGAGCGCCTTCGCTCCCCCGGCACCTTCGGCCGGGTCGGTGGTGCCGAACACGACGCGGGCGACACCGGCGCCGATGAGCGCCTGCGTGCACGGGCCGGTGCGGCCCGTGTGGTCGCAGGGCTCGAGGGTGACGACGGCGGTGGCGCCGCGGGCGCGGTCGCCGGCCTGCGCGAGCGCGTCGACCTCGGCGTGCGGGGTGCCCGCGCCGCGGTGGACGCCCGTGGCGATCTCGGCGCCGTCCGCGTCGAGCAGGACACAGCCCACCTGCGGGTTGGGCAGCGTGCGGCCCACGGTGCGGGCCGCGTCGATCGCGCGACGCATCGCGTCGGTCTCGGTCTGACTGGCCACCGGTCTCCCTGCGGTCGGGCTCACGACACACCGGGGACGGCTCGGACGCACGGGGCGGCCGAGCAGCGTGCGCCTTCCATCCGGACTTTCACCGTCGGTACCGGAATTCCACCGGTTCAACCTCGGCCCTGCGAGAGGACCTCGGGTCGCGGACTGTCACCGCCGGTTCGGACTTGCACCGACCCCGGAGCACGCGAGCGAATTGCTCGTACGGGGGAAGTCTAGCGGCTCAGTGACAGGCGCCGACGGCCGTCTCACGCAGGCGCTCCACCATGGCGCCTGGATCGTCGGCGCCGTAGACCGCCGAGCCCGCCACGAAGGTGTCCGCGCCGGCCTCGGCGCAGCGCTCGATCGTCTCCAGCGAGACCCCGCCGTCGACCTGCAGCCAGATGTCGCCGCCGACCTTGTCGAGCAGGGCGCGGGTGCGGCGGATCTTCGGCAGGCACAGGTCCAGGAACCGCTGGCCACCGAAGCCCGGCTCCACGGTCATGATCAGCACCATGTCGAGCTCGGGCAGCAGGTCCTCGTAGGGCTCGATGGGCGTCGCGGGCTTGAGCGCCATCGAGGCACGAGCGCCCTGGGCGCGCAGCTCGCGGGCCAGCCGCACCGGGGCCTTCGCGGCCTCGACGTGGAACGTGACGCTGGAGGCGCCGGCCTCGACGAACTGCGGGGCCCAGCGGTCGGGGTCCTCGATCATCAGGTGCGCGTCGATGGGCTGGGTCGCGGCCTTCGCGAGGGCCTCGATCACGGGGGCGCCGAGCGTCAGGTTCGGCACGAAGTGGTTGTCCATGACGTCCATGTGCAGGAAGTCGGCCGTGGGGATCCGGGCCGCCTCCCCCGCCAGGTTCGCGAAGTCGGCGTTGAGCAGGCTCGGCGTGATGCGCATGGGGCCGAGCGTATCGGTCAGGATCGGCGCAGCAGGGCCAGGTACATGGCGTCGGTGCCGTCGGTGTGCGGCCACCAGTGGTGCTCGGACTCGACGGTGACGTCGGAGCGCTCGGCGGTGACGGCCTCGACGACCTCGCGGGTCTCGGCGGGCAGCGGCGAGCACGTCGCGTAGCCCACCACTCCCCCGGGCCGGACGAGGTCGAGCGCGCGCGTCAACAGCTGGCGCTGGAGCTCGACGAGCTCGGGCACGTCCTCGGGACGGCGGCGCCAGCGGGCCTCCGGCCGACGACGGAGCGCACCGAGTCCGGTGCACGGCGCGTCGAGGAGCACGCGGTCGAAGGACTCCTCCTCCCACGGGCCCTCGCGGCCGTCGTGGACGACGACCTGGACGTTGCTGAGCGCGCGCACGGACTGCCGGACGAGCTCGGCCCGGTGCGGCTGGACCTCGTTGGCCACGAGGCTCGCGCCACGCTCGGCGGCCAGCGCACCGAGCAGCGCGGCCTTGCCGCCGGGGCCGGCGGCGAGGTCGAGCCAGTGCGTGTCGTAGCCCTCGACGGGCGCCTCGGCCGTGGTGATGGCGACCATCTGCGAGCCCTCGTCCTGGACCCCGGCGCGTCCGTCGCGCACGGCAGGCACGAAGCCCGGGTCGCCGCCGCCGGTCATGATCCGGGCGTACGGGCTCAGCCGTCCCGTCTCGCCGGGCAGTGACCTCGGGTCGATCAGGCCGGGACGGGCGACGAGCGTGACGTGCGGCGGCACGTTGTCGGCGGCGAGCAGCTCCTCCAGCTGGTCGGGGCCCACCGCGTCCTCGAGCGCCGCGACGACCCACGTCGGGTGCGAGTACCGGATCGCCAGCGCCGCGTGCCGGTCGAGACCGGCGGTCAGCTCGGTGATCCAGGTGTCGAGGTCCTTCTGGCCGATCTTGCGCAGCACCGCGTTCGTGAAGCCGACGGGTCGGTGCCCGATCCGCCGGCGGACCAGGTTGACCGTGGTGTCGACCGCCGCGTGCGGGGGCACCCGCATCGCCAGCAGCTGGTGCACGCCGAGCCGCAGGGCGTCGCGGACCGCGGGGTGGACGGTGCCGGTGGCGACCCTGTCGATGATCGCGTCGTACGTGCCCTGGTGGCGGATCGTGTTGCTGGTCAGCTCGGTCGCCAACGCGGCGTCCCGGTCGGAGAGGTCCTTCAGCAGCGTCGGCAGCAGCAGGTTGACGTAGACCTCGCGCGTGCGGACGGCCGACATGACCTCGAAGGCCACCTCGCGGGGATCGGTGATGGCGCTCATCCGAACACCACCTCGGTCGCTCCTCCGAGGCCGCGGCCCCAGTCCGCTGCGCGCATCGCCTTCTTGCCGTGCGGCTGGACCTCGCCCAGGAGGACGTCGGTCGTGGTCGTGCCCACCCGGACCTCGCGCTTGCCGATCGCGGCGACGCCGGGCTCGAGCGTGGACTCCTCGGAGATCGTCAGCGGACCGACCTTGACGCGGGCCCCGTCGAGCTCGGTCCACGCGCCGGGCGTGGGCGTGCAGCCGCGGATGTGCCGGTCGACGGCGAAGGCGGGGCGCTTCCAGTCGATGCGGGCGTCCTCGGTGGTCAGCTTGTGGGCGTACGAGACGTTGTCCTCGGGCTGGCGCACCGCGCCGATGTCGCCGTCCTCGATGTGATCGACGACGTCGACGGTCAGCACGGCGCCCTGGTCGGAGAGGCGGTCGAGCAGCGTGCCCGTGGTGTCGTCCTCGCGGATCCGCTCGGTGATCGTGCCGAGCACGGGGCCGGCGTCGAGCGCCTCGACGAGGCTGAAGACCGTGGCGCCGGTGATCTCGTCGCCGGCCATGATCGAGCGCTGGACCGGTGCGGCACCGCGCCAGGCCGGCAGCACCGAGTAGTGCAGGTTGATCCAGCCGAGCTCGAGCGCGTCCAGCACGTCGCGACGCAGCAGGGCGCCGTACGCGACGATCACGCCCAGCCGCGCCTGCGTGGCTGCGAGCGCCTCGAGGAACTCCGGATCGGAGGTCGAGGCGGGCTTGAGGACGTCGATGCCGTGCGCCTCGGCGGCGACCGCGACGGGCGACGGCTGCAGCGAGCGGCCCCGGCCGACGCGGGCGTCGGGACGCGTGATCACCGCCGCCACCTCGTGGCGGCTGGCGACGAGCGCCTCGAGCGTCGGCACGGCGGTGGCCGGGGTCCCGGCGAAGACGATTCTCACCCGGCGAGTCTAGGTCGTCGGTCGGGAGCGCTCAGAACGCGACGGGGTCGATCTGGATCCGCACCGGCGGCTCCTTGGCCGCGCTGCGCTCGGCCGCGAGCTGCTTGAGCACGGTGGCGAGGGCGAGACCTTCGCGGCGGGGCACGCGCAGGATGAGTCGCTCGCGGCCGGGCTCGACCGGCACGGGGCCGAGCACGTCGACGAACGCGGGCCAGTCCCGCTTCGCGAGGACGCCGATGACGTCCTCGGGTCCGTCGACGGTGGCGAGCCGGCCCACGGGCGGGAGGTGTGTCTCGGCACGGTCGGTGAGCTCGCGCGCCGCGACCGTGACCGGATCGGCGCGCACGAGCGCCTGCAGGACCGTGGAGTCCCCCACCGCGACGGCTCGCGCGCCGAACGCCGCCAGGGCGAGCGCGTTGAACCAGCGGCGGTGCGACTCCTCGACGACGCGGACGTCGTCGCGGCCGAGCATGAGCCACGTGTCGAGCAGCACGACCACCGCGTAGCCACCGGAGACCGTGGGCTCGGCGCCGGGCGTGGCGAGGACGAGCGGTGAGCCGTCGCCCTCGACGTGGTCGAGCACGGCGCTGCCGCCGGAGGTCAGCACCGTGCGGTCGGGGAACGCTGCCCCGAACTCCTCGGCGGTGCGCAGCTGCCCGACCACGGGGGCGCGCAGGCGGGTGCCGCCGCACTCGCCGCAGCGCCAGGCCGGGACCTCGGTGGCGCACCAGCGGCACACGAGTGGGGCGTCGGCGCGGTGCTGCAGGAGCGGGCCGTGGCACTGCGGGCACGTGGCCGGCGTGCGGCAGTCCTGGCATGCCAGCGACGCGCGGTAGCCACGACGAGGCACCTGGACCAGCACCGGGCCCTCGGCGTTGCGGACGGCCTGGAACACGGCCGCGGGCAGCCGGGCCGAGGCCGCACCGTGCTCGGTGCCGTCGGTGACCTCGACGAGCGGCCACTCGCGGCGCCGTGAGGACTGGTCGGCGACGATCTCGGCGCACCAGCCCTGCTGGACGAGTGACTGCGCCTCGGCGGTGCGGGCGTGCCCCGCGATGAGGACGCCCGCACCGGCCTTGATGGCGCGGGTGAGCAGCACCTCGCGGGTGTGCGGGTACGGCGCTCGCGGCTCGGCGTGCAGATCGTCGCCGTCGTCCCAGATCACGACGAGGCCCAGGTCCTTCACCGGTGCGTAGGCGGCGCCCCGGGTGCCCAGCACGACCCGGACCTCGCCGCGCGTGACGCGCAGGAAGCTGCGGTAGCGCGCGGCCGGCTTGTCGGCCGCGGTGAGCACGACGTGGGCGTCCGGTCCGAGCGCCTCGGCGAAGACCTCGTGCCAGCGGGTGGCGTCGCGGACGTCGGGGACGCAGACCACCGCTCCACGACCCGATCGGACGACGGCGGAGACCGCCTCCGCGACGGCGCGCTCGGGCTCGTGGCGCGGCAGCACGTTGAGCACCGCACGCGGCGACTCCCCCTTCGCGAGGGCCTCGACGAACGTCGCACCGTGCAGGTAGGCGTGCCACGAGGCGCTGCCGATGTCGGGCGGCGTGGGCGCGGGGTCGGACGGCGGGTGCGCCTCGGCCCGCGCATGCCGCGGCGGGATGGCGAGCCTCAGGACGTCGGCGACGGTGCCGGCGTAGCGGTCGGCCAGTGTGCGGGCCAGGTGGGCCGTCTGGGGCGCGAGGACGGGCTCGGAGGAGACGACCTTGGCGACCTGGGCGAGCTTGCCCTCGTGCTCGGAGCCGTCGGCCAGCTCGAGGACGAAGCCGTCGACCAGCCGTCCCGCGAAGCGCACCTTGACCCGGCAGCCGGGGACGACGCCGTCGGCCAGCTCGTCGGGAACCGCGTAGTCGAACGGGCGGTCGAGATGCGACAGCGGCGTGTCGACGAGGATCCTCGCGACACGCCGCTGTGCTTCACTCACTCGGCTGTTCTACCAGCCGGAGCTGACATCGCTCACACCCCGGCGGCGGCGCGCAGGGCGTCGGCGCGGTCGGTGCTCTCCCACGGCAGGCCGGGGCGGCCGAAGTGACCGTAGGCGGCCGTCTCGGCGTAGATCGGGCGCAGCAGGTCGAGGTCGCGGACGATCGCGGCGGGGCGCAGGTCGAAGACCTCGAGGACCGCCTGACGGATCGTGTCCACGGGGACGACCTCGGTGCCGAACGTGTCGACGTAGAAGCCGACCGGGTGGGCCACGCCGATCGCGTACGCGACCTGGACCTCGGCCTTGGTGGCCAGGCCCGAGGCGACGATGTTCTTGGCGACCCAGCGCATCGCGTAGGCGGCCGAGCGGTCGACCTTGCTCGGATCCTTGCCGCTGAAGGCGCCGCCGCCGTGACGGGCGTAGCCACCGTAGGTGTCGACGATGATCTTGCGGCCGGTCAGGCCCGCGTCGCCCATGGGGCCGCCGATGACGAACTTGCCCGTGGGGTTGATGTGCGACTTGTAGCTCGACGCGTCGATGTCGTACTGGCTCAGCACCTCGTCGATGACGTGCTTCTTCAGGTCGGACGGGAGCTGGTGCTCGAGGTCGACGCCCTCCTCGTGCTGCGTGGAGATGACGATCGCCTCGACGCGGACGGGCTTGTCGTCGTCGTCGTACTCGATGGTGACCTGGGTCTTGCCGTCGGGACGCAGGTACGGGAGCGTGCCGTCCTTGCGGACCTTGGTGAGCTGCTCGGAGAGGCGGTGCGCGATCGTGATCGGCAGCGGCATGAGCTCGGGGGTCTCGTCGCAGGCGAAGCCGAACATGAGGCCCTGGTCGCCGGCGCCCTGGAGGTCGAGCGGGTCGGTGGCGCCGCCGAGGCGGGCCTCCTCGGCCTTGTCGACGCCCTGCGCGATGTCGGGCGACTGCGCGTCGAGGGTGACCTGCACCGCGCAGGACTCGCCGTCGAAGCCCTTCGTCGAGGAGTCGTAGCCGATCTCGAGCACCCGGTCACGCGCGATCCGCGCGATGTCGGCGTACGCCTCGGTGGTGACCTCGCCGCCGACGAGCACGAGGCCCGTGGTCACGAACGTCTCCGCGGCGACGCGGCTCTTCGGGTCCTGCGCGAGGAGGGCGTCGAGGATGCTGTCGCTGATCTGGTCGGCGATCTTGTCCGGGTGACCCTCGGTCACGGACTCCGAGGTGAAAAGACGGCTCACGGTTACCTCTCTGGCTGATGGACTACGACGTGCTGGACGTCGTGACGACTGTAGTGGGCGGGTGGTGACGGGGCCCGTTCATTCCACGCGTTGGACGACCGCGTCCCAGATCGCGTGGGCGATCTCGGCCTTCGCTGCGCGGGGCACCGGGTGCTCGGCACCCTCGGCCGTGAGGATCGTGACCTCGTTGTCGGGCTGGCCGAACGTGCGCTCGGAGCCGACGTCGTTGACGACCAGCAGGTCGCAGCCCTTGCGCGCCATCTTGGCGCGGGCGTGGTCGAGGACCGACCCGTTGGCGTCGCCGGTCTCGGCAGCGAACCCGACGATCACGGGCGAGCGACCGGAACGGGTGCGCACGAGCTCGACGAGGATGTCGGGGTTCTCGGTGAGCTCGATCGTGGGGGCGACGCCGTCGGCCTGCTTCTTGATCTTGGCGTCGGCGAAGGCGGTGGGCCGGAAGTCGGCCGGGGCGGCGGCCATGACGACGGCGTCGGCGGACTCGGCGGCCTTGAGCACGGCCTCGCGGAGCTCGGCGGTGGTGACGACGCGGACGACGTCGACGCCCGCGGGCACGGGGACCGAGACGTTGGCGGCGACCAGGGTGACGGTGGCGCCGCGGGCGAGCGCCGCCTCGGCGAGGGCGATGCCCTGGCGGCCGGACGAGCGGTTGCCGAGGAACCGGACCGGGTCGAGGAACTCGCGGGTGCCGCCGGCCGAGACGACCACGTGCTGGCCGGCGAGGTCGTGCGGGCGACCCTGGAGGACCTGCTGGCAGATCGCGAAGATCGCGTCGGGCTCGGGCAGCCGGCCCGGGCCGGTGTCGGCGCCGGTGAGACGGCCCGAGTCGGGCTCGATCACCAGGACGCCGCGATCGCGCAGCGTGGCGACGTTGGCGACCGTGGCGGGGTGCTCCCACATCTCGGTGTGCATGGCCGGGGCCATGACCACCGGACAGCGGGCGGTGAGCAGCGTGTTCGTGAGCAGATCGTCGGCCAGGCCGTGCGCGGCGCGCGCCAGCGTGTTGGCCGTGGCCGGGACGACCACCACGAGGTCGGCCGTCTGGCCGAGCTTCACGTGGGGCACCTCGGGGACGTTCTCGAAGACCCCCGTCTGCACGGGGTTCCCGGAGAGGGCCTCCCACGTGGGGGCGCCGACGAACTCCAGCGCCGACTCGGTGGGCACGACGCGGACGTCGTGCCCCGCCTCGGTGAAGAGTCGCAGCAGCAGCGCCGCCTTGTAGGCGGCGACGCCGCCGGTGACCCCGAGGACGATGCGACTCATCGCCGGAAGGCTCAGGCCTCGGTGGGGGTCTCGGTCGCGACGGCGTCGGCCGGCACGTCCTCGACGGTCAGCAGGCCGGCGTTGATCTCGCGCAGCGCGATCGACAGCGGCTTCTCCTGGACCTCGGTCTCCAGCAGGGGGCCGACGTACTCGAGCAGGCCCTCGCCCAGCTGGGAGTAGTAGGCGTTGATCTGGCGGGCGCGCTTGGCGCTGTAGAGGACCAGCTTGTACTTGGAGTCCGCCTTCTCGAGCAGGTCGTCGATCGGCGGGTTGGTGATGCCTTCGGCGGCAGAACGTGTCGTGGACACTCAGAATCTCCAGAAGTTTCGAGGTTCACCCGGCAGGGTCGGCTGGCGGGCGTGATCTGAACAAGTCTACCAACTCGCGCCCCGCTTCCTCGACTTCGGTGTTGACGATGGTGGTGTCGAACTCCGACACCGCCGCCAGCTCCTCGCGCGCGGTGGCCAGGCGGCGCTCGCGCTCGGCCTCGGTCTCGGTGCCGCGTCCGACGAGGCGGCTGACCAGCTCGTCCCAGCTGGGCGGGGCCAGGAAGACGAGGTAGGCCTCGGGCAGGGCCTCGCGCACCTGACGGGCGCCCTGCAGGTCGATCTCGAGCAGCACCGACTCCCCCTGCGCCAGCTTCCTCTCCACGGGCGCGCGCGGGGTGCCGTAGCGGTTGACGCCGTGGACGGTGGCCCACTCGAGCAGGCCGTCGTTGTCGACGAGCCGGTCGAACTCCTCAGGCGAGACGAAGTGGTAGTGCGTGCCGTCGACCTCGCCGGGGCGCGGCGGGCGCGTGGTCGCCGACACCGACATGGCGATCTCGGGGTGGTGCTCGCGGATCCAGGCCGCGACGGTGCCCTTGCCGACCGCGGTGGGTCCGGCGAGGACGATGAGCCGGCCGCGCTCAGCCACGGCGACTGATCTCGGCCACGAGCCCCTTGGCCTGGTTGGTGCCCAGGCCGCGCAGGCGCCGGCTCTCGGCGATGTTCAGCTCGGCCATGATCTGCTGCGCGGTGAGCTTGCCGATGCCGGGGATGCTCTGGAGCAGGTCGAGGACCTTGATCTTGGCGACGGCCTCGTTGCGCTTGGCCTCGGCCAGCACGTCGGCGATGCTGGCGCCGGAGTGCCGCAGGCGGTTCTTCACCTCGGCGCGCACCTGGCGCGCGGCGGCGGCCTTGGCCAGCGCCGCTCGGCGCTGCTCGTCGGTCAGTTCGGGAAGTGCCATGGTCTCCTCACTTCTTCGACAGGTCGATGCCGCACTCGTCGTGCACGTGCTCGACCACGTCCTCGCGTTCGGCCTTGGTGTCGTTGAAGGCCTCGTGGGCGGCGGTGATCTGGTCGATGTCCTGCTTGGACAGCGCGTTCACCTTCACCTCGTCCTTCATGTCCTCCAGCGCCAGGCCGGACGTGCGGTGCGCGATGACGACCTTCTTGGTCGACACGGCGATCGACTTCCACTCCTTCTTCACGTCGGCCGGCGCGACGCGCGAGATCTTCGTCGTGACGTCGGCGTAGGTGGAGAAGGCGGCGTCGCTCTGCTCGCCGAAGGTGGCCAGCGGCTCGCGCCCCGCGTCGACCGCGTCGCAGTACGGTCCCCCGCCGGAGCAGCCCGCCAGGGTCGCGAGACCGAGGACCACGGACAGCAGCAGGGAGGGTCGTCGCACCCCGACAGGTTACTAGCGCGAGCCCTCGCTCCTGCGGTCCGTGCGCCGCGTGTATCAGCGCGTCCTCTTCCTGCCTCGTCTCGGATGTGCGCACAATGAACTTCGTGACCAGTGAGAAGTCACCCGAACCAGCAGCTCCCGACGAGGGCCCGTGGATTCGCTCCGGCGAGGCCTTCGCCCGCTGGCGTGACGGGGACCGTGGAGCGATCGACGACCTCGTCCGGGAGATGACCCCCGTGCTGTGGCACGTCGTGCGGGCGTACCGCCTCGACGAGGACGTCTGCGAGGACGTCATCCAGTTCACCTGGCTGACCCTCGTGCGCAAGGCCGACGCCGTGGAGAACCCCCGCGCGGTGTCGTCCTGGCTCATCATCACGGCCCGGCGCCAGGCGTGGCGGGTCGCCTCACGGAACCGGCGCGAGGACCCGGCCGACGACGAGCTGCTCGCTCCCGTCCTGCCCAGCTCCCCCGCCGCCGAGTCCGAGGCGGTCGAGGCCGACGAGAGCCACCGGCTGTGGTCGGCGGTCGCCCAGCTCAACGAGCGCTGTCAGCGCCTGCTGCGGGTGATCGCCTTCGACGACCGTCCCGACTACCAGCACATCTCCGAGGACCTGGGCATGCCCGTGGGCAGCATCGGACCGACGCGTCGGCGCTGCCTCGAGAAGCTCAAGGCCGTCATCTCCGGCGAGGGGGCCACGTCATGACCGAGCGCGATCCGATCTTCACCGATCTGCGAGCGATGTACGAGGACCTCGATCCGCCGCCGGCCCACCTGGCCGACGCCATGATCGCGGCCATCGCCGCCGAGAACCTCGACGCCGACTACGAGCTGCTGAGCCTGTTGGGTCGCAGCACCGAGCTGGTGGGCACCCGGGGCTCGGGCGTCATCACCATCGAGTTCTCCCACGACGAGACGTCCATCCTGCTGCGCGTGGCCGAGGTCGACGAGACCACCCGCCGCGTGGACGGCTGGGTCACCGGCGCCGGCGCCAGCCACGCCCGCCTCACCGCAGGCGACCAGACCTGGACCGCCGACGTCACCGACGGCCGGTTCGAGTTCGAGTCGCTGCCCGCCGGGCTGATCCGCATCTACTTCTCGGGTGACACCGAGCTCGCCACCCCCACCTTCGAGATCTGAGGACCCACATGGCCCCCGAGAACAACGACGAGCGTCGCGTCCCGAGGCTGGAGCAGTTCGACGAGTGGACCCGTCACCGCTCCGTCGCCGAGGAGCAGGGGCGACTGCTCGCCGCGGAGTCCGGCGCGCAGGTCGACGGCGTCCGCGCCAACGCCACCGCCTACCTCAGCACCCGCCTGCTGATCTCCACCCTGATCGACGTCGAGGCCGCGATCGAGGTGCTGCGCGAGGCGGCTCGGCCCTTCGACTGGACCGTCGAGGAGGATCCCGACTACCCCCGCATCACGCTGGAGGAGTCCGAGGAGGAGCGTCGCAGCCGGGTCGAGCGCTACCCGTGGGCCACCGGCTCTCTCGGTCTGGCCCGGGTGATCATCGCCGCGACGCAGAACTCCCCCACCCGTCCGCCGGACGCGTGGACCCTGCTTCAGGCGGCGCGTGCCAGCAACCCCGAGGGTGACCTCCTGCGGGGCATCGGTCTCGACCACGTCCTCACGACCTCCCCGTTGACCCGGGGCAACCCCCTGACGCGGGGCAATCCGCTCACCCGGGGGAACCCGCTCACGCGCGGCAATCCGCTCACGCGCGGCAATCCGCTCACGCGGGGGAACTCCTTCGCGATCGAGTCCTACGCCGACCAGGGCAGCGGTGGTCGTCAGCCGGTGGCCTTCGTGGGGCCTGCTCCGGTGCGCAGTCCCGACGACCCCGACGCTCCGCGCCGGCCGCGGATCGGCGTGGTCGACACCGGCTGCGGCGAGCACACCTGGTTCACGTCCGCGGTCCACGACGGCTCCGGCCTGCTGGAGGGCGCGACGATCGGCCGGACCGACGCCGAGAGCGACCCCGAGCGGGTCGGCGACGTGTCCGGGCCGCTCGACGGCTCACTCGACGAGGCGTCGGGACACGGCACCTTCATCGTGGGACTGCTTCACCAGGGCGCTCCCGACGCCGACATCCACTGGTGGCGGCTGCTCGACTCCGACGGCACGACGCCCGAGTCCGACCTGGCCACGGTGCTCATGCAGATCGCGAAGCTCGTGCGGCTGGGCGACGAGAAGGGACTGGCGCTCGACGTCCTGAATCTCTCGTTCGGCTACTACCACGAGACGCCGGTGGACCACCTCTTCGATCCCACGCTCTACGAGATCCTCGCGGCGATCGGCCGCACGGGCACCGTGGTCGTGTGCTCGGCGGGCAACGACGCCACCACGCGCCCGATGTTCCCGGCCGCCTTCGCGCCCTGGGACGGTGCGGAGCAGATCGTGAAGCACGATCCGCGCAGCACGCCGATCGTCGCGGTGGGGGCGCTGAACCCGAACCTCGTGACCGACGCGCTGTACTCGAACGCCGGCCCCTGGATCAGCGTGCACCGGCCAGGATCCTCGCTCGTCAGCACCATGCCGGCGTTCCAGGGTGGGCTGGAGCCGGTGGCCCGCATCCGCCACGGTCAGCGCGACCGCGAGGCGATCGATCCGGACGACTTCCGCGGGGGCTTCGCGGTGTGGAGCGGCACCTCGTTCGCGGCTCCCGTGTACGCCGCCGAGCTGGCTCGAAGGATCGGTCGACACCTTCCGGCGCCCGACGCCCCGGCCCTGTCGTCGGAGAAGATCGTGGAGCAGAACACCGCAATCGTGGCCAAGCTGGCAGACGCTCGACCATGATGAAGGCATGCTCGCCGCGCAGGAACTCCATCGCCGGGGCCTCGAGCACCTTCATCAGTGGCGCTTCGCATCGGCCCGCCGGGAGTTCCGCCGTGCGCTGACGCGCGATCCCTCGGACGAGCTCCGCGCGCGGATCCTCGTCAGTCTGGCCCTGGTCGTCGCCGAGCTGGGTGAGCCGGACGCGGGCCTGGAGCTCTGCGCGGAGGCGCACGCGACCGGGGTCGACTCCCCCGAGATCACCGCCCTGATCACGAGCCAGGAGGCGGCGCTGCACCAGCGGCGCGGTGAGTACGAGCGGTCGCTCGCGCTGTACGAGCAGTCGATCGACGACCTCCCCGACGGCTCGCTCGAGCTCGCGAACAGCCTGAACGACCTCGGGGTGGTGCGCCTGAGGGTGGGTGACTTCGCCGCCGCGGAGGCCGACTTCGCCCGCACCGCCGCGGCCTTCGAGGAGCTCGGGGACGCGATCGGGCACGCCACGGCGCTGCACAACCGCGGATATGCCGCGATGCGGCGCTGGGACCTCGCGGCGGCCCTGCGCCTCATGGAGGAGGCGCGACCGGTGCTGGCGGAGGGCTCGCAGGTCGGGCTCGCTCTCGTCGACCAGGACCGTGCGGAGGCGCTGATCCACGCGGGCATGTCGAGTGAGGCCGTCCCGCTGCTCACCTCGAGCGCCGCGATCCTCGGTCGACACCGCCACCACCAGATGCGGGCGGAGTGCGAGTTCGTCGCGGCCAGGGCGATGCTCGCCACCGACCCGCAGCGGGCGCTGCGTCTGGCCCGGCGCACCGCCCAGCGCCTGCGCCGGATCGGCAGCGAGTCCTGGGCCCTGCGCACCGAGGTGGTCGTCGCCGTCGCCGAGGCACGTCTGGCTCCGGTGTCGTCGGCGTGGCTCGAGCGCACGGACCGGCTTGCGGGCGACCTGCGGGGCCACCACCTGGACCACGAGGCTCAGCTCCTCGACCTGAACGCGGCCCGCGCGGCCACGGGCATCGGCGAGGTCGACGTCGCTCTCGCGCGGCTCGAGCGCGGCCGCACAAGCGAGACCGACTCGCTCACGGAGCGGCTCCTCGAACGCGCGGCACTGTGCGATCTCGAGCTCGCGGCGGACAGGAGCTCCGAGGCGCTCGTGCACCTGCGCACCGGCCTCGACCTCCTGCACGACTGGCAGTCGTCGTTCGGCAGTCTCGACATGATGAGCTCGGTCGTCGGCCACGGCCGTGGCCTCGCGACGACCGGGATCCGCATCGCGCTGGCGGACGGCGATCCCGAGGTCGTGTTCGAGTGGTCGGAGAGGGCGCGAGCGCTCACGTCGCGGGTCGTGCCGGTACGGCCGCCCCGCGACGACCGAGCGGCGGCCGACCTCATGGAGATCCGCACCCTCACCGTCACCGAGCCCGAGCCCGGCACCGCGGAAGCCCGCCGGCTCGCCGAGCTGCGCGAGCGGGTTCGTCGGCGGGCCTGGCTCGACGCGGGGTCCGGTGAGGTGCACCAGATCAGCGATCTCGAGGACGTCGAACGCGCGCTCGGTGCCGATACCGCCCTCGTCAGCTACCTCTGGGACGGCGACGCCCGCCTGCTCGCGCTCGTCGTGACCGACGCCGTGCGCCAACTCGTGGACCTCGGTCCGTCCGCACCACTCGTTCGCGTGCTCGCGGGTCTGCGTGCCGACCTGGACGTCAACGCCAGCGTGCTCGGCGACGCGATGGCTCGGGTCGTGCGCCTCGGCCTCGAACGGCGCCTGGCCGACGTTGCTGCCGCGCTCGTGCAGCCGGTGCTCGACCTGATCGGTGACCGGCGGGTCGTCCTGGCGCAAGCCGGCATCCTCGCCGGTGTCCCGTGGTCGATGCTGCCCGGGCTGGTCGGACGTCCCGTCACCGTCGCCTCGGGCGCCACTCGCTGGCTCGCCGTCCGCGGGCTGCCCCAGCCTCGCTCCGCCGGCCTCGTGGCAGGACCGGGCGTACCGCGCGCGATCGAGGAGGTCAAGCAGTCGGCAGCGCGCTGGCCGGGCGCGGTCGCTCTCACCGACGGCGACGCGACCGTCGCGGGAACCCTCGAGCTCGCCGGACGGGTGGACCTCCTGCACGTGTCGGCTCACGGCCGTCACGCCGTGGAGAACCCGCTCTTCTCCGGGCTGCTCCTCGCCGACGGCCCCCTGTTCGGGTACGACCTCGACCAGCTGGCCGAGGTGCCCGAGGTCGTCGTCCTCTCGGCGTGCGAGGTGGGTCGCTCGACGCAGCGCTGGGCCGAGGAGTCGCTCGGCATGGTCAACGCGTGGCTGCACGCCGGCGCACGATGCGTGATCGCCTCGCCCGCGGCGGTGGCGGACGACGAGGCCTGTGAGGTCCTGCAGGACGTGCACCGTCTCATGGCCGCCGGCACTCCCCCGGCCGTGGCCCTCGCCGAGGCCACCGCCGACCGGCCGACCTCGTTCGTCAGCTTCGGCGCCGGCTGGTGACGGCTGGCGTCAGAGCAGGGACAGGGCGTCGTTGGTGGCGGCGGCCGCGGCGCGCAGGGCGGTGACGTCCGGTCCCTTGGACAGGACGTCGCGCGAGGTGCTCGGGACGATCTGGTCGGTGACGGTGCCGAAGAGGCGGCGCAGGTCGTCGACCGTGCCGCCCTGGGCGCCGTAGCCCGGGACCAGGATCGGTCCGTTGAACTCGAGGCGCTGGGTGTCCAGGTGCGCCACGGTGGCGCCGATGACGGCGCCGAACGACCCCATCGGGTCGGCGCCCTCGTTGGCGTGGCCCAGCTCGACCAGGACCTCGTCGCCCACCGACATGCCGGAGGACGTCGTGGCGGCCTGGTAGCGGATCGCCTCCGGGTTGGAGGTGAACGCGAGCACGAACACGCCCGCGTCGTTCTTCTCCGCGGCGGCGAAGAACGGCGTCAGCGAGCCGAAGCCCAGGTACGGGCTCACGGTGATCGCGTCGGCCGCCATCGGGGCGTCGTCGTCGAGGTAGGCGTCGGCGTAGGCGCCGGCGGTGGAGCCGATGTCGCCGCGCTTCACGTCGAGGATCGTCAGCGTGCCGGTGTGCCGCAGGTCCTGGAGCGTGCGCTCCAGGATCGCGACGCCGGCCGCGCCGAACCGCTCGAAGAACGCCGACTGCGGCTTCACGAACGCCACCTTGCCGGCGAACGCCTCGACGCACGTGGCGGCGAAGCGGTCGAGCCCGTCGACCGAGTCCTCCAGCCCCCACTCCTCCAGGAGGTGGGCGTGGGGGTCGATGCCGACGCACAGCGGACCGTACGCCTGCATCGCCACGTGGGCGCGGCTGCCGAAGCTCATCGCGCGACCGTCTCCGCCCAGGACTGCAGCGGCCGCACGCCGATGCTGCCGGCGATCTCGGCCTCGATGCCCTGCACCGCGGCGGCGAGCGCCTGCACGGTGGTGAGGCACGGGATGCCCTCGGCCACCGCGGCCGTGCGGATCTCGTAGCCGTCGACGCGCGCGTTGGCGCCGCTGGAGAGGCCGTGCGGGGTGTTGACGATCAGCTGGACCTCGCGGTCGTTGATCTTCTGCACGACGGTGCTGCCCTGCGAGCCCTCCTCGTGGAGCTTGCGCAGCACCGTGGCCTGCACGCCGTTGCGCTGCAGCACCTCGGCGGTGCCGCTCGTGGCGAGGATCTCGAAGCCGAGGTCGGCCAGGCGCTTGATCGGGAAGATCATGTGGCGCTTGTCGCGGTTGGCCACCGAGACGAAGACCGTGCCCGAGGTGGGCAGGCCGTTCTGAGCACCCGAGGCCGACTGGCTCTTGGCGAACGCCGAGCCGAACGACGCGTCGATGCCCATGACCTCGCCCGTCGAGCGCATCTCGGGACCGAGCAGCGTGTCGACATATCGACCGTCGTAGGTGCGGAACCGGTTGAACGGCATCACCGCCTCCTTGACCGCGATGGGCGCGGTGGCCGGCAGCCGGCCCCCGTCCCCCTCGGCGGGCAGGACGCCGGCCGCGCGCAGGTCGGCGATCGACTCGCCGAGCATGAGGCGCGCGGCGGCCTTCGCCAGCGGCGTGGCCGTGGCCTTCGAGACGAACGGCACGGTGCGCGACGCGCGCGGGTTGGCCTCGAGCACGTAGACCGTGTCGGAGCTCAGCGCGAACTGGATGTTGATCAGTCCGTGCACGCCGACGCCGCGGGCGATCGCCTCGGTGGACGCGCGGATCTTGTCGATCTCGAGGCTGCCGAGCGTGATCGGCGGCAGCGCGCAGGCCGAGTCGCCGGAGTGGACGCCGGCCTCCTCGATGTGCTCCATGACGCCGCCGAGGAACAGCTCCTCGCCATCGAACAGCGCGTCGACGTCGATCTCGACCGCGTCGTCGAGGAAGCGGTCGACCAGCACCGGCCGGTCGGGCGAGATCTCGGTGGCGTTCTCGATGTAGGTCGAGAGCGACTCCTCGTCGTAGACGATCTCCATGCCGCGGCCGCCGAGCACGTACGAGGGGCGCACGAGCACGGGGTAGCCGATCTCGTCGGCGATCTGCTTCGCGCCCTCGAACGTGGTGGCGGTGCCGTGCTTCGGCGCCGGTAGACCCGCGGCGGTGAGCACGCGGCCGAAGGCGCCACGCTCCTCGGCGAGGTCGATCGCCTCGGGCTGGGTGCCGACGATCGGGACGCCGGCGGCCTTCAGGCCCGCGGCCAGACCGAGCGGCGTCTGGCCGCCGAGCTGCACGACGACGCCCGCGACGGGTCCGGCCTGCTGCTCGGCGTGCACGACCTCGAGCACGTCCTCCAGCGTGAGCGGCTCGAAGTAGAGCCGGTCGCTGGTGTCGTAGTCGGTGGAGACGGTCTCGGGGTTGCAGTTGACCATGACGGTCTCGTAGCCCGCCTCGGACAGCGCGAGCGACGCGTGCACGCACGAGTAGTCGAACTCGATGCCCTGGCCGATGCGGTTCGGGCCCGAGCCCAGGATGATGACGGCCTCGCGCTCGCGCGGCTCGACCTCGGTCTCCTCGTCGTAGGACGAGTAGTGGTACGGGGTCTTGGCCGAGAACTCGGCGGCGCACGTGTCCACGGTCTTGTAGACGGGACGGACGCCCAGCGCGTGCCGGACGCCGCGGACGACGTCCTCGGACAGGCCGCGGATCCGGCCGATCTGCGCGTCGGAGAAGCCGTGGCGCTTGGCGTGCTGGAGCAGCTCGGGCGTGAGGCGCTCGGCGGCGGTGAGCTCGGCGGCGACCTCGTTGAGCAGCGCGAGCTGGTCGACGAACCACGGGTCGATCGCGGTGGCCTCGAAGACCTCCTCGGGCGTCGCCCCGGCACGCAGCGCGTCCATGACCTCGCGCAGGCGGCCGTCGTGCGGCACCGACGCCGACTTCAGGAGCGCCTCCTTGTCGAGGTCGACCCATTCGCGCTCCCACGAGAACACGGCATCGGGACGCTCGAGCGAGCGCAGCGACTTCTGCAGCGCCTCGGTGAAGTTGCGGCCGATGGCCATCGCCTCGCCGACCGACTTCATGTGCGTGGTCAGCGTGGCGTCGGCGGCCGGGAACTTCTCGAACGCGAACCGCGGGACCTTGACGACGACGTAGTCGAGCGTGGGCTCGAAGCTCGCCGGAGTCTCCTGCGTGATGTCGTTCGGGATCTCGTCGAGGGTGTAGCCGATGGCGACCTTCGCGGCGATCTTGGCGATCGGGAAGCCGGTGGCCTTCGACGCCAGCGCCGACGAGCGCGAGACGCGCGGGTTCATCTCGATGACGACGATGCGGCCGTCGACCGGGTTGACCGCGAACTGGATGTTGCAGCCGCCGGTGTCGACGCCGACCTCGCGGATGACGCCGATCGAGATGTCGCGCAGACGCTGGTACTCGACGTCGGTCAGCGTCATCGCCGGGGCGACGGTGATCGAGTCACCGGTGTGGACGCCCATCGGGTCGAGGTTCTCGATGGAGCAGACGATCACCACGTTGTCGGCGGTGTCGCGCATGACCTCGAGCTCGTACTCCTTCCAACCGAGGATCGACTCCTCCAGGAGGACCTCGGTGGTGGGGCTCAGCGCCAGGCCGGAGCCGGCGATGCGCAGCAGGTCGTCGTGGTCGTACGCCAGGCCCGAGCCCGAGCCGCCCATCGTGAACGAGGGCCGCACGACGACCGGGTAGCCGCCGAGCGTCTCGACGCCGGCCTCGCACTCCTCCATCGTGTGGCAGATGACCGAGCGGGCCACCTCGGCGCCCCACTCCTTCGGCAGGTCCTCGACGATCGCCTTGAAGGTCTCGCGGTTCTCGCCCTTCTCGATCGCGTCGATGGACGCGCCGATCAGCTCGACGCCGTACTTCTCCAGGATCCCCGCCGCGTCCAGCTGCATGGCGCAGTTGAGCGCGGTCTGGCCGCCCAAGGTGGCCAGCAGCGCGTCGGGGCGCTCGGCGGCGATGACCTTCTCGACGTACTCGGGGGTGATCGGCTCGACGTAGGTCGCGTCGGCGAACTCCGGGTCGGTCATGATCGTGGCCGGGTTGGAGTTCACCAGGACGACGCGGATGCCCTCCTCGCGCAGCACGCGGCAGGCCTGCGTTCCCGAGTAGTCGAACTCGCACGCCTGGCCGATGACGATCGGGCCGGACCCGATGACCAGGACGGACTCGATGTCAGTGCGCTTCGGCACGGGCTGCCTCCATGAGGTCGGTGAAGCGGTCGAAGAGGTAGCCGGCGTCGTGCGGACCCGCGGCGGCCTCGGGGTGGTACTGGACGCTGAACCCGGGGCGGTCCAGCAGGGCGATGCCCTCGACGACGTCGTCGTTCAGGCACACGTGGGTGACCCGGGCCGGGCCGTAGGGCGTCTCGAAGTCCTCGTCGAGGGGCGCGTCGACGGCAAAGCCGTGGTTGTGCGCCGTGATCTCGACCTTGCCGGTGGTGCGGTCCTGCACGGGCTGGTTGACGCCGCGGTGGCCGTACTTGAGCTTGTAGGTCCCACGGCCGAGCGCACGGCCGAAGATCTGGTTGCCCAGGCAGATGCCGAAGTAGGGTGTGCCGCGCTCGAGGACGCCCTGCACGAGCTCGACCTGGTGGTCGGCGGTGGCGGGGTCGCCGGGGCCGTTCGACATGAACACGCCGTCGGGGTTCAGCTCGAGCACCTCGTCGAGCGTGGAGGTCGCGGGCAGCACGTGCACCTCGATGCCGCGCTGCGCCATCAGCCTGGGGGTCATGCCCTTGATGCCGAGGTCGAGCGCGACGACCGTGTACTTCTTGTCGCCCTCGGCCGGCACGACGTGCGCCTCGGGGACGGTGACGTCGGCGAGGTAGTTCGACCCGGTCATCTCGGGAGCGGCCGTGACCTGCGCCAGCAGCTCCTCGGCGTCGAGCTCGGTGCTGATGCCGGCCCGCATCGAGCCGCGCTCGCGCAGGTGACGCGTGAGGGCGCGGGTGTCGATGCCGCTGATGCCGACGACGCCGCTGTCGGTGAGGAGGTCGTCGAGGCTGCGGTCGGCGCGCCAGTTCGAGCGCTGGCGGGCGGGGTCGCGCACGACGTATCCGTCGACCCACACCTGCCGGGACTCGAAGTCCTCGGCGTTCGCGCCGGTGTTGCCGACGTGCGGGGCCGTCATCACGACGATCTGGCCGCGGTACGAGGGGTCGGTGAGCGTCTCCTGGTAGCCGGTCATGCCGGTGTTGAAGACGATCTCGGCCACGGTGGTGCCGGTGGCGCCGTAGGAGCGGCCGCGGAACGTGCGACCGTCCTCGAGGACCAGGATGGCGGGGGGATGCGTCACTGACCGATTCCTTCCACGAGATGTCCGTCCAGGACGGTGGCCTTCCCGGCGAGGAACGTCGCGACCACGCGGCCCGGCAGCTCCCGTCCGGCATAGGGGGTGTTGCGCGACAGGCTGGCCGTGTCGGCGGGTTCGATCGTACGCGTGGCCGCCGGGTCGTAGAGCACCACGTGGGCCGGTTCGCCGACCGCCAGCGGGCGGCCGTGATGTGCGACACGCCCGATGCGCGCCGGGGTGGCGCTCATGACCTCGGCGACGCGCTCCCAGCTGAGGGCGCCGGTGTCGACCATCGTCTGCTGGACGATCGACAGGGCGGTCTCGAGACCGATCATCCCGAAGGCGGCGGCACCCCACTCGCACTCCTTGTCCTCCATGGGGTGCGGGGCGTGGTCGGTGGCGACGATGTCGATCGTGCCGTCGGCCAGACCCTCCCGGACGGCGAGGACGTCGTCCTTGCTGCGCAGCGGCGGGTTGACCTTGTAGATCGGGTCGTAGCTGCGCACCAGCTCGTCGTCGAGCAGCAGGTGGTGGGGCGTGACCTCGGCGGTGACGTCGATGCCGCGGCTCTTGGCCCAGCGCACGATCTCGACCGAGCCGCGCGTGGACAGGTGGCACACGTGCAGGCGGCTGCCGACGTGCTCGGCGAGCAGGACGTCGCGGGCGATGATCGCCTCCTCGGCGACCGCGGGCCATCCGGTGAGGCCGAGCTCGCCCGACAGCGGGCCCTCGTTCATCTGCGCGCCCTCGGTGAGGCGCGGCTCCTGGGCGTGCTGGGCGATGACGCCGTCGAACGCCTTCACGTACTCCAGCGCCCGACGCATGAGGACGGCGTCGCTCACGCACTTGCCGTCGTCGCTGAACACGCGGACCTGGGCGGCCGAGTCGGCCATCGCGCCTAGCTCGGAGAGCCGCTCCCCCTCCAGGCCGACGGTGACGGCGCCGATGGGCTGCACGTCGGCGAAGCCGTGCTCGCGGCCGAGGCGCCAGACCTGCTCGACGACGCCGGCCGTGTCGGCGACGGGCTCGGTGTTGGCCATCGCGAACACGCACGTGAAGCCGCCGCGGGCGGCGGCCTGGGTGCCGGTGCGGACGGTCTCGGCGTCCTCGCGGCCGGGCTCGCGCAGGTGGGTGTGCAGGTCGACGAGGCCGGGCAGCGCGATCAGGCCAGTGGCGTCGACCGTCTCGTCACCGGACAGGTCGGCTCCGATCGCGGTGATGACCCCGTCCTCGATGAGGATGTCGGCGGTCTCCGCGCCCAGGACCCGGGCGCCCTTGATGACCGTGCTCATGCGTTCTCTCCTTCAGTGGCTCCACCGAGGAGCAGGTACAGGACTGCCATCCGCACGGCCACGCCGTTGGTGACCTGCTCGACGATGACGGAGCGGTCGCTGTCGGCGACGTCGGCGTTGATCTCCATGCCCCGGTTCATGGGTCCGGGGTGCAGGACGATCGCGTGGTCGGGCAGCCGGTTCATGCGGGCGACGTCGAGCCCGTAGCGACGGCTGTACTCGCGGGCGCTGGGGAAGAACGAGGCGTTCATCCGCTCGCGCTGGACGCGCAGCATCATGACGGCGTCGGCCTTCTCCAGGCTCGCGTCGAGGTCGTAGGAGGTCTCGACCGGCCAGGACTCGACGCCGACCGGAAGCAGCGTGGGCGGGGCCACGAGCGTGACGTTCGCGCCGAGCGTGTCGAGCAGCAGCGCGTTCGAGCGGGCGACGCGGCTGTGCAGGACGTCGCCGACGATCGTGACGTTCTTGCCCGCGAGGTCGCCCAGGCGCGAGCGCATCGTGAACGCGTCGAGGAGGGCCTGCGTGGGGTGCTCGTGCGTGCCGTCGCCGGCGTTGACGACCGCGCCGCGCGTCCACTCGGAGGTGGCGAGGCGGTGAGGTGCGCCGGAGGCGTGGTGGCGGATGACCACCGCGTCGGCGCCCATGGCCTGAAGCGTCAGCGCCGTGTCCTTCAGGCTCTCGCCCTTGCTGACGCTCGAGCCCTTGGCGCTGAAGTTGATGACGTCGGCCGAGAGGCGCTTCGCGGCGGCCTCGAAGCTGATGCGCGTGCGGGTGGAGTCCTCGAAGAAGAGGTTGACGATCGTGCGGCCGCGCAGGGTGGGCAGCTTCTTGATAGGGCGCTGGGCGACGCTGAGCAGCTCCTCGGCGGTGTCGAGGATGCGCACCGCCTCGTCGCGGGTCAGGTCGCCGGCGCTGAGGAGGTGCTTCACGCGTCGCTCCCCTCGATCGTGACCGAGTCGTCGGTGCCGTCCGTGTCACCGAGCCGCACGCGGACCTTCTCGGTCTTGGAGGTCGGGAGGTTCTTGCCGACGAAGTCGGCGCGGATCGGCAGCTCGCGGTGGCCGCGGTCGACCAGGACGGCCAGCTGCACGGCCTTCGGGCGACCGAGGTCGCTGAGCGCGTCGAGTGCGGCCCGGATCGTGCGGCCGCTCATGAGCACGTCGTCGACCAGGACGACGACGCGCCCGTCGATGTCCTCGGGGACGTTGGTGTGCTCCAGCGCGCGCGGGGCCTTCAGGCGCAGGTCGTCGCGGTACATCGTGACGTCGAGCGCGCCCGGCTCGATGGTGGTCCCCTCGACCTCGGCCATCTTCGCGGCGATCCGCTCGGCGAGCTCGACTCCGCGGGTGGGGATCCCGAGGATGACGACACCTTCGGCGTCGCGATTCTTCTCGAGGATCTCGTGGGTGATGCGTGTCAGCGCACGCGAGACATCGGTGGCATCCATGACGGTGCTCAAGCCGACCTCCTTCTCCGCCTCACAGGACGGTGGTTAAAGGATGGTTCGGGGCGACTTTATCAGTGGGCGACGTTCGGCTCTGCGCACGGTCCGCGCGCCGGACGGGGCCCGGGGGACGAGTCTTTCTACCTCTCGGTCGCTGGGGCGACATCTTCGTACCAAGATGTCGGCGCGAGCGCGACGACGCCTGCCGCCAGGCCGGTGGCCAACAGCAGGTAGACGGTCAAGAAGGTCGCTCCACCGTCCACGACCGATGCGAAGGCCCACGCGAGGGACGCGAGCGACGTCACCGCCCACACCCACCGCGTACGCCCCAGCCGTCCGACCCGCAGCCCGGACAGACCGAGCAGAGCCGCCAAGAGACCAAGTCCTGATCCGAGGGCGGTCACCAGCACGAACGCGGCGTTGACCTCCGACTCGAAGACCACGCCCCCGAGGACCTGCCGGTCGCTCGACGCGTAGGCGACGGCACAGAGGATCATCCAGACGGCGAGGACGAAGCCCGAGAGCGCCGCGACGACCATGGCTGCTCTCGCGCCCCACGAAGGGAGTGTCGGGCCTGTTGCGTGCATCCGTCGAGGGTGGCAGGCCGGAAGCGCGCACCGCAGGTGAACGCCGAGGTGCGCTAGAACGAGACATGCGCACCTTCGAGATCCGACCGATCGGTGTCGTCCGGAACCACCGGACGGACGTGCAGCACTCCGATCAGTGGGGCGCGGTCCACAGCACGATCACCGTCGACGAGCGGTTCGGGGAGGCCTGCCTCCAAGGGCTCGAGAGCTTCTCCCACGTGGAGGTGCTGTTCGTGTTCGACCAGTTCGACGAGCCCAGCGAGCCCGGTGAGCCGCAGCCGTACCGCGGGCGCGCCGACCTCCCGACCATGGGGATCTTCGCGGGGCGCGGGCCACGACGGCCGAACCGGATCGGCGTGACCTGCTGCCGCATCGATGCGGTCGACGGACGCGAGCTCACCGTGGTCGGCCTGGACGCCGTGGACGGCACGCCCGTGATCGACCTCAAGCCGACGATGGTCGAGTTCGTGCCGACCGACGCGCGTCAGCCGGCGTGGGTCAGCGCGTTCATGTCCGAGTACTTCGACGACTGAGCGTCAGAGCTCGCCGAGCAGCTTCTTCCAGAACGGCCGCCACCGCTCGCGATCCTCGGCGGAGCCGAGGGCTGCGTGCTGGACGGCCACCCGGTCCGCGGAGATGTCGACGTTCACCGACGATCCGTCGGCGAGCTTGGCGCGCCAGTAGCGCCACTTCTCGGTGGACCTCACCCGCGGCTCGGCCGCGAGGGCCACGCCGTCGAACTCCTCGCGGCCCGAGACGACCGCGCACCACCGCTCGAGCAGCTCGTCGAGCGACCCGACCACCTTCTTCGAGGCCGTCACGGCGTGGTCCCCCGCCGCCAGCTGGCCCTTCTCGCGCAGGCCGTGCTGGTGCCCGTACTCGATCGCGATGGTCTGGGACCACCAGCCGTCGTTGAACGGCTTGCCGTTGCCGGCGTGCGTCGTGATGCCGAGATCGTGCACCCGCTGCAGCGCGAGCCGCGCGATCTCGGCATGAGGCACGGTCAGCGCCCCCTGCGCGGTGAGCCACGCGTCCCAGTCGGTCCAGTCGGTTCCGGTCGCCGTGGAGATGCTCGCCGCCTTCGATGCCATGGGGACGAGCCTGCCATCAACCGCGGCCGATGATGCCCGCTTCTCGAGCGGCGGCCACCGCGGCGGTGCGCGAGCTGACGCCTAGCTTCGGGTAGATGTGCGCGAGGTGGGACTTCACGGTGGTCTCGCTCAGGTGCAGCCGCTGGGCGATGTCGGTGTTGCTGTGGCCGGCGGCGACGAGGCTCAGCACCTCCAGCTCGCGCGCGCTCAGCGACGTGTGGGGCCGCTGCATGCGGGCGAGCAGGCGCGTCGCCACCGAGGGCGACAGCGCGGTCTGGCCCGCGGCGGCGGCGTGGATCGCGGCGGTGATCTCCTCGGGCGCGGCGTCCTTCAGCAGGTAGCCCGCGGCACCCGCCTCGATCGCCTCGATGATGTCGGCGTCGGTGTCGAAGTTGGTCAGCACGAGCACCGCGGGTGGGTCGGGCAGCGCGCGGATCTCGCGGGTCGCGGCCGCGCCCTCGAACACGCGCTGGAACTGCAGGTCCATCAGCACCACGTCGGGCCGCGCGCGCCGCGCCTCGGTGACGGCCTCGGCGGTGGTGCCCACCGCGCCGATGACCTCGATCTGCGGATCGGTCTCGAACAGCGCGGACAGGCCCGTCCGCATGAGCGGATGGTCGTCGACGATCAGGACGCGCACGCTCATGGGCTCACCGCGAAGCTCGCCACGACGCTCGTGCCCCGGCCGGACTGGGACTCCACGACCACCCGTCCCCCGAGGTCGGCCGCACGCTCCTGCATCGCGGCCAGCCCGAACGACCGGGACGCTCCGTCGCGGGTGGACAGGGTCTCCGCGTCGAAGCCCACCCCGTCGTCGACCACGTCGAGGATGATCTCGTCGTCCAGGCGAGTGAGCGTCAGGTCGACGCGCTCGGCCTGCGCGTGCTGGATGACGTTGGCCATCGCGCCCTGGGCGATCCGCAGCAACGCGGTCTCCACCGGCGTCGGCACGGCCCGCCCGTCGGAGGGCACGTCGACCTCGACACGCAGGCCGGTCGTCTCGCGGGTCTGCTCCCCCAGCCGCTCCAGCGCGTCGCCGATGCCGCCGTCCCGCAGGGCCGGAGGCGTGAGGGCGTGGATGAACTCGCGGGTCTCGGCCAGCGCCTCCGCGGCCGCCTCGCGTGCCTGCTCGAGCCGCTCGCGCCCCTTCGGCGTTCCGGGATCGCTGCGCTGGGCGGCGTGCAGCAGCATGATGACGCTCGACAGCGACTGCGAGACGGTGTCGTGGATCTCGCGCGCGAGCCGCTCCCGCTCGGCCACGACCCCGGCGGCGTGCTCCGCGATCGCCAGCTGGTCGCGGGTGCGCGTCAGCTCCTCGATGAGCCGCTGCCGACGGGTCACCTCGCGGTTCAGTGCCTCATAGCCCAGTCCGATGACGATGGCGACGCCTGCGCCGAGGGCAGGGCCGATGATGCCCGCGACGTCGAACCCGCGGTGCAGCCCGAACGCGCCGACGGCGACGATCGTGGCGACCACCACCGCCACGATGCCGCGCACCGTGCCGAGCAGTCGCAGGTAGAGGAAGAACAGCGCGAAGGCCAGGTAGGTGGCCTCCACGCTCCACGCCAGCAGCACGAGCCACTCGACGGTCAGGGCGCCGACCCACCACCAGCCCCACCGGCCGGGCTCGGGCAGCGCGCCGTCGGGCCAGACGCCCACGACGTACGTGGCGGCGAACAGGATCGCCAGGGCGATCACCGCGATGCTCTCGGCTCGCGTGCCGTCGGCGGAGGTCAGCACCAGCACCGTGAGCAGGGCGCCCACCAGCAGGTGCAGGGACAGCGAGAGCCACGCCGAGATCGAGCCGATCCCCCGGCGTCCGTCGTGCGATCTCACGCCCACATCACGGCTCCAGTCTAGACGTCACGGTTCTCGCGGGCGTCGTACGAAAGGTGGAGTTCCCGTCCATCCTTCGGGTCCGGGAAAGCGTTCCCGCGCACGATGGCCCGGCCCCGGAAACGAGACACCGTGGAGACAGTGCACGAGGTCATCAGGACCCGTGCCCGACCCAGCCCGGAGGACCCGCCCATGTTCGTCGCCTGGCGCGATCTGAGAGTGGCCAAGGGGCGCTTCGCCCTCATCGCCACCGTCGTCACGCTCATCACGATTCTCGTCACCTTCCTGGCCGGCCTCACCGGAGGACTGGCCCAGCAGAACGTCTCGGCCATCACCTCGCTCCAGGCCGACCGGATCGTGTTCTCGGCGGAGGATGCGCAGTCGCCGTCCTACGCCGACTCCGCGATCACGCGCGGCCAGGCCGACGCGTGGGAGCGCCGCGACGGCGTGACCGCCGTCGACCCGTTGGGCATCAGCACGACACGGGTGTCCGCGGGCGATCGGCACGAGACGGTCACCGCGTTCGGCGTCGCGCAGGGCGCGTCGGCCGTGCAGGCTCCCGCCCCCGGTCACGTGACGATGAGCACCGAGACCGCCGAGGATCTCGACGTCGAGAAGGGCGACCACGTGCGCATCGGCGCGAAGTCGTTCGTCGTCGCGACCGAGCCGGACATCACCTGGTACTCCCACCTGCCGGTCGTGCGACTCGACCTGAGCGACTGGCAGGACGTCGGCGCCCGCCCCGGCGAGCCAGCGCCCTTCGCCACCGTGCTGGCCGTCTCCGCGTCGGACACCGACTTCGCGGCGGCCGACGCCGTGGCCGGCACCACCTCCGAGGGCGTGCTGTCCTCGCTGACCGCGCTCGGGTCGTTCCGGTCCGAGATCGGCTCGCTGCTGCTCATGGTGGGGATGCTGTTCGGGATCTCGTCGCTGGTCGTCGGCGCGTTCTTCACCGTGTGGAGCATCCAGCGTCAGCCCGACGTGGCCGTGCTCAAGGCGCTCGGCGCGACGAACCGCATGCTCACCCGAGACGCCCTCGGGCAGGCGGCGGTGGTGCTGCTCCTCGGCGTGAGCGCCGGCATCGCGGTGACCGCCGCGCTCGGCGCCGTGGCCGGCAGCGCGTTGCCCTTCGTCCTCAGCCCGCTGACGACCCTGCTGCCCGGCGTGATCATGACCGCGCTCGGACTCGCCGGCGCCGGACTCGCCACCCGCTCCATCACCCGCACCGACCCCCTCAACGCCCTGGGGAGCAACCGATGATCGACCTGTCCCACATCACCCTGACCTTCCCTGACGGCGCCTCGCGCGTGACCGCGATCGACGACGCGAGCCTGCATGTCGAGGCCGGAAGCACGGCCGGTGTCACCGGTCCCTCCGGCTCCGGGAAGTCCAGCCTGCTGGCCGTCGCGTCCACCCTGATCACCCCCGACCGGGGCACCGTGACCATCGACGGCGTCGAGACCACCGACCTCACCCTGACCGAGAAGGCCGAGCTGCGGCGCACGAAGATCGGCCTGGTCTTCCAGCAGTCGAACCTGCTCGGCTCGCTGACGGCGTACGAGCAGCTGCTCGTGATGAACGAGCTGACGACCGACCCGAAGCGACGCGCCGAGCGACGCGCCACCCGCGAGCGCGCCGCCGAGCTGCTGGATGCGGTCGGCCTCGCGGGCGACCGGGACAAGCGGCCTGCCCAGCTCTCGGGCGGGCAGCGCCAGCGCGTGAACATCGCCCGCGCGCTGATGCACCGTCCGTCGGTCCTCATCGTCGACGAGCCGACCAGCGCCCTGGACCAGGAGCGCGGCGGCCAGATCGTCGACCTGCTGCTGCAGCTGACCGAGGAGAACCACACCGCGACGATCCTGGTGACGCACGACCAGCGGATCCTGCCGCGCCTGACCAGCGCTCACCACATGGTCGACGGGCGACTGCGGGCCCTCAGCGCGTCGGATCAATGATGGTCATCCCGGCGAGCGTCGCGCGGTCGAAGACCGGCAGCAGCTCGGCGGTCTCCTCGAGGCCGATGGTGCGCTCGATGAGTCGCTGGGGCTGGAGGGCGCCCTGCTCGATGAGGGCCATCATCCCCGGATAGTCGGCGGCGGCCATCCCGTGGCTGCCGAGGACGTCGAGCTCCCAGCCGATGACGCGCTCCATCGGCACGCGCGGGTGCCCCTCGATGGCGGGCAGGAGTCCCACCTGGGCGAGGCGACCGCGGCGCCGGAGGCTGAGGATCGCGTCGGCGCAGGTCTGCTCGCTGCCGACGGCGTCGACCGCGACGTGGCTGCCGCCTCCGGTCAGCTCGGCGACCGCGGAGGGAACGTCGCGGCCGTCGGCCAGGAGGACGTGCTCGGCACCGAGGTCGGTCGCGACGCCGAGCGCCTCGGGGTTCCGGTCGACCGCGATGACCCGGGCGCCGAGCGCGCGGGCGATCATGACCGAGCTCAGGCCGACTCCCCCGGCGCCGACCACGGTGACCCACTCGCCCTCGGCGACGCGGGCCCGGCCGACGAGGGCGCGGTACGCGGTGGCGAACCGGCAACCCAGACTTGCCGCGGTGGCGAAGTCGACCGAGTCGGGGATGCGCACGAGGTTCGTGTCGGCGGCGTGGACGACCACCCGCTCGGCGAACGAGCCCCAGTAGGTGAAGCCGGGCTGCTCCTGGTCGGGGCACACCTGCGCGTCGCCTGCGAGGCACCACTCGCACGTGCCGCAGCCCGCGACGAACGGGACGGTGACGCGGTCGCCGACCTGCCAGTCGCGCACGTCGGGGCCGAGCTCGACGATCTCCCCGGCCAGCTCGTGGCCCGGCACATGCGGGAAGGCGACGCCGTCGTCGTGCCCCGCCCACGCGTGCCAGTCGCTGCGGCACAGGCCGGTCGCGACGACCCGCACCACGACCCCGCCGTCGGGCGCCGAGGGCTCGGGGACGTCGCGGACCTCGGGACGGGACCGGGCGGAATCGAGGACGAGCGCGCGCATCCGGCCATCTTCGCAGGATGCGCGCGCTGTCCGCGGGATTCAGCCCTGGGCGCCCACGAGGTCGGCCAACGGCGTGGGCGTGCTGCCGCCGACGCGCTCGACGACGTCGGTCACCCGGGCCAGCTTGCCCAGGCGGATCGACGTGCCGAAGGAGACGAGCAACGGCGCGAACTCCTCGGGGACGCCTGCGGCGACGAGTCCGCCCCGGTAGGCCTCGTCGTCGACGTTGAGCACCTCGATCGGCCGGCCGGCGAGCTGCTCGGCGAGCGCGGCGAAGTCGTCCGCGGTGATCGCGGCGGGACCGGTCACGTCGTAGACCTCGCCCTCGTGGCCGTCGCCCGTCAGCACGGCCGCGGCCACGGCGGCGCAGTCGGCGCGCGTGACGTAGGCGGCGCCGCCGTCGCCCGTGTTCACGAACAGCTGGCCGCTGGCGGCCGCCTGGCGGATCGTGTCGACCTGCATCTCGGCGTAGAGGTTGTTGCGCAGCATCGTCCACGCGAGGCCGCTGGCGCGCAGCGCGTCCTCGGTGGCGGCGTGGTCGGGCACGACACCGGACGGGTTGTCGGGCGTCGGCTCCGGGATCGACGTGTAGGCGACGTGGCTGACACCCGCACGGGAGGCGGCGTCGATCGCGGCCAGGTGGCCGTCGAGGCGGGCGCCCACGATGTCGGTCGAGATCAGCAGCATCCGGTCGACGCCGGCGAGCGCCTCGACGAGGGCGTCGGGCTGGCCGAAGTCGGCCTCGCGGACGATCGCGCCGCGCTCGGCGTAGGTGGCGAGCTTGGAGGGGTCGCGCGTGAGCAGCACGACCTCGGAGGGATCGACGGTGGCGAGGAGCTGGTCGGCGACGAGGCGGCCGAGCTGGCCGGAGGCACCGGTGACGGCGATGGTCATGAGCATTCCTGATCTGTAGTCACGATGATGGCGATTCGTTCGCAACTGTAGTCATGATGGTGGCGATATGGCAAGATGGTCTCGTGGCCCGTTCGACCAACACCCAGTTCGCGGTGGCAGTGCACGTCCTCACGTACCTCGCCGCCGGTGCTGCGGCGGGTCGCACCACCCCCGTCGGCTCCGAGGAGCTCGCCGGCAGCACGGCGGTGAACCCCGTCCACGTGCGCAAGGTGCTCGGCCCCCTGCGCGAGGCCGGTCTCACGGCGTCGCGGCCCGGCGCGCACGGCGGCTGGGAGCTGGCCGTCGACCCCGCCGCGGTCACCCTCGCGCAGGTCTGGAGCGCCCTCCAGGGCGACGACCCGGTGCTCGGCATCCACGGTCCCAACCCGGCCTGCCCCGTCGGAAGCAGCATCCAGGGCGTGCTCGTCGCGCTGGAGCGACGCGTGGCCGACGCGATCGTCGCCGAGCTCGACTCGATCTCGCTGAGCGACGTCCTCGACGAGGGCGGGTTCGACGCTGCCGACTTCGCGGCGCTGGACGACATCGCCTCGGCCTAGTCTGGCCACGTGCCCGAGGGAATCTGGTGGACGTCGTCCGGTGAGGGACCCGCCGTGGTCGTGCCGCGGCTCAACGTCGACTGGACCGCCGTCGACCTCTCTCCCCTGACCGACCGCTTCCGCGTGGTGATCGTGTCGCCGCAAGGCTTCGGTCCCAGCGAGCGGCCCGGCGGCTACGCGATGAGCGGCTTCGTCGCCGACATCGAGCAGGTCCTCGACCACCTGGACGTCGACTCGTACACCGCGTTCGGCTACTCGATGAACGGGGTCATGGCCGTGCGACTGGCGCTGAGCAGCCCGCGCGTCGTCGCCGTGGCGTGCGGTGGCTTCCCTCTCACCGCCGACCTCGCCGGCATGGGTGACCGGGCGCGCGCCCGCAACGAGGCGGCACGGCACGATCCCGATGCCTGGGCCGAGGTCCTCGCGACCTACGACCCCGTGGCGGCCGAGGCCTTCTGGGACGACGTCGCCGCGCTTCCGCGGAACGCGCTGGCCGACCTCGCCCGCCCCCTCCGCACGTGGTGGGGAGAGGAGGACGCCCTGGTGGCGTCGTTCCTCTCCCCTGCCGAGCTCCGCAGCGATCTGGACGCACGCGGCATCCCGTACGAGGTCGTGCCGGGACTCGACCACGACGGCATGCTGCGGCGCCTCGACCTCGTCCTGCCGTCCGTTGTGGACTGGCTGGCCGTGCACCTCGACTAGCGCAGCGACCGCGCCAGCGCGGGGATCATCACGGCCGCCGCGACGAGGTGGAGCGCGATCAGCGCCAGCGCCGTCGCAGCGCTCGCGCCCACCACCAGCGGCGGCACCAGCGAGACCGCCGTGAGCGTCACCGCGACCCGTACGAACCACGCCGCCGGCCGAGGGCTCCAGCGAGCCAGCCCGAGCGCCATCGCGACTCCGGCCAGCGAGAGCATGGTCGTCACCGACGTGAACCCGGCGACCGGGATGGACTCGCCACCGTCGGGGATCTCGAAGTCGACGCCCGCCGCCTTCGCGAGCGCGCCGCCGGCCGTGGTGACGGCCGCCGCCACGACCGTCGCGACGATCCCGGTGAGGGCGACCCGGCCCAGCCGCGGGCGCACGGCCTGCGCCACCGCCGCGCGGCTCACGACTCCTCCAGGCGCTCGGGCAGCCCCAGCCGCGGGAACTGGTCGTCGTGGAAGGTGACGATCTCGGCGATCTGCCCGTCCTCGACACGCAGCACGTCGACGGTCAGCGGCAGGTACGCCTTGTCGGCCTCGCGCCAGAGGTAGGCGCCGATGGCGGGCTGCCGGTTGACCGAGGTCGGCACGATCCGCAGGCCTCGCATCTCCGGGAACCCGCCCGCGGTCCAGTCGGCGACGACCGCGTCGCGACCGATCTGCACACCGGGCGTCGGCGGCATGGAGCACCGCACGTCGTCGCGCAGCATCTTGGCGATCGCGTCGATGTCGGTGGCGAGGCAGGCCTCGCTGTAGCGGCGCACGACCTCGCGTGTCTGCGCGTCGTCGGCGCCGCCGGTCCAGTCCTGCCGCTCGGCGGGGAGGTGCTCGCGCATCCCCGCGCGAGCCCGCTGGAGCGCGCTGTTCACGGAGTTCACCGAGTCGCCCAGCAGCTCGGCGACGTCCTTCGCCGGCCAGCCGATCACCTCGCGCAGGACCAGCGCGGCTCGCGGGCGCGGCGCCAGGTGCTGGAGCGCGACGATGTACGCGAGCTCGATCGTCTCGCGGGCGACCGCGGCCGTCTCGGGCTCCTCGGACTCGTCCGCGCGCAGCTCGTCGAGCAGCCGGTCCGGGTACGGCTGCAGCCACAGCACCTCACCACCGGTCGCGGGCTCGGGGCGCCGCTTCGCGATCAGGTCGAGCGCCGCGTTCGTCGCGATCCGGTACAGCCACGCGCGGAACGTGGAGCGCCCCTCGTAGGTCTCACGCCGTCGCCACGCCCGCAGGAACGTCTCCTGCACGGCGTCCTCGGCGTCCTCGAACGAGCCGAGCATCCGGTAGCAGTGCACGTGCAGCTCTCGCCGGTGCCGTTCGACCATCGCGGAGAACGTCGGCTCGTCGACCTCGGTCATGTCGCTCCGCTCCCCCACTCGCGTGTCCACACTCATGGTCATCCTCTTCCGTCTCGTCATGTCCTGTCACAGGTATGACGGGAGGGAGCGCCGGAACTCATCACCGGCGCGTGAGACCGGCGCCGTCCTAGGCGCCGCGGTCGGCGGTGCCTCGGCTGAGCGCCAGGTGGCCGCCGAGGAACCCGGCCCCCGCCGCCACGAGGTTCCCCGCGAGGGCGAACCGTGCTCCGGCCCCGTCATGCCCACGCAGCCGCGCGACCAGCGAGCCGAGGAAGAGGAAGGTGGCCACGTCGGTGGCGGCCGAGTGCGCCGCGCCGATGCGGCGCTCCGGGCCGGCCAGCTCGGTCCAGTCCCCCGCGCCCGCGAGGGCGGTCGGCACCGAGGCCGCCAGGCCCGCAGCGGTAAGCACCGTGGCGCTGCGACGTGCGCTCTCGCCCCCGACGACGTCGAGGATCGTGGCGCTGAGCCAGCAGCCGAGCGTGACATCGGTCAGCGGCGGGTGCACGGAGTGTCCGAACGCGTCGGTGTGGAGCGGACTGCGTCGTGCCCAGTCGAGCAACGGCCCGTAGACCCGCTGCTGGGCGTTCCCGATCGCCTCCGCCACCGGGCTCTCGCCCACCCTGCGGATCACGCGCTCTGCCAGCGACGCGGACACGCTCTCACGGTACGCCCGCCGCGCGCCCGGGAACAGGCCTCAGGAGCGCGGACGCCGCAGCACGACCTCATCGTCCTCCTGCTCCCCGGTCTCGACGAAGCCGAGCGAGCGGTAGAGCCCCAGCGCGACCTCGTTCTCCGGAGCGACCGAGAGCGCGGCTTCGCGGTACGCCGTGCCCGACAGCGACGGCTCCTCGCGCTCCCACAGGTCGAGCAGCGTCCGCACGGTGGCGCGACCGAGACCCTGCCCCTGGCGCTCGGCGTCGATGACGAGGCCGCCGATCCAGTGACTGCCGTCGTCGGTGTCCACGGCCCACATCACGTGGCCGACCACGGCGCCGTCGTCGTCCTGGACCGCGTACGAGCGCCAGAGCCCGTCATCCGCCGAGAGGCACAGGTAGTACGCGGCCTCGGCGACCCACTCGCGCTGGGTCTCCGCGGCCTTCACTCGGGTGATGTCCCGCCAGTTGCCGGCGGCGGCCGGAGCCAGGGTCACCATGTCTGCGTCCTTCGTTCGGTGTGACTGGTGAGCCTAGCGAGGCGAGGCCCGCGTGAGATGCGTCACGTCGGTCAATCTTCGTCTCTCGCGTTTTTCCCTGGAACGGCAGGTCGCACGTCGAGTAACTCCGCGTTCCGTCCGAAACCCTCCGGTTGGGGTTCGCCCCAGAAGCCTGCCTAGTCTCCCTGAGGCCCCAACGGGCCAGGTCGTGAGCGCGCTGAACTCGCCGAGGCTCACGGGACCAGTCAACGCATCTCAATCGGCGAGCCGGGGAAACCAGCACGGCGTCGCGCCCAGCGCGCGACTTGGGGCTCACCACCGCACGGTGGGGCACACCTTCACTGCCAGCCCGACAGGTCTCTCCTCGAAGGCGTTGAAGGAGAGCCCCCATATGCGACACGTCGCACGAGTGCTCGCTGCCACCATGGCCGCGTCCGTCCTGTCCATCGCCGCTCCCGCCGCCCAGGCGGCCCCGGTGACCACCTCCGCCGCCGCGACCTCCGCGGTCGCCTCCTCCACCAGCTCGCCCACCGCGGCCGAGCTCCGCAAGCAGCGCATCCTCAAGAAGAAGAAGGCGCTCAAGCGCAAGAAGTACGTCATCGCGCGCAAGAAGGCGATCAAGCGCAAGCGCGCGATCATCCGCGGCAAGAAGATCATGAACGCCGCCGCGAAGCAGAAGGGCACCCCGTACCGCTGGGGCGGCTCGAGCCCGTCCGGCTTCGACTGCTCCGGCCTCGTCAAGTACGCCGTGAAGAAGTCCGTCAAGAAGAGCATGCCGCGCGTCGCCGGTGCCCAGATGAAGAAGGGCAAGAAGGTCTCCAAGGGCGACAAGCGCAAGGGCGACCTGATCGGCTTCTACAACGGGTCGGGCGTCTACCACATCGGCATCTACGCCGGTGACGGCAAGATCTGGCACTCCCCCCGTCCGGGCAAGAGCGTCGAGAAGGTCAAGATCTGGACCGGCTCCTACAAGGTCCGCCGGGTCTGATCCCGCAGCACCCCGTCGAAGGGCGAGTCACCGATGGTGACTCGCCCTTCGTGCGTTCACCCCGCCCTACGGCGTGACGACGACCTTGCCGAGGGCGCGACCCGCGCCGAGGTGCGCGAGCGCCTCGGGCACCTCGTCGAGCGTGAACGTGCGGTCCACGTGCACCCGCACGTCGCCGGCGGTGACGAGGTCCGCGAGCGGCAGGAAGTGCTCCGGGCCCTCCTTCACGACGAGCACGCCGAGGGAGCGACCCGTCGCAAGACCGAGGACCGATCCCGCCGTGAGCACCCGCAGCAGGGTGCCGACCGAGCCGCCGACGCAGCGGTAGGTGCCTCCGCGCGTGACCGAACGGCGGTACGCGAAGACGGAGCGGTGCGCGACGAGGTCGAGCACGAGGTCGTTCGGCTGCCCGCGGGTGAAGTCCTCGCGCTCGTAGTCGATCACCTCGTCGGCGCCGAGCGAGCGCATGTGGTCGAGCTTCGAGGCATGGTCGACGGCGGTGACGTGGGCGCCTCGCTGCTTCGCCAGCTGGATCGCGAAGGTGCCCGAGCCGCCACCTGCTCCGTTGATCAGGACGCGGGCGCCCGGCCGCACCCTCGCCATCCCCTGGAGCGCGATCGCGCCGGCCTGCGGGATCGTCGAGGCCTCGACGAAGCCGAGTCCCTGCGGCAGCGGCGCCAGCCCGGACTCCGGTGCGAGTGCGAGCTCGGCGAACCCGCCCTTGAGCGCGAGGTTGTCGCCGAACACCCGATCTCCCGGACGGAAGTGTCTGACGCCCTCGCCCACACGCTCCACGACCCCTGCGATGTCCGAGCCGAGCGTCGGTCGCGCGGGCGCGCGCAGACCGCCGATCCGCGCATAGAGCGGTGAGCCGGTCAGGCACTCCCAGTCGCTGAGGTTCAGCGACGTCGCCGCGACCCGGACCAGGACCTGCCCCGCGGCCGGCGACGGCACGGGCACGTCCTCGACGCGCAGCACCTCAGTCCCGCCGTAGCGATCCTGGACCACGGCTCTCATGGCGTCTCACGCTCCCGCCATCGGGTGATCCGCTGGCGGACGGTGCTCTCGAGGCCGGGGTCGTCGACCCCCTCGGCGTGGATCGTCCACGTCCAGCCATCCGCGGTCATCCAGGTCGTCCCCTCGAAGTCGAGGTCGTCCGGGGACGCGGCGCCCTGTACGGAGACGCGAGCGCGCGGCGCGAGGCCGATCCAGATCGTGTCTGCCACGACGTCGACGTCCTCGAATTCGAACGACACCTCCGCCACAAGGCCGTTCACGGCGAGCGAGTCCCGAACCTCCGACCCACGGCGAGCGCTCTCGCGCAGGTGACGCCGCAGCGAATCGGGGACGGGCCCGTCGGACACCACCTCCCCGTCGGGCCCGACAGCCACGCCGACGTAGGCGAACCACCCGCTCTCCGTGACCTCGCCGTCCCACCTCAGGAGCTGCGGATCGATCGCGTCGACCACCTCGAGCTCGTGCCAGCGCAGGATCTCCTCGCCGTCCTCGAGGATCTCGAACGGCATGCCGGTCGTGACGTCGAGGACGTACGTGAGACCGAGCTCCTCGTCCTCCGGGTCCCGGAGCGTGAAGGTCGCGGTCTCCCGGCCGAAGCGCCGACCCCGGACCACGGTTCCGTCGAGCCGTCGTTCGCGCAGGTCCAGCTCGCCCAGCTCCGGCCGGCGGATCAGCACCCACGGCTCGTCCTCCTCGTCGTGGTCGAACGCGCCGGGACCGCTCTCCACCGGAACGCCTCCGCCCACGGGGAAGTCCAGGCTCCGCTCCGGCTCACGGATCGAGCGCAGCTCGCCCTCGACCGCTCCACCCGACGACGCTCCCCGTGCTTCCAGACCCGGAAGCGCTCGCCATGGAGCGCGACCGTTCCGCGCACCGGCGGCTCCGCGGCCTCCCCACACGTCAGACGCACCAGCAGCTCGAAAATCTCCTCGTTCACACCGCGACGCTAGCGCTCGGCGGTGCCGCGACGGGGCGGTTCAGCCCAGCGGACCGCCCGGCGCCAGCGCGAGCCTCGCGAAGCGCTCGCCCATGAGCCGGTGCGTCTCGGCGCTCGGGTGCAGCGCGTCGGGCAGCGGGTGCGCCTCGGCGTCAGCCTCGCCGTAGAGGCTGAGCCCGTCGAGCAGGTACACGTGCGGGTCGTCCACGCGGCGGGCCTCGACGATCTGGCGCAGCTGCTCGCGGATGACCCGAAGCGTCAGCCTCCCCATCGCGACGTCGGCCGGGTCCCCCGTGGCCATGAAGCGCACGGCGTCCGTGCCCAACGTGGACGGGTCAGGGAGGCCCGGACCGGGCGTGTCCTCGTGGATCGGACACAGGATCGGCGAGACCACCAGCAGCGGGGTGTGCGGGTGGCCCTCGCGGATCGTGTCGAGGAACCCGTGCACCGCCGCGACGAATCCCCGGACGCGCATCAGGTCGGCATTCACGAGATTGATCCCGATCTTCACGCTGATCGCGTCGGCCGGCAGGTCGCGCATCGTGCGCGCGGTGGCCGGATCGAGCAGGGCGCTGCCGCTGAAGCCGAGGTTCACCAGGTCCACGCCTACCGACGCCGCGGCGATCGCCGGCCACGTGCCGGTCGGCGTCAGCGCGTTGGAGCCGTGGCTGATCGAGCTCCCGTGGTGCAGCCAGACGCGACGGCCGGACGCGCCGACGGGCTCCACCGCGGCGTCCGCGCGCAGCGAGACCAGCTCGGTGAGCTCGTTGTGGGGCAGCCAGAGTTCGAGCGTCTTGGATCGCGCCGGGAGGTCGCCGAACGTGATCGTGCCCGGCTCGCCGCGCGTGACCTCGCGACCACCGGTGGTCATGTCGATCATGAGCAGGTCTCCGCCGTCGACCGAGGCACGCCCGAACGGCTCGCCGTCGACGACGAGCTCGTACACCCCCGCGGGGCGTGCGGGCGCTCCGACGTAGCCGACGCGCGTCGGACGGGCGGTCAGCTCGATCGTCGACGCGGTCGTCCGCATGACGAGGCGGACACCTGACGGCTGGGCCTCGGCCATGAGCAGCTGCGGGTCGGGCAGCTGACGCCGTGCCCACGCCGGCAGCCGGTGTGGCTGGACGCCGGTCGCGGTGTGCTCGAGCTCGACCACGCCGCGGAACAGCTCGCCGGCCAAAGGGACGTCGTGCAGGTCGGGGTCGGTCATCGGGTGGTGTCCTCGTCGGTGGGCCAGTGGGTCAGGGCGCTGTCGAGCGCCTGGGTCATGCGGAGCCACGATGCCTCGGGGTCGGGCTCGGAGCGGTCGAAGCCGCCGTTCACGTGCAGGCGGACGAAGCCGTTGATCGTGCTGCCGATCAGGCGGACGGCATGGGTCAGCTCCGCCTCGGGGAGGTCGTAGCCGCGCACGACTGCCAGCATCAGCGCGGCCACGCGACCACCCGGCGCCCCGGCGTCCGGGGCGGTGATGCGGACCTGCGTGGCCTCCCATCGGCCCGGGTGGTCGTTCGCGTACGTGCGGATCGTGTCGACGAGGGCGCCCAACGCGTCACGACCGGCGCGACCGGCGAGAGCGAGCCCGAGCCGGTCCGCGAGCTCGGCCAGGGCGAGCGTGCTGACCCGACCTCGCAGGTCGTCGGTGCCGCGGAGGTGGAAGTACACGCTGGCCGGCTTCACACCGACGCGCCGGGCGACCTCCGAGACGGTGACCTGGTCGAGGCCGAGCTCGTCGGCGAGGCCGGCAGCCGTCTCGGTGAGCGACTCGGCCGTGAGCGGGGTGCGGGCGTCCATCCATCTACTTCCTGTAGTTCCTCGCCTACAGGGTATAGGTGCACACAACGCGGCACCCCGCCGGTGCGACGATGTGGCGATGGACGTGCTGGAGTTCGCCGACGGCCAGGCGTGGGACACGTGGCTCGAGGAGCATCACGACACCGCGACGGAGGCCTGGCTGCGCATCCGACGCAAGCACGCCGACCTGCCGCTCATCACGATCGGCGACGCCCTCGACGGCGCACTGTGCCACGGCTGGATCGACCGGCTCCGGCGAGATGCGGCCAGGCGGGCTCGCGTCGCTCGAGGCAGCCCGCGCTGATGGCCGATGGGCCGCCGCCTACGCACCCCAGTCCGCGGGCGAGGTCCCGTCCGACCTCCGAGCGGCACTCGCAGCGGTCGCCGAGGCCGCTGCGGTCTTCCGTCAGCTCAGTCGCACCGAGCAGTACGACCTGGTGCTGCCACTGCTCAAGGCACGCAGCGCCGAAGCCCGGTCGCGTCACGTGGCGGCCGCGGTCGACCGACTCCGTCCCGACTAGGGCTCAGCCCGACACCCTTGCGCGCTCCACCCGGACCAGCCACTGCCGGATCAGGGCGCCCAGCACCTCGGGCTCCTCGTGCGGCAGCGCGTGACCGGCCTCGTCCACCACCGCGACCGTCGCGCGCGGGTGGACGTGCATCAGGTCGGCCGCCGCGGCGTATCCCACGGTCGAGTCGCGCCGCCCCGCGACGACGAGCGTCGGCCCCGGGTAGGGCTTGGCCGCGAGGGAGAGACCCCAGTTCTCGCCCATGCGCTCCATCGCCTCCTCGTCCACGAGGTCGGCGGCCGGTGCCACGTACCGCTCGTAGCGCTCGTACATCTCGGGCGTCTGCACCACGAAGTAGCCCCGGAACACGTGGTCGCCGATCCCGTTCGACGTCACGACGGGCCGGTGCTCGGGGACGTCCTGCTCGTCGGGGAGCACCGGGCAGACGAGGGCGAGCCCGGCCACCTGGTCCCACAGCCGGGCCGCCATCGCCTGGGCCAGGTAGGCGCCCCACGAGTGACCGACCAGGAGGAACGGCTCGGGTCCGACCTCGGCCAGGACGAACCGGATCATGAGGTGCAGGACGTCGTCGGACGAGTGCAGCTCATCCGCAGCCGGCGACCGACCCATCCCCGGCAGGTCCGGGTAGATCCGGCGCAGGCCCGCAGCCTCGAGGATCGGGTCGAAGCAGGCCTCGGCCTCGCGGTGGTCGACTCCCGCACCGTGCAGCACCACCGCCGGGCGGCCCTCCCCGTGCCGGACGACGTGGAGTTCCCCGGGCTCCATGTCTCGCAAGATAGTCCTCGTCGCCGAGGAAGTCAGCCCATCTTGTCGACCCACCGCGTGAGCAGGCCGCGCTCGTCGACGTCGTGGTAAGCCGGCGGACCGGGCACGGGGTCGCCGCGCAGGCACGCGATGACCTCGGCCGGGCCGTAGAGGTGCTCCTCGACCGCGGTGGTCCAGTGCACCTCGGGCGAGAGGCTCCGCTCCAGCCGCGTCCAGTCCCTCCGCTCGATGAGGCTCAGGATGTTGCCGACGGCGGGCACGAACTCAGCCACGGGTCCTCCGGGACGGGTCGGGGTCACGCGGGTCGCCGAGGCCGAACGGGCCGGCCGCCGTGACGCGGAGGTCGTCGACACCGACCGCGTGCCCGGCCGCGCACCTCACGGCGATCTCGACGGGCTCGCCGCAGCCGTCGTGGCTGAGCTCGGGCGGGTAGGGCGGCGGGTCGTGCCGGTTGCCCCACTGCAGCAACGCGAACACGGCGGGGAGCAGGTCGGCGCCCGCCTCGGTCAGCACGTAGGCGTGACGCAGACGGCTGCCGGGCTCACGGTACGGATGCTTCTCGAGGATCCCGACAGCTGTCAGCTCACGCAGCTGCGCGGCCGTGGTGGCGTCGGTCAGTCCGGCACGCGCGGCGAACTGGTCGAACCGCGTGGCGCCGTAGAACGCCTCGCGCAGGACGAGCATCGCCGAGCGCGTGCGCAGCGCCGCCATCGCGCGCTCGATCGGGCAGTAGGCGCCGATGGGCTCCTCGCCGCGCGACGCCAGTGCACCCCCGAGCTTGATGGGCATACCCGCACAGTACGCCTGACTCGCGTGCCGTGAAGTCAGGTTCCGGCACTCGGATCCTCGCTCCCCGGGCGGGCGACGGCGTGCGCCCTCGCCCACTCCAGGGCGCGGTCCGCGACCTCCTCCCACCCGGGTGCGGCGCACGTCCAGTGGTCGCGTCCGGGCAGCTCCACGTACTCGGTGAGGGCCGGCGACTTCCGGTAGTGCTTGGCGTTGGAGCGGTTCACCGAGGGAGGCATGATGTGGTCGCGCTCCCCCGCGATGAACAGCAGCGGCGCACGGTCGGCCGCGTAGTCCACCCACGTCTCCTGGTGGCCGGGCTTGAAGTTCGCGAACAGGCCGTACTCCCAGATCCACCGCCCCGGCGCCGGGATGTGGAACCGGTCCCACACCGCGCGCGACTCCTCGGCCGTGAGCGTGTTCGTGAACGCGTAGTGGAACTCCTTGGGCGTGAAGCCCACGGCCCGGCGGATGTTCGCGGGGCTCTTCAGCGCGGGCAGCAACGACCGCGCCTGCGAGACCGGGCTCACGCGGACCCCCTCGGTCGGCGCGGAGTCGATGACGACGCCGGCGGCGCCGAGGCCCCGCGCCAGCAGGAGCTGCGTGAGCGTCCCGCCGAAGGAGTGACCCATGATGATCGGCGGCTCGTCGAGTGCCTCGATCACCGAGGCCAGATGGTCCACAGTCTCCGGCACGGTCAGGTCGGCGATGACCTGCGGTTTCTCGCGGAGCGCCTCCACCTCGATCTCGAAGCCGGGATAGGCGGGCGTCAGGACGGTCAGGCCCTGCGACTCGTAGTAGGTCTTCCAGTGACTCCAGCTGCGCGGCCTCATCCAGAGTCCGTGGACGAGGACGACGGTGGGGGGTTCGGACATGGGGATGCCTCTCGACGGCATGGGTTCGTGCTGCCCTGGCGGGCGGTGGGAGGGCCGTTCCCCGTGAGCTCGGGCCTGGTCCCGCGCGTGGTGTCGCGCTGCGCTCTCGTCGCTGACTCTAGTGCGCTGTAGTCAGATAGCACCAGACCACGCTTCGGGTGAATTCCCGGGTTTCCGTCCAGTGACGGCACGGGCGTGACAGCCTTCGCTGGTGAGCTTCAGGGGTCTCGGGATGCGGCGTCTGCTCGGACTGTCGGCAGCACTTGCGACGGTCGCGGCCTTGCTGATCGCGCTCGAGCGCAGGTCGCCGGATCTCGATCCCGTCTCGTTCGGGAGTGGCCCCAGCGCCTTCGGCGTGTACGCGCCGAGGGGAACCGGGGCCTGGACCGCCCACTCGGGTGGCTTCACGACGTGCCTCACCCGTCCGGGCCAGGCCGTCATCACCGGGGCCGAGCTGATCGATGCGCAGGGAGTCCTCGACTCCCGCTTCGTCGTCCGCCGCGTGACGGGCGCCGCGCACGAGGGCGGCGCGGTCCCGATCTACAGCGCGACCGGCGTTCCCGAGAAGGAGGCCGGTCACGCCACGGGCGTCCGGGTCGAGCCGGCGGTCGGGGCCGCCGTGGCACGCGAGTGCCCCTCGAGCTCCGAGCCGGACGCGCCGTTCACCGAGCTCATGGTCGTTCTCACGACCGGTGAAGGCGGTGCCACCGTCCGCAAGGCGCGGGTGGAGTACACCTTCGACGGCGAGGCCTTCGAGACAGAGCTCGACTGGACCTTCCGCCTCTGCGGCCGCAGCGAGAGCGACGAGGAATGCGGCGAGGGCATCCCCTGACGAGTCGCGCGTTTCTGTCAGTGCCGCCCACTAGGTTGGGTGCATGACTTCGGGGAGCGTGGCTGACGTGTGCGACCTCGTGCGTCGCGCCCGCGCCGTGGCCGAGCACGAGGAGTGGGACTGGGTCGTCGCGCACCACGCGCGCCGGGTCGCCGAGATCGACCGCTCCGACGAGATCCCGCTGTCGAAGGACCTCGCCCGCCGCGAGGTCGTCCTCGAGCTCGCCCAGGGCCTGCACGTCACCGAGCAGACGGTGTGGGCGATGGTCCACGAGGCCGCCACCCTCAAGGAGAGGGCCCCTCGCGTGTGGAGCTCCTTCCGCGTCGGCGACATCGACGGGGTGCGAGTGTCCGCGATCGCCGACACCGCCGAGCGGCTCCGCACGCCGGAGGCGCTGGCGATGCTCGAGCAGACCGCACCCGAGTACGCCGCCACCCACACGATCACCGAGCTGCGCGCCTGGCTGCGCCGCCTCCGCGCCCGGCTCGAGCCCGAGCAGGTCGCCACCGAGACGGCGGAGGCGCTCCAGCAGCGCCGGGTCTCCATCACCCACCAGAGTGACGGCACCAGCTGGCTCAACGCACTGCTGCCCACCGGCCTGGCCATCGCGATCGGTGAGCGGCTCCGCAAGGCCGCCCGGGCGGTCCCGTCGGTCGATCCCGAGACCGGCGCTCGCGACCCGCGCACGCGCGACCAGAAGCAGGCCGACCTCGTCGCCGACTGGCTCACCTCGTGCACCGGCACCACCAGCGACATCCGCGCCGAGATCGCCATCAGCATCGCCGCCACCGACCTCATCAGCCTCACCGAGGGGCCGGGCCTCACCCACGACGGCGAGCCCGTCGGCGCCGAGTGGGTCCGCGAGCTCGCGCAGTCCGAGCACACGATCCTGAGGCGCCTCGTCCTCGATCCCGTCGGCGAGGTGCTCGACACCACGGTCCTCAGCTATCGACCACCCGAGTCCCTGCGCCGGGCACTGCGGTGGAGGGACGGAACCTGCCGGGTCGCCGGCTGCCGCGCACCGGTGTTCGAGACCGATCTCGACCATGCCGAGGCCTACGACAGTGGCGGAGCGACGTCCGCGTCGAACCTGCGATGCCTCTGCCGCCGTCACCACAACATGAAGAGTCACGGTCACCTCGCCGACCGCTACCTCGACGCGCCCGTCCGACGGACCGAGCGCTATCTGCCCTGCCCTCCGATCATCATCGAGACCGACATCGTCGACCCCCGTCGCGCCGCGTGACCCACGTCCGACGGCAGACTGGCGATGTCCGGTCTTCGGGAAAGGCGCCATGGATGTCAGCACGTTCCACCTGGCGTTCCTGCTCCCGGCGCTGATGGGGCTCTTCGCGCAGGTCGGCGGCGTGCAGGAGCCGGCGATCTGGCGGATCAGCTCCATCGTCATCGCCGTCGGCGGCTGCGCCACGACCCTGCGCCTGCTCGCGACCGACACCGATCCCGCGCTCCTGGCCATCCGGGTCGGCCAGCAGGCGGCTCAGACACCCTGAGGCACCCGGTCCCACCAGGGCGCCGCGCGTTCGAGCTGCGCGGCGAGCTGAAGAAGGAGCGCGTCGCTGCCGAGCGGGCCGACGAACTGCGCGCCAATCGGCAGTCCGTCAGGCGTCCAGTGCAGCGGCACACTGGTCGCGGGACGACCGGTGAGGTTCGCCAGCTGCGTGTAGGGCACCCAGCCGAGGTTCTCGCTGATCAGCTGGTCGACGATCGGCGTGAACCGCAGGATCGACCCCGCGCGCGCCTTCAGCAGCACCCGCTGCAGCCGCTCGATCCGGGCCGGCAGGTCGAAGGCGCCGATCCGCGGCGGCGGCGTGGCGGTGGTCGGCGTGAGGAGCAGGTCGTAGTCCTCGTGGAACGCGGCGAGACGACGGACGTGCTCGTGGCGCCCCTCGACGGCGCGCACGTAGTCGGTGGCGCTGGTGGCCCGGCCGAGCGCGGCCATCACGCGCGTGTCGGGCTCGAAGGCGTCCTCGCCGAGCCCCGACAGCTCGCGCGCCTCGGCGACGGAGACGGCGCAGTGGACGAACCACGAGGTCAGGAAATCCTGCGCCAGGCGCGCGTCGTCGACGGGCACCGGAACCTCGACGACCTCGTGTCCCAGCTCGGTCAGGAGCGCGGCCGCGTGCTGGACCGCGGCGCGGGCCTCCGGGTGCGGGTCGGGGTTGATCGAGCTCTGCCACGACATGCCGATGCGCAGGCGCCGCGGCTCCTCGGCGAGCGCGGCGGCGAAGCCCTCGCCCGGCAGCCCGCCGGGCAGGTAGGCCGACACGCTCGTCGAGCCGGAGAGCACGTCGAGCATGGCCGCCGTGTCGCGCACGCTGCGCGAGACGACGCCGTCGGTGGCGGTGCCACCCAAGGGCTCGCCGTGGCTGGGGCCGAACGGAATCACGCCGCGGCTCACCTTCAGGCCGAAGAGTCCGCACGCCGAGGCGGGGATGCGGATCGAGCCGCCGCCGTCGCTCGCGGCCGCGCAGGGGACGATGCCCGCGGCGACCGCGGCCGCGCTGCCGCCGGACGAGCCACCGGGCGTGTGGTCGGTGTTCCACGGATTGCGCGTGGGACCGAAGACGTGCGGCTCGGTGATGCCCTTCGCTCCGAACTCCGGGCTGTTCGTCTTGCCGAAGACGACCAGTCCGGAGTCGATCCAACGCTTCACGACCTCGGCGGTCTCGGCCGCCGGAACGTCACGCAGCGACCGGCTGCCGCCACTGGTCGGGACGCCAGCGAGGTCCTGGTGGAGGTCCTTGAGCAGGAACGGCACGCCGTCGAACGGCCGGCCGCCCTCCGGCTCGGGGCCCGGCACCGGAGGCTCGACGTCCCGCACGATCGCGTTGAGCCGCGGGTTGACCTCGGCGGCGCGAGCGCGCGCCAGCCCGAGCAGCTCCTCGCGCTTGATCTCCCCCGCCCGCACCATCTCGGCGAGCCCGACGGCGTCGCGGCTGCGGTAGTCCTGGAAGTCCTGCGTGGAGGTCATGGCCGTCCCCTCTTCGTGATGGCGATCCTCAGAACCTACCGAGTCAGGAAGTCCACCAGGGCTCGATTGAACTCGTCGGCGTGCGAGACGTTGAGGCCGTGGGGCGCGCCGGGGACGAGGACCAGCTCGCTGTGGGCCACGGCCTCGTGCGTGCGACGTCCGGAGCCCTCGAAGGGCACGATCCCGTCGGCGTCGCCGTGCAGCACGAGAGTCGGGACGGTGATCAGCTTCAAGTCCTCGCGGAAGTCCGAGAGACCGAAGGACTGCATCGCCTCGAGCGCGGCCAGCTGGTCGGCCATGGCCGTCAGGCGCAGCGCGTCCTGCCGCTGCGCCTGCGTCACCAGTACGGGGCCCTCGCCGTTCGCCGCGAAGAACTGGTCCACGAACCCGTCGAAGAACGTCCCGCGGTCGGCCGTCAGCTGGGCGCTCATCTCGGCCGCCTCGGACGGTTCCAGCGGGCCCTGCGGGTTGTTCGGCCCCTTCATCATCATCGGCGGCACCGCGGCGGCGAAGACGACGCTGCGCAGTCGCTCCTCGCCGTGGCGGGCGACGTAGCGCGCGACCTCGCCGCCACCCATCGAGAAGCCGACGAGGGACACGTCCCGCAGGTCGAGCGCCTCGAGCAGGCTGGCGAGGTCGTCGGCGAGCGAGTCGTAGTCGTATCCGGTGCGGGGCTTGTCGCTGCGGCCGAATCCGCGGCGGTCGTAGGTGATCACGCGCAGGCCCGCGTCCGTCAGGGCACCAATCTGCTCGCTCCACGACTCCCCCGACAGCGGCCAGCCGTGGATCAGCACGACCGGCCGTCCCTCACCGCCGTGGTCGTCGACGTGCAGGTCGACGTCCTTGAGTCCGAAGAGTCGCGAGTCCACCGTGATGTCCGCCATGTCGCCTCCTGAGCGATCGGTTGCTCGGTGGAGTACCCACGAGCCCCGGGCGCAATCGGCGCTCGGGGCGATCACTCGCCGTGGTCGCTCTGGGTCGATACGGCCCAGATCACCGCGACGTTGAAGGCGATCAGCACGATCGACCACAGCGGGTAGTAAGGCATGAAGGCGAACTGGGCGACGATGCCGATCGACGCGATGATGACCGCGCCGATGCGCGCCCAGTTCCGGCTGCCGAGCAGGCCCGCACCGACGGCCAGGGCCAGCACGCCCAGCACGACCTGGATCCAGCCCCACGTCGTCAGGTCGAACGCGAAGGCGTACTCGGCGCCAACGACGAAGACCTCGTCCTCGGCGATCGCCGAGAAGCCTTGGATGAGCTGGACGACACCGATGCTCAACAGCATCACCGCCCCGAACCCGACGATCCCCCACGTCCACGCCTGCTTCGCCGAGCCCTCGTACGGCCGTCGATCACTCATGATGTCGTTCCTCTCGGTGGTCCTGTCGGTCACGCTAGGCGCGGCGCCGGGACGAGGAACTCACCCCGCTCGGATGATTCAGGCGGGCGTCAGGGCGTCGGTCAGCAGGGCCACGAGCGTCTCGAGCTGCAGGTCGGCCGAGTCGGCGATCTCCTCGTCGGAGCCGTCGAGCGCGCGGGCGGCGAGGCCGGCCTTGCTGTCGATGAGCTCGACGATCTTGGTGTCGATCGTGCGCGACGCGACGATGCGCCACGCGGTGACGGGCTCGTCCTGGCCGATGCGGTGGACGCGGTCGATCGCCTGCGTCTGCTCCGCGTCGGTCCACGACAGCTCCGCGAGGACCATGTCGGAGGCGACCTGCAGGTTGACGCCCACGCCGGCGGCCGACAGCGAGCAGACCACCACGGAGACGTCGGGGTCGTTGACGAAGGCGTCGATGCTCTTCTGGCGCGCCGAGGGCGTCTGGTTGCCGCGGATCGACGAGTAGCGCAGGCCGCGCTGCTCGAAGGTCTGCTCGGCCACGTCCATGACGTCGACGTGCTTGGCGAAGAAGACGACCTTGCCGACGCTGTGCGCCAGCTGGGCCGTGTAGTCCGCCGCGAGGCTCGCCTTCGCCTGACCGATCCGCCGCATCATCGTGAAGACGTTCTCCTCGGACTTCGAGGAGTCCTCGCGCTCCGACGCGGCGATCCGGCGCACGAGGTCGTGGTCGATCCCGTCGGTCCTCTCGTCGCGGGCCTCGATGGCGCGCTCGTACCGCGAGACGAGCCGCCGGACGAGCTCGGCCTCGGCCGCCCGGATCGAGCGTCCGGCCTCGTCGTCGAGCTCGACCCGCAGGTCGGCTATGCGGCGGGCCGGGATGTCGGCGGCGACGTCGACCTTGCGGCGCCGCACGATGCCCATGTCGATGACGCGGGAGCGCGCGGCTGGGAAGAAGCCGGGGTCGAGCGGCGTCAGGCCGGTCTCCTCGAGCGCGTGCATCAGCTCGGGACGGGGCTTCTTCTCGTCGATCCAGCCCAGGTACTGCCAGATGGCGCGGAAGTCCTCGATGTCGTTGATCAGCGGCGTGCCGGTCAGGGCCATCAGCAGGGGTCGCGGGGTGCGGGCGCGGATCCGCTCGGAGAGCTGCAGGACGTGCTGCGAGCGCTGCGACGACTTGTTCTTGATGAAGTGCGCCTCGTCGAGGACCATGCCGCGGAAGCCCAGGTCGCCCAGCCAGCCGACGTGGCGGTCGAGCACCTCGTAGTTGACGATGACGATGTCCGCGAAGCCGTCGATCGTGTCGCCGTCGCCGTGGATCACGGTGGAGGCGTGCCGCGGGGTCCAGATGTTCGCCTCGCGAGCCCAGTTGGCCTTCACGACGTTCGGCACGACGACGAGCAGCGGGTAGGCGTTCGCGGCCTGCGCGGCCAGCAGCGACTGGGCGGTCTTGCCGAGTCCGGGCTCGTCGGCCAGCAGGAAGGTCCGGTGTCCGTCCGCTGCCGCGGCGACGAGCTCGGCCTGGTGGCGCATCAGCTCCATGCCCTCGGGGACGGGGACGTCGATGGGCTCCGGCAGATCCATGCACGCAGGGGCGCCGCTGGCGGCGCGCTCGAACGACGAGAGCAGCGGTCCGATGAGCTCCCAGCCGGCCAGCCGGCGCGGCGGCGGCGTGCGACGCTCGACGGTCTCGAACTGCGGGGCGAGGAACGGGTCGGCGAGGCGGCGCGAGATGACCGACTGCGGCACCACCTGACGCGACACGGGCGCCGGGGTGGGGTCCTCCTCGACCGGCTCCTCCGGCTCCTCGGGAGCCTCCATTCCGGCTGCGGCCAGCATGTCCCGCTTGAGGTCCTTGGCGGCGTCGGACACCGCGGCGTCCTCGGCCAGCAGGGACAGCAGCGAGGTGTCGAGGGCGGCCGTCTTCGCGAGGATCGTGCCGATGCCGTCCAGCCGCTTGAGCTGCTCGGCCCGCTGGGGCTCGCTCATGCTCGCGTCGGTCTTGATGCGGGTGCGCTCCTCGCGCGCCAGCAGGGCGACGGTCTGGAACTTGGTCCGGTTCGTCTGCGTCGCGCGTCCGCGCTGGACACCCGACTCGACCTCGCGCACGGCGCGCGCGAGCACGGGGATGATGCCCTCGTTACCGGCAGCGCGTCCGCGCCGCTGGTTGCGGGAGCCGGCCCCGGTGGAGCCTGACTGACGTCGGCCTCGAGTGGCCAAGCTTCTCTCCTCTGATCACACGCTGACCACACAGGACGACAGCGCAGCAGGAGCCTGCGAAGGCTCCTGATCGGTTGCTCTGCACGACCAGCGAGCTGAATGAGCGGCCGTCCCGGGCTCGTGGCTGCGCGATGCAGCGCCAGAAGACTGGCAGCGGGGGAAGCGACGCTCTGACAAGACCAGTTTACGCAGACGGACGCGCCCGACCCGCAGCACCCGCGGTCGCGGCGCACGCACTTTCTCCCGGGACGGTTGATCCGTTGCCGTGAATGCCGGACACGCCGTCCCATGGGCAACTACGGTCACTGCGTGAGTGACGAGACGCCGCGAGTAGAGCCCAGCTTCCTGCCGACGCGCACGGAGATCGACACGGCAGTCTGGACGGGGTATGTCTTCGCCTCCGTCGCCTTGCTCACCGGCGTGCTCATGGCGCTCAAGCGCAAGCTCGTGCCTTGTCCGGACGGCACGGAGTTCTCGGAGAATGCGACCAGCTTCGACTGCTACGTGCACCCGAACCTCGGGATCGGCGTCTCGATCGCGTCGCTGTCGGTGACGATCGCCGCCATCGTGTTCCTCGTCGGCGTCGTGGCGCGCGCTGCCGTACGGGCCTGGGACACGGCTTCGGGGCCGGAGCGCCAAGGTCGCGGAGCGTCTGAGGACGAGCCCCAGCAGACTCCATCGGCGGAGGGTGAGGTCCAGTCGGAGTCAGGGGGTCGTCGAGTGGCGCCTGTGGTCGAAGAGCGCGGCGCCGACCTCTAGGGGAACCTCAGCCGAGGACGGACGCGACGTCGACGGTGCCGTCCGCCTCGTCGATCGCCCGCGCCAGGCTGTCGACATGCTGGTCGTCGAGCGTCAATCCGGCCTCGTCGAGGCCCTTGCGCAACTCGTCGCCGATCGTGCCGCCGGGTGCGCCGTCCTGGTAGGCACCCACGCGGTTCACGACGAACTGGATCGCCTCGAGCTTCTCCGGTGTCAGATCAGTCATGTCCGCGACGCTACGCGAACTCGACGGCTTCGCATCCCGAGCGGAAGTCGGCGCGTGCGGTCGTCCGTCTCGACGCTGCCGCCACCGACTCACTCCGAACCCGAGCCAGAAGATCGGCAGGGCGAAGAAGACCGCAACGATCCCGAACGTCCACATCGCGAACTCCAGCGACTCTCGTCCGCCGTGGACCACGTCCTGGTAGACCTTCGTCTGACGTCCCTCCGGCACCCTGATCACCTCGACCCTCTCGCCCACCTCGTTCCAGTTGCAGACTTCCTCTTCGGTGAACTCGGCCGGTAGCCCGGGCGGAGGATTCTCGGACCTCCACGTGACGTCCCATTTCGGGTCAGAGCGTCCGCGCCCACCCGACGGGCAGTAGCCAGGCCCGGCTTTCTGCCGTTCGATGACCGTGGCCATCTCCCTTGGGCCATCGGCCGACTGTCTGAACTCCCAGTACGAGCCGAGTCCCACCACGGCGGCGAACACCAGCCCGAACGCGATCGAGGAGCGAGTGGGCCGATCCTTTCCTGGCCGGAGGAGGTTCCAGATCCTCGATCTCATGGGCGGCGCTTCATCCATGCAACTCAGATCGCTCGGACTTTCTCGCCAGGGAGCCCCGCTGCGCCAGGACGAACGCCACGGCATAGACGACTCCGATCACCGCCATCATCCGCAGCGCGATGAAGATGTAGGCGTTCTCTTCGTCAGCGATCGGCCCGAGAGCGACGTACGCCAGGTAACCGGTCACCAGCGCGGCCGCCGCGAAGCCGAGGCGAGCACCGATCGACATGACACTCATCGCTGCAGCGACCGCGGTCGCTGCAGCGAGCATCCAGCCGACCCCGAGCGCGACGTACGGCATGTTCACGAGCCAGCCCAGCGCGGCACCGGCGGCGAGGTACGCCGAGACGACAGCCACGACAGGCACATGCCCGTCCCCAGCCGTCATCGAATCTCCCCCGCCGTCGTCGCGTCACCGGGCCTCGCGGCCGTAGTCAGACTAGGGCCAACGTGCCGAGGCCACGCCGCTTTGGCTCAGGCCAGGACGCTGGGGCCGAGCGAAAGGTCAGGCGCGAGCTCGCCCAGCAGCGCCCGCACCCGAGCGTCGAGGTCGGCGACGATGCGCCGCACGGTCGCCTCGTCCTGTCCGCCCGGGTCGTCGACCGGCCAGTCGCGGTAGGTGACGCCGGGAACGTAGGGGCACTCCTCGCCGCAGCCGAGGGTGATGGCGAGGTCGCTGGCCGCGATCATCTCCCGCGTCAGGTGCTGAGGGTGCTCGCCCGAGGTGTCCAGGCCAAGGGACTCGAGGACGTCGGCGACCTCCGGGTGGATGTGCTCGCCGGGCTGGGTGCCCGCCGACAGCGCGACGACGCGGCCCTGGGCGTAGTGCTCGGTGAGCACCCGGGCCGCGACCGAGCGGCCTCCGTTGCGGACGCAGGCGAAGACGACCTGCGGGACGTGCTCGGTCATGGACGTGCTCCTTCGGTGGTGTCGGGGAACCAGCGACGCGCCCAGAGGCTGACGTACACCAGTCCGACGAGGATGGGAACTTCGATGAGGGGGCCGACCACCCCGGCGAGCGCTTGACCGCTGGTCACGCCGAAGACGCCGATCGCGACGGCGATGGCGAGCTCGAAGTTGTTGCCGGCCGCGGTGAACGCGACCGTGGTGGCGCGCGGGTAGCCCAGTCCGACGGCGCGAGCGAGGGCGAGCGAGCCGGCCCACATCAGCGCGAAGTAGACGACCAGCGGCAGGGCGATGCGAGCGACGTCGAACGGCTGACTCGTGATGGTCTCGCCCTGAAGGGCGAACAGGACGACGATCGTGAACAGCAGCCCGTACAGCGCCCAGGGGCCGAGACGTGGCAGCAGCTCGCGCTCGTACCAGCTCCGGCCCCGGCGGGCCTCACCGATCCGGCGCGTGAGGTAGCCGGCGGCGAGCGGCACGCCGAGGAAGATCAGCACGCTGCGCGCGATCTCCCAGGCGGACACGTCCAGTCCGGTCGTGGACAGGCCCAGCCAGCCGGGCAGGACGTCGAGATAGAACCAGCCCAGACCGGCGAACGCCACGACCTGGAAGACGGAGTTCACCGCGACGAGGACCGCGGCGGCCTCCCGGTCGCCGCAGGCGAGGTCGTTCCAGATGATCACCATGGCGATGCACCGGGCGAGCCCGACGATGATCAGGCCCGTGCGGTACTCCGGCAGGTCGGGGAGGAACAGCCACGCCAGCGCGAACATGAGCGCCGGGCCGATCACCCAGTTGAGCCCGAGTGACAGCGCCATCATGCGGCGGTCGCGGGCGACGTGGCCGACCTCGTCGTAGCGGACCTTCGCCAGCACCGGGTACATCATGACGAGCAGGCCGAGCGCGATCGGCACGGAGATCCCGCCCACCGTCACGGCATCCAGTGCGTCGGCGACGCCCGGCACCGACCTCCCCACCAGGAGCCCGGCCATCATCGCCAGTCCGATCCACACGGGCAGGTATCGGTCGAGGGTGCCGAGCCGACGCTCGGCCTCGGCCTGTGGAGTCGCGGTCATGCGACAGGCTTGGTGGCGCGGACGATCGCGCCGTGCATGCCGGGGACCGCCTCGTGGGTGAACTCGACCTCGGCGTCGACGAATCCGACCGCGGCGAGCCCCGTGAGGTACTCCTGCTTCGACAGGGCTCCCGCGATGCAGCCGACGTAGGAGCCCCGATCGGCGCGATCGTCGGACGTCAGGTGGTCCTCGGCGACGACGTCGGAGATGCCGATGCGGCCGCCGGGAGCCAGCACGCGGAACATCTCGGCGAGCACCTTCGGCTTGTCCACCGACAGGTTGATGACGCAGTTCGAGATCACCACGTCGACCGAGGCATCGGGCAGCGGGACGTCCTCGATCGTCCCCTTCAAGAACTCGACGTTCGTCGCGGCGGCCTTCTCCGCGTTGGCGCGAGCGAGCTCGAGCATCTCGTCGGTCATGTCGACGCCGTAGGCGAACCCGGTCTCCCCCACCCGGCGGGCCGAGAGCAGCACGTCGATGCCACCGCCCGATCCGAGGTCCAGGACCTTCTCCCCCGCTCGCAGCTCGGCGACCGCCGTGGGGTTGCCGCAGCCGAGGCTCGCCGCGATCGCCTCCGCGGGCAGCACTTCTTGATCGGTGCTGTCGTAGAGCGCGGCGCCGAAGGACTCGTCGACCGTCGCGTCGCCCGTGCAGCAACCGGTCGCTTTGCCTCCCCCGACGGCCGTGGCGGCCTGCGCATAGCGCTGGCGCACCTCGTCGAGCAGCTGTTCCTTCGTGGGCGATGCGCTGGTCATGGCGGACTCCTTCTCATTCGATCGACGGTCATCGATGTATCGAGATTCATCTATCTATCGACGTTTGTCAATACGTCTGCCAGAATGGGGTCATGACCGTCCGCAGTGCCCTCCCCGTCATCGACCAGGTCGACTGCTGCTCCCCCGTCACCGGTGGAGCGCTCGAGGTCGACGAGGCCGAGCACCTCGCGCGCATGTTCAAGGCGTTGGGCGACCCGACGCGCGTCCGACTGCTGTCCCTCATCGCCGCCCAAGCTGAGCGCGAGGCGTGCATCTGCGACCTGACCGAGCCGGTCGGCCTCTCCCAGCCCACGGTCTCCCACCACATGAAGCAGCTCGTGGACGCAGGCCTCGTCGTCCGCGAACAGCGCGGTCGCTGGGCGTTCTACCGGGTCGTCGACGACACCCTGCGCTCGCTCAGCAGCGCCCTCAGGCCTTGACCTCCGGCTGCAGCCACAGCACGCCGCTGGGCGGCAGCTGCAGGAGTGCCGACGCCGGCTGGCCGTGCCACGGCTCGTCGGTGGCCTGTACCGCTCCGAGGTTGCCGACACCCGAGCCGCCGTAGATCTCGGCATCGGTGTTGATCACCTCGGTCCACGTGCCGGGGAGCGGCAGACCCACGCGATAGTCGTGGTGGGGTCCTCCGGAGAAGTTGGCGACGCAGGCCAGCTGCGAGCCGTCCGAGCCGATGCGCAGGAAGCAGATGACGTTGCCGGCGGTGTCGCTGGCGTCGATCCAGCGGAACCCGTCCGGCGTTGAGTCTGCCGACCACAACGCGGGGTCTGAGCGGTAGTGCGTGTTGAGGTCGGTGACCAGGCGCAGGATGCCCGCGTGCAGCGGATCGTCGAGCGCGGCCCAGTCGAGGGAGCTCGACTCGGCCCACTCGCTCGCCTGGCCGAACTCGCCTCCCATGAAGAGCATCTGCTTGCCCGGGTGGGCCCACATGAAGGCGAGCAGTCCGCGCACGCCGGCCGCCTTGTTCCACTCGTCGCCCGGCATCCGCTGCCAGAGCGACCCCTTGCCGTGCACCACCTCGTCGTGCGACAGCGGCAGGATGAAGTGCTCGCTCCAGGCGTAGTCGATCGAGAACGTCATCTCGCCGTGGTGGTAGGAGCGGTGGATGGGGTCGTGGCCCAGGTACGAGAGCGTGTCGTGCATCCAGCCCATGTTCCACTTGAAGCCGAAGCCCAGGCCACCGCTGCTGGTGGGGCTGCTGACGCCCGGCCACGCGGTGGACTCCTCGGCCACCATGACGACACCGGGATGGTGCTTGTAGACGGTCGCGTTGAGCTCCTGGAGCAGCTGGACGGCCTCGAGGTTCTCGCGTCCCCCGTGCCGGTTGGCCACCCACTCCCCCTCGTTGCGCGAGTAGTCGAGGTAGAGCATCGAGGCGACCGCGTCCACGCGCAGCCCGTCCAGGTGGAACTCCTCCAGCCAGTACAGCGCGTTCGCGACCAGGAAGTTGCGCACCTGCGGGCGCCCGAAGTCGAAGACGTAGGTCCCCCAGTCGGGCTGCTCGCCGCGGCGCGGGTCCGGGTGCTCGTACAGCGGGGTGCCGTCGAAGCGGGCCAGCGCCCACTCGTCGCGCGGGAAGTGGGCCGGAACCCAGTCGACGATGACGCCGAAGCCGCGCCGGTGCAGCTCGTCGACGAACCAGCGGAAGTCGTCCGGCGAGCCGAATCGCGACGTGGGCGCGTAGTAGGACGTGACCTGGTAACCCCATGATCCCCCGAACGGGTGCTCCGCGATCGGCATGAGCTCGACGTGCGTGAATCCCGTCTCGGCCAGGTAGTCCGCCAGCGCACCGGCCAGCTCGCGGTAGTCGAGGCCGGGCCGCCACGAGCCGAGGTGCACCTCGTAGATGCTCATCGGCGCGTCGAGCCACGACGTCGCGTCGCGCTGGGCGATCCAGGTGTCGTCGGACCACGCGTGGCGCGACTCCACCACCACCGAAGCCGTGGCGGGCGGCACCTCCGTGCCGAAGGCCATCGGGTCGGCCTTCTCGCGCCAGTGGCCGTCCGGACCCTGGATGCGGAACTTGTAGCGGGAGCCCTCCCCCATCCCCGGGATGAAGAGGTCCCACACGCCCGAGCCGCCCAGCGGTCGCATGGCGTGCTCGTCACCGTGCCAGCCGTTGACGTCGCCGATGACCTGCACGGCACGCGCGTGCGGCGCCCAGACCGCGAGGCTCGTGCCGCGCACCGGGCCGTCCTCGGAGTCGTGGGTGGTGACGTGGGCGCCGAGGACGTCCCACAGCCGTTCGTGTCGTCCCTCGCCGATCAGGTGCAGGTCCAGCTCTCCGATGGACGGGGGCCACGCAGAGGTCTCGCTCACAGGCTCACTCACCTTCGGTCACGATCCGGGCGATCGATGCCAGCGGCACGGTCAGCCACTCGGGTCGGTTGGCGTGCTCGTACGCGACCTCGTAGACCGCCTTGTCGAGCTCGAGGGCACGCAGCACGTCGGCGCTCTCGCGCGGGTCCCGGCCGGCCACCTTGCCGTAGCCGTCGCAGAACGCGTCGCGGTTGCGTCGCGCCCAGGCCATCGCGCCCGCGGCCCGCTCGGGGTCCTCCGGCTGGCCGACGAGCAGCTGCTGCGCGGCGTAGTCGAACGACCGCAGCATCCCGGCGACGTCGCGCAGGGGCGAGGCCAGGGCCGCGCGCTCGGCGTGGCTGGCCGCGGGCTCACCCTCGAAGTCGAGCAGGAGCCACCCGTGGATCGTCCTCAGGACCTGTCCCAGGTGCAGGTCGCCATGGATGAACTGGGTCGCGATCGGCACGGGCGCGTCCAGGATGCGCTCGAACACGGGGCGCAGGGCATCCGCGTGCTGCGCCAGCTCCGGCACCTGCGCGGACACCCGCTCGAGCCGGCCGAGCATCGAGTCGAGCACGCTGCGCAGCCTGTCCTCACCGACCTCCTCGGTGCCGAGTGCGCGAGCCAGGTCGGCGTGCACCGTCGCGACGGCCTTGCCCAGCCGGTAGGCCTCGCCGGCGAAGTCGCCGCCGGACTCCTCGGGCGGCAGTCCCGTCGGATCGGTCAGGTAGTCGCGCACGCTGGTCGTCGCCATGACCCAGCCGTCGGCCGCGTCGGGCATGAACCGCTGGAGCATGCCGATCGTGACCTCCTCGCCGTCGACCTCGGCGCTGATCGACCCCAGCGGCTCGGCGATCTGCTCCGAGCCGATCTCGTGCAGGGCGCGATGCAGCACCAGGTCCTTGTTCACACCGGGGACCAGCTTGCGGAAGAGCTTGAGGATGTACTGGCTGCCGTAGACCAGGGACGTGTTGCTCTGCTCGGTCGTGATGGGGTGGGCGCGCAGGCCGGTGGCGAGGTCGGCACCGGACTCGTGCTCGAACGTCAGCGCCTCGACCTGTGCCCCCTCGGCCATGAGGTCGAGCAGGCACGACGTCAGATCGGCATCGCCGCTCGCCTCGTAGCAGGTGAGACCGTCCTCGAGCCCGATCGACGCCGGCGCGGGCACGTTCGGCAGCTGGGACTGGCGACTGCCGATGAGCAGCTGGTACAGCTCGCGACGGTCGTCCTGCTCCACCCGGACCACGAGGTGCAGCAGCAACGGGTCGCCCTCGAGCAGGGTGGTCCACGAGACTGGGTGCACCGCGGTGATCTCGCGGTCCTTGCCGCCGAACCATCGCTGGGTCGGCAGCCACGCCGGGAGGGCGGCCGCGAGCTGGGCCACCAGCTCGTCACGCGGGACGGTCGGATGCTCGTCCTGTCCGCTCATATCTGGCTCCTCCTCTCGCCCTCGTCGCCGATCTCCACCAGCTGGAACCAGTAGAAGCCGTGACCGGGCAGGGTCAACAGGTAGGGCAGCTCGCCGATGCGCGGGAAGCGCACGCTGCCGGTGAGCTCGACCGGCGTGCAGTCGAGGTGCTCGGAGAGGTCGAGCTCCACGGGCTGCGGGAACCTCGACAGGTTGTTGACGCACAGGACCACGTCGAGCCCGCCGTCGGCGCGCTCGTACACGCGCTTGTACGCCAGCACACTGGGGTTGGAGCCGCCGAGGTCGACGAACTCGCCCTCCGCGAACGCCGTGTGCTCCTTGCGCACCGCGATCATCTGGCGCGTCCAGTTGAGCAGCGACGCGGCGTTGCCCTGCTGCGCCTCGACGTTGATCGCCTCGTAGCCGTAGGTGGGGTCCATGATCGGCGGCAGGTAGACGCGGCCCGGGTCCGACCGGGAGAAGCCGGCGTTGCGGTCGGGCGACCACTGCATCGGCGTCCGCACCGCGTCGCGGTCGCCGAGCCAGATGTTGTCGCCCATGCCGATCTCGTCGCCGTAGTAGAGGACCGGCGAGCCGGGCAGGCTCAGCAGCAGTGCCGTGAACAGCTCGAGCTGGTTGCGGTCGTTCTCCAGCAGCGGCGCCAGCCGGCGCCGGATGCCGATGTTGGCCTTCATCCGCGGGTCCGATGCGTACTCGCGGTACATGTAGTCGCGCTCGTCGTCCGTGACCATCTCGAGGGTCAGCTCGTCGTGGTTGCGCAGGAAGATGCCCCACTGCGTGCCGGACGGGATCTGCGGCGTCTGCGCCAGGATCTCCGAGATCGGGAAGCGCGACTCGCGGCGCACCGCCATGAAGATGCGCGGCATCAGCGGGAAGTGGAACGCCATGTGGCACTCGTCGCCGCCGACCGCGGGATCGCCGAAGTACTCGACGACGTCCGCGGGCCACTGGTTGGCCTCGGCGAGCAGGATCCGTCCCGGGTACTCCTCCTCGACCGTCGCCCGGACCCGGCGGAGGTACTCGTGCGTCCGCGGGAGGTTCTCGCAGTTGGTGCCCTCCTCCTCGAACAGGTACGGAACGGCGTCCAGCCGGAAGCCGTCGATCCCGAGATCGAGCCAGAAGCGCAGGGTGTCCAGCATGGCCTCCTGCACCTCCTCGTTCTCGAAGTTGAGATCGGGCTGGTGGCTGAAGAAGCGGTGCCAGAAGAACTGTCCGCGCACCGGATCGTAGGTCCAGTTCGACGACTCGGTGTCGACGAAGATCACGCGCGCGTCGCTGTACGCCGAGTCGTCGTCCCGCCAGACGTAGTAATCGCCGTAGGGGCCGTCGGGGTCGTTGCGCGACTGCTGGAACCACGGGTGCGCGTCCGAGGTGTGGTTGAGGACCAGGTCGGTGATGACCCGGATGCCCCGCTGGTGGGCCTCCTCGAGGAGGTGGACGAAGTCGTCGACGGTGCCGAACTCGGGCAGCACCGCGCGGAAGTCGCTGATGTCGTAGCCGCCGTCGCGCAGCGGTGAGGCGTAGAACGGCGGCAGCCACAGGCAGTCGACGCCGAGCCACTGGAGGTAGTCGAGCCGGCCGGCCAGGCCGCGCAGGTCGCCCGTGCCGTCGCCGTTGGAGTCGGCGAACGCTCGCACGAGGACCTCGTAGAACACCGCCCGCTTGAACCACTCCGGGTCGTCGGGCGCCTGCTCGGCGTGCGCGAACTCGTCGGCCTGGGGCTCGGTGAGGGTGCCGTCGTCGGCGATCGACTCGCCGGTGTGCGGGGTGTCCTCCAGCCCGACCAGGGCTGCGTCCGGGGCTGTCGTGACGTCGTGGACCTCGTCGTTCACCTCAGGCCCCCTTCCTGGTCAGGCTGATGATGTGGGCGCAGGCGCGCGTGGGGTCGAGTCGCACGTAGTTGGAGTCGCTCCAGTCGTACGTCTCGCCGGTGACCTCGTCGTGGGCGACCAGGTGCTCGCCCGGCTCGAAGCCCAGGCTCGGCAGGTCGAGCCACATCGTGGCCTCCCGCGACTCGTGCGGGTCGAGCGAGACGACGACCACGACGGTGTCGCCGGACTCCGGATCCTGCTTCGAGTAGGCGATCAGGGCCTCGTGGTCGACCTCGTGGAACCGCAGCGTGCGCATCTGCTGCAGCGCGGGGCGCGCGCGACGGATCTCGTTGAGCCGCGTGAGCCACGGCTGGAGCGACCGGCCCTCGGCCAGCGCGGCCGCGTAGTCGCGGGGGCGCAGCTGGAACTTCTCCGAGTCGAGGTACTCCTCCTTGCCGGGTCCGAGCGGCTCGTGCTCGTACAGCTCGTAGCCGGAGTAGACGCCCCACGTCGGGGAGAGAGTCGCCGCCAGTGCCGCCCGGAGGGCGAACATGCCGGGGCCGCCGACCTGCAGGTGCTCGGGGAGGATGTCGGGCGTGTTGACGAACAGGTTCGGCCGACCCTCGTCCCACCGGTCCCGGTGGTCCTCGCCGAACTCGATGAGCTCCTGCTTGGTCGTCCGCCACGTGAAGTAGGTGTAGCTCTGGGTGAAGCCGAGCCGCGCGAGCCCCCACATGCGGGCCGGACGCGTGAACGCCTCGGAGAGGAACAGCACGTCGGGATGCTCGCGCTTGACCTCGTCGATCAGCCACGCCCAGAAGTTCGGCGGCTTGGTGTGCGGGTTGTCGACCCGGAAGATCCGGACCCCGCGCTCGACCCAGTGCAGCGTCACCCGCAGCATCTCGGCGTAGATCGCGTCCGGCGCGTTGTCGAAGTTGAGCGGGTAGATGTCCTGGTACTTCTTCGGCGGGTTCTCCGCGTAGGCGATCGTGCCGTCGGGGAGCGTCGTGAAGAACTCGGGGTGCGCCGCCACCCAGGGGTGGTCCGGCGCGACCTGCAGGGCGAGGTCCAGGGCGACCTCCAGCCCCAGCTCGGTCGCTCGCGCCACGAGGGCGGCGAAGTCCTCCTCCGTGCCGAGCTCGGGGTGGATCGCGTCGTGTCCGCCCTCCGCGGCGCCGATGGCCCAGGGCGAGCCGGGGTCGTCCGGCCCCGGCGTCAGCGTGTTGTTGGGGCCCTTGCGGTTGACGCGGCCGATCGGGTGGATCGGCGGGAAGTACACGACGTCGAAGCCCATCTCGGCGACCCGGTCGAGCTCCTTGGCGGCGGTCGCGAAGGTGCCGTGGACGGGCACGCCCTTCGCGTCCACGCCGCCGGTCGAGCGGGGGAAGAACTCGTACCAGGACCCGTAGGCCGCACGGGTGCGGTCGACCCACACGGTGCGCTCGGGGCCCGTCGTGACGAGCTCGCGGACCGGGTGGTCGTGCATGATCCGGCGGACCTCGTCGGCCAGGGCCGGCCCGGTGCGTGCGCCGAGCGGGAGGCTCGCGTCGCGCAGCGCCGTGGCGGCGCCCCCGAGCGTCGGCCGGTCCTTGGCGCGCTCCTTGCGCGCGGCGACCTCGTCCAGCAGGCGCGCCGCCACCTCGAGATCATTCGCGAGCTCGTCCGCGGTCTGCCCCGCCGCCAGCTTCACCTCGATGGCGTGCACGACGGTGGCCCACGGGTCGCTCCACGCGTCGACGCGGAAGGTCCAGAGCCCGACGGAGTCCGGGACGATCACGCCGCCGAACGTGTCCGTGCCCGGGTCCTGCTCGCGCAGGCGGGACGTGCGGTCGCGCCGCGCCCCCGGGCCTCGCCACACGACCTCGGCCGCGACGGCGTCGTGCCCCTCGCGCCACACGGTCGCGGTGACCGGCACGTGCTCTCCCACCACCGCCTTGGACGGATAGGTGCCGTCTCCGGACACCGGCTTCACGTCGTCGATGCCGATTCGAGCTGTCATGCAGTGCACTCCCCCACGCGTAGATGGCTTCGCTCGCCCCACCAACGTTGGTGTACCCCGCGACTGCCCGCAACACGCGGACCCGGCGGTGTGCCGTGGACTACTCCGTCGCGGTGACGGTGAGCCGCTCGTGTTCGAGGACGATCTCGCCCTCCACGGGGGGTGCCACGTCGCCGAACCGGCACGCGACGCGGAAGCGGCCTCGATGCATCACGAGCCACGAGTCGTCGTCCGCCACGTCGACGGTGAAGTCGCTCAGGGACGGGTCCGAGAGCTCGGGGTGCTGCCGTCGCAGCGCGATGAGCGAGCGGTACACGTCGAGCATCCGCGCATGCTCGGGATCGGCGAGCTCGTCCCAGTCGAGGGTGGAACGCTCGACGGTGGCCGGGTCCATCGGATCGGGCACCTCGGACTCGCCCCAGCCGTGCCGCCCGAACTCGCGGCGCCGGCCCGCGCGCACCGCCTCGGCCAGCTCGGGATCGGGGAACGAGGCGAAGAACTGCCACGGCGTCGAGGCCGCCCACTCCTCGCCCATGAAGAGCATCGGCGTGTAGGGCCCGAGCAGCACGATCGCGGCGCCGCACGCCTGGAGATCGGGTGGGAGCGTCGCCGAGATGCGATCCCCCGTGGCGCGGTTGCCGATCTGGTCGTGGTTCTGGAGGTAGGCCAGGAACGACGTGCCGGTGAGCTCGTGGACGTCCACGGGCCTGCCGTGCGTGCGGCCGCGGAACGACGACCAGGTCCCGTCGTGGAAGAACGCGCCGCGCAGCGTCTTGGCGAGGGCTCCCGGCGCGGCGAAGTCGGCGTAGTAGCCGTCGGTCTCGCCGGTCAGTCGCACGTGCAGCGCGTGGTGCAGGTCGTCCGACCACTGGGCGTCCATGCCGAGTCCGTGGCTCGACCTCGGGCGCACCGTGCGAGGGTCGTTCAGGTCGGACTCCGCGACGAGGCTGAGCGGCCGGCCGAGGACGGCCGACATCCGCGCGGTCTCGGCCGACAGCTCCTCCAGGATCGGCATCGCGCGCGTGTCGACCAGGGCGTGGACGGCGTCGAGTCGCAGTGCGTCGACGTGGAACTGCTCGAACCACATCATCGCGTTGTCGACCACGAAGCGGCGGACCTCGTCGGACTGCGGCCCGTCGAGATTGAGCCCCGGCCCCCAGTCGCTCTGACCGGCGAAATACGGCCCGAATCGGTCGAGGTAGGCGCCGGACGGACCGAGATGGTTGTAGACGACGTCGAGGACGACCCCGAGCCCACGGGCGTGGCAGGCGTCGACGAGCCGCTTGAAGCCGTCGGGTCCTCCGTAGGGCTCGTGGACGGCGCTCCACAGCACGCCGTCGTAGCCCCAGCCCGCGGTGCCGTCGAACGAGTTGACCGGCAGCACCTCGACCAGGTCGACGCCCAGCTCGACGAGGTGGTCGAGGCGCTCGATCGCGGTGTCGAAGGTCCGGCCCGGCGTGAAGGTGCCGACGTGGAGCTCGTAGATCACGGAGCGCTCGAGCGAGCGTCCGGCCCAGTCGTGGTCGGACCACGCGAAGGCATCCTGGTCGTAGACGCGCGAGGCGCCGTGCACGCCGTGCGGCTGCCACGTCGAGCGCGGGTCGGGCAACGGGGTGTCGTCGTCGCCGAGCAGGAAGGCGTACTCGGTCCCGGCGGACGCCTCGACGTCGGCCGTCCACCAGCCGTCGTCAGCCCGTCGCATCTGGTGATCGACGTCGCCGATCCGCACGCGCACCCGCTCGAGGTCGGGACTCCAGACCGTGAACGTCATCGGCCCTCACCCCGGACGAGGAGTGCCATGGGGTAGCGGCCGAGCACGGACGCCACGCGCACCTGCCCGGCGTCGACCGAGGCTCCGGTGAGCGCGTCGGTCCAGGGCCCGTCCGGGAGCTCCAGCGTGGTCTCGCCCCACCCGCCGTCGCGCTCGAGCCCCACGGGCAGTCGGGTCGCCAGCACGACGAGGTCCTCACTGCGTGCGTAAGCCAGCAGGTGGTCGGCCGCAGGACCGTCAGCGGCGAGCGGTCGGTAGCCGCGAAAGAGCTCGGGCCGGTCCCGACGCAGACGGAGCGTGCGTCGGACCAGCAGCAGCTTGGCCGTGCCCGACGCGTCGACCTCGGGGAGCTCGCCTTGAGCTCCCCGCTCCAGCAGCTCGCGGCGCAGGCCGTGGTCGACCTCACGTCGGTTGTCCGGATCGACGAGCGAGAAGTCCCACAGCTCGGTGCCCTGGTAGACGTCGGGGACGCCGGGCATCGTCAGCTGGACGAGCTTCTGGCTGAGCGAGTTGGACCATCCCGGCGCCTCGATGCGGGCGACGAACTCGTCGATCTCGCCACCGATCTCGTCACGGACCCTGCGCGGCCACTCCGCCACAGCGTCCTCGAACGGCTCGTCGGGCTCGGTCCACGTGGTGCGGAGCTTGGACTCCCGCGCCGCCTTGAGCAGGTAGTCGGCGAGCCGCTCGTCGCTGATCGGCCAGGCGCCGACGAGCGTCTGCCACGCGAGCAGGTTCAGCGCCGGCTCGTCGAGGCCGCAGCGGTCGGTCCACTCGACGACCTTCCCGGCGAACTCGTCGGCCACCTCGGCGAGCACGGCCAGGCGCGCCCGGGTGTCCTCCGAGCGCTTGGTGTCGTGCGTCGTCAGTGCCGTCATCGCGGTCGGCTGGGACGCCTCGCGTGCGGCGGCGAGCCGGTGGAACTCCTCCACCCCGACGCCCCAGACGTCCGGCGAGCCGCCGACCTCGTTGAGCGCGGCGAAGCGGGTGTACCGGTAGAAGGTCGTGTCCTCCGTTCCCTTGGCCACGACCATCCCGGACGTCTGCTGGATGCGCGTCGCGAGCTCGCCGCCCGGGTCGGCACGGACCTGACGATCGAGGGCCGTGAGCGCGTCGCCGAGGGCGGGACGTCGGAACCGTGCCCTCGCGATCGCCTCGCCCCACGAGGACTCGACCTCGGGGAGGTAGGAGCGATAGACGCCGAACGCGATCATCGTCTCGGCCACGGCCGCCCGAGCCGCCTCCCCGTCGACCCCCTCGACCAGCCCGGCGATCCGGCGCACCTCGGCGACCAGGATCTTGTCCGTGACCATGCGCCGGGCGTCCTCCTCGACCGCCGCGTAGTCGGTGGGCACGCCGAGCCGGTCGGCCAGGGCGGTGAACGTGGGCTCTCCCGCGGGGTCGAGCAGCACGCCGAACACCTCGCGCATCGCGTCGTAGCCGGTGGTGCCGTCGACCGGCCAGCCGGCGGGCAGGCTCTCCCCCGGATGCAGGATCTTCTCGATCACGATCCACGCATCGGGTGCGGCCTCCCGCAAGCGCCGCACGTATCCGCCGGGGTCGGCGAGTCCGTCGGGGTGGTCGACCCGCAGTCCCGTGACGTCGCCGCGCTCGACCCAGCGCAGGATCTCCCGATGGGCCTGCTCGAACACCTCGGGGCGCTCGACGGTCACCGCGGCCAGCGTCGTGATGTCGAAGAACCGGCGGTAGGTGAGCTCGGCGTTGCCGCGGCGCCAGTCAACCAGCTCGTAGTGCTGGCGGGCGTGCACCTCCTGCGGTGTGCCGCGGCCGGTGCCGGGGGCCAGCGGGAAGCGGTGGTCGAAGTAGGTGAGGTGGTCGCCCTCGACCGACAGCTGCGCCACGTCCGCGTCACTCGCGAGGATCGGCACGAGGATGCGCCCGCGCGACCAGTCGATGTCGAAGTGGTGGGCGTACGGGGACGCCTCTCCCTCGCGCAGCACGCTGAGCCACCACGGGTTCGCCTCGGGCACCTCGACCGACATGTGGTTCGGCACGATGTCGACGACGACGCCGAGGCCAGCCTCGCGCGCGGCGTCCACGAGGTCGCGGAAGGCGCGCTCGCCGCCGAGCTCGTCGCGCAGTCGCTCGGGGTCGACGACGTCGTATCCGTGGGTCGATCCCGGCGTCGCCTCCAGCACCGGGGACAGGTACAGCGCTCCCACGCCCATCGTCGCCAGCTGGACCACCAGCCCGCGCGCGTCGTCGAAGCCGAACCCGGGCCGCAGCTGCAGCCGGTACGTCGACGACGGTGCGGTCATGAGCCGACTCGTTGCAGCACCACGAGCGAACGCGGCGGAGCCGTGAAGCTGGCGAGGGCGCTGAGCGTCTCGGCACCCGGCTGCTCGACCGAGCCGGTCGAGCTGTCCACGACGACCTTCCATCCGGAGCCGTAGTCCTCGGGTGGGAGGGTGAACTCCGCCGGCTCGCTGTGGGCGTTGAACGCCAGCACGAACGAGTCGTCGGTGACCCGCATGCCGCGCGCGTCGCGGTCGGCGATCGCGTCACCGTTCAGGAACACCGCGATGGACTTGCCGAGCTCGTCCTCCCAGTTCTGCTCCTCCATCTCGTCTCCGGAGGGGGTGAACCACTCGATGTCCCGCAGCTCGTCGGCCTTGCGGACCGGCTTGCCCTCGAAGAACCGCCGGCGACGGAAGATCGGGTGACGCTGGCGGAAGGCCGCCAGTGCGGAGGTGAACTCCAGCAGCGCGCGCTCCTCCGCACGCGAGTCCCAGTCGACCCAGCTGACCTCGTTGTCCTGGCAGTACACGTTGTTGTTCCCGCCCTGCGACCGGCCGAGCTCGTCCCCGTGCAGGATCATCGGCACGCCCTGGGACAGCAGGAGGGTCGCCATCAGGTTGCGGCGCTGGCGGCGACGCAGCTCGAGGACCTCCTCGTCGTCGGTCGGCCCCTCGACGCCGCAGTTCCACGACCGGTTGTCGTCGGCACCGTCACGGCCGTCCTCGCCGTTCGCCTCGTTGTGCTTGTCGTTGTAGGTCACGAGGTCGTTGAGGGTGAACCCGTCGTGCGCCGTGACGAAGTTGATCGAGGCGTACGGCCGCCGGCCGTTGTCCTGGTAGAGGTCGGACGATCCGGCGATGCGGGAGGCGAACTCGCCCAGCGTCGCGGGCTCCCCGCGCCAGAAGTCGCGCACGGTGTCGCGATAGAGGCCGTTCCACTCCGACCACAACGGCGGGAAGTTGCCGACCTGGTAGCCGCCGGGACCGACGTCCCAAGGCTCGGCGATGAGCTTGACCTGGCTGACCACCGGGTCCTGCTGGACGAGCTCGAAGAACGTCGCGAGCTTGTCGACGTCGTAGAACTCGCGGGCGAGGGTCGCGGCGAGGTCGAAGCGGAAGCCGTCCACGTGCATCTCGGTGACCCAGTAGCGCAGCGAGTCCATGATGAGCTGGAGCGTGTGCGGGTGGCGCACGTTCAGCGAGTTCCCGGTGCCGGTGTAGTCCATGTAGTGCTGCTCGTCGCCCTCGACGAGCCGGTAGTAGGCGCAGTTGTCGATGCCACGCATCGACAGGGTCGGTCCGAGGTGGTTGCCCTCCCCCGTGTGGTTGTAGACGACGTCGAGGATGACCTCGATGTCGGCCTGGTGCAGCGTCCGCACCATGCCCTTGAACTCCTCCACCTGGCGGCCCGGGTGGGCGGCGTAGTCCGCGTGCGGCGCGAAGAAGCCGATCGTGTTGTAGCCCCAGTAGTTCGTCAGGCCCTTCTCGACCAGGTAGTGGTCGTTCAGGAACTGGTGCACGGGCAGCAGCTCGATCGCGGTCACGCCGATCGACTTCAGGTGCTCGACGATGGACGGATGCGCGATGCCGGCGTACGTGCCACGCAGGGACTCCGGGACGTCGGGGTGCGTCATCGTCAGGCCCTTGACGTGGGCCTCGTAGATCAGCGACTCGTTGTACGGCGTCCGCGGCAGCCGGTCGTTCGCCCAGTCGAAGTAGGGGTTGATGACGATCGAGTACGGCACGTGTCCCGCCGAGTCGTCCTCGTTCATCTGCTCGGGATCGTCCAGGTCGTACGCGAACAGCGATCGGTCCCACTGGACCGGTCCCGAGATCGCCTTGGCGTACGGGTCGATCAGCAGCTTGGCGGGGTTGCAGCGGAACCCGCGCTCGGGGTCGTACGGGCCGTGCACCCGGAAGCCGTAGCGCTGTCCCGGGGCCACCCCGAGCAGGAACCCGTGGTGGACGAAGCCGTCGACCTCCTCGAGGCGGACGCGTGTCTCGTTGCCGGACTCGTCGAACAGGCAGAGCTCGACGAACTCGGCCGACTCGGAGAAGACGGCGAAGTTGGTGCCGGTCCCGTCGAACGTCGCGCCGAGCGGGTAAGCCGATCCGGGCCAGGGCTGCACAGGTTCTCCTCGATGGGTTGAGTCACACGGACGGCCGCGAGGCCTGTAGGGGGGCAATGCTTGCACGTACCCGGTGGTCGGCGAAGAACTCCTCGAGGCCCATCGGGAGCCGGATCCGCCAGTTGGGATACTCGTCGACCGTCCCGGGAAGGTTGGGCTGCTGGACCTGGCCCGCGGCGTCGGCCGGTGAGCTGAGGACCAGGCGGGACGCGGCACGGGCGATCACCGCGTGGAGCGCGACGACGGGATCGTCCTCGTCGATGCCCTCGGCGCGGAGCAGGTCGAGCATGGCTGCACGATCGGCCGCGGCCTCGGCGTAGGCCTCCTCCGCCGACCCGGCCAGCAGGCCGAGCTCGGCCTGCACGCGGACGCGCTCGTCCCGGAGCCAGCCGGTGGCGGTGGGCAGGTCGTGGGTGCTGATGCTGGCCATCGTCTCGGGCTCCCACCGATCCGGCGGCACGTGAGGCTGGCCGGGCGCCTCCCAGTCGCGCTCGAACCAGAGCACGGCCGAGCTCAGCATCCCGCGCTCGTGCATCGTCTCGGTGACCACGTCCTCGACGGTCCCGAGATCCTCGCCCACCACGATGGCGCCGGCTCTCCACGCCTCCAGGGCCAGGATGCCCAGCATGACGTCCGCGTCGTAGTGGACGTAGGTGCCGCGGTGGGCCGGCTCGCCCGGCGGGATCCACCACAGTCGCCAGAGGCCGGCGATGTGATCGACACGGATGCCGTCGGCGTGGCGCAGGACGCTGCGGATGACGTCGCGGAAGGGCGCGTAGCCCGAGGCGGCGAGCCGGTCCGGGCGCCATGGATTCAGCCCCCAGTCCTGGCCGAGCGGGTTGAAGGCGTCGGCCGGACACCCCACCCGGACGTCGGAGGCGAAGGCGTCCTGCTGCGCCCAGGCGTCCGCGCCGCCCGGATCCACGCCGACCGGCAGGTCGTGCACGATCCCGACGGCCATGCCCGCCTCGTGTGCGGCCGCCCGCGCCGTGTCGAGCTGCTCCCGGCACAGCCCTTGGAGCCATGCATGGAAGGCGATGCGATCGGCGAGCGAGTCCTGCGCCTCGGCCACGGCGTCCCCGGCCGGGTCCCGCAGTGCCTCCGGCCACTCGCGCCAGTCGGCCCCGTGCAGCTCCGCCAGGGCCGAGAAGGTGGCGAACGCCCTCAGGTCAGGGTCGATCTGCTCCTGGTTCGGCGGTCGGGTCGCCCAGAGCAGCTCGAGAGCGTCCAGCTTCGCGGTCCAGACCTCGTCGTAGTCGATCAGCTCCGTCCTGGAGTCGGGCCTGAGCGCCAGCACGTCCCGCCGGGTCGTCTCGTCCGCTTCGAGGAACGCCGCCGTCTCGGTGACCCGGAGGTAGAGCGGGTTGGCGTAGCGCCGGCTGGACGGGGAGTAGGGCGACCGCTGCAGCGGCTTCGAGGGCACGAACGCCTGGACCGGGTTGACGAGCAGCACCCCAGCGCCCTGCTCGGTGCCGGCGCGCCGGGCCATCTCGGCGAGGTCGCCGTAGTCCCCCATGCCCCAGGACCGGTCGCTGCTCAGCGAGTACAGCTGCAGCATCCACCCCCACGTCCGCGGCACCTCGGGCATCCGGCTCGGCGCGACGATCAGGGTCACGTCCTGGGTGTCCGTCATCAGTCGGTGCCACCCCAGCGGCAGGTCGGAGAGGCGCTCCACGCGTGACGAGGTGCCGTCCTCGAGCACCAGCGTCGCCGGGACATCCAGCTCGCGTGTGGCGCCGTCGGTCATCACGATCGTCGGCGGGAGGGCGGCCCGCGCCTCCCTCTGGCGCACCGCCTCGAGCTCACGCCGGATCGCCTCCGGGCCACTCGCGTCGACGCCGAGCTGGGCCAGGACCGCCCCGACGATGTCGTCGTCCACCTGCACCATCTGGCGATCGGAGCCACGGAACGACGTGGCGACGTGGTGCGCGGCCGCCAGGTCGGCCAGCGCGCGGGAGGTCGTCACCCGTCAAGCATGGTCGGCTTCGACGGCCGCCGCCAACCGAGGAGTGCGGGTTCCGACTCCCCGACCGGATAGAGTCCGGCCATCGATCGAGGAGAAGATGCTCGTGTTCACCCAGCGTCATGACTCACGTCCCGCACTCCAACAGGCCTTGGACGCAGCCTCCGGGCTGAAGCCCGGTTCCTGGGCCAGCGTCGAGGCACTGTCCATGCTGGCCGTCGAGGCGAGAGCCCAGGGACGTCCCGAGGCGGACGACCTGTACGCGACCGCACGGAAGGCCGCGCAGGGCCTGAAGCACGGGTCGGTCGAGAGCGTGCGGGCCCTCACCTGGCTGGCCCGAGCCGAACGCGATCCGGGGCGCACCCCCTGATCACCGGGGTCGCCGGAGAGGGCCGTCAGCTCGAGGACACCGAGTGACTTTCACTCCACGGTGAGGTCCGGCGCCCGAGACGTGCCGCTGGCGGCTGACGGAGTAGGCGAGTGACCCGTCAAGCGTCAATCCTTGTCAGGAGTCACGATGGCGAAGTCCGGGTCGCCCGGATCGAGCACGCCCGCGAGGCGGGACAGAACCGTCGCATCGCCACTGAGCTCGATGCCGGCGGACGCCAGCCTCTCCGCCGTCACGTCGCCCAGGGCGAGCGCGGGGAGCGAAGCTCGGGTCGCGGTCAGGGGTGGCGTCGGCTCCAGTCGGCTGCTCACCCTGATCGGGCTGACGGGGGTCATCGTGACGGCGCCCGGACCGTGGGAGAGCCGGCCACTCGCCGAGTCCCGAGGCAGGGACGCCTGGACTCCCTTGCTCGAGGTGCTCCTGGTCGCCGCGACCTTGGGCTGGGTCTCCGCACACGGCGCCACCGTTCCGGCCGCACATGCAAAGTGGCCCCGTCTGCGTTTGCGCAGATCAGGGGCCACTTCGCAGGTGTGTCCGAGGGGGGACTTGAACCCAAGCGTGATCCCTTGGCATTCCAGGCAGAATCCGTTTCTCCCTGCAATTCCACTGCGCGGTTACCTACCGTTGTGTCCCGTTACCTCGGGACTGTGCCCCCTGGGGGTGCACCGATCTTCAGTTCGTGTTGTCGAGAGTAGTCGTCACCCCATTGCTCCCCGGCGGGCAGGCTATGGCCTGTTCGCCGCGCCGTTCCCGGACGCTCGCAAGACTCCGACTGCGAACTAGAGCGAGCACGGTCGACATCCCTCCGTCAGCGCACCACAGTTCAGTTGTCACCACAATGGCTGACTGCCGAATTGCCACACAAAGCTGACGGTGGTCGGTGTAGGGACGCTCCATCGACGGCGCATACAGGGACAGCGTTTCGAGGAAGTCCTCGAACTTCTCCTTATGGGGGTGGTAGGCGTGAAGCGCTTCTTCAAGGGCCGCGGCTGCGACTGCGGAGTCGTCCCCGTCGAGAATCCGACGGGCCGCGGCGGTAACCTCTGGCGCGATTGCCATCGAACCATCACCCTCACAACGTGCATCGGTCCCAAGTCGCGGATGGCGACCCAGTCCTTATCTTGATAGACGCGGATCGTGCCGTTCGGGCGCATTATCGTTCTCGTCGGGTTGTCGAGGATGTCACATACGGCGAGACCACGCGGACGCTCGGATCAACACCACGCGTTGTGGGGACCCGACTGCGGGAGCCAACGTGCCGCACCGCGTCAGACTGGTTTCTTGCTCAGAGCGCGATCACGTCGCTCTCACCCAGCGGTAATCCCGACCACAAGGTCCTCAAAGTCAGGCTCGCCCTCGCCGTCACTGCACCTGAGCACCAAAGCTGTTGGTTCGTCAGATCGATCGACCTGAATTGCGGAGTTGCCTAGCCAGGCTTGAGTCACGTCGAGGCCGCCGCGCCAGACGTTCCAGAGCTTCAGCGTGGTGCTGCGCCCCGTCGCGTGAACCGTCACAGTGACAGTTTGAGGAGCCGTGTCCGTCCACAGTACGAAGTCAGTGGCCTTGACTCCGTCAATCTCCAACTCGCCTCCGCGGCAACGCAACTGCACGCCCTGCACCGGGCGTGGCTTGAATGCGAGGAACTGAAGGCGGAGTTGGTCCGGCACACTCTCGAACTCGAGAAGTCCGTGGAGCGTCATACCCTTCCACTCGATGACATTGGATTGCTGCTCGGCGAAGGTGGCAGAAAGGTCGGTCACGGTCAGTACCCCGGGAATCTGAATGGATCGACGTTCGCATGGTCTTGCGGCCAACGCGGGACAACATTGGTTCCGCCGTCGCGGTACGGGATGGGTTCATGGCTAAGTTCCATGGACTCTAGCCCGCCCTTGTCGCGGTTGTATCGCTGCGGTGCGAGCCCACGCCTCATACGGTCGAGGTTGGCCGCGCTCCAGTTATCGATCTGCGGTTTCGCGGCTTCGTTCTTCCAGAACCGCCCCCTGACGGTCGACCATGCCGGCGCATCGCCTGCCTTGGTCAGCGCATTAATGTCCTGGCCGGTGCTCCAGCCCAGCCTGCTACCCGCGGTTGCGGCCGTCTGCGTGACTTCGTCGCTAAGGCGCGCAAGCTTCGCGGCGCCCGCTGCGGCACCCACGCCAGGGAGCATGGCTGCGGCAGAGAGCAGGGCGTTGGAGGTGTCCCCCTCGATGAGGTAGAGGACTGCATCGGCCCCGTCGGCGAACTCACCTATGCCCGGGATGAGCCCCGCAATCGCGAGCGAGGTGTGTACATCGGAGGCGTTCCGGGGCCGAAACAACAAATGGCCCTGACCGCGTTCCCGCTGGTCAGAGCCATCTGGTCAATCTGTGTCCGAGGGGGGACTTGAACCCCCATGCCCGTAACCGGGCACTAGCACCTCAAGCTAGCGCGTCTACCAATTCCGCCACCCGGACAGGTGCGTTGTTCAACAGCAGTGAACTCTATCAGGCCCCTCGCGAGGCCATGAAGAAGGCCCCGGGAAGTATGAGTTCCCGGGGCCTTCGGATCGATGGTGCGTGATGGCTGCCTTCGTTTCCGGTCGCCCGTAAGGTTCCTTCCCACACCTGCATCACCAGGGGTGCTGCGTCGGGCTTGCGCCGTCTACGTGGAGGGAGTCGGGGCTTCCTTCCCGCTCTCCCGGAGGAGTGCGTGAGTCATTTCTAGGGCACCGTGACCCACGACACAAGAGCCATTTTCGAAGTCACCGCAGGAATTTTCGCGTCCACAGGTTGTCCACACTCACTCGCGCTCCGATCCACAAGCCGTCCACAGCCGCCGTCCACACCTGTGGATCACAGGACCTGCGCGACGGCGTGGATGACGAGTCCCGCGAGGCCTCCGACGACCGTGCCGTTGATGCGGATGAACTGCAGGTCGCGGCCGACGTGCAGCTCGATGCGCTCGGCGGTCTCCTGCCCGTCCCACCGCTCGACCGTCGCCGAGATGACCGTGGCGATCTCGGATCCGTAGTGCTCGACCACGTAGGCCGCGGCGTCGCCGGCCCAGCCGTCGATGCGGGCGGCGAGGGCGGGGTCGGACTGCAGCCGCTCCCCCAGGGTCTCGATCTCCTCGACCACCCGACGACGCAGCACGCCGTCCTCGGCGGCGAGCGCATCGATCAGTCCGCGGCGGAACGAGTCCCACAGCTTCACGGCGGTCGTGGCGGCCTTCGTCTGGGTCAGCAGACGCTCCTTGAGGCGCTCGGCCCGCGCCATCGCCTCGGGGTCGTGCTGCAGGTCGTGCGCGAGCGCGACCAGCCAGTGGTCCAGCGCGATCCGGGCGTCGTGGCGCGGATCGTCGCGGATGTCCTCCACCCACGTGAGCACCTCGCGGAACAGCCGCTCGGCGATCAGCGCGTTCGCCCAGCGCGGGGCCCAGTCGGGCGCGCGGGCGATGATCAGGTCGGTGATGCGCTCGGGGTGACGCTGCAGCCAGCCGTGCAGCTCGTCCAGGCCGAGGTCGACCAGTCCCGTGTGCGCCCCTTCGTCGAGGACTTCCGCCAGCAGCTGGCCCACCGCGGGGCTCAACGGCTCCTCGAGCATGCGCGGCACGATCAGCTCGGTGACCACCGCCTGCACGTCCTCCTCCTTGACCCGCCCGAGCAGGTCCGAGGCGACCCGAGCGCCCTCGTCGACGAGCCGGTGCGCGCGACCCGGCACGCCGATCCACGCGCCGACACGCTCGGCCGGGCCGGCGGCGGCGATCCGGTCGCGGATGACGTCCTCGCGCAGGAAGTTCTCCGAGACGAAGTCCTGCAGGCTCGCGGCGAGCTGGTCCTTCTTCCGCGGGATGAGCGCCGTGTGCGGGATCGGCAGCCCCAGCGGGTGGCGGAACAGCGCCGTGACGGCGAACCAGTCCGCGATCGCGCCCACCATCGCGGCCTCGGACGCCGCGTTCACGTATCCCCACGCCCCGTCGCGACCGTGCGTCAGCGCGAAGACGATCGCGGCGACGACGAGCAGCGACGTGGCCAGCGTCCGCATGCGCCGCAGGCCCGCGCGCCGCGCCTCGTCGTCGCCCGTCATCGGCAGCACCGGGCTCATCACATCCGTCATGGCGACACCCTAGGCGCGCGCGCTCGGCGAGGCGCGCAGGCGATCTCCACCTAGAATCTGGCGCATGACGTTCAACGAGGGCGCACGCCTCGACACGAGCCAGGTCACCGGCGGCAAGGGCGGCGCCGTGATCGGCGGCGGCATCGGCGGCCTGGTCCTGATGCTGCTGTTCGCGTTCCTCGGGGGCAACCCGCTCGACGGCGGCTCGTCGTCGGGCTTCGACGTCAACCAGATCCTCACGGGCGGCAGCAACTCCTCGTCGATCGACGTCAGCGAGTGCCAGACCGGCGCGGACGCGAACGAGAACGACGTCTGCCGCATCGTCGGCACCGTGAACAGCGCCCAGGACTACTGGACCGACGCGCTGCCGGCCGACATCAACCGCCAGTACCGCGAGGCGCAGACCGTGATCTACTCCGGCGCCACGCAGTCGCCGTGCGGCACCGCCTCCAACCAGACCGGCCCGTTCTACTGCCCGTCCGACGAGCGCGTCTACATCGACGCCTCGTTCTTCGACCAGCTGAGCAGCCAGTTCGGCGCCGACGGCGGCAATCTCGCGCAGATGTACGTCGTCGCCCACGAGTACGGCCACCACGTCCAGAACATCCTCGGCATCCTCGCCCGCGGTCAGGACGGCCAGACGGGCCCGCAGAGCGGCGGCGTCCGGATCGAGCTGATGGCCGACTGCCTCGCCGGCGTCTGGGCCCACCACGCGGCCAGCACGCAGGACGAGCAGGGCACGGCGCTCATCCAGCCGCTGACCCGGGCCGACATCGAGTCGGCACTGTCGGCCGCAGCCGCCGTCGGCGACGACCACATCCAGGAGACGCTGGGCGGCGGCCGGGTCAACCAGGACTCGTGGACGCACGGCTCGAGCGAGTCCCGTCAGCGCTGGTTCACGACGGGCTACGAGTCCGGCAACCTGAACTCGTGCGACACGTTCAACACGAACGACCTGTGACGACCGCACCCCGGCGCCTGCGCGCCGAGGTCTGGATCGTCCTCGGCCTGTCCCTCGGCCAGTCCGCCGTCTACGCGGTCGTCAGCCTGCTGCGCAAGCTCTACGAGGGCTCGTTGCGCGACGCCACCGCGAGCCTGAACCAGTCGCGCGACGCGATCCCCTGGATCGACCTCACGTACCAGCTGCTGGCGATCGGCTTCGCGCTCGTGCCCGTCGCGCTCGCGCTCTACCTGCTGAGCCTCGACCAGGCTCCGCCGGTGCTCCGGCGGCTCGGGCTCGACCGCGGTCAGCCGTGGCGCGACCTCGGCTTCGGCGCGGCCCTCGCGGCCGTCATCGGCATCCCCGGGCTCGCGGTCTACTTCGGCGGCCGTGCTCTGGGCATCACCGCCGACATCGTGACGAGCCCCGAGCAGCTGTACTGGTGGTCGGTGCCCATCCTCATCCTCTCGGCCGTGCAGAACGCACTGCTGGAGGAGGTCATCGTCGTCGGTTACCTGATGCCCCGGCTCAAGCAGTTCGGCTGGGGACTGCCGGCGATCATCGCCACCTCGGCCCTGCTGCGCGGCAGCTACCACCTGTACCAGGGCTTCGGCCAGTTCCTCGGCAACGCGGCGATGGGCGTCGTGTTCGCGTGGTGGTTCCACCGCACCGGACGGGTCATGCCGCTGGTGATCGCACACACCATCCTCGACGTCGTCGCGTTCGTCGGGTATGCCCTCTTCGCCGACGCCATCGGCCTCCGGTGAAGATGGGAGCGATGAGACTCGAGTTCGACCCCGCCCTGCCGATCGCCGCCCGGCACGACGAGATCCGTGACGCCCTCCGCGACCACCAGGTGGTCGTGGTGGCCGGCGAGACCGGATCGGGCAAGACGACGCAACTGCCGAAGATCCTCGCCGAGCTCGGCCGGAAGCGGATCGCGCACACCCAGCCGCGCCGGATCGCCGCGCGCTCCGTGGCCGCCCGCATCGCACAGGAGGTCGACGTCGAGCTGGGCGCCGAGGTCGGCTACGCCGTGCGCTTCGACGACCGCTCCGGCCCCGACACGGTCATCCGGCTGGTCACCGACGGCCTGCTGCTCACCGAGCTGCAGCACGACCGCCGCCTGCAGCGCTACGACACGATCGTCATCGACGAGGCTCACGAGCGGTCACTCTCGATCGACTTCCTGCTGGGCTACCTGCGCGAGCTGCTCCCCCGCCGCCCCGACCTCAAGGTCGTCGTCACGTCGGCCACGATCGACGTCGAGCGGTTCGCCCAGCTGTTCAGCACCCCCGAGCGACCCGTGCCGGTCATCGAGGTGAGCGGCCGCACGTACCCGGTCGAGGTCCGCTACCGCCCGCTCGAGCGCGACGACGACGTCATCGACGGGATCGTCAGCGCCGTCCGCGAGCTGCCGCGCGAGGGCGACGTCCTCGTGTTCCTGCCCGGTGAGCGCGACATCCGCGACACCGCCGAGGTCCTCGAAGGCACGTCGCTCGGCGACGTCGTGCCCCTCTACGGCCGCCTCTCCGCCCATGAGCAGCAGCGCGTGTTCCAGACGGGTCCGCGACGACGGATCGTGCTGGCCACCAACGTCGCCGAGACCTCGATCACCGTCCCCGGCATCCGGTACGTCGTCGACCCGGGCCTCGCGCGCATCTCCCGCTTCAGCGCCCGCCTGAAGGTGCAGCGGCTGCCCATCGAGCGGATCTCGCAGGCCAGCGCCGCCCAGCGCGCCGGCCGCTGCGGCCGCGTCGCCGACGGCATCTGCATCCGCCTCTACGACGAGGAGGACTTCGAGTCCCGCCCGGAGTTCACCGACCCCGAGATCCAGCGGACCAACCTCGCCAGCGTCATCCTGCAGATGGCCGCGCTCGACCTCGGCGACATCCGGGAGTTCGGCTTCCTCGACGCGCCCGACCACCGTGCCGTCGCCGACGGCCTCACGCTGCTGCGCGAGCTCGACGCGCTCGCTCCGCGGCTCGACGGCGGCGATCGACTGACGAGGATCGGTCGCACGATGTCCCAGCTGCCGCTCGACCCCCGTCACGCGCGCATGGTGCTGGCCGCCGACCGGCTGGGCGTCCTGCCCGAGGTGCTCGTCATCGTGGCGGGACTCTCGATCCAGGACGTGCGTGAGCGCCCGCTCGACAAGCAGCAGGCCGCCGACACGATGCACGCGCGCTTCCGACAGCCCGACTCGGACTTCCTGAGCCTGTTGAAGCTCTGGGGCTACCTGCAGGAGCAGCGTGACGAGCTCTCGCACACGAAGTTCCGCCGGATGTGCCACGACGAGTTCCTGCACTACCTGCGCGTGCGCGAGTGGGCCGACGTGAACTCCCAGCTGCGCCGCACGGTGCGCGAGCTCGGCCTCAAGCCGGGCAAGGTCCGCAGCGAGCCCGACGCCGACGCGATCCACCGCGCCCTCCTGCACGGCCTGCTGTCGCACGTGGGCCTGCGCGACGCCGAGACCCGCGAGTACCTCGGCGCCCGTGGTGCGCGCTTCATGGTCTTCCCCGGCTCGGGCCTGGCGAAGAAGCCGCCACGCTGGCTGATGGCCGGCGAGCTGGTCGAGACCTCGCGCCTCTTCGCGCGCGACAACGCCCGCATCGACCCGGCGTGGATCGAGAAGGCCGGCGGCCACCTGCTGAAGCACCAGTACTCCGAGCCGCGCTGGTCGGCGAAGCGCGGCGCGGCCGTGGCCACCCAGCGGTCCACGCTCTACGGCCTGCCCGTCGTGGTCGACCGCACGGTGATGCTCGCCCAGCACGACGCCCCGCTGGCCCGCGAGCTGTTCATCCGGCACGCGCTCGTGGGCGGCGAGTGGCGCACCCATCACCGCTTCTGGCAGCGCAACCAGGACCGGCTCGCGACGATCGAGGAGCTCGAGGAGCGCGTCCGCACCCGCGGCATCCGGGTCGAGGACGAGGCCCTCGTGGACTTCTACGACGCTCGCGTCCCCGCCGACGTCGTCTCGGTGCGCCACTTCGACGCGTGGTGGAAGAAGCAGCCCGACAAGCGCATCCTCGACTTCACCGACGACCTGTTCCGCACCGACGTGGACGCGGAGGCGTTCCCGACGTCCTGGACCTCGCAGAGCGCCGACTTCGACGCCGTGCTCGACGTGTCCTACCGCTTCGACCCGCAGGCCGCCGACGACGGCATCACGATCACGGTGCCGGTCGACGACCTGCTGACGATCGACGGCGACGAGTTCGCGTGGGGCGTGCCCGGCCGGCGTCTCGAGCTGGTCACCGAGCTGATCCGTGGACTTCCCAAGTCCGAGCGACGGCGGTTCGCGCCGGCCGCGCAGTCCGCCGAGCGCGTGCTGCCGTCGCTGGACACGTCGCGCGACCTGCGCGGTGAGCTGGGGCGCGCCCTCGAGGTGGACCCCTCGCTCATCGACCCCGCGGCGCTGCCGGCGCACCTGCGCCCCACGTTCCGCGTGGTCGACGGCGAGAAGGAGCTGGCCTCGGGCAAGGACCTGGAGGCGCTGCGGCGGGAGCTGGAGCCGCGCCTGCGCCGCGACCTCCAGCAGCGCGCCCGGCGCGAGGAGCGCACGGGCATCAAGGACTGGGACTTCGGCGAGCTGCCCGTCAGCATCACCGCCGGTCAGGTCACCGGCTACCCCGCGATCGTCGACGAGGGAGACAGCGTGGCGCTGCGGGTGCTGCGCACCGAGGCGGAGCAGCGCGTCGCCACCGTGCACGGCACGGCGCGGCTCATCGCGCTGTCCACCGGCTCACCGCTCAGCACGGTCGGGCGGGCGCTGTCGCTGCAGGACAAGCTGCTGCTGTCCACGTCGCCGCAGGGCGACGCGGCGGCCGTCATCGAGGAGTCGTGGCTGACGGCGCTGGACCACCTCGTGGTGCAGCACGGCGGTCCGGTGCGCGACGAGGCCGCCTACCGCGCCCTGCGCGATCTCGTGCGCGCCGATGCGGTGCCGCTGACGGAGCGGATCGTGCGCCAGGTGATCACGGCGTTCCAGGCACTCGGCGACCTGAACCCCGGTACCGGCGAGGCCGCCGAGGACGTGCGCGTGCAGGTCTCGTGGCTCGTCCACCCCGGGTTCATCCGCGACATGGGCGCCGACCAGGTGGGCCGGCTCGCGGTCTACCTGCGGGCCGCGGCCAAGCGCCTGACGTCCACGAAGGACGCCGGCGAGATCTGGGACCTCGAGGCACGGTTCCACGAGCGCACGAAGGACCTGCGCCCGTGGCAGCGCCTCACGCCGCCGGTGCGACGCGTGCGCTGGATGCTCGAGGAGCTGCGGGTGAGCACCTTCGCGCAGGAGCTGCGGGCCGTCGGGCCGATCTCGCCCCAGCGGGTGGCGAAGGCGCTCGCCGAGATCTAGCTCAGCCGACGCCGAGCAGGTCGATCACGAAGACCAGCGTGCGACCCGAGAGGCGGTGTCCGCCGCCGGCGGGGCCGTAGGCCAGCTCCGGCGGGGCGATGAGCTTGCGACGGCCGCCGACCTTCATGCCGGGGATGCCCTGCTGCCAGGCGCCGATCAGCTGGGGCAGCGGGAAGCGGGCCGACTGGCCACGGTCCCAGGAGGAGTCGAACTGCTCGCCGGTCTCGAAGTCCACGCCCACGTAGTGGACGTCGACGACGCCGCCGTTGACCGCCTCGTCGCCGTCACCGATGGTGATGTCCTCGATCACGAGGTCGGTCGGGGCGGGGCCGGGGGTGAAATCGACTTCGGGCTTTTCACTCATGTCTGCCATCCTTGCACGCATGCGCGCGACAGTCCTTCACTCCCCCGGCGACATCCGACTCGACACTCTCCCCGATCCCGACCTCGAGGCCGACACCGACGCGATCGTGCGCGTCGTGGCCGCGTGCGTGTGCGGCAGCGACCTGTGGCCCTACCGTGGGCTCAACAAGCCGCAGACCGAACCGCACCAGATCGGCCACGAGCACGTGGGCGTCGTGGAGCGGGTCGGCAGCGACGTCTCCGCGCTCTCGGTGGGCGACTTCGTCATCGCGCCCTTCATGTACAGCGACAACACGTGCGTCCACTGCCGCAACGGCGTGCAGACCTCGTGCGTCAACGGCGGTGGCTACACCGGCTGCCAGGCCGAGCTGGTCCGCGTCCCGCAGGCCGACGGCACCCTCGCCACCGTCCCGGGCGAGGTCGGCGACGACCTCCTGCCCCACGTCCTGGCGCTGACCGACGTGTTCCCCACGGGCCACCATGCGGCCGTCAGCGCCGGCGTCACCGCCGGCTCCACCGTCGTGGTCGTCGGTGACGGCGCGGTCGGCCTCTCGGCGGTGCTGGCCGCGAAGCGCCTCGGTGCCTCCACCGTGGTGGCGATGTCGCGCCACGCCGACCGGCAGGCGCTCGCCACCGCGTTCGGCGCCGACCACATCGTGGAGAAGCGCGACAAGGAAGGCGCCGCCGAGGTGCGCGAGATCCTCGACGGCATCGGCGCCGACGCCGTGCTGGAGTGCGTGGGCACGAAGGAGTCGATGAAGCAGGCGTTCCTGTCGCTGCGCCCCGGTGGCACGGTCGGCTACGTGGGCGTCCCCCACGGCGTCGAGCTCAACGTCCCGGCGATGTTCGGCCGCAACCAGGGCCTCGCCGGCGGCGTCGCGCCGGTGCGCGCGTACCTCGACGAGCTGCTGCCCGAGGTGCTCTCGGGCGACCTGCGGCCCGGCGCGGTCTTCGACCGCACGTTCGCCCTCGACGAGGTCGCCGACGCCTACACGGCGATGGACGAGCGGACCGCGATCAAGGCGCTGCTGCGTCCCTGATCGCGGCCCATCGGGTCACCGCAGCTGCGAGCTGCTCAGGCCCAGCAGTCGTCGCGCGACGATGAGCTGCTGGATCTGCTGCGTGCCCTCGAAGATGTCGAGGATCTTGGAGTCGCGCGCCCACTTCTCGAGGAACTCGGTCTCGCTGTAGCCCAGCGCGCCCGCGAGCTCGACGCACTTGAGCGTGATCTGGTTGCCCGCGCGGCCGGCCTTCGCCTTGGCCATCGAGGCCTGCAGCGAGTTGGCCTGCCGGTTGTCGGCCATCCAGGCGGCCTCGAGGGTCAGCAGCAGCGCGGCCTCCCAGTCGGCCTCCATCTGGAGGAACTCGGCCACGACGTGCGGCTGGAGGGCCGGCGCGCGGTCGTAGTCCACGACCAGGCCCGACTGCTCGATGAGGTCGCGCATGACCTCCAGCGACGCGCGGGCGCAGCCCACGGCCATGCCGGCGACGAGCGGCCGGGTGTTGTCGAACGTGGCCATCGCGCCCGCAAAGCCCTGCTTCGTGTCGATCTCGGGGCTGCCGAGCAGGTTCTCGGCGGGCACGCGGCAGTTCTCGAGCACGATCACGGCAGTGTCCGAGGCGCGGATGCCGAGCTTGTGCTCGAGGCGCTCGACCCGGATGCCGGGCAGCGACTTGGGCACCACGAACGACTTGACCGCGGCGCGGCCGAGCGACTTGTCGAGGGTGGCCCACACGACCACCGAGTCCGACCGCTCGCCCGACGTGACGAAGATCTTCTCGCCGTTGAGGACGTAGTGGTCGCCGTCCTTGATGGCCGTGGTCTTGATGGCCGCCGAGTCCGAGCCGAAGCTGGGCTCGGTGATGGCCATCGAGGCCCACGTGCCCTTGAAGCGCTCGGCCTGCTCGTCGGTGGCGACCGAGGCGATCGCCGAGTTGCCCAGCCCCTGGCGGGGCATCGACAGCAGCAGGCCGACGTCGCCCCAGCACATCTCGATGACCGAGAGCACCGATGCCATGTTCGTGGCGTTGCGGACGCCCTGGTCCTTCTTCTTCGTGTCGTCCTTGACGCGCACGCCGGCGGCACCGGCGCCCGTGCTGTTGCCCGACTCGTTGAGGCCGTCGATCAGCGAGGCCAGGAGGTCGAGCTCCTTGGGGTAGCTGTGCTCGGCCAGGTCGTACTTGCGCGAGTTGGCGCGCAGGAACTCGTTCGCGACGTCGTGCGCCTGCTGGACGAAGCCGCGGAACTTCTTGGGGGTCTCGAGGTAGATCATGATCGCTGCGCCCTCAGACGAGGACTGCTCCTTCCATCACGCCGACGGCACGCAGGTCGCGGTACCACCGTTCGACCGGGTGCTCCTTGACGAACCCGTGGCCACCGAGCATCTGCACGCCGTCGGTGCCGATCTTCATGCCGTACTCGGCCGCCAGCCGGCGGGCCAGCGCGGTCTCACGGGCGAAGTCGGCGCCGCGCTCGGCGCGCGACGCGGCCTTCAGGGTGACCAGGCGCATTCCCTCGAGCTCGATCGCCATGTCGGCGACCGTGAAGGCCACGGCCTGGCGGTGGGCGATCGGCTCGCCGAACGCCTCACGGGTCTTCACGTACTCGCTGACGTACTCCAGCACCGCGCGGCCGGTGCCGAGCGCGAGGCCGGCCCAGGCGATCCGCGAGAGGCGGACCATCTCGCGGTAGTCGTCGGCCGAGCCGAGGATCGCGTCCTCGGCCACGTGGACGTCCGTGAGCTGGATGCGCGAGAGACCGGCGGCCCGCAGGCCCATGCCCGGGTCGGCCGCGACGGCGACGCCGTCGGTGCCGGTCTCGACGATGACCATCGACGGGCCACGGCCCTCGACGTCGGCCGCGACGACCAGCAGCTCGGCCTCGGCGCCGCGGACCGCTCCGGACTTCACGCCGTTGAGGACGTAGCCGGACTCGGCGCGCTTCGCGACCGTGGCGAGCGTGAACGGATCGAACATCGGGACCGGCTCGGTCACGACGAGTGCGGCGGCCGGGACGTCGCCGTCGGTGAACGACGGCAGGTAGGTCTGCTGCTGTCCCTCGGTGCCCCACAGCGAGATCGCGGTGGCGACGGCCGACGGCGCCAGGCACGCGACGGCCTGGCCCATGTCGCCGTGCGCGAGCGCCTCCGCGACGAGGACGCCGGTGACGGCGGAGCGCTGCTCGGCCAGTCCGCCGAGAGCCTCGGGGATGTTGACGAGGCTGAGCCCGAACTCGGAGGTCTGCGCCAGCACCTCCTTGGGCGTGTCGTCGGCGGACTCGGCCTGCTCGGCACCGGGGCGCAGCACCTCGGCGGCGAACTCGCCGATGACGTCGACCATCATCTGCTGGTCCTCAGTGGGCGTCAGGTCGAACACGCCGGACGGCTGCGCCGACTCGACACGACTGCCCTGCGAGCTGCCGGAGACCTTGGTGAACGTGCGCTGTGCCGCGCCGATCGCCTGGAATCCTGCCTTCGTCGATCCGTGGACCGCCCGCTCGGCGAACTTGCGCAGACCGATGCGATCCAGCGTCTCGGAGGCCGCCAGCTTGTTCAGTGCGCGAAGTCCGTAGGCCATGGGGTCTCTACCCGCCACGTTCACTCCCTTGGTGATTGAAGACTCGGTGATTGGAGACTCAGTGGAAACTGTCGTTTACAGTTTCACATACCGAGAGTATCTGAAACACGAGTCAGTTGCCAGCGTTTGCGCGTGTCGGCCAGTCGATAGGCTGAGGCGTGCCCGAAACGCCCTCCGCCGACCAGTCCCGCCCGCTGCCCACCGGTGGCTCCGTCCGCCCCATCACGCGCTGGGGAACCCCGGTCATGCACCACGAGCTGCGCGACGTCACCGCGTTCGACGACGAGCTCGCCACCCTCGTGGCCGACATGGTGGCCACCATGTACGCCGCCGAGGGCGTCGGCCTCGCCGCGAACCAGGTCGGCGAGAACCTGAAGGTCTTCGTCTTCGACTGCCCCGACGCCGACCACCAGCGCATCACGGGCGTCGTGTGCAACCCCGTGCTCCGCCTCCCCGACGGTACCGACCGCAAGCTCGACGTCGCCGACGAGGGCTGCCTCTCGCTGCCCGGCGCGTTCACCGAGTGCGGCCGCCCCGACCACGCCTGGGTCACGGGCGTCGACCACACCGGCGAGCCCGTCGCGTTCGAGGGCACCGGCCTCCTGGCCCGCTGCCTCCAGCACGAGACCGACCATCTGTTCGGCACGGTCTTCGGCGACCGGGTGCCCGAGAAGGCGCGCAAGAAGCTCTACAAGCAGCACAAGTCGCTCGCCGAGGACTACCCCGACGACTGGCCCGTGGGCGAGGACCCTAGCGACGACTGAAGTGCCAGCAGGCGATCGCCGTCGACGCCGCCACGTTGAGCGAGTCGATGCCGGCCGCCATCGGGATGATCACCCGGTGGTCGGCCTCGCGCTGCCAGTGCTCGGTCAGTCCCGGCCCCTCGGAGCCGACGATCACCGCCGCGCGCTCCGCCGGCTCGACGTCCTCGAGGCTGACCGCGTCGTCGGCCAGCGTCATCGCGTAGGTCGTGAAGCCCAGCTCCCGCAGCAGCGCGGGCGCGCCGTACCAGTCGTCGAGACGGGCCCACGGCAGCGAGAACACCGCACCCATCGCCACCTTGATCGAGCGCCGGTACAGCGGGTCGGCGCAGCGCGGTGAGAGCAGCACGGCGTCGAATCCCAGCGCCGCCGCGTTGCGCATCATCGCGCCGATGTTCGTGTGGTCGACGAGGTCCTCGGCCACGAGCACGCGGCGGGCCGCGGCGAGCACCTCGCGGGGCTCACGCTCCTGCGGCCGCTGCATCGCCGCGAGCGCCCCGCGGTGCACGTGGAAGCCGGTGACCTGCTCGATCGCCTTCTCGCTCAGCACGTAGGCGGGCGCGTCGGTCGTCTCGAGGACGTCGGACAGGTTGTCCAGCCAGCGCGGGGCGAGCAGCAGGGACTTCGGCGTGTGCCCGGCGGCGACCGCACGGTGGATCACCTTCTCGCCCTCGGCGATGTAGATCCCCCGCTCCTGCTCGACGGTCGTTCGCAGCTGCACGTCGCGCAGGTCGGTGTAGTCGCGGAGCCGCTCGTCGCGGGCGTCATCGAGTGCGATCAGGTCGGCCACCGCACTAGGTTAGGTGGCATGAGCCTCGACCGACCCGTGACTCCCGATCCGTACCCGCTGCTGCCCGCCGCCGCGTCCTTCACCGTCACCAGCGACGACGTGACCGACGGCGCCTCCCTCAAGGAGGACCAGGTCAACGCGCACGGCGACACCTCGCCGCAGCTGGCGTGGAGCGGAGCCCCCGAAGGCACGAAGTCCTTCGTCGTCACGTGCTTCGATCCCGACGCGCCGATCGTGTCGGGCTTCTGGCACTGGGTGGCCGTCGACATCCCGGCCGACGTCACCGAACTGGCCACCGGCGCCGGCGCGAGCGACGAGACGCTGCCCGGCGGCGCCTTCCACGTGCGCAACGACGGCGGCGGCCTCAACTTCATGGGCGCGGCCCCGCCGGAGGGCGACCAGCCCCACCGCTACTACTTCGTGGTGCACGCCGTCGGCGAGGAGACGCTGGGCGTGGACTCGTCGGCCTCCCCCGCCGTCGTCGGCTTCAACCTGGCGTTCAAGACGCTGGGTCGCGCCATCATCCACGGCACCTGGCAGTGGTGAACCCGGGTCGCCGGCGCTACCTCGCGTAGCTGTCGGCGATGCCGCGGACCTTCTTCACGTAGGCCATCGAGTTGTTGTAGGCGAACACCGCCGGCACCCAGCCCTCGCCGGCGAGGTCGCGCTCGCGGTCGCACAGGTGGTTCGCGGCGCCCAGGGCCGCGTCGTCGATGTCGTGCGGGTCGGCGCGGCCGTCACCGTCCGCGTCGGCCCCGTACTGCTCCCACGACGAGGTGAGGAACTGGAACGGGCCGACCGCGCGGTCCCACTCCTCGTCACCGTGCAGGGCCGTGGACTCCTTCGTCGCCTCGATGGCCCGCGTGCCGTTCTCGCCGTTGAGCGGCGGACCGATGATCCGCTTGCTCGGCACGCCGGCCGCGTCGAGGCCGGCGCCACCCAGCGTGCCGTGCGCCGACTCGACCGAGCCGACGCCCGCGAGGGTGTTCCAGCGGAGGTTGCACTCGGGCGCCGCCTCGCGCTGACTGATCTCGGTGCGCGCGTAGGCCTGCATCGCGCGCACCGGGATCTGCCGATCGGCGGCCGTCTCGGTGACCCAGTCCGCGTCGGGCTCGGTGGTCGAGCCCTCGGCGAGGGGCACCTCCTCGGCCTGCTGCGCCGCCGGCCCGCTGATGGGGTCGTCGTCGCCGCCTCGGCCCACCACGAGCCATGCGATGACGATGCCCACCGTGGCGAGCACGGCGGCACCGAGGACGAGGAGTCGTGAGGTCACGCAGTCGGCGGCTGGTCCGTGGGCGGCACGTCCTGCGTGGAGACCGGCGACTCCGCCTGCTTGGCGGCCCGGATGGCCTCCTCGACCGCGCTGGACGTCTCGGCCGGGCCGGACGACGCCGTCTCGACGGGCTCGTCGAGGTCGACCCGCTTCTGCGAGCCGCCACCGTCGACCGGGATCGACCCGACGACGTTGCCGATCGAGCTGAGCGCGGCGGTGACCTCGGCCGGGATGATCCACGTGGAGGCGTTGTGCCCCTGGGCGATCTTCGGCAGCGTCTGCAGGTACTGGTAGGACAGCAGCTTCTGGTCGGGGTTGCCGTCGTGGATCGCCTGGAAGACGGTCTCGATGGCGCGGCCCTCGCCCTGCGCGGTCAGGATCGCGGCGGTCTTCTCGCCCTCGGCGGTGAGGATCGCCGACTGCTTCTGGCCCTCGGCGGTGAGGATCGCGGCCTGCTTCTGGCCCTCGGCGCTCAGGATGGCCGACTGGCGCTCGCCCTCGGCCGTGAGGATCGCGGCGCGCTTGTCACGCTCGGCGCGCATCTGCTTCTCCATGGCGTCGATGATGGTCGGCGGCGGATCGATGCTCTTGAGCTCGACCCGGCTGACCTTGATGCCCCAACGGCCCGTGGCCGCGTCGAGCTCGGCGCTCAGCGTGCGGTTGATCTGGTCGCGGCTGGTGAGCGCGTGCTCCAGCGTCATGCCACCGATGATGTTGCGCAGCGTGGTGGTCGTGAGCTGGTGGATGCCCTCGATGTAGTTGACGATCTCGTACGTGGCCGCCACCGGGTTGTTGACCGTGTAGAGGATGACCGTGTCGATCTCGACCGTCAGGTTGTCCTCGGTGATGACGCCCTGCGGCGGGAAGGAGACGACCTGCTCACGCTGGTCGACGCGGTACTTCACGCGGTCGAGGAACGGCACGATCAGGTGCGGCCCGGGGGTCAGGGTGGTGCGGTACTTGCCGAGTCGCTCGACGATCCCCGCGAAGTTCTGCGGGATGATCTTCAGGCTCATCGCTGCGGTGACGATCAGCAGGACCACCAGCAGGACGAAGAAGATCACGAGGGCGGATTCGAACATTCAGCTCTCCTTCCGGACGACGCGGGCCACCGCACCGTCGATGTCGGCGACGAGGAGCTCGTCGCCAGGTTCGTAGGTCGCCTCGGGGTCGATCGGGCGAGCAGTCCACAGGACGTCGTTGATGACCACGCGGCCGGCGTGGCGGCTCACCCGCTCGTCGACGATCGCCAGCTGCCCGACGAGGCCGTGCTGGCCCAGGGGCAGCGAGGGACCGTCGTGGACCCGGGCGGCGATGCGCGGGCGGACGAGCGCCAGGAGCGCGACCGAGAGGATGCCGAAGAGCGCCATCTGCAGCACGATCGGTGCCCCGAAGCCGGCGGCGAGGGCGGCCGAGAAGGCTGCGATGCCGAACATGAGGAAGATCAGCTCGCCACTGGCGAGCTCGATGAGGCCCATGAGCACGCCGAGCGCAGCCCACGTGAGCCAGATGTCGTCCCCGAACCAGTCCATGTGCCCTCCTAGTTCGCCCGCCGGCGCACCGGGGGGCGTCGTGCCGAGAATCGTCCCGCGTCGTGCGTGACATCGAGGCGCTGGCGGAACGCCGTCGACAGGTTCTGCGAGGTCAGGACGTCGGCGATGGGGCCCGAGGCCACGACGCCGCCGCCGGCCAGCAGCAGCGCATGGGTGAAGCCGGGCGCGATCTCCTCGAGATGGTGCGACACCATCACGAGCGACGGGCCGAGCTCGTCGGAGGCCAGCGCCTCCAGGCTCTCGACGAGGTCCTCGCGGGCGCCGACGTCCATGCCGGCCGCCGGCTCGTCGAGCAGCACGACCTCGGGATCGGTCATCAGGGAGCGCGCCAGCAGGACGCGCTTCTTCTCGCCCTCGGACAGCGTGCCGAAGGTGCGGTCGGCCAGCGGGGCGATCCCCAGCTCGGCCAGCATCGACATGGCCCGGCGGTGGTCCTCGTCGTCGTACTCCTCGTTCCAGCGACCCAGGACCGCGTAGGCCGCGGAGAGGATGAGGTTGCGGACGCTCTCCCCGGCGGGGACGCGCTCGGCGATCGCGGCGCTGGTGTGGCCGATCCGGGGGCGCAGCTCGAACACGTCGACCGCTCCGAGGCGCTCACCGAGGATCTCCGCCGACCCGGACGTGGGGTGCATGTTCGCAGAGGCCACCTGCAGGAGGGTGGTCTTGCCCGCACCGTTGGGCCCCACGATGACCCAGTGCTCCCCCGGTTCCACGCGCCACGAGACGCGGTCGAGGAGAGTCTTGCCCGAGCGCACGATGGTGACGTCGGTCAGGTCGAACACGGCGGTCACACCACCAACCTATCGGTTGGGCTCAACGTTCTGCCGATACCCTCGACACGATGAGCACGCCTGACTCGGGACACGTCCCCACGCTGCACCTGACCGAGCCCACGGTGCTGGTGACCTTCAGCGGTCCCGACCGCTCCGGCGTCTCCGGTCGCGTCTTCTCCGCCCTGGCCGCCCACGACGTCGAGGTCATCGACGTCGAGCAGCTGGTCGTGCGCGGCCGGCTCGTGCTGAGCGTCCTCGTGACCACCCCGGGCGAGCTCCCGGGCTTCCAGTCCGATCTCGACGCCGTGGGCGCCGACCTGGGACTCGAGGTCGAGGTCGTCCACGGCACGGGCGACAACCGCCCCCGGCGGGTGGGCCGCTCGCAGGTGGTCGTGCTGGGCGCCCCGCTGCGACCCGAGGCGATGGCCGCGCTGACCAAGGGCATCAACGCCCTCGGCGGCAACATCGACCGCATCGTCCGGATGGCCCGCTACCCCGTCACCGCGATCCGCATGGAGGTCTCGGGCGCCGATCCCGACGCGCTCCAGTCCGAGCTGGCCTCGATCGCCCACGACCACGGCACCGACGTGGCCGTGCAGGAGCACGGCATCCTGCGGCACGCGCAGCGGCTCGTGGTGATGGACGTCGACTCCACCCTCATCCAGGGCGAGGTCATCGAGATGCTCGCCGCCCACGCCGGCTGCGAGGAGGCCGTCGCCGAGGTCACCGAGCGGGCCATGCGCGGCGAGCTCGACTTCGCCGAGTCGCTGCACGAGCGCGTCTCCCAGCTGCAGGGGGTGCCCGCCGCGGCGCTCGACGAGGTCTACGAGAACCTCTCCTACACCCCCGGCGCGCGCACGATGATCCGCACGCTCAAGCGTCTGGGATACCGCTTCGCGCTGGTCAGCGGCGGCTTCACGCAGATCATCGAGCGGATCGCCGCCGACCTCGGCATCGACTACTTCGCCGCCAACGACCTCGAGGTGGTCGGCGGCGCACTCACCGGCCGCGTCCTGGGCCGCGTGGTCGACCGCGCGGGCAAGGCCGAGGCGCTGCGCGACTTCGCGGCGCAGGCCGGCATCAACGTGCGCAACACCGTGGCCATCGGCGACGGCGCCAACGACCTCGACATGCTGGCCGCCGCGGGCCTGGGCATCGCGTTCAACGCCAAGCCGCTCGTGCGCGACCAGGCGCAGACCTCGGTGAACGTCCCCTACCTCGACGCGATCGTGTACCTCATGGGCATCACGCGCGAGGAGGTCGAGGCGGCCGACGCCGCCGACGTGACGACGGCGCCGTAGCCGTTCCTACTCGTCGTCCTCGAGGCGGAAGCCGATCTTGAGGGTGACCTGGTAGTGCTCGACCTCGTCGTCGACGATCTGGCCGCGGATGCCCACGACCTCGAACCAGTCCAGGTGCCGCAGGGTCTGCGACGCTCGCGCGATGCCGCTGTCGATGGCCTCGCTGACGCCCGCCGGGGAGGTGCCGACGATCTCGGTGACTCGATAGGTGCGGTTGCTCATGGGCTCATCGTCCCACCCGGCGGCGGGTGCCGTGCAGGACCCACGGCGTAGACTCGGGACATGGCCCGGCGCGAACCCGAAGAGGTGCACTCGATCACGAGTGCGCGCGAGCCCTACAGCTCCCAGGTCGACCATCGCGAGCGCAACTACCTGATCTCGATGGCCGTCCGCGTCGCCTGCTTCATCGGCTTCGTCGCGGTCGATCACTGGACCCGTTGGATCCTGCTCGTCGGCGCCGTGTTCCTGCCGTACGTCGCCGTCGTGATCGGCAACTCCGCCATCCGGAGCTCCGGCGACGGGCCGTCACCGTTCGGCGTCGACCGCAAGCAACTGGACCAGTAGGTGCTGCGCTTCCTGGTGAGCCCGCGCTGGATCGGGCTCGCGATCTTCGTCGTGCTGATGGCCGTCACGTGCTACGTCCTGGGCGGCTGGCAGTACGACCGCTGGGAGCAGCGCAAGGCCGACAACGCGATCGTCGAGGCGAACGTCGCCGGCGACCCCGCTCCGGTCGAGGACGTCCTCGCCGACGGCTGGGACCCCGACCTCGAGTACCGCACGGTCACCGCCACGGGCACGTTCGACAGCTCGCGCGAGATCACCGTCCGGTTCGCCCACCGCGACGGCGCCCCGGGCGTCCAGGTCATCACTCCCCTGCGGCTCACCGACGGTCAGGTCGTCCTGATCGACCGCGGCTGGATCGCGGGACCGCGCGACGGCACGGCTCCGGACGACGTGCCGGCCGCCGGCCAGGGTCGCGTGACGATCACCGGCTGGCTGCAGCGCGCCAGCACCGCCGACCAGGCCGCCACCACGCCGCGCGACGGCCAGGTCCGTGCCGTGAACGGCGAGCGCTGGACCGACTTCCTCGGCGCCGAGCCGCTGCCCGGCTACGTCGCACTGACCTCGCCCGAGCAGGAGGGCCTGACCGGCCCGCCGCAGCCCGACCTCGGCACCGGACCCCACCTGTTCTACGCGATCCAGTGGTGGTTCTTCTCCGGCCTCGCGGTCGTCGGCTACTTCCTCTTCGTCCGCGCCGAGCTGCGCGAGCGCCGCCCGAAGGCGTCCGCCGAGGTCACGCCAGGCTGATCAGGTCGGCGTACGAGTCGTTCCAGATGTCCTCGTCGCCGTCCGGCAGCAGCAGCACCCGGTCGGGGTCGAGCGCGCGCACGGCGCCCTCGTCGTGGGAGACCAGCACGATGGCGCCCTCGTAGGAGCGGATCGCGGCCAGCACCTCCTCGCGCGACGCGGGGTCGAGGTTGTTGGTCGGCTCGTCGAGCAGCAGCACGTTGGCGCTCGAGACGATGAGTCCCGCCAGCGCCAGTCGCGTGCGCTCGCCGCCCGACAGCACCCCAGCCGACTTGTCGGAGTCGTCGCCGGTGAACAGGAACGCGCCCAGCACGCTGCGCGCCTGGGTCTCGGTCAGGTCGGGCGCCGCCCGCTGCATGTTGTCGAGCACGGTCCGGCTCAGGTCGAGCGTCTCGTGCTCCTGGGCGAAGTAGCCGATCTTCAGGCCGTGCCCGGGGACGATCTCGCCGGTGTCGGGCTGCAGCGTGCCGGCCAGCATGCGCAGCAGCGTGGTCTTGCCGGCGCCGTTGAGGCCCAGCACCACGACGCGGCTGCCGCGGTCGATCGCGAGGTCGACGTCGGTGAAGATCTCCAGCGATCCGTACGACTTCGACAGACCCTCCGCCATCAGCGGGGTCTTGCCGCACGGAGCGGGCTTCGGGAAGTCGATCTTGGCGACCTTGTCGACCTGGCGGACGTCCTCGAGGCCGGCCATCATCTGCTCCGCGCGACGCAGCATCTGCTGGGCCGCGGAGGCCTTCGAGGCCTTGGCGCGCATCTTGTTGCCCTGCGCGATGAGCCGCTCGGCCGTCTTGGTGGTGATCTCGCGCTCGCGCTTGCGGCGCGCCTCGTCGGACTCGCGCTGGCGCAGGTAGTGCTTCCAGCCCATGTTGTAGATGTCGATCGTGGCGCGGTTGGCGTCCAGGTAGAAGACCTTGTTGACGGTCTCCTCGACGAGGTCCACGTCGTGGCTGATGATGATCAGCCCGCCGGAGTAGGTCTGCAGGAAGCCGCGGAGCCACACGACCGAGTCGGCGTCGAGGTGGTTGGTCGGCTCGTCGAGCAGCATCGTGTCGGCGTCGCTGAACAGGATCCGCGCCAGCTCGATGCGGCGGCGCTGACCGCCGGAGAGGGTCTGCAGCGGCTGCTCCAGGACCCGGTCGGGCAGGCCGAGGGCGTGCGAGATCGTCGCGGCCTCGGCCTCCGCGGCGTATCCACCCGCGGCGCCGAAGTCGGCGTCGGCGCGCGCGTAGCGGCGCATCGCGTCCTCGGCGACCGAGGAGTCCTCCGAGGCCATGTCCTTCTCGGCCTGGCGGATGCGGCGCAGGGCGTCGTCGAGACCACGCGCCGAGAGGATCCGGTCGCGCGCCGTGATCGACAGGTCACCGGTCTTGGGGTCCTGCGGCAGGTAGCCGACGGTGCCCGACCGGGTGATCGAGCCCGACGCGGGCTCGCCGCCGGCGCCCGCCAGCATCTTCGTCAACGTGGTCTTGCCGGCGCCGTTGCGCCCGACCAGGCCGATCTTGTCCCCCTTCGTGACACGGAAGGAGACGTCGGACATCAGGACGCGCGCGCCGAAGCGCAGCTCCACGTGGGAAGCGGTGATCATGGAAGAGCCTTCGTGAGGGGTGAACGGGGCGAGGACGCGGGGTCGAGCAGGTGCTCGTGCGTCACTCCAGCCGGATCATGTCCACCGAGCCAGTCTACGGACCCAGCACCGGTGGCGCGAAATCCTGGCGCCTCAGAACTCGTCGCGGACGGTCCCGTCTTCGTTCAGTACGACCCACCGGCCACCTCTGGGGTGAGCGCGGAGCCACTCGAGGACGTCGTCCGGAGGGAGCTCCTCGGTCTCCGAAGGCTCCAGGCCATAGGTCTCGTAGACCAGGTAGCGGTACCGCTCGTCGAGTCCGAGAAGAGTCTCCTTGACCTCCCGCGCGCCCTGCTCCGGCGACGCCCACATGATGTCCACCCAGTCGGCCCAGCTCTCGGGGCCCATCACGATCTCGACCTGCCGGGGCGACCCGGTCGCGTCCACGAACCGGACACGGATCCGGCCGGGCTCGGGATCCGCGACCGTGGCCCAAGCGCTCAGGGCGCTCAGCAGACGCTCCCACGCGCGGGCGGCTTCTGTCATGGAGCGAGTCTCCCGCAATCGCGGGGCGATCGTCCGCCCTCGTCACTTTTGGAACGCGATGCACGCTTTCAGGGGCGCGGAAGGTGCAACGCGTTCCAAGAGTGGAGGGATGCGGTGGCGCGTCAGCCGATGTTGAAGCCGAGGGCGCGCAGCATCTCGCGGCCGTCGTCGGTGATCTTGTCCGGGCCCCACGGCGGCATCCAGACCCACTCGATCCGGAAGTCGTTGACCAGGCCGTCGAGCGCGGCGCGGGTCTGGTCCTCGATGACGTCGGTCAGCGGGCAGGCCGCGGACGTCAGCGTCATCTGCAGGATCGCGTTGCTGTGCTCGTCGACGTGGACGCCGTACACGAGGCCGAGGTCGACGACGTTGATGCCCAGCTCGGGGTCGACGACGTCCTTCATGGCCTCCTCGACGTCCTCCTGCGTGGTGGCGCCGGGGGCGACGGCGACGTCGGGCAGATCGCTGTGATCGGTCATGCTTCCTCCTTGGCCGAAGCCTGGGCGACGGCGTCCTTCCAGGCCATCCAGGACAGCAGGGCGCACTTGACGCGCGCCGGGAACTGGGCGACGCCCGCGAAGGCGATGCCGTCCTCCAGCACGTCCTCGTCAGGCTCGACCTGTCCGCGGCCCTGCATGAGCTCCTGGAAGGCGTCAAGTGTGGTCAGGGCGTGGTCGACCTGCTGGCCGACCACGAGGTCGTTCAGGACCGAGGCCGAGGCCTGGCTGATCGAGCAGCCGGCCGCGTCGTAGGACACGTCGGCCACCCGGCCGCCCTCGAGGTGCACGCGCAGCGTGATCTCGTCGCCGCACGTGGGGTTCACGTGGTGCACCTCGGCCTCGAAGGGCTCGCGCAGGCCCGCACCGTGCGGGTTCTTGTAGTGGTCCAGGATGATCTCCTGGTACAGGGCGTCGACGTTCGATGCGTTCATGGTCAGGCTCCGAAGTACGACTGGGTGTGCCGGATCCCCGCGACGAGCGCGTCGATCTCGGCCTCGGTCGTGTAGAGGTAGAACGAGGCACGGGTCGTGGACTGCACCCCGAAGCACGCGTGCAACGGCTTGGCGCAGTGGTGACCCGCGCGCACGGCGACGCCCTGCGAGTCGAGCAGCTGCGCCACGTCGTGCGGGTGCACCCCGTCGATCGTGAAGCTGATCGCTCCCCCGCGGTCGACCGGCTCCTTGGGGCCGACGATCGTCACGCCGGGCAGGTCGTTCATCGCCTCGAGCGCGTACGCCGTGATCTGCTGCTCGTGCGCGGCGACGTTCTCCATGCCGATCGCCGAGAGGTAGTCCACGGCGGCGCCGAGTCCGACCGACTGCGCGATCGGCGGCGTGCCCGCCTCGAAGCGGTGCGGCGGCGCGGCGAAGGTCGTGGCCTCCATCGACACCGTCTCGATCATCTCGCCGCCGCCGAGGAACGGCGGCAGCTCGGCGAGCAGGTCGTAGCGACCCCACAGGACGCCGATGCCCGTCGGGCCGACCATCTTGTGACCCGTGAAGGCCACGAAGTCGGCACCGAGCGCGGCCACGTCGACCGGAAGCTGCGGCACGGCCTGCGACGCGTCGATGACGACGAGCGCGCCGACCTCGTGCGCGCGGCGGACGATCTCCGCGACCGGGTTGATCGTGCCGAGCATGTTCGAGACCCACGTGACCGAGACGACCTTCGTCCTCTCCGTCAGCGTGAGCGAGTCGAGGTCGAGACGGCCCTCGGGCGTGACGCCGTACCAGCGCAGGTCGGCACCCGTGCGCTGCGTGAGCAGCTGCCACGGCACCAGGTTGGAGTGGTGCTCCATCTGGGTGACGACGACCTCGTCGCCGGCGCCCACGCGTCCCGCGTCACCGAGGACGCGAGCCACGAGGTTGAGCGCCTCGGACGCGTTCTTGGTGAACACGACCTCCTCGCGCCGCGGCGCGCCGATGAACGACGCCACCTTGTCGCGACCGAGCTCGAACGCCTCGCTCGCCTCCGCACCGAGCTGGTGCATCGCCCGCGCGACGTTGGCGTTGTGCTCGAGGTAGTGACGCTCGATGGCTTCGACGACCTGACGCGGCTTCTGCGACGTGTTGGCGCTGTCCAGGTACACCAGAGGGCGGTCCCCCGCCATCGTCCTGGACAGGATGGGGAAGTCCTTGCGGATCGCCTCGACGTCGTAGCCGGCCATGATCAGACGGCCGCCTTGGTGAACTTGTCGTAGCCCTCGGCCTCGAGCAGCTCCGCGAGCTCGCGGCCGCCGGTCTCGGCGAGCTTGCCCGCGACGAAGACGTGCACGTAGTCGGGCTGGATGTAGTTCAGGATGCGCGTGTAGTGCGTGATCAGCAGCACGCCGCGATCGCCCTGGCCCGAGTAGCGGTTGACGCCGTCGGAGACGACGCGCAGGGCGTCGATGTCCAGGCCGGAGTCCGTCTCGTCGAGGACCGCGAACTTCGGGTTGAGCAGCTCGAGCTGGGCGATCTCGTGGCGCTTCTTCTCGCCGCCGGAGAAGCCCTCGTTGACCGAGCGAGAGGCGAACGACGGGTCGAGCGTCATCCGCTCGAGCGCGGCGTTGACGTCCTTGACCCACGTGCGCAGCTTGGGCGCCTCACCGTCGATGGCGGTCTTCGCGGTGCGCAGGAAGTTCGCGACCGAGACGCCGGGGATCTCGACGGGGTACTGCATCGCCAGGAACAGGCCGGCGCGGGCACGCTCGTCGACGCTCAGCTCCAGGATGTTCTCGCCGTCGAGCAGCACCTCACCCTCGGTGACCTGGTACTTGGGGTGGCCGGCGATCGAGTAGGCCAGCGTGGACTTGCCCGAGCCGTTCGGGCCCATGATGGCGTGGACCTCGCCGGAGTTGATGGTCAGGTCGACGCCGCGGAGGATCTCCTTCGCGCCGTCCTCGGTGTCGACGGACACGTGGAGGTTCTTGATCTCCAGAGTGCTCATGCGTTCTCTCCTTGGTTGGGGAGGTCGACCCAGACGGTCTCTCCCTCGATCTTGGTCTGGTAGACGGGGACCGGTTCGGTGGCCGGCAGGCCCAGCGGCTTGCCGGTGCGCAGGTCGAAGCGCGACCCGTGCAGGAAGCACTCGATCTCGCAGCCCTCGACGTCGCCGTCGGACAGCGGGATCTCGGCGTGCGAGCACCAGTCCTGGATGCAGTAGACGGTGTCACCGTCTCGCACCAGGGCCAGGTCGTGGCCCTCGAACTCGATGCCGAGCGCCGCGCCCTCGGGGACGTCGGCGAGCTTCGCGACCTCCTGGAAGGTCATGCCGACACCGCAGACGGGTTGCCGACCACGGCGGCCAGCTCGTCCTCGATGGCGGACATGAGGCGCTCCTGCAGGTCCGCGACACCGATCCGGCGGATGATGTCGTTGAAGAAGCCGTGCACGACGAGGCGCTTGGCCTCGGTGGGGTCGATGCCGCGGCTCTGCAGGTAGAACAGGTGCTCGTCGTCGAATCGACCGGTCGTGGACGCGTGGCCCGCGCCGGCGATGTCGCCGGTCTCGATCTCCAGGTTCGGCACCGAGTCGGCGCGCGCGCCGTCGGTGAGGACGAGGTTGTCGTTCTGCTCGAACGTCTCGATGCCCTCGGCGACCTTGCGGATCAACACGTTGCCGATCCAGACGGTGTGCGCGTCCTGGCCCTGCAGCGCGCCCTTGTACTCGACGTTGCTGCGGGTCTTCGGGGCCGTGTGGTCGACGAACTGGCGGTGCTCGAGGTGCTGGCCCGCGTCGGCGAAGTAGATGCCGAGCAGGTCGACGCTGCCGCCGGGTCCGCGGTAGTCGACGTTGGTCGACGAGCGGACGAGGTCGCCACCGAGCGTGAACTCGAAGAAGCGCACCGTGGCGTCGCGACCGACGCTGATGCCGTTCTGCACGGCGTGGACGGCGTCGTCCTCCCAGTCGGCCAGGTTGACGACGTCGAGCTGGGCACCGTCGCCCACCACGTAGGTGACGTTCGTGGCGTAGGTGGCCGAGCCGACGTGGTCGAACGCGATCGTGGCCTTCGAGAACGGCGCGACCTTGACCACGATGTGGCCCCACACGGTCTCCTCGACCGAGGGGCCGGTGAGCCGGATGCGCGCCGGGGCGTCGAGCTCGCCGTCGATCGACAGCAGCGTGGCACCGCCGGCGTTCTGCACGGCCAGCGCGGCGAGGCGGTCGAGCGGGGCGATGCCGCCGAGGGCCTTGGCCTCGTCGGTGGTGATCGTGGAGAGCGAGGCGCCCGCGGGCAGCTCGTCCTTCCACTCCAGGCAGGCGTCGGACGGCGTGCCGTCGAGCAGGCCACGCAGGCGCTTGAGCGGCGTGAAGCGCCAGATCTCCTCCAGGCCCGTGGGCTTGGGGTGGGCCTCGACGTCGTACGACGGCTCGGGGTGCAGGTGGGACTGGACGTGGTCCAGCTCCAGCGCGGCGGCCAGGCCGTTGTCGGTTCCCTCGATGGTTGCGGTCATCCGACAGCACCCTCCATCTGCAGCTCGATGAGTCGGTTCAGTTCCAGCGCGTACTCCATGGGCAGCTCGCGAGCGATGGGCTCGACGAAGCCGCGCACGATCATCGCCATGGCCTCGTCCTCCTCCATGCCGCGCTGCATGAAGTAGAAGAGCTGGTCGTCGCTGACCTTGGAGACGGTGGCCTCGTGGCCGAGGGTCACGTCGTCCTCGCGCACGTCGACGTACGGGTACGTGTCCGAGCGGCTGATCTGGTCGACCAGGAGCGCGTCGCACTTGACCGTGCTGGCCGAGCCGTAGGCGCCCTCGTTGACCTGGAGCAGGCCGCGGTAGGACGTGCGGCCGCCGCCTCGGGCGACGGACTTGCTCAGGATCGAGCTGGACGTGTTCGGCGCGACGTGCACCATCTTGGCGCCGGTGTCCTGGTACTGGCCCTCGCCGGCGAACGCGATCGACAGCGTCTCGCCCTTGGCCTGCTCACCCATGAGGTAGACGGCCGGGTACTTCATCGTGACCTTGGAGCCGATGTTGCCGTCGACCCACTCCATGGTGGCGCCGGCCTCGCACGTGGCGCGCTTGGTCACCAGGTTGTAGACGTTGTTCGACCAGTTCTGGATCGTCGTGTAGCGGACGCGAGCGCCCTTCTTCACGATGATCTCGACGACCGCGGAGTGCAGCGAGTCGGTCTTGTAGATCGGGGCGGTGCAGCCCTCGACGTAGTGGACGTAGGAGTCCTCGTCGGCGATGATCAGCGTCCGCTCGAACTGACCCATGTTCTCGGTGTTGATGCGGAAGTACGCCTGCAGCGGGATGTCCACGTGGACGCCCTTGGGCACGTAGATGAACGAGCCGCCCGACCACACGGCCGTGTTCAGTGCGGCGAACTTGTTGTCGCCGACCGGGATGACCGTGCCGAAGTACTCCTCGAAGATCTCGGGGTGCTCCTTGAGCGCCGTGTCGGTGTCGAGGAAGATGACGCCCTGCTGCTCGAGGTCCTCACGGATCGAGTGGTAGACGACCTCGGACTCGTACTGCGCGGCCACACCGGCGACGAGGCGCTGCTTCTCGGCCTCGGGGATGCCCAGCCGGTCGTACGTGTTCTTGATGTCCTCGGGCAGGTCCTCCCACGACTGGGCCTGCTTCTCCGACGAGCGGACGAAGTACTTGATGTTGTCGAAGTCGATCTCGTCGAGGTCGGCGCCCCACGTCGGCATCGGCTTGCGATCGAAGAGCTTGAGGCCCTTCAGGCGCAGGTCGAGCATCCACTGGGGCTCGCTCTTCTTGCCCGAGATGTCGCGGACGACGGCATCGTTCAGGCCGCGCTGGGCGCTGGCGCCGGCGACGTCGGCGTCGTGCCAGCCGAACTCGTAGTTGCCGACCTCCTTCAGTCCCGGGTTCAGGTCCTCGATCGAGGTCGTGTCGTTCGTGGTCGTCATGACGACTCCCCTTCAGTTGGAGACACAGCGTTGGTGGTGGTCTGGGTGGCGCGGGGCAGGTGAGTGGTGCACACCCCGTCGCCGTGGGCAATGGTGGCGAGACGCTGGACGTGCGATCCCAGCAGCTCGCCGAAGATCTCGGTCTCGGCCTCGCACAGCTGCGGGAACTCCTCGGCGACGTGGGCCACCGGGCAGTGGTGCTGACAGATCTGCTCGCCGAGCGGGGTGGTGCTGGCGGAGGCGGCGAAGCCGTCGTCGGTGAGCGCCCGGGCGAGCACCGCGGCCTGGTCCTCGACCGGGACCCCGTGCAGCAGTCGCTCGTAGCGCTGGCGGAAATCGGCGAGTCGGTGTCGCGCGAACTCCATGACGGCCGTGTCGCCACCCGTGGCGCGCAGGAAGCGCAGCGCCTCGGCGGCCAGGTCGTCGTAGGAGTGGGCGAAGGTGTCGCGACCGGCGGCGGTCAGCGCGAACACGCGGGCCGGACGGCCACGGCGGCGCTGGCCCCGGACCCGCTCCTCGCGCGACTCGACGAGACCCTGCTCGACGAGGTGCTCGAGGTGGCGGCGGACGGCCGCGGGAGTGAGTCCGAGCCGCGTCGCGAGGGTCGTGGCGGTGCTGGGACCGTTCTCCAGGATGCTCTCGGCGACGCGCTCGCGCGTGGAGAGGTCGTCGACGGACGACACCTCATGATTCACGCGCATGCTTTTCACAACACCATTGTGACGTTAATGATTCCCCCCGTTCAACGAAGGCTCGCCTCAGTGAGCCGCGCCTCACCACGCCGTTTAGCCATAAGGTCGGCCCATGGGGGCATCCGCAGCGGAGGTCGAGGCCGGAGGGCGCACCGTGCGCGTCTCCAGTCCCGACCGCGTGATCTTCGAGAAGACCGACCACACGCCGGACATCACGAAGCTCGAGGTGGTCGAGTTCTACGTCGCCGTAGGCGACGGGCTGATGCGCGCGCTGCGCGAGCGGCCGACCACCCTGGAGCGCTGGCCCAAGGGCGTGCGCGAGGACATGGTGATGGCCACGCGCGCCGACGGGCACGGCGACGCGTTCTACCAGAAGCGCGTGCCCAAGGGCGCTCCCCCATACCTGGAGACCGTGCGCATCCACTTCCCCTCGGGGCGTCGCGCCGACGAGATCTGCCCCACCGAGATCGCCGTGCCCGCCTGGGCTGCCCACATGGGGACGATCACGTTCCACCCCTGGCCCGTGCGCCGTGCCGACGTGGACCATCCCGACGAGATCCGCATCGACCTGGACCCGCAGCCCGGCACCGACTTCCACGACGCGCAGCGCGTCGCCCGGGTTGCCAAGGAGCTGCTCGAGGAGATCGGCATCCGCGGCTTCGCCAAGACCAGCGGCAACCGCGGGGTCCACATCTTCGCGCGCATCGAGCCGAAGTGGACGTTCACGGACGTGCGCCATGCCGCGCTGGCGTTCGGACGCGAGCTGGAGCGCCGCGACGACGGCGTCACCACGGCCTGGTGGAAGGAGGAGCGCGGCGAGAAGATCTTCGTCGACTTCAACCAGAACGCCCGCGACCGCACGATCGCCAGCGCGTACAGCCTGCGACCGAAGCCCGGCGCGCCCGTGTCCACTCCCCTGACCTGGGAGGAGCTGTTCGAGGTCGACGACCCGCGCACGCTCAACCTCACGACCGTGCCCGGCCTTCTCGAGCAACGTACGGACCCGTGGAGCGAGATCGACGACGTCCACCACTCCATCCAGACGCTGCTCGACTGGTACGACCGCGACGAGGAGAACGGCCTCGGCGAGATGCCGTACCCCCCGGACTACCCGAAGATGCCCGGCGAGCCCCGCCGCGTGCAGCCGTCGCGCAAGAGGACCGACTGAGCACGCGGAACGGGGGCCGACCGCCGCGCGGCCGACCCCCGTTCCTGCGTCACCTCAGCGGCGGACGGTGAGCCTCACCGCCTTCTTCGCGGACTTCACGTGCGCGTTGCCCAGGTAGGAGACCGTCACGCGCTTCGTGCCGCTGCTCAGCCGCGGCAGCTTGACCGAGCCGCGGCCCTTCGCGTCGATCGTGACCACGTAGGAGCGCGATCCGACCTTGACGAGCGCCTTGCCGCGGACGTGGGCACCGGGGGCCTTGACCGTGACCGTGACCCGGGCGCGCGTGCCGGTCGTGACCTTGCGCGGCGTGATCTTCACGCCGACCTTCGAGGAGGCCTTCGTGACGCGCAGGACCACGGGGCTCGACGAGCTCGCGCCGACGTCCTGGGTGCCCCGGTAGGTCGCCGTGACGACCCGGGCACCGCTCGTGGCGAACGGGCCGAGAGGCGCCGTGGCGCGGCCGTTGCGGTCGAGCGAGACCGTCCGGTGCCGGACGCCGTCGACGAAGACGTCCACGACGCCCTTGCCGGCCGTCACGTCGCCGTCACGGTCGACCTTCACCGCGATGCTCGCCGTCGCCCGCTTGCCCGCCGTGATGCTCTTCGGCGAGACCGTCAGGGCCACCGCGGCGCTCGGGACACCCGGCGCGGCCACGACCTTGAGCGCGACCGGCAGCGATGTGCTGCCCGCCAGCTCGGCACTGCCGCCGTAGCGCGCGGTCACCAGCTGGCTGCCGACCGCGCTGAGCGCGGGGAGGGCGACCTGCGCCCGCCCGCTGCCGTCGAGCTCGGCCGAGCCGACCGGCTCGTCGCCGACGTAGACCGTGACGACGCCCTCGGGATCCGGCTGGTCGCCGGCGCCCGTGGCCGCCACCTCGATGGCGGCGGTGACGCCGGTCTGGCCGGCGCGGATCTCGTCGCGATCGAGCGTCAGGGTCGTGGAGGACGCCGGGAGCGGCTCCTCGTACCCGACCTCGGCCACCCACGTGCGGTAGTTGCCCTCACGGCCCGGGACGAAGCCCCGCTCCACGTTGCCGCGGGCGTCCACCGTGATCCAGCGGACCTCGGTGCCCTCGGCCACGCGGAGGCGCTCGCCGCCCTCGCGCAGACCCGCTGCGGCGTACATCGTCGACCGCAGGTTCGGGACCGTGCCGTCGGTCGTGTAGAACACGCTCGCCGGCTCGCTCGTGGCGAACTCCACGTTGACCTGGCCCTCGGTCGCGCTGGACGTGACCTTGACCTCGCTGGTGGGCGCGACCGTGTCGGTGTCGTGGTCGCGAGCGATCCGCAGCATCTCGACGAGGCCGTTGGAGAACTCCATCGCCTCCTGGTGGGCGCCGGCGCCCGTGGGCGTCTCGGCCTCGAACGGCGGCTGGAAGGTCGAGCCGACCTCGAAGTCCCAGGCGTAGATGCCGTACTTGTACCAGAGCATGTCGCCGGAGTTGCCGGCCGCCGAGTACAGGGTGTCCACGACGCGACCGGTGCGCGCCGGGGTCACCGACAGTCCGCGGTGCCGCTTGATCGCGGTGAGGATGCGCGACGAGGCGCCCTGGAACAGCGACTCCTCCTCGAGCGTGGGCTCGGGCGCGGTGATGCGTCCGGGCGTCCGGTAGGCGGCGGGCGACCACATGAAGTAGTTGCCCGAGCTGTGCACGTTCATCGACCACTTCATGTTCGGGTGCGCGGCGACCCAGTCGACGTTCTTGGCCTCGGGCTCGCTCAGCTCGGACGGACCCGCGTAGGTGTCGCCGTTGCAGTTGTTGGAGGCGCCCGAGTAGCCGTCGAAGAAGCTGTACTCGTCGTAGTTGCGGTTGACGTCGACGCCCCACTGGTTGCGCGCGTTCGCGTCGGTGTTGCCGCCCGCCGTCGTCCCGCAGTGCATCGTCATGTTCCGGCGCTGCGAGTTGAAGTCGTAGAACGAGTAGTGACCGCCGTCGGGGTTGACCGACGGGAGCACCCAGATCTCCAGGTTGTCGACGAGGTCACGCGTGGCCGCGTGCGAGTCGTAGTTGCGCAGCAGGCGCTCGGCCGTCTCGATCGTGACCAGCGGCGGCACCCACTCACGGGCGTGCTCCTGCGCGTAGAAGAAGACGCCCGGCTTCGACCCGTCGCGGACCTTGCCGATCTTGATCGCGTAGACCGCATGCGGGTCGCGCGAGACGTTGGCCGGCGCGTTCAGGAAGTCCGAGAGCGCCACGGTCGCCGCGGGGACGACCCCGGCTCCCGCGTTCCCGCGGTAGGTCGCGGCCGACACCAGCGTGCTGGCCTCGGGGTGCGCGTTGATCGCCGCGGCGATCTGGGCCGCCGTGCTGGTGGCCGCACCGGAGCCGTCCGTCGCGGACGTCACCACGACGAGCGAGCCGTCGACCGCGACGGTCAGGGCCTGGTCGGCCGCCGTCGGGTGGTCGACCCGGACCGAGAGGGCGTTGCCGCCGTCCGAGCCGTAGGCCTTCGAGGTGATCGCGAGGCGGCGCGGGTTGTCGGCCGTCGCGGTGCCGGCGGGGATGACGGCCTGCGAGTGACGGCGGTAGCCGTTCGTCTTGTTCGGCAGCTCGACGATCTCGGCGAGGTCCGGGTGGTCGGTCGCCAGCTGGCGGATGCGGTCGTACAGCTGCGTCGGGTCGAGGTAGGACGTGATGAAGTCCTCCTGGTAGCCCGCGCCCTTGAACGGGTCGGCCTCGTCGCCGGTGGGCAGCCAGTCGGTGACCTTCGCGATCGCGACGTCTCCCGTCGGGCTGGTGATCCGGATGCGGTCGGGACGGCTGGTCAGCGCGGCGGCGCCCGTCGTGGGGCTGGCGCCGCGGTGGTAGAGGTAGACGCTCGCGTCGACGAAGCGCGAGATCGTCTGGGTGCCGCCGCTGCCGAACGCGGTGCCGGGACCGCTGTCGCGCTCCACGGTGAGCGTGGTGGTCGCGGTCTGGCCCTCGGCCCACTTGGCCTCCACCGAGAGGACCGGCACGCCGAACGACGTGAAGTACTCGGCGCGGGTGATCTTGACGTCCGACCCGTCGGGGTGCGTCGCCTCGTCCGCGAACTCGGCGTTCTCGGCCTTCGCGGCGCGGATCGTCGCGGCGCGCTGCTCGAGCGCGTCCTCGGTGTCCTCGGCCGTGTAGAGGGTCTCGCCCGTCTCGAAGCCGGCCTGGCGCAGGGCCTTGGCCTCCGTGGGCGTGATGATCGCGCGCACCTCGAGGCCGTCGGGCCGCTGCTCCACGCCGTGGTCGAGGTCGACCCCGGTCGCCACGAGACGATCGAGCTCCTTCGTCCCCGGGACGGTGATCTCGACGACGTCGGGGACCTCGTCGGGCAGGCGCTCGAGGACCACGTCGGTGGCCGTCGAGGAGGACGAGGCGAGGGCGCTGGGCACGGCGGACACGGCGAGCAGACCGGGTGCCGCCAACGCGAGCGTCACGACCACCGCCTTCCTCCGCATCGAGAGGGATGAGGGCATGTGGCTTGTTCCTGTTCGTGTAGGACGTGTCAGGCGTCACACTAGGCCCAGCGAACAGCGCTGCACCAGCATCAGTTTTTCTTGCGGCTCCGGGCCGTGTCGCGCTTCGGGGCGGAAAGTGGGACAGAGCAACTGAGGGTTACGTCATGTTCTCCCACGAACCCCGTTCCACTGTCACGGGCCGTCCCGTCGGGCTCCCTCCGGCGGGGCGGTTCGCTACGCTCGGCGCGTGAATCAGCAGCAGCCGCCCGCGGGCTGGTACGACGATCCCGCCGGCAGCGGCGGACGTCGCTACTGGAACGGCTCGGCCTGGACCGAGCAGGTGCAGGGGGTCCCCACGCCCAGCAGCACCGATCGGCGCGAGCGCGTCCCGGAGGGGTGGATGCTGCTCAACGGGCAGCGCGTGCCGCTCGGGCAGACCCAGCCGGTTGCCCAGCGGCGACCCTCCGGCATCGGCGGCAACGCCGTCGCCGCGCTCGTCGTCCTGACCGTCGCCGTGCTCGCGCTCGTCACCGCGGGCCTCCTGGCCTCCGTCGACACCGACCCGACGCCGGTCGAGCAGCCGACCTTCGAGGTCGAGGAGCTCGATGACTACCAGGACTTCGAGGACCTCGAGCCTTGGTGAGTCACTGCAGCACGTCGCCGAGGTCGTAGCGGGCGACCTCCTCGAGCTGGGCGTACGTGCACGACTCGGGCTCGCGGTCCGGGCGCCAGCGCTGGAACCGGCCCATGTGGCGGAACCGGGCCTGGTCGCCCTCGCCCTCCATGTGCTCGTACGCGACCTCGAGCACTCGCTCGGGGCGCAGCGGCACGAACGACAGGTCCTTGGTGCCGGTCCAGCGGCTCTGCCCGCCGGGCAGTCGGCCCGAGGCCTGCGCCGCCTCGTCCTGCCAACGGTCCCACGGGTGGCTCTCCCCCTCCGCCAGCCGCAGCGGCTCGAGCTCGTCGACGAGCTCGGCCCGACGCGCCTCGGTGAACGACGCCGCCACGCCCACGTGCTGGAGCCGGCCGTCGTCGGCGTAGATCCCGAGCAGCATCGACCCGAGCAGCGGACGCTCGGCCGTGGAGTTCTTGTGCAGCCGGTAGCCGGCCAGGACGACGTCGGCGGTGCGCGCGTGCTTGATCTTCAGCATTGTGCGGCCGTTCGGCGCATAGGCGCCCTCCAGCCGCTTCGCGATGACCCCGTCGAGCCCCGCGCCCTCGAACGTGGTGAACCAGTGCTCGGCCTCGTCGGGGTCCTCCGTGACCCGCGTGACGTGCACCGGCGGCTGCGCGGGCGCCAAGGCCTCCACGAGCGCCGGCCGACGGACCGAGAGCGGCTCGTCGACGTACGAGCGGTCGCCCAGCGCCAGGAGGTCGAACGCCACGAAGGACGCAGGCGTCTCGCGGGCCAGCATCGTCACCCGTGAATCGGCGGGGTGGATGCGGTTCGACAGCAGGTCGAAGCTGAGCCGGCCGTCCTGGGCAATGACGATCTCGCCGTCGAGCACGCACCGGTCGGGCGTGTGCGCGCGGATCGCCTCGACCACGTCGGGGAAGTACCGCGTCAGCGACTTCGTCGACCGGCTGGCGATCTCGACCTCGTCGCCGTCGCGGAACACGATGGCCCGGAACCCGTCCCACTTCGGCTCGTAGAGGTGGCCGTCGTCGTGCGGCACCTTCTTCGCGGACTTGGCGAGCATCGGCGCCAGCGGCGGCATCACGGGCAGGTCCATGGCCTCAACCTGCCACACCTAGAATGTTCTGGTGCCCTCGACGACGATGACTCCCGCCGTGGAGGTTCGCGACCTCGCCATGCGGTACGGGCGCGGCGACGCCGAGGTGCGCGCCGTCGACGGCCTGAGCCTGAGGGTCGAGACGGGCACCGTCACCTCGATCTTGGGACCCAACGGTGCGGGCAAGACCACCACCATCGAGACGTGCGAGGGCTTCCGCCGTCCGCAGTCCGGGCAGGTGCGCGTCCTGGGCCTCGATCCCGTCGCGCAGGCGGCCGAGCTGCGCCCTCGCGTGGGCGTCATGCTGCAGTCCGGCGGGGCCTGGCTGGGCGTCCGAGCCGGCGAGATGCTGCACCACATGGCGTCGCTCTACGCGAACCCGATGCCGGTCGACGCCCTCGTGGAGCGCCTCGGGATGGCGTCGTTCGCCCGCACGTCCTACCGGCGTCTGTCGGGCGGCCAGAAGCAGCGGCTCTCGCTCGCCATGGCGATCGTCGGCCGGCCCGAGCTGGTCTTCCTCGACGAGCCCACCGCCGGTCTCGACCCGCAGTCGCGCCGCGCCACGTGGGACCTCGTCGACGAGCTGCGTCGCCACGGCGTGACCACCGTGCTCACGACGCACTACATGGACGAGGCGCAGGAGCTCTCCGACCACGTCCACATCATCGACGCCGGCCGGGTGATCGCCTCGGGCACGCCCGACGAGCTCGTCGCCGCCGGCGCCCAGAACACGATCCGGCTGCGCACCCGCGCGGGCCTCGACACCGACTCGCTCGTCAAGGAGCTGCCCGAGGGCGCCGTCGTCGTCGAGACCGAGCCCGGCCAGTACGTCCTCTCGACCGAGGTCGACCCGGGCGTCCTGCACCGCATCACCGGGTGGTGCGCGGCGCACGACGTGCTGGTCGAGTCCGTCCTCGTCGAGCACCAGACCCTCGAGGACCGGTTCCTCGAGCTGACCGGCCGGGAGCTGCGATGACCGCCCTCGACCTCTCCCCCGCGCCCGGCGCCGCGTCGCGCCTCCGCCGCGTGTGGGCCCAGACCGCGATGGAGTTCCGGCTGACGGTGCGCAACGGCGAGCAGATGGTGGTCACGTTCGTGATCCCGGTCCTGCTGCTCGTGGTGGGCTCGCGCTCCGACCGCTTCTTCGACGGCGACGATCCGCTCGACGTGCTCGCCCCGGGCGTGCTTGCTCTGGCGATCGTCTCGACCTCGTTCACGTCCCTGGCGATCGCGACGGCGTTCGAGCGCCGCTACGGCGTGCTCAAGCGCCTCGGCGCCACTCCCCTGTCGCGCGGCGGACTGCTCGCGGGCAAGGTCGGCGCCGTGGCGATCCTGCAGGTCGCCCAGTTCGCCGTGCTCGGCGGCCTCGCGGTCGCGCTCGGCTGGCGGCCCGAGGCACCCGTCGCGGGCACGCTGTGGCTGCTCGTGCTGGGTCTGCTCGGCACGATCGCGTTCGGCGGGCTGGGTCTGCTGCTGGCCGGCACGCTACGGGCGGAGGCCACGCTCGCGCTGGCCAACCTCGTCTACGTCCTGCTGCTCGTCGGCGGCGGCCTCCTGCTGCCGCTGGCCCAGTACCCCGAGGCCGTCCGCGACCTCCTCTCCGTGCTGCCCTCGGCGGCGCTCGGCGAGGGTCTGCGGGAGGCCTTCATGACCGGATCGCCCGGTACGTTCGCTGTGGTGGTGCTCGCCGTGTGGTCCGTCGTGGCCGCGGCCGCCGCCGGAAGGTGGTTCCGATGGGAGTGAGCGCTGTCTCGCGGCGCACCGTGTCGCGCGCGACGGTCGAGAAGTGGGCCTGGGCCAACCTCGTCGCCAACACGCTGATCATCCTCACGGGCGGTGCCGTCCGCCTCACCGGCTCCGGCCTGGGCTGCCCCACGTGGCCGCGGTGCACCGACGAGTCCTTCGTCCCGCACGGCGCGCTCGGCTGGCACGGCGTCATCGAGTTCGGCAACCGCACGCTGACCTACGTGCTGATCGTCATCGCGATCGGCACCGTGATCGCCACGTGGCGCTGGGCCGACGCGACGCGGACGCAGCTGCGCCTGGTGCTCGGCATCGCCCTCGGCATCCCGTTCCAGGGCGTCATCGGTGGCATCACCGTGCTCACCGACCTCAACCCGTGGGTCGTCTCGCTGCACCTGATCCTGTCCATGGCGCTGGTCGTGGCGGCCACGGTCTTCCTGGTGAGCCTGCGTCCCGACGAGGGCACCGCCTCGCCGCGCGCCGCCTGGGTCGTGCGGATCGCCTACGGGGTGCTGCTCGTGGCGATCTACCTCGGCACGATCGTCACGGGAAGCGGCCCGCACGCCGGCGACGCCGATGCACCGCGCAACGACCTCGACCCCGTGTGGTGGAGCCGCGTGCACGCGCTGAGCGTGTGGACGTTCATCATCCTCACGGTCGTCGCGATCGTGCTGCTGCGTGGCCAGGCGCGCAAGGTCGGCCTGCTCGTGCTCGGGGCCGGACTCGCGCAGGGCCTGATCGGCTACGTGCAGTACTTCACTGATCTGCCGATCCTGCTCGTGGCGGCCCACCTCGTGGGTGCGGCCGTGCTGCTGGCGCTGGCCACGCGCTGGTGGATCGTGGCACGTCCCGTCGCATCGTGAGGGTGCCCTCGGCGTCCGGCGGAGCACCCGTCAGCGCGAACCCGCAGCCCTCGTAGAACGCGATCGCGGCGGCATTGTCCGCCATGACCCGCAGCCGCAGTGGCCGTCCTCCGGCCTCGGCGACGACCGTCTCGACGAGCGCTCGCCCGACCCCGCCGCGGCGCGCCTCGGGCGCCACCCACATCGAGATCAGCTCGGGCTCGTCGCCGGGCGCCAGCCCGATCATGGCGACGTCGTGGTCCTTCTCGGCGGCCAGGTAGAGGCGGCCCGGCGCGGCGATCCGCTCACGCCACCGCTGCTCGGTGTCGCCGCCCTCGAGCCAGGCGTGGGCGCTGCAGGCGAAGGCCGCAGCGTCCTCGGTGAGGGCACGCAGGCGAACGGCACGCCACCGCTCCCAGTCGTCGGGCTCGACGACCTCGATCCGGGCGCTCACGGCGCGGGGCGACGGCCCTCACGCCGCTGGCGAGCGGCGGCCGTGACCGTGACGACGACGACCGCGCCCACGATCGTCCCGAAGACCACCATGATCCAGCCGACGGCGAACATGCCGCTGTCGTCGTCGGACCAGCTGGTCCAGCACGCGGCGGCCACACCGACGACCGCGGAGACGATCACGCCCAGCAGCTCGGTGCGACGGGCCAGCCAGCCGCAGGCGACGCCGATGGCGACCAGGACGACGACGAGACCCGCGACCTGCAGCACCGTGTACTGGTCGTCCTCGTCCGTCCCGAGGAAGACCCACCACGCGGCGAACGTGGCGGCGGCGGGAAGGATCCAGGCGAGGAAGGCGCGCATGTGCCGAGCCTACGGCGCGTGGGTCGCTCAGCCGATGAACGGATCGATCGCGGCGGCGACGAACAGCAGCGCCAGGTACGCGTTCGAGAAGTGGAACAGCCGCATCGGCTTGATGACCGAGAGCTCCTCGGTCTCGCGGGCACGGGAGCGCAGGTCGTACGCCTCCAGCAGGAAGACGATGCCCAGCAGGATCGCGATCGACGGGTAGAACCAGCCCGTGTCGGCGACCGGCCACACGAGCACCGAGGTCAGCACGGTGGCCCACGTGTAGCGGACGATCTGGCGACCGACCTCGGCCGAGGTGGTCACCGACGGCAGCATCGGGACCTCGGCGGCGGCGTAGTCCTCGCGGTAGCGCATGGCGAGCGCCCAGAAGTGCGGCGGCGTCCAGAAGAAGACGACGAGGAACAGCAGGACCGGGGTCCACGCCAGCTCGTTGGTGACCGCGGTCCAGCCGATGAGCGGCGGGAAGCAGCCGGCGGCGCCACCCCACACGATGTTCTGCGTGGTGCGTCGCTTGAGGATCATCGTGTAGCCCACGACGTAGAAGACGTTGGCGGCCAGCGCGAGCGCCGACGACAGCCAGTTGACCGTGAGGCCGAGCCAGAGCGTGGACAGCACGCCCAGGACGAGGCCGAATCGCAGCGCGTCCTGGGTGCCGACCTGGTGGCGCGGCAGCGGCCGGCGCGACGTGCGGCGCATCTTCTGGTCGATGTCGGCGTCGACCACGCAGTTCAGCGCGTTGGCCGATCCGGCCGACAGGGAGCCGCCGATCAGGGTGGCCACGACGAGCCACAGGTCGGGGACGCCCTTCTGCGCCAGGAACATCACCGGAACCGTCGTCAGCAGGAGCAGTTCGATGATGCGAGGCTTGGTGAGAGCCACGTAGGCGAGCACCACATCACGGCGGCTGGGCCGATCGATACGGGTGTGCTCGTCGGAGGCATGCGGAAGGACGGTCACGTGGCACAGTCTAATGCCCGACGGATAGGCTCGAGACGCAGACCTCGCTCGACCAACCTCGTGACGACCCAGGAGTGCCGCGGTGACCCACACCCCCCATGCCACTGAACCGACGATCGACTGGTCGGACGTGGACGACCGCGCCGTGAACACGGCGCGACTGCTGGCGGCGGACGCCGTCCAGAAGGCCGGTCACGGCCACCCCGGCACCGCGATGAGCCTGGCGCCCGCGGCCTACCTGATCTACCAGAAGCTGATGCGGCACGACCCCGCAGATCCGCAGTGGATCGGCCGCGACCGGTTCGTGCTCTCGTGCGGCCACTCGAGCCTCACCCAGTACATCCAGCTCTACCTCGCCGGCTACCCGATGTCGCTCGACGACCTGAAGGCGCTCCGCACGTGGGGCAGCCAGACCCCGGGTCACCCCGAGTACGGCCACACGCCGGGCGTCGAGGTCACCACCGGTCCCCTCGGCCAGGGCGTCGCCAACGCCGTCGGCATGGCCATGGCGGCCCGCCGCGAGCGCGGCCTCCTCGACCCGTTCGCGGGCCAGGGCGAGAGCCCGTTCGACCACGACATCTACGCGATCTGCTCCGACGGCGACCTCCAGGAGGGCGTGTCGGGCGAGGCGTCCTCGCTCGCCGGCCTGCAGCAGCTGGGCAACCTGACGGTGCTGTACGACGACAACAAGATCTCGATCGAGGACGACACCGACGTCGCGTTCACCGAGGACGTCGCGCTGCGCTACGAGGCCTACGGCTGGCACGTGCAGACGGTCGACTGGACCCACGGCGGAGGCGAGTACCGCGAGGACGTCCACGCCCTCGCCGACGCGTTCGCCGCGGCCAAGTCCGTCAGCGACCGCCCGAGCCTCATCGTGCTGCGCACGATCATCGCCTGGCCCGCGCCGAACGCGCAGAACACGGGCGCAGCCCACGGCTCGGCCCTGGGCGCCGACGAGATCAAGGCCACCAAGGAGCTGCTCGGCTTCGACCCCGAGGTCGACTTCGCCGTCGACGACGCGGTCATCGAGCACACCCGCGGCGCGATCCAGCGCGGCGCCGAGGCCCGCGAGGAGTGGCAGACGCGCTTCGACCTGTGGGTCACCGCCAACGGCGAGCGCAAGGCCCTGCTCGACCGTCTCCAGTCGCGCGAGCTGCCCGAGGGCTGGGACGCCGACCTGCCGGTCTACGAGCCGAACGAGAAGGGCGTCGCCACCCGCGTCGCCTCGGGCGACTTCCTGTCCGCCGCGGCCCCGCACCTGCCCGAGCTGTGGGGCGGCTCGGCCGACCTCGCCGGCTCCAACAACACGACCCCGAAGGACCAGCCGTCCTTCCTGCCGCCGCAGAACTCGACGAAGAAGTTCAGCGGCGACTGGTACGGCCGCGTGCTGCACTTCGGCATCCGCGAGCACGCGATGGGATCGATCATGAACGGCATCGCGCTGCACGGCCCCACGCGGCCGTACGGCGGCACGTTCCTGGTCTTCAGCGACTACATGCGCCCGGCAGTCCGCCTGGCCGCGCTCCAGGAGCTGCCCGTCACCTACGTGTGGACGCACGACTCGATCGGTCTCGGCGAGGACGGCCCCACGCACCAGCCGGTCGAGCACCTCGCCGCGCTGCGCACGATTCCCGGCCTCGACGTCGTCCGTCCCGCGGACGCCAACGAGACCGTGGCGGCGTGGAAGACGATCCTGCACCGCCACCACCGCCCGGCCGCCCTGGCGCTGAGCCGCCAGAACCTGCCGGTGTTCCCGCGCGACGGCGAGTACGCCCCGGCCTCCGACGTGGCCAAGGGCGCGTACGTCCTGCTGGACTCCCCCGCCGACCTGCACCACGCCACGCCGGACGTGATCATCGTCGCGACCGGCTCGGAGGTGCAGCTGGCCGTCGCCGCGCGCAGCACGCTGGCCGAGCAGGGCATCGGGGCGCGCGTCGTCTCCATGCCGTGCCGCGAGTGGTTCGAGGAGCAGGACCAGGAGTACCGCGACAGCGTCATCCCGCCGCACGTGCGGGCGCGTGTCGTGGTCGAGGCCGGCGTCGCGTTCGGCTGGCGCGACATCGTCGGCGACGCGGGGCGGATCGTCTCGCTCGAGCACTTCGGAGCCTCGGCGAACTACAGCGAGCTCTACGAGCGGTTCGGGATCACCGCGGCCACCACGGTGGCGGCCGCGCAGGAGTCCATCCAGGCCGCACAGCACGAGGGGGGCGTCCCGGTCTTCGCGCGACCGACCGGACCGGTGCTCCCCGACACGACCCACTGACACACCATCACAGGAGTGATCGACATGACCGAACGACTGAAGGCACTCAGCGACGCGGGGGTGTCGATCTGGCTCGACGACCTCTCCCGCGAGCGGATCGAGACCGGCAACCTCGCCGACCTGGTCAAGGAGCGCAGCGTCGTCGGCGTCACGACGAACCCGACGATCTTCGCCTCGGCGCTGGCCAAGGGCGAGCGCTACGAGAAGCAGGTCGCCGAGCTCAAGGCCTCCGGCGCGGACATCGACGCCACGGTCTTCGCGCTCACCACGACCGACGTCCGTGACGCCTGCGACGTGCTCAAGCCCGTCCACGACGCCACCGGCGGCTTCGACGGCCGCGTCTCGATCGAGGTCGAGCCGGGCCTGGCCCGCGACACCGACGGCACCGTCGAGATGGCCGAGCGGCTCTGGAGCGAGATCGACCGCGAGAACCTGCTCATCAAGATCCCGGCCACGCGCGAGGGCCTGCCGGCCATCGCGGCCGCGATCGCGAAGGGCATCAGCGTGAACGTGACGCTGATCTTCTCGCTCGAGCGCTACCGCGGCGTGATGGACGCCTACCTCTACGGACTGGAGCAGGCCGCGGCAGAGGGTCGCGACCTGTCGAAGATCCACTCGGTGGCCTCCTTCTTCGTCAGCCGCGTCGACGCCGAGGTCGACGGGCGCCTCCCCGAGGACAGCCCGCTGCGCGGCAAGGCCGCCCTGGCGAACGCCTGGCTCGCCTACGCGGCGTACCAGGAGGTCTTCGGCTCCGACCGCGCGAAGGAGCTGCTCGCGAAGGGCGCCCACCCGCAGCGCCCGCTGTGGGCCTCCACGGGTGTCAAGGACCCGGCCTACCCCGACACGATGTACGTCACCGAGCTCGTCGTCGACGGCACCGTCAACACGATGCCCGAGAAGACGCTCGAGGCCTTCGCCGACCACGGTGAGGTTCGCGGCGACACGGTCACCGGACGCGCGGCCGAGGCCCAGCAGGTGATCGACGACCTCGAGGCCCAGGGCATCTCGTACGACGAGGTGGTCGAGAAGCTCGAGGACGAAGGACTCCAGAAGTTCGACGACTCGTGGGCCGAGCTCCTCGAGACCGTCAAGGCCGAGCTCCACAAGGACTGACGATGACGAACCGGCTCCGCATCCAGACACCCCAGCACGAGTCGGTCGAGAGTGCCGTCGAGGCTCTCGTCGCGGAGCGGTTCGCGTCACGGCTCTTCGCCGAGGACCCCACCCTGTGGGGTCCCGAGGCGGAGTCGGAGGCGGCGATCCGCCTGTCGTGGGTGACCCTGCACGAGTCCTCGCGCGCGCTCGTCCCCGACATCGTCGCCCTGCGCGACGAGCTGCGCGGGCGCGGCGTGAGCCGTGTGGTCCTGTGCGGCATGGGCGGGTCGTCGCTGGCCCCCGAGGTCATCTGCGCGGCCGAGGGCGTCGAGCTCGACGTGCTCGACTCCTCCCAGCCCGACATGGTGCGGTCGGCGATCCACGACCTCGAGTCGACCGTCGTGGTGGTGTCGAGCAAGTCCGGCGGCACGGTCGAGACCGACAGCCAGCGCCGGATCTTCGAGCAGGCGTTCACCGACGCCGGCCTCGACCCGTCCGCCCACATCGTCGTGGTCACCGACCCGGGCTCCCCGCTCGACGAGCAGGCCACGGCCGCGGGCTACCGCGTGTTCCGGGCCGATCCGCACGTCGGCGGCCGCTACTCGGCGCTCACCGCGTTCGGTCTCGTGCCGAGCGGTCTGGCCGGCGCCGACATCGCGGCGCTGCTCGACCAGGCCGGCCAGGTCGTCGCCGATCTCGAGGACGACGCGGCCTCCAACGACGGACTGCGGCTCGGCGCCCTCCTCGGCGTCGCCGCGCGCGAGGGCGTCGACAAGGTCGTCCTGTTCGACCACGACGGCCGGGGGCTCGGCGACTGGATCGAGCAGCTCGTCGCGGAGTCGACCGGCAAGGACGAGACCGGCATCCTGCCCGTCGTCGCCCTCTCCCCCGGCGACCCCGTCACGTCCGACGAGATCGTCGTCCACCTCGGCACCGAGGACCTGCCGTCCCAGCCGTGGTCGGCCGCCGTGCAGGGCTCGCTGGGTGGTCAGTTCCTCATCTGGGAGGTCGCCACGGCCGTCGCCGGGCGGATCCTCTCGATCGACCCGTTCGACCAGCCCGACGTCGAGAGCGCCAAGGCCGCCGCGCGCGAGCTGCTGGGCGGAGACGCCTCGCTGCCCGAGCCCGACCACCGCGGTGACGTCGCCGACGTCTACGGCTCGTCCGCCACGAGCGTGGCCGACGCGATCGGCGAGCTGCTGCAGCAGGTCGGCGACCGCGAGTACCTCGCCCTGCAGCTGTACCTCGACCGCTGGGCGCTCCAGGGCCTCGAGTCCCTCGCGCCGCGGCTGGCCGCCCGCCTCTCCCGGCCGGTGACGTTCGGCTGGGGCCCGCGCTTCCTCCACTCCACCGGCCAGTACCACAAGGGCGGGACACCGGTCGGCGTCTTCCTGCAGGTCACGTGCGACCCGGCCGAGGACCTGCCGGTGCCCGGACGCGACTTCACCCTCGGCCAGTTCATCGAGTCGCAGGCCGCGGGCGACGCCCAGGTGCTGCGCGACAAGGGCCGGCCCGTGCTGCGCCTGCACCTGCACGACCTCGAGGCCGGACTCGCCGCGATCAAGGACGCCCTGGCATGAGCCCCAACCCACTGCGCGACCCGCGCGACCGCCGCCTTCCCCGGATCGCCGGACCCTGCACCGTCGTGATGTTCGGCGTCACGGGCGACCTCGCGCGCAAGAAGCTGATCCCCGCGATCTACGACCTGGCCAACCGCGGCCTGCTGCCGCCGGGCTTCGGCCTCGTCGGCTTCGCCCGTCGCGACTGGGGCGACGGCACGTTCGCCGCGCTGCTGAAGAAGGCCGCCAAGGCCGGCGCCCGCACCGAGTGGAGCGAGACCGTCTGGAAGCAGCTGGCCGCCGGCATCAAGTTCGTCCCGGGGCAGTTCGACGACGACGACGCGTGGGAGGAGCTGGCCAAGACCCTCACGAAGCTCGACGAGCGCCAGGGCACGGGCGGCAACCACGCCTTCTACCTGTCGATCCCGCCGGGCCTGTTCCCCACCGTCGTGTCCAAGATCGACGAGCACGGACTGGCCAAGCCCGGCACGGGCTGGCGCCGCGTGGTCATCGAGAAGCCCTTCGGGCACGACCTCGAGTCCGCCAAGGAGCTCAACCAGCTCATCGGCAACGTCTTCGAGTCCGAGTCGGTCTTCCGCATCGACCACTACCTGGGCAAGGAGACGGTGCAGAACATCCTCGCGCTGCGGTTCGCGAACCAGATGTTCGAGCCCGTCTGGAACGCCCAGTACGTCGACCACGTGCAGATCACGATGGCCGAGGACATCGGCATCGGCTCGCGCGCGGGCTACTACGACGGCATCGGCGCCGCCCGCGACGTCATCCAGAACCACCTGCTCCAGCTGCTGGCCCTCGTGGCGATGGAGGAGCCCGTCGCGTTCGACGCCTCCAGCCTGCGGGTCGAGAAGCAGAAGGTCCTGCGCAGCCTGCGGCTTCCCGCCGACCTCGACAAGCACTCGGCGCACGCGCAGTACGTCGAGGGCTGGGCGGGCGGTCAGCCCGTCGTCGGGTACCTCGAGGAGGAGGGCACCGATCCGAAGTCCCTCACCGAGACCTATGCCGCGCTGCGCCTCGACATCGAGACGCGCCGCTGGGCCGGCGTCCCGTTCTACCTGCGCACCGGGAAGCGACTGGGCCGGCGGGTCACCGAGGTCGCGGTCGTGTTCAAGAAGGCGCCGCACCTGCCCTTCGAGAGCAACGACGTGACCGAGCTCGGGCACAACGCCCTCGTGATGCGCATCCAGCCCGACGAGGGCGTCACGATGCGGTTCGGGGCCAAGGTGCCCGGCACCACGATGGAGATCCGCGACGTCAACATGGACTTCGTCTACGGCGGCTCGTTCGTCGAGAGCAGCCCCGAGGCGTACGAGCGGCTCATCCTCGACGTGCTGCTCGGCGACCCGCCGCTGTTCCCGCAGCACCGGGAGGTCGAGCTGTCCTGGAAGATCCTCGATCCGGTGATCGAGCATTGGTCGCGCAAGCGCACGATCGACACCTACCAGGCCGGCACGTGGGGCCCGCAGTCCGCGGTCGACATGCTGGCTCGCGACGGCCGCGTCTGGAGGCGACCCTGATGGACCTGACCCTCGAGGACACCAACGCCGCGTCGGTGGCCAAGGCCCTGACCAAGGGACGCTCGCTCGCGGGCAGTCCCGCGATGGACATGGTGCTCACGTTCCTCATCGTCACCGACGACGAGAACGTCGCCGAGGCGATGAAGGCCGCGAACGTGCTGCAGCACGAGCACCCCTCCCGCGTCCTGGGCGTGATCCTGGGCGACGGGCGGGGCAAGCCGCGCCTCAACGCTCGCGTGCGCGTCGGCGCCGGGTCCCCGGGCGAGTCCGTGCTCCTGCGCATGTCCGGCCCGCTCGTGAAGCACGCGGAGTCCGCCGTGCTCCCCCTGCTGCTGCCCGACTCCCCCGTGGTCGTCTGGTGGCCCGGCGTGGGCCCGCTGGAGCCGTCGCTCGATCCGATCGGCCGCCTGGCTCGACGCCGGCTCACCGACTCCGAGCGCACGCCGGCGCCGGTGCAGTGGCTTCACAAGCTCGCGCCCGGCTACGACCCGGGCGACACCGACCTCGCGTGGACCCGTCTCACCCTGTGGCGCGCCCTGCTGGCCGCCGCGCTCGACCAGACCTCGGGGTCGGCCACCGGTGGCCGCATCCTGGCCGACGACATCAACCCCGTCGCCGTGCTCCTGCAGGCCTGGCTCGAGTGCCGCCTCGGAGTGCCGATCGAGTTCGTCGACGACGACTCCGGCTCGCAGATCCAGCGCGTCACGCTCTTCACCGACGTGGGCGACATCGACATCCGGCGCACCGACGAGATGGCCTGCGAGTTCAGCGTGCCGGGATCGTCGCCGCGCATCGTGCCGATCCGACGCCGCACGATCCCCGAGCTGCTCGCCGAGGACCTGCGCCGCCTCGACGCCGACGAGATCTACGGCGAGACCCTGCAGCACCTGGTCACCGGAAAGGACCGATGAGCCGATGACGATCCAGATCTTCGACAGCGCGAACGACCTCGCCCTCGCGGTGTCACGCCAGCTGGCCGCCCGCGTGCAGTCGGTCACCGCCGCCGGCCGGCCGCCGCGGATCGTGCTCACTGGCGGCACCATCGCCGGGAGGATCTACGGCCGATTGTCCGGCGAGAACGCCGACTGGACCCGCGCCGAGTACTGGTGGGGCGACGAGCGCTTCGTCCCCGAGGGCCACGAGGACCGCAACGACCGCCAGGCGCGCGAGGGCTTCCTCGACCGCCTCGGCGTCCCGGCCGACCACGTGCACGCCATGCCCGCGCACGGCTGCGACCTGTCGATGGCCGACGCCGCCGACGCCTACGCGAAGACGCTGCCCGAGGACCCGTTCGACGTCGTGCTGCTCGGCGTCGGGCCGGACGCCCACATCGCCTCGCTCTTCCCCGGCCACCCCCAGGTGCACGAGACCGAGCGTCGCGCCGTCGAGGTCCTCGACTCCCCCAAGCCGCCGCCGCAGCGCATCACGCTGACCTACCCGGCGCTCAACCACACGCGGGCGACCTGGTTCGTCGTGTCGGGCGCCGACAAGGCCGAGGCCGTCGCGAGGGCGATGAGCGGCACCCCGATCGACGAGGCGCCCGCCGCCGGCGCCCGCGGCCTCGAGGAGACCCTGTGGTTCCTCGACACCGCCGCGGCCTCGAAGCTGCCGCGCTGAGCCGGGACGCTGAGGGCGCGGTGAGTCCTCAACCCTTCCCCGCGCTCCCCGGTTGGCCGTCAACCGCATGGGGCTCCGTTGAGGTTGACAGCTCACCGCCTCTTCCGGCGGCCCGGCATGACGAAGGCCCGTCACCGCAGGGTGACGGGCCTTCTCAGATGGTGCTCAGAAGATGATCTCGCCGGTCTTGCGCTTGCTGCGCAGGGTGTCGAGGGCTTCCTTGAGGATGTCGGCGGCCTCGGTCTCGGAGCGGCGCTCCTTCACGTAGGCCAGGTGCGTCTTGTAGGGCTCGGTCTTCGGCGCGTCGGGCCGGTTGTCCGAGTCCATGCTGGCGGGCATGCCGCACTTCGGGCAGTCCCACTCCACCGGCACCTCGGCCTCGATGGCGAAGTTCAGCGTGACCGCGTGGTCGTTCGTGCAGAAGTACGAGACGGCCTGGCGCGGTGCGGCCTCGCCACGCTCGGCCTCGCCCATGGGGCCGGCGCCGATGCGGCTGCCGCGAATCGCTCCGGCGGCCATCAGTTGCTGACCTTCAGCAGCAGGCCGAGCGCGAAGACGCACACGACCCACACGACGGCGACGCCGATGGTGATCCGGTCGAGGTTGCGCTCGGCGACCGACGACCCGCTGAGCGAGCTCGAGACGCCGCCGCCGAACATGTCGGAGAGACCGCCGCCTCGGCCCTTGTGCATCAGCACGAGGACGATCATGAGCAGGCTGCTCAGGGCGAGCAGCACGGAGAACGCGATGACCACGTCGCTCCCTTTCGGTCAGGACCCCTGGAGGTCTGGCATGTCGTAGAACCGGGCGATCCCGGCGAACTCCTCCGCGACCAGACTCGCCCCGCCGACCAACGCTCCGTCGACATCGGGCTTCGCCATGATCGCGGCCACATTCGCCGCCTTGACCGATCCGCCGTAAAGGATACGTGTCTGCTGGGCCGCCTCGGTACCCCAGGTCTCCGCGAGTCGTCCACGGATGGCCGAGCAGACCTCCTGGGCGTCCTCGGGAGTGGCGACCTCGCCCGTGCCGATGGCCCAGACCGGCTCGTACGCGATGACGAGACCGGCGACCTGCTCGGCCGTGAAGCCGGCCAGCGAGCCGTCGACCTGGGCCAGCGTGTACGCCACGTGCTCGCCGGCCTGACGGACCTCGAGGCCCTCGCCGACGCACACGATGGGCGTCATGCCCGCCGCGAGCGTCTTGGCGGCCTTCGCGTTCACGAGCTCGTCCGACTCACCGTGGTACTCACGACGCTCGGAGTGGCCGACGACGACGTACGAGCAGCCCAGCTTGGCCAGCATGGCCGCCGAGATCTCGCCCGTGTACGCGCCGCCGTCGTGCGCCGAGACGTCCTGGGCGCCGTAGCCGATCGGCAGCTTGTCGCCGTCGATCAGCGTCTGCACGCTGCGCAGGTCGGTGAACGGCGGGATCACGACGACCTCGCTCTTGGCGTGGTCGTGCTTCTTGTCCGACAGGGTCCACGCCAGCTTCTGGACCAGGACCACCGCCTCCTGGTGGTTCAGGTTGGACTTCCAGTTGCCCGCCATCAGGGGCGTACGGCTCATGACGCCACCGCCTTGGGAGAAGTGCAGTGTGGCAGTGCCGTCATTCGTGTCCTCATGTTCGCTCGCTGGCGCTCGCTCATGCGTTCTCCTCCAGTACCGCCAGGCCCGGCAGGGTCTTGCCCTCCAGGTACTCCAGGCTCGCGCCGCCGCCGGTCGAGATGTGACCGAACTGGTCGTCGCTGAAGCCGAGCTGGCGCACGGCCGCGGCCGAGTCGCCGCCGCCGACGACCGACAGGCCGTCGACCTCGGTGAGCGCCTGCGCCACCGTGCGGGTGCCGGCCGCGAACGCCGCCATCTCGAACACGCCCATGGGGCCGTTCCAGAACACCGTCCTCGCACCGCGCACGACCTCGGCGAACGCCTCGGCCGACTCGGGGCCGATGTCCAGGCCCATCTGGTCGTCGGGGATCGCGTCCACCGTGACGGTGGTGGCCGGGGCGTCGGCCTTGAACTCCGGCGCCACGACGACGTCGGTGGGCAGCACGATCGACACGCCCAGCTCCTGCGCCCGCTCGAGGTAGCCCTTCGCCACCTCGATCTGGTCCTGCTCGAGCAGGGAGGAGCCGACCCCGTGGCCCTGGGCCGCGAGGAACGTGAAGACCATGCCGCCGCCGATGATGAGCGTGTCGGCCTTGGTCAGCAGGTGGTCGATGACCCCCAGCTTGTCCGAGACCTTCGAGCCGCCGAGCACGACCGCGTACGGCCGCTCGGGCGATTCGGTGAGGCGCTGGAGCACCTCGACCTCGGCCTGCACGAGGCCGCCGACGGCCGACGGCAGCCGCTCGGCGACGTCGTACACACTGGCCTGCTTGCGGTGGACGACGCCGAAGCCGTCCGAGACGAAGACGTCGGCGAGCGACGCGAGCTGGTCGGCGAACTCGCCGCGCTCGGCGTCGTCCTTGCTGGTCTCGCCGGCGTTGAACCGGACGTTCTCCAGCAGGGCGACCTCGCCGTTCTTGAGCTCCTGGGCGGTGCGCTGCGCGTCGACGCCGACGGTGTCGGACGCGAAGCGCACGGTCTGGCCGAGCAGCTCGCTCAGGCGCGCCGCGACGGGCGCCAGGGAGTACTGCGGATCGGGCTCGCCCTTCGGCCGGCCCAGGTGCGCGGCCACGAGGACGCGCGCTCCCTGGTCGAGCAGCCGCTGGATCGTCGGGACGCTCGCGCGCACGCGGCCGTCGTCGGTGATGGTGGCACCGTCGAGCGGCACGTTCAGGTCACTGCGGACCAGGACGCGCTTGCCCTTCAGATCGCCCAGGTCGTCGATCGTCTTCACGGAGGACCTCAGAGCGAGGAGCCGACGAGCGACGTCAGGTCGACGAGGCGGTTGGAGTAGCCCCACTCGTTGTCGTACCAGCCGACGACCTTCACGAGGTCACCGGTGACCTTGGTCAGCGGCGCGTCGAAGATGCACGAGTGCGGGTCGGTGACGATGTCGGTGGAGACGATCGGGTCCTCGTTGTACTTGAGGTACGTCGAGCCCTCGGCGGCCTTGCGGACGATCTCGTTGATCTCCTCGACCGAGGTCTCACGGCTGGCCGTGAACGTCAGGTCGGTGGCCGAGCCGGTGGGGGTGGGGACGCGCAGCGCGTAGCCGTCGAGCTTGCCCTTCAGCTCGGGCAGCACGAGGCTGACGGCCTTCGCGGCGCCCGTGGAGGTCGGGACGATGTTGAGGGCGGCGGCGCGGGCGCGACGCAGGTCCTTGTGCGGGGCGTCCTGCAGGTTCTGGTCCTGCGTGTAGGCGTGGATCGTGGTCATGAGGCCACGCTCGATGCCGATGCCGTCGTTGAGGGCCTTGGCCATCGGCGCGAGGCAGTTCGTGGTGCAGGAGGCGTTCGAGATGATCGTGTGGGCGCTCGGGTCGTACAGGTCGTCGTTGACGCCCATGACGATCGTGATGTCCTCGTTCTTGGCCGGGGCCGAGATGATGACCTTCTTCGCGCCACCGTCGATGTGCGCCTTGGCCGCCGTCGCATCGGTGAAGAAGCCCGTGGACTCGACGACGATGTCGGCGCCGACCGAGGCCCAGTCGAGGTTCGCGGGATCGCGGTCCTCGAAGGCGACGATCTTCTGGTCGCCCACGTAGATCGCCGTGTCGTCGAAGTTCACGTCGGCGTCGAGGCGACCCAGGATCGAGTCGTACTTGAGCAGGGTGGCCAGCGTCTTGTTGTCGGTGAGGTCGTTGACGGCGACGATCTCGACGTCGGTGCCGGCGGCACGAACCGCGCGGAAGAAGTTACGGCCGATGCGGCCGAATCCGTTGATGCCTACGCGAACAGTCACGGGTTGCTCCTGGGTTGCCGGGTGGAAGTCTCGTTACGTCCTCACCCTACCGAGAGCGCCCGTCACATCGCACCGGGCGTCGCCGCTCGCGAGATCTCAACCGTCGGCGTACTGATCGGGGTTGAGTCCCGCCTCGGTGTCGTCGATCCCGAGGTCGTGCGCCCGCTTGTCGGCCATCGCCAGCAGGCGGCGGATCCGGCCCGCGATCGCGTCCTTGGTCAGCGGCGGCTCGTGCAGCTGGCCGAGCTCCTCCAGACTGGCCTCGCGGTGCTGCACCCGCAGCTCGCCGGCGAGGCGCAGGTGGTCGGGCACCTCCTCCGCCAGGATGTCGAGCGCGCGCTGGGCGCGAGCGCCGGCGGCGACGGCCGCGCGGGCCGAGCGGCGCTGGTTGGCGTCGTCGAAGTTGGCGAGACGGTTGGCGGTGGCGCGCACCTCGCGGCGCATCCGACGCTCCTCCCACGCCAGCAGCGTCTCGTGGGCGCCCAGTCGGGTGAGGAGCGCGCCGATGGCCTCGCCGTCGCGGATGACGACACGGTCGCCACCGCGGACCTCGCGGGCCTTGGCCGAGACGCCGACGCGCCGGGCGGCGCCCACCATTGCGAGGGCGGCCTCGGGGCCGGGGCAGCCGATCTCGAGCGCGGACGATCGACCCGGCTCGGTGAGGGAGCCGCGGGCCAGGAACGCGCCGCGCCACGCGGCGACGGCGTCGCACGAGGGACCCGAGACGACTTGCGGCGGGAGGCCGCGGACGGGGCGGCCGCCACCGTCGACGAGGCCGGTCTGGCGGGCGAGCAGCTCGCCTCCGCGCGCGATGCGCACGACGTAGAGCGTGGTCTTCCGGACCCCGGCGCCCTGCTGGACGATGATCTCGCTCTCGTGGCCGTAGACCTCGGCGATCTCCTGACGCAGGCGACGCGCGGCGGCGGCGGTGTCGAGCTCGGCCTCGATCACGATCCGGCCCGAGACGATGTGCAGGCCCCCGGAGAAGCGCAGCGTCGTCGAGACCTCGGCCTTGCGGCAGCACGCCTTCGTCACGGGGATGCGGGCCACTTCCGCCTTCACCTGAGCCGTCATCGCCATTACGTCATCAGCCTCCAGTCCAGCGGTCCCGAGTAGCCCGCTCGGGCCACTCTATGCCCGGGCTGGTGACGCGGGGGCGAACGTGGTGGCAAAGACCTCGGCCAGCGCGGCCGGATCGTGCTGGTCGGCCTGCTCGGTGGAGCGGACGTCGGCCGTGACGAGGCGCGCGCCCAGTTGCGCGGCGGCCCGCGTGAGGGCGTCCACGTCGCGCGCGGCGCGGGTGTCGGCCACGACGACGTCGAGGCGCAGGTCGGGCGCGTGCGCCGCGAGCACCTCGAGGTGCTCCTCGGGCGTCAGGTGCTCGGTCTCCCCCGGCTGCGCCACGAGGTTGAGCACGAGGGCGCGCTTCGCGGGCGTGCGCAGCAGCGCCTGGCGCAGCTGAGGCACGAGGAGGGTGGGCATGACGCTGGTGAACCAGGAGCCGGGCCCGATCGTGACCCAGTCGGCGGCCTCGAGCGCCGCGACGGCCTGCGGGCACGCCGGCGGGTCGCCGGGCTCCAGTCGGACGGCCTGGATGCGTCCGGGCGTCGTGGCGACCTCGGCCTGGCCGCGCACGACCTCGATCCGGGCGGGCGGGCCGAAGTCGACGTCGGCCTCGATGTCGAGCGGGACGTTGGCCATCGGCAACACGCGGCCGCGCGCGCCGAGGAGCTCGGCCACGAGATCGAGGCCGGCGACCTGGTCGCGCTCCATGTCCCACAGCGCCGCGAGCAGCAGGTTGCCGACGGGGTGGCCGGCGAGCGGGCCCGCTCCGCCGAACCGGTGCTGCAGGATCTCGGCCCACGCCCGGCCCCAGTCGTCGTCGCCGCACAGGGCCGCCAGCGCCATGCGCAGGTCGCCGGGCGGAAGGATGCCGAACTCGGTGCGCAGGCGCCCCGACGAGCCGCCGTTGTCGGCGACCGTGACGATGCCGGTGAGCCGACTGGTGACGTGCCGCAGCGCCGACAGCGTGGCCGCCAGGCCGTGCCCTCCCCCGAGCGCGACCACGGCGGGCCCCCCGGCCCGCTCGGTGGTCACTCGCGTCCCAGGTCGCGGTGGACGACGAGCGTCCGGACGTCGCGGGTGCGAAGTCGCTCCGAGAGGGCCTCGGCCATCGCGACGCTGCGGTGGCGGCCGCCGGTGCAGCCGATGCCGACCGTGAGGAAGAGCTTGTCCTCCTGCAGGAAGCCGTTGGTGATCATCGAGAGCAGCTCGACGTAGCGGTCGAGGAACTCCTGCGACCGCTCCTGCTTGTAGACGTACTCGCGCACGGGCTCGTCCTGGCCGCTGAGGGGACGCAGGTCGTCGACCCAGAACGGGTTGGGCAGGAAGCGCATGTCGGCGACCATGTCGGCGTCGATCGGGATGCCGTACTTGAAGCCGAACGACACGATCGTGACGTGCAGGCCGCGCTCGTCCTCCACCTCGAAGGCCTGGCGGACCCGGTGGGCCAGCTGGTGCACGTTGAGCCGGCTGGTGTCGATGACGAGGTCGGCACGGCCGCGGATCGTGCGCAGCAGCTCGCGCTCGCGGACGAGGCCGTCCATGAGGCGGCCCTGGCGGCTCAGCGGGTGGGGCCGGCGCGCCGCCTCCTGGCGGCGGACGAGCACCTCGTCGGCGGCCTCGAGGTAGAGCGTGCGCACGCGGACACCGAGGTCGTGGACGGACTCGATCGCGTCGACGAGGCCGAAGAAGAACGTGCGGGAGCGCGAGTCGACGACGACGGCGAGCCGGTCGATGTCCTCGGCCGCGTCGACCGAGCTGACGAGGTCGTTGAGCATGCCCGGGGGCAGGTTGTCGACCACGTAGTAGCCGAGCTTCTCGAGCGCCTTCGCCGCGGTGCTGCGGCCGGCGCCGGTCATCCCGGTGACGAGGACGAACTCGGTGAGCTTGGTCATGGTCGGGTCTCGTCCTCCAGGATCTCGCCGGTGGCCATGTTGACGGCCGGGGCCGGCGACTCCCCCTCGTGGAGTGCCGCCACGATGGATTCTGCCGTAGCCGGGCCGATCCCGGGGACGATGGTGATCTCCTCCGCGGTCGCGGCGCGCAGCTTCTTCACCGAGCCGAAGTGCTTCATGAGCGCGCGGCGGCGGGTCTCGCCGAGTCCGGGGACGGGATCGAGCAGGCTCTCGACCATCGACTTGCTGCGGCGCTGGCGGTGGTGCGTGATCGCGAACCGGTGCGCCTCGTCGCGCACGCGCTGGAGCAGGTAGAGGCCCTCGCTGGTGCGCGGCAGGATCACGGGGTCCTCGTCGTCGGGCAGCCAGACCTCCTCGAGGCGCTTCGCCAGGCCGCACAGCGCCACGCCGGTGATGCCGAGGGCGTCCATGGCCTGCTGGGCCGCCGCGACCTGCGGCGGTCCACCGTCGACCACGACCAGCGACGGGGCGTAGGCGAACCGGCGCGGCTTGCCGGTCTCGGGGTCGATCCCCGGCTCGGCGTCCTCGCCCTGGCGCTCGACCGCGCGCAGGTGGTGGGCGAACCGGCGGGTGATGACCTCGTGCATGGCGGCGACGTCGCTCTGGCCCTCGTGACGCACGGTGAACCGGCGGTACTCGGACTTGCGCGGCAGGCCGTCCTCGAAGACGACCATCGACGCGACGATCTCGGTGCCCTGCAGGTTCGAGACGTCGAAGCACTCGATCCGCAGCGGCGGCGTGGGCAGGTCGAGCGCCAGCTGGATCTCCTCCAGGGCGCGGCTGCGGGTGGTGAGGTCGCCGGAGCGCTTGAGCTTGTGGCGGGCGATGGCCTGCTTGGCGTTCTGCTCGACCGTCTCGAGCAGGGCGCGCTTGTCGCCGCGTTGCGGGACTCGCACCGTGACCTTCGCCCCGCGTCGCTCGGTGAGCAGCTCGGCGACGGCGTCGTGGTCGGCCGGCAGCTCGGGCACGAGCACCTCGCGCGGGATCGCCGACGGCGTGACATCGGCGTAGAGGGTCATGAGGGCGTTCTGCACGAGCTCGGGCAGGCCGGCGTCGTCGCCCTTGTCGGCCACCCAGCCGCGCTGTCCGCGGATGCGGCCCCCGCGGACGTTGAAGATCTGGACGGCGACCTCGAGCGGATCGTCGACGAAGCCGAGGACGTCGGCGTCGGTGCCGTCGCGCAGCACGACCGACTGCTTCTCCAGGACGCGCCGCATCGCCATGAGGTCGTCGCGGTACTTGGCGGCGAGCTCGTACTCCTGATCGGCCGCGGCGTCGCGCATGCGCTGCTCGATGCCGCGCTCGAACCCGGCGGTCTGGCCGCCCATGAACGACAGGAAGTCGTTGACGATGTCGCGGTGCTCGTCGGGCGAGACGCGACCGACGCAGGGCGCCGAGCACTTGCCGATGTCGCCGAGCAGGCACGGACGCCCGGCGGCCTTGGCGCGCTTGAAGACGCCGGCGCTGCACGAGCGCATGGGGAACACGCGCAGCAGCGTGTCGACGGTGTCGCGGATCGCCCACGCGTGGCCGTACGGGCCGAAGTACCGCACGCCCTTCTTCTGGGCGCCGCGCATCACCAGGACGCGCGGGATCTCCTCGCCCACCGTGACCGCGAGCCACGGGTAGGACTTGTCGTCGCGGTACTTGACGTTGAACCGCGGGTCGAACTCCTTGATCCAGGAGTACTCGAGCGCGAGCGCCTCGACCTCGGTGTTGACGACCGTCCAGTCGACCGAGGCGGCCGTGGTGACCATCTGGTGCGTGCGCGGGTGGAGGTTCCCGAGGTCCTGGAAGTACGAGCTCAGCCGCGGCCGCAGGCTCTTGGCCTTGCCGACGTAGATGACGCGGCCCTGCTCGTCGCGGAACCGGTAGACCCCCGGGTCGGTGGGGATCTCACCGGGCCGCGGACGGTAGGTGGACGGGTCAGCCATGACTCGGGCCCTCCCCCGCCGTCACGACAGCAGCGGCGCGAGGAACCGGCCGGTGTGCGAGTCGGGGTGCGCCGCGATCTGCTCCGGGGTGCCCTGTGCGACGACGGTTCCGCCACCGCTGCCGCCCTCGGGACCCATGTCGACGATCCAGTCCGAGGCCTTGATGACGTCGAGGTTGTGCTCGATCACGATGACCGAGTTCCCCGCGGCGACGAGGCGTTGCAGCACGATCAGCAGCTTGCGGATGTCCTCGAAGTGCAGGCCCGTCGTGGGCTCGTCGAGGACGTAGACCGTGCGACCCGTGGACCGCTTCTGCAGCTCGGAGGCCAGCTTGACGCGCTGCGCCTCGCCACCCGACAGCGTGGGCGCGGGCTGGCCGAGCCGGACGTAGCCCAGGCCGACGTCGACGAGGGTGCGCAGGTGCCGTGCGATCGCGGGGATGGCCTCGAAGAACTCGACGCCCTCCTCGATCGGCATGTCGAGGACCTCGGCGATCGTCTTGCCCTTGTAGCGGACCTCGAGGGTCTCGCGGTTGTAGCGCGCGCCGTGGCAGACCTCGCACGGCACGTACACGTCGGGCAGGAAGTTCATCTCGATCTTGATCGTGCCGTCGCCGTGGCACGCCTCGCAGCGGCCGCCCTTGATGTTGAACGAGAAGCGGCCCTGCTGGTAGCCGCGCATCTTCGCCTCGGGCGTCTGCGCGAACAGCTTGCGGACGTGGTCGAACACGCCCGTGTACGTGGCCGGGTTGGACCGCGGGGTGCGGCCGATCGGCGACTGATCGACGTGGATGACCTTGTCGACGTGCTCGGTGCCCTCGATCGTGCGGTGACGACCCGGGATCGTGCGCGCCTTGTAGATCTGGCGCGCGAGCGAGGTGTAGAGGATGTCGTTGACGAGCGTGGACTTGCCCGAGCCGGAGACGCCGGTGACCGAGACCAGCTGGCCCAGCGGGAACGCCACGTCGACGTTCTTCAGGTTGTTCTCGCGGGCGCCCTTCACGACGAGCTGGCGGCCCTTGTCACGCGGACGGCGGACCTCGGGCACGGGGATCGACTGGCGACCCGACAGGTAGGCGCCGGTGAGCGAGTCGGGGCTGGCCAGCAGCTCCTCGACCGGACCGGACACGATGACCTGGCCGCCGTGCTCCCCGGCACCGGGGCCGATGTCGACGACCCAGTCCGAGGCGCGCACGGTGTCCTCGTCGTGCTCGACGACGATGAGCGTGTTGCCGAGGTTCTTCAGCCGCACGAGGGTCTCGATGAGGCGGTGGTTGTCGCGCTGGTGCAGGCCGATCGAGGGCTCGTCGAGCACGTAGAGCACGCCGACGAGGCCGGCGCCGATCTGCGTGGCCAGACGGATGCGCTGGGCCTCGCCACCGGACAGCGAGCCGGCCGCGCGGTCGAGGGCCAGGTAGTCGAGGCCGACGTCGAGCAGGAAGCGCAGGCGCTCGTGGATCTCCTTGAGGACGCGCTCGCCGATCTGCCGCTCGCGGTCGTTCATCACGAGGTCCTGCAGGAAGTCGGCCGCCTCGGCGATCGACAGGTGGCAGACCTCGGCGATGTTCATCGCGCCGAACCGCTCGGACTCGAGCGTGACGGCCAGGATGACCGGCTTGAGGCGGGTGCCCTTGCAGGTCGGGCACGGGACCTCGCGCATGAAGCCCTCGAGGCGGTCGCGGCTGGTGTCGGAGTCGGTCTCGGAGTGGCGGCGCTCGACGAACGCCTTGGCGCCCTCGAACTCGGCCCAGTACGAGCGCTGCCGGCCGTAGCGGTTCTTGTACTGGACGTGCACCTTCGTGGAGTGCCCGTTCAGCAGGGCGTCCTGGAACTCGGGCTTGAGGTCGCTCCACTTCGTGTCGACGTTGAAGCCGAGCTCGTCGCCGAGCGAGCGCATGAGACGCAGGAAGTAGTCGGAGACCTGCGTGTAGGTCCACGCTGTGATGGCGCCCTCGGCGAGGGTCTTGTCAGGGTCGGGCACGAGCAGCTCGGCGTCGACCTCCTTGCGCGAGCCGAGCCCGTGGCACTCGGGGCAGGCGCCGTAGGGCGCGTTGAACGAGAACGAGCGCGGCTCGAGCTCGTCGACCTGGAGCGGGTGGTCGTTCGGGCAGGCGAGGCGCTCGGAGAAGCGGCGACGCCGCGCCGGGTCGTCCTCCTCGAGGCCGACGTAGTCGATGATGACGATGCCGTCGGCCAGGCCGAGCGCGGTCTCGACCGACTCGGTGAGGCGCTGCTTCGAGGAGGGCTTCACGGTGAGGCGGTCGACGACGACCTCGATCGTGTGCTTCTTCTGCTTCGCGAGCTTGGGCGGCTCGTCGGCGAGCATGATCGTCTCACCGTCGACGATCGCCCGGCTGAAGCCGGACTGCTGCAGCTGGCGGAACAGGTCGAGGTACTCGCCCTTGCGGCCGCGGATGACCGGCGCGAGCACCTGGAAGCGGGTGCCCTCCTCGCCGGCCTGGATGCGGTCGACGATCTGCTGCGGCGTCTGCCGAGCGATCGGCTCGCCGCACGTGGGGCAGTGGGGGCGGCCCGCGCGAGCGTAGAGCAGGCGCAGGTAGTCGTAGACCTCGGTGATCGTGCCGACCGTGGACCGCGGGTTGCGGGACGTGGACTTCTGGTCGATCGACACCGCCGGGGACAGGCCCTCGATGAAGTCGACGTCGGGCTTGTCCATCTGGCCGAGGAACTGGCGCGCGTACGCGGACAGCGACTCGACGTAGCGGCGCTGGCCCTCCGCGAAGATGGTGTCGAAGGCCAGCGACGACTTGCCGGAGCCGGACAGCCCCGTGAAGACGATGAGGGAGTCACGGGGCAGATCGACGGAGACATCCTTGAGGTTGTGCTCGCGCGCACCCCTCACAACGAGACGATCGGTCACCCGACAAGCCTACTGAGGAGCCCTGACAGAAACCTCTCGACGAGTAGGGTCGGGAGCATGACGTACACGGGAGAGGTCACGGTCGGCGGCGCGCCCGACACCCGCGAGGCCGGCGACCTGGTGATCACGAAGATCGCCGTGGGACCGATGGCCAACAACGCCTACCTGCTGCGCTGCGCGCTCACCGGCGAGCAGGTGCTGATCGACGCCGCCGCCGAGGCGCCGCGCCTGCTGGAGCTCATCGGCGACGGTGGCCTGGCCCGCGTCATCACGACCCACCGGCACGCCGACCACTGGGGAGCCCTCGAGGAGGTCGTCCGCGCGACCGGTGCCGAGACGGTGGCCGGCGAGGACGACGCCGACGAGCTGCCGGTCGACGTCGACGTCCGGGTCCGCACCGGCGCCCGCGTTCGCGTCGGCTCGTGCGAGCTCGAGGTCATCGAGGTCGTGGGCCACACGCCCGGCTCGATCGTGCTGGTCTACGACGACCCCGACGGCGTGACCCACCTGTTCACCGGCGACTCCCTCTTCCCCGGCGGCGTCGGTCGCACGTGGTCCCCCGACGACTTCATGCGGCTGTGCGGCGACGTCGAGTCGAAGATCTTCGCGCGCTTCGACGACGACACGTGGTTCTACCCGGGCCACGGCGACGACTCCACGCTGGGCGCCGAGCGCCCGAGCCTTCCGGACTGGCGCGCCCGCGGCTGGTGACCGTCAGAGGGTGACGGGCAGGGACTCGATCCCGAACACGAAGCTGAGCTGGCGGAACTCCAGCTCGGACTCCGGCACCGCGAGGCGCAGGTCGGGGAACCGCCGCAGCAGCTTCGGCAGGGCGATGCGCAGCTCCATGCGAGCCAGCTCGGCGCCGATGCAGCGGTGGATGCCGTGGCCGAAGGCCAGGTGTCCGCTCGACGGGATCCGCAGCGGGTCGAACGTGTCGGGGGCCAGGCCGGCGTTGGCCTCGTCGCGGTTGGCCGCGCTGAGCGACACGAGGAGCACGTCGCCGGCCTTGACCTGCGTCCCGAACAGCTCCATGTCCTGCTTCGCGAAGCGCGGGAACGCGACCTGGACCACCGAGAAGTAGCGCAGTAGCTCCTCGATCACACGGTCGAGCGTCTCGCGGTTGCCCGAGCGGACGAGGTCGGCGTAGGCCGGGTCGCGCGACAGCATGATCGTGCTGAGCGCGATCATGCCGGCGGTGGTCTCGTAGCCGCCGGTGAAGACCCCGTCGGCGAGACCCGCGAGGTCGCGGTCGCTGATGAGCTCGCCCTCGTCGCGGATGATCTGCCCGATCAGGCCGGGGCCGGGCTCCTTGCGCTGGCGGGCCACCGCCTCGAACAGGAACTCGCGCTGCTCGGAGACGGCGCCGAAGGCCGCCGCTCCCCCGTTCGTGGCGTCGAAGCGGGCGCTGCCGAGCTTGGAGAACGCCTGCGTGTCCTCGTAGTCGAGTCCCAGCAGGGCGCAGATCGTGTTGAACGGGATCGGGAACGCGAAGACCTCCGCCAGGTCGGCCTCGGGACCGGCCGCTTCGAGGTCGTCGAGGGCGCGGTCGACGATCTGCTCGATCAGCGGCTCCAGCCGCGCGAGGCGGCGCATCGTGAACTCGGGCGTGATGATCTTGCGCAGCCGCGTGTGCACGGGCGGGTCGGTGAAGCCGAGTCCCCCGATGTCGTCCGACGTGGCCGGGCCGTCCCCGGAGAACAGGTGCCGGATGTCGGTGGAGTAGGTGTCGCGCGCCGTGAGCACCTGGCGCGCCTGCTCGTGGCCCGTGACGAGGTAGGCGGTGAAGTCGAACGGCAGGTCGAGCCGGTGCAGCGGCTCCTCTCGGCGGATGCGGGCCATCTCGGGCACGGGGTCCAGACCGATGCGCTGCAGCGGCGCCTTCGTGGGCTCGGGGATGAAGGAGAAGCTGGCGAGGTCGATCCCGCGCTTGGCGACGTGCCGTCGGGCCACCGACGACAACACCTTGGAGCGGATTCCCCGCAGCAACTTCACCCGCACACGATAGTCCGTCGAGGGGTCCGGATCCGGCATGGGTTGCCGGATCGGGCCCACGGGTCGACCCTGTAGGGAACTACGAGGGGGAGACATGGCGACCAGCACCGACGACCAGCCCACCGAGCTCAGGAGGGTCCTCGGACCCAAGCTGCTGCTGCTCTTCATCATCGGCGACATCCTCGGCACGGGCGTCTACGCCCTCACCGGACAGGTCGCGGCCGAGGTCGGCGGCGCCGCGTGGCTGCCCTTCCTCGTCGCGTTCGGCGTCGCGCTGCTGACCGCACTGTCCTACCTCGAGCTGGTCACCAAGTACCCGCAGGCCGCCGGTGCCGCGCTCTACGTCCACAAGGCGTTCGGCATCCACCTGTTCACGTTCATGGTGGCCTTCACGGTCATGTGCTCCGGCATCACGTCGGCCTCGACTGCCGCCCGCGCGTTCGCCTCGAACCTCGCCGTCGGCATCGACTGGAAGGCCTCGAACTTCGAGATCATGCTGATCGCGCTGGGCTTCATGCTGCTCGTGGCCGCGATCAACCTGCGTGGTGTGAGCGAGGGCGTCAAGACCAACGTCGTGCTGACGCTGATCGAGCTCTCGGGCCTGCTGCTGGTCATCCTCGTCGGCCTGTGGGCGATCGCCGGTGGCGACGCCGACTGGGGCCGCGTCGTCGCCTTCGAGACGCCCGACGACAAGAACGTCTTCCTCGCCGTCACCACGGCGACCTCGCTGGCCTTCTTCGCGATGGTCGGCTTCGAGGACGCGGTGAACATGGCCGAGGAGTGCCACGAGCCCAACCGCATCTTCCCCAAGATCATGCTGACCGGCCTGGGCGTCACCGGAGTGATCTACCTGCTGGTGTCCATCTGCGCCGTGGCGATCGTGCCCGTGGGCGAGCTGGCCGGCAACGACACCCCGCTGGTCACCGTGGTCGAGCGCGGCGCCCCCGACATCCCGATCGACCAGATCCTGCCGTTCATCTCGATGTTCGCCGTCGCGAACTCGGCGCTCATCAACATGCTGATGGCCAGCCGCCTGCTGTACGGCATGTCGAAGCAGGGCATCATCCCGCGCAGCATCTCCAAGGTGAGCAGCCGCCAGACCCCATGGGCCGCCATCGTGCTCACGACGGCCCTCGCGCTGGGCCTGATCACGTACGTCTCGAACGCCAGCACCGAGGCCGTCGCGATCCTCGGCGGCACCACGAGCCTGCTGCTGCTGGCCGTCTTCGCAGTGGTGAACACCGCTGTGCTGGTGCTGCGCAAGGACCACGTGGAGCACTCGCACTTCTCGACCGCGGCGCCGATCGCCATCCTCGGCGTCATCACCTGCGTCTACCTGGTGACTCCCCTGTCGGGCCGTCCCGCGGAGCAGTACGAGATCGCCGGCGTGCTGCTGGTCATCGGCCTCGTGCTGTCGGTGCCGATGTACCTGCTGAGCCGCCGCCGGGGCGAGCGGCTGGAGGTGGGCTCGCCGGACGACCTGCCGCCCCACGACATCCCCTGACCCCCAGCCGCTCGGCGGCTGGCTCGCTTCCTAGTGGCCGCCGCCGACGCGCTCGGGGTACTTCTTGGAGTACCAGAGGCTGGCCACGGCCGTGATCGTCAGCGTCGCGATGATGACGCCCAGGCTGAGCAGCGTGGGCACCTCGGGCACCGGGACCGGGCCGATGTGGTGCACCGGCTCGCCGCCGTTGATGAACGGCAGCTCGTTCTCGTGCAGCGCGTGCAGCACCAGCTTGATGCCGATGTAGAACAGCAGGAACGCCAGGCCGTACGACAGGAACACGAGGCGCTGCAGCAGGTCGCCCAGCAGGAAGTACAGCTGGCGCAGACCCATCAGTGCGAACACGTTCGCGGTGAAGACGATGTAGGGCTCCTGCGTGAGGCCGAAGATCGCCGGGATCGAGTCGAGCGCGAACAGGATGTCGGTGGTGCCGAGCGCGATGATGACCAGCGCCATCGGCGTGATCGCACGACGGCCGTTCTCGCGGACGACCAGCTTGAGGCCGTCCCACGTGTCGCTCAGGTTGAAGCGCTTGCGCGCGAAGCGGACGACGGCGTTCTCGACGTCCTCGTCCTCGTCGTCGTTCTTGGCCAGCTTGATCGCGGTGTAGATCAGGAAGGCGCCGAAGATGTAGAACACCCACGAGAACTCGTTGATCGCCACGGCGCCGAGCGCGATGAAGATGCCACGGAACACCAGCGCCAGGATGATGCCGACGAGCAGCGCCTCCTGCTGGTACTTCCGCGGGACGGCGAAGCTGCTCATGATGATGATGAAGATGAACAGGTTGTCGATTGACAGGCTGTACTCGGTGAGCCAGCCCGCGTAGAACTCGATGCCGTACTGGTGGCCGTGGAACGACCAGACCCAGGCGCCGAAGGCGACGGCCAGGCCGATGTAGAACGACAGGTAGAGCGCGCACTCCTTGGTGGTGGGCTCGTGCGGCTTGCGGGCGATGACGATGATGTCGAACAGCAAGATGGCGATGGTCACCCCGATGGTGACACCCCACTCGAGCGTGCTGACGTTCACAGGCGGTCCTCTGTTCTCTCCGGGTCGGCTACGACTCGGAGGTCTCTTCCACCGGGCTGTGCAGCGAGCCGGTCCGGCGTCCCGGGGTGGTCGACGATGACCCCCGTGCTGACGAGACGCCGGTGATGGGAATACTCCCCTCCGCCGGAACAGTCTCGCAGCACGGTGGTGACAGCGCCAATTCAGGTGCCGGCGCCGAGCATGCCGCGCAGCTCGCGCTTGAGCTCGCCGATCTCGTCGCGCAGGCGTGCCGCGACCTCGAACTGCAGGTCGGCCGCGGCCTGGTGCATCTGGTCGGACAGCTGGTCGATGAGCGCCGCGAGCTCGCCCGAGGGCAGGTCGGCGAGGTCCTTGGTGTGCTGGCCCAGCGGCACCGCCGCGCCCTTGCGCTTGTGGTCGCCGGTGGCGGCGAGCAGCGCGCGGGTGTCCTCGTCCTCGCGGGCGAGCATGTCGGTGATGTCGCCGATCTTCTTGCGCAGCGGCTGCGGGTCGATGCCGTTCGCCGTGTTGTAGGCGACCTGCTTCTCGCGGCGGCGGTTGGTCTCGTCGATCGCCGAGGCCATCGAGTCGGTGATCCGGTCGGCGTACATGATGACCTGGCCCGACACGTTGCGCGCCGCGCGGCCGATCGTCTGGATGAGCGAGCGGCCCGACCGCAGGAAGCCCTCCTTGTCGGCGTCGAGGATCGCCACGAGGCTGACCTCGGGCAGGTCGAGGCCCTCGCGCAGGAGGTTGATGCCGACGAGGACGTCGTACTCCCCCATCCGCAGCTCGCGCAGCAGCTCGACGCGGCGCAGCGTGTCGACCTCGCTGTGGAGGTAGCGGGTGCGGATGCCGGCCTCGAGCAGGTAGTCGGTGAGGTCCTCGGACATCTTCTTGGTCAGCGTGGTGACCAGGACGCGCTCGTTGCGGTCGACGCGGTCGTTGATCTCGCCGATGAGGTCGTCGATCTGGCCCTTCGTGGGCTTGACGATGACCTCGGGGTCGATCAGGCCGGTGGGGCGGATGACCTGCTCGACGACGTCGCCCTCGACCTTGTTCATCTCGTAGTCGCCCGGCGTGGCCGAGAGGTAGACGGTCTGGCCGATCCGCTGGAGGAACTCGGGCCACTTCAGCGGCCGGTTGTCCATCGCGCTGGGCAGCCGGAAGCCGTGCTCGACGAGCGAGCGCTTGCGGCTCATGTCGCCCTCGTACATCGCGCCGATCTGCGGGATCGTCACGTGCGACTCGTCGACGACGAGCACGAAGTCCTGCGGGAAGTAGTCGAGGAGGCAGTTCGGGGCCGAGCCCGGAGGGCGGCCGTCCATGTGCAGGGAGTAGTTCTCGATGCCGGAGCAGGTGCCGACCTGCTCCATCATCTCGAGGTCGTACGTGGTGCGCATGCGCAGGCGCTGGGCCTCGAGCAGCTTGTTCTCGCGCTCGAGCACCTCGAGGCGCTCCTCGAGCTCGAGCTTGATCCGCTCGATCGCCCGGGCCATCACCTCGGGGCCGGCGGCGTAGTGCGTGGCGGCGCCGACGTAGAGCTCCTGGTCGTCGCTGAGCACCTCGCCCGTGAGCGGGTGCAGGGTCATGAGGCGCTCGATCTCGTCGCCGAAGAACTCGACCCGCACCGCCATCTCCTGGTAGACGGGGAAGATCTCTACAGTGTCGCCCTTCACGCGGAACGTGCCGCGGGTGGAGCTGACGTCGTTGCGCACGTACTGCGCCTGGACGAGCGTGCGCAGCAGGTGGTCGCGACCCATCTCGTCGCCGACCTTGAACCCGATCATGCGGTTCAGGTACTCCTGCGCCGAGCCGAGGCCGTAGATGCACGACACGGTGGCGACCACGATGACGTCGCGCCGCGTGAGGAGCGACCACGTGGCCGAGTGGCGCAGCCGCTCGACCTCCTCGTTGATCGAGGAGTCCTTCTCGATGTAGGTGTCGCTCTGGGCGATGTACGCCTCGGGCTGGTAGTAGTCGTAGTACGACACGAAGTACTCGACGGCGTTGTTCGGCAGCAGCTCGCGCAGCTCGTTGGCGAACTGCGCGGCGAGGGTCTTGTTGGGCAGCATGACGAGCATCGGGCGCTGGAGCTGCTCGGCCAGCCAGGCCGTGGTGGCGGTCTTGCCGGTGCCGGTGGCGCCCATGAGGACGACGTCGTTCGTCCCGCCCTGGATGCGCTGCGTGATCTCGGCGATCGCGGCGGGCTGGTCGCCGGCGGGCTGGTACTCGGAGACGACCTCGAACGGCGCCACCTGCCGCGTGAGCTCGGAGACAGGTCTCATGCGTCGAGCCTACGGGCGAGGTCCGACATTTCGCGCGTCGGCGAGAGAGGGCCGGTCAGCGCCTGACGCGGTACCGCAGATACATCAGCCCGGCGGCGCACTCGCGGCTCTCGACGAGGTCGAGGTCGACCCGCCGGCGACCGTGCGAGAAGAAGGGGATGCCCCCGCCGACCAGGACCGGACTCACCCGCAGCCGGTACTCGTCGATGAGGTCGAGGTCGGCGGCCTGCGCGGCCAGCGTGGCGCCCCCGATCGCGATGTCACCGTCGCCCGGCTCGGCCTTGAGCCGCTCGATCTCCTCCTGCAGCGTGCCGGTGGCCAGCCGCGCGGCGCCCTGCACCTCGGTGAGCGAGCGCGAGAGGACGACCTTCGGCAGCGGGTTCCACCGCTCGGTCCACCGACGCTCCAGGTCGCTCAGGTCGGGGTCCTCAGCAGCCGTCTCCCAGTAGAGCATCGTCTCGTAGACCCGCCGGCCCATGAGGTGCGTGGAGACGCCCGCGATCTCGTCGAGCGAGATCTCCATGATCTCGGTGATCGTCTCGTCCGTCGCTCCCCAGTCGAAGGAGCCGTCCGGCCCGACGATGTAGCCGTCGAGCGTCAGTCCCATCGAGTACGTCACGTCGTGCATCGCGTCTCCCCTGCCGTCGTCGTCCGAACGTACGACGCCGGGTCTCAGTCCGTCGAGGGGTCGGGCGCGATCCCGAGCGTGCGGATCGTGGTGGCCAGGCCCCGGTACTGACCGACGAGCAGCGTGAGCTCGATCGCCTGCGCCTCGTCCCAGTAGGCGCGCAGCCGAGCCCAGGTGGCGTCGTCGATGCCCTCGTGCGCGATCAGCTGGTCGGTGGCGGCGAGCAGCACGGCGTCCGAGGGCCTCCAGCCCTCGAGGCCGTCGGCACGCGTGCGCTCGATCTCCTCGGTCGTCAGTCCGGCGCGCCGGCCGAGCCGCACGTGGTGACGGCGCTCGTAGTCGCTGTCGCAGTGGTGCGCGACGCGCAGGATCACGACCTCGGTCTCGCGCCGCGGCAGGCGGCCGCGCAGCATGAGGGCCCCTGAGTAGAGGAGCCAGGCCCGGAACAGCGAGCGGTTGCGGCCGAGCGTGGTGAACAGGTGGGCCTCGCGGACGCCGGCCCCTCGGGACAGCGCCTTGCCGAGCAGGAAGTTCACGAGCCCGAGCTGGCGGCGGCCGCCCGGGGCGACGCGGGGCGCCCTCATCGGCCCGCTCCGGCCGTGGCCTTCGCCTCGGCCCGCGTGAGGCTACGGTTGAGAAGCCGCATCACCGCCTCGTACCCCCACGGGAACCAGCGCTGCGCGTAGTGGCCGAGGCGGATGTCGCGCGAGGTGTAGACCCAGTAGCGCCGACGCTCGAGCCCCTTCACGATCGCGGCCGCGGCCTCGTCGGGCCTGATCGCGTGCCGCACGAACCGGCGCTCCACGGCTTGGATCGACGGCGCCGAGCGGTCGACGCCGACCACCTCGAGGCCCTCGACGAGCGGCGTCGCCACCGCGCCCGGGCACACGAGGCTCACGCCGATCCCGTGGCGGCGCAGGTCGAACCGCAGCACCTCGGAGACGCCCCGGAGGCCGAACTTGCTGGCGCTGTAGGCCGCGTGCCACGGCAGGCCGAAGATCCCCGCCGCGCTCGAGACGTTGACCACGTGTCCCCCCCGGCGCGCCTCGATCATGGCGGGCAGGAACGCCGACATCACGTGCACCGGTCCCATGAGGTTCACGTCGATGAGCCGGCGCCAGTGCTCCTCCTGGAGCCGGTCGATGGTCCCCCAGATCGAGATGCCGGCGATGTTGAGCAGCACGTCGAGCGCGCCCACCTCCGCCCCGACCTCGGCGGCGAGGCCGCGCACGGCGTCGGCGTCGGTCAGGTCGACGGCACGCACCATGAGCACGCGTCCGCCCGCGGCACGCACCTCCTCAGCCGTCCGCTCGAGTCCCGCGGAATGGAGATCGGTGAGCACCAGGTGGGCCCCCTCCCGGCCGAGTGCGACCGCGGTGGCGGCGCCGATGCCCCCGGCCGCTCCCGTGACGAGGCACCGCTTCGTACGAATGTCCAACTTCCCCATGCCGTCACCCTAGCGGTGTCCTGCCTCACAGTTTCTGCCTCGGCGGGCCGACGCGGCCGGTGCAAACGCGGACCAGACCGATAGGGTCGGTGTCATGGCCATCGTCGAGCGCAGGGCGCAACGCACGCGCGAGATCCTCGATGCGACCCGCGCGCTCTTCGACGAGCGACGCATGCGGGACGCGCAGATCGAGGACATCGCCCGGGCCGTCGGCATCAACCGCGCGATCATCTACCGCCACTTCACCACGAAGGAAGAGCTCTTCGCGATGACGCTGGTGGACTACCTCAACCAGCTCGAGTCGCGGCTGGCCAAGTCCGACGACCCCGAGCTGACCCCGGGCCAGCGGATCGACACCATCACCGTGGAGTTCCTCTCCTACGGCACCGAGTACCCGGCCTTCGTCGACTGCGCGCAGTCCCTGCTGCGCCACCGCGGCTCCGAGCTGCTGGAGCAGATCAGCCTCGAGCGGCTCACCGAGCTGGGCGCGGCGATCAACCGCTGCTTCGACCACATCACGTCGGCGATCGAGGCGGGCAACGCCACCGGCGAGTTCGACGTCAAGGACCCCGAGCTCATCGCGAACATCATGTACACGCAGGGCCTGGGCATCCTGAACCTCGTGACCTTCCAGCGCTCGATCCGCGAGCTCAACTCGGGGCTGCCCACGATGGAGCACCTGCCCACGACCGAGGTCCTCGACCTCGCGAAGCGGTCGGTGCGCGCCATCGTCGAGCGCCCGGACTGACCCTCCCCCAGACGCGAAGCGGGGCCGGTGGCTGATGCCACCGGCCCCGCTGTCGTTCGTGCGTCAGCGCTCGAGGATCGCCACGACGCCCTGACCGCCGGCGGCGCAGATCGAGATCAGGCCACGGCCCGATCCCTTCTCCTCCAGCAGCTTCGCGAGGTTGGCGATGATGCGGCCGCCCGTGGCCGCGAACGGGTGCGCGGCGGCGAGCGACGAGCCCTTGACGTTCAGCTTGTCGCGGTCGATCGAGCCGAGCGGGCTGTCGAGGCCGAGGCGCTGCTTGCAGAAGTCCGCGTCCTCCCACGCCGCGAGGGTCGACAGCACCTGGCCGGCGAACGCCTCGTGGATCTCGTAGAAGTCGAAGTCCTGCAGGGTCAGGCCGTTGCGCTCGAGCATCCGCGGCACCGCGTAGGCGGGCGCCATGAGCAGGCCCTCGCCACCGTTGACGTAGTCGACGGCCGCCGTCTCGTAGTCGACGAGGAACGCCTTCACGTCCCAGCCGCGACGCGCGGCCTCCTCCTCCGAGGCCAGCAGCGCGACCGACGCGCCGTCGGACAGCGGCGTGGAGTTGCCGGCCGTCATCGTGGCGGCCTCGCCCAGCTGCCTGCCGAAGACGGGCTTCAGCTTCGCGAGCTTCTCGACCGTGGAGTCGGGACGCAGGTGGTTGTCGCGCTCGACGCCGTTGTACGGCGTGACGAGGTCGTCCTGCCAGCCCGACTCCCACGCGGCGGCGAGGTTCTGGTGCGAGCGCGCGGCGAGCTCGTCCTGCGCCTCGCGGGTGATCCCCCACTCGTGCGTGGTGAGGGCCTGGTGGTCGCCCATCGACAGGCCCGTGCGGGGCTCGGCGTTGCGCGGCTGGTCGGGCGCCAGGTGGCTCGGGCGGATCTTGCCGAACAGCTTCAGCAGGGCCTTCTTGTCGCCCTTGGCGTTGGCCTGGTTGGCCTGCAGCAGGATCTTGCGCAGCTTGTCGTTGACGGCCAGCGGCGCGTCGGACGTGGTGTCGGTGCCACCGGCGATGCCGAACTCGATCTTGCCCAGGGCGATCTTGTTCGCGACATGGAACGCGGCCTGCAGGCCCGTGCCGCACGCCTGCTGGATGTCGGTGGCGGGCGTCGCGGGTGAGAGCTTGGAGCCCAGGACGACCTCGCGGGTGAGGTTGAAGTCGCGCGCGTGCTTCAGGACGGCTCCGGCGACGACCTCGCCGGCGCGCTCGCCCTCGAGGCCGAAGCGCTCGACGAGCCCGTCGAGGGCGGCGGTCAGCATGTCCTGGTTGGAGACGCCCGTGTAGACGGTGTTGGACCGCGCGAACGGGATCCGGTTGCCGCCGATGACGGCGACGCGGCGGATGGTGGCGGCGTCCTGGGAGGCGGCCTTCGAGGCCTTCGTGGAGGGCTTGTCAGCCATGAGGAACCTTTCGTCTGCGACCTTCGTCGCTTTCCTTTGCCGTGGCGCTGTCGTGCAGGCTAGAGTCACCTTAACGCGTTCAGATACCGATGGTATCTGAGAGATCCGAGAGATAGGACACACCCTGCGATGAGCGACCGTTACAAGTCGATGGTCCAGAACCCGATCGGTCAGTTCCTGGTGAAGAACCTGGGCCTGCCGAATCCGCCGGAGCTGGAGCGCTACCGCGGCGGCGCGCTGGTCGACGGTCCCGTCCTGATCGGTGGCGCCGGCCTGGTCGCCGAGTCCCTCCCGGGTCTGCTCAAGGGCGCCGGCATCGACACCACCACCGTGCGCGCCGAGGGTCGTCGCTACAAGGGCCTCGTCTTCGACGCCTCGATCATCGACTCCGCCGCCGGCACCGTCGCGCTGCAGGAGTTCTTCACGCCCGTCCTGCGCAGTCTCGCGTCCAGCGCCAAGATCGTCGTCGTCGGCGTGCTGCCCGAGCGCGCCGGCTCGGTCGGCGCCGCCATCGCGCAGCGCGGCCTCGAGGGCTTCGTGCGCTCGCTGGGCAAGGAGATCGGCGCCAACGGCAGCACGGCCAACCTCGTGTACGTCACGCCCGAGTCGAAGGACGCGATCGGCTCCACGCTGCAGTTCCTGCTCTCGCCGAAGTCCGCGTTCGTCGACGGCCAGGTCGTCCGCCTCGGCACCACCGACCTCGTCGAGGCCGACTCCCCCGCCGACCCCGCGCTCCCGCTGGCCGGGAAGGTCGCCCTCGTCACCGGTGCCTCGCGTGGCCTCGGCGCCGCGATGGCCCGCACCCTGCACCGCGACGGCGCCACGATCATCGGCCTCGACGTCCCGCCGCTGCAGGCCGACCTCGACGCGCTGATGGAGGAGCTCGGCGGCTCGTCGATCGTCTGCGACATCACCGCCGACGACGCGCCCGAGACGATCGCAGCCGGCCTCGGCGACGGCGTCGACCTCGTGGTGCACAACGCGGGCATCACGCGGGACAAGCGCCTCAAGAACATGAAGTCCGAGAACTGGGCGAAGGTCGTCGACATCAGCGTCGGCGCCCCCGAGCGCATCACGGCCCACCTGCTCGAGCAGAAGCTCATCCGCCCCGGCGGTCGCGTCATCGGCATCTCGTCGATCGCCGGCATCGCGGGCAACAACGGCCAGACCAACTACGGCACGGCCAAGGCCGGCGTCATCGGCTTCGTCCAGGCGCTCGCCCCGCAGGTGGCCGGCGACGGCATCACGGTCAACGCGATCGCGCCGGGCTTCATCGAGACCGACATGGTCAAGACGATGCCACTGGGCATCCGCGAGGCCGGACGCCGCCTCAGCTCGCTGTCGCAGGGCGGGCAGCCCGTCGACGTCGCCGAGGCGATCGCCTGGTACTGCCACCCCGGCTCGTCCGCGATCTCGGGCAACGTCGTGCGCGTGTGCGGCCAGGGCTTCCTCGGTGCCTGACATGAGCACCCGCACCTACGAGAAGGCCCCCGCGGGCCTGCCGCTCATGCTCAAGGCGGCGCTGCCGGCGATCCCGGTCGTCGGCACGCTGCCGGGCATCAAGCACGAGAAGGGCGGTCTGCCCGACGTCACGCTGCGGCGCACGCGGGTCGCCACCGACCTCGCCCACCTCGACCGCTACAACGAGGTCTGCGGCTTCTCGCGCGCGGACACGCTCCCGGCGACCTACCCGCACATCGCGGCCCACACGCTGCACCTGAGCCTCATGACGGACACGGCGTTCCCGTTCCCGCCGATGGGCGCGGTGCACCTGCGCAACCGCATCACGCAGCACCGTCCGATCGGCCGCGAGGAGATCTACGAGCTGTCGCTGCGCGCCACCTCCGACGACCCGCACCCGAAGGGCCGGCTCATCTCGCTGGTCAGCGAGGCGCACGTCGGCGGCGAGCTGGTGTGGGACGAGACGATGACCGTCCTGTTCCGCAGCCGTCACGGTGGCGACGAGCCCATGGTGCCGCCGCTGGCCGGCGTCGAGGCCCCGGAGGGGGTCGTGCACCGGAAGCTCGGCAGCGACCTCGGTCGTCGCTACGGCGCGGTCTCCGGCGACCGGAACCCGATCCACCTCTACCCGTGGACCGCCAAGGCGTTCGGGTTCCCGCGCCAGATCGCGCACGGCATGTGGACGAAGGCGCACAGCCTCGCCACGCTGCAGAACCGGCTGCCCGACGCCTACACGGTGGACGTCGAGTTCAAGAAGCCCGTCCTGCTGCCGTCCACCGTGGTGTTCGGCACCGAGTCCGAGGGCGAGGTGACGACCTTCGGCGTTCGCGACGCGCGGAAGTCCGTCCCGCACCTCGTCGGCCGGATCACTCCGGCCTGACCGCCCTCCGGCCCGGCGGGGTCAGCGCTGCTCGCGCGGCTTCGCCGGCCGGATCAGGCCCTCCTGGGCCACGGTGGCCACGAGGGTGCCGTCCTGCGTGAACACGCGGGCGGTGCTCAGTCCGCGTGCACCCGACGCCGACGGGGACGTCTGGTCGTACAGCAGCCACTCGTCGACGCGGAACGGGCGGTGGAACCACACGACGTGGTCGAGCGAGGCCGGCTGGACCTTCGGCGAGCTGATCACCAGGCCGTGCGGCACGAGCGACGCGCCCAGCAGGCTGAAGTCGCTGTAGTACGTGAACGCGGCACGGTGCAGCTCGGGATCGTCGGGCAGCCGGTCGCTGGCCTTGAACCACATCCGCTGCACGACGGGGACGTACGGGCGCGTGGGATCGTCCTCCGGGCGCGGATCGCCGACGTAGCGCATGTCGAAGCCGCCCCACTCCTGCTTCCACTGCTCGGCGCCGTCGGGGCTGATGTACTTCACCAGGTCGAACATCGACGTGGCGTCCTCCGGACCCGGCGTGGGCGGCAGGACGTCCTGGTGGTCCCAGCCCTCCTCGTCGCGCTGGAACGACGCGGTCATGTAGAAGATGACCTCGCCGTGCTGGCGCGCCGAGACCCGGCGCGTCGCGAAGGAGCGACCGTCGCGGACGCTCTCGACGTCGTAGATGATCGGGATGCTCGGATCGCCGCCCAGGATGAAGTAGGCGTGCAGCGAGTGCAGGTGCTTGCCGTCGGTGACGGTGTGCTGGGCCGCGCTCACGGCCTGCCCGGCCACCTGGCCGCCGAAGACGCGCTGCAGGCGCGACTTGCGGGGCTGTCCACCGCGGAAGAGGTTCACCTCGAGCTGTTCGATCTGGAGCAGTTCGACGAGTTCGTTCACGGAGGCAGGCACGATCGCGATCCTATCGAAGATCGGCTCCGCCACCGGGGCGCCGGCGGCCCCCGGTGGCGGTAACCGTGGTCACAGGACGGGTCTGAGGGTCAGCCCTGGTCGTCCTTGCGCTGCCTGGCCAAGAACTGTTCCAGCTGGCTGGCGAGCTCGTCGCCCGTGGGGAGGCTGGCGTCGTCGGCGAGCAGCGACTCGGCCGCGCCGCGGCTGAAGATGTCGTACTGCTCCTCGAGGCCGTGCAGCACCTGCTCACCGTCCTGCTCGGCGATCTGCTGCTCGATCTCGGTGATCGACTCGGGCTGGCGGGCGCGCAGCTCCTCGAGGTCGAGGTCGAGCCCCAGCCGCAGGCCGACCGCCTCGAGCAGCGCGAGCGCCGCCGTGGGGTACTCGACCTGGGCGAGGTAGTGCGGCACGTGCACGACGTAACCGATCGCGTCGAGGCCGTGCTCGCGCATGCGGTACTCCAGCAGCGACTGCGCGGACGACGGCACCGAGACCTCGGCGTTCCAGAAGTTCTTCCGGTCGACCAGCTCAGGGCGCGTGCCGTGCATCGTCAGCAGCGGCGGCCGCGTGTGGGGCACGCCCATCGGCACTCCCCCGAGGCCCACCGTCAACGGGACGCCCAGCTCGGAGATGACGTCGATCGTCTCGGCCGCGAAGGCCTCCCAGCCGAAGTCCGGCTCGGGGCCGGCCAGCAGCAGGTAGGGCGTGCCGACGCGATCGCGGTGGCGGGTGATCTGCAGGACCGGCTCGACGTAGTCCACGTAGTGGTCGCGCCGGAACGTGATCGGGGGTCGCCGCGCGCGGTAGTCCAGCATCGAGTCGAGATCGAACTCGTGGACCACCTCGGCGTCGGCGGTGCGCAGGTGCTCCGCCGCGAGGACGGAGGAGGATCCCGCGCTGAGGAAGCCGTCGAGGGCGACGATCAGCGGGATCGGGTCGCGCTCGTACTCATCGGAACGTCGTCGTGAAAACCACTTCCGCGTCAACGTCGGTCACCCTCGGAGAATTCCCGGAGCCGGCCGAGCGCGTCCTCGGCGATCGACTCGGCGGTCAGGCCCAGGCGCTTCAGGATGACGTCGCGCTTGGCGTGGTCGAGGAACTCCTGCTCGACGGCGTGGATGCGCACCGGGACGTCGAGGCCACGATCGCTCACGGCGTGCAGGATCGTGGAGCCCACACCGCCCTGGCGGCCGTTGTCCTCGATCGTGACGACGAGGCGGTGCTCGGCCGCGAGGTCGAGGACGGCCGGGTCGAGCGGCTTGATCCAGCGTGGGTCGACGGCCGTGGCGGGCACGCCCTCGGCCTCGAGGCGCTGGGCGACGTCGACGGCCGTGGCGGCCATCGTGCCCACGCCGACGACGAGGACCTCGGAGCCCTCGCTGCGGTGCAGGACGTCGACCGTGCCGACGCGGTCGATCGCCTCGAGGTCCGGAGCGACCGGGCCCTTGGCGAAGCGGACCACGCTGGGGGCGTCGTCGATCGTGACGGCCTCGCGCAGCAGCTCGCGCAGGCGGCTGCCGTCCCGCGGGGCGGCCAGGTGCAGGCCGGGGACCAGCTGGAGCAGCGAGAGGTCCCACATGCCGTTGTGGCTGGCGCCGTCGTCGCCGGTGACGCCGGCGCGGTCGAGCACGAAGGTGACGCCCAGGCGGTGCAGGGCGACGTCCATGAGGACCTGGTCGAAGGCGCGGTTGAGGAAGGTGGCGTAGACCGCGACGACGGGGTGCAGGCCGCCCATCGCCATCCCGGCCGCGCTCGTGACGGCGTGCTGCTCGGCGATGCCGACGTCGAGCACGCGGTCGGGGAACTTGTCGGCGAACGCGTCCAGGCCGGTGGGGTACAGCATCGCGGCGGTGATGCCCACGACGTCGGGGCGGTCGTCGGCGATGCGCACGATCTCGTCGCGGAAGACCGAGGTCCAGCCCGCCGGGGCGATGCTGATGGCCTCGCCCGTGGAGCGGTCGAACGGGTGCGCCTGGTGCATCTGGTCGTTCTCGTTGGCCACGGCGATGTCGTAGCCCTGGCCCTTCGTGGTGATCGCGTGGACCAGCACGGGGCCGCCGAAGTTGCGGGCCGCAGTGAGCGCCTGCTCCATCGCGCGGCGGTCGTGGCCGTCGACCGGACCGAGGTACTTGATGCCGAGGTCCTCGAACATGCCTTGGGGCGCGAGCGCGTCCTTGAAGCCCTTCTTGATCGCGTGCAGCGCCTCGTAGGCGACCTCGGCGACCTTCGGACCGGTGGTCATCCGCTCGCGGATCGCGCTCAACGCGGGCTCGTAGCGCGGGTTCGTGCGGATCTGCGTGAGCCGGTTGGCCAGGCCGCCGACCGTGGGCGTGTAGGAGCGGCCGTTGTCGTTGACGACGATGACCACCCGGCGACAGTTGTCGGCGCAGATGTTGTTGATGGCCTCCCACGCCATGCCGCCGGTGAGGGCGCCGTCGCCGATCACGGCGACGACGTGGTCGTCCTTGCCCTGCACCGCGTTGGCGCGGGCCAGGCCGTCGGCGTAGGACAGCGACGTGGAGGCGTGCGAGTTCTCGACCCAGTCGTGGGGCGACTCGGCGTGGCTGGGGTAGCCCGAGAGGCCGCCCTCCTTGCGCAGGTCGCCGAACTGGTCGGCGCGGCCCGTGAGCATCTTGTGCACGTACGCCTGGTGGCCCGTGTCCCACACGATCTTGTCGTTCGGGGAGTCGAAGACGCGGTGCAGCGCGATCGTCAGCTCGACGACGCCGAGGTTGGGACCGAGGTGTCCGCCGTTGGCCGCGACCGACTCGATCAGCAGCTCGCGGACCTCCGCGGCGAGCCGCGTCAGCGACTCGTCGTCCAGGCGCCGCAGATCGGCGGGACCGGACACGGAGCTGAGCACTGAAGCCATTGCTCCATCGTAACGACGACCGACCAGCGCGGCCCCGCGACCAGCCGTGCCGCGTCGCTCAGCCGAGATCGTGGAAGCGGCCCCGGGCGTGGGCGGCCCCGGTGGCGGCCTCGACGGCCACCGTCCGCACCGTGCCGGTGACCCGCAGCGACCAGCCGAGCTCGGAGATCTCGTCGACGGTGAACCCGCACCACGACCGGTCGTCGAGGCGCGGACCCCAGTCCGAGTCGACCCAGGTGCCCACCGTGAACATGCCGCCCGGAGCCGGCGCCAGGCCGGCGAAGACCTCGGCGAGGAAGGCGTCCCCCGCCTGCAGGACGCTGGCCGCGGCGCGGGCGCCCACCTCGAGCGACTCCCCCAGCTCGGAGTCCGGGTCGACGAACACCTCGATGCGCGGAGGATCGCCGTCGACGAGCAGCAGCGACGACACCGTGAGACCGGCGCGGCCGCGACCGGTGCCCGTCGCCACCACCGTGACCGGGAACGGCAGCCGTCCCCGCAGGCGCCGGAAGGCGTCCTTGTCGCGGTCGGCGGGCACGAACGGGTGCTCGGAGTGGATCGTCACTCCCCCATCCCATCACGGCGGGACGCAGAACCGCCCGCCACCGAGACGGTGACGGGCGGTTCCGGGAGCGTTCGCTCAGTCGAGCAGCGAGCGCAGCACGCTCAGTCGAGCAGCGAGCGCAGCACGTAAGGCATGATGCCGCCGTTGCGGTAGTAGTTCGCCTCACCGGGGGTGTCGATGCGGACGACGGCGTCGAACTCGATGTCGTCGGCCTTGACCTTCACCGTGCGCGGCGTGGTGCCGTCGTTGAGCTCGGTGATGCCGGTGACCGTGAAGGTCTCCTCACCGGTCAGGCCCAGCGAGTCGGCGTTCTCGCCCTCGGGGAACTGCAGCGGCAGGACGCCCATGCCGATGAGGTTCGAGCGGTGGATCCGCTCGTACGACTCGGCGATGACGACCTTGACGCCCAGCAGCGCGGTGCCCTTGGCGGCCCAGTCGCGCGACGAGCCCGAGCCGTACTCCTTGCCCGCCAGGACGACCAGCGGGACGCCGGCGGCCTGGTAGTTCTGCGAGGCGTCGAACACCGACGTGACCTCGCCGTCGGCGGTGAAGTCGCGCGTGAAGCCGCCCTCGGTGCCGGGCGCGATCTGGTTGCGCAGGCGGATGTTCGCGAACGTGCCGCGGATCATGACCTCGTGGTTGCCACGGCGCGAGCCGAGCGAGTTGAAGTCACGGGGCTGCACGCCCTTGTCCATCAGGTACTTGCCCGCCGGGCTGTCCTTCTTGATGGCACCGGCCGGGCTGATGTGGTCGGTGGTGACCGAGTCGCCCAGCTTGAGCAGCACGCGCGCGCCGTCGACGTCGGTGACCGGGTCGGGCTCCAGGCCCATGCCGTCGAAGTACGGGGCCTTGCGGACGTAGGTGGAGTCCTCGTCCCACGCGAACGTGTCGCCCTCGGGCGTCGGCAGGTTCTGCCAGCGCTCGTCACCGGCGAAGACGTCGGCGTACTCGCGGCTGAAGGTGTCGGCGTCGATCGCGCTGGCGATCACGTCCTCGACCTCCGACGGCGACGGCCAGATGTCCTTCATGAAGACGTCGTTGCCGTCCTCGTCCTGACCGAGCGGGTCGTTGAACAGGTCGACGTCCATCGAGCCGGCGAGCGCGTACGCGATGACCAGCGGCGGGGACGCGAGGTAGTTCATCTTGATGTCGGGGTTGATGCGGCCCTCGAAGTTGCGGTTGCCCGAGAGCACCGCGGTGACCGCCAGGTCGCCCTCGTTGACGGCGGCGCTCACCTCGGGGATCAGCGGACCGGAGTTGCCGATGCACGTGGTGCAGCCGTAGCCGACGAGGTTGAAGCCGAGCTTGTCGAGGTAGACGTTGAGGCCCGACTTCTCGTAGTAGTCGGTGACGACCTTCGAGCCGGGCGCCAGCGTGGTCTTGACCCACGGCTTGCGCTGCAGGCCCTTCTCGACGGCCTTCTTGGCCAGCAGGCCCGCGCCGATCATGACCGACGGGTTCGACGTGTTGGTGCACGACGTGATGGCCGCGATGGTGACGGCACCGTGGTCGACCTCGAACGTGGTGCCGTCCTCGAGGGTCACGGTCTGCGGGTTGCGGACGCGCTCGCCCGGCGCGCCGGTGGCGTGCTCGTGCGGGCCCTCGCCGCCGTTGGCGTACGTGGACGTCTTCGGGGTGTCGGACGCCGGGAAGGAGTCCTCGACGGCCTCGTCGTAGCCGTTGAGCTGCTGCTCGCTGTGGTCGACGTAGTCGCGCAGCGACGCACGGAACGCGGTCTTGCTGTCGGTCAGCTCGATGCGGTCCTGCGGACGCTTCGGGCCGGCGATCGACGGGACGACCTCGGACAGGTCGAGCTCGAGGTACTCGGAGTAGCGCGGCTCGTGGTCGGCGTCGTGCCACAGGCCCTGGGCCTTGGCGTAGGCCTCGACCAGGGCGATCTCCTCAGCCGTGCGGCCCGTGAGCTCGAGGTACTTCGTGGTCTCCTCGTCGATCGGGAAGACCGCGATGGTGGAGCCGTACTCGGGGCTCATGTTGCCGATCGTGGCGCGGTTGGCCAGCGGCACGGCGCTGACGCCCGAGCCGTAGAACTCGACGAACTTGCCGACGACGCCGTGGTCGCGCAGCATCTCGGTGATCGTCAGCACGAGGTCGGTCGCGGTGGCGCCCTGGGGCAGCTCGCCCGAGAGCTTGAAGCCGACGACGCGCGGGATCAGCATGCTGATCGGCTGGCCGAGCATCGCGGCCTCGGCCTCGATGCCACCCACGCCCCAGCCGACGACGCCCAGGCCGTTGACCATCGTGGTGTGCGAGTCGGTGCCGACGCAGGAGTCGGGGTAGGCCACGACGCCGCCGTCGGCGTCGCGGGTGAACACGACGCGGGCGAGCTTCTCGATGTTGACCTGGTGGACGATGCCGGTGCCCGGCGGGACCACGCGGAAGTCGCTGAAGGCGCCCTGGCCCCAGCGGAGGAACTTGTAGCGCTCGCCGTTGCGCTCGTACTCGATCTCGACGTTGCGCTCGAACGCCTCGGGCGTGCCGAAGACGTCGGCGATCACGGAGTGGTCGATGACCATCTCGGCGGGCGCGAGCGGGTTGATCTTGGCGGGGTCGCCGCCGAGGTCGGCCATGGCCTCGCGCATCGTGGCGAGGTCGACGACGCACGGGACGCCGGTGAAGTCCTGCATGATCACGCGGGCGGGCGTGAACTGGATCTCCTTGCTCGGGTCCGCCTTCGGGTCCCAGGAGGCCAGCGCCTTGATGTCGTCGGCGGTGATGTCCGCGCCGTCCTCGGTGCGCAGGAGCGCCTCGAGCAGGATCTTGAGGCTGAACGGCAGGGAGGCGACGTCGAGTCCCTCGCCCTGGACCGCATCGAGCCGGTAGTAGTCGAAAGACGCGTCCCCGACCGACAGGGAGTCCTTGGCCTTGAATGTGTCGACGCTCATGGGCTTCTCCTTCGCTGGTGTTCCCATCCTGCCCCCGCGACAGCGCCCGCGGGCGATCAGGATGACCTAAGTCCCAGATATCTTGATGTCAAGATAAACGGTATCAAATGATGTCCCGGCGCGCCGTGCTCAGGTGACCCTCACCTCAGCGCGCCGAGGCGCGCGACGAGGGCGCGACCCTCCGCGACGCGCTTCTCCCAGGTCGTACCCACGAGCAGCAGCACCAGTCCCGCGGCGGCGATCAGGATCCACCGCGGCAGGCCGAGCGCGCTCGGCCCGACGTTCGCCAGCACGAGCAGCAGCAGCACCGCTGCACCCGCGATCACCGGGGCGCCCCAGCGCAGCACGACGCCCGCGCCCAGGACGGCGGCGGCGACGAGGGCCAGCAGTGCGGCCCTCAGGCTCGTCGGCTCGTCGAGCGCCTGCGGCAGCGATGGCAGCAGCGCGAGCACGAGACCCGGCGTGAGGGCGGTCCACGTGCGGCTCTCGGGATCCGTGCGCAGGCGCCACCAGCCGGCTGCGAGGACCGCGACGGCGAACGGCGCCGTGTAGGCCTCGATCGTGTCGACCTCGCTGGCCGCGAGCCGCGCCACCCAGGCGCCGCCGGTGAGGCCGAGGGCGACCCAGCGCAGGTACGTGCGGTCGTCGTCGAGCAGCCCCACGATCGCGGTCCCGACCGCGCCGATCGTCAGCAGCAGCGCGACCCGTGCGAGGTCGTCGCCGTCGCGGACCACGCACACGAGCAGGGTCGCCGCGACGACGACCTCCACGGCGGTGCGGTGCCACGGCAGCTCGTCGAGCGCCAGCGTGAGCAGCAGCAGGCCCGCGGCGACGCCGAACACCACGACGCCCCAGGCCTCGGGGGCGACGTCGGCGAGGTCGGCCACCTGGGCCACGGTCGCCACGATCGCGAACGCCGCCAGTCCTGCCGCCCCCGCGGAGACGAGGCGACGGGGCCCCGGCGGGTCCTCGTCGAGGCCGACCGCCCCGCATGCCAGGGCGCCCACCGCGGCCAGGCCCCAGGCCCACGCGGTCGACGGACCGCCGAGCGGCACCACCACCATCGCGAGAGCGACGACCGCGACCGGGACGATCGACAGCTCCCAGCGAGCGGTGCGCAGGACCACGGCGAGCACGACGCCCACCACCACGAGCGTGATCGCGTGGACGAGGAATGGCAGGGACGAGGCCGCGACAGCCGTGACGACGGCGGCGCCCGCCGCGATCTCGGCGACCGGGACGCGCCACTCGTCCGGCAGGAGCCGCGGGGCCGGCCAGCGGGCGGTGGCGAGCCACGCGACGATCAACGGCAGCGCCACCGCGAGGACCCACCAGCCCTCCGTGATGGTCATGTCGGCCGGGCGGATCCACAGATCGCGCGGCGAGGAGAACCAGCCGGCCCGGTCGGTGCGCTCCAGGGTGGCCGTGCTCGCCGCGCCGCACCAGAGAAGCACGCCCGCGCCGGCGACGACCGCGCCCCACCGCACGCCGAGCGACCAGAAGTCGGGCCGGGTGACGAGCGCGGCGAGCACAGCGACGGCCACGGCGACCGCCACGAGCCCCGCGGCGGTCGTGTCGAGGTCGGCGCTCCACGCCCAGCCGTCGAACGCGACGCCCACCAGGAACAGGACGGCGACGACCGCGAAGGCGATCAGCCAGGCGCGCAGCGGCGGGACCAGGCGCGCTCCGGCGACGGCCACTGCCGCGAGCACGAGAGCCGGCAATGCGTCACTCGGCGTGAGGACACGGGAGCCGCCGAGGGCGGAGTCGATCGCGAGCACGACGAGCACTGCCGTGAGCAGGAGCGCGAGCAGGGCGCTGGGCCACAGCATCCAGCGCAGGCGCGTGCGATGGGCGACCGCGACGACCGCCAGCGGCAGCACCAGGGCGGCGGCCGCCGCCCAGAACCAGTGGTCGCCCTCCCCCAGATCTCCGAGCCTGATCATCACGGCGGGCGCGCTGACGAAGGGCGCGAACCCGCCCGCGAGCTGCGGGGTGATCAGGTCACGGTCCAGCCGGGGCCGAGCCCACCGCACGATGGCGACGCCGGCGCCCACGAGCACGGCGGTCCAGATCACCGAGACGAGGGCGAAGTCCGACCAGGACAGGCCGAAGAGGCCCTCGGCGACCGCGGCCAGGAAGTCGACCGTGACGAGGCCGAGGAACACGGTCCAGAGCGCCTCGGCCGTGCCGACGAGACCCCGTCGCGTGGCCCACGAGGCCGTCGCGCCGACGAGCGCGGTGACGGCGAGCAGGATCAGCGCGCGGCCGAGGATGCCGAGCGAGCCCCACGCCACGGTGGCGAAGATGATCGCCGCGACGATGAGGCACACGGCGCCCAGGCCGAGCAGGAGCGAGCCGGTCGACCACGTGCGGACCGGGGGCACGACTGCGGCGGGCATCGAGGAGGTGGGGGTCGCGGCGGGCGTGGCGGCGACGGGCGCGGTCACCTCGGCCGCCGTGGCTCCCTGGCGCGCGCGTCCCTGCGCGACGAGCCGGTCGGCCTCGAGGAACAGGCCCCACAGCCGCTGCGCCTCGGGCGAGCCGAGGACGAAGCCGCAGCGCGGGCAGGTGTCGACGCCGCCGATCGGGCCTCGGCAGGCGGGACAGGCGTGGGGATCGGCGTACGTCACGGGGGTGACTCAACCGGACGGGTCAGGCCCGCGCAAGCACCGCGACGCACTCGACGTGGTGCGTCATCGGGAACAGCGCGAAGCCGCGCAGCGACTCCAGGCGGTAGCCGAGCGAGGCGAAGGTGGCGAGGTCGCGCGCGAGGGCGGCGGGGTCGCAGGCCACGTAGACGATGCGGCGAGGCTCCAGCGCGGCGATGGCGGGGACGGCCTCCTTCGCTCCGGTGCGCGGCGGGTCCAGCACGACGACGTCGGCACGCGCACCGAGCAGTCCGCGACGCAGCGCGCGCTCGACGGGGGCGTGCACGATCGACGCGTTCGGGAGGTCGGCGAGATTGCCCCGCGCGTCGGCCGAGGCGCGGCGGTTACCCTCGACGCTCACCAGCTCGCCCGGCGCACACGCCTCGGCGAGGAACGCCGAGAACAGCCCGGCGCCCGCGTAGAGGTCGAGCACCCGGTCGTCGGGACGGACGTCGGCGCCGGCGAGCACGGCCTCCACGAGGGTGGTGGCCGCGGCGGGATGGACCTGCCAGAAGCCGGATCCGCTCACCGAGAAGCGTCGGCCGCGCACCTCCTCGACGAGCGTGCCCGTGCCGGCGCGCACGGTGCCGTCGGAGGCGACGACGCCGTCGACCTGCGCCTCGAGGTCGTCCTCGATCGAGGCGTCGGTGACCAGCAGGCGCTGCCCGGTGGAGGACGCGATGGTCTCCACGCGCGGCTCGTCCCACAGCTGGCGGCTGACGTCGGGGATGTCGGGGTGCGCGATGGGGCACGACTCGACGGGGATCACGTCGTGGCTGCGGTGACGGCGCAGGCCGGCCATGCCGTTCTCGGCGACCGACCACACCACGCGCGTGCGCCAGTCCAGCAGCGGGCCGACCGCCTCGACGCGACCGTCCCAGTCGAGCCCGGCGAGCCGCTGCAGCTGCTCGCGGACGACGTCGGTCAGCAGCGTCAGCTGACCCTCCTCGGAGACGTGCTGGAAGTCGCAGCCGCCGCACAGCCCCGGACCCGCGAGCGGGCACGGCGGGGTGACGCGGTCGGGCGAGGGCTCGAGCACCTGCACCGCGTCGGCGCGCAGGAACCGCTTGGAGCGCTCGGTGACGCGGATCTCGACGACCTCGCCGGGCAGCGCATGGCGGACGAACACCACCTGCCCGTCGAGGCGCGCGACGCAGTGGCCCCCGTGCGCGACCGGTCCGACCGTGACCACGGCGTCGCTCATCGACGCTCCTCCCGGCGGATGCCCCGTCGCACGTCTCCGGCGGTGGGGTGCGAGTCGCCCGTGGCCACGCGCTTCGCCGAGGCCAGCTGGAACGGCACGCTGACGACGAGGACGCCCGGCACGAACAGGAGGCGGGCCTTGAGGCGCAGCGCGGTCTGGTTGTGGAGCGCCTGCTCCCACCAGCGACCGACGACGTACTCGGGGATGTAGACGGTGATCAGGTCGCGCGGGTTCTGCGTTCGGCGGTTCTTGACGTAGCGCATGACCGGCCGCACGACCTCGCGGTAGGGCGAGTCGAGCACGCGAAGCGGGATCGGGACGCGCAGCTCGTCCCACCGGCGGGTCAGCTCGGCGGTCTCGTCGGGGTCGAGGTCGACGACGACGGCCTCGAGCGAGCTCGCGCCGGCCAGCCGGGCGTAGGCGATCGCGCGCATCGCCGGCTTGTGCAGCTTGCTGATCAGGACCACGCCGTGGACCCGCGCCGGCAGGGCGACGTCGGCGTCGTCGACGGCCAGCTCGGCGGCGACCCGGTCGTAGTGGGCGGCGATCGACCGCATCACCACGAACACCGCGATCATCGCCAGGATCGCGATCCACGCGCCGGCGAGGAACTTCGTCACGAGGACGATCACGAGCACCGTCGCGGTCATCGCCAGGCCGAAGGCGTTGACGCCGCGTGAGCGCTGCATGCGACGCCGCTCGGCGGGATCGGTCTCGGTGAGCAGGTGCCGGGTCCAGTGCCGGATCATGCCCAGCTGGCTCAGCGTGAAGGAGACGAACACGCCCACGATGTAGAGCTGGATGAGCTTCGTGACCTCGGCGTCGAACGCGACGATCAGCACGGCGGCCGCGGCGGCGAGCAGCAGGATGCCGTTGCTGAACGCGAGGCGGTCGCCGCGGGTGTGCAGCTGGCGGGGCAGGAAGCCGTCGCGGGCCAGGATCGAGCCGAGCACCGGGAAGCCGTTGAAGGCCGTGTTCGCGGCCAGCACCAGGATGACGCCGGTGCACGCGATGACGAAGTAGAACAGCGGCGGCACGTCGTGGAAGAGCGCCCCGGCCAGCTGGCCGATCACGGTCTCCTGGGTGTACCCCTCCCCCACGGGCTCGCCGTTGAGCAGCAGCTGGTGCGCCGGGTCCTCGACGTAGCGCAGGTTCATCAGGTCGGCCAGCACGATGATGCTCATCAGCATCGCGATCGAGATCGTGCCGAGCAGCAGCAGCGTGGTGGCCGCGTTGCGGCTCTTGGGCTTGCGGAAGGCCGGCACGCCGTTGCTGATCGCCTCGACGCCGGTCAGCGCGGCGCAGCCCGACGAGAAGGCGCGCGCCAGCAGGTAGGCCATCGCGATGCCGCTGACCGCCCCGGTGAACGGCTCCTCGGCGGCGATGTCGTACTGCGCGCTCTCCACCTCGGGCAGGGTGCCCATCGCGAACTCGACGTAGCCCCAACCGGCCATGAGCGCGATCGCGATCATGAACAGGTACGTCGGCACGGCGAACGCCCGGCCCGACTCCTTGGTGCCGCGCAGGTTCATCGCCGTCAGCAGTGCGACGAGCCCGACCGCGGCGGTGGCCTCGTGGCCCTTGAGGAACGGCAGGGCGGCGGCGGCGTTCTGCACGCCCGAGGAGATCGACACCGCGACGGTCAGCACGTAGTCGACCATCAGCGCGCTCGCGACCGTGAGGCCCGCGTTGCGGCCGAGGTTCACCGTGGCGACCTCGTAGTCGCCGCCTCCGCTGGGGTAGGCGCGCACGTTCTGGCGGTACGACGCCACGACCGTGAGCATCACGACGACGACGGCCAGGCCGATCTGCCAGTTGAAGGCGTAGGCCGTGAGCCCGCCCATCGACAGGGTCAGGAAGATCTCGTCCGGCGCATAGGCCACGGACGAGAGCGCGTCACTCGCGAAGACGGGCAGCGCGACGCGCTTCGGCAACAGGGTCTCCCCCATTTGCGAGGTGCGCAGCTTCCGTCCGATGAGGGCGCGCTTCAGCGCACCGGTCATTCCCACGCGGTCGATGCTAGACCCGTTCGGGCCGGTGTACCGTCGCCGGTGTGCACATCGTGATCATGGGGTGCGGACGCGTGGGTGCGTCGCTCGCCCGGAGCCTGGAGTCGCGGGGGCACTCGACCTCCGTCATCGACTCCAATCCCGACGCGTTCCGGCGCCTCGGACCCTCGTTCGCCGGCGACACCGTCACCGGCATGGGCTTCGACCGCGGGGTCCTCGTGGCTGCCGGCATCGAGCGCGCCGACGCCTTCGCAGCGGTCTCCAGCGGCGACAACTCCAACATCATCGCCGCGCGCGTGGCCCGTGAGGTCTTCCGCGTCGGCAACGTCGTGGCGCGCATCTACGACCCGCGCCGCGCCGAGGTCTACGAGCGGCTCGGCATCCCCACCGTCGCGACCGTCCCCTGGGCGGCCGACCAGATGCTCAGGCGCCTGCTCCCGGCCGGGTCCGAGCCCGCGTGGCGCGACCCGTCGGGGCGCCTGCAGCTCGACAACGCCTACGCGCCGTTCGCGTGGGTGGGTCGCACCGTCGCCTCCCTCGAGGCCCACACCGGCGCGCGCGTCGCCTACATCACGCGCCTGGGCACCGGGCAGCAGGTCACGGGCGACACCGTGATCCAGGAGGGCGACTACCTCAGCATGTTCCTCGTGTCGGACGAGGCGGACACCGCGCTCGCCGCGCTCGAGGCCGGACCGAAGGAGACGGACTGATGCGCGTCGCGATCGCCGGAGCCGGGGCCGTCGGCCGCTCCGTCGCCCAGGAGCTCCTCGACCACGGTCACAGCGTCCTGCTGATCGACAAGTCCCCCACCTCGATCCGCAGCGATCTCGTGCCCGACGCGCAGTGGCTGCTGGCCGATGCCTGCGAGATGTCCACGCTCGAGGAGGCGCAGCTGCAGACGTGCGACGTCGCCATCGCCGCCACCGGCGACGACAAGGCGAACCTCGTGATGTCGCTGCTGGCCAAGACCGAGTTCACGGTGCCGCGCACCGTCGCGCGCGTGAACAATCCCAGCAACGAGTGGCTGTACGGGGAGTCCTGGGGCGTCGACGTCGCGGTGTCGACGCCGCGCATCATGGCCGCCCTCGTCGAGGAGGCCGTGGCGGTGGGCGACCTCGTCCGCCTGTTCACGTTCCGCCAGAGCGACACGAACCTCGTCGAGCTGACCGTGCCGGCCGACTCGGCCTACGTGGGCCGCCGGCTGGGAGACATCACCTGGCCCGCCGGCGTGCACCCCGTGGTCATCCTGCGTCAGCAGCAGTCGCTGCTGCCCGAGGCCGACCGCACGGTCGAGGCCGGCGACGAGCTGCTGTTCGTCACCCCGTCCGCCGCGGAGGGCGAGCTGTCGGCCCTGCTGGCCAACCACCGGGGCTGAGAGCGCCTACGGGGCCGGGGTCTCGTCCTCGATCTCGGTGACGGGCGTGCTGTTGCGACTGAGCAGCCACACCATCGCGGCGAGCGTGGCGATCTGCAGCGGCCAGCCCATGATCACCTTCGAGGTGCCGAGCCAGCCGATCTGGTCGGACAGGTAGAGCGGGTACTGCACCAGCACGCGCAGCACGCACGGCAGCGCGAACAGCAGCGTGAGGCGGTTGCAGAGCCTGCGCATGCCGGGATCGCGGCGCCAGCCGGAGAGGTCGCCCACGAGGGCGCCGATCATCACGCCGATCGCCGGCCAGCCGATCACGACCGTGGCGACGAGCACCACGGCGTAGCCGGCGTTGTAGATGATGCCCGGCAGGAAGACGTCGCGCGCCTCCCCCGACCGCGACGCGAACAGCGCCGCGATGCCGATGCCGACCATGGCGTTGATGACGAACTGCGGGTTGGAGCGCTGCACCACGCGCACGATCAGCAGCACGGCGGTCAGCGCCGACGCCACGATGAGGCTCATCCTGAGCTCGCGCGTCGTCAGGTAGCAGAGCGTGAAGGTGATCGTCGGCACGGCCGCCTCGACGATCCCGCGGACGCCTCCGAACGCCTCCGCGAGGCGCTGGCGGACCACCTGCTCGACGGTGGCGACGTTCGCCTCGCGGGGCTCGGACATCTCAGGAGTCCAATCGGTAGGCGGGGTTGTACATGACCCGCTCGGAGCCGCGGTGGCCGATGCGGCCCGTGGCGGTCAGCGAGCGGCCGGCGGCGATGCCCTCGATGCGACGGCGTCCCAGCCAGATCAGCGTGATCGTGCCGGTGCCGTCGTACAGCGAGGCCTCGAGCGCCGTCACGTCGCCGACGGGGCGCAGCGTGACGTCGTGCAGCACGCCGTGGATGTCGACGCGCTCGCGCTCGGGGGCGTCCTTGATCGCGGCGCAGCCCGCGGCGGTGGCGCGGCCGCGCAGCTCGGAGTCCTCCTGGCTCTCGACCGAGAACCGGTCGAGCCACTTCGACACGACACCGGGCACGGGACCTACTCCTCCTCGACGCGCTGGGCGTCGGCGGGGATCACCAGCGGCAGCGACTCGCGCAGCATCCGCGGCTCCTCGCCGCGGCGCACGCGCAGGTCGCGCAGCACCTCGACGAACACGCCCTCGTCGGTGGACTCCAGGCCCGCAGCGCCCAGGATCGTGGCACGCACGACCCAGCGGGGGCCCTCGATGCCGATGAACCGAGCGGGCTGCACGCCCGCGGTGCCGTCGGCGGTGGTGGCGGGGAACTGGGCCAGGATCTCGGGGCCGAACGGGCCGTCGATCTCGGTGATCGTGCCGCCGCGCTTGTCGACCTCCTCGCGCAGGTCGGCGCGGACGCCGTCCCACGTGCCGCCGCTGCGGGCCCCGGCGAACGGGCGCAGCTCGACGGCCGAGCCGCCGGAGGTGACCAGGACGGCCGTGACGACGTCGTCCTCGGTGGGCAGCTGGACCTCGATGTCCGGACGCATCCGGATCAGCAGCGAGCCCAGGTCGACGTACTCGTCGGGCGACTCGATGGGGCGCTCGGTGACGTCGAAGGGTCCGTCGGCGCGCGGCCCGGCGACCTCGACGGGCTCAGCGGCAGCAGCGGCCGGGGACTCGGTCGCGCCGGCGTTCTTGCGACCAAACATCAGTGACTTCCTTCCGTCGATGCCCCGATCGAGGCGTGACCACCCGAGGAACCGTACCCGCCCTCGCCACGTACGGAGTCCTCCAGTCCGTCGACCTCGACGAAGCGCACGTGCTCGACGCGCTGGACCACGAGCTGGGCGATGCGGTCGCCCCGCGCGATGTGGACGGGCTCGCGCAGGTCGTGGTTGACCAGCAGCACCTTGATCTCCCCACGGTAACCTGCGTCGATCGTTCCCGGCGTGTTCACGACCGACAGACCGTGCCGCAGCGCCAGGCCCGACCGCGGATGGATGAAGCCGGCGAAGCCCTCGGGCAGCGCGAGGGCGATGCCGGTGGGGACCAGGGCGCGCTCCCCCGGCTCGAGGACGACGTCGACCGTGGAGACCAGGTCGGCGCCGGCGTCGGCGGGATGGGCGTACGCGGGAAGGGGGACGTCGGCGTCGAGTCGCCGGATCTGCACCTCGGTCACGTGGCGACGATACTGGCGCGAGACCCCTGCGGGCACGTCGGCCGCGGTCGGGCGGGTTGGCTCGGGTGAGGCACAGTGGACCCGTGCAGAACACCCCCGAGCGTCACCGCGAGCGCCTCGTCGCCCCCGGCCTGTGGTGGGGCGGTGTCGTCGTCGCCTCCGTAAGCGTCGGCTGGCTGCTCCTCGTGGCCACCAGCCCGTTCGTCGCCGCCGGAGTGGGCCTGCTGACCCTCCTGATCGTCGGGGCCGGCCTGTGGAGGTACGGGTCGCTGCTGGTGACGGCCGAGCCGGGCCGGCTGCGCGCGGGCGACGCCCACCTCGAGGCGCCCGACCTCGGCACCGTCGAGGCCCTCGACCCCGCGTCCTGGCGGGCCGCCCTGGACCGCGCCGGCACCGATCGCGCCTTCCTCCTGACCCGCCCGTGGATCGACCGCGGCGTGCGCGTGGAGGTGGCCGATCCGGCCGATCCCACGCCCTACTGGCTCGTGTCGACGCGCCGTCCCGACGCGCTGAGTCGCGCCGTGGGCCAGACTGGTGCTCCCACCGACACCGGTGACCCCACGGACGAAAGGACCATCGATGGCCAGGAAGCGCGCGACGAAGGCGACGCCTGACGCCGGGACCACCTCGAAGGCCGAGGCCAAGGTCTCGAAGGGACGCGGCCGCGGCGCCTGGCGGGCGCTCGACACCGGCTCCGGCCTGCTCGCGGCCACGCTCGCCCCGTACGTGTCCAACCTGGCCTGGCGCGCGGTCACCGGCCGTCAGCCCCCGCGCAACACGCGCAGCCCCGAGCTCAGCACGAAGGAGGCCGTGGCGTGGGCCGCGATCGGTGGCGCCACCGTGCAGATCGTGCGCACCGTGGCCCGGCGCGGCGCGGCCAGCTACTGGCTCAAGTCCACCGGCGGCCTGCCGCCGGGCATGAAGTCGACGAAGGACGCCAAGCGCTGACGCGTCGCCCCTGACACACGAAGACGTCCGGCCCGCCGCGTGAGCGGCGACGCCGGACGTCGTGCGTTCGTCGGGGCGCGGACCTCAGTCGGCGCAGTCCTTGCAGATCGCCATGCCGTTCTTCTCGGTGGCCAGCTGGCTGCGGTGGTGCACCAGGAAGCAGGACATGCAGGTGAACTCGTCGGACTGCTTGGGGACGACCTTGACCGCGAGCTCCTCGTGCGACAGGTCGGCGCCGGGGAGCTCGAACGACTCTGCCGCCTCGACCTCGTCCTCGTCGACCTTGCCCGAGTTCTTCTCGTGGCGACGCGCCTTCAGCTCCTCGATGCTGTCCTCGGACTGCTCCTCGTCGGTCTTGCGGGGCGCGTCGTAATCGGTTGCCATCAACTCTCCATGCTGGTTCTCGTGGAACTCTGGTCGTGTTCTTGTGGAACGCGCAGATTCAACCACATGGGTCCAACTCGCGCGCACCCGGAAGACACAAGCCGCCCGGTGGCGCCGATATTCCCACCGCAGCCGCCGTTCCGCCAGTCGTGGAGGGCGCCGATGCGGCTCAGAAGCCGCAGCGTCGGACGAGCGCGAGGAACTCCTCGATCCCGCCCGCGGGAGCCGCGACCACGAGGCGGTCGGACGGCGGACCGTCCAGGCCCGTCACGACGAGTCCGGCCTCGCGCGCGATCAGTCCCGCCGCGGCGTGGTCCCACCGCTGGAGGCCCTGCTCGACGAAGGCGTCCAGGCGCCCCTCCGCGAGGTCCGTGAGGTCGAGCGCGGCCGCGCCGATCCGGCGGACATCGCGCACGTGGGGCAGCATCGCGCCGACCGCCTTCGCCTGGTGCTCACGCACCTCGGGCACGTAGTTGAAGCCGGTGGCCACGAGCATCTCGGCCGGCGGCAGGACGGGCGGGCCCGTCAGGCGTCGCGGCGCGGCCTCGTCGACCCGCCAGGCGCCCTCCCCCGCCACCGCCTCGTAGGACTCGCCCGTGGCGATGTTGACGACGACGCCCACGTGGTCGATGCCACCGACCCTGGCGCCGATCGCCACCGCGTACCGCGGGATGCCGTAGACGAAGTTGACCGTGCCGTCGATCGGGTCGACGACCCACTCGACGTCCGAGGTCCCGGGCACGTCCTGGCCCTCCTCGCCGACGAAGGCGTCGTGGGGACGGGCGGCGAGGATGCGCTCGCGGATGAGCTCCTCACTTGAGCGGTCGATCAGCGTGACGAGGTCGGTGGGGCTGGACTTCGTCCCCGCCACGCCCACCCGGCCGGCGGGACGCTGCGCGGCGACGTGCTCGGCCGCCTCGGCCGCGACCCGGCGCGCGAGGTCGAGCAGCTCGGTCACGCCAGCACCGGGCGCATCGACCGCGGGTTGACGCAGCAGTCGCCCGGGCAGGTGTCGGCCTTCGGCCCGAACTCGCCGAGTGCCGGACGCTCCGGCGACTCGCCGCGCTCGGCCGCGGCACGCTCGAGCAGGAGCTCGCGCACCATCGCCGCGTAGCGCGGGTCGGCGTTGGGACTGGCGGCGCGCGCGAAGCGCAGGCCGAGGCGCTCGGCCGTCGCCTTGGCCTCGGTGTCGAGGTCGTACACGACCTCCATGTGGTCGGCGACGAAGCCGATCGGCACCAGCACGACGGAGGTGACGCCCTGCTCGGCCAGCTCCTCGAGGTGGTCGTTGACGTCCGGCTCGAGCCACGGCTGGCTCGGCGGGCCCGAGCGCGAGCAGTAGGTCAGCGACCAGGTCGGCAGGTCGAGCGCCTCGGCGACGAGGCCGGCCACCGAGAGGTGCTGACGCTCGTACAGGCCGCAGCCGGGGCCGCCGCTCGCCTCGTTCATCTGGTCGGGCACCGAGTGGGTGACGAACACGACGCGCGCGTCCGGACCGACCTCGGCCAGCGCCGCGCGCGTGTACTCGGTGAACAGCTCGACGAAGACCGGGTGGTTGAAGTGGTGACGCAGCCGGTCGACCCGGATCGGGCGGTCGTGCGACACCTCGAAGAGGTTCTCGCGGTACTGGCGGCAGCTCGAGTACGACGAGTAGGCGCTGGTCATGAAGCACGCGACGCGCTCGACGCCGTCGGCCTCCATCTGGTCGAACGCATCGGCCAGGTACGGGTCCCAGTTGCGGTTGCCCCAGTAGACCGGCAGGTCGAGTCCCTGCTCGGCGAAGTCGGCCCGCAGCGCGGCCAGCAGGTCGCGGTTGATGTCGTTGATGGGCGACTTGCCGCCGAAGCCGAAGTAGTGCTCCCCGACCTCGACCAGACGCTCCTTCGGGATGCCCCGGCCGCGCGTCACGTTCTCGAGGAACGGGACCACGTCCTCGGGCTTCTCGGGGCCTCCGAAGGAGACGAGCAGGAGGGCGTCGTAGGGGCGTGCGTCCATGCCGCCAGTCTTCCACGGGGCCCCTTCGGGCACGCTTCGGGCGAGCCGGTCCCCGGTTCGTCGGCGAGTGGGTCCAAGATGAGTCCCGTCATGCTCTCCGCCTACCGCTCGATCCTGTCGACGCCCGGCGCGCCCGCCTTCACCTCGGCCGGCGCCCTCGGACGCCTGCCCCTGTCCATGACGGGGCTCGGCATCGTGCTCCTGGTCTCGGGACGCACCGGCGACTACGGGCCCGCCGGACTGCTGATGGCGGTCTACGTCGTCACGTCGGCGATCTGCGCGCCCGTCCAGGGTCGGCTCGCCGACCGCGTGGGACAGGCGCCCGTGCTCCTCACGGCCGGCGCGCTGTTCGCGTCGGGCATCACGATCCTGCTCACGACGGTCGACCTGTCGCTGTGGGTGGCCGCGATCGGCGCCGTGATCGCCGGCCTCGGCGCGCCGCAGGCCGGCAACATGGTCCGCGCCCGGTGGACGCACAACCTCTCCGACCGCGGTCGCCTGCAGACCGCGTTCGCCCTGGAGGCGGTGCTCGACGAGGTCGTCTTCATCGTCGGTCCCGTCCTCGTCACCGTCCTCACGCTCAGCGTCCTCGACTGGTCCGGACTCGCCGTCGCCGGCGCCGCCGCGCTCGTCGGCGCCTGGGGCTTGGCACTCCAGCGCTCCACCCAGCCGCCGCACCGCCGTCAGGCGGAGGGTTCCCGCGAGCCCCTGCCGTGGTTCCTGCTCGGTCCGCTGGTCGTGGCGGCGTGCGGGCTCGGCCTGCTGTTCGGCGCCGCCGAGGTCCTCGTGGTCGCGTTCACCGAGGAGCAGGGCCGTCCCGGCGCGGCCGGACTCGTCCTGGCGATCTGGTCCGCGGGCAGCCTCGCGGCGGGCCTCGTGATCGGTGCGCTGGCGCCGCCGGCCGACCCCGTCCGACGGCTGCGCCTGTCGACCCTCGGCCTGCTCGTCTTCCTCGCCCCGCTGCCCTTCGCGCCGAACATCGCGCTGCTCGCGGTCGGCTTCCTGCTGGCCGGCCTCATGCTCTCGCCGACGCTCATCACGGCGGTGCACCTGGTCGAGCTGTGCGTGCCGCCGTCGCGCCTCACCGAGGCCCTCACCTGGACCACCACCGGCATGTCCGCCGGCACCGCCGCGGGGGCCGCCATCGCGGGACTCATGGTCGACCGGTGGTCCGCATCGGTGGGCTTCACGCTGCCCATCGTGGCGGCGCTGATGACCACCTCGGTCGCCCTCTGGTTCCGCGGTCCGCTCCCCCAGCGTCACGCCCTCGCCGAGTGACCGACGGCGTCTCGGAAAACACATCCGGACACGGCGCGTCTCCCGGGATCGTCGCGGCCGTTCACTAGCCTTGAAGTCGGTGGCAGCAGCGACACGGGGAGGCTCGAACATGCGGGAACTCGCGACCGTGGGACTCAGCGACGACGGACGATTCCTCGTGGCCCGTGACGCGACCACCGGAGAACGCTTCCGACTCAGCATCGATCGCCGGCTCACCACGCTGGTCGATCGCACTCCCGTAGGGTCGAGTCGTTCCGGACAGATGGAGATTCCGATGGAGAGTTCGCTCACCCCCCGAGACATCCAGACCCGCATCCGCCGCGGCGAGTCGGTCGAAGAGGTCGCCGAGGCCGCCGGCATCACGGTCGAGCGGGTGCAGGGCTTCGCCGTGCCCGTCATCGCCGAGCGCGAGTGGATGGCCCAGTCGGCACGCGCCACGTCGGTGCGCCGCAAGCACGTCGGCGGACCCGCCGTCGCCCTGGCCGAGCTGGCGGACACCGCCCTGGCCGAGCGCGGCATCGCCCCCGAGAACGCCCAGTGGGACGCCTGGCGTCGCGAGGACGGTCGCTGGACCGTCCAGGTCGACCTCCAGGACGGCGCCGCGTCGTTCCTCTACGACCCCAAGAGCCGCTACGTGATCGCCGACGACGACGCCGCCCGCGGCCTGGTCGGCGACCTCGCCACGCAGGACCAGCACGACATGGCGCTGGCCGACCTCGTCACCGACGCGCCCGAGGCCTTCGGCGGCGCCATCGCCGAGGAGCCCGACCACGCCCCGCTCGTGCGCTCCATCAAGGAGGCGCGCGACCGCCGGGCCCTCGAGCAGGCCGTCTTCGAGGAGCCCGTCGAGGAGGTCGTCGAGGACCTGGAGGACCAGGCGCTCGAGGAGCGCATTGCCGTGCCCGACACCCCGAAGCCCCGCAAGAAGCACTCGCGCCGCTCGGTCCCCAGCTGGGACGAGATCATGTTCGGCGGCTCCTCGGACTGAGGACCCACCGCCCTCAGTCGAAGGGCAGGACGTCGGGCGAGAGCGCACCGGCCTTCGCGCGCGCGGCGGTCATCCGCTTGCGGTGGTGGCGACGGCACAGCACCTCGTACCCGACCTGCGGGGTCGGGCGGTCGGGATCCTCGACGTCGCCCACCACGATGACCTCGCCCTCGGTGACCATCTCGCCGTCCTCGGTGCGGGCGTTGTGCGTGGCACGGGCGCCGCACCAGCACAGCGCCTCGACCTGGAGCGTCAGCACGCGGTCGGCCAGCTCGACGAGTCGCTGTGAGCCGCTGAACAGCCGCGTGCGGAAGTCGGTGAGGATGCCGAAGCAGAACACGTCGAGGTCGAGCTCGTCGGCGACCTTGGCCAGCTGCTCGACCTGGCGCGCGGTGTAGAACTGCGCCTCGTCGCACACGAGGTAGTCGACGCGGGCGCCGCTGGTCAGCTGGCCGACGACGTCGTCCCAGAAGTCCAGCTCCTCGGTGACCTCGACGGCGGACGTCGACAGCCCGAGGCGGCTCGACAGCGTGGCCTCGCCGGCGCGGTCGTGCGAGGAGTAGATGCGGCCCACACGGCCGCGCGCCCGGTGGTTGTGATCGAGCTGGAGCGCCAGTGTGCTCTTGCCCGAGTCCATCGTGCCCGAGTAGAAGACCAGTTCGGCCACGGCGTCAGCCCGCCACGAGGACCGGGATGCGGCGCTCGCGGTCCGTGATGGAGCCGTGGAAGCCGCCCAGCAGCAGCTCGACGGCGAAGGCGTCGGAGGCGAACACCGCGAAGTCGTCGAGTGCAGCCACGACGACGTCGCCGAAGCGCCCGCGGACGGCGGGGTCGATCGGGCCGAACCACTCCTCCGCGTCGTCGCGCAGGCGGACCTCGACGCGGTCACCCAGCGCCTCGCGCCAGCGCGCGGCCACGGTGGCCTCGGCGCCGGAGCGCGTGTGGACGTGCCGGAACCGCGCCTCCCCCGCCACCAGCACGACGTCGTCGCGCAGCTCGGGGTGGTCGACGAGGTCGAAGCGGTCGTCCTTGGGGACGTCGACCATGCCGTGGTCGGCGGTGACCAGCAGCACGACGTCGGGCGGCAGCGCCGCGCGCAGGTCGGCGACGTCGCGGTCCACCTGGACGAGCGCCTTGCGCCACTCCTCGGAGTCGACGCCCGAGCCGTGGCCCGTGTGGTCGACGCTGGACTCGTAGGCGTAGACGAGGGCGCGGTCGTCGCGCTCGACGGCCTCGACGACGGCCGCGAGGCGGTCCCACGCGTGGCGCACGCCGACGAACGGCACGCCGCGCTGGCTGACCTGCGTGAGGCCGCTCAGCTCGAAGCGCGCGTCGTTGACGACGGTGACCGCGATGCGCTCGTCGGCCAGCTGCTTCAGCACGGTGGGGTACGGCTGCCACTCGGCGGGATCGATCCGGTCGTCCCACTGCAGCGTGTTGAGGAAGCGCGAGGTGCCCGGGATGCGACACGTGTAGCCCGCCATCCCGTGCTGGCCGGGCCGAAGGCCCGTGCCGAGCGACGTGAGGCTGACGGACGTGGTGGACGGGATGCCCGCGAGGACGCCGTCGATGTTCAGGCAGGACGACAGGAAGGGCGCCAGCTCGGCGTGCTCGCGCAGGAGGTCGAGGCCGAGGCCGTCGACGACCATGACGACGAAGCGCTTCGCCTGCGGGAGTCCCAGGACGTCGGTGAAGCCGCTCGCGCCGAGGGCGCCGCCCACCGAGGTCATGATCTCGTGGATGCCGGCGTGGGGCGTGGTCATCGAGCCTCGGTGACGGTCGTGGCGGCCGTGAGCGCGCGGGCGAACTCGAGCAGGCCGACGACGGCGGCACCGCCCTCGGCGGCGGCGCTCAGCCGCAGCGAGAAGTCGTCACCGGAGATCGAGCCGGTGTAGCCGTGGTCGGCCTCGCACTCGGGGTCGTCGCAGCGGGCGGGCTCGAGCTCGACCCGGGACACGGCGCCCCAGCCGATCGTCAGGAGCGCCTCCTCCAGCTGCTGTGTCTGCGCCGAGACCATGCGGGTGACGACGACGCCGGAGACGCGCGACAGCGGCACCGCCTCGACCGAGGTGGAGGTGTAGGGCTTCGGCAGCAGCGTGTCGCCGGGGTGCTCGTCGGTGTGCGTCAGCAGCAGGCGCGTGGGCGTGAGGACCAGCACCGACATGTGTCGGCGGATCTCCTCACGGTCGAACGTGGGCTCGTGGTGCACGACGAACGACTCGACGGGCTCGGTGGCGAGGGCGTCCTCGAGGGCGCCCGCCACGATCTCCGGGTAGTAGCCACTGTGGGAGATCGACTCGTACAGGTCCTTCGTGCGGTCCGTGGTTCGGGTCACCGACCCAGCGTATCCGTCGCCGCATCGGGCTGACTCAGCCGCCGCACGTACCAGTCGCCGCGGCTGTCGGACGACGGGATCACCTTCGCGCGGGCACTCAGGGCCGTGTAGCCGTCGGGATTGACCAGCACCGGCTCGAGGTCGAGCGACACCACCTCGGGCAGGTCGTCCTTCAGGGCCGCGAGACGCAGCACGATGTCCTCGAGCGACGCGACGTCGACGGGCTCGCTGCCGTGGTGGCCGAACAGCAGCGGCGCCGCGCGGATGCCGCTGACCATCGTGCGGGCGTCGACGTCGGTGAGCGGCGGGATGCCGTAGCTGCGGTCCTCCAGCAGCTCGCTGGGGGCGCCGGCGATGCCGAACGACACGAGCGGGCCGAAGAGACGGTCCTCCGTGGCGCGGAACGCGACCTGGACTCCGTCGGGCGCCGAGCGCTGGACGAAGAACGTGGTGTCGGCGCGGATGCCGCTCCACGTGGTCATCTCGTCCCAGGCCTCGGCCATGTCCTCGGCGTCGTGGATGCCCCGCCAGACGTGCGCGAGGTCGGGACGGGCGCGCAGGTGCTCGCTGCCGGCCTTGAGGACGACGTCCCAGCCGAGCTGCTCGCCGGCCGCGATCGCCTCCTCCTTGCTGTGCACGTTGGTCCAGGTCCACAGGTCGATGCCGTAGCAGGACAGCAGGTAGTGGACCTGCTCGGTGGACAGCACCGCGCCGCGCGGGGCGATCGTCAGCACGTCGCGGATCAGGGCCTTCGCGTCGCCGGAGCGGTGCTCGGCGGCGACGTGGTACTCGCCGTGGTCGCGCGAGGCCCACTCGGCGTAGTTCGTGGCACGGGCCAGCGCCTTCACGGCCGCTTCGGGCGCCGCGTACGACGGCACCGAGCCGCGGCCGGCCGAGCCGCCCTCGAGGTCGGGCACGCGCAGCAGCACCGGGATGCCCTTGCTGGCCAGGAACGTGGAGACGATCGGCTTGTCGGACTGCTCGCCGATCGCGGCCAGCACGGTGGCCACCGCGTCGCTGTCGGTGGTGATGGGCGGCGTGTAGACCACGACGAGCGCGTCGACGTCGGGGCGCGCGAGCGCGGCCTCGATGGCGACCTCGAACTCCTCGGCGCCGGCGGTGGCGCCCAGCGCGATGGGCGGGGCGACCTGGAGGCCCTGCGACTTCGCGGCGTCGGTGACGATCAGGCCCACGGCGTCGGAGTTGCCGACCACGGCGATGCGATTGCCGCGCGGCAGCGGCTGGTGGGCCAGCAGCTGGGCGACGTCGAACATCTCGTCGAGGTTGTCGACCTGGATCACGCCCGCCTGGCGGAACATCGCGTCGACCGCCTGCTGGGGCGCCGAGCTGCGGCGCACCGTGTGGCCGACGGGCACACCCTGGGTGGACCGGCCCGACTTCACCGCGACGATCGGCTTGACCTCCGAGACGCGGCGGGCCAGCCGCGAGAACTTGCGCGGGTTGCCGATGGACTCGAGGTACAGCAGCACGACGTCGGTGCTGTCGTCCTGCTGCCAGTACTGCAGGAGGTCGTTGCCCGAGACGTCGGCGCGGTTGCCGGCCGAGACGAAGGTGGACAGGCCCAGGCCGCGCGCGGAGACGGTCTCGAGGATCGCCGTGCCGAGGGCGCCGGACTGGCAGAAGAAGCCCGCGCGGCCGGGGGGCGGCATCGTGGCCGACAGCGAGGCGTTCAGCTGGACGTCGGAGGACGTGTTGATGATGCCCAGGCAGTTCGGGCCGATGAGGCGCAGGCCGTGGATGCGGCACGAGTGCAGCAGCTCCTGCTGGCGCGCGCGCCCCTCGGGACCCTCCTCGGCGAAGCCTGCCGAGATCACCACGAGGCCGTGGACGCCCTTGGCGGCGCAGTCGAGGACGACGTCGTTGACGTGCTCGGCCGGCACCGCGACGATCGCGATCTCGACCTCGCCCGGGATGTCGCGCACGGTCGGGTAGGCCGTGAGGCCCGAGACGGCCTCGGCCTGGGAGTTCACGGCGTAGACGGTGCCGCCGTAGTCGCCCAGCACGAGGTTGCGGACCATGGCCTGGCCGATCGAGCCGGCACGGCGGCTGGCGCCGACGACGGCGACGCTGCGGGCGCCGAAGATGCGGGCGATCGAGGCGGCCTCGGCGCGCTGCTCGCGCGAGCGCATGACGCCGAGCGCGGAGTCGGTGGGGTTGATCTCGAAGGTGAGGCGCTGCACGCCGTCCTCGAGGGTGCCGCTGATGGTGTAGCCCATCTCCCGGAACACCTGGAGCATGCGCACGTTCTCGGGCAGGACCTCGGCGGTGAACTCGGTGAAGCCGCGCTCGCGACCGGCCTGGGCGAGGTGCTCCAGCAGCAGCTGGCCGATGCCACGACCCTGGTGGGCGTCCTCGACGAGGAATGCGACCTCGGCCTCGTCGTCGGAGACGGCGTCGTAGCGGCCGACCGCGATGATGTCGTCCTGCTGCGTCACCACGAACGCGACGCGCTTGTAGTGGTCGACGGTGGTGAAGCGCTGCACGTCGCGGTCGGACAGTCGCGGGTACGGGGCGAAGAAGCGGAAGTACTTCGACTCGGCCGAGACGCGGTCGTAGAACTCGACGAACTTCGGGGCGTCCTCGGGGACGATGGGGCGGATCTGAGCGACGCGCCCGTCCTTGAGCAGGACGTCGGCCTCCCACGCGGGGACCGGGTGGGGCATCAGGCTCGTCTCGACCGGTTCGCTGCCACTCACGGGCACAAACCTACCCCGCACGCGGCGGGTCGGGCGCACCCCGCGCGGGCCGGGGCGGGAGAATGGCCGGCGTGACTGGATCGAGCACCGAGACCGTGGACTTCGAGGAGCACATCCTCGACACCGACGTCGGCGACGAGATGCGCTCCAGCTTCCTCGAGTACGCCTACTCGGTGATCTACGCCCGGGCGCTGCCCGATGCGCGCGACGGCCTGAAGCCCGTCCAACGCCGCATCCTCTACACGATGGACGAGATGGGCCTGCGCCACGACCGTCCGCACGTGAAGAGCGCGCGCCCCGTCGGCGAGGTCATGGGCAAGCTGCACCCGCACGGCGACAGCGCGATCTACGACGCGCTCGTGCGTCTCGTCCAGCCGTGGGCGCTGCGGCTGCCGCTGCTGGACGGCCACGGCAACTTCGGCTCGCCCGACGACCCGCCCGCCGCGATGCGCTACACCGAGATCCGGATGGACCGCGCGGCCGAGGCGATGACCGCGTCGCTCGACGAGGACACGGTCGACTTCAAGCCGAACTACGACGGCCGTCTGCAGGAGCCCACCGTGCTCCCCGCCGCGATCCCGCAGCTGCTCGTCAACGGCGCGTCCGGCATCGCGGTCGGCATGGCCACGAACATCGCCCCGCACAACCTCATCGAGGTCGTCCAGGCGCTGCGCCACCTCATCGACCACCCCGACGCCGACCTCGACGCGCTCATGCGGTTCGTGCCCGGCCCCGACCTGCCCACGGGCGGCAAGATCGTCGGCCTCGACGGCATCCGCGACGCCTACGCCACCGGCAACGGCTCGTTCAAGATGCGCGCCACCACCCGCATCGAGAACGTGACGCCGCGCAGGAAGGGCATCGTCGTCACCGAGCTGCCCTACAACGTGGGCCCCGAGAAGGTCATCGAGTCGATCAAGAAGCTCGTCCAGGCCAAGAAGATCCAGGGCATCTCCGACCTGAAGAACCTCACCGACCGCACCCACGGGCTGCGGCTGGTGATCGAGATCAAGAACGGCATCGTCCCCGAGGCGCTGCTCGAGCAGCTGTACCGCCAGACGCCGCTGGAGACCTCGTTCGGCATCAACGCCGTCGCCCTCGTCGACGGCCAGCCGCGCACGCTCGGTCTGCGCGAGATGCTCACGGTCTACCTCGAGCACCGCATCGACGTCGTCCGCCGCCGCACCACGTTCCGCCGCACGAAGGCGGCGGACCGGCTGCACCTCGTCGACGGCCTGATGATCGCGATCCTCGACATCGACGAGGTCATCCAGCTGATCCGCTCCTCGGAGAACCGCGGCGAGGCGCGCCAGCGCCTCATGTCCGTCTTCGACCTCTCCGAGCTGCAGGCCGACTACATCCTGGACCTCCAGCTGGGCCGGCTGACGAAGTTCTCGCGGCTCGAGCTCGAGCGCGAGGCCGACGAGCTGCGCCGCCTCATCGAGGAGCTCGACGCGATCCTCGCCGACGAGGGCACGCTGCGCTCGGTCGTCGGCGACGAGCTCGCCCAGATGGCCCAGCAGTTCGGCACGCCGCGGCGCACCGTGCTGCTGGAGTCGGCGGGCGTTCCCGTGCCGATCGCCAAGGGCGGTTCGCTCGAGGTCCCCGACGACCCGTGCTGGGTGCTGCTGTCCTCCACGGGACTCGTGGCGCGGACGTCCGATGCCGAGCCGCTGGGCGACCACGGCCGCCGGGCCAAGCACGACACCGTGGTCGCCGCCGTCCGCGCCACCGCGCGCGGCCAGGTCGGCATCGTCACGTCCGCTGGCACGGTCCACCGCCTCGAGGTCGTCGACCTGCCGGCACTGCCGCCCACGGCCGACTCCCCCCGCCTCCAGGGCGGCGTCCCGCTGGGCGAGCTGCTGAGCCTCGACGGCGACGCGCTCACGCTCATGACGTTCGACGAGGACGTGCCCGGGCTCGCGCTCGGCACCCGCGACGGCGTCGTCAAGCGGGTCAAGCCCGACCACCTCTCCAACCGCGACTCGTGGGAGCTCATCCGGCTGGAGGACGGCGACAAGGTGGTCGGCGCGGTGCCGCTGACCACGGGCGAGGAGGAGCTGGCGTTCGTCACCTCCGAGGCCCAGCTGCTGCACTTCCCCGCCTCGCTCGTGCGCCCTCAGGGCCGCAGCGGCGGCGGCGTCGCCGGCGTCAAGCTCGGTGGCGGTGCCCACGTGGTCGCGTTCGGCGCGGTGTCCGACGTCGAGTCGGCCCACGTCGTCACGGTGGCCGGCAGCTCCGACGCGCTTCCCGGCACGCAGGCCGGCTCGGCCAAGGTGAGCCCGTTCGCGATCTACCCGGGCAAGGGTCGCGGCACCGGCGGCGTCCGCTGCCAGCGCCTGCTGAGCGGTGAGGACGCCCTGGTGTTCGCGTGGGTCGGCGACGGCACCCCGGTGGCCTCCGCGGCCAGCGGCTCGCCGGTCGACCTGCCCGAGCCGGTGGAGAAGCGCGACGCCTCAGGCACTCCGGTGGGCCAGCCGATCACGGGCGTCTCATCGGCCGCGGCCTCCTTGCCGGGGGCGCGAGACGTGTCAGACTGACCGACGTGTTTCCTCGACTGCTGACCGCGACGATCCTGAGCAGCGCCCTGCTGCTGACCGCCTGCACCGGCGACGACTCCGACTCCGGCGACCCCGCCGAGCGCCTCGACGCCGCCTCACAGGCGCTGGCGGAGGCCGAGTCGTTCGACATCTCCCTCAGCACGAAGGAGCTGCCCAGCGGGCAGCGCGGGCTGCTCTCGGCGGACGGCGTCGGCGACCAGTCCCCCGCCTTCCAGGGCGACGTGAAGGTGGTCGCCGGTGGCGCCACCCTCGCGGCCGAGGTGATCTCGGTCGACGGCAAGACCTACGCCAAGACCGGCTTCTCGCCCGTCTGGGCGCCCCTCGACCCCGCCTCGCTCGGCGCACCCGACCCGGCCGACCTGGTGGGCACCGACGCCGACTCCGGACTCGCCGGCCTGCTGAAGGCCACCGAGGACGTCGAGGCCGGCGACCAGTCCCGCGACGGCGACCTCGTCCTCACCGAGATCACCGGCGACCTGCCCGGCGAGCGCATCGCGCAGCTGATCCCCACGGCCGACAAGACCGAGGACTTCGACGTCACGTACCGGCTCACCGACGACGACGAGCTGCACGACGCCAAGATCACGGGCCCGTTCTACGGCGGCGAGGACGTGACCTACACGCTGCGGCTGGAACCGCGCGACGAGCCCGCCGGCATCGAGGCTCCCTGAGCCGGTGGCGATGAAGGAGCTCGCGTCCCGCGGGCTGCTCGCGCTCGCGGCGGTGGCCATCGGCTTCGCCGCCGCGGACACGTACGTCGTCGTCCTGGCGCTGCCGGACATGATGACGGCCGCCGGCCTCACGGTCGCCGAGCTGCAGCGGGCCGCGCCGATCATCTCGGGGTTCCTGCTCGGCTACGTGGCGGTCCTGCCGCTCATCGGCCGGGTCTCGGACCTGCGCGGACGGGTTCCCGTGCTGATCGGCTGCCTCGTGATCTTCGCGATCGGCTCGGTGATCACGGCGGCGGGCTACGACCTCACCACGATCGTGCTCGGACGGCTGATCCAGGGCATCGGCGGGGGCGGGCTCATCCCGCCGACCCTCGCGCTCATCGCCGACACGTGGCCCGCCGAGCGGCGCGGGCTGCCGCTGGGCATCGTCGGCGCCGTCCAGGAGCTCGGCAGCGTCGTCGGCCCGCTCTGGGGCGCGGCGATCCTCGCCTTCGGCACGTGGCACGACATCTTCTGGCTCAACGCGGCGGTCGGTCTCCTCATCGGCGCCGCCCTCCTGCGTCACCGCCCCGCCGAGCACGAGCGAGGCTGGGACGTGCCCGGCCTGCTCCTGGCGCTGCTGGCGGGTGGCTGTCTCCTGCTGGTGATGCTCGAGCCCGAGCGGCTCACCACCGGTGTCACGAGCGGGCTGGCGTTCCTGCCGGTGGCCGGCGACTCGCGGTGGCTCACGCCGCTCGCCCTCGTCGGCTACGGCCTGCTCGTGGCCTTCGCGGTGCGCCAGGCCACCGCAGCCCGTCCGCTGCTCGCGTGGCGCGCATGGGGCGAGGTGGCACGCCAGACCGACCTGTGGGGCGCCACCGCGCTCACGGTGGCCCTCGGAGCCGTCATCCTGACGTTCGCCAGCGCGGAGCCCGAGCAGGCCGTCGTGTCCGAGGACGCGATCGTGCTGCTGCCGGTCGCGGCGATCGCGCTCGGTCTCTTCGTCTGGCGCGGACGGCACGCGGCGCACCCGCTCATCCCCCGTGGCTCACTCACCGCCACTCCTGCGTGGGGCTCCATCGCGGTCTCGTTCTTCGTCGGCTCCGCGCTGATCGCCGCGCTCGTCGACATCCCGTTCTTCGCGCGCCTGACGATCGCGCCCGACGACCAGCTGGAGGCCGCCCTCGTGCTGCTGCGGTTCCTCGTCGCCCTGCCCGTCGGCGCGGTCCTCGGCGGCTGGCTGCTGCGTCACCTGCCGGCCGGGCCGCTGACCGGTGCCGCCCTCGCCCTCTCGGGCGGCTGCTTCCTCGTCATGGCGACGTGGGACCAGAAGTCGCTCGAGTCGTTCACGTCGACGATCGTGCTGGCGGCGTGCGGCCTCGGCTTCGGCCTCGCGATCGCGCCGGTGAACGCCGCGCTGCTCGAGCACACGGCTGACGACGTGCACGGCCTGGCGAGCGCGCTGCTCGTTGTCGCGCGGATGGTGGGCATGCTGATCGGCATCTCCGCCCTGACCACGCTCGGTCTGCGGGCGTTCCACTCCGCGGTGGAGCGGATCCCGCCCATTGAGGAGCTCTGCAACGGCTCGGCCACCGCGTGCCGCGCCTACAACGGGGCGATGCGCGACGCCGGGATCGCGCAGTTGCAGGCCGTCTTCACCGGCGCCGCGGTGGCGGCGTTCGTCGCGGCGGCCCTCGCCCTGCTGCTCCTGCGCCGGCGCGCTAGTTTCTCCTCATGACCACCTCTTTCGACGACCTGCTGGAAGCGAACCGGCGCTACGCCCAGGACCACGAGGGAGGCTTCGACGGCATCGCCCGTGCGGGCGTCCTCATGGTGACCTGCATGGACTCGCGCATCGATCCCCTCGCCATGATCGGCCTCCAGGAGGGCGACGCGAAGATCCTGCGCAACCCCGGCGGCCGCGTCACCGACCAGGTCCTCGTCGCGATCGTGCTGGGCGTGAGCCTGCTGCAGGTCAAGCGCGTCCTGGTCATCGAGCACACCCGCTGCGCCATGGCCTCCTCCACCGAGGAGCAGGTCAAGGAGCGCGTCGCGGAGTTCACCGGCACCGACGCCTCGTGGATGTCAATCGGTGTCATCGAGGACCAGCAGGCCACGATCCGCGCCGACGTGCACAAGGTCCGCAGCCACCCGCTCGTCCCCGGCTCCGTCGAGGTCGGCGGCTTCCTCTACGACGTCGACAGCGGCCTGCTGACCCCCGTCGACTGACTCATGCCTGAGCGGTGAGCTGTCAACCGCTCCCGCCCGGGAGCGGTCGGTGGTCAACGGAAAGCGGTCGTCATTCGGTTGACCGCCCACCGGCGTCTCTCACGGGATCAGCGCCGCCAGGACCTCGCGCGCCGGAAGAGCCCGTCCTTGACGGAAGCCGGTTCCGGCCCAGAGGTGCACGTGATCACGGTCGCCGTGCTGCGCCGCCCGGCGTCGCATCGGCGACGTCAGGTGGTGGATCGCCGGGTAGGCCGGCGGAGCCGTGGAGTCGTACCGGTCGCTGAACGAGGTGCGGATCCCGCGTGCCACCCGGCCGGTGAACGCCCGCATCGTGGTGGTCGTGGACGCGGGGTCCGTGAGCGCTTCTCGATGAGTGGGCCGGGTGCCGGCCTCGTCAGCCAGCAGCAGCGCCGTGCCCACCGCCACGGCCTCGGCACCGGCATCGAGCGCCGACCGGACCGCTGCAGCGCCGGACACTCCCCCGGCGGCGATCACCGGCACACCGGTCGCGGCGACGACCGCGCCGACCAGCGACGGCAGGTCCTCGGTCCCCGGCTCGCGGCGCTGGTCGAAGGTGCCGCGGTGCCCGCCGGCCGCCGCCGACTGGACGACCAGTCCGTCGGGATCGAGCTCGGCGGCGGCGCGGGCCTCGCCCACGTCGGTGACCGTCAGGAGCAGTCGCGAGCCGGCCCGGCGCAGTCGCTGCACGGTGCCGACGTCGGGAAGCCCGAACGTGAAGCTCACCCACGGGACGGGATCCCGGGTCAGGAGATCGACCTTCGCGTCCCATTCGTCGTCATCGTCCTCGACCACGGGACCGACCTCGGCCCCCGTCGCCGCGACCTCGGCGGCGATGAGGTCGCGATAGCGCCGCACCGCGTCCAGGTCGACCGGCTCCCGCTCGGGGACGAACAGGTTCACCCCGAAGTCGCCGGAGAGGGGGCGCGACGCGGCGACGTCCTCGGCCAGCTGCGCCGCCGTCCGGTAGCCCGCCGCGACGAACCCGAGGGATCCCGCGTCAGCGACGGCGCGCAGCAGCGCCGGCGTCGTCGGCCCGCCGGCCATCGGCGCCGCCATGATCGGCGAGGTGAGACTCAGGCTCCGCACGGACCCATCCTCCCCGCTCAGGCGTCGATGAGCTCGGAGTCGATCTCGTAGGCGCCCTGGATGATGAACTCCTTGCGCGGCGGGACCTCGTTGCCCATGAGCAGCTCGAAGACGTCGGCGGCGGCCTCGGCGTCGTCCACGGTGAGGCGGCGCAGCGTGCGGTGGCGCGGGTCCATCGTGGTCTCGGCCAGCTGGTCGGCGTCCATCTCGCCCAGGCCCTTGTAGCGCTGAGGCGCGTCCTTCCAGCGGATGTTGCGCTTCTTCAGCTCGGCCAGCTTCCGCTGCAGCTCGGGGTCGGAGTACGTGTAGATGTACTTGTCCTGCCCCTTCTTCGGCGAGACGAGCTCGATCCGGTGCAGCGGCGGGACCGCGGTGTAGACACGGCCGGCCTCCACCATCGGACGCATGTAGCGGAAGAACAGCGTCGCCAGCAGGCAGCGGATGTGGGCGCCGTCGGAGTCGGCGTCGGCCATGAAGATGATCCGGCCGTACCGCGCGGCGTCGAGATCGAACGTGCGGCCCGACCCCGCGCCCACCACCTGGATGATCGACGAGCACTCGGCGTTCTTCAGCATGTCGCCGATGCTGGCCTTCTGGACGTTGAGGATCTTGCCGCGGATGGGCAGCAGCGCCTGGAACTCGGCGTCGCGCGCCGACTTCGCGGTGCCGAGCGCGGAGTCGCCCTCCACGATGAACAGCTCGGAGCGCTCGACGTCGTTGCTGCGGCAGTCGGCGAGCTTCGCCGGCAGGGCGCTCGACTCGAGCGCGTTCTTGCGGCGCTGCGTGTCGCGGTGCTGACGGGCCGCCAGGCGCGTGCGGGACGCGCCGACGACCTTCTCCATCACCTGGCGCGCCTTGGCCTTCTGCGCGGTCTTGGTGGAGGTCAGGAACGCCTTGAGCTCACGCGCCACGATCTTGTTGACGATGCGGGTGACCGGCGGGGTGCCGAGCACCTCCTTCGTCTGGCCCTCGAACTGCGGCTCTGCGAGGTTCACGGTGACGACGGCGGTGAGGCCCTCGAGCACGTCGTCCTTGATGACGTCGGGATCGCCGTTCTTGAGCATGCGGGAGCTCCGCAGGACCTCGTTGAACGTCTTGGTGACGCCGCGCTCGAAGCCCGACACGTGGGTGCCGCCCTTGGGCGTGGCGATGATGTTCACGAACGACTTCACGACCGTGTCGTAGTCGGTGCCCCAGCGCAGGGCGATGTCGACGCCGAGCGTGCGCTCGACGTCCTGCGGCGTCATGTGGCCCTTCTCGTCGAGCACCGGCACCGTCTCGACGAAGGTGTCCTCGCCCTGGATGCGCAGCACCTCCGAGACGGGCCCGTCGGGCGCCAGGAAGTCGCAGAACTCCGAGATGCCGCCCTCGTGGAAGAAGTCCTCCTCGCGCGGCTCGTCGGCGCGCTCGTCGCGGATGCGCAGGCGCAGTCCGGGCACGAGGAACGAGGTCTGGCGGGCGCGGGCGACGAGGTCCTCGTACGAGAACTTGGCGCCCTTGATGAAGATCTGCGGGTCGGCCCAGTAGCGGACGCGCGTGCCCGTGCGCGCCTTCGCGACCTTGCCGATCTTGCGCAGCGTGTTGTCGGGGGTGAAGTCCGCGTCGGCGCCGTCGCCGGCGAACACGCCGGGCACGCCACGGCGGAAGGACATGGCCCACGTGGCGCCGCCCTTGTCGACCTCGACGTCGAGGCGCGCCGAGAGCGCGTTCACGACGGAGGCGCCGACGCCGTGCAGACCGCCGGTGGCGTTGTACGAGCCGCCGCCGAACTTTCCGCCCGCGTGCAGCTTCGTGTAGACGACCTCGACGCCGGTGAGGCCCGTCTTCGGCTCGATGTCGACCGGCACGCCGCGTCCGTCGTCCCGGACCTCCACCGAGCCGTCGCCGTGGAGCAGGACGTCGATGTGCGCGCCGTGACCGGTCAGCGCCTCGTCGACGGAGTTGTCGATGATCTCCCACAGGCAGTGCATGAGGCCGCGCGTGTCCGTCGAGCCGATGTACATGCCGGGTCGCTTGCGTACCGCTTCGAGCCCCTCGAGGACGAGCAGATTGCGTGCGTCGTACGTGGAAATGTCCGGTTCCTCCTCATCGATTCCCCCGGCTCTCACGGTATCGAGCCGACCCCACCGGATCGCACGTGACACGCCCCCTCGGCGCGTCCGACGCGCGTTTGGCCGGATGAGGGAGTATTCATGGTGATGTTCGACGACACCCGACGAAATGAGGACACCGTGACGGCCACTGCCGAGTTCCCCGCCCTCACCGCCTCCGACCGCTGCGACCGCTGCGGTGCGCAGGCGCTGGTTCGCGTCGAACTGCCCTCGGGCGCCGACCTGGTCTTCTGCGGCCACCACGCCCGACTGCACGAGACGCGACTGCGCGAGATCGCCGTGGACTACCACGACGAGAGCGACCGACTCACGGTCTGAGGCGCACCCGCCCCAGCCGAGAACGACGACGGCGCCGAACCCCGAGGGGTCCGGCGCCGTTCTCGTCGCTCAGTACTTGAAGACGCCGTACGACTTCGTCTGGGTGACCGAGCGCCAGTGCTCGACGTAGGCGTCGTACACGTCGGGGTCGGTCGTGATGGTCGTGATCTCGTCACTGGCCACCAGGTTCGAGCCCGTCAGGTTGGCCGAGCCGGCCAGCACGAGCTTGACGCGCGCACCGGACTTGGGCCAGACGCCGCCACCGGGCAGGCGCTCCTCGGGGTTCATCTTGTTCCGCTTGAGCTTCGCGTCGACCAGGATCGCCTTGTCGTGGATCTGCGCGTAGGCCGCGTCGACCTCGGTGCGCGAGGTCTTGAGCACGTCGAGGATCGGCTTGCACACGCGCAGCAGCTGGCGGCAGTGCTCGAGGTAGTTCTTCTTCAGGTCGTCCTTGAAGGCCACGACCGACACACGGCAGCCACCGTTGTTGAGCGCCGCCAGCTTGTACGCCAGCGCGATGCGGCGGTACTTGAAGCGGTTCTCCATGACGCGGATGCGGCACTGCTCGTCGGGGACGATGCGGTTCAGCATGTTGAGGATCGGGTCGCGGCCGTTGGTGGGCGTCGCGCGCAGCGGCGTGACGTGCACCGTGTAGTTCGAGAGGTTCGAGTACAGCAGGCCGCGCTTGGCGTAGGCGCTGGAGTAGCCGTCGCGGGTGGCGGTGCGGTAGCCGTAGCGCGTGCTGCGCTTGGCGATGTAGCGACCGTAGTCCGAGCCGATGCGGCGCTCGGCCCACATGTCCTTCCAGACGCCGCGCATCTGGTACCAGAGCTTCTTGTCGTTGTAGACCGTGCTGCCGTTGTTGTACGTGCGCTCGGCGCTGCGGCCGCCGAAGTTCGTCGAGCCCGTCCACACGACGCCCTTGGCGCGCTTGTTGCTGCGCGTGTAGGTGTCGCTGACCATGACGATCTTGGAGTGCATGATCGCGCCGTTGACACGCGAGAGGCAGGCCATCGACTTGCCGTTGGAGCAGATGCGGAACTTGCCGTACTTCGTGGCGTTCAGCTGCTTGCGCAGCTTCTTCGAGGCGCCCGACAGGTGCGCGTTCGGGTGGATGAACTGCACGTTGACGCCGGCCTTCGCGGCGCGGACGAGCTCGCGGCCGATGCGGACCGAGTCCTCCATGCGCGAGTTGGCGGCGTAGACCGAGGTGGCGCGGCGCTGCTTCTTGCTCTTGTACTTGCCCTGCGGGGTCTTGTACGAGCCGCGGATGAGGCGCTCGAGGTCGTTCAGCAGGGAGTAGTCGCGGTTCGAGGCGCCGCGGTCGAAGTACGGACGCGAGAAGTTGGCCTCGACCTCGACCGGGTAGGCCGCGCCGTAGGGGCGACCGCGGACCGTGGTGGCGGCCGGCGCGACGGCCTGCGGGGTCACCGCCTGGGTCTCGACCCGGGGCGCCTCCTCCGTCGGCGCCGCCTGCGGCTCGACGGCCGCGGCGGGGTCGGCGACCTCGGTCTCGTCCGCTCCGAACGTGGTGGAAGCGGCGACGAGCGGCAGCACGAGCGCACCGAGGGCGGCGACACTCGCGAGTCGAAGTCGATGACTGACGGACACGGTGGAACTCCCCCGAGACGACAACAAGCGGTCGCGACAGCCTAACCCATGGCCGCGTGGGGTCACGGGACCGCGGCGGCCGGGCGCCGCGTCGGTATAGTCCGGCGGGTGGCGCGCATTCTCCTGAAGGTCCACCACCCCACGCTGGAACCGGCCGACGCCGCCACCGTCCTCGAGCGCAACCTCATCGGCAACAACGTCGGGAACCTGGCCTTCAGCCACGCCTCCGAGCGGCTCCTGACGCACCCCGGCGACGACGTCACCGCAGCGCCCACGGGCCCGTGGTTCGCCGACCCCGCGCGGGTGAACCGCGAGTTCGACCACGTGGTCTTCCCGCTCGCCAACCACTTCCGCGCCTCCAACCTCAAGGCCCTCGACCGCCAGTCGACCGCGATCGAGCAGCTCACCACCGGCTTCACCGTGCTGGGGGTCGGGGCGCAGGCCGACCTCGACGGCAACGCGCCCCGCGCGGAGCGCGAGGCCGTCGAGAAGGCCACCCGGCGCTTCGTCCGTGCGGTCCTGGAGCGCGGCCCGTCGATCGGCGTCCGCGGCGACTTCACCAAGGAGTACCTCGTCGGCCTGGGCTTCGACGACTCCGAGGTCGACGTCATCGGCTGTCCCTCGATGTTCCTCCACGGCCCCGAGCTGCCGCTGCGGCTCCCCGACGCCGTCGCGGCCGACGACCCGATCGCGATCACCATCTCTCCCTACGTGACCGAGATGGGGCCGATCCTCGAGCAGAGCCTGCGGCGGCACCGGCACCTGACCTACATCGGCCAGGACGTCCACACGCTGCGGCTGCTGCTGCGCGGGACGTCGCTGTCCGGCGACGACCCCCGACTGCCGCTCTCCCCCGAGCACCCGGTCTTCGCTCCCGGTCGCACGGTGTTCCCGCTCAACATCCCCGCGTGGCAGGAGTTCCTGCGCAGGCAGCGGTTCGCGTTCGGCACGCGGATCCACGGCACGATCGTGTCGTTGATCTCCGGCACGCCCGCGGTCCTGCTCGCGCACGACTCGCGCACCCTCGAGCTGGCGCGGTACCACCGCATCCCGTTCGTGCGGCTCGACGAGCGCGACCCGTCCGAGGTCTCGGTGCCGGACCTGTTCGCGCAGGCCGACTGGTCCGCGCTCGTCGACGGTCACCGCGAGCGATGGGACACCTACGCGGCATTCCTCGAGCGTCACGGGCTCCGGCACGGGTTCGGTCCAGCAGGCGGGGTCGAGCGCTTCGACGCCGCCGTCGCGGCCGTGGCCGCCGACCCGGGCTTCCCGCCCGTGGTCCGGTCGAACGCCGGCCCGGTCTCCCCCGCCCGTCGCCTCGCCCGCGCGGTACGCCGCCGCCTCCGCTGACCGACGTTCCGCACGCGACTCTCACACGCAGAACGGCCCGCGACCGTGAGGTCGCGGGCCGTTCGCCGTGGAGTGAGGCTCAGTCGAGGTAGTCGCGCAGGACCTGCGAGCGCGACGGGTGACGCAGCTTGCTCATCGTCTTGGACTCGATCTGGCGGATGCGCTCGCGCGTGACGCCGTAGACCTTGCCGATCTCGTCGAGCGTCTTGGGCTGGCCGTCGGTGAGGCCGAAGCGCATCGAGACGACGCCCGACTCACGCTCGCTCAGGGTGTCGAGCACGGCGTGCAGCTGCTCCTGGAGCAGGGTGAACGACACGGCGTCGGCCGGGACAATCGCCTCGGAGTCCTCGATGAGGTCACCGAACTCGCTGTCGCCGTCCTCGCCCAGCGGCGTGTGGAGGCTGATCGGCTCACGACCGTACTTCTGGACCTCGACGACCTTCTCGGGCGTCATGTCCAGCTCGACCGCCAGCTCCTCCGGGGTGGGCTCGCGGCCCAGGTCCTGGAGCATCTGCCGCTGGACGCGGGCCAGCTTGTTGATGACCTCGACCATGTGCACCGGGATGCGGATGGTGCGCGCCTGGTCGGCCATGGCGCGGGTGATGGCCTGACGGATCCACCACGTGGCGTACGTGGAGAACTTGAAGCCCTTCGTGTAGTCGAACTTCTCGACCGCACGGATGAGGCCCAGGTTGCCCTCCTGGATCAGGTCCAGGAAGAGCATGCCGCGGCCGGTGTAGCGCTTGGCCAGCGAGACGACGAGTCGCAGGTTGGCCTCGAGCAGGTGGTTCTTGGCGCGGCGACCGTCAATGATGATCCAGTCGAGCTCCTCGCGGAGCTTGTCCGCGACGCGCTTGGACTTCGCGAGCTTCTCCTCGGCGAACAGGCCGGCCTCGATGCGCTTGGCGAGCTCGACCTCCTCGGCGGCGGTCAGCAGCGCGACCTTGCCGATCTGCTTGAGGTAGTCCTTGACGGGGTCGGCGGTGGCGCCGGCCACGGTCACCTGGACCGCGGGCTCGTCGGTGTCGTCGGCCGAGGAGAGCGTGAAGCTGGCCTCCTCGTCCTCCTTCAGCGTGGGGTCTTCCTTCAGGTCCTTCTCGAAGACCTCGTCGGCGATGTCCGGGAGGACCTTCTTGCCGTCGGCGTCGACCGCGGGCTTCGTCTCGAGCACGTCGGCCAGATCGACCTGGTCGCCGAGGACGACCTCGCCACCCTTCGCGGCGGCCTTCTTCGCGGGCGCCTTCTTGGCGGCGGCCTTCTTCGCCGGAGCCTTCTTGGCGGGGGCCTTCTTCACGGCGGAACTCGCGTCGGTGACCTCCTCCGACGCGCTCGCGGCCTTCTTGGACGCCGGTGCAGGCGCCTTCTTCGTGGTCGCTGCCTTCGCGGTCTGGGCGGCACGAGTCACCGGATCATCAACCTCACAACGTCGTTCGGGGCATGACAATGAGGCCTGCGGTCAACCTCTGGCACCAGTGTGCCACGGTCCCCAAGACGGACGAGTACCGGTTCAGTCGACGGGCCAGGAGTGCACCGGTTCGTTGCTGTGCATGTGCTCGGCGTAGCGGCGCGTGAGGGCCCGCATCGAGTCGAAGACGTCGCTCCCACGCTCGTGGATCCGGTCGAACTGCTCGGTCATCCACGTCGAGCCGTTCCGCCCCGTGACACAGCGTCGCTCGATGATCGTGAGGAACTCGTCGATGACCGCGCCGTCCACGCCCCGACGCTCGAGGCCCACGTGCGCCAGGGGCAGCAGGTGGCGCAGCACGAGCTCGCGCACCGGCACGGTGCCGATGCCCGGCCAGTAGGCCTGCGCCTCGATGCCCGCCGCGGCCGCCTCGTGGAAGCCCTCCTCGGCCGCCTTGAACGACAGCTGGCTCCAGACGGGACGCTCCTGCTCGGTCAGCGCGGTCACGAGGCCGTAGAACAGCGCCGCGTTCGCCACCGTGTCCTTGACCGTGGGACCCGCGGGCAGCAGCCGGTTCTCGACGCGCAGGTGCGGCTTGCCGTCGACGACGTCGTAGATGGGGCGGTTCCAGCGCCAGATGGTGCCGTTGTGGAGACGCAGCTCGGGCAGGACCGGGATCCGACCGGCCTCGATCTCGGCCACCGGGTCCTCGTCCTCGACGATCGGCAGCAGCGCCGGGAAGTAGCGCGAGTTCTCCTCGAACAGGTCGAAGACCGAGGTGATCCAGCGCTCGCCGAACCACACCCGCGGCCGGACGCCCTGCGCCTTCAGCTCGTCGGTGCGCGTGTCGGTGGCCTGCTCGAACAGGGCGATGCGGGTCTCGTGCCACAGTCGCTTGCCCAGGAAGAAGGGCGAGTTCGCGCCGACGGCGATCTGGACGCCCGCGATCGCCTGCGCGGCGTTCCACGTGGGCGCGAAGTCGTCGGGCTCGACCTGCAGGTGCAGCTGGGTGCTGGTGCAGGCGGCCTCGGCGATGATCGTGTCGATCGTCGTGCGCAGCCGCTCGACGCCGTTGATGACCAGGTGGATGTCCTCGCCGCGCGCCGTGAGGATCTGGTCGGACAGCAGGTGGTAGCGCGGGTTCGCCGAGATCGCCTCGCGGGTCAGGTGCGGCGCGTCCAGCGTGGGCAGGATGCCGATCATCATGAGGCCGGTGCCGACGCTCTGTGCCTTGCCCTGCGCGACGTTGAGGTCCTCGCGCATGCGCTCGGCCATGTCGGCCAGTCCGCGGCCCGCCACGGGGGCGGGCGGCACGTTGATCTCGACGTTGAACTGGCCGAGCTCGGTCTGGAAGTCCTCGGTCGCGATCGCGTCGAGCGTCTCGGAGTTCCGCAGCGCCGGGTCGCCCGAGTCGTCGACGAGGTTGAACTCGATCTCGATGCCGACGTGCGGATCCGGCACCGAGAAGTCCTGCTGCCCCAGCATCGCGGCGAGCACGTCGAGGTTGCGACGCACCTTGGCGCGGTACCGAGCCCGGTCCTCGCCCGTGAACTCCCGGGCCTCGACGTCCTGTCCCATGTCGCCAGCCTAGGGGCGGATCAGGGCCGCGCGCCCGCTGTGGCCCAGAGGTCGGGATGCATCCCGGCCTCCAGCGCGCCGCGGAGCAGCTGGCCCATCCGGTAGTGGGGCTCCAGCACGAGGGCACGCTCCAGCGCGAACCGGGCGCGGACACCGTCGCCCATCTGCCAGGCCGAGAACCCGGCGAGGCACAGGGACGCCGGCGCGAACTCCTCGGCCGCGATGCGCGCGACCGCCGCCCACAGCTGGTACATCGGCCCAGCGTTGTCCCGTGTGATCCGCAGCCACGCGGTGTCGCGGACCTGCCGCCCCGAGGCGCGCACCGAGAGCTCGACGAGCTGGCCGTCCGTGAGGTGCGCTCCCGCCAGGAACCGATCGGTGAGCTCCGCGACGGCCGCGCGCTCCCCCGCGAGGAACGCGTCGGGATCCGTGGTCAGCGCTCGAGCCATGAAGCGCCCCAGCTCCTCGTCGTGCGCCGCGTCGAGCCAGCGGCGGCGGGGGTCGCGTGCCGGCGCCACCTCGGCGGCGAGGTCGGACCGGTCGCGTGCGATGACCCGGCCCTCGGCGACGGCGCGCACGATCGCCTCGTGGTGGGCGTCGAGCGTGTACGGCTCGCCCTCGGGCGGGACCTCCGGGAGATCGGCCCAGAGCCGGTGGTCGTCGGCCCAGATCGTCAGCCAGTCCCGACCGGGCGGCAGGGCGTCGCGCAGCGCCAACGCCATCGTCCGGGCACGCTCGGCGTCGGAGGAGAGCCCGAAGACGAAGAAGCCCTCGTCCCCGTTGCGCAGCAGGTGCGGCGCGAGCTCGGCGGCCAGCGCGGCCTCCTCGCCCGGCTCGGGCAGGTCGTGCCGCAGTCGGAAGCCGAACCGGCAGCGCGGGCCCGAGACCGCCATGCCGATGACGCACTCGCGGGGCACGAACCCGAAGAAGGTGGGCAGGGCGTTGAGGAGGTCCTCGTGGGTGTGGGCGCGGAACACGGATTCGGTCATGAGCCGACCCTCGTGCTCGAACGGGGCTCGGCTGAACCCCTCCCCCGCGGCCTGTGGACGATGCCGGGCTCCGATCCGCCCCTGTGGACGGAGGGCTAGTCCCGGTCGCTCCGCCGCCGTGCCACGACCGTGCCTGCGGCAACGGCGAGCACGAACGCCCCGACCACCAACGCGATCTGGGCGCTGTCGGCGCCCGGGGAGACGGTCGGCGGCTCCCGGACGGTCATCCGCGGGTCGACGGACTCCGCCGTCACCTCGAAGGCCGGCTGGGACCGAGCGCCTACACGTCCGTCCCCGCACTGCTGCTCGGACACGACCGCGACCTCCGGAGCCGCCTCCTCGCCGATGCGCGCCGTGACGAGGAACTCGGTCGCCTGTCCTGGCGGGATGCCGGTACCGGCGAACTCCACGCGCGGACCGTCGAGGACTCGCGTCCACCCGTCGGGCGCCGTGGCATCGATCAGCGACACGTCGTCAGGCACCTCGAGCGCCAACCCGGTGGTCGGGGCGTCGCCGCAGCCGTCCTCGACGGCGACCACGAGGACGGTGGTCCCGTCGCCCTGGGGCACGATGCCCTCGATCGAGGTATCGGCGATCGCGGGCGAAGCCGCCCCGACGACCAGAGCGACGGCGGCGCTCGCGGCGGCCAGGGTGAGTCTCGGTCGATCGCTCATGGGATCAGCACCTCCGTCGACACGACGGGCTCGTCGAACCGGGTCAGCCGCACGGCCACCAGCAGCCGCCAGGCGCCCGGCAGAGGGAGGTCCGCGGTGCCCTCCCAGTGACCCGGGCCCGTTCGGGTCAGCGGCCGGTTGATTGGGCCGACGTCTCCCTCCTCGAGCGAGATCTGCAGGCGTGGCGGATCGGGCAGGTCCACCACGCGGCCCGCGCCGTCCGTCAGTTCGATCTGCACGGCGTTCACTCCGCGGCGCGTGGGCGACACGACGACCTCGACGCGGTGGGAGTCCTCCAGCTCGAGCTGCGCGCGCTGGACGGTCGGCACGTCCCTGACGACGGTGTCCGTCCGCGGGGGCGGGGTCTGCCCGACGAGCACGCCGGTGGCGAGCAGCACTCCGGCGATCACGACGGCCTCGAAGGCCACGGTGCGCCGGAGGACGCGCGCCCCCGCCTCGGCGCCGCGTCCGGAGACGCGGCGCACGACGAACCGACGGTTCCAAGCCGCGACCGCGACCACGGGGACGAGCAGGAGCGCCTTGATCATCACCGACCTGCCGTACCCGGTCTCCCACAGGGCCGAGAACGAGTCCGCGACCCGCCAGTAGAGGACGATGCCCGCCGCGACGAGCCCGACGACCGACACCCCGGCAACGGCGGAGAAACGGGAGAGGGTGGCAGCGCGCTCCCGCACCCGCAGGGTCGAGCCCGACGCGAGGACGATCGCGAGGCCGATCAGTCCGCCCCACCAGACCGCACCGGCGAGCACGTGCAGGAGGTCGGCCGGGACGACGAGCCACCAAGGACCGTAGCTGCGGGTGTGCCCGACCGGCGCGAGCGAGGAGAGCATCAGCGCGACCCCGACCGCGGCGAGCACGGGCTCACGCGATCGCCCGCGCAGCGCCGCCGCCACTCCCAGGAGCGCCAGGAGTGCGGCCACGCCGGCGGACGAGGTCAGTCCGTCGCGCCAGGCGTCGAGACGCGCGACCGCGGACAGCTCCTCCCCCGACTCCCACACGGCGGTGAGGGGTGCGAGCAGGACGGAGGCGATGACGGCGAGCGCGGCGAGTCGCCGCGTGGCTGCGCGCGTGCGTCGCTCGACGTCCTGCGCCCGGCGCACGGAGGAGGGCACCACGAAGAGCGAGAAGGCGACGAGCCCGGCGAGCCCGAGCACACCGGCGTAGCGGAGAGCCTCGACGACCGACCGTCCCACGACGAGCTCGCGCTGGGCCTCGGAATCCGGCACGCCGATCGCGCCGGGCGTCGCCTCGCCCACCGCGAACGTGAACCCACCGGTGACGGGGTGGGAGTCGGCCGACACGACGCGCCACGTCACGACGTGGGTCCCCGTCGGCAGGGGCTGTTCGGGACGGATCGTGAGGACGGAGTCACGCACGGAGAACTCCGCCGGCTCCTCCTCGCCCGTGGCGTCGAGCACGGCGTTGCCGTTCCCCGCGAGCGTCACCGGCTCCGTGAACGACACGGTGAGCTCGCTCGGCGAGGACGTCAGCACCTGCCCGTCCGCGGGGTTGCTCCCGATCGGCGTGGCGTGGCCGAACGCGGCGGCCGGCCACACCAGGAGCAGGAGCAGCCCGGAGAGCACGGCGGCGAGCCGTGCTCTCCGGGCGCGTGGGGCGAAGGTCACGCGCGCTTCCGCGTGCGACCCAGCGCGAGTCCGCCGGCCGCGAGTCCCAGCGCGCCGAGCACGACGCCGGCCCAGCCCAGCGCGTCGGAGCCCGAGCCGGCCTCGGCCGTCTCGTCCGCGTCCGCGTCGGCGTCGGCGTCGCCATGACCGCCGTGACCGTCGGTCTCGGCGGCCGTCGTCGTGATGAACGGCGCCGGGGACTCGGGCTCGTCCTGACCCTCCTCATAGGTCTGCGTCCAGGCGGTCTCGCCCTTCTCGCAGGTCTGGATCACGGGGAAGACGAGCTTCTCGCCCTCCTCCTCGGGCAGCGGCAGCTGCAACGAGACGGTGTCGCGCAGACCGTCGGCCAGCGGCGTCTTGGCCGTGTAGACGACTTCCGCGACGCGCTCGGTGTACTCGCTGCCATGGCTCCCCTTGACGGCGGACTCGAGCTTCTCGATCTTCTTCTCGACCGTCCAGTTCGGGTTGACCGTCGGCGTCACGGCGATGACCTCCTCAGGGATCTGGAAGGTCAGCTGCGTCGTCGGCGAGGCCTCGCAGCCGTGGCCGACCGAGAAGGTCAGCACGGCGTAGGAGCCGGCAGCCGTCGAGGACGGCGTGACCGAGACGTGGGCCGAGGCCGCTCCGGCGCCGAGGACCACGAGGGCCGAGGACGTGAGGGCGAGCGCTGCCGTCCGGGCAGCACGAGGGGCAAGGGACATGGTTCTTCTCCTGGTTCGGTAACCGCCTGAGGTCAGGCGGAGAGGAGTCACCCGCAGATGCGGGCGACCGGGGCGGTGACGACCCGGGAGAAGGGCGGACCTCTCCGCACCACGATGTGCTCGAGCAGAGCGGACGGATGCAGCGGCTCGGCCCCACGGAGCGCGAGCGCGACCGGCACCGGCGCCGTGACGGGACGGACGAGGCGCAGGACGAAGGTGACGTGACGCCACCACGACCACCAGAGGCGCTCGGCCAGCGCGATGCCCGCCGCGACGACTCCGAGCCCGAGCACGTGGGCGACCAGCATGCCCACGCCCGGGACCACGTCGTGGCCGTGGACGTAGCCCGTCAGCACGTGGACGACGACCTGCGGGACCGCGAGCAGCCCGAGGGCGACGGCGAATCCGATCCGCCGCGCGGCGGCCCACCAGGCCAGCGCGGCCCCGGCGGCGACGACCGGCACGAGCACCACGGCCGGGGGCGGCTGACCGCTCCCGGAGACGTGCGCGCCGACGGCGATGAGGGTCGACCACAGGCTCACGGAGCCGGCACGCACGACGCGTGCGACCGGAGCGGCGGGGGCGACCATGACGTCAGCGTAGGGCCACGCGTCCCCGCTCCCGACGCCGGTGACCTGATGTTTACACGCCCGTCACGGCCCTGCGGCCCCTCAGTCCCATTCGGTGTCTCATTCACGATCGCGACTCCTTCACATCGACGGCGCTTTCGTAACGCGCCAGTTCCCGCCGCGACCGCCGCGCGAAACGCGTCGCCACCAGATTGATGGCCGAATCGACCCCGGCCAGAAGGAACTTCCCCGCATGTCTGTCACTCGCGTCCTGTCCCAGCTCACCGCAGCCGCCGTCGCCACGACGGCCCTGGCGACCCTCACCTCGTCGGTCGCGCACGCGGAGGCGACGGGCGTCATCCGCGGCACCGTCCTGGAGACCGGACACGTCATCGCGCCGGGCATCGACGTGTCGCTCTACCGACTCAGCGGAGAGTTCGTCCAGGCGACGGTCGCCGACTCGTCGGCAGGAGGGTACGCCTTCACCGGACTGGAGCCCGGCTCCTACATCCTGTGGTTCGAGAACCAGAACGAAGCCGTCAGCGAGTGGTACGACAACCAGCCCGACAAGCCTCAGGCCACGCCGATCACGCTCGGCGCCGGGCAGACGTACGTCGCCGACGCGTACCTGACCCAGATCAGCGAGAACCTCGCCGTGCCGACGATCTCGGGCACTCCCACCGTGGGCTCGGTGCTGACCGCGAGCCGTGGCACCTGGTACCCGACGCAGGGCGTCGAGTTCAGCCACCAGTGGCTGCGTGACGGCGCCGTCATCGCCGGCGCGACGACCTCCACCTACCGACTGCGCGACGCGGACGGCGGTCACCGCATCTCCGTCCGCTCCGTGGCGATGGTGCAGGGGGCCACGGAGACGGCCACGAGCGCGTCCACCGCACTCGTCACGGGTGGGACGGCCCCGGTCGAGACGATCGCGAACGTCGCGAAGCCCGCGATCTCGGGGTCCACGACCGTGGGCTCCGTGCTCACGGCCACCCCGGGAAGCTGGACGCCGGCCGACGCGAGCGTGACCCTCCAGTGGCTGCGAGGCGACACGGTGGTCGGGACCGGAAGCAGCTACACCACGGCGACCCAGGACATCGGCTCGGTGCTGCGCGTGCGGGCCACCGCGTCGAGGTCCGGCTGGACCGCCGGCGTCGCCGAGTCCACCGACTTCGGACCGATCACCAGCGCCGCCCCCGTGCTGGTCGCACCGGTCCTGGTGACTCCGCCGACCGTGTCCGGCACCGCCCGCGTCGGCAGCACGCTCACGGCCACGACCGGATCGTGGAGCACCGCGGCCTCCCACGCCTTCCGGTGGACGCGCAACGGCAAGGCCATCTCCGGCGCGACCGGCCGGTCCCACCGTCTCACCCCCGCCGACGCCCGCGCCCGGATCGCGGTCGTGGTGACCGCGAGCAACCCTGCGGGCGGCGCGAGCGCCACCAGCGCCGCGCGTCCGGTCGCCCGGGCCACGACCCGCCTGAGCGCCTCGGCGAAGCCGCTGCGCAAGGGACGGCTGAAGGTCACGGCCAAGGTCACCTCGCAGGGGTCGCGCACCGGGCGGGTCACCATCACGGTCAAGTCCGGCGGCAAGACCAAGGTCGTCCGCACGACGCTCTCCCGCGGCAGCCGCACCCTCACGATCAAGGGCCTGCGCAAGGGCCGCGCGACGGTGCGCGTCGTCTACGCCGGAGACGCGTCCACCAGCGGCGCCTCCCTCACCAGGAAGACGACCGTGCGCTGACCCACGCGCGGCCGCGCCGCTCCCCCCCAGACCTCGGCCCGCCTGACCACGGCGGACCGAGGGACCGGCTCCCCCGACCGGTCCCGACGGCTCCGGCTCCTCCGGCGTCGATCACCCAACCAGCCCCACAAGGAGACCATGTGAATGCGTCACAGCGCGTGCCCTGGAGGACACGCAAAGTCGCCGTCGCTGCACTCGCCCTCGGACTGACCGCCGCCGCGACGACCTACGTCATGGCGCAACAGGACGTGAGCGGCACCGACTCCGGCGAGAGCAGCAAGTTCACCGTCGTCGGCGACGGCGACCTGCCCACCAGCAAGCCGAAGCTCGGCGCCGACCGAGCCACGCTCTCGGCGGAGGAGACCGGCTACGCCATCCACGTGGCGTCCACCGACGCGAGCATCCCCGCGGACGCGACCGACGTGCGGGGGAAGGCGGGGCCGGAGTTCCTCTACGCCGACCTGCCCGACCTGGGTGACGACTACACCGGCCGCAAGGCCGTGGTCGCGCTGTACGACTACACGCACGACATCGCCTACGACCAGGTCGTGGACCTCGGCGCCGGCAAGGTCGTGGACTCCACGAAGTCGGCCAAGGCCCAGCCTCCGACCTCGGCCACCGAGGCGGACCTGGCCATGCGGATCGCCGTCGAGTCCGAGGAGAAGCTGGCGTTCAAGGCCGAGTTCGAGGAGAACATGGGCGTCCCGCTCATCGATCCCGACCAGGTCGACTACGTCGCCGGCTCGTGGGTCTTCAACAAGACCACCGCCAAGGGCAAGGAGTGCGGCGAGGACCGCTGCGCCCAGCTGATGGTCTCGACCGCGTCCGGGGTGTACCTCAACACCTTCGACTTCGTCGTGAACCTGTCCACCCAGAAGATCGTCCGCACGCAGTGAGCAGGGAGAGAAGTCCGATGCGAAAGAAGACACTGACGCGGATCGTCGCCGCCGGCGCGACCGCACTCCTCACGGCAGGCCTGGTCTCGGTCCTGCCCTCGACGGCGGCGACCGCCGCCGAGTCGCCCCTGGCGTGTGCGGACAGCCTCATCGAGAAGGAGCTGGAGAACGGGTCCGCGTGGCGGATGTGCGCGCGCATCCACCCGATCAAGGGCCTCATCCTCGAGCAGATCGAGTTCAAGCCGGCCACGGGCGACTACGAGTACGCGGGCTACAAGCGCGTGCTCGACCAGCTCAACATCGCCCAGCTGAACGTGCCGTACGACACCGGTCACGTGCAGTACAACGACATCACCTCGTACGGGTTCGGCAAGCAGTACCTGATGACGCAGGGGCCCGAGGTGTGCTCCGGCGAGGCGCTCGACGTGGACCAGTCGTTCACGTACAGCGGACGTCTCGTGGAGCGGACGATCCCGGGCATCTGCGTTCAGGAGGACCCCACGGGACTCATGACGCACGCCCAGGAGACCCAGATCGGCGGCGGCACGCTGTACGCCGACCAGGGCACGACCCTCGCCGTCTCGTCCATCTCGAAGATCAGCTGGTACGAGTACCAGCAGCGCGTCTCCTTCGACGACCACGGTCAGATCGACGTCGGCCTCGGCGCCACGGGCGACATCGCACCCGGCTGGGCCTCCGAGAGCCAGACCGGTGCGTTCTTCGGCACCAACCCCAAGGTCGGCTGGCCCCTGTCGGGCAAGTCCACCGTGACGTCGACCCAGGGCGGCCAGACCACCACCAAGGAGGTCCAGTCGTACGCGGGCTCGCACTGGCACAACGCGATCTACAAGGTGGACTTCGGCATCGACAAGGCCGAGCGGCAGACGGTCGAGCAGTGGGACTTCAGCAGCCCCGGGTCCGGGACGCGCGCTCCGATCGTCGAGGGCACGGGAACGGTCAAGAGCTCGGCCTTCTCCTCGGTCGAGAACGAGGACCACGACCAGCTCAGCTGGTGGCGCGTGCTGAACCCCAACAGCAAGAACAAGGACGGGCACGCGCGCTCGTACGAGATCGTGAACAACAACACCTCCAACGCGCTGATCCCGGTCACGTCGCCGGCGGTGTCGTTCACGAACTACCGCTCGTGCGAGGAGTACGCCTCGGACAACCTCAACGCGGGGTGCCCGGGACAGACCATCCTCGACTACGTCGCGAACGACACCCACGAGCTGACCGACCCGGTCGCGTGGGTGAACGTCGGGTTCCACCACACCGACAAGGACGAGGACCAGTCGCCGATGCCGATCCACTGGCAGAAGTTCCAGCTGGTCCCGCGTGACTTCTTCGCCCAGAAGCCGACGATCAAGGATGCGCGCAAGTGCATCAACGGTCCGTTCTCCTCGGTGAACGCGGTCACGAAGCCGTGCACGCCGGAGAACACGGTCAAGCCGAAGATCACCGACAAGGCCGACAGCACCGCGACCGTCGTTCCCGCCGTGGGCAAGGTCCTGACGTCGAGCGCGGGCACGTGGCGCAGTGCGGCCCAGAGCCTGACCTACGCGTACACCTGGTTCCGCAACGGCGAGGCCGTGTCGACGGGTCAGGACTACACCCTGAGCGAGGCCGACATGAACGCGTCGATCTCGGTCAAGGTGAACGCATCGGCCGCCGGCTTCCCGTCGAGCGTCGCCGAGTCCGACGCGGTCGTGTGGGGCACCCCGCCCACGACGGCTCCCACCCCGGAGCCGACGACCGAGCCGACGACCGCCCCGACGACGGCGCCCACCACGGCACCGACGACGGCGCCCACCACGCGGCCCGTCGCCAAGGCGACGCCGCGCGTGGCGGTGCGGCTGGCGGCCAAGACCGTGAAGCCCGGCCGGAAGAACAAGGTCGCCGTCACGGTGACCGCGGCCGGCAAGCCGGTCTCCGGGAAGGTGCGACTCACGGTGAACGGCAGCGTGAGGACGCTGACCCTGGTGAAGGGTCGCACCAACCTCACCTTCACGGCACCGAAGAAGCCGAAGGGGTACGTCGTGAAGGCGTCGTACGCCGGAAGCGGCACGGTCAAGTCGGGAACCGCCGCGGTGAAGTACGTGGTCAGGAAGTGACAACCGGCTGAGCCTTGGGCCGGGACGCCATCCGCGCGGGTGGCGTCCCGGCCCCCTCCCCCTCCCTTCGACGACGGAGCACCCATGCGCGTGACGACTCTCCTTCGCCCCCTCGCCCTCGTGGTGGCGACGCTGGCCCTCACCGGCTGCGGATCGCAACCCCAGCAGGTGGCGCTCGGCGGCACCCAGGCCTCCGAGACCGCGGCGGACCGGCCCACGGTGGAGCGCCCGTGGGGCACCGTGAAGACCTTCCCCCGACTGCAGAAGGCGGAGCCGCCGGCGGCGGCCGACATCGCGTTCGCGCGGGACATGATCCTGCACCACCGGCAGGCCATCGAGCTCTCGGAGAACGTCCGCCGTCATGCGGGCCTCGACGAGCGCGTCAGCGCCTCGGCCCGGTTCATCATCCAGGACCAGCGCAACGAGATCACGACCATGAAGGCGTGGCTGCGCGCCTGGCAGCAGCCCGTGGACGATGCCGCCGACGATCACGACCACACGGCGGGCACGATGCCGGGCATGATCGCGGCCGAGCGCGTGGACGAGATCGCGACGCTCCCCACGCCCGACGCCCAGGTGGCGTTCCTCCGAGCGATGATCGAGCACCACGAGGGTGCCATCACGATGTCGCAGGACTACCTGCCCGTTCAGTCGAACGCGTTCGTCCACAGCACCGCGACGCACATCATCGCCGAGCAGACCACCGAGGTGCGCTACATGGAGGGGATGGTCCGGGAGTGGTGCGAGACCAACGGGCCCCGGACGTGCCCCGCGAGCTGACCTCGCGTCGTCCCCGCCACCTGGGCTGGTGGGCGGGCGCGACCCTCGCCGCGACCCTGGCGATGTCCTTCCTCACCGGACTGCTCGGGCACGCGACGGTCACCTCTCCGTCGATGGCGCCCACCCACGACGTCGGCAGCACCCTGCTGACGACGTCGCTCGGGGCGCGACACCCCGACCGCGGCGAGGTCGTCGTGTTCGAGGCTCCGCGCAGCTGGCGCGAGGCCCACCGCGCCCGCTCCGGCGCCGCGGGAGACGAGGTCGGCGCGCAGGACGCGATGGTGAAGCGCGTGCTCGGGCTGCCCGGCGACCGGATCACATGCTGCGCGCCCGGTGGAGCCCTGATGCGCAACGGGCACGTGCTCGACGAGCCGTACCTCGCGGAGCCCCCGATCGACGTCTCGAACGTGGCCTACGACGTCACGGTGCCCCCGGGGCACCTCTGGGTGCTCGGCGACAACCGCCGTCGCTCCTTCGACTCGCGTGCCATGCAGGCACGCGGGGGCCAGACGGGCCTCCTGCCGCTGACGGCGGTCCGGGCCCGCGTGCTGCGCGGCTGGCCCTGACCTCGCGGCCGTCAGGGATCGACCGTCGTCCCGAGGGAGTCGGTCCCTCGGGCGAGGTCCCGCACCCGCTGACCGAGTGCGAAGCCCGACAGGTCGGGACTGCGCACGAGGTACTCCTGCTGCACGAGGTGCTTGAGGATCCGGTAGGCGGTCGCGCGCGGCATGCCGAGGTTCTCGGCGATCTCCCGCGCGGACACCCCGGCTCCCGATCGGGCCACCTCCTCGAGGATCGCGAAGGCGTTGTCGACCGCACCGGGCTCACGGCCGCGGAAGGCCGCGGGCGGCACCTTCGACGACTGACCCGATCCGCTCATGCGCCCAGCAGGTCCGTGCTGATCGTCTCGTCGTGGATGCCCATCCGCCGCAGCGAGGAGGGCCGGAGCCACCGCAGCCCGACGAACCAGAGCAGGCCCGAGCCGAGCGAGCCGAGCGTGAGCGTCAGCCCCCCGAGGTCGCCCCCGCGCACGTCCTCCACGATGGCGAGTCCTGCCAGCAGCAGCGTCAGCGCCGCGGCGAGACCCGCGAGGACCAGCGGCCCCGGCGTCAGCTCGTCGATGCGGTGCAGGAAGACCGGGAGCGCGAGGGCCACCAGTGCATAGGCCACGAACAGGACGAGGACGGCGTGCTGGAGCAGCGCCATCGACAGCACGCCCACCTGGCGTCCTGTGACGAGTGTGAGGGTTGCGGGAGCGATCGCGACCGGCGCGACCACCAGCAGCGCCCCGACGGGCGACCCCCACCGGTCGTGCGTGCGACCCAGCACGGCAGGCAGGACGCCCTCGCGGGCGAACGAGAAGATCACCCGCGCCAGCGCGTTCCACGCGCAGAGGGTCAGCGCCAGGAACGAGACCGCCAGCAGCGAGCTCAGCGCGGCGTCGGCGACGTGGGCGTCCACCGACTCCGGGAACCACCACTGCGCGGGACCGCCACGGCGCTCCCCCTCGGGGGCGGTCAGGGTGCCGACGGCCGTGAACGCGACGGCGTAGAGCGCCGCGGCCACCAGCAGCGCGCCGGTCATCGCGCGCGGGACGCTCCAGAAGGGTCGTTCGGCCTCGCCGCCGAGCGCCGCCGACGACTCGAAGCCCACCGTGATGCCCAGGACCGCGACGGCACCGAGCAGGACCCGCCACGGATCGGCGCCGTCGAGCGACAGGATCGCGAGGGACGGTGCGCCCTCCCGCGCGAACGTGAGCCCGGCGAGGACCAGCAGACCCACGACCAGCGCCGACTCCACCACCAGCGCCAAGCGGGTCGCGACCCGCACGCCACGCACGGAGACCAGCAGGCAGACCACCACGACCGCGGCGCCGATGCACCACTGGGAGCCGGCCCCGAGCGCGGGCGCGGAGGCGGCGGCCGACGCGACGGCGTCCGTCGACCGGCGCATCGTCTGCGACAGGCCGAACGCCACCAGGATCGCGTAGCCGAGCAGCATCGACGCTCCCACGAGCAGCCCTGCGCAGGGTCCGAGCGACCGCGTCACCCACGTGTACATCGAGCCGGGCGCGGCGATGCGGGTCGCGTAGTGCGAGAACACCCCGGCCAGCAGCAGCGCCAGCCCGAATCCGAGCACCGCGCTGAGCCAGGCGCCGGGCCCGACCACGGCGAGGAGCACGAACGGGACGCTCAGGGCGCTGGCTGCGGGCGCGATGACGGCGACCGAGTTCGCCAGCAGGTCCTCCGCACGAACGGACCGGCGGTCGAGTCCCGCGAGGTCGGAGGCCTCACGCACATCAGGGACCTCGGGCGGATCGGCGATCGCTCGCTCGAGGGCCGCGGGACCGGGCAGACCGTTCATGGTGCCGTCAGGCTAGAAATCTCTCGTATCCCGCGCGTTACGCGCCCGTGTCGGCGGGGGAACGACCGCGAGACGTGACGTCGGCGTGACAATGGGCGCATGCGTCCGACGGCCTCGATCCTGCACCTGGACCTGGACGCCTTCTTCGCCTCGGTCGAGCAGCGCGACAAGCCGTCCCTACGGGGCAAGCCCGTGATCGTCGGCGGGATCGGCCAGCGCGGCGTCGTCTCGACCGCGTCGTACGAGGCGCGGAAGTTCGGCGTTCGTTCGGCGATGAGCATGGCCGAGGCCCGCTCTCGCTGTCCTCACGCGGCCTTCCTCTCCGGCCGCTTCGACGCCTACCGCGCCGCCTCGCGGATCGTCATGGACCGGCTGCGCGCCCTCTCCCCCGCCGTCGAGCCGCTCTCGCTGGACGAGGCGTTCGTCGACCTCGCGGCCGGCGAGGACTTCGACCCCGACCGGCTGCCCCAGCTCGTCGACGAGCTGCGCTGCGACGTCACGCGGCTGACCGACGGGCTCACGGCATCGGTGGGCGTTGCGTCGTCGAAGCTCATGGCCAAGATCGCGAGCGAGATCGACAAGCCGGACGGCTCCTTCATCGTCGCCCCGGGCACGGAGCGCGACCTGCTGGAGCCGATGCCGATCGGCGTCATCGCCGGTGTCGGTCCCGCCACCGAGGCGCGGCTGCGGCACATCGGCGTCACGACCGTGGGCGACGTGTGGCGTCACTCCGAGGCGGAACTGGTCGACCTGCTCGGCTCGGCCTCCGGCACCTCGCTGCACCGGCTGTCCCGCGGCATCGACGACCGGGCCGTCAGCTCGCACCGCGAGAACAAGTCCGTCAGCACCGAGGACACGTTCGAGACCGACATCGTCGACCGCGCCGAGCTGGGGCTGATCTGCGACTCGCTCGCGCGCAAGACCGCCGAGCGGCTGCGTCGCGCACAGCTCTCGGGCCGCACCGTCACGCTGAAGGTCCGCTACCACGACTTCACCACCCACACGCGCTCGCTCACCCTGCCCGGGCCCACCGACCAGACGCGCCTGATCGTCCAGACCGCACGACGCCTGCTCGATGCCACGGACACCGGCGGCGGCCTGCGGCTGCTGGGCGTGGGCATCAGCGGACTGGCCGACTGGGTGCAGGACGACCTGTTCGCCGAGGACGTCCTCGACGACGAGCCCGTGCTGCCCGAGCCGGTCGAGGAGGTTCCTGCCCCCGCGCCGCGTCGCGACTGGTCGCCCGGCATGGACGTCCACCACGCCGAGCACGGCGACGGCTGGGTGTGGGGCCGCGGCATGGGCCTGGTGACCGTGCGGTTCGAGACCCGGCACACCCCCGTCGGCCCCGTGCGGACCCTGCGCGCGGACGACCCCGATCTGGTTCCCGGCCATGCGGGGACGGTGTCGCAGCCGGCCGGTACGGTCGGGGAATGACCGACCAGCGGCCGACCGTCCCCTCCGCGCCCCGCCGTCCGGTGGAGCGCACGCACCACGGCGACACGGTCGTCGACGCCTACGACTGGCTGCGCGACAAGGACGATCCCGAGACGATCGCCTACCTCGAGGCCGAGAACGCGTGGGCCGAGGACACCACGGCGCACCTGGCCGACCTCCGCGAGCAGGTCTTCACCGAGATCAAGGACCGCACGCTCGAGACGGACATGTCGGTCCCGGTGCGCCACGACCGCTGGTGGTACTACTCCCGCACGGTCGAGGGACGTCAGTACGGCATCCGCTGCCGGGTGCCGCTGGCCGGCCCCGACGACTGGGAGCCGCCCGTCGTCGAGCCCGGCGCCACCCTGCCCGGCGAGGAGGTGCTGCTGGACTCGAACGAGGAGGCCGAGGGGCACGAGTTCTTCTCCCTCGGCGCGTTCAGCATCTCCGACGACGGCGACCTGCTGGCCTGGTCGGTCGACACCCAGGGCGACGAGCGCTACACGATCCGCGTCCGGCGACTCTCCACCGGCGAGGTCCTGCCCGACCTCGTCGAGGGCGCCGCGCCCGGCGCCACCTGGTCGGCCGACGGCCGCCACCTCTTCTACGTCACGGTCGACGAGGCCTGGCGCCCGCACCGCGTGTGGCGCCACGAGCTCGGCTCCACCGAGGACGACGTGCTCGTGTTCGAGGAGCCCGACGAGCGCTACTTCGTCGGCCTGGGCCGCACCAGCTCCGAGCGCTTCCTGGTGATCGCCGTCGGGTCCAAGATCACCACCGAGGTCCGTCTGCTCGACGCGCACGACCCCACGGGCGAGTTCTCCGTCGTGTGGCCGCGCCGCGAGGGCGTCGACTACTCCGTCGAGCACGTCGTCGTCGGCGGCCGCGACCAGCTCGCGATCCTCCACAACGACGGCGCCGTGAACTTCGAGCTGGTCCTGGCGCCGCTGGAGGACCCCACCGACACGCGCGTGCTCATCCCCGGGTCCGATGACGTCCGCCTCGAGGCGGCCGACGCGTTCGCCCGCCACCTCGCCGTCTCGTACCGGCGCGACGCCACCACGCGCCTGGCCCTCATGGACATCGGCGACGACGGCATCGGCGCGCCGCAGGAGCTCGAGTTCGACGCCGAGCTGTTCACGTGCGGCCTCGCCGGCAACGCCGAGTGGGACCCGCGCTACCTGCGGATCGGCTACACGTCCTACGTCGAGCCCGCCACCATCTGGGACCTCGAGCCGGCCACCGGTGAGCGGATCCTGCGCCGCCGCGCGCCCGTGCTGGGCGACTTCGACCCGCAGGACTACGAGCAGCACCGCGCCTGGGTGCGCGCCGACGACGGCGCCCTCGTCCCGCTGTCGATCGTGTGCCGTCGCGGCACGCCGCGCGACGGCAGTGCCCCGGGCCTGATCTACGGCTACGGCTCGTACGAGATCAGCCTCGACCCCGACTTCTCGATCTCGCGCCTCAGCCTGCTCGACCGCGGCTTCGTCTACGCCGTCGCCCACGTGCGCGGCGGCGGCGAGCTCGGCCGCGCCTGGTACGACCAGGGCAAGCAGCTGGCCAAGAAGAACACGTTCACCGACTTCGTCGCCTGCGCCCGTCACCTCGCCGACGAGGGCTGGACGTCCGCCGACCGGCTGGTCGCCGAGGGCGGCAGCGCCGGCGGTCTGCTGATGGGCGCCGTCGCGAACCTCGCACCCGACGCGTTCGCGGGCATCTTCGCCGACGTGCCGTTCGTCGACCCGTTGACCACGATCCTCGACCCCTCGCTGCCGCTCACGGTCATCGAGTGGGACGAGTGGGGCGACCCGCTGCACGATCCCGAGGTCTACGCCTACATGAAGGGTTACGCGCCCTATGAGAACGTGGCCGACATCGAGTACCCCGCGATCCTGGCCGGCACGTCGCTCAACGACACCCGCGTCCTCTACGTCGAGCCCGCCAAGTGGGTCGCCCGGCTGCGCGAGGTCACCCGGGCCGAGCGATCGGTCCTGCTGCGCACCGAGATGGCCGCCGGCCACGGCGGCGTCAGCGGTCGCTACGCCGCCTGGCGTCAGCGGGCCTGGGAGCTGGCGTGGATCATCGACACCGCGACCCGCGTGACCGGCGCCATTCCAAGAAACTCCTGAGAACGGAACACCAGCGCTGCCGCGTTCGTTGTACCGGGTGAAGCCACCGTCAGGAGGATCACCGTGGAAGACCGTGAATTCGAGGGCAAGGACAGCGTCGGCATGTACCTGTCCGAGATCGCGCGCACCCCGCTGCTCGACGCCGAGCGCGAGGTCGAGCTGAGCCGCACGATCGAGGCCGGGCTGTACGCCCGCCACTTGCTCGAGACCGGCCGCATCGGACGTGCGAAGGGCGGCGCGCCCAAGCGCGCCTCGCGCGAGGAGCTGGAGTGGATCGCCGAGGAGGGCGACCGCGCCGTGCAGGAGTTCGTCCAGGCGAACCTGCGCCTCGTCGTGTCGATCGCGCGCAAGTACGGACGCGCGCAGATGCCGATGCTCGACCTCATCCAGGAGGGCAACACGGGTCTGATCCGCGCCGTGGAGAAGTTCGACTACGCCAAGGGCTTCAAGTTCTCGACCTACGCCACGTGGTGGGTCCGTCAGGCCATCACCCGTGGTGTCGCGCAGCAGGCGCGCGTCGTGCGCCTCCCCGTGCACGTCGTCGAGGAGCTGAACCAGGTCTCCGGCGCCCGTCGCAACCTCGAGCGCCAGCTGGGCTACGACCCCGAGCCCGCCGAGATCGCCGCCGAGCTCGGGATGGAGGTCGAGCGCGTCATCGACCTGCTCGCCTGGGGCCGCGACCACGTCAGCCTCGACTCCCCCGTGGACGAGGACGGCGACACCAGCCTCGGCGACCTGATCGCCCGCGACAGCACGCCCGGCCCCGACCTGGCGATGCTCGACCACGATGCCCGCGACCAGCTGCTCGCTCTCGTCGACCGACTGGAGGCCCGCGAGGCCGACATCGTCAAGGCCCGCTACGGCCTGCTCGACGGTCGCCAGCAGAAGCTCGCCGACATCGGCAAGCGCCACGGCATCTCGGCCGAGCGCGTGCGTCAGGTGGAGCGCCAGGCGATCGCGCGACTGCGCGAGATCGCCGATCCCGAACTGGCCGCGTAAGCGGTCACTCCCGAGCGGACGCTACTGCAGCGGCGTCGCGCTCATCGAGCGCCCGGCTCGACCAGGTCCCTCCAGACCTCGTCGACCCGGGCGCTCAGCTGTTCCCGGGTGCCGGTGTTCTCGATGAGGACGTCCGCGGCGGCGTTGCGCTGCTCGCGGGACGCCTGCGCGGCGATGCGGGCGCGGGCGTCGGCCTCGCTCATGCCGCGGTCCCCCACCATGCGCGCGACCTGGAGCTCTTCGGGCGCGTCCACGACGATGACGACGTCGCACGCGGCCGCGGCACCCATCTCCACCAGGAGCGGGTTGTCGTGCACGACGATGCCGTCGGGACCCGCCTGCTGCTCCCGCTCGGCTGCGAGATCGCGGATGGCGGGGTGCGTGATCGCCTCGAGGTCCTTCAGGGCCGCCGGGTCGGCGAAGACCAGCGCGCCGAGCGCGGGCCGGTCGAGCGTGCCCTCGGGGGTGATGACGCCGGCGCCGAAGCGCTGGGCGATGAGGTCGAGCGCGGGGCTGCCCGGCGCGACGACCTCGCGGGCCAGCCGGTCGTAGTCGATGATCGTGGCGCCCAGCGCGGCCAGCCGCGCGCTGACCGTGCTCTTGCCCGAGGCGATGCCTCCGGTCAGGCCGACCCGACGTGTCATCGCGCGGGGCTCAGAGGGTGCCGGCGTTGCCGACGGTGGTCACGTGGACGTGGTCGTAGTGGTTCGCGGTGGCGCCACCACGGTCGCTCATGCCACGCCAGCCCTCGCCCCCACGCTGGACGGTCCAGATGCGCTGCTCGTAGATCAGGTAGTCCACGCCCAGCTGGGTGCGGTTGGCCTGCAGGAACGCGGCGATGTCCCAGCCGAGCTGGCCGCGGACCATGATGTCGAGCGAGTGGCCGGTGGCGTGCTCGCCACGGCCGGCCAGGCCGCCGTAGCTGGCGACCTCGGGGAAGCGCGCGCAGACGGCGCGGTAGACGCGCACGGTGTCGGGCTGCAGGCCCGACTCGACCGCGGAGCCACGGGCGCAGGCGGCCGTGGAGATCGTGCCCTCGGAGGGGCCGAGCTTGGGCTCCTCCTCGTCGACGAGCTCGGTGGAGACCCAGCGCGGGAGGTCGTTGTGGATGACCTGCGTCCAGTCGCCGCGGGTCTCGCCCGTGACCTGGAGGGTCTTGCCCTTCGCCACGGTGGCCAGCACCGGTGAGTCGTCGGAGGCGTCGGCACGGACCGGCACGGTCTTCTGCGCGTAGAGCGAGCCCTCGACCATCGCCTCGGCCTCGACGGCCGACGGGAGCGGCGGGCGCTCGGCGCTGCTGCGGCTGGCGCGCGCGGGAGCGGAGCCGCTGAGGGCCTCGGTGACGATGTCACCGTGGGCGACGGGGGTGGCGTCGGCGGCATCGGGAGACTCGGCCAGGCTCACCGTGGAGGTGCCGAGAGCCGCGACGGCGGCCACTCCGAGGGAGGCCACACCGGTCGCCAGGGCTCCGTGCTTGCGGGCACGGACGTACCAAGGGTCGCGGACGACGGGCTTGCGCCGGTGTCCGGGCTTGGGGGTCTGGGTCATCGAAACCAATGCGGGTCGGGGGAACGGCCGCCTGCCAGTCAACCATACTGAGCACGCAGATCCCAGAGGCTTCGACGATCCCCCGCGAGAGGAATGAGCGATGTCACACCAAACCGGCGAGCCCGTGGCGCTGCCCGCGGCCGACCTGCGCCGCCTGGCGGGCCGCTTCGCGGCGGGACTCGAGACGGCCGGCGTGCGGGGCGGGGACCGGGTCGTGGTGAGCCTGCCGAACAGCGTCGAGCTGCTGGCGGCGGTGTGGGCCTGCGTCGCCTCCGGGCGCATCCCCGTGCCCCTCGACCCACGGCTGACGCCCCACGAGCGCGAGCCGATCCTCGACGACGTCTCCCCCGCCCTCGTGCTGGACTCGCTCGTACGGTTCGCCGAGCTGCTCGAGCCCGAGCCCGTCGACCTCGACCCCGACCCGCGCTGCCGCCCGATGCACTTCACCTCGGGCACGACGGGGCGCCCGAAGGGCGTCTGGTCGGGCTTCTGGGACGTCACCGACGCCGAGCAGGCCGTCCTGGAGGAGCGGGACCTCTGGGGCTTTGCGGCCGAGGACGTCAACCTCGTGGTCTCGCCGCTCTACCACTCCGCTCCCCTGCGGTTCGCGCTCGGCACGGCGCTGGCCGGCGGCGACGTGGCCGTGCTGCCCACGTTCACCCCCGAGGGCTTCTGCGAGGCCGTCGCGCGGCTGCGGCCGACGACGATGTTCTGCGTCCCGGCGCACCTTCAACGGCTGCTGGCGCATCTGGAGGCCGGCGCCACGATCGACGTCTCGTCGTTCCGTCTCGTGGCGCACGCCGGCGCGCCCTGCCCCGACCCGATCCGCCGCGGCGCGCACGCGCTCTTCGGCACCGACGTGGTCTGGGAGTTCTACGGCTCCACCGAAGGACAGTTCACGGCGTGCTCGGCACCGGAGTGGGCCGAGCACCCGGGCACCGTAGGGCGCGCCCGGCCCGGCCGCACGATCACGGTGGACCACGAGGACGAGCTGTGGTGCGCCGTGCCGCCGTGGGGACGCTTCGCCTACTGGAACGACGAGGAGCGCACGGCGAACGCCTGGCGCGACACCGCCGGCGGTCCGGCGTTCACGGTGGGCGATCTCGGCCGCGTCGACGACGACGGCTACGTGTACCTCGACTCACGCCGCACCGACCTCATCATCAGCGGCGGGGTGAACGTCTACCCCGCCGAGGTGGAGGCCGCGCTGGTGGAGGTCCCCGGCGTCGTCGAGATCGCGGTCTTCGGTCGGCCCGACGAGCACTGGGGCCAGCGTGTCGTGGCAGCGCACGTCGGCGACGCCTCGGAGGACGCCCTGCGCGAGGCCGCCACCGAGCGCCTGGCCCCGCCGAAGCGGCCCAAGGAGTACGAGCGCGTCGAGGCGCTCCCCCGGACCGCCACCGGCAAGGTCAGGCGCACCGAGCTCTGAGCAGCCTCAGGCCGACTCGATGCACGTGAACGAGCGCCGGTACGCCTGGGGGCTGGTGCCGCGGACCGCGCCGAAGTGGTGGCGCAGCGTCGCGGCGTTGCCGAAGCCCACGCGGGTCGCGATCTGCTCGATCGAGAGCTCGGAGGTCTCGAGGAGCTCCTCGGCCATCGCCACCCGGCGACCCAGCAGCCACTGCCAGGGCGTCGTTCCCGTCTCGTCGCGGAACCGGCGGGCGAAGGTGCGCTCGGAGAGGTGCGCGCGCTGGGCCAGTGCGGCCACGGTGAGCGGCTCGGCGAGGTGCTGCTGGGCCCAGTCGAGCACGGGAGCGAGCGTCTCGGCCTCGATCGTGGGCATCGGCGCCCGCACGAACTGCGCCTGCCCGCCGTCGCGGTGCGGCGGCACCACGATCCGTCGGGCCGCCGTGGCCGCGACGCGGGAGCCGTACCACTGACGCATGAGATGCAGGTTGGCGTCGATGCCGCCGGCCGAGCCCGCGCCGGTGACGATCCCGTCCTGCTCGACGTAGAGCACGTCGGTGTCGACGACCGCCTCGGGGAACGTGGCCGCGAGCTCCGGACCGTAGCGCCAGTGCGTGGTGCAGCGACGGCCGTCCAGCAGCCCGGCGTGCCCAAGATGGAACGCGGCCGAGCACGAGGCCATGATCGTCGCCCCGCGCGCGTGCGCTGCTCGCAGCACCTCGCTGATGCGCGGGTCCTCGTCGCGGTAGTGACGCTGGGCCGCCACCGCCACGAGATCGGCGTCGTCGGCAGCCGACAGGTCGTGTCGCACGACGTAGTCGAATCCCGAGGTGCCGGTGACGATCCCTGGCACCGGGGTGCACGCGACGAACTCGAAGACCGGGTTGTCGTCGTCGGGGTGGTACGGCTCGGCCCAGACCTCGGCGAGCACGCCCATGCCGAAGGGCTCGGCGAGCTCGGGGACGATCATCGCGATCTTGGTCATGGGGACCTCCTGGCGGGTTTCCATCGCATGTGGCGGAATCTTGACGGGTCATGGCGTTCCTGCCACTGGTGGCAGGATATCACTGATAGCAGAATTAAAGCCATGATGATCCTCCTGCTCCTGCTGATGACCACGACGGCCGCCGCGCTCGCCGCCGGACTGTGGTCGACCATCAACCACGACGGACTCGGCGTCCGCCCCGGCCCGCGCAGCCACGCCCGCGACACCTTCGGTGCGTCGTATGACTCCTGACGACACCGACTCCGAGGACGACGAAGGCCCCCGACCAGCTGGTCGGGGGCCTTCGTCGTGCTCAGCGGGAGATCACTCGCCGCCGGTCAGCTTCTCACGCAGGGCCTGCAGCGCCTCGTCGGACGCCAGCGAGCCACCGGTCGACTCCTCCTGGGCGGGAGCGGACGTGTACTCGCCCACCTCGCCGGCCTCGAGGTTGGCCTTCTCGGCCTCGGCGACCTGCTTCTTGTGGGCCTCCCAGCGCTCGTGCGCCTCGGCGTACTGACGCTCCCACGTGGCGCGGGCCTCTTCGAAGCCCTCCTGCCACTCGCCGGTCTCCGGATCGAAGCCGTCGGGGTAGATGTAGTTGCCCTGCTCGTCGTAGGACGACGCCATGCCGTAGAGGGTCGGGTCGAAGCTGTCGGCCTCGGCGGCGACCTCGGTCTCGTTGGCCTGCTTCAGCGACAGCGAGATGCGACGACGCTCGAGGTCGATGTCGATGATCTTGACCATGACCTGGTCGCCGATCTGGACGACCTGCTCGGGGATCTCGACGTGACGCTCGGCGAGCTCGGAGATGTGCACCAGGCCCTCGATGCCCTCCTCGACGCGCACGAACGCACCGAACGGGACGAGCTTGGTGACCTTGCCCGGGACGATCTGACCGATCTGGTGGGTCCGGGCGAAGTGCTGCCACGGATCCTCCTGGGTCGCCTTGAGCGACAGCGACACGCGCTCGCGCTCCAGGTCGACCTCGAGCACCTCGACGGTGACCTCGTCGCCGACCTGAACGACCTCGTTCGGGTGGTCGATGTGCTTCCAGGACAGCTCGGAGACGTGCACCAGGCCGTCGACGCCGCCGAGATCGACGAAGGCGCCGAAGTTGACGATCGAGCTGATGACGCCCTTGCGGACCTGGCCCTTCTTGAGCTCGTTGAGGAAGTTCTGGCGCACGGCCGACTGCGTCTGCTCGAGCCACGCACGGCGCGACAGGACCACGTTGTTGCGGTTCTTGTCGAGCTCGATGATCTTCGCCTCGAGCTTCTGGCCGATGTACGGGTCGAGGTCGCGGACGCGACGCATCTCGACGAGCGACGCGGGCAGGAAGCCACGCAGGCCGATGTCCATGATCAGGCCGCCCTTGACGACCTCGATGACGGTGCCCTCGACGACGCCGTCCTCTTCCTTGATCTTCTCGATGTCGCCCCAGGCGCGCTCGTACTGGGCGCGCTTCTTGCTCAGGATCAGACGGCCTTCCTTGTCCTCCTTCTGGAGGACGAGGGCCTCGACCGAGTCGCCCACCTGGACGACCTCGTTCGGATCGACGTCGTGCTTGATGGACAGCTCACGCGAGGGAATGACGCCCTCGGTCTTGTAGCCGATGTCGAGCAGGACCTCGTCGCGGTCCACCTTGACGATGGTGCCGTCGACGATGTCGCCGTCGTTGAAGTACTTGATGGTCTGGTCGATCGCGGCGAGGAAGTCCTCTTCGCTGCCGATGTCGTTGACCGCAACCTGCGGGGCCGCAGAAGGAGTTGCGAGGCCGGAAGTCATGTAGTTGGGCTCCGAGTGGATGGAATTGAGTGTGGACAGGATGTGCACCGGATTCCGGGCATGCCGGAGCCAGCGCAACTGTCAGTCTACGTCACGCACGGGTGCCGCGTAAAACCGGCGGCTCAGCCGTCGGAACCGGCGAGCTGCTCGTCCATCCAGGCGGTGCGACCGGCGATCCAGTCCCGCAGCCGGGCGGTCTCGCGCAGCCAGCCCTCCCCCGGCTCCACGCCGGAGTCCGGGTCGCTCGCGAAGCGCAGGACGGTGGTCCACGTGCCGATCTCCTCCGGCGCGGCCCAGACCAGCTGACCGGCCCCGCCGTCGGCGACCGGGGTGAAGTTGGCCGTGGCGCTCTCGAGCAGTCGGGCGGACTCCTCGTCGACGTGCGTGGCGAGAGTCGCCAGCTGCGGCGCGGCCTCGCGCCAGCGGGCGCGGACCTGCTCGACGAACCAGGGATCGGTGAGCAGGCGGTTGTAGTAGTGACCACCCGGCTCGGCCCACAGCTGCGACGGCAGCAGCGCCTGGCGCCAGCCGTCGTCGGGGAACTGCGGGTGGAAGTGCCGGCCGATCCACCAGCCCGAGGGCAGGTGGGAGTCGCCGGCGTAGCCGAGCTCGTACAGCCCCTGCGAGACGTCGTAGTCCCACGGCGGGCCCATCGCGAGCGTGCCGTCGGCCCGCATCACGAGGTACACGCTGTTGCGGAAGCCCGCGTCGAGGTTCTTGGTCAGCTCGTTGACGAGGTACAGGGAGACGAACGAGTCCACGTCGATGCGCTCGCGGTAGCCGTTCTCGGGGAAGGACTCGTCGTAGAGGAGGTCCTCGACCTCCTGGAACGCCTGCCGCACGCGGGCCGGATGGTTCGTGTCGCCGTCCTTGAGGAAGACGCGCAGCCCGCGGTCCGTGCGGAACTCGGGATCGTCGTCGTCGTTCGTGTCGGCCTCGAGCAGGGTGTCGCCGTCGCCGAGCTCGACGCGCCCGTCCTGCGTCTCGATGCCCTCGCCGAACTGGTAGACGCCGCAAGGGGCGCCGTTGATGCGCAGCTCGACCGACTCGAGGTGGGGCGCCCACGGGACGGCGAGCATCCGCGCCGCGCGCATCGCGACGTCGTTGCGCAGCAGCGAGCGGTCGAAGTGGTTGGCCAGCAGCACCCAGTCCCGACTCTCCGGCAGGCCGAGCAGCGAGGCCTTCGCGTCGAGCTTGACCTTGTACGGTCGCTTGCGCTCGATCGACGCGGTGGAGTTGCCCCGCACGCGCAGTCCGGCCGCCACCGTCGTGAATCGGCCGTCGCGCCGGTCGTGGAACGTCAGCCGCCCCTTCACGTAGTCGGTCTTCGTGGTGATGATCTGCGTGCAGGCGTCGGGGCCACGCGGCCCGGGGACCTCGACGGCCAGCGACGTCACGCGCGGCGGGGTCGTGGGGGTGGGCTCGGTCGTGGGCTCGGTGGTCGGCTGCTCCAGCGGCTCGTCCGGGGTCGGGTCCGGCGACGAGGTAGGCGGGGCCGGCACGACCTGTGCGGCGCCCGAAACCTGGGGCGCGCCCTTCCAGCGTCCGGCGACCACCCGGAACGCGCGTCCCGTCAGGTCGCGCTGGGTGCCCACGACGCCGAAGTCCACCCGTCCGGCGGCGTTGCCGGGACGCCCTGCGACGACGGTGCGCCAGGTCGAGCCGTCACGGCGTTGCAGGCTGACCTTGCGGCCGGTGCGCGCGGGCGTGACACGCGCGGCGACGCGGACCTGTCCCCCGGTGACCCGCACGGTCGTGTCCGCTGCGGGACGCACCGTGCGGACCGTCACCGTCCTCGTGGAGAGCGCGCGGTGGCGCTTCCCGCGCACGGTCGTCGCCGGGAGGACGGCGCGGTAGTCGACCCGGGCGCGCGTGGTGGCGGTGGTCGTCCGCAGGACGCCCCTCGCATCGGTTGTCGCGCGCAAGCTGCGCCACGAGGAGCCGGCGCGGTACTTCAGGACGACGGGGCGCCGCACCCGGGTCCCCGACGCCACCACCACGGAGAAGCGCTCGCCCGGCATCACCGACGTGCGCGAGACCTTGACCGTCGCCCGGGGTGCGGCCTCGGCCGGGGTCGCCACGACGAGTCCCGTCACCATCACGAGACCACTCACGCCACAGGCGAGAGCACGCAGGGCCCACCTCACGAGAGTTTCCCCGATTCAGTCCGAGATCAAGAACGAGCGCAGCGCCCGTCCGTACGACTCGACGTCGGCCGCGGCCATCACCTCGCGCGCGGAGTGCATCGCGAGCTGCGGCGCACCGACGTCGATCGTCAGGATACCCGTCCTGGCAGCACTGATCGGACCGATCGTGGAGCCGCACGGCAGGTCGGCGCGGTGCACGTATCGCTGCAGCGGCACGCCCGCGGCCGTGCACGCCGCGGCGAAGATCCCGGCGCCGACGCCGTCGGTGGCGTACCGGAGGTTCTGGTTGACCTTCAGCACCGGACCACCGCCGAGCGTGATGCGGTGCAGCGGCTCGTGCTTGTCGGCCTGGTTGGGGTGCGTCGCGTGGGCCATGTCGCCCGAGACGCAGACCGACGCCGCGACCGAGCGGAAGACGTCGTCGCGCTCGCCGCCGGCGGCGAGCACGATCCGCTCGAGGACCGAGGACAGCAGGGGCGAGTCGGCGCCGCGCTCGGAGGTGCTGCCGACCTCCTCGTGGTCGAACAGCACCATGACGTGGCGCGCTGTGGGGTCGCCGGCCTCGACCGCTCCCAGCAGCGCGTCGAGGGCCGCCGAGCACGTGGCCTGGTTGTCCAGTCGCGGGGCGGCGACGAGCTCGCCGTCGGGCCCCGTGCGACCCGAGGCGCGCAGATCGAAGGTCATGAGGTCGAAGCCCGTGACGGCCGTGCCGTCGAACCCGGCGCGCTCCCCCACCACCTCGAGGAACGGACGGCGGGTCAGGCCCGCGAGCGCGTCGAGGTGGCGCTGGCGGTCGAGCTTCGAGCCGTCGCGGTCGAGGTGGATGGCCAGCCGCGGCACGCGCAGCAGCGGCTCGTCGACCCGGATGGTGCGGGTGGTGCCGTCGCTGAGCGCGATGCGGCCGGCGATGCCGAGGTCGAGGTCGAGCCACGACTCCAGCAGCGGGCCGCCGTACGGCTCGAGCGCCACCGTGGCCTGACCGTCGCGCCAGCCGTCGTGGTGCTGCTTGAGCCGCAGGTTCGGGCTGTCGGTGTGGGCGCCGACGATGCGGAAGCCGGCATGGGCGGGCGCCTCCGGACCGGTCGACCACGCGACGAGCGTGCCGCCCGAGACGATGAAGTGGCGTCCCGCCGCGGTGGGCCAGGCGTCGCGCGGGTCCACCGCGGTGAACCCGGCCTCGGTCAGCCGCGCGGCCGCCGTCTCGCAGGCGTGGAACGGCGTCGGCGAGGCGTCGATGAAGGAGATCAGGCGGTCGGCAGCGTGCATGGCGCCACCCTAGCGACGGTTGCGGAAGTCCTCGATCGTCGCCTTGAGGCCGATCTCGGCCGTGGTCGAGGGCGACCAGCCGAGCAGCTCGCCCGCGAGGGTGATGTCGGGACGGCGGATCTGCGGGTCGTCGACGGGACGCGGCACGTGCACGATCTGCGACGAGGACTCGGCCAGGTCGCGGATCCACGTGGCGAGGTCGAGCATCGAGATCTCCTCGGGGTTGCCGAGGTTGACCGGGCCCGTGGCGCTGGACTGCATCATCGCGACGAGCCCGCCGACGAGGTCGTCGACGTAGCAGATCGAGCGGGTCTGGTGGCCGTCTCCGGCGACGGTGATCTCGCGGCCGGTGAGCGCCTGGTGGACGAAGTTCGGGATGGCGCGGCCGTCCTCGACGCGCATGCGCGGGCCGAACGTGTTGAAGATGCGCACGATCTTGGTGTCGACGCCGAACTCGCGGCGGTACGCCGCCGTCATCGCCTCGCCGAAGCGCTTGGCCTCGTCGTAGACCGAGCGGGGACCGACGGGGTTCACGTGGCCGAGGTAGGTCTCGGGCTGCGGGTGGACCTGCGGGTCGCCGTAGACCTCGGAGGTCGAGGCCAGCAGGTAGCGGGCGCCGTGCGCGTGGGCGAGGTCGAGCGTGTTCTTCACGCCCATCGAGCCCGTCATCAGCGTGTGGATCGGAAGGCGGTGGTAGTCGACCGGCGAGGCCGGCGAGGCGAGGTTGTACACCTGGTCGAACGGACCCTCGATCGCGTCGACCGCGGCCGCGTCGGCGATGTCAGCGTCGACGATCGTGACCTGGTGCGCGACGGCGGCGAGGTTCTCACGTCGGCCCGTGCTGAAGTCGTCGACCACGACGACCTCGTGTCCCGCATCGACGAGCCGCTCCACGAGGTGCGATCCGACGAAACCGGCGCCGCCGGCAATCAACGCGCGCATTCGTGCTTCCCTTCGCCTGAGTCCGCCAGCTTTCTACTGGCGAGTAGGACTCATCTCACAGGGTACCTCGGAGTTCGCCCGGTTCGGCAGCTTCGCGCCCATCTCGTCGCAACAGCAACAGCAGGTTCCACGAGAGGACCTCTCGGACGACGGGGACGCGCACCAGGAACGAGGCCCAGCGCGGCAGGTAGCGCGGCCGCGCGGACACGACCCGCACGCCCGGCGCCCGGTGCGCCCATCGCATCCCCCACGCGACCGAGAGCTTGAAGAGCGTCTCTCCGACGCGGTTCTTGGGCGGGTGGCCGTGACGGCGGGTGTACCGGTCGATCGCGCGCCGGCCGCCGAGCCAGTGCCACGGCGACGTCTCGTGGCCGCCCCACGGCGACCACCAGTTCGTGTAGGAGAGGAACACCAGCCCGCCGGGCTTGGCGATGCGCACCAGCTCGCGGGCGACGACCTCGGGGTCGCGGACGTGCTCGAGCAGGTTGGAGGAGAACACCAGGTCGGCCGAGCCGTCGGCGAACGGCAGGGCCGCGGCGTCGGCCGCCACTCCCCCGTCGGCGAGCGCCGGGACGTCGGGGTCGAGGTCGACCGCGACGTAGCGGGCGCCGCGGCGACGGAACTCCTCGGCGAACTCGAGCGGGCCAGCGCCGACGTCGACGACGAGCCGCCCCTGCAGCGACATCTCGTGCTCGACGAGGTCGGCCGAGTCGCGCGCGAGCGCACCGTAGAAGAGGTGTGGCTCGGTCTGCTCGACCAGGAAGGACCGGAAGAGATGGACCGAGCGGCCGATGCCCTCGCCCCTCATCGGACGGGCCTCGTGGCCGTCACGACGAGCGTGGGCCGCCAGCGCGGGCGCACGATCCGCAGCACGAGGGCGACCGGCGCGAGCGCCATCGCGAGCAGGCGGGTGGCGCGCGACGCCAGCACCCCCGCGGGGCGGTCGGCAGGGCGGAGGCGCCGCACGAGGCTGGCGCCCTCCATCGTCAGGTTGTCCGTCAGCGACCGCGACACGCGCACGTCGGCGAAGCCGGCCGCGTCGAGCAGCCGCGTGATCGAGTCGGCCGAGAAGAAGCGCACGTGCGTGGGGTCCTCCAGCAGCCACCAGGCGTCGGAGAAGGCGCGCAGGGAGGCGCTGTCGGCCGCCGGCGTCAGGAAGAGCACGCGGCCCCCCGGGCTCAGCAGCCGGTGCGCGGCGCGGGCCAGGGCGTGCACGTCCTGCACGTGCTCGACGACGTGGACGCCGTAGACGAGGTCGGCCGGCTCGGCGGTCTCGGGGACCTCCTCGATCCCGCACGCGTGCAGCTCGGCGCGCGCGCGGACCTGCGGGTCGACGTCGACGTGCAGCTGGTCGGGATCGCAGCCCGCCACGGGGTGGCCGTCGTCGAGGTAGCCGCGCAGCATGGCGCCGCCGCCGTAGCCGATCTCGAAGACGCGGGCCCCGTGACGCAACGGAGCGGCCCGCCGCAGCGTGCGCGACGTGAGGGCGAGCCGCACCCGGTCGAGGCCGGGGTCGCCGCCGTAGGCGACGTCGCGCGGATGCGCCGGAGCGGCCTTGGGATCGCGCTCGATGTGAGAGCATTTCGGACAGGTCGCGAGCACCGAGACGCCGTCCCGCAGGGTCACGGGCGTCGTCGGTGTGGAGCACACCTCACAGGACATCGGACACCTCACCCCTCGCACGGACAGGAGAGCACGCTATCAGCGGATTGCGCATCGCCATCCTCAGTTGGCGTGACCTCGAGCACCCCGAGGCCGGAGGCGCGGAGGTGTTCGCCGAGCGGACCGCCGCGACCATGGCAGAGCGCGGTCACGACGTCGTCCTGTTCGCCTCCTCCTTCCCCGGCGGGACGCCCCACGCCGAGCGACACGGCTTCCGCCTCGCCCGGGCCGGCGGCCGCTTCACCGTCTACCCGCGGGGCCTGTGGCACGTGTGGCGCCGCCGCCGCAGCTACGACATCGTCCTCGACGTCCAGAACGGCGTGCCCTTCTGGACGCCCCTCGTCTTCGCCAAGCCGCTGCTGGCCGTCGTGCACCACGTGCACCGCGAGCAGTGGTTCACCTTCTTCCCGCGCCCGATCTCCTCGATCGGCTGGTTCCTCGAGTCGCGCGTCGCGCCCTTCGTGTACCGCCGTCAGCAGTACGTCACGGTGTCCGAGGCCTCGCGGCGCGAGTTGGCGGCCGTGGGCGTCGACCCCGCGCGCGTCTCGGTGGTCTACAGCGGCAACGAGGCCCCCGACCACGTGCTGGAGCAGGAGCCCGAGCCCGAGCGGGGCACGCGACTGGCCTGCCTGGGCCGCCTCGTGCCGCACAAGCGCGTCGAGCTCGCGATCGACACCGTCGCGGCGCTGAAGGACGAGTTCGACGACATCGCGCTGGACGTCATCGGCGGCGGTGACTGGATGGACTCCCTCGTGGAGCACGCGCGCCGCGCCGGCGTCAGCGACCGCGTCGTCTTCCACGGCCACGTGAGCGACGACGAGAAGCACGCCCTGCTCGCCGGGGCGGCTGCGCTGGCGATGCCCTCCATCAAGGAGGGCTGGGGCCTGACCATCCTCGAGGCCGGATACCACGCGGTGCCGACGGTGGCGTTCCGCTACGCCGGCGGCACGCAGGAGTCGGTCCAGGACGGCCACACGGGCCTGCTCGTCGACACCGACGACGAGTTCATCGCCGGGCTGCGCCGGCTGCTGGCCGACCCCGACGAGCGGGCCAAGCTCGGCGCCGCCGCACGCGAGTTCGCCCTGCGCTTCGACTGGGACCGCACGGGCCACGAGCTGACCGACCTGGTCGAGCGCGTCGCGCGCTCCTGAGACTCCTCACCGCACACGACGAAGGGCCGCCGTCCCCCGGAGGGGACGGCGGCCCTTGCGGTACCGGTGACCGTCAGGCGGTCGCGTAGGCGTCGTCGTTCACGTCGGCGTCGCGGTTGCCGCGGAACCGGACCGCGAGCGCGATGCCGACCACGATGAACAGGATGCCGAGGCCGCCGATGGCCAGCGGCAGCCAGGTGCGGACGGCCTTGAGGACGCCGACCTTGGAGCCGTAGTCGTCGATCGTGGCCTGGACCGTCTCGGGGGTGGACGCCGAGACGGTGTCCATCGCGACGACGTCCTCGGCGCCGGGCTCGTCCAGCTTCAGCCACTGCTTCTGGGCCTCCTGGATCTTCACCATGACGCCGGTCTCGGGCTCGACCCAGATGGTGCGCTCGTTGGCGTACGTGCGGGTGGCCTCGACGGCGTTGGTGTCCTCCAGGCCGAAGATGCCGCGCGGGACCTCGCGGACGCCGAACTCGGTCTCGGGGACCGAGCCGAAGAAGCGGTAGGTGTCGATCGAGCCGTCGGTGCCCTCGACCTTCTCGGTGCCCTCGTACTCCATCGTCATGGGCGCCTTGATCGTCGCGTCCCAGTACTCGTAGCTCTTCTTCTGCGTGTTGAACGGGAACTTGATGATCTGGCCCTCGAACTCGATGGGCTCGCCGTTCTGCGAGCTGCCCGACCACGGGACGGCCTCGCCGGTGAAGCGATCGATCGCGAACGTCTGCTCGAGGAAGTCGATCGGCGGAGCCTGGTCGTTGTTGTCGGTGCTCTGGCCCTTGGTGAAGACGCCGATGTCGGCGCCGTCGTTCTCGTCGGAGGCCTCCGACGCGAGGTCGGGATCGCCGATGACGGTCGCGACGGTGGAGATCGGGCCCGAGCCGGGGGCCACGTTGTCGGCGTCGAAGAAGTTGGCGTTGTCGTCACCGAGGACCTGCTGGGTGTTCTGGTCCTTGGGGACCACGGCCAGGCGGTCGTAGGCGTACACCTTCATCGCGACGCCCAGCGTCAGAAGGAACGCTCCGAGCGTCAGGAACGCCACCGCGCCACGAGAAAACTTCCGCACAAGTGCCTCCGGTCTAAGGGTGCTGCAAACAGTATTTGTGAGTTACCTCTCGCGAGAGCGTAGCACCACGAATCCGTCTTGTTGCGGATCCCTACTGATGAGTACATCCGCGATGCGAGCACTGCCCACGCCCGCGGGTCCCGCGTCCAGCCAGGCGACCCCCGCGGCGTGCGCCGCGGCCTCGTCGCTGGGCTGGTCGCCGACCATCACGACGCGTTCGGGGCGGGCCCACGGCGCCCGCGCCAGGGCCCGCAGCAGCATCCCCGGCAGCGGTTTGCGACAGTCGCAGGTGCCCGTCTGGTGGGGGCAGACCTCGATCCCGTCGAGCCGTCCGCCCGCCCGCGCGAGACGCTGGACGAGGGCCGTGTGGACGTCGACGAGCTGCTGCTCGGAGAGCAGCCCGGTGGCGATCCCCCGCTGGTTCGTGACGAGCACCGTGCGCACGCCGGCGCGGGTCAACTGCCCCACCGCACGGGCGGCGCCGGGGCGCAGCCGCAGCTCTGCAGGCGATGCGATGTAGCCCGGCCGGTGCACGTTGAGGGTGCCGTCGCGGTCGAGCAGCACGAGGTCCCACGGGACGTCGCGGTCCGGCGGCGGGATCTCGCCGGTGTCGCGTCCGAGCAGCGCCTCGGCGGTCCACATGGTCAGGACGTCGGCTGCGACAGCACGTCGACCGCCTCGCACCAGGCGTGCGCCCACAGCATGTGGACCTCCTGGATGCGCGGCGTGAAGTCCGAGGGCACGTGCAGCACGTGGTCGGCGCGGCCCGGCAGGTCGCCACCACCCTCACCGGTCAGCGCGACGGTGGCGATGCCGCGCTCGCGGGCCGCGTCGAGCGCGCGCAGGATGCTCTCGCTGCGCCCGCTCGTGGACATCGCGATCAGCAGGTCGCCCGGACGACCCATGGACTGGACGCCCCGCACGAACACGTCGTCGAAGCCGTAGTCGTTGCCGACGGCCGTGATCGAGGTGAGCGAGTCCGCGAGGCACACCGCGGGCAGCGGCGCGCGATCGAGGATGCACTTGCCGACGAACTCGGCCGCGACGTGGCTGGCGATCGCGGCGCTGCCGCCGTTGCCGGCCACCAGGATCGTGCCGCCGGCCCGGAGCGTCTCGACGACGGCCCGGCCCGCGGCGTCGACGGCCTCGACGAGCGCGGGCTCCTCGAGGGCGCGCGCCAAGGTGGCCCAGGCGTCGATGCCCAGCGTCTGGCGCTGCGCGACGACCTGCGCGACCGCGTCGTCCGAGACGCGGTGCAGCTGGTGCTCGATCGTCAACTCTGTCCCCTCCACGTGACCAGTCCTTCCCTCGAGAACGTGAACTCCGAGACCGCCAGCCCCATGCGGGTCAGCTCCTCCGCCACGACGTGGCGCCGCTCGAACTCACAGATGAAGACCAGGTGGCCGCCGCCGCCGGCGCCGGTGACCTTGCCGCCGAGCGCACCGAGCGTGAGGGCCTTCTCGATCGCCTGGTCGATGAGCGGCGTGGCGATGCGGTCGGACATCTTGCGCTTCTCGTCCCATGCGCGACCCAGCAGACGGCCCAGCGTGTCGACCTCGCCGCGCACGAGCGCGAGCTTCATCTCCTCGGCGAGCACCTTCTGGGCGCGCAGGCCCTCGAGGGCCTCCTCCTCGCCTCGCTCGTACCGCGACACCTGGTCGTCGATGATGTGGTCGCTGACGCGGGTGTTGCCGGTGTAGGCCAGCAGCATGTTGTGCTCGAGCTCGTGGATCGTCGAGTCGCGGATGCGCAGCGGGTTGACGACGACCTTGTCGGTGAACTCGATGTAGTTGAAGCCGCCGAACGCCGCGGCGTACTGGTCCTGGGCACCGCCGGGGATCTGCAGGTCCTCGCGCTCGAGCCGGTAGGCCAGCTCGGCCACCTCGTACTCGGTGAGGTCGACGCCGAGGTGCTGGGCGACGACGCCGATCACGGCGACCATCACCGCGCTCGAGGAGCCCAGGCCGGACCCGGGCGGGGCGTTCGTGTGGATGAAGAGGTCGAAGCCCGTGGCCTGGACGGCGCCGGGGTACTGGCGCAGCCGCGCGATCGTGGCCTTGGGCAGGTCGAGCTGGCCGTCGAGCTCGAGGTCGTCGTCGACGTTGAAGCCCACCGAGTAGCCGTAGTCGAGCGACTTGATGGTGACCTGTCCGTCGGTGCGCGGGCGCAAGGTGCAGTAGGAGTAGGCCGAGATCGTGGCCGACAGGACCGCGCCGCCCTCACGCTCGGGGAACGGCGCCACGTCGGTGCCGCCACCGGCGAACGAGATGCGCAGCGGAGCACGGGCACGCAGCACCGGGCGGCGGACGTCGACCGCGGAGGGATCGGCTGACACCTGGTGGGACTGCTGTGTCATCCGTACTAGCCTCCAGACGTGACGCGTCGCACTGCCGGGCGCAGTGCGACGTCAACCTACCTGATGTACGACCATCCCGGAGGGCCCATGGGTCACCTGCGTCTCGTCGACGGCCTGCGTGCCGTCGCGGCGGGTCTCGTGCTGGTCTCGCACGTCGCGTTCTGGACCGGAGCGGCGAACATCGACCTCGTCGGAGGGCTCGTCGCACGCGGCGACGCGGGCGTCGCGGTGTTCTTCGCGATCTCCGCGTTCCTGCTGCTGCGGCCCGCCATCGCACGGGGGCTCGACGGCGTGGCGGGCGAGCCGGGCTCCCTCTCGCGGTACGCCGTGCGCCGCGCCGCGCGCATCCTGCCGGCCTACTGGCTGGCCCTCGCCGGCGTGCTCGCCGCAGCCGTGTGGGTCGTCGGGTCCGGCAGCGGCGGCGCCGGGAAGGTCGCCGCGCACGTCCTGGTGCTGCAGGGGTACACGGGCGAGTACTACCAGTCCTTCACGCAGACCTGGAGCCTCACGACCGAGGTGACGTTCTACGTCCTCGTGCCGCTGCTCGGGGCGGTGCTCACCCGCGGGCTCTGGCGGCGCGGCTCGCGCGGCGTGGGCACGCTCGTCGGCCTCACCCTGGCGGTCGGCGGGGTCGGCCTCGTCGCGCAGGCCGTGGCCACCGCGTGGACGCGCGCGGGCTCCGACGGCGGCGCGGGGGTGCTGGCGACCAGCGTGCTTGGCCACCTGGCGTGGTTCGGGGCGGGCACCGTCGTGGCGCTGCTGGCCGAGGGCCACCGCCGCGGAGTCGGCCCCCTCGCCACGCGCCCCGGCGTGCTCGCCGTCTGGAGGTCGCGGCCCACGCTCGTCCTGCTCGCCGTCGTCACCTACGTGCTGGCGTCCTCGCCGATCGCCGGTCCGCGCGACCTGGCTGCCCCGACCGTCGGTCAGGCCGTGGTCAAGGAGGCGCTCTACGCGCTGTTCGCGTTCCTGCTGCTGGCGGCGTGCGTGCAGGAGCCCCGCCCCGGCACCCCCGCCGCCCAGGTCGCCCGCTGGGGCGTCACGCGCTGGCTCGGCAACATCTCCTACGGCGTGTTCCTGTGGCACCTGGTCGTGCTGCAGGTGCTGTTCGAGGTCACGGGCGCCACCCTCTTCGCCACCGGATTCTGGTGGGTGCTCTACGCGGCGGTCGGCTTCAGCGTGGCGCTGGCGTCGCTGTCGTGGCTGCTGGTCGAGCGGCCGATCCTGACGCTGGCCCGGGATCGAACAGCCCGCGACCGAGCAGCGCGAGCGTGAGCAGACCCGTCAGCTGACCCAGCACGGTGCCGGCCGAGGTCCGGTCGACGACGCCCAGAGCGGCCATGGCCACGGCGCCGAGCCCCATCGAGACGATCGCGGCCGGCACGACGAACCGGCGCGGCAGCAGCCATGCGACCACCACGAGGGCCAGCCCCGCGGGTCCGCCGCAGAGCAGACCGACGACCCCGGAGACCACCCAGCCGAGCCGGCGATCGGGCTCGTCCGCGGGCGCCGGCCAGGTGTCGTCGGGCAGCCGTCGGCGCCGCGTCGCGACGAGTGCCCCGAGCAGCAGCAGGAGCGCCACGGGCGCGGTGGCCAGACCCCAGCGGTGCGCCGTGGACGGGGCGAAGTCGATCACCACGTCGCCGGAGACGGCCGCGGGGACGCGGAAGCCCTGCCGCCAGCCGTCGATCGTCACGGGCTCGAGCTCGTCGCCGTCGGCCGTGGTGGCGCGCCATCCCGCGTTCGCGCCCTGGGTCAGGGCGATGACGGCGTCGTCTCCCCCGCTCAGCGAGGCGACGATGCGTCCCGGACTCTGCTCCTCTGCACGCACCGGACGGCCCACCCCCGCCGCGGAGTCGACCGTGCCGAGCAGGATCCTCTCGACCTGGAGCGCCGGCGGCAGCTCGGGACGGACCTCGACGACGCCGCGACCGACCGAGACCTCGTCCTCCCCGCACGCCGGGAGGGTGAACGGGTCGCCGCTCACCAGGCGCGAGCGGGCGATCTCGCCGCCGACACGGACGGTCGAGCCGCCGACCGTCACGGCCGAGCACGGCACGCGGACGGGCGTGGGTTCGCCGATCGCCTCGAAGTCGAGGTCGGGCACGGCCCAGGCGCCCTCCCCCGGCGTGCGCACGACGGTGAGGGTGACGCGGTCGCCCCTGCCCTCCACGACGCCACCCGTCGGAGGCAGCACGGTCACGCGTCCGCCGACCGTGGCGCGGATCGACGCGATGCCCACCCCGTCCGTGGTGATCCGACCGAGCGGGGTCTCCTCGGGCAGCGTGACCTCGACGGTGGCGGCGTCGCGCCCGTCCGGGACCTGCCACGACGTGGTCGGGTCGCGGTCGAACGCCGCGCCGGGTCGCGAGGCGATGTCGTCGGGGTCGGCACGGTCCTCGGAGGCGAACGTCGCCGGGGCGTCGAGCAGCGACTCCAGCTGGGACCCCGGGCGGGCGCGGGCGGTGACCTCGACCGGCACGCGCGCCTCGGCGGATGACCGGAAGGCCCAGCGCGGCGCCGCGGCGTCCTCCTCCAGCGGGCTCAGCAGGACGCCGGTGCGACGCGGATCGATCTCGCCGGGCAGGAGCAGGCGCGAGCCCCACTCGTGCTCCGAGCTGGTGACCTCGGCGATGCCCCGCACCACGGGTCGCGGCGCCTCGGGCAGGAGGACCTCGAGTCGGGTGAACTCCTCGGCGCCGAAGTCGGCGGTCCAGTCCGAGCCGGCGTCGACGTCCTCGGCGCGCGAGCTGCCGTCGGCGCGCACCGCTCGCAGCGTGAGGGGGTCCGTGGCGGGCGTCGACTCGGCAGGCGCCACCGTGACCTCCCCCAGCGGCGAGGACTCGTCGAGCGTGAGCGCCAGGCGTCCTTCGGTGGTTTCGTCGGTCAGCCACGCGGTGCCCGGATCACCGTCCAGGGCGGCCGCGGGTCCGGAGGCCGTGCCCGACCACGTGGCGGCGAACGGGTCGGCGCCCGAGCTGGACGCCTCGACCGAGGCCAGACCGAGCCACTCGCGCACGGGCTGGGTGGTGCGGTCGCCCGCGGGCGGGAGGTCGCGCGACCCGATCGGGACGGGGCCGTCGTCGTCGACGTCGAGGGTCGGCCCGAAGGCGAGCTGGGCGGGGCGGCCACTGTTGAACTGCCGCCAGCGGGGCGTGTCGGTGACCACGTCGGCGTCCTCGGCCGCCGGCGAGACCGAGGTCCACGCCCACGGCGACAGGCCGATCGCGGTGAGGTCGTGCAGCGCCTCGGGACCCCCGGCGACGACGACCTCGCCGTCGGCCGGCATCGACTCGACGACCGGAGTGGGGCCGGAGCCGACCGTCCACACCGAGAGGTCCCCGAAGCGCTGGTGCTCGGCGAATCCCGGGGAGCGGGCGAGCGTGCGCTCGACCCGGTCGGCCGGCAACGCCTGTACGAGTGACAGCACCCCGTGCCGGACGACGACGCGCGCCACGCCCATCCGCTCGAGCAGGTCCGCGAGTCCGGGCTGGGCCACGCCCGACGCGGCCGCCGCGTCGATCCGGTCGAGCAGCCGGGTCGCGCCCGGGTGTCCCAGCGGCGCGGCGGGTCGCGTGACGATCGGCGACTCGGCCAGCGCGACGAGTGGCTCGTCCGAGGTCTTGCCCCACGTGAACTCCGCCGTGCGCGCGGCGGGCAGCACGAGCGTGGAGCCACCGTCCTGCGCGTGCAGGGCGTCGAGGTCGGCCGCGGCCTCGCGCCACGTCGCCGGGATCTCGTCGTAGCTGTTGGCGTCCCCACCGCGGCCCGACCACCAGGCCATGGGCGACAGCAGGGCCGCCACGAGCACCACCACGGTGGCCGCCCGCGGCAGCCGTCGCACGCGACCGAGGCCGTGCGCGACCAGCACCGCCGCGCCGAGGGCGAGCGGCAGCCGGACCAGCGGGTCGGCCTTGTGCACGTTGCGCAGCGCTGCGCCCGGCCCGTCGAGGAAGTCGCGGACGAGCCCGGACACCGGCGATCCGACGATCCCGGCGTGTCCCACCGCCATGAGCACGGTGCCGAGCAGGGCCGAGCCGACGAGGAACCGCGAGACGTCGCGGCGCTCGCGGTCGCGACCGAGGACGACGAGTCCCGCGACTCCGGCGCCGGCGACGACCATGCCCGCGACGATCGCCACGAGTCCCTGCGCCTGGACCCAGCCGGACTGCCACACGGGGTGGGACTCCGCGTCGAGGATGTAGGCGATCCAGTGGTCGGCGCCGCGCAGCACGTGGGGCACCGAGGTCACGGCCGTGGTGATCCGGGCGGTCTCGATGTAGTCCAGGAACGGGTAGCCGTAGCGGCCGAGCACGAGCAAGGGCACGACCCACCACGCGGCGCCGCCGAGCACCCCGGCGGACCACGCGAGGACGGCTCGCCCGCGCCGAGCGGCCCTCGGGGCGGTGAGCAGCACCACCAGCGGCAGGAGCAGCACGACGGCGGACGCGGTGGCGTTGACGCCACCGAGGGCGAAGGTGAGCAGTCCCGTGACCGCGGCGGCCCGGACGAGGGCAGCACGGTCGGTGGAGGGCCGGACCATCGTCCACGCGCTCAGCACGAGCCACGGCGCGACGGCGCCCGGCCAGGCCTCGACCGAGATCTCGGGCAGGACGGTGACCACGCGCGGGGCGATCGCGTAGAGGGCGCCGGCGAGCAGGGCGAGGTCGGGCCGCAGGCGCAGCAGGCGGCGGGCGACGAGGTAGGTGCCGGTGAAGCCGACGACCAGGATCAGGCTCCACCAGAGGCGCTGGGCGGCCCAGCCGGGAAGGCCGATCGCGTCGGCCAGACCCATGAACGGGCCGAGGGGGAAGAGGTAGCCGTAGGCCTGGTTCTGCAGCTCACCGAGGCCGGCGTGCGAGTTCCACGCGTACAGCGCCCGCGCGAGGTAGTCCCACGGGGCGACCGTGAGGTCGAGCTTGGTGTCGGGCTGCGTGCGCCCGGGTGCGACGACCCACGGAAGAATCGCCACCAGCAAGGTGCTGGCGGCGATTCTGACCCGTTGCGCGACGTCGGGCGTCGCTGAGGGTTCGTCGATGGTGGGGTGTGTCACCCCGGTTCGATCAGGACTCGTCGTACGCGATGACGGACGAGTGCGTCTGATCCTGCTTGACCGCGGTCTGGCTCGCGACGATGCCGAGGACCGCGAGAATTCCAAGGATGATCCCGGCAGCGCTGCCGCCGATGGTCCAGACCGCGTTCTCGCTCATGTGCCCCTGTTTTCCGTAGTCGAGGAATACTTATCGGTAACCCTAGCAGCCCGCCGGCGGCTTGTCCCGCAGACGACACACGCGTGATACGGCGCCTCAGGAGTGCTCGCGCGGCCTCCGGACGACCGCACGGGCGGCTCCGCCCGCGGCCAGGAGCAGGCCGAGGCCGCCCAGCGCGAGACCGAGGTGGTCGATCGGCTCGGCCTCCGGCACGGGGGCGAGCCCCTCGTCGCCGAGGTCCCACCACTCGAGGGACTCCGTGCGGACGCGCAGGTCGGCGTCGGCCAGCTGCAGGGCCGTGAGGGTGGGTCCGGGCTGGTCGGGCTGGATGAGCACGTGGCGCACGCCGACGGCGCGCAGTGCCGCGAGGACGTCGCCGCCCGGTGCGCCGAGGGCGCGTGTGACGTCCGCCGCGCGGGGGTCCTCCCCCGCCACGACGCCGTCGCGCAGCGGCAGCGCGTCGTTGACCCGGACGTCGCGCTGGAGCAGGCGCGGCCACGGGTCGAGCAGGACGCGGTCGTCGTTCCATCCGTACCGGCGGTACTGCGTCCACGGCAGCACGGCGACGGCTCCGGGCTCGGCCCGCTCCAGCCGCTCGGCGACGAACGTGAAGTCCACGGGGTAGTCGACCGAGCCCCAGCGGCCGCCGGCGCCCCAGGCGAGCCCCGGCAGCGTGACGACGGTGACGAGGCCGGTGGCGGCGGCCAGTCCCCCGGCGATCCAGCGTCCGGCACCGCGCCGGGACGCCGTGGCGGCGAGACGGGCGGCGCACAGGCCCACCGCCAGCGACACCGCGACCATCCACAGTGCGGCGAACTTCTGCCCGTCGCGGACGAGTCCGCCACCGGAGACCTGGAGGACGAGGAAGGAGACGAGCTCCCGGCCTCCGGGCAGGCCGGCCGCGACGCCCGCGACCAGGCCGAGAAGGCCGGCGACGGCGGCGCCGAGATATTCGGGGCGCGACCGGACCCGTGCGTCGGACCACGCGATCACGACTGCCGCGAGGACGCCGACCAGCGCGACGCCCGACAGCAGCAGGCTCTGCCGCTCGGCGAACCAGCTGGCCTCGTTCCAGATGCCACCCCCGGTCAGCACCGAGCCGACCATGCCCCAGGGGGTGTCGCCGCGGGCGGCGAAGGCCTCGACGCCCGCGGAGTCCGCCGACGAGGAGGCGTCGGAGCGCAGGAACGGGAACCACCACGAGGCCGCGACCAGCACCGAGACGAGCATCGCCCAGCCCCACGCCCGCCAGGCCCGCGGCCACCGCGACCCGGCCAGCAGCACGGCGGTGGCCATGACGACGGCGAGCACGGCGCCGGTGGAGCCGGAGAGCCCGGCCAGCGCCATCACCACGCCGAGCGACCCCCCGGCGGACTCGCCCCGGCGGACGCGACCCGCGGTGCGGACGACCCAGAACAGCGCGGCGTAGCCGAGCAGGTAGCCCCAGTGGCCGATCGCGAGCCGCTCGGCGATCCACGGGTTCCAGCAGGCGACGAGCGCACCGGCCACCGCGGCGCGGCGCCCCGGCAGCAGCGCACCCGCACCCGCGCCGGCCGCCACGAACACCGTGACGAGCAGCAGCTTCTGGACCAGCCAGCCGGGCAGGACGGTGGACAGGACGGCCACGACGAGGTCGTTCGGGACGGCGCGCGGCACGGCTCCGTCGACGCCGAGGGTGCGCTCCCCGAACCCGAGGTCGGGGACGAACACCATGTCGTAGCCGAGCTGGAAGCCCGGCGCCAGCGTGGGGCCGAGGATCACCACGGCGGCCAGCAGGCCGACCAGACCGCCGACGGCGGTGGGCGTGGTCGCGCGCCTCATCAACGCGCCCCGTGCAGACGTTCCATCTCGGCGAACGCCTCGCCCATGCGACGGCACTGCGTCAGCAGGTCGTGGTGCTCGACGACCCACGCGCGGTTGGCCTCGCCCTGCCGGCGGCGACGCTCGGCGTCGGACAGCCAGCCGACCAACGACGCCGCGAGGGCCTCGACCTGGTCGGACCCCTCGACGTCGAGCAGGTCATTGCCCGGTGCGATCGCCTCGTGGTTGCTGCCGCAGCGCGTCGTGACCACGGGGAGACCGCACGCCTGGGCCTCGACGTAGGCGAGGCCGAACTGCTCCTCCCACTTCCACGTGGGCCGCGGCGCCGTGGTGAAGACCGTGGCGCTGCGCAGCAGGTCGCCGACGCCGTCGGCGTCGAGGCCGCCCATCAGCGTGACGCCGCCGTCGGGGTCGTCCGCCGCGGCCCGCACGAGGCCCTCGAGCGGCCCGCGGCCCGCGACGACGAGCTCGGCCTCGGGGATCTCGCGGCGCACGAGGCGCATGGCCTCGAGGATGCGGTCGATCCCCTTGTTCTCGGCCAACGGGCTGACGAACGCCACCCGCGGGCGGTCGGCGATGTCGTGGGCCGGCGTGAAGATCTCGGTGTCCACGCCCGGCTTCACGACGCGGATGACCGCGTCGTCGAAGCGGTTCTCCAGCAGGTGGTCGCGCGCGGCGTCGACCATGCACAGCAGCAGCTCGGCTCCGCGGCACGACTCGAGCGCCTGGCGGTAGGGCGGCACGCGGTAGAGCGGCTGGCGCGCGAGATTCTCCCACGTCACGACCGCCTGGAGCGGACGCCGTCCGGTGCCGCGCCGTCGCCACCGCGACGCCTGGCCGGTGACGAGCGAGCACAGCTCGAGCGAGGCGACCCAGTCGAACTCGGCCGGGTCCTGGTCGCGGAGCTCGTTGACCCACGCGAACGCGCCGGCCTCGATGAAGCGCTTGATCGGGCGGCGGTAGGTGCTGGGCACCCACGTCAGGTCACCCACCGGCTCGTCGCGCGCCAGGGCGGTGACGTGCGTGTCGCCCAGGAGCGACATGTAGAAGAGCTCGCGACGCGGCCGCTGGTCGGGCAGGGACACCCACAACAGTTCGCGCGTCACCCGTCGATCCTCACACCCGCGCCCGGCGACGACCCGCACGGGCGCCCCACAGGTAGCCCGCGGCCTCCATCACGCGCATGCCGGCCATGCCGAGCGCGTGGACGGGGCGACGGGCGAGCCGGCGCCAGCTCTGGGCGTAGGCACGCAGCACGCCGGAGCCCTGGTCGGCCATCGCGCGGTCGTGACGCTCGACCAGCGCCGGGAGGCTGAGCCCGTAGTAGTAGCGCTTCTGCCAGATGTCGCGCAGGGTCAGCCGGCCCTCGTCGTGGTCGACCACGACGGGCGCGAGCTCGACGGTGCCGCCGGCATCGCGGATGCGGAAGCGCAGGTCGGCGTCCTCCGGGCCCGACATCGACTCGTGGAACCCGTCGGCGAGCATGTCGGCTCGGCGCAACAGGCGCGGGTTGTGCAGCCACGGCGCGTCGAGGTAGCACTCGCGCTCGAGCGCGCGGCACGCCGTCCAGAAGCCGTCGCCGATCGTGCGCTCGGGCAGCGCGACGCCCGTGGCGTCGGTGACGGCGGCCGTGCGCACGGCGGCGCTGACCGCGTCGGTGGGCAGGTACATGTCGCTGTCGAGCCACAGGATCCAGACGCCCTCGGCGGCGCGGATGCCGCGGTTGCGCTGGGCGCTGCGCTCGGGACCGGCCGTGATGACCACGTCGGCGATTCCCCGCGCGATGTCATCGGTCCCGTCGGAGCTGTGGTTGTCCACCACGATCAGCTCGACGTGCGGGTGGTCCTGCGCGCGCACCGACGCCAGGCAGCGCTCGATCGTGCGGGCGTTGTTCCGCGTCGGCACGATCACCGACACCAGGGGCTCAGTCATCGTCGTCCCTCCGCAGGAGCAGGATGAGGCTGCCGGCGACGGCCAGCACGAGGCCCGCGCCCGCGAGGTGGTGCGGCACCAGGCTGGCCGCGATCACGTCGGCGGACAGCTCGCCGATCCCGTCGCGCCGGGCCTGCACGACCAGCAGCGCCAGGATCGAGGCGAACACCAGTCCCGACCCGAGGTACACGAGACGGCGCGGGTCGACCGGCCGCAGCCACGTCAGCACGACGGCGACGAGCGCGCCCGCCAGGCCGCCCCAGCCCAGCAGGAGTCCGGCGCCGACGACGCCGGTCACCGCGAGCACGGGTGCCGAGGCCCACCGCGGGCGCAGGGTGGTGGGCCCGGCCGGACCGTCGGGCAGCGCGAACAGGCGGCGGCGCACGAGGGCGGCGACGATCAGCGCGAGGGCCGCGAGCAGGCCGACGCCGCTCGCGCCGAGCGCGATGTTGGCCCACGTCTGCGGGGCGTAGCGGATGTCGATCGTGGCGGCGGCACCGTCCTCGACGATCCAGCCCGTGGAGAAGCCGTCGAGCGTGACGGGGGCGCCCAGGTCCTTCCCGTCGGCGGTGGCCCGCCAGTCGGGGTTGTAGCTCTGGCCCGTGACGACGGCGTAGGGGCCGTCCGTGACCTCGACGTCGAGCGTCTGGTGGGCGTCACCGTCGCGGGTGGTCTCGGAGATGATCGGCGAGCCGAAGCGCTCGAGCGACTCCCGGGTGTCGCTCAGCTGGAGCGAGTCGAGGATGAACGCGGGGTTGGCGTCGATCGTGTGCTCGCCCGCCTCGAGGCGCGTGGTGTCGCAGCCGACCCACGGCGTGCCCTGCTGGTCCTTGCGCGCCAGCAGACTGGTCTGCGGCCGCATCAGCAGGCCGGTCCCGTCGGCGAGCGCGACCGGCAGGCACTGCTGCTCGTCCTCGTCGGCCTCCGGAACCTGCAGGCCCGTGTCGATCGAGCGGAACGTGGGCGGGACGCCCGAGGGGTCGCCGGCGATGCCGTCGATCGTGACCCGGACGGCGGAGCCACGGACGGGCTCGTCGAGCTCGATCGTGGTCTCCCCCAGGCCGATCTCGGACTCGGCGACGTCGCGGCCGTCGACGCTGACCGTGACGCGGGAGGCGCGGTGGCGGGTCTGGTCGTCGAGGATCCTCGCGGGCTCCTGGTCGATGACGACGCGCTCGATCCGGCGCTCGTCGCCGCGGATCTCCCACCAGGCACCGCGGGTGTTGCCGCCGGGCACCCAGCCGGTGTCGGCGTCGCCGTCGGCGGCGCGCGAGGCGCGGTAGACGGGGTTGTCGAAGTAGAAGCCGCTCGACTCCGCCTCGACCTCCTTGCCGCGACCCTCGACGCGGTCGTACATGACCTCGACGGGGCCGTTGACGCGGACGTCCGCCTTCGTCTCGAAGGTGCGGCGGTCGGGCAGGGTGACGACGCGGTTCAGCGCACGCTCGGAGTCGTCGTTGATGGAGGGCGTGTTCTGCACACGGGTCAGCAGCACGTCGAGCGGCGTGCGCGAGAAGCGCAGGCGGTCGTCGGCGTCGAGCTCGTCGTACGTGTTCGAGAGCGTGAGCGGGGTGCGGCCGGCGACGTGCGCCAACTGGCCCAGGCCGATCTCGGCGATGCCCACGAAGTTGAAGCCCTCACCGCGGGTGGAGTCGATGGTGAGCGTGACCTCGTCGGTCTCGACGCCGCCGAGTCGCGCGGTGGCCAGGCCGCTCTCGGGCAGGGTGATGGTGTCGCTCCGACCGCCCGCGGACACCGTGACCTCGTCGATCTGCACGTCGCCGATGGGCAGCTGCGCCACGGGGACCTCGTCGAGGGTGACGGGCTCGTCGAACGTGGCGACGAGGCGCTGACCGGCGGCCGTGCCGAAGTCGCCGAACCGCCAGCCGGTGGTGAGGTCGCCGTCGACGGCGAAGTCGCCCGTGCCGTAGGGCAGGTCGAAGAACGTGCCGCCCGAGCGCGACGTGGTGACCTCGACGACCGAGTCGACGCGCACGGTCTGGTCCTCGGGATCGGTGCCGAGCGTGCGGGTGGCGCCCGGGTCCTGGTCCTCGCGCAGCAGCGGGCCCTGGCCGACGGTGAGCCGGTTGGCGATCACGCTGCGGCGCGCGTTGGTGTCGGTCAGCACCATCCGGCCGACCGTGTCGAGGGCCGTGCTGAAGTCGTCGGTCGACAGGTCCTGGGCGTACCGGACGAGCGGCGAGTCGTCGAGCAGGCCCGCGTCGGCCATCGCCGGGAACGAGAAGCCGTCGCCCGCGACGATCACCTGTCCGTCGAGCGGCACGGCGCGCAGCGGCTCGCGTGCTCCGCCGACGTCGTAGATCTGCACGGGCGGCAGCAGGTGCTCACCGTGGAAGAAGGGGTCCTCCTCCGCGGGCGAGAGCGTGTTCTGTCCGGGCACGCCGATGTTCTCGCGGCCGAAGAGACCAGGATCGCCGGCGACCAGCTGGTTCATCTCGGACGGGCGCGCGCCGCCGGTGTTCTCCCACACCACGTCGTTGCGCAGCAGCACCTGCCCGGCGCCGAGGTAGCGCGCCATCGTGGAGACGACGGCGCCCGTGGACGTGCCGGACTGCAGCGAGCCGTCGAGCGCGGCAAGGAAGTTCACGCCGGGCGGCGAGGCGTTCGGCGTGGTCTCGGGCAGCACCGCGCGCCGGTCGATGAGCGCGTTGACGATGTCGTCGGGACGCTCCTCGGTCCATCGGTAGAACGGCCGGACCTGTCCGGGCAGCACGAGGACCGAGCCGGGACGCGTGCTCTCGTCCACCGAGGCCGCGGCCTCGTGCCAGTAGTCGGGGACGTCGATCGGCGAGATGTAGAGGCGGCCCGACAGCGCCGGCAGGCACCAGGCGGCGAACACGCTGGCGGTGACGACCACGACCACGGTGCGCGCGGGGTGGAAGCGCCAGACGCGCGGCGCGAGGTGCACGACCGCCACGACCAGGCCGATCGTCATCGCGACGACGAGCACCGCGCCGATCTTGTTGGTCGTGCGGAACGCGGAGAGCGCCGGGATCTCGAGCAGCTGGGCCAGGAGGAGGCCGAAGGGAGACGCCGGGCCGTCCTCGGTGGGGAACACGCCGACCATGACGACCGCGGCGCCGAACACGGCCACGGTGACGAGCACCCGGGCGCGGGTCCGTGCCCAGGCCAGCGCCGTGAGGCCGAGCGCCGGCCACAGCGCGGTCAGCACCATGATGAGCGGACTGACGACGTAGACCGCGTGCTCGGGCACCCAGGGCCCGGTCGAGCTGGAGCCGTACAGCGGCCACAGGCCGAGCCCGCGCAGCACCTCGGTGAGCGACGAGACCTTCGCGATGCCCGTGAGCGACTCGGAGCCCTCGACGATCTGGGCACCCGTGGTGAGCGCGGCGAACGCCGGCACGAGCCAGTAGAGCGACAGCACGACGACGAAGAGCGCGCACTTCGCGAGCACCAGCAGCGCGTCGACCCAGCGCAGTCCCTCGCTGGCGCGGATCGCCAGGACGACCGGGATCACGGCGAGCAGCTGCAGCAGCGGCACGACCGCGACGTTCATGCCGCTCATCGCGAAGAAGGTGAGGCCGAACAGCGCCGGCCACGCCCAGCTGGCCGGGCGGCGCAGGCCGTGGATGAGGCACAGCAGCTGCCACGGCAGCAGCGCCATCGGCAGCGCGATGGCCAGTGTGGCACCGGCGCTGATCGTGTAGGGGTTCGCGAGGAACAGCACGGCCGCCAGCAGCCCGCCCCAGCGCCCGACGCGCGGCGCGACGACCCGCGTCAGGCGGGCCGCGCCCCACGCGGCCACGAGCCAGAGCACGAAGTGGAAGACCTTGAACGCCATCTCGGGCGACAGCCCGATCCCCCGCAGCGCGGACAGCACGAGCAGCACCGGCGCGAGGCCCACGTTGAAGTTCGGCGAGCCCAGGTACGGCGAGGCGGTCCACGACGACATGTACTGGCCGAGCATCGCCCACGGGCGGATGTAGATCTCGGGCTTGATGTCGGTGTAGAAGGTGCCCCAGCCGTTGAGACCGATGACCAGCGCCAGAGCGACGATCGCCGAGCCCACCACGAAGCGGTAGTGGGTGAACAGGCGCACAGAGAACTCCCTCGAGGTCCGGCCGGTCGGCCGCGGGCACAGCGTCGTCCAATATAGCCCGCGTCACACATCTGTTACCGGCGAGTCACGAAGCCCGGTAGCCTGAGGTCGCCATGCCCCGTCCGTCCCCCTCGTCACGCACGCGTCCGGGCGCCGGGGCGGCACTCGGCGTCACGATGGCCGTCGCCAATCTCCTGAGCTACGTCTTCGTCCTCGTCCTGTCGCGCGCGCTCGGTCCTTCGGACTTCGGCGGCTTCTCCGCGCTCTCCGCCTACGGCATCGTGCTGGCGGTGCCCGCCGGCGCGCTGCAGGTCATCGTGGCCCGTCACGTGGCCGGCGCGTCGTCGGACTCGCGCGGCCTGCGCACCGCCCTCATGGTGGGCACGGCCCTCGCCGGTGCGACGATCCTCGCCGCTCCCCTGCTGGCCGACGCGTTCCGGCTCGACACCGCGTGGTCGGCCATCTGGCTGGGCCTGACGCTGGTCCCGATGACCCTCACCGGCGCGTTCCAGGGCATCCTGCTCGGGCGCGACCGGCTGGCGGCCCTCTCGGCGATCTACGTCGCCACCGCCGGAGGGCGGCTCGCCGCCGGAGCCGGCGGCGCGGCGCTCGGCCTCTCGGTCGCCCAGGTCTTCGCCCTCCTGCTGCTCGTCGCGGCCGCCGTGGCGGTGCTCGGCGCGTGGCTGTGCCGCGAGGACCTCACGCTCGCCGAGGACCAGAGCCTGGGCACGGAGCTCATCCGCGCCACGATGTCGCTCGGCGCGTTCATCGCACTGACGAACGTCGACGTCACGCTGGCGCGCGCCTACCTCGACGATCACCAGTCCGGCGGCTACGCCCTCGCGGCCACCTTCGGCCGCGCGATGGGCTGGGGCACCCAGTTCGTGGCGTTGCTGCTGGTCCCCCGGATGCAAGGTCCCGGAGCGGCCCGGTCGTTCCGCCGGTCGCTGCTGCTGATCCTGGCGCTCGGCCTGGCCGGGGTCGCCGTGATCGCGGTCGCCCCCTCGTTCTGGGTCGAGCTCGCCGGCGGCGCCGAGTACGCCGAGTTCGGCGGACTCGCGGTGGCGTGCGTCGGCCTCGGCGTGCTGTGGGCGCTCGTGCAGGTGTCGCTGTTCGCCGAGATGGGCCTCGACAGCCCCTGGCTCGGCCGGTTCACGTGGCTCGTCCTCGGCGTGCAGTGCGTGCTGGTGGTGCTGTGGTTCCACGACACCCCGTACGAGCTGGTCGGGGTGTGCGCGGCCGGTGCCGCGGCCATCGTGGCCGCGGCGCTGGTCCGATCGCGCCGCCTCGGAACGCGCTGACGGGACGCCGGAGCGTCGGTCGTCAGTCCTGCTTCTGCTCGATCGCGCGCGACCGGCCCATGACGATGCGGGCGCCCAGCTTCATGACGCCGGGGAACTTCGTCGCGGCCTTCCACGCGAGCCGGTTGAGCCGGTTCTGCACGTGCACCTGGTAGCGGCGCAGCCACTCGTCGCGGCCCTTCAGCACCGTCGGCGTGGTGCGACGGAACGTCAGCGCGTGCAGGCCGTTGGCCCAGCGCGGGTCGTCGTCGGACTTCGCGTCCCACGTGGCGTCGATCGTCCACCCCGGGTGGCGGTCGAGGAAGAGGCGGTGGGCGCGCTGCACGACCGGCCACGTGGCGTCGTCGATCAGCACGAGCGCCTCGTCGGCCAGCAGCGGCTCGACGACGGCCAGCGCGAGGTAGTGCGCCAGCAGCGTGTGCTCGCCGTCGTAGAAGTAGACGCCGACCGGTCGGTCGAGGATGTTCGGGACGGCCATCAGCTTGAAGCAGTCGCCCTCGAGGAGGCGGACGTCGGCGCCCTCGCCGTACGTCGCGAGGTTGGCCATCAGCTCCTCGCGGGCCTCCTGGCCGGCCATGCCGAACTCCAGGAAGTTCTCCATGGCGTAGAAGACCTTGTCGGCGTTGTCGCGGACCGTGCCGCACATCGACCGGCCCTTGAAGGTGCCGACCTCGAGGTAGGCCTCGTCGGCGGGCATCAGGGACGCCGCCAGGTTGAGCATCGCGAGCTCGTTGGAGGACGTGAAGCCCGTGACGTCGGCCTTGACCTGGTCCCAGTACGGATCGATCGGATCGGTGTCCTGCGGATCGCCGGGGAAGAGCGTCGGGGCGCGGTCGAAGAATGCGGAGGTGTCCATGAATGCCTTTCGTGCGGCGACCAGCCTACCTGCTGGTAACCGGATTCTGGGGTGAACCGAGCGGGTTCACGCGCGGGTCTGCCAGCGCTCCCGGATCGAGGGCGCGAGCCACGTCCAGACCATCGGCGTGGCCTCCTCGGAGAAGTGCAGCTGGTCGCGGAAGACCTCGATCCCGTGGCGCTCCTTGGCGAAGCCGCGCTGGCACTCGAGGGCGTCGTAGAGGTCGAGCACGGGCACCCCGTTCGCCTCCGCCCACGCGGTGAGCCAGCCGTTGATCCGGCGCGGATCGACCACCGTCTCGGCGATCTCGGGACGCTCGTCGAACCAGTCCTCGTCCTCCGCGTCGATCTGGTAGTCGCCGATCGAGTCGGCGCGGCACGGCAGCGTGGCCAGCTGCACCTGCTGGACGTCGGCGGCCCGGGCGTCGGCGAGCAGCCCGTCGAGCTGCTCCTCCACGGCCGCGCGGTAGGCGGGATCGTCGACCTCGAGCAGGCTGCCGTCCTCGCGCTCGTGCGGCACGCCCAGCACCGAGCCCACCATGAGCACCAGGACCTCGGCGTCGGCGTCGCGCAGGTTCTCGGTCAGGTTCTCGCGGCCCTCGCGGCACGCGTCCGAGACCTCCTCCTGATTGCGCGGCGTCCAGTGGATCGTGAGCGGCAGCAGGCTGCAGCCCTCGGTGGCCAGGTCGGTGACCTGCAGGTCGGAGAAGGTGCGGTCGGGGAAGCCCTGCGCGAGGTAGTGGGCGACGGAGTCGCCGTAGAGCGCGGTGCGCACGGTCTCGTCCTGGGGCGCGTAGGTCGGGGTGCCGTCGACGAGCGCCGGCACCCGGCCCGCCTCGAGGTCCTCCTCGACGGTGGGCACGTCGCCCACCCGCACCGCAGCGAGGACGACCGCCGCGGTGGCGCCGACCGCCAGCACGCGGCCGCGATCGATCCCGCCGGTGAGCCGCGCGAGTCCGCCGAGCATGACTGGTACCTCGACGAGGTGGAAGCTCAGCGCCGCCAGCGCCAGCGTGACGAGCGAGCCCAGGATGAGGGTGCCCTCGACGGGCAGCGCCGGCGCGTAGCGGTCGAGCCACAGCTTCACGGGCCAGTGCCACAGGTACAGCCCGTACGTGAGGATGCCGAGGTAGACCAGCGGCGCCACCGTGAAGACGCGGCGGAACAGACCCGGCCCGACCTGGACGGCGCCCGCCAGCCCGACGGCCGTGAGCGCCGCCAGCATGAGCATGCCGCCGGACTCGAACATGAACGGCGACAGCGGCGGCACGACGAAGAAGCAGGCGATCGACGTGAGCGTGGCCGCCCAGGCCCAGAAGGCCGCGACCCGCGGGCGCATGTCGGCGGGCCGGTGGCCGTCGCGGTCAGGCCCGACGGCGAAGGCGACCGCCATGCCGGCGAGCAGCGCCTGCACGCGGGTGTCGGTGCCGTAGTAGGCGTGGGCCTGCGCCTCGGTGGAGCCGACGCCCACCATGGCCGTCCAGACGGCCGAGGCGGTGGCGAGCGACGCGACGACGGCCACGCGCGCCCAGCGTCGGTGGACGAGGCGGATCAGCGCCATCACCAGGAACGGCGCGACGAGGTAGAACTGCTCCTCCACCGCGAGGGTCCACACGTGGCGCAGGAAGGAGGGGTTGGCCCACTCGACGAAGTACTGGTCGGCCTGCTGGACCAGGCGCCAGTTCATGACGAAGCCCATCGTGGCGAGGATGTCGCCGCGCATCGAGCGACGCGTGGCGTGATCCGCCGCGAGCACCCCCCACGTGGCGATCGCCAGCAGCATGATCGTCAGGGCCGGCAGCAGGCGCCGCGCGCGACGCCGGAAGAAGTCGACCACGTCGATCCGGCCCCGGCGCGCGTGCTCCTTGAGCATGATCATGACGATCACGTAGCCCGAGAAGACGAAGAACAGGCTGATGCCGACCCACGCGCCCTGCAGGGCCGAGACGCCGAAGTGGTAGAGCAGCAGGACGACGACGGCCAGGCCGCGCACGCCGTCGAGGGTCGCGCTGCGCGAGCCCTGGCTGTTCCTCAGGGAGAAGACCGAGCTCATCGCGTGGCCTCCCGCGCCCGGTCGCGCACCGTCGGCGCCAGCCAGGTCCACACCATCGCCGCGGCCTCGTCGTCGAAGTGCAGGCCGTCGCTGAAGAGGGTCACGTCGTTGATCTCCTGCACGGGCCCGTCACCGCAGCCCAGCACGTCGTAGAGGTCCACCAGCGGCACGGAGCGCGCACGCGCCCACGCCCGCACCCAGTCGTTGACGACGGAGGGCTCGGCGGTGGCGTCGATGACCTCGGGATGGTCGGCGACGTACGTAGAGATGCCAGGGATCGTCGCCATCTGGCGCGGGTCGCGGCACGGCAGGGTGGCCACCTGCATCGTGGTGCCGGACTCGGCGGCGCCCTCCCGGAGGCGGTCGAGGGCGTCGAGCACCTCACGCCGGAATTGCGGCGACTCGAGCCAGATCGGCTCGCCGGCGGGGTCCTCATGCGGGATCGCCGCGAACGTCGGCAGCATCACGAGCACGGTGTCCACGTCGGCCTCGCGCACGTTCGCGCCGAAGTCGCGCTTCGCGGCCCGGCACTCGTCGTCCTGCTGGAGCTCGCGGTAGGCGATGCGCGACTCGAGCAGGTCACACCCCGGCACGGCGAGCGAGGTCACCGAGAGGTCCTCGTACTGCTCCGCGGGAAAGACGTCGGCCAACCGGTCGGGCAGGGAGTCTCCGAACACGGCGATGCGGGTGGGCTCCTCCCCCGCCTCGTAGGCGGGCTGGCCGGCACGCAGGGGCGGCACGTCGCGCGCCGCGACGGCCTGTCCGGTGGCGGGGACCTGCCCGACGAGCACCGCCATCACGACGACCGACGCGGGACCGACGACCGCCAGCCAGCCCGGCCGGCGCAGCCGCGGCACGAGGCCGCGCAGGCCGTGGTCGAGCACGGGCCGCTCGAGGTAGCGATAGCTGAGCGACGCCAGCAGGGTCGTGACGAGACAGCCGACCACGATCTCGGCAGCGGTGCCGATCTGGGGCACGCCGCGCTCGATCCAGAGCTTGACGGGCCAGTGGTAGAGGTACAGCCCGTAGCTGCGCTCCCCGAGCCACGCCAGCGGCCGCCAGCCGAGGACGTGGTGCACCGAGAGGTCGGGCCGGGCGACGCATGCCCACACGAGCACCGCCACGATCGCCGACTGCACGAGGATGCCGCCCCGCTCGAAGAACAGCGACGACATCGGGTCGACCAGGACGAGCGCGGTCAGCAGACCGAGGAGCGACGCCCAGGCAACCGGCTCGAGCACTCCCCGCGACGGGACGCGGCGGGTCACCGCTCCGGTCCCCGCCACGAGGTACGCGAGGAGGACACCCACGAGGAGGGACTGCACGCGGGTGTCCGTCCCGTAGTAGGCGTGCGCCTGCGCGGTGGCGTCGCCGACGCCGACCTGTGCGGTCCACCACGCCGAGGCGAGGGCCAGCAGCACCAGGACGACGGCTGCGATCCGGCGCGATCCCAGCCACGCCAGCACGGCGAGCAGCAGCGGGACGACCACGTAGAACTGCTCCTCGACCGACAGGGTCCAGGCGTGGCGCAGCATCGAGGCCGAGCCGAACTCGGCGAAGTACTGGTCGGCCTGCGCGATGAGCCGCCAGTTCATGACGAAGCCGAGGGTGGCCACGAGGTCGCCGCGCAGCTGGCGGCGCGCGGCGTCGTCGGCGAACGCCAGTCCCCACACCGCGAGGACGAGCAGCAGGGCGATGAGCGCCGGCAGCAGTCGGCGGGCGCGGCGTCGGTAGAAGCCCAGCAGGTCGACCCGCCCGAAGCGCTCACGCTCGACCAGGAGCAGCCGGGCGATGAGGAATCCGGAGAGGACGAAGAACACGTTGATGCCGGTCCAGGCACCGCCCAGGACGGTCAGGCCGAAGTGGTAGGCCATGAAGAGGAGCATGAAGCCGCCACGGATGCCGTCGAGCGAGGCGACCCGGGCGCGTGCCGGAGCCGCCGTCACGCCCACGCCCGCCGTGCCTGCTCGAGGGCCTCGGGCGTCCCCACGTCGAGGAACTCCGCGTCGTCGCGGTGCGCGCGGACGTCGGCACTCGTGACCAGGCGCGGGAACACGTCGACCTCGACGGACAGCGGGACGGTGTCCGGCAGGCCGAGCAGGACCTCGCCGCGCATCACGTAGGTGCCGGCGTTCACGAGACCCGGTGCGGCCTCGGCGGGCTTCTCGTGGAACCCGGTGACGCGGTCGCCGTCGACCGACACCACGCCGTAGGCCCGGGCGTCGGACACCTCGCGCACGTGCAGGAGAACGGCGGCACCGGACTCCTCGAACACGCGCACCTGGGCGGCGAGGTCGTGCCGCGAGAGCAGGTCGCCGTTCACCACCACCACGGTGTCCCCGGGCGCGACGGCGCCGCGCGCGGCGAGCGCGAGCGCGCCCCCGGTGCCGAGCGGCTCGTCCTCGCGGCTGTACGACAGACGCGCGCCCCACGCCTCGCCGGCGCCCAGCAGCTGCACGACCTGGTCGGCGCCGTACCCGACGGCGACGGTCACGTCCGGGACGCCGGCGGCGACGAGGCGACGGATCTGGTGGGCGACGAGAGGCTCTCCGCCCACCTCGACGAGAGGCTTGGGCAGGTCGCCGCTCGCGGCTCGCAGGCGGGTCCCGAGACCTCCGGCGAGAACGATCCCACGGCGCACAGACACAGCCCTAACTCTTGGTTACCCGCGCGTACGCACGGCGTTCGCCATAGTAGTATGCGTCACATGCTCGACGACTCCGATGTGCGTTCTCGCCCCGTCCCCAACCTCGGGACGAAGGTGGCGATCCTCGCGGCGATCCCGTTCCTGGCGTACGGGATCTACCTGCTGCTGACGCCCATCACCGAGATCCAGACCAGCTCGGGCGCGATCTTCGAGTGCGGCTCCGCGCTGCAGCCGCCCGCGGACAAGTTCCAGGCCGGCGTGTGCGGTCCGATCAACACGCAGTACCTCTACGGGGCGCTCGCCTCCATCGTCGCCGCAGTGGGCATCGCCGGAGTCGGCGCGATGCTCTTCGGCTTCACGCACCAGGTCGAGCGCGCCCGCGGCGACCGTCACGGCTACGCGGATGACTACGAGTACTCCGACCGCGACCGCGACCGCGACGAGCGTGGCTCGGTGCGCGGCACCGACCGTGACGACCACTCCGACGGCGGCGCGCGGCGCCGACTCCTCGACGACGGACGCTGAGACCCGCGGGCCCCGCCCGCCGCCTCGAACCTCATGTCGGCTCCCACTCCCGCGCTGCGTGCGCGACTGCCCTACCGTCCCGCCCTCGACGGCCTGCGCGCGGTCGCGATCATCGGCGTCCTCGTCTTCCACCTCGACGAGCGATTCCTCCAGGGCGGCTGGCTGGGCGTCGACCTGTTCTTCGTCCTGTCGGGCTTCCTGATCACGAACCTCCTCGTCGCCGAGCAGGACCGCTGGGGCCGCATCAGCGTCGTCCGCTTCTGGGGCGCGCGCATGCGGCGACTGCTGCCGTCGCTCATCACGGTGCTGCTGGCCGTCTCGGTCGCCGCGTGGATCTGGACCCTCCCCGGCCGCCGCACCGCGGTCGCCTGGGACATCGTCTCCTCGCTGTTCTACGTCTCGAACTGGCGCTTCATGCTCGGCGACGAGCAGTACTTCGACCAGCTCTCGCTCCCCTCGCCGGTCCGCCACACGTGGTCGCTGTCGATCGAGGAGCAGTTCTACCTCGTCTTCCCGCTGCTGCTGCTGCTCGTCAGCGCCGTGGTCCGGGCCCGGCGCCGGCAGTCGATCGTCTTCGCGGCGCTCGCTGCCGCCTCGGCCCTCGCGATGGCCAACGGGTACGCGAACGGCACCGAGATCACCTCGCTCTACTACAGCACCGTCACGCGGGCGTTCGAGCTGCTGATCGGCGTCTGCGCCGCCCTGGTGCTGGGTCGGACCGCCTTCCGCGAGCGCCGCTCCTCGGTGCTGACCGATGTCACGGCCTGGGGCGCCCTGGCGCTCATCGTGGCGGCCATGGTGGTCACCGATTCGTCGGCCGCGGCCGTCTACCGCGGTGGTCTCGTGCTGGTCTGCCTGGCCGCGCTCGTCGCGATCCTTGCGGCCGCCAGCGGCACCGCAGGCACCTTCAACCGCGCGCTCGGCAGCCCGGTCCCCCGCTGGATCGGCCTCATCAGCTATCCCCTCTACCTGTGGCACTGGCCGGTCATCGTCTACCTCAACTCGGGCACCACCGGACTCGACGGGCTCGCCCTCGACGTGGTCCGGGTGGGCGTGTCGGTGGTACTGGCGTGGCTCACCTACCGCTTCATCGAGGCGCCGATCCGGGGACGGCGACCCTTCTTCGCCTCCGCCCGGCGCGTCTCGCGAGCGATCACGATCATGGCCGCGCCCCTCGTGCTGACGAGCGCCTTCGTCGTCGCGCACTCCCAGCCGCCGCAGTCCGAGCTGGCCGGCTACGGTCCCCACTCCGACCTGCCTCCGCTCGAGCTGACCCCGGAGCCGTACACCGCCGAGGCGCGCCGCTCGACGATGCTGCTGGGCAACTCGATCCCGTTCAGCATCTACAAGAACGTCGCCACCCACGAGTTCCGCCAGCTCTCGATGAGTCAGACCACGCACCTGGGCTGCGACCCCTTCACCCTGCAGAAGGTCGTGGACGGCGAGGCCAACGAGCCCACCCGCAGCTGCCTGGACTGGCGCAAGGAGTGGCCCGCCCTGGTCGAGGCCGAGAAGCCCGACGTCCTGCTGTTCTTCGTCCCGCAGACGTTCGTGTCCGACCTCGTCCACGACGACGAGGTCGCGACGTTCGGCACGCCCCAGCACGACGAGCTGATCCGCACCGCCCTCGACGAGGTGAACCGCAAGGCCGACGGCGCCGGCACGCTCGCGCTGTCGACGCTGGCCTGCCACGACATCCCGGCCTTCGACAAGACCGAGATGCAGCAGCTCAACGACATCGAGCGCGTCGAGCGGGTCAACTCCGTGGTCACCTCGTGGGCCAGCGAGAACCAGGTGCCCGTCGTCGACTCGTTCGCCGCGTTCTGCGCCGAGGGGTACAACCCCGTGCTGGGCGGCGATCCGCTGTACGAGGACGGCCTGCACTTCACCGTGAAGTCCGCACCGCTGGTGTGGGCGTGGATGATGCCCCAGGTGCTGCGCTTCGCCGACGAGGCCCGGGGAGCGAGCTCGTGAACCGGGCAGCGCGCGCCACGCTCTCGAGCGGCACGATCGTCGCCGTCGCGATGATGGTGATGAACGTGGCGACGTACGGCTTCAACCTCGTCGCCGCACGGCTGCTCGTTCCTGCGGAGTTCGGCGCCCTCACCGCGCTGCTGAGCCTCATCCTCATCGCGAACGTCGTGGCGCTCGCCCTCCAGGCCTCGATCGCGCGCCGGATCTCTGTCCACCCCGACCACACGGTCCAGATCGTCCACACCGCCTCGCGGGTGGCGCTCGCCGTCTCGCTCGCGGTCGGCCTCGCCGTCGCGCTGTCGAGCCCGGTGCTGACGCCGGCCTTCTCCTTCGACTCGGTGCTCGCCGTGGTGTGGTGCGGGGCGATGCTCGTGCCGCTGACGCTCGCGGGCGCCCAGCTGGGCGTCGCGCAGGGCACCGGACGGTGGGGCAAGCTGGCCGCGCTCTACGTCGGCAACGGCCTCGGTCGGCTCTTCGGCGGCGTCGCCGGACTGCTCATCGAGCCCTCCGCCACCAGCGCGATGATGGGCCTGGCGATCGGTGCCTGGCTGCCCGTGGTCCTGGGGGCCGGGCTGCTCCGGGCCACCGGCACGGGCGACGTGCACAGCCGGCGTCCGCTCGTCTTCGAGACCGTCGCCTCGGCGGCCACCCTGCTGGCGTACTTCGCCTTCAGCAACGTCGACGCGCTCATCGCACGCGGCGGCTTCGAGGCCCACGACAGCGGCCTCTACGCGTCGGGGCTCATCCTCACCAAGTCCACGCTGTTCCTGCCGCAGTTCGTCAGCGTCGTGTTCTTCCCGAGCATGGCCCGCGACACCTCCCACCGCACGCGCCTGCGCGCCGCCGGGCTGGTCGGCGTGCTGGGCCTCGCCGTCGTGGCGGGCAGCGCCCTGCTGCCGCAGCTCGCGCTGATCCTGGTCGGCGGCGACCAGTACCGCGAGGTCGCGGACGACCTGTGGCTGTTCGCGCTCTCGGGCACGTTCCTGGCCGTGGTCTACCTGCTGGTGTTCGACGCGCTCGCGCGCCGCTCCACCGGCGTCGCCGTCCTGCTGTGGGCGGCGTCGGCCACGGTGTTCGCCGTGGCGTGGTTCTGGCGGATCGACATCGTGGGCCTCGTGGTCACGATGGCGAGCGTGGCCGCCGTGGTGGCCGGCCTGCTGCTGGTGTGGCCGCTGCTGCGGCCCACTCCCCCGCGGGACGGCTCAGTGACCGGCCTCGTGCCAGGAGCGACCGACGCCGACGGACACGTCGAGCGGCACTGACAGGTCGGCCGCGGCCGCCATCTCGCGACGCACCAGATCGGTGAGCTGGTCGAGCTCGCCGGCCGTGGTCTCGAGCACGAGCTCGTCGTGCACCTGCAGCAGCATCCGCGACTGGAGGCCCGCCTCGTCGATGGCGCGCTCGACGTTCAGCATCGCCACCTTGATGATGTCGGCGGCCGAGCCCTGGATCGGCGCGTTGAGCGCCATCCGCTCGGCCATCTCGCGACGCTGACGATTGTCGCTCTGCAGGTCGGGCAGGTAGCGGCGCCTCCCCATGATCGTCTCGGTGAAGCCGGTCTGGCGAGCCTCGTCGACCAGCCCGCGCAGGTAGTCGCGCACGCCGCCGAACCGCTGGAAGTAGTCGTCCATGAGGCCCTGCGCCTCGCCCGTGGAGATCGACAGCTGCTGGCTCAGGCCGTAGGCCGACAGGCCGTACGCGAGCCCGTAGTTCATCGCCTTGATCCGGGCACGCAGCTCGGTGCCGATGTCGTCGGGCTCGCGCTCGAAGACCTTCGCGGCCATCACCGTGTGGAAGTCCTCGCCCGAGTTGAACGCCTCGATCAGGTCGGCGTCCTCGGACAGGTCGGCCATGATCCGCATCTCGATCTGGCTGTAGTCGGCGGTGAGCAGGGTCTCGTACCCCTCGCCGACGACGAACGCCTCGCGGATGCGGCGGCCCGACGCGGTGCGGATCGGGATGTTCTGCAGGTTCGGGTCGTTCGAGCTGAGCCGTCCGGTGGCCGCGATCGTCTGCGCATAGGTGGTGTGGATGCGCCCGTCGTCGGAGATCGATCGACGCAGCGTCTCGACGGTCTGGCGCAGCTTGGTGACGTCGCGGTGCGCGAGCAGGTGCTCGAGGAACGGGTGGCCCGTCTTGGCGTAGAGCTGCTGGAGCGAGTCGGCGTCGGTCGTGTAGCCGGTCTTGGTGCGCTTGGTCTTGGGCATGCCCAGGTCTTCGAACAGGACCACCTGCAGCTGCTTGGGCGAGCCGAGGTTGATCTCCTTGCCGCCGATCGCCTCGTAGGCGCCGTTCGCGGCCTCCTGCGCGCGGGCGGCGAACTCGGACTCGAGGGTGAGCAGCGCATCGTCGTCGACGGCGATGCCCGCCTGCTCCATCCGCGCCAGCGTGGAGACCAGCGGCAGCTCGACCTCGGCCAGCAGGCGCGTGCCGCCGGACTGCTCGACCTCGGTGGCCAGCGCGGCCGCGAGATCGAGGGCGGCCCGCGCCCGCAGCATCGCGACCTCGGCGTCGTCGTCGGTGTCGAGCGAGAGCTGGCCGGTGTCGGCGGTGTCGTCGCGCAGCTCGCGCTTGAGGTAGCGCACGGAGAGGTCGGCCAGGTCGTAGGAGCGCTGGTCGGGGCGGACGAGGTACGCCGAGACGGCGGTGTCGGCGCGCAGCCCGCGCAGGGTCCAGCCGCGGTCGGCGAGCGCGAGGATCGGGCCCTTCGCGTCGTGCAGGACCTTGCCGCGGCCGGCATCGCCGAGCCAGGCGGCCAGGGCGGCGTCGTCCTCGGGCGTGAGCTGCTCGACATCGATCCAGGCGGCCTCGTCCTCGGCGGCGATGGCCAGGGCGATGACGTCGCCCGAGCCGCGGCCCCACGAGCCCTGGACGTGCAGGCCCACGTCGCCGCCGGCGTGCTGGTCGAGCCACGCCGCGACCTCGCCGGGCGCGAGAGCGCGACCCTCGAGGTCGAAGCCGGCCTCGGGCTGCACCTCCTCGGTGACGCCGGGGAACGTGGTGAACAGACGCTCGCGCAGGGCGGTGAACTCGAGGGAGTCGAAGACAGTATGGACCTTCTCGCGGTCGAACGCCGTGTCGATCGTGAGGTCGGCCGGGCCGAGCGGCAGGTCGAGGTCGCGCACCAGCGCGTTGAGGCGGCGGTTGCGGATCACCGAGTCGAGGTGCTCGCGCAGGGACTGCCCCGCCTTGCCCGGCACCTCGTCGACGCGCCCGATGAGCGCCTCGAGGGTGCCGTAGCCGTTGATCCACTTCGCCGCCGTCTTGGGACCGACGCCGGGGACGCCTGGCAGGTTGTCGCTGGTCTCGCCGACGAGCGCGGCGATGTCGGGGTAGAACTCGGGCAGCACGCCGTACTTCTCCTGCACGGCCTCGGGCGTCATCCGCGCGAGGTCGGAGACGCCCTTGCGCGGGTACAGCACCGTGGTCTGCTCGGTGACCAGCTGGAGGGCGTCGCGGTCGCCGGAGCAGACCAGCACCTCCATCCCCGCGGCCTCGGCCCGGGTGGCCAGGGTGGCGATGATGTCGTCGGCCTCGTAGCCCGCCTTGTCGACGTGGCGGATGTCGAGCGCGTCGAGCACCTCCTTGACCAGGGCGACCTGCCCGGAGAACTCCTCGGGCGACTTCGACCGGTTGGCCTTGTACTCGGCGTACTCCTCGGTGCGGAACGACTGCCGCGACAGGTCGAACGCGACGCACACGTGCGTGGGCTGCTCGTCGCGCAGCACGTTGATCAGCATCGAGGTGAAGCCGAACACCGCATTGGTGCTCTGGCCGGTCGAGGTCGCGAAGTTCTCGACGGGCAGGGCGAAGAAGGCGCGGTACGCCACCGAATGTCCGTCGATCAGCAGGAGTCGGTCCACGGGACGACCCTAGTCGCCCGCGCCGACAGGTCAGCCGCGGACGGCGGCGCGGCGGCGCAGCGAGCGGCGGACGGCCAGCAGGCGGCCCGTCTCGCGGGAGCCGGCGGCCTTCGCGGCCAGCCGGGCGTTGAGCTTGCCGACCGGGATCGCGCGCAGCACGGCGATCTGGTTGAAGCCCAGCTTCGTGAGGTAGCGGTTGGGCTCGCGCGCGTGGGCGGCGGACGAGGCGAGCACGAGCTCGCAGTCCTGCTCCTCGGCGTGCGCGGCCACGACGGCCAGCAGACCCGACGCGATCGACCGGCGGCGGTGGGTGGGGCGCACCTGGAGGTCGGACACGATCATGACCTTGGACATCGTGATCGGGTTCAAGGTGGCAAGGTCGGCGGTCGCCGCGGCGACGATCTCACCGCCCACGAGCGCCACGAAGAAGCGGCGTCGGTGCTCGCGGGCGTTGAACTCGATCGCCTCGCGGGCCTCGGCCTCGGTCGGGCAGCGCCACAGCGCCTGCTGCGTGTAGGCCTCGGACCCCTCGTCCGTCACGGCGTCCGCGCACGCGGCCCACAGCGCGATCAGGGCGGAAGCGTCGTCGACCTCGACATCGCGAATCTCGACGGGCTGACGCAATGCCATCGACGTGGCACCTCCGGGCGGGGGACGGACGGGGACGGGCGACAGCCTACGCCTCCGCCTCGGCTCGTGTGAATGGCTGTCCGACCTCGCAATCGAAACCGAACTGTTACCAAAGGGACCCGCGAGAGACCGGCGGGGAAACGCTCGGATCGCTATGCTCTTCGGGATCGACTCTGGCGTGCCTGACCCCGGTGCGCAGACAGCGACAGGAGAATGCGTGCGACTGCGAACAGCGGCGCTGCTCTCGGTGATCGTTGCCGGACTCGTGCTTCTCGCGAATCCGGCAATGGCTGAGACCACGTCCCCCACACCCGGACCCAGTGCCTCGGCGCCGGCCTCCGATGCCCCCGTCACGGGTCCTGCGATCCGCGTGCGGCTGCTCGACCAGCAAGGCGGCAAGGCGGCCGACGATCCGCCGCCCGTCCCCGGCGTCACCGTGACCGTCGCGGACGACTCGGGCTCCGAGCTCGGCAGCGCCGTCACCAACGACCAGGGCGTGGCCGCGGTCGCGATCCCCGGCAAGGGCACGTACGAGGTCTCGATCGACGAGTCCACGCTCCCCGCGGGCGTGAAGCTGACGGGCAAGAAGACCCTGACGGTGAAGGTCAACCTGGCGTCCGGCCAGAACGTCGCGTTCCCGCTGAACGGCAAGGTCGTCAAGGCCACCCCGTTCGCCGAGCGCCTCGTCGACAGCGTGGTCTCGGGCCTCAAGTACGGCCTCATCATCGCGCTCGCCGCGATGGGCCTGTCGCTGATCTTCGGCACCACGGGCCTGACGAACTTCTCGCACGGCGAGCTCATCACCTTCGGCGCCATCTCGGCGTACGTCCTCAACGTCACCTTCGGGCTGCCACTCATCCTGGCCGGCCTGCTGACGATCGCGATCGGCGGCGTCTTCGGCTGGGGCCAGGACCGCGTGCTGTGGAGACCGTTGCGATCTCGCGGCACGGGCATCATCGCGATGATGATCGTCTCGATCGGTCTGGGCCTGCTGCTGCGCAACCTGTTCCAGTTCTTCTTCGGTGCCGGCACCCGCTCCTACAACGAGTACACCTCGCAGCGAGCGCGTGACTTCGGCCTGTTCGACCTGTCGGACAAGGAGATCGCGATCATGGGCATCGCGATCGTCGCCATCGTCATCACCACGACGATCATGTCCCGCACCCGCCTGGGCAAGGCGATGCGCGCCGTCTCGGACAACCCGGCCCTGTCGGCCTCGTCCGGCATGCGCGTCGACGGCGTCATCTCCTCGGTCTGGACGATGGGCGCGGCCCTCTCGGCCCTGGCCGGCGTCCTGCTCGGCGTCAACAGCCAGGTCAACTTCATGATGGGCTACCAGCTCCTGCTCATGGTGTTCGCCGCGACCGTTCTCGGTGGCCTCGGCACCGTCTGGGGCGCCGTGATCGGCTCCCTCGTCATCGGCGTCATCACCGAGGTCGGCCCCCTGCTGGGCGTGCCCAGCTCCATCAAGGAGGTGGGCGCGCTGATCGTGCTCATCCTCATCCTGCTCATCAGGCCACAGGGCATCCTGGGCCGCGCGGAGAGGATCGGCTGACCCATGGACATCGGCAACATCATCGACGCGGCGTTCTCCAACGCCTTCGGCCCCCAGGCGATCGTCTTCGCGCTCGCCGCCATCGGCCTCAACGTCCACTTCGGCTACACGGGCCTGCTGAACTTCGGCCAGGCCGGCTTCATGGCGGTGGGCGCCTACGGCCTCGCCGTCACCATGGTCCGCCTGGACCTGCCCCTGCTGGTCGGCGTCGCCGCCGGCCTGGTCGCCTCGCTGCTGCTGGCGCTCGTCCTCGGTGTCCCCACGCTGAGGCTGAGAGCCGACTACCTGGCGATCGTCACGATCGCCGCGGCCGAGATCCTGCGCCTGGTGTTCGGTGCCGTCGAGACCAAGAAGGTCTTCGGCGGCTCCAACGGCCTCAACGGCTTCACCGACGGGTGGCGTGACCTCAATCCGTACACCGGCGGACTCGACATCGGCATCGCCTCGTGGGGTCGCAACGACCTGTGGGCCATGACGGTCGGCTGGACCGTCGTGGCGCTGTGCTGCCTGCTGATCTGGGCCCTCATGCGCAGCCCCTGGGGCCGCGTCCTGCGCTCGATCCGCGAAGACGAGGACGCCGTGCGCTCGCTGGGCAAGAACGTGTTCCTGTACAAGATGCAGGCGCTGATGCTCGGCGGCATGATCGGCGGCCTCGGCGGCATCTTCTACGCGCTCAAGCAGGCGTCGGTCGTGCCCTCGGACTACAGCACCAACCTGACGTTCTTCGCCTACACGGCGCTGCTGATCGGTGGCGCGGCCCGCGTGCTGGGTCCCGTCGTCGGCTCCATGATCTTCTGGTTCCTCATCAGTGGCCTCGGCGAGTTCTTCAGCCAGGCCACCTCCGGCGTCGACCCGCTGATCCCGGCCTCGATCATGACTGACACGCAGGCCAGCCTCATCCGCTTTATTCTCATGGGCCTCGGCCTCATGCTGCTGATGATCTTCCGACCCCAGGGGATCTTCGGCGACCGAAGGGAGATCGCGATCGATGCCCGTTGACATCACCAGCGCCCGCGAGGCGCTCGCCGCCCTGCCGAACGATCCGGGCGTGAAGAAGCCCGACCCGATCGTCGTCGGCGACGACATCACCCGCACGTTCGGCGGTCTCAAGGCCGTCGACGTGGAGCACATCGAGATCCAGCGCGGCGTCATCACCGCCCTGATCGGGCCGAACGGCGCCGGCAAGACCACGCTGTTCAACCTGCTCACCGGATTCGACGTCCCCGACACCGGCTCGTGGTCCTTCGAGGACCACTCGCTGGCCAAGGTGCCCGCCTACAAGGTGGCGCGCCTGGGCATGGTGCGCACGTTCCAGCTGACCAAGGTGCTCTCGAAGCTCACGGTCATCGAGAACATGCGGCTCGGCGCCACCGGCCAGCGCGGCGAGAAGTTCTTCCCCGCGATCGTCAAGGCACTGTGGGGCGGTCAGGAGGACGAGATCACCGCTCGTGCCGACGAGTTGCTCACCCGGTTCAAGCTCGATGCCAAGCGCGAGGACTTCGCCGGCTCGCTCTCGGGCGGCCAGCGCAAGCTCCTCGAGATGGCGCGCGCACTGATGGTCGATCCCGACCTGATCATGCTCGACGAGCCGATGGCTGGCGTGAACCCCGCGCTCAAGCAGTCCCTGCTCGGGCACGTGAAGTCGCTCCGCGACGAGGGCCGCACCGTCCTGTTCGTCGAGCACGACATGGACATGGTCCGCGACATCTCGGACTGGGTCATCGTCATGGCCCAGGGCCAGATCGTCGCCGAGGGCACGCCGGAAGCCGTGATGGCCGACCAGCGCGTCATCGATGCCTACCTGGGCGCCCACCACGACAGCGACCTGAGCGAGCTCGACGAGGACGAGCTGGCCCACGAGGTCGAGTCCGAGATCGACGCGGAGGAGAGCCAATGAGCGACGCCATCCCCACTCCCCAGACCCCCGAGTCGGAGCGTCGCAAGCACGCCGAGGGCGCCGACGGCGCCGTCGTGCGCGCCGACAACCTGATCGCGGGCTACCTGCCGGGCGTGAACATCCTCAACGGTGCCGACCTCTACTGCCAGCCCGGCGAGCTGGTCGGCATCATCGGCCCGAACGGCGCGGGCAAGTCCACGCTGCTCAAGGCGCTGTTCGGCCTGGTGAAGATCCACTCCGGCACGGTGACCCTGAAGGGTGAGGAGATCACCAACAAGCGCGCCGACGTGCTGGTCAGCCAGGGCATCGGCTTCGTCCCCCAGACGAACAACGTGTTCCCGAGCCTGACGATCGAGGAGAACCTCGAGATGGGCTGCTACCAGGCCCCGTCGAAGTTCAAGGACCGGTTCGCCTTCGTGACCGACCTGTTCCCCACGCTGGGCCAGCGCGCGAAGCAGCGCGCGGGCTCCCTGTCGGGCGGCGAGCGCCAGATGGTGGCCATGGGCCGCGCCCTCATGATGGATCCGTCGGTGCTGCTGCTCGACGAGCCGTCCGCGGGCCTGTCCCCCGTCATGCAGGACGAGGTGTTCGTCCAGACGCGCAAGATCAACCAGGCGGGCGTCTCGATCATCATGGTCGAGCAGAATGCCCGTCGCTGCCTGCAGATCTGCGACCGCGGCTACGTGCTCGACCAGGGCACCACGGCCTACAGCGGCACCGGTCGCGAGCTCTCCAACGACCCCAAGGTCATCGAGCTGTACCTGGGCACGCTGGGCAAGCAGGCCGGCTGACCCCCGCACCACCGCACGACGAAGCGCCCCGAGTCCGCCGGACTCGGGGCGCTGTCGCGTGGCCCCTGCGAGAGCGGTGAGCTGTCAACCCTTCCGCTCGGGTCCCGGTGCCTCATCAACCGGATCAGAGGTCGATGAGGTTGACCCTGCACCGCTCCCCCGGCCACCGGCGCCCCGGGGACAGGCGAAGGGCCCGGGGCGTGCGCCCCGGGCCCTCCTAGTGCGGAGACTGAGTCAGTCGACTCAGATGTCGCCCGCGATGTACTTGACGGCCTCGTAGCCGCCCTTCGTGTCGTACTCGTAGATGCCGATGGACGCGGACGTCGGGCTGCCCGTGTCGCTCATCTCGATCGGACCGGAGACACCGTCGTAGTCGATGTCCTTGTCGTCGGCCAGCAGGTCAGCGCACTGCTTGAACGTGGTGCACTTCTCGCCGCCCTTCGTGACCTCGACCAGCTCCGACGCGATGGCCTCACCCGAGTCGTTGCCGGCCGCGATGGCCGCCAGCGCCGAGGTGATGACCGCGTCGTAGGACTCCGCCGCGTAGGAGTAGTCCTTCAGCTTCGGGTCGATGGCCAGCAGACGCTCACGGAACTCGCCCGTGGCCTCGGCGCCGGGGACCGTGCCCTTGACACCCTTCAGATCGGCCGCGAACGACTCGGCGGAGTAGTCGGCCACGTTGCCGTCGACGAAGTACGTCGCGACGTCCTGCGGGCCGACGCCCTTGCCGACCAACTGCGGGATGATCTTCTTGGTCTCGTCGAACGCGATCAGCACGACGGCGTCGGGCTTCGCGGCGGCGACGTCGTCGACCTGGGCATCGTACGAGGGAGCCTTCTCGCCGTAGAACGACGTGACGGCGACCTTCGAGCCGGCGGCCTCGAGGCCGGACTTGACCTGCTCGGCCAGCGTCTCGCCGTACGAGTCCTGGCGGGCCAGGATGGCGACGTTCTGGCGACCGTCCTCGACCAGCAGGTTGGCCATGACGGCACCCTGCAGGACGTCGGACGGAGCGGTGCGGAAGTACAGGTCGGGCTCGGCGTACTTGCCCTCGTCGAAGTCCGTCGACGTGTTGGCCGGCGAGTACTGGACGACGCCCGCACCGAGGATCTTGTCGATGACGGTCATCGAGACGCCCGACGACGCGGCGCCGACGATGACGTCGGACTTGGCCTTGATCAGCTTGTCGGCCTCGGCCGGAGCGATGCCCGAGTCGGTGTCGCCCGAGTCGCCCTTGACGTGGCGCGCGTCCTTGCCCAGGACGCCACCGGCCTCGTTGATCTCCTGGACGGCCAGGTCGACACCGGCGAACTCCGGCGGGCCGAGGAAGGCGAGGCTGCCGGTCTGCGGGAGCAGCGAGCCGACGACGAACTCGCCGTCGCCCTTCGCCACATCCTTGTCGTTGTCGTCAGAGCTTTCGTCGCCGCCGCCACAGGCGGCGAGGACGAGTGCGCTGGCGCTGGCCAGTGCGGCCAGACGGAGCGTCGTGGTGGAGCGCTTCATCAATCCTCCGTGTGAGTAATCCGCACGGGTCGGTTCGCCCGGCGCGATGTGACAAGAAACCTAGTCGCCGGACGTTTCCAAATCTCGCATGATGCGTGATTGGGAGGTTTCGTAGCCAACTTGTAACCGTTGCCACACTCGGTGTCGTCACCCCTGCAAAGACGGCCCGTTCTCGATGACGGCCTCGGCCACCTGACGCATCGACAGCCGCACGTCCATGGCCGTCTTCTGGATCCAGCGGAAGGCCGCGGGCTCGCTCAGGCCGAGGGACTCCTGCAGCACCGCCTTGGCCTGCTCGACGACCTTGCGGGTGGCGAGCTGCTCCTGCAGGTCGCCGACCTCGGACTCGAGGGCCCGGAGCTCGGCGTAGCGGCTGCGGGCCATCTCGATCGCCGGCACCAGGTCGGAGGCGGTGAACGGCTTGACGAGGTACGCCATCGCGCCGGCCTCGCGGGCCCGCTCGACGAGCTCGCGCTGGCTGAACGCGGTGAGCATGACGACCGGGGCGATCCGCTCCGCGGCGATCTGCGACGCGGCGGTGATGCCGTCGACGCCGGGCATCTGGACGTCCATCATCACCAGGTCGGGCCGGTGCTCGCGGGCGAGGTCGACGGCGGCCTGCCCCTCGGCGGCCTCCCCCACGACGTCATAGCCCTGCTCGGCGAGCATCTCGGCCAGGTCCATCCGGATGAGGGCTTCGTCCTCGGCGATCACCACGCGCGGCGCGGGGGCGGTCGAGCGTTCTGCGTCGTTCACCCACTAAGGTTATCGGGCACGACGGTGAGCCGGGATGGCGGAATGGTAGACGCGGTGGTCTCAAAAACCACTGTCCGCAAGGGCGTGCGGGTTCGAGTCCCGCTCTCGGCACCCTGACGCCCCGTCAGGCGATGGTCGGCGGGGTCTCCTCGGGGTCGTAGGCCGCGACGACGCGGTTGATCGCGTCGCCCATCTTGTGCACGCGCAGGGCGTTGGTGGAGCCGGGGATGCCCGGAGGGGCACCGGCCACGATGACCACGCGGCGGCCCTGCTCGCAGCGCTGCTGGCCGAGGAGCTCGCGGTCGACCTGGAGCGCGATCTGGTCGGTGTGGCTGATCTCGGGCGTCAGGAACGTCTCGACGCCCCACGTGAGCGCCAGCTGGTTGCGCACGAGCGTGTGCGGCGTGAACGCCAGCACCGGGATCGACGAGCGATAGCGCGCCATGCGGCGAGCCGAGTCGCCCGTGGTGGTGAACGCGATCATGAGGTCGGCCTCGACCGACTCGGCCACCTGCGAGGCGGCGCGGCAGATGATGCCCGTCGTGGTCTTGGGCTGCCACGTGAACGCGGCCATCCGCGGCAGGCCGTGGTCCTCGGTGGAGCCCACGATCCTCGCCATGATGCGCACGGTCTGGATCGGGAACTGGCCCACGCTGGTCTCGCCCGACAGCATCACCGCGTCGGCGCCGTCGAGCACCGCGTTGGCGACGTCGCTGGCCTCGGCGCGCGTGGGCCGCGGGGCCGAGATCATCGACTCGAGCATCTGGGTGGCGACGATGACCGGCTTGGCGTTGCGGCGCGCCTTCTCGATGATGAGCTTCTGCACGATCGGCACGTCCTCGAGCGGCAGCTCGACGCCCAGGTCGCCGCGCGCCACCATGAAGCCGTCGAACGCGTCGACGATCTCGTCGAGGTTCTCCACGGCCTGCGGCTTCTCGATCTTGGCGATGATCGGGCGGTGGACGCCCTCCTCGTCCATGATCGCGCGGACCTCGGCGGCGTCCGCGGCGTTGCGCACGAACGACAGCGCGATGAAGTCGACGCCGGCGCGCAGGGCCCAGCGGAGGTCGTCGATGTCCTTCTCGCTCATCGCCGGGACGCTGACGTTCACGCCGGGCAGGTTGATGCCCTTGTTGTTGCTGACGGCGCCGGGCACCTCGACCGTGGTGACGACGTCGGTGTCGGTGACCTCGGTGGCTCGGAGGCGGACCTTGCCGTCGTCGATGAGGATCTCGTCGCCCGCCTCGACGTCACCCGGCAGGCCGGAGTACGTCGTCGAGCACAGGTCGCGCTCGCCCTGCACGTCACGCGTGGTGATCGTGAAGCGGTCGCCGTAGCTCAGATCGTGGGGGCCGTCGGCGAACCGGCCGAGCCGGATCTTGGGACCCTGGAGGTCGGCCAGGACCGCGATGGCCTTGCCGGTGGCGTCGGCGGCCTGGCGCACGCGCTCGAGGCGCTTGAGCTGGTCGCTCTGCTCTCCGTGGCTCATGTTGAGCCGGGCCACATCCATGCCGGCGATCGCCAGCTCGAGGATGCGTTCGGCGGTGTCGGTCGCGGGTCCGAGGGTGCAGACGATCTTGGCTCTACGCACGTCGTCCAGCCTAGTCCTGCTCCGAACCCAACCGCGAGTCACACGCCCACGCGGCCGGGTCCGGAGCGGACGGGTCAGACCGTGAGCGGTCGCGCCGTGGGCGGGATCGGCTTGGGGAGCGTGGTCGATCCGGTCAGCCACGCGTCCACGCCGGCGGCCGCTCCGCGGCCCTCGGCGATCGCCCACACGATGAGCGACTGGCCGCGACCGGCGTCACCGGCCACGAAGACGCCCTCGACGCTGGACATGTAGTCGAGGTCGCGCTTGATGTTGCCGCGCTCGTCGAGGTCGACGCCGAGCTGCTCGACGACGCCGTCGGTCTCGGGACCGGTGAAGCCCATCGCGAACAGCACGAGCTGCGCCGGGATGACCTTCTCGCTGCCCTCGACCTCCTGGAAGCGGCCGTCGATCATCTCGACCTCGACGATGTGCAGGCCGCTGACGTGGCCGTTCTCGTCGCCGACGAACTCCTTCGTGGAGACGGCGTAGACGCGCTCGCCGCCCTCCTCGTGCGCCGAGGCGACGCGGTAGATCATCGGGTAGGTCGGCCAGGGGTGGGCGTCGGCCCGCTCCTCGCTGGGACGCGGCATGATCTCGAGGCTCGTGACCGAGCGCGCGCCCTGGCGGATCGAGGTGCCGAGGCAGTCGGCGCCGGTGTCGCCGCCACCGATGATGACGACGTCCTTGCCCGTGGCGACGATCTGGTCCTCGACCGTCTCGCCCAGCGCGACGCGATTGGCCTGCGGCAGGAAGTCCATCGCCTGGTGGATGCCCGCGAGCTCGCGGCCGGGGGCCGGGAGGTCACGACGGACGGTGGAGCCGATCGCCAGCACGACGGCGTCGTACCGCTCGCGCAGCTGCTGGCCCGTGATCGCCTCGCCGACGGCGACGCCGGTGCGGAACACCGTGCCCTCGCGCTGCATCTGGTTGATGCGGCGGTCGACGTGCGACTTCTCCATCTTGAACTCGGGGATGCCGTAGCGCAGCAGGCCACCGGCCTTGTCGTCGCGCTCGTACACCGCGACCGTGTGGCCGGCGCGCGTCAGCTGCTGCGCGGTGGCCAGGCCGGCGGGGCCGGAGCCCACGACCGCGACCGTCTTGCCGGTCAGCCACTCGGGCGTCTCGGGCTTGACGTTGTGCATGTCCCAGGCCTTGTCGATGATCGAGACCTCGACGTTCTTGATGGTCACCGGGTCGCGGTTGATGCCCACGACGCAGGCCGTCTCGCACGGCGCCGGGCACAGCCGCCCGGTGAACTCGGGGAAGTTGTTCGTCGCGTGCAGGCGATCGATCGCGTCCTCCCAGTCGTCGCGCCAGACCAGGTCGTTCCACTCGGGGATCAGGTTGCCCAGCGGGCAGCCCTGGTGGCAGAACGGGATGCCGCAGTCCATGCAGCGTCCGGCCTGCTCCGAGATGATCGGCAGCAGGGCTCGGCCGGCACCGCCGGGATAGACCTCGTTCCAGTCGTTCACCCGCTCCTCGACGGGGCGGCGCTCGGCCACCTTGCGGGGCGTGGTCATGAAACCTCGGGGATCAGCCACGGGCTGCCACCTCCATCATGCGTGCAGTCGTCTCGTCCTCGGAGAGTCCTTCCGACTCCGCCGAGGCTTTCGCTTCCAGGACCCGCCGGTAGTTGACCGGCATGATCTCGCTGATGCGAGCCAGGCTCGCGGGCCAGTCGCGGAGCAGCTGCTCGGCCACGGCCGAGCCCGTCTCCTCGAAGTGGCGGCGCACGATCGCCTCCAGCTCGGCACCGGTGGCCTCGGGCACGGGGCGCACCTCGACCATCTCGGGGTTGACCACGTCGTGGTCGAGGTCGAGCACGTAGGCCGACCCGCCGCTCATGCCGGCCGCGACGTTGCGGCCGGTCGGGCCCAGGATCACGACGCGGCCGCCGGTCATGTACTCGAGCGCGTGGTCGCCCACGCCCTCGACGACCGCCGTGGCGCCGGAGTTGCGGACGCAGAAGCGCTCGCCCACCTTGCCGCGCAGGTAGATCTCGCCGCCGGTGGCGCCGAAGCCGATCACGTTGCCGGCCACGATCTGGCCCTCGGCCGCGAACTGCGACTCGCGCGGCGGGCGGACCACGATGCGGCCGCCCGACAGGCCCTTGCCGACGTAGTCGTTGCCGTCGCCCTCGAGGCGCAGCGTGATGCCGCGCGGCACGAAGGCGCCGAACGACTGGCCGGCCGAGCCCAGGAACGTGATGTCGATCGTGTCGTCGGGCAGGCCGGCGCCGCGGTAGCGCTTGGTGACCTCGTGACCGAGCATCGTGCCCACGGTGCGGTTGACGTTGCGGATCTCGAGTTGGGCCCGGACGGGCTCGCCCTTCTCCAGCGCGTCGCCCGCGAGCGCGATGAGCTCGTTGTCGAGGGCGCGGTCGAGGCCGTGGTCCTGCTCCACCGTGCGGCGGAGCGAGGCGCCCTCGGGCAGCTCGGGCCGGAACAGCACGGGCGCCAGGTTCAGCGAGCTGGCCTTCCAGTGGTCGATCGCCTCGCGGACGTCGAGGACCTCCGCGTGGCCGACGGCCTCGTCGATGCTGCGGAAGCCGAGCTCGGCGAGGATCTCGCGGACCTCCTGCGCGATGAACTCGAAGAAGTTCACGACGTACTCGGCCTTGCCGGAGTACTTCTCGCGCAGCGAGCGGTTCTGCGTGGCGACGCCCACGGGGCAAGTGTCGAGGTGGCAGACGCGCATCATGATGCAGCCCGAGACCACGAGCGGCGCCGTGGCGAAGCCGAACTCCTCGCCGCCGAGCAGCGCGGCGATCACGACGTCGCGACCCGTCTTGAGCTGGCCGTCGACCTGCACGACGATGCGGTCGCGCAGCCCGTTGAGCAGCAGGGTCTGCTGGGTCTCGGCCAGGCCGAGCTCCCACGGACCACCGGCGTGCTTGAGGCTCGTCAGCGGGGACGCGCCCGTGCCGCCGTCGTGGCCGGAGATCAGCACGACGTCGGCCTTGGCCTTCGAGACGCCCGCCGCGACCGTGCCGACGCCGACCTCGGAGACCAGCTTCACGTGGACGCGGGCCGACGGGTTGGCGTTCTTCAGGTCGTGGATGAGCTGCTTGAGGTCCTCGATCGAGTAGATGTCGTGGTGCGGCGGAGGGCTGATGAGGCCCACGCCCGGCGTCGAGTGACGCGTCTTGGCCACCCACGGGTACACCTTCGGACCGGGCAGCTGACCGCCCTCGCCCGGCTTGGCGCCCTGGGCCATCTTGATCTGGATGTCGTCGGCGTTCGTGAGGTACTCGCTCGTGACGCCGAAGCGGCCTGACGCGACCTGCTTGATCGCCGAGCGGCGCTCGGGGTCGTAGAGGCGCTCGGGGTCCTCGCCGCCCTCGCCTGTGTTCGACTTGCCGCCGAGGCGGTTCATCGCGATGGCGAGGGTCTCGTGCGCCTCCTGGCTGATCGAGCCGTACGACATGGCGCCGGTGGAGAAGCGCTTGACGATCTCGGAGATCGGCTCGACCTCGTCGATCGAGATGGGCTGGCGGTCCGAGTTGAACTTCATCAGGCCGCGCAGGGTCATCAGGCGGCCGGACTGGTCGTCCACCTTCTGCGTGTACTGCTTGAAGATGTCGTACCGGCCCGTGCGCGTGGAGTGCTGCAGGCGGAAGACGGTGTCGGGGTCGAAGAGGTGCTCCGGACCCTGGCGGCGCCACTGGTACTCGCCGCCGACCTCGAGCAGGCGGCGCGGACCGGCGATGCCCTTCGTCGGGTAGGCCTTGAGGTGGCGCGCGTGGACCTCGTCGGCGATGACGTCGAGGCCGACGCCGTCGAGCTTGCTCGACGTGCCGGTGAAGTAGCGGTCGACGACCTCGTTCGACAGGCCGACGCACTCGAAGATCTGCGCGCCGGTGTACGACGAGACCGTCGAGACGCCGATCTTGCTCATGACCTTCAGGACGCCCTTGCCCAGGCCGTAGGCCACGTTGCGGGCGGCCTTCGTCGGGTCGACGCCCTCGACGTAGACGCCCTCGCGGGCCAGGTCCTCGGCGGTCTCGAGCGCCAGGTACGGGTTGACCGCCGTGGCGCCGAAGCCGATGAGCAGGGCCACGTGGTGGACCTCGCGGACGTCGCCGGCCTCGATCAGCAGGCCGGCCTGCGTGCGCAGCTTCTCGCGCACCATGTGGTGGTGCACGGCGCCGGTCAGCAGCAGCGACGGGATGGGGGCGAGGTCGACGTTGGAGTGACGGTCCGACAGCACGATGATGCGCGCGCCACGGTTGACGATCGCGTCGGACACCTCGGCGCAGATCTCGTCGAGGCGCTTCGCGAGCGCCTCTCCCCCGCCGAGCACGTCGTACAGGCCGCGGACGACGTGCACGCTGAAGCCGGGCATGTCGCCGTCACGGTTCATGTGGCGGATCTTGGCCAGCTCGTCGCTGTCGATCACGGGGAACGGCAGCTGCAGCATGCGGCACGAGGCCGGGCTGGGGTCGAGCAGGTTCTTCTCGGGGCCGATGGTGCCGGCGAGCGAGGTGACGACCTCCTCGCGGATGGCGTCCAGCGGCGGGTTCGTGACCTGCGCGAACAGCTGGCTGAAGTAGTCGAACAGCAGGCGCGGGCGGTCGGACAGCGCCGCGATCGGGGTGTCCGTTCCCATCGAGCCGATGGCCTCCGCCCCGGTGCGCGCGATCGGCGCGACGAGCTTGCGGACCTCCTCCTCGGTGTAGCCGAACACCTGCTGGCGACGGGCGACCGAGGCGTGCGTATGCACGATGTGCTCGAGGTCGGGCAGGTCCTCGAAGCGCACGAGGCCCGAGTACAGCCACTCCTCGTACGGGTGCTCGGTCGCGAGCGAGCGCTTGATCTCGTGGTCCTCGACGACACGGTGCTCGGCGAGGTCGAGCAGGAACATCTTGCCCGGCTCGACGCGGCCCTTGCGGGTGATCGTCTTGGGATCGATGTCGAGCACGCCGGCCTCGGACGCGAGCACGACGAGGCCGTCCTCGGTGATGACGTAGCGGCCGGGGCGCAGGCCGTTGCGGTCGAGGACCGCGCCGATCTGGGTGCCGTCGGTGAAGCACACCGCGGCGGGGCCGTCCCAGGCCTCCATCACGGTGGAGTGGAACTCGTAGAACGCGCGGCGCGCGGGATCCATCTCGGCGTTGTTCTCCCACGCCTCGGGGATCATCATCATCACCGCGTGCGGCAGCGAGCGACCACCGAGGTGCAGCAGCTCGAGCACCTCGTCGAGCGAGGCCGTGTCCGAGCCGTCGGGGCTGCAGATGGGGAACAGGCGCGACAGGTCGCCGGGGATCAGGTCGCTCTCGAGCAGCGCCTCGCGGGCGCGCATCCAGTTGCGGTTGCCGCGGGCGGTGTTGATCTCGCCGTTGTGCGCCAAGTAGCGGAACGGGTGCGCCAGCGGCCAGCTCGGGAACGTGTTGGTGGAGAAGCGGCTGTGCACGATGGCCAGCGCCGACTCCATGCGCTCGTCGAGCAGGTCGGGGAAGAACACGTCGAGCTGCTCGGTCGTGAGCATGCCCTTGTAGACGAGCGTGCGCGACGACAGCGACGGGAAGTAGACGCCCGCCTCGTGGTGCGCGCGCTTGTTGACCGCGTAGGTGAGGCGGTCGAGCTCCAGGCCCGCGACCGAGCGGTCGGGCGTGGTGACGAAGAACAGCTCGAAGGCCGGCATCGCGGCGTAGGCCATAGAGCCGAGGATCGACGGCTCGACCGGAACCTCGCGCCAGCCCAGGACTTCGAGACCCTCCTCGGCGGCGATGCGCTCGACGTCGGCCTTCGCGGCGGTGACGCGCTCGCGCGGCAGGAACGCCATGCCCGCGGCGTAGTGGCCGAGATCGGGCAGCTCGGTCGGGGCGACGCCACGCAGGAACCGGTCCGGCACCTGCATGAGGATGCCGGCGCCGTCGCCGGTGTTGGGCTCGCCGCCGACGGCGCCACGGTGGTCGAGGTTGCGCAGGGCCGTCAGGCCGTGCTGCACCATCTCGTGGCTGGGCACGCCGGTGAGGGTGGCCACGAAGGCGACACCACAGTTGTCGTGCTCGTTGGCGGGGTCATAGAGGCCTTGCGCCGGGGGCGCGGCCGAGAAGAGAGGACGATCCATCGAAAGAACCTGTCGTCGGTGCCAAGGGGAAAGAACTGGGCGAGGACGACATTGGCCTCATCAGCGGATTCAGATTACCTCAACGTTTCGCACGTTCCAGTGAGGCCACCCTCACTCGGGCCTGCAGACGGCGCGCTCACGTGACCGGTTCCCCGGTTACGTGGGTTCCTTGTCACGTCCCGGGGTTTGCGATCCCCGGGAGGTGACAAGGAACCACGCTCAGTGCGCCGCAGCTCTCGGTCTGCGGCCCTGGACGGCGGCTCCGCACTCCCTCGCTGACCTTCCGGGGTTCTCATGCACTCCCCGGGGTTCGCAACCCACGCTCAGTGACAGGAAACCCACGTAACCGGGGAAACCGTCCGCCGGCCGCCGGCTCAGGTGGCGGCGCAGGCGGGCGCCGGCGGCAGCGGGGCGGGGACCCCGACCGACGGCATGCCCAGACCCACCGAGCCGGGCGAGACCGAGGTGCGGCCCTGGCGCGCCTCCCACGCGTCGCCGGCGCGCGTGCGGCGCACCTCGATCGGCGCGTCGTCGGCGACGAGATGGTGCGGCGACGCCTTCGTCACCGTGGTCACCACGAGGTCGCCCGGTCGCACGTCGTGGCCGCCCGGCGTGAAGTGCACGAGGCGGTTGTCGCGGGCTCGGCCGCTCATGCGGTGGGTCTCGGCGTCCTTGCGGCCGCCGGCCTGCGACTGGTCGGAGACGAGCAGCTCGACGACCGTGCCCTCGAGGCGCTGGTTCTCGGCCCACGCGACCTCCGAGACGAGGGCGGCGAGTCGCTCGTAGCGCTCCTGCACGACCGCCTTCGGCAGCTGGTCGGGCAGGTCGGCGGCGGGCGTGCCGGGACGCTGGGAGTACTGGAACGTGAACGCGCTGGAGAAGCGCGCCTTCCGCACGACGTCCATCGTCTCGAGGAAGTCCTCCTCGGTCTCGCCCGGGAAGCCCACGATGATGTCGGTGGTGATGGCGGCGTCGGGCATCTGCGTGCGCACGCGGTCGAGGATGCCCAGGAAGCGCTCCTTGCGGTAGGAGCGGCGCATCGCCTTGAGGATGCGGTCGGAGCCGGACTGCAGCGGCATGTGCAGCTGGGGCATGACGTTGGGGGTCTCGGCCATCGCGGCGATGACGTCGTCGGAGAACGCCGCCGGGTGCGGCGAGGTGAAGCGCACGCGCTCGAGTCCCTCGATCTGGCCGCACGCGCGCAGCAGCTTCGAGAACGCCTCGCGGTCGCCGAACTCGACCCCGTAGCTGTTGACGTTCTGGCCCAGCAGCGTGACCTCGACGACGCCCTCGGCGACGAGCGCCTCGATCTCGGCGAGGATGTCGCCGGGGCGGCGGTCGCGCTCCTTGCCGCGCAGCGCCGGGACGATGCAGAACGTGCAGGTGTTGTTGCAGCCCACGCTGATCGACACCCACGCGGCGAACACGGAGTCGCGCTTCGTGGGGAGCGTGGACGGGAAGACCTCGAGCGACTCGAGGATCTCGACCTGGGACTCCTCGGCAATGCGCGCACGCTCCAGCAGGACGGGCAGCGAGCCGATGTTGTGGGTGCCGAAGACGACGTCGACCCACGGGGCACGCGTGGTGATCGTGTCCTTGTCCTTCTGCGCCAGGCAGCCGCCCACGGCGACCTGCATGCCGGGCTTCTTCGCCTTGAGGCTCGCGACGTGGCCGAGGTTGCCGTACAGCTTGTTGTCGGCGTTCTCGCGCACCGCGCACGTGTTGAACACGACGAGGTCGGGGGTCTCCCCCGATGGTGCCGCGGCGTAGCCCGCCGTCTCCAGCAGACCCGACAGCCGCTCGCTGTCGTGGACGTTCATCTGGCAGCCGTACGTGCGCACTTCATAGGTCTTCGTCATGACCGTCCCATGGTACGTGGGCCGCGGACGCGAGAGTCGACACGCGGTCATCCGAGTCCGACCGACGCTACGGTGGCGCGATGGTCGAGTATCCGAACGGCTCCACGCCCCTGGTCCGCACGTGGTTCGAGGACGAGGAGGCGTGGCAGCGCCTCCTCGCCGAGGCGGTGACGCGCGCCCAGGAGGAGCGGGACGAGTACGCGAACATCGCGATCGTCGACGACTCGGATGCCGCAGGACTCTCCCTTTCCGACCTCGCGGCGCTGCACCCCGTCCCGACGGGCCTCAGCCTCGTGATCGTCGCGGACCGGCGAGCCATGACCGAGGCCGGGCACCCGCTGCTGGTCCTCCTCGCCGACGGCGCCTCCCCGCCCGCGCAGATGCGTGCCGCGGCGGACCAGATCGCCGGCCTCGAGATCAACGTGGCGCTGCTGGCCAACCTCGACTGGGAGGACTTCGCCACGCACGTCGGACCCGACGGCGTGTTCCGCGGCTTCCGCTGACGAGGCTCAGAGCGTCGCGAGGATCTGTCGGAGTCGCGCGACCTCGGCGGACTGCGACGCGGCGACGTCGGCGGCGAAGCCGCGGTTCGTCGTGTCGATGCCGTCGCTGAGCGCCCGGTCGGCCATCGCGAGAGCGCCCTCGTGGTGGGCGATCATGCGGCGGACGAAGAGCTTGTCGAACGCCGTGCCGCGGGCCGCGGCGAGCTCGTCGAGCTGCTCGGGCGTGAGCATGCCCTGCATGTGCGAGGCGTGCTCACCGGTGGCCTCGAGGGGCGCCTCCGGCAGGTCGCGATCACGGAGCCAGTTCTGCATCGTCTCGATCTCGGTGCGCTGCGTGTCGCTGATCCGCTGCGCGAACCCGGCGACCTCGGGGTCCTTCGCGTGCTTCGCCGCCAGCGCGGACATCTCCACCGCCTGCTGGTGGTGCGGGACCATCATCTCCACGAACTCGCGGTCGACCTCGTTGTAGTCGTCCTGCGGGGTCGTGAGGTCGTCCGGGTCGACCGTGCGACTGGACTCCCCCACCTTGCCCGGCACGTTGACGACGGGACCGTCGGGCTGGTCCTCCTCGCCGGAACAGGCCGAGGCCACGGTGAGCGTCAGGACGACGCCCACCGTGGCCACGACACGACGAGCCAAGGTCACCTGGTGACCCGGATCGTCACCTTGGCGCTCTGGGCCGAGACCGACGCGCTGCCGCCGTAGGCGACCGTGGCGCGGTACGTGCCCGCCTTCAGCTTCGGCAGCGTGATGGTCACGGCGCCGTTGCGCAGGACGCCGGCCGCCTTCTTGCCGCCGACGGTGACGGTGACCTTGCCGGTCGGCGTGGTGCCCGTGGCGGTCACCTTCACCGTGAGCTTGCCGCGCTTCGAGGCCTTCACCTTGGTGACCGAGGCCGCCTTGACCTTCGCCGTCGCCTTGAGGACGTCGAACGAGACGACCGAGGACGTCGAGGCCGTGCTGCCCGACGACGACGGCACGAAGGCCGCGCGCAGCGCGTGACGCTTGGCGACAGGGAAGTCGCGCGGGAGCCTCACGCTGGCCTTGCCACCGGACAGCGCCACGCCCTTCGCGATGACGCCGCCACCGTGGCTGAACGTCACGGTGCCCTCGGCGCCCTCACCGGTGACCGTGGCGGTCAGCGTGGCGGGGCTCGAGCCGAAGACCTGCGACTTCGGGCTGACCGACAGGGCCGTCGAGGTGCTGACCGCGGTCAGCTCGACCGAGGCCGCGTACAGGGCCTCGTCCAGCTCGGAGTCGCCGCGGACGACGAACGATCGCGTGCCGACCTTGGCCGAGGCCGGGACGGTCACCGAGAGCGAGGCGGAGCCGTCCGCCTCGGCGCGACCCGTGGCCAGGACCTCGGGCTCGGCGCCCGTGCTCCACACGTCCACGTACTCGCCCTCGTCGAACGTGCCGGCCGGAACCGAGACGGTGACGTCGCGGTCGGTGCCGGCGCGCAAGCTCGCGGGCGAGACCTCGGCCTCGGGGAGCGACCCGAGCGACGGGACGACCGGGGCGGTCTTCCAGTCCCACGTGATGGGCTCCTGCGTGGCGGGGTTGCGGACGTCCTGGCGGTGACGGACGGCGTCGGCGAACTCGTCGCCCTTCAGCTTGAGGACGTCGAGCCCGCGGCCGATCTCCGAGCCGTAGAGGTAGCCGTTGTGGTGGTAGACGGCCCAGTAGCCGCCGAGGACCAGGCTGTTCTCGCCCAGCGAGCCACGATCGAAGTAGCCGATCTCCTGCGGCTTCGTCTGGTTCGAGAAGTCGATCAGCGAGGCGCCGCCCTGGTACCAGGCCTGGACCATGACGTCACGGTCGCCGACCTGGACGATGTTGCCCTCGTGACCGACGCAGTTCTCGCGCGTCGACTGGCGGCGCGGGATCTTGTAGTAGCTGCGCAGGGTCAGGTCGTCGCCCTCGATCGAGAAGATCGCGTTGGCGCCGCGGTACTGCGGGGTGCCGGGCAGGCAGGTGGCCGAGGAGCCGCCGCCGAGCTCGTCCTGGAAGACGACCTTGCTGGCGTCATCGCTGAACTGCGCGGTGTGCCAGAACGCGTAGTTCTCGTCACGGACGCGCTCGGTGACCGCCGGGTTCAGCGGGTCGGAGATGTCGACCATCACACCGTCGCCCATGCACGCCGCGGCGAGCAGACCCTTCGCCGGGTAGGCGGTGAGGTCGTGGCAGCCGTTCGTGGCCGAGGTGCTCGCGCCGCCGTCGACACGGTCTGCCGTCGTGAACGCGGGGTTCTCCGCGTCCCACAGCGAGACCTCCTTGGCGATGTGCGCGCCGGCCGGATCGTCGAGGTCGACCTCGATGATCTCGAGCTGCTGGTGCGGGGGCTTGCAGTAGAACGCCGAGGCCGAGACGTCGTACGCGGCGTTGTACAGGTAGACGCTGTTGTCGTCGCCCGGCTTGGGGACGAGCGTGTGCGTGTGCGAGCCGCAGCGGGTCTTCACGTTGCCGACGTACTGCGGCGAGGCCGGGTTGCTGATGTCGAAGATCCGGATGCCCTCCCACGCGGCGGCGTTCGAGGAGGCGACCGCGGCTGCGCCGCACTCCGACCCGTTGCGCGGCTGGTCGACCGAGAAGAACAGCAGGTCGCCGGCGATCGAGAGGTCGCCCTGGTAGCCGGGGCAGATGGTGTTGGAGACGACCTGCGGGTCCTCCGGGTTGCTCACGTCGTAGGCGACGAAGCCGTTGTAGCTGCCCTGGTAGACGTAGTCGCCCTTGAACGCCAGGTTCGACATCGTCGCCTGGCCCTCCTGCAGCGGGACGTTCTTCACGAGCTCGACGTTGGGCGTGGCCTTCTCCTGGCCGAACGCCAGCGGGGCGGTGAAGTCCATCGGCACGAACGGCACGCCGCCGGGAGCGATGGAGCCGCTGCTCTCGTCCTCGGAGGTGACGTCGGCGCCGGCGCTGGCGCCACCGAGGATGCGGGCCTGCTCACGGGTCTCGGGGACGAGCGGATCGGCGACGGCCGGGGTCGCCAGGGCGCTGAGCCCCAGGGCGATCAGGGCCGCGGCACTGAGGGTGCGACGGAGGGAAACGGGTCTCAAGGCAGGGGTCCTCACTCGGGCTGAAACGTGACGCACGTCTCTTCGATGCGTTGGGCAGATCGTAGGAGAGATTTGTTGCCGGTTTGCTACGGGGTGTCGGACAAGACTCATGTGACCCGTGATGCCAGTGAAAATTGGTGGGGCGATCGGACGCGGACACGTGCGTCCGGGTTGCGATCCGGTTGCGGTCTCGGGCCCACCGGGTTCAACAGTTGCGCGGGCGGAGGCGCTGCGGTTGGGTGGTACGTCATGGGAGACACCACCACGCCGATGGTCCGCATGGACGGCGTCCAGAAGTGGTTCGGCGACCTGCACGTGCTGCAGGACATCGAGTTCGAGGTGGCCGGCGGTGAGGTCGTCGTGGTGATCGGGCCCTCGGGCTCGGGCAAGTCCACGCTGTGCCGCGCCATCAACCGGCTCGAGCCGATCAACGAGGGAACGATCGAGATCGACGGCGTCCCGCTGCCCGAGGAGGGCAAGGCCCTCGCCCGGCTGCGCGCCGAGGTCGGCATGGTCTTCCAGTCGTTCAACCTGTTCAGCCACAAGACGGTCCTCGAGAACGTCACGCTCGGACCGATCAAGGTGCTGGGCAAGTCCAAGTCCGAGGCCGAGCAGCGCGCCCGCGAGCTCCTCGACCGCGTCGGCGTCGGCGCCCAGGCCGGCAAGCTGCCGTCGCAGCTGTCCGGCGGCCAGCAGCAGCGCGTCGCGATCGCCCGCGCCCTGGCGATGGACCCCAAGGTGATGCTCTTCGACGAGCCCACCTCCGCGCTCGACCCCGAGATGATCAAGGAAGTCCTCGACACCATGGTCGACCTCGCCAAGGGCGGCATGACGATGGTCGTGGTCACCCACGAGATGGGCTTCGCACGCACCGCCGCCGACCGCGTCGTCTTCATGGCCGACGGGCGCATCGTCGAGCAGAACACGCCCGACGAGTTCTTCACCAACCCGCAGAGCGATCGCGCCAAGGACTTCCTCGGCAAGATCCTCAAGCACTGATCTGCATCACGACGTATCTCGCAACATCGATCCCGAAGGGGGAGGACGAAAGATGAGAGCACGAAGGACACGGTTCGCGGCCGTCCTGGCCGCCGGCCTGTTGGCACTGAGCGCCTGCGGCGACGCGGGCAACAGCGATGACGAGGGCTCCGGCCCGGACGTCGAGGTCGAGGAGCAGGACTTCGAGGCCGGCACCCGCATGGCCGAGCTCCAGGAGGCCGGCTCGGTCAAGATCGGCGTCAAGTACGACCAGCCCGGCGTCGGCTTCAAGACCGCCACCGACGACGCCCCGTCCGGCTTCGACCCCGAGATCGGCAAGATCCTCGCGGCCAAGCTCGGCATCAAGGCCGAGGACATCGAGTGGGTCGAGGCCGTCTCGGCCAACCGCGAGCCCTTCCTGCAGAACGGCACGGTCGACTTCGTCATCGCGTCGTACTCGATCACCGACGACCGCCGCAAGGTCGTGGGCCAGGCCGGCCCGTACTACGTCACCGGCCAGAGCCTGCTGGTCGCCAAGGACGACGACTCGATCAACGGTCCGGACGACCTCAAGGGCAAGAAGGTCTGCTCGGTCACCGGCTCCACGTCGATCAAGACCGTCGAGGAGGAGTTCGGCGCCACGCCGGCCGGCTTCGACACCTACTCCGAGTGCGTCCGTCAGCTCGAGAACGGCTCGGTCGACGCGGTCACCACCGACGCGGCCATCCTGCTCGGCTACGCCGCGGAGAACCCCGACGAGCTCAAGGTCGTCGGCGAGCCCTTCTCCGAGGAGCGCTACGGCATCGGCTACAGCAAGGACAGCCCCGAGCTGTGCCAGTTCATCAACGACAGCCTGACGTCGGCCTTCGAGGACGGCACGTGGGCCGAGGCGTTCGACGCGACCCTGGGCAAGGGCGGCGCCGACGCCGGCGACCCGCCCACGCTGGACGAGTGCGCCTGACGTGACGACCGACCGACGACGAGGGTGGTGAGATGGACTTCTCGTTCCTCCAGGACAGCTGGGAGCTGATCCTGAAGGGCTTCTGGGTCACGCTGCGAGTGTTTCTCGCCAGCGGTCTCATCGCCCTCGTCCTCGGCACGTTCGTCGCCGTGGCCCGGGTCAGCCCGGTCCCGGCGATGCGGGTGGTGGGCACGGCGTACGTCACGCTGTTCCGCAACACTCCCCTGCTCCTGCTGCTGTTCATCACCTACTACGGCCTGCCGGCCATGGGGATCGACTTCGGCTTCTTCTGGAACGTCTCGCTCGCGGCCGGCCTCTACACCGCCGCGTTCGTGTGCGAGGCGCTTCGGTCGGGCATCAACGGCGTGCCTCTGGGACAGGCCGAGGCGGCGCGAGCCGTGGGCATGCCCTTCAGCATGACGATGACCCAGGTGATCCTGCCCCAGGCGTTCCGCCTCGTGGTACCGCCGATGGCCAGCGTGTTCATCGCCCTGGCCAAGAACACGTCCCTCGTCGCCGCGCTCGGCCTTGCGGATCTCGCGTTCCGCCTCCAAGGCCTGCTGCGTGACTACCCGAGCTCGCGCACGGCCGCGTTCCTCACGATCGCCGCGATGTACATCATCATCGTGGCAGCGATCTCCCTCGTGGCCTCCTGGGCCGAGCGTCGCTGGAAGGTGGAGTCGCGATGAGCACGCTGCTGTTCGACGTCCCCGGCCCCCGCGCCCGTCGGCGCCACAAGATCCTCTCCGTGGTCACCGTCGTGGTCGTCGCGGCGTTCCTCGGCCTCGTGGTGTGGCGCTTCGCGTCCACCGGTCAGTTCGACTACGAGCTGTGGGAGGTCTTCGTCACCCCGGCCTACATCGAGTTCATCCTCGAGGGCCTCTACTACACGCTGCTGGCGGCAGTCATGGCGATCGCGGGCGCCCTCGTGTTCGGCATGCTGTTCGGCATCGGGAAGCTGTCCGACCACGCCTGGGTGCGGTGGCCCTGCTGGGTCGTCGTCGAGTTCTTCCGCGCGGTCCCGCTGTACATCCTCATCACCTACCTGTGGGCGCTCTACCGCTTCCAGATCGAGCTGCTCGCTCCCCTGGTGATCGGCCTGATCCTCTACAACGGCTCGGTGCTCGCCGAGACCTTCCGCGCCGGCATCAACGCCGTGCCGAAGGGACAGGTCGAGGCGGCCTACGCGCTGGGCATGCGCAAGAGCGCCGTGATGCGCATCGTCCAGCTGCCCCAGGCGATCAAGATCATGACGCCGGCGATCATCAGCCAGTGCATCGTCGCGCTCAAGGACACCTCGCTGGGCTACATCATCGTGGCCCCCGGCCTGACCTACGCCGGACGCCAGATCTGGCGGGAGTTCGACAACCACCTGCAGGTCGCGCTGGTCCTCGGAGCGATCTACATCATCCTCAACCTGTGCCTCGAGCAGCTCGGCCGCTTCGCCCAGCGACGCCTCACCGAGTCGCGCACCGTGCAGGGTGACGCGGGTGCCGACGACGCCACGCTCGCCGTTCGCTGACCCGAGGCAGGACCGGCCGCGTTGCCGGGTCACAATGTCGCCGTGACACCTGTGTTCTGGCGCGACGTGCGCCTCGTGCCGGTCCACTCGGCGGCCCCGAGCGATCCGGTCTGCCTCCGCGTCGCCGACGGAACGATCGTGGCCGTGGGCCCGGACCTAGGGCCCGAGCCGGGCGATCGCGTGATCGACGCCGAGGGCCGCTGGGCGATCCCCGGGCTGTGGGACCAGCACGTGCACCTGACCCAGTGGGCGCAGACCCGCACGCGGCTCGACGTCTCGGACGCGACCGACCCCACGGCGGCGGTCGAGACCGTCCGCGCGCACCTGCCGTCCGTCCCCGACGGCGACTGGCTGTTCGGGTTCGGCTTCCGGCTCGCGGGCTGGGAGCGTGAGCCCACCGTCGCCGAGCTCGACGCCATGACCGGCGACCGTCCCGTCGTCCTCACCAGCGGCGACGCCCACACCGGGTGGCTGAACTCCGCGGCCCTCTCGGCGCTCGGCGCTCCCCCGAGCGACGGGCCGCTGACCGAGGCGCCGTGGTTCGCCCTGATGGCCGAGGTCGTCGAGCGCAACGCGGCCCAGGACGGCGGCCGCGCCGTGGCGGACGCGATCGCCCAGGCCGCCTCGCGCGGCGTCGTCGGCATCGTCGACTTCGAGTGGGCCGAACCCCTCGCCATCTGGTGCGAGCGCATCGCGCAAGGGCTGGACGCGCTGTGGGTGCGCTCGGCCGTGTACCCCGAGTACCTCGACGACGTCATCGCCGCCGGGCTCCGCACGGGCTCCCCCGTCACGCTCGATGGCCCGGTCACGGTGGGTCCGCTCAAGATCATCTCCGACGGCTCGCTGAACACCCTGACGGCGTTCTGCCACGACCCCTACGGCGGCGGCTCCGACCGCGGCGTGCAGAACCACGACCGTGCCGCGCTGATCGAGCTGCTGACCCGAGCGCACGGCTCCGGCTTCCGAGCGGCCGTGCACGCGATCGGCGACGCGGCCGCCCACGAGGCGCTCGCCGCGTTCGCGGCCACCGGCGCCGTCGGCAGCATCGAGCACGCGCAGCTGCTGACCGGACTCGACATCGCCGAGATGGCACGCCTGGGCGTCACGGCGAGCGTCCAGCCCGGCCACCTGCTCGACGACCGCGACGTGACCGCCCGACTCTGGGCCGACCGCGCCGACCGCTGCTTCCGGCTGCGTGGACTCCTCGACGCCGGTGTCACCGTCGCCTTCGGCTCGGACGCCCCGGTGTCGCCACTGGACCCGTGGTGGGCCATGGCGGCTGCCGTCCACCGCTCCGCCGACGAGCGGGCGCCGTGGAACCCCGGCGAGGCCCTGAGCGCCGCCGAGGCGCTCGCCGCCAGCGTGGACGGCCGCGACACCCTCGCGGTCGGGAGCCCGGCTGATGTCGTGCTGCTGGATCGCGACCCGCTGACGCCCGTCGGCGACTCGGCCGCGGTCGCGTCCCATCTGCGCGCCGTGGGCGTCGAGGCCACGATGCGCGCCGGTCGCCTCACCCACACGGCGCCGAGCTTGGCCTGACGCCCTACTTCTTGGGCGTCACCCACAGGTGGATCGTGCCCTCGACGGTCACGGTGCCGTCGGCGCGCGTGGCGCGGACGGCGATCGGGACCTCCGGTCCGCCCGCCCAGTCGGTGGCGTCGCTGTCGGCCGTGCAGACCACGTCGGAGTCCGACTTCGCAAGGTACTTCACGTCCATGCCCTTCGGCAGCCAGCGGTGGTCCGGCGGGCACGTGGCTTCGGCCAGGAGCCCCATGGCCGCCTCGAGCCCGTTGCAGGCCGCGATCGCGTGCACCGTCCCGATGTGGTTCTTCGTGGAGCGACGCAGCGGCACGACGACCTCGCCGTGATGGGGACGCATGTCGACGATGCGCAGGTGCGCGCTCGCGAAGTAGGGCGCCGCGCGGGAGAAGAGCTGACCGAAGACGGCACGCCCCTTGGGCAGGGCCGAGAGCTTGCGGTACATCGCATAGGTCGAGGGCATGACGGTGATGTTACTCGACAGTAGGATCGAATGTCGCGCGCTGGGCGGTGCAGACCACGTCGGCCCACGGAGCACCCTCGGGCTGGATCCACAGACCCGTGACGAAGCCGCACTTGCTGAGCACGCGAATCGACCGGTGGTTACGGGCGTCGGGCGCCGCGAGGAACCGCGGGGCGTCCGGGTACTCCGGCACCAGCACGTCGCGGCAGAACCGCTCGATCATCTCGGTGCCGAGGCCCTTGTCGACCAGGTCGGGGTCGCCGATGAGGTAGTCGAACGCGACGGCCTCGGGGTCCTGGCAGCGCACCGTGAGGTCGTCGTCGGAGGCCACGACGAAGCTCTGCAGGTAGCCGACCGGGACTCCCCCGAGCTCGGCGATCCACATCCGCACCGGGTCGTCACCGGAGAGGCGCCGACCGTAGCGACGACGTGCGTGGTCGATGTCCTCGAGACGGTCGGGGAACCACGCCAGCACGTGCGGCTCGCGCCGCCAGGACACGACCGCCCCCAGGTCGGCGTCGACCAGGGGGCGGAACGTGAACACGCGGACAGCGTAGGGCGACCGACGTCAGGTCGACTCGATCGCCACGTGCTCGGCGTCGAGCTCGGCACGGACCACGTCGAAGGCGACCTGCGGCGCGTAGCCCTTGCGGGCGAGCATCGCCGTGAGCCTCCGAACCTGCACGGACTGGTCAAGGCCGCCCACCGAACGCAGCTTGCGCTGCACGAGACGGTGGGCCGCCTGACGCTCGAGGTCGGGATCGACGTCGGCCAGGACCACGTCGATGACCTCCGGCGCGACGCCCTTGCGCTGCAGCTCCATCCGCAGCACCGACCGCGCCAGACCCTTCGCGCGACCGCGCTGCTCGACCCACAAGCGGGCGAACCGCTCGTCGTCGACCAGTCCCTCGGACTCGAGTTGGTCGACGACCACGTGTGCGACGTCCTCGGGGAACTTGCGACGCGCGAGCGCGTCGAGAAGCTCACCGCGGCTGCGGTCGCGCGCGGCCAGACGATCCATCGCGATCGTCCGGCCCGCGACGACGACGGCCCGAGAATCCGCGTCCGGATCCGTGGGGTCGATCATCAGAAGTCGGCGGCCGAGAGGTCGCCCGCGAGGTCGTCGACGACGACGGCAGGATCGGCCGGCTGGTCGACCTGCGGCCCGATGCCCAGGTGCTCCTTGATGCGCTTGTCGATCTCGTCGGCGAGGTCGGGGTTGTCGCGCAAGAAGTTGCGGGCGTTCTCCTTGCCCTGGCCCAGCTGGTCGCCCTCGTACGTGTACCAGGCGCCGGCCTTGCGGACGAAGCCCGCGTCGACGCCGAGGTCGATCAGGCTTCCCTCGCGGCTGATGCCCTGGCCGTACATGATGTCGAACTCGGCCTGCTTGAACGGCGGCGCGACCTTGTTCTTGACGACCTTGACGCGGGTGCGGTTGCCGACCATGTCGGTGCCGTCCTTGAGCGTCTCGATGCGGCGCACGTCGAGGCGAACCGAGGCGTAGAACTTCAGCGCCTTGCCGCCCGTGGTGGTCTCGGGGCTGCCGAACATCACGCCGATCTTCTCGCGGAGCTGGTTGATGAAGATCGCCGTCGTGCCCGAGCCGTTGATCGCGCCGGTCATCTTGCGCAGCGCCTGGCTCATGAGGCGGGCCTGGAGACCGACGTGGCTGTCGCCCATCTCGCCGTCGATCTCGGCGCGCGGCACGAGGGCGGCCACCGAGTCGATGACGATGATGTCGAGCGCGCCGGAGCGGATCAGCATGTCGGCGATCTCGAGCGCCTGCTCACCGGAGTCGGGCTGGGACACCAGCAGGGCGTCGGTGTCGACGCCCAGCTTGCGGGCGTACTCGGGGTCGAGCGCGTGCTCGGCGTCGATGAAGGCGGCCACGCCGCCGGCCTTCTGCGCGTTGGCCACCGCGTGCAGCGCGACCGTCGTCTTGCCCGAGGACTCGGGGCCGTAGATCTCGACCACGCGGCCACGCGGCAGTCCGCCGATGCCGAGCGCGACGTCCAGCGAGACGGCGCCGGTGGGGATGACCTCGATGGGAGCCCGTGCCTGATCGCCCAGGCGCATGACCGCACCCTTGCCGTACGACCGGTCGATCTGCGCCAGGGCGTTCTCGATCGCCTTGTCCTTGTTGGCTCGCTCCTTGGCGATGTCCTTGTTCGAGGGGGTGCTGCTCTTGGGAGGCATGCTGCGTCCTTCGTGTCGTCGACCGTGGCGGTCGGGTGGCGGGCCATCTTCGACGGTAGGCGGACCCACTGACATTCGTGAGCCTCGTCGACTCGCCTGTGGATGCTGCCCGACCTCACCGTCGGCCTGTGGACGAGCCTAGACCGAACACCTGTTCGACGGAAGCGCGACACGCCGAACGCCCCTCCCCTCGCGATGGCACACGCGGGAAGGGGCGTTCGCACCGAGGTCTCAGGCGGTCAGGGCCTCGCCGATCGCGCTGACGAAGGCCGGAAGATCGTCGGGATTGCGGCTCGTGATGAGGTTGCCGTCGACCACCACGGTCTCGTCCACCCACTCGCCACCGGCGTTGCGGATGTCCACCTCGAGGCTCGGGTAGCTGGTGAGCCGCCGGCCCTTCACGAGGTCGGCCGAGACGAGCAGCCACGGCGCGTGACAGATCGCAGCGACCGGTAGGCCGGACTCGAGTGCGGCCGAGACGATCCCCCGCGCCTGCTCGTCCTGGCGGATGTGGTCGGCGTTCACCGTGCCTCCGGGGAGCACGATCACGTCGGGCCACTGCTGGTGGAAGCCGTCGAGCGTGCCGTCGACGCGGACCGAGATGGTCTTGTCGACGTCGCCCTCCATCGCCTGGAGAGTGCCCTCGTGCGGGGCGAAGATCCTCACGTCCGCCCCCGCTGCCTCCAGCTCGTCGCGCGGGGTCGTGAGCTCGGACTCCTCGAAGTGGTCGGTCGCGATGATCGCGACATGCTTGCCGGTCAGGTCGGGAAGTTCGCTCATTCCTCGACGCTAGCTCAACGGTCGCGTGCCGGCAGGTCGAGCGCGGCGTGCACCGCACGCCAGATGCGCTGCGGGTCGACGCCCGCGTCCAGCGCCTCGACCGGGGTGCGCCCGTCGAGCGAGGCGATCGCCTGTTGGCGTGCCCACGAGGCGGCGTAGGCCGGCCCGAGGGCCGCCTCCATGCGCTGCCAGAACTCGCTGTGCCTCACGCGGCGGAGGCCTGGGCCTCGTCGCGGGCGATCGACGACACGGTGGCCAGGTCGGCCGCCTCCTCCAGCTCGAGCAGCGAGCTGACGTCGAGCAGGACCTTGCTGAGCGGAACCTCGAGCGCCTGGGCGAGCGCGGCGAGCAGCTCGGAGCTGGCCTCCTTCTGCCCGCGCTCGACCTCGGAGATGTAGCCGAGGCTGATCCGGGCCCGCTCGGAGACGTCGCGCAGGGTCAGGCCCTCGGCGAGACGACGCGCGCGCAGCACGTCACCGATGAGTTCACGCATCGCGGTCATCGCCATCACCCTTCCCTGTTGAGCTCAACGCTCGTCGAGCCGTCGTTCTTCCCCAGCCTATAGTGCAGGTCCGCCAGGACGGCGCGGACCGCCGAACGTCTCACCGCGTCGCGGTCGCCGTCGATCCGCAGCAGGCGCGAGGTGACCCCGTCCGGGCCCGCCACCGCGACGTGCACCGTGCCCGCCGGCTGCCCCTCGGCCGGCCCTGGGCCGGCCACGCCCGTGGTGCCCAGCCCCCACGTGGCGCCGAGGCGCACACGCGCGCCTCGCGCCAGCTGCTCGGCGACCGCGGCGTTCACGGTGCCGTGCTCGGCCACGAGAGCCGCGTCGACGCCGAGGACCTCGACCTTCACGTCGGGCTGGTAGGCCACGACGGAGCCGCGGACGACCGCGGAGGCACCGGGGACGTCGACGAGCGCGGCGCACACGAGGCCGCCGGTGAGCGACTCGGCAGTGGCCACGGTCTGGCCGGCCGCGCGCAGGTCGGCCACGACGGCCGCGGCGTCGGCCAGCGGACTCACCGCGAGGTGTCGCCCGCGGGCTGGGCGGCCAGGCGGCGCGCGTCGATCACGTACTGCACGCCGGTGACCAGGGCCACGACGAGTGCCGCGGCCATCAGGACGTGGGTGACGGCGAGCAGCACGGCCGGCACGACGCCGTCCCACAGCTCGAACGGCAGGCAGTAGCCGGCGATCGCGAAGGACTGCAGGACGGTCTTGAGCTTGCCGCCGCGTCCGGCCGGCATGACGAAGCCACGACGCACCATGACCATGCGCATCACGGTGATCCCCCACTCGCGCACGAGCATGAGAATGACGGCGGCCCAGAACACCGGGCCCCACGGCTGGTCGGTGAAGATGATCGCCAGTCCGATGAAGGCCATGCCCGTGAGCGCCTTGTCGGCGATCGGGTCGGCCATCTTGCCGAAGTCGGTGATCAGGTCGTGCTTGCGGGCGATGTCACCGTCGATCTTGTCCGTGGCCATCAGCACCGCGAACGTGGCCCACGCGGCGATGCGGTAGCCGATGGACTCCCCGCCGTCGTGGAGCAGCAGCCAGCCGAACACCGGGACACCGAGGATGCGGATCACGGTGAGGACGTTCGGGACGTTCAGGTTGCTCGGCTTGTCGGCCGGGCGAGACGAGTCCATGGGGTTCAGTATGGCTCAGGCAGGTGAGAGCCAGGTCCATCCGGGCACGTTGCGCGCGACCCAGTAGGTCAGCACGACGCCCAGCAGCGCCCAGATCCAGGCGGCCGGGATGCGACTGGGGTGCCACGCGCGACGGCCCAACAGGCGCAGTCCCCACGCGACCCAGGCGACCAGCACCGCGGGGAGCAGCAGCACGGCCAGCGGGTTCCGGTCCCACGCCGTCGCCAGGTCGCCCCGGGTGAGGGCGTGGACGGCGCGCAGGCTGCCGCAGCCGGGGCAGTAGAGACCGGACACGGCCAGGAACGGGCAGGTCGGGTAGTGCCCGGGCTCCTCGGGCGAGACCGCGGCGAGCACGGCCGTGGCGGCGAGCCCGGCGACGGTCACCCCCGCGAACGTCAGAGCCCCGCGCCGCCGGACGTGTCCGGCGGGCGCGGGGCGCTGGTGGCTGTCGATCGAGATCAGAGGCTCGACGTCGAGGTCGACGTGCCGCTCATCGCGGCGATCACGACGACGATGATGTAGATCACGATCACGACGACGCCGACGACGGCGGACCAGATGGCCCACTGCTTCGCCTTGCGCGACGACTCCTGGGCGCCGGCGAGGTCACCAGCGGCGAACTTGCCGTTGACCTGCGCCGCGTAGACGATCGAGACCACGCCGAGCGGCAGGCAGCAGAACAGCGTCGTGAGGATCGCCCACACGAGGTTGTTCGGCGGCGGCGTCGCTCCGCCGTAGGGCCCCGAGGACGGAGGCGGCGGAGGTGCGTTGTAGGTCATGCAGCGTTCCCTTTCGCGTCACCGTTCACCCCCGAGGGTGAACGCGTTGGTCCGTCGAGCCTAGTGGCTCAGCCGACCTGGATGCTCGCCAACACGTCGGCGAGGTCGTCGGGCTTGACGAGCACGTCACGCGCCTTGGAGCCCTCACTCGGCCCGACGACGCCACGACTCTCCAGGATGTCCATCAGGCGTCCGGCCTTCGCGAAGCCGACGCGCAGCTTGCGCTGCAGCATCGAGGTCGAGCCGAACTGCGTGTTGACGACCAGCTCGACGGCCTGCAGGACGAGGTCCATGTCGTCGCCGATGTCGTCGTCCAGCTCGCGCTTGGCCTGCTGCGGAGCCGTGACGTCCTCGCGGTAGGAGGGCTTCAGCTGCTCCTTGCAGTGCGTCACGATCGTCTCGATCTCGGCCTCGGTGATCCAGGCCCCCTGCATGCGCATCGTCTTGTTCGCGCCCATCGGCAGGAACAGGCCGTCGCCCTGGCCCACGAGCTTCTCGGCGCCGGGCTGGTCGAGGATGACGCGGCTGTCGGCGAGCGAGCTGGTGGCGAAGGCCAGACGGCTCGGCACGTTGGCCTTGATGAGGCCGGTGACGACGTCGACGCTGGGTCGCTGGGTGGCGAGCACGAGGTGGATGCCGGCGGCACGGGCGAGCTGCGTGATGCGGACGATCGAGTCCTCGACGTCGCGCGGGGCGACCATCATGAGGTCGGCGAGCTCGTCCACGACCACCAGCAGGTACGGGTACGGCGTCAGGACGCGCTCGCTGCCCGGAGGCGCCTGCAGCTTGCCCGACGCGACGGCCTTGTTGAAGTCGTCGATGTGCCGGTAGCCGAAGTTCGCGAGGTCGTCGTAGCGCAGGTCCATCTCGCGCACGACCCACTGAAGGGCCTCGGCGGCCTTCTTCGGGTTCGTGATGATCGGCGTGATGAGGTGCGGGATGCCCTCGTAGGCGTTGAGCTCCACGCGCTTCGGGTCGACGAGGATCATGCGGACCTCGTCGGGCGTCGAGCGCATGAGGATCGAGGAGATCATCGAGTTCACGAAGCTCGACTTGCCCGATCCGGTGGCGCCGGCGACCAGCAGGTGGGGCATCTTCGCGAGGTTGGCCACGACGTAGCCGCCCTCGACGTCCTTGCCCAGGCCGATGACCATCGGGTGGTGGTCGCTGCGCGCCTTGTTCGAGCGCAGCACGTCGCCGAGGGAGACCATCTCCTTGTCGACGTTGGGGATCTCGACGCCGATCGCGCTCTTGCCCGGGATGGGCGACAGGATGCGGACCTCGTTGGAGGCCACGGCGTACGCGATGTTCTTGCTCAGCGCAGTGACCTTCTCGACCTTGACCGCGGGGCCGAGCTCGACCTCGTAGCGGGTGACCGTCGGGCCGCGGGTGTAGCCGGTGACGGTGGCGTCGATCTGGAACTGCTCGAGCACCTCGGTGAGGCGGCCGACGACCTCGTCGGAGGCGGCCGAGCGGGCCTTCGGCGGCGTGCCCTCCTTGAGGGCGTTCGGCTCCGGCAGCGTGTAGACGATGTCACCCGACAGGGCCAGCTGCTCCGCGCGGACGGGCAGCGGCTCGAGGGGACGCGGGTCGGGCTGGGGCTCCGGCTCGCTGAGCACGGGCACCGGCGGCGGGCTGACGGGCACCTGACGGTCCTCGTCGGGCCCGTCGACGAGCGGGTTCTCGAACGGCTCGTCGTCGACGACCGGGACCGTGCGCGGGTGACGCTTCTTGACCGGCTCGGGGGTGGGCTCGGGGTCGACCGCCTTGTCGCGACCGAGGGCGCGGTTCACCAGCGACGAGACGCGCTCGGGCACGGCGTACAGGGGGGTGGCGGTGACGACGAGGACGCCGAAGATCACGACGAGCACGAGGATCGGCGCGACCACCCAGCCCGTCTTGAGCAGGTCGACGAGGATCGCGGAGAACAGGAAGCCCACCGCTCCCCCGGCCTCGGACATGTCGGGATCGCTGGGGCGCGGAGTGCCGTGCGCGAGGTGCACGAGCCCCAGCACGCCGCCCACGATGGCTCCCCAGCCGATCGCCTGACGGCCGGCCGGACCGTTGCGATCGGGATGGCGCAGCGTGCGCCAGGCGACCACCGCCAGCAGGATGGGGACGGCCCACGCGAGCACGCCCACGGAGCCGGTGGTGATGCGGCGGACGGTGGCGCCGACCCCTCCGGGGATGTCCCACCAGACCGATGCGGCGGTGACGAGCGCGAGCGAGACCAGCGCCAGGCCGACGCCGTCGCGGCGCTGCTCGGCGTCGAGCTCGCGGGCACCGTGACCGATGCTGCGCGCGATCGCGCCGACCACGCCCGCCAGCCCCAGCCAGAAGGCCGTGGAGGCGCGCATGACGCCCTGGAGGGCAGCACTGAGGGGACCAGGACCCGTGCGGGGTGCCGGCTTGCGCGCAGGAGGCTTGCGCGCCGCGGGCTTCTTCTTGCGGGCCTGGCTGCCGGACGGCCGCTTGCGCGGCGGGGAAGACGTTCGGGTCGCCATGATCCCAAGGCTAAACCAGAACCTGAGAGTTCTCACGGACCCACGCCGCGAGCGGGGACGGGGTCAGCGGATCGCGGACCCGACCTCGCCGGGCGTCTCCAGGACGTCGGCACGCTCCAGCGCGAGCGAGACGAGCCGCGGGTCCGGGGCGCCGGCGCCCAGCAGGGGTGCGGTGACGACGTCGGCGCCGAGCCGCCCGATCGCCGAGGCCCCCTCCCCCGACGCCAGCGCGTACATCGAGACGACGACCCGCCGGTTGTGGGCGCGGGCGACGTCGAGCGCGTCCTCGACCGGCGTGCCGACACCGTTCACCACGCCGACGTGCACGGGCCCACCCCACACAGCGCTCAGCAGGCGGGCCGCCTTCGAGACGTCGGTGAGCGCCGGCGAGCCGTCGGCGTGCGGCGCCACCATGACGATCGTGTCCGACGGCTTCGCGCCCGCCTCGATGAGCCGGCGAACGCCGATCTCGGCCAGGACCCAGTCCGGACCCATCGCCGGCGCCACCCGGACCAGCGGGTCCGTCGCGGCCACCTCGTTCATCAGGCGGGACGTCTCGCAGTCGTGGTTGAGCAGCAGCGGCACGATGATCCGCGGACCCGACGTCTCGGCGACGACGTCGGCCAGCGACGGCTGCTGGACGTCGACGAACGCGTCGACGACCTCGCACGACGGCGCCTGGCGTCGGACCGCGTTGACGAGCGACGCGATGGCCGACCGGCCGATGTGCGACGTCGTGCCGTGGCTGCACACGATGATCCGAGTCCTCACGCCTCAAGAGTCGTGAGCGACTGTTTCCTCGCGGTTACGGTGCGGGCGAGGTTCGGTAACGGGTGTCTCGCCCGTCCCTCAGGCCTCGAGGACGATCGGGATGATCATCGGGCGCCGGCGCAGTCGGCGACCCGCGAACGAGCCGATGACCCGTCGCATGACCTGCTGCAGGGCCGCCGCGTCGCGGGCGCCGTCGGCGATCGACTCCTCGAGCGCCGCCACGACCTTGGGCTGGATCTGGTCGAAGACCGAGTCGTCCTCGGCCAGACCGCGGGCGTGGATCTCGGGGCCGCTGACGATCTTGCCCGTGACGGAGTCCACGACCGCGATGACCGAGATGAAGCCCTCGGCGGCGAGCGTGCGGCGGTCCTTGAGCTCGGAGTCGGTCAGGTCGCCGATCGAGGAACCGTCGACGTAGACGTAGCCGACGTCGTAGGCACCGGCGATCTCGGCATGGCCGTCGATGAGGTCCACCGCGTAGCCGTCCTCGGCGATGATCGTGTTCGGCACGCCGGTCTGCGTCGCCAACGCGGCGTTGGCGTGCAGGTGCCGGATCTCGCCGTGCACCGGCATGACGTTCGAGGGCTGCACGATGTTGTAGCAGTAGAGCAGCTCGCCCGCGGACGCGTGGCCCGAGACGTGCACGAGGGCGTTGCCCTTGTGCACGACGTTCGCGCCGAGCTTGGTCAGTCCGTCGATGACGCGGTAGATCGCGTTCTCGTTGCCCGGGATCAGCGACGAGGCGAGCAGGACGGTGTCGCCCGGCTCGAGGTGCACCTTGTCGTGCGTGCGGTTCGCGATGCGTGACAGGGCGGCCATCGGCTCGCCCTGCGAGCCGGTCGACATGAGCACCATCTTCTCGGGCGGAGCCGCGTCGATCTTGTCGACCACGACCCCGTCCGGAACGCTCAGGTAGCCCAGCTCGCGCGCGATCTGCATGTTGCGCACCATCGAACGGCCCACGTAGGCGACCTTGCGGTCGTGCTTCACGGCAGCGTCGAGCACCTGCTGGACACGGTGGATGTGCGAGGCGAACGAGGCCACGATGATGCGCTTCTTGCTGCGCGCGAACACGGCGTCGATCGCCGGAGTGATCTGCTTCTCGGCGGTCGTGAAGCCCGGCACCTCCGAGTTGGTGGAGTCGGTGAGGAACAGGTCGACGCCGGCCTCGCCGAGGCGCGCGAACGCGCGCAGGTCGGTGATGCGGCCGTCGAGCGGCAGCTGGTCCATCTTGAAGTCGCCGGTGTGCAGCGCGACGCCGGCGGCGGTCTTGATCGCCACCGCGAGGGCGTCGGGGATCGAGTGATTCACCGCGACGAACTCACACGCGAACGGGCCGAACTGCTCGACGTCGCCCTCGGACACGACGTGGGTGGGCACGTCCTTGAGGCGGTGCTCCTTGAGCTTGGGCGCCAGCAGGGCCAGCGTCAGCTTCGAGCCGATGACCGGGATGTTCCCGCGCTCGCGCAGCAGGTACGGGACGCCGCCGATGTGGTCCTCGTGACCGTGGGTCAGGACGAGGCCGACGATGTCGTCGAGGCGGTCACGGATCGGCGTGAAGTCCGGGAGGATCAGGTCGACGCCCGGGTGGTGCTCCTCGGGGAACAGCACGCCGCAGTCGACGATGAGCAGCTTGCCGTCGAACTCGAAGACCGTCATGTTGCGGCCGATCTCGCCCAGTCCTCCGAGGGGGACGACGCGCATGGCGCCCGGGGCGAGCGGCGGCGGGGTGGGCAGCTCGGTGTGCATGTGGGTCACGACGCGACCTCCGGGCGGAGAGCGGCGTTCTTCGGTGATGTCATGGGATTCCTTCGGTTGCGCACGCTGCTCCGGCTCACGCCAGGAGGCCTGCGTCCTTCAGTGCCGTGCGGATGACCTGGCCCTGGGCGTCCGTCGCGGGCGTGAGCGGCAGTCGCACGCCTGCGTGGGGGATGATCCCCATCTCGGTCAGGGCGACCTTGGTGGCGATGGCGCCCTGGGTCTGCCCCATGATCGCGTCGACGATCGGCAGCAGCTCGTCGTCGAGCTGGCGCGCCCGGACGAGGTCGCCGGCGTCGACGGCCTCGATCATCGCCTTGATGCGAGCGCCCGCCACGTGGGCGATGACGCTGACGACGCCGGCGGCGCCGATGGAGAACCACGGCAGGTTGACCGCGTCGTCGCCCGAGTAGAGGGCGAGGCGCGAGGTCGCGCGCAGGCGCGCCGCGCGCGCGAGGTCGCCGGTGGCGTCCTTCACGGCCAGAACGGTGCGTCGCGACTCGAGCTCGACGTACGTCTCCTCGGAGATCTCGACGCCGGTGCGACCGGGGATGTCGTAGAGCATGATCGGCGTGTCACCGGCCGCGGCCGCGACCGCGTCGATGTTCGCGAGCAGCCCCGCCTGCGGCGGCTTGCTGTAGTACGGCGACACGACCAGCAGGCCGTGGGCGCCGATGCGGACGGCCTGCTCGGCCAGCTCGACGGTGTGGCGGGTGTCGTTCGTGCCGACGCCGGCCACGATCGTGGCGCGGTCGCCGACCGCCTCGAGCACGGCGGCCAGCAGGCGGCCGTCCTCCTCACCCGTCGTGGTGGGCGACTCGCCGGTGGTGCCGGAGACGACGATGCCGTCGTTGCCGATCTCGACCAGGTGCGTCGCGAGCGCCGCGGCGGCATCGAGGTCGAGGCCACCGTCCGGGGTGAACGGGGTGGCCATCGCAGTGAGGAGCCGGCCGAACGGCGCGGCCTCGGTCGCCAGCGGAGACGTCATGCTCCGAGGTTACCGTCACGGCGCCGGTGCCCTCGTGCAGGATGAGGCCGTGACCGACTTCTACCCGCAGGACACCATCGCGACCCCCGACGGCACCGGACGGCTGACCCTGGAGGTCACCGATCGCTGGAACACCCCGCTCGGCAAGCCCAACGGCGGGTGGGTCCTGGCCTCGATGCTGCGCACGGCGATGGACCACGCCGACGTCGGCCGCCCCGTGGTGGCGGCCATCACCTACTTCGCCTCCCCCGAGGCCGGCACGATCGCCGACCTCACGGTCACCCCGGTGAAGCTGGGCCGCCGCGTGCAGACGGTCGACGTCGACCTGGCCTGCGACGGGCGACCGCTGGCCCGGATGACCGCGAGCTTCGCGCGCGACCACCACGGTCCCACGCAGGAGCTGGGCGCCGCTCCCGAGCTGCCCGACCCCGGCACGCTGCCCGACCCGCGCGAGGTCGGCATGCCGCGCGACGGCCTGTTCGGGCGCGTCGAGTACCGGATGGCGCAGGCGCCGGGCTGGTCGGTCGGCCAGCCGTCGGGCGACCCCACCACCGACGTCTGGCAGCGCCTCGACGGCGGCACCGAGATCGACTGGCCCGCCCTCGGCCTGCTGGTCGACGCCTGTCCCCCGCCCGTCATGGAGCTCGGCCCGCTCGTGTCGATGACCGTGCAGCTCACGGTGCACTTCCACCGGCTGCCCGAGCCCGGATCCTGGGTGGCGTCGCGGTTCAGCACCCGTCACCTCGCCGACGGGTTCCACGAGGAGGACGGCGAGCTGTGGGACGACCAGGGCCGGCTCGTGGCCCAGTCGCGTCAGCTCGCGATCCTGCTCTGACCCGTCAGCCGCCGGAGGTGTCGGTGGTGCCCTCGTAGAGACCGATGACGTTCCCGTCGGGGTCCTCGAAGATGGCCCACCAGCTCGTCTCGGAGATCGGCTGGCGCTCCATCACCACGCGGGCGCCGTGCTTGCGCGCCGTGGCCAGCACCTCGTCGATCGAGTCGACCTCGACGTACGAGCGGGGCTGGGTGAAGCCGTCGGAGCGGGGCGCCAGTCCCCCGCCGCTGATCTCGTTGGGGGCCTGCCACATGGGGTAGCCCTCGTAGCCCGGGTACTCCTGGAACTTCCAGCCGAAGAGGGCGCCGTAGAACTCCTTCGCGCGCTCGTGGTCGGACGCGGGGATGTCGATGTGCGTGATGTCGCCGTGTGCCATGGCTGACTCCTGTCCTCCCGGCCAGTGTCGGACGGCGACGGGCTCACGACAAGGGGTCAGCGACGGGCGTACGTGGCGATCTCGTAGTCGGGCGTGCCGGCGTGCCGCTCGCGTTCGACCTCGGTCCAGCGGTCGGGGTCGATCGGCGCGAAGAACGTGTCACCGGGCGGGCTCAGCGGCACGTGCGTGACCACCATCGAGTCGACCAGGTCGCGCTCGAGGGCCTCGCCGAAGACGGCCGCACCGCCGATGAGGAACACGTGGTCGTCGAGCTCGCGCGCCCGCGCCAGCGCGGTGTCGAGGTCGCCCGCGACGATCACGCCGGGGTCGCCCGGGTCCCAGCCCGCACGACGGGTGAGCACGATCGAGGTGCGACCCGGCAGTGGCCGCCCGATCGACTCGTACGTGGCGCGACCCATGACGATCGGGTGCCCCCACGTGAGCTCCTTGAACTGGCGCATGTCGCCCGTGCGGGGCCAGGGCATGCCGCCCTCGAACCCGATGACGCCGTTCTCCCCGACCGCCACCGCCACCGTGACCGCCATGCGTCAGACCGCGATCGGCGCCTTGATGGCGGGGTGCGACCGGTAGCCCTCGATCGTGATCGAGTCGAGCGTGAAGTCGTCGATGTCCGTGACGGACGGGTCGAGCCGCAGCGTGGGCAGCGGCAGCGGATCACGGGTGAGCTGCTCGCGCGCCTGGTCGAGGTGATTGACGTAGAGGTGGCAGTCGCCACCGGTCCAGATGAACTCGCCGACCTCGAGGCCGGTGACCTGGGCGACCATCTGCGTGAGCAGCGCGTAGGAGGCGATGTTGAACGGGACGCCGAGGAAGACGTCGGCCGAGCGCTGGTAGAGCTGGCAGCTGAGCCTGCCGTCGGCGACGTAGAACTGGAAGAACGCGTGGCACGGGGCGAGGGCCATCGCGTCGAGGTCGGCCACGTTCCAGGCGCTGACGATGTGGCGGCGCGAGTTCGGGTCGGCCTTCAGCGCGGCGATGACCGCCTGCAGCTGGTCGAGGTGGCGGCCGTCCGGCGCGGGCCAGGATCGCCACTGGTAGCCGTAGATCGGGCCGAGGTCGCCGTTGTCGTCGGCCCACTCGTCCCAGATGGTGACGCCGTTGTCGCGCAGGTACTGGGTGTTGGTGTCGCCGGCGATGAACCACAGGAGCTCGGCCACGACGCTCTTGAGGTGCACCTTCTTGGTGGTGACGACCGGGAAGCCCTCGGCGAGGTCGAAGCGCATCTGGTGCCCGAAGACGCTGCGGGTGCCGGTGCCGGTGCGGTCGCCCTTGGCCACTCCCTCGTCGAGGATCCGGCGGACGAGATCGAGGTAGGCCTGCATGTCGGCAGACTAGCAACGCGCGCCGACGTTCCGTCCGAACGCCGTGAGATACTGACCCGCGTGCCGGAACCCACTGCGTCAAGTCCCACGGACGTGAGGCGATTCGTCGCCCTCCAGCTCGGTGTCACCGCCCTGTTCGCCGCCCTCGTGCTCGTCGTCTTCGGTGGCGGTGACGAGCCGGCGGCCCGCTGGTGGGTCGCGCTGGCACTGTTCGCGCTGGTCCTCGTGGCGGGCGCCTGGGTGGCCCGCTCGTGGTCGCGTCCGGCGCCGTTGGCCGCCGACGACCCCGATCCGCGCGACACCGCGCTGCGCCGGCTGTCCTCGCACATCGCCCGCGCGTTCCTCGTCCTCGAGGTCCCGCTGGTCATCTCGGCCGTGCTCGGCCTCGCCGGGCTGATCGGGGGCGGCGTCATGCTCGTCACCGTCGTCGCGGCGCTCGCCGCCCTCGTCTTCGGCACCTGGCCCACCCGTCGCAACGTCGACCGCTTCGCCGCGGCCCTCGAGCAGGGCGGCGCCTCCTCCGGACTGCGAGAGGCGTTCTCGCGATGAGCGAGCGCCAGCGAGCGGACCATTCCATGCGTCGAGTCGGGCCATCGCCCTACCGTGGCTTGTCCAAGGCGGTGGCTCGATGAGTGCTGACGTCTCCGTGCGGCTGGCGTGGCCGGACGACGCGGCGCGGATCGCGGCGGTCCAGCGCGCCCACTGGGAGCGCGCGTACGGCGAGGTCGTCGACCCGGCCGAGCTCGACGCGCTCGACACCGATGAGATGGCGCAGCGGTGGGCGCAGCTCATCACCGCGCCCCGTGACGCGCGCATGCGCACCCTCGTCGCGCTGGAGCGCGCCACGGTGCGCGGCTTCGCCCTGGTGCACCCGTGCCACGATCCCGACGCCGACCAGGTGCGCGACGCCGAGATCGGCGAGTTCGTCGTCGACGCCGAGCACCTCGGCCAGGGCCACGGCTCGCGCCTCCTGCACGCGTGCGTCGACACCGTGCGCGCCGACGGCTTCAGCCGCGCGGTGTGGTGGGTCTCCCCCGCCGACGACGCCCTGCGGGCGTGGCTGCTCGACGCCGGGTGGGCCGCCGACGGAGCCCATCGCGAGTTCGCCGGCGCCACCGGCCCACTCAAGCAGGTTCGACTCCACACCACGCTGACGTGAGCGACGAGACCAGCGACCGGCAGGTCGTCGCCGACTCCCTCGGCGTGGGGATCGGCGTCGGGCTCTACGGCGTCTCCTTCGGCGCGCTCGCCACCACGAGCGGCCTGTCCGTGCTGCAGGCGTGTGCGCTGTCGCTGCTGGCGTTCACGGGCGCGTCGCAGTTCGCCTTCCTCGGCGTGGTCGCGGCGGGCGGCGCCCCGCTGACGGGCGCGCTGACCGCGGTGCTGCTGGGCGTGCGCAACACCTTCTACGGCATCACGCTGGCGCCGATCCTGCGGGTCAAGGGCCTGAGACGGCTGGGCACGGCCCACGTGGTGATCGACGAGTCCACCGCGATGTCGGTCGTGCGCGACGACCCGCGCCAGGCCCGGCTGGGCTTCTACTGGACCGGACTGTCGATCTTCGCGGTCTGGAACCTCATGACTCTCGTCGGCGCCGTGGCGGGCGAGCGGATCGGCGACCCACGCGCCATCGGACTCGACGCCGCGGTCGCCGCCGCGTTCCTGGGCCTGCTGTGGCCGCGACTGGACTCCACGGCCGCCCGGCTGCTGGCGCTGCTGGCCGCCGCCGTGGCCCTCGGGCTCGTGCCCTTCACCCCTCCGGGCGCCCCGATCATCATCGGCGGCGTCGTCGCCGTGCTCGTCGGCCTGACGTTCGTCCCCACCACCGCGCGAGGCGCCGATGACTGAGATCTGGTGGGGCGTGCTGGCCGTCGCCGTCGGCTGTTACGCGCTGAAGCTGCTGGGCCTCTCGGTTCCCGAGCGCGTGCTGGAGCACCCGCTCACCGTGCGCGCGGCGGCGTTCATCCCGGTGGGGCTGCTCGCGGCACTGGTCGCCGTGCAGGGGTTCAGCACGGGCTCCGAGGTCGTGGTGGACGCCCGCGTCGTCGGTCTCGGCGTCGCCGCCGTGCTGCTGTGGCGCAAGGTGCCGTTCCTGCCGATGCTCATCGCCGCGGCCGCGGCGACCGCGCTCGTGCGACTCGTCGCCGGCTGAGCGGCCTCACTCCAGGCCGAGCACCTCGTCGAGCCCCACCGTGACGCCGGGGTGCGACGGGATCCAGCGGAGCGCAGCGACCACGCCGGGCATGAACGACTCACGGCTCGACGAGTCGTGGCGGATGCTGAAGATCTCGCCGGGGTCGCCCAGCACGACCTCCTGCGACGCGATGAAGCCCCGCGCGCGGACCGCGTGCACGGGAATGCCCTCGACCTTGGCGCCGCGGGCCCCGTCGGGGTCGGTGGTGGTGGCGTCGGGCAGCGGGTCCGACCCGGCCTCGCGTCGCGCCTGCGCGATGACCTCGGCCGTGCGGACCGCCGTGCCCGACGGCGCGTCGACCTTGTCGGGGTGGTGCATCTCGATGACCTCGACCGACTCGAAGAAGGGCGCCGCCTGCGCCGCGAAGCGCATCATCAGCACGGCGCCGATCGAGAAGTTCGGGACGACGATGACGCCGACGCCCGACCGCCCGTCGACGAGCTCGCGCAGCCGTGCCACCTGGTCGTCGCCAAAGCCCGAGGTGCCGATGACGACGTGGATGCCGCGCTCGAGGCACCAGCGCGCCTGGTCGAAGGCGACGTCGGGCGTCGTGAAGACGAGCACGGCCTCCGCGTCCGCCTCGACGACGGTCTCGAGGTCGTCGCCCACGTCGATGCCGGCCACCAGGTCGAGCCCTTCGGCCGCCTCGATCGCCGCCGCCGACGTCGATCCCATCCGGCCCTTCGCACCCAGCACCGCCACGCGTGTCATGGCCCCGATGCTATCGACCGATCCGCAGGCCCGTTCGGGGGTCGAAGTGGTGGACCTGCTCGGGGTCGAGGACCGCCAGGTGCGAGGGCGTGCCCTTCACCGGAGGGTTGCGCCAGTCGGTGCGTGCCACCACCGGAGTGCTGACGCCGTCGGCACGCCCGTAGAGGTAGGCGTCCGAGCCCAGCTCCTCGACGACGTCGACGACGATCGGCAGGCCCTGGTCCGAGATCGCGAGGTTCTCGGGGCGCACGCCGACGACGATCGAGCTGCCGCTGGCGCCGAGCAGCGCCTGCCGCGGCACCGCGAGGTGCGTCGTGCCGAAGGCCACTCCCCCGTCGCTGATCGGCAGCTCGAGCAGGTTCATCGCGGGCGAGCCCATGAAGCCCGCGACGAAGAGGTTCACCGGACGGTCGTACAGCTCGCGCGGGGCCGCCACCTGTTGCAGGACGCCGTCCTTGAGCACCGCGACGCGATCGCCCATCGTCATCGCCTCGACCTGGTCGTGGGTGACGTAGACGGTGGTGGTCCCGAGTCGTCGTTGCAGGGCGGCGACCTGGGTGCGGGTCTGCACGCGCAGCTTCGCGTCGAGGTTCGACAGGGGCTCGTCCATCAGGAACACCTGCGGCGACCGGACGATCGCGCGCCCCATCGCCACCCGCTGGCGCTGGCCGCCGGAGAGCGCCTTCGGCTTGCGGTCGAGGAAGTCGGTGAGCCCGAGCAGGTCGGCGGCCTCGGCCACGCGGCTGCGGATGTCGGCCTTGGAGACCTTCGCGATCCGCAGGGCGAAGCCCATGTTCTCAGCGACCGTCATGTGCGGGTAGAGGGCGTAGTTCTGGAACACCATCGCGATGTCGCGCTCCTTGGGCGGCACCCGCGTGACGTCGCGGTCGCCGATCAGGATGCTGCCCGCGTCGACGTCCTCCAGCCCCGCCAGCATGCGCAGGGTCGTGGACTTGCCACAGCCCGAGGGCCCGACCAGGACGAGGAACTCCCCGTCCTTGACCTCGAGATCGATGTGGTCGACCGCGGGCCGCTCCTGGCCCGGGTACACCCGGGTGGCCCCGTCGAAGACCACGGCGCTCATGCGGTCTCACCCGCCTGCAGCACGGCCGGGAGGACGACCGACCGCGGCTCGGCCGAGGGGTCGTCGATCCGGCGGGCCAGCACGTCGACCGCCGTCGCACCGAGCTCGGCGAGCGGCTGGTGCACGGTGGTCAGCACCGGCGTCGAGGCGGCCGCGGCCGGCGATCCGTCGAAGCCGACGATCGCGACGTCCTCGGGGACCCGCAGGCCCCGCCGACCCAGCTCGCGCAGCGCGCCGAGCGCCATGACGTCGTTCGCGGCGAAGATCGCGTCCACGTCGGGGCGCCGCTCCACCAGGGCGGCCGCGCCGCTCACGCCGCTGGCGTCGCTGAAGTCGCCCGCCTCGACGAGCTCGTCGTCGAACGGCAGTCCGGCGGCCTCGAGCGCCTCGCGGTAGCCGGCGAGGCGGTCGCGGCCCGATGCGAGGTCCTGGGGGCCGGTGATCGTGGCGATGCGGCGCCGCCCGCGCGAGGCGATGTGGTCCACGGCCTGACGCGCACCGCCGACGTTGTCGACGTCGACGAAGCACGCACGCGGGTCGCGCGGCCGGCCGACGTGCACGATCGGCAGGTCGGGGCTCTCGGGCAGGCTCAGCGCGTCGTGCATCGAGACCACCATGACCCCGTCGACGTGCTGGGGCGTGAGGAACTGGCCGAGCCGTGCGAGGTGGGACTCGTCGGGGACCATCGAGAGCACGAGGCGCCGCGAGGTCTCGTCGACCGAGCGCGAGATGCCTCGCACCAGGCCGGCGAAGAACGGCTCGGCGAACACGCGCTCCTCGTCCTCGGCGATGACCAGCGCGACCGTGTCGGTGCGTCGGGTCTTCAGGGCGCGCGCGGCTTGGTTCGGCACGTAGCCGAGCTCGCGGACGGCGCGCTCCACGGCGTCGCGGGTGTGGGGCGACACGTGCTCCGAGCCGTTCACGACCCGGGACGCGGTGCCGCGCCCGACCCCGGCGAGCCGGGCCACTTCCTCCAGCGTCGGCTGGCGGCTGTCAGTCATGCCCTCTCCTTCGTGCTGCTCGCCCGCGCGAGCTCGGCGAACCAGCGTGCGCTGGCCTTGGGGGTGCGGACCAGGGTGTCGAAGTCGACGTGGACGATGCCGAACCGCTTCGCGTACCCCTCGGCCCACTCGAAGTTGTCCAACAGCGACCACGCGAAGTATCCCCGGACGTCGACGCCGTCGTCGACCGCGTCCGCGAGCGCCTCGAGGTGACCGGCGACGAAGTCGATGCGGTCCTGGTCGTCGATCGTGCCGTCACGGACCTCGAGGTCGTCGAAGGCCGCGCCGTTCTCGGTGATGTAGATCGGGATCGACGGGTAGTCGCGGTGCACCTGTCGCAGCACCTCGCCGAGCCCTGCGGGGTCGATGTCCCAGCCGGACGCGGTCTTGGGCCACTCGCGGTTCACGAAGTCGACCTCCGAGGCACCGGGCCACGGCGACGCCGCCACGACGTGCCGCGAGTAGTAGTTGATGCCGAGGAAGTCCAGCGGCGCCGCGATCACGGCGAGGTCCTCGGCACGGATCGCCTCGGTGCCACCGACGCCCGCGACGTCCTCCAGCACGTCCTGCGGGTAGCGACCGAGCAGCACGGGGTCGAGGAACCAGCGGTTCATGAGCCCGTCGATGCGCCGCGCGGCGTCGTCGTGGCGGCCCGTGTCGTCGGCCGGGGACACCGCGTAGAGGTTCAGCGTGACCCCGACGCGCGCCTCGGGACGCCCCTCGCGCAGCCGCGGCACGGCCAGTCCGTGCGCCAGGTGCAGGTGGTGCGACGCGGCGAGCGCCGCGGCGGGCTCGGTGCGACCCGGCGCGTGGATCCCGGCGCCGTAGCCGAGGAAGGCCGCGCACCAGGGCTCGTTCGTCGTGGTCCAGCTCCGCACGCGGTCGCCCAGCGCGTCGGCCACGATCTGCGCGTAGTCCGCGAAGCGCTCGGCGGTGTCGCGCACGGGCCAGCCGCCGGCGTCCTCGAGCGCCTGCGGGAGGTCCCAGTGGAACAGGGTCGGCCACGGCTCGAGCCCGGCCTCGAGCAGGCCGTCGACGAGCCGGTCGTAGAACGCCAGGCCGCGCGGCTCGACGCGTCCGCTGCCCTCGGGCTGGACGCGCGACCACGAGATCGAGAAGCGGTAGGCGTCGAGGCCGAGCTCGCGCACGAGTGCGACGTCCTCGGGCCACCGGTGGTAGTGATCGACGGCGACCTCGCCGGTGTGCCCGTCGAACGTGCGACCGGGCTGCGCGGCGAACGTGTCCCAGATCGACGGACCGCGTCCGTCCTCCTTCACGGCCCCCTCGATCTGGTACGCCGAGGTGGCCGCGCCCCACACGAACCCGGGGTCGAACCGCTGGCTCAGAGCGCTCATGACTTCAGTCCGCCTTCCATGATGCCGCCGACGATCTGGCGGCCGAACACGATGAACACCAGGACGAGCGGCAGGGTGCCCATGAGCGTCCCGGCCATGACCAGCGCCTGGTCGGTGTAGTACCCGCCGGACAGGCGCGAGAGCGCGACCTGCACCGTGGGGTGGTCGATGTCGAGGGAGATGTACGGCCACAGGAAGTCGTTCCAGCGCTCCATGAAGGTCAGCAGGCCCAGCACCGCCGCGGCCGGACGCAGCGCCGGGAACACGATCGACCAGAAGATCCGGAACGTGGAGGCGCCGTCGACGCGCGCGGCCTCGATCAGCTCGTCGGGGATCGCCTGCGAGGCGTACTGGCGCATGAAGAACACACCGAAGCCGCTCACCAGGAAGGGCAGCGTGACCGAGGCCAGCCCGCCGGCGAGGCCGAGCCTCGTCATGAGCATGTACAGCGGGATCAGGCCCAGCTGCACCGGCACCATCATCGTGGCCACGACGATCACGAGCAGGACGTTGCGGCCGCGGAAGCGCAGCTTGGCGAACGCGAAGCCCGCGAGCGCGGAGGTCACCACGACCGAGATCGTCGCGACCGTCGCCACCAGCAGCGTGTTGAGCAGCGCCTCGGCGAACTGGACGTCGGCGTTGGCGAAGACCCGCTCGATGTTCGTCGCCAGCTGGTCGCCGGGCAGCAGCGGCGGCGGGATGCCCAGGATGTCGCTGTTGGCGCGCGAGGCCATGACGACCATGAAGTACAGCGGCGCGGCGGACAGCAGCACCACGAACGCGAGCGCCACGTACATCAGCGGCGAGGCGCCGGTGACGCGGGAGGTCACGGGCGGTCGGTCCGCCGGCGGGATGACCAGGGTGGAGGCGCCGGCGCGCGTGCTCAGGCTCATGTCAGTCCGCCGATCGGATGCGCCGCAGGAGCAGCAGGTTGATCGCCGCCACGACGGCGATGATGAGGAACAGGACCCAGGCGATGGTGGACGCGTAGCCGAACCGCTGGCCGGTGAAGGCCTGCTGGACCAGGTACATCGCCAGGGTCTGGAACTGGCCGCGGTTGCCGCCGGAGATGGCGTTGGCACCGGAGTTGAACAGCAAGGGCTCGGTGAACAGCTGGATGCCGCCGATCGTGGCGATGATCGTCACGAAGATCAGGGTGGGCCGCAGCATCGGCACGGTGACCGACCAGAACTGCCGCCACGCCGAGGCACCGTCGATCCGGGCCGCCTCGTAGAGCTCCTTCGGCACCGACTGCAGGGCCGCGAGCAGGATCAGCGCGTTGTAGCCGGTCCAGCGCCAGTCGACCATCGTCGCGATCGCGAGCCACGACGACCAGCGGTGGGCCCGCCAGTCGATGTTCTCGACACCGAACAGACCCAGGAACCAGTTGGCGATGCCGTAGTCGCGGGCGAAGATCAGGCCGAAGATGATGCCGACGGCGGCGACCGAGGCCACGTTCGGCAGCAGCACGCCCATCCGCCAGAAGGTGCGCGCCCGCAGCCGCGTGTTGAGCATCTGGGCCAGCACCGTGGCCAGCACCAGCTGGGGCACGGTGGCGAGCACGAAGATGCCGAAGGTGTTGACCAGGGCCCGCCAGAAGGCGGTGTCGCCCATCAGCTCGCGGTAGTTGTCCAGGCCGATGAACTCGACCTTGCCGGCCAGCAGCGTCCACTCGTGCATCGACACCCAGGCGGTGTAGACGAGCGGGAACAGGCCGAACACCGCGAAGACGACGAAGTAGGGCGAGACGAACGCGAGGCCGGCGCCCTGCTGCCGTGCGAGTCGCTTGGTTGCCATGGCTGATCCTCTCCGATCTCGGTGTCCGAACAGGGGCAGCCGGTGTCCGCGCCTTGGAGGAACGCGCGGACACCGGCCGCGTCAGGGGTGCGTCAGCGTGCGGCCTTCTCGGCTGCGGCTGAGGCGTCGTCCCAGCCCTGGGCGGGCGGGACCTCTCCGTTCTCGACACTGCGCAGGGCGTTCTCGACCGCGTCGCGGACGGGGACGTTCTTGGTGCCGAGGAAGACCGGCTCGAGCTGCTCGGCACCGGCCACGAACAGCTGGCCGATGGGCGCCTCGTTGAAGTACGCGTTGGTGGCGTCCTTCAGCTCGGGCTGGTCGTACAGGGCCGGCAGGGAGGGCAGGCGTCCCTCGGCCTCGAAGGCGAGCATCTGGCCCTCCTCGTCGCTGAGGTACTCGATCAGCTCGAGCGCCATCTCCTGGTGCTTGCTGGTCTGGGGCACCGCGAGCCACGAGCCGCCCCAGTTGCCCCCGCCGCCGGGCACCGTGGCGATGTCCCACTTGCCGGCGTTCTCCTCGCCCGACTGGTCCTTGATGTAGCCGGTCATCCAGGCGGGGCAGGCCACGGTGGCGAACGAGCCGTTCTTGAAGCCCGCGTTCCACTCGTCGCTGAACGCCTTGAGCTGCGCGGACAGGTCGGCCTCGGTGATCTCCACCGCGTAGTCCCACGCCGTCTTCACCGCCGGGTTGGTGTCGAACACCAGGTTCTCCTCGCGGTCGAAGTAGGTGTGGTCGCCCTGCTGCATGAGGATCGAGTTGTAGGTGTTCGTCGAGGAGTCGATGAACCCGACCTTGTCGTCGCCGATGCCGGACTGGAACTTCTTGCCCGTGGCGATGAAGTCGTCCCATGTGGGCCAGAGCTTGCCGACCTCCTCGCGGTCGGTGGGCAGTCCCGCCTTCTCGAACAGGTCACGGCGGTAGCACATGGCCAGGCCGCCGACGTCGGTCCCGTAGCCGATCGTGGTCTTGCCGTCGCCGGTCGTGGCCTTGTCCCACACCCACGGCAGCCAGCGGTCCTTGAGGTCGTTGCCGCCCTTCTCCTGCAGGTTCACGAACTTGTCGGTGGCCGCGAGGAAGGCGACCGTCTGGCCCTCCTCGATCGCGACCACGTCGCCCGCGTCGCCGCCGGCGGCGATCTGCTGCGTGAGCTTGGTGTTGTACTTGCCGAGGTCTCCCTCGGCCGTCTCCACGATCTTGACGCCCGGGTGGGCCTCTTCGAACTTCTTGTACGCCTCGGTGTAGCCGAACTTGCCGAACAGGTTCACCCGCAAGGTGATGTCGTCCCCGTCCTCGCCCGAGTCGCTCCCGCCGCAGGCGGCCAGGCCACCCAGGGCGACGACAGCGGCAAGGGAGGCGGCGATCCGTCGTGTGCGATTCAACGTCGTGCCTTCCGTCAGTCCCCCACCCGTCATGGGAGCGCTCCCATGCAGTGTGGTCCGCGTCACACGCCGCTGTCAAGAGAATTTTGGGAGCGCTCCCAAACTCGCGACCACAGGGGCCGATGGGGCGACGAGGGGTCCCCCGAACGGGACGAGGCCCCGCACCTCTCGGTGCGGGGCCTCGCGGGGTCGAGCGGTGACGATCAGGCGTCGGTGGACTCCTGCGCCTCCTCGGCGGGCTCGTCGGCCTTCTCCACGACCGGGACCAGCGACAGCTTGCCGCGATCGCCGACCTCGGCGATCTGGACCTGGATCTTGTCGCCGACCTTGACGACGTCGTCGACGTTGTTGACGCGCTGGCCGCCGTTGAGCTCACGCAGCTTGCTGATGTGCAGCAGGCCGTCCTTGCCCGGCAGCAGCGAGACGAACGCGCCGAAGTCGACCGTCTTGACGACCGTGCCGAGGTAGCGCTCGCCGACCTCGGGCATCGTCGGGTTGGCGATCGCGTTGATCGCGGCCTTCGCGGCCTCGGCCGCGTCGCCACCCTCGGCGCCGATGAAGACGGTGCCGTCGTCGTCGATCGAGATCTTCGCGCCGGTGTCGTCCTGGATCTGGTTGATCATCTTGCCCTTCGGGCCGATGACCTCGCCGATCTTGTCGACCGGGACCTTCACCGTGATGATCCGCGGAGCGTAGGGGCTCATCTCGTCGGGCTCGCTGATGGCCTCGGCCATGACGTCGAGGATCGTCTGCCGCGCGTCGTGCGCCTGCTGCAGGGCACCGGCCAGCACGTCGGCGGGGATGCCGTCGAGCTTGGTGTCCAGCTGCAGGGCGGTGACGAAGTCACGCGTGCCGGCGACCTTGAAGTCCATGTCGCCGTAGGCGTCCTCGGCTCCGAGGATGTCGGTCAGCGTGACGAACTGCTGCTCGCCGTCGACCTCACCGGAGATCAGGCCCATGGCGATGCCGGCGACCGGGGCGCGCAGCGGCACACCCGCGTTCAGCAGGCCCAGGGTGGACGCGCAGACCGAGCCCATCGAGGTGGAGCCGTTGGAGCTCAGCGCCTCGGAGACCTGACGGATCGCGTACGGGAACTCCTCGCGCGACGGCAGGACGGGCAGCAGGGCCCGGCCGGCGAGCGCGCCGTGGCCGATCTCGCGACGCTTGGGCGAGCCCACGCGTCCGGTCTCACCGGTGGAGAACGGCGGGAAGTTGTAGTTGTGCATGTAGCGACGCGTCGTCTCGGGCGAGAGCGTGTCGAGCTTCTGCTCCAGGTCGAGCATGTTCAGCGTCGTGATGCCCATGATCTGGGTCTCGCCACGCTGGAACAGCGCCGAGCCGTGCACGCGCGGGACCACGCCGACCTCGGCGGACAGGGCGCGGATGTCGGCCAGACCGCGGCCGTCGATGCGCACCTTGTCGCGCAGGACGCGCTCGCGCACGAGGGACTTGGTCAGCGAGCGCAGCGCGGCGCCGAGCTCCTTCTCGCGACCCTCGAAGCGCTCGCCGAGCTGCTCGACGACGTTTGCCTTGATCTCGGACTCGCGCTCCTCGCGGTCGGCCTTGCGGACGATCGTCAGGGCCTCGGTGAGGTCGGCGGTCGCGATCTCGCGGACGGCCTCGTACGCGTCGTCCTCGTAGTCGAGGAAGACCGGGAAGTCCTGGACCGGCTTGGCGGCCGCGGACGCGAGCTCGACCTGGGCCTCGCACAGCTGACGGATGGCCACCTTGGCGGCCTCGAGGCCACCGGCGACGATCGTCTCGGTGGGCGCCTGGACGCCCGACTGGACGAGCTCCCACGTGTTCTCGGTGGACTCGGCCTCGACCATCATGATCGCGACGTCGTCGCCCGCGATGCGGCCCGCGACGACCATGTCGAACACGGCCTCCTCGAGCTGGCTGTGCGTCGGGAACGCGACCCACTGGCCGTCGATCAGCGCGACGCGCGTGGCGCCGACGGGACCGGTGAACGGCAGGCCCGAGATCTGCGTGGACGCCGAGGCGGCGTTGATCGCCAGGACGTCGTAGGGGGTGTCGGGGTTGAGGGCCAGGACCGTGATGACGACCTGGACCTCGTTGCGCAGGCCCTTCTTGAAGGTCGGGCGCAGCGGACGGTCGATCAGGCGGCACGTGAGGATCGCGTCCTCGCTGGGGCGGCCCTCACGGCGGAAGAACGAGCCGGGGATGCGACCCGCGGCGTACATGCGCTCCTCGACGTCGATCGTCAGCGGGAAGAAGTCGAAGTGGTCCTTGGGGTGCTTGCCGGCCGTGGTGGCCGAGAGCAGCATCGTGTCGTCGTCGAGGAACGCCGAGACCGAGCCGGCGGCCTGCTGGGCCAGCAGACCCGTCTCGAGACGGATGGTGCGGGTACCGAATCGACCGTTGTCGATCACGGTCTCCACGGAGGTGATGTCGGACATGTGTGTCCCTTCTGCAGGGGTGCTCCCCTGCTCGTCGGGACGAGGACGGCTGCGCCGGAGCGGTCCGCATACAGGACCCGGGCCGGTGCCGGTCTTCGATCGAGGCCCGCGGCGCCCGAGGCTCCGAGGGCCACTACCGAGGACCGAGCAGTCGCCGGCCTCGTCGTGGGTTCTTCTTCAGTTGTGGTGCATGCGGAACGGGCGGCCATCCCCGTGGGGATGACCGCCCGCGTCCTCAGCGGCGCAGACCGAGACGCTCGATGAGCGAGCGGTAGCGCTCGATGTCGTTGTTCTGCAGGTAGTTCAGCAGGCGGCGACGCTGGCCGACCAGCAGGAGCAGGCCACGACGGCTGTGGTGGTCGTGCTTGTGCTCCTTGAGGTGCTCGGTCAGGTGCGAGATGCGGCCCGTGAGCAGCGCGATCTGGACCTCGGGGGATCCGGTGTCGCCCTCAGCGGTCGCGTACTCGGCGATGATGTCCTGCTTCGACATGTTTGCCACCGTGGGGGCAGCGGTCTTCTTCGACACGTTTCTCCTTGGAGTGTCCGTTGCACGGCGCGCCCGGGCCTGTTCACCGGGGCACTCTCTGTCCGTGGCCGTTCGACGGCAACCATCAGGGTACCAGCGCGGGCACGACGGGTGCCAATCGCCACACGGTCAGGAGCGCAGGGCCACGCGGGCGTCCGCGACGTCGCGGTGCATCTGCTCCACGAGCGCCTCGAGCGTCGTGTACGCCACCATCTCGCGCAGCCGCGCGACGAATTCCACGCGCACGCGCGAGCCGTAGAGGTCGAGGTCCTCGCGGTCGAGCACGTAGGTCTCCACGCGGCGTCCGCGGACCCCCTCGAAGGTGGGGTTGGTGCCGACCGAGGTGGCGCCGGGCAGGCGCGTGCCGTCGGGCAGCAGCAGTCGCGTGGCGTAGACGCCGTCCGGCGGGACCGCGTAGGTGTCGTCGACCGGCACGTTGGCCGTGGGGAACCCCAGCTCGCGACCGCGGCGGTCTCCCTCGACGACGACCCCTTCGACCTCGTGCGGGCGGCCCAGCAGCACCGTGGCCTGCTCGACGTCACCCGCGGCGACGGCGGCGCGCACGCGCGTGGAGGAGAAGGCCTCGTCGTCGCCCGCCAGGGCGGACGCCTGCGCGGTGAAGCCGTGGGCGCGCCCGGACTCCGCGAGCGACTCGATCGAGCCGGAGGCCCGGCTGCCGTAGCGGAAGCCCTCCCCCACGACGACCGCCCGGGCGTGGCACTGGTCGAGCACGACGGCCCGCACGAACTCGTCGGGCGACCAGGCGGCCATCTCCCGTGAGAAGTCCAGGACGCGCACGTGGTCGGCGCCGTGCTCGTGCAGCAGCTCGATCCGGCGCTCCAGGGTGGTCAGCCGGGCCGGCGCGCGGTCGGGCGCGAAGATCGCGACCGGGTGCGGGTCGAACGTGATGGCGAGGGTGGCGACGTCGCCGGCGACCGCGCGCGTGGCGGCCAGCAGGGACTGGTGTCCGCGGTGCACGCCGTCGAAGTTGCCGATCGTCACGGCCGTCGGCTCGGACACCGAGGTGTCGGGAGCTCCCTCGACCGCCTTCCAGATCGCCACGGCGTCACTTTGCCACATGGCGCCTCGGCGTTCTCAGGCAGCGAGCCTCAGCGCGGCGATCGAGTCGTCGGTGCACGTGTCCCAGAAGCCGCCCACCACGTCCTCCACCTGCCCGAAGGACGACGCCGCGAACAGCACCTCCTGGTAGTGCGTGATGTCGTAGTCGGTGGTGCCCATGTCGGCCAGGTCGAGCGGCCGGATCGTCATCTGGCGGAACTCCTCGATCTCGCCGGGGCTCGACAGGATGCCCGCGCCGTACGCCTTCAGCCCGTCGGTCTCGTGCACGACGCCGAACTCGAGCGTGAACCAGAAGACCTTGCTGACGAACTCGAGCGCCTCGTCGGACTCCACCCGTCGAGCGGCGGCGCCGGCGGCCTCGTAGAGGTCGGTGAAGCGGCGGTCGGCGAGCGTGTTGCCGTGGCCCACGACCTCGTGCAGCACGTCGGGCTCGGGCGTGTAGAGCGGGACCGAGTGGTGCCGCACGTACTGCGTCGCCCAGAACCTCTTGTCGGCCAGCGCGCCGTAGAAGTCGCGCAGCGGCACCAGGCCGGCCGCGGGCTGGTACGCGAAGCCGGTCAGCGGCGCGAGGGCCTCCGACAGCTCGTGCAGCTGCGGCACGTGGTCCTCGGGCAGGCCGAACGCCTCCTTGCCGTCGAGGTACTCACGGCACGCGTAGGTGCGGTGCTTCGCGTGCAGGTCCGCGCAGACCACGCGCCACACCTCGTGCTCCTCGTCGGTGTAGTCGATGAGCGGCGCCGGATCGCCGGGCTGCCACTGCGCGGCGGCGGTGGCGATGCGGTCGCGCCGCTCCCGGTAGACCGGGTCGTCGAGGCCGGGGTGGCCCTCCCCCAGCTCCACGGACACGCTGCCGTCGCCCTTCTTGACGACGGGTGCGAAGTACTGCCCTTCCTCGAACATCTCGCTCCTCCCCGTGGCCGTCAGGCCACGATCCCCTCGACCTCGCCCAGCTGCAGGGTTCGGCCGTCGTGTGTGCGGGCCACCGCAGCGATGACGACGCGGTCGCCGTCGCGCAGGAAGCCGCGCTCGGAGCCGTCGTCGAGCCGCAGCGGCTCGGTCCCGTTCCAGGTCAGCTCGAGCAGCGAGCCCACCTGGTCGCGCTCGGGTCCGCTCACCGTCCCCGAGGCGAACAGGTCGCCCGGGCGCAGCGACGCGCCGTTCACGGTCAGGTGCGCCAGCATCTGCGCCGGCGTCCAGCCCATCGTCCGGAACGGTGGTCGCGCCACGACCGTCCCGTTGACGGCGACCTCGAGCTCGAGGTCCAGTCCGTGTCCCGCCGGCAGCAGGTAGTCCTGAAGGTCCGCCTCGGGTCGTGGTGGATCGATCCGCGCGTCCGCGAGCGCCTCCCAGGGCACGATCCACGGAGAGACCGACGTCGCGAACGACTTGCCCAGGAACGGGCCGAGCGGCACGTACTCCCACGCCTGGATGTCGCGCGCCGACCAGTCGTTGACGAGGCAGACGCCGAACAGGTGGTCCTCGGCGCGGCCGATCGGCACCGACTCGCCCAGGGCCGTGCCGGTGCCGACGACGAAGCCGACCTCGGCCTCGATGTCGAGCCTCGCGCTCGGCCCGAACGAGATCGTGCCGTCAGCGGACCGCACCTGGCCCGAGGGCCTCCGGACGGGCGTGCCCGAGACGACGACCGTGCCCGCGCGGCCGTGGTAGCCGATCGGCAGGTGGTTCCAGTTCGGCGTCAGCGGCTCGCCGTCGGGACGGAAGATCCGGCCGACGTTCGTCGCGTGGTGGCGCGAGGCGTAGAAGTCCACGTAGTCGGCCACGGTGAAGGGCAGGCGGAGCTCGACGCCCGACGCGTCGCGCACCTCCGGGGAGCCCGAGACGTGCTCGAGGAGGGCGGTCCGGACGACCGACCACGTCTCGCGGTCGGTCGCCAGCAGCGCATCGAGGGTGCCGTCGGCGAACAGGGGGGCCAGGTCCGGCAGCAGCGCCGGGGCGAGCCCGGTCAGGTCCAGCACGCCCTCGCCGACGCCCACGCCCACCCGCGGTCCGTCGAGATCGTCGGCGGTGAAGCTGCAGTACGGCAGCGTCGTCGTCCCGAAGTCCGTCATCGCAGCAGGCCCAGCGCGCGCAGGTGGCCCAGCGGCTCGTCGATGCTGCACGTGCCCACCGAGCGGAACAGCCGGCGCGCCTCGCCCAGGGACTCGAGGTCGAGGTCGTCCGCCGCCGCCGTGAGCACCGGGACGGGGTCCTGGCCGTGGTGCGCCGCGACGACCGCCGCCATGACGTTGACGAAGCCGTGGGCGCCGTCGTGCGCGATCGCCGCGTGCAGGCCGGCCGTCAGCTTGAACGGCCGGCCGTGCTCGACGCAGTGGACGATCGCGGTCCCGAGCTCCTCCGGGGTCGGCACGTACGCGCCCCCGCAGCGCAGCTTCAGCACCGCCCCCGGAGGAACACGGAACCCCGCTCCCCAGGGCATCTCGACCGCGATCTGGTGCACCGGCAGGTCGGGCAGGAGGTGGATCGGTCCGCGCACCTCGGCCGCGACCGGCTCGACGGGCGTGCCCATCAGCGCGCGGAGCGCCGGTGCGAGCTCCTCCGCGGTGCCCACCACCGAGACGCGCACCGGACGGACCGCCGCGTCGAGGAGCGCGGGCAGGCGTGGGACGTCGCACACGAGCGGTCCCACGTGCACGCCGTCCCCGGCTCCGGCGCGCGCCAGGTGGTCCTTGACCGCGACGTCCACGGGCGCGTCGCCCGGCGGGAAGATCGCGGCGTCGTCGAAGAACGCGTCGAACGCCGCCGTCACGAGCGCCCCCACGACAGGTGGTAGACGCCGTCGTCCACCGCGCGGCCGCCCTCGCCCAGTTCGAGCGGTCGGAACGTGTCGACCATGACGGCCAGCTCGTCGAAGGATTCGGCACCCAGGCTCGCCTCGATCGCCGAGGGCTGCGGGCCGTGCGAGTGCCCGCCCGGGTGCACCGAGATCGAGCCCTTGCCGATGCCCGAGCCCTTGCGCGCCTCGTAGTCGCCGTCGACGTAGAACATGATCTCGTCGGAGTCGACGTTCGAGTGGTAGTACGGCACCGGGATCGCCAGCGGGTGGTAGTCGACCTTGCGCGGCACGAAGTTGCAGATGACGAAGTTGTTCCCCTCGAACACCTGGTGCACCGGCGGCGGCTGGTGGACACGGCCGGTGATCGGCTCGAAGTCGGCGACGTTGAACGCGTAGGGGTACAGGCAGCCGTCCCACCCGACGACGTCGAACGGGTGCCGGGGCACGACGTGCACCGACCCCGAGAGCCCGCCCGGGCCCGAGCCACGGTGCTTCACGTAGACCTCGACGTCGGTCTCGTCGCGCACCTCCGGCTGGCCGGGTCCACGCAGGTCGCGCTCGCAGTAGGGCGCGTGCTCCAGCAGCTGGCCGTAGCGCGAGAGGTAGCGCTTCGGCGGACCGATGTGGCTGTTCGCCTCGATGCAGTAGGCGCGGACGGGGCCGTCGGGCACCCAGCGGTGCGTCGTCGCGCGCGGCACCAGCAGGTAGTCGCCCGGCCCGAACGCGAGGTGCCCGAACACGGTCTCGAGCACGCCGCTGCCGGCCTCGACGAAGACGCACTCGTCCCCCGTGGCGTTGCGGTAGAGCGGTGAGGCCTCGGCGCCCACGGCGTACGAGATCCGCACGTCGCCGTTGCCCAGCACGAGCCGCCGGCCGCGCACGAGGTCGCGCTCGGCGTCGGTGAACAGGTCGTGCAGCTTGAGGTGCCGCGGGAGCAGGGGCTCGTTCGGCGTCGTCGCCTGGTCGGGCAGCTGCCACGTGCGCGCCTCGACGATCGCCGAGGGCACGCCCACGTGGTAGAGCAGGGAGGAGTCCGAGCTGAAGCCCTCCTCCCCCATCAGCTCCTCGCGGTAGAGCGAGCCGTCGGGCGCCCGGTGCTGGGTGTGGCGCTTCGGCGGGACCAGCCCCGCGCTGCGGTAGTGGGCCATGTCCGACCGTCCTAGAAGTTCCCTCGCCGGGCCTGCTCGCGCTCGATCGCCTCGAACAGCGCCTGGAAGTTGCCCTTGCCGAAGCCCAGCGACCCGTGGCGCTCGATGAGCTCGAAGAAGACCGTGGGCCGGTCGCCGACGGGCTTGGTGAAGATCTGCAGCAGGTAGCCGTCCTCGTCGCGGTCGACGAGGATGCCGCGACGCTGCAGCTCCTCGATGGGCACGCGGACCTCGCCGATCCGCTCCCGCAGCGCGGGGTCGGTGTAGTACGAGTCGGGCGTGTCGAGGAACTGGACGCCGGCGTCACGCAGCCAGTCGACCGTCGCGAGGATGTCGTTCGTGGCCAGCGCCAGGTGCTGGGCGCCCGGGCCGCCGTAGAACTCCAGGTACTCGTCGATCTGCGACTTCTTCTTGCCCATCGCGGGCTCGTTGAGCGGGAACTTCACGCGGTGGTTGCCGCTGGCGACCACCTTGCTCATCAGGGCGCTGTACTCCGTGGCGATGTCGTCGCCGACGAACTCGGCCATGTTGGTGAAGCCCATGACCCGGTTGTAGAAGTCGACCCACTCGTCCATGTGGCCCAGCTCGACGTTGCCGACGACGTGGTCGAGCGCCTGGAAGATGCGCTTCGGCGCGCCCTCGGGACGCTTCATCGTGGACGTCCGCTCGACGTAGCCGGGCAGGTAGGGGCCCGAGTAGCGGCTGCGGTCGACCAGCGAGTGGCGAGTCTCGCCATAGGCGGCGATCGCAGCCATCCGCACGGTGCCGTGCTCGTCGCTGACGTCGTGGGGCTCCTCGAGGATCGTCGCGCCCTGCCGCCGCGCCTGCTCGACGCACGTGTCCACGTCGGGCACCTCGAGGGCGATGTCGACGATGCCGTCGCCGTGTCGGCGGTGGTGGTCCAGCACCGGACTCTCGGGGTCGACGCCGCCCTTCAGGACGAAGCGGACCGCGCCGCTGGCCAGCACGAAGGCGTGGTGGTCGCGGTTGCCGGTCTCGGGGCCGGAGTAGGCCACGAGGTCCATCCGGTAGGCCGACATGAAGAAGTGCGCCGACTGCGTCGCGTTGCCGACGTTCCACACGATCGCGTCCCAGCCGGTCACCGGGAAGGGATCGGTCGAGGGGTCGTGCTCGACGAGTCCGACGAGCTGCTGGAGCTGCTCGAGGTCGAGGTGGGCGAGGCGTTCGGCATCCGTGAGGTCGAGGCTCATGTGACTCAGGACACACCCACGGTGCCGAGTGGGCAACCGGCTCACGTGGAGGTGGTCATACCTGTCATTCCGCGCAGGAAGGACGGTCGTGAACTGGTCAGATTGCTAGGCTCAGGTCATGTTGGACCGATTGGACGTCGCCCTGATCGACGCGATGCACACCCACCCCCGTGTCGGCGACCTCGAGCTGTCGCGCCTCCTCGGCGTCGCCCGAGCGACCGTGCAGTCCCGGCTGCGCAAGATGGAGGAGGCCGGCGTCATCACCGGCTACGCCCCCGACATCGACCTCGCCGCCGCCGGCCACCCCGTGCAGGCCTTCGTGACCCTGCAGATCGTGCAGGGCTCGATCGCCGACGTCACCGAGGAGCTCGAGTCGCTGCCCAACGTGCTGGAGGCGTTCATCACCAGCGGCGACGCCGACATCGTCTGCAAGATCGCCGCCACCTCGCACGAGGACCTCAAGGACACGCTGCTGCACATCAGCGGCTCGGGCTCCGTGGCCCGCACCAGCAGCGTGATCGTGCTGTCCGAGCTGGTGCCCGCCCGCGTGCTGCCGATGCTGCGCAAGGGTGCCGTCGATCCGCCGCCGCGCGCGCCGGCGTTCCGGTGAGCGGGCACGGACTCTCATCGAGACCTCATTCGCATCGGCGCCGGAACCGCGAGAATGGGAGCATGTCCCCCCGCTCCCTGCTCGTCGCCGGCCTGCTCGGCGCCGTCGTCCTCGTCCTCGGGGGCGTGCTCGTCGGCCGGCTGAGCCCGGCGCAGGGATCCGACGGCACGGTCGAGCCGGTCGTCATCGACCCCTCCGCCGTGAGCGAGACCGTCGACCCGACGCCCACGCCCAGCCCGACCCCCAGCCCCACGCCGACCACCGCGACGCCGACGCAGCCCGAGCCCAGCCAGGTGAAGCCCTCGCCGCGCCGGGTGGACGACGACGATGATGATGACGACGATGACCTCGACGACCGTGACGACCCCGATGACGACGACTGAGTCGCGCCGGCGGAGCCGGGCGTGGTGAGGCCGGGCCGGCCCTCGTTCTCCGTCCGCAGTCGCCTGATCGCCGCGATCGGGCTGCTCGTCGGAGCCGCGCTGCTGGCCGCCGGCGTCTCGATGTGGGTCGTGGAGTCGCGCCGGATCGACCAGAGCATCGACGCCGCCATCAGCCAGGAGTTCGCCGAGTTCCGCACGGCGTTCGCCACCGAGCCGACCGTCGGGGCCGACGCGCGGCTGTCGGAGTTCCTGGCACGCACGCTGCCCGACGACGGCGAGATCGTCTGGATGTTCCCCACGACGGGTGGCCCGTCGTACATCGGCGACGCCGACCGCAACCTGCTCGACTCGCCCCGGTTCTCCGCGCTCGTCGAGGACCTGCGCGCGACGGGCGGCCTGCGCGACTTCACCGCGGGTGGCGAGCGCTACCGGGTGGGTGTGCTGCCGGTGCAGCAGGGTGATGCCGCCGCGGCGCTCGTCGTGACCCGCGACCGGACCGAGGCCACGGAGCAGCTCAACGACCTGCTCATCACGTACGCGCTCGTCGGCCTGCTCGCGCTCGTGGTGGTGCTGGCCGCGTCGTCCTGGCTCGCCGGACGCCTGCTGCAGCCCCTCAGCCGGCTGCGCGACACGGCCCGCGACATCAGCGCGGGCTCCCTGGACGAACGGCTCGAGGTCACCGGACACGACGACCTCACGGACCTCCAGGTCACCTTCAACGACATGCTCGACCGGCTGGAGGCCGCCTTCTCCACCCAGAGGCAGATGCTCGACGACGCCGGCCACGAGCTGCGCACGCCACTGACCGTCCTGCGCGGCCACATCGAGCTCATGGACCCGGACGACCCGGCCGAGGTCGACGAGACGAAGGCGCTGCTGCTCGACGAGATCGACCGCATGTCGCGCCTCGTGGACGAGCTGCTCGTGCTGGCCAAGGCACGACGTCCCGACTTCATCCGGCTCGAGCCGGTCGACCTCCAGACCTTGGGCGAGGGCGTCGCCGCCCGCTCACGAGCGCTCGCCGACCGGGACTGGCGCACCGATCTGTCCGCGGTGGGCGAGGCCATGCTCGACGGCCAGCGCATCACGCAGGCGCTGCTCCAGTTCGCCGACAACGCCGTGCGGCACACGCAGGACGGCGACACGATCACGATCGGCTCCGGCGCGACCTCGAGCTCGATCGAGCTCTGGGTGGCCGACACGGGCCCCGGCGTGCCGACCGAGCTGCGCGACGAGATCTTCGACCGCTTCACCACCACCGGCTCGCACGACGGCTTCGGCCTCGGCCTGTCGATCGTGAGCGCGATCGCCGAGGCGCACGGCGGCACGGTCGTCCTCGACGATCCGCCCACCGGCTCGGGGGCCGTGTTCCGGCTGCGCCTGCCGAGGGTGCAGGATCGGTGACATGAGCCGGATCCTGGTGGTCGAGGACGAGGAGCGCATCGCCTCCTTCGTCGCCAAGGGCCTGCGCTCCGAGGGCTTCACGCCCACCGTCGTCGCCGACGGGATCACGGGGCTCGACTACGCGCTCAGCGGCGAGTTCGACCTCATCGTGCTCGACATCGGCCTGCCCGGCATGGACGGCTACACGGTCCTGCGGCGGCTGCGCGAGGAGCGCTCGACGCTCCCGGTCATCGTCCTCACGGCGCGCGACTCCGTCACCGACACGGTCGCGGCGCTCGAAGGCGGCGCGGCCGACTACATGAGCAAGCCGTTCCGCTTCGCCGAGCTGGTCGCGCGGGTGCGCCTGCGGCTGCGCACCACCACCGAGACGGTCGTGAGCGAGGACCTGTCGGCCGGAGACGTGCGACTCGACGTCCGCAGCCGACGCGCGTTCGTCGGCGACCGCGAGGTCGATCTGTCGGCCCGTGAGTTCGCCCTCGCCGAGGTGCTGCTGCGCCACCGCGGCCAGGCCCTGTCGCGCGAGCAGCTGCTCTCGCACGTGTGGGGGTACGACTTCGACCCGGGCTCGAACATCGTCGACGTCTACGTCGGGTACCTGCGCAAGAAGCTCGGCCCGGAGCTCGTCACCACGGTGCGAGGCGTCGGCTACCGGGCCGGCTGAGCGCGCTCAGCGACGCAGGCTGAAGCCCGCGAGACGCGCCGAGGGCAGCGCCGCGAGCAGGGGCTCGATCCGCTCCACGACCTCGACCGTCGTGGGCCGGTCGGCGGGGTCGAACGCGAGGCACTCCATCACGAGATCGCGCACCGGCGCGGGGACGAACTCCGGCATCGGCGCGGGCGGCGTGCTCAGCTGGGGCCAGCGGTCGTCGCCGCCGAAGCGCCAGGCGCGGTGGCCGACCGCCGCGCGGTACAGCGTCGCGCCGATCGACCAGACGTCGGCAGCCGGACCGATCGGCCCGTGCGTGACCGGGTCGCACTGCTCGGGCGGCATGTACTCGTCGCTGCCGACCGGGTAGTCCAGCGCGGCGGCGGTGTCGAGGTCCAGCGTGAGGCTCAGGTCGATGAGCTTCGCCGGCGCGCCCATGATGACGTTGCTGGGCTTCACGTCGAGGTGCAGCAGGCCACGGGCGTGCAGGTAGTGCACTCCCCCGGCGAGCTCGAGCGCGAGCGGCAGCAGCTGGTGCAGCTGCACGGGACCGTCGCGGAAGATGAGGGCCGACAGCGTGGGGCCGTCGAGATGCTCCTGGACGAGGTACGGGCGCTCGGCGCCGTCGTCGAAGTCGTAGAGCCGCACGATCGACGGGTGCGCCAGCTGCGACAGCACCTCGATCTCGCGCAGGGTGCTCGCCACCGCGTCGGCGTCGCGGACCAGCTCGGGCCGCAGGATCTTCACGACGACGGGCGCCAGGCGCGACTCGTCGTACGCGAGCCACACCTCGTGGTGGACGCCGCCGCCGAGCTCGGAGAGCCCGACGAGCCCCGGCGGCAGGTCTGCCGCCGGGGTGCCGGACGCTGCGGGGGTGGGCATCAGTTGGTGCCGCGCGTGTTGGCGGACTGCTTCGACGCGGCGGTCTGCTTGCTCGGCGCCGTCTGCTTCGACGGGGCGCTCGGGCGCGACTGCTTCGTCTGCACCGTCTGGCGCGACGGGGCGCTCGGGCGGGTCTGCACCGTCTGACGCGACTGCACCGTGTTGGCCGTCGGGTCGTCGGCCCCGGCGGTCGCCGAGGTCGTCTGCGCCGACACCGTCGTCTTCAGCGTGTTCTGCGTCGGGTCGGCGGTGGGGTCGGCCGTCGGATCGGGATCCGGCGTGGGCTCGTCGTCCACCGTGGTCACCACGCTGCTGGTGGCGTCCTCGCGCTTGGCCGGGTCGGTCTGCCCGCCCACGGCCGCCTGCGCCACGACGACGCCTCCGGTCGTCAGGGCGATCGTTCCGGCCAGGGTCGCGATGCCGGTGCGCACTAGGTTGTTCATGCATCCTCCTCGAGTGTCGTTGCCTCCACTCTCGGGCCCGGCCGTGAAGCCTCCGTGAGACGTTCGTGAGAGGACTCTCATGAACGCCGCACGGTCAGACGAGCGGCCGCCAGGGGCGCATGAGGCGCTCGTAGAGGCGGGCGATCGTGGGGCGCTCGCGCCACGTCTCGGCGTCGAGGACCTGCGCGCTCTCGGCGTCGCGCTCGAAGATGCGGCGCATCCCCTTCGCCAGGCCCTCGTCGAGGATCTCGAGGTTGATCTCGTAGTTGCCCGTGAGGCTGAGCCGGTCGATGTTGGCGGTGCCGATCGTGGACCACTCGCCGTCGACCGTCATCGTCTTCGCGTGCACCATGTGGTCGCTGTAGCGCAGGATCTCCACGCCGGCGTCGAGCAGGGGGCCGAAGTAGCCACGGGCGACGAAGTCGGCGACCACGTGGTTCGAGACCTTCGGCACGAGGATGCGCACCTGCACGCCGCGACGGCTGGCGTCGATGAGCGCCTGCAGGATGTTCTGGTCGGGGATGAAGTACGCCTGCGTGATCTCGATCGTCTCGGTCGCCCGGTCGATCGCCTCGAGGTACATCCCACGGATCGGGTAGATCAGCTGCCGCGGCACGTTGCGGTGCGCGCGCACGTGCGGGTCCCACGTGGACTCCGACAGCGCGGTCATGCTCTCGTGCGGCCGGACGTCGTTCCAGAAGTCGATGAACGCGTTCTCCAGGTCCCACACCGCGGGCCCGGTGACCGCCACGTGCGTGTCGCGCCACTCGTCGGCGTAGAGGCTGCCGATGTTGTACCCGCCGACAAAGCCGATCGTGTCGTCGACGACGAGGATCTTGCGGTGGTTGCGGCCCCACGCGCGAGGGCTGAAGAACGCGAGCCGGTGCGGCAGGATCGGGTAGCGCATCATCCGCACGCCGTGGCCGAAGCGGAAGAAGCTCGGCGGGACCACGAGGTTCGCGAAGCCGTCGTAGACCACGCAGACCTCGACGCCGCGGCCGGCCGCCTCGCGCAGCGCCGCACGGAAGCGGCGCCCCATCGCGTCGGCCTTGATGATGTAGGACTCCAGCAGGATCCGCTTCCGGGCGCCGGCGATCGCCGTCAGCATGTCGTCGTAGAGGGCCTCGCCGGAGACGTAGACCTGGACCTCGTTGCCGCCGCCGATGGTGAAGTGGTCGGCCTCGATGCGCGGCAGCGGCTCGGTGCCCTTGCCGCGCAGGCGCTTGCGCACCGACGTCGCCGTCATCAGCGAGACGACGGCGCCGACCTGCACGAGGAGGGCGCCGAGGAGGAACCGGCGGAGCCAACCGCGGGGGTGGGACGACCGGAGCGACATGGCGCTCAGCCTAGGTGGTCTCACACGAAGACCGCGACCGGGCGCGCCCCGGAGCCCGCGGCCTCGTACAGCGCGAGGAAGGAGCCATCGGGCGCGAACATCGCCACCGGCTTGCCCGACGGGACCGAGAGCCCGGGCAGCGCGCGGCCGTACCGCACGTCGCGAGCCTGGTCCTCGTCGAGCTCGACCGCGGTGAACGCGGCACGCGCCGCGTCGTCGAGGCCGACCATCTCGAAGTGCTCCCCCAGCTGGTCCAGGGTGCGCGCCTGGTCGAGCGTGAAGCCGCCGACGCGGGTGCGACGCAGGCTGGTGAGGTGACCGCCCACGCCGAGTGCGGCACCGAGGTCGCGCGCGAGCGCGCGGACGTAGGTGCCGCTCGAGCACTCCACGCGGACACGGGCGACGGCACGCTCCCCCGGCTCGAACTCGAGCAGCTCGAACGTCGAGACGACGACGGGTCGCGCCTTGAGCTCGACCTGTTCGCCCGACCGCACGCGCGCGTAGGCGCGCTGGCCGTCGACCTTGATCGCCGAGACCGACGACGGCACCTGCTCGATCGCGCCCGTCAGCGGCTCCATGGCCGCGCGGACGTCGTCGATCGCGAGCGCCGAGGCGTCGGCGACGGAGGTCTCCTCACCCTGCGCGTCGTCGGTGACGGTGGTCGCGCCGAGCGAGATCGTGGCGAGGTACTCCTTGTCGGCACCCGCCACGTGCCCGAGCAGGCGCGTGGCGCGGTTGACGCCGAGCACGAGGACGCCCGTCGCCATCGGGTCGAGGGTGCCGGCGTGGCCGACCTTGCGCGTGCCGGCGAGCCGGCGGGTGCGACCGACGACGTCGTGCGACGTCCAGTCGATCGGCTTGTCGACGACCACGAGACCGGACTCCGTGGTCGCGGCACGCCTCTCGCCCTGGGGCGAGCCGTGCCGCGACCGCGGAACCTCACTGCTCAGTGGACTCGTCCTCGTCCTCGCGCTGCTTGTACGGGTCGGCGTCGCCGGCGTACGTGGCGCCCTGGGCCTGCTCTGCGACCCGCGCGTCGGACTCGCGGGCCTTCGCCAGCAGGTCCTCGATCTCGCGGGCCGTCTCGGGAACGGAGTCCAGGAAGAACTCCAGCGACGGCGTGTGCCGCGCGCCGAGCTGCTTGCCGACCTCGGAGCGGATCAGGCCGGTGGCGCTGACCAGCGCCGCGGCCGTCTCCGCACGAGCGGTCTCGTCGCCCATCACGGTGTAGAAGATCGAGGCGTGCTGACCGTCGCCGGTCAGCCGCACGTCGGTGATGGTGACGAAGCCGAGCCGCGGGTCCTTGACCCGCCGCTCGAGCATCGTCGCCACGATCTCCTTGATCCGATCGGACTTCTTGGCCTGACGAGGACTCGCCATCGTCAGTCCCGCTTCTTCTCGACCAGCTCGAAGGCCTCGATCACGTCGCCGAGCTTGATGTCGGAGTACGAGACCACGACACCGCACTCGAAGCCCTCGCGGACCTCGGACGCGTCGTCCTTCTCACGGCGCAGCGACAGCACGTCGAGGTTGTCGGCCACGACGGACCCGTCGCGGACGATGCGCACCTTGGCGTTGCGTCGGATCGAGCCACTGGTGACCATGCAGCCGGCGATGTTGCCGCCCTTGACCTTCGAGGACCGGAAGATGTCGCGGATCTCGGCGGTGCCGAGTTGCTGCTCCTCGTAGATCGGCTTGAGCATGCCCTTGAGCGCGCTCTCGATCTCCTCGATGGCCTGGTAGATGACCGAGTAGTACTTGATCTCGACACCCTCGCGGTCGGCCAGCTCGGTCGCCTTGCCCTGGGGCCGGACGTTGTAGCCGATGATGACCGCGTTGGACGCCGCCGCCAGGTTGACGTCGGTCTCGGTGATCGCGCCGACACCGCGGTCGATGACCCGCAGTGCGACCTCGTCGCCGATCTCGATGCCGGCCAGCGAGTCCTCGAGGGCCTCCACCGAGCCGGCGCCGTCGCCCTTGAGGATGAGCAGGAGCTCGTCCGTCTCGCCCTTCTCCATGGAGGACATGAAGTCCTCGAGGGTGCGGCGACCCGAGCGCTTGGCCAGCAGCGCGTTGCGCTCGCGCGCCTCACGCTTCTCGGCGATCTGACGGGCGATGCGGTCGTCCTCGACCACCATGAAGTTGTCACCCGCGCCGGGCACGGCCGTGAGGCCGAGCACGAGCGCCGGACGCGACGGGGTCGCCTCCTCGATGTTGTCGCCGAACTCGTCGAGCATGGCGCGGACGCGGCCGAAGGCCGGACCCGCCACGAGCGAGTCGCCGACACGCAGGGTGCCGCGCTGGACGAGGACGGTGGCCACGGGGCCACGACCACGGTCGAGGTGCGCCTCGATCGCCAGGCCCTCGGCCTTCTGCGCCGGGTTGGCGCGCAGGTCGAGCTCGGCGTCGGCGGTCAGCACGATCGACTCGAGCAGGGTGTCGAGGCCCTGCTCGGCCTTGGCCGAGACGTCGACGAACATCGTGTCGCCGCCGTACTCCTCGGGCACCAGGCCGTACTCGGTCAGCTGGCCACGGACCTTGGACGGGTCCGCACCCGGCTTGTCGATCTTGTTGACCGCGACGACGATCGGCACACCGGCGGCCTTGGCGTGGTTGAGCGCCTCGACCGTCTGTGGCATGACGCCGTCGTCAGCCGCGACCACGAGGATCGCGATGTCGGTGGCCTGGGCACCACGGGCACGCATGGCGGTGAACGCCTCGTGGCCCGGGGTGTCGATGAACGTGATCGCACGCTCGGCGCCGTCGACCTCGGTCGTGACCTGGTAGGCACCGATCGACTGCGTGATGCCGCCGGCCTCCTTGGCCGCGACGTTGGCCTTGCGCAGCGCGTCGAGCAGCTTCGTCTTGCCGTGGTCGACGTGACCCATGACGGTGACGACCGGCGGACGGGCCGCCAGATCGCTCTCGTCGCCGGCGTCCTCGCCGAACTCCAGCGAGAAGGACTCGAGCAGCTCGCGGTCCTCGTCCTCGGGCGAGACGACCTGGACGTCGTAGTTCAGCTCCTCGCCGAGCAGCTGCAGCGTCTCGTCGTTGACCGACTGCGTCGCGGTGACCATCTCGCCCATGTGGAACAGCACCTGGACGAGCGATGCCGCGTCGACGCCGACCTTGTCGGCGAAGTCCGTCAGCGAGGCGCCACGGGCCAGGCGCACGACCTGCCCGTCGCCCTTGCGGACGCGCACGCCGCCGATCGACGGCGCCTGCATCTGGTCGAACTCTTGACGCTTCGCGCGCTTGCTCTTGCGTCCACGACGGACCGGGCCACCGGCGCGACCGAAGGCACCCTGGGTGCCGCCGCGCTGGTTGCGGCCGGGGCCGCCGGGGCGACCGCCACCGGGAGGACCGCTGAAGCCGCCGGGACGGGCTCCGCCGCCACCGCCACCGGGACGACCGCCGCCACCGGGACGACCGGGACCGCCGGCGCGACCGCCGGGACCGGGACGAGCGCCGGGACGGGCGGGACCGACCGCGGACTGCTTGGGCATCATCGCCGGGTTGGGACGGGGCATGCCCGGACGAGCCGGGGCGCCGCCGCCCTCACGGGCCGCAGGCGGACGCGGCGCCCGCTCCTGCTGCATGCCCTGCTTGGACGAGAACGGGTTGTTGCCCGGACGGGCCGCCGGCGTGCGCGGACCCGGACGGGGACCACCGCTGGTGGGCAGGCCGCCGGCCTGGCCGGGGCGCGGGGCCGGTCCCGGACGGGGACCGGGGGTGCGCGACGGCGCGGGGGCGGGAGCCTCCGCGGCAGCAGCGGCCGGGGCCTCGGGGGCCGACGGCTGCTGGGGTGCCGGGGTGGGCTTCGCGGCCGGGGCGGGTGCCGCCGGCTTGGGCGCCGGAGCCGGACCCGGCTTCGGCGCAGCAGGCGCCGCCGGGGCGGCCGGCGATGCGGCGACCTCGGCGGGCGTGGACTCGGGGGTGGTGCTCTCGGGCGCCTTCTGGGCCTCCGGCTTCTTCGCCGGGGCGGCCTTCTTGGCAGCCTTCTTCGAACCCTGCTCGCGCAGGCGGTCGCCGTGCTCCTCCTTCAGACGGCGCACGACCGGCGCCTCGACGGTGGAGGACGCCGACTTCACGTACTCGCCCATCTCCTTGAGGGTGGACAGGACGACCTTGCTCTCAACACCGAGCTCGCGGGCGAGCTCGTGGACTCTTACGGCCACTCTTCTCCTTCAGGGATCCGGCCCCGAAGGAGGCACGGATCAGTTGTAGACGTACAGGCTCATTGCGCGGTGCATCTTCATTGCGCAGTACTCATCGAGTGCTCATGAGCGTGTGCTCCGATTTCCGTTTCGAGCGACACCGGTCGGTGCCGCAGTGGTCAGGCTCTGCGCTGGGCCTGGTTCCGCACCCAATCGGTCAGGGCGTCGGTGTCCGGGGATCCTTCGAGTCGAAGGGCCCTGACGAACGCCCGCCGGTCGAGGGCGAGCTGCAGGCACCGTTCCGCGGGGTGCAGATGCGCTCCGCGGCCCGGTCGAGTGCCGTCTGGGTCGGGCTCCACGGTGACTCCCGTGGCACTCCGTCCGGCGACGACTCTCACCAGAGTGGACTTCTCCGCACGCTGCCGGCAGCCGACGCACGTACGAATCACCATCGTCAAGTCTAGCGGCTCTACCGAGGCGACGCCGAATCGCCACCCGGCGTGGGTGCCGTGTCGGGTCGGATGTCGATGCGCCAACCCGTCAGCTTCGCTGCGAGACGGGCGTTCTGGCCCTCCTTGCCGATCGCCAGCGAGAGCTGGAAGTCGGGCACGACCACGCGCGCGGAGCGCGTGGCCTCGTCGACGATCGTGACGCCCTTCACCTGCGCGGGCGACAGCGCGTAGGCGATGAACTCGGCGGGGTTCTCGCTGAAGTCGACGATGTCGATCTTCTCGCCGTGCAGCTCGGTCATCACGGCGCGGACGCGCTGGCCCATCGGGCCGATGCAGGCGCCCTTGGGGTTCACGCCGGCGGCGGTGGCGCGCACCGCGATCTTCGTGCGGTGACCGGCCTCGCGCGCGATGGCCGCGATCTCGACCGAGCCGTCGGCGATCTCGGGCGACTCGAGCGCGAACAGCAGCTTCACCAGGTTCGGGTGGGTGCGCGAGACCTTGACGCGAGGACCGCGCAGGCCGCGCTCGACCTCGTAGACGTAGGCCTTGATGCGCTCGCCGTGGGCGTAGCGCTCCTCGGGTACCCGCTCGTTCAGTGGCAGCACGGCCTCGATCGAGCCGAGGTCGATGTAGACGTCGCCCGGCGAGCGACCCTGCTGGATCACGCCGGAGACGATGTCGCCGACCTTGCCGGAGAACTCGCCGAACTTGCGCTCGTCCTCGACGTCGCGGATGCGCTGCATGATCAGCTGGCGCGCGACGGAGGCGGCGAAGCGGCCGAAGTCCTCGGGGGTGTCGTCGAACTCCTCGGTGAACGTGGCGGGGGGCGTCTCGCCGTCCTCGGACGGCGGGGTCTCCAGACGCTCGCGCGCCCACACCGTGACGTGGCCGCTCTTGCGGTCCAGCTCGACGCGCGCGTGCTGCTGGGCGCCCGAGGTCTTGTGGTACGCCGAGAGCAGGGCGGTCTCGATCGCGTCGACGACGAGGTCGAAGCTGATGCCCTTCTCGCGCTCCAGCATCCGCAGCGCGGACATGTCGATGTCCATCAGACGTCCTTCCGGTTCAGCTCGATCTGCACGACGGCCTTGACGATCTCGTCGTACGGGAAGCGGGTGGTGTCGCCCTTGACGGCCAGGTCGACGCCCGTGGCATCGCTCTCGCCCACGCGGGCCTCGAAGCGCTCGCCATCGGTCAGCTCGACGGCCACGACACGACCGGCGTTGCGACGCCAGTGGCGGGCCTCGACGAGGGGCCGGTCGACGCCACGCGACGCGACCTCGAGCGTGTACGGGCTCTCGCCCATGACGTCGGAGTCGTCGAGCGCGGCGGAGATGGCGCGCGTGGCCGCGGCGATGGTGTCGATGTCGACGCCGCCGTCGCGGTCGACGGCGACCAGGAGGCGGCGACGCTCGCCCTTGCCCAGCAGCTCGACCTCGTCGAGGTCCAGGCCGAGGGAGGTGGTGACGGGTTCGAGGAGACTCGAGATCCCTTCCGGGGTGGGGGTGGTCATCGGGTGCTCCTGTTCAGTTGTCATCCGTACTGCCCCACCCTACCGAAGAGGTCGAGGTCGGTAGTCTGCGGTCGTGAGCAGCCGACGCGTCGTCATCGCCGCCGCCGGCGGAGCCGCGGTGGGCCTCGCAGGACTGTTCGTCACCGACACCTTCGACGACGCGCTGCGGGCCGTGGGCGCCACGCCCAAGCCTCTCCCCCGCCCCGAGGACACCTCGCTCATGCGGGCCGTCGTCGAGGACCAGCAGCGCGTGCTTGCGGTCGCGCGAGGCGCCGGGAACCCCGAGGTCGTGACGCTGGTCTCGGCCCAGCTGGAGCAGCTCGGCACGACGCCCGGCACGGGCACCGAAGACGGCGACCTCGCCGAGGTGCTGCGCACGGCCGTGGGCCACCGCGCCACCGACGCGCGCGCCGCGATCTCCCCCGACTTCGCCCAGGTGCTGGCGTCGATGTCGGCCGGGCTCGCGCAGGCGGTGACGCTGGCGTGAGCACCGCGACCGAGCTGCGCCTGACGCAGCAGTGGCTGGCCCTCGAGCACGAGGCGATCTGGGTGCTCGCCCTCGTCGGGGCGCGGTTCCCCGCGCTCGAGGAGGCCGCGCAGGACGCGCTGCCGGCCCACGAGACCACGCGCGACCGGCTGGCCGACGCCGTCACGGACCTCGGCGGGACGCCCGTGGCGACCCAGCCCTCCTACGACGTCACCGATCCGCGCGACGCGAGCGCCGCTCGAGCGCTGGTGCGCGACGTGGAGACCCGCATCGCCGCCGCCTGCGTGCGACTCGTCGGCCCCACGAGCGACCGGGCTCGCGACCGCGCCGTCCGCGGCCTGCGCGCCGCCGCCCTCGCCCAGGTCCGCTGGGGCGCCGACCCCGAGCCCTTCCCCGGCCTCGACTGACTCTCTCGCCTCCGGCGAGCAGGATCTGTAGCGGCATCCACCGTTCTCCCGGCGTTCAGGCCGAAAAACTGTGGATACCGCTACACATCTGGCGCCGCGGAGCGGTGGTCAGTCGGCCGGGCCGAGCTCGATCAGCGGGAAGGTCGTGGGCAGACGGCCGGACGCGGTCACGAGGGCGTACTGGTGGTCCTCGAACCTGGCACTTGACGGCACGGGCGCGTCGGCGAGTCGCCTCAGCTCTCCCCGGCGCAGGTCGAGCAGGTGGGCCTGCTGCTCGCCGTTGCGCTCGACGGAGAAGGCGACCCAGCGATCCGTGGCGTTGAGCGCGCCGAGGCTCCTGTCGCCGGCGTCGATCCGATGGTCACCGAGGTCGGAGTCGATGCGGATCTCGTGCGCCTCCGGGTCGAGCACGGCCGACACGCCCTCGCTCGCCGCGAACGAGGTGCCCGCGAGGCCATCGCCGGGCAGCCGTCCCTCGGCTCCGAGGGAAGGATCCCAGCCGATCAGCCGGTCGCCGATCAACACGCGCACTTTGCCTCCGACGTCGGCGAAGACGTCGGTCGCGTCCTCGGCGACGCGCTGCGGCGGGGCACTCGCGTCGAGCGGCACCCGGTAGAGCGAGCTCATGCGCGGGATGCTCTCCGGGTCCTTCGCGTCCGACGCGATGAACCAGGCGTCGTCACCCACCACGACCGGACGCGAGAGCACGCTGACCGAACGCGTCGCGAGGAGCCGGTCCGTGCCGTCGCCCAGGTCGAGCACGTGGAGGTCGCCGTGGTCACGGCTGGGCGACTCGACCCAGAGGAGCCGGTCCCCGTCGATCGTGACAGGACCGAGCTGAAGCGCGCTGCCGGGGATGGTGCCGCGGTCGACGGGCCCCTGGCGCCGGGCGCGGTCGGACAGCACCTCGGCGCGGCCCGTGCCCGAGTCCCGCGCGATCAGGGCGACGGCGTAGGGGTCGTACCCGGGACCTCCGTCGGCTGCGTGAGCGTGGCGGACGTAGATCTCCTCACCCCCGGCAGCCCAGCCCTGGAAGGTCGCGGCGCGTCCGTCCAGCTGCGCGGCGATCGAACCCGTGACGCGGTAGTCGTCCTCGGACATCACGGGCACCACGTCGCCCACCACGATCACCGTCGGCCCGTCGGGCTCGGACGCGCCGGAGCAGCCGGCCAGCACCGCAGCGAGCAGGACGGACCCAGCGGCCATTGTCGAGATGATCGAGCCTCGCATCGGTGCCCTTCCTCCGGCGCGAAGGCCTCGCGCGTCGGAGGCGATCATGTCGGTCGGCACACGTGTTGTCGAGACGCCTCACCGGCCGGCGCGTCGCCGGGATGCGCCGGCGCGGAGGCGCGACTCAGGCGTGGTCGGCGAGCACCGTGACGAGCTCGCCGACGGGCACGTCGCGACGCTCGCCGGTGGCGCGGTCCTTCACCTCGACGACGCCGTCGGCCAGGCCCTTGCCCACGACGACGATCGTCGGGACGCCGATCAGCTCGGCGTCCTTGAACTTCACGCCGGGCGACATCTTCGGGCGGTCGTCGTAGAGGACGTCGAAGCCGGCCGTCTCGAGCTCGGCGACGAGGCCGTCGGCGGCCTCGAACAGGGCGGGATCCTTGCCGGCCACCACGAGGTGGACGTCGAAGGGCGCGACCTCCTTCGGCCACACGATGCCGGCGTCGTCGTACGAGCCCTCGACGACCGCCGCCACGGCGCGCGAGACGCCGACGCCGTACGAGCCCATCGTGACCGTGACGAGCTTGCCGTTCTCGTCGAGCACCTGCAGGCCGAGCCGCTCGGCGTACTTGCGGCCGAGCTGGAAGATGTGGCCCATCTCCATGCCGCGCGCCAGCTCGAGCGGACCCGAGCCGTCGGGTGCGGGATCGCCGGCGCGCACCTCGGCGGCCTCGATCGTGCCGTCGGACGCGAAGTCACGGCCCGCGACGAGGTCGAACACGTGCCGGCCCTGCTCGTTGGCGCCGGTGATCCAGCTGGTGCCGTCGACGACGCGGGGGTCCGTCAGGTAGCGGATGCCCGTGGTGCTCTCGGCGCCCAGCGCCGCGGGACCGATGTAGCCCTTCACGAGGCCCGGGTGTTGCGCGAACGCGGCCTCGTCGAACGGCTCGACCTCGGCGGGCGCCACCTGCGTCTCGAGGCGCTTCGCGTCGACCTCGCGGTCGCCGGGGAGGCCGATCGCGAGCGGCTCGGTGGAGCCGTCGGGGTGGCGCAGCATGACGAGGACGTTCTTGAGCGTGTCGGCCGCGGTCCACGGGCGGTCCTGGCGCGGGTGCTTCTCGTTGGCGTGGGCGACGAGCGTCTCGATCGTCGGGGTGTCGGGCGTGTCCTCGACGTGCGCCGCGGGCAGGCCCTCGAACGCGATCGCGTCGGGCACGACCGTCGTGACGGCCTCCACGTTGGCCGCATAGCCACCGGGCGAGCGCACGAACGTGTCCTCACCGGTCTCGGAGACCACGAGGAACTCCTCGCTCGCCGAGCCGCCCATGGCGCCGGAGTCGGCCTGGACGATGACGTAGTCGAAGCCGAGGCGGTCGAAGATGCGGATGTAGGCGGCGCGGTGCGCCTGGTAGGCCGCCTCGAGGCCCTCGTCGCTCACGTCGAAGGAGTACGAGTCCTTCATGATGAACTCGCGGCCGCGCAGGATGCCCGCGCGGGGACGCGCCTCGTCGCGGTACTTCGTCTGGACCTGGAAGAGGATCGCGGGCAGGTCCTTGTAGGACGAGAACGTGTCCTTCACCAGCAGCGTGAACATCTCCTCGTGCGTGGGGCCGAGCAGCATGTCGTTGCCGCGACGGTCCTTGAGCCGGAAGAGGTTGTCGCCGTACTCGGTCCAGCGGTCGGTGGCCTCGTAGGGATCGCGCGGCAGCAACGCCGGGAAGCGCACCTCCTGGCCACCGATGGAGGCCATCTCCTCACGGACGATCGCCTCGACCTTCGCCAGCACCCGCAGGCCCAGCGGCAGCCACGAGTAGATGCCGGGCGCGACGCGACGCACGTAGCCGGCGCGGACGAGCAGCTTGTGGCTCGGGACCTCGGCATCGGCGGGATCGTCGCGCAGGGTACGGAGGAACAGCTGGCTCATGCGCATGGCACGAGGCTATCGGCTGGCGCGACGGGCGACGTGACCGCCCGACGGGCTCAGGAGGAGCGCGCGAGGTGGAGCGCGGCGCGGATCAGCGGCCACTGCAGCGGCAGGCGCGCCAGGACTCCGGCCTTGAACGCCGGGGACGTCCGGCGGCTGCCGACGACGTCGACCGCCATCTGCACGTTCGCCGGGAACACCGCCGCCAGCAGGCCGGCGGACGCGATGGCGCCGACGCGGCGCGTGGGCGGTGCGATCACCGCGGCCGCGCAGACCAGCTCGGCGACGCCCGACGCGAGGACGATCTCGCGGTGGCGCGGCAGGAAGCGCGGCACGATCCGCTCGAAGACCTGCGGACGGACGAGGTGGATGACGCCGGAGACGGCGAACGGGACGGCGACGAGCGCCAGATCGGTGCGACGGGACATGGTGCCTCTCAGAGCAGGATCGAGGCGAACGTCTCGACCTGGCGGAAGCCGACACGCTCGTACGTGCGGCGGGCGGGAGTGTTGTGCTCGTTGACGTAGAGGGTGACCGCGGGCGCCACTGCGCGGCGCACCTGACGGATCACGGAGGCGAGGGCCGGGGCGGCCACGCCCGTGCCGCGCAGCTCGGGGTGCACCCACACGCCCTGCAGCTGGCAGCCGGTGTCGGTCGAGGCGCCGACCTCGGTCTTGAACAGCACCGTGTCGTCCTCGATGATCGCGTACGACCAGCCCATCGACACCAGCTGCGTGACGCGGGCGCGGTACCCGCTGGGCGAGCCCACCGACTCGGGATGGACCCCGACCTCCTCGGTGAACATCGCGACGCACGCCGGGTAGAGCGTGTCGACCTGGTCGATCCGGACCGGGCGCACGCGCGGGTCGAGCGGCACGTCGCTGTCGTGCTTGAGGACCATGAACGGCTGCGACGGGCGCGGTGAGCGCGCCGGGCCCCACTCGTCCTTCACGCGGTCCCACAGCGGCAGCACCGTGGCGGCGGTCCCGACGAGCGAGCTCGGCTTGTGGCCGTGGGTCAGCAGTCGCTCGCTGAAGGCCTCGATGGCAGCGGGCGTGGCCTGGGCCGGGACGACATTGGCGCCCACGTGCAGCAGCGAGACCGCCTGGCCGTCCTCGAAGTAGCCCCACAGCTCGGCGCCGAACCAGCGGCGGTCGAGGCGCGTGGAGTCCACGCGGTGGCGGACGAACATGTCGACGAGCGGCTCGCGGTCGAGCACCTCGTGGATGAGCTCGAGGTCGGCGCGACCGAGCGGCCTCACGTAGGAGGACGTCGCGGCAGGCGGGTCGCACACCTCGGTCATGTGACCCAGACTACCCGCGGGACTTCGGCTGCAACTCGCTGTCAGGACACGGAGACCGAGGCCGAACCGCCCTCGACCGGCTCCATCGTCTCGGCGATGCGCATCGCCTCGTCGATGAGGGTCTCGACGATCTGGCTCTCGGGGACCGTCTTGATGACCTCGCCCTTGACGAAGATCTGGCCCTTGCCGTTGCCCGACGCCACGCCGAGGTCGGCCTCGCGGGCCTCCCCCGGTCCGTTCACGACGCAGCCCATGACAGCGACGCGCAGCGGGACCTCGAGGCCGTCGAGGCCCGCAGTGACCTGCTCGGCGAGCGTGTAGACGTCGACCTGGGCGCGGCCGCAGGACGGGCACGAGACGATCTCGAGCTTGCGGGGGCGCAGGTTGAGCGACTGCAGGATCTGGATGCCGACCTTGACCTCCTCGACCGGCGGGGCCGAGAGGGAGACCCGGATCGTGTCGCCGATGCCCTTGCTGAGCAGCGCGCCGAACGCCGTGGCGCTCTTGATCGTGCCCTGGAAGGCGGGGCCGGCCTCGGTGACGCCCAGGTGCAGCGGCCAGTCGCCGCGCTCGGCGAGCAGCTCGTACGCGCGCACCATGACGACGGGGTCGTTGTGCTTGACCGAGATCTTGAAGTCGTGGAAGTCGTGCTCCTCGAACAGCGAGGCCTCCCAGACGGCGGACTCGACGAGCGCCTCGGGCGTGGCCTTGCCGTACTTCTCGAGCAGGCGCTTGTCGAGCGAGCCCGCGTTGACGCCGATGCGCAGCGAGACGCCCGCGTCCTTGGCCGCCTTGGCGATCGCGCCGACCTGGTCGTCGAACTTGCGGATGTTGCCCGGGTTCACGCGCACCGCGGCGCAGCCGGCGTCGATCGCGGCGAAGACGTACTTCGGCTGGAAGTGGATGTCGGCGATGACCGGGATCTGCGACTTGCGCGCGATGGCGGGCAGCGCGTCGGCGTCGTCCTGGCTGGGGCACGCGACGCGCACGATGTCGCAGCCGGCGGCGGTGAGCTCGGCGATCTGCTGGAGCGTGGAGTTCACGTCGGAGGTCAGCGTGGTGGTCATGGACTGCACCGAGATCGGGGCGTCGCCGCCGACGTCGACGGTGCCGACCTTGATCTTGCGTGTGGGCCGGCGAGGAGCCAGCACTGGCGGCGGCGCCTCGGGCATCCCGAGGTCGACCCCGCTCACGAGAGCCTCACCGGATTGACGATGTCCGCGTAGATCAAGACCACACCCATGACTATAAGGACGAGCCCAACCCCATAGGCGACCGGCAGCATCTTCGCGACGTCCACGAAACCGGGATCCGGCTTGCCCCGCAGGCGGGCGAACACGCGCCGCAGCTGCTCCCACAGCGCCCCCGCGATGTGCCCGCCGTCGAGCGGCAGCAGGGGGATGAGGTTGAACAGCCACAGGAAGAGGTTGAGGCTCGCCAGCAATCCGATGATGCGCTGCGCGCGCTCGCCCCACGTGGGGTCGTTGTACGTGACGAGCTCGCCGGCCACGCGGCTGGCGCCGACGACGCTGACGGGACCCTCGGCATCGCGCTCGGCACCGAGGGCAGCCTTCGCGACGTCGACCATGCGGGCGGGCAGGTGCACCAGGGCGTTCGCCGTGGCGCCGATCATCTCCCCCATCTGGTCGATGACGAAGACGGGTCCCTGGCGCTCGTTGACGAAGGTGGGCGAGACGCCCAGGAAGCCGACGTTCTCGACCCGCTCCGGGTCGTCGACCGAGGCGCGCGCCAGCACCGACGTGTTCACGGTGACCTCGCGCTCGGCACCGTCGCGCTCGAAGCCGATCGTGGCCTCGCGGTCGCCGTTGCGGCGGATCAGCGTGGTGACCTCGGTCCAGTCGTCGAGCGGCTCGCCGTTGAACGTGGTGAGCACGTCGCCCGTCTCGAGGCCGGCCTGCCGCGCGGGGGTGACCGGGTCGGCGTCGGTGCACGCGCGGCCGACCTCGGCGTCGGTGATGGCGCAGTCCGAGACCTGACCGACGGTGGTGGTCGGGGTGGGGACGCCGAACGCCATGAACGAGATCGCGAACAGCACCGTGGCGATGAGCAGGTTCACGGTGGGCCCACCGGCCATCACGATGACCTTCTGCCACCAGGGCTTGCGGTAGAACAGGCGGTCCTCGTCGGCGGGATCGACGTCCTCGTACTCCGCGGCGCGGGCGTCGGTGGCCATCTGGGTGAACAGGCCGGTGTTGGACGAGCGGACGACGAGGTGGCCGTCGTGGTCGCGCTCCTCGCGCTCGGGCGGGAGCATGCCGACGAGCTTGACGAAGCCACCGAGCGGGATGGCCTTGAGGCCGTACTCGGTCTCGCCGCGCTTGACCGACCACACGGTGCGGCCGAAGCCGACGAAGAACTGCGTGACCTTGACGCCGAACTTCTTCGCGGGCCACATGTGCCCGACCTCGTGCAGTGCGATCGAGACCGCGACGCCGATCAGGAAGACGATGACCCCGAGCGCGTACATCATCGGCGGGCCGCCCCTGCTCGGGCGGCGACGACCTCGCGGGCGCGCTCACGGGCGCGCGCGTCGGCCTCGAGGACGCGCTCGACGGAGAGGTCACCCGTGGCCGCTTCCGGGTCGGCGAGGTGGTCGTCCACGATCTCGGCCACCGTGTCGACGATGCCGAGGAAGTCGAGGTCGCCGGCCATGAACGCGTCGACGCAGACCTCGTTCGCGGCGTTGAACACGGCGGGGGCGGTGCGTCCGAAGGCTCCGGCACGACGGGCGACGCGGATCGCGGGGAACGCCTCGTCGTCGAGTGGGAAGAACTCCCAGGCGGTGGGCGACGTCCAGTCGCAGGCGGGCACGGCGCCGGGGACGCGCCGCGGCCACGAGAGCCCGAGCGCGATCGGCAGGCGCATGTCGGGCGGCGAGGCCTGGGCCATCGTGGAGCCGTCGACGAACTCGACCATCGAGTGCACGACCGAGGTCGGGTGCACGACGACGTCGATGCGGTCGTACTCGATCCCGAACAGCAGATGCGCCTCGATGACCTCGAGGCCCTTGTTCACCAGTGTGGCGGAATTGATCGTGATGACGGGGCCCATGTCCCACGTGGGGTGCGCGGACGCCTGTTCAGGGGTGACGTCGAGCAGCTCGTCGCGCGAGCGACCGCGGAACGGTCCGCCGCTCGCGGTGAGCACGAGTCGGCGCACGTCCTCGGGGTCCTCGCCGCGCAGCGCCTGCGCGAGCGCGGAGTGCTCGGAGTCGACGGGCACGAGCTGGCCCGGCTTGGCGGCGTCGAGCACGAGCTCGCCGCCAATGATGAGCGACTCCTTGTTGGCCAGCGCGAGCGTGGCGCCCGTCTCCAGGGCAGCCAGGGTGGGCATCAGGCCCACGGCGCCGGTCATACCGTTCAGGACGGTGTCGGCGGGCACCCGCGCAGCCTCGACGGCCGCATCGGGACCGGCCACGAGCCGCGGCAGCCGGTACTCCCCCGCCGACCAGCCCCGCCGCTGCGCCTCGGCGTACAGCGCGAGCTGCACGTCCTGCGCGGCGGTGGCATTGGCCACGGCGACCAGCTCCACGCCGAACTCCAGCGCCTGGGATGCCAGGGCCGCCGGATCGGCGCCTCCGGCGGCCAGCGCCACCACGTCGAACCGGTCCGGATTGGCTCGCACGACGTCGAGCGCCTGCGTGCCGATCGACCCGGTCGAGCCCAGGACGACCACCCGCGAACTCATGGGGTCCATTGTGGCACCGGCCGGCGAACCCGGGGCCGAGCCCTGCGAGCCGGTCAGGTGAGGGTGCCGCCGTGCAGGAGCGTGGCGAGCACGTCGCCGTACGTGCGCTCCATGCGCTCGCCGTAGTCGCCGACGTCATGCATCTCGGCGCGAGCGGGATCGACCCGTCCGGCGCGCAGCACGAGCTCGAGCTCGTACTTCTCGTCACCGGTGTGGATCGTGGCCGGGTCGCCCTCGATCCGGAAGCCGGCCTCACGGTCGGGCTCGGCGCCCAGTCGCACGATCGCGAGCACGCTCACGACCCAGGTGTGGCGGTCGGGGACGGACAGCGCCACGGGCGCGCCGGCGCGCAGGCCGAGGTCGCGCAGGCCGCCGGCGAGCGAGGCGCTCTCGTGGAGCAGTTGGGCGTAGGACAGCGAGCCGGAGGGCGTGACGAGCGCGAGCTCGTCGGCGCGGCCCTCGACCACGTGGCGGTCGAGGGCGCGGAAGGCGATGCTCTGCACGCGTGCCATCAGTTTCCCCTGAAGATCGGGTCGCGCTTCTCGGTGCGGGCGAGGGCCGCCTCCTTGACGTCCTGGCTGGCCCAGACGTCGCGGAAGCTCTGCTCGATGCGCTCGTCGTCGCGGCTCGAGCCGTTGAGGACGAGCTTGTTGTGCGCCAGCGTGAGCGGCGCGAGCCGGGCGATCTCGTGGGCCCAGGCGATCGCGTCGTCGAGGGTGCCGGCCCGGTCGGCCAGCCCGCACGCGAGGGCCTCGTCGCGGTCGATCGTGTCGGCGGCGAGCATGACCCGGCGGGCACGGCCGCTGCCGGCGAGGTCGGCCAGGGTGCGGATCGTCCACGCGTCGACGGCCATGCCGTTGCGCGCCGTGGGGACCGCGAACCGGGCACGCTCGTCGACCACGCGCAGGTCGCACGCGATCGCGAGCTGGGTGCCGGCGCCGATCGCGGGGCCGTTGACGGCCGCGATCACCGGCACGGGGACCTGCGCGAGGTGGTGCAGCATCCGGTACAGGGCCTCGATGAACTCGTCGCCGTAGACGCCGTCGAGGTCGGCACCGGCGCAGAACGCCGAGCCCTCCCCCGTCACGACGAGCACGCGGGCTCCCTGCTCGAAGGCCTCGGTGGCGGCCTCGTGCAGCTCGCGGCACAGCGCGAGGTTGAGCGCGTTGCGCCGGTCGGGACGGCGGAGGGTGAGGACGACGACGTCGCCGTCGCGCGCGATGGTCAGCAGGTCGGGCATGCGACCCAACCTAGCGAGCGACCATCGCGCGGACGGCTCCGCGTCACTTGACTTCGGTGCGCTGGACCCGCAGGTAGCCCAGCACGCCGGGCACGACGACCCAGAGGCAGAACGTGAACGCGAAGCGCAGGTACTCCAGCGCCCCGACGTCGACCGAGTTGCCCATGACGTCCTCGCCTGCGATGAGAGGCGTGGCCGCGTAGTTGAAGTCCAGCCACGGCAGCAGATCGCGCGCCCAGCCGAACAGGGCCATCAGGATGGGGTACGCCACGAGCGGCAGGATCAGCGCGACGACGTAGAAGCTGGCCACAGCCGCCGGCGTGTTCAACAGCAGCATTGCGAACGCGAAGGCCATCCAGAAGAACGCCAGCTGCAGCACGACCGTCCAGAGTAGTTCCTTGCCCGTGAGGTTCCAGACGACGTCGTGGTCGGTCAGCATGCCGTAGAGGACGTTGCCGAGAGCACCGAAGACGGCCGCCAGGACGAGCGTACCGAGGGCGAGCAGCGTGACGGCTGCGAACTTCGCACCGATGACGCGGCCGCGGTGGGGCTGCAGGCTGAAGGTGGTCAGGTGCGTGCGCTGGCTCCACTCGCTGCTCACGGAGAGGATCGCGAACACCGGCAGCAGGATCGACAGCGGGATGGTCATGATCTGGGAGAAGCCCGACGCCGTGATCGTCACGTCGTCGTTCAGGGCCAGCACGAGCAGCGTGAGCACCATGGCCAGCAGCAGCAGCCCACCGGTGATGATGAACAGCCACAGACCTCCGCGGGTGTCGAACATCTTGCGCAGCTCGACCCTGACTTCGCGGGAGAAGGGGATGGCGGGACGCGACAGGTCGATCGTCGAACCGCTCGTGGTGGTCGTGCTCATGACTGGGCTCCTTCGGTGGCGAGGGCATCGCGCTGGTCGTCGGCGGTGAGCTGCAGGAACATGGCCTCGAGGCCCGCCCCGTCGGCCTCGCGCAGCTCGAGCAGGGCCACGCCCGCCTTCGCGGCGGCCAGGCCGACCTCCTCGGGCGACGCGGTCGAGGTGACGGCGTCGGAGGCGACCGACGCCTCGAGGCCGGCGGCCTCGAGCGCCCCGATCAGGGCGACCTGGTCGCGCGCCCGCACCCGCGTGCCGGCGGCGCGGAGCAGCTCGTCCTTCGTGCCGCTGGCCACGATGCGGCCGTGGCCGATGACGATGAGGTCGTCGGCGATGATCTGGATCTCGTGCAGCAGGTGCGACGAGAGCATGACGGTGCCGCCGCGGTTCGCGTACTCGCGCAGCAGCTGGCGCATCCAGTGGATGCCGGCCGGGTCGAGGCCGTTGGCGGGCTCGTCGAGGATGAGCACCTTCGGGTCGCCGAGCAGCGCGTGCGCGATGCCGAGGCGCTGGCGCATGCCGAGCGAGTAGTTGCGGACGCGGCGCTTGGCCTCCTTGGGCGTGAGACCCACGAGGGCGAGCATCTCGTCGACGCGCGACATCGGCAGGCCCATCGCGCGGGCGCCGATCACGAGCACCTCGCGACCGGTGCGGCCGCCGTGCTGGGCCGAGGCGTCGAGCAGGACGCCGACCTGCGTGCCGGGGTTGGGGATGTCGGCGTAGTTCGCGCCGCCGATGGTGGCGGTGCCGCCCGAGGGGCGGGTCAGGCCGGTGATCATCCGCATCGCCGTGGACTTGCCGGCGCCGTTGGGCCCGAGGAACCCGGTGACGCGTCCGGGCCGGCACACGAACGAGACGTCGTCGACGGCGCGGAAGTCGCCGTACGACTTGGACAGGTTCTGGACTTCGATCATGACTCCACCCTGCCGTGTGCCGAGGTCTCGCAACAGACGCCGACACGCTCGTTCTGGTAGCCGAAAGTAGGGGGCGCGCCATCCCCTCGCCCGAGGTGCCGCGCCGAGGGTCGCGCCTATCCTGAGGCGGTGACGCCCCCGCCCCCTCCCCTGTCCCTCTGGGGGCACGTGTGGCGCACCCTGGTCGCTGTCGCGATCTCCGCGGTGGCGTGGTCGGCGCTGTTCCCCTGGCAGTGGGAGAACGCGCGCTGGTGGTGGTGGCTCGACGTCCTCGTCGGACTCGCGTGCTTCGTCCTGGTGTTCTGGCGCCGGCGCTTTCCGGTCACGGTGGCCCTCGTCACGAACGTCGCCAGCGCCTTCGCGGCCACGGCGGGCGGTCCGGCCACGCTGGCGCTGTTCTCGCTGTCCACCCGGCGCCAGTGGCGCGAGATCGTCCCGGTGAGCATCGCCACCCTCGTCTCGGCGTTCGTCTTCGTGGTCGTCGACCCCACCACCGACCGGGGCCTGTGGCTGCTCAACGTCGGCTTCGTCATCACGATCATCGGGTTCACGATCGGCTGGGGCCTCTACGTGGGTTCGCGCCGCGAGCTGATGGCCACGCTGCAGGAGCGCGCCGAGCGCGCCGAGGCCGAGCAGGCCGCCCGGGTGTCGCAGGCGCGCACGGCCGAGCGGGCTCGCATCGCGCGGGAGATGCACGACGTGCTGGCCCACCGGATCTCGATGGTCACGATGCACGCCGGGGCGCTCACCTTCCGTGAGGACCTCGGCGCCGAGGAGATCCGCCAAACCGCCGGCATCATCGAGCAGAGCTCGCGCCTGGCCCTCGTGGAGCTGCGCGAGGTGCTCGGCGTCCTGCGCGACGACGTGGGCGACGGCGCCCCCGAGCCGCCACAGCCCACGGCCGCTGGCATCGACGGCCTCGTCGAGCACTTCCGCGCCTCGGGGATGAACCTCGACTCCAACCTGTCGGTCGACCTCTCGACCGTGCCGGAGTCCATCGGTCGCACCGCCTTCCGTGCGGTCCAGGAGGGCCTGACCAACGCGTCCAAGCACGCCCCGCACGCGCGGGTCGCCCTCGCGATCACCGGCGGTCCGGACGACGGCCTGGTCATCGAGGTGTCGAACCCGCTGCCGGCCGGAGGGCGTGCTCCCGACCTGCCCGCCTCGGGCCTCGGGCTCGTGGGTCTGGCCGAGCGAGCCGAGCTCGCCGGCGGCCGCCTGCACCACGCCGTCGTGGCCGGCCATCACGTCCTGAGAGTGTGGTTGCCGTGGATCGCGTGACTCGAGTGCTGCTCACCGACGACGACCCGCTCGTGCGCGCGGGTCTGGGCCTCATCCTGGGCGGCGCCCCCGGCATCGAGGTCGTGGCCGAGGCGTCCGACGGGCGCGAGGCCGTGGCCACCGTGCGCGAGCGTCCCGTCGACCTCGTGCTGATGGACCTGCGGATGCCCGTGATGGACGGCATCGAGGCCACCCGCGTGATCACCACCGAGCCCTCTCCCCCGAAGGTCGTGGTCCTGACCACCTTCGACGCCGACGACCACATCGTGCGCGCCCTCGCCGCCGGTGCCGCCGGGTTCCTCCTGAAGGACACGCCTCCCCCGCGCATCGTCCAAGCGATCCAGTCAGTCATGGCGGGCGAGCCGATCCTGTCGCCGGCCGTCACCGCCAACCTCATCCGCCAGATCACGGCGGACGGTGCCGACCAGCGACGCACCGCCGCGGAGCGCCTCGTCGCCACCCTCACCGAGCGCGAGCTCGACGTCGCCCATGCCGTCGGCCAGGGCCGCTCGAACGCCGAGATCGCGGCCGAGCTCTTCATGAGCCTCGCCACCGTGAAGGCGCACATCTCGCGCATCTTCGCCAAGCTCGACGCCTCGAACCGCGTCCAGGTCGCCATCACGATGCACGACGCCGGCCGCCTCTGAGGGTCGGCTACGCGGGCCGTGGCGGACGAGAGCCGTCGGCACTCTTCGCCATGCTCGTGCCGTGACCACGCAGTACTTCATCGACGAGACCAAGGCCAAGGGCTATGTCGTCGTCGCGGTCGCATGTCCTGCCTCTGCTCTCGCAGCGGCGCGCAGAACCGTCGATGCCCTGGTACTGCCCGGTCAGCGAACCATTCACAGGAAGAACGAGAGTCCAAGGCGTCGGACCCACATCGCTGGCGCAGTCTGCGGACTGACCCAGAGCGGCGTCAGCGCGGTGGTGCTGGACGCGGGTCGCGGGCCGGAGCCCGAGATCGCACGGCGCGAGCGAGCGCTGCGCGGCATCGTCGCACTGGCGACGGCCGGCGGCACCCCGCGAACCTGACCCTCGACCTGGACGAGACGTTGCGCTCGCGTGATGCCCGCGTCCTCGCCTCGACCCTTCAAGAGCGGCGTGCCACCGGGATCACCTACAGCCACCAGACGCTGGCGTCGCAACCGCTGCTGGCTCTTCCGGACGTCATCGCGTGGTGCTGGGCCCGCGGCGGCGACTGGCGACGGCGCGTGCAGCCGGTGATCAGCGAGAAGCGCGACGTCTGAGAAACGCGAAGCCCGAGCGCCGCGTCCGTCCGGACGGGTCTCGGGTTCACTTCCTGACGCAGAGCGCGCCAGACACCACCAGTATGCCGTGTGGTCCCGACGGCGCCAAGGCGTTCGGTCACTCGGCTGCGCCACCCATGTCTGGAACGCACGTGCACGCTGGAACGGTGCGGCCATCCCCGCGAGCGCGAAGCACCTACCTTGCTAGATGAGGTCCTTGTGCCGATCCCATAACGCGTCACGGTCCTGACCCTCAAGCGGGCGGGCCTCGAACCGATCACCACCCTCGTCGAGGAAGCCCTGCTCGAGCTCACTCACCGTGCACCAGTCGGGTCCGTAGTCCTCGTTCGGTCGGTCGACCTTCCCATCAGCCCAGACGAGGGCGAACCACATGTGCTCCTGGCGCTTCCAGAAGAGGGGAAGCGATCTCATCGGCCAGATGTCCGAGATCAGGTGTCCGACGATGACGCCATCGCGGGACAGCTCCCAGACAGCCTCACGGAAGGGATGAAGACGCGGGTCCTTCGGCCAGTCGTCACCGCCGATCATCGCGCGGCGAACGTGCCTACTCGGCGGCGGCGAGCTGGCCGCAGGCGCCGTCGATGTCGGAGCCGCGGGTGTCCCGGACCGTGGTGGGGATGCCCTTGGCCTCGAGGCGGCGGACGAACTCGCGCTCGTCCTCGCGGCGCGAGGCGGTCCACATCGAGCCGGGCGTCGGGTTGAGCGGGATGAGGTTGACGTGCACCCAGCCCCAGTCGCCGTACGAGTTGAGCACATCGCCCAGCAGGTCGGCGCGCCATGCCTGGTCGTTGATGTCGCGCATCATCGCGTACTCGATCGAGACGCGACGCTTGGTGGTCCTCGCGTAGTTCCACGCGGCCTCGACCGTCTCGGCGACGCTGGAGCGGTTGTTGATCGGCACCAGCTCGTTGCGCAGCTCGTCGTCGGGCGCGTGCAGGCTGAGCGCGAGGGTGACCGGGATGCCCTCCTCGGCGAGCTGGCGCATGCGCGGGACGAGGCCGACGGTGGAGACCGTGATGTTGCGGGCGCTCATGCCGAGGCCGTCGGGCGCGGGCGCCACCATGCGACGGACGGCACCGATGACGGCCTTGTAGTTGGCCATCGGCTCGCCCATGCCCATGAACACGACGTTCGAGAGGCGGCCGGGGCCGCCGGGGACGGCGCCCGACTCCATCTGGTGCGCGGCGTCGACGACCTGGTCGATGATCTCCGCGGTGCTCATGTTCCGCTGCAGGCCGCCCTGGCCGGTTGCGCAGAACGGGCACGCCATGCCACAGCCGGCCTGGCTGGAGACGCAGATGGTGGCGCGGTCGGGGTAGCGCATCAGCACCGACTCGACGAGCGCGTTGTCGAACAGGCGCCACAGCGTCTTGCGAGTGGTGCCCTTGTCGGCCTCGAGCACGCGGACCTGCGACAGCAGCTGCGGCAGCAGGGCGCCGACGATCGCGTCGCGCTCCTTCGCCGGGAGGTCGGTCATGTGCTCGGGATCGCGCTCGTGGCGGGCGAAGTAGTGGTGCGCCACCTGCTTGACCCGGAACGGCTTGAGGCCGAGCTCCTCGGCGGCGGCCTTGCGCTCGTCGCCCGAGAGGTCGGCGAGGTGCCGCGGGGGCTTGCCCCGTCCACGCGCCGGTGCCATCACGAGAGGCAACGGCTTGGGATTCACGTCCGCAACGTTCACCTCGTTCGCCATGTCCCCAGTGTCCCAGACGGCGCCCACCGGGAACGAATCCGCGCGAGGACGGCTCAGAGCGCGCGGAAGCGCGGCGACAGCGCGGCGACGAACTCGAGCTTGTCCAGCACGGGTCCGGCGATGACGAACGGGTAGAGCGGGTCCTTGCCCATCGAGCGGTTGATCTGGTTGAGGGCCACCGAGAGCGGGATCCAGACGCCCGTGACGAGGTCGCGGAACGAGCGGAACGCGCCCACGTCCACCGACGTCAGCCCGAACGACTGCGCCGTGTCGATCGTGTCGGCGATGTGCAGCACGTGCGCGAACGTCTCGGCGAAGTCCTCGAACGGGTGCATCGTGGCGTAGGCGCTGATGTAGCGATCGGTCCAGCCGGCCGGCGGGCCGTCGGCGTAGTGCCGGTCGAGGGCCTCCTGGTAGTCCGCGCGCTCGTCGCCGAAGAGGTCGCGCGCGGCCTCGATGAGGTCGCCCTGAACCAGCTGGGACTCGTAGTAGTGGCCGGTCTCGTGCCGGAAGTGCCCCAGCAGCGTGCGGTAGGGCTCGTCGAGGTCACGGCGCAGCCGCTCGCGGTGCACGCTGTCGCCCTCGGCGAGGTCGATCGTGACGATGCCGTTCTGGTGTCCCGTGGTCACCGGCTCGTTCGCGCTGGACAGCAGGTCGAAGGCGAGCCCGTTCTCGGGATCCTCCGCGCGCGTGACGATCGGAAGCTCCAGCGCGTCGAGCTCGACGATGAGCCGTCGCTTGGCCGACTCGGCCCCGGGGAACGCCCGCATGCCCTCGGGGTCATGGTCGTTCGGGCGGGTCCGCGTGAGCACACAGTTGAAGCACAGCGTGCCCTCGAAGCGTGTCAGCCACGTGCACGCGGCCAGCTCGCGGTTGGAGCAGCGCCACCACACGAGTCCTTCGGCATCGACGTAGCGGCCCTGCTCGTCGACGGGGACGATCGCCCGCTCCTCGCGGGAGAACCCGAGCTCGGCACCGCACGAGACGCACGCGGTGTTCTCGAAGTACAGGGGGTTGCCGCACCGACGACACTCGAACGCACGCACGGAACCACCCAACCCCGACAGCCGCGGGCGCGCCACTTCGAGCCCACAGGGCGTGGGTCACACGAGCGGTGCCACGTCCACCTGGACGTCGAGCGAGGACGAGCGCGCGTCGGTGTAGATGATGCCCTTCACCGGCGGCACGTCCTTGTAGTCGCGACCCCGCGCCACCGTGACGTAGCGGTCGTCGGCCCAGTGGTCGTTGGTGGGATCCAGCGCGAGCCAGCTGCCGTCGGGCAGCCAGACGGCGGCCCAGGCGTGCGAGGCGTCGGCGCCGACGACCCGCTCGCGCCCCGGCGGCGGCGTGGTGGCCAGGTAGCCGCTCACGTAGGCGACGGCGAGCCCGTGCGAGCGCAGGCACGAGAGCGTGAGGTGGGCGAAGTCCTGGCAGACGCCGGCGCGCTGCTCGAAGACGTCGTCGATCCTGCTGGTGACGGTGGTGGCGGTCTTGTCGTAGCGGAAGTCGGCATGGATGCGGTGCATCAGCTCGGTGACGGCCTCGCCCACCGGGCGTCCGGCCGTGAGCGACTCGGCCGCGTACGCGCGGGCCTGCTCGGTCTGGTCGACGAGGGTCGACGGGAGCGCGAAGTCCACCGCGCGCCACGCGTCGGGCACGTCGGGCCGCTCCCCCGGACGCGCCAGCTCCCACGGCGTCGCGAGGGCGTTGGCGTCGTACGTGGGCACCTGCACCTCGACCTCGCTCGTGGCGTCGACGACGAGCGTGCGGTGCGGCTCGGTGACCTGGAAGTACGTCACCGCGTTGCCGTAGAAGTCGGTGTCTCGCGACGCGTCGCCCGGGGTCGGCTCGATCCGCACGTCGACGTCGTCCACTCGCTGCCACGACGTGGAGCGCGGCACGACGTGGGCGATGCCGTAGCTGTTCGAGACGTCCTCGTCGTACGTGTAGGTGGTGCGGTGCCAGACCCGGTACCTCATGCGCCACCTCCCGCCGACAGCGCCAACGCCCGCGGCGTGGGCGCGGCCGCGAAGTGCACCTCGGCAACCGCGTCGGACAGACGCATCAGCTGCTGCGCGGTGGCCTGCGCGAACCGCACGAAGTTCGGCCGGCTCTCGCCCTCGATCGACATGAGCGCCGCGACGTCGAGACGCTCGAGCTCCTCGAGCAGGTCGTCCACGAGCCGCTCAGGACGGCTCGCCCCGCTGGAGCCCGGCAGGGTCGCGAGCGAGGCGTCGATGGCGCGCAGGTTGAAGGCGAGCGACCGGGGATTCGTCTCGTCGAGGAGCAGCAGGTCGAGCACCGAGGCGCCACGGACCACCCCGCGGTGACGCCGTCGGTGCGTGATCGCGCTCTCGGCCGCCTGCAGCACCGCCAGGTGCACGTCGCGATCGACGTCGATCCCGCGCCGCACCGACAGGGTGGGGCCGACGAGGTGGCACAGCTGGAGGCTGCGCTCGATGCCGCGCCCGATCTCCATGAGGTGCCAGCCCTCGTCGCGCACCATGTTGCCCGTGACGCCGTGCAGGGCGAGCACGTCGGTGAGCATGCGGCCCGCGCTCTCGCCGATCTGCCAGCCGTGCGGGTTGGCCGCCAGCGCGCCGCGGGCGCGGTCCATCGCGCCGAACACGCGGAAGAGGTCGGGCGAGACCTGGTCGCGGACGCTCTGGGCGATCTCCTTGAGGCGTGCCACGGTCTGGGCCACGGAGCCGGGGCGTCGGGTGTCGAGCAGCAGCGACCGCAGGTCGCCCTCGAAGTCCTGTGCGTCGAACGGCGACGGGCTGAGCGAGCGCAGGACCTGCGCGACGACGGACAGGGTGCGGCCGCCACTGGAGTGCGCGCGCCCCTGGAAGTCCTCGGCGAGCTCGTGCGTGACGATCGCGAGCCGCAGCAGGTCCTCGACGCGCTCGGCGTAGCGGCCCAGCCAGAACAGGTCGTCGAGGACGCGCGGCACCGGCGTGACGGGAGCCCGCACATGGGCGACCTGCAGCGAGTCGAGCAGTCCCTGGTCGGGCTCGTCCGGCGACTCCTTGAGCACCCAGACGTCCTTGCTGACGCCGACCTCGTCGGACTCGGTGCCCACGGGTGCCGCCGTGGCGAGGCCGCCGATCATCGGGCGGTAGCTGGAGCCGTGCCGCAGCGTGAACGCGCGCAGGGTGAGCGCGTGCGGCTGCAGGCGGCCGCGGTCGAGCGTGGGCGAGACCGACACGGCCGCGCGCTCCTGGCCCACGTAGCGGTACGGCTCGGCGAGGATCGCGGTGACGAGCTGCTCGCGCGTCAGCGCCTCGGGCACGAAGGGCGGATCGATCCGGCGGACCACGAGCTCCTCGAGCCGGTCGAGCACCTGGTCGCGTCCCTCGGGGGTGCCGGCCCAGACCGTGGGCACGTTGGAGAGCCGCAGCGGCTCGTCCAGCAGGCGCTCGCACATCGCGGACATGAACGGCAGCAGGGCCGCGTTCTCCAGCACACCGGAGCCGAGCCCGTTGACGACCGTCACGGTTCCGCGCCGAACCGCCTCCGTGAGGCCCGTGACACCCAGCTGCGACTCGCCGCGCAGCTCGAGCGGGTCGCTCCACTCGGCGTCCACACGACGCAGGATCACGTCGACCTGCTCCAGCCGGCCGAGTACGCGCATCCAGATCGCGCCGTCGCGCGCGACGAGGTCGCTGCCCTCCACGAGCGGGAAGCCGAGCGTGGTGGCGAGGAACGCCTGGTCGTAGGCCGTCTCGGACGTGGGACCGGGCGAGAGCACCACGACCCGCGGGTGCTCTCGCCCGTCGGGCGCCACCTGCGTCAGCGCCACGCGCAGCGCCTGGAAGAAGGGGGCGAGCCGGTGCAGGCCGGCCTCGCGGTAGGCGACGGGCAGCACGCGCGACAGGACACGGCGGTTCTCCATCGCGAAGCCGATCCCGGACGGCGCCTGCGTGCGGTCGGCGATGACCTGCCACTCCCCCGACGGCGTGCGCCCGAGGTCGGTGCCCGTGACGACGAGCTGGCGGCGGTGGTCGGCGCTGGCCCGCGCCACCACGCGCAGGAAGCCGCTGTGACCGAACACGATGCTCGCGGGCAGCGTGCCGCTCGCGAGCAGCTCCTGCGGGCCGTAGAGGTCGCGCGAGATCGCGTTCAGCAGCTCGGCGCGCTGTGCCAGGCCCTTCTCCAGGACCGACCACTCCTCGGGCGCGATGACGAGCGGCACGGGGTCGAGTCGCCACGCCTGCTGGTCGGCGCCCGGGGGCGTGTAGACCACGCCCTCGTCGGCGAGCAGCCGCGCGATCTCGTCGCCCACCCGGTTGAGCTCGGGCAGGGTCAGGTCGACGGCCTCGGCGGCGAGCCGCTTCCACGACGTGCGCAGCGTGCCGTCGGGGCTGGCCACCTCGTCGTAGAGGGCGGCCGTCTGACCCAGCGCCGGCTGGATCACCGAGGCGGCGTAGTCACGCAGGACGGTCATGGGTCAGACCAGCAGGTACATCACCAGGTACGCGACGGGCGCGACGGCGATGAGCGAGTCGAGCCGGTCCATCAGTCCACCGTGGCCGGGCAGCAGGTCGCCCATGTCCTTGATGCCGAGGTCCCGCTTGATGAGCGACTCGCACAGGTCGCCGAGAGTGGCGAAGCAGACTCCGGCGACGCCGAGCAGCAGGCCGGCCCACCACGGGCCCTCGAGCGCGTAGACGACCACGAGGATGCCGCACGCGATGCCCGCGAGCAGCGAGCCGGCGAAGCCCTCCCAGGACTTCTTCGGCGAGATCGTCGGCGCCATCGGGTGCTTGCCGAACAGGACGCCCGCGGCGTAGCCGCCGATGTCGGAGGCGATCGTCACCAGGATGAACGCCACGACGCGCCACGGGCCGTCGTCGGCGGCGAGCATGCGCATGACGAACGTGCCCATGAGGAACAGGTAGGACAGCAGGAAGACGCCCGCCGTCGCGTCGCGGACGAAGCCGTCGCTGCCCGAGCGCAGCCGCCAGGCCATCGTCGCGATCACGGTGAGCGCCATGACCGCCGCGGCGGTGTCCATGTCGTCGTAGAACGCCACCACGAGCATGGCGACGCCGCCCACGAGCACCGGCGGCAGCGGCACCCGGATGCCGGCCGTGCCGAGCGCACGGGCGATCTCGAGCGCCGCCACGACGAGCGCGACAGCGGCGACGACGCCGAACAGATCCTTGACCCAGAACAGGGACAGCAGGACCAGGGCGACCAGGCTGACGCCGACCGTGATGGCCGCGCGCAGGTCGCGGCCGGCCCTCCCGGTCTTCTTGGCGGCGGCCGAGTCGGGAGTCGGGCCCTCAGACGTCAAGGAGCTCTGCCTCTTTGGCCTTCAGCGCGTCGTCGATCTCGTCGACGTGCTTCTTCGTCAGACCGTCGAGACGCTTCTCGGCCCCGGTGTTGTCGTCCTTGCTGATCTCGGAGTCCTTCTCGGCCTTGTCGAGCGCCTGCTTGGCGCTGCGACGCACGCCGCGCACGGCGATGCGGCCGTCCTCGGCCTTGGAGCGCGCGAGCTTGATGTACTCCTTGCGGCGCTCCTCGGTGAGCTCGGGCAGCGTCACGCGCAGCACCTTGCCGTCGTCGGACGGATTGACGCCGAGGTCGGAGTCGCGGATGGCCTTCTCGATGGCCGACTTCGCGCCGAGGTCGTAGGGGGCGATGATGACGGTGCGCGCCTCGGGCACCTGGAAGCCCGCCAGCTGCTGCAGCGGCGTGGGCGTGCCGTAGTAGTCGGCGGTGATCTGGGCGAACATCGCCGGGTGGGCGCGTCCGGTCCGGATGGCCTCGAACTCGTCGCGAGTGTGCTCGACCGCCTTCTTCATCCGGGTCTCGGCATCGCGCAGTGTCTCGTCGATCACGTCATGCTCCGTTGCATCGTCGGGGGTGTCCATGCCTCAGGCGTGGACGAGTGTTCCGATCATCTCACCACGCAGGGCGCGGGTGACCGCGCCCTCGTCGTTCATGTTGAACACCATCATGGGCAGTTCGTTCTCCATGCACAGCGCGAACGCGGCCGCGTCGACGACCTGGAGATTGCGCTGGAGGGCTTCGTTGAAGGTCAGGCTGTCGAAGCGCTGGGCCTCGGGGTTGCGGCGCGGGTCGGAGTCGTAGACCCCGTCGACGCCGTTCTTGCTCATCAGCACGACGTCGGCCTTGATCTCCAGCGCGCGCTGGGCCGAGACCGTGTCGGTGGAGAAGTACGGCATGCCGGCGCCGGCGCCGAAGATCACGACCCGGCCCTTCTCCATGTGGCGGATGGCGCGGCGCGGGATGTAGGGCTCGGCCACCTGGGCCATCGCGATGGCGGACTGCACGCGCGTCTCGACGCCCTGCTTCTCGATGAAGTCCTGCAGCGCGAGCGCGTTCATGACGGTGCCGAGCATGCCGATGTAGTCGGCGCGGGCACGTTCCATGCCCCGCTGGCTGAGCTCGGCCCCGCGGAAGAAGTTGCCGCCACCGACGACGATCGCGACCTGCACGCCGTCACGGACGGCGGCGGCGACCTGGGCGGCCGCGTCGTTGACGACGTCGGGGTCGATGCCGATCGCACCTCCTCCAAAGACCTCACCGGAGAGCTTGAGGAGTACGCGGCGAGCCATGGGTACGAGATTATCCGATGACCGGCCCCGGAGCGCAGCCGACATGGGCATCGCGCGAGGGCTGTGACGCGCGCCGCAGACGCACGAGGGCCCCGCGGATCGCTCCGCGGGGCCCTCGACGATCGTGGTGCGACTCAGGCGCCGACCTCGATGTGGCTGAAGCCCTTGACGGTGATGCCGGCCTCGTCGGCGACGGCCTTCACGGTCTTCTTGTTGTCGGTGACGCTGGACTGCTCCAGGAGGACGTTCTCCTTGAAGAAGCCGTTGACGCGACCCTCGACGATCTTGGGCAGGGCCTGCTCGGGCTTGCCCTCCTCCTTGGCCGTGGCCTCGGCGATCTCGCGCTCCTTGGCGACGAGGTCGGCGGGGACGTCCTCACGGGTCAGCCAGCGCGGGCGCATGGCCGCGATCTGCATCGCGACACCGCGGGCGGCGTCGACGTTGTCGCCCTCGTACTCGACGAGCACGCCGACGGCCGGCGGCAGGTCGCTGGCGCGACGGTGCATGTAGGTGGCGACCTGACCCGAGAGGGCGCTGACGCGACCGAGCTCGAGCTTCTCGCCGATGACGGCGGCGAGGGCGCTGATCGTCTCGGCGACGGTCTTGCCGTCGTCGAGGGTGACCTGCGCGAACTCCTCGGCGTTCGCCGGCTTGGCGGCGTCGGCCGCGGTGGCCAGGCGCTCGGCCAGCGCGATGAACTGGTCGTTCTTCGCGACGAAGTCGGTCTCGGAGTTGAGCTCGACCAGGGCCGAGCCGGCGTTGGCGACGAGGCCCGAGGAGGCCTCGCGCTCGGCGCCGCGCTTGGCGGCCTTGGCCGCGCCCGAGATCCGCAGGACCTCGACGGCCTTGTCGAAGTCGCCGTCAGCCTCGGTGAGGGCCTTCTTGGCGTCCATCATGCCCGCGCCCGTGGCGTCGCGGAGCTTCTTCACATCGGCAGCAGTGATTGCCATGTTCAACCTCGGTTCTGGTGGTGCCCGCCCGACGGATCGCGTCGGGCCGGCAGATGGTCGGAGTGACTCAGGACTCGGCGGGAGCCTCGGCCGCGTCGGCGGCGGGCGCCTCGGCGGTCTCGGCGGCCGGCGCGTCGGCGGCGGGGGCCTCGGCGGCGGGCGCCTCAGCGGCAGCGGCCTCGGCGGGCTGCTCGGCCTTCGAGGCGAGCAGCTCCTTCTCCCAGTCGGCCATGGGCTCCTCGGCACCGAGCTCCTGGCCCGGGGCCTCCTCGCCCGTCTTGGCGCCACCGCGCGACATGAGGCCGTCGGCGACCGCGTCGGCGATGACGCGGGTCAGCAGGCCCACCGAGCGGATGGCGTCGTCGTTGCCCGGGATCGGGTAGTCGACGTCGTCCGGGTCGCAGTTGGTGTCCAGGATCGCGACGATCGGGATGTTGAGCTTCTTGGCCTCGTCGACCGCGAGGTGCTCCTTCTTGGTGTCGACGATCCACACGGCGTTGGGCACGCGGCCCATGTCGCGGATGCCGCCGAGGGTGCGGTTGAGCTTGGTGTACTCGCGACGCATCTGAAGGAGTTCCTTCTTCGTGCGGTTCGAGCCCGCCACGTCGTCGAAGTCGATCTCCTCGAGCTCCTTCATGCGCTGGAGGCGCGCGGACATCGTGGAGTAGTTGGTGAGCATGCCGCCGAGCCAACGCTGGTTGACGTAGGGCATGCCGACGCGCTTGGCCTGCTCCTCGACGGGCTCCTGCGCCTGGCGCTTCGTGCCGACGAACAGGATCGTGCCGCCGCGGGCGACGGTGCTCTTGACGAACTCGTACGCCGAGTCGATGTACGACAGCGACTGCTGGAGGTCGATGATGTAGATGCCGTTGCGCTCGGTCATGATGAATCGCTTCATCTTGGGGTTCCAGCGACGGGTCTGGTGCCCGAAGTGGACGCCGCTCTCGAGCAGCTGACGCATGGTGACGACGGCCATGGCCGTACTTCCTTTCAAACCAAGTTGTCGCATCGCCGGTCGGCGACGCCCTGGTGTCCGACGCGGGCCACCCATCGACGGATGGGACCTGGATCGCGCCCCGTTCGGTTGCTCACGTCACGGGAGAGGACACGCGAATTTCCGTCCGGTGGACGGATCGAACCAAGTCTAGTCCACGGCCCCTCTCCCGAGGAAATCGGTGCCACGGTGGGCCGAAGCGGCGATCTCCACAGGGTCGTGCGGCCCGGGTTGCGCGGTCCACAGGGTCCACGCCGGCGGTTCCGCCCAGGCTCCCGGATCGGTTGGCTCGGGGCATGCGCCGTGCCCTCCTCCTCGCCCCGCTCCTGCTCACCCTCGTGCTCGCGTCGCCCGCCGTGGCCGCCCCGTGGACGTGGCCGCTGGGCGACCACACGATCGAGCGGCCCTTCGACCCACCGTCGTCCGAGTACGGGGCCGGGCACCGCGGTGTCGACATCCCCGGACGCGTCGGTCAGACGGTCCGGGCCGTCGCCGTGGGTCGGGTGGCGTTCGCGGGACGCGTCGCCGGGATCTGGACGATCACGATCGAGCACGGCGGGGAGCGCTCCACCTACCAGCCCGTCGCGCCGTCCGTGCGCGTCGGCGACGCGGTCACCGCGGGCCAGCCCATCGGGCGGCTCCTCGGCGACCACCCGTCGTGCCGTCGCACGTGCCTGAACCTGGGGCGGCTGCGCGGCGACGAGTACCTCGACCCGGCCGACCTCCTCGCCACCGCCGGCGCCTACCGTCTCATCGACCCCGACGGCGAGGTCCCCGAGCCGCCGGACGTCGGCACCGGCGACCTGCCGATCGACGGTCCCGTGACGTCCGCGTTCGGGATGCGGGTGCACCCCGTCACGGGCGTGCGGAAACTGCACGACGGGGTGGACGTCGGGGCGCCGTGCGGGACCCCCGTCCCCGCGGTGGCGGCGGGCGAGGTCGGCCACGCCGGGTTCCGCGGCGGGTACGGCCTGCAGGTGCAGGTCGAGCACGCCGGGGGCGTCGCGACCTCCTACTCCCACCTCGGGTCGGTCACGGTGCGCCCGGGCCAGCGCGTCGGCGCCGGCACCGTCGTGGGGCGCGTCGGCTCGACCGGGTACTCGACGGGCTGCCACCTGCACTTCATGAGACTCGTCGACGGGCGGCCCGTCGACCCGCTCGCCGCGCGGTGAGTCAGGCTCGCGGGTGCGCCTGGGCGTACGCGGCGCGCAGTCGGTCGGCGCTGACGTGCGTGTAGATCTGCGTCGTCCCGAGGGACGCGTGCCCGAGCAACTCCTGCACGGAGCGCAGGTCCGCCCCACCCTCGAGGAGGTGCGTGGCGGCCGTGTGCCGCAGCCCGTGTGGACCGACGTCCGGCGCGTCGGGAACGGCGGCCACGCGGTCGTGCACGATGCGGCGCACCACGCGCGCGTCGACGCGGCCGCCGCGAGCCCCGAGGAAGAGGGCGGGTCCGCTGCCGGGCACCGCGAGCGCGGGCCGTCCTCGTTCCAGCCACGCGGCGACGGCGTCCTGCGCGGGAACGCCGTACGGCACCATCCGCTCCTTCGAGCCCTTGCCCATGACGCGCAGGACGCGTCGTGACGTGTCCAGGTCGTCGACGTCCGCGCCGACCAGCTCGCCCACGCGGATGCCCGTCGCCCACAGCAGCTCGATCACCGCGAGGTCCCGCAGGCCCACCGGGCTGTCGTCGTCGATCGACTCGACGATCGCGTCCACCACGCCGCGCATGTCGGCCTGGCTGAGCGCGGGCGGCAGCGACCGGTGCGCCTTGGGCGCCGCGAGCAGGGCCCCGGCGTCCGTCGCGGCACGGCCGGTGCGCTCCATCCACGCGGTGAACACCCGCGCCGCGGTCGAGCGTCGGGCCATCGTCGTGCGCGCCTTGCCACGCGTCTGCAGGTTCGCGAGCCAGCTGCGCAGGGTCCGGATCGTCATGCCTGACGGGTCGTCCACCCGCATCAGCGTCGCGTGCTCGGCGAGGCTCGCGAGGTCGGTCAGGTAGGCCCGCACGGTGTGGTCGGACAGGTCGCGCTCCTGCACGAGGTGACGCTCGTAGTCGGCCAGCGTGCGCGCCCAGGCCTCGGAGAAGTCACTCACTCCCCCACTCTCGCACCGGCGTCGCGCGATCGTCGGGAGGCGCGGTCAGGCGGGGTGGAGGTGGACCTCGGTGGCCTTGATGCTCAGCCAGACCTCGCGGCCCGGCTCGAGCTCGAGCTCGGCCACGGCCGCGGTGGTGACATCGGCGAGCCATCCCGAGATCTCGACGCGGCACGTCGTGCCCCGGACCTCGACGCCGAGGACCGTGCCGGTCAGCACGTTCCGCGGGCTGCCGCTCGGATGCTCGCGGTGTACGGCCACCGCCGACGGAGAGAAGGTGGCCGTGGCGCCCGCGCCGGCGAGAAGGCCACCCGTGGGCGTGCCGGTGAGCTCGCGGCCGTCCGCCGTCCTCATCCGGTCGGCCGCGAGGGCGACTCCGTCCACGAGGTTCACCCCGGCGAGGGCCGCGCCGAACGCGCTGCGCGGATGGGCCAGCACGTCGCGGACCGGCCCCTCGTGCATCACACGGCCGCGCTCCACGATGACTGCTCGATCCGCGAGCGCCAGCGCGTCCAGCGGATCGTGGGTCACCAGCACGGCCGTGCTCCCTTCCAGGACGTGGCGCAGCAGACGACGGATCTCGGGGACCGCCTCCACGTCGAGAGCCGCGAGGGGCTCGTCCAGCAGCACCACGTCCGGGCGCACGGCCAGGGCGCGGGCGATGGCGACGCGCTGGGCCTGTCCCCCGGACAGCTCGCGAGAGCGCCGGTCGCCCAACTCCCGCGCGCCGACCAGCCCGAGCCAGTGCTCGACGTCCTCGGGGTCGCCGCGCAGCCCGAAGGCGACGTTCTGCCGGACCGTCAGGTGGGGGAACAGCCGTGGCTGCTGACCGAGCAGCGCCACGGAGCGCAGGTGCGGACGCACCCACGTGCCGTCCCCCGCGAGCACGCGGTCGCCCACGACGACCTCCGCCTCCGCCGGCCTCAGCAGGCCCGCGATGGTGGCGAGCAGGGTGGACTTGCCCGCGCCGTTCGGCCCCATGACCGCGAGCGTCTCCCCCGCCGCCACCTCGACCTCCAGGTCGACGTCGCGCACCGGATCTCGCAAGCGCACGCCGAGGCTCACCACGGCGACCGCCCGGGCCGGTGAACGACGGCGATCACGACCACCGCGACGGCGACGAGCAGGAACGCGAGCGCGGTCGCGGCGTCGGGATCGACCTCGCGCTGCAGGTAGATCTCGGTCGGCAGGGCGCGCGTGACGCCCTGCAGGCTGCCGGCGAAGGTGACCGTGGCGCCGAACTCGCCGAGGGCGCGCGCGAACGAGAGCACGGCGCCGGCGACGAGACCGGGCGCCACGAGCGGCAGGGTCACCCGGCGCAGCACCCGTCCGGGCGAGGCACCGAGCGTCGCGGCCACGTCGGCGAATCCGGGATCCGCCGCCCGGAGCGCGCCCTCGAGCGTGATCACGAGGAAGGGCAGCGACACGAACGTCTGGGCCAGCACGACCGCCAGCGTGCTGAAGGCGATCTCGATCCCGAGCGCCTCGAGGTGCTCCCCGAGCCACCCGCGCCGCCCGAAGGTCGCCAGCAGGGCGATGCCCCCGACGACCGGCGGGAGGACGAGCGGCACCAGGACCACGGCGCGCACAGCGGCCGCCCAGCGTCCCGAGCTGCGCGCGAGCAGCAGCGCGAGCGGCACCCCGAGCAGCACGCACAGCACCGTGCTGGCGGCCGCGGTCCGCAGGCTGAGCGCCAGCGCCGCGCGCGAGGACTCCGTCGTCACGAGGGACAGGAAGTCGGCCCACTCGACCCGCAGCACGAGGCCGACGAGCGGCAGCCCGAGCAGCGCCACGGCGATCGCGGCCGGGATCGCGGTCCAGCGCGGGACGTCGGTGCGGGTCGTCACGGTGCCCCGAAGCCCGCCTCGGACAGGATGCGCCGACCCTCCGGGCCGGAGGCGAAGGCGACGAACTCGGCCGCCAGGTCGTCGCCCGGATCGAGCGCCGCGGCCGGGTAGCGGTTGACGACCTCGTCGGCTCCGGGCACGTCGACGCCACGCACGGAGGAGCCCGCGGCGACCACGTCCGTGCGGTAGACGATCCCGGCATCCGCCTCGCCGCTGGTGACCTTGCCCAGCACGTCGGTGACCGACTGCTCCTCGCTGACGGCCGAGATCCTCAGGCCGTTCTTCGCGAGCAGCACCCGGGTGGCCGCGCCACACGGCACCTGGGGCGCGCAGACGACGACCTTGGTGCCTGGATCGGTGAGATCGTCCGCGGACGCGACGCTCCCGTCGGGGCTCGCGGCGATCTGGAGCGTGTTGGTCGCGACGATCTCGGGCGCCAGCGCGTCCTCGGAGGCCCCCGTGACCCGTGCCATCGTGCGCTCGTCGGCCGCCGCGAAGACGTCGGACGGCGCACCCTCGAGGATCTGCGCGGCGAGGTCGGACGAGCCGCCGAAGGACAGCCGGACCTCGACGCCGTCGTGCTCGCCCTCGAACCGGTCGGCGATCTCGGTGAAGGTCTGGTCGAGGGAGGCGGCCGCGAACACGGTGAGCGTGCGCTCCTGAACGGCGTCCGTGCTCGACGTGCACGCGGACCCCGTCGCCGCGATCGCGACCAGCACGGCCCCGAGCCGCCTCATCGACCCTCACCCGGCGTCTCGAGGGCGACGTTCGTCGCCTTCACGACGGCCACTGCCACGACTCCCGGCTCGAGACCGAGCTCGCGGACGGACTCCGTGCTGATGAGCGAGACGACCCGGTGCGGGCCGCACTGCAGCTCGACCTGGGACATCACCCGGTCGCTCACCACCTCCGTCACGATGCCGACGAAGCGGTTGCGGGCGGAGCGGGAGACCGACGTCGGATCGGCGACCGATCGGCCCTCGCTCCTGACGTACTCGGCCAGCCCACGGCCGTCCACGACGGTCCGGCCGGCGTCGTCCTTCGCCGCGGCCAGACGGCCCGCGGCGATCAGACGTCGTACGGTGTCGGTGCTGACTCCCAAGAAGTCAGCGGCATCAGAGACGCGCACCTGAGACATGACTGCCACGATAGCGGCTCAGATGCGTCATCGGACCGGAGGAACCATGGGCAGATCCGTCGACGAGCACGTCCGGGAGGTGGCGACCCTCGTCCGCGCGGCCGCTCAGCGTCGAGCCACGGACCCGCCCGAGACGGTCGCGGTCTCTGCCGCCCTCGCCGGGCGGCTCGCCACCCCGGTGCGATCACGGCTCGACGTGCCGGGCTTCGACAACAGCCAGATGGACGGATTCGCCGTCCACGCCGAGGACCTCGCCCGTGCCGGCGTCACCCCGGTCACCCTGCCCACGGTCGCCCACGTCGTGGCCGGCGACGCCGTTCCGCCCCGCCTCGATCCCGGCACCGCGGCGCCGATCATGACGGGCGCTCCCCTCCCGCCCGGCGCCGACGCGGTCGTGCCCGTCGAGCGCACCCGCCCCGGCGACTTCGGTCCGGTCGAGGGCGGTGGCCTGGTCGAGTTCGGCGAGGCGGTCGAGCCCGGCACCTTCCTGCGGCGAGCCGGGTCGGACGTCGAGGCCGGCGCGACCGTGCTCGACGCCGGCGCGCCACTGACGCCCGCCGCGATCGGGGCGCTCGTCGTGTCAGGTGTCGCGGAGGTCGAGGTCGCGCCGCTGCTGCGCCTCGCCGTGGTCGCCACCGGGGCCGAGCTCGTCACGGGCGCCGTCCCCGACTCGAACTCCTCCGTCCTGGCCGCCCACGCCGTGAGCCTCGGCCTCCCGGTCACGACGCACGTCGTCCCCGACGACCCCGCGCTGCTGCGTGAGCTGCTCGACCGCCTCGCGGTGGAGCACGACGTCATCGTCACGACCGGTGGCGTCAGCGCCGGAACGCGCGAGGTCGTGCGGCAGGTGGTGGAGGGCACGCCCGGCTCGTGGTTCGGCCACGTCGCCATCCAGCCCGGCGGACCACAGGGCCTCGGCACGGTCCGCAGTGGCGACCGCGACGTGCCGATCATCTGCCTGCCGGGGAACCCGGTCAGCGTCCTGGTGTCGTTCGAGCTGTTCCTGCGCCCGGCGCTGGCCCAGGCGGCGGGCCGGGTCGCCTGGCGCCCGTCGGGCACGTCCGCCCTCGCCGAGCCGCTGACGTCGCCGCCCGGCCGACTGCAGGTACGCCGGGGACGGCTCGGCGACGACGGTCGCGTGAGCCTCGTCGGCGAGGCGGGGTCGCACCTCGCGGTCTCCTACGCGCGGGCCGACGTGCTGGTGCTGGTCCCCGAGCACACCACCGAGCTCGACGCCGGCGATACCGTGGAGTGGTGGAGGATCGCATGAGCACGAGCGGGTCCGGGGACGAGCTGTCGCACTACCGCGAGGACGGCAGCGCGCACATGGTCGACGTGTCGGGCAAGGCCACGACGCGGCGCGAGGCCACGGCCTCGGGCGTGCTGCGCACCCGGCCCGACGTCGTCGAGCGGATCATGAGCGGTGACCTGCCGAAGGGCGAGGCCCTCGCCACCGCGCGGATCGCCGGCATCCTGGCCGCGAAGCAGACCCCGCACCTCGTGCCGATGTGCCACCCGCTCCCCCTGGCGGCGATCACGCTCGACTTCCGCGCCCTCGAGTCGGGCGTGCGGGTCGAGGCGACCGTCGCCACGACGGCACCCACCGGCGTCGAGATGGAGGCGCTCACGGCCGTCAGCGTGGCGGCGCTGACGCTGTTCGACATGGTGAAGGCCGTCGACCACACCGCCGTGATCGACCAGGTGCGCGTCGAGGCCAAGACTGGCGGCACCCACGACTGGACCCGCGATGAGTGACACCCGGCCCCGCCTGCTCGGCGTGGTCGTCTCGTCCACGCGTGCCGCCGACGGCCGGCGCGAGGACCTCACCGGCCCCCGGATCGCCGAGTGGGGCCGGGCCCACGGCTTCGAGGTCTCGGGTCCGCACGTCGTCCCCGACGGTCCCGAGGTCGGTGACGTCCTGCGCCGCCTCGTGGACCAGGGCTGCGCCCTCGTGCTCACCACGGGCGGCACCGGGTTCACCGACGACGACCACACGCCCGAGGTGACCGCCGCGCTCGTCGACCGGCCCGCGCCGGGCATCGCCGAGGCGATCCGCGCCCGCGGGCTGAGCACGACCCCGCACGCGGCGCTGTCGCGCGGCACGGCCGGGATCAGCGGGCACACCCTCCTGGTGAACCTCGCCGGATCGACCGGGGCGGTGCGCGAAGGGCTCGAGGTGCTGTCCGAGATCGTCGACCATGCCCTCGAGCAGCTCGGGCACGGGCGACCCCACGACCCGCCCCTGCACACCTGAGGTCGAGCGCGTCAGGCGCTGCGTCGGAGCAGCAGCACGCCGTCGCGCAGCACGACCTCCTCGCCGCTGGGGGCGAACGCCGTGCGCTCCCGGACGTCGGCGACGACCGTGGTCCACTCGTCGGCCGGCAGGTCGAGCACCTTCAGGTCGTCCTCGGGCGTCGGGAAGTGCATCCGCGCGTGGTGGTCATGGTCGCCGTCGTGAGCCCACGGCGGCGCCTCGGCGTGCGCGACCACGAGCAGGTGGCCGCCGACCGCGACCCGGTCGGCCCCGGTCCGCAGGATCCGGCCGCGGTCGAGCGCCACGGCCGACTGCAGGAACGAGGCCGTGACGAGGTCGAACTCTCGGGTGCAGGACCAGGTTTCGAGGTCGGCAGCCACCCAGGTGACCCGCTCGCTCAGGCCGGCCCGTTCGGCCGCGCTCTCGGCTCGCGAGAGCGCGGTGGGCGAGATGTCGATGCCGGTGACCTCCCAGCCCCGCTCGGCGAGCCAGAGGGCGTCGCCGCCCTCCCCCGCGCCGAGGTCGAGCGCCGTGCCCGCGGGCAGGTCGGCGACCACGTGGGCCAGGGCCGCGTTGACGTGACCGGACCAGACGCCCTCGCTCGACCCGTACTTCTCCTCCCAGTGGGCGAAGACCTCGTCGGCTCGGGCGGGATCCATCGCGTGGGAGTCGTTCACGCCGTTCAACCTACCCCTCCCTCACGGTTCGTCACCCTCGTCTCGCGTCGCCATCCGCGCTCGTCCCGTGCCACCACGTCGTGGTGCTCGAGCTCGCGCAGGGCCCGCAGGACCGGGACGGTGCCGAGGCGCAGCGCCCGAGCCAGCTGCTCGACGGGCTGGGGCTCGGCACCGAGCCGGAGCCACACCCTGCGCGCTCCCGGACCGATCGCGGGCAGATCGGCGTCGACGATCCCGAAGGTGTCCGCGAGGACGTCGTGCCCCGACGTCACGAGCAGCGCCTTGCCGTCGCGCACCGCGAGATGGGTGCCGCACGAGGCCTGCGACGTGATCGGTCCGGGGACGACCATCGTCGTCCGGCCGAGGAGGTCGGCCCAGTGCAGGGTGTTGAGCGAGCCGCTGCGTCGTGCGGCCTCGACGACCACCACGCCCACGCTGAGCGCCGCGATGATCCGGTTCCGCACGAGGAAGCGGTGGCGCTGCGGCTCGGCGCCGGGTGGGAACTCGCTGATGACGAGCCCCTCCTCGGCGATGCGGCGCAGGAGGGCCGCGTGCGTGCGCGGGTACTCGACGTCCACGCCGCACGCCATCACGGCCACCGTCGGCCCGCCGCCGAGCAGCGCCCCGCGGTGGGCGCAGGCGTCGATGCCGAACGCGGCTCCGCTCACGACGGCGTGCCCCTGGTCGGCGCAGTCGGCCGCGATGTCGCTGGCGACCTCCGCGCCGTAGGTGGTGGAGCCGCGAGCCCCCACCACCGCCACCGGAGCCGCGGCGATCGAGGTCAGGTCTCCCCCGCCGCGCACCCACAGCCCCAGTGGCGCACCGGTGACCTGCCCGATGCCTTCGACCTGGTCGAGGTCGTCGAGCGCGACCGGCCACGCGGGCGAGCCCGGGACCACCCAGCGGGCGCCGACCTCGTCGGCGCGCCGCAGCACCCCGTCCACGCGACTGGCGGCGTCCGCAGCGCCGGCGTGCCAGCGATCGGGGATCTCCGGGGCGCCACGGACGACCGCATGCCACAGCTCGACCGGGTCGCAGCGCTCCCGCCAGGCGACGAGCCGCGGGTCACCCGATTCCGCCACGAGCGACAGCATCAGTCGGGTGCGGGACTGGCTCCTCGTCATGCCGCCTCCAGCAGTCCGAGGAGCTCGCCGCCGATGGCACTCCCGCGCCGCAGGTCGAGCGCCGCTTGGACGTCCTCGATCGTCGGCTGAGAGTGCTCGCACAGGTCGGCGATGCTCCAGGCGAGCCGCAGGACCCGATCGGCCGACCGGGGCGTCACCTTGTGCCCCCGCACCTGCTGCTCGAGCAGACGTGTCGCGTCGGTCGCGGCGGGCCAGGCCTTGCGCAGCTCGACGCCGGGGACCGCCGCGTTGACGCGCCATGGCGTGCCGGCGAGTCGCGTCCGCTGCCGGAGGCGGGCCTCGGCGACCCGGCCGGCGAGCTCGGCGGTCGTGGGGCGGGTCACCAGGCCCGAGACGAGGTCGCGCCGCGTGGGCTCGACGAGCGTGCGGTGGATGTCGATGCGGTCCCGGATCGGCCCGGACAGGCGGTCGGCGTACCGGCGTCGCGTCGCGGCCGGGCACTCGCACCGCTGCATGACCGAGCCGGCATGGCCGCACGGGCACGGGTTGGTGGCGAGCACGAGCTGGAATCGTGCCGGGAAGACCGCCGTCTGCGCCGCACGCGACACCACCACCTGACCGCTCTCGAGCGGCTGCCGCAGCGCCTCGAGGACGTTGCTGGCGAACTCGGGCGCCTCGTCCAGGAAGAGGACCCCGTGGTGGGCCAGCGACATGGCGCCCGGCCGGACGACCCGGCTGCCGCCACCGACCACGGCCGCCGCGCTCGCCGTGTGGTGCGGCTCGAGGAATGGCGGTCGCACCAGCATGGGCAGGTCCGACGGCAGGACGCCTGCGAGCGAGTGGAGCGCGCTGACCTCGAGGGAGTCGTTCGGGTCGAGGTCGGGCAGCAGCGCCGGGAGCCGCTGCGCGAGCATCGTCTTGCCGACCCCGGGCGGCCCGGTGAGCAGCAGGTGATGACCACCGCTGGCGGCGATCACCGTGGCCAGGCAGGCGTCGTCCTGCCCGACGACGTCGGTGAGGTCGAGCTCGCCGGTCGGCGCGACGCCGCTCCAGCCGTCGCCGGCCTCGCTCAGGGGTGGGACGGGCGGGTCCTCGGGCTCCTCGTCACCGCGCAGCATCGCCACGACCTGTCGCAGGGAGCGCACGCCGACGACCGTGATCGAGGGGACGAGTCGTGCCTCGTTGACGTTCGACTCCGGGACGACCACCTTCTCGAAACCGGCGTCGGCGGCCGCGAGCGTGGCCGGAAGGACACCACGGACGGGCCGCAGCCGCCCGTCGAGTGCGAGCTCGCCGAGGAAGACCGTTCCGGCGAGCGTCTCGGGCGGGACGACGGCCTTCGCGGCGAACACCCCGAGCCCCATCGCGAGGTCGTAGTGCGGTCCACTCTTGGGCAGGCTGGACGGAGCGAGGTTGATCGTCACCCTGGTGTCGGGCCATGAGGTGCCGGAGTTCACCACGGCGGAGCGCACGCGGTTGCGCGCCTCGCTCACGGTGACGTCGGCCAGGCCCACGACGACCGTGGCCGACAGGCCGGACGCGATGTCGACCTCCACCTCGACGGGACGGCCGGCGAGTCCGTCGAGGGCGATCGAGTGGACGGCCGCCATCACGCCACCCCAGCGATCCGCTCGACGCGTGGTCCGCCGCTGCGCGGGACCCACACCGTGACCACGTCGATGCGGACGCCGTCGGGGCTGACCTCGTGCACGTCGAGCCAGCGCGAGAGGGACCGCCGCAGCATCGTGATCTTGCGGTCGGAGACCGACTCGAGCGGCGTGCCGTGACTGGCCGTGGTGCGCGTCTTGACCTCGCACACCACGAGTGTGTCGCCGTCGCGCGCCACGATGTCGATCTCGCCGTGCTGGCATGTCCAGTTCCGGGCGAGGATCACCATGCCCAGGCGGCGCAGGTGGTCGGCGGCGACGCGCTCGCCGTAGGCGCCGAGCGCCTGGTTCCGTGCGTAGGTCATGCGCCGAGCCTTCCGGTCCGGCACGCCTCGGAGAAGGCCCCTCGCGGGGCCTGTGGACGAGCCCGGCGGGGTCCGTCAGGCCTGTGGACGGGCGTCGGCCGCGTCGGCCGCCGCCTCCTCCCGGTAGCGCTCGGAGAGCAGCCGGTACGAGCGCGTGCCGAACGCGGCGAGCGCGAGCGCCACCATGGTCAGCCCCGCGAAGAAGAAGATCAGAGCGATCCCGCGCGCGTCACCCGTGCCGACGAGCCACTCCCACTGGCGGGCGCCCTCCTCGGACTCCAGCAGCGGGATGATCCAGAACTCGGCGAGCGGCGCGACCAGGAAGGCCGTGACGGGAGCCGCAGCCGACTCGAAGGCCTGCGCGAAGCCGAACACCCGGCCCTGACTCGTGAAGGGCACCACGCGCTGGATCACGGTCTGCTCGGCCGCCTCGACCGCCGGCACGATCAGCAGGAACAGCCAGATGCCGGCGATGCACAGCCAGGGCCACTCGCGCAGCGTGAACGTGGCGTTGAGCACGCCCATCGCGACCAGCACCCACAGCATCGTGCGCAACGGGTTCGAGCCGAGTCCCCAGCGCGCGATCACGAGCCCGCCCGCGATGAAGCCCGTCGAGGCGAAGCCGAAGACCAGGCCCCACTCCTCCACCGAGAACAGGGTCAGACCGTACGGGTCCATGAGCGCCATGAAGACGCCCGAGACGAGGTTGTTGAACGTCGTGAGGACGATCAGCGCGAACAGGCCCGGGACCAGCGCGATCGCCGCGAGCGCGCCCCGGACGTCGACCTTCGGCGTCGGCTCGCCGGAGGTCGACGGGTGCGCCTCGGCGATCCGCACGAAGGCCAGGTGCACGACCGTGGCCACCGTGAGGACGTTCGCGATCACCAGCGTCCAGCCCATGCCGAGCTGGCCGATCGCCAGACCGCTGAAGACGCTCGTGACGATGAAGGCGATCCCCTGCACCGTGCCGACCAGGCCGTTCGCGCGATCGCGCCGGTCGGCGGGGATCAGCAGGGTCACCAGGGTGGAGAGCGCGATGTTGCGCATGCTCTCCACGACCGAGCCGAAGAGCACGATGCCGGAGAACAGCCAGAACCAGGGACCGGTCATGTCGACGATCGCCTCGGGACCGACCCAGGCGTAGAGCACGCCCGCCGCGAGGAAGGCCGCCATCGTGACCAGGCTCGAGCCCACCAGGACGTCGCGCTTGCGGTGGCGGTCGACGAGCGTGCCGAAGAGCATCGCGAACAGGGCGAGCATCAACATGTAGGCGCCGCCGACGACGCCGGTGGCGAGCACCGAGCGCGTCTCGAGGTAGACCCAGAACGTCAGCGCGAACCACAGGAAGCTCGTCGTCACGTTGGCGACCAGCGTGTTCGTCAGGACGTGGGCGAAGGTCCGCGCCCCGTCGGGAGGCGCGGTGGGATCGGTCGTCATGGGTCGCTCAGGCCGGAGGCAGCTTGACGTCGGAGTCCTGCAGCTCCTCGACGTTGACGTCCTTGAAGGTCAGCACCTTCACGTGCTTGGCGAAGCGCGCGGGGCGGTAGATGTCCCACACCCAGGCGTCGGCCATCGTGACCTCGAAGTAGGCGTCGCCGGACTCGGAGCGGACCTTCACGTCGACGGCGTTGCACAGGTACAGCCGGCGATCGGTCTCGACGACGTACTTGAAGATGCCGACGACGTCGCGGTACTCGCGGTAGAGCGAGAGCTCCATCTCGTTCTCGTACCGCTCGAGATCCTCAGCGCTCATCAGACCACCGCCTCCGTCATCGCCACCGCCACGTCGGGAGCCGGACCGCAGCCCGGCAGGGACCACGAGCGACGGTGGTGCAGCGTGGGACCGTGCTGCGCCAGCGCAGCGATGTGCTCGGGCGCGGAGTAGCCCTTGTTGAGCTCCCAGCCGTACTCGGGGTGCTCGGTGGCCAGCTGCACCATGATCGCGTCGCGCGCGGTCTTGGCCAGGATGCTGGCGGCCGCGACCGCGGCACACCGCATGTCGGCCTTGATCATCGTGGTGACCGGCGGGACCTCGTCGGCGAGGCCGGGCGGGCCGAACAGCGCAGCCTGCTCCGGGATGCTGAGGTAGTCGTGGTTGCCGTCGAGCAGGACCGCGTCGGGCCGCACGGCCAGCTGGGCGAGGGCCCGGTGACCGGCGAGCCGCATCGCGGCGATGATCCCGTACTCGTCGATCTCGGTGGGGGTCGCGTGACCGACGCCGTGAGCGGGCGCCCAGCGGCGGATCTTCGGCACCAGCGCCTCGCGGGCTGCCGGGGTGAGCAGCTTGCTGTCGCGCACGCCCTGGGGCGCGGTGCGGGTCTGCTCGGTGACCACGACCATGCCGATCGTGACGGGTCCGGAGAGGGCGCCGCGGCCGACCTCGTCGCTGCAGGCCAGCGCCGTGCGGCCCTCGCGCAGCAGGCGGCGCTCGTGGCGCAGCGACGGCGCGGGGCTCACGGGACCTCGTCGAAGGCGTCGGTCCCGGGGATCGTCCCGAAGCGGTTCAGCGGCCACACCCTCAACCATGCCTTGCCGACCACGTCCTCGTCAGCGATGAAGCCACCTCCGGGCTCGCCGAGGTGCGCGCGCGAGTCGGCCGAGTTGCCCCGGTTGTCGCCCTGCACCCACAGGTAGCCCTTCGGCACCTTCACGTCGAAGGTCTGGTCGGCGTTGACGTCCTGGTCGGCCAGGTAGGGCTCGTCGATCGGCTCGCCGTTGACCGTGGTGCGTCCCTCGGCGTCGCAGCAGACCACCCGGTCGCCGCCCACGCCGATGACGCGCTTGATGAGGTGACCGCCGGACGGGAACAGGCCGACGACCTCGAGGCCGCGCTGCACGACGTTGGCGGACTCGTCGACGTCGCCCGCGAGCCAGTTGCCCGGGTCGCGGAAGACGACGATGTCCCCCCGCTCGGGTCCGCCGCTCCAGTACGACCACTTCTGCACGAGCAGCTTGTCGTTCTTCACCATCGTCGGGACCATCGAGTCCGACGGGATGTAGAAGGCCTGGAAGAAGAAGGTCTTGACGATCAGGGCCAGGACGAGGGCGGTGGCGACGAGGAGGATCGACTCCTGCCACAGCGGCAGCTGGCGTTTCTCCTCAGGCACTCGATGAGCCTACCGGCTGGTCCCGGGCGAACCGCGCATCGGTCGGTCGCGTCACGGGGCCGGAACGTCGTCGAACGCGTCGGTCGGCGCGACCCGCCCGATGCGGTCGAGCGGCCAGATCCGCGTGCCGACCCGGCCCACCACGAGATCGGTGTCCACGAAGCCTCCGCCGGCCTCGTCGAGGTGGGCCCGCGAGTCCTTCGACGCGGCCCGGTTGTCGCCCTGGACCCACAGCCTGCCCCGCGGCACCGTGACCTGGAACGGCTGCGCGACGTTGGCCGCCGGGTCGGCCAGGTAGGGCTCGTCGACCGGCTCGCCGTTGACCATCAGGCGCCCGGCCTCGTCACAGCAGCGGACCTCGTCACCGGCGACGCCCACCACGCGCTTCACGAGGTGCCCGCCCTGCGGGAACAGCCCCACGGCCTGCAGCCCGCGCTGCCACGGGGCCGGCGGCTCGAGGGGCCCGAGCCAGTCGCCCGGGTCGCGGAACACCACCACGTCACCACGCTGCGGCTCGCCCACGCGGTAGGACCACTTCTGCACGGCGATGCGGTCGTCCTTCGTCAGCGTGGGGACCATCGACGACGACGGGATGACGAAGACCTGGAACGCGAAGGTTCGCACCAGCAGTGCCAGCGCCAGGGTGCCGGCGACCAGCACGAGCGCGTCGAGCCACCGGGGCAGCCGGCGCCGTCGCGTCCTCGGCTGCTCGGTCACCCGCAGATCGTAGCCCGGAACGGCGACGACCCCGCTCCCTGACGGGAACGGGGTCGTCGAGCGGCGGGAGAGATCAGATCTCGCGCTTCTCCTTGATCTTGGCGGCCTTGCCGCGCAGGTTGCGCAGGTAGTACAGCTTGGCGCGACGGACGTCACCACGGGTGGCGACCTCGATCTTCTCGATCACGGGCGAGTGAACCGGGAACGTGCGCTCGACGCCGACGCCGAAGCTCACCTTGCGGACGGTGAAGGTCCGGCCGATGCCCGAGCCCTGCACCTTGATGCAGACGCCCTGGAACAGCTGCACACGCGAGCGGTTGCCCTCGACGATGTTGACGTGGACCTTCAGGGTGTCGCCCGCGCGGAAGTCGGGGACGTCGTCGCGCTTGCTCTGCGCTGCGATCTGGTCGATGACGTTCGTCATGATCTCTCCTCGCCGGTGCCACAAGTCACCTGCGGATGTCGTGTTGCCGAAAAGTTGGGTGTGGTGCGCCGTGGGGACTCCCTCATGGCAGAGCCGTCCGGCACCAGCAGTCCATGATGCCACAGCGCCCCGCCCCCGAGGAAATCGGGGACGGGGCGCCGCGGTGCAGCAGAGGGTGCTCAGTCGAACTTGTACGCGGCGCCGCCGTGCAGGACGTTGTCCAGGCCGGCGACCTCCTCGTCCTCGGTGACGCGGAAGCCGATCGTGGCGTCGATCGCCTTGCCGAGGCCGAAGGCCACCGCGAAGGAGAAGACCGCGACGAACACCGACGGGATGATCTGCGCGATCAGCTGGTCGAAGTCGCCGCCCGTGAACAGGCCCGTGTCGGTGGCGAAGAAGCCCAGGTACAGGCAGCCGATGAAGCCGGCGACCAGGTGCAGGCCCACCACGTCGAGAGAGTCGTCGTAGCCGAGCTTGTACTTGAGGTCGATCGCGAAGCAGCAGACCGCGCCGGCCAGCAGGCCGAGGACGATCGCCCAGAACGGCGTCAGGTTGGCCGCGGCCGGGGTGATGGCGACCAGGCCGGCGACGATGCCCGAGGCGGCGCCGACGGCGGTCGGCTTCCCGTCCTTGAAGTGCTCGACGACGATGTAGCCCAGGACGCCCGCCGCGGGAGCGGCGATCGTGTTGAGGAAGATGATCGCAGCGGTGTTGACGTCGACCGCGGCACCGGTGTTGAAGCCGAACCAGCCGAACCACAGGATCGCGGCGCCGATGAGCACGAGCGGGACGTTGTGCGGCTCGGCGGACTCCTTGGCGAAGCCGACGGTGCGCTTGCCGAGCACGAGCGCCAGGGCGAAGGCCGCGGCACCGGCGCTGATGTGGACGACCGTGCCTCCGGCCCAGTCGATCGGGACCGCGTCACCGATCTCGAGGGTGCCGATCCAACCCGTCAGGCCCTCGTCGTCGAAGCCCCACACCCAGCCCTGGGAGGGGAAGTAGACGATCGTGGCCCACAGGCCCGCGAAGAGCATCCAGGGGAAGAAGCGCGCACGGTCGGCGACGGCGCCGGAGATCAGGGCGGTCGTGATGACGGCGAACGTCGAGCCGAACGCGACGCCGGCCAAGCCGGACGCACCGTCACCGGTCGCCAGGTCCTGCAGGGCGAAGTCCGAGAACGGGTTGGCCAGCCAGCCGTCGATGAGGTCGGCCGAGCCGGCCGAGCCCATGTTGTAGCCGTAGAGGATCCACAGCACGAAGACCAGGCCCATCGCGCCGAAGCTCAGCATCATCATCGAGATGACGCTCTGTGCCTTGACGAGTCCGCCGTAGAAGAACGCCAGTCCGGGCGTCATGAAGAGAACAAGGGCCGCGCAGATCAGCAGCCAGATGGTCCCGGGTTCCATATCAACCTCTTTGCAGTAGGTAACACGTGAGCAGCGGCCGGAGCTCCCTTGCCGCGGCGCTGCACCCGATCCTGCTGCGGCCCGATTACGCGGGGCCTCCAGCGTCGTTACGAGCGTGTTACTCGCCGAGATCGCGTGTTAAATCGGGACGACGCTGCTCGGTGCGCAGGCGGGACTGGTCCCTGCGCCAGGCGGCGATGCGTCCGTGGTCCCCCGACAGCAGGATCGGCGGGACGTCCAGACCGCGCCACGTGGCGGGCTTGGTGTACACGGGGTACTCGAGGAGGCCGTCGGCGTGCGACTCCTCCGTGAGCGACTCGGGGTTGCCCATGAAGCCGGGCAGCAGGCGCACGACGGCCTCGATGATGGCGAGCGCGGCGACCTCTCCCCCATTGACGACGAAGTCGCCCAGGGAGATCTCGCGGACGTCCCAGCGGGTGGCGGCGTGGTCGAGGACACGTTGGTCGATGCCCTCGTAGCGCCCGCACGCGAACACCAGCTGCTCGGCCGTGGAGAGGCGGACCGCCTCGGCGTGGGTGAAGGGCGCGCCCGACGGCGTGGGCACGACGACAACGGCCCGATCGGTGGCGACGGCGTCGAGCGCCTCGCCCCACGGCTCGGGCTTCATCACCATGCCGGCGCCACCGCCGTACGGCGTGTCGTCCACCGTGCGGTGACGGTCGTGGGCCCAGTCGCGCAGGTCGTGCGCGTGGAAGTCGACCAGTCCGGCGCGGCGGGCCTTGCCCGGCAGGGACAGGTCGAGCGGCGCGAAGTAGTCGGGGAAGATCGAGAGGGCGTCGATGCGCACTAGCGCACCTCGTCGGCTTCCTCGGGGTTCAGCAGGCCCGGACGGTCGACGACCGTGACCGTGCCGGCGTCGAGGTCGACCTCGGGCACGAGGGCCTCGACGAAGGGCACCTGGACGCGGCGGCCGTCGACCTCGACCAGCAGGGTGTCGTGCGCCGGCAGGTGGAGCACGTCGAGCACGCGCCCGCGCGATGCTCCGTCGACCTGCACCGCCAGTCCGATCAGCTGGTGGTCGTAGAAGGCGTCGTCGTCCTCGGGGACCTCGTCGGGGTCGATCTCGACCTCGAGCAGGGCGCCGTGCAGCTGCTCGGCCGCCGTGCGGTCGGGGACCTCGGCGAACGTCACGAGCAGCTTGCCCGAGTGGGGACGGCTGGCGGTGATCGTCAGCTCCCGGTCACGACACAGGACCGACGAGCCCACGGCGAAACGCCGTTCGGGATCGTCGGTCCTGGTCTCGACGGCGAGGTCGCCACGGATGCCGTGGGCACGGCCGATCCGGCCGACGACGACGCGCATGCTGGAGCTCAGCGGCGCCGGTCGACGTCCACGAAGTCGATCCGCGCGCCGTCGGCACCGGCGATGGCCGATGCGACGGTGCGGATCGCCGTGGCCGTGCGACCCTGGCGACCGATGACCTTGCCGAGGTCGCTCGGGTTCACGCGCACCTCGAACAGCTCGCCGCGGCGGGTCTGCTTCGCGCGGACCGTCACCTCGTCGGGGTTGTCGACGATGCCGGCGACGAGGTGCTCGACGACCTCCTGCATGGGAGCGGACACGATCAGGCCTCGTCGGCCTTCGCGTCGTCGGCCGGGGTCTCCTCGGCCTTCGGCTCCTCGGCCGGGGTCTCCTCGGCCTTCGGCTCGTCCTCGGACTTCGCCTCGGCCTTCTTGGCCTTGGTGGTGGCCGACTTCTTGGGCTCGGCGTGCAGGTCCTTCAGGGCGGCGTCGAACAGCGCGGCCTTGTCGGCCTTCGGCTCGGGCTGCTTGAGCGTGGACTCGCCACCGATGTCGCCGGTGAGCTTGAGGATCGCCGCGACGGCCTCGGTCGGCTGCGCGCCGACGCCGAGCCAGTACTGGGCGCGATCGGAGTCGACGTTGATGGTCGACGGATCGGTCTTCGGGTTGTACGTGCCGATCTCCTCGATCACGCGACCGTCACGCTTGGTGCGGCTGTCGGCGACGACGATGCGGTAGAACGGCGTGCGGATCTTGCCCATCCGCTTGAGGCGAATCTTGACTGCCACGAGTGTGGTGTCTCCTTGTGAAATCGAACTGTGGTGACGGCGACCCGGCGTGTGGGGCAGGCCCGGTCTTCATCGAGGGCCGGGCTCGGCGGGAGAGAGGGCCGCACCGAATCCGGACGCAAGCGCCCATTCTGCCAGAACGAGCAGCCGCGTTCCAATCCGCCTCGCTCCCCCGGACTCAGCGGCGCGCGAGCCCCACGATGTGGTCGATGACCTCGTCCAGCGTGAGGTCCGTGCCGTCCACGACGACGGCGTCGTCGGCCTGCGCCAGCGGGGACGCGGCGCGGTTGGAGTCGATCGCGTCGCGACGGGCCAGCGCCTCACGCATCGCCTCCGCGTCCTCCACACCGAGCTCGAGCGCACGGCGCTTCGCGCGGGCGACCGGGTCGGCGACGAGGTAGATCTTCAGGGTCGCGTCGGGCGCCACCACGGTGCCGATGTCGCGTCCCTCCACCACGATGCCGCCGGTGGCCCCGGCGATCGCCTGGCGCTGCAGCGACACGAGCTGCTCGCGGACCTGCGGGACGGTGGCGACCGGGCTCACGGCGGCAGTGACGGCGTCGCCGCGGATCGGCTCGGAGACATCGATGCCGTCGGCGGCGATCGTGGGTGCCTCGGGATCGGTGCCCGAGGTCAGCACGACCTCCCGGGCGGCCGCGGCGACCGCCGCGGGGTCGTGCACGTCGACGCCCCGCTCAAGCAGCGCCCACGTCATCGCGCGGTACATCGCGCCGGTGTCGAGGTAGGCGTAGCCCAGCCGTGAGGCCACCCCACGGGAGGTGCTCGACTTGCCGGACCCGGAGGGTCCGTCGATGGCGATGACGTCGGTCATTGGTCTCCTCAGCGGAAGGCGGCCCAGCCGCGTTCGATCAGGGCGGTGTGCAGGTCCTCGGCGGCGCCGGCCTGCACCACGACCTCGACGACGCCGACGAGGCGGCCGAGCTCGTGGTCGATGCGCATGTCCTCGATGTTGATGCCCGCGTCGCCGATGTCGGCGAAGAGTCGCGAGAGCTCGCCCGGGGTGTCGTCGATCGAGACGAAGACGCCGGCGAGCGCGATCGGGTGGGCGCCGTGCTTGCCCGGCACCCGGGCGACCCCGGCCCGCCCGCGGTCGAGGTGCTCCCCCACCGAGCCGTCGGCGGTGCGAACGGCGGCGCGCAGGTCGTCGAGGCGGACGGCGAGGTCGTCGAGGATCGCGCCGACCTGGCCCGCGTTGCTGCCGATGATGTCGACCCAGAGGCCCCGGTCGCTGCCGGCGATGCGGATGACGTCGCGCAGTCCCTGACCGGCGAGCAGGAGGTCATCGCCCTCGGCCTCGGTGAGCAGGCCCGCGGTCAGGGCGGAGACGAGGTGGGGCACGTGCGAGACGAGGGCGACCGCGCGGTCGTGGGAGGCCGCGTCCATCCGCCGCACGACCGAGCCGAGCGCCGTGGCGACCCGTTCGACGACCGCGACGGCCTCGGGGTCGGTGCCCTCGGTGGGGACGACGGCCCAGGCACGACCCTCGAACAGCAGGCCGGAGCCGGCCATCGGGCCCGAGCGCTCCTTGCCAGCCATGGGGTGGCCGCCGACGAATCGCGGGTCGGTGACGCCCGCGCAGACGTGGGTCTTGACGCTGGCGACGTCGGTGACCACGGCCGACGGGAACTCCTCGAGCGCCGCCAGAGCGGTCTCGACGACCGCGGCGGGAGGCACGGCGACCACGACGAGGGCCGGATCCTGCACCGAATCGGGCGTGCCGGCGCCCAGCGAGGCGGCCAGCTCGACGTTCGCGGGTCGCGCGTCGCGCAGGTGCACCCGGACGCCGAGATCGCTCAGACCGAGCGCGACCGAGGTGCCGATCAGGCCGCAGCCGATGACCAGAACCGGTCCGGGCACGACGGGTTCGGGCAGATCGGCACTCATGCCTCCACGCTATCGAAGAGCGCTCCGAGCTCGTCGCGCGACAGGTCGCGCATCGCGCCCACGCGCAGGTCGCCCAGCCGCAGCGGCCCGAACGCCGTGCGCGTGAGCTCCACGACGGGGTGGCCGACGGCGTCGAGCAGGCGCCGGACGATGCGGTTCTTGCCGCTGTGCAGGTCGAGCTCGACGAGGCTGCGGCCGCGGCTGCGGTCGCGCACCACGAAGCGGTCGACGGCCGTGACGCCGTCCTCCAGCTCCACGCCCGCGAGCAGCCGTCGACCGATCGAGGCCGCGACGTTGCCGTCGACGAGGGCGACGTAGGTCTTGGTGACCTCGAACGACGGATGCGCCAGCTGGTGCGCCAGGTCGCCGTCGTTGGTCAGGATCAGCAGGCCCGAGGTGTCGGTGTCGAGCCGGCCCACGTGGAACAGCCGGTCGGTGCGATCTGCCAGCAGACCGGACAGGTCGGGTCGGCCCTGCTCGTCGGCCATCGAGCTGACGATGCCCCGCGGCTTGTTGAGGATCACGTAGGCGTGCTCGGACGGCGGCGGGATGCGCACGCCGTCGACGCGCACGACATCGGTGGTGGGGTCGACGCGGGCGCCGAGCTGCGTGACGACCTCGCCGTTGACCTCGACGCGGCCCGTGGCCATCAGCTCCTCGCTGCGCCGACGGCTGGCGACGCCGGCCTGGGCCAGCACCTTCTGCAGACGGATCGGCTCAGCCACCGACGCCTCCCGGGGTCTCGGAGGTCTCCACGGAGGGAGCGTCCTCGGCGGGCACGGCCTCGCGCTCGGCGGTCTGCTGCGCCACGCGCTCCAGCTCGCCGTCGAGGTCCTCCAGGTCGGGCAGCATCGGCGCGAGCTCGGGCAGCTCGTCCAGCCCGCTCAGCCCCATCCGCTCGAGGAAGTAGTTCGTCGTCCCGTAGAGGATCGCGCCGGACTCGGCGTCGTTGCCCAGCTCGACGATCAGACCGCGCGTCACCAGCGTGCGGACCACGCCGTCGACGTTGACGCCACGGATCGCCGAGATCCGCGAGCGGCTGATCGGCTGGCGGTACGCGACGACCGCGAGGGTCTCCAGCGCCGCCTGGCTCAGCTTGGCCTGCTGGCCCTCCAGCACGAACGCCGAGACGACGTCGGCGAACTCCTCACGGCTGTAGAAGCGCCAGCCGCCGGCCAGCTCGCGCAGCTCGAAGCCGCGCCCCTGCTCGGCGTACTCGGCGGCGAGCCCGCGCAGCGCCTGCTCGACATCGGCGGGCGGGTGGCCGACGGCCTGCGCGAGCACGAGGTGGTCGAGCGGCTCGTCGGCGATCATCAGCACGGCCTCGAGGGCGGGGCGCAGCTCGACCGGCGGGCGCCCGTCGGTCACGCTCTCCTCCGTCACACCCTGCTCGGGCACCTCGGCGGGCACGTGGTCGTCAGTTTCGGTCATCGTCACTTCCGGTCGTCGGGGCCGGCGGGACCTCGGGGTCCCCGGCGTCGCCCTCCTCGGGCAGGGTCGGCTCGTCGAACTCGTCGCCCACGTCGATGTCGCCGTCGTCGGTGCCGGTCCAGCGCACGGTCAGCTCGCCCAGCGGCACGGCCTGCTCGAACGACAGCATTCCCTCACGGAACAGCTCCAGCAGCGAGAGGAAGCGCGCGACCTTGGTCTGGCCGTCCGGCGCGTCCGCGACGATCGCGCGGAACGTCAGCGAGCGCTCGCGCCGGAGCCGGTCGACGACGAGGTGGGCCTGCTCGCGCACGCTGACCGCCGGGGCGTGCAGGTGCGCCAGTGACACGAGCGGCGGCGCCTTCGGCGCGAGGGCGGCGGCGGCCAGCTCGGCGAGGTCCTTCGGGGTCGCGCGGATCTCCACCTCGGGCAGCAGCGTCGCGAAGCGTGGCTCGAGCGTGACGGCGCGTGGGTGACGCAGCAGCTGGTTCTCGAAGCGCTCCTGGAGGATCGCCGCCACGGCCTTGAACGCGCGGTACTGCATGAGACGGGCGAACAACAGGTCGCGGGCCTCCAGCAGGGCGAGGTCCTCCTCGTCCTCGACCTCGGCCTGCGGCAGCAGCCGCGCGGTCTTCAGGTCGAGCAGGGTGGCCGCGATCAGCAGGAAGTGCGTGGTCTGCTCGAGGTCGTCCTCGAGCTCGCGCGTGTACGCGATGAAGTCCGACGTGACCACCGAGAGCGCGACCTCGGTGATGTCGAGCTGGTGCTTGGAGATCAGCTGCAGCAGCAGGTCGAACGGCCCCTCGAAGTTGCCGAGCGAGACCGAGAAGCCCGTCTCGGACGCCTGCGCGGGTGCCGGATCCGTCACGGACACCGCGGCGCTCATTCCTCGCCGAGCCGGCGGGCGAGCTCGCTTTCGGCCCCACGGGTCTCGAGGTCGGCGAGCGCACCGGCGATCGCGGCGCGCACGAGACGACCGCGGTCGACCTTGCGACCCAGCACCGAGCGCAGCTCGAGGCGCGCCTGCTCGATGGCGAGCAGCTCGTCGCTGGTGAGGTAGACGGTCATCTTCTCGTCGTGCTTGACCCGGCCGCTGCCGGACGGCGGCACGGCAGGCGTCTCCTCGGATCGGGGCCCACTGGGTGCGGTCGGCCGGAAGAGCTCGTCCGCACCGGGCAGGTTCACGCGTCGGGACACCGCTGCAGCACTTCCCTCGCCAGCTGGCGGTAGGCCTCGGCACCCGGCGACGTGGACGCGTACTCGGTGATCGGCTCGCCGGCGACCGTGGAGTCGGAGAACTTCACGGTGCGGCGGATGACGGTGTGGAACACGGCGTCGCCCCAGCCGTCGACCAGCGTCTGCAGGACCTCCCGACCGTGCAGGGTGCGGCTGTCGAACATCGTGCCCAGCAGACCGATGACGCGCAGGTCGAAGTTGGTGCGGTCACGCACCTTCTCGATGGTCTCGTTGAGCAACGCCACGCCGCGCAGCGCGAAGTACTCGCACTCCAGCGGCACGATGACGCCGTCGGAGGCCGTGAGGGCGTTGACGGTGAGCAGGCCCAGCGAGGGCTGGCAGTCGATGAGGATGACGTCGTAGTCGTGGCGCACGTCGCGCAGGGTGCGCGCGAGCACCTGCTCGCGGCCCACCTCGGTGACGAGACGCATCTCGGCCGCCGACAGGTCGATGTTGGCCGGGACGAGGTCGAGGTTGTCGACCGACGTGCCGAGGATGATCTCCTTCATCGAGAGCTCGCGGTCCATCAGCACGTGGTAGATGCTCTGCTCGATCTCGTGGGCGTTGTAGCCCAGTCCGACGGTCATCGAGCCCTGCGGATCGAAGTCGACCAGCAGCACGCGACGGCCGGTCTCGGCCAGCGCGGCGCCGAGGTTGATCGTGGTCGTGGTCTTGCCGACGCCGCCCTTCTGGTTGCACATCGAGATGACGACGGCGGGGCCCTGCGTGGTGCGCGGTCCGGGCTCGGGGAGGTCGGGCATCGGGCGACCGGTGGGTCCGAGATCCGTGCTGGGCATGTCGGCCACTGTACCGCTCACCGCAGCGCCCGGGGATGGGACGCCGCGTACGTCTCGCGCAACTTGTCGATCGTCACGAGGGTGTAGATCTGGGTGGTCGTCACCGACGCGTGGCCCAGCAGTTCCTGCACCACGCGAACGTCCGCACCGCCGTCGAGCAGGTGCGTGGCGAACGAGTGGCGCAGGGTGTGCGGCGACACGTCGGCGTCGATCCCGGCGCGTCGCGCGGTCTTCGTCAGCACCGTCCACGCGCTCTGCCGCGACAGCCTGCCGCCGCGCGCGTTGAGGAACACGGCGGGCCCGCTGCCGGCGGTCGCGGTGAGGTGCGGACGGGCCTTCGTGAGGTACGTCTCGAGGGCGTCGCGTGCGAAGGACCCGAGCGGCACGATGCGCTGCTTGGAGCCCTTGCCGGTGAGCAGCACGGACGACTGCTCGAGGTCCACGTCGTCCACGTCGAGACCGACGGCCTCGGAGATGCGCGCGCCGGTGCCGTAGAGGATCTCCAGCAGCGCACGGTCGCGCATCGACAGGGCGGTGCCGGGCTCCCCCGCCGCCGTCAGCAGCGCCTCGACGTCCTCCAGCGGCAGCGCCTTCGGCAGCCGGGACGCGGGCCTGGGCGGCCGCACGGCGGCCGTCACGTCGTTGGCGACGATCTGCTCGCGCAGGCAGAAGCGGTGGAAGCCGCGGACCGCGACGACCGTGCGCGCGACGCTCGACGTGCCGAGCGCGGGATGGTCCTCGTCGCCCTCGCGCAGTGCGGCGGCGAACGCCGTGACGTGGTCCTCGGCGATGTCCGCGGGCTCCGTGACGCCGGCGCCCGTCAGGAACTCGGTGTAGCGACGCAGGTCGCGGCGATACGAGGCCAGCGTGTTCTCGGCGAGGCCGCGCTCCACCGCGAGGTGGGACAGGTACTCGGCCACGACCCGCTCGACCGCACCGCCGTCGGTCACGCCCGTGCCACCGCCAGGATCGCCACGACGGTCTTGGCGTCGAAGATGCGACCGTCGAGGCAGGCTGCCACGGCCTCGTCGAGGTCGACCCACCAGTGCGCCATGTCGGCCTCCTCGGCCTCGCGCTCGGTGCGCTCGGCCTCGGCGACCGGCACCAGCTCCGAGGCGTGGAACAGGGTGATCGTCTCGGTGGAGTAGCCCACCGTGGGGGCGATCCGCATCAGCTCGCGCCACGTGCCGGCGACCAGGTCGGTCTCCTCCGCCAGCTCGCGGGCCGCGGTCTGCTGCGGCTCCTCCCCCTCGACGTCCATCAGCCCCGCGGGGATCTCGAGCATGCGGCGGCCCATCGGGTGACGGTACTGCTCGACGAGCAGGATGCGACCGTCCTCGTCGACCGCGGCCACGCCCACGGCACGCCGCGGCCGCACCACGACGCGCGGATGGGTCGAGCCGTCCGGCGCCTCGATGGTGTCGACCGTCAGCGTCAGGTACGGGTTCTGGAACCCGACCTCGGACCCCACCTGCGGCCACGTGCCGTCTCCGGCCTCGACCGGTGCGGCGATCCGCCCCGGCAGCCGGGGGTGCGAGGTCACGATTCCTCGACGGGCAGCCGCATCTCCAGCTTGCGCTTGAGCGAGGCCGCGATGAGGCCCGAGAACAGCGGGTGCGAGCGCGTGGGACGCGAGCGCAGCTCGGGGTGCGCCTGGGTGGCCACGTAGAACGGGTGCACCTCGCGGGGCAGCTCGACGAACTCGACCAGGGTCGAGTCCGGCGACGTGCCCGAGAACACCAGGCCGGCCTTCTCCAGGTCGTCGCGGTAGGCGTTGTTGACCTCGTAGCGGTGGCGGTGACGCTCGTCGACCTTGTCCGAGCCGTAGAGCTCGCGGACGATGCTGCCGGCCTTGAGGCTGGCCGGGTACAGGCCCAGGCGCATCGTGCCGCCCAGGTCGCCCGCACCCTCGACGAACTCGTGCTGCTCGGCCATCGTGGCGATGACCGGGTGCTCGGTGGCGGGGTCGAACTCCGACGAGCTCGCGTCCTCGATGCCCAGCTCGGTGCGGGCGTACTCGATCACCATGCACTGCAGGCCCAGGCACAGGCCCAGGACGGGGATCTGCTGCTTGCGCGCGTAGGACAGCGCGCCGAGCTTGCCCTCGATGCCGCGGATGCCGAAGCCGCCGGGCACGCAGATGCCGTCGACGTCGCCGAGCTGCTCGGCGGCCCCGGCCTCGGTGGCGCAGTCGTCCGACGGCACCCAGCGCAGGCGCACCTTGGCGTCGTTCGCGAAGCCGCCGGCGCGCAGGGCCTCGGCGACCGAGAGGTAGGCGTCGGGCAGGTCGATGTACTTGCCGACCAGCGCGATCGTGACCTCCTCCTCGGAGTGGTGCACACGGCGCAGCAGCGCGTCCCACTCGCTCCAGTCGACGTCGCGGAACGGCAGGTCGAGACGGCGCACGACGTAGGCGTCGAGGCCCTCGGAGTGCAGCACCTTCGGGATGTCGTAGATGGACGGCGAGTCGACCGCCGTGACGACGGCGTCCTCGTCCACGTCGCACATGAGCGAGATCTTGCGCTTCACGCCCGCGGGCACGGGACGGTCGGACCGGCAGACGATCGCGTCGGGCTGGATGCCGATCGAGCGCAGCGCGGCGACCGAGTGCTGCGTGGGCTTGGTCTTGAGCTCGCCCGAGGGACCGATGAACGGGATCAGCGAGACGTGCAGGAAGAAGACGTTGGAGCGGCCCACCTCCTGGCGGACCTGGCGCGCGGACTCCAGGAACGGCTGGCTCTCGATGTCACCCACCGTGCCGCCGATCTCGTGGATCACCACGTCGACGTCGGGGCCGCCCATCGACAGCATCCGGTCCTTGATCTCGTTCGTGATGTGCGGGATGACCTGCACGGTGTCCCCGAGGTAGTCGCCGCGGCGCTCGCGGGCGATGACGTCGGAGTAGACCTGACCGGTCGTGACGTTGGCGCGGCCGACGAGGTCCTCGTCGAGGAAGCGCTCGTAGTGGCCGATGTCGAGGTCGGTCTCGGCGCCGTCGTCGGTCACGAAGACCTCACCGTGCTGGAACGGGTTCATCGTGCCCGGGTCGACGTTGAGGTACGGATCGAGCTTCTGCATCGTGACGCGCAGGCCGCGTGACTTGAGCAGACGCCCCAGGCTGGAGGCGGTCAGGCCCTTGCCGAGGGAGGACACGACTCCACCGGTGACGAATACGTGCTTGGTGACGGCGTTAGTTGCCAACATGACTCCCGTGGGTCCGGTTCGGATGCGGAACCGGGCGGTGCCTGCGGCAACGTCCGGGGGTGGAGGAACCGCCTCGGGGGCTGGGTTCGACTCTGGGTTCCACGGAACTCCAGCCTACCATCGCCGACCGAGGCCCGGGACCATCCGCGCCGAACGCCACGGTCCCGAGCCCCTGATCCTGCCTCAGTTCGGAACGGGCCCGTCGGCCGCCCGTGACGTGCCCCACGCACCCGACTGGCCGGCGGCCTCGCGCACGAGTCCGAGCACCGAGGCGACGCGGCCGGTGCCCGTGTCGGTGACGTCGATCGTCGAGACGTTGGCAGCGGCGTCGCTGCCGCGGACGGCGTTCACGACGCCGTTCTCGCCCGAGGAGACCGGCCCGACGACCGCCACGCCCTGGCTGCCGGCGTCGAGGCCGGCGACCATGCTGGACACGACCGTGCCCTCTCCCCCGGACGACGATCCGGCGGGTCCGGACACCACGAGCGCCAGCTGGGCCGAGACCTCGGGGTCCTGCTCGACGGCGAGCAGGTCGCCCTCGGTGAACGCCGAGCGGATCGTGCGGGCGGTCTCGTCCAGGGAGCCGTCGCCCTTCGTCAGGTAGCCGCGTGCGATCGCCGCGCCGACCTTGCCGTAGTCGGTCGCCTCGGAGGCCGCGTCCGGGTCGGACTGGGCCGCGACGCCCTCGGCGAACTGGCGGTTGGCCGGCGACAGCAGCTTGCTGGTGAGCTCGACCTGGCCCGTCACCCGGGCGCCCGCGGTGGTGAGGTTCTCGATGAGCGAGTCGATCTCGTTGTCGCGCGCGCCGGGCGTGGTGAGCAGCAGCACCGTGCGGTTCTTGAGCTTGTCGCGCAGCTGGCCCGGAGCCGTCATCGACGCGTAGCCCGCGTCGAAGCCGGCCAGCGCAGGGCTGATCTCGGCGGTGTCGGACGAGGTCGTCGTCGTGGCGGCGTCGCTCTCGTCGAGCAGCCCCGCCCCGACCGCGATGCCGGCGGCGAGCGCGAGCAGCACGGCCGCGAGGGAGATGACGTGGTAGCGCAGGTTGATCACGAGACGAGTCCTTCGGTCCAGGAGGAGACACGGTCGGTCACGGGCGAGAGCCACTCATGACCGAGAGGGGTGGTGGCCACGGCCGCCACGACGGCGATGACGCCGGCCAGCAGGAGCAGCAGCGGGACGAACCAGCTCAGCCGCTGGCGCGCGAACCACGCCACGGACTGGGCGTCGACGACGCGCGAGCCGGCGCGGAGCCGGGCGATGAACGTGCCGGCCGCGTCGGCGGTGTCGCCGTCGACGATGTCGACGAGGCGCGAGGGCCCGCCGACCTGCACGATGACCGCGGCCTCGTTCTGGTCGGCGAGCAGCAGGGCGAGGTTCTCGGGCGTCCCCGCCGCGGTGAAGACCACCGGCTGACGGCCGTGGGCCTCGAACTGCTCGGGACGGTCGAGCCGGCCCGAGGCCGACACGATGACGACCTCGCCCGAGCGCTCGATCATGCGGCCGGAGAGCTCGTCACCGCGCCCGACCAGCAGGTGCGGCCGCAGGCCCGCATCGATGAGCAGCCCGGCGCCGTCGCCGACGCCGATCAGCACGGGGTCGTGGTCGCGGACGAACGAGCGGATCGACTTGAGGTCCTTCGCCGCGTCGGGACCGTCGGTGACGACGACCACGGGGCGACCCTTGATCGGGGTGGAGACCTCGGGGATGCCGGCACCCTCGAGGAGCATCGCGCGGTCGCGGCGCAGCGTGTCGGCCGCGTTGGTGACGATCGAGTCGAGCTGGCTGGACAGCCCCGAGGACGCCTCGTCCAGCTGGTCGCGGACCCGCGACTCGGTCATCTCGACGCCGGTGGCCACGGTGGTCTCACCGAGGTGGACGGCGCCTTCGTCCACACGCACGACGTCGCCGCTGCGGAGCGTCTGCCAGACGACCTCCCCCACGCGGTCGACGAGCGGGATGCCCGCGGCGGCCAGCACCTGCGGGCCGAGGTTCGGGTAGCGACCCGACGAGGACGAGGACACGTTGAGGACGGCGGCGACGCCGCGCTCGACCAGCGACTGGGCCGTGTCGGCGCCGAGGTCGGCCACGTCGATGACGACGACGTCTCCCGAGCGCACCGAGGACAGGTCGGCGGCATTGCGGCACAGCCGCGCCGGGCCGACCACGCCGGGACCGTCGGGAAGGGCGCGCTTGCTGCGCTTCAAGATGGGCATGATGCCCTCCATGGAACCCGCGTTCCATGAGAGTTCACACCCGACACGCCGATCCGGGCCTCGAAAGTGACGTGACCCTCAGGCAGTGCGGGCGAGCTCGAGCAGCTCCCGGGCGTGCTCCTGCGCCGCGGCCGAGTCGTCCAGCCCGGCAAGCATCCGCGCCAGCTCGTCCACCCGGGAGTCGTGCTCCAGGCGCAGCACGCTGCTGCTGGTGACCGTGCCGTCGTCGGACTTGCTCACCACGAAGTGGGAGTCGGCGAAGGCGGCCACCTGCGGCAGGTGGGTCACCGCGATGACCTGGGCGTGCTGCGCGAGGCGGGCGAGGCGGCGGCCGACCTCGACGGCCGTGCGGCCGCCGATGCCGGCGTCCACCTCGTCGAACACGAGCGTGGGCACCGGGTCGCGACCCGCGAGCACGACCTCGATCGCGAGCATGAGGCGCGACAGTTCGCCGCCGCTCGCGGCGCGGGCGAGGGGGCGCGGCTCGGCGCCGCTGTTGGCCGCGAACCAGATCTCGACGTCGTCCGCACCGTGCGGTCCGGGTTCGCCTGGCAGGACGCGGACCTCGAGTCGCGCCGATGGCAGGGCGAGGTCGGCGAGCTCGCGGCCGACCTCCTCCGCCAGCTGCTCGGCAGCGCGGGTGCGGGCCTGCGTGAGCCGGCCGGCGAGCTCCACCACCCGATCGCGCGCGGCGTCGGCCTCGGTCTCGAGTCGTTCGATCGCGGTGTCGTCGAGGTCGAGCTCGAGCACCTCGGCGCGGGCCCGGTCCGCCCAGGCGATGACGTCGTCGAGGCCCGGACCGTACCGACGCTGCAGCGCGGTGAGCGACGCGCGTCGCTCCTGCACGGTGGCCAGGCCGGCGGGGTCGAGGTCCACGTCGGCGGCGTAGGCAGCCAGCTCGGACGCGATGTCGGTGAGGTCGATCGCGGCGCGGCGCAGCCGCTCGGCAAGCGCCTCGAGCCGAGGGTCGTTCCCGGCGACGGGGTCGACGACGGACTTCGCGGCGGCGAGCGCGGCAGCGGCGGAGTGCTCGTCCTCGGACAGGGCGACGGACGCACCGGCAGCGGCCGCCGCGAGCGCCTCGGCGTGCGCGAGCCGGTTCTCGCGCTGCACGAGCTCCTCGTCCTCGCCGGGCTGCGGGTCGACCGCGTCGATCTCGTCGAGGCCGTGGCGCAGCAGGTCGAGGCGCTGCAGGCGCTCCCCCGCGTGCGTTCGCAGGTCGTGCAGGCGCGCCTTCAGCTCGCGGAGGCGCTCGTAGTCGGGCTGGTACTGCGCGAGCAGGTCGGACACCTCGGACCCGGCGTACCGGTCGAGGGCGCCGCGCTGCTCCTGTGGCCGCACGAGTCGCTGCTGGTCGGACTGACCGTGCACCGCGACGAGCGAGTCCGCGAGCCGCGACAGGAGTCCGGCCGGCACGGTCGACCCGCCCGCGAGGGCGCGGCTGCGGCCCTGGCTCGTGAGCACGCGGGCCAGTACGAGGTCGTCGTCGACCTGGCCCCCGGCCTCCTCGACGAGCGCGGCGACCTCGGGCGTCGCGACGACGGAGGCCTCGATGCGGGCGCGGTCGGCTCCACGACGGACGAGAGCGGAGTCGGCACGCTCGCCACGCAGCAGTCCGAGCGCCGTCACGACCATCGTCTTGCCGGCGCCGGTCTCACCCGTGATCACGGTGAAGCCGGGGCCCAGGTCGAGCTCGGCCTCCTCGATGACGCCCAGGGACGCCAGCCGCAGCGACTGCCACATCAGCGCTCTCCCGCGGCTCGTCGGGAGGCCTCGGAGGACCCGCGCCACCCCGAGACCGGGAGCTCGAACTTGCGCACGAGGCGGTCGGCGAACGAGGCCGGGTGCACGCGCGCGAGCCGCACCGTCTCGACGCCGCGGCGGACCTCGACGCGCGCGCCGATCGGCAGGTCGGACGCGCGACGGCCGTCGCACCAGAGCACGCCGGTGGCGGACTGTCCCACGACCTCGACCGCGAGGGTGGACTCCGGCGACACGACCATGGGCCGCGCGAAGAGGGCGTGCGCGCTGATCGGGACCATGAGCAGCGCCGACACCTCGGGCCACACCACGGGACCGCCGGCGCTGAAGTTGTAGGCGGTCGAGCCGGTCGGAGTCGCGCAGACGACACCGTCGCAACCCATCCGCGAGACGGGACGCCCGTCGATCTCGACGACGACCTCGAGCATGCGCTCGCGGGACGCCTTCTCGACCGAGGCCTCGTTGAGAGCCCAGTTGGTGGCGACCACCTCTCCGTCCTGCAGGACCAGGACGTCGACGGTGAGGCGCTCCTCCACGGTGAGGTCGCCGGCGATGACACGCTGGGCGACCTCGGCGAGGTCCTCCTCGTCCGCCTCGGCGAGGAACCCGACGTGACCCAGGTTGACGCCCAGCAGCGGGGTGCCGGTGCCGCGGCACAGCTCGGCCGCGCGCAGGATCGTGCCGTCACCGCCGAACACCACGGTCAGCTCGCAGTCCTGGGCGGCACCGGACGCGGCGGGAACGACCGCCAGGTCGACCGCGCCGGCCGCCTCCAGGGCTTCGGCCTCGCCCTCGAGGGCGCGGACCTGGAGACCGGCCTCCTGGAGGGAGGCGGCGAAGTCGGCCGCGATCTTCGGGGCCCCGTTCCGCTGGGTGTGGACCGCGAGCAGCACGCTCCTCATGATCCGCTTCCTTCCTTCGGGTGCCGGGCCGCGAGAGGCCCGGCCGCGACGGCTGCGCGCGCCATCTCCTCGTCCGGCGCCGGGGCGTCGGTCCTCAGCCAACAAAAGTACTCGACATTCCCGGCGGGGCCCGGCAACGGACTCGGTGCGAGCGCGCGGGTCCCCCAGCCGTTGGCCCAGGCCGTGGTCGTCACGCCGTGGACGGCGCTCGCATGCAGCTCGGGGTCGCGGACGACGCCGTTCTTGCCGAGGTTCTCGCGCCCGACCTCGAACTGCGGCTTGACCATGAGGACCATGTCCCCCTCGGCCCGGCAGACCGAGGCCAGCGCCGGGATCACGAGCGTGAGCGAGATGAAGGACAGGTCGGAGACGACGAGGTCCACCGGCCCGCCGATGAGCTCGGCATCGATCGAGCGGATGTTCGTGCGGTCGAAGACGTGAACCCGCGGGTCGGACTGCAGCGACCACACCAGCTGGCCGTAGCCGACGTCGACGGCGACGACCTCGGCGACGTCGCGCCTCAGCAGGACGTCGGTGAATCCCCCGGTCGACGCACCGGCGTCGAGAGCGCGGCGGCCGGCGACGCTCAGACCCTGGGGCTCGAAGACCTCCAGCGCGCCGAGCAGCTTGTGGGCACCGCGCGATGCCCAGCCCGGGTCGTCACCCTCACGCACGACGATCGCCTGGTCGGTGGTCACCTGCGTGGCCGGCTTGCTGGCGGCGTTCCCGCCCACCAGCACGCGGCCCTGCTCGATGAGCGACGCCGCCTGGTCGCGCGATCGCGCCAGTCCGCGCCGGACGAGCTCGGCGTCGAGCCGCACCCGGCGGCTCACCGGCTCACCCGCGGGTCCCCGACGAGCCGGCCAGCTGGTCGCGCAGGACGCGGTGCACGGCCTCGAACACCGGCGGGTGCTGGGCCACCTCGAGGTCGCCGAGCGTGTCCAGCATCGCGACGGCCTCGTCGATCGCGGGGCCGACGCCCTCCACGGATCCGTCGCCGGTGGGTTCGGTCGTCATGCGTCGATCCTCTCATCGACGGTCACGTCGAGCCCCGATTCGTCGCGGCACGCCCAGCCGAGTCCGACGATCGCGCGGAGCGTCTCCGTCTCGGCCCCTTCCCGGGCCACGCGGATCGCGCCGTCGTGGATCTCGGCGACGGCCTCGCCGCAACGGGCGGCCCCACGCTCGACGGCGACGGCCGGGTGCGGCTCGTGGAGCGAGGCGAGGCCGGCCCCGACGAGGTCAGGGCGCTCCTGCGGGTCGGCGTTCACGACGTCGACCAGCGTGTTGACTCCGGTGAGGACGAACAGCGAGGCGATGCCCGCCTGCCTGGCGCCGCGGATGTCGGTGTCGAGGCGGTCGCCCACCATCAGCGGGGACGAGGGCGCGATGCGCTCCATCGTCTCCTCGAACAGGGGCGCGTACGGCTTGCCGGCCACGACGGGCTCACGACCCGTGGCGAGTCGGACGGCGTGGACGAGGGCGCCGTTGCCCGGCGCGATGCCCTCGGCGGTCGGGATCGTCAGGTCGGTGTTGCTGGCGTACCAGGGCGCTCCGGCCTGCACGGCGTAGGCCGCCTCGGCGAGATCGCGCCAGCCGAGGTCGGGCATGTAGCCCTGGACCACCGCGGCCAGTCCCGGGGCGTGGCGATCGTCGACGGGTTCCAGGCCGCGGGCACGCAGCGCGCTGCGCAACCCCTCTCCCCCGATCACCAGCACCCGGGAGCCCGGCGGGACGTCGTGCGCGATGACGCCGGCGATCGCCTGGGCCGAGGTGACGATGTCCTCGACCGCAGGATGCAGGCCCAGCTCGCGCAGGTGCTCGGCGACCGCCTCGGGTGGCCGGTTCGCGTTGTTGGTCAGGTAGGCCAGGCGCACGTCACGCGCCTGGTTCAGTGCCTCCACGGCGCCGGGGACGGCATGCCCGCCGCGGTAGACGACACCGTCGAGGTCCAGCAGTACCGCGTCGTGGGAGGCGACGAGCGGGCGGTCGGTCGCGGCCAGCGTCATGCCGTCGAGGCTACCGGGGTCTCGGGCAACCGGGTCAGCGACCCGAGGTCGACGTACACCCGGCTCGAGACGCCTCCGGACCGGCTGGAGAACAGGCGTCGGAGCTCGCCCTCGACCTCGATCCGGTCCCCCGGCTTCAGCTTCAGCGCCTTGGTGCGCAGCCGCGACGTCCACGCCGAGCAGTCAAAGGTGTCGACGAGCTGACGCGAGCGACGCTTGGCCGCCGCGCTGCGCTCGACGATGAGGCGGAACGAGACGAGCTCGTCCCCGCTGGGCAGGGTCCGCGGCTCGGCGGCGTCAGCCACCCGCCCGCGGAGCAGGACCTGGTTGTCGGTGTCGTTCATGACGCCCAGCCTCGCGTGGCGACGAGGAACGACGACAGGGCCCACGCACTGCCTGTGGACGGCGTGCGTGGGCCCTGCGACGTCTGTGGACGGGTTAGTTTTCGAGTTGTTTGAGGCGGTCGTGGACGTCGGTGGTGTGGTGGGTGTCGGTGCCGGCGGTGCGGTGGAACCAGGTGATGGCGTCTTGGGTGTTGCCGGTGGCGAGGAGGGTGTCGGCGTAGGCGTATCGGAGGCGGGTGACCCAGTCGGAGCGGTTGGTGGTGTGGAGGGGTTCGGTTTCGAGGATGTGGAGGGCGGCGTCGAGGTGTCCGAGGTCGCGGCGGGCGCCGGCGATGACGATGGACAGTTCGGTGTTGCCGGGTTCGTCGAGGTGGGCGCGGGTGGTGGGGTTGTCGTATTCGAGGGCTTTCTCGGGGCGGCCGAGGGCGCGTTCGGCGTCGGCCATCATCGGGGCGTAGATGTGGCGGCCGGTCATGCGGCGGGCGGCGCGGAATTCGGCGAGGGCTTCGGCCCAGTTGCCCAGGGCGTAGGCGGTTTCGCCGGTGGCTTCGCGGACGAGGCCGACGCGCATGGCGCGGGCGCGGGCGGCGAGGGCGTGCTTGTGGGCGGTCTCGGGGTCGGTGTGCAGGAGGGTGCCGGCCATGACGAGGTGGCGGGCGACCTTGTCGGCGAGCTTGTCGGGCAGGCCGGAGAGCTCTTGGCGGGCGTGCTTGTCCAGGTCCTTGGCGGAGACGTCGTCGGGGATGGGGGGTCCGTCGTAGATCTTCTGCTCGGCGGTGCGCTCGGGGGCGCTGGGGCGGCCGCCGGAGCGCGGGGCGCCGGAGCGCGAGCCGGGGCCGGAGCGCTGGCCGGGGCCGGAGCGCTGGCCGCCGGGGCCGGAGCGGGGGCCGCTGGTGGGCTTGCCGTCGCGGGAGCTGGGCTTGCCGTCGCGGGAGCTGGGCTTGCCGCTGTTGCGGCCGCTGCTGGTGGGCTTGCCGCGGGTGTTGCCGGGCTTGTTGCCGGGCTTGCCGCCGCGGTTGTTGCCGCCGTTGCGGGGGTTTCGGTCCTGGGCCATGGTGCGGGTTCCTCTCGGGTGCCTGGCCTGGCGCCCGGCTGGGTGGGTGTTCGTGTGCCCCTCCACTGTGGCGGGGTCGGGGCCCGTGCGCCAGCAGGACCACCCGCTCGTTGGGGGTGGTCGGGGGGTGAAATGCAGCAAGGCCGCTCCCTGTTGGGAGCGGCCTCGCGCATCAATGGTTGTCCGGCGACGTCCTACTCTCCCACACCGTCTCCAGTGCAGTACCATCGGCGCTGAAGGGCTTGACTTCCGGGTTCGGAATGTAGCCGGGTATTTCCCCTTCGCCATGGTCGCCGAAACTCTATGGAGATATCAACAAACCTTGGAGAACACTCTCGTGTTCTTCGTGGTTCCCGATCATATCTCGGGAACCTCACAGTGGACGCGTGGCGGTCTTTGTAAGAAACAAGCCCTCGGCCTATTAGTACCGGTCAGCTCCATGCATTGCTGCACTTCTACTTCCGGCCTATCAACCCAGTGGTCTGCTGGGGGCCTTACCTCCTCGAGGGAGTGGGAAACCTCATCTTGAAACATGCTTCCCGCTTAGATGCTTTCAGCGGTTATCACTTCCGAACGTAGCCAACCAGCCGTGCTCTTGGCAGAACAACTGGCACACCAGAGGTTCGTCCACCCCGGTCCTCTCGTACTAGGGGCAGCCTTTCTCAAGTTTCCTACGCGCGCGGCGGATAGGGACCGAACTGTCTCACGACGTTCTAAACCCAGCTCGCGTGCCGCTTTAATGGGCGAACAGCCCAACCCTTGGGACCTGCTACGGCCCCAGGATGCGACGAGCCGACATCGAGGTGCCAAACCATCCCGTCGATATGGACTCTTGGGGAAGATCAGCCTGTTATCCCCGGGGTACCTTTTATCCGTTGAGCGACGCCGCTTCCACATGCCAGCGCCGGATCACTAGTTCCGACTTTCGTCCCTGCTCGAGCTGTCACTCTCACAGTCAAGCTCCCTTGTGCACTTACACTCGAAACCTGATTGCCAACCAGGCTGAGGGAACCTTTGAGCGCCTCCGTTACATTTTAGGAGGCAACCGCCCCAGTTAAACTACCCATCAGGCACTGTCCCTGATCCGGATAACGGACCTAGGTTAGATATCTAGTACGACCAGAGTGGTATTTCAACGATGACTCCACTCGAACTGGCGTCCGAGCTTCACAGTCTCCCACCTATCCTACACAAGTCGAACCAAACACCAATACCAAACTATAGTAAAGGTCCCGGGGTCTTTCCGTCCTGCCGCGCGTAACGAGCATCTTTACTCGTAGTGCAATTTCGCCGAGTTCATGGTTGAGACAGCGCCCAAGTCGTTACTCCATTCGTGCAGGTCGGAACTTACCCGACAAGGAATTTCGCTACCTTAGGATGGTTATAGTTACCACCGCCGTTTACTGGGGCTTAAGTTCTGTGCTTCGCTTGCGCTAACACGTCCCCTTAACCTTCCAGCACCGGGCAGGAGTCAGTCCATATACGGCGTCTTTCGACTTAGCATGGACCTGTGTTTTTAGTAAACAGTCGCTTGGGCCTGGTCTCTGCGGCCTTCAACGCTTCTCGGAGCAAGTCCGATGACGCATCCGGCCCCCCTTCTCCCGAAGTTACGGGGGCATTTTGCCGAGTTCCTTAACCATGATTCTCTCGATCACCTTAGTATTCTCTACTTGACCACCTGAGTCGGTTTGGGGTACGGGCGGCTCTGAATCTCGCTAGATGCTTTTCTCGGCAGCATAGGATCACTCACACTCCACTACGTGGGTGGCATCGGCTCTCAGGCATATGAGTGACGGATTTGCCTATCACTCGCCCTACGACCTTACCCGTGGACTACCATCGCCACGGTTGAGCTACCTTCCTGCGTCACACCATTGCTTGCCTACTACCAGATCGGGTCATGCGCTCTGCCGCACCGTGGTCTCCGAAGAGACGGTAGGTACGGTTTCGGGCACTTAGCATCACTGGATTCAGCATGGGCGATTCAACGCCGGTACGGGAATATCAACCCGTTGTCCATCGACTACGCCTGTCGGCCTCGCCTTAGGTCCCGACTTACCCAGGGAAGATTAGCTTGACCCTGGAACCCTTGGTCATTCGGTGGAAGAGTTTCTCACTCTTCATTCGCTACTCATGCCTGCATTCTCACTCGTGTCGCATCCACGGCTGGGTTACCCCGCCGCTTCGCTCGCGACACGACGCTCCCCTACCGATCCACACGGCTGGACCACGAAGGCCTACCTCATGTGTGAATCCCATAGCTTCGGTGGATTGCTTGAGCCCCGCTAAATTGTCGGCGCGGAATTACTTGACCAGTGAGCTATTACGCACTCTTTCAAGGGTGGCTGCTTCTAAGCCAACCTCCTGGTTGTCTCTGCGACTCCACATCCTTTTCCACTTAGCAATCGCTTTGGGACCTTAGCTGATGGTCTGGGCTGTTTCCCTCTCGACTACGGAGCTTATCCCCCGCAGTCTCACTGCTGCGCTCTCACTTACCGGCATTCGGAGTTTGGTTGAGTTCAGTAAGCTTGTAGGCCCCCTAGCCCATCCAGTGCTCTACCTCCGGCAAGAAACACGCAACGCTGCACCTAAATGCATTTCGGGGAGAACCAGCTATCACGGAGTTTGATTGGCCTTTCACCCCTATCCACAGCTCATCCCCCCAGTTTTTAACCTAGGTGGGTTCGGTCCTCCACGCGGTCTTACCCGCGCTTCAACCTGGCCATGGATAGATCACTCCGCTTCGGGTCTAGATCGTGCAACTCAAGCGCCCTATTCGGACTCGCTTTCGCTACGGCTACGGCACTCGCCTTAACCTTGCTACACAACGCTAACTCGCAGGCTCATTCTTCAAAAGGCACGCTGTCACAGTTCACAAGGAACCGCTCCAACGGATTGTATGCACACGGTTTCAGGTACTATTTCACTCCCCTCCCGGGGTACTTTTCACCTTTCCCTCACGGTACTAGTCCGCTATCGGTCATCGAGGAGTATTTAGGCTTAGCGGGTGGTCCCGCCAGATTCACACCGAATTTCAGGGGTTCGGTGTTACTCGGGATGACGCACAAGAGCCATGAGCTTACGGTTACGGGGATCTCACCCTCTGTGTCGCGACTTTCCAGTCAGCTTCACCTTCACTCATGGTTTATGACTCTTCGACTGTCCGGCAGAACAGTCAGTGCGGTCCCACAACCCCCTGGATGCAACGCCCGCCGGCTATCACACACCCAAGGTTTGGCCTCTTCCGGTTTCGCTCGCCACTACTACCGGAATCACTGTTGTTTTCTCTTCCTGTGGGTACTGAGATGTTTCACTTCCCCACGTTCCCTCCAAACGCCCTATGTGTTCAGGCGCAGGTACTCAGACTTTCCTCTGAGTGGGTTTCCCCATTCGGACATCCCCGGATCACAGCTCGGTTGTCAACTCCCCGGGGCTTTTCGCAGACTCCAACGTCCTTCATCGGCTCTCGATGCCAAGGCATCCACCATGTGCACTTAGTAGCTTGTTGTTACTACAAAGATGCTCGCGTCCACTGTGAAGTTCTCAAAATACGATCGGTCCCGTACCCGGTTCCCCGCCTGCCCCACCCCACAGGGTCGGATGGTTCGAGGAGATGTACGGTCCGAGAGATCCAGCAAGAGATGCTGATCCCTCAGGACCCAACAGTGTGCCTGAGCTGCCACCCACCACCAGGACCGAGGTTCCACGCCCACCCCAAAAGGAGAGCAGTACTGACGGCCCGAGACGGGCAGCAAGTCAAATAATCGACGATCCACTAGTGAGCTGGACCCGCGTCAGACATTCGCTGACGAACGGTGTCCGCCTGGACCAGACAAAGCTGGCCAGATGCTCCTTAGAAAGGAGGTGATCCAGCCGCACCTTCCGGTACGGCTACCTTGTTACGACTTCGTCCCAATCGCCAGCCCCACCTTCGACGGCTCCCTCCACAAGGGTTGGGCCACCGGCTTCGGGTGTTGCCGACTTTCATGACGTGACGGGCGGTGTGTACAAGGCCCGGGAACGTATTCACCGCAGCGTTGCTGATCTGCGATTACTAGCGACTCCGACTTCATGGGGTCGAGTTGCAGACCCCAATCCGAACTGAGACCGGCTTTTTGGGATTCGCTCCACCTCGCGGTTTCGCAGCCCTTTGTACCGGCCATTGTAGCATGCTTGAAGCCCTGGACATAAGGGGCATGAAGACTTGACGTCATCCCCACCTTCCTCCGAGTTGACCCCGGCAGTCTCCTATGAGTCCCCACCATGACGTGCTGGCAACATAGGACGAGGGTTGCGCTCGTTGCGGGACTTAACCCAACATCTCACGACACGAGCTGACGACAGCCATGCACCACCTGTATACCGACCACAAGGGGGCGCCTATCTCTAGGCGTTTCCGGCATATGTCAAACCCAGGTAAGGTTCTTCGCGTTGCATCGAATTAATCAGCATGCTCCGCCGCTTGTGCGGGCCCCCGTCAATTCCTTTGAGTTTTAGCCTTGCGGCCGTACTCCCCAGGCGGGGCGCTTAATGCGTTAGCTGCGGCACGGAGACCGTGGAAGGTCCCCACACCTAGCGCCCAACGTTTACGGCATGGACTACCAGGGTATCTAATCCTGTTCGCTCCCCATGCTTTCGCTCCTCAGCGTCAGGTAATGCCCAGAGAACCGCCTTCGCCACCGGTGTTCCTCCTGATATCTGCGCATTCCACCGCTACACCAGGAATTCCGTTCTCCCCTGCATACCTCTAGTTTGCCCGTATCGTAAGCACGCTCAGGGTTGAGCCCTGAGTTTTCACTCCCGACGCGACAAACCGCCTACGAGCCCTTTACGCCCAATAATTCCGGACAACGCTCGGACCCTACGTATTACCGCGGCTGCTGGCACGTAGTTGGCCGGTCCTTCTTCTGCAGGTACCGTCACTTTCGCTTCGTCCCTGCTGAAAGAGGTTTACAACCCGAAGGCCGTCATCCCTCACGCGGCGTTGCTGGATCAGGCTTTCGCCCATTGTCCAATATTCCCCACTGCTGCCTCCCGTAGGAGTCTGGGCCGTGTCTCAGTCCCAGTGTGGCCGATCACCCTCTCAGGCCGGCTACCCGTCGTCGCCTTGGTGAGCCGTTACCTCACCAACAAGCTGATAGGCCGCGAGTCCATCCCACTCCGCCGGAGCTTTCCACCACCAGAAGATGCCTTCGATGGTCATATTCGGCATTAGCCAGCGTTTCCACTGGTTATTCCGAAGAATGGGGCAGGTTACTCACGTGTTACTCACCCGTTCGCCGCTCGTGTACCCCCGAAGGGGCCTTACCGCTCGACTTGCATGTGTTAAGCACGCCGCCAGCGTTCGTCCTGAGCCAGGATCAAACTCTCCGTTGAAAAAATCCCACAACCTCCGAAGAGATCACGGTCAACAACTAGACAGTTCAACACTGACAAGATCTGACTGCTGGACAGTCATTAATTGTCGGAATTGTCCCTGCAACCCTGCGCGAAACCAACCGAAGCCGGAATCCTTCAGAGTCGCCGGGGTACTGATAAAAAAATTCGTCGACTTTTGACACACTGTTGAGTTCTCAAGGATCAGACGCGCACCCACAACCACACCGTCACCGGCACAACCACAGGGGCTCATCCACATTACATCGCCGTTTTCCACCACGTCAAACCCAGCTCGGTCACGATGCCAGCGCAACGTTTTCCCGCGGCCAGTTTCCGGCTCCCCACAGGGCTCCTGGCGTTAACCGCTTCGGTCTGCGCTTCCCGTTCCCCCGCCGTGCGGAGCAACAAGAAGAACATTACACACACGTCTCCCGTGGGCGCAAACCGGGGGGTGGGTGTGCCGGGTCACACCTGCAATTCCAGTCGTTTCGGGCGGTCACACGACCTGGACCCCCGAAACCGACCGCTTGCCCTTGCGCAGCACCACCCACGACCCGTGGAGCAGGTGCTCGGCCCCCAGCTCCAGCTCGGGGTCGTCGACCCGCTGGTTGTTCACGTAGGCGCCACCGTCGCCGATCGCGCGACGAGCCGCCGACTTGGAATCGGCGAGGCCGGACGAGATCAGCGCCTCCACCAGCGGGGTGCCGGACGGGACCTCGACGGCTCCTGCCTCACGCAGCGCGGCCGCGAGCGTGGACTCGGGCAGGTCCCCCAGGTCACCCCGCCCGAAGAGCGCGCCCGAGGCCAGCTCGGCGGCTCGGGTCTCGTCCTCCCCGTGCACGAGCGTCGTGAGCTCGGCCGCGAGCCGGCGCTGCGCGGCGCGGGCACCCGGGCGCTCGGAGTGCTCCGCCATCAGCGCGTCGATCTCCTCGACGGGCAAGAACGTGAACTGCTTGAGGTACTCCCCCACCTTGGAGTCCTCGGCCTGGATCCAGGACTGGTAGAAGGCGTAGGGGCTCATCAGCTCGGGATCGAGCCAGATCGTGCCGCTCTCGGTCTTGCCGAACTTCGTGCCGTCGGCCTTGGTGATGAGCGGCGTCGACAGTGCGTGCACCCTGGCGCCCTCGGCACGGCGGATCAGCTCGACGCCACCGGTGAGGTTGCCCCACTGGTCGCTGCCGCCCGTCTGCAGCACCGCGCCGTGGCGGCGGAACAGCTCGAGGTAGTCCATCGACTGCAGCAGCACGTAGCTGAACTCGGTGTAGCTGATGCCCGACTCGAGCCTGCTGGCGACGACGTCGCGGGCCAGCATCCGGTTCACCGGGAAGTGCTTGCCGATGTCGCGCAGGAAGTCGAGCACGGACATCGGCTGCGTCCAGTCGAGGTTGTTGACCACCGTGGCGCCGTTGTCCCCGCCGAACTCGACGAAGCGCGAGACCTGGCCACGGATCCGCTCGACCCAGTCGGCGACCGTCTCCTTGGAGTTCATGATCCGCTCCCCCGACTCCTTCGGGTCGCCGATGAGGCCCGTGGAGCCGCCGACGAGGATCAGCGGCCGGTTGCCCGCGAGCTGGAGGCGACGCGCGGTCAGGAGCTGGAGCAGGTTGCCGACGTGGAGGCTCGGCGCGGTCGGGTCGAAGCCCACGTAGTAGGTGATCGGGCCCGCGTCGATCTCGGCCCGGAGGGCGTCGAGGTCGGTGGAGTGCGCGATGAGGCCGCGCGCCTGCAGGTCGTCGATCACGTGTGTAGTCACGCGTTCAAGGCTATCGGCGCGGAACGCCGGGGCCTCACTAGGCTTCGGGCGTGAACACCCCTGCCGAGACGCACGAGGTCGGGATCGTGGCCGTCCGCGCGGACGGCTCGACCATCGACGCGCGCGACCTCCTGGACTACCTGGACTCCGTGCGCATCGCAGGCGGCGTGATCGACGGGGCCCGTCTAGGCCAGCCGGAGGTGCACACGGTTCGCCTGGCGCTCGACGCGGACGAGCTCGTCCTGCGCAGCGACGACCTGCCGCCGAGCCTGCCCTGGCAGGGACTGGTCCGCTCACTGGTGCACCGGTTCGACACCGTGGCGCTGGTGGACGACGGCGTGGTGGATCGCGACGGCCGGCACCACACGGGTGGCGACCTTCCGGAGGAGCTCGATGAGCTCATGGGCACCGTGTGGGAGGCCGAGACCCACTCCCTGCCGCTCACGCTGGTCCACGTCGTCCGCACCGACCCGGACCTCGGCGGGGAGGCCCAGTCGATCGCCAACCGCGGCGACGCGACCGTGGAGGTCGCCGAGGTCGACGGGTTCACGCTGATCCACGACACGCTCAGCACAGACCCCGGGGTCGTCGTGGACGTGACGCTGCGGTCGCAGCTGCCTGCCGTGTCCTTCAGCCGGGAGGGAGACGGCCGTGGCGCGATCATCCGTGTCCGGCACGGCGGTCGCACCGTCGTGTGTCACGTGGACCGGGGCGTCCCTCCTGAGCTGACCGCGGGGCTCCACGATCCCGAGACGCGCGCCCTGCTGCGGGGTGGGGTGACCCTGTGGTTCCCCTCGCGGCGACGCCGATTCGACGACGCGCTCGTGGCGCGCCTCAAGGCCGCCGGGACGGGCGAGAAGTCCTTCGCGGCCGACGTCGCCGACGCCGTCGGCGTCCCGCTCTCCGCGGCGCTGTGGCTGGAGGAGGAGGCTCCACCCCCGGCCGTCACGGTCGTCGGCCCCCTCTCGAAGCGCGAGATGCTCGCGCGCGGGCTGAGAGGCGCCGCGGGCGACCTGCGCACCGAGCTCTCGCGGGAGGAGATCACGAAGGGGCCGCTCGGCGGCCTTCGCCGGTTCCTGATCGAGCACCCCGGCGCGTGCTTCGTCTACGGCCTGACCGAGCTCGCGCTGGCGGTGGTGTTCCTCACCGTCGCCGCGGACTGGGGCCTGTGGGCGCCGATCCGCTGGGTCGTGGCCATCTACTTCGCGGTCGACGGGCTGTTCAGCCTCGGGGTGGCCGCCGTGACGTGGCGGGGTCGCGTCAGGGCTTGACGGCGATGACGGGCATCGGGGCGTCGAGCAGGATCATCTGGGTGACGCGGCCCATGAGCATCTTGCCGACGGGCGTGCGCTTGCGGATGCCGATGACGAGGCGCTCGGCGCCGGCGTCGACGGCCTCGTCGATCACGACGTCCGAGACCGAGAGCGAGGCCGCGCGGCGGACCTCGTAGTCGATGCCCTCGAGGTCGAACCGCTCGGTGAACTCCGAGAGGTCGATCTCCTCGGGCTCGTCGAACTCGGGGTCGATCTCGCTGACCGTGATGATGACGAGCTTCTCGTCGTTGGCCTCGGCCTTGGCTGCGGCCCAGCGGACCGCAGCGCGCCCGTAGTCGTCGGGTCGGTAGGCGACGGCGATGGTCATGGTCCGAGCGTATCGCGCACCCGCGTCGGGAATGCCGCGACGGCTCCCCGGCGTTGGGACCGACGTGAACGACAACGCTGCACGTCCCGTCAAGGTCGACATCTGGTCCGACATCGCCTGCCCCTGGTGCTTCATCGGCAAGCGCCGCTTCGAGTCCGCCCTGCAGGACTTCGACGGCGAGGTCGAGGTCGAGTTCCACAGCTTCGAGCTGGCCCCGGACACGCCGGTCGACTTCGAGGGCAGCGAGGTCGACTTCCTCGCGCACCACAAGGGCATGGACGCCGGCCAGGTCGAGCAGATGCTGACGCAGATGACCGCGCTGGCCGCCGACGAGGGCCTGTCGTACGACTTCGAGGCGCTGCGCCACACCAAGACGCTGCTCGCGCACCAGGCGCTGCACTTCGCCAAGGAGCACGGCAAGCAGATCGAGCTCAAGGAGCGCCTGCTGTCGGCGTACTTCGAGCAGGGTCGCCACGTCGGCCGCGTGGATGAGCTCGTCGCGCTGGGCGCCGAGGTGGGACTGGACGCCGACGCGCTGCGTGAGGCCCTCGAGTCGGGTCGTCACGCCGACGACGTCGAGGCCGACATCGCCCAGGCGCGTGCCTACGGCATCTCGGGCGTCCCCTTCTTCGTGTTCGACGGCCGCCTCGGCGTGTCGGGCGCGCAGGCCCCCGAGACGTTCCGCCAGGTCCTCGACCGGGCCGTCGCGGAGGCCTCGGCGTGACCGGACCGTTCGAGATCGTGGGCGACGACGACGCGCCCGTGTGCGTCGACGGCGTCTGCGAGATCCCGCAGGCGAGCGACGGGGCACCCGAGGAGCAGGCGGAGCCCGGCCTCTAAGGTGCCGCCATGAGCACCACGGCCACGAGAGTCGCGCGCCGGCACGAGCTGGACCACCTGCGGGTGCTGGCGACCTTCGCGGTCATCCTGCTGCACACCGGGGCGATCGTCGTGGTGGTGTGGCGCGACTCGGCGCCCGAGCTGGTCTCGGCCTTCAACGTCGGCAACCTGGCCGACTCGCTGGGGCGCTTCGCGGTCAACTGCTTCTTCATGACGTCGGGGGCGCTGCTGCTCGACCCCGTCCGCCGCTTCGTGCTGCGGCCGCAGTTCCTGCGCGTCGCGCTCCCGACGCTGACGTGGATCGTGATCTACGGCCTCGCGAACGCGCTGCTGCGCGAGGACGGCGCGCGCGGCGTCAACGGCACCCTCACCGACCCCGGGGAGATGGGACTGACCGGTCTCGTGCGGGCGCTCCTGGGCGGCCCGGCCGCGTACCACCTGTGGTTCGTCTACGTCCTGCTCGGGATCTACCTCACGGTGCCGCTGCTGCGGGCCCTGACGGACCGTCCCGAGCCCCAGCGCCGCCAGCTGCTGACGTGGTTCCTCGTGCTGTGGCTCGTCGCCGACCTGCTGCCGCGGTGGGGCGCCTGGTTCCTCGGCGACCGCTTTCCCGCGCTCTACCCGTCACCGTTCGCGGCCCTGCCGACGGGCTACGTCGGCCTGTTCGTCCTCGGCTTCGTGATCAGCCACTACCGCGACCGGCTGCGGGTGCCGTACCTCGCGTGGCTCGCGCTGGCGGTGGCCGGCCTCGGGTGGACCTTCGTCGCCGTGTGGCAGGCGGCCAGCCACGGCGATCCCGACGTGTTCGCCGCCTACGACAATCTCAAGCCGCCGGTGCTGATGTACTCGATCGGCGTCTTCGCGCTCTTCGCCACGCGCAGCTGGGGACCCGGACCCGCGTGGCCGGCCGTCCGCCGGCTCTCCGAGCTGAGCTTCCGGATCTACCTCGTGCACGCGCTCGTCCTGCACACCCTGCGGGTCACGACCGACCTCGGCCCGCTCGTCGAGGACCGCCCCATCGTGGGGCTCCCGGTCATCTACGTCGCCACCGTCGTGATCTCGGTGGGCGTCTCCTGGGCGCTCGACCTCGTGAAGCCGCTGCGCCGCTGGATCTGACGGGGGACGGTGATACCGTCGCGGAGTTCGCGTGACGCAGGTCACATCGTCCTCGAGGAGTCCCCCGTGAAGTCCTTCCGTCGCTCGTCGGCCGTCGCCGCCTCCCTCGCCCTCCTGGCCGGCCTGGCCAGCGCGCTGCCCGCCTCCGCCGGCGAGCGCGCTCCTGCGTGGCACCATCCCGCGACCGGCGAGAAGTACGTCGCGATGGGCGACTCGTTCGTCGCCGGCCCCGGCATCCCCGAGCAGGTTCCCGGCGGCTGTGCCCGCAGCGACCACAACTTCCCCAGCCTCGTCGCCGCCGAGATCGGCGCGAGGAGCTTCACCGACGTGAGCTGCAGCTCGGCCACGACGGCGCACTACTGGAGCCCACAGACGACGCCCGCCGGCGACGTGCCGCCCCAGCTCGACGCGCTCACCCGCGACACCACGCTCGTGACGATCGGCACCATGGGCGGCAACGACGTGGGCCTGGTCGGCCTGGCCCAGACGTGCCTGATCCAGGGCTGCAGCACCCTGCCCACGCAGCCGTACCACGATGCGATCGACGGGCTCGCCGACACCTATCGGCGCGTCATCGCCGACGTCCGCAAGCGCTCACCGAAGGCGCAGATCGTCGCGGTCGGGTACGGGACCTACGTGCCGACCGAGACGTGCCCCGCGCTCTTCCGCGCGACCAACGCCGACCTCGCGTACCTGCAGTCGATGATCGACCGACTCAGCGACACCGTCGGACGCGTGGCGAAGGAGCAGAAGGTCGCCTTCGTCGACATGCGCGACATCGAGGGCTGGCAGGAGCACTCGGCCTGCGCCGCCCCGGCCGACCAGTGGATCCGTGGCCTCGAGGCCTACGGCGACGGCGCTCCGCTGCACCCGTCGACCGCCGGCATGGCCCAGATGGCCGACCAGGCCCTCGAGACGATCGAGCCGCTCGTGGCGGGTCGTCACGACTCGCGGCGCCGCCTCGGTCGCGCGGCCGGCACCCTGCGGCTGCACGCCGTCTGTCAGGGACCGGCGCGCAAGGCGCGGGTGACCCTGCGGGTGACCGGCGGGCAGGGCCTCGCCACGTCCACCACGTTCGGCATCGGGAGCCGCGTGGTCGGCACCGACACCCGCGCGCCCTTCGCGCTCACCCGGTCGGCCGCGTCGCTGCGCGGCCACGCCCACCGGGGCCCGGTGCGCGCCCAGGTGACCTTGCGGCACGGCAGCGTCGTCCGCACGACAGACCTGGCCACCAGCACGCCGAAGTGCCTGCGCTGAGCAGACGAGCGGGTCAGGCCCGGGGGTGCCGGCGATAGGCCGACACCGTCGGGTCGCCCGCGACCCAGAAGCGCCACGGCGCGTCGGCGTTGAGCCGGACGCCCACGCGAGGGCCGGCGACGATCTCGGGATCCTCGACCCGCTCCCCCAGTGACACCGGCTCGGGATCGAGCAGGTCGGTGCCGAGATCGGCGCTGGTGATCCCGAGCGCCTTCGTGAGGTTGCCGGGGCCGCGCGCCAGGGCGACGTCGGCCACGGGACCGCGGCGCTCGCGGGCGAGCTCGATCCCCTCGACGATCTCGGCGGCGCGGATGAGCACGGCGGCCGCCTTCTCGGTGGGTCCCGTGACGACGTTGGCCGCGTGATGGCCGTGGATCCGGTACACGTAGAGCCGCCACGCCGGTCCGTACATGATCTCCGAGCGCGGCGTGCGGACGTACGCGTGGGAGGCGGGGTCCTCGATGCCGCCGTAGGCCTCGACCTCGGTGATCCGCGCGACCACGCCGTGCCCGTGCAGCAGGCGGCCCAACAGGTCGCGGGCGCGCAGGGTGACCTCGGCCATGGGTCGTGGATCTCGCTTCCGGGACGGGAACAGGGACGGCGTCATCGTAGGCACGCCGCCGCGAGCCACCCCGAACCGGTTCAGACCGCGTCGGACTCCTCGTCCGGCTTGACCGCCAGGACGGGGCACGGCGCGTCGAGGATCACCCGCTGGGCGACGCTGCCCATCAGCGCCTTGCCCACCGGGCTGCGGTGCCGGACGCCGACCACGATGAGGCTGGCGCCCGACTCGGTCGCCGCGCGGACGACGCTCTCGGCGACGTCGCGCACGACCTCCTGGCGCACCTCGGCCCGGAGGCCGAGCGTCGCCAGCCGCACGCGCACCTGCGTGATCTCGTCCTCGTGCGCGAATCGCGTGTCCACGAGCGAGTCGCCGCGGGTGTCGTTGATCACGAGCAGGCCCTCGCTGCGCAGCGTCGCCTCGGCGGCGCCGTGGGCGAGCGCGGCTCGTCCGTACTGGTCGGGGCTGTAGGCCACCACGATCGTCATGTCGTCGTTCCTCTCAGATGTCGTCGCGGTCGGTGACCGCCGCGCGGTCGAGCATGCGGTCGATCTCGTCCGTGTCGTGCCCGCGGCGACGCCACGCCACGACCCCCATGACCACGGCGATCGCCGCCATGAGGACGTAGACCAGGACGGCCACCGGCTCGCTCCACAGGGTGCTCAGGTCACCCTGCGAGATGGCCAGGGCGGTGGTCAGCTGCTCCTCCAGGCGCGGCCCGAGGATCACACCGATGATGAGCGGCAGCACCGGGAGCCCGAAGCGCCGCATCGCGAAGCCGAGCAGGCCCAGCACCAGCAGGATGCCGAGGTCGAACGCCTGGAAGTTCACGCTGTACGCACCGAGCGCGGCGAAGAACAGGATGCCGGCGTAGAGGTACGGCCGCGGGATCTGCAGCAGCTTCGCCCAGATGGGCGCCATCGGCAGGTTCAGCACCAGCAGCAGCACGTTGGCGATGAACAAGCTGGCCAGCAGGGCCCACACGAGCTCGGGCTCGGCGTCCATCAGCTGCGGGCCGGGCTGGATGCCGTAGCTCTGGATCGCCAGCAGCATGACCGCGGCGGTCGCGGTGGTCGGCAGACCGATCGCCAGCAGCGGCACGAGCGTGCCCGCGGCCGACGCGTTGTTCGCCGCCTCCGGGCCGGCGACGCCCTCGATGGCGCCCTGGCCGAACTCCTCGGGGTGCTTCGTGAGGCGACGCTCGGTGATGTACGACAGGAACGTCGGGACCTCGGCGCCGCCGGCGGGCAGGGCGCCGAACGGGAAGCCGTACGCCGTGCCGCGCAGCCACGGCTTCCACGAGCGGCCCCAGTCGGCCCGGCTCATCCAGGGCTGCCCGACGGGGATGATCTCCAGCGGGCGGCGGCGCAGGTGGGCCGCGACCCACAGCGCCTCGCCGATGGCGAAGATCGCGACCGCGACGACCACGACGTCGATGCCGTCGGCGAGCTCGGGCCGGCCGAACGTGAGCCGGGCCTGACCCGTCTGGGAGCCGACCAGCGCGATCGTCAGGCCGAGGAAGAGCGAGGTGAAGCCGCGCAGCTTCGAGGAGCCCAGCACGGCCGTGACCGTGAAGAGCGCGAACAGCATGATCGCGAAGTACGACGGCGCACCGAGCTCGACCACGACGTCGGCGATCCTGGGCATCAGGACGACGAGCAGGATCGAGCCGATCGTGCCGGCGACGAACGAGCCGATCGCCGCGGTGGCGAGGGCCTGTGCCGCACGCCCGCGCTTGGCCATCTTGTTGCCCTCGAGCGCCGTGACGACCGATGAGGACTCTCCGGGGGTGTTCAGCAGGATCGACGTCGTCGAGCCGCCGTACATGCCGCCGTAGTAGATGCCGGCGAACATGATGAGCGCGCCCGCCGGTTCGACGTTGTAGGTGATCGGCAGCAGCAGCGCCACCGTCATCGCCGGGCCGATGCCCGGCAGCACGCCGACGGCCGTGCCCAGCAGCACGCCGATGACGGCGTACAGCAGGTTCTCGGGGGTCAGGGCGTTCGCGAAGCCCTCCAGCAGCAGCTCCATCAGAGCACTCCGTCCAGGACGCCCGCGGGGATCGGGATGCCGAGGCCGACGTAGAAGCCGTACCAGGTCAGCAGGGACAGGGCGATGCCCACGCCGACGTCGAGCAGCAGGCGCCGGCTGCCGAGGATGCGCGCCGAGGCGGCGAAGAGGAAGGCGCCCATGATCGCCCAGCCGAGCCAGTTGATCAGCGCCACGACGACGACGATCACGGCGACCAGCTGCAGCAGCGTGGTCCAGTCGAGACCGCCGGAGAGGTCGACGTCCTCGCCCTCCTCGGGCTGGGCGACGTCACCGCGCCACGTGGCGACGGCCATCAGGACGCCCAGGACGACGAGCACGCTGCCGATCGCGTAGGAGAACGCGTACGGCTGGACGGGCTGGTCGGCGAAGCCGGCGTCGAGCCCGAGCGCGTCGACGAGGACGACGATGCCGACGAGGGTGACGAAGACAGCGAGCCCGTACTGGGCCCGGTCCACCGTGCGTGCCGGTGGGTTCGTGGTGGCGGTCATGCGAGTCCCAGCTCCTCGAGGGTCGAGGCGACGCGGTCGTTCTGCTCCTCCAGGAAGGTGCCGAACTCGTCGCCCGTCGTGAAGTCGTCGATCCAGCCGTTGCGCTCGAGGGCCTCCTGCCACTCGGGCGTCTCGTGCATGGCGGTCAGCAGCTCGATGTACTCGGCGCGGGTCTCCTCGGAGATCCCCGGCGGCGCGAGCACGCCGCGCCAGTTGATGAAGCTGAAGTCGATGCCCTCCTCCTTGAGGGTGGGCGCGTCGACGGTCTCGAGCGGCTCCTCGCCGGAGACGGCGAGCACGCGCAGGGAGCCGTCCTCGATCTGGCCCTCGAACTCGCCGAGGCCGGACATGCCGACCTCGATCTTGGAGCCGAGGAGCGCCGTCGTGAGCGGTCCGCCGCCGTCGTACGTGATGTAGTTGACGTCCTTCGCGTCGATGCCGAGCTCGTCCGCGAGCTGCATCGGGAAGAGGTGGTCGGGTCCGCCCGGCGACGAGCCGCCGCCGATCGTGACGCTGCCGGGGTCCTTCTTCCAGGCGTCGACGAAGTCCTGGACCGTGCGGAACGGCGAGTCCTTCGGCACGAGGATGCCCTCGGGCTCGGACACCAGCTGCGCGATCGGCGTGGCCTTGTCGACGGTGGCGTCGGAGCCGTTCGTGAAGACCGACCCGACGACGCCGAGACCCATGGTCATCAGCAGGTCGTCGGCGCCGCGCTCGTTCATGAGTCGCTGCATCGCGACGGTGCCGCCGGCGCCGATGACGTTGGTGACCTCGAAGCGTCCGGTGAGCTCGTTCTCCTCCATCGCCCGCACACCGGCGCGACCCGTGAGGTCGTAGCCGCCACCCGGGCTGTTCGGGATCATCATGCGCAGGCGCCGGTTGGACGCGTCCTCGTCGTCGGCTCGCGTGACCCCGCAGCCGGCGAGCATCGCCAGCACCAGCGTCGCCACGAGTCCCACGCCCAGCGCGCGGCCACGGCGGCCGCTCGTTCCCCACCTGATCATCGGTCCTCCTCGTCGTGCTCCACCCCGATCATGCGGGCCCTTGTGGCGTGGGTCACGATTGCGGAACCAAAGGAGGTTCTGGTCATTGTGGTCATGCGGAACGTGTCGCCCGGACGGCGCCGGCTGACGCTCGCCGGGCAGGTGCTGCTGCTGCAGCTGGCGGTCGTCGCCGCCGTGCTGCTCGTCGTGGCGGTGATCTCGTTCCGGCAGAGCACGGCGGCCTTCACCGACGAGCGCGGCAGCGCGATGCGGTCGGTCGCGGAGTACCTCGCGGGCGGCGAGGTCGTCCGCACCGCGATCGACGAGCCCTCCGCCACCCGGACGCTCGCGCCGTTCGTCGAGCGGGCCGTCGCGCTGTCGGGCGCCACCGACGTGCTGGTGACCGACCCCGACGGCACCGTGATCGCCGCGGCCGAGCCGTCGGAGGTGGGCACCACGCTCGACCTCGGCGAGAGCCGCGTGGGCGAGGGACGCGGCTGGAGCGGCGACGTCGAGCACGACGGCCGGACCTACGTGACGGCGCACGCGCCCGTGATCGCCGACGACGGCACGCTCGTGGGCATCGCGGTCGCCGAGCAGGCCTACCCGTCGTGGTGGGACCGGATCGCGGACTCCTCCACCGACCTCGCGCCGTACCTCGGTCTCGGGGCCTTGCTGGGCGGACTCGGCACGTGGGCCGTCTCGCGGCTGCTGAAGCGTCGCACCCGCGGCCTCGCCGGCGACGAGATCGCCACGCTCGCCGACCACCGCTACGCCCTGCTGCACAGCATCCGCGAGGGCGTCGTCGCCGTGGACAACTCCGGCGTCGTGACCGTCATGAACGACGCCGCCCGGCGGCTGCTCGGCGTCACGGGGGACCCGGTCGGGCAGCCGCTCGACGCGCTGGGACTCGACGCCGCGCTGACCGAGGTGATCGGGGGCGACGCCGAGACCCGCGACGCCGTCGTCCTCACGGGCGACCGGGTGCTGGTGGTCAACCGGCGCGCGGCGTCCAGCCGGGGCCTGGGCATCGGCGGCGTCACGACGATGCGCGACCGCACCGACGTCGTCGAGGTCGAACAGCAGCTCAGCTCGAACCTCTCGATCACCGATGCGCTGCGCGCCCAGACGCACGAGTTCGCGAACCGTCTCCACACGATCTCCGGCCTCGTCGAGCTGGGCGAGTACGACGAGCTGGCGAGCCTGCTGGGCACGCTGACGCGCGAGCGGGCGGTGCTGGACGCGAGTCTGCGCGACGCGGTGCGCGACCCGGCCGTCGCCGCGCTGCTGGCCGCCAAGGTCAGCCAGGCGGCCGAGGCCGGACTGGACCTGCGGATCGACCCGTCCTCGCACGTGCCAGCCCTGGAGCCGGGCCTGGCCGCCGACCTCACCACCGTGCTGGGCAACCTCGTCGACAACGCCGTGGACGCCTGCCGCGGCGGCGCCGGGCGCGAGGTGGCCGTCCGCCTGACCGAGATCGATGGCACGATCGAGGTCGTGGTGAGCGACGACGGACCCGGCGTGCCGGACGATATCGCCGGATCGATCTTCTCGCGCGGCTTCTCGACGAAGCCCGAGGTCCTCGGCGGCCGCGGCATCGGGCTGCCGCTCGTGCGCCTCATCGCCACGCGTCGCGGGGGCTCGGCCACCCTCGACCCCGGCGGGCCGGGCGCCACGTTCCGGGTGCGTCTCCCCCTCGTGGGCGGCGCCGCATGATCCGCGTGCTCGTCGTCGACGACGACTTCATGGTGGCGCGGATCCACCAGCGGTTCGTCGAGCGCACCGACGGGTTCGAGATCGCCGGGACCGCCGGCACGGGAGCGGACGCGCTGAGCGCGGTGGCCGAGCTCCGCCCCGACCTGGTGCTGCTCGACGTCCACCTGCCCGACATGGACGGCATCGAGGTGCTGCGCGCGCTGCGCGCCTCGGGGCACGAGGTCGGCGTCATCATGGTGACCGCCGAGCGCGACGCCGACGTGGTCCGCGCGGCGCTGCTGGGTGGCGCGCAGCAGTACCTCGTGAAGCCGTTCGAGTACCCCGAGCTGGCCGACCGCCTGCGCGCCGTCGCGAAGTCGATCCGGTCGCTGCACACCGAGTCCGAGCCGGACCAGTCGGCGATCGACCGGGCGTTCGGGGGTGGGCCGGGCGGTCCGGCGCCGCTGGCGAAGGGCCTGAGCGCCGAGACGGCGGCGTCGGTGCTGGCTGCGCTGGAGGGTGCGGGCGAGGTCTCGGCGGCCGAGGCCGCCGAGCTGATCGGGCTCTCGAGGGTCAGCGCGCGGCGCTACCTCGAGCACTTCGTGAGCACCGGTCGCGCCACCGTCAGGCTCCGCTACGGCACCGCCGGACGGCCCGAGCGGCGCTACCTCCTCGACTGAACGGAGTCCCGCTCCCGGCCCGCCCTGCTGCCCCTAGGCTTCGGGGCATGTCCGAGATCGCCGAGCCCGTCGACCTCGCCGTCGGCCGCCGCCTCAACCCCGACGCCGTCGGCTGGACGCGACGCCCGCTGCACCGCACGGCCCTGCCCTGGACCGGCCGGGCGAAGCGCTGGGAGTACTGGGGCATCGTCACCCGCCGGTTCGTGCTGGGCCTGACGATCGCCGACCTCGACTACGCGAACCTCACGCAGGTCTACGCGTATGACCGGCTGCGCCGGCACGAGGTCAGCCTCGACACGACGAAGCTTGGGCCGCTGCGCCCGGGCCTGTCCGACGACCTCCCGCCGATCACCGTGTCGAGCGGACCGCTGACCTTCGCCGACCACGGCCGGGGCACGCGCATCAGCGTGCAATCCGAGCGGGTCACGGTCGCGTTGGAGGCCGAGGGCGGCGACGACGCGCTCGGGGTGGTCGTGCCGTGGAGCCCGCGGCGATTCCAGTACACGCTGAAGGACCCCGCCCGGCCGCTGAGCGGCACGATCGAGGTCGACGGCGAGCGCGAGGCCGTCGTGGCCGGCTGGGGCGTCCTCGACCGCGGCCGCGGCGTCTGGCCCTACCGGATGACGTGGAACTGGGGTGCCGGGAGCGGCGACGTGGGCGGCCGGCGCCTGGGCCTGCAGCTCGGTGGGAAGTGGACCGACGGGACCGGCCAGACCGAGAACGGCCTGTTCGTCGACGGCCGCCTGCACCACTGGATCGACGACCTCCAGTGGTCGTACGACCTCGAGGACCCCGCATCGCCGTGGACCGTCACAGGACCCGACGTCGAGGCCACCCTGACGCCGTTCCACCGCCGCGTCGCCACGACCCAGCTGGGCGTGATCGCGTCGCGTACCCACCAGGCCATCGGCCGCTGGTCGGGCTGGGCCCGCGGAGGCAAGGGCGTGGAGCACCGGCTCGACGGCCTGGTCGGCTGGGCCGAGGAGGCGCGCAACCGCTGGTGAGCGGACCGTGCGGGGTTTTCCGTCACGATGCGGGGAAGTTTCCCCGCAAGGTGAGGGATTCCCCTGTCAACAGGGGAATCCTCCACCCTCAGAGCCGCGAGCGGAGCTCCGCGAGCTGCTCGGTGACGCGGGCCTGGGCGGTGCCGCCGCGGCCGTCGCGCGAGGCGATCGAGCCGGCGAGCGTCAGCACCTCGCGCACTCCCCCGGGCTCGGACGCGCCCGACAGGTGCGGCGAGATCTGCGCGAAGTCGTCGTCGCTGAGGTCCCACAGCTCGATGCCGCGCTCCTCGCACGCACGGACGCACGCGCCCGAGAGCTCGTGCGCGACGCGGAACGGCACGCCCTGGCGGACGAGCCACTCGGCCACGTCGGTGGCCAGCGCGAAGCCCTGCGGCGCGAGCTCGGCCATCCGCGTGGTGTTGAACTCGAGCGTGGCCACCATGCCGGTGAACGCGGGCAGCAGGACCTCGAGCGTGTCGATCGAGTCGAAGACCGGCTCCTTGTCCTCCTGCAGGTCGCGGTTGTAGGCCAGCGGCAGCGCCTTGAGCGTGGCCAGCAGGCCCGACACGTTGCCGATCAGGCGGCCGGCCTTGCCGCGGGCGAGCTCGGCGATGTCGGGGTTCTTCTTCTGCGGCATGATGCTCGACCCGGTGGAGTACCCGTCGTGCAGCGTGACGAAGTCGAACTCCTTCGTGTTCCACAGGATGATCTCCTCGGCGAGCCGGGAGACGTCGACGCCGATCTGCGCCGCCACGAAGGCGAACTCGGCGACGAAGTCGCGCGCCGCCGTGCCGTCGATCGAGTTCGCGGCCGAGCCGGTGAAGCCGAGGTCGGCCGCGACCGCCTCGGGGTCGAGGCCCAGCGAGGAGCCCGCGAGCGCGCCCGAGCCGTAGGGCGACTCGGAGCCGACGCGGGCGTCCCATTCGCGCAGTCGGTCGAGGTCGCGCACGAGCGGCCAGGCGTGGGCCAGCAGGTGGTGCGAGAGCAGGACGGGCTGGGCGTGCTGGAGGTGTGTGCGGCCGGGCATCGGCGCGCCGAGGTGGCGCTCGGCCTGCCCGGCGATGGCCTCGACGAGCTCGCGCACGAGCGAGGCGACCTGGCGCGCGTGGTCACGCAGGTAGGCGCGGAAGAGCGTGGCGACCTGGTCGTTGCGCGAGCGGCCGGCCCGCAGCCGGCCCCCGAGGTCGGCGCCGAGGCGCTCCATCAGGCCTCGCTCGAGCGCGGAGTGGACGTCCTCGTCGCCCGGCTCGGGGCGGAAGGCGCCCGAGCGGACGTCGCCGTCGAGCGACGCGATGCCGTCCATCATGGCCGCGAGGTCGTCGTCGGTCAGCAGGCCCGCGGAGTGCAGCACGCGCGCGTGGGCGCGCGAGCCGGCCAGGTCGTAGGGCGCGAGCCGCCAGTCGAAGTGCGTCGAGCGCGAGAGCTCGGTCAGCTCGGGCGAGGGTCCGGACGCGAAGCGCCCGCCCCAGAGTCGCGAGTCGGCGGCCTCGACGTCGGTGGAGCCGGGCACGGCGGGCGTGAGGTCGGAGGAGTCAGTCATCGGTGGGCACCTTACGGGCGAGGGAGTTCAGGTGGGCGGCGAGGGCCTCGCCGCCGGCCGGGTCGCGCGAGATCAGCATGACCGTGTCGTCGCCGGCGATCGTGCCGAGCGTCTCGCTCATCTGCACGTGGTCGATCGCGGAGGCCAGGAACTGCGCGGCACCGGGCGGGGTGCGCAGCACCACGAGGTTCGCGGACGACTGCGCCGAGACGAGCAGCTCGCGCAGCAGGCGCTGCAGCCGGACCTGCGCCGCGGACGAGTCGGAGGCGGCCCGGGCGCTGCGGTCGCCGCCCTCGGCCGGAACCGCGTACACGAGGCTGCCGTCGCCCTGGCGGACGCGGACGGCGTCGAGCTCGTCGAGGTCGCGCGACACCGTGGACGCCGTCGCGGTGACCCCGCGCTCGCGCAGCAGGTCGACGAGCTCGCCCTGCGACCGCACGTCGCACGTGCCGAGCAGGTCGACGATGAGCGCCTGCCGGGACGCCTTGGTGCCGGGGATCATGACCGTTCCAGCAGCCAGGTCAGGACCGCCTTCTGGGCGTGGACGCGGTTCTCGGCCTCGTCCCACACCACGGACTGCGGTCCGTCGATGACGTCGGCGGCGATCTCGAGCCCCCGGTACGCCGGGAGGCAGTGGAGCACGATCGCCTCGGGGTCGGCCTTGGCCATGAGGTCCGCGGTGACCGAGTAGGCGCCGAACAGCGCGACGCGCTCGGCCTTCTCGTCCTCCTGGCCCATCGAGACCCACGTGTCGGTGATGACGACGTCGGCTCCGGCCACGGCGGCGGCCGGGTCGGCAGTGACCGCGACGGAGCCGCCCGTGCCGGCGGCGATCCGCTCGGCGTCGGCGACGATCGCGGGATCGGGCTGAAAGCCCTCGGGTGCGCCGACGCGGACGTGCATGCCCGCCGTGGCGCCGCCGAGGAGGTACGAGTGGCCCATGTTGTTGGCCCCGTCGCCCACGTAGGCGACCGTGAGCCCGGCGAGCGCGCCCTTGTGCTCGATCACCGTCAGCCAGTCCGCGAGGATCTGACACGGGTGGAAGTCGTCCGAGAGCGCGTTGACCACCGGGACGCCCGCGTGCTCGGCCATCTGCTCGAGGCCGTCCTGGGCGTAGGTGCGCCACACGACGGCGCTGGCCATGCGGCCCAGGACGCGCGCCGTGTCGGCGATCGGCTCGCCGCGACCCACCTGCGTGACGCCCGTGTCCATCACGACGGGATTGCCACCGAGGTCGGCGATGCCCACCGCGAACGACACGCGCGTGCGGGTGGACGACTTGTCGAACAGCACGACCACCGACTGGGGTCCCGCGAGCGGGCGGCGCGAGTACGGCTCGGCCTTCAGCTCGGCGGCGAGCGCCAGCACTTCAGCCTGTTCTTCGGGAGTCAGGTCGTCGTCCCGCAGGAAATGCCGGGTCATGATCCCACCTCCGTGGAAAGTGCAGGGTACGTCGGCGGCACCATGCCCGTGCCGATGCTCGCTCGCTGGCGCTCGCTCATGAGAGCACCTCGTCGAGGATCGCGCCGAGGGTGGACACGGCGTGGGCGGCCTCGTCCTCGGTCAGCACGAGCGGCGGCGCGAGGCGCAGCCGGTCGGGCGTGGGGGCGTTCACGATGAGCCCGGCGTCGAGCGCGGCCTTCTGCACGTCGGCCGCGCGCGGCTCGCTGAGCACGACGCCCCGCAGCAGGCCTCGACCCGTGACGCCCTCGACCCGCGCGTGGCGGGTGAGGCCGTCGGCGAGCTGGTCGCCGCGCGCCTGCGTGGCCGCGAGCAGGCCCTGCGACTCGATCGTGGAGATGACGGCCAGGCCGGCGGCGGCCGCGACCGGGTTGCCGCCGAACGTGGTGCCGTGGTTGCCCGGGCCGAGCAGCGTGGCGGCCTCCCCGAGCGCGACGCACGCACCGATCGGGATGCCGCCGCCGAGGCCCTTGGCGAAGGTCACCAGGTCGGGCGTGACCCCCGACGGCGTGTGCCCGAACCAGTCGCCGGTGCGGCCGATGCCGGTCTGGACCTCGTCGAGCCACAGCAGCGCGCCGTGCTCGGACGTGATCCGGCGGGCGGCCGCGAGGTAGTCCTCCGGCGGCACGATGACGCCGGCCTCCCCCTGGATGGGCTCGAGGATCACGGCGGCCACGGTCTCGTCGACGGCCGCGGCCAGTGCCTCGGCGTCGCCGAACGGCACCCAGCGGACGTCGCCCGGCAGCGGCTCGAACGGCTCGCGGTAGGCCGCCTTCGAGGTCAGCGCGAGCGCGCCCATCGAGCGGCCGTGGAACGAGCCCTCGGCAGCGACGACCGTGGTGCGGCCCGTGCGGCGGGTGGCCTTGAGCGCGGCCTCGTTGGCCTCGGTGCCCGAGTTCGCGAAGAAGACGCGGCCGTCGGAGCCGAGCAGCTCGAGCAGCTTCTCGGCGAGCTCGATCTGGGGCGCCGACGCGAAGAAGTTGCTGATGTGGCCGAGCGTCTGCAGCTGCTGCGTGACGGCCTCGAGGATCGCGGGGTGCCCGTGGCCGAGCACGTTGACGGCGATGCCGCCGAGCAGGTCGAGGTAGCGGTTGCCGTCGGCGTCCCACACGTGGGAGCCCTCGCCGCGCACGAGCACGCGCTGCGGGTCGCCGAACGTGTTCATCACCGCGCCGCGGTAGCGCTCGGTCCACTCGGCGCCGCCGAGCCGGGGCTCGCGGCCGTGGATCACGACTCCTTCAGGAAGACTCACGACTTCTCCTTCGCACTGGTCGTGTACATCGCGGTGCGGATCTTGGTCCGTGCGCCGGCGAGCACCTGGGTGCCGACGCCCTCGTCGGTGAAGATCTCCAGCAGCACGGCGTGCTCCTCGCGACCGTCGACGACGGTGGCGCGCTTGACGCCGCCACGGACGGCGTTGAGGCACGCGGTCATCTTGGGGATCATGCCGCTGGCCAGCTCGGGCAGGATCGCCTCGAGCGACTCGGGGCTGATCTCGCCGATGACGTCACTGCTGTTCGGCCAGTCGGCGTAGAGGCCCTCGACGTCGGTGAGGACCAGCAGCTTCTCGGCCCCGAGCGCCACGGCGAGGGCCGAGGCGGCCGTGTCGGCGTTGACGTTGAGCACCTGGCCGTCGGCGTCGGGCGCGACGGTGGAGACCACCGGGATGCGACCGGCGTCGATGAGGTCGATGACGGCCTCGGGACGCACCCCGACGACCTCGCCCACGAGGCCCACGTCGACCGGCTCGCCGTCGACGACCGGCTGGGTGCGCTGGGCACGGAACAGGCCGCCGTCCTCACCGGACAGACCGACGGCGAGGTCGCCGTGCTGGTTGAGCAGGCCGACCAGCTCGGGGCCGACCTGGCCCTTGAGCACCATCCGGACGACCTCGACGGCCTCGGGTGTGGTGACCCGCAGGCCGCCGCGGAACTCCGACTCGATCTGGAGGCGGTCGAGCATGGCGCTGATCTGCGGCCCGCCGCCGTGCACGACCACCGGCTTGAAGCCGGCCAGCCGCAGGAAGACGATGTCCTCCGCGAACGCGCGCTTGAGGCGCTCGTCGGTCATGGCGTTGCCGCCGTACTTCACCACGACGATCTTGCCGTGGTAGGCCTTCAGCCACGGCAGGGCGTGCGCCAGCGTGGCCGCCTTCGTGGTGGCGGCCGCCCAGTCCTCGGGCGCCCACTGCTTCATCTCGTTGTCACTCATCGGTGCTTCCTCAGGTCGAGTAGGCGGAGTTCTCGTGGACGTAGGCGTGCGTCAGGTCGTTGGTCCAGATCGTGGCGCTGTGGTCGCCTGCCTTGAGGTCGATCGTGACCGTGACCGAGCGCGGCTCGAGGTCGACCAGGTCGATCGACTCCCCCACGCCGGAGTTGCGGCACACCCACACGTCGTTGACCGCGACGTCGAGGTCGAGCGGGTCGAACTCCGCGGTCGTGGTGCCGGCCGAGGCCAGGATGCGGCCCCAGTTGGGGTCCTTGCCGTAGATCGCCGTCTTGAACAGGTTGCTGCGCGCGACGGACCGGCCGACCTCGAGCGCGTCCTGCTCGCTCGCGGCGTTGACCGTGGTGATCGCGATCTCGTGGTCGGCGCCCTCGGCGTCGGCCAGCAGCTGCAGCGCGAGGTCGCGGCACACGGTGGTGAGCGCCTCGGTGAACGCGGCGACCTCCGGCGCGACGCCCGAGGCACCGGACGCCATCAGCAGCACGGTGTCGTTGGTGGACTGGCAGCCGTCGGAGTCGAGCCGGTCGAACGTCTGGGCCGTGGCGGTCCGCAGGGCGGTGTCGAGCGTGGCCGCGTCGAGGTCGGCGTCGGTCGTGACGACGACGAGCATCGTGGCCAGCGCCGGGGCGAGCATGCCCGCGCCCTTCGCCATGCCGCCGATGACCCAGCCGTCGCCCTGCGCGACGGACTGCTTCATGACGGTGTCGGTGGTCATGATCGCCGTCGCTGCGTCGGCGCCGCCCTCGGGCGAGAGCGCGACGACGGCCGCGTCGACCCCGGCCAGCACCTTGGGCTCGTCGAGCAGGCGCCCGATGAGGCCCGTCGAGCAGACCTGGACGTCGATCGCACCGATGCCGAGGTGCTCGGCGACGCGCTCGGCCGTGCGGTGCGTGGCCGCGAATCCCTCGGGTCCCGTGTAGCAGTTGGCGCCGCCGGAGTTGAGCACGATCGAGCGGGCGCTGCCGCCCTTGATCGCCTGCTCGCTCCAGATCACCGGGTGCGCCTTGCAGCGGTTCGAGGTGAACACGGCGGCCGCGGCCGACGACGGACCGTCGTTGACGACGAGCGCGATGTCGGGCTTGCCCGAGTCCTTGAGGCCGGCGGTGACGCCCGCGGCCCGGAAGCCCTGCGCAGCGGTCACGCCCGTGCTGTTCTCGTTCATGGCGCCACTCCGATCGTGGTGAGTCCGGTGGTCTCGGGCAGACCCAGCGCGAGGTTCATCGACTGGACGGCCGCGCCGGCCGTGCCCTTGACGAGGTTGTCGATGGCCGTGACCGTGACGAGGCGACCCGCGCGCTCGTCGACCGCGACCTGGATCTGGGCCGTGTTGGCGCCCAGCGTGGCGGCCGTGGTGGGCCACTGGTCCTCGGGCAGCAGGTGCAGGAACGGCTCGTCGCCGTACGCGTCCTCGTAGGCGGCGCGCACCTGCGCCTCGTCGATGCCCTCGGCCAGCCGCGCGGTGGCGGTGGCCAGGATGCCCCGCGCCATCGGCACCAGCGTGGGCGTGAAGGAGATCGTCACCTCGGGCGCACCGGCCTTCGTGAGGTTCTGCGCGATCTCGGGGATGTGGCGGTGGCTGCCGCCGACCGCGTACGGCAGCGCGGCGCCCAGGCCCTCGGACGCCAGCAGGTGCGTCTTGAGCGACTTGCCCGCGCCGGAGTACCCGTTCGCCAGCACGGCGACGAGGTCGGTGGTCTCGACCAGACCCGCGGCGACCGCCGGCTGCAGGCCCAGCGTCACGGCGGTGACGTTGCAGCCCGGCACGGCGACGCGCCGCGCGCCGGCCAGCGCCGCGCGCTGACGCGAGGAGCCCGTGATGAGCTCGGGCATGCCGTACGGCCAGGTGCCCGCGTGCTCGCCGCCGTAGTAGTCGGCCCAGTCCTGCGAGCTCTCGAGCCGGTGGTCGGCCCCGCAGTCGATCACGAGGACGTCATCGGGTAACTGCGCGGCGACGGCGCCCGACGCGCCGTGCGGCAGCGCCAGGAACACGACGTCGTGGCCGGCGAGGGTCTCGGGGGTGGTCTCGGCGACGATCCGGTCGGCCAGCGGGAGCAGGTGGGGCTGGTGCTGGCCGAACCGCGAGCCCGCGGTGGACGCCGCGGTCAGCGCGCCCACCTCGACCTCGGGGTGCGACAGCAGCAGCCGCAGCACTTCTCCGCCGGCGTACCCGGTGGCACCGGTGACGGCGACCTTGATCATGGCGATCAGTCCGTCCCGAACTCCATGGCGGCGGCCTCGAGAGCCACCTCCTCGTCACCCTCGACCGAGGGGTTCGCCTCGATCCGCATGGCTCCACCGGCAGGCAGATCGCCGAACAGCGTGCCGTTCTCGACCAGGACCTGGCCCTGGTCGAGCGGCTGCGAGGCGTACATCTCGAGCTTGGCGCGCGAGTCGGCGATGTCGAGATTGCGCATCGTGAGCTGGCCGATCCGGTCGGTGGGTCCGAAGACGGCGTTCTCGGTGCGCTCCATCGAGAGCTTCTCGGGGTGGTAGGAGAAGTGCGAGCCCTGGGTGTCGAGGATCGAGTAGTCCTCGCCCCGCCGCAGCCGCAGCGTGACCGAGCCGTGCACGAGCGACGCGATCCAGCGCTGGATCGACTCGCGCAGCATCATCGCCTGCGGGTCGAGCCACCGGCCCTCGTACATCAGCCGGCCGAGGCGGCGGCCGTGCGCGTGGTAGTTCGCGATGGTGTCCTCGTTGTGCACCGCGTTGACCAGCCGCTCGTAGGCGATCCACAGCAGCGCCATGCCCGGCGCCTCGTAGATGCCCCGGCTCTTGGCCTCGATGATGCGGTTCTCGATCTGGTCGGACATGCCCAGTCCGTGCCGGCCGCCGATCACGTTGGCCTCGTGGACGAGCGCGACCGGGTCGTCGAACCGGGTGCCGTTGATGGCGACGGGGCGACCCTCCTCGAACGAGATCGTGACGTCCTCGGCGTCGATGTCCACCGACGGGTCCCAGAACTTCACGCCCATGATCGGGTCGACGGTCTCCAGCGAGACGTCGAGGTGCTCCAGCGTCTTGGCCTCGTGCGTGGCGCCCCAGATGTTGGCGTCGGTCGAGTACGCCTTCTCCTGGCTGTCCCGGTACGGCAGGCCGTGCTCGACGAGCCACTGGCTCATCTCGGTGCGGCCGCCCAGCTCGTGGACGAAGTCGGCGTCGAGCCACGGCTTGTAGACGCGCAGCTCGGGGTTGGCCAGCAGGCCGTAGCGGTAGAACCGCTCGATGTCGTTGCCCTTGAAGGTCGAGCCGTCGCCCCAGATGTTGACGCCGTCCTCGTGCATCGCGCGCACGAGCAGCGTGCCGGTGACGGCGCGGCCCAGCGGGGTGGTGTTGAAGTAGGTGCGGCCCGCCGACTTGATGTGGAAGGCGCCGCACGCGAGGGCGGCCAGGCCCTCGTCGACGAGGGGGCGCTTGCAGTCGATGGCCCGGGCCAGCTCGGCGCCGTACTCCATCGCGCGTCCGGGGACGCCGGAGATGTCCGGCTCGTCGTACTGGCCGAGGTCGGCGGTGTACGTGCAGGGCACGGCGCCCTTGTCGCGCATCCAGGCGACGGCGACGGACGTGTCGAGTCCGCCGGAGAAGGCGATGCCGACGCGCTCGCCGACGGGAAGAGTGGTGAGGACCTTGGACATGGGGAACATTCTTGCACAGCACTGCAAGACTTTGCATTCGGGGTGGGGTCCGCTCCGCCTAGTATCCCGCCATGGCCCGTCTCGTGCTCCGGTTGGTCACCGCGGTGATCCTCGCCGGACTGCTGCTCGTCCCCGCGCTCGCGACGATGGGAGGCTCCTCCAGCACCGGTGTCGCCGATCCCGTGACGATCACGTCGTACCGCGCGACGTACGACGTCGACGCGGACGGCACCCTGCACGCGAGCGAGACCATCACCGCCGACTTCCCGTGGGGACGCCACGGCATCTTCCGCTACTGGGACCGCTCGGACCAGGGCGACCACACCGTCCGGTACCACCCGAAGGACGTGCGCATCCGCCTCGACGGCGAGCCCGTGCCCGTCAGCCGCTCCTGGGAGCAGGGCCGGCGCTTCCGCGTGGCCAAGATCGGCGACCCGAACACCTACCTGGCGGCCGGCACCCACACCTACACGATCGACTACCGGATCGACGGCGTGCTGGGTCCGAATCCCGAGAGCCTGGCCGACTCGAGCGCCAGCTGGACCGGCGGCGAGTCCGACCGCGCCGAGCTCGTCTGGCAGGTCGTGGCCGCGGGCTGGAGCATGCCGATCAGCGTGGCCGACCTGCGCGTCTCCCTGCCGCAGCCGACCGACCGCCTGGAGTGCTCGATCGGCGACGGGCGCCCGTGCACCGTCGAGGGCGAGGGCTCCCGCGAGCTGCGCATCACGGCCACCGACCTCGCGCCCCACACCGCCGTGGTGGTGCGCGCCGCGATGGACTCCCCCGCCCCCGACCGCGCGCACGTCCCCTGGTCGATCGGCTGGGATCGGATGCTGGGCTCGTCGCTGTCCGCCCTCGCCGTCGTCGTGCTGATCTCCGCGGTCGCCCTGCTCGTGGGCTACCTCCTGGAGCGCACCACGCGGGAGCGCGTGCCCGGCCTCCCCGTGCTGTTCGAACCGCCCGAAGGACTCGGTCCGGTGCAGACGGCCTACGTCACCGACGAGCGGGTGCCCCGCCACGCCCTGACCGCCACGCTGCTGCACCTGGCCGAGCAGCAGCACGTCGACCTGCGGCAGCACGGCAAGGATTGGACCGTCACGAGTCACGTCGATCCCGCCACGTGGGACCGGCTCGACCCGGTCGCCCGCGAGGTCGTCTCCGGGCTCGACCTGCGCGGCGAGGGCCGCACGTTCACGGCCGACGGCTCGATCGAGTCGGGAAAGCGCCTGTCCGCCGTCAAGACCGCACTGCCCGGCGTCGCCCGCGCCTGGGGCACCACGAGCCGCACCGTCGTCCCGGCCTCGCACGAGTGGCTGTGGCGGGTGCTGTTCGTGGTCGCGATCCTCGTGGTGCTCGGCGGCACGTTCGTCGGGATCACCGGGCTCTACCTGATGCCCTTCGCCGCCTTCGCGATCGGCTCGGTCGGCGTGCTGCTGCCCGGCGTCGGCCGGCGGCGCACCCGCGAGGGCCGAGAGCTGTGGTCGCGCGCCGGCGGCTTCGAGCGCTTCCTCAGCACCGACGGGGCCAAGGACCGCTTCGACTTCAGCGGGCGCGAGGACCTCTACACCGCCTACATCCCCTACGCCGTCGCGTTTGGCGTCGCCGACCTGTGGGCCCGCAAGTACGAGACCGCGACGGGCCTGCCCGCTCCCGTTCCGATCTGGTACGGCGGCACGACCGGCGGCGGCGTCGTCGGCGCCAGCGGCGCGGCCGCCTTCAGCAGCTTCGAGAGCGCCCTCTCGAGCTCGATCGGCGCCTACACCGCGAGCGTCTCCTCCTCGTCGAGCGGAGGCGGTGGAGGCGGCGGCTTCAGCGGTGGCGGGGGCGGCGGAGGCGGGGGCGGCTCGTGGTGATCCCCTCCGCCCCGCGGCCCGGCCGCACTAGAGTTTCGACCAGTTCCCGTTCCTGGAGGTTCCCGTGCTGATCTGGATCATCGTCGCGATCGTCGTCGCCCTCGTGCTGTTCGGCGTCGTCGCCTTCAACCGGCTGCGCACGGCCGACATCGCCGCCCAGGAGGCGCTCGGCGGGATCGACGTGCAGCTGACCCGTCGCGCCGACCTCATCCCGAACCTCGTGAACGCCGTGAAGGGCTACGCCGCCCACGAGCGCGGCGTCTTCGAGGAGGTCACCGCCGCCCGCGCCGGCGTCACCGAGGCCGCCCGCTCGGGCTCGGTCGAGCAGCGCGCCGCCGCCGAGGCCCGCCTCGAGCGCGCGCTCGTCGACGTGATGGCCGTCGCCGAGGCGTACCCCGACCTCAAGGCCTCGGCGAACTTCCAGCACCTGCAGACCGAGCTGAGCGACACCGAGGACAAGCTGTCGTTCGCGCGCCAGTACTACAACGACGCCGTGCGGGCGCTCAACCAGCTGGTGCGCACGATCCCGTGGATGTTCTTCACGGGCGTCTCCGGCGTGAAGGAGCGCACCTTCTACGACGCTCCCGCCGGCCAGGACGCTCCTCCCACCGTCCAGTTCTGACCCCGCAACGAGATGTGCTCCCCCTTCGACGTTTGAGCCGGGCTGAAAGGTCGAAAAGGGAGCACATCTCGTGCTCGGCCGAGGTCAGACCGCGCGGGTCATCCAGCCGTGGCGGTCCTCGGCGCGGCCGTACTGGATGTCGACCAGTGCCGAGCGGATGTCGGCCGTGACCTTGCCCGGCTCGCCCTCGGCGCTGACGACCTCGCCACCGTCCCACTTGAGCTTGCCCACCGGAGTGACCACCGCGGCGGTCCCGCAGGCGAAGACCTCGGTGATCGTGCCGTCGGCGACGCCGTCGCGCCAGTCGTCGATCGAGACCTTGCGCTCGATGACGTCGTGGCCCAGGTCCTTAGCGATGGCCAGGATCGAGTCGCGGGTGATGCCCTCGAGGATCGAACCACTGAGCTCGGGCGTGACGATCGAGCCGTCGGAGTGGACGAAGTACAGGTTCATGCCACCGAGCTCCTCGACCCAGCGGTGCTCCACCGAGTCCAGGAACGCGACCTGCGCGCAGCCGTGCGTCGCGGCCTCCTGCTGGGGCAGCAGGCTGGCGGCGTAGTTGCCGCCGCACTTCGCGGCGCCCGTGCCACCGGCGCCCGCCCGGCTGTACTCGCTGGAGAGCCAGATGTCGACCGGCTTGATGCCCTCGGAGAAGTAGGCGCCGGCGGGCGACGCGATCACCGAGTACGTGACGTGCTGGCTGGGCCGGACGCCCAGGAAGACCTCGGACGCGAACATGAAGGGGCGCAGGTAGAGGCTGCGCTCCTCGCCCGTGGGCACCCACGCGCGGTCGGTCTCGATCAGCGACCGCACCGAGCCGATGAACCACTCGACCGGCAGCTCGGGCAGCGCCAGGCGGTGCGCCGACCGCTGCATCCGGGCCGCGTTGGCCTCGGGACGGAACAGCCACACCGAGCCGTCGGCGTGGGCGTAGGCCTTGAGGCCCTCGAAGATCTCCTGGGCGTAGTGCAGCACCGCCGTGGCCGGGTCGAGCGACAGCGGGCCGTACGGCACGACGCGGGGGTCGTGCCAGTCGCGGTCCGGCGTCCACTCGGTCAGGAACATGTGGTCGGTGAAGTGGTTGCCGAACCCGGGATCGGCGAGGATCTCCGAGCGCTCGGCGTCGCTGCGTGCGTTCGCGTTGGTCTCGATCCGGGGGGTGAACGCAGGGGTGGTCATGGCGGACACGATAGTCCTTTCGGGAGTGGTGGGAGGGGTCGTCAGGCGACCGATACCTCCGCGGCCACGCGCGCCGCGATGGCCTCCCCCACCTCCTGCGTGGATCGCGGCTGCCCGTCGCGCGCGGCGATGTCGGCCTCGACGGCGGCGGTGATGCGCGCCGCCTCGGCGGCGTGGCCGAGGTGGTCGAGCAGCAGGCCGGCCGAGAGGATCGCGGCGGTCGGGTCGGCCTTGGACTGGCCGGCGATGTCGGGCGCCGAGCCGTGGACCGGCTCGAACATGCTCGGGGCGGTGCGGTCGGGGTTGACGTTGCCGCTCGCGGCCAGGCCGATGCCACCGGTGACGGCGGCGGCCAGGTCGGTGAGGATGTCGCCGAACAGGTTGTCCGTGACGATCACGTCGAAGCGCGCCGGGTCGGTCGCCAGGAAGATCGTGGCGGCGTCGACGTGCAGGTAGTCGACCGTGACGTCGGGGAACTCCGCCGCGACGGCGTCGACCGTGCGGCTCCACAGGTGGCCGGCGTGGACGAGCACGTTGTTCTTGTGCACGAGCGTCAGCTTGCGACGCGGGCGCGCCTGCGCACGGGCGAACGCGTCGCGGACCACACGCTCGACGCCGAAGGCCGTGTTGAGGCTGACCTCGGTGGCGACCTCGTGCGGCGTGCCGACGCGGATCGCGCCGCCATTGCCGACGTACGGTCCCTCGGTGCCCTCACGGACGACGACGAAGTCGATGTCGCCCGGGTCGGCCAGCGGCGTGGGGACGCCCGGGAACAGCTTCGAGGGACGCAGGTTCACGTAGTGGTCGAGCTCGAACCGCAGCCGCAGCAGCAGTCCGCGCTCCAGCACCCCGGACGGGACCGACGGGTCGCCGACCGCGCCGAGCAGGATCGCGTCGTGCCCACGGATCTCCTCGAGGACGCTGTCGGGCAGCGTCTCGCCGGTCGCGTGCCAGCGGCGCGCGCCCAGGTCGTAGGCCGTGCGGTCGAACGTGAGTCCGGACCCCTGCGCGACGACGTCGAGAACCTTCAGGGCCTGCTCGGTGACTTCCGGGCCGATGCCGTCGCCGGCGACGACCGCGAGGGAATAGGTGCTGGTCATGAGTCCATCCTAGAACCGTCGATCTCAGATGTTGAAACTCGGGTCTCGCTATCCGGTCGTCAGTTGTCTTCGGGCGTCTCGTCGAAATCGGCGTCGTCGCGCAGGTGCGCGGGTCCCCATTCCATGGCGATGATCGGGTCGAACATGAGTGCTCCTCTGAAGTGGCAGTGGTGGTCGGTGCGGGATCCGACGGGACCGACGACCCTGCGGGGCCACGTGCTGCGACGGGTGACGTCGGTCAGCGTTTCAGAGGAGGAGAACCAGGTCCTGGTCCAGAACATCTGCTGCAGAGTCGTCGAGCCAACGCCGAAACTCCGCGGCAGGTGTGGCCCTAGGAGGTCCTGCCGCGGCAAGCGATGAGTACGAGCTGCTTCCGCATGGCCGCGACTGTACACCAGGGTCCGGGCCGCCGTCTGCACCCCACGCAGATCTCAGCGGGTGAGCCCGGGCGCCTTCGTGCCCGCCACGTGGAACACTGGCCTCATGAGCGCTCCGGCTGAGGTCCCTGATCTGGTCGCCCGCGCCCTGGACCTGTCCCGGCGCCGCGGCTTCATCACCTCCACCCGCAGCGAGACGGGCCGACTGCTGGCGACCTTGGCCGCCTCGCGCCACGGCACCCTCGCCGAGCTCGGCACCGGCTGCGGCGTGGGCTCGGCCTGGCTGTCCAGCGGAGCCCCGAAGGGCGCCCACATCGTCACCGCCGAGCTCGATCCCGGCCTCGCCGAGGACGTGCAGGGCATCTTCCACGACGCCTCGAACGTCGAGGTCACGTGCGGCGACTGGACCGTGCTGGAGCAGTACGCGCCGTTCTCCCTGCTGTTCGTGGACGTGCGCGACGTCATGGCCAGCATCGACGTGATGGCCGACCTCCTCGAGCCCGGCGGCATCGCCGTGCTCGACGACTTCGTCCCCTCGGCGTTCTGGCCGCCGATCGTCGACGGCCAGGTCGACACGATCCGCGAGCAGTGGCTCACCGACGAGCGCTTCGCCGCCGTCGAGATGCTGATCGACCCCGACGCCAGCCTCATCATCGCCACGCGCCGCTGACGCGACCGGCACGGGCGAACCCCTCGCCGTCCTACTCTCGGCCCAACGGGTCATCGAGACCCCGACGGAGGAGGAGTCGTCATGTCCGAACCGACCTACGCCCACACCACCAGTCCGCGAGGCGTCCGCACCGTCGGACTGCTGTCGATCATCGCCGGCATCGTCCTCGTCGCAGCCGGGGCCGCCACGTGGTGGGTCGTCACCGACCAGCTGAAGGCCCAGAACATCACCGTCTCCGAGGACGCCGAGTGGTTCGGCGGCAAGCAGGTGAACGGCCCGCTCGACGCCTACTCGCAGGCGCAGGTGATCGACAAGCACGCCCTCGAGGCGACGGGTGGCAAGACCTACGCCGAGCTGGAGCAGGACGACCCACTGCGCGAGGTCGCGATGAACGCCTCGTTCCTGCGTGCCTCGCTGTTCACGTCGGTGGTCGCCTACGGCGTCGCGCTGTTCGCGGCCGGCATGGGTCTCATGTGGATCCTGATGGGCTGGTCGCTGCGTCGCCTCGCGCCCTGAGCGGACGTCAGGTCGTGGCCGGCTCGGCGGCCGCGACCCGGCGCACCTCGAACCACGGCAGGAAGAGCTGCACGATCGGGCCGATGGCCACGGCATAGAGCACCGTGCCGATGCCCACCGTGCCGCCCAGCAGGAAGCCCGTGGCGAGGACGGCCAGCTCGAGCATCGTGCGCACGCGCCGCACGCTCGCGCCGGTGCGTCGGACGATGCCGGTCCACAGGCCGTCGCGCGGGCCCGGGCCCAGGCCCGCTCCGACGTACATGGCGCCCGCCATGCCGTTGCCGACGACGCCGGCCACCAGCATCGCCGTGCCCCACACCGGACCCGAGGCCTCGGGCAGGACCGCCAGGGTGGCGTCGGCCGCCAGGCCGATCACCACGACGTTCGCGATCGTGCCGAAGCCCGGACGCTGGCGCAGCGGGATCCAGACCAGCAGCACGAGTGCCCCGACGAGGATGACGACCTGCCCGAACGTCAGCGGCAGGTGGTGGGTCAGACCCTCGTGGAAGACGTCCCACGGGTCGAGCCCCATGCCGGCCCGCACCAGCAGGGCCATGGTCGCGCCGTAGAGCCACAGCCCGACGAAGAGCTGCACGAGACGGCGCGTCATCGCCGCGCCTCGGGCCGGCGCAGGATCGGCGCGGTGGGCAGCCGACGCAGCCCGTCGCGTCGCACGACGCGCACGGTGGCCGCGATCCCCCACATCGCGAGGGCCATCAGGATCATCCACAGGAGCACCCTCTCACTCTGCGCCGAACTGGACTTGGATTCCATAGCCAATCCTGCCAAAGTGGCCTCATGGCCCGTGCCACCGCCCTCTCCGCCCGCCGTCTCGCGTCGATGCTCGGCGACGCCGACCCCGGAGCCGGCCCCGCCTACCGCCGGCTCGCCACCCAGATCCGCGGCGCGGTGATGGACGGGCGCATCCCGTCGGGGACGACCCTGCCGAGCGAGCGCTCGCTGGCCGAGGCCACCGGGCTGAGCCGCACCACCACCACGCGCGCCTACGAGGTGCTGCGCGAGAGTCGCCTGGTGCGCACACGGCAGGGCTCCGGAACCGTGGTCGAGCTGCCCGTCGGCCGCGCGGGCTCGACGAGCATGCTGGCGCGACCCTCGCGCCACGACGGCATCGCCCTCACCGCCGCGGCGTCGGAGGCGCCGGAGGGCTTCGCCGCCCTGATCCAGCGGGCGATGACCAGCCTGCCCGCGCTGCTGGCGACCGACGGCTACCTGCCGGACGGCCTGCCGATCCTGCGCGAGAGGCTCGCCGCCCGGTACACGAGCCACGGTCTGCCCACCGACCCGGAGCAGATCGTCGTCACGACCGGCGCCCAGAGCGCGCTGTCGCTGCTCGTCTCGGTGCTCGTGCGGCCCGGCGAGCGGGTCCTCGTGGAGGGCTGCGGCTACCCCCATGCGTTCGACCTGCTGGGGCGCGCCGGCGCGCGGCTGCTGCCGCTGCCCACCGGCGACGACCCGTGGCCCGTCGACGAGGTGGCCCGGCTCGCGCCCGCCGCCGGCCTCGCCCTGTTCGTGGCCGACTTCCACAACCCCACCGGCACCCTGATGCCCTCGGCGCAGCGCCGCGAGCTGGCGCGCATCCTGCCGGCGGCCGGCGTCACCACGATCATCGACGAGACCCTGCGCGACGTGAGCCTGGGCGACGCTCCCCTGCCCGAGCACTACGCCGCTCACGACTCGTCCGCGATCGTCGTGGGCTCGGCGGCGAAGTCGCTCTGGGGCGGGCTGCGCATCGGATGGATCCGCGCTCCCCGCACGTTGGTGCCCCGGCTCGTCCACGCCCGCATGACGCGAGACCTCGGCACGGCCGCGCTCGACCAGCTGGTCATGGCCACGGCGCTCGAGGACGGCGACCTCGACCTGACGGCGCGGCGAGCCGAGCTGCGGCACCGCCGCGACGTCCTCGTCCGGGCCGTCGGCACCCACCTGCCCGACTGGTCGCTGACGCGGCCCGAGGGCGGCCTGACCGCGTGGGCCACGCTGCCCGCTCCCCTGAGCTCGGCGCTCGTCGCGGTGGCCGAGGAGGAGGGCCTGACCCTCACGCCCGGGCCGCGGTTCTACGCGACCAGCGCCGCGGTCGGCGAGCGACGACTGCGACTTCCCTTCGCGCTGGCGCCCGACGAGCTGGAGGACGCGGTGGCGCGCCTCGCCCGGGCGTGGGCGCGCGTCACCGAGGGCCACGCGGGCGCCACCCGCGATCCGGACGCGGTCGACCTCATCGCCTGAGCGTCCGCTCCTGTTGCGGGCCGGTACCGATGCCCGCAGGCTTCTGTGCAGGCCATTTCGCCCCACCCGGGGCACGATCCGCAGGGGGCAGGGCATGGATCTGCTGAGGAAGAAGAGCGTCGACGACGTCATCCACCAGAACGACGAGACGCCGGAGAGCCAGGAGCACGGCAGCCTCAAGAAGAACCTGTCGGCGCTGGACCTGATCGGCTTCGGGATCGGCATCGTCATCGGCACGGGCATCTTCACGCTGACCGGCCTGCAGGCGAAGGAGAACGCCGGACCCGGCGTGACGATCTCCTTCCTCATCGCCGGAGCGGTCGCCCTGCTGGCGGCCCTCTGCTATGCCGAGCTCGCCTCGGCCGTGCCGACGGCCGGCAGCTCGTACACCTACAGCTACACGACGATCGGCGAGATCTTCGCCTGGATCATCGCGTGGGACCTCATCCTCGAGTTCGCGCTCGGCGCGGCGGTGGTGGCGCGCGGCTGGTCGGGCTACGTCGCCGGCGTCTTCGACCTTCCGGCCAAGTGGTTCGCCGAGGAGGGCTCCGTCGTCAACGTCGGCGCGATCTTCATCGTGTTCGTGCTGGGCTGGGTCGCGCTGCGCGGCATCCGCGAGTCGGCGTGGGTCACGAACGGACTCGTCGTCATCAAGGTGCTCGTGTGCGTGTTCGTCATCGCGGTCGGCGCCTTCTACGTCAACACCGGCAACCTCGTGCCGTTCATCCCCGAGTCGCAGCCCCCGTCGGGCGACGGCGGCTCCTCGAGCAGCCTGCACGCGCCGCTGTGGCAGTTCCTCTCCGGCGTCGAGCCGGCCACGTTCGGCCTCACCGGCATCTTCGTCGCCGCCGCCGTGGTGTTCTTCGCCTACTCCGGCTTCGAGGCCGTGGCGAACCTCGGCGAGGAGACCAAGAGGCCCGAGCGCGACATGCCGCTCGGCCTCCTCGGCACCCTCGGCATCTGCACCGCGCTCTACGTGGGCGTGTGCATCGTCCTGACCGGCATGGTCCACTACTCCGATCTGTCCGAGGGCGACGCCGTCGCCGACGTCTTCGACCAGGTCGGCCTGGAGTGGGCGGGCATCCTCATCGGCATCGCCGCCGTCGCCGGCCTGACGTCGGTGATCCTCGTCGACCTCGTCGCCATGCCGCGCATCGGCTTCGCACTGGCACGTGACGGCCTGCTGCCCGAGGCGTTCCGCCGCATCCACCCCACGTGGGGCACGCCCGTCCTGATGACCAGCCTCACCGTGGTGGCGGTGGCACTGCTCGCCGGTCTCGTCCCGATCTCGGTGCTGGCGGAGATGGTCAGCATCGGCACGCTGTTCGCCTTCGTCGTCGTGGCGATCGCCGTGATCGTGCTGCGCCGCACGCAGCCCGACATGAAGCGCCCCTTCCGCACGCCGTGGGTGCCGATCCTGCCGATCGCCACCGTCGCCTCGTGCGTGGGCCTCATGGCCAGCCTCAAGGTCGACACGTGGCTGCGGTTCCTGGTCTGGCTCGCGCTCGGCTTCGTCGTGTACTTCGCCTACGGGTACCGCCACTCGCGGCTCAACAAGTCCCCCGAGGGTGATCCCGCGTGAGCGTCGTCGTCGGGTTCGGCAGCGACACTCGCAGCCTCGCGGCGCTCGACCTCGCGGTCGAGTTCGCGCGCACCACGGGCGAGGAGCTGGTCGTCACGAGCGTGGTCCAGGACAGCTGGGACTCGCTGCGCGACTTCGCCGGCGTGGACGACGAGTGGCGCCGCTACGTCAAGGAGCAGACCGAGGAGGCGCTGGCCATCGCCCGGGCGCACCTGGGCGAGGAGGCCGACGTCGTCACCGTCTCGCGCACCGCCTCGTCGGTGCCGCAGGCGCTGCTGGACGAGAGCCGCGCCCGGAACGCCCGGCTCGTGGTGGCGGGCTCGGCGTCGCACGGCGCCCTGGGCCGCATCGCCTTCGGCAGCACGAACGGCCGGCTGGCGCACAGCTCGGCGATCCCGGTGGCGCTGGCGCCCCGCGGCTTCCACGCCCACGACGGCGGCATCGAGCGACTCGTCGTGGCGGTGGACCCGACCGCGTCGGACGCGGCACTGAACGGACCGATCGCCTCGCTCGCGCTCTGGCTCAAGGTGCCGGTCGAGATCGTGACGTTCGCCGTGCGCAGCGGCTCGCGCACCGCCTTCGCGGCCTTCGCCGACCAAGGCGTGCGCGAGGCGTGGGCGGCGCTCGTGCGCCAGCATCAGGACCAGCTGGCCGACGGCATCCGCGCGCTCGCGCCCGGCGTCGACGTCACCACGACCCAGGTCACCAGCGCCGAGCGCTGGTCGCTCGCGCTCGACTCGTTCGAGTGGAGCCCCGGAGACCTGCTCGCCGTCGGCTCCAGCCGTCACGGCCCCGTATCGCGCGTCTTCATGGGGTCCACCGCGACCAGGATCGTCAACCACAGCCCCGTGCCGGTGATCCTGCTCCCCCGCCCTCCGCGCGCCCGCGCGCCCCGCTCCTGACGCACGAACGCGGCGCCCCACACCGACACGTGGTCGGACGGGACGCCGCGCTCGGCGACGGAGGACGGACTCAGCGAGCCGCGCTGCCCTCGGTGTAGTCGTCGTCGGCCTGCTTCCACGAGAAGTGCGAGCGCAGGGCCTTGCCGGTGGCCTCGATAGGATGACCGGCCTCCTTCTCGCGCAGCTCGAGGAACTCCTTGCCTCCGTTGTCCTGGTCGGCGATGAAGCGCTCGGCGAACGCGCCGGACTGGATGTCGCCCAGGACCTGCTGCATGCGCTCCTTGACGCCCGAGTCGATGACGCGGGGGCCGGACACGTAGTCGCCGTACTCGGCGGTGTCGGAGATGCTCCAGCGCTGCTTGGCGATGCCGCCCTCCCACATGAGGTCGACGATCAGCTTGAGCTCGTGCAGCACCTCGAAGTAGGCGATCTCGGGCTGGTAGCCGGCCTCGGTCAGCACCTCGAAGCCCGCCTGGACCAGGTGCGACATGCCGCCGCACAGCACGGCCTGCTCGCCGAAGAGGTCGGTCTCGGTCTCCTCGGTGAAGGTGGTCTTGATGACGCCGGCGCGCGTGCCGCCGATGCCCTTCGCGTACGAGAGCGCGAGGTCCCAGGCCTGGCCCGAGGCGTCCTGCTCGACCGCGATGATGTCGGGGATGCCGCGGCCGGCGACGAACTCGCGACGCACGGTGTGGCCGGGGGCCTTCGGGGCGACCATGATGACGTCGACGCCCTCGGCCGGCTTGATGTAGCCGAAGCGGATGTTGAAGCCGTGGCCGAACACCAGCGTGTCGCCGGTGGTCAGGTTGGGCGCGATCGACTCGGTGTAGACGTGACGCTGCACCTGGTCGGGCGTGAGGATGACGATCACGTCGGACTCCTCGACCGCCTCGGCGACCGGGAGGACGCGCAGGCCCTCGGCCTCGGCCTTGGCCTTGCTCTTGCTGCCGTCGGCCAGGCCGATGCGGACGTCGACGCCCGAGTCGCGCAGGTTGAGCGCGTGGGCGTGGCCCTGGCTGCCGTAGCCGATCACGGCCACGTTCTTGCCCTGGATCAGGGACAGGTCGGCGTCGTCGTCGTAGAACAGTTCAGCCACGATTCTCGGTTCTCCTTGGTTGGGGGTCGAAGGCGCAGGTGCGTGCGCCGGCGCGATGTGGGGTGCGGGTGGGTCAGCCGGCGGCGGTGCCGGGCACGGTGCGCAGCGTGCGGTCGGTGATCGACCGCGAGCCGCGGCCGATCGCGACGCGTCCGGACTGCGCGATCTCGCGGATGCCGAAGGGCTCGAGCACGTTGAGCATGGCCGTGAGCTTGCCGGCGTCGCCGGTGGCCTCGATCGTGACCGAGTCCTGCGCGACGTCGACGACCTTGGCCCGGAACAGCTGGACGGTCTCGAGGACCTGGCCGCGGGTCTGCTGGTCGGTCTTGACCTTGATCAGCATGAGCTCACGCTCGACCGCGTTGCCCGAGTCGAGCTCGACGATCTTGAGCACGTTGACGAGCTTGTTGAGCTGCTTCGTGACCTGCTCGAGCGGGAGCTCCTCGACGTTCACGACGATGGTCATCCGCGAGATCTCGGGGATCTCGGTGGGACCGACCGCGAGCGAGTCGATGTTGAAGCCGCGGCGCATGAACAGGCTCGAGACGCGCGCGAGGACGCCGGGCGTGTTCTCGACCAGGACGCTCAGGGTGTGCTGGGGCATCAGAGGTCTTCCTCTTCCCATTCGGGGGCCAGATCGCGGGCGATCTTGATGTCGTCGTTGCTCGTGCCGGCGGCCACCATCGGCCAGACCATCGCGTCGCGCTCGACGACGAAGTCGATCACGACGGGCACGTCGTTGATGCTCATCGCCTTGGCGATGACCTCGTCGAGCTCGTCCTCGCTCTCGCAGCGCAGGCCCACGCAGCCGTAGGCCTCGGCGAGCTTGACGAAGTCGGGGATCCGGCGGGCGCCGATGGTCTCCGGGCCGGTGTTGAGGTCGGTGTTGGAGTAGCGGCCCTCGTAGAACAGGGTCTGCCACTGGCGCACCATGCCCAGCGAGGAGTTGTTGATGACCGCGACCTTGATCGGGATGCCCTCGAGGGCACAGGTGGCCAGCTCCTGGTTGGTCATCTGGAAGCAGCCGTCGCCGTCGATCGCCCACACGACGCGATCGGGGTCGCCCACCTTGGCACCCATCGCGGCGGGGACGCCGTAGCCCATCGTGCCGGCGCCGCCGGAGTTGAGCCACTGGCGCGGGCGCTCGTACTTCACGAAGTGCGCGGCCCACATCTGGTGCTGACCGACGCCCGAGGAGTAGATCGCCTCGGCACCGGCGGCGGCGTTGATCCGCTCGATCACGGTCTGCGGGGCGAGGCCGTCGTGCGGCTTCTCGTACGCGACCGGGAACTTCGCCTTCACGCCGAGGATGTACTGGCGCCACTGGTCGTAGTCGCCCGTCAGCCCGTCCTCGTCGGACTGCTTGCGCAGCGCGCGGATGAGGTCGGCGATGACCTCGCGGGCGTCGCCCACGATCGGGACGTCGGCCACGCGGTTCTTGCTGATCTCGGCCGGGTCGATGTCGGCGTGGATGACCTTCGCGCCGGGCGCGAACGTGTCGAGGTTGCCGGTGACGCGGTCGTCGAAGCGAGCGCCCAGCGTGATGAGCAGGTCGGCCTTCTGCAGGCCGGCGACGGCCGCGACCGTGCCGTGCATGCCGGGCATGCCCAGGTGCAGGTCGTGCGAGTCGGGGAACGCGCCGCGTGCCATCAGCGTGGTGACGACCGGGATCTGCGTCAGCTCGGCGAGCATCGCCAGCTCGGCCGACGCGTCGGCCTTGATGACGCCGCCGCCGACGTAGAGGATCGGCTTCTTCGCCTCGGCGATGAGGCGCGCCGCCTCGCGGACCTGCTTGTTGTGCGGGCGCGTGGTGGGGCGGTAGCCCGGCAGCGCGAGCTCGTGCGGCCACTCGTAGGTGGTCATCGCCTGGAGGGCGTCCTTGGCGACGTCGACCAGGACCGGGCCGGGACGACCGGTGGAGGCGATGTGGAAGGCCTCCGCGACGACGCGCGGGATCTCGGCGGGGTCGGTCACCAGGAAGCTGTGCTTCGTGATCGGCATCGTGATGCCGCGGATGTCGGCCTCCTGGAAGGCGTCGGAGCCGATGACGCTGCTGGCGACCTGGCCCGTGACGGCGACGATCGGCACGGAGTCGAGGTAGGCGTCGGCGATCGCGGTGACGAGGTTGGTGGCGCCCGGGCCGGAGGTGGCCATGCAGACGCCGACCTTGCCGGTGGCCATCGCGTAGCCCTGCGCGGCGTGGCCGGCGCCCTGCTCGTGACGGACCAGCACGTGGCGGATCGAGGAGTCGAAGAGCGGGTCGTAGGCCGGCAGGATCGCGCCGCCGGGGATCCCGAAGATGACCTCCACACCGGCCTGTTCCAGCGATCGGACGAGGCTCTGCGCCCCGGTCATCGGCTCCGGTGCCGTCTCGGTCATGGCCCCACTCTTCTCGTCTGCCGGCAGCCCCGTGGCGGCGGCCGGTGCTCGGTTCCCCATCGTATTCCCTGCTTCCTGTCGTCCATTCATCGCATGAAAAAACCCCCGGCCGTGAGGCGACGAGGGCGAGACGCGCGGCGAGGTGCCGTGCGTCAGTGGACTACGAGAAGCAGCGCGTGCATGACTCCAGTGTGCGCCGGGAGGCGCGAGTGGTCAAGTTGTGAGACAAGTCGTCCAGCATCCGGACAGCCGGGCGTCAGTGGAGGGTGCCGAGCGTGGCCTCGTCGAGCGTCCGGTCGGCGAGGACGAGACGGATGCCGTCCGGCACCTCGTGGTCGGGTCCGCGCCAGACGAGGCCCAGCCCTACGCGCTCGGCGGTGCGCCGCGAGGCTTCGTTGTGCTCGAGGAGGTAGGCGACGACGGGCTCCTCGGGAGCGAGCCGCGCGGCCGCGTCGACGCCCGCCCGGGCGACCTCGGTGGCGTAGCCGTGACCGTGGCGCTCGGCTGCGATCCGGTAGTAGAGGTTCCACGTGCCGCCGGGGCGGCGCCGCACTCCCCCGATGCCGACCAGCTCACCGCCGCGGCGCGCGATCCAGTAGCCGAGGCCGTCGCGCTCCCAGTCCGCCGTGTAGTCGGCGATCTGGTCGCGGGTCTGCTGGACGTCGGTGTGCACCCCCGAGGGCAGGTGCCGCCAGACCCGCGGGTCCGCGTTCAGCGCGTGCAGCTCGTCGAGGTCGCCCTCGGACACCGCCGCGAGCTCCAGCCGCTCCGTGCTCAGCCTGGTGAGGTCCATCCCGCTCACCAGGGGAAGGGCTCGAAGTCCTTGAGGAACACGCCGTGGAGGTCGACGCCGGCCTCGCCCTGGACGATCGGGTCGTAGACGCGCGCGGCTCCGTCGACGAGGTCGAGCGGCGCCTTGAAGCCCTCCTGCGCGAGGCGCTGCTTCGTCACGTGCGGACGCTCGTCGGTGATCCAGCCGGTGTCGACGGCGGTCATGAGGATGCCGTCGGACTCGAACATCTCGCGGGCGCTCGTGCGCGTGAGCATGTTGAGCGCTGCCTTGGCCATGTTGGTGTGCGGATGGCCGGGACCCTTGTAGCCGCGGGCGAACTGCCCCTCCATCGCCGAGACGTTGACGACGTACTTGCGGCGCGCGGCCGAGGCCGCCATGGCGGGACGCAGACGGCTGACGAGGATGAACGGCGCGACGCTGTTGCACAGCTGGACCTCGAGCAGCTCGAGCGCGTCGACCTGACCGACGTGCTGCACCCAGCTGTTCGTGTCGACGAGGTCGGGCAGGAGGCCGCCGGCGTCGATGCGCTCGAGGTCGGCCGAGCCGGCCTCGAGCGCGAGGGCGGTGAGCTCGTCGGCCGTGACGGCGTCGCCCGCGAGCGCGGGGTGCGAGCTGACCGAGCCGACGAGCGAGGCCGGGTGGGCGTCGCTGGTGTGGCCGAAGGTGACGAGCTCGGGGACGAACCCCTCGGGCAACGGCTGCAGCTCGGCGTCGGCGATGGCCTGGTAGGCGCCGGGCTGGCGCTTCACGGTCTGCGCGGCGTTGTTGATGAGGATGTCGAGCGGGCCGGCCGCGGCGACCTCGTCGGCCAGGCCGATCACCTGGGCGGGATCGCGCAGGTCGATGCCGACGATCTTGAGTCGGTCGAGCCACTCGCTGCTGTCGGGCTGGGCGCTGAAACGGCGCACGGCGTCGCGCGGGAAGCGCGTGGTGATCGTGAGGTGCGCGCCGTCGCGCAGCAGCCGCAGCGCGATGTACATGCCGATCTTGGCGCGGCCGCCGGTGAGCAGCGCGCGGCGGCCGGTGAGGTCGGTGCGGGCGTCGCGCTTGGCGTGGCTCAGCGCGGCGCAGTCGGGGCACAGCTGGTGGTAGAACGCGTCCACCACCGTGTACTTCTCCTTGCAGATGTAGCAGCCGCGCGGCACCTGCAGCACGCCCGCGGAGGCACCACGCGCGTTCGAGACCAGCGCGATGCCGGCGGTCTCGTCGTCGATGCGGCGGGGCGAGCCGGTGGCGGTGAGCGAGACGACCTCGCGGTCGGCGGCGTTCACGGCGTCGCGCTTGGCCTTGCGGCGCTGCTTCTTGACGTCCTTGTAGAACTTGCCGCAGGCGCGTCGCAGCGCGACGTAGGCCTCGTCCTCGTCACCGAGGTGCTGCGCCTCGCCCAGCACCTTGAGGGCGATCGCGAGCTCGTCGTCGGTGAAGTTCGGCACCGACTGATTCTACGGTGCCGTTCCGCGAGCCTGGCCGCTGAGTGGGCGGTGAGATGTCAACCGATCCCCCGGCCGAGCGGTGAGGCGTCAACCTTCTGAGGTCTGGATTCGGTTGACGACTCACCGCTCACCCAGCGGCGGGAGCCGATCAGCCCGTGACGGCGCCGTGCGCGGCGGAGCTGACGAGCTTGCGGTACTTGGCCAACACGCCGGAGGTGTACTTCGGCGGGTTGGGCTCCCAGCCCTCCTGGCGACGGGCCAGCTCGTCCTCGTCGATCTCGACGTCGAGGAGCTTGTTCGCGACGTCGAGGACGATCGGGTCGCCGTCGCGCACGAACGCGATCGGACCACCGTCGACGGCCTCGGGGGCGACATGGCCGACGCACAGGCCGGTGGTGCCGCCGGAGAAGCGGCCGTCGGTGAGCAGCAGGACGTCCTTGCCCAGGCCTGCGCCCTTGATGGCGCCGGTGATGGCGAGCATCTCGCGCATGCCGGGACCGCCCTTGGGGCCCTCGTAGCGGATGACGACGACGTCGCCGGCGACGACGGTGCCGTCCTCCAGCGCGTCCATCGCCGCACGCTCGCCGTCGAACACGCGGGCGGTGCCGCGGAAGACCGACTCGTCGAAGCCGGCGCTCTTGACGACCGCGCCCTCGGGGGCGAGCGAGCCGTGCAGGATCGTCAGGCCGCCGGTCTTGTGGATCGGCTGGTCGAGCGGACGGATGACGTCGCCGTCGAGTCCGAGGTCGATGTGCGCGAGGTTCTCGGCCATCGTCTTGCCGGTGACGGTCATGACGTCGCCGTGCATGAGGCCCGCGTCGAGCAGCGCCTTCATGATCACGGGGATGCCGCCGACCTTGTCGACGTCGTTCATGACGTATCGGCCGAACGGCTTGAGGTCGCCCAGGTGGGGCACCTTGTCGCCGACGCGGCTGAAGTCGTCGAGCGTGAGCGGCACGCCGGCCTCGCGCGCGATCGCGAGCAGGTGCAGCACGGCATTGGTGGAGCCGCCGAGCGCCATGACCACGGTGATGGCGTTCTCGAAGGCCTCGAGCGTCATGATGTCGCGGGCGGTGATGCCCTTGCGGAGCAGCTCGACGACGGCCTCGCCCGACTTCTTGGCGTAGTCGTCGCGGCGGCGGTCGGGGGCCGGCGGGGCGGCCGAGCCGGGCAGGCTCATGCCGAGCGCCTCGGCCGCGGAGGCCATCGTGTTGGCGGTGTACATGCCGCCGCAGGCGCCCTCGCCGGGGCAGATCGCGCGCTCGATGCGGTCGACCTCGTCGCGGGTGATGAGGCCCTTCATGCAGGCGCCGACGGCCTCGAAGGCGTCGATGATCGTGACGTCCTTGCCGTCGACGTTGCCCGGCAGGGTGGAGCCGGCGTAGAGGAAGACGCTCGACAGGTCGAGGCGCGCGGCGGCCATGAGCATGCCGGGCAGGCTCTTGTCGCAGCCGGCGAGCAGCACCGAGCCGTCGAGGCGCTCGGCCGACATGACGACCTCGACCGAGTCCGCGATGACCTCACGGCTGACGAGCGAGAAGTGCATGCCCTCGTGGCCCATGCTGATGCCGTCGGAGACGCTGATGGTGCCGAACTCGAGCGGGTAACCGCCACCGGCGTGGACGCCCTCCTTGACGGCCTTGGCCAGGCGGTCGAGCGAGAGGTTGCACGGGGTGATCTCGTTCCAGCTGGACGCGACGCCGATCTGGGGCTTCACCCAGTCGTCGTCGCCCATGCCCACCGCACGGAGCATGCCGCGGGCGGCGGTCTTCTCCAGACCGTCGGTGACGTCGCGGCTGCGCGGCTTGATGTCGATCTCGGGCGTGTCGGGGGTCTCGGCCATACCGGCATCGTACGACCGGCTTTCGCGAGGACGACGCCCGGTCAGAACAGCGGCACGAGCACGAGGGCGAGGAACCAGCTGACGAAGCTGCCGACCAGGACGTACTCGGCGCGCGAGCCGTCGCCCTCGTCCTTGGAGATCTCGGGGAATCGCAGGATGCCCTTGGCGGCCAGGATCGCGGCCACTCCTCCGTAGTTGCCGCCGACGGCGAAGCCGAACACGAGCACGCGCTCGAGGGGGCCGATGACGCGGCCGCCCTTGAGGCGTCGCTCCTCGGCGAGCAGGCCGCGGCCGACGTGGTCGAGCACCTCGCGCACGACCGCGTTGGCGGGTCCGATGATGGCAACGGCGGTGATGACGGCGAGGACGAGCTCGTCGAGGCTCACGCCGGCGAGCGCCGGGACGTCGAGGTCCTCGTACCAGCTGAGCATCGGTGGGCGGTCGCGCTCGATCACGGGCGAGGCGATGAGGGCCAGCAGCGCGCCGATCCCCGAGACGACCATGCCCGGGACCCGCCACGACGGAACCGTGCGGGCACTGGCCCACCAGAGGCCGACGACGGCCGGCAGCCAGCCGGCGCCCGGGCCGTAGCCGAGGCCGTACGCGGCGAGGATGACGATCGCGACCATCGCGATGACCTCGAGGACGACGATCCAGAGACGGTCGACGTGGCGGAGGTACTCGGCGAGGCAGATCGCCAGCAGGACGAGGGCGAGCAGGGCCATCAGCGCACCAGCTCCAGTCCGTCGAGCACGGCGTGGGCGCCGCTGCGGCGCAGGGACTGCGAGACCGCCGACGGCGAGATGCCCTCGGCCTCGGCGAGCTCGCGCTGCGTGCGACCCTGCAGGAGGCCGAGCGCGAGGCGTCGCTGGCGGCCGTCGAAGCCGCTGACGACGTGGTCGCGGACCATCAGGTAGGCGTTCACCGTTCCCCCTTCGTGCACCCAGCTGCGCAGGCCGGACTGGCGCCCTTCGCGCCGTTCCACCTGACCGATCGCGTCGCGCGCGTTCCACCAGGCGGGTCCGTCCTGGGTGAGACCGTACTCGGAGCGACCGACGACTTCGATCGTGCCGATGCCGATGCCGACGCGGGCGTCCATCTCCGGCGGGAGCGCGAGCCTCACGGCGAGCGCGGTGACCAGCGCGTCGCGCAGGCTCGCGTGCGTCGACTGGAACTCGTCGCCGATCGTGGGCGCCGGGGCCTGCAGCGATGGCACCAGCTGGGCCGCCGTCTCGAGCGCGGTGATCAGCGCCTCCTGCGCTCCCGATCGGGACGAGGCCGTGCGCGAGGCGACGAGGTCACCGATCAGCGCGACCACCTCTGAAGTCGACGGCTTCATTTCCATGAAATGAAGCATATGACTTTATTTCGAGAAAATGAAGGGTTTGGCTTCATTCCATCGCTTCCGGCCGCCATGCCGGCACCACCAGGTCGCGGTCGGGATCGGGCTCGGGCGCCGGGGGCCCGGCAGGGTGCTTCCTCACCCAGGCAGTCGCGGCGCTGTGTCCCGCGTCGAACAGGCTCGCCCGCTGCTCGGGGGTGAGGTCGAAGTCGGTCCAGCGCACGCCCTTGGGCTTGGCGAAGATGCTGCGGTCGATCGCGGCAGGGTCGCTGACGTGGCGCACCTGCGTGGAGTCGACGGTGGTGAAGATCAGGTTCGTCAGCAGCGACAGCGGCGACGTGACCGGCTTGGCCTTGGCGCGCTCCCCTGCCGGCGAGCTGAGCCGCACGCCGAGGGTGGGCCAGCGGCTGGGCTTGCCGTCGTGGCGGTCGAAGAGCTCGATGGGATAGCTGCGCAGAAGCGAGCCGTCGGCGAGGGTGAGCGTGCCGTACTGCGACTTCAGCCGAACGGGCTCGAAGAGGAACGGGATCGCGGCCGAGGCTCGCACCGCGCGGGCGACGGAGTACTCGTTCGGGTCGTGGCCGTGCGCGGGCAGGTCCCACGGTAGGAACATCGCCCGCTGGCGGGACAGGTCGCTGGCGGTGACGACGAGCCGGAACGACTGCCCCTGCGGCAGCGCGCTGCCCGGGTCGTCGAAGTAGAGGTCGCCGAAGGTGCGCACGCCGAGGTCGCCCAGGACGCCCCGCACCCACTGCTCCATGTGCCGGCCGGGGTGCGCGCCGAGGTGGAAGAGCACGCCCCACGCGTCAGCAGCGCGCGGCCACCAGCCGAGCATCGCGCCGCGCTTGCGACGGTCGAGGAAGGCGCTGTAGTCGATCGTGCGCATGATCTCGTCGACCCGACTGAACGGCTCCCCCGCGTGCTGCATCGCCGCCATCACGGCTCCGACCATCGCACCGGCGGACGACCCGCCGATCCGCGCGAACGTGTAGCCGTTCTCGGCCAGCGCGGTCGCCGCCCCCACGAGGGCGATCCCCTTGACTCCCCCGCCCTCCAGGACGAGGTCGATCGCGCGCGTCTGCTCCACGGTTCGACTCTATGGGCTCGGCGCGACCACGGCCCGGCTCAAGCGTTCGGGCCCGGTGCGCCATGTGATGTTCTGACCGACCTGATGCGCGATGGCACCCGGTGAACAACGCACCGGACTGTGGTCACCCGGCGCCTGCAATATGGCGCGCTCTGTGCCCTTCCGTCTCAACCGGAAATGACGTCACTGGCGGGTGGGCACGAGGCCCGTGCGGCCGCCCCAGGAACCGTGCTCGGACAAGGGCCGGAACCGGAAGGTCGCGAACTCGTGGTGGAAGTCGCGGCGCTCGCGCTCGCGCATGGCGTCGACGTGCCGCGTCGGGTCGGGCACGTCGGAGCGTCCGTGCACCATCTCCACCATCTGGCGCGCGCTGCGCCAGATCGTGAAGGTCGAGATCGTCCGCGGCGGACGGAAGGCGGCGACGGCGAGCGTGACGCCCGGGTGGTCGCGCACGAGGCGCTCCACAGGCCGGCCGTGGTGGAGGAAGCGGGGGATCTCGGGGATGCGCATCCGGGCCAGCGTGACGGCCACGACCGGCTCGTCCTGGTCCCACGAGCCGGCCCGGACGGGCAGTCCGGGCAAGGCGGCGAGGCTCGACCAGCGGCGCAGGTACTCCAGCCGCACGTGCCAGCCGGCGGCGAGCGAGCGGCCCAGTCCGTCACTGGCAAGGAACCGCTCGAGTGAGGCTTCGTCCTGCCACTGCGCGAAGACCGCGAGCCTGCGCAGCTGGAGTCGGTCGGGCGACACGACCGGCGCGCCGAGCCGCATGAGCGAGAGGCTCTCGAGGTGGTCGAGCCCGGGGACGGTGTCCGGCGTGGGCGGTCGCAGCAGGGCTCTGGTCCCCGTGCGGCGCGGGACCTCGGCGAGGTGGAAGCTGTGGATCGTCACGACTCACGCTCGAGCCTGTAGTGCAGGCGCAGGGCCGAGACGCCCCACATGCGCAGCTCATGATCGGTGCGCAGCACGCCGTCCGGATCGACGAAGACGTGGAAGGTCTCGTGCAGCGGCACGCGTGCGGCGTGCTCTCCGGCCTCACGGACGACCACGTACGCCCCGTCCTGTCCGAAACGACCGCGAGGCGACTCGAGGAGCAGTCCGCCGTCGGGCGTGACCGAAGGCCGCAGGAACACCTGCAGGTTCCCCGACTCGAGGGGGAAGGCGACATGCACGCTCGGGCCCGCGGCGCCCGGCAGCGTCCGCGCGGAGTAGGCGCCGCTGAAGACCGTCCGACCACTCGCACGCAGGGTCCGCGTCCACGCGGACGCGACGTGGAGGCCGTCGCGGTTCCGTACCGGCGTCACGTGGCTGTCCATGCCGTGCGCGACGTCGAGCGGCCTCATCGGCAGGGCGAGCTGCTCGACACGGCGGCCCCACAGGCGCGAGATCAGCTCACCGGCCGGCCAGAACACCGGCGACCAGCCGGACCACACGTCCATCCGCCAGCGCGCGGTGTGCTCGTAGAAGTCGCGCACCAGCGGGTTCAGGCGATCCGCCGCGAACCCGGGACCGTCGAGGACGGCCATGGACGGCAGCAGTCCCGCGTCGGGGTCGGCCTCCCCCAGCACGCCGCCGTGCCGTGCGGCCTCCGTGCCGATCCAGTCCGTGCCCACGCGGGCCGAGGAGCTCACCGGCGCGTCGAGCCACCGCTCCGCCCCGTCGAGGTCGACGCGGCGACCGGTGAGTCGCCAGAAGCTCCTCGACCCGAGGTCCAAGACGTGAGGCACGGACCAGATTGTGCCGCATCCATCGGCACCGTGACCCGCACTTGCTACCGGGAGCGGACCGTTCCCTGCCGCGTGGTCGCTGCCACCGACGGAGCGACACGAGGCCAGGTCCAGGCGCTGCGCAGGATGAACGCGAGCACCATCAACTCCAGCACGACGCCGAGTCCGTAGAAGAGCAGCCAGGACTCCCCCGCCACGTTGAACGCCGTCACGGGCACGAAGAGCGAAGCCGCGACGAGGTTCGCGATGCGGTTCACCCGGGCCGGCAGTGCCGCCGACAGCACGACCATCAGGGACGGGACGGACATGAGGGCCAGCGCCGCGGTCGAGAAGGTCTGGGAGAGGTCGAACTCGAAGACCCGGCCGTCGAGGATGTCCTCCACGACGCCTGGCGTGAAGAAGTTGAGAATGTCCACGTAGGCGTACAGGAACATGAGGCTGGTCCAGGCTGCGGCGAGCCTGACGCGCACCGGGATCGGCTGGTCGTCGAAGGTGTTGGGTTGGCGTGTGCTCATGGTGGGCTCCGTTTTCGTGAGGATCGTTGCGTCCACGCTCGCCCGGCACGGCGGCCTGCACATCGGTCCCGAGGCCTGAGCCGATCCGGCCGATGGAATGGCCTGATTCTCGTTCTTTCGGCGGGTGTGCCGGCGCGCGCCGATCCCTAGGGTGGAGCCGTGTTCACTGTCCGGCGCTCCCTGTGGGACGAGCCGCGACCTGCCGACGCCCCGCCCGTCGGACGGCTCGACTGGCTGCTGGCAGGCGTGTTCGCGATCGCGACGCTGGTTGAGGGCGCGGTGCGGCCGGACGTGGCCTGGCGTCCCCTCGTGACGGTGCTGGGACTGGCACTCGTGCCGGCTCTCCTCTGGCGGCGGAGCCATCCCTTGCCGGCCGCCTCGGTCGGGTGGGGTGTCGCCGGGGTGCTCTCGGTCCTCCAGCTGACCGCCGACACCTCGGACCTCGGCCTCTACTCCATGCTCGCCGTGCTGGTCCTGCTCTACTCCCTCGTGCGTTGGGGCTCGGGACGCGAGATCGCGGCGGGATTGGCCTTCGTGGCGGCCGTCGCCGTGCTCGGGATGGTCGCCTCCAACGCGGGCTTCGCCGACCTCTTCGGTGGGAGCGTTCTCCTGCTGCTGGTCGTCGCCCTCGCGGCGGTGTTCCGCTACCGCGCAGACCTCTGGAGTCGTCAGCAGAGGGAGATCCGCAACCAGGAGCGGGTGGCGCTCGCGCGCGAGCTGCACGACACCGTGGCTCACCACGTCTCGGCCATCGCGGTGCAGGCGCAGGCCGGCGGCGTGGTCGTCGGCTCCCAGCCCGAGAAGGCCGCCGAGGTCCTGGCCGCGATCGAGTCCGAGGCCTCGCGAACCCTCGCGGAGATGAGGTCCATGGTGCGCCTCCTGCGCGAGGAGGAGTCCGTCGACTACGCACCGCAGCGGGGCGTCGCGGACCTGCCTGCGCTGGCGCGCGTCGACACGACGCCTGCCGTCGAGGTCTCGCTGGACGGCTCGCTCACCGAGCTGGCGCGCCCCGTGGACGCGGCGCTGTACCGGCTCGCGCAGGAGTCGCTGACGAATGCCGTGCGGCACGCCCGCGGCGCGACGCGAGTCGCGATCGACGTCCACCGCGAGGGCGACGCCGTCAGACTGCGTGTCAGTGACGACGGACGGATCGAGACGGAGACGCCCGAACCCGGTTTCGGCCTGCTGGGGATGGCCGAGCGCGCCCAGCTGCTCGGCGGGTCGCTCAGTGCGGGTCCGGGGCCAGAGGGCGGCTGGGTGGTCGAGGCCGCGCTACCCCTGAAGGCTCCGGCATGACCATCCGCGTGGTGGTGGCCGACGACCAGGACCTGGTCCGCACCGGGCTCGTGATGATCCTCGGCGCGCAGCCCGGTCTCGAGGTCGTGGGTGAGGCCGCGGACGGGCTCGCAGCGCTCGACCTGGCCACGCGGCTGCGCCCCGACGTCCTCCTCGTCGACATCCGGATGCCCGGACTTGACGGCGTCGAGGTCACGCGCCGCCTCGCCGGACCTGACGTGGCCGACCCGATGGCGGTCGTCGTGATCACCACCTTCGACCTCGACGAGTACGTCCTCGGCGCCCTTCGCGCCGGCGCCCGCGGATTCCTGCTCAAGGACGCCGGGCCGGACCTCCTCGTGCAGGCCATCACCGCGGCCGCGAACGGCGACGCACTGATCGCGCCCAACGTCACCCGCCGACTGCTGTCGACGTTCGCCGACCAGGCCCCGACGACTCCGGTCCAGCCCGTCGCGCCCCTCACTGAGCGCGAGGAGGAGGTGCTCGCCCTGGTGGCACGGGGACGGACCAACGCCGAGATCGCCTCCGAGCTCTTCGTCGGCCTGAGCACGGTCAAGTCCCACGTCGCCTCGCTGATGGCCAAGCTCGGCGCCCGCAACCGCGTCGAGATCGCGATGTGGGCATACGACACGCGGCGGGTCAGGGCCGACCAGTCGTGAGCGCTCTCAGTCCCGGGCCAACGCGACGGCCTCGATCGAGACGAGGAGTCCTCGCGGCAGCCGCACGTTCGCAGGCGCGGACCGTGCGGGCGGCGGGTCGGGCATGAATCGGGCGTAGACCTCGTTCAGCTTCGCGAAGTCGTCGACGTCGGCGTAGAAGATCGTGGTCTTCACGAGGTCTGCCAGCGACGCGCCCGCCGCCTCGAGGATGGCCGAGAGGTTGATCAGCGCCTGCTCCGTCTGCGCCTCGATGCCCTCGACCACCTGCCCGGTCTCGGGATCGATGCCCGCAGTTCCCGAACAGAAGACAAAGCCGCCCGCGACGATCGCCTGACTGTAGGGACCGAGCGCAGCCGGAGCCGCGTCCGTCTCGATCGCCACCCTGGCCGCTCCACCTTCGTGGCCCATGCAGCGAGCCTAGGCAGCGTCGAGGCTCTTGAACAGAGTTGCGAGGGCGTCGCCTCTCTCACCCCGCGCCGGGACGCAGTTCCGCCTACGGCTGGGGGTCGCCCTCCGAGTCGTCGTCCTCGTCCTCGCTGCTCAGCGCTGCGCCGAACGCGACGCCGATCGCGATGCCGAAGCCGATGAAGGCCCACTGGTCGAGCGCCACGGACAGCGCGACGCCCATGGACATGCCGATCGCGAGTCCGACGGCGAGCTTCGACGAGTCCATGCCGGCGAGCCTATCCGCGACTCTCAGGCGTGACCGATGAAGGGCTTCTGCCGTACGAAGGTCGCGTCCTCCACGCACTCGAGCAGGAAGGCCGCGGTCTCGTCCCGCGTGATCGCGCTGAGCTGGAGTCTGGGCGGGATCTCGGTGAACACCTGCAGCTCACCATCGGGAGCGCTCTTCGCGAACGGGGCCGGCCTGACGATCGTCCAGTCGAGGCTCGTGCGCTCGATCAGCGCCTCCTGACGGTCCTTGTCGGCGTAGCGGTGGCGCGTGAAGAGCGGGAAGAGGACGTGGTTGTAGTACCAGCCGCCGTGCCCCTTCGAGTCGCCCGCGCCGATCCCGGTGACGGCGACCAGGCGCTTCACGCCGGTCGCCTCCATCGCCGCGCCCAATGCCCTCGTCGAGTCGGAGAACAGCGTCGTCCGGCCGAGCGAGTCGATGCCCAGGCACAGGACGACGGCGTCGTGCCCCTCGAGACTTCGCCGGAGAAAGGGCTCGTCGGTCGGCTCGCCCTCAGCGACGCGCACGTCCTCGGACGGGGTCACCCTGGACGCCTCTCGGGTCTGGGCGGTGACGGTGTGTCCCTGCGCGACCGCGCGGGCCAGCAGCCGCGAGCCGACACCGCCCGACGCTCCCACCACGAACAGTCGCATCGCAGGCCACCCCTCTGACTCGGACTTGGTACGTCCATCGAAACATGCCCCGGGTCCAGGCGGCTCCCATCCGGCGCGGAACCTCCAAAGCGCGTCGGTCCGGCGCTCGGTCGTGTCAGACTCTCGGCGTGTCGACGACATCCACGGACCGCGCGGCTTCCGGACTCCGACCGACGGCTCGGCGCCGCCGCAAGGGGATCGTGGCGATCCTCGTCGCGATCGTGCTGGCGGCGGCGGGGATGGTGGCGTGGAACTGGTGGACGCATCCGAAGGCGTTCGGTGGACTGGGCGACGGCTATGAGCCCGATCCCCGACCGCTGGCGGATTCAGCTCTCTCGACCACGGTGGTCTTCCCCAAGATCAAGGGCTCTCCCGAGACCGTCACGATCAGGGGACTCGACGCGACATTCTCCGAGAACACCGCCAAGGCCGGTGCCACCTTCTGGATCTGTCACATGACCGAGGGCGAAGCTCCCATCCTTGCCGTGTTCGACCCGGAGTCGACCTGTGCCGACATCGAGAAGGTCACCACCCCCATGCGCTTCGAGCACGGCGTCCGGCCGGACAGCGACTACCTCTTCGTCACCATCACGCCGACTCGATCGGGCGTCGCGAAACTCGAGTCCGTCGACATCGACTACTCGCGGTCGAAGCGTCATCTCTACCAGCGGGGAACCGAGACCATCGCTGCCGCTCGCGTCGTCACGGTGCGCTGAGTCATGGGCTGAACGCCGAGTGGGAGCGGCCTAGCCTGCACGGTCGTGCAGGTCGCGAGCTATGCGGCGATATTCGCCTTCCGTTGGAGCGACCTCGCGTGGGTCGTCATCTGGTCCGTTGTCGTGACCATCACCGTGGTCTGCATCTTTCGTGTTCGAGTCGTCCTGGCGAAGTGCGTGTATGCCCTGAGCCTTGCACCTGTCGGGGTGGTGCTCTGGGCTGGGTCCAGTACCTCAACGGGACGGCCACGGACTTCTTCGGCCTGTACTTCATCTACGCCGGGCTGCCGCTCGTCTTCCTCTCCGTCGTCGGCCTGCTGACCGCACACACCGGGCCGGAGCCGTTCGACCCCTGGGGATGACCGGCGAAGGTGCCCCGGAGACCGCTCCGCCGTGGAACACTCTCCGGGTGTCAGTCATCGCCGGGGCCGGGTCGGCGCCAAGCCCTCGTCCCAAGAGTCGCCGACGTCTCCGCCGGCTGCTGGCCGGCTTTCTCGCTGTCGTCGTGGTCGCAGCGGGAATCGCGGCGGTGCACTGGTGGACGCACCCGACGACCTTTCGTGATCTCGGCGATTCGTACGGAACTCAGCCGTTGCCGGTGGCCGACGCTGCTCTCTCGACCACGGTGATCTATCCCCAGACCAGCGGTTCTCCGGAGGTGGTGGAGATCGAGGGGCTCGACGCGACGTTCTCCACCAACACCGCCAAGGCGGGCGTCACGTTCTCGATCTGCCACATGGCCGCGGACGAGGACCCCATCGGTGCCGTCTTCGAGCCACAGTCGACCTGTGGCGACATCGAGCCGTTCGAGGCACCAGCACGCTTCAACCACGGCGTGGACCCGAACAGTGACTACCTGTTCGTCACCATCACGCCGACGCGAGCCGGCGTGGCACGCCTGTCGTCGATCGACGTCGACTACCGACGTCCCGAGCACTTCCACCAGCGCGGGACCCAGACCATCCAGGTCGGTGCGGAGGTCAACGCGCGCTGAACCGCGCTCCCTCGCTCACCTGGCGTGGGCGAGCCGACGGCCCTGGACACGAACCGCCGGGTAGCGTCCGAGGGTGGCCAGTCCTCGCCGTTCTCGTGCTCGTCGCCGCAGCACGTCCTCCCGCCGCGGCGGGACGCGACAGTCGACGAGGCCGCTGCCGTCGGCCGGACCGGGTGAGCGCATCTGGGTGCTCGACGTCCCCTTCGGGACCCAAGTCGATGGGGCCACTTGGCACCCTGCGATCAAGACCCACCTCTACGTCGGGCGCGCTCTGCCCGCACACCTCGAGCCGCACGCTCCCGGGCCGTACACGCTCGGTCGGTTCGTCGAGAACTCCCTCAATCCCGAGCCGACGCCCAACCCCGAGCCGACCGAAGCGCTCGAGCCCCGCAGGATCCAGTTCGAGGCGGCGGACGCCATCGCGGCACGGGCCGAGGCCGGCGGACGGCAGTTCCTGCTGGCCGACGAGCCCGGCGTGGGCAAGACGATCTCGGCCGTCCTCGGCGCGACGGCCGTGGGCGACCTGCGCGGTGCGCGACGAGTGCTCGTCGTCGCCGACCGACCCGCCGCGATCACCATCGGCCACTGGTGCCGCACGATCGAGGCGCTCGGCCACGGGGGCCTGGAGTGGGTCGTGATCACGTGGGACCGGCTGGAGAAGGTCAAGGACCACGCGTGGGACGTGATCATCGCGGACGAGGCGCACGCCCTGCGGCGGACGACGACGAAGCGGTGGAAGCTCTGGGCGCGGATCTCCGGACACGCGCGCCCGCACGACAAGGCGCCGTTCGTCATCGCGACCACGGCGACGCCCGGGCACACGCCGCTCGAGCTCCCCTACCTCGCCCCGGCCTACGCCCAGATCCTCGGTGAGCCGATGAGCGAGTGGACCTCGGCGACGCAGCCCGCCGCCGTGTTCGCGACCGCACTCGAGCGCCACGGCGTCGAGCTCGAGCACGGCCGCTACGGCGCGGCCTGGACCGCCGACCCGGCGCGACGCGCCGCCGACCTCAAGCTGGTGCGTGGCTGGCTGAACGAGGAACAGCCGCCCGCGATGCTGCACCGCCCCGCACCGTGGGGGCCCGTGCCGATCTCCGGCATGCCGGTCGCGCTGACGCCCGCGGAGCGAGCCGCCTACGAGGCCGAGTGGGGCGAGTTCTGCCGTGAGATGGACATCGCCCGTCGCGGACGCAACGTGGCGAAGGGCCGCGCCGCCCTTCTGCGCTTCCGGCAGAAGGCCGGGCTCATCCGCGTCGACTCCACGGTCGCCTGGATCGCCCAGCAGATCGAGTCCGACCGGCAGGTGGCGTGCTCGGTGGAGTTCGTCACCACCGCGGCTGACCCGATCACCGACCGGCTCCGTGACTCCGGCATCGAGGTGGCCACCATCTACGGCCGCGACCGGTTCGACACCGAGGCCGAACGGCTCCGCTTCCAGACCGGGGAGGCGAGGGTCTGCGTCTTCACCGCCGTCGCCTCGATCAGCCTGCACGCCGGGGAGACCCTCGCCGACGGCCGCCAGGCGAGCACCGAGCCGCGGGTCGGCCTCTTCCACCAGGCCCGCTTCTCGGGGATCGCCGCTAGACAGGTGACCGGCCGCACCCACCGGGATCATCGTGTCTCGCCGTGGCACATCGCCTACGCCGAGGCCACGGTCGAGGAGCAGGTCGGCAAGGTGATGGTGGAGCGGATCGCCGCGGCGTCCGACACCGTGGGCAGCGACACCACCGGCCTCGCCGACCTGGCGCAGCTCCTCGGGGCCGACTGGCTGCCGCCCACGACCCTCACCGAGGACGGCGCCTGAGCTCGCCACGTCCATGCTCGGCTGAGGTCGGGCAGACTGCTGGGGTGTCCGACCCGCTGCGCAGGCTGCTCGCCGCACCGCCCGACCTCCCGGTCACCGCGGGCCTGCCGGCTCTCGACGAGGCGCTTCGCAGCCGCAGCCTCGCGGTGGTGCACGCGCCGCCCGGCACGGGCAAGACGACCTTGGTCCCGCCTGCCGTGGCCCAGTCCGTCACGGGGCGCGTCGTCGTCACGCAGCCCAGCCGCATTGCGGCGCGTGCCGCCGCCCGGCGACTGGCGCACCTGCTGGGCGAGCCGGTCGGCGAGACGGTCGGGTACTCGGTGCGTGGCGAACGACGGACCAGCCGGAGCACGCGCATCGAGGTCGTCACGACGGGACTGCTGCTCCGGCGGCTCCAGCACGATCCCGAGCTCGCCGGCGTCGGCGCCGTCATCCTCGACGAGGTGCACGAGCGCCACCTCGATGCCGACCTGACCCTCGCGCTGCTCCTGGACGTCCGCGCGAACCTGCGCGAGGACCTCTCCCTCGTCGCGATGTCCGCCACCATCGAGGCCGAGCGCACGGCCGCGCTGATCGGTGGCGGCGAGGCTGCCCCGGTGATCAGCGTTCCGGGGGCGCTCCATCCGGTCGAGACCGTCTGGTGTCCGGTGCCTCCGGGGACGCGTCGCACCGACGACCGCGGCATCACCCCGGCCTTCCACGACCACGTCGCTGCGACCGTGCGTCGCGCGCTCGCCGAGCACGGGGGCGACGTCCTGGTCTTCGTCCCGGGGGTCGCGGAGATCGACGCGGTCATCCGTCGGCTCGGCGGGGTGGAGGCGGACGTCCACCCGCTGCACGGACGACTGTCCGGCGCCGAGCAGGACCGAGCGCTGAGCGAGGGCCCACGTCGACGCGTCATCGTCTCGACGGCGGTCGCCGAGTCGTCGCTGACCGTGCCCGGGGTGCGTGTCGTGGTGGACGCCGGCTTCTCGCGCGAGCCCCGGACCGACCACCGCCGCGGTCTGGCCTCCCTCGTCACCGTCACCGTGAGTCGGGCCGCGGCCGACCAGCGAGCAGGACGAGCCGGCCGCCTGGGTCCGGGCGCCGTGCTGCGGTGCTGGTCCGAGGCGGAGAACGCGCACCTGTCGGCGCACCCGGCGCCCGAGATCGCCACCGCCGACCTGACGGCCTTCACGCTGGAGGTGGCGTGCTGGGGCAGCCATGACGTCCGAGAGCTGGCGCTCCTCGACCAGCCCCCTCCGCACGCCCTCGGGGCGGCCCGGCGGGTGCTCGTGGAGCTCGGCGCCATCACGGAGGACGGGAGAGCCACCTCGCGGGGTCGAGCCATGGCCGACGTCCCGGTCGACCCGCGGCTCGCGCGAGCCCTCATCGACGGAGCCCCACTCGTCGGGTCGAGGCGCGCTGCCGAGGTGGTCGCGATGCTCAGCGAGGACGTCCGTGCTCCCGGAGGCGATCTTGTCGCGGCGCTCAGATCACTGCGCTCCGGACAGCGGTCCGGCGCCTGGCGCAGCCAGGTCACGCGCTTGGAGTCCGTGGTGAAGGAACAGGTCGGACAGAGGGACAACGTCCCCGCGCTGACGGACGACGTCGCGGTCGGGCTCGTGGTCGCCCTCGCGCACCCGGACCGCATCGCGCGCAAGCGCTCCGGCGGCTCGAGCTACCTCATGACGTCCGGCACGGGCGCGGCCCTCGATCCGCGCGACCCCGGACCGCTCGCCGGCCTGGAGTGGCTCGCGGTCGGTGACGCGGAGCGACGGTCCGGGCAGCGTGAGGCCCGGATCCGCTCGGCGGCTCCGCTCACGGAGGACCTGGCGCTCGAGGCCGCAGGCTCGTCGTGGACCGAGGTCGACGAGGTCGGCTGGACCGACGGACGCGTCGTGGCTCGCCGCCGCACGCTGCTCGGCGCGATCGAGCTCAGCTCGGTCCCGATCAGCGATCCGCCGGTGGAGGCCGTGGCCCAAGCGATCGGGGAGGCCGTGGAGAGCGAGGGCATCGGCCTGCTCACGTGGTCGGAGGCGGCGATCGCGCTGCGAGCTCGGCTCGACTTCCTGCACCGCGCGATGGGCGACCCGTGGCCCGACGTGAGCGACGAGGCGCTGACGCAGAACCTTCAGTCGTGGCTGGGTCCGCAGCTGGCGCGAGTCCGCTCGGCCCGCGACCTTCGCCGCATCGACGTCGTGGCCGCACTGCGGGCGCTGTTGCCGTGGCCCGAGGCGGCGCGGCTGGACGCGCTGGCGCCGGAGCGCGTGGAGGTCCCGAGCGGCTCGATCGTGCGGATCGACTACTCCCAGGAGCAGCCGGTGCTCGCCGTCCGGCTGCAGGAGGTCTTCGGCTGGGACTCGGCGCCGGCCCTCGCGGACGGCAGGGTGCCGCTCCTGCTGCACCTGCTCTCCCCCGCCCGACGTCCGGCCGCCGTCACGGCCGACCTCGACTCGTTCTGGGACAACGGCTACCCGGGCGTCCGCGCCGACCTCCGCGGCCGGTACCCCAAGCACTCCTGGCCCGACGACCCGCGCACCGCCCCGGCGACCCGCCGCACGAACGCGCGCCGCACCCGGGACTGAGCCGTCCATGATGGACGCATGACCACCGAACGCGCGGACCGCGTCCGCGCCCTGTACCAGTCGTTCAACGACCGCGACCTCGATGCCGTGCTGGCGGCGATGGCACCGAGCGTCGAGTGGCCGAACGGCTGGCGCGGTGGGCGGCTGACGGGTCGCGACGAGGTGAGGGCGTACTGGCAGCGCCAGTGGGAGGAGATCCGCCCGATGACCGTCGTCCGACACATCGCCGAGCGTCCCGACGGCACCGTCGAGGCACGTGTCCGCCTGGTCGTCCGCGACCCCGCCGGGACCGTCCTGGAGCGCTCCGAGACGACGCACGTCTACGAGTTCGCGGGACCCCTGGTCCAGCGCATGAGGGTCGAACCCCAGGACGCCGTGGCGGGTGAAGCGTCGACATCCGCCTAGTCGCACCCGGTTCCGTCACCGTCCCTGTCGAGCCGGTACGGGTCGCTGCCCGTCACTGTGACGGGGTGCCCGATCTCGCCGCAGTCGAGGTCCGCGACGATCGGCAGGCAGGGCGAGTACCCGGCCATGCAGTCCTTGTCAGCTGTCTTCGCCTGGGGAGGCTGCGGAACCAGTGGGACGGGCTTCGCAGCCTTCCGACACGCCGGCACCGAGGCCGAGGCGAAGGCACGGTCGAGTCGACGACCGAGCTCGGGGTTCTCGTGACGGAACTCCTCGAGGTAGCGGTCGTCGCCGAGCCCGCGCCGCGCGAGCATGACGTTCAGCGACCTGCCCTTCGCGTCCCGCACCTCAGCGACCAGGCGGCCGTGCGTGTCCTCGGCATACGCGTTCACCGAGTACCCGTTGCGCAGGAGCTTCCGTGTGAAGGCCGTGGCCTCGGATCCGCACTGCTCATTGCGCTCCGGCGTGTTGACGAGTCCCAGGCGGTACTCGTTGCCGTCGGATCCCACCCAGGAGTCGCCGTCCTTCTGGTCCGTGATGAACAGCATGACGACGGGCTCGTCGGTCGGTTCGGGCGTCGTGGACGGCTCGGTCGTCGGTGACGGCTCGACGTCGGCCGGCGACTGGTCGACCGTCCGGGCGGGCTCTGTCGCATGGACCGGCTCGCTCGTCACGGTGTCGTTGGTCTCCGACGTGGCCGCGGCACCGACCGCCACGATCCCCATGACGGCCGCGCATCCTGCGACCAGCCAGAGCTCCCACCTGCGAAGCCACGGCTTGCGGACGCGGTGAGTGTCGGCCGTGAAGCCCGCGGACGACTGGTAGGCGTTCAAGGCGTACGGATAGTTCCGCGCGGTGTAGTTGGTCCACGCGGACCCGTCCCAGTAGCGCAGCTCACCCTGGTCATCGGCATACCAGCCGGCGCGGGGACCCTCGGTCATCGAACGAGCGTCCCATGATCGTTCTGCGAATGTGGCGAAACAGGGTCAATCCAGCGGCGGCCCCACGCGCTACCGGGCTGTCATCTCCACGAGGGACCCCGCCGCCTGCGTTGCGGTCTGGAAGAGGTGTCGACCCGAGCGCCGGTACGTGATGTCAGCACCATCGATCGTCAGCCGTCCAGGCCTCGTGGCGGTCACCGTCATCAGGATCTGTGATCGCCGGCCGTCCTGCCCGAACGTCCTTCTGGCCGTGGGCCCCGTCGTGGCGCAGAAGTCGGCGATGTCCCCCTCGTCCCCGGAGCCGAGACCACCATTCGCATCCTGGAGCACGCACGTCAGGAACCCGAAGCGCGCAGCGGTCTCGTCCCGGACGACGCGTGGCGCGATGTCGAGGACCTTGACCGTCTCGTCCACTCCACTCAGGTGATCCACGACGGAGATGACGTGAGTCTGGCCCACAGTCAGGCTCTCGCCCTCCTGCCCTCCCTGGGCGAGAACAGTCGGGTGGGTCCACCAGTAGCCGGCGGCGAACAGCGCTGAGCCGAGCAGCAGGACGATCGCCTCGGCACCGACCCACCGGTACGCCACCGGGCGATCCACACGCATGTCGTGCACTCTCCCACGAGGACTGGCGCCAGCGGGCCAGTTCCTCGAAGTCGAGCCCGCCGCCCGTACGCTTTCGGGATGGCCAGGGAGAGGAGCCGGGACCGCCAGCTGCCGTTCTTCGTCATGGCGCGCACCGAGCACGGCCACTATCCGCACCCGGTGGAGGTCGCCGTTCACCCCGACGGGGCGAGCTCGCGTATGTCGTTCTCGATCGGGCCGCACGCCGCGAACGCGGGAGGACAGGTCGCGCTGGCTCGTGTCCTCGACGAGAACCAAGCCGGCCTGAACCCGATGTTCGCGACGGAGTTCGACGCGGCCGAGCTCCACTGGCTCGTGCCCTACCTGGTGCGGCTTCAGGCCGGCGAGGATGTGAAGGACGAGATGGTCGCGGCCTACGCAGCCCAGCATGGCCGCTCCCCCGAGGTGCTGTGGCAGCAGCACTACGGCGAGTGAGGTCGGGAACCTTCAGTCGCTGTAGTGGTAACGACAGGCTGCGATGCGGACGTCCTCGTCAACGATCTTGTAGACCAGTCGGTGCTCATCGGTGATCCGACGCGACCAGTACCCCTGGAATCCGTGCTTGAGCGGCTCAGGCTTCCCGATGCCCTCGTTGCCGTTGCGCTCGATGTCGCGAATCAGCACGTTGATCCGCTTGAGCACCTTGCGGTCTTGCTGCTGCCACCACAAGTAGTCATCCCACGCCGCTGTGCTGAAGACGATGCTCAATCGAGCAGTTCCTGCGACGTGCCTTGCTCGGCCTCGAGCTCCTCGATCGAGCCGAGCAGCCGGCGCGCGTTGGCCGGGCTGCGCAGGAGGTAGGCGGTCTCCTTGAGGGACTCGTAGTCATCGAGCGAGACGATCACCGCCGGCTCGTGGCCGGCGCGGGTGATGACGACCTCCTCGCGGTCATCGACTACCGCATCGAGCACTTCGGCGTACCGCCGGCGCGATTCGCTGTACGACATCGTCCTCATGGCTCATCCCTCCTAGGTACAGGAAATTGTACGCGTCAAAGTCGAGTGTCGCCAAGTGCGTCCGCCGCACTCCAGTCCTCCGCAGGCGGGTTGATCGTCACCGCCGCCGCGAGGCACGAGCCGAGGGTACGATCACGCTCGTGCGCCGGGCCACGTATTCGACTGCCGAGCTGACGGCCCTGAGCTTCGTCCTCGTCTTCTTCGGCTCCTCGCTCGTCATGCCGCTGAGCGAGGAAGGTGCCTCGTGGAGCTGGATCTACGCGGCGCTGTCCGCGGTCAGCTCAGTCGTCGGCCTCGGACTCGTCGCGTTCGGGATCTGGTGTGGTGTCCGCCTGTGGCAGGCTCTCCGCGGGGCGTCGAACATCGGTGGCCTCGTCGCGATCGGGATGTTCGCGCTGTTCAGCATCCTGATGACTCTCGGTCCGCTCTCCAGCGGCGTCTGGCCGTGGGACGCCGCCCTGCTCGCGGCGCTGGGTCTCTACTTCCTCGCCATCCTGGTGCTGGAGATCTGGGCCGGGTCGAGGAGGCGACCGTGATCTCGGCGTTCGTGGAGCACCTCGTCGACCGGGTCCTCGAGCGGCTCACGCGGCACCCGGACGCCAACGCGGCCCGGGCGGCCTATCAGCAGGCCCTCCGTCAGCCGCCGGAGCTCCGCGATGCCGCGTTCCGCGAGGCGCTCGCGGACGAGGGCGTCACGTTGGACCTCGACGTCGAGGAGCATCTGCTCGGAGCGCTGAGCCACGGAGTCCCGGCGCGGCGCGCGTGCGCCGTGCTCGAGTAGGCGACTTGGCTCAGAGCTGAACGGTGTCGTTGTCGCCGAGGTCGGGCTGGGAGTCGGTGACGAGACCCTTCACGAACTGGACGGCCGCCGTGACCTTGCCCGGGGACTCCCAGTACTCCGCCGTGGTGGCGTCGATGCGCAGGGCGATGTTGTCGGGGTCCTCGGGGCCACCGGACATGAAGGCACCGGAGGACGCGTCCCAGAGGTCCTCGACCTTGCCGCGGTTCTGCTCGACGTGCGCGGTGCCGCTGAGGGAGACCCAGCCGGCGTCGCTGGCGTAGGCCACGTTCACGCGCGGGTCGGCCTCCAGGGCCTGCACCTTCTCGCTGCTGCGCTCGGTGAGGAACCAGGTCGTGCCGGGGTGCTCGAAGTCCTGCACGCCCATCGGCGTGGACACGAGGAGGCCCTCCTGCGAGACGTACGTCAGGACCGCGATCCTGGTGTCGCGCATGATCTTGGTGACGGTCTCGGTCTGGTCGCGTGAGGTCATGCCTCGACCCTCGCACCACGACCGGGAGACCGCCTCTCGAGGAGCGACTACGCCACCTGGTAGGTCAGGCAGTCCGCGGCGTCGGCGCCCGGCCCGACCCGGATCGAGTCCGCGTGGCACTCGAGATGGTCGTTGTGGGTGCAGTCGGTGCGGTGACAGGCGCCGACCATCGCGGTCGCGGTGGGCAGGCCACCGGAGACGCTGATGTCGATGAACGTGCCGCAGCCGGCCTCGGTCCCCGTGATGTTGATGGCCCCTGCGTGGCACTCGTGGTCCGCGTTGTACGAGCAGCCCTCGACCGCGCAGTCGTGGACGGGTGGCAGTTCCTTGACGCTCATGGTCGCCTCCGGCGGTGGTGGTCCTGCCTTCGACGGTACGACGACGCCCCCGCACTGAGGGAAGACTCAGTACGGGGGCGTTTCGTCGGTGCGTCAGGAGAGCTTCTCGAGGATCAGCTCGCGCACGCGGCCGGCGTCGGCCTGGCCGCGCATCTCCTTCATGACGAAGCCGATCAGCGCTCCGGCGGCGGCCTGCTTGCCGTCGCGGATCTTCTGCGCGGCGTCGGGGTCGTTCGCGATCGCTCGGTCGACGGCCTCGCCGAGCGCGCCGTCGTCCGAGACCACCTCGAGGCCGCGGGAGGCCACGACCGCCTCGGGCTCACCCTCGCCGGCCAGCACCCCCTCGAAGACCTGGCGGGCCAGCTTGTCGTTGATCCGGCCGGCGTCGATCAGGCCCTGGATCTGGGCGACCTGGGCCGGAGTGATCGCCAGCGCGCTGACGTCGGTGCCCTGCTCGTTGGCCGTGCGGGCCAGCTCGCCGAGCCACCACTTCTTGGCGACCTGCGGCGAGGCGCCCGCGGCCACGGTCTCGACGACGAGATCGAGCGCACCCGCGCCCACCGTGTCGCGCATGTCGAGATCGCTGAAGCCCCACTCGGACTGCAGGCGCTTGCGGCGCTCCGACGGCGGCTCGGGCAGCGTGCCGCGCAACTCCTCGACCCACTCGCGCGACGGGGCGACGGGCGCCAGGTCGGGCTCGGGGAAGTAGCGGTAGTCGTCGGCGTCGGACTTCGGGCGGCCGGCCGACGTGGTGCCGTCGGACTCGTGGAAGTGACGCGTCTCCTGCAGGATCGAGCCACCCGCGTCGAGGATCCCGGCGTGCCGGCTGATCTCGTAGCGGACGGCGCGCTCCACCGAGCGGAACGAGTTGACGTTCTTGGTCTCCGAGCGGGTGCCGAGCTGGTCGGAGCCCAGCGGCTTCAGCGACAGGTTGACGTCGGCGCGCATCGAGCCCTGGTCCATGCGGGCGTCCGAGACGCCGAGGGCGACCATGAGGTCGCGGACCTGGTTGACGAACGCGCGCGCGACCGCGGGCGCCTTGTCGCCGGGGACCTCGATCGTGCGGGTGACGATCTCGATCAGGGGGATGCCGGCGCGGTTGTAGTCCAGCAGCGAGTAGTCGGCGCCGTGGATGCGACCCGTGCTGCCGCCGACGTGCAGCGACTTGCCCGTGTCCTCCTCCATGTGCGCACGCTCGATCTGGATGCGGAAGGTCTCGCCCTCGCCCCCGTCCTCGGAAGGCACAGTGACGTCGGTCCACCCGTCGAAGGCGATCGGCTCGTCGTACTGCGACGTCTGGAAGTTCTTCGGCATGTCCGGGTAGAAGTAGTTCTTCCGCGCGAAGCGGCACCACTCGGCGATCTCGCAGTTGAGCGCCAGACCCATCCGGATCGCTGACTCGACGGCCTTCGCGTTCACCACCGGCAGGGCGCCCGGAAGGCCCAGGCACACGGGGCAGATCTGCGTGTTCGGCTCGGCGCCGAACGCCGTGGAGCAGCCGCAGAACATCTTCGACGCCGTGTTGAGCTCGACGTGGATCTCCAGGCCCATCACGGGCTGGTACCGGGTCAGGGCGTCCTCGAACGGGACGAGCTTCGTGTCGGTGGTGCTCATCGGGCGGCCTCCAGCTCGGGGGCGAGTGCGGCGAAGGGGCTGCCGTCGCGCTCGGCGACGAGGCGCTCCACGGCGGCACCCGCGTTGTACAGGCGGTCGTCGGCCATCGCGGGGGCGAGGAACTGCAGGCCCACCGGCAGGCCCTCGGACAGGCCGATCGGCAGCGAGATGCCGGGCACGCCGGCGAGGTTGGCCGGGATCGTCGCGATGTCCTGGGCATACATGGCCAGCGGGTCGTCGAGCTTCTCCCCCAGGCGCCACGCGACGGCGGGCGACGTGGGCGAGGCGAGGACGTCGACCTGCTCGAACGCGGCCTCGAAGTCGCGCGCGATCAGCGTGCGCACCTTCTGGGCCGAACCGTAGTACGCGTCGTAGTAGCCGCTCGAGAGGGCGTAGGTGCCCAGGATGATGCGGCGCTTGACCTCGTCGCCGAAGCCCGCGTCGCGCGAGGCGGCCATGACCTGCTCGGCGCTGGGCACCTCGACGCCGTCGGGCGAGACGCGCAGGCCGTACCGCATGGCGTCGAACTTGGCGAGGTTGCTGCTGACCTCGCTCGGCATCACCAGGTAGTAGGCGGCCAGGCCGTGCGCGAAGCTCGGGCACGAGACCTCGACGATCTCGGCGCCGGCCTTCGCGAGGAGCTCGATCGACTCCTCGAAGCGCTGGCGCACGCCGGGCTGGAAGCCCTCGCCGCCGAGCTCGCGGATGACGCCGACCCGCAGTCCCGAGACGTCGGCGCGGCGGGCGGCCTCGACCACCGGCGGCACCGGGACGTCGAGGCTGGTGGAGTCGCGGGGGTCGTGTCCGGCCATCACCTCGTGCAGCAGCGCTGCGTCGAGGACGGTGCGGGTGACCGGGCCGGCCTGGTCGAGGCTGCTGGCCATCGCGACGAGGCCGTAGCGCGAGACACCGCCGTACGTGGGCTTCACGCCGACGGTCCCGGTGACGGCGCCGGGCTGACGGATCGAGCCGCCGGTGTCGGTGCCCACGGCGAGCGGCGCCTCGAACGCGGCCACCGCGGCCGCCGAGCCGCCGCCGGAGCCGCCGGGGATCCGGTCGGTGTCCCACGGGTTGCGGGTGGGGCCGTAGGCCGAGTGCTCGGTGGAGGAGCCCATCGCGAACTCGTCCATGTTGGTCTTGCCCAGGATCGGCAGGCCCGCGGCCTTGAGTCGCGAGACGACCGTGGCGTCGTACGGCGGGATCCAGCCCTCGAGCATCATCGAGCCGCACGTGGTGGGCAGGCCCGTGGTGGTCAGGACGTCCTTGACCGCGATCGGCACGCCGGCCAGGTGGTGCAGGGACTCCCCCGCGTCGCGGCGGCGGTCGACGTCGGCGGCCGCGGCGAGCGCGCCCTCGGCGTCGACGTGCAGGTAGGCGTGGATCTCGCCGTCGACCGCGGCGATCCGGTCGAGGTGCTGCTGCGTGACCTCGACGGAGGTGACGGAGCCCTCGGCGAGCGCCGCCGCGAGGTCAGCGGCGGTGGAACGGGTCAGGTCGCTCATTCTTCTCCCAGGATCTGCGGGACGAGGAAGCGCTGTTCCTCACTGGCGGGGGCACCGGCGAGCGCCTCGTCGGGCGTCAGGCTCGGCGTCACCTCGTCGGGACGGAAGACGTTGGTCACCGGCACGGGGTGACTCATGGCCGGGACGTCGTCGCCGGCGGCCTGCTGGACGACCTGGACGTAGTCGAGGATCGCGGGGAGCTCGGCCCCCAGGCGATCGAGCTCGGACTCGGACAGTTCGATCCGCGCGAGGCTCGCCAGATGGGCGACGTCGTCGCGGGAGATCTCGGGTGACGACATGCCTTCCATCCTAGTGAGCGACATCGGACCGCCAGCACTCAGGACGCCCGGTGGTAGGTCAGCTCCCAGCGGCCCTCGACCCACTCGACCTCGAACCGGACGCCGGACGTGTGCGCCGGCTCCTCACCCCTGAGCTCACCGCTCCGCGGGTCGAACCGTCGTGAGGGCGGGGAGTGGATCTCGGCCTCCACGACGAACCTGTTCTCGCTCGGATTCTCGAGCGACATGATCCGCACCGTGGGCCGCTCCTCGTAGAGGTGGATCTCTTGGGCGTAGAACGCACCGACGTCGCCCGCCAGGACGCACAGGTGGCACGACTCCGCGTCGCCGAGGTCCGCGAGCGAGGAGGGATCCTGCGCGGCGAAGGCGTACGTCGGCACCGCCACGAGATAGTCGACGTAGGCGCGCAGGCCCTCCTCGGACTTCACATCTCGAGGACGCTCGGGCCTGAGTAGCTGGTTCCACCCCTCACTCTCCGCCGGCGTCTTCGTCGGGGCGGTGAGCTCGGGAGTCGGCGTGGGGTCATCGTCACCTCCCCAGCACCCTGCCAGCGGCAGCACGAGGACCAACGAGGCGGCCAAGGCGCGCAGACGATGCATCAGCACCCCTCCCCGAGATGCGGTCACGGCTGGCTTCACCGTACGCGCCCGTCAGCGGCGGCGATGGGCGAGGATGACGTCCATGCTCCCTCGGACCGCGGCGCTCGCCATGGGATGCGCGCTGCTCACGGGATGCCAGAGCAGTCCGACCGATGAGCGCGAGCAGGCGTCGAGCTGTCCCGTCATCGAGATCGTCGGCATCCGCGGGCAGGGCCAGTCGCTCGACGCGCATCGCGGCCTCGGTGCCGAGGTGGACGGGATCGCGACGGCCCTCGCCGACGATCTCGCGTCGACCGGCACCGTGCGGACGACGGCGATCCGGCACGAGAGCGGCCTCGGGAGCTGGGACGACTACGTCGAGGACGTCGCCGAAGGGCGCGAGCTGCTGGGCGAGCGGCTGCGGTCGCTCGCCGCCGAGTGCCCTGACACCCGGGTCGCCGTGATCGGCTTCAGCCAGGGCTCTCAGATCGCCCGCGAGGCGCTGGCGGCCGAGCCGGGGCTGGCGCGCGACGTGGACGCGCTGGTGCTGGTGGGCAGCCCGTTGCGCGACCCGTCGTCGCCGTTCCACCACGTGGAGCTGCCCGGTGGCGTGCCGTCGGCCGGTGGCCGGCTCGGCCCCGGCCCGGACCTCGGCGACCTGTCCGCGCGAACCGTGGAGGCCTGCGTCACCGGCGACACCGTGTGCGCGAACGACGGCTCGTCCGACCTCGCCGTGCACCGGAAGGCCTACGAGAGGCCGGCCGTGGCGCAGGCGATCGCGGACGCCGCCGCCGACGTGCTGGGCTGACTCACGCCAGCGCGTCGGGGCCGCCCTCGAGCAGCTTGACGAAGCCCGCCTCGTCGAGGATCGGGACGCCGAGCTCCTCGGCCTTGTCGGCCTTCGAGCCCGCGTTCTCGCCCACGACGACGTAGTCGGTCTTCTTGCTCACCGAGCCGGCCGCCTTGCCGCCGGCGGCGATGATCGCCTCCTTGACCGAGTCACGCGTGAAGCCCTCGAGCCCGCCGGTGACGACGACCGTGAGCCCGTCGAGCACTCCCCCGGCCGTGGACGCGGCGCCGGGGCCCGGGTGGTCGGGGATCGCGAAGCGCACACCGGCGGCCTGCCACTGGTCGACGATCTCGCGGTGCCAGTCGACCTCGAACCAGTCGGTGACCGAGTCGGCGATGATCCCACCGACTCCCTCGACCGCCGCGAGCTCCTCACGCGTGGCCGCCCGAATCGCCTCGATCGACCCGAACCACTGCGCCAGTGCCCTCGCCGCGACCGGGCCGACGTGGCGGATGTTGAGCGACACCAGCTGGCGCCAGAAGTCCTTGGTCTTGGCCTTCTCGAGCTCGTCGAGCAGCACCTGGGCCTGCTTGGACGGATCGCCCGTCTTGACCCGGAACGGCGTGCGGACCACGGGCTCGCCGGTCTTCTCGTCGAGCTTCGGCTCGCCGGTCTCGGCGTCGCGGACCTCGACCTCGATCGGGACGAGCTGGTCGATCGTGAGGGAGAACAGCCCGGCCTCGGAGTCGAGCGGAGCGCCCTTGCCCTGGGTGAGCGCGGCGGCCGTGACCTCGCCGAGCGCCTCGATGTCGAGGGCGCCGCGCGAGCCGACGTGCTCGACGCGTCCGCGCACCTGCGCCGGGCAGGTGCGGGCGTTGGGGCAGCGGAGGTCCTTGTCGCCCTCCTTCATCGCCCGCAGCGGCGTGCCGCACTCGGGGCAGCCCTCAGGCATGACGAACGCGCGCTCGCTGCCGTCGCGGCGCTCGACGACCGGACCGAGGACCTCGGGGATCACGTCGCCGGCCTTGCGCAGGACGACGGTGTCGCCGATCAGCACGCCCTTGGCCTTCACGACGTCCTGGTTGTGGAGGGTGGCCTGGCGGACGACGCTGCCGGCCACCCGGACCGGCTCCATCTGCGCGTAGGGCGTGGCGCGGCCCGTGCGGCCGACCGACACGACGATGTCGAGCAGCCGGGTCTGGACCTCCTCGGGCGGGTACTTGTAGGCGATCGCCCACCGCGGCGCGCGGCTGGTCTCGCCGAGCTCGGGGTGCAGGGCGAGCTCGTCGACCTTGACGACGAGGCCGTCGATCTCGTGCTGGAGCGAGTGCCGCTGACCGCCCAGCTCCTCCATGCGCGCCACCACGGCGTCGACGTCGTCGAGGACGCGCGTGTTCGGGCTGGTGGGCAGGCCCCAGCCCTGCAGCAGGTCGTAGACCTCGCTCTGGGCGGCGACCGGCGGGCGCTCCCAGGCACCGATGCCGTGGACGTAGAGGTTGAGCACCGCGATGCGCTCGTGGCCGGCCTCGAGCTCGAGGCCCGACTTCTTGTCGAGCTGCTGGCGCAGGCCGCCGCTGGCGGCGTTGCGCGGGTTGGCGAAGGCCGGGAAGCGGCGGGCCGCACTGGCGGTGGCGCGCTCCTCGCTGACGCCGCGGCTCGTGGACTCGGCGACGGCGCGATCGCGCAGGTCGGCCTGGAACGCGTTGAGCCGCTCGAACTCGGCGATGCCGATGAAGACCTCGCCGCGGACCTCGACAAGCGGCGGGTGGCCCTCGCCGTCGAGTCGCTCGGGGATGCCGCGGACCTTCAGCGCGTTGACCGTGACGTCCTCGCCGACCCGCCCGTCGCCGCGCGTGGCGGCCGAGACCAGCACGCCGTCCTCGTAGCGCAGGTTGATCGCGAGGCCGTCGATCTTGGCCTCGGTGAGCCAGCGGACCTGGCGGCCCGCCGCGCGCTCGGTCTTGGCGCACCATTCGCGCAGGTCCTCGGGCGAGAAGACGTTGTCGAGGCTGAGCATCCGCTCGGCGTGCTGGATCGGCGGCAGCGCCGTGGCGCCCGTGGCCGCGCCGACGTTCAGCGTGGGCGAGTCCTGCCCCTGCAGCTCGGGGTGGAGCCGCTCGAGCTCCTCCAGCCGGTGCATCCAGCCGTCGTACGTGGCGTCGTCGACGAGCGACGTGTCCTGGCCGTAGTAGGCGTCCCGTGCACGCTCGATCTGCTCGGTGAGCTCGGCCGCCTCCGTGCGCGCACCCGCCGCGCCGGGATCGTCGTCGGGGACCGCCGTCGCACGTGTTTCCGCCATGTCGCCGAGCCTAGTGCGAGCGTCGGACACTGCCACGCCGGTGCGCGCGTGCGGCCGAGTTGCCGCGCGCCGCGAGCGACCTAAGGTGCGGAACATGAGACTTCGCCGCGTGACGACCCGCACCCGGGGCTGGACGCGGCGGCGTGCCGGGCGCGGGTGGACCTACCTCGACGAGCTCGGCGCCACGATCACCGGCGAGGAGCGCGAGCGCATCGAGGCCCTGGTGATCCCGCCCGCGTGGACCGACGTCTGGATCAGCCCCTGGGAGAACGGTCACCTGCAGGCCACCGGCGTGGACGAGGCCGGGCGGACGCAGTACCTCTACCACCCCGAGTGGGTGCGCCAGCGGAACCTGGAGAAGTTCGACCGGGTCAGCCAGATCGCCCAGGAGCTGCCGAAGCTGCGCGCGCTCGTGACCGACCACATCACCGCGACCGACTCGTCGCGCGAGCACGCGGCCGCGGTGGCGGTGCGCCTGCTGGACTCGGGCTCGTTCCGCGTCGGCAACGACGTCTACGCCCGCCAGGGCAGCTTCGGGCTGACCACGCTGGAGCGGCGCCACGTGCGCGCCAAGGGCGAGGCGCTCGTGTTCAGGTTCATCGGCAAGTCCGGCGTGGAGCACCAGGTGGTGCTCGAGGACGCGCCGGTCGTGGACGCCGTGAACCGGATGCGGCGGCGGCGCGGCGGCGGGCCTCGACTGCTCGAGTACCGCGCCAACCGGGCGCGCTACGCGCTGGACTCCTCCGACGTCAACGAGTACCTGCGCGAGCAGACCGGCCTCGACATCAGTGCGAAGGACCTGCGCACGTGGGCCGCCACCGTGCTCGCGGCCGAGGTGCTGGCGCTGTCCGACGAGCCCGGTGACACGAAGGCCTCACGAGCTCGGGCGGTGCGCTCGGCGATGACCGAGGTCGCGCTGGCGCTCGGCAACACGCCGTCGGTGGTGCGCAGCTCCTACGTCGATCCGCGCCTGGTGAGCCTCTACGAGTCCGGCACCGTCATCCCGCGGCAGTCCTTCGAGCAGGAGATCGACGAGCTCGAGCGACGCAACGCGGTCGAGCGCGAGACCCTCCGGCTGCTGCGCAAGGCCGACTGAGCTCTCGGCCTCTCCCGAGATTTGCTCCCATTTCCACCTTTCAGACCGGTTGAAAGGTAGAAACTGGAGCAAATCTCGGCGGGGGCAGTCAGGTCAGGGAGCGGGCGGCGGTGGCGGCGAGCTCGAGGGCGCGGCGGGCGTCGGCGGGCGAGCGGCCGGCGAGGCCGCAGGCGGGGGTCACCGCGCCGCGCGCGGCGAACGACTCCGCCGCGAACCCGAGCCGTCCCATGAAGTCCTCGACCCGAGCCTCGTCGGCCCCGCCGAACCACAGGTCGGTGCCGGACTCGAAGGCCTGCGCCCACTCGTCCGACGGCCGGGCCAGCGACACGTCGAACGCGATCGCCTCGAAGCCCGCGCCGGCCAGCAGCGCGACGGGCACGTCGGGCGCGCACGAGTGCACGACGGGCCGCGCACCCTCGTCCACGATCGCCCGGACGACGGGCCGCAGCAGCGCGTCGGCGAGCGGCGCGTCGACCGATCGGTGCCGTCCGAAGCCACTCGCGGTCGGCACCTTGCCGCCCAGCACGGCGGTGATCGCGGGCTCGTCCACCTGGACGGTGAGCTCGCCGCTGAACCGCCGGCGCAGCTCGCGCACGTGATCGCGGACGCCCTCGCCCAGCGCCTCCGCCAGCTCGCGTCGCGCCCCGTGGTCGGAGAGCACCTTGTCGCCGCGCGGCCGCTCGACCATGGCGGCGAGCGTCAGCGGACCGGTGACCTGCTGCTTGACCGCGGCATCGTGCTCGGCGAGCAGCTCCTCGAGCAGGTCGAGGTCGGCCCGCAGCGCCGAGCGGGCGCGACGCTGGTCCATGCCCTCCCCCGGCGCGAGTCGCCAGCCGGCGGGCTGCAGGTCGATCGGCAGCGGCACGAGCCCGAGCGTGCGGCCGAGCATCGCCGACGGCGCGCCGCGGTCGGGCAGCTCGGGGACGAAGACGATCCCGTCGTCGCCGAAGGTGTCGATCACGTGCCGCGCGACGGGAGCGAGCTCCTCGCCGGGCATGGATCCGATCCCCGTGGCGCGCATGCCGACGATTCTCCCGCACGGTCGCCTGTGAGAATCATCCGGTGACCGTTCGACCCGCCACGGAAGCCGACCTGCCCGCCCTGGCCGACCTGGCCGCGCGCACGTTCCCGCTCGCCTGCCCGCCCGACATGCCCGAGGCGAGCATGACCGCGTTCGTCGCCGAGCATCTGTCGCTCGAGCGGTTCGCGCAGTACCTCGCGCACGAGGTCGCCGAGGTCCTGGTGGCCGAGGACGACGGCGTCCTGACCGGCTACACGCTGACGTTCGCGCGCGAGCCCTACGACGATCACCTGGCCTCGCTCGTGCGGCTGCGGCCCACGGTGGAGCTCAGCAAGTGCTACGCCGACCCGACCGCGCACGGCACCGGCGTCGCCGCGCGGCTGATGGAGGCCGTCGTCGAGTCGGCGCGCGCCGCGGGCGCGGCCAGCGTGTGGCTGGGGGTGAACGGCCGCAACGCCCGGGCCCAGCGCTTCTACGCCAAGCAGGGCTTCGAGGTCGTCGGCGAGCGCCGCTTCGTCGTCGGCGCGCACACCGAGGACGACCTGGTCCTCGAGCGTCAGCTGGCCTGAGCGGAGGCCTGCTCCAGCGCCCGCTGCACCGCGCGGGCGGCCACGCGGCCGGCTCGGTTCGCGCCGATCGTCGAGGCCGAGGGGCCGTATCCGACCAGCTGCACGCGCGGGTCCGCGACGGAGGTCGTCGAGGTCGCCGTCGTGTCCCCCAGCTGGATGCCGCCGAGCGGCGAACGCAGTCTCAGCGGTCGCAGGTGGTCGACGTCGGGCCGGAAGCCCGTCGCCCACAGGATGACGTCGACGGGCTCGAACGTGCCGTCGGCCCAGCGCACGCCGTCGGGCTCGATCCGCTCGAACATCGGCAGGCGCTCGTAGGCGCCGAGGCGCGCGGCCTCCTGCTCCTGGGGCCGCAGCATGAGCCCGGTGACGCTGACGACGCTGCGCGGCGGCAGTCCGCGACGCACTCGCTCCTCGACCATCGCGACGGCCGCGCGGCCCGCCTCCTGGTCGAACTCGTCCGTGCGCCAGACCGGCTCGCGTCGCGTGACCCAGAGGGTGTCGGTGAGGGGGCGCAGCAGGCCGAGGAACTGCACGGCCGACGCGCCACCGCCGACCACGAGCACGCGCTTCCCGCGGAAGTCCTCCGGATCGCCGAAGCCTGCGGTGTGCAGCTGGCGGCCCCTGAACGACTCCTGTCCCGGGTAGCGCGGCACGAACGGGCGACGCCAGGTGCCGGTGGCGTTCACGAGCGTGCGGGTGTGCCACGTGCGGCCGTCCTCGGCCTCCACGCGGAGCACGCCGTCCTCGTCGCGCACGGACCTCACCACCACCGGGCGCACGACGGGCAGGTCGTGGTGGGTCTCGTAGTCGCTGAAGTAGCCCGGCACGAAGTCGTTGGCACGCTCGGAGCCGCTGGCCGGCGGCACCGGGTCGTCCGGCAGGTCGGCGACCCCGTGGACGTCGGCCATCGTGAGGGCGTCCCACCGGTGCTGCCACGCCCCGCCCGCGCGAGGATTCGCGTCGAGGACGAGGTGGCGCACGCCGAGCCGGCTCAGGTGGAACGAGGTCGACAGGCCGGCCTGCCCGGCTCCGATGACGATGCTGTCCCACACGCCAGGGTCAACGGCTCCGGTCCCTCCGCGATTCCCCCGGGCACCCTCGGTGAGCGGTGAGCTGTCAACCGCACCCGGGTGGGAGCGGTGAGCTGTCAACCGCATCCGACCCTCGAAGGGTTGACCACTCACCGCTCAGCCAGCGGAAGGGTTGACCACTCACCGCCCTCCAAGCGGTCCGGGTCGGGGGTCAGGCGGGGACGGAGCGGGAGGTGCGCGCGATGGTGGCCGAGCCGACGACGCGGGTGCCGGCGTAGATCACGCAGGCCTGACCCGGGGCGATGCCGGCGGCGGGGTCGCGCAGCTCGACCCGGACGACGTCGCCGTCCACGGTGACGGTGGCGCGGTGCTCGTCGCCGTGGGCGCGCAGCTGGACCGTGCAGTCGAGCGGCTCGGTGGGCGGCTCGTCGCACCAGAGCGGCTTGATGCCCTCGATCGCGTCGATGGCCAGGTGCTCGCGCGGCCCGACCGTGACGGTGCCCGAGACCGGCTCGATGTCGAGCACGAAGCGCGGCTTGCCGTCGGACGCCGGGACGCCGAGGCGCAGACCCTTGCGCTGGCCGATCGTGAACGCGTAGGCGCCGTCGTGGGAGCCGACCTCGGCCCCGGACTCGTCGACGATCGGCCCGGGCCGCGGACCGAGCCTGTCGGCCAGCCAGCCCGCGTTGTCGCCGTCGGCGATGAAGCAGATGTCGTGGCTGTCGGGCTTGTTCGCCACCTGGAGGCCACGCAGGGCGGCCTCCTCGCGCACGAGGGTCTTCGGGTCGTCGCCGAGCGGGAACACCGAGCGCCCCAGCTGGTCCTGCGTGAGCACGCCGAGGACATAGGACTGGTCCTTGCCGTGGTCGACGGCGCGGTGCAGCTCGACGACCTCTCCGCCAGCTCGCTCGGAGGTCGCCAGTCGCGCGTAGTGGCCGGTGACGACGCCGTCGAAGCCGAGCGCGACGGCCCGCTCGAGCACCGCCGCGAACTTGATCTTCTCGTTGCAGCGCAGGCACGGGTTGGGCGTGCGGCCGGCGGTGTACTCGGCGATGAAGTCGTCGACGACCTCGTCGGCGAACTCGTCGCTCATGTCCCACACGAAGAACGGGATGCCGATGACGTCGGCCGCGCGGCGCGCGTCACCCGCGTCCTCGATCGAGCAGCAGCCGCGGGCGCCGGAGCGGTAGGACCGCGGGTTGCGGCTGAGCGCGAGGTGCACCCCGGTGACGTCGTGGCCGGCGTCCACGGCGCGAGCGGCCGCGACGGCGGAGTCGACGCCGCCGGACATCGCGGCGATGAGCCTCATCGCGTGCGGCTCCGGACCAGGCCGGCCGAGCGGGCTCGCTCGTGGACGGCGGGCAGCACCTCGAGCAGGCGTTCGACGTCGGCCTCGGTGGAGGTGTGGCCGAGGCTGAACCGCAGCGAGCCCCGCGCGGCGGCGTCGTCGAAGCCCATCGCGAGCAGCACGTGGCTGGGCTGGGGCACGCCGGCCTGGCACGCCGAGCCGGTGGAGACCTCCACGCCCTGGGCGTCGAGCAGCATGAGCAGCGCGTCGCCCTCGCAGCCCGGGAACGTCACGTGCGCGATGTTCGGCAGACGGTGCGTGGGGCCGGGCTCGGGATCGCCGTTCACGACCGCCTCGGGCACGACGCGAGCGATGCCCTCGACGAGGCGCGTGCGCAGGGTCTCGATGCGGGCGGCGTTCTCCGCCTGTCGCTGCACCGTGAGCTCGAGGGCCGTGGCGAAGCCGGCGATCAGCGCCACGCCGACCGTGCCGGAGCGCAGGTCGCGCTCCTGGCCGCCGCCGTGCAGCAGCGGGGTGGCCTCGATCTCGCGGCGGATCACCAGCGCGCCCACGCCGACGGGGCCGCCGAGCTTGTGCGCGGTGACGGTCATCGCGTCGAGGCCCATGCCCGCGAAGTCGAGGGGCAGGTAGCCGGCGGCCTGGACCGCGTCGGAGTGCACGGGGATGCCGTGCGCGCGGGCGATCTCGACGACCTCCCTGACGGGCTGGATCGTGCCCATCTCGTTGTTGGCCCACATCGTGGTGATCGCCGTGACGTCCTCGGGACGGTCCTCGATGGACTCGCGGAGGGCGTCGAGGCGCACGCGGCCCTGGCGGTCGACGGGCGTGACGTCGATGCGGGCGCCCTCGTGCGCGGCGAGCCAGGTGACGGGGTCGAGCAGCGCGTGGTGCTCGATCGAGCTGAAGACGATGCGGTCGCGCTGCGGATCGGCGGACCGGCGCGACCAGAAGAGTCCCTTGATCGCGAGGTTGTTGGCCTCGGTGCCGCCGGAGCAGAACACGACCTCGCTGGGCCGGGCGCCCAGTCGCTCGGCGATCGACTCGCGCGACTCCTCCACGACGCGGCGGGCGCGGCGGCCGGCCTCGTGCAGGCTCGAGGGGTTCCCCGTGCGGCGCAGCTCGTCGTGCATCACCTCGACGGCCTCGGGCCACATCGTGGTGGTGGCCGCGTGGTCGAGGTAGACGCGATCGGGGGTCGTGCTCATCGTCTCCAGCGTAATGGGGGCGCACGAGGGCCGCCCGGGCCGTCCAGCCGCGGTTGCCGTGGCCGGGCGGCGCTCATAGATTGACCGGACACGGACCATCGGGGGGACGCGTGCGGGTCGAACTGGATCACGCCCTGCTGCTGGCCGCGCGCGGGGAGATGCGGCGGCTGGTCCAGTCCGTCGACGCCGAGTCCGGTCTCGCCGTGGCGACGTCGCCCGTGACGCTCCCGAGCCTGGCGCCATTGCGCGAGAAGGCCACCTGGCTGCACGAGCAGCTGCCGATGGTGGGCAACCTCGCCGCGATCGCCCTCCTGCTCGACGAGGACGGCGACGGCACGACCGTCGTCACCGTGCCCGAGGGCGGCTGGGACGCTGCGACGCTGGTCGGACAGGCCGGCGACCAGAGGTTCGGTCCCGGGTTCGTCGAGGCGACCGGGCTGGAGGGCGAGGAGCTGTCGGCCCTGCTCCTCACACTGGGGTCGGTGGGCCGCGACCTTCCTCCCGGGTCGGCGATGACGGCCGCCGAGCTGCGCCGCTTCGTCGTCGACCATCCCCGTGTCGCCACGGCGCTGCAGTCGACGCTGCCGCTCGGCACCGGGCCGGCGGGCTCGCTGCGGTCCCTCACCGGCCCGTTCATGACCGCGCCCGGCGGCGCCGCCGAGGTCTGGGACCAGCGCCGGGCCGACGCGCGCGAGCTGTTCGCGAGCCTCTCCCCCGACGACGCCGCGATCCTCGCCATGACCTACCCGTCGATCGTGGGCAACCTCGCGGGCGTCCCCTTCGCCAACCGCGCCCACGCGAACACGGTGAACGTCGTGGCGGCGCTCGCGGACGAGCGTCGCGAGCTGGCCGACCTGCGCGAGCAGCACGCCCGGAACCAGGACGACTGGCACTTCCTCGGGCTCAACAACGACGACCTCGAGGGCCCGATCGGCAACCTCGAGGACCGGATCAGCCTGTACGAGTCGATCCTCGAGGACGATCGCACGATCGTCTTCTTCGACCTGGCGGGCGACGGCGCGATCGCCGAGCTTCATGGCACGATCGACGCCAGGACCCGCAACGTCGGGGTGCTGGTGCCCGGCACCGGGAGCGACCTGTCGAACTACGAGGGCGGCGTGGCCCGGCGGTCGCGCGGCTTCGTCAACACCAACGCCGCGGGCGAGCTGGCGATGGTGTCGTGGATGGGCGGCGACCTGCCCGACGACGTGGTCGCCGACGCGCCCTTCGCGAGCTACAGCCTCGACCTCGGTCCGCGGCTCGCCGAGTTCTCGCGCGACCTCGACCAGGAGATCGGCAGCGCCACCGACTCCCGGCCGAGCGTCACCGTCGCCGGGCACTCCTACGGTGGCGCCGTGGTCGGCCGGTCGGAGCTCAGCGGACTCGTCGCCGACCGCGTCCTGCACATCGAGTCCGCCGGGATGGGGCACGACGTCCGGGACCCCGACGACCTCCCCGACTCGCAGTCGTCGGTGGACCGCTACTCCATGACCGCGCCGGGCGACATCATCGAGCTGACCCAAGGGGTCCAGATCGGGGACATCGGGCACGGTGCCGACCCCGACCACTTCGACGGCACCACGCGGCTGCACACCGGTGACCGCGTCGACGGCTCGCTGAACACCGGTCCCGACTCGCACTCGGGCGTGTTCGAGGAGCAGAGCGACGCATGGAGGAACATGTACGAGGTGTTCACCGGAGGCGTCGTGGAGACGTACCGCTCGCCCGAGTACCAGGTCCCTCGGTCGCCCCATGGCCCCGCGATCCCCGTGCAGGTGGGCTGGCAGGACGACGGGGAGAGGATCGACATCCGATGAGGCGCGCGGTGGCGGCGCTCATGCTCTGCGGGATCGTCCTGGCAGGGTGCGGCAAGGAGGACGACATGGACCTGCAGGAACGGGCCGAGGCCCGCGCGGCCGAGGCACGCACGTACGTCGACGACCTGGCCGCTCGCGTGGGCGCCGACCCCGAGGTCGTGCAGGACGAGCTCGGCGACTGCGTGCCGGGCCAGGAGGACAGCGGGATCGACCTGTCCTACGCCGTGCACGTCACGGTGGACGACGCCGCGGCCGATCGGCTGCGCGGCGAGATCGCCGACCACTTCGCGGCCGAGGGCTGGGAGATCAAGGCCGACCCCGTGGACCCCGCGAAGGACGAGGTCAGCGTCCGCTTCGCCAAGGGCCCGTTCACCATGGGCGCCAACATCAGCACGACAGCCGGCCGGGCCGCGGTGAGCGGCACCGGCGGCTGCGTGCTCTGACTCAGGAGATCTGCGAGCCGCGGTGCGGCAGCAGCTCGTCCACGAGCGTGGCGGTGGTGTGGTCCATCGGCTCGCCCGCGAGCGCGGTCTCGAGCTGGTCGACCGCGACGGCGACCGCGGACACGCCGCCGGTCTCGTGACGGGCGCGCAGGATGATGCGCCACGCCTCCTCGTGCGTCGGGTAGATCCGCAGGATCGCGCCGGCCGCCGCCGCGGAGCCGGCCGGGTCGCGGCCGTCCTGCAGCAGTGTGGCCAGACGCAGGGCCGCGTCGATCACGAGCTCGCCGATCGTGCGCGGCAGGTCGAGCGTGGCCGCCCAGGCGTAGCGGCCGCGCGGCGCGCCCTCGAACGCCGGACCGCGCACGAGCTTGAGCGCGCGACGCAGCAGGTCGATCTCGTCGCGCGGGAACTCGGCCCGGCGGCTGGCGATCACCAGGTGACGGAACGCGTCCCAGTCGCACACGACGTCGGGACCGAGCGACAGGCGGCCGTCGAGGCTCTCGCGCAGGCGGTGGTGGCCCTCGCGGTCGGAGCCGAGCCACACGCGGGCGCGCTCGATGTTGGCGTCGCGCACCTCGGGCGTGACGCCGAGCGGCCAGACGGCGCCGGCGAGCACGGTCGGGTGCACGCCCTCGGGGTGCAGGGCCAGGAACGTGATGATCTCGGTGAGGACCGTGGCGCGACGCTCGGTCTGCTCCCCCGGGCCGTCGACGACGACCGAGCCGAGGATGCCGACGCGGCTCGTGGCGGTGAGCCAGGCGGCGTCGTCGGCGTCGCGGCGCGGCAGCGCGATGGCCACGCGGTCGCCGTCGCCGGGACGCGTGGTCAGGCCGGCCGAGGCGAACAGCGAGGCCACGGCCTCGGCGTGGTGCGCGCCGATGCGGTTGGCCGTGACGGCCAGGCCGAGCTGGGGCACGTGCAGCGTGCCGTGCTCGTCGACGTGCAGGCGCCAGCGTGCGGCGTCGTGGTCGCCCACGGCGATGGCGGCCGTGCCCGGGTGGGCCGCGGCCACGCCGGCGAGCCGCTCGAGCGCGAAGCCCGGCGACTGGCTGCCGACGGCCAGGATCGCGACCTCGTCCTCGCGACGGCGGCCGGTGAGGACGTCGTCGGCGCGGGTGGCCTCGAGCTCGGAGGCGGCGGCCTCGAGGTCGGACACGAGCGTGACGCGCTCGGCCACCTCGGCGACCGCGGACGGCAGGCCGGTGGCCAGGACGCGGACCGATCGCGACCAAGGGCTGACGGCAGCCTGCAGGACGAGCGAGGTGATGACCTCGGCGCTGACGTGCAGGTCGCCGCCGACGGTGATGAGGCCGCCCGACGACGCGAGATCGACCAGGACGTCACGGCCCTCGGTGTCGACGCCGAGGCTGACCAGCGACGGGTACGCCGGCTCGGCGTCCTCGGGCGCCTCGAGCGTGGCGAGGTCGGCGGTCAGGCGCCACACGGCGCCGTCCTCGACGGCCTCCCAGCCCTCCACCGCCTCGGGGACGGCAGGCGCGAGGTGCAGGGCCACGTCGTCGTGGCCGACGACAGCCGCGTAGGCTGCCGGGACGTCGACGCCCGCGCGCTCGCAGGCGTCCGTGAGGTGACGCAGCACGGTGTCGAGCGCGGCGGCGCGCTCGGGGTCCGCGGCCAGTCGCAGGTCGGCCTCGGTCTCGCGTGCCTTCTCGTCGGGCTCGCCACCGGGACGACGGCGACGCGCCACCGCGAGCGCGGCGAGCAGGCCGCTGGCCAGCAGGCCGGCGCCCATCCACCAGGCGGTGGACTCGGGGGCCTGTGCCGTGGAGTCGGCCTCGACGCCGCCGGCGTCGGACGTGCCGCCACCGCCGCCGCCCTGCGAGCCGGCGGGCGGGGTGACCGGCGCCTGCTCGACCGCCACGCGGTCGACGCCGCTGGCGTCGCCGGGCATGACCAGCTGCCAGCCGGGCTGGATCAGCCGGGCGAGCTCGAGCTTGCGACCGTCGAGCTGGACCTTGTCCTTGTTGAGCTCGTAGATCTCCTTGTAGCGGAAGCCGTCGCCCAGGTGGCGCTCGGCGATGTCCCAGAGGTTGTCGTGGTAGCCGTCCTTCGGCGCCTTCACGGTGTAGACGAGCTCGCCCTCGAGACGGTTCTCGATCTTGTCCGTGGCCGCCGGCTTCTCCTCGGGCGCCGGGGTGACGGCGTCGACGACGGCAGCCGCCACGGCACCGGTCTGCGGGGCGATGTCCGACTCGGACGGACCCGCGGCGTTGGCGGCCGGACCGGCGACCAGACCGGTCACGAGCAGGCCGCCGATGAGGGCGCGCGCGAGGTGCTGCAGCGGGCCGGCGAACGGCACGGTGCGGGCGAGGCCGCCGCGACGCGTGGCGACGATCTCGAGGACCACACAGACCACGAACACGAGCCACAGCAGCCAGACGATCCCGACGAGCACGGACACGAGGTCCTCGGGACCGAGCTGGCGCGCGAGGTCGCGCAGGGCCGGCAGCTCGCTGGGGATCGGCGGGGCGCCGCCGAGCAGCAGCAGCGCGACGGGCAGACCGACGAGCAGCGCGACGAGCGCGAGCGCGGACCCGATCCGCGAGGCGACCGACGAGGACTCCTCCACCGGGGCAGGTGCGAGCGACTCGAAGCGGCTGGCGTCCGGGGTCAGGGTGGGATCAGTCATGGTGCTCCTACGTCAGGAGGTGGCGGCGGTCGCGGTGGCGCGGGCGGTGACCGGGTACTGGTTGATGCCGATGAGCTTGAGCATCGTGGTCTCGCTGGTGTCGCGGACCTCGATAGCGACGGTGTTGGCGTTCACCGTGATCGAGAACTGCGAGGCGGGGTAGCCCCGCGCGCTGAGGAAGTCCTGCGCGTAGAGCCGGGCCAGGCCGGGGTCGACCGCGAGCGCGCCACCGCTGCGCAGCTGGTCGACGTTGACGGCGTTGGCGCCGGCCCGCGCGGCCTGCTCGGCGTCGTCGGCGACGCGCATGCGGGCGTTGATGCCCATGCCGCCGTCGATCACGAGGCCGGCGCACAGCATGAGCACGAGCGACATGCCGAGCACGAAGATCGTCGCGCCTCCGCGTTCACGCCTGCTCATCCGAACCTCCGGTACTGGTCGATGGGGGCACTGCTGCTGGCCTCGAAGTCGCGGCTGCCGGTGAGGCCGACGAGCCCGAGGCCATCGTTGGACACGCGGCAGCGGATGGTCACCTCGACCACGCCGCCCGCGGCGAACGTGCCGCCGATGTTCGCGACGTCGCACGACGAGAAGCTGTCGTCGACGTCGCTGGCGTTCGCCGCGGCGTAGGCGGCCGAGTACGCCGCTGACTGGCTGCGCTCGAAGGACGCCGCGCGGGCGGCATCGCGGGCAGCGGCATCGATGTCGGCCCGGACGGCTACGTAGCGGCCGCCGGCGAGCACGAGCATGAGGAACATGACGAGGATCGGCACCATCAGCACGACCTCGACCGACATCGAGCCGCGCTCGGACCTGCGCATCAGGCGGATCACGGCGTGTCCTCCTGGAACTCCTCGATCGGCCCTTGGACCACTTCCTCCACCCGCGGGGAGCCGATGAACGGCAACAGCTGACTGGCCCGCCCGGAGACCGTGGCCCGCATGCTGTCGCCCACCTGCACCACCGAGACCTGCGGCCCCCGCAATACTCCGCGGCCGAGGGCCGTGGCCGATGCCATACCCTTCGCGCGACCTTGGTCCGCGTCGCCCGTGACGCGGGCGACACGCGAGGCCTCGCGGGCCGCCGCGCTGGCCGACTGCTTGGCCAGATAGGTCAGCGCGAACTGGATGGTGATGATCATGGCAATCATGAGCAGGGGCGTGTAGAGGACCAGCTCGATCGCACTGGTCCCCCGCTCAGCCCTTGCCCTGGACCGCATGTGATCAGGCGCCCTCGATCTGGTCGCCGATGTTGTTGGCCTTGCCTTCGAGCGCGCCTCGCAGGATCACGGCGATGGCTGCGCAGATCGCAACCAGAACGGCGGCAATGACGACCCATTCGACCGCGGACGCGCCCTCCTCGCGACGAGCCTTGTCGAGTCGTGCACCCAGCAGCGTGACGAGGAACCCCAGTGCGGTGGGATGAATCATGGTGTTTCTCCTTCGATGGTGCGGTGGTTTCAGAGCCCGACGATGCCTGACAGCGCCGGGAAGATGAGGAAGACGAGGAAGCCTGCGGCCAACAGGAGCTGGGCCACGAGCATGGACTGAGAACGCTCCTGCGCGCGGCTCTCCGAGTCGGCCAGCTCGCGCTGGCGCATCGACGCCGCTCGGGCGGTGAGCGAGTCGCGGACCTTGGCGCCGTCCTCGGCCACGAGGGCCAGTGCCGCGGCGAGGTCGCGCAGCTCCTCGACCTTCATGTCGTCGCCGAGGCGGCCGAGCGCGGCCCACGGGGTGATGCCCTGGAGCCGGGCGTTCTCGATGGTCTCGCGCAGCCGAACCATGCCCCAGCCCTGGCTGACGCCGGCCGCGGCCGAGAGGGCCTCGGGCACGCCGCGGCCGCCGGCGAGGTTCATCGACACGAGATCGAGGAAGGCGCTGACGACGTGGCGGAAGTCGCGTCGACGGTCGGTGGCCTCGGAATGCAGCTGCAGCTGGCCGAGCACCGCGCCGCCGAGGGCACCGAGAATCGCCAGCCACAGCGGCAGGACGGGGCTGATCCAGCCCGCGACCATGAACGGCGACAGCATGAGCGCAGGTGCGAACGCGCCGACGATGGCCGCCACGAGCGTGTTGCCCAGGTGACTGTCGACCGAGCGGTCGACGACCGACAGGTCGGAGCGGATGCTCGCGGGCAGTTCGATGCCACGGTCGTTGAGCAGGCCGGCCAGTCGCGTGCCGAGCTTCTGCGTCCGTGATTCCGCAGGCTCCAGCGGACCACGGTTGGTCCGCACCCCGCCGCGCCGACGTTGGACGTCGAGACGGGCCAGCTCGGAGGCTGCGGTCGCGCTGAAGGCAGGCGTCCTGCTGAACAGCAGCCAAGCGCCGGCGCCCACGATCGCGCCACAGATGAGGATGAGGGTCATCGCGACTCCTCTTTCGCCAGCAGGAACCGCTCGGGCATCTCGAACTCCGACAGGCGGCGCATCCAGACGAACCCGGCGCCGAACAGGCCGATCACGACGAGCAGGACGACCTGGCCGATCGGAGAGGAGTAGGGCTCGACGTAGCCACGGTTGAAGATCGAGAGGAAGAGCACGAAGGACACGGAGATCGCCATGACGATCTGGACGCTGCGACGCGTGCTGGAGCGGCTGGCGGCGATGCGGCGGCGCATGTCGAGGTCGGCGCGTGCCGACTTCGCCAGCGAGGTCAGCACCTCGCGCAGGCCCGGGCCGCGCAGCCGCGCGTTGAGGATCAGGGTGGCGACGATGAGGTCGGCGCTGGGGTCGTCGATGTCGTCGGCGAAGCCCTGCAGCGCGGTGGGCAGCGACGTGCGCACGCGGAGCCGGTCGGTGAGCCGGATCAGCGCGGGCTTGATCGCGGGGGACGCGGCGTAGGCGGTGGCCGGGATGGCCTGCTCGAGGCCGACGGCACCGGCGATCGTGTCGCGCAGGGACTCGGTCCAGGCCGCGAGGCCCTCGAGTCGCGCCATCGCGCGCTTCTCGCTGGCCAGGCCGCCGAACAGCAGGGGCGCGAACCACACGAGCGCGCCGACCGCGATGGCCAGCACGGGCCAGCTGGTGAGCAGCAGCACGAGGAGTCCGGCGCCGGCGCCGAGCAGGGCCCGGCGCGCGCTGCCCTGGAGGCGGTCGCGCAGCGAGGGACCCGGACGCTTCGGGGTGTCGTCGTGGTCGGACATGCCCACCACGACGAGCAGGATCCCGGCGCCGACCACGGCGCCGAGGAGCGTCACCATCAAGGCCAGGGACAGCATCAGTACGCCTGGCCCTCGTAGGCGGTGGGCCGGTAGCCGTGCATCTGCAGGTCCTCGATGCAGCTGACCGCGGCGGCGGCGTGGGCCATGCCGTCGGGGCCCTCGGCGAAGACCTCGCTCGACAGCACGCGGCCGTCGACGCCGTTGACCTCGCGGACCGACGTGATGACGCGGCGCAGGCCGCCACCGGTCTGGAACTCGTTGCGGCGCTCCACGAAGATCACGAAGTCGATCGCGCCGGCGATGAGCATCATCGTGGCGTCGGCCGGCAGCCGCTCCGCGGACTGGATCGCGTACGTGCAGATGCGGTTGAACACCTCGAGCGAGGAGTTCGCGTGGATCGTGGACAGCGAGCCGTCGTTGCCCTGGCTCATCGCGTTGAGCATCGTGACGATCTCGTCGCCGAGCACCTCGCCGACGATGACGCGGCTGGGGTTCATGCGCAGCGAGCGGCGCACGAGCTCGGACATGTGGATCGCACCCTGGCCCTCGGAGTTCGGCAGCCGCTCCTCGAACGCGACGACGTTCGGGTGCAGGTCGGGGAACTCCCCCAGGCCCAGCTCGAGTGCGCGCTCGACGGTGATGAGGCGCTCGGCGGGCTTGATCTCGTTGGCCAGCGCACGCAGCAGCGTGGTCTTGCCGGCGTTCGTGGCGCCCGCGATCATGATGTTCTTGCGCGCCGCGATCGCGGCGGACAGGAACGACGCCAGCTCGGGCGTCATCGTGCCGCTCTCGATCAGCATGTCGAGCGACACCCGCGCCAGGCGCGAGCGACGGATCGACAGCGACGGCCGCGGCGTGACGCCCATGACCGCCGAGAGGCGGCTGCCGTCGGGCAGGCGCAGGTCGAGCTGCGGGTTGGCCGTGTCGAACGGGCGGCTGGTGAGGCCGGAGTAGGCGCCCAGCACCTGCACCAGCTCGACGAGCTCGTCGTCGCTGTCGGCTACGGGCGGCATCCGCCGCTCCTCGCCGTTGGCGTAGCCGACGAACACGTTGTCGCAGCCGTTGATGTCGATGTTCTCGACGTCGGGGTCGTCCAGCAGTGGCTGGAGACGGCCGACGCCGTAGAGAGCGGCGTGGATGCCGTCGGCGAGCTCGGCCTCCTCGGTGCCCGAGAGCGGGGCGCGACCGGCCGCGATCTCCTGGCGGGCGTAGGACTCCAGGACTCGCGCGATGATGGCGCGCGCGAACTGGCGCTCGTCCTCGGTGGACATGGAGGGCAGGCCGGCGGCCGCGTCCTCACGACGCTGGCGGGCCAGCGTGTCGGCGACTTCCTCGCGCAGGGTGCGCAGCAGCTGCTGGTCCATCAGATCTCCTGCGCGACGGTGGACGGAGCGGCCAGGGCGCGGACCCGGGGCACCAGGTCGACGAGCGACCGCGAGAACAGGGAGCGCTGCACGGCGCGCGAGGACGAGGCGGCGCCGCGGGCGGCGGCCTTCGGGTCCCAGGCGATCGTGCCGAGCATCGTGACGTCGAGCTCGGACGCGGCGAGGAGCCGGCCGATGTCGTCGACGGCGCGCTGGTCGCGCGGGTCGCCGACCACGGCGACGCCGACGCGGGTGGCACCGGGACGGCCGAGCGACCAGGGCTCCTTCACGGTGGAGAGCCGGTCGCGCAGGTGCGCGACCGCGGCGATCTCGGAGCGGACGAGGAAGACGACGGCGTCGGAGCCCTCGACCACCGGACCGGCGGGCGAGCCGGCGATGAACCGGCCGGCGTCGGCCAGGACGTCGCCCGAGTGGGCACGCAGCGTGCGCTGCAGGTGGGGCCAGGCCGGACCGAGGCTCTGCGCCTGGCGCGGGCCCGAGGCGCCGACGAGGACGTCGATGCCGTGGCTGGTCTCCTGCAGGTGGTCGGCCAGGTCGACCTCGTCACCGGAGCGGACGGCCGCGCCGAGGGAGACCAGGCCACGCTGCTCGTCGAGCGCGTTGTCGTCGGCGTCGCGCTCACGCGTGGCGACGTCGCCCCCGATCGGGTCGAGGTCGGCGACGACGACCGGCTCGGGCCAGCGCGCGGCCAGGCCCATCACGGCCGTGCTCACGCCCGGCGATCCCTTCGCGGAGACGAAGCTGATCACGGTCATCGCGCCACCGCCTCGGAAAGGGCACGGTAGGTCGGTGCCGCGATGGAGAGCGTGGACTCGTTCACTCGCTGACGCTCGCTCATCGCGCACTCGCCAGGCTGCGGAGCCGGTCGGAGTCGGTCACCGCCACCCCGCGGTCGACGAGCGACATGCCGATGCGGTTGTTGCCCGCCGCGTCGACGATCGCGTCGGCCACCTCGAGCGGGACGAGCAGCGTGGCCGCCGAGCCCTTCGCGTCGCTGCCGCCGCCGAGGACGCCGCCACCACCGGAGGAGACCGGCGGACGGATCACGAGCGCGAGCGCGAGCGGCTGGCTGGGCGTCTCGCCCTCGCCGATGCGCACGACGCGCACGAGGTCGCCGGAGTCGAGGTCGTCGGGGACGCGGCCCTCGACGAGCGGCACGCCGACCTCGGCGCGCTGGCCACCGCTGAGCGGGTTGGTGCGCACGAGCATCGTCGTGTCGAGCAGCTGACCCTCCACGAGCGGGACGCGCGAGTACGTGCCCAGCACGCTCGACAGCGCGCCCGACGGGACGATGAGGTCGGACTCGGTGGCCACGTTGGTCTCGCGGAGCATGTCGCGGGTGATCTCGGTGCCGGCGGGCACGTCGGTGGCGACGACCAGCACGGGGTCGCGCGAGTCCATGCGCAGGGCGAGCAGTCCGGCGAGCGCGGCACCGCCGACGATCAGCAGGACGCCGAGCAGCGCCACGGCCGGACGGCGGCGGCGCGGCGGCGTGGGACGCGCGGCCGACGGAGCGGCTCGTCCCCCGACCCCGCGAGCGGTGCGTGCGCGCTGACGGTCCTGGACCGCGTCGCCGACCGAATCGGTGCTGGTGCGCATCGACATGAAGTGGCTCCCCCTTGCAGACGTTGAGGCGCCCCACGACGGACTGAAGACACGCTCCCTCAGCGCAGCCCCCCGCAGGAACCACCACAGTCTAGCCCGATCCAGCCATCTCGTCCTGTCGGGTGGTCGGACGTCACGAAGGCGCCCTCCGTCCCGCCGCTCGGGCCGAAACGCGGCGTCCCACCCTCTACGCTGAGGTCCATGCGATTGCTCGTCACCGCGGAGGCGGCATCGTCGGGGGAGATCCGAGATGCCATCGTCGCCTATTCCGCCACGAGCACGGTCGGGGATCTCGAGTCCGTGCTGCAGCAGCTCTTCGGGATGCGCAGCCCCCATGCCGACGTCGCGGACGTCATCGACCTCGACGCCCGGCGCGGCGGAGTCGACCGCACGGGTCCCGGCGTCTTCCTCGGCTCCCGCCGCCTCGACCCCGCCGACACCCTCGCGTCGGCCGGCATCCGCCACGGCGTCGTGGTGGGCCTCGGCGGTCCCAGCCGCCACCGCGAGCGCGAGCCGCAGGGCCTCGTCGAGGTGCGCGTCAGCTCGGGCCGCGGCGCCGGCCGCGTGCACCGCCTCGGGATCGGCACCTGGACGATCGGGTCCGCCGGCCACTGCGCGATCCGCGTCGACGGCGCCCCCGAGGTGGCCGCCCGCCTCGAGGTCGACGCGCAGGGCCGGGTCGTCGTCACCGCTGACGAGTCCGCGCGCGACCTCACCCTGCCCATCCCCGAGCGGCGCGAGCCGCCCACCGAGCCGATCGTCCTGCAGGCCAGCGTCGCCACCCGCACGAAGCGCCGCTTCCGCCGCCGCAAGCCCGGCCTCAGCGCCCTGCAGCAGGGACGCCAGGTCGACCCGTCCGCTCCCCTGCCGCTCGTCCGGCTCGACCGCGAGCCCGTCACCGCCTCGGTGACCTGGGCGCCGGGCGCCGTCCTGGGCGTCGCCGACGTGCTCTTCGAGCTCGGCTCGGTGAGCGCCCCGGACGCCTCGCTGTCGCCCTCGGCCAACGGTCCCGAGCTGGACTACAACCGTCCGCCGCGACTGCACCCGCCCGCGCGCACCCGCGAGTTCTCGCTGCCCACCGAGCCGAAGAAGCCCGACAAGTCGCCCATTCCGCTGGTGATGATGCTGTCGCCGATGGTCATGAGCGGCTTCATGTACTGGCGCACCGGCTCGATCTTCTCGCTCATGTTCATGATCCTGATGCCGATCATGATGCTGCTGAACGCCACGGGCACGCGCCGCCAGCAGAAGGTCCGCTACCAGGAGCAGCTCGCCGAGTTCCACCGCCGCCGCGCCGACGTGGAGAAGGCCGCCGTGAAGTCGCTGGCCGACGAGCGGGGCCAGCGTCGCTCCATCTACCCCGACCCGGCCTCCGTGCTGCTGTTCGCCACCGGACCGCGGGCGCGCCTGTGGGAGCGCCGTCGCTGGGACCCCGACTTCCTCGAGCTGCGCCTGGGCACCAGCGACCTGCCGTCCGACGTCGTCGTCAAGGACTCCACGCGTGAGCAGCACGAGGGCCCGCTGCGCTGGACCGCGCCCGACGTCCCGGTGATCGTGCCGCTGGCGCCCACCGCGGTGCTCGGCGTGTGCGGCCCGTCCGACCAGTGCCTGTCCACCACGTCCTGGCTCATCGCCCAGGTCGCGGCGCTGCACTCCCCCACCGACGCCTCGGTCTGGGTCTTCACCGACCGCGACAACGCCGCCGCGTGGGAGTGGACGAAGTGGCTGCCCCACGCGCGCACCAGCGAGGACCACCCGCGCGCGGCCCGGCTCGCCCTCGACGAGGACGATCGCGCCTCGATGATCTCCGAGCTGACGCACCTGGTCGACCGGCGCAAGGAGCTCGACACCGACGAGCGCGAGGCGCTGCCCTCGGTCGTCGTCGTCCTCGACGGCGCCCGCGAGCTGCGCATGGCGCCCGGCATGACCTCGCTGCTCAAGATGGGCGCGTTCGTGCACGTCTACTTCATCTGCCTCGACCGCACGCGCCGCGAGCTGCCCGAGGAGTGCCGGGCGATCGTCGAGCTGCACGGCGACCTGCTCGACCTCGAGACCACCGCCGAGCGCCACATCGATGCCGTGCGTCGCGACGAGGTCGACGGCGTGTGGCTCGAGCGGCTCGGTCGCGCGGTCGCGCCGATCCGCGACGTCAGCACCGAGGACCTGAGCTCGAGCCTCCCGGCCGCCAGCCGTCTGCTCGACGTGCTGAGCCTGGACTCCCCCACCGGCCAGGACCTCGTCCGCCGCTGGGCCGGCGGCGGCCGCACCACCAAGGCCGTCATCGGCGAGGGCCTCGACGGACCCTTCCGCATCGACGTGCGCGCCGACGGACCGCACGGTCTCATCGCCGGCACGACCGGCTCGGGCAAGTCCGAGCTCCTCCAGACGATCATCGCGTCGCTGGCGGTGGGCAACCGGCCGGACGAGTTCAACTTCGTCCTCATCGACTACAAGGGCGGCGCGGCCTTCATGGACTGCCAGCACCTGCCCCACACCGTCGGCATGGTCACCGACCTCGACGGCCACCTCACGACGCGGGCACTCGAGTCCCTCGGTGCCGAGCTGCGGCGGCGCGAGCACCAGCTCGCCGACGCCGCGGCGAAGGACATCGAGGACTACCTCGCCGCCCGCCAGCCGGGCGACGAGCCGATGCCGCGACTGCTCATCATCATCGACGAGTTCGCGGCCCTCGTGGCCGAGCTGCCCGACTTCGTCACCGGCCTGGTCGACGTCGCCCGACGCGGTCGCTCGCTCGGCGTGCACCTGATCCTGGCCACGCAGCGCCCCGCGGGCGTCGTCAACGCCGAGATCAAGTCGAACACCAACCTGCGCATCGCCCTGCGCGTCACCGACGCCAACGACTCCGACGACGTCATCGAGTCCAAGGTGGCCGCCGAGATCCCGAAGTCGTTCCCCGGCCGCGCGTACGCGCGTCTGGGCCACTCGTCGCTGACGCCGTTCCAGAGCTCGCGCGTGGGTGGCCGTCCCGCCGGCACCGAGCGCGCCGAATTGCGCACCCGCGGCTTCGGCGTCGACGAGCTCGTGGCGCCGCCGTCCGCCGCGACGTCCGACGAGGACGACGTCTCGATCCCCACCGACCTGGCCACCCTGGTCGGCGCGGTGCGCGAGGCGAACGATCTCATCGGCCTTGAGCCCATGCGCAAGCCGTGGCTGCCGCCGCTGCCCGAGACCCTGGTCCTCGACGACCTCGAGGCGCCCACCGCACCGGACATCGGCGCCGAGCCCGTCATCGCACCGATCGTTTTCGGTCGCGGCGACCTGCCGCACCTGCAGCAGCAGGAGGTCGCCTCGTGGGACCTGCAGAACGCCGGCCACCTCGTGATCGCCGGCCAGTCGCGGTCGGGCCGCTCGTGGTCGCTGCGTGCCATCGCCGCCGCGATCGCCCGGCAGACCGCGCCCACCGACGTGCACGTCTTCGGCATCGACGCCGGCAACAACGCCCTGCTGCCGCTCGTGTCGCTGCCGCACGTGGGCGCCGTCGTCACCCGCACCCAGATCGACCGGATCTTCCGCCTGTTCGACCACCTCGGTCGTGAGCTCACGCGGCGCCAGCAGCTGCTGGCCGAGCAGGGCTTCGCCGACATCGGCGAGCAGCGCGCGGCGGTCGCCGGCGCCGACCGGCTGCCGTACCTCGTGGTGCTGCTCGACCGGCTCGAGGGCTTCACCAGCGCGTTCGAGTCCGTCGACGGCGGCGTCCTGCTGGAGCGCCTCGTCGGCCTGCTCCAGGAGGGCGTGGGCGCCGGCATCCGCATCGTCATCGGCGCCGACCGCTCGGGCGTGCTCGGTCGGTACGCGCTGCTGGTCGACGACCGGATCGTCCTGTCGATGAGCGACCCGTCCGACTACTCGGTCGTCGGCCTGCCGACGAAACAGGTGCCCGCGCACATCCCGCCGGGTCGCGGCTTCCGCGCCGGCGAGCGCCCGCAGGAGGTGCAGTTCGCGATGCTCGACGCCTCGGGCGAGGGCACCGCGCAGGTCCGCGCGATCCACGAGCTCGGCCGCGCCGTCTCCGAGCGCTACGGCGACATCCCCCGCGAGCTGCGGCCGCACCGCATCGACGAGCTGCCCGTGGCGATCAGCCTCGACGAGGCGCTCACCCTCGAGCCGTCCGAGGCCGCGCTCAGCCCCAGCTTCATCCCGGTCGGCGTCGGCGGTGACACGCTCGCGTTCGAGGGCTTCGACCCGCTGTCCACCGGCCCGGGCTTCCTCGTCGCCGGTCCTCCGCGCTCGGGCCGCAGCTCGGCGCTCGTCGTGCCGATCGGCCAGCACCTCGCGCACCGGCGCGACGTCCTGGTCATCGCGCCGCGCCGCTCGCCGCTGCGCGACCTCGACGACCGGCGCCTCCAGCAGTTCACCGGCGCCGAGCCCATCGAGGAGATCCGCGAGGCCATCGGGCGCCTGCGCACGCAGCACCTGATCGTCGTCGACGACTTCGAGGTCCTCGGCGCGGACTCGCCGATCGGGCAGCTGCTCGGCGAGACCTACGGCGCGATGCGCGACACGTCGAACGCGATGATCATCGCGGGCGGCATCGACGAGCTCGGCTCGGTCTACCGCGGCCTCCCGTCCGACCTCAAACGCGGTCGCACGGGCCTCATCCTGTCGCCCCGCGCCTCGAACGACGGCGACGTCCTCAACGCCCGCCTCCCCCGCTCGGTCGGCGCCGCGGTCCCACCCGGCCGCGGCCTCCTCATCAACCCCACCGGCTACCGCTGGGTCCAGGTCCCCAAGGCCTGACCGGGGCTCTCGCCTCCGGCGAGCGAGATGTGTAGCGCTGGGGACAGCGTTCTCCCTCGTCCACAGGCCACCGCGCGGCTGTTCCCTCCCCCTCCCCTGCCCGCCAGCCTCGAGGGATGCGCGAGATCCCTGAGTCGCTGACCGGTCGGCCGTTCACCGTCGCCGAGGCGCGTGCTGCGGGAGTGAGCGCGCGGACGCTCGACGGCAGTCGCTTCCGGCGGCTGTTCCGCGGCGTCCATGTCCTCGCCTCCGAGGAGCCGACGTCACGGACGTGGCTGAGGGCCGCGGTCCTGGCCGGGCCCTCCGACGCCGTGGTCAGCCACCGCACCGCGCAGGAGCTCTACGGACCCGAGCTCAGCGGCGCCGACGACCGCATCCACCTGTCCACCCGGCGCAACGCCGTCAGCCGGGACGAGCGCATCGCCGTGCACCGCCGCCTCCACCCGATCGCGTCGCACGAGGTCGACGGTCTCCCGGTCACGACGCCGGCGCGCACCTTCGTGGACTGCGCGCTGTCGCTGACGTTCGTCCAGCTCGTGGTCTTCGGCGACTGGCTGATCCACCGCGGGCTCGTGGAGTTCGACGAGCTGCTGCACTACTGCCGCGGTCGTCACCTCGACGGCGTCGTCAACGCCCGCCGCGCGATGCAGTACCTCGTGGCCGACGCGCGCTCGCCGATGGAGACGCTCGTACGCCTCATGATCGTGCTCTCGGGGCTGCCGCACCCGGCGTGCAACGTGATGCTCCTCGACGACGCAGGGCGCCTGGTCGCCACGCCCGACCTCCAGTGGGCGCGCTTCAAGGTGGTGGTCGAGTACGACGGGATCTGGCACGAGCGGTCACCCGACGACCGGCGCTGGCAGCGCGACCGGCGCGAGGAGCTGGAGCGGCGTGGCTGGACCGTGATCGTCGTGCACGACACCGACCTCGCGAAGCCGGTCTCGATCGTGACCCGGGTGCACGACGCCCTGGTGCGCGGCGGCTACCGCGGGCCTCGCCCGGTGTTCGGCCCGCGGTGGCACCGCGTGGTCCGCCAGCGCCTCTGACAGAAAATGTGTAGCGGTGTCCACCGGAATCCGGCCGGATGGCTCGGAAAACGGTGGACACCGCTACACATCTCGCCCGCCGGAGGCGGGAACGGCGGAGGGTCAGTCGACCTCGGTGACGACGGACTGGATCTCGCCGACCTCGAGGGTCTGCGGCGCCGAGGTCCGGTCGATCGGGGCCGGCAGGTCGATCGGGCCCGCGGGCGTCGTGATGCGCACGGTGTAGGCGACCGACACGGAGACGTCGAACGCACCCGACCGGGCGTAGGCGTGCTCGACCGCGCCGGACTGGCCGACCGCGGCGCCCTCGACGCCGATGCCGCTGCCCGACCGACCGTCGCCGAACGACCACGTCACCGTGCCCGGCGTGAACTCCACCGGGATCTGGAAGCCGAGGATGTCGACCGTGACCGTGGTCGCCTGCGCCTCGGCGGCGAAGTTCGTCGGAATGTTGACGTAGGAGCGGTCGGCCGGTTCGATCACGAACGTGGGCGTCGGCGCGAGCGCGAGCGCCCGCTCGATGATGTCCTCGGTGGTGATCGTCGGCGGCTCGGACTCGTTCGGCTCGTCCGATCCACGGCACGTGATGCCGGCGCTGGAGAAGTTGTCCTCCGTGGCGCGGTTGTCCGCGCCCATCGCCCGTTCGAACACCCGGTAGCTGTACTCGCCGTCCACCGGGCACTGCGCGTCGAAGGCGGTGCAGAGAACGTCGTTGATGGTCTCGTAGTCCCTCACACCGGGGCCCGTGGCACGGACGGAGTTGTCGGCGCAGTTGGGCACGTACACCCGCTGGGTCCACGGCACCGGCACGCTGATGGCACCTCCGCCTCCACCACCACCGCCGCCCGGGTTGCCCTGCTCGCCGCCCTCGGAGCCGCAGACGTCGACGCCGCCGGAGCCGGCCTCGCCACCCCATCCCCCGGGGCAGTCGTCAGCGGTGGCGGGAGCCACGGTGGACAGCTGGAGAGCCGCCACGAGGCCTGCGAGCAGGACCGTGGCGGACAGGAGCGCGCCGACGCGGCGCGCGAACGAGGTCAGCCCAACTGGTAGCGCAGCAGCACCCATTGGTCGTCCTTCCACTGAAGATCGGCCGTGAAGGGCAAGCCCTTGGCCGCGTCGATGGTCGTCGTCTTCTTCTTGCCGTCGGTGGTGACCACGGACTCGCCCGCAGGCACGTCCATCGTCAGCTTCACCTGGTAGAAGACATCGTCGTTGATGGTCGGCTTTCCAGCCAACTCGTAGGTGACCGGGCCGGACAGGATCGACTGCTTGTTGATCTTGCCGTTGTCATGGTTGTCGGCCCACTCGCGGCACGTCTCGCACGAGCCGAGGTCGGCGATCGAGGTCAGGGCGGGAACGTCCGAGGTGGCCATCATGTAGAACACGGTGTCGGCCGCGTACTGCGCAAACGCCTCGGCGCCCTCGGCACTCTGCTCGTCGGCGGGCCGCTGCGGCAGCGCATCGGCGGCCCAGGTGGCCTCGGTGGTGGGCTCGGTCGTGGCGGACGCACTGGGCCGCGGGCCCGCGGTGTCGTCGTCACCACCGCCGCACGCGGCGGTCAGTCCGAGCATCAGCGCCACGGCAGCGGTGGCGATGGTCCTGCGCATGAGGTGCTCCCTTCGGCACAGCCGAGACGCCCGGCCCCCACGGGAGGCCGGGCGTCACAGGCAGGTCAGCGAGGCGACTGCAGGGGCGACAGCACGGGGTGCTGGTCGGCCTCCTTGGCGCCCTCGGCGAACTTGTTGTGCTGGAAGGCCACGTCGGTGCCGGCGTTGGCGAACGCCTGGCACAGCTGCGTGAGCGCCTGCTTGAACTGGACCCAGGCCTCGTTGAACTCCTTGGCGCCGGTCGACTGCCACTCCTCGTTGGCCTGGTTCAGGGAGCCGTCCACGTTGTTGATCATCGTGTCGGTTTCCTGCATCGACTTGTTCAGCGTGTTGTACAGCGCGTAGAGATCTTCGATCCGAGCTTGCACCATGGGTTTGTCTCCTTCGTGAGTTCGTCCCCCGATTTATTCGAACGCAGGGACCAGGATGCTGGGCACGAGCGTATCGGACGATGCGCACGCTGGCAGCCCTACCCGACCATCGAACATGGCCCGTTGTGACCATGCCGGGCTGACGAGGTCGGCGATCGACGCTACGCTGGCCCTGCCGAAGCACACCATCGCCGGGGGAAACGATGACACCTGAAGACACCGAGGAAAAGACCGAGCCCAACCTGTTCCGGGGGACGCTGCAGTCCGCCAAGACCACGGTCACGAACTGTGGGAACAACGTGTACTCGGGCTACGGATCGCCGCTTGACGCGATCGCCAACCCGCTCGCCAACGGCGGCTGGGTCTGCACCGAGGCCGACTCGTGGATCGCCGAGCTCAAGGAGCAGTGCACTGGCATCCCCGAGGCCTTCGACGACGCCGTCTCCACGATCCAGGCGCGCATCGGCTCCGAGCCCGACCGGGTGCCCGAGAACGACTGGCGCGGGAACAACTGGCCGCGCCAGTGGCGCATGCAGAGCATGTACTGAGGACGGCCCATGACCACCGTCACCATCAAGATCGACGAGATCAGCGCCGCCATCACCGCGATGGAGGACCTCTCCTCAGAGGTCACCTCCCAGGCGGGGGTCGCGCGATCCGCGTCCCCGATCAGCCTGCCGAGCCTGTCCGAGAGCACGCTGGGCAAGAAGACCCGCTGGCTCGACGACCACCTCGAGGACCTCACCACGCGCCGCGACCTGGCGATCCTGCTCGACACCGAGGGCACTGGCTCCGCGTCGTACACGGTCACCAGCGACACGCTGTCCAACGTCAAGGAGATGCTCGGCCAGGAGCTCGCGGCCGCCGCGGGCACCATCGACGCCACGTCCGACCAGGACCAGCTCGACCACCTCGCCGGCCTGCTCGAGACGTGGAAGGACGATCCCGACGTCATGTCGGCGATGTTCACCGAGCTCGGCCCCGACGGCACCGTCGGCTTCATGGCCACCATCTCCTCGGCGATGGGCTACGGCGGCGTCGGCGACCCCGACGTCTACACGTCCCTGGCCGAGGACTTCCGCTCCGGACTCGCCACCGCCTCGAACGCCCCCGGCTTCCCGGCCGAGGAGTTCGGCCAGGAGATCGTGCGCTTCAGCGTCGCGCCCCTGCTCACCGACGAGGAGCAGCAGGCCTTCGCCGAGGAGTTCGGCATGGGCATGAACGGCGCGAACATCCTCACGTTCCTCATGGGCGACACGTCGTACTCCGACGACTTCCTGCTCGGGGCGGCCAACCAGCTCGACGACTTCGAGCGGATGGCCCGCGACGGCGTGCTGACCGCGCAGGACTGGTACAGCCACAACGGCTACGGACCGCTGCCCACCGGCAACGAGACCGGCTGGTACGACGATCCGATGGCGATGATCATGCACAACTTCGGGGAGAACCCCGAGGCTGGCCTGACCTTCTTCACCCAGCCCACCGAGGACGGCTGGGACCGTCAGACCTACTACTTCAACGACCGCGAGTGGAAGGCCGACGGCTACGGCGGCATCTCGCACGCGGTCGAGGGCATCGGCACCTCCGCGGAGAACCTGACGAACGACCCGGAGGCCACCACCGGCCTGGTCTCGCGGTTCCTCGACCAGGTCGCCAACAGCCCTGGCTTCAACGCCAACGACGCCCAGCCGGCCTCGCCGTACATCGCCGACCTGCTGAAGTTCTACATGCCGGCGGTCGACACGGCCTTGCGGTTCCCGAACGAGGACGGCGACGGCGGCTCCACGTCGCTGACGATCGACAACTTCGGGTCGTTCGACCACTACCCGATCCTGTTCACCGACGACCTCGACTCGCTCATGCAGGTCTCGATGAGCACGCCCGAGGGCATGCAGCGCATCGCGGAGGGCGTCGGCGTCTACCAGCAGACGCAGATCAACAACATCGCCGCCGCGCTCGAGGCGAACCCCGACGATCCCGACCTGCGCATGCAGCTGCGCGACGTGCTGCAGCGCTCGGCGGCCCTCCAGGGCTTCGGCGAGTACTCGGTCGGCCAGGTCGAGATCGACGGCGCCGAGGACCGCGACGCGCAGCGCCAGGCCTTCATCGACCTGGTCAGCGACGCCACCAGCCTCGTGCCCCTGCCTGGGGCCGACGTGGTCGGCGAGTTCGGCAGCGACCTGATCGACTTCGGCTTCAGCCAGGCCGTCGACCTCGGCACCGACGCGGCCGGTGACGCGTTCACGTCCGAGGCCGCAGCGGCCACCGACAACGCCAACGACCGGGCCGCGGCCGGCACCAACCGGGTCAAGATCACGGCGTACCTCGCCCTGGTCGAGTCGGGCGTCATCCCGCGCGACGAGGTGCCGGACTCGTTCTTCCAGAACGGTCGCCTCATCAGCGCCGCCGACATCCCGCCCGACCAGGTGTCCGCCTACGCCCAGACCGCGATGTCCGGCGTCAGCTCGTACGCGTCGAACAACGACCTCGAGGGGCCGTACCGGGACGAGTTCCTCGAGTACTACGGACCGGCGGGAGAGTGACGGTGCGACGTCTGGTGATCGGGGCCGTCGCGTGCGCCGCCATGCTGGCGGGCTGCGCCGACGACGACAACGGCGGCGAGGGTGGCACGAACGACGACGGCGTGCCCAGCACGCTGCTGCAGCGGGACGACCTCCCCGACGTCGAGAAGGTCACCACCGACGACCGCTCGATCCTCACCAAGACGAACTGCGCCGACATGGACGGCGAGTACAACCTCACGATCACCGACAGCGATGACGTGAGCGCACTCTACGTCCTCGCCGACGGCGACCAGGTGAGGTCCTCTCTGCAGGGGCCCGCGCAGAACCAGACCACGGTCGACCACACGCTCGAGCAGGTCGACACCGCGGTCACCGCCTGCTCCGCGCCCGGCGCCGCCACCGGCACCTTCGCCCGGATCGAGGGCCTGCCCGAGGGCGCGGTGGGCTTCCGCACCGTCACCGACACGTCCGAGGGCCCGCAGACCACCGAGCGCGCGTACGTCGCGGCCGACGACGACACCGCCGTGGTGGTCACCGTCGACCACGTCGGCGAGGGCGAGCCGGCCGTCACCGCCGCCGAGCTGCTGCCGAAGGCGCTCGAGCGGGCCCAGGGCTGACTCAGCCCTTCGTCACCTGCGCGAGCTCACGCGCCACCTGCTCCAAGGTCGCGTCGTCGACCGAGTCGTCGAAGGTGAACCGCACGGCGGTCTGCGCCGTCTCGCGGTCGTAGCCCATCGCGGTGAGCACGTGGCTGGGCTCGTCGCTGCCGGCGGCGCAGGCGGACCCGCTGGACGACACGATGCCGCGCGCATCGAGGTCGACGAGGATCGACTCGCCACTGCGCGGCGTGCGGGTCAGCACGAACGAGACATGCCCGGGCAGGCGATGCGTGCGGTGACCCGTGAGCTTCGCGCCGGGGACGAGCCGCTCGACCAGGCCGACGAACCGGTCGCGCCGTTCGGTGACGACCTGCGGGTCGCCGTGGCCCAGCTCGAGGGCGGTGGCCAGCCCGACGGCTCCGGCCACGTCCTCGGTGCCCGAGCGACGGCCGTCCTGCTGTCCCCCGCCGTGCACGAGCGGCTCCCACGGCTGACGACGCTGGACCCACAGCACGCCGACGCCCTTGGGCGTACCGAGCTTGTGACCGCTGAGGCTCAGCGCCGTGACGCCCGACGTGCTCACGTCGAGGTCGAGCCAGCCCGCCGCCTGCACCGCGTCGGTGTGGAACGGCACGCCGCGCTCGGCGGCAAGGCCCGCGAGCGCGGCGATCGGCTGGATCGTGCCGACCTCGTTGTTCGCGTGCTGGATGCTGACGAGCGTGGTGTCGTCGCGCAGCGCGTCGGCAAGGGTCTGCGGCGCGACCGTGCCGTTGCGGTCCACCGGGAGCACCGTGACGTCGAAGCCGAGGCGTCCGAGCCACTCGGCCGACTCGAGCACCGCCGGGTGCTCGACCGCGCTCACCACCACGTGCCGCCCGCGAGGCGCCGCGAGCGCGATGCCCTTGATCGCCGTGTTGTCCGACTCGGTGCCGCCGCTGCAGAACGTGACCTCACCGGCGCGCGCGCCCAGCACGCCGGCGACCCGGCGCCGGGCGTCGTCGAGCGCCTGTCGCGCGACCGCGCCCGGCTCGTGGTGGCTCGCGGGGTTGCCGAAGTCGCGCGTGAGGTACGGCCACATCGCCTCGAGCACCTCGCGCCGGACGGGCGAGGTGGCGGCGTGGTCGAGGTAGATCACGAGAGCCGCACGTCCAGGCCGAGGTCGAGGTTGCGCACCGAGTGGGTCAGCGCGCCCACGCTGACGACGTCGACGCCCGTGGCGGCGATCGCCCCGATGGTCGTGAGGTCCACTCCCCCGGACGCCTCGACGAGCGCTCGGCCGGCGACCAGCTCGACGCCCGCACGCAGGTCGTCGAGGCTGAAGTTGTCGAGCATGATCGTGTCCACGCCGCCGGCCAGCACGGGCTCGATCTGGTCGAGGCGGTCGACCTCCACCTCGAGGTGGGTCGTGTGCGGGAGCTGCTCGCGCGCCGACCGGATGGCGGCGGTGATGTCGTCGACGAGGGCCAGGTGGTTGTCCTTGGCCATCACCGCGTCGGACAGGCTGAAGCGGTGGTTGTGGCCGCCCCCGCAGCGCACGGCGTGCCGCTCGAGCGCGCGCAGGCCCGGCGTGGTCTTGCGGGTGTCGGCGACGCGCACGGACGGTCCGGCCGCTTCCACATAGGCCGCCGTCAGCGTGGCGATGCCGCACATCCGCTGGACGAGGTTGAGGGCGATGCGCTCGCCGCGCAGCACGGCGCGAGCGTTGCCGCGGATCGTGCCCAGCTTCTCCCCCGCCGCGAACCGGTGGCCGTCGGCGACCAGCACCTCGACCTCGACGGCCGGGTCGATCGCGGTGAAGGCGACCTCGACGACCTCGGCACCGGCGAGGACACCGGGCTCTCGGGCGACGAGGTCGGCGGTGGCGACGGCGTCGCGCGGCACGAAGACCTCGGAGGTGAGGTCGCCATGGGGCGCGTCCTCGTCGAGGGCCATCTCGACCACGCGGAGGATCTGGCGGCGCTCAAGCATGGTGCACCGCCGTGAGCGTGGAGTGCCGGACCGGTCCCGGCGCAGCCTCGGGGACGTCGCGGCGGAAGTGCCCGCCGCGCGACTCCTCTCGGGCGAGCGCGCTGGCCACCACGGCGCGCGCGACCCACCACAGGTTGGCGTCCTCGGCGGACTTCGCGTCGATCGGAGCGGGGGGCGCCCAGCCGGCCAGCACCGCCGCCGCCTCCTCGAGGCCGGCACGGTCGCGCGCCAGTCCCGCGGCGTCCCACATCAGCTGCTGGAGGTCGGTGCGTCCGAACGCCTCGTCACCGGCGCGGACGTCCAGCCCGAGCGGCGCCCCCCAGGAGTCGTCGAAGTCGGCGTGCGCGCCAAAGGGGCGGCTGAGAATCGCGTCGGCCACCCGGGTGCCGTAGACGGCGCCCTCGAGCAGCGAGTTCGACGCGAGCCGGTTGGCGCCGTGGAGGCCCGTGCAGGCGACCTCGCCGACGGCGTAGAGGCCGGGCACGCTGGTGCGGCCCGAGAGGTCGGTGCGGACGCCGCCCATCGCGTAGTGCGCGGCGGGCGTGACGGCGATCGGATCGCGGGACCAGTCGAGCCCCTGTGATCGGACGACGGCGTCGATCGTCGGGAAGCGCTCGGCGAGGAAGCGCGCGCCCAATGCCGTGGCGTCGAGCCGCACGGGAGTGCCGCCCTGGGCGCGCATCCGCTCGGCGATCCCGCGCGCCACGACGTCGCGCGGCGCGAGCTCGGCGTCGGGGTGCAGGTCGGTCATGAACCGGTGGCCGGCCTCGTCGACCAGGACGGCACCCTCCCCGCGTACCGCCTCGGACACGAGGTGGTTTCCCGGCGTGGCCAGCGACGTGGGGTGGAACTGGACGAACTCGAGGTCGGCCACCACGGCGCCGGCGCGCAGCGCGATCGCGACGCCGTCGGCCGTGGCGACCGCGGGGTTCGTGGTGCAGGGGAAGAGCTGGCCAGCGCCGCCGGTGGCGAGCACGACGGCGTCGGCGGGCAGCTCCTCACCGTCGAGCAGACGGACGCCTCGGGCACGACCGCCCTCGAGGACGACGTCGACGACCGTGGTGTTCTCGCGGACCGCGATCCCGCTGGTGGCGAGGTGCCCGATCAGCGCCGTGGCGATCGCGGCACCCGTGGCGTCGCCGCCGGAGTGCAGGATCCGCTGGTGCGAGTGCGCCGCCTCGAGGCCGAGCGCGATGCGTCCGCCGACCCGGTCGAACGGCACGCCGCGGCGGATCAGCGTGGCGACCGCGGACGGGCCGTGCCCGCACAGCACCTCGACCGCGTCCTGGGCGCACAGGCCCGCCCCGGCGGCGAGCGTGTCGGCCACGTGCGAGGCGACGGTGTCCTCGGGCGAGGTCACCACGGCGATCCCGCCCTGGGCGACCGCGGTGTTGGACTGGTCGAGCCGGGCCTTGGCGACGAGCGTGACCTCGACGCCGGGACGCGAGACGAGGTCGAGGGCCGTGGTGAGTCCCGCGACGCCGCTGCCCACCACGACGACGTGCACCATCAGGCGTCCTTCGGCAGGGCCGCGAGCATCCGCTCGAGGGCGACCTTGGCGTGGACGGCGACGTCGTCGTCCACGACGATCTCGTTGCGGACCTCGCCCTCGACGAGGCCGTCGAGCACCCACGCGAGGTAGCCGGGGTGGATCCGGTACATCGTCGAGCACGGGCACACGACCGGGTCGAGGCAGAAGATCGTCTTGTCGGGGTTCTCGGCGGCGAGCCGGTTCACGAGGTTGATCTCGGTGCCGATCGCGACCACGGAGCCGGCCGGCGCCGCCGCCACGAACTTCTTGATCGCGTCGGTGGAGCCCGCGGCGTCGGCGGCGTCGACCACGGCCATGGGGCTCTCGGGGTGCACGATGACGCGCACGCCGGGGTACTGGGCGCGCGCCTGCTCGATCTGCGCCACGGTGAACCGCTTGTGCACCGAGCAGAAGCCCGGCCACAGGAGCACGCGGGCGTCGCGCAGGACATCGGCCTCGACACCGAGGTCGGGCCGGCGCGGGTTGATCATCGGCATCTGCTCCAGCGGTACGCCCATCGCCTTGCCGGTGTTGCGACCGAGGTGCTGGTCGGGGAAGAAGAGCACCCGGCGACCCTGCTCGAACGCCCACTCCAGCACGGTGGAGGCGTTCGACGACGTGCAGACGATGCCGCCGTGACGGCCGCAGAACGCCTTGAGCGCAGCCGAGGAGTTCATGTACGTGACGGGCACGGTGTCGTCGTCGCCGTAGAACTCGGTCAGCGCCTCCCAGGCGGCCTCGACCGAGTCCTCGTCGGCCATGTCGGCCATCGAGCAGCCCGCGGCGAGGTTGGGCAGGATGACCCGCTGCTCGGGCCGGGCCAGGATGTCGGCGGTCTCGGCCATGAAGTGGACGCCGCAGAAGACGATGGCCTCGGCGTCGGGACGGGTCAGCGCGGCGTTGGCCAGCTGGAACGAGTCGCCCACGAAGTCGGCGTACTGGACGACCTCGTCGCGCTGGTAGAAGTGCCCGAGGATCACGAGGCGATCGCCGAGCGTGGCCTTGGCGGCCCGGATCCGCGCGTGCAGCTCGGCCTCGTCCATGCGCTGGTACGCCGCGGGCAGCTGACCGGGACGCGTGACCGGAGCGGGGATCACGTCGGTCTCGGACGCGCCGGGGCCGTAGCCGGGCATCCGGTCGAACTCCCACGGCTGCTTCGCCAGGTCGGCGTCGCAGCTGCTGCCCGGCGCCGACACGATGAGGTCGTTGATCGAGAGGGTCATGTTGTCTCCAGTCGGTAGAGGGCCGGGGGTCGGTGGCTGGTGCCGGTGACGTGACGGCCCGTGGCGACGATGCGCGGGCGCGCGAGGGTCTGGCGTCGGAAGTTGGCGGGGTCGAGGCGGACCTGGCGGACGGCCTCGTGCACCTCGCGCAGCTGGGCGATCGTGAACTCCTCGCCCGTGAACGCATGCGCGATGTCGGAGTAGGTGATCTTGGCGCGCAGCCGGCTGAGGGCGTACTCGACGATGAGGTTGTGGTCGAAGGCCAGCCGCGGCACCTCGTCGGCGACGAACCACTCGACGTTCTCGCCGTCGATCGCGCGGGCGTCCTCGTCGGGGCGCACGAGTGCCCAGTAGACGATCGAGACGACACGGTCGGGCGAGCGGTCGATGCCGCCGAAGCTGTAGAGCTGCTCGAGGTGGGCCGGCTCGAGGCCGGTGGTGCGCATCAGGGTGCCGCGCGCGGAGGTGTCGAGGTCCTGCGCGGGCTCCAGCGGACCGCCGGGCAGCGCCCACTGGCCGAGGAACGGGTCGCGGATGCGGCGGACCAGCGGCAGCCACAGCGTGTCGCAGCCGGTGGTGGGGTGCGGGCGCAGCGCGAAGATCACGGTCGACACGGCCAGCTCGATTCGCTGCTCCATCACGCACCTCCTTAGGGTCACCGCGACACTAAGGGGTGGTTAAGGTCATGTCAACACTAAGTGCGACCCGTCTCAGAAGTAGTCGCGGATGATGACGGGCGCGGTCGGCGCCTCGAAGAAGCCGGGCTGCAGCACCGCGAGGTCGTAGGGGCGGTGCTCCAGGACCCGGTGCTCGGTGAGCACGTCGGTCAGCTCGGTGCCGGACGTGTCGAAGCGGACCGCGGGGACCACGGTCGAGAACGTGCCGAGCATCCAGAACAGCGAGTCGCGCGCCGCGTCGTCGGCCCAGACCATGTCCTCGACCTCGACGTACGCACCCTCGCCCTCCCCCGGCGAACGGTTCCACGCCGCGTACGCGACCGCCGAGCCGTCCTCGTCGAGGGCGAGCGTCACGCCGGTGGCGTCGTGCAGCCAGGCGTCGTCGTCGAACTCGGCCGACTCGCGCGTGAGCGGGCCGTCCTGCTGCCGCGCCCAGTCGGCGTACAGGCGCTTGAGCGTGGGCAGGTCGCCGGCGGTCGCGCGGCGCAGCTCGCGGGTGCGCTCGAAGCGGTGGAGCGCCGTCGTCGGGACCTCGATCGTGTCCATCGCGCCCACCGTGCGGTAGCCGAGGCTCCGGTAGATGCCGGGCGAGCTGGCGAACAGCGTGCCGATGACATCACCCTGCGAGCGGGCCGACTCGTGCAGGCGCTCGATGAGGGGGCGCAGCAGGCCGCGACCGCGGTGCTCCGGCGCGATGGCGACGCCGCCGATGCCGCACGTGGGCACCGCGCGACCGGCGAACCACGAGGCGTAGGGCTTGCGCGACGCGGTGGCCGCGAGCTGCCCGTCGACGAACAGCCCCCACCGCTCGTACGCCGGGTGCTCGACGCGGTCGTTCGGCAGCCGGCCCGACCCGAACGCCGGCAGCCTCACGGCGATGAGCGCGTCGCGGTCGGCCTCGGTCAGTCTGCGGATCTCCATGGACCGACCGTAGGCGATCCCTCAGCGGTAGTCGCGGGAGCGGTGGCCGCGCGGGACGGCGGGGTCGATGAGGCGCTCGAGGGTCTCGGCCACCAGGTTGACCGCGCCCTGCTGGTGCTCGAGACGACCCCGGATCACCACGGCGGCGCTGGAGCGCGCCACGGCGCGGTGCCGCTGCCAGACCGCGTCGAACACGACCACGTTGAGCATCCCGGTCTCGTCCTCGAGGTTGAGGAAGGTGACGCCGCCGGCGGTGTACGGCCGCTGGCGGTGCGTGATGAGCCCCGCCACCCGCACCCGCCGATCGGGCTCGTGGTGCAGCAGTCCCCCGACGGCGAGGATCCCCTGCTCCTGCAGCATCGGGCGCAGGTGCTCGAACGGATGCTCGCTCGGCGAGATCTTCGTGGACTCGAGGTCGGCCAGGGTCAGCTCGACGTCGCTCATCCCCGGCAGCATCGGCGGTGGCGCCACGATGGCCGTGCCGGGCAGCCGGTCCTGGCCGTCGGTGTAGCCCGCGTTCCAGATCGCCTGGCGGCGGGTCAGGCCGAAGTCGTCGAAGGCGCCCGCCGTGGCCAGCTGCTCCTGCTGCGCACGGGTGAGGCCGCAGCGGCGCACCACGTCGGCCATGTCGGCGAACGGCCGCTCCGCCCGCGCCGCCAGGATCCGCTCGGCGTCGGCCGTGCCGATGCCCTGCACCGAGGTCAGCCCCAGCCGCACCGCGTGGTGGCCGTCGCGACGGTGGTCGGCGTGGTCGGGGGCCGCTGCGGCGTCGAACTCCCCCACCGGTGGCTGCTGGGCCTGCGCGCAGGACGCCCGCCCCGAAGGGCCCGTGCGGTCGCCGGTCGGCTCGAGGTCGGCGTGGACGCCCGACCGCACGATGTCGGGTCGGCGCACCTCGACCCCGTGGCGCCGCGCGTCGGCCACGAGCGACTGCGGCGAGTAGAAGCCCATCGGCTGCGCCCGCAGCAGTCCAGCCAGGAACGCGGCCGGGTGGTGCAGCTTGAGCCAACTGCTGGCGTAGACCAGCAGCGCGAAGCTGATCGCGTGGCTCTCGGCGAACCCGAAGTTCGCGAACGCCTGGATCCGGCCGTAGATGTCGTCGGCGAGGTCGCCGGTGATGCCCTTCTCGGCCATCCCCCGGTAGAGCTGGTCGCGCAGCCGGTCGATCTTCTCGACGCCGCGCTTGGAGCCCATCGCCCGGCGCAGCAGGTCGGCCTCGTCGCCCGTGCAGCCACCGAGGACCATCGCGATCTGCATGAGCTGCTCCTGGAACAGCGGGACCCCCAGCGTGCGCTCCAGCACCGGCTCGAGCACGGGGTGCGGGTAGGTGATCGGCTCCTCGCCGAGCTTGCGCCGGATGTAGGGGTGCACGGCGCCGCCCTGGATGGGTCCGGGCCGGATCAGTGCGATCTCGATGACGAGCTCGTAGAACCGGCGCGGTCGCAGCCGTGGCAGCGTGCCGACCTGGGCGCGGCTCTCGACCTGGAACACGCCGATCGAGTCGGCGCGGCACAGCATGTCGTAGACGCCCTGCTCCTCCTTGGGCATCGTGGCCAGGGTCCAGCGCTCGCCGACGCGCTCCTCGACGATGTCGAAGGTGTGCTGGATCGCGCCGAGCATGCCCAGGCCGAGCAGGTCGAACTTGACCAGGCCCATGTAGGCGCAGTCGTCCTTGTCCCACTGCAGCACGGTGCGGTTCTCCATCCGGGCGCGCTCGATCGGCACGACCTCGCCGACGGGGCGCTCGGTGAGCACCATGCCGCCGGAGTGGATGCCCAGGTGCCGCGGCGACTTCATCGCCTGCTCGGCCAGTCGCACGACCGGCTCGGGGATCGTCTCGGCCTCGGGGACGTCGGTGCGGACCGAGGACCACGAGTCGATGCGCTTGCTCCACGCGTCCTGCTGGCCGACGGAGTACCCCAGCGCCTTGGCCATGTCGCGCACCGCCGACTTCGGGCGATAGCTGATGACGTTGCAGACCTGGGCGGCGTTGCGGCGGCCGTACTTCTCGTAGACCCACTGGATCACCTCCTCGCGCCGTTCGGAGTCGAAGTCCACGTCGATGTCGGGCTCCTCGTCGCGGGTGGCCGACAGGAAGCGCTCGAACGGCAGGCCGTAGGTGATCGAGTCGACCGCGGTGATCTCGAGGGCGTAGCAGACCGCCGAGTTCGCGGCCGAGCCGCGACCCTGGCACAGGATGCCGCGGCCGCGGGCGAACGCGACGATGTCGTGGACGATGAGGAAGTAGCCGGCGAAGTCCTTGTCCTCGATGACGGCGAGCTCGCGCTGGAGCCGCTGCTCGGCCTCGTCGCGCATGTCGGCGTAGAGCCGGTCGGCGCCCCGGCGCACGAGCTCACGCAGCCAGCTCATCGGCGTGTGGCCCTCGGGGACCTCCTGCTTGGGCAGCCGCGGCGAGGCCTTGCGCAGGTCGAAGGCGCAGGCGTCGGCGATCTCGACCGAGCGCGCCACCGACCCGGGCCAGCGGGCGAACCGCTGGGCCATCTCGGCGCCCGAGCGCAGGAACGGCGGCGGCGCGAGCCAGCCGTCGAGCTCGGCGAGGCTGCGGCGCGCCCGCACCGCGGCGAACGCCTGGGCCAGCCGGGCATCGGCCGGCCGGGCGGCGTGGACGTTGCCGGTGGCGACGGTGGGCAGGCCGAGGTCGGCGGCCCAGCCGGCGAGCGCGTCGTTGGCGGGACCGTCGCCGGGCCCGCCGTGGTCGGTCAGCTCGACCACGACGTGCTCGGCGCCGAAGAGGTCGACCAGGCGGCGCAGACCCGCGATCCCCTCGCGGCGCGCCCAGCCCTTGCGGCAGCCGGTGAGCACGACCCACCGGTCGCGGCCCCGCTCGGCGAGCTCGCGCAGGTCGTAGACCGGCTGGCCCTTCTGGGTGCCGGCGAGGTTCGCCTCGGTGATCGCCGCGGCCAGCGCGTGGTAGCCCTCGACGCCGCGGGCCAGCACGAGCAGGTGGTCGCCCTCGGGGTCGGGGACGCCGTTCTGCGGGCCGGACAGGCCCAGCGACAGCTCGGCGCCGTAGACCGTGCGGAGCCCGTGCAGCTGGGCCGCCTCGGCGAACCGGGCGGCGCCGCTGAAGCCGTCGTGGTCGGTCAGGGCGAGCGCCGACAGGCCCAGCGCCTTCGCCTCGCGCACGAGCTCCTCGGGGTGGCTCGCGCCGTCGAGGAAGCTGTGGTTGCTGTGGCAGTGCAGCTCGGCGTAGGGCACGACCGCGCCGGGCGCCTCGGGCAGCTCGGCGGCCTCGTAGGCGCCGCGCTTGCGCGAGAACGCCGGCCCGTCGCCGCCGTCGGGCAGCGGCTGCGCGGGATCGCGCCACCGCCCCGAGAGCCGCGCCTCCAGCTCGCGCCACGAGATGTCGGGGTTGTTCCAGCCCATCAGGACCCCCCGGAGCGCTGGCCGTGACGTTCACGGGGTCGACACGCCGTGAACGACCCCGCGAACGTCACGCCCAGGGCTGCGGTCGGCTCAGTCATAGCGGGCCTCGGTCCACCAGCGGCCGTTCTCGACGACCATGAGCCAGGCGCTGCCGTCGACGCCGACCACCTGGAAGCGGGCGACGCGACGGGCGGAGGCCTCGTCCCACCAGTGCTCGTCCACGGGCCACGGACCGGCCCACGCCGCGACGGGCTGCCAGGCCAGGTCGGCACCGGCCCGGAAGCGGGCGGGTCGCCCCGACAGCCCACCGCGGCCGCTGACGCTGACCGGCATCCCCTCGGCGCCCACGACCTGGGCGGGCGCCGGCTCGGCGAACACCGTGGCGGGCGCAGGCGCCGGCACGCTGCCGGGCCACGGCCGGTCGAGCGGGCGCTGCACGACGGCACGCTCGCGCCACGCGGCGGAGAGCCGCCGGTCGGACGGACCACGACCGCCCTGCACCCCCACCGAGCGGACCCCCTCGGGCCCGACGAGCGCCTGCACGCGCGCCACCGACCGCTCGACCTGGTCGTCGGGACCGCCGCCGAACAGGCTCTCGGCGTGCTCGCCGAGGGGCTCGACCTCGACCGGGACGCACCGCACCGCCGCCACGGGACCTCCGGGCGGGTCGGCGGACAGCTGCCAGCGCAGCCGGTCGAGCACGTCGCCCGAGCCGAACCAGCGAGGGTGGCGCCACAGCCGACTGGAGACCCGAGACTCCCCCGCGACCTCGGCGTCGACCTCGATCCGCAGCGTGGCGCACACCAGCCCCGCGCGGTCGAGCCGCCAGACGAAGTCCTCCACGGTCTGGCGGGCGCTGAACACCACCGCGTCGGCGCGCTCGAGCGGCGGCTCGAACGCCACCGACGCCGTCAGCTCGGCCGGCGGGGTGCGGCGCGAGATCTGGCGGACCTCCTCGCCGCGGGCCCACCGGTGCAGCAGCGCGCCGTGCGCGCCGAACCGCGCGAGCACGTCGGAGCCGGCCAGCGCCGCGAACTCCCCCACGCGACGGATCCCCAGCCGCCGCAGCACCGTGACGAGGTCGAGGCCGGGCGCGGACGTGCCGGCCGGGTCGGGCACCTCGAGCACCTCGACGGGCAGGTCGCGCAGGAAGTCGACGTTCCCGCCGGCCGCCACGATCACGCTGTCCTGGGCCGGGGCCTGGCGGGCGGCCAGCTCGGCGACGAAGACCCCGTCGGCGATGCCGAACCGCACGTCCCACACGCCCAGGCCCACGAGCGCCTCGGCCATCACCGCGACGGCCTCGGGCTCGCCCCCGTAGTACCGGTCGGGGACGGTGAGCGCGCACAGGCCCGGGCGCAGCGGCGCCACGCCGGGGCTGAGCTCCTCGAGCGTGGTGACGACCTGCTCGAACGCCTTCGCGTCGGCCTCGGGACGGTGGTCGCTCACCACGAGGTCGGGGCAGCGCGACTGCGCGTCGCGGCGGCGCATCCCGCGCCGGACCCCCTGCGCGCGGGCGGCCGGCGTGCAGGCCAGCACGACGCCCTTCTCCAGGACGGCCAACGCGTCGGACGGCTCGGCCGCGCCCCCACGGGCGGCCTCGACGTGGTCGGCCAGCTGGACCAGCGCGGGCCAGTCGGGCACCCACACCACCATCGTGCGCATCAGCCCGCCACCTGCTCCATCGCGCCACGACGAGCGTCGGCGACGGACACGCCCACCGGGGCCACCCGCGCGTCGCGGCTGGGCAGCCACAGCCGACGCGTGCCCGCGACGCGGCCCCCGCGCTCGACCTCGACCGTGACCTGGCGCGCGACGAGGTGACCGTGGCCGTCCTGCGGACCCGCCCAGACCGCGTCGCTCAGGCGCAGCCGGGCGTCGACCCGCGGCCAGTCCCCCACGGCCACGAGCACGGCCTGCCGCCGGTGCAGCCGGGCCCGCAGCCGCGCGACCTCGCGCTCGGGCAGGCTGACCCGGTCGACCATGACCACGCCCACCGCGTCGACCAGCGCGCCCAGCACCGAGGCCGGGTCGGCGCCCGCGTCGGGCACCCAGACGGTGCGGTCGAGGTCGACCCCCATCGCGGCGGCGGCCTCGAAGCCCACTCGGTCGCTGCCGACGATCGCCGACCAGGCGCCGTCGCGCGACGGACCCGCCATGAGCAGCAGCGCCAGGCTGGTGGAGTCGACCGCGTAGCTGCCGCCGGGCTGCAGCGCGAGCAGACCGCTGAGCGCCGGATGCGTGGCCATCGAGAGCACCGACGGACGTCCCTGCATCCGCCCGATCGTGGCCCGCAGGTCATCGACCAGGGTGGCGGTGGGGACGGCGGAGCTCACCCTCCCATCATCGAACACCTGTTCGAATCAGTCAATCCGGTTCGAGCACTCCCGGGCGTGTCGCGACGAGTGCCAGGATCGCCGCCGCCAGCGGCGACGCCGCGCCCGTCGGCCGCTGGAGGGCCCCCTGGGACGCCCCGTCCACGAGCCAGCCGATCCACGTCACCAGGTCCGCCAGATCCACATCCTCGCGCACGTCGCCGTCGCGGCGGCCGCGCCCCAGGTGCTCGGCGAGGAACCGCTCGACCATCTCGCTCTCGGCGGCGAGCGCTGCGGCGACCTCGGGCTCCCCGACCACGCCCAGCAGGCCGTTCACGAACGTGACGTACGAGTCGTCGGCCATCTCCGCCTCGATCCTCGCGGCATGGGCCAGGACCGCCGCCAGCCCCGACGCCTCGCGGGCCACCTGCTCCAGCGACTCGCGCAGGCTCTCGAGCTCGGTCGTCAGGACCGCCACCAGGACGTCGAGCTTGCTGGGGAAGTAGTGGAAGAACGTGCCGGACGAGATGCCGGCGGCCCGGCAGATGCCGGCCGTCGTCGCACGGTCGTAGCCGAGCTCGGCGAACTGGGCCGCCGCGGCGGCGACGATGACGGCACGACGCGCGCCATGGCGCTGGGGGTCCACGGATCGAGGCACGTCCGCACTCTAGGGCATGAATAGAGCAAACACTCTAGAGTGGCTACTCTATGAATGATCGGACGCCCTCCCCCGCCTCCTCGCCCGCCCGGCCCCCGGGTCCACTGCCCTGGCTGGTCGTGGGAGTCGGGCTGGCCATCGCCTACGCCCCGATGTGGCTGCCCCCGCTGGGCCGCGCGGCCGGCCTCTCGCCGGGCGTCGACGGGCCCGCCTCGTCCATCGTCTGGAACGGGCTGGCCGTCACCGTCCTGCTCGCCCACGTCCTGGTCGTCGAGCGACGCCCGCTGGCCTCCCTCGGCATCTCGCGCCCGCGGGCCAAGGACCTCGAGTGGGCGATGTACCTGTTCGGGATCGCCATGACGTGGCAGTGGGTCGTCCTCACCCTCTGGCCACCACCGGCCGACGACGGCACGGCGACCCTCACGGCGCAGCCGGTCGCCGTCGTCCTGGCCCTCGTCGTCTCGGCCGCGGTCTTCGAGGAGATCCTGTGCCGCGGCTATCCGATCGAGCGACTCAGCGAGCTGACCGGACGGCGCACGATCGCCTTCGCGCTCACGGTCCCGCTGTTCGTGGCGCCCCACGTGGCCTTCTTCGGCCTGCCGTGGCTCTGGACCGCCGGCGCGGGCACGGTCGCGATCTACGTCCTCTACGCCATCACGCGCAACCTGCCCGCCTGCATGCTGCTGCACCTGGGCGTCAACCTGCCGATCCTGATCCCCACGATCGGCCAGCGGCTCGCCGGCTGACCGAGAACGACGAAGGGCGGGCCGTCCCGTGGGACGACCCGCCCTCAGCCTCGAGCGATCAGCGCGAGAGCTCGATCGACCCGCCGGGGATCGCGTCGAGCAGTCGGCGCGTGTACGCCTGCTTGGGGTTGCTGTAGACCTCGTCGACCGAGGCGTGCTCGACCAGCTTGCCCTTCTCCATCACCAGCACGTCGTCGGCGATCTGGCGCACGACGGCGAGGTCGTGGGTGATGAACAGGTACGACAGGCCCAGCTCGGCCTGCAGGTCGGCCAGCAGCGACAGGATCTGCGCCTGGACCAGCACGTCGAGCGCGCTGACGGCCTCGTCCAGGATGACCACCTCGGGCTGCAGGGCCAGGGCGCGCGCGATGGCGACGCGCTGACGCTGGCCGCCGGACAGCTCGTTGGGGAACCGGCGCGCGACCGTCCAGGGCAGCGAGACCTTCTGGAGCAGGTCGCGGACCCGCGCCTCTCGCTCGGCCTTGGAGCCGATGTCGTGCGTGAGCAGCGGCTCCTCGATCGCCCGGAAGATCGTGTACTGCGGATCCAGCGAGGCGTACGGGTTCTGGAACACCGGCTGCATCTGCCGGCGCAGGGCCAGCTGCTGCTTCTTGGTGCGCAGGGTGGAGATGTCGACGCCGTCGAACTCCACCGAGCCCGTGGTGGGCTCGAGCAGGTCGAGCACCATCCGCGCGACGGTGGACTTGCCCGAGCCGGACTCGCCCACGATCGCCGTGGTGGTGCCGCGACGCAGCTGGAACGACACGTCGTCGACGGCGACGAAGTCGTTCTTGCGCCACGGGGCCGAGCCGGGGATGTTGAAGACCTTCGTGAGGTGCTTGGCCTCCAGCACGATGTCGGTGCCCGAGCCGAACTCGGGATCGGTCTGGGCGACCTCCTCCGCCAGCTCCTCGGCGGCCTCCTGCGCGTGCTCACGGACCTCGGCGCGCTGCTGCGACAGCAGCCGCTGCGAGGCCAGCGACGGAGCGCTGGAGATGAGGCGCTTGGAGTACGGGTGCTGCGGCTCCTGGAGGATCTCCAGCGCCGGACCCGACTCGACGACCTGACCCTTGTACATGACGACCAGGTGGTCGGCGCGCTCGGCGGCCAGGCCGAGGTCGTGGGTGATCAGCAGCACGGCGGTGCCCAGATCGGCGGTCAGCTGGTCGAGGTGGTCCAGGATCTGCTTCTGGACGGTCACGTCGAGCGCGCTGGTGGGCTCGTCGGCGATGAGCAGCTTCGGCCGCGCGGCCAGGCCCATCGCGATGAGCGCACGCTGGCGCATGCCACCGCTGAACTCGTGCGGGTACTGCTTCGCGCGCTGCTCGGCGTCGGGCAGACCCGCCTCCTCCAGCAGCTCGACGACGCGTCGCTCGACGTCGGAGCCCTTGACCACCTCGTTGGCCACGAGGACCTCGGCGATCTGCTTGCCGACCTTGACGAGCGGGTTCAGGTTGCTCATCGGGTCCTGGGGCACCAGGCCGATGCGCGAGCCGCGCAGCGCCAGGATGTCCTTCTTGTTCGCCTTCGCGACGTCCTTGCCGTCGAACAGGATCGAGCCGCCGGTGACATGGCCCGTGCCGGGCAGCAGGTCGATGATGGCGTGCGCGGTGGTGGACTTGCCCGATCCGGACTCGCCCACGATGGCGACGGTCTGGCCCGGGTAGACGGTGAGGTTCGCACCACGGACGGCCGGGATGACCTCCTTGCCCTGGCGGAACGCGACGTCGAGGTCGATGACCTCCAGCAGCGGTGTCGTCATGCGCGGTTCCTCGACTTCGGATCGAGGGCGTCGCTCACGGCGTCGCCCAGCAGGATGAATCCCAGCGAGGTCAGTGCCAGCGCCGAGGCGGGCCAGAACATGACGCCGAGGCGCTCGCCGGAGCGCACCTGGTTCTGGGCCGCGGAGATGTCGTTGCCCCACGAGACGATGCTGGTCGGCAGGCCCAGGCCCAGGAACGACAGCGTCGCCTCGGCCACGATGTAGACGCCCAGCGACACCGTCGCCAGCACGATCACCGGTGCCAGCGAGTTCGGCACCACGTGGCCCCACAGGTTCGCGCGGCGGGTCTTGCCGATCGCGCGGGCGGCGTCGACGAACTCGAGGTTCTTGACCTCCAGCACGGCACCGCGCGAGATGCGCAGCACCTGCGGCCAGCCGAACGCCGCGAGGGCGAACACCACCGTGAGGATGAAGCCCCAGTAGCCGCGGTCGGGCCACAGGTTGTTGATGATCGACAGGCCGACCAGCGCGCCCAGCAGCAGCGGGATCGCGAAGAAGACGTCGGCGACGCGGGAGATGATCGTGTCGGACCAGCCACCGAAGAAGCCGGCCATGGCACCGAAGATCACGCCCGGGACCGTCACCACGATGGTGCACAGCACGCCCACCAGCACCGAGGCGCGGGCGCCGTAGATCGTGCGGGCGAAGACGTCGTAGCCCTGCTTGTCGAAGCCGGCGATGTGACCCTCGCTGGGGCCCTCGAGGCTGCGGCTCAGGTCGGCGCGGGTCGGGTCGACGTCGGTGAACAGCTGCGGGAAGAGCACGACGATCGTGACGATCGTCAGGATGACGACCGAGACCCAGAAGATCCAGTTCTTGCGGAGGCGCTTCCACGCCTCCTTCCACTGGCTCTCGGGGCTGCGGCTGTCGTCGAAGGAGCCCGTCTCGGCCAGCGGCGTCAGCTCGACGGCGGCGACGAAGCGCTCCTGGCCCGGCAGGGCCTTCGGGGGGATGTCGGTGGGGAACTCAGGCATAGCGGATCCTCGGGTCGAGCCAGGCGTACAGAAGGTCGACGATGAGGCTCATGACGACGTAGATGAGGACCATCACCGTCACGACCGAGACGATCGTGGGGCCCTCCTTCTGCTGGATGGCGCGGAAGGCCAGGTTGCCCAGGCCCGGGATGTTGAAGATGCCCTCCGTCACGATCGCGCCGGCCATCAGCGTGCCGAGATCGGCGCCGAGGTAGGTGACGACGGGGATGAGCGAGTTGCGCAGGACGTGACGGCGGTTGACCTGGCCGTCGGTGAGGCCCTTGGCGCGAGCGGTGCGCACGTGGTCGGCCGTGAGGTTCTCGACCACGGAGGTGCGGGTGAGGCGTAGGACGTACGCGAAGGACACGAGTCCCAGCACGAATGCCGGGATGATCAGGCGGTCCCAGCTGGCGTCTCCGCCGACGGTGACCGGTGCCCAGCCGAGCTTCACACCGAAGATCAGCTGCATCGTGAAGCCGAAGACGAAGATCGGGACGGCGATGACGAGCAGCGAGGCCACGAGCATCGTGGAGTCGAAGAGCTTGCCGCGCTTGAGGCCGGCGTAGAAGCCGGCGGCGATGCCGAGCACGCCCTCGATGACCAGCGCCATCAGCGCGAGCTTGAAGGTCACCGGGATCGTCTCGGCGAGCAGCTCGCTGACGGGACGTCCCGAGAAGGAGACGCCGAGGTCACCCTGAGCGGCGTTGCCCAGGAACAGCAGCCACTGCACCAGGAACGGCTTGTCGAGGTTGTACTGCTGCTCGATCTGGGAGCGAACCGCTTCCGAGACGGGCTTCTCGCCGAACAGGGCCACGATCGGATCTCCCGGCATGGCGAAGACCATGGCGTAGATCAGGAACGTGGACCCGAGCAGCACGGGGATGGCCTGCAGGATTCGCCGGCCGATGTACCACCACATTGTTAGCTACCTCCGGGGCACGAGGGTCGTCCCGTGCGTCGATTAAGCGTACCCGCGTGCCCACGGATCGAGCGCGGGCACGGGGTGCGTTCGGTCATGAGTGTGGGGCGGCACCGGGTTGGTGCCGCCCCACCTCACGCGAGCATCACTTGGTGATGTTCTGGTATTCCGGCTTGTTCTGCCAGTTGAACTCCACGTTCTCGACACCCTTGGCCGCGACAGCCGCGACGTTGGTGTTCCAGAGCGGGATGGCCGGCAGATCCTTGAACAGGATCTCCTGGGCCTGCGCCAGCAGCTTGGCCATCTCGTCGCCCTCGGCGCTCAGCGCGTCGGACAGGAGCTTGTCGAACTCCTTGTTGGAGTAGTCGCCGTCGTTCGAGCCGGCGCCCGTGCCGAAGACCGGGCCGAGGTAGTTGTAGACCGACGGGTAGTCGGGCTGCCAGCCGGTACGGAAGGCGGTGCCGATCGTGCGATCGGTGACCTTGGTGCGCAGCTCGGCGAACGTCGCGTAGGCCTTGGGCTCCGCGTCGATCTCCAGGTTGTTCTTGAGCTGGTTGGTGAGGGCCTCGACCCACTCCTTGTTGCCCGGGCCGTCACCGTTGTACGCGACGACGAACTTGCCCTCGAACGGGGCGATGGCGTCGGCCTCGGCCCAGAGCTTCTTGGCCTCGTCGGCGTCGAACTCCAGGACCTCGGAGCCGGGGATGTCGGCGGTGAACTCGGGCATCAGCTCGGAGCTGAAGTCCTTCGAGGGCGAACGGGTGCCGTCGAAGATCTTGTCGGTGATCTCCTTGCGGTCGATCGCGCGGCTGATGGCCTGGCGACGCAGGTTGCCCTCCTCACCGGAGAAGTGATCGAGCGACTCGGGGATCGTGACCGTGCCGTTGACCGAGCCGGCCGCCTCGAACGCCTGGACCGAGTCGTCGGTCTTGAAGGTCGTCAGGGCGCTCGGCGGAGCCTGGTCGAGGACGTCGAGGTTGCCCGCCTGGACGTCGGAGTAGGCCGAGTCCGGGTTCGTGTAGAACTTGAAGGTCACGCCGCCGTTCTTGGCCTCGCGGTTGCCCTTGTACTCCTCGTTCGGCGTCATGACGGCCTCGACGTTGTTCTCCCACTTGTCGAGCTTGTAGGGGCCGTTGCCGATGGGGGCCTTGCCGAAGGCGTCCATGTCCTCGAACGCGGCCTCGGGCAGCGGGTAGTACGCCGAGTAGCCCAGACGCAGCGGGAAGAGCGCCTCGGGGTTCTTGAGCGTGACCTCGAAGGTCTTCTCGTCGACGACCTTCAGGCCGCTCATCTCGGTGCCCTTGTCGAGGATGACGCCCTCGTCGTCGGTGCCCTCGATGGGGTAGTAGAAGTAGCTCTGCAGCTGGGCGTTCTCGGCGGCAGCGCCGAAGTTCCACGCCTTCACGAAGGACTCGGCGGTGACCGGGGTGCCGTCGGTGAAGCTCCAGTCCTTGAGCTTGATCGTCCAGACCTTGTTGTCGTCGGACTCGATCGACTCGGCGATCTCGAGCTCCTGCGAGCCGTCAGCCTTGTACGAGACGAGACCCGCGTAGATCAGGTCGATGATGTTGCCGCCGCCGACCTCGTTCGTGTTGGTCGTGATCAGCGGGTTCTGGGGCTCGGTGCCGTAGGCGGTGATGACCGCATCGGTCGACTCCGAACCGCCGTTGTCGTCATCGCCGCCGCTCGAGCAGGCCGCCAGGGTCAGGCTGGCGACTGCGGCGAGGGCGACACCTGCGAGGGCTGAACGCCGAGTTCGCATGTATTTCCTCCTGTGAAGGCGTACGTCGGTGAACGTGCATGTGTACGCGTGCTTCATAGGTATCACCTCGGGGGTGCCCCAGCCCACTCCCGACGGCGTACTTCATCGAACTGCAACCAAACGAAAGAACCACTCCCATTGGCACGATCGGGCCATGCCCGAGCACGACGACGGCCCCGCTCCCGGAAGGGAGCGGGGCCGTCGGACGAGGGCCGGTCAGCCCTTGCGCTTGGTGATCTCCTCGGTCGCCTGCGGCAGGACCGACTTGAGGTCGCCCACGACGCCGAAGTCGACGAGCTCGAAGATCGGCGCCTCCTCGTCCTTGTTGACCGCGACGATCGTCTTGGACGTCTGCATGCCGGCGCGGTGCTGGATCGCACCGGAGATGCCGTTGGCGACGTACAGCTGCGGCGACACGGTCTTGCCGGTCTGGCCGACCTGGAACGTGTGCGGCTTCCAGCCCGAGTCCACGGCGGCGCGCGAGGCGCCGACGGCGGCACCGAGGGCGTCGGCCAGGGCCTCGACCTCGGAGAAGTCGCCACCGGTGCCACGGCCACCGGAGACCACGATGGCGGCCTCGGTCAGCTCGGGACGACCGGTGGAGACACGCGCCTCGGAGGACACGATCTTGACCTGCTTGGCCGACTCGGGGACGTCGAAGGACACGGCCTCGACGGTCCCGGCGCCGGCAGCGGCCTCCGGAGCGGCCGAGTTCGGCTTGACGGCGATGACCGGGGCGCCCTTGGTGACCTGCGCGGCAACGGTGAAGTTGCCGGCGAAGGCCGCCTGGGTGGTGGTGATCGAGCCGCCGTCGACGGCGACGTCGATGGCGTCGGTGATCAGGCCGGCCTCGGACTTGAGCGCGACGCGAGCCGCGATCTCCTTGCCCTCCGAGGTCGACGGGACCAGGACGGCCGCGGGCGACTTCTCGGCGACCAGGGCCGCGAGCGCCTCGGCCTTGGGGGCCACGAGGTACTCGGCGAAGGCGCTGTCGGCGTACGTGTAGATCTTCTCCGCGCCGTACTCGGCCAGGACCGAGGTGTCCGCACTCTGCCCATCAGCGTCGGCGAAGACGACGGCCGAGGCCTCGCCGATGCGGCGGGCGATCGTCAGGAGCTCCAGCGAGGGCTTCGTGACCTTGCCCTGCGGGGCGTCGATCAGAACGAGAACTTCACTCATTGATTCAGGCTCCTACTCACACGAACTTCTTGGACGCGAGGAACTCGACGAGCTTGGTGCCGCCGTCTCCCTCGTCGGTGACGATCTCGCCGGCGGTGCGCGGCGGGCGGGGGGTCGTGGACTCGACCTTGGTCCAGGCGTTGTCGAGGCCGACCTCGGCCGCGTCGACACCCAGGTCGGCGAGCGTCCACTCCTCGACCGGCTTCTTCTTCGCGGCCATGATGCCCTTGAAGGACGGGTAGCGGGCCTCGCCCGTCTGGTCGGTGACCGAGACGACGAGCTTGCCGGTGGCCTCGATCTCCTGCGTGGCGGCATCGCCGTCACGACGGATCTTGACCGTCTCGCCGTCGACCGAGATCTCCGAGGCGAACGTGATGGCCGGCAGGCCCAGGCGCTCGGCGACCAGCGTGGGCACGACGCCCATGCCGGCGTCGGTGGAGCCCATGCCGAAGAACACCAGGTCGTAGTCGAGCTTCTCGATGGCCTTGGCCAGCACGAGCGACGTCGCGAAGGCGTCGGAGCCCGCGATGGCGTCGTCCTCGACGTGCACGCCGGCGTCGGCGCCCATCTGCAGGGCCTTGCGGACCGCGTCGGAGGCGTCGGCGGGACCGACCGTCAGCACGGTCACCTCGCCGTCGCCGGCCTCGACGACCTGCAGCGCCTGCTCGACCGCGTACTCGTCGAGCTCGGACAGAAGTCCGTCGACGTTCTCACGATCGACAGTGTTATCCGCTTCGAACGTGCGGTCCGCCGTGGCGTCCGGCACGTACTTCACAGCGACAACGATCTTGGTCACGAGGACCCTCCTGTGAATTCGGGGCGCGAGCGACGGTTTGATCACTCGCGAGTTATCGGGTCCACCTTGCCACGCGAAGCCATTCGCGAGTGAGGCGACCCTTCCTGTGGACGATGTTACCGAAAGGTAACCAGCGCGCCCATCCCAGCGGGAGTGGCGTGGGTCACGTGCCGGTGAACGTCGCCTTGCCGGGACCGTTCTCGACGAAGGACCGCATGCCGTTCGTCTGGTCCTCGGTGGCGAACAGGCCGCTGAAGCCGGCCCGCTCGATCTCCAGGCCGGTCTGCAGGTCGACCTCCAGACCCCGGTCGACCACGTCCTTCGCGGTGCGCAGCGCGATCGCCGGCCCCCCGACGAACTGCGACGCCCACGCGACGGCGCGCTCGTACACCTGCGCCGCGGGCAGGACCTCGTCGACCAGACCCAGCGCGAGCGCCTCGTCGGCACCGACGAACCGGCCCGTGTAGATGAGGTCCTTGGCCTTCGACGGGCCGATCAGGCGCGCGAGGCGCTGGGTGCCGCCGGCGCCGGGGATGATGCCCAGCAGGATCTCGGGCTGGCCGAGCTTCGCGTCGTCGGCGCAGAAGCGCAGGTCGGTGGAGAGGGCGAGCTCGAGGCCGCCGCCGAGCGCGAAGCCCGTGATGGCCGAGACCGTGGGCTTGCCGATCGCGGCGATCGCCCGGGTGAAGTCCTGCAGGAGGTGTCCGTGACGGAACATCTCCTGGTAGCCCATGTCGGCCATCTCCTTGACGTCCGCGCCCGCGGCGAAGACGCGCTCGCCGCCCCACACCACGACCGCGGCGACGTCGTCGCGGCGGTCGGCCTCGCGCGCCGCCTCCAGCAGCTCGGTCTGGACCTGTGCGTCGAGTGCGTTCATCTTGGGCCGGTCGAGGCGGATCGTGCCGACGCCGTCGGTCACCTCGAGTCGGACGAATGCGGCCATGTCAGTGCCTCCTGTGTGGGTTGCGCCCGAGCATAGGACAGCGTCAGGACACCGATCCGACGGCCTGCAGCGCCTCCCCCGACAGCCGGTAGGTGCGCCAGTCCTCGAGGTCGACCGCGCCCAGGGATCGGTAGAACTCGATCGACGGGGTGTTCCAGTCCAGCACCTGCCACTGCAGCCGGCTGTAGCCCCGCTCCACGCACACCCGGGCGAGCTCGGTCAGCAGGGCCTTGCCCAGTCCGCTCCCCCGCTGCGCCGGGTCGACGTAGAGGTCCTCGAGGTGGATGCCGTGGACCCCGTCCCACGTGGAGAAGTTGAGGAACCAGATCGCGGTACCGACGACCGCGCCGTCGGCCTCGGCGACGTGCGCGTAGAGCGCGGGCTGCGTGCCGAACAGCCGCTCGTGCAGCATCTCGTCGGTCAGGACGCACTGCTCCGGGGCCCGCTCGTAGGCGGCGAGGTCATGGACGAGACGCACCATGTCGGGCACGTCGGCGGCGGTGGCGGGGCGGATCCGCGGATCGGTCATGGGCTCGATTCCATCACGGCGGCCGGTAGCCTCGGCCACGTGACCGAGTCCGCCGAGCCCTCTGCCTCCCTGCGCGACGACGACCTCGTCCTCGAGCCCACCTCGGGCGCGGACGACCTGCACGGCTTCGCGGTCGTCTACGGCGGCGACCGCATCGGCACCGTGGCCCTGCAGCATGCCCACGGCAAGGCCGGCCGCCGGCTCGGCTCGATGCGGTGGAACTTCTCCTCCGGTCCCGGCGCGATGGTCGCCAGCCGCGCCCTGCGCATCGCCGTGGAGTACGCGTTCGAGCAGCTGGGCTGGACCCGGATCGAGGCGCGGGTGCCCGCCGACGACCCGCTCGGCCTGCGCGCCGCGTCGATCGCCGGTCTGCGCCGCGAGGGCATCGCCCGCTCCCCCGGCGACGCCGAGGACCTCGTCCTGCTGGGCCGCATCGTCGACGACCCGCCGGCCTTCAGCCGCGACGGCTTCGTCGCCATCCTCAACGCTGGGCTGCCCCGCAAGCGCGTCATCGGACAGGGCGTCCTGCGCGACCGCGACGGCCGGGTGCTGCTGTGCGAGCTGACCTACAAGCGCGAGTGGGACCTGCCCGGCGGCGTGGTCGAGGTGGGCGAGAGCCCGGCCACCGGCCTGGTCCGCGAGCTCGAGGAGGAGCTCGGCATCACCGTCGAGGTCAACGGGCTCGTGACGATGAACTGGCTGCCGCCGTGGAGCCGCTGGGACGACGCGTGCCTGTTCGTGTTCGACCTCGGGGTCGTCGACGCCGAGCTGGTCGAGCAGATGGTTTTGCAGCGCACCGAGATCGCCGCCGTGCACTGGTGCGACCTCGACCTCGTGCGCGAGCGCGCCACGCTGGCCACGACCGAGCTGCTCGAGTCGCTGGCCGACTCCCCGCTCCCGGCCTACCGCGAGGCCCCGCGCCAGCCCGACCCGGTGCGCGACCAGGCCCGCTGACCTGCGGCCCAGCGCCTCAGAAGAGGGCGGCGGCGAGCGAGCGGCGGGCCTGCGCGACGCGCGGGTCGGCCAGGCCCACCACGGTGAACAGGTCGAGCAGGTGCTGGCGCACGCGCTCCCGGTCGTCCTCCGAGGTCCGCTTCACCAGGTCGATGAGGCGCAGGAACGCATCCTCCACGTGGCCACCGGTGACGTCGAGATCGGCCACGAGCAGCTGCGCGTCGATGTCGTCGGGCGCGTCGGCCGCGGCGCGACGGGCCTCCTGGAGGTCGGCGCCGTCCACCCGCGCGTACAGCTTGGTCGCGGCGAGGCGCTCGGCCACCTCGGCATCGGCCGGGGACTGCGCGAGCAGGGCCTCGTACTCGGCCACGGCGGCGGCGAAGTCACCGCGGGCGTAGGCCTCGTCGGCGGCGGCGAAGCGCGGGTCGTCCTCCGGCTCCTCCGGGGCCTCGACCTCGGCGCCGCCCGACGGCTGGGCCCGACCGTTGAGGCCGTTCTGCTGGGCGAGGCGCACGAGCTCGTCGAAGAACCGCTTGACCTCGCTGGCGTCGACCGTGCCCTGGAACAGCGGGACGGGACGGCCCTGGACGAGGCCCACCACGAACGGCACGGCCTGCACCTGCAGCGCCTGGGCGATGCCCGGGTTGGTGTCCGCGTCGACCTTGGCCAGCTGCAGCGCGCCCCCGTAGGCGGCGGTGGCCTGCGCGAGGACCTCGTTGAACTCCACGCTCTGCGGCGAGCGCGGGGACCACACCGACAGCACGACGAGGTGCTGCATCGAGGAGTCGACCACCTGCTGGAAGTCGGCCTCGGTGACGTCGATGACGTAGACGGCGCCCTCGGGCGCGGGCGCGCCACCGCCGGCGGCGGGGCGGGGCTGGGCCAGGGAGGACAGGTCGAACGCGCCGGGCTGCGAGAAGCTCATGGGGACAGTCTAGGAAGACGGCTCACAGGCCGCGGATCGGCTCGGTGCGCTCGTCCCCGTCGGGTCCGCCGTCGAGCCGCCGGTCGCGCGAGGCCGACATCAGCCGCTCGCGCCGTCGGTTCTCCTTGTTCACGGCGTTGTTGATCTCGCGGTCGACCGCAAGGATGTCCGGCACGAACTTGATCTCGCGCAGGCCCTGCTCCTGCGCCGCCGACTCGAACACGAAGTGCCCGTATCCGAACACCCGGCCGAGCAGCGGGCGCGTCATGGTCATGTCGAGGATGCGGTTGATGGGCATCGTGGCCACGCGCGCGGTCAGGACACCGCTGAGCCGGACGACCCGCCAGTTCGTGACGACGAAGACGTCGCGCCACTCGACGTACGCGCGCACGGCGGCCGCGCCGACGACGACGAGGGACAGCAGCCACAGCACCTGCGCCGGGCCGGAGTTCCAGTGGAAGAGCAGGACGAGCAGGCAGCCCGCGGACGCCAGCATCGAGGCGGGCAACGGCCAGTACACGGCCACGTGCTTGGGCACGATCTGCAGGACGCGCTCGCCGCTGCGGGGATTGAGGCGCTTGTTGAGCGCGACGTGGTGCTCGGGGTCGGGGAACGGCTCGCGCAGGCGTCCCCAGAACCGCGCCGTCACCGGAGGGGGCGCGGTCTCGATCGCCGGACGCTCGGTCATGGCGCCGGCCTAGAAGAGCTCGGCGACGAACACTCCGACCTGCCCAAATGCGCTGATGGCGGCGTCGAAGGCCCCGCGAACGGCCGACGCGGCGTCCTCAGGCGTGCTGAACAGGTAGTAGAGCCCGAAGCCCACCACGAACAGGATCACTGCCTTCTTCACCACGCGCACAGTTCTACCGGACCTGCAACCCGAAATGCGGGACGCCGCGCAGGCGTGTGCGCTACGCGTCGAGATCGGCCAGGAGCGTGTCGGCGGCCGAGAACGGGTCGACGTCGCCCGCGAACGCCCGCGCGGCGAGCGCGTCGAGCTCCTCGCCGCCGTCGAGGACGAACCGTCGCCGGACCTGGTCGAGCGCGATCGCCTGGATCTCGCGGCGGAGCCGATCAGTGCGTCGCCGGGCCAGCTGGCCGGAGGTGCGCAGATGGGCCGCGTGCTCCTGCAGATGGTCGACGAGCTCGGGCACGCCCGTGCCCTCGGTGGCCACGGTGAGGTCGATCGGACGCTTCCAGCCGTCCTGGCGGTCGCTCATCGAGAGCATCGTGCGTAGCTCGCGCCGCGTGGTGGCGGCGCCGTCGCGGTCGGCCTTGTTGACGCAGAAGACGTCACCGATCTCGAGGATGCCCGCCTTCGCGGCCTGGATCCCGTCGCCCATGCCGGGCGCCAGCAGCACGACCGTGGTGTCGGCCAGACCCGCGACCTCGACCTCGGACTGCCCGACGCCGACCGTCTCGAGCAGGACCACGTCGCAGCCGGCGGCGTCGAGGACGCGGATCGCATGGGGCGTGGCCCACGACAGGCCGCCGAGGTGGCCGCGGCTGGCCATCGAGCGGATGAAGACCTCGGAGTCGGTGGCGTGGTCGGTCATGCGGATGCGGTCGCCGAGCAGCGCTCCCCCGCTGAAGGGCGAGGTGGGGTCGACCGCGAGCACGCCGACGCGCAGGCCCCGGGCGCGCAGCTCGGTGACGAGGGCCGACGTGGTCGTCGACTTGCCCACGCCCGGCGACCCGGTGAGGCCGACGACGTGTGCGCCGCCCACGAGCGGGGCCAGCGCGGCGCTGACCTCACGCAGGTGGTCGGACTCGGTCTCGACGAGGGTGATCAGACGCGCCACCGACCTGGCCTCGCCGGCTTGCGCCCGCGTGACCAGGTCGGTGACGTCGACGTTCCTGGGACTCAACTCCGCAGATTCGGGTGAGGGCCGATCAGGCCTGCGGGACCCGGATGATCAGGGCGTCGCCCTGGCCACCGCCGCCACACAGCGCGGCCGCGCCGGTGCCGCCGCCACGACGCTGCAGCTCGAGGGCGAGGTGCAGGACGATGCGCGCACCGCTCATGCCGATCGGGTGGCCGAGCGCGATCGCACCGCCGTTGACGTTGACCTTGTCCTGGCTGACGCCCAGCTTGTTGGCCGAGACGATGCCCACGGCGGCGAACGCCTCGTTGAGCTCGAACAGGTCGATGTCGGAGACGGCGATGCCCTCCTTCTGGGCGGCCTTCTCGATCGCGTTGGCCGGCTGCTCCTGCAGCGTGGAGTCGGGGCCCGACACGTTGCCGTGGGCGCCGATCTCGGCGAGCCAGGTGAGGCCGAGCTCCTCGGCCTTGGCCTTGCTCATGACGATCACGGCACAGGCGCCGTCGGAGATCTGGCTGGCGGTGCCGGCCGTGATCGTGCCCTCCTTGGAGAACGCGGGACGCAGGCGGCCGAGCGACTCGCCGGTGGTGTCGCCACGCACGCCCTCGTCGGCGCTGACGACGACCGGGTCGCCCTTGCGCTGCGGGATCTCGACGGGGACGATCTCGTCGTCGAAGACACCGTTCTTCTGGCCCTCGGCGGCGAGCTGGTGCGAGCGGGCGCCGAACGCGTCCTGCTCCTCACGGGTGAGGGTGTCGGCGGCGGCGTTGCGCTGCTCGGTGAGCGAGCCCATGGCCTGGTCGGTGAGCGCGTCCCACAGGCCGTCGTACTCCATGTGGTCGAGCATCGTGACCTTGCCGTACTTGTGGCCGTCGCGCGAGCCCGTGAGCAGGTGCGGGGCCTGGGTCATCGACTCCTGGCCGCCGGCGACGACGACGTCGTACTCGCCCGCACGGATGAGCTGGTCGGCCAGCGCGATCGCGTTGATGCCCGACAGGCACACCTTGTTGACGGTGATCGCGGGGACGTCGAGCGGGATGCCGCCCTTGAACGCGGCCTGGCGCGCGGGCACCTGGCCGGCTCCGGCTCCGAGGACCTGGCCCATGATCACGTAGTCGACCTGGTCGCCGGTGATGCCGGCCTTGTCCAGGGCGCCCTTGATCGCGATGCCGCCGAGATCGGAACCGGACAGCGACTTGAGGCCGCCCTGCAGTCGACCGATCGGGGTACGGGCCCCGGCGACGATGACGGAAGTGGTCATGAAACGTGCTCCTTCGGTGCGTGCGTTGGGGTCACTGTACCCATGGGACCGGACGGCCCGACTGGGCGTGGGCCACCTCACATGACGGGCGTGAGGTCGGGCTCCGGCCCGAAGCGGAACCGGCGTCCGCTGATCTCGCCGACGTCGATGACGACGAGGTGGTACTTGAGCGTGGGCACCCACGAGTGCAGGTCGGCCAGGTCGAGCTCCTCGGCCTCCTCCTGCGTCTCGATCCGGCGCGCCGTGCCCTTCAGCACGACGCTCGTGGCGCCGTCGGCCGAGACCTCGTCGACCTCGAAGGCGACGTGGCTGTCCAGCAGGACGCCCATGAGCTTGGTGCCCTCGGCCGTGCGGAAGGCGATCCGGCGGCCGACGAGTGCGTAGTTGACGGGGAAGATCTCCGGTTGGCCCAGGACCGTCAGCGCCAGCCGCCCGAAGGTGTGGTCGGCGACGAAGTCCCACGGCTCGTTCCCGGTCATCTCGGTGATCGCAGAGGTGTCCATGTCTCATTGTCACCCCGGAAGCGGTCCACGGGGAGGACCCGCCGCTCCCGTACTAGGCTGCCCGCCATGACCAGTGAATCGCTCGTTCCGGGCCACCTGCTCACCGCCATCGACCACGTCGGCATCGCCGTCCCCGACCTCGACGACGCCATCGAGTTCTACTCGCGCGTGTTCGGCCTCGAGTCGATCCACGAGGAGGTCAACGAGGAGCAGGGCGTGCGCGAGGCGATGCTCGCCGTCGGCGACTCCGGCTCGTGCATCCAGCTGCTCGCCCCCCTGAGCGAGGAGTCCACGATCGCCAAGTACCTGGACCGCAACGGACCGGGCGTGCAGCAGTTGGCGTACCGTGTGACCGACATCGACGCGGTCTCCAACACCCTGCGCGACCGCGGCGTGCGCCTCCTGTACGACACCCCCAAGCGGGGCACGTCCGACAGTCGCGTCAACTTCGTGCACCCGAAGGACGCCGGGGGCGTGCTCGTCGAGCTTGTCGAGCCTGCGGCCGCGCACTGATTCCGGCTCGCGGCCCAAGTTCCCCGCCAGTAACATCACCGCAGACCCCCTGCACCACCGACGCGAAGGACCCTCAGTGCAGCACATCCTCGACGCCATCATGTCCGGCGACCGCACCGCAGAGACGTACCAGAACCTCGAGCTCCCCGAGACCTACCGGGGCATCACCGTCCACAAGGACGAGCAGAACATGTTCGAGGGCGTGGCCACCCGGGACAAGGATCCCCGCAAGAGCCTGCACCTCGACGACGTCCCCCTGCCCGAGCTGGCTCCGGGCGAGGCCCTCGTCGCCGTGATGGCCAGCGCGATCAACTACAACACGGTGTGGACCTCGATCTTCGAGCCCGTCTCGACGTTCGGCTTCCTCGAGCGCTACGGCCGCCTCTCGGAGTACACGAAGCGCCACGACCTGCCGTACCACGTGGTCGGCTCCGACCTCGCCGGCGTCGTGCTGCGCACGGGCCCGGGCGTCAACGCCTGGAAGCCCGGCCAGGAGGTCGTCGCACACTGCCTGTCGGTCGAGCTCGAGAGCCCCGACGGCCACGACGACACGATGATGGACCCGCAGCAGCGGATCTGGGGCTTCGAGACCAACTTCGGCGGCCTCGCCGAGCTGGCGATCGTCAAGTCCAACCAGCTGATGCCCAAGCCCGCCCACCTGTCGTGGGAGGAGGCCGCCTCGCCGGGCCTGGTGAACTCCACCGCCTACCGCCAGCTGGTCAGCAAGAACGGCGCCAACATGAAGCAGGGCGACGTCGTCCTGATCTGGGGCGCCTCGGGTGGCCTGGGCTCCTACGCCACGCAGATGGCCCTGAACGGCGGCGCCATCCCCGTGTGCGTCGTGTCCAGCCCCGACAAGGCCGAGATCGTGCGCTCCCTCGGCGCCGAGCACATCATTGACCGCTCGGCCGAGGGCTACAAGTTCTGGAAGGACGAGCACAACCAGGACCCGAAGGAGTGGCAGCGCTTCGGCAAGAAGATCCGCGAGCTCACCGGCGGCGAGGACCCGGACATCGTGTTCGAGCACCCGGGTCGCGAGACCTTCGGCGCCAGCGTCTACGTCACCCGCAAGGGCGGAACGATCATCACCTGCGCGTCGACCTCGGGCTACATGCACCAGTACGACAACCGCTACCTGTGGATGAACCTCAAGAACATCAAGAGCTCGCACTTCGCGAACTACCGCGAGGCCTTCGAGGCCAACCGCCTCATCGACAAGGGCCTCATCCACCCGACCGTGTCCAAGGTCTACAAGCTCGAGGACACCGGCCAGGCGGCGCTCGACGTCCATCACAACAAGCACCAGGGCAAGGTCGGCGTCCTGACGCTGGCGCCCGAGGAGGGCCTGGGCGTGACGGACGAGGCCAAGCGCGCCAAGTACATCGACGAGATCAACCGCTTCCGCGGCATCTGATCCCGATGAGGTCGCGAGTCCGCGGGCTGGATGCCGCCCGCGGACTCGCGCTCGTCGGCATGGTGGTCGCCCACCTCGACACCCGGATCGACTTCGATCCGGGTGTCGCTGCGTCCTGGCGCCATGTGGGCGACGGGCGCGCTGCCGTGCTGTTCGTCGTGGTGGCCGGGTTCGCGCTCGCGCTGACCACCGGCGGCACGCGTCCCCACGAGGGCGAGCGGATGGCCGACGACCGGCTGGCGATCTTCGTGCGCGCGGCCGTGCTGGCCGCGCTCGGCGCCGCCCTGACCGCCCTCGGCACGCCCGTGGCGGTCATCCTGGCCTCGTACGCCGTGTACTTCGTCGTGGCGCTGCCCTTCCTGCGGGCGCCGGTCCCCGTGCTGCTGGGCGCCGGCACCGTGCTCGCCGTGGGCGGGCCGGTCATCATCGCGTGGCTCGTCGAACGGGTGCCCGAGCTGGCGGAGAGTCCCGTGGGCGACCTCTTCGTCGCGATGCCCTACCCCGCGATCCAGTGGACCGGGTTCCTGCTCGTGGGCCTCGCGCTGGGGCGCCTGCAGCCCTCCGACACCACGCTGTATGCGATCGCCGCCGTCGGGCTCGGCGTGGGGATCATCCTGCACCAGCTCATGCTCGACGTCCTCCAGCGCCTGATGAGCGAGCCGGGTGCGCGCGACGGCCTGGTGCTGAACCTGCTGAGGTCCGACCACCGGTCGCAGAACCCGATCGAGGCCGCCTCGGTGCTGGCGATCAGCGTGGCCGTCCTGGCCCTGCTCATCGCGCTCACGCCCCAGCTGCACGGGCTGCTGTACCCGCTGGAGTCCGCCGGCAGGATGGCGCTGACGCTCTACGTCGGGCACATCGTGGCCTACTGGATCGCGATCGAGACCGATCCGGTGCTCGAGGCAGGATCGGGCGCCCTGGCGGGGTGGACGCTGGTCGTCGCGCTCGTGCTGGCGAGCCTGTGGTTCCTGCGGTTCTCCCGCGGTCCGCTCGAGTGGGCGCTGCACCGGATCGTGCAGGCCACCCTCGGGCCGCGGCACGGCGTCAGCGCGGGTGGTCCTTGAACACCGCGGTGGTGCGGTCGGCGTAGGCCGACGAGTCGGCGCGCTCCATCGGGCCGTCCCACTCCCCCGGCAGGGGCAGGTCGGCCTGTGGGTTGAGGCGAGCGACGATCTCGTCCAGCACGCGCTCGGTGTCCCCCACCCACAGGTGCTTGGCGCCGTCGACCGCGATCACCTCGGCCTGCGGCACCGCGGCGAAGCGCTCCCGCGCCTCGGCGGGCTGGAGGTAGTCGTCGAACTCGGGCACGAGCGCGATCAGCGGCCGGCCGTCGGCGGCCCAGGCCTCCAGGTGCTCGGGCGCGCTGAAGCGCAACGGCGGCGACAGCAGGATCGCCCCGGCGACGTCGGGCTCCAGCCCGTACATGAGGGTCAGGTCGGTGCCGAAGGACCAGCCCACGATCCACACGTTCGGCAGCTCGGAGAACTCGGCGTACTCGATCGCGGCGGCCACGTCGAACCGCTCCCCCTGCGCCCGGTCGAACTCGCCCTCGCTGCGGCCGCGCACGCTCTCGGTGCCGCGGGTGTTGAACCGCAGGACGGCGATGTCGGCGAGCGCGGGCAGGCGGTAGGAGGCCTTGCGGAAGACGTGGCTGTCCATCATGCCGCCGTGCGTGGGCAGCGGGTGCAGGCAGATCATCGTCGCGACCGGGTCGCGGTCCTGCGGCAGCGCCAGCTCGCCCACCAGGGTCAGTCCGTCGGCGGTCGTGAGCTCGATGTCCTCGCGCCGGGCGGGCAGCACCGACGATCCCGTGATCTTCACACGTCCATCCTGCCCGAGGAGGCACGACGCCTCGCGCCGGGCGGGATCAGGACTGGCGCTGCCAGCAGTGCTGGTGCCAGTGCCGGCGCTCGTTGATGCCGTCGGTCTCCAGCAGGCTCGGGACGTCGGGCCACACGACGAAGTGCGGGGTCGCCGGCGGGATCAGCTGGTCGCAGCCGGGGCACCGGTAGGGGTACGACGAGGTGGTGCCGGTGATGAACCGCTGCCAGAAGTCGCCGGAGCGCCGACGGACCAGCTCCTCGGGCCGCGCGGGAGGCTCGCGTCGGGCGGCACGGGCGGCGGCTGCCTTGCGACGCGACATGGCCCCGATCGTACCGATCGGGGCCATGTGCGAGGGGCGTGCGGTGCGGCTCAGTAGGTGTGGAAGCCGGCCTTGGTCTTGCGGCCCAGGCGGCCCTCGGCGACGACCTTCTCCAGCGACGGGGCCGGCTGCCAGCCCTCGTGGCCGAACGTCTCGACGAGGGTCTGCTGGATCGCCAGCGAGACGTCGTTGCCGACCACGTCGAGCAGCTCGAACGGGCCCATCGGCAGCTTGGTCTCCTTCATCGCGGCGTCGATCTGCTCCATCGAGGCGGCGCCGGACTCCTGCAGACGGATCGCGTCGTTGAGGTAGGGGAACAGCAGCGCGTTGACGATGAAGCCGGCGCGGTCACCGCACGAGACCGGGTGCTTGGCGGTGGCCAGGCACAGGGCGCGCACGGTCTCGTCGACGTCGGGGTCGGTGACCTCGGTGGTGACGACCTCGACCAGCTTCATGACCGGGGCGGGGTTGAAGAAGTGCATGCCGATGACGTCGGCCGGACGGCTCGTGGCGTCGGCGCAGGCGCGGATCGACAGCGACGACGTGGTCGTGGCCAGGATCGAGCCGGGCTTGCAGATGCGGTCGAGGTCGCGGAACAGCTCGAGCTTGATGTCGAGGTCCTCGGCGATGGCCTCGACGACGAGGTCGACGTCGGCCAGTGCCTCGCGCTCGGTGGCGCCGGTGAGGCGGCCGAGCACGGCGTCCTTGCCGGCCTCGTCGAGCTTGCCGCGCGCGACGGCGCGGTCGAGGTTCTTGGTGACGTACGCGACGACGCCGTCCAGCTTCTCCTGCGAGCGACCGACGTAGACGACGTCGTAGCCGGCCTGGGCGAAGACCTGGGCGATGCCCGACGCCATGGTGCCGGTGCCGACGACGCCGACCGTGGCGACGGGACGCTTGACCTCGGGGACGGGGGTGCCGTCGGCGCCCTCGCCGGAGAAGGAGGAGCCGGAGTCGGCGATCTCGACCAGCGCGGGGGCCGGGCGGTGCAGCGGGTCGCCGGTCTGGGCGAACTGCTCGGCCAGGCCGTCGACGACCGTCTTCGCGCCGAGCGCGTCGATCAGCGCCAGCGGGCCGATCGGGTAGCCGCAGCCGAAGCGCATGCCCGCATCGATGTCGGCCGCGGTCGCGTAACCGTCGCCGTACATCGTGGCCGCGTGGTTGAGGTACGGGTAGAGCAGCGTGCGCGCGATGCGTCCGCCCTCGTCGTCGGCGGTGATGCGATCGACGATCTCTGCCATCAGAATCTCCTTCGAGGCTTGGCCCGCCGGTACTGCTTCCCGCCGAGCGTTCGTGAAAGGGTAGCGTGACAGCACCTCTGTCTCGATGGGAGTCCCATGTCCTCACGTCTCGCCGCCACCGCCCTCGCGACCGTCCTGCTGGCCGGCATCGCCGGGTGCGCGAAGGACGAGCCCGCGACGCCGTCCGACCCGACCTCGCAGACGCCCAGCGCCACCGTCCCCACGGACGATCCCCGCGCCGCGCTCGTGGGCTCGTGGCGCGCCGACGAGGCCGACTGGACCGTGCACTTCGCGGCCGACGGCTCGTTCACCGAGGACTTCGAGGGCAACGTGGACTTCCGCCGCGGTGCGTACCGTGTCGAGGACGGCATCGTCTACCTCGACGGGGACGACGGCGAGACCACCGAGGGCGAGCTCTCCGGCGAGACCATCAACTTCAAGCTCGGGATGCTCGAGCGCCTGTGAGGATCGTCGTCGCCCGCTGCCAGGTCGACTACGCCGGCCGGCTGACCGCGCACCTGCCGCTCGCGCTGCGGGTCATCATGGTGAAGTCCGACGGCTCCGTGCTCGTGCACGCCGACGGCGGGTCCTACAAGCCGCTCAACTGGATGAGCCCTCCGTGCACGCTGCGCGAGGGCGTCGCCGAGGACGGCGTCGTCGAGTGGACCGTCACGGCCAAGAAGACCGACGACACGCTGCGCATCCGCCTCGAGGAGGTCATCCACGACTCCGAGCACGAGCTGGGGGTCGACCCCGGCCTGCAGAAGGACGGCGTGGAGAAGCACCTGCAGGAGCTGCTCGCGGAGCACACCTCGGCCCTCGAGGACGGCATGTCCCTCGTGCGGCGCGAATACATGACCGCCATCGGCCCGGTCGACCTGCTGTGCCGCGACGCGGCCGGCGGCTCGGTCGCCGTGGAGATCAAGCGCCGGGGCGAGATCGACGGCGTCGAGCAGCTCACGCGCTACCTCGAGCTGATGAACCGCGACCCGAAGCTGCGTCCCGTGCGCGGCATCTTCGCCGCCCAGGAGATCAAGCCCCAGGCGCGCACCCTCGCCAAGGACCGCGGCATCGACTGCGTCGTCGTCGACTACGACGACCTCCGCGGCCTCGACGACCCGAGCCTGCGCCTCTTCTGACCTCCGGTCAGCCAGATCTGTAGCGGTATCCACCCATTCCCGGCCGACCTGGCCGGAAAACGGTGGCTGCCGCTACACATCTCGCGCGGCGGAGCCGCGGGTCAGCGGGAGCAGACGCGCAGGTCGGCCCAGACGGCGCGGTGGTCGGCGCCGGAGATGTCCTCGGTGCCCGAGTCCTGCACGCTGAGGCCGCGCACGAGCACGTGGTCGATGTCGGCGAACGGCGGGTAGAGGCGGTCCATCGGCCACGTGGCGGTGGGCCACAGCCCCGCGGTGTCATACATGCCGCGCTTCGCGTCGCGGAAGGCGGCGTGCGCCGAGGACGCGTTGAAGTCGCCCGCCATCACGAGCGGGCGGCCGCGGTTGGCGCGCTGCCACTGCCCCAGCTCCAGCAGGCCGCCACGCCAGTCCTCGAGCCACTGGCTCACCGGCGGCATCGGGTGCACGGCGCGCACCAGCACGGCCGTGCCGTCGACGTCGACGGACATCGCCGGCTGCTGGAAGGTGGCGGCCTCGCCGGCCGGCACGTCGACGCGCGTGGCCGGGTACCGCGAGAGGATCACCGAGCCGTCGGTGTCGCGCGCCTCGGGCGTCTGGCCGCTGCGGTGCGTGAAGCGCTTGCCGTCCTCGGTGGCGGAGATCGCCGCGATCATCGGCTCGGTGACCTCGTTGAGGATCAGCACGTCGACGTCGTGGCTCTTCACGGCCGCCACGATCTCGTCGACGTCGGCCTCGGCGTAGTACGCGTTGAGGGTCATCACCGACAGCCGCGCCTGGCCCGCGTCGCAGTCCGGACGGTTGCTGACGTTGAGGATCGTCACGAGCGCCACCGCGATCACGACGGCGTTGGCGCCGCACGCGAGCCAGGCCCGCGCGAGCACGCTCAGGACGATGCCCGCGACGGCCAGCACGATCCAGAGCCGCCCGAGCGCCTGGACCGCGGGCAGCCACGACGGCTCCACACGGTCCAGCCACGGCGTCGCCGCCAGTGCCAGCAGCACCACGGCGACGAGCGTCAACAGCGCCCGGACGACCCTCACGGCGTCAGGCGCCCGCGATCGGCGGAGCGGTGGGGTCGGAGTCCTCGCCGGTCTCCTCGCGCGCGATCCAGTCTTCGATGCGCTCGTAGTCGTCCTTCGAGCGCGTGACCACCGCGAGCAGGTCGCTCATCTTGGCGACCTCCTCGACCTGCTCCTTGATGAACCACTGCATGAACTGGTCGGAGGCGAAGTCGTTGTCCTCGCGGGCGAGTCTCGTGAGCTCGTTGATCTGCGCGGTGACGCGCTTCTCCTGGTCGAGCGCGACCTGGACGGGCTCGACCACGTCGGCGAAGTCCATGCGCGGGGCGGGCAGGCCCGGGATGACGACCTGCTGGTCCTGGTCGAGCAGGTACTGCACCATCATCATGGCGTGGTCGCGCTCCTCGAGCGCTTGGGCGTAGAACAGGGCGGCCATCTGCGGCATCGTGAGCGCGTCGTAGTACGTCGCGATCCCCACGTACTGCTGGTGTGCGCTGAACTCGTGTCCGATCTGCTCCTGCAGGGCCTTCACGAACTGCTGGGACGCCATGTGCTCCTCCTTCGGCGAGGACAGCCTCACCTCGCGATGTACCGTGGTTGTCGTGCCGAAGCCGCCGAAGAAGAAGTGCTGCGTGAGCAAGCCGCGCTGCAAGCGCTGCCCGATCCGCATGATGGCCGACGGCACGCTCCCCGACGGCTACACCGTCAAGAAGCGCAAGCTGGTCAAGGTCAAGAAGGACAAGAAGAAGGACAAGAAGTCCTCGAAGTCCTCCAAGACCAAGGCCAAGCCGCTGGCCGCCTGATCACTTCGACCGCTTCGATCACGGCGAGCCTATTGGTCGGCGCGCGCCGACGCCACGAAGGACAGGCGAGCCTTCGCCCACCTGTCCCTCGAGCGGACCATTTCCCGGAATCAGACGGGGAGGTCGTTGGCCTTGCGGATCTCGTCGACGACGCGGCCCATGATGTCGGTCATGCCGAAGTCCTTCGGCGTGAAGACGGCGGCGATGCCGGCGGCCTCGAGCTTGCGGCCGTCGGAGTCGGGGATGATGCCGCCGACGATGATCGGGACGTTCGTCAGGCCGGCGTCCGCCAGGCCCTTCTGCACGTCGGGCACCAGCTCCATGTGCGAGCCGGACAGGATCGACAGGCCCACCACGTGGACGTCCTCGGCCACCGCGGCCGCCACGATCTGCTCGGGCGTCAGACGGATGCCCTGGTAGATGACCTCGAAGCCGGCGTCACGTGCCCGCACAGCGACCTGCTCGGCGCCGTTGGAGTGCCCGTCGAGTCCCGGCTTGCCGACGAGGAAGCGCAGGCGGCCGCCCAGCTCCTCACCGGTCTGGCGGACCTTCTCGCGCACGGCGGTCAGCTCGGATCCTGCCTCGGCCACGCCACTCACCCCTGCCACGCCCGTGGGCGCCCGGTACTCGCCGAAGACCTCGCGCAGCGCCGCGGACCACTCGCCCACCGTGGCGCCCGCGCGCACGGCGTCGAGGGTGGCGGCCATGAGGTTCTGATCGGTCTTGGCCTGCTGCTGGACGACCTCGAGGGCCGCGTCGACGGCGGCCTGGTCGCGCTGGCTGCGCCACTGCTGCACGTCGGCGATCGCGTTGGCCTCGGCCTGCGGGTCGGCGACCATGATCGCGGTGTCGAGGTCGGCGGTCAGCGGCGACGGCTCGGTCTCGACGAAGCTGTTGAGTCCCACGACCTTCATCTCGCCGGACTCGATGCGCGCGCGACGCTCGGCGTGCGACGTGACGAGCTCCTGCTTCATGTAGCCCGAGACGACCGCGGCGACGGCGCCGCCCATCGCCTGGACACGGTCCATCTCGGCCTTCGCGCCCTCGACGAGCTCGTCGACCTTCGCCTCGATGACGTGCGAGCCGTCGAAGATGTCGCCGTACTCGAGCAGGTCGGACTCGTAGGCCAGCACCTGCTGGAGCCGCAGCGACCACTGCTGGTCCCACGGACGCGGCAGGCCGAGCGCCTCGTTCCAGGCGGGCAGCTGCACCGCGCGGGCGCGGGCGTTCTTGCTGAGGGTGACGCCGAGCATCTCCAGCACGATGCGCTGGACGTTGTTCTCGGGCTGCGCCTCGGTGAGGCCGAGCGAGTTGACCTGCACGCCGTAGCGGAAGCGACGCATCTTCGGGTCCTTGACGCCGTAGCGGTCGCGGGTGATCTCCTCCCACAGCCGGCCGAAGGCGCGCATCTTGCACATCTCCTCGACGAAGCGCACGCCGGCGTTCACGAAGAAGGAGATGCGACCCACGACCTGCTCGAACTGGTCGTCGGGCACCTGGCCGGAGTCCTTGACCGCGTCGAGGACGGCGATGGCCGTGCTCATCGCGAAGGCGAGCTCCTGCACGGGCGTCGCGCCCGCCTCCTGCAGGTGGTAGCTGCAGATGTTGAGCGGGTTCCACTTCGGGATGTTCGCGACGGTGTACGCGATCATGTCGGTGGTCAGCCGCAGCGAGGCCTCGGGCGGGAACACGTAGGTGCCCCGGGAGAGGTACTCCTTGATGATGTCGTTCTGGGTCGTGCCGGCGAGGGCCGAGGGATCGACGCCCTGCTCCTCGGCGGCCACCTGGTACATCGCCAGCAGCCACATGGCCGTGGCGTTGATGGTCATCGAGGTGTTCATCTCCGACAGCGGGATGTCCTCGAAGAGGCGGCGCATGGCGCCCAGGTGCGGGATCGGCACGCCGACCTTGCCGACCTCACCACGCGACAGCACGTGGTCGGGGTCGTAGCCCGTCTGCGTCGGCAGGTCGAAGGCGACCGAGAGGCCGGTCTGACCCTTCGCCAGGTTGCGCCGGTAGAGGGCGTTGGACTCGGCTGCGGAGCTGTGGCCGGCGTAGGTTCGCATCACCCACGGGCGATCAGGCTGCACTGACATGCGGCAAGGGTACCGCTGCCCTGCGGCGCGCGACGGCGGGTCCACCCCGCCGTCACGGTCGGTTGCGATCAGGCGCCGGTGCGGTCGCCGCCGGGAACCCAGAGCACGTCGCCGCGCTCACGGTTCGCGTAGCGACCGAGGATGAACAGCAGGTCGCTGAGGCGGTTGAGGTACTTCGCGACGAGCGGGTTGACCGTGTCGCCGTGCTCCTCGATGGCACGCCAGGCTGCGCGCTCGGCACGGCGGGTGACGGTGCGGGCCACGTGCAGCTGCGCGGCGGCCATCGTGCCGCCGGGGAGGATGAACGAGTCGAGCTTCGGCGTCGCCTCGTTGAAGCGGTCGCACCACTGCTCAAGGCGCTCCACGTAGTCGGGCTCCACGCGCAGCGGCGGGTACTCGGGCTCATCGACGATCGGGTTTCCGACGTCGGACCCGAGGTCGAACAGGTCGTTCTGGATGTGCGTCAGCACGGCGGTGACGTCGGCGTCCAGCTCGCCGGTGGCCAGTGCCACGCCGATCTGGCTGTTCGCCTCGTCGACGTCGGCGTAGACGACCAAGCGCACGTCGTTCTTCGACGTGCGCGAGAAGTCGACGAGATTGGTGGTCCCGTCGTCTCCGGTCCTGGTGTAGATCCTCGTCAGGTGAACCATGCGTTCACCCTAGAGGTTGAGGTCAGAGGACCTCGCATCACATCCAGTCGATGCGGTTGATCTTGATGGGCGCCGAGGAGTCGTCCGCCTGGGCGGGCGAGGCGACGGTGCCCGCGGCGACGGCGAGGGCGAGGAGCGCTGCAGCGATGATCTTCTTCATGATCACAAGTGTGAAGGGTGGCGAGGTCACGAGCAACCGAAATGGCGGAGTTGCCTCGTATCGAAGATCACAGGACGTTGTTCACGCCACGTCCGGGCGGCGATGACTCCAGCCACGACAGCAACCCGGTCAGCGAGTTCGGGCTCAGCGCGAACTGCTCGATGCCGGCAGCGTTCTCGGTGCGCACGACGATGTGGCCGTCGTGCAGGGCGTACGCCTCGGCGCCCTCGGGGTCGCGGCGCCCCTCGATGAGGACGCCGCCGCGCTCGAACCGGTGGCGCGGGCGCGGGGAGAAGGAGAAGGTGCGATACCAGTCGATGGCGTCGTCACGATAGACCGCGACGCCGAGCACCCAGCCGGAGGCGGAGTGCTCGGCGCCACGATTCACGCTCAGCTCGAAGGTCACGCCCTGGCGGGCGATCCACCGACGACGTGCGATGAGCCCGACGAGGAAGAGCAGGCCCAGCACGACGATGATCGCGAGGGAGTCGACCAGCCACAACCACAGCGGCATCGATCAACCCCTCGCGATCACCATCAGGACGCCTTGCCGATGAGGCGGAGCTTCGCCTCGGCGCGGCGGACGGCCAGCTCGTCGTCGGACGAGCGAGCCTTCTCCAGGTCAGCGGTGGTGGCCGCCTCGTCGACCTCGTCGGCGAGGAACGTGTCCTCGGACAGGATCGACACGCGGTCGGCCGCCACGGAGATGAACCCCTCGCTGACGGCGGCGCGCAGGACCTCGCCGCCCTCCACGGGGTGGATCTCGACGACGCCGGGCACCAGCAGGGACAGCAGCGGCGCGTGGCCGGTGAGCACGCCGATGTCGCCCTCGGCGGTACGGGCGATGACCTCACGGGCCTCGCCCGACCACACGACGCGGTCGGCGGCGACGAGCTCGATCTGCAGTGTCATGTCAGCGGACCTCAGAGGTTCTTCTGGATCTCGGCCCACTTCTTGTCGACGTCGTCCAGACCGCCGCACATGAAGAACGCCTGCTCGGCCACGTGGTCGTACTCGCCGTCACAGATCTTGGTGAAGGCGTCGATCGTCTCGTCGAGCGGGACGGTCGAGCCCTCGATGCCGGTGAACTGCTTGGCCACGTAGGTGTTCTGCGAGAGGAAGCGCTGGATGCGACGAGCGCGCGAGACGATCGTCTTGTCCTCCTCGCTGAGCTCGTCGACACCGAGGATCGCGATGATGTCCTGGAGCTCCTGGTTGCGCTGCAGGATGCCCTTGACCCGGTTGGCCGTCGCGTAGTGGTCCGCCGCGATGTAGCGGGGGTCCAGGATGCGCGAGGTCGAGGTCAGCGGGTCCACGGCCGGGTAGATGCCCAGCGACGCGATCTCACGGCTCAGCTCGGTCGTGGCGTCCAGGTGGGCGAACGTCGTGGCCGGGGCCGGGTCGGTGTAGTCGTCGGCCGGCACGTAGATCGCCTGCATCGAGGTGATCGAGTGACCACGCGTCGAGGTGATCCGCTCCTGCAGCACGCCCATCTCGTCGGCCAGCGTGGGCTGGTAGCCCACGGCCGAGGGGACGCGACCCAGCAGGGTCGAGACCTCGGAGCCGGCCTGGGTGAACCGGAAGATGTTGTCGATGAACAGCAGCACGTCCTGGTTCTGGACGTCGCGGAAGTACTCGGCCATCGTCAGGGCCGACAGGGCGACGCGCAGACGCGCTCCCGGCGGCTCGTCCATCTGGCCGAAGACCAGCGCCACCTTGTCGAGGACGCCCGACTCCTCCATCTCGACGATGAGGTCGTTGCCCTCACGGGTGCGCTCGCCGACGCCGGCGAACACCGACACGCCGTCGTGGTCCTTGGCGACGCGGGCGATCATCTCCTGGATCAGCACGGTCTTGCCGACGCCGGCACCACCGAACAGGCCGATCTTGCCGCCCAGCACGTACGGCGTCAGCAGGTCGATGACCTTGATGCCGGTCTGGAACATCTCGGTCTTGGACTCGAGCTGGTCGAAGGCCGGGGCCTTGCGGTGGATGCCCCAGCGCTCGTTGACCTCCCAGGTCTCACCCTCGGCCAGGTTCATGACCTGACCGGTGGTGTTGAAGACCTTGCCGAGGGTCTGGTCGCCGACGGGAACCGAGATCGGCTCGCGGGTGTCGGTGACGGGGGTGCCGCGGACGACGCCGTCGGTGGGACGCAGGCTGATCGCGCGGACCATGCCGTCGCCGATGTGCTGCGCGACCTCGAGGGTCAGCGTCTCCTTGGTGCCGGCGACCTCGGTGTCGACCAGCAGGGCGTTGTAGATCTCCGGCATCTGGTCGGCCGGGAACTCGATGTCGAGCACCGGGCCGATGACCCGGGCCACGCGGCCGGTCACGGCGGCCGAGTCGGTGGTGGTCTCTTCGACGGTTGCAGTCATGGTGTCTTCCTCAATCGGACTGGGAGGCCTCGGCGAGCGCGTTCGCGCCACCCACGATCTCGCTGATTTCTTGGGTGATGCCGGCCTGGCGAGCCTGGTTCGCCAGTCGGGTGTACTTCTCGATCAGGTCCTGCGCGTTGTCGGTCGCGGACTTCATGGCCTTCTGGCGCGCGGCGAGCTCGGAGGCCGCCGCCTGCAGCAGGCAGGAGTAGATGCGGCTGTAGAGGTACTTCGGCAGCACGGCCTCGAGCACCTCGGCGGCGCTCGGCTCGAACTCGTAGAGGGGCAGGACCTCGGAGTCCTCCGGGGCCTCCTCCCCCTCGACGATCTCGAGCGGGAACAGACGGATCGCCGTCGGCTCCTGCACCAGCATCGACTTGAAGCGCGTGTAGACCACGAAGAGCTCGTCGACGGCCTGGGCCGGGTCGATGGCCTCCTCGGCCGTCTCGTGCTCCGCGCCGCGAGCGATCAGCTCGTCGCCGATCGCGCGCGCGTCGTCGTACGTGGGCTTGTCCGAGAAGCCGGTCCACGACTTCTCGAACTCACGCTGGCGGAAGTTGAAGTACGACTCCGCCTTGCGGCCGGCCAGGAAGTACGTGACCTCCTTGCCCTCCGCGCGCAGGCGCTCGGCGAGCTGCTCGGTCTCCTTCAGCACGCTGGACGCGTAGGCGCCCGCCAGACCGCGGTCGCTGGCGACCACGAGGATGGCGGCCCGCTTCGCGTCCGGGTTCTCCGTCGTCAGCACGTGGTCGACGTTGGAGTACGTGGCCAGGGCCGACACCGCACGCGTGAGCTCTCGCGCGTACGGTGCGGCCGCGGCCGCGTGCTGCTGGGCCTTGATGATCCGCGACGCGGCGATCAACTCCATCGCACGCGTGATCTTCTTGGTCGACTGCGTCGACCTGATCTTCGCGCGGTACTCGCGGAGTGAGACAGCCATCGTCAGCCTCGCTTCTGTCGGACGATCTGCTCCTGCTCGACGTCCTCGTCGGCGAGTGCGTCGAACTCCTCGTGGCCGGCCTTGATCGATCCACCGTCGCTGGTCTCGAACTGGTCGAGGAAGGAGTCGTACGCGCCGTCGAGCGTCTGGGCGCTCGAATCCTCGAACTTGCCGCTCTCGCGGATCGCGTCGAGGACACCGGAGTGCGAACGCTTGACGTAGTCGAGGAACTCGGCCTCGAAGCGGTGCACGTCGTTGACGGGCACGGCGTCGAGCTTGCCCGTGGTGGCGGCCCAGATCGAGACGACCTGCTGCTCCATCGGGAACGGGTTGTACTGCGCCTGCTTGAACAGCTCCATGAGGCGCTGTCCACGGGCGAGCTGGGCCTTCGACGCGGCATCGAGGTCGGACGCGAACATCGCGAACGCCTCCATGGCGCGGTACTGGGCCAGCTCGACCTTCAGCGAGCCGGTGACGGCCTTCATCGCCTTGGTCATCGCCGAGCCGCCCACGCGGGAGACCGAGATGCCGACGTCCACGGCGGGACGCTGGTTGGCGTTGAACAGGTCCGACTGCAGGAAGATCTGGCCGTCGGTGATCGAGATGACGTTGGTCGGGATGTACGCCGACACGTCGTTGGCCTTCGTCTCGATGATCGGCAGACCGGTCATCGAGCCCGCGCCCAGGTCGTCACTGAGCTTGGCGCAACGCTCGAGCAGCCGCGAGTGCAGGTAGAAGACGTCACCCGGGTAGGCCTCGCGGCCCGGCGGGCGGCGCAGCAGCAGCGACACGGCGCGGTACGCCTCGGCCTGCTTCGACAGGTCGTCGAAGATCACCAGGACGTGCTTGCCCTGGTACATCCAGTGCTGGCCGATGGCCGAGCCGGTGTACGGGGCGAGGTACTTGAAGCCCGCCGAGTCCGACGCGGGAGCCGCGACGATCGTGGTGTACTCCAGGGCGCCGGCTGCCTCGAGCGCGCCGCGCACGGAGGCGATCGTCGAGCCCTTCTGGCCGATGCCGACGTAGATGCAGCGGACCTGCTTGCTCGGATCGCCCGACTCCCAGAACTCCTTCTGGTTGATGATCGTGTCGATCGCGATGGCGGTCTTGCCGGTCTGACGGTCGCCGATGATCAGCTGGCGCTGGCCACGGCCGACCGGGGTCAGCGAGTCGATCGCCTTCAGGCCGGTCATCAGGGGCTCGTGGACGCTCTTGCGCTGCATGACGTTCGGCGCCTGGAGCTCGAGGGCACGACGTCCCTCGAGGTCAGCGATCTCGCCGAGGCCGTCGATGGGCGTGCCGAGCGGATCGACGACGCGGCCGAGGTAGCCCTCGCCGACGGGGACCGAGAGGACCTCGCCGGTGCGCTTGACCTTCTGGCCTTCTTCGATGCCCTCGAAGTCACCGAGGATGACCACACCGATCTCGCGGACGTCGAGGTTCAACGCCAGACCGAGGGTGCCGTCCTCGAACTCGAGCAGTTCGTTGGCCATCGCCGAGGGAAGACCCTCCACCTGCGCGATGCCGTCGGCCGCCGTCGCGACGACGCCGACTTCTTCGGCCTCGCCCTGCGTCGGGGTGTAATCCGACACGAACTTCTGCAACGCGTCGCGGATCTCCTCCGGACGAATCGAGAGTTCAGTCATGCTGTGTGCCTGCCTTCTTGTGCGAACGATGCGTTCTGGTCAGCCTGCGATGCGCCGGCGGGCGGCCTCGAGGCGGGTGGACATGGTGGCGTCGACGACCTCGTCGCCCACGGAGACGGCGATCCCGCCGATCACGGACGGATCGACCACGGTGTTGAGCTGGATCGCGCGGCCGTAGCGACGCGAGAGGGCGTCGGTGAGCCGCTGGCGCTCGGCGTCGTCGAGGTCGTAGGCCACGCGGGCGACGGCGACGAGCCGGTCCTCACGCGCTGCGACCTGACGGCTGAACGCCTCGAGGACCCGCTCGAAGGAGCCGGAGCGTCCGACCGCGGCCTGGCCCAGGAGGGACAGGGTCGACTCGGAGACCTTTCCACCGAAGACGTCCTGCAGCAGGGTGGTCTTCGCCGCGACCGGAACGGTCTTGTCGGAGACGACCTGACGCAGCTCGTCGGACTGGTGGATGACGCGACCGGCCTCGAACAGCTCGTTCTCGAGATCGTCGCCCCGGCCGGCCTCGTCGGCGGCCCGGGTGAACGCCGCGACTCCGGCGATCTCGAGGCCGTCGGTGAGGTCACGACCCGCGGCCCAGCGACCGCCGACCGCGGCCTGCAGGACCGCGAGGGCGTCCTGGCTGACCTTGCCGTCGAAGATGCCGGCGGCGAGCGTGCGCTTGCCGTCGGCCTCGATCGAGGGATCGGTCAGCACCCGACGCGCCGCGACGGCGGAGTCGAGGGCCTCGACGATGCCGAACAGCTCGGCGCCGACCTGGGCCGCCGACGCGCCCGGCACCGCGGAGACCGCGGCGAGGGTCGCGTCGAGCGACTTGGCAGACGATCCGCGCATCAGTTCGCCGACCCCTCGAGCTCGTCGATGAAGCGCTGCACCGTGCGACGCTGGGCATCGGTGTCGGCGAGGGACTCACCGACGATGCGACCCGCGAGCTCGGTGGCCATGCCGCCGACCTCGGACTTCAGCTGCGCGATGGCCTGCTGGCGCTCGGCCGCGATCTGGGCCTGCGCCGCCGAGACGATGCGCGCGGACTCGGCCTGAGCCTGCTCGCGCATCTCGACGACGATCTGGGCGCCCTGCTCGCGCGCCTCCTCGCGGATGGCGGCGGCCTCGTGCCGGGCCTCGGCCAGCTGCGCCGTGTACTGCTCGAGCGCGGCCTGGGCTTCCTTCTGCGCCGACTGCGCCTCCTCGATCCCGCCCTCGATGGCGGCCGTGCGCTCGGCGTAGGCCTGCTCGAAGTTCGGAATGACGAACTTCCGGATGAGGAAGTACAGGATCGCGAAGACGACCACTGCCAGCACGATCTCCGAGAGGATCGGCATCAGCGGGCTGTGTTCCTCGCCTTCGGCAGCCGTGGCGAGAATCGTGGAGTACATCAGTCAGTTCCTGACGTTGTCAGAGGACGAAGGCGAGCGCGATGCCGATGATGGCCAGGGCCTCGGCAAGAGCGAAGCCGAGGATCGCGATCGTCTGGAGGCGGCTCTGGGCCTCGGGCTGACGGGCGACGCCGTTGATGTAGGCGGCGAAGATCAGACCGATGCCGACGCCCGGGCCGATGGCGGCCAGGCCGTAGCCGATCATGTTCAGGGAGCCGAGGGTTTCGAGATCCACGGATTTTTCCTTTCGTTGACGACGCAGGGCGCGCCGTCGGTTTGCGAAAACTGGGAGGCTATTCGGTTGTGGCCGGCGCTCAGTGCTCGTCGGCGAGTGCCCCACCGATGTACATGGCGGTCAGCAGGGTGAAGACGTAGGCCTGCAGGAACAGGACCAGCAGCTCGAGGAAGCTCACGGCGATGCCCAGGACGAACGACAGCGCGCCGACCGGGATGTACCAGGGGTTGCCGGAGTCGAGGATCAGGTAGGCCGCACCGGTCGCGAAGAGGATCAGCAGCAGGTGGCCGGCGAACAGGTTGGCGAAGAGACGAAGCGCCAGCGTGACCGGGCGGACCAGCACGGTGGACAGGAACTCGAGCGGGATGATCAGCACGAGGATCGGGCCGGAGATGCCGCCCGGGACCGTGACGTGCTTGAGGTAGCCGAGGAAGCCGTGCTTCGCGACGCCGACGCCGTTGAAGACGAGCCACACGAGCGCCGCCAGCGGCAGCACGAAGCTGAAGCGCGAGAACGACGGGAACTGCAGGAACGGGATGAGGCCGAAGTAGTTGTTCACCAGGATGAAGGTGAAGAGCGAGAACAGCAGGGGCACGAACTTCATGAAGTCGTGCGAGCCGATCGAGTCGCGGGCGACGCCGTTGCGGACGAAGCCGTAGACGTACTCGCCGGCGAACTGCAGCTTGCCCGGGACGACGGCCTTGTTCTTCGAGGCGGCCCAGAAGAAGCCGACGATCAGCGGCACCGAGAGGACCAGCAGGAGCATCGGCTTGGTGACCCCGAAGTCACCGATCGAGAAGACCGGAGGGAGGTCGAAGCTGGCCGGCCCGGGGGCGTGATAGCCCTCAGAGTCCGAGGCGGCGTTCAGCACGGCGGTCGTCACGGCGGACAATCGATCACCCTTCTGTGGCGTCGAGCCCTGTCGGCCCCGACGTCGGTCGGCAGTTCGCGCGGGTCACTTCTCGCGTTGCGCCATCGCGACCGTGAGAATGCCCAGTGCAGCACCCACCACGACTCCGATGGCCACCATGAACGACGTGTCCCACCATCGGTCGAGCAGGAAGCCCACTCCACCGTAGAAGATCACTCCACCGGCCACACGCCCGAAGGCAACCCACGGATCCTGCGGCGGCGGTGCGTCGTTCATTGCACCCCGAATCTATCAGGGCCGTTTGCAGCCGCTGCAGGCAGGTCGTGAAAGTTGTCACTTGCTCGCGTGCGACCCGTTTCGCAGCGTCGAGGACACGCGGGCGAGGCTCAGTCGCGACCGGTTTCGCCCGGTTCTCCAGCGGTCTTCTCGGGCAGGTCGTACATCGGCGTGCGGTCCCGGGTGGCGTCGACGAGTCGGGCGGTCAGCCACGCGAGGGTGGTGGCGATCACCGTGACCGAGACCGACTCGGGGTCGATCGGGCCCGAGTCGCCGGACGAGCGCTGCAGCACCACGAACAGCGCCAGCAGGGCGACGACCTTCGTGAAGAAGAAGATCAGCGCGAACATCATCGACAGGCCGGGCGTGGCCTTCGCCACGGGTCCGAGGACCGCCGGGGTGGTGGCGAAGAACGCCAGCACGATGACGCCGCCGATGATCGCGCCCAGGAGCCCCTCGACGCCGACGACCGCCGCGGCCACGACGGTGCAGACCACGATCACCGCGAGCGCGATCCACGGGGCGAGCTGGCGTCGTTTCACGACCACACCTTCGATTCGAGTCGGGGAAGCAGGAAGATCGCGGCCGTCACCAGGGCGGTGATCAGCGCGATCGCCACGAAGAGCTGCCAGCCGCTGAACAGGCCCACCGCGACCACCCCGAACGCGACGAGCGCCGCGGCCGCGTACATGAGCAGCACGGCACGACGGTGCGAGTGCCCGATCTCGAGCAGCCGGTGGTGGATGTGCATCTTGTCGGGGCTGAACGGCGACCGGCCCGCACGGGTGCGCCGCAACACCGCCAGGCCCATGTCGAGGAACGGGATCGTCAGGATCGCGAACGGCAGGATCAACGGGAGTATCGCCGCGGGCAGCAGGCTGGAGTCGGCGCCGCCGATGCCCTCGGACAGGCTCGTGGCCGGGAACTGCCCGGTGAGGCTGATCGACGAGCACGCCAGGACGAAGCCCAGCAGCATCGAGCCGGAGTCGCCGATGAACATGCGAGCCGGGAAGAAGTTGTGGGGCAGGATGCCCAGGCACGCACCGGCGAGGCTGATCGTGAGCAGCGCGGCCGCGACCGCACGGGTCTCGCCGTTCTCGACGGCGAGGACGAACGCGTAGATGAAGAACGCGATCGACCCGATCGCGGCCATGCCGGCGGCCAGTCCGTCGAGGCCGTCGACGAAGTTCATCGCGTTGGCCGTGGCCACGATGAGGAAGACGGTCAGGATCATCGCCTGCGCCTGATCGAGGCCCAGGTAGGTGTTCGGCAGCGGCAGGTAGACGAAGTGCAGGCCCATCGCCACGGTGATGACGCCGGCCAGCACCTGGCCGGCGAACTTGCTGAGCGCGTCGAGCTCGAAGAGGTCGTCGATGATGCCGACGATGCAGATGACGCTGGCGCCGACGAGGACGGCGCGGACGTCGGCGTAGAGCGACGCGTCGCCGCCGGAGAGGAACGGCAGGTGGGTGGCGGTCAGGTACGCCGCGACGAGTCCGCCCAGCATCGCCGGCCCGCCGAAGTACGGCGTGGGGATGGCGTGGACGTCGCGGTCGCGCACCTGGGCGACGGCGCCGAGCTGCTGGGCCGTCTGCCGCGCGATCGACGACAGCAGGTACGCGACGCCGATCGCGACGCCGAAGACGACGAGGTACTCACGCACCGGCTCCACCGCCGGCGGGCTCGATCGTGTTGTTGTAGCGGTGCAGCGTGGCGAGCTCGATCGCTCCCTGGCGCAGCACGCGCGGCACGGGGCCCGTGACGTCGAGGATCGTGGACGGCGTGGAGCCGGCGGACGGGCCACCGTCGAGGTAGACCTTCACGGACTCTCCCAGCATGGCCTCGGCCTCGTCGGCCGACTCGGCCGCGGGGCGACCACTGAGGTTGGCACTGCTGACCGCGCTGGGGCCCGAACGGCGCAGGACGGCGCGCGTGCGCTCGTCGTCGGGGACGCGGACCGCCACGGTGCCGTGCGTCTCGCCGAGGTCCCACGTGAGCGACGGCTGGGCTCGGAACACGACGGTCAGCGGGCCGGGCCACAGGTCCTCGAGCATCGTCTGCAGCCACGCCGGCGGGCGCTCGGCGACGAGCGCGTCGAGCGTGGCGGGATCGGCGATGAGTACGGGCGGTGGCATGTCACGACCTCGGCCCTTCGCCTCGAGCAGCCGCGCGACCGCCATCGCGTCGAACGCGTCGGCAGCCACGCCGTAGACGGTGTCGGTCGGCAGCACGACGAGCGCGCCCTCGCGCAACGCCGAGACCGCCGCCTCGACACCCTCGTCGAGCTCGGTCGCGCAGTCGAACCTCATGGGTCAAGGTTAGGGGTCGACACCGGCACCCACGGCGCGGGATGCCGCCGGGGGGATCGTTAGAATCGTCAGGATGCGTTCCTCCAGGCTGGTCACCACCGACGTGGCGCGATGACCCCGTCCCCCACGCTGGCCGCCGTCCTGGCCCTGAGCTCGGCGCTCGGGTTCGCGTTCTCGACCTCGTTCCAGCACCTGGCCGCAGGACGCGTGCAGCTCACCGTGACGCATCCCCTGCTCGTGCTGCTGCAGCTCCTGCGCAGCCCGCGCTGGCTGGCCGGCAGCTCGATCGGGCTCGTCGCGTGGCTGCTCCACGCGGTCGCCCTCAACCTCGGCACCCTGTCGCTCGTCCAGCCGATCATCCTGCTGGGCGTCGTGCTCGCGGTGGTCGTGAGGTCGGCGCTCGACCGCCGCTGGCCGCGCCGCAACGAGCTGGCCGGCGTGCTCGTCACGATCGTCTCGCTCATCGCGGTGGTCTCCGTGGCCGACACGAACCACGGCGGCGCGATGGCGCCCACCGGCCTGATGCTGGCCGTGGCCGGAACGGGCGTCGCGACCGCGCTCGTCGTGACGCGCTTCGCGAACGAGCTCCCGCGGCGCGGCATGGCCGCGTTCTTCCTCGGCATGACCGCGGGCATGCTGTTCGGCATCACCGCCTGCCTGATGAAGGTGGTCGGCAGCGCGATCGGCGACCACGGCGTCCCCGGGTTCCTCGGCACCTGGTCGCCGTGGGTGCTGCTGGCGTGCGCGTTCCTCGCGATGTCGCTCAACCAGCGCGCCTACCAGCTCTCGCGCCTCTCGCACTCGATGCCGGTGCTCAACGTGACGTCGGTGCTGCTGTCGATCCTGCTCGGCGCGCTGCTGTTCGACGAGTCGCTGCCGACCTCCCCCGCGACCCTGGCCCTGCAGGCCCTCGGCCTCGTCGGCATCGCGTGGGGCCTCTACCGGATCGCCGACGCCGGCCCCCGGGCCCGCGTCGCCTGACCTCCGCCTCCGCGCCCGCGCCCGCTAGCTCCACTTCTGGAACGGTCTGCACCGTTCTCGACCACGAAAGCGTGCATCCCGTTCCAAAAGTGGGACGGGACGAAGCGGGAGCTAGGGGCGGCGGGCGGTGACGTAGCGGGGGCGGTCGGCGAGGTCGGCGTGGTCGCGGACCTCGGCCCAGCGGGCCGTGAAGACCGCGGGGGCGGACTCGCCCTGGGCGTCGGCGTGCTCGGCGCCGACCACTCCCCCGGAGCGCAGGAGTCGCCAGGCGACCTGCTCGACGACGCGCATCGCGTCGAGACCGTCGTCGCCGGACCACAGCGCGAGCTGGGGGTCGTGGTCGCGGGCCTCGGGCGCGACCGACTCCCACGCGTCGAGCGGGATGTACGGCGGGTTCACCACGACCACGTCGACCGTGCCGTCGAGGTCGCCGAACGCGTCGGCCATGTCGCCGCGGCGCAGGTCGACTCCGGTGCCGTCGAGGTTGCGCAGGGCCCAGCCGTAGGCGGACTCGTCGAGCTCCACGGCGTGCACCCGGGCCTCGGGCACCTCGTGGACCACCGACAGCGAGATCGCGCCGGAGCCGGCGCACAGCTCCACCACGACCGGCGGACGGCCCTGCGCGAGGACCTCGCGCGCCGAGTCGATCGCCCAGCCGGCGAGGAGCTCGGTCTCGGGGCGCGGCACGAAGACGCCCGGCCCCACCTCGACGTCGACGTAGCGGAACGCGGCCGAGCCGGTGATGTGCTGCAGCGGCACGCGACGGGCGCGGGCGTCGATCATCTCCAGGTAGGTACGGCGCTGGGCGTCGTCGACCCGCGCGGTCAGCGTGAGCAGCGCGCGCGGCGTGCCGGTGACGTGGCTCAGCAGGACCTCCGCGTCGTGGCGCGGGGACGCGACCCCGCCCTCCTCGAGCCGCGCGGCGGCGTCCTCGAGCAGGCGGCGCGTGCTCATCCGCGGTCCTCGAGCGCGGCGAGCCGCTCGGCCAGGTCGGCCTCGACGAGCGAGCCGATGACGTCGTCCAGGGCGCCGTCGATGACCTGGTCGAGGTTGTAGGACTTGAAGCCGGTGCGGTGGTCCGAGATGCGGTTCTCGGGGAAGTTGTAGGTGCGGACGCGCTCGGAGCGGTCGACCGTGCGCACCTGCGAGCGGCGCGCGTCGGCGGCCTGGGCGTCGGCCTGCGCCTGCGCGGCGTCGAGCAGCCGCGAGCGCAGGATCCGCATCGCCTGCTCCTTGTTCTGCAGCTGCGACTTCTCGTTCTGGCAGCTCACGACGATGCCCGTGGGCAGGTGCGTGATGCGCACCGCCGAGTCGGTGGTGTTGACGCTCTGACCGCCGGGTCCGGACGAGCGGAACACGTCGATGCGCAGGTCGTTGTCGTTGATCTGGACGTCGACGTCCTCGGCCTCGGGCAGCACCAGGACGCCGGCGGCGGACGTGTGGATGCGTCCCTGCGACTCGGTGACGGGCACGCGCTGGACGCGGTGCACGCCGCCCTCGAACTTCAGCAGCGCGTAGGGGGCCTCCCCCGGCTCGGGCGTGCCCTTGGCCTTCACCGCGGCCGTGACCGACTTGTAGCCGCCGAGAGCCGTCTCGGTGGAGTCGAGCACCTCGACCTTCCAGCCGTGCTGCTCGGCGAAGCGCGAGTACATCCGCAGCAGGTCGCCCGCGAACAGAGCCGACTCGTCGCCGCCCTCGCCGCCCTTGATCTCGAGGATGACGTCCTTGCCGTCGGCCGGGTCGCGCGGGACGAGCATGCGCTCGAGGCGCTCGGCGAGCGCGGGGACGCGACGCTCGAGGGCCTCGGCCTCCTCTGTCATGTGGAGCTCCTGCGCGGCGACGAGGTCCTCGCGGGCCTCCTGCCACTCGCGGTACACCCGGATGATGGCGGTGAGCTCGGCGTAGCGTCGCCCGAGGTCGCGCGCACGGCGCGCGTCGGAGTGCACGGCCGGATCGGCCAGCTGCTGCTCCACCTCGGCGTGCTCGTCGATCAGCGACTCGACGGCTTCGAACACGTCGTCACCTCCTTGCCTTCGGGTGCCCGGACACGACAACGGCGCCGATCGCTCCGTAGAGCGACCGGCGCCGGAGAAGTCCTACTTCTTGCCGTAGCGCTTCTCGAACCGGGCCACGCGGCCGCCGGTGTCGAGGATCTTCTGCTTGCCCGTGTAGAACGGGTGGCAGGCCGAGCAGACGTCGGCGCGGAGGGTGCCCTCGGTCGCCGTGCTGCGGGTGGTGAACGAGTTGCCGCAGGTGCAGGTGACCTGGGTCTCCACGTACGCGGGGTGGATGTCCTTCTTCATGATGTCCTCTCGTGTGGTCGCCGGGTCGGGACGCGGGGCGCGGACCGTGAACCGGAACCAAGGATCGATTGTGCCAGTCGGCACTGGCATAACCCAAATCGGGGCCCGGGTGTTCCCGGCGTTCCGAAAAACCCCGCACCGCCTACTATGACCTCCATGCGCACCGGGAGACTCAAGACCATCCTCGTCACCCTGGTGATGCTCGTCGTCATCGGCGGAGCCGGCCTCTACATCGCGAGCGAGTACGGCCGCTCCCGCGCCATCACGGTGATCGCGGCGGTCGGACTGATCGCTGCCCTCACGTGGGTGGTGCTGGCCGTGGTGTCGATCGCGACCGCGACCCGCGCCCGCCGGGTGGTGTCCGAGGAGGACACCACCCCGCGCAACGAGCAGCGCCCGGTGGCGCGCCGCACGATCCTGCCGGGCGACGACCAGCAGGTGGGTCGTCGTCGCCGCAAGGACGTCTCCGACGCCTGATCAGGCCGGCAGCAGCGCCTCGATGTCCTGGGCGATGTCCTGCGGGCTGGTCGTGGAGCCGTAGCGCTTGACGACGTTGCCCTCGGGGTCGACGAGGAACTTCGTGAAGTTCCACTTGATCGCCCCGCCGAGCACGCCCTTCTTCTCGGACTTGAGCCACTGGTAGAGCGGGTGCGCGTCCGAGCCGTTCACCTTCACCTTGGAGAACATCGGGAACTGCACGCCGAACTGCGACTCGCAGAACGTGGCGATCTCGCCCTCGGAGCCGGGCTCCTGGCCGCCGAACTGGTCGCACGGGAACCCCAGGACGACGAAGCCACGCTCGGCGTACGTGTCGTAGAGGTCCTGCAGCGGTCCGTACTGCGGCGTGAAGCCGCACTGCGAGGCGGTGTTGACCACGAGCGCGACCTTGCCGCGGTAGTCGGCCAGCTGCTGCTCGATGCCGTCGATGGTCGTGGCGCTGAAGTCCCAGGCGGTCGTCATGCCGCGAGCCTAGCGACGAGGGCCCGGTCCCCTGACGGGAACCGGGCCTTCGTGGATCGGCGGAGGCGGCTCAGGGCCGCCCACGGTCAGCTCTGACCGTCGTTGGACCCGCCGGGCATCGTCTTGTTGATCTCCATCAGGAACTCGACGTTGTTCTGCGTCTTCTTCAGCTTGCCCAGGATGAGCTCGAGGCCCTGCTGGCCCTCGAGGCCCGAGAGCAGGCGACGCAGCTTCCACACGATGGCCAGCTCGTCGCGGGCCATCAGCAACTCCTCGCGGCGCGTGCTGGAGGCGTCGACGTCGATCGCCGGGAAGATGCGCTTGTCGGCGAACTCGCGGCGCAGGCGCAGCTCCCAGTTGCCGGTGCCCTTGAACTCCTCGAAGATCACCTCGTCCATGCGCGAGCCGGTCTCGATGAGCGCGGTGGCCAGGATGGTCAGCGAGCCGCCGTCCTCGATGTTGCGCGCGGCGCCGAAGAACTTCTTCGGCGGGTACAGCGCCGAGGAGTCGACGCCACCGGACATGATGCGGCCCGACGCGGGCGCGGCCAGGTTGTAGGCACGACCCAGGCGCGTGATGCCGTCGAGCAGCACGACGACGTCGTGCCCCAGCTCGACGAGGCGCTTGGCGCGCTCGATGGCCAGCTCGGCGACCGTGGTGTGGTCCGAGGCCGGTCGGTCGAACGTCGACGCGATGACCTCGCCCTTGACGGTGCGCTGGAAGTCGGTGACCTCCTCGGGACGCTCGTCCACCAGGACGATCATCAGGTGGCACTCAGGGTTGTTCTCGGTGATCGCGTTGGCGACCTGCTGCATCACCATCGTCTTGCCGGCCTTGGGCGGCGAGACGATGAGGCCGCGCTGGCCCTTGCCGATCGGCGAGACGAGGTCGATGACGCGACCCGTCATGCCGCCGGCCTGGCCCTCGAGGCGCAGGCGCTCCGACGGGTACAGCGGCGTCAGCTTCGAGAAGTCGACGCGGCGCTTGGCCTCCTCGGCGTCCGACCCGTTGACCGAGTCGACCTTGACCATCGGGTTGAACTTCTCCTTGCGCTCGCCCTCGCGGGGCTGGCGCACCTGGCCGGTGATCGCGTCGCCGCGACGCAGGCCGAGCTTGCGCACGAGCGACATCGAGACGTAGACGTCGTTCTCGCTGGGCAGGTAGCCCGTGGTGCGCACGAAGGCGTAGTTGTCGTGGATGTCGAGGATGCCCGCGGCCGGCACCAGGACGTCGTCCTCGGTGAAGGTGGGGTTGTCCTCGAGGCGGCCACCGCTGCCACCGCGGTTGCGGCCACGGCGGTTGCGGCGGCGTCCGCCGTCGTCGTCGCGGTTGTCGCGGCTGTCGCGGTTCTGGTCGCGGTTGTCGCGGCCCTGGTTGTCGCGGTTCTGGTCGCGGTTCTGGGTCTCGCGGTTCTGGTCGCGGTTCTGGTTGTCGCGGTTGCCCGCGCCCTGACCCTGGCCGCGGCCCTGGTCCTGGTTCCGGTTGCGTCCCTGGCCCCGGCCCTCGCGGTCACCGGACTCGCGGCGATCGCCCTTGTCCTGCGCCTTGTCGCCCTGGGCCTTCTCGCCCTGGCCGCGGTCGTTCTGACCCTTGTCGCTCTTCTCGCCCTGCGGCTTGTCGGCCTTCGCGGGCTTCTCGGCCTGGTCGGCCTTCGCCTCGACCGGCTCGGCCTGCGCCGGCTCGGCCTGCGGGGCGGCGTCGGCGGCCGGCTCGGCGGCGGCGGGCTTCTTGGCGCGGGCGGGGCGCGAGGTCTTCGTCTCGGCAGGCACGTCGATGAGCGTGTCCTGGCTGGCGCGCGGCGCCTCAGCCGGCTTCGCGTCGCCGCGAGCGGTCTTGATGGCGTCGATCAGCTGGCCCTTGCGCATCTTGGCGGCACCTTCGATGCCGAGGCCGTTGGCGATCTCCTGGAGCTCGGCGATCACCTTGCCACCGAGCGCTCCGCCGGACTTGCGGGGAGCCTTCGCGGGGGCCTTGTCGGCACCCTCCGCGGGAGTGGGATCGACCGTGGTTGATTCCGTCACACGTTGTCCTTATCGGGAGGCCACGTTCCTGCCGACGCCGGTCGGGTTCGCCGACGGTGCGTCGCGTTCAGGATCGCCCGTATCCGACGGGCTCAGAGGTGGCATGGTGTCGGGGAGAGAAACTCGACTCCGACAGCTTCACTGTAACACGCACTCACGGCGCGACGTGGGCACCTTCGGGCGACACGCGCAGCTCGCGTCGCGCCCATCCGGACGGGGTCCAGTCCTCGAGTCCGTGCGCGAACGCCAGCACCGTGGGGCCGGCCCCGGAGATCACCGCGGGCACCCCCTCGACCCGCAGCTGACGGAGCAGCTTGTACGAGTCGGGCATGACCTCGGCACGGTACGTCTGGTGCAGCCGGTCCTCGGTGGCCGAGATCAGCCGCTCGGGCGCGGTGGTCAGCGCCGCGACCAGCAGGGCGGCGCGACCGGCGGTGAAGGAGGCGTCGGCGTGCGGCACGCTCTCGGGCAGCAGGCCCCGGGCGACCGACGTCGCGACGGGCTCGGGCGGCACGAAGACCGTGACGTCCGCCTCCACGTCGAGCCGCTGCGTCTCGGCGGCCGCTCCCTCGATCCACGAGATCGTGAAGCCGCCGAACAGGGCCGGGGCGACGTTGTCGGGATGGCCCTCGAGGTCGTTCGCCAGGCCGAACATCGTGCGGTCGTCCATGCGGTCCTCGCCGCCGACGACGAGCGCGCGCGCCAGCACCAGGCCGGCGGCGATCGCCGCCGCGGACGAGCCGAGGCCGCGACCGTGCGGGATCGTGTTGCGGCAGGACAGGTGCAGGCCGGCCGGCTTCTCGGCCAGCAGGTCGAACGCGGCGTCCATGGCGCGGTAGAGCAGGTGGGTCTCGTCGCGGGGCACCTCGTCGGCGCCCTCGCCCTCGATGTCGAACGTCAGGCCCGACGTGGTGACCTCGGCCGTGACCTCGTCGAACCAGCTCAGCGCCAGGCCGAGGGAGTCGAAGCCGGGGCCCAGGTTGGCGCTCGTCGCCGGGACCCTGACGGTGACCGGCACGTCGACGAACGTCATGCGAGACCGGCCGCCTCCGCGGCCGCGTGCACGTCGGCGTCGATCACCGTGTCGACGACCGAGCCGATCTGCGACAGCGGGGTGTCGATGTCCTTGAGGCCGTGGCCCGTGACGGTGATCGAGATGGTCAGGCCGGTGGGCACGTCGCCCGCCTCGACCGCGGCCAGCAGGCCGGCGACGCCCGCCGCGGAAGCGGGCTCGACGAAGATGCCCTCGTGACGGCCGAGCTCGCGCTGGGCGTGCAGGATCTGCTCGTCGGAGACGGCCTCGATGCGGCCGCCCGACTCGTCGCGCGCGTTCTCGGCGAGGGTCCACGAGGCGGGGTTGCCGATGCGGATCGCGGTGGCGATGGTCTCGGGGTTCGCGACGACCCGCCCGCTCACGAGCGGCGCGGCGCCGGCGGCCTGGAAGCCCCACATCTGCGGACGCGAGCTGGCGACGCCGTCCTCGTGGTACTCGACGAAGCCCTTCCAGTACGCGCTGATGTTGCCCGCGTTGCCGACGGGCAGCACGTGGATGTCGGGAGCCTTCCCGAGGACGTCGACGATCTCGAACGAGGCCGTCTTCTGGCCCTCGAGACGCATCGGGTTGACCGAGTTCACGAGCGCGACCGGGTACTCCTTGGCGAGTCCGCGCGACATGTTCAGGCAGTCGTCGAAGTTGCCGCGGACCTGGATGATGTCGCCGCCGTGCATGACCGCCTGGGCCATCTTGCCGGCGGCGATCTTGCCCTGCGGGACGAGCACGATGGGCGTCAGCCCCGCCCGCGCGGCGTAGGCGGTCATGGAGGCGGAGGTGTTGCCGGTGGAGGCGCACACGACGGCCTTGGCGCCCTCGGCGAGGGCCGCACTGATCGCGGTGGTCATGCCGCGGTCCTTGAAGGAGCCGGTGGGGTTGTTCCCCTCGACCTTGACGAAGACGTCGCCGCCGACCAGACCCGACAGCCACGCCGAGTGGACGAGCGGCGTGCCGCCCTCCCCCAGCGACACGGCGGTCGCTCCGGCGTCGAGCGGGATGCGGTCCCGGTACTCCTCGATGACTCCGCGCCACGGGCTGGCCATCACGACACTCCTTCGACTCGCATGACCGACGAGACCCCGCGCACCATCTCCAGCTCGCGAACCTGTCGCACGGTGGCCGCCAGGGCGGCGTCGTCGGCCTCGTGGGTGACGACGACGAGCTGGGCGTCGCCGCCGCGGCCCTCCTGGCGGACCGTCTTGATCGAGACGTCGTGGACGGCGAAGGCCTCCGCGACGGCGGCCAGCACGCCCGGACGATCCTCGACGTCGATCTGGACGTGGTACCGCGTGCGGGCCCGGCCCATGTCGAGCACCTCGACCTGCGCGTGCGCGGTCTCGCCCGGCCCGAAGACGCCGTCGACGCGGTGGCGGGCCACGGTGACGACGTCGCCCAGGACCGCGCTCGCGGTGGGCGCTCCGCCGGCCCCGGGGCCGTAGAACATGAGCTGGCCGGCGGCCTCGCTCTCGACGAAGACCGCGTTGTAGGCGCCGCGGACGCTGGCCAGCGGGTGGGTCGACGGGATCATCGCGGGGTGCACGCGGACGGAGACCGCGGTGCCCGCGGGGTCGATCTCGCAGATCGCGAGCAGCTTGACGACCGAGCCGATCTCGCCGGCGGAGCGCACGTCGGCCGCGGTGACCTCGGTGATGCCCTCGCGATGCACGTCGCCGATCGTGACGCGCGTGTGGAAGGCCAGGCCGGCCAGGATCGCGGCCTTGGCGGCGGCGTCGAAGCCCTCCACGTCGGCCGTGGGATCGGCCTCGGCGAAGCCCAGCCGCTGCGCCTCGTCGAGGGCCTCGTCGAAGCCGGCGCCGGTGGTGGTCATCGCGTCCAGGATGAAGTTGGTGGTGCCGTTGACGATGCCCAGCACGCGCTCCACCTTGTCGCCGGCGAGGGACTCGCGCAGCGGACGGACGATCGGGATGGCACCGGCCACGGCGGCCTCGTAGTAGAGGTCGCGCTCGGCCTTGACCGCCGCCTCGTAGAGGGTGTCGCCGTCCTCGGCGAGCAGCGCCTTGTTGGCGGTGACGACCGACGCGCCGCTCTCGAGGGCCGCCAGGATCAGCTCGCGGGCGGGCTCGATGCCGCCGATGACCTCGATGACGACGTCGAGGTCGCCGCGGGTCACCAGCGCCTTGGCGTCGGTGGTGAACAGGTCGGACGGGAGGTCGAGGTCACGTGCACGGTCGAGGCGGCGGACGGCGATGCCCACCAGCTCGACGGGGGCGCCGACGCGGCGACCCAGCTCCTCGGCGTCGCGGACGAGGAAGCGGGCGACCTCTGTGCCGACGACGCCACAACCGAGCATCGCGATGCGGATCGGGCGGGCTCCGGCAGGAGCCTCGGGCGAGGTCGTGGTCACCCGAGCAGCCTATCGGCCGCCGGACGCCGCCAGACCCGGGAGGGCGAAGGATGGGACGGGCCCACCGCGCAGGCGGGTCCGCCCCTCGACCTCACGACTCGCGCAGGCGTCCGCTGAGGACGACCGCGCCGAGGGCCACGAGCGGCGCGATGCCGAGGACGACCGCGAACGCCTCCTCGCTCGAGCGCGTGAGCAGCGCGGCGAAGACCGCACTGCCCAGCGCCAGTCCCATCGCCTGGACGACGGCGTCGTTCGTCTGCATCGCGGCGCTCGCCGCGCCGTGCTCCCCCGGCGGCGCGGTCTCGAGCAGCAGCACCGAGAGCGTCGAGGTCGCCATGCCCATCCCGAGGCCGGCCAGCGGCCACAGCAGCACGAGCGCCGTCAGCGGCAGCGCCTCGACGAGGACCAGGACGCCCGCCAGGCTGCCGATCGAGACCAGGGTGGTCCCGATCCGGACGCGCCGGTGCTTGTCGGCGAGCGCGGGCACGTTGGCGGCCAGCCACGAGCCGCTGAACCACAGCACGGCGCCACCGGTGAGGAACATGCCGCCCTGCGTCGGGGTGAGGCCGCGGTGCTCCACGAGCGCCAGGGGCAGGTACGCCTCGACGCCGAAGAACGCCAGGGAGACGACGCCACGAGTCGCGATGACCGTCGGCAGGCCGCGGCGGCCGGTCCACGTGCCCGCGGGGAGCAGGGGCGGGACGACGAGGACCGCGGTCACGAGACCGAGCAGCAGCAGGGCCCACCAGCCGTCGAAGCCGCGCTGGCCGGCCACGCTCACCGCCAGGACGGCGAGCGCGCCCAGGCTCGCCAGCCCGACGCGACGGGCGCTGAGACGGACGTCGGACTGCGCGCCGGGGGTGCCGAGCGCCGGCGTCAGCAGCCCGGCCGCCAGGAGCGCCGGGACGATGGCGCCGAGGACGGCCCAGTGCCAGCCGAAGGTCTCGGCGACCCAGCCGGCGACCGGCGGGCCGACGAGCGCGGGCAGCACCCACGCCGAGGTGAGGACGACGAACACGCGCGGGCGGATGTGCTCGGCGAACGCCTGCCCGACGAGCACGTAGAGCGCGACGGTGGTCAGGCCCGAGCCGAGGCCCTGCACGGCCCGCCCGACGACGAAGACCTCCATCGTCGAGGCGGTGCCCGAGACGACGAGGCCGACGACGAAGCCGGCGACGCCGGTCAGCAGCGGGACGGTGGGTCCCTCGCGGTCGCACCACGGCGCCGAGACCGTCATCGTGACCACCGACGCCGCGAGCATGACGGCGAACGAGACGCCGACGAGCGACAGGCCGTCGAGGTCCGCCGCCACGAGCGGCAGGGCGGTGGCGATCGCGTAGGACTCGAAGGCGAAGAGGAACGCCGTGGCGAAGACGCCGGCCACGACCGCGCCCTGCGGGCCGGTCCACAGCCGCTCGCGCGTCACCGTGCTCATCGGTGGGTCTCCTTCGGGACGGGGACGTGGAGTCCTCCGTGGTGGTGCAGGCGTACGGCGCGCATCGCTCTCCTTCAACGGGTTCGACGCCAGCCAACAACCTCAACCGCGGTTGAGGTCAAGCGGCGCCGATCCGGCGCTCCGTACGGGTTCAGTCGACGTCGAGCGCGAGGAGGTCGTCCTCGGTCTCGCGGCGCAGGATGAGGCGCGCCTCGCCGTCGCGCACGGCGACGACCGCGGCCCGGGGGACGTGGTTGTAGTTGCTGGCCAGCGAGCGGCAGTAGGCGCCCGTGCCCGGCACGGCGAGCAGGTCGCCCGCGGCGATGTCGGACGGCAGGAACTCGGACTTCACGACGATGTCGCCGGACTCGCAGTGCTTGCCCACGACGCGGGCGAGGACCGGACGGGCGTCCGACGCGCGTGACGCGAGCGTGCACGAGTAGTCGGCGCCGTAGAGCGCGGGCCGGATGTTGTCGCTCATGCCACCGTCGACCGACACGTACATGCGCGAGCCGCCGCCGTCCAGACCGACGGCCTTGGTCGTGCCGATCTCGTAGAGCGTGAACGTGGACGGGCCGGCGATCGCGCGACCGGGCTCGATCGACAGCTGCGGGAGGTCGATCCCCAGCGCCGCGCACTCGTCGGTGACGATCTTGACGATCTCGCGGCCGAGGTCCTCGGGGGCGCGGGGGTCGTCCTGCGTCGTGTAGGCGATGCCGAAGCCGCCGCCGAGGTCGAGCTCGGGGGCGGTGACGCCCAGCTCGCGCGCGATCTGGTCGTGCAGGCGCAGGACGCGGCGCGCGGCCACCTCGAAGCCGTCGGTGACGAAGATCTGCGAGCCGATGTGCGAGTGCAGGCCCAGGAAGTCGAGGCCGTCGGCCGCGAGCACCCGGCGCACGGCCTCCAGCGCGGCGCCGTCGGAGATCGAGAAGCCGAACTTCTGGTCCTCGTGCGACGTGGAGATGTACTCGTGGGTGTGCGCCTCGACGCCGGCGGTGACGCGCACCATCACGGGCGCGCGCACGTCGAGCTCGGCGCTGAGCGCGGCGAGCCGCTCGATCTCCTCGAACGAGTCGATGACGATGCGGCCCACGCCGACCTCGAGGGCCCGGCGCAGCTCGGCGACCGACTTGTTGTTGCCGTGGTGGCCGATGCGGGCGGGCGGGAAGCCGGCGCGCAGCGCGACCGCCAGCTCTCCCCCGGTGCACACGTCGAGGTTGAGGCCCTCCTCGGCGATCCAGCGGGCCGTGGCCACGCACAGGAACGCCTTCCCGGCGTAGTAGACGTCGGCGTCGGGGAACGCGTCGCGGAACGCACGCGCCCGCGAGCGGAAGTCGTCCTCGTCCACCACGTAGAGCGGGGTGCCGAACTCCTGGGCCAGCTCGGCCGCCGTCTCGCCGGCGACCGTGAGGACGCCGTCGACCTTGCTGACGTTGGCGGACCACAGGTGCGGGACGAGCTCGTTCGCGTCGTCGGGCTCGCGCAGCCACTCGGGGCCACGGGTGCCGGCTTGCCCGTGGAGGGCTCCAGCCTCGTGCGATCGCATCGTCACATCCGTTCCGGCGCCGAGACGCCCAGCAGGCCGAGTCCGTTGGCGAACACCTGACGCGTGGCGGACACCAGCACGAGGCGGGCGCGGTGCGTGTCGGTGGCCTCCTCGTCGCCCTGAGGCAGGACGCGGCACACGTCGTAGAACTTGTGGAAGGTCGAGGCCGTGTCCTCGAGGTAGCGGGCCACACGGTGCGGCTCGCGCAGCTCGGCGGCGCGCTGGACGACGCGCGGGAACTCCGCGAGCGCCCGCAGCAGGTCGCCCGCGCGCTCCTCGACGAGCAGCGACGGGTCGAACGCGCCGAGGTCGGCCGTGAGACCCAGGTCGGCGCCGTTGCGCAGGATCGACGACAGCCGCGCGTGCGCGTACTGGACGTAGTAGACGGGGTTGTCGTTGCTGGCGCTGGCCCACAGGTCGAGGTCGAGGTCGATCGTGGAGTCGGTGGAGTACCGGGCCAGGGCGTACCGCGCCGCGTCGACGCCGATCGCGTCGACGAGGTCCTCCAGCGTGATGACGGTGCCCGCACGCTTGCTCATCCGCAGCGGCTGGCCGTCGCGCAGCAGGTTGACCATCTGGCCGATGAGGATCTCGAGGTTGACGCCCGGCTCGTCGCCGAACGCGGCGCACATCGCCATCATCCGCGAGACGTAGCCGTGGTGGTCGGCGCCGAGCATGATGATCGCCCGGTCGAAGCCACGCTCGCGCTTGTCGAGGTAGTAGGCCAGGTCGCCCGAGATGTACGCCGGCTTGCCGTCGGACTTGATGACGACGCGGTCCTTGTCGTCGCCGTAGTCCGACGTGCGCAGCCACTGCGCGCCCTCGGACTCGTACATCTTGCCCAGCTCGGTGAGGCGGGCGATCGCGCGATCCACGGCGCCGGTCTCGTGCAGGTGGTTCTCGTGGAAGAAGACGTCGAAGTCGACGCCGAAGTCGTGCAGGCTGCCCTTGATCTCGGCGAACATCTGCTCGACGCCCTCGGCGCGGAACAGCTCGGCGGCCTCGTCGTCGGGCAGCGCGGCGGCATCCGGGTGGTCCTCGACGATGCGGGCGGCGATGTCGTGGATGTACTGGCCGCCGTAGCCGTCCTCGGGGGCGTCCTCGCCACGCGCCGACGCCAGCAGGGACCGCGCGAAGCGGTCGATCTGCGCGCCATGGTCGTTGAAGTAGTACTCGCGGGTGACGTCGCCGCCACTGAACTGCAGCAGCCGGCCCAGCGAGTCGCCGACGGCCGCCCAGCGGACGCCGCCGATGTGGATCGGGCCGGTGGGGTTCGCGCTGACGAACTCGAGGTTGATCCGCTGGCCCGCGTAGAGGTCGTTGCGGCCGTAGCCCTCCCCCGCGTCGAGCACGACGCGGGCGATCTCACCCTGGGCGCCGGCGGCGACGCGGATGTTGAGGAAGCCCGGACCCGCGACCTCGGCGCCGGCGATGCCGTCGTCCGTGGCCAGCTCGGCGGCGAGCAGCTCGGCGAACTCGCGCGGGTTCATGCCGGCCTTCTTGCCCAGCTGCATCGCGATGTTCGTGGCGTAGTCGCCGTGCTCCTTGACCTTCGGTCGCTCGACGCGGACCTGGGTGGGAACCGGGTCGGGAAGGGTCACGCGGCCGGCGTCCACGAGGGATGTCAGGGCCGCGACGATGGCGTCGGAGAGCTGGTCGGGGGTCACCGACACAGCCTATCGGCGTCGGTCTACGCGCGGGATTGCAGGACCCGGCGCACGGTCTCGACGAGGTTGTCGGGGTCGAACGGCTTCGTGACGTAGTCGTCGACGCCCGCGGCCGCGGCCCGGTTGAGGTCGATCTGCTGGCTCTGGGTGGACACCATCACCAGTCCGATGCCGGCGTAGCGCTGGTTCGAGCGGATGCGCGTGATCGCGGTGACGCCGTCCATGCGCGGCATCATCATGTCCATCGTGATGACGTCGGGCAGGGTCTCGAGGTCGCGCAGGGTGTCCAGACAGTCCTGGCCGTCCTCGGCCTCGATCACGTCGAAGCCGGCCAGCTCGAGGTTGGTCCGGATGAGGAAACGGATGGACGCCGTGTCGTCGACGACCAGCACGGTGGGGGGCACGGGGACAACGCTACCGGTGCGCTACCTTGGTTCTCGCGACGTCACGCCGTGAAAGGCCCCCGTAGCTCAGGGGATAGAGCACCGCCCTCCGGAGGCGGGAGCGCAGGTTCGAATCCTGCCGGGGGCACCACGCAGCACGAGAAGCAGCGCAGCACCAGGATCCGTCCCGTCCCGGGGCGGATCCTCTTGCTTTTCTCCGGGGTCCGCCAATCATTGAAGTCACTGCATCGTGAAGTAGACTCATCACATGGAGTCCCGCGCCACGTCCGTGCTCGACAAGCTGCTGCTGCTGTCGAGCCTGATGTCGACCGACCTGACCCGGTTCGAGCAGGAGTCGGGTCTCACCACGGCCCGCACGCACCTGCTCTGGGTCCTCGGACTGTCCGGGCCCAGCACCCAGCAGGCGCTCGCCGCCGCGCTCGACGTGACGCCGCGCAACGTCACGGGTCTCGTGGACGGGCTCGTGGGCTCGGGGCACGTCACGCGCGAGCCCCACCCCACGGACCGCCGCGCCATCCTCGTGACCCCGACCGCGCGGGGCCGTCGGGCGATCGACGACCTCAGGTCGAGTCACGCCGACCTGGCCGTTCAGCTCTTCGGGGACGTCCCCGACACGCGCCTGACCACCTTCGAGTCCACGCTCGACGAGACCATCGCGACCTTCCGCCGCCTGATGGAGGAGGCCACGTGAGCGGGCGAGGGCTCCTCCACCTCGGTCGGGAGGCCGTGCTGATGGAGCTCGCGCTGTACCGCTCGCTCGGGCGCTGGATCGCCCGTCGGCCCGACGTGCCGGACGGCGCCACTCCCCTCCGCTACGCCCAGCTCGTCGGACCGATGCTGTGGCTGTGGATCCTCGGCTCGGCCACCGAGACGGTCGCGGTCGAGCTGGTCCTGCGGCACGTCGACGCCGGCTGGGCCGAGGCGATCCGGCTCCCGCTGCTCGTGCTCGGCATCTGGGGCGTGCTGTGGATGCTCGGCATGCTCGCGTCCTACCGCGTGCGGCCGCACCTCCTGGAGGCGGATCACCTGCGCGTCCGCAACGGTGCCCGCACGTGGGTCGACGTCCCGCTGGCCGCGCTGACGCGCGCCCGCTCGGTCGAGCACGAGCTCCCGGGGACCATCCGAGCCGTGCACCACGAGGACGGCCTGCTGCTGGTCGGCGTCAGCGGTCGGACGAACCTCGAGCTCGATCTCGGCGGCCCCACGGTGCTGCGCTCGTCGAGGGGCGAGGTCATCGCCGACCGCGTCGGCCTGTGGGTCGACGAGCCGCGCGACGTCGCCCGCGAGCTGACCTCCCGGATCGCCGTCCGCCCCTGATCGAGCCCCCGCCTCGACCTTGTTGCGCGTGGCGCACGCGTACTAGGTTCGGACGAACACCTTCGACCGAGAGCGAGTCCGTGGACCCAGCCCCTGCGCAGAACCCACCCGTCGTCACCGCAGCCGACCTGCGGATGTCCTACGGCGAGAAGGAGGTGCTGAAGGGGCTCGACTTCGAGGTCCGGCGCGGCGAGGTCGTCGCGCTGCTGGGCCCGAACGGAGCCGGCAAGACCACCACGATCGAGATCCTGGAGGGCTTCCGCAAGCCGTCGGACGGCGACGTGCGCGTGCTCGACGCGGTGCCGCTGACCGCCGACGAGGCCTGGCGCTCGCGTGTCGGCGTCGTGCTGCAGTCGTGGCGCGACCACGGCCGGTGGAAGGTGCGCGAGCTGCTCGAGCAGTTCGGCTCCTACTACGCGCCGTACGCCACGCCCGGCCGCGAGCGGCCGTACGACACCGACGACCTGCTCGACCGCGTCGGCCTCACGCCGCAGGCCGACGCGAAGGTCAAGTCCCTCTCGGGCGGCCAGCGCCGGCGGCTCGACGTCGCGATCGGCATCGTCGGTCGGCCCGAGGTGCTGTTCCTCGACGAGCCCACCGTGGGCTTCGACCCGGTGGCCCGGCGCGACTTCCACGCGCTCGTCGACCGGCTCAGCGACCTCGAGGACACCACGATCCTGCTCACGACCCACGACCTCAACGAGGCCGAGAAGCTGGCCGACCGGATCCTGATCCTCAATCACGGCCGTATCGTGGCCGACGGCAGCGCCGCCTCGCTCGCCGAGCAGATCTCGGGCACCACCGAGGTGCGCTGGACCCAGCACGGCACGACGCACGCGCAGACCACCGCCGACGGCACCGCGTTCGTGCGCGAGCTCCTCGCGAGCCACCCCGACGGCATCGCCGACCTCGAGGTGCGGCGGTCGACCCTGGAGGACACCTACCTGGCCATGGTCGCCCGGCACGAGGAGTCCGACAAGCAGCAGGAGGTGCCGGCATGAGCGCATCCGACGTCGCCGTCCGGTCGGGCCTGAGGCGTGGCTGGATCGAGTTCCGCAACAGCCTGCGCGCCCCTGAGGACCTCACGTACTACGTGTTCCTCAACGGCATCCTCGCGCTGGTGCTGTACCTCAACCGCAACAACATGATCGAGGACGCCGACATCAGCGTGGCCCACTTCATCGTGCCCAACGCGCTCGCGATGATGGTGGTCTTCGGCGCCGCCTACGGACTGGCCACGGCGGTCACCACCGAGCGCGAGGACGGCACCCTGCTGCGCGCGAAGAGCGTGCCGCACGGCATGCGCGGCTACGTGGTCGGGCAGTCCGCCCGGGTCACGTACGAGACCGTCTTCGGCTCGGCGATCATCCTCGTCGCCGCCACCGTGCTCATCGACGGACTCTGGCACCGCGGCGTCCTCGGCCTCCTGGGCGTGGTCGGCCTGATCGTGCTCGGCCTGCTCGCCTGCGCGCCGATCGGCTTCGTGCTGGGCTCGATCTTCAAGAACCCGCGCTCGGTGGGCGGCTGGGGCATGGTCGTCATCGGCGCGCTCGTCTACGCCTCGGGCATCTTCAGCACCGGCGGACTGCCCCGCTGGGTGGAGGTCATCGGCCAGCTGTTCCCGCTGCACTGGCTCGCCGCGGGGATGCGTGCGGCCCTGCTCCCGGACTGGGCGGCGACGCTCGAGCCGGGCGGCGAGTGGCGGGTCTGGCAGGCGGTCGCGGTGCTGACCGTGTGGACCGTGATCGGGCTCGTCCTTGCGCCACGGCTGCTGCAGCGGATGGCCCGCCGCGAGTCCGGATCGGCCGTCGCCGCACGGCGCGACAAGGCCCTCACCCGCGTGTGACCTTCCCCCGTGGGGGCGACGCCCGGAGTCGCTTCCACCACAATGGACCCGATGCCCGACACCACGAGCGCGACCCACGACGACCTGCCGACCCTCCCGAGCCCGTGGCGTGCCCGGGTTCCCGGGTACTCCGACATCGACGCCCTCGTGGCCCTCAGACGGCTCGACGAGCTCCAGGGCACCGGTGAGGCGCACGTCGATCCGGCGGGCATCGAGTCCGAGGTCGCCGGCCAGGCCTCGTGGACCCGGCGCCAGCTCGTGGCCGTGGGCGAGGACGACGTCCCCCGCGCCTGGATCACGGTGCACGACCGCGCCGCGGGCCGTGCCCTCATCTGGGGCTACTTCGACCGCGACGTGCCCGAGATCGACGCGATCGCCGCGGCGTTCTACCGCTGGGCCGAGTCCGCGGCCGTGACGATGGCGCGCTTCCGCGGGATCAGCGCCACGCGGCTCGACGAGAGCCCGTTCGCCAGCGACACGCGCCAGGCCGGATGGCTCATCGACGCCGGCTACGCCAAGCGCCGCACGTGGTTGCACATGGAGCGGCCCGTCACCCCCGACGAGGCCTCGCTCGAGCCACGCGCCGGCGTCACGGTGCGGCCGGTCGAGCGGCACGAGAACGGGATGCCGGTGGCCTCCGATCTGCAGGTCGTCCACCAGATGCTCGAGACGTCGTTCCAGGACCACTTCAACTCGTACCGCGAGAGCTTCTCGGAGTTCGTCCAGCGGATGCGCGAGGACCCCGCGCACAGCTGGGACCATTGGTGGCTCGCGTACGTGGACACCGACGATGGCCATCACGTGCCCGCGGGCACGGTCGTGTGCTCGTCGAGCGCGGCGCCCGAGGGCGGCACGCAGGGCACGTACGTGGAGTACATCGGCGTCACGCGCGCCGCCCGGGGTCGCGGCGTGGCCAAGTCGCTGCTCGCCACGGTGATCGCCGACGCCGCCCGCAACGGTCGCGACCGCGTGTCCCTCGAGGTCGACGCGGACTCCCCCACGAAGGCCGACGAGCTCTACCGGTCACTGGGCTGGGAGACGGACTACGTCACCGAGTCCTGGTTCAAGGACCTCGACCTCGGCGTCTGACGCTCAGCTCCCGGCGGGACTGGTGCGCTCGCGCAGCCACGAGGTGGTGCCGGGCTCCAGGCCGCGCAGCTTCGGCGTGCGGTCGACCGGTGTCACGATGAGCGCGGCGTCGTCGGGCAGCGACCACTTGATCGCGTGGTAGACGACCGACAGCGTCTCGGAGCTCTCGACCAGCAGCAGCCCCGGCGCGATCGTCCGCGCCTCCACCCACGGCCCCTCGAGGTCCTCGGGCTCCCGCTCCGTCCACGCCAGGTACACGCTCACGCGACCATCCTGTCGGCCTCCGGGCGCCCGCGCACGGGGCCGCCGATTCCCCGGCACCGGTCAGCGCCGGACCTGAGGCGTCAGGCCATCAGGCCGAGGGCGGCGCGGACGATCTCGTCCTCGCCCAGCAGGACCTGGTCGGAGGCGGGGCCGAGGGGGATGAAGCTGTCGGCGCTCGCGACGCGGGCGATGCGGCCCGGGTGGCGGGCGGCGACGAGGGCGCTGACGACGCCCTCCCCCACGCCGCCGGAGTGTCGCGTCTCGTCCACCACGAGCACGCGGTCGAAGCCGCGGCAGGCGTCGACGATCTGCTCCTCGGGCAGCGGCGCGAGCCAGCGCAGGTCGACGATGGTGGCCTCGACCCCCCGCCGACGCAGTTCCTCCGCGGCGCGCCGGCTCATGAACGTGCCGTTGCCGAAGGTCAGGATCACGAGGTCGCGACCGTCGCCGTGCACGCCGACCTCGCCCGGGGCGATCACCGCGTCCTCGGACGGCGGGGCGGTCCACAGGCCGTCGCCGTCCTCGTGGAGGTCGCGCGAGTGGTAGCGGGCGATGGGCTCGAGGTAGACGCAGACCCGACCCTCGCGCGCCAGCCGGTGACAGGCGCGCAGCAGACCGGGCGCGTCGGCGGGATGGCTCGGCACCGCCAGCACCAGGCCCGGGATGTCGCGCAGCACGGCCACGGAGTTGTCGTTGTGGAAGTGGCCGCCGAAGCCGCGCTGGTAGGCCAGTCCGGCGATGCGCACCACCATGCCGTTGCGGTACTGCCCCGCCGAGAAGAACCCGAGCGATGCTGCCTCTCCGCGCAGCTGGTCCTCCGCGTTGTGCAGGTAGGCCAGGTACTGGATCTCCGGGATCGGCACGAAGCCCGCGAGCGCGGTGCCCAGCGCGGTGCCCAGGATCGTCTGCTCGTCGAGGAGCGTGTCGAAGACCCGCTGCCCGCCGAACCGCTTGCGCAGTCCGCGGGTGACGCCGTAGACGCCGCCCTTGACCGCCACGTCCTCACCGAACAGCAGCGTCTCGGGATGGTCCTCCAGCAGCTCTCCGAGCGTCGCGTTGATCGCCTGCGCCAGCGTGCGCCGCGATCCTTCGACCTCACGCTCCGGCACCGAGTCGAACCGCGGCAGCGCGAGCGGCGCGACGACGGCCGCGCGCGAGTCGAGTCGTGGCTCGCCGATGATGTCCTCGGCCTGCGCCATGACCCCGCGCCGCGTGCTCTCGTAGGCCTCGAGAGCCTCGGCGCCGGTGATCGCTCCTGCGTCCACGAGGGCGCGCGCCGTGGCGACGATCGGGTCGCGGTCGTAGTCGGCCTCGATCCGCTTGCGGGTGCGGTAGGCGACCTCTGCGTCGGACCCCGCGTGGCCGAGGAACCGGACGGTGGAGAGGTGCAGTACCCCGGGGCTGCGGCTCGACCGGACGGCGTCGAGGGCGTCCTGCGTCTGGCGCAGCAGCCCGACGGGGTCGTCGCCGTCGGCCGCGCGGTACGCAATCCCCGGCAGGCCCTCGAGCATGGCGCCGGGCCAGCCCTCGGGCGAGGCCGTGCTGATGCCGATGCGGTTGTCCTCGCACACGAACAGCACGGGGCAGGCGAGCCCTCGGTGGGTCAGGTAGGCCGCGGCGTTGAGTGCGCCGACCGCCGTGGAGTGGTTGACCGAGGCGTCGCCGAAGCTGCACAGCACGACGGCGTCCTCGGGCCAGGCCGTGTGACGCCCGAGCCGGCGCGCGAAGCCCAGCCCGAGCCCGAGCCCCACTGCCCGCGGCAGGTGCGAGCTGATCGTGGAGGTCTGCGGGACGATGCTCAGCGCCGGGTGCCCGAACACCTTGTGCCGCCCGCCCGACATCGGGTCGCTGCGCGCGCTGGTGAGGCTCTGCAGGATCGCCCGCACGCCGTCGTCGCGGCCCGACTTCGCCGACCGCGCGGCGTACAGCCCGCCGGATCGGTAGTGCAGCAGGGCCGGGTCGCTCACCTCGGACAGCAGGCCGAGCGCCGCGTTGCTCTCGTGGCCGGCGGAGCCGATCGTGTAGTGCCCCTCGCCGCGTCCCTGCAGCCAGCGCGCCGCGAAGTCGAGGTGGCGGCTCTGCACCTGCGCCGCGAAGAGGTGGCGCAGCGCCACCACGTCGACGTCGCGGGCGGCCTCCGGGTCCGGCTGCAGTCCAGGCAGGGTGCGGACGACGTACTCGTCGATGGTCTCCATCAGACGCTCAGCGCCTCGCCGACCGCACGCGCGATCGGGACGTGGGCCGCGGGACCGTGGCCAGGCAGGACGAGGTCGGCGTCGAGCAGCGCGAGGTCCGGCAGCGTGGCCCGCAGTCGCGCCGTGTCGTGGTGGAAGAACGCGTCGATCGCCTGGGGCCCCTCGACCGGGCTCAGCGAGTGCCCCGTGACGAGCGCGTCACCCGTGGCGACGGCGCGCTGGGCCGGGAAGTGCAGGGCGATGTGTCCCGAGGTGTGCCCGGGCAGCGACACCGGGACGGGCGAGCACGGGAGGTCGAGCGGCTGCCCCGGCACGACGGCCTCGACCGTGTCGACGTGCGGGTGGCCCGACGCGCCGAGGCGCGCGATGCCGAGCGCCCAGCGCAGCACGCGCGGACGCCACGCGCGCAGCAGGACGTCGGTGGTGGTGGCGCTCTCGACGCGCTCGCCCCGCAGCATCGGCATCTCGTCGGCGCCCGCCAGCACGCGCACGCCGCGCGCCGAGAGGGCCGGCATCGAGCCCGTGTGGTCGACATGGTTGTGGGTCACCACGAGCGCCTCGACCTGCTCCATCGTGACGCCCGCGCGCCGCACGGACTCCTCGAGGAGGCCCGCCTGGCCCGGGTAGCCGCAGTCGACCAGCGCGGCGCGGTCGCCCTCCACCAGGACGATCCAGTTGACGTACTCGGTGCGGGCGAACCAGATCCCGTCGGCAACCTCGGTGACCTCCACGGCTCGAACCTAGGAGGCCGCGCAGGCGCTGTCCACGGACGCGCCGTGCGGACCCGCCGAAACGTGGTTAGCGTCGAGAGGGAACCACCACGTGAGCACCACACCCCGAGCCACAGGAGGCCCTCATGCCCACTCGCACCGCACGCACCGCCTGGGACGGCGGCTTCGAGGACGGATCCGGCCAGGTCGAGCTGACGTCGTCCGGCCTGGGCACCTTCGAGATGTCGTTCCCCAAGCGCTCGTCCGACGACGGTGGCGGCGCCACCAACCCCGAGGAGCTCATCGCGGCCGCGCACTCGGCCTGCTACACGATGCAGTTGACCGCGCTGCTGGGCCGCGCGGGCGCCACGGTCAACGCCGTCGAGACGTCGGCCGACGTCACGCTGGGCCCCGATCCCGACGGCGGGTTCCGCATCACCCGCATCAACCTCACCGTGCGCGCGGAGGCCGAAGGCATCGACGACGCGGAGTTCCAGCAGGTGGCCGAGGAGGCCAAGGAGACCTGCCCCGTGAGCAAGGCGCTCGACGGCGTCGACGACATGGGTCTCGACGCCACCCTCGAGACGCTCTAGAGCCTCGCGCCGGTCCCCGGCGCGAGGTTACCGACGGGTTCTGCGACCTGCCTGCGACCCTGTGGGCGAGCGCGTTACCCTGTCTTGAGTCCACCATCCGTGCGCGATCACGCGAGCGATTTTCCCCGGAAGAGGCGATTCAGGCCGTGGCCGAGTCCTCCCCCACCGCGTCGGCGACCGACGCTCCCCACCCCGACTTCGGCAGCAACGAGTGGCTGGTCGAAGAGATGTACGACCAGTTCACCGCCGACCCGTCCTCGGTCGACGCCGAGTGGGCCGACTTCTTCCGCAAGGGCGGCTACGGCGCCAACGGCGCCGCCTCGTCCGAGTCGAAGACGGCCGGGTCGTCGACGACGGCCGAGAAGCCCGCCCCGAAGTCCGAGTCCTCCGAGACCCGCACCGACGAGCCGGCGATCGAGCCGTCGCAGCAGCAGGCCGAGAAGCCGGCCACGCCGCAGAAGGCTCCCTCGGCGCGTGCCGCCGAGGAGAAGAACCCGCCGGCCCCGGCCGCCGCCCCGACCTCGCCGAAGCCCGCCGCCAAGGAGCAGCCCGCGAAGGCGCAGCCCGCCGCGGCCAAGTCCGCCGCGCAGGACAAGCCCGCCGAGACCCCCACGGGTCCTGGTGAGGTCGAGAAGGTCGTGCTGAAGGGCGCCTCGGCGCGCACCGCGACCAACATGGACGCCAGCCTCGCGGTCCCCACCGCCACCAGCGTCCGCTCGGTGCCGGTCAAGCTGCTGTTCGACCAGCGCGTCGTCATCAACAACCACCTCGCCCGCGCTCGCGGCGGCAAGGTGTCGTTCACGCACCTCATCGGCTACGCGGTCGTCAAGGCCGTCGCGGCCATGCCCGAGATGAACACCGGCTTCGAGTACAACGAGAAGGGCAAGCCGGTCCAGCTCAACCCCGAGCACGTGAACTTCGGCCTGGCCATCGACGTGCAGAAGGCCGACGGCTCGCGCCAGCTCATGGTGCCGAACATCAAGGCCGCCGAGACGATGGACTTCGCGCAGTTCTGGCGCGGCTACGAGACCATCGTGCGCAAGGCCCGCGACAACAAGCTCGAGGTCAGCGACTTCCAGGGCACGACCGTCAGCCTGACGAACCCGGGCGGCATCGGCACCAACCACTCGGTGCCGCGCCTCATGGCCGGCCAGGGCCTCATCGTCGGCGTCGGCTCGATGGACTACCCGCCGGAGTTCCAGGGCGCGTCGGAGGACACCCTCGCGCTCATGGCCGTCTCGAAGATGATGACGCTGACGTCCACGTACGACCACCGCGTCATCCAGGGCGCGCAGTCGGGCGAGTTCCTGCGTCGCGTGCACCAGCTCCTGCTGGGCGCCGAGGGCTTCTACGACGAGATCTTCACCTCGCTGCGGATCCCCTACGAGCCGATCCGCTGGGCGCAGGACATCTCGGTCCGCCACGACGACGACGTCGACCGCCAGGCGCGCGTCCTCGAGCTGATCCACTCGTTCCGCGTGCGCGGCCACCTCATGGCCGACACGAACCCGCTGGAGTACCGCCAGCGCACCCACCCCGACCTCGACATCGCGTCGCACGGCCTCACCCTGTGGGACCTCGACCGCGAGTTCCCGGTGGGCTCCTTCGGCAAGGCCTCGGGCAAGCGCTTCATGAAGCTGCGCGAGATCCTGGGCATCCTGCGCGACTCCTACGTGCGCACGATGGCCGTGGAGTACATGCACATCCAGGAGCCCGAGGAGCGCAGCTGGTTCCAGGAGCGCCTCGAGCGCCCGCACGTCAAGGAGCCGCGCGAGGAGCAGCTGCGCATCCTGCAGAAGCTCAACCAGGCCGAGGCCTTCGAGACCTTCCTGCAGACCAAGTTCGTCGGCCAGAAGCGCTTCAGCCTCGAGGGTGGCGAGACGATGGTCCCGCTGCTCGACGAGATCTGCGAGGGCGCCGCCGCCGACGGCCTCGAGGAGGTCTGCATCGGCATGGCCCACCGCGGCCGCCTCAACGTGCTGGTGAACATCGCCGGCAAGGACCCGGCCAACGTGTTCCGCGAGTTCGAGGGGAACATCGACCCGCGCACCGTGCAGGGCTCGGGCGACGTCAAGTACCACCTGGGCGTCGACGGCGAGTTCACCTCGGTCCGCGGCGACAAGATCAAGGTCTCGGTCGCGGCCAACCCGTCGCACCTCGAGGTCGTCGACCCGGTGCTCGAGGGCATCGCCCGCGCCAAGCAGGACGTGCTGAACCGCGGCGAGGAGTTCCCGGTCCTGCCGGTCCTCGTCCACGGCGACGCGGCGTTCGCCGGCCAGGGCGTCGTCGCCGAGACGCTCAACCTGTCGCAGCTGCGGGGCTACCGCACCGGCGGCACCGTGCACGTGATCGTGAACAACCAGGTCGGCTTCACCACGAGCCCGTCCTCGTCGCGCTCGTCGACCTACTGCACCGATGTCGCCCGCATGATCCAGGCGCCGATCTTCCACGTGAACGGCGACGATCCCGAGGCCTGCATCCGCGCCGCGCAGCTGGCCTACGAGTACCGCCGCACGTTCCACAAGGACGTCGTCATCGACCTCGTCTGCTACCGCCGCCGTGGCCACAACGAGGGCGACGACCCGAGCTTCACGCAGCCGCTGATGTACGACACGATCGAGAAGAAGAAGTCGGTGCGCAAGCTGTACACCGAGGCTCTCGTCGGTCGTGGCGACATCACGCTCGAGGAGGCCGAGGAGGCGCTCAAGGACTACCAGAAGCTGCTCGAGCAGAACCTGGCGAAGGTCAAGCAGGCGCAGCACGACCCCGGCTACACGCGCACCCCGGACTACCCGGAGAAGCCGTACGACGAGGAGCTGGTCACCGCGATCAGCGCCGACACGCTCAAGGCCATCTCGGACGCCTACACGAACGTGCCCGACGGCTTCACGGTCCACCCGAAGGTGCTGCCCCAGCTGCAGCGCCGCGCGGCCTCGATCACGGCCGGTCCCATCGACTGGGGCACGGGCGAGATCATCGCGATGGGCTCGCTGCTCGCCGACGGTCGCCCCGTGCGCCTCGTTGGCCAGGACTCGCGCCGCGGCACGTTCACCACCCGCTTCGCCACGATCATCGATCGCAAGGACGGGGCCGAGTGGACGCCGCTGCAGCACGTGGCCGACGAGCAGGCGTCGTTCTACGTCTACGACTCGCTGCTCTCGGAGTACGCGGCGCTCGGCTTCGAGTACGGCTACTCCGTGGCCCGTCCCGAGGCGCTCACGATGTGGGAGGCCCAGTTCGGCGACTTCGTCAACGGCGCCCAGTCCGTGATCGACGAGTACATCAGCTCCGGTGAGACCAAGTGGGGTCAGAAGTCGGGCGTCGTCCTGCTCCTGCCGCACGGCTACGAGGGCCAGGGCCCCGACCACTCGTCGGGCCGCATCGAGCGCTTCCTGACGCTCGCCGCGAACGACGAGATGACGATCGCCCAGCCGTCGACGCCCGCGTCGTACTTCCACCTGCTCCGTCGTCAGAACCTGCAGTCGCAGCACCGTCCGCTCATCGTCTTCACGCCGAAGTCGATGCTGCGCAACAAGCTCGCGGCCAGCCAGCCCGACGACTTCACCTCGGGCACGTTCCGCCCGGTGATCGGCGACGACACGGTCGACGCCGAGCGCGTGGAGAAGGTCATCCTGTGCTCCGGCAAGGTGACGTGGGACCTGCTGACCGAGCGCAAGAGCCTCGAGGGCGACAGCCCCCGTACGGCGATCGTGCGCCTCGAGCAGCTCTACCCGCGTCCGCTGGAGGAGATCAAGGAGGAGCTCGCGAAGTACCCCAACGCCCGCGAGATCCGCTGGGTCCAGGATGAGCCCGAGAACCAGGGCCCGTGGCCGCACGTCGCGCTCTACCTGCGCGACGCGCTGGGTCTGCCGATGACGCAGGTCACCCGCCCGGAGTCCTCGGCTCCGTCGGTGGGCTCGCACTCGGTGCACGTCACCGAGTTCAAGGACCTGATGAACCGCGCGTTCGCCTGATCGGTCGATGTACTTCACCGACCGGGGCATTGAGGAGCTGGCGGCCCGCCGCGGCGAGGAGGAGGTCTCCTTCGCCTGGCTGGCCGAGCAGCTGTCGATCTTCGTCGACCTGAACCCCGAATTCGAGGTGCCCGTCGAGCGGCTGGCCACCTGGCTGGCCCGCCTCGACGACGACGAGGACTAGCCCGACCCCGCACGACCCCGCAGGACCCCGCCACCCGCGAGTGGCGCAGAACGGCCCGCCACTCGACGAGTGGCGGGCCTTCTTGCGCCACTCGGCGTCGGCCGGGCGCAGGGGAGCGGCTCGCGCGGCTCAGCGGGTCAGGACGATCTTGCCGAAGACGTCGCCGTCGATGACGCGCTGGAGGCCCTGTGCGGCGTCCTCCATGGCGATCTCCGCGTCGATGAGCGGCTTGGTGCCGGTGACGTCCATGAACTCGGCCAGGCGCCGCAGCTCGTCGCGGGTGCCCATCGTGGAGCCGTGGACGCGCATCTGCTGGAAGAAGATGCGGGTCAGCTCGGCGTGCGAGGGGGCGTCGCCCGACGTGGCGCCCGAGATGACGATCGTGCCGCCGGGGCGCATCGCGCGGACCGAGTGCGACCACGTGGCGGCACCGACGGTCTCCATGACCGCATCGACCTTGACGGGCAGCCGCGCACCTGACTCGAGGACCTCGTGGGCGCCGATCTCGAGCGCACGCCGGCGCTTGTCCTCGTCTCGGCTGGTCGCGAACACGCGAAAGCCCGCGGCCCGGGCCAGCGTGATCGCGGCGGTGGCCACGCCGCCGCCCGCGCCCTGCACGAGCACGGAGTCGCCGGGGTGCAGGTCGGCCTGCGTGAAGAGCATCCGGTAGGCCGTCAGCCACGCGGTGGGCAGGCACGCGGCCTCGGCCATCGACAGGCCCGCGGGCTTGGGCACCACGTTGCGCCTCGGCACGGCGACCTTCTCGGCGAACGTGCCCTGGTGGCGCTCCGACAGCAGCGAGCGGCGCGGGTCGAGCGTCTCGTCGCCGATCCAGTCCGGGTCGCTGATGACGGCGTGGACGATGACCTCGTTGCCGTCCTCGTCGAAGCCCGCCGCGTCGCAGCCCAGGATCATCGGCAGCGACTCCTCGCGCAGGCCGACGCCGCGCAGGCTCCACACGTCGTGGTGGTTGATCGACGCGGCCTTCACCGTGACCGTGGTCCAGCCGTCGGGGACCACCGGATCGGGCCGCTCCCCCACCACGAGGCCGTCCAGGGGGTTCTTCTTGTCCATCGAGGCGGCGTAGACGGCGAACACGGGCGATCTCCTGGGGTCGGGCGACAACTACCGCTGCGACCCTAACGGGGTCCGGCCGTGCTCGCCCGCGAGGGGCGTCCGATCAGTACGGGCGACGAGCGAGACCGTCGCGGCGCGCGGTGTCCGTCACGGCGCGGGCCACGGCCTGCGAGACGCGAGGATCGAACGGCGACGGGATGATGTGCGTCTCGGTCAGCTCGTCCTCGTCCACGAGGTCGGCGATCGCGCGCGCGGCCGACAGCTTCATCGACTCGGAGATCTCGGTGGCGCGCACGTCGAGGGCGCCGCGGAAGATGCCCGGGAAGACCAGCACGTTGTTGAGCTGGTTCGGGAAGTCCGAGCGGCCGGTCGCCACGATCCGCGCGTGCCGGTGGGCGACGTCGGGGTGCACCTCGGGGTTCGGGTTCGCCAGCGCGAAGATGATCGCGTCGGGGGCCATGCGCGCGACGGCCTCCTCCGGAACCGTGCCGCCGGAGACGCCGATGTAGACGTCGGCGCCGTCGAGGGCGTCGGCGATGGTCCCGGGCCGGGCCCAGCCCGACGTCTCCTGCGCCAGCCACTGTTTGACCTCGTTGAGGTCGTCGCGCTCGGGCGTGATGACTCCGGCGCGGTCGGTGACGCTGATCTTGCGCACGCCGGCCGAGCGGAGGATCTTCGTGATCGCCACGCCCGCGGCTCCGGCACCGGAGATGACGACCTTGACCTCGTCGGGCTCGCGGTCGGTGAGGCGCAGCGCGTTGTAGAGGCCCGCGAGCACCACCACGGCCGTGCCGTGCTGGTCGTCGTGGAAGACGGGGATGTCGAGACGCTCGATGAGCCGACGCTCGATCTCGAAGCAGCGCGGGCTCGAGATGTCCTCGAGGTTGACGCCGCCGAACGTGGGCGCCAGGCGCACGATCGTCTCGACGATCTCGTCGGTGTCGGTGGTGTCCAGCGCGATCGGCATGGCGTCGACGCCGCCGAACTGCTTGAACAGGATCGCCTTGCCCTCCATCACGGGCATCGCGGCGGCCGGGCCGATGTCGCCCAGGCCGAGCACGGCGGTGCCGTCGGTGATGACCGCGACGGTGTTGCCGACCCACGTGTACTGGTGCGCGACCTCAGGGTCGGCGGCGATCGCCTCACAGACCTTGGCGACGCCGGGGGTGTAGGCCAGCGACAGGTCGTCGGCGTTCCCCACGGGTACCGTCGCGGTGACCTCCATCTTGCCGCCGCGGTGCAGCGAGAACACGGGATCGTCGTCGTCGGTGAGCGTCATGAGCAGGTCGGTGTCGATCGGGTCGATGTGGGTGGACATGGTTCCTCGCGCAGCAGGGGGTGATCAGGTGCGGGCGGCGCCGATCCGGCTGCCGGGTGCGGTGTCGTGCCGCGGGTGAGGACGGGGTGTGCCCCACCGTCCAGTCTCCCACACCGGTCATTCCCCGTGGTCGTCGGCCAGCGCCCGTCGCGCCGGGCCGGTGGCCAGGCAGGCGAGCACGACCAGCGCCGAGACCGCGATCGCGATCCCCACGGCGCGGTTGTCGCCGGTGTTCGCGTCGGGGTTGCGCAGGGACCACGCCAGCCCCAGGCCGATCAGCTGGGCGACCACCACGGGTCCCCGGGCGACGTGGGCACCGCGCACCAGGCCCACGGCCGCGGCCACGAGGCCGGCGCCGAGGATCAGCAGAAGCACCCCGATGCCCACGCCCACGGCGATGCGTCCGGGGACGAGTCCGGCCAGGTCGAGCACCGCCAACGCGATGAAGACCAGCCCCTGGAGGGCGACGACGACGGCGGCGATCCCGAGGGGGATGCGAGAGGACACAGGCACGCGCTCAGGCTAACGCGGCGTGAATGCAAGCATTTTCCACGTTACGAATATGTGACGTTTCCCTCAGGATCTGTCCGGGTACATCTGTTGTGGAGTGCGCAGAACCTTGCAAAACTGGTAGAGCGTGCGCCCCGGCGTACTCGATCCCCCCACGTAAGCTGCCCTAAGGAGTCATCCGCATGGATTGGCGTCATCGTTCGGCCTGTCTGGACGAAGATCCCGAACTGTTCTTCCCGATCGGCAACACGGGCCCGGCGATCCTCCAGGTGGAGGAGGCCAAGCTGGTGTGCCGCCGGTGCGACGTTCGCGACCAGTGCCTGCAGTGGGCTCTCGAGTCCGGCCAGGACCACGGTGTGTGGGGTGGCCTCAGCGAGGACGAGCGTCGCGCTCTCAAGCGCCGCAATGCGCGCGCCCGCATCAAGACCGCCTGATCGCCCTCACAGGCTGAAGGCGATCGTCACGGTCGTGCCGCCCGAGGGCATCGACTCGTAGTCGAGGTCGCCCTTCAGCTCGCCACGCACCAGCGTGGACACGATCGACAGGCCCAGACTCAGTGTCGGGTCGAAGTCGTCCGGCAGCCCCCGTCCGTCGTCACTCACCCTCAGCCGGATCCGTCCGCGGATCCGGTTGACGGCCAGTGTCACGCGCCCACCCTCGGGTCCGAAGGCGTGCTCGGCAGCATTCTGCACCAGCTCGGTCAGCGTCATCGCCAGCGGGGTCGCGATCTCGGCGGGCACCAGCCCGAACGAGCCCACCCGCTCGGCCTTCACGACGCCGCCACCGACGTCCAGCACCGTGCGAAGCAGCGTGTCGGCGATCGCGTCGAACTCCACCGACTCGTCGAAGGACTGGCTCAGCGTCTCGTGCACGAGCGCGATCGAGCCCACCCGCCGCTCGGCCTCCTGCAGCGCCTCGCGCGCCGCGGGGATCTCCATCCGCCGGCTCTGGAGCCGCAGCAGGGCCGCGACGGTCTGCAGGTTGTTCTTCACCCGGTGGTGGATCTCGCGGATCGTGGCGTCCTTCGAGACCAGCTCGCGCTCGCGCAGTCGTAGCTCGGTCACGTCGCGCAGCAGGATGAGCGAGCCCGTGGCCGCTCCCCCGCTGCGCAGCGGCATGATCCGCAGCAGCATCGACGCACCCGACGCCTCGATCTCGGCCTCGGTCTCGCCGGCTCCGAACAGCGTGGAGAACGGGCGGTCGGCGTCGTTGCCGATGAGGTACGTCGTGACGTCGATCAGGTCGGCGCCCTGGAGGTCGCCCACGTAGCCGAGCCGACGGTACGCCGACAGCGCGTTGGGGCTCGCGTACAGCACGCGGCCCTCCGCGTCGGTGCGGACGAAGCCGTCGCCCACCCGCAGCGAGTCGGCCAGCTCGGACGGCACGCCCGGCAGCGGGAACTCGCCGCGCTGGATCATCTCGAAGAGCTCGTCGCTGGCCCGCTGGTAGGCCGACTCGAGGGCGCTCGCGGTGCGGCGGTCGGTGACGGGGCGGCGCTTGACGATCACGCCGATGCGTCGGCCGGCCCACATCACCGGCACGGCGGCCTGCGTGATCGAGGTGCCATCGGCGAGCCGCTCGTCCTCGACCGCGGTCAGGTCGCGCGGGACGAAGGTGCCCACCACGTCCTCCAGCAGGGTGGTCGGGCCCGTGGTCGGACGGATCTGCGCCGCCGCCCACATCCCCTTCTCCTCCGCGTCCTCCACCCACAGGACCAGGTCGCTGAACGACAGGTCGGCGACGATCTGCCAGTCGGTGACCAGCAGCTGCAGCCGGTCGATCTGTGCCGTGGTCAGCGCGGTCTGCGCGTCGGCGATGTCTTCGAAGGAGGGCACGTTCCGAGACTAGGGCTCCGCTGGAAGCGACTCGCGGGTAACCTGCGTCACATGACCGAAGACCAGCAGCAGGACGCCGCGTTCCCGGAGCCCACCGGACCGCACGGCGGCCACCACGCACTCGACGTCGCGCGGGCCCACGGAGCCGAGGCGATGTTCACCCTCTCGGGCGCCCACATCTTCCCGATGTACGACGCCGCCGTGAAGTCCGACGAGCCGATGCCGATCATCGACGTGCGCCACGAGCCCTCCGCGGTCTTCGCCGCCGAGGCGATCGGCAAGCTCACGCGCACGCCCGGTCTCGCGGTGCTCACGGCCGGCCCCGGCGTGACGAACGGCGTGAGCCCGGTGGCGCAGGCCTACTTCTCGGGCGCTCCCCTCGTGGTCGTCGGCGGCCGCGCCGCGCAGTCGACGTGGGGCACCGGCACGCTGCAGGAGCTCGACCACCCGCCGATCTTCGAGACCATCACGAAGTCCGCCACGACGGCCAAGAGCCTGGCCGACATCGCGCCGGTCGTCGACGAGGCGTTCACCCTCGCCGGCTCGTCGCACCGCGGCCCCACGTTCGTCGACATCCCGATGGACGAGTTCTTCAACTCCGGCCCGGTCACGCACGTGTCGAGCGGCCCCTCGACCGAGCGGATCGAGCCCGACCCCGACGCGGTCGCGTCGGTCGTGCGCCTGCTCGCCGAGTCCCGGCGTCCGGTCGTGATCCTGGGCAGCGACGTGTGGTCCGACCACGCCGAGGAGGCCGCCCTGCGCTTCGTGCAGGAGTCCGGCATCCCCGCGATCGCCAACGGCATGGGCCGCGGCATCGTCCCCGGCGGCCACCCGAACCTCGTCACGAAGGCACGCTCGAAGGCCCTCGGCACCGCCGACCTCGTCGTGGTCGTCGGCACCCCCCTGGACTTCCGCCTCGGCTTCGGCCGGTTCGGTGGCAAGGAGGGCGGCGACCCCGCCGTCACGGTCCACATCGGCGACTCCCCCGGCCAGGTCTCCACCCACGCGTCGCTCGGCGCGTCGGCGGCCGGTGACCTCACCACGATCTTCGACGCGCTCCTCCAGGGACTCCAGTCCGGCACCAGCCGGCCCGACTGGTCGCCGTGGCTGAGCGAGCTGCAGGACGTCGTCGCGGCGGCCGTCCAGCGCGACGCGGCGCTGCTGACCGCCGAGGCCGACCCGATCCACCCCGCGCGGATCTACGGCGAGCTGCTGCCGCGGCTGGCCGACGACGCGGTCGTGATCGGCGACGGCGGCGACTTCGTGTCGTTCGCGGGCAAGTTCGTCGAGCCGCAGCGGCCCGGCGGCTGGCTCGACCCGGGCCCGTACGGCTGCCTCGGAGCCGGACTGGGCGCGGCGATGGCGGCCCGCATCGCGCGGCCCTCGAGCCAGGTCGTCCTGCTGATGGGCGACGGCGCCGCCGGCATGTCGATCATCGACGTCGACACGCTCGTCCGCCACGACCTGCCGGTCGTCATGGTGGTGGGCAACAACTCCGCCTGGGGTCTGGAGAAGCCCCCGATGCAGATGCTCTACGGCTACGACGTCGCGGCCGACCTCGCCCCGAACACGCGCTACGACCAGGTGGTCCAGGCGCTGGGCGGCGGCGGCGAGTTCGTCACCGACCCGAAGGAGATCGGCCCGGCGCTCGACCGCGCGTTCGCCTCGGGCGTGCCGTACCTAGTCAACGTCGCCACCGACGTGAACGCGCTTTACCCGCGCAACACGATGGGCGTCTGAGCGTGACCGACCCGTCCGGACAGGCCACCGTGACGCACACCGTCGGCCCCGAGCACACCGCCCGTGCGGTGGGCAGCGGCGACCTCGACGTCCTCGGCACGCCGGTCGTGCTGGCCTGGCTCGAGGCCGCCACGTGCGCCGCGCTCGACCTCGACCCCTCGCAGACGAGCGTGGGCACCCGCGTGGAGGTGCAGCACCTGGCCGCGAGCGCCGTGGGCGCCACCATCACTGCGACGGCCTCGGTCACCCAGCGCGACGGGCGCCTGGTGATCTTCGACGTCGCCGCCCGCGACCAGAACGAGGTGCTCGTGGCCAGCGGACAGGTGCGCCGGATCGTGGTCGATCGCGAGCGCTTCCTGTCCCGTGTGCCCGCGGTGGGCTGAGTGTGCGAGACTTGATGGTCAGCGTTTTGAGGAGGAACCATGGGCAAGACCGGTCGCAAGCGCCGGGCGCGTCGCAAGAAGGGCGCGAACCACGGTAAGCGCCCCAACGCGTGAAACCGCGCCGATAACGCACGAAACCCCATCCGGCGGATGGGGTTTCGTCGTCTCCGGGACTCAGCGCAGGTCGGTGATCTCGACCTGGACGGTGCGGATCTGCAGCCGCACCTTCTCGCGCAGGGGCTCGGGAGCGATCTCGGTGCACGAGCGACCGACGAGCGCCTTCACAATCTGCTCGAGGTGGTACTCGTTCAGGCAGTCCGAGCAGTCGTCCAGGTGCGCCTGGATCTCGTCGCAGCTGGCGCCGTCGATCTCCTGGTCGAGGAAGACGTAGAGGTTCTCCAGCGCCTTCTCGCAGTCGGGTCCGTCACAGCTCACTTGGTGTCACCTCCGGCCGGAACCTTCATCCCACGATCGCGGGCGTAGTCGGTGAGCAGGTCGCGCAGCTGCCGACGTCCGCGGTGCAGCCTCGACATCACCGTGCCGATGGGCGTGTCCATGATCTCCGCGATCTCCTTGTAGGGGAAGCCCTCGACGTCGGCGAGGTACACCGCGTAGCGGAAGTCCTCGGGGAGCGCCTGCAGGGCGTCCTTGACGTCGGAGTCGGGCAGGCGCTCGAGCGCCTCCATCTCCGCCGACTTCAGTCCCGACGAGCTGTGCGCCGCCGCCGCCGCGATCTGCCAGTCCTCGATCTCGTCCGTGACCTGCTGGGGCTGGCGCTGCTTCTTGCGGTAGTGGTTGATGTACGTGTTCGTCAGGATGCGGTACAGCCACGCCTTGAGGTTGGTGCCGGGCTTGAACTGGTGGAAGGCGCTGAACGCCTTCGCATAGGTCTCCTGCACCAGGTCCTCGGCGTCCTGGGGGTTGCGGGTCATGCGCAGAGCGGCCGAGTACAGCTGGTCGAGGAAGGGAAGGGCGTCGGCCTCGAATCGGGCCTGGCGCTCCTCCGGGGTCTCGTTCGACGGGTCCACGACGGTGTCGTCAGTCATCGTCGTCCAGCCTACTGTGGCCGGTCGTACGGGGCATGCGAGCATTCGTACCTCCTGTCAGGTCAAACGACTCGCCACGTACCCCTATTCCCCCTCGATCGGGATCGGCTCGACCAGCTCGGGACCGTTGTTGCGGACGTTGTTGACCTCGGTGGAGACGGGCCACGTGCGCAGCACGCCGGGCGTGGCCGGGACGAGGTGGTCGAGCGCCTCGGGCCACGGCTCGGCCGCCAGCCACCGGCTCGCGACGTCGGGCTCGACGATCAGCGGCGCGCGGTCGTGGATGCGGCCGTCCTCGCCCTCGGCGGACGTGGTGAGGATCGTGTAGGTCAGCAGCCACGCGCCCTCGGGGTCCTTCCAGAACTCGTAGAGGCCGGCGAGGCCCAGGCCCGACTCGGCGCTCATGAAGAACGGCTGCTTCGGCGGCTTGCGCTTCGCGCCGGGCTCGCCCTCGGGCTGGTACCACTCGTAGAACCCGTCGGCCGGCACGATGGCGCGCCGCTTGGCGAAGGCCTTGCGGAACGAGGGCTTCTCGGCCACCGTCTCGCTGCGAGCGTTGATCAGCCGATTGCCGATCGAGGGGTCCTTGGCCCACGAGGGCACCAGGCCCCACTTCGCCGTGACGAGCTCGCGCCGGACCGTGTCCTCGCCGGTGCGCTGCACCACGAGTGGAGCGAGCTTGGTGGGCGCCAGGTTGTAGTCGGCGCCGGTGTCCTCGAACAGGTCGCCGAGGTCAGCCTCGAAGTCGTCGACCAGGGTGGCCGGGGTCCGGGAGGTCGCGTAACGGCCGCACATGCGGCCATCGTAGGCGCGGGCACCGACGCTCCGGGCCGAGCCGGCGGGTTCCGCCACACCCGAGATGGTGGCGGATCCCGCCGGTTCAACCGGTGAGTGCGTCGAGCACCCAGGTCACGTCCTGGGCCACCGGCGGCAGCAGCTCGAGCCACACCCGCGGCGGGGGCGACTCGAACGTCCGGCGGAGCAGGACCGTGACCAGGCTCAGCGTCGGCTGGTCCAGGCGCCGGCGTTCGGCCAGCACGCAGAACCGCCGCGGGCTCAACTGGGCGATGACCTCGTCGCCGGGGAATGCGGTGCGCAGGGCGACGCTCACGTCGACCGCGTGCAGCGCCTGCTCCAGCGGGTGACCGGGCTCCGGAGGCAGCTCGACCACCACGAGGGCGTGACGATCCGTGACCGTCCCGTCGTCCCGGACCGCGCCGCGGTACAGCCCGTCCAGGCTGTGTCGCAGGTGCGCCAAGGTCGACAGCTGGGTCAGCGGGTCCTCGCACGACGTCTCGAGCTGCAGCGCCCTCGACGTCTCGGCCCACGCCACGGCGACTCCACGGACCATCGCGAACGACGGTTCGAGGCCGTCGAAGGCCCTCTCCACGCGATCCAGGACCTCGTGGAGCGGGACCCCGAGAGACGCTGCACTCGCTCCCACCTCGTGTGCAACGTCCACTGCGTCCACCCGGCCGGCACGAACGGCCGAGTCGAGGTCGACATAGCTGACGTCGAAGGGATCCATCTCCGTGCCTCCTCTCACAGGTGCCGGGCGCAGTCGCCGTGTTGTCACCCAAGAGACGGGGCCCGCCGGGGGCCATGACGCGACTTCGGCGACGAGTTTTCGTGCAACTGCGAGTTCGTCCCGAGAAATCCGGGCAAAACGAGTCCGCCCCCGTAGTCACAAAGGGCCACGTGAACACCGGACAGCAGCGGATCGGCCACCTAGACTGAGGAGCGTGGCTGACCGAGGTCACGCGCGTTCTGCTTCGCGACCACTCGGGAAAGGGGCTGGCAGTGACCCTCGACGCCCCGCCGCCTGCCCTCGGACAGGAGCGCAGCGACGCCGACCTGCTCACCGCGGTGCGCGGTGGTGACTCCGGCGCGTACGGCGAGCTGTACTCCCGCCACCAGGCGGCGGCCCAGCGCCTGGCGCGCCAGCTCATGCGGGGGCCCGACGCCGACGACCTCGTCGCCGAGGCGTTCACCAAGGTCCTCGTGACGGTGCAGAACGGCGGCGGGCCCCAGGAGTCGTTCCGGGCCTACCTGCTGACCGCGGTGCGTCGCCTGCACGTCGACAGGATCCGGGCCGTCACGCGCGAGCGTCCCACCGACGACCAGTTCGAGCTCGACGGCCGCGTGGACTTCGTCGACACCGCCGAGCTCGGCTTCGAGCGCACCACCACCGCCGAGGCGTTCGCGTCGCTGCCCGAGCGCTGGCAGATGGTGCTGTGGCACCTCGACGTCGAGGGCCAGAAGCCCGCCGAGATCGCGCCGATGCTCGGCATGAGCGCGAACAGCGTCTCGGCGCTGGCGTACCGGGCGCGCGAGGGACTGCGCCAGGCGTACCTGCAGAAGCACCTCGTCCCCACGACGACGCCCGACTGCCAGTTCGCGATCGGCAACCTCGGCGCGTTCGTGCGCGGCGGCCTCTCACGACGCGACGCGGGCAAGGTGCAGCGCCACCTCGACGAGTGCCGCTCGTGCATGGGGCTGTACCTCGAGCTCCAGGACTTCAACCACGGCCTCGCGGGCATCCTCGCCCCGGCGATCCTGGGCACGGCCGCCTCGGGCTACCTGCAGGGCACCGGTGCCGCCGGCGCGCTGGCCGGTGCCGGCGGCGGCCAGGGTGGCGCGGGCGGCGGAGGCGGCGCGGGTGCCGGCGGTGGCGCGGGCGCCGTGGGCGGCTCGACCTCCGGTGTCATGGGCGTGCTCGGCACGATCGGTCCCGCGGGCATCGCGGCCGGTGCGGCCGCCAGCGTCGTGGTGATCGCCGGGGCAGCCGCGCTCATCACCGTGGACCGTCCCCCGGGGTTCGACACCACCACCTCGGCCGACGGGCCCGGCTCGGTGCTGCGGCCGAACGGCTCGGTGGTCCCCCAGACCCAGGGTCCCGACGTGGGACCGCTGCCCGACCCGATGGTGTGGCAGGACCCCGAGGAGCCCGTGGACGAGCCGACGGACGACGACGAGCCGCCGCTGCCTGACGACCTCGCGCCCGAGGACCCGGTCCCCACCGACCCCGTCCCGCTGCCCACCGAGCCGACCACCGAGCCCACGCCCTCCGAGCCGACCACGATCCCGACCGCGGAGCCGACCACGGAACCGACCACGGAGCCGACCACGGAACCGACCACGGAACCGACCACGGAACCCACGACCGAGCCCACGACGGAACCGACCACCGAGCCCACGACCGAGCCGACCACGGAACCCACCACCGAGCCCACGACGGAACCGACCACGGAACCGACCACCGAGCCGACCACGGAGCCCACGACCGAGCCGACCACGGAACCCACCACCGAGCCCACGACGGAACCGACCACCGAGCCCACCACCGAGCCCACGACGGAACCGACCACCGAGCCGACCACGGAACCCACCACCGAGCCCACGACGGAACCCACGACCGAGCCCACGACGGAACCGACTACCGAGCCCACGACGGAACCGACCACGGAACCGACCACCGAGCCGACCACGGAACCCACCACCGAGCCCACGACGGAACCGACCACCGAGCCGACCACGGAACCCACCACCGAGCCGACCAGCGAGCCCACGACGGCTCCGGTCGACCAGACCGTCCGCGCGTCCGCGACGACCTCGTTCTTCTCGACGAGCTTCGCCTTCACGGTCGGCCGCGACGCCCAGCCCGGGCAGGCGGCGCAGATCCGCATCACCTTCACCGGCGGCTTCCCGGACCTCGAGATCATCACCAGCTGGTCGGGCTGGACCTGCACCCGTCCCGGAGGCATCACGAGCCCGACCCTCACGTGCAACCAGACCGTCACCGCGAACCGCACGCTGCCGACCCTCACGGTCCGCACCCTCATCCCCTTCGCGTCGGGCACCTACACCGTCACCAGCGGCGGCACGTCGCTCTCGGGCTCGTTCCGCTGAGCGCGACCTCGGCAGCGTCCGCATCCTGCGGCATGATGAGGGCATGACTCTCCTGCGCGCGGTGGCCCGTCCGATGCTCGCCTCGATGTTCATCTCCGGCGGGGTGATGGCGCTGCGCAAGCCGCAGGCGCTGGCCGCGAAGGCCCAGCCCGTGGCCGATGTCCTGCGCAGGATCGCGCCGCAGGCCGACCTGTCGGCCGCGAACCTCATCCGGCTCAACGGTGTCGTGCACGTCGCCGCCGGCGCCGCGCTCGCCACGGGCCACCTGCCGCGCACCTCGGCACTCGTCCTGGCCGCCACGATGCCCGCCACCACCGTGTCGGGTCACCCGTTCTGGAACGAGACCGACCCCGTCGCGCGCCGCAACCAGTTCACCCACTTCGTCAAGAACGTGTCGCTCACCGGCGGCCTGCTGCTGTCGACCCTCGACCCCGACCCGCACAAGCCGTGGCTGGGCACCCGCGCGAAGAACACCGCGGTCGCCGCCAAGGACACGATCGTCGACCAGATCGACGACCTGCGGGGATGAGGATGGACTGGCCCGCCCCGCTCCCCTCCGCCGCCGTCGACGCCGACGTCCGGCTGCCGGGCTCGAAGTCGCAGACCAACCGTGCCCTCGTGCTCGCGGCGATCGCCGACGGCCCGTCCACGGTGCACGAGCCGCTGGCCGCCCGTGACACCGAGCTGATGGCCGAGGCGCTCGTCTCGCTCGGCGCCCGGATCGAGCGCGGGACGCGCTCGTGGACCGTCACCCCGATCCGGCCCGTCGAGGCGGCCTCGGTCGACTGCGGCCTCGCCGGCACCGTCATGCGGTTCGTCCCGCCGGTTGCCGCCCTCGGCTCGGGCGAGGCCCGGTTCGACGGCGACCCCCGGGCCCGCGAGCGTCCGATGGGCACCACGATCTCCAGCCTGCGCGACCTCGGCGTCCGCGTCGACGACGACGGCCGCGGCAGCCTGCCCTTCACCGTCCACGGCGCCGGGTCGGCGCGTGGCGGTGCGCTCACCGTCGACGCCTCGGCCTCCAGCCAGTTCGTCTCGGCCCTGCTGCTGGTCGCACCCCGGTTCGCCGAGGGCCTCGACCTGCGCCACGAGGGTGGCTCGCTGCCGTCGCTGCCGCACGTCGCGATGACCGTCACCGAGCTGCGCCGCCGCGGCGTCGTGGTCGAGGAGTCGGCGGGTCGCTGGCACGTCCGTCCCGGGCCCGTGAAGGCGCTCGACGTGACGATCGAGCCCGACCTGTCCAACGCCGGACCGTTCGTCGCGGCCGCCCTCGCCACGGGCGGTCGGGTGCGCGTGCGCGACTGGCCCGAGACCACCGACCAGGCCGGCGACGCCTGGCGCGACCTGGTCACGGCCTTCGGCGGGCGCACCGAGCGCGACGGCGCCGACCTCGTCGTCCTCGGTCCCGAGCGCCTCGCCGGGGTCGACCTCGACCTGCACGACGTCGGCGAGCTGACCCCCGTGGTCGCGGCGCTGGCCGCGGTCGCCGACGGCCCGTCCCGGGTCTCCGGCATCGGCCACCTGCGCGGTCACGAGACCGACCGCCTCGCGGCACTGGCGACCGAGATCAACCGCCTCGGCGGTCAGGTCGAGGAGCAGCCCGACGGCCTCGTGATCACGCCGGCCCCGCTGCACGGGGGCACGTTCGCCACCTACGACGACCACCGCATGGCGCACGCCGGCGCGGTCATCGGGCTGCGCGTGCCCGGGGTCGTCGTGGAGAACATCGGCACCACCGCCAAGACCTACCCGGGCTTCGCCGACGACTGGGCGGCCGTGGTCTCGTGAGGGACGAGCACGACCAGTACGAGCGCCCCCGCCGGCGCACGCGGCCCCGCACGAAGGACCGGCCCGACTACTCCGACGCGCTCGTCGCCGTCGTCACCACGGTCGACCGCGGGCGCTACACGCTGCTGCTGCCCGACGGCACCGTCCTCACCGCGATGAAGTCCCGCTCGCTGGGCCGCCAGGGCGTCGTCGTCGGCGACGAGGCGCGCGTGGTCGGCGACGTCTCGGGCTCGGCCGACAGCCTCGCCCGCATCGTCGAGGTGCTCGAGCGCCGCACGGTGCTGCGCCGCAGCGCCGACGACGACGACCCGATCGAGCGCGTCGTGGTGGCCAACGCCGACCAGCTGGTGATCGTGGCCTCCCTCGCCGACCCGCCGCCGCGCCCCGGCCTCATCGACCGCTGCCTCGTGGCCGCGTACGACGCCGGGATGGACCCCGCGGTGTGCCTCACGAAGGCCGACCTCGCTCCGGCCGACGAGATCCTGGCGCAGCTCGAGCCGCTCGGCGTCCGCGTCGTGACCACGCGGATCGAGGGCGACCTCGAGCCCCTGCGCGACCTGCTGCGCGACCGCACCAGCGTCCTGATCGGCCACAGCGGCGTGGGCAAGTCCACCCTGGTCAACGCCCTCGTGCCCGACGCCGGCCGCACCACCAGCCACGTCAACGAGGTCACCGGACGCGGCCGCCACACCTCCACCTCGGCGATGATCCTGCCCCTGCCGTTCGGTGGCCGGATCGTCGACACGCCCGGGTTCCGGTCCTTCGGTCTCGCCCACGTGGAGATCGACCGGATCCTGCGGGCGTTCGCCGACCTCAACACCGCGGCGCGCGACTGCCCACGCGGCTGCACGCACCTGGCCGAGGAGCCCGAGTGCGCGCTCGACGCCGCCGCTGCGGCCGGCGAGATCGATCCCGCCCGGCTCGCGTCGTTCCGCCGGATCATGGCCAGCCGCTCGCTGGCCGACGAGTACTGACCTGACCGCGGCCGCCAGACCGTAGGGTGGGCCCCATGGCCAACCCGTACCTGGATGACCTGCGCCTGGCCCACGTGCTGGCCGACTCCGCGGACAACCTCAGCATGGACCGCTTCGGCGCCCTCGACCTCGAGGTCTCCACGAAGCCCGACATGACCTACGTGACCGAGTCCGACCGTGCCGTCGAGGAGGCGATCCGTCGCACCCTCAAGACCTCGCGCGGCCGCGACATCGTCCTGGGCGAGGAGGCCGGCGAGACCGAGGGCACCGCCGAGAACGCCGACCGTCGCTGGATCGTCGACCCGATCGACGGCACCTCGAACTTCGTGCGCGGCGTGCCCGTGTGGGCCACCCTCATCGCCCTCGAGGAGGCCGGCGAGATCGTCGTCGGCTGCGTGTCGGCCCCCGCGATCGGCCGCCGCTGGTGGGCGATGAAGGGCGACGGCGCCCACACCGGCAAGTCGTTCCGCCAGACGCGTCCCATCCAGGTGTCGGGCGTGCGCGAGCTGACCGCCGCGTCGATGTCCTACTCCTCGGCGCCCAGCTGGGGCCAGATCGGCCGCCAGGGCGAGTTCGACGCGCTGCTGCGCCAGTGCTGGCGCACGCGGGCCTACGGCGACTTCTGGTCGTACATGATGGTCGCCGAGGGCGCCGTCGACATCGCCGCCGAGCCCGAGCTCAACGTGTGGGACATGGCGGCCCTCGACATCATCGTCCGCGAGGCCGGCGGCCAGTTCACGAGCCTGGCCGGCGAGCCCGGCCCGTGGGGCGCGAACGCCGTCGCCACGAACGGACGCCTGCACGACGCCGTGATGGCCTACCTCGGGCACTTCCCCGACGACGAGCCGTCGACGTGGCCCGACGAGCCGGAGGACGACGACGAGCCGCTGGCCGACAACGTCACCCGGCTGCGCTTCTCCCGCGACGACTGAGCCGTGAGACCGACACCTGCGCCTCGGGTGTGATGCGGGCTACACTCCCCACACAGTCGAGTGTCGACGACAGTCGAGGAGGCAGCCATGCGCGTACGTGACGTACTCACCGCCAAGGGCAGTGCGACCGTGTTCACCATCTCCCCCGATGCCACGGTCGAGGAACTCCTCGACCTGCTGGCCGAGCACAACATCGGCGCCCTCGTGGTCAGTGCCGACGGCCGCTCGATGGCCGGCATCGTGTCCGAGCGCGACATCGTCCGCAAGCTGCGGGCCCTGCCCGAGCCCCGGTCGGCGACGGTGCAGCAGATCATGACCACCGACGTGCAGGTGTGCCACCCGGAGGACTCCTTCGGCTCCCTCATGAGCTCGATGACCGAGCACCGCGTGCGCCACATCCCCGTGCTGGAGAACGAGGAGGTCGTCGGGCTGCTCAGCATCGGCGACGCCGTGAAGTTCCGCATGGACCAGCTGGAGTTCGAGCGCGACCAGCTGACGCACTACGTCCAGGGCTGAGGCCCTTCCACCCCCCGCAGTGACCACTCTCACCTTGCGCGTCGATATGCAATCGATATATCGTAAGTACATCGGATGCCGCAGTGGTGTCCGTGGAACACCGAAAGGGGACGAGCATGCATCGCACTCCTCCCAACCCCGCCGGTCCGCACCGGCACCCCCGCAGGGCGCGTCGCGCCGGCGGACCCCGTGACTTCGACTGGGACCTCGGTCCCGGCCGCGGCCGTCCCGGACCGCGCGGTCCGCGTCGAGGCCGCAAGGGGGGCGACGTCCGCGCCGCCGCCCTGCTCCTGCTCGACGAGGCGCCCGCCCACGGGTACCACCTGATCCAGCAGATCGCCGCCCGCAGCGAGGGCGCGTGGTCGCCCAGCCCCGGGTCCATCTACCCGGTCCTGCAGCAGCTCGAGGACGAGGGCTTCATCGACTTCGAGCGGGTCGACGGTCGCAAGACCGCCACCCTCACCGACGCCGGCAAGGCCTACGTCGAGGAGCACCGCGAGACCCTCGGCGAGCCGTGGGACCCCGAGCAGCTGCGCCGCGGCGGCGACGCCGAGTCCGGCGCGCTGATCACCTCGGTCAAGACGCTCAACGCGGCCACACGGCAGGTCATGACCGTCGGCAGCCTGGCCCAGCAGGCCAAGGCCGCCGAGATCGTCAACGAGGCCCGGCGTCAGCTGTACGGCCTGCTCGCGGACGATGACGCCTGACAATCGCCTGAGGCTGCCCGAGTCGGAGCTGGGCTGGCGGTTCAGCCGCTCCTCCGGCCCGGGCGGCCAGCACGTCAACACCACCGAGACCCGCGTCGAGGTCCTCTGGTCCCCCGCGGACAGCACCGTGCTGACGCCCGACCAGCGCGACCGCGTGACCGCGCGCCTGCGCAACCGCCTCGTCGACGGCCGGATCTCGGTGGTGTCCTCGACCCACCGCTCCCAGCTGCGCAACCGCGAGGACGCGCTGCGCCGGCTCGAGGAGCTGGTCGCCGAGGCGCTGCGCCCCGCCAAGCGCCGCCGCGCGACTCGTCCCACCCGGGGATCGGTCGAGCGCCGGCTCGACGCGAAGAAGCGCCGCAGCCAGCTCAAGCGCGACCGCCGCGACTGGTGATCCCATCCGCCGGTGATGACCCCGGGCGGTCCCCCGGCCGATAGCCTGCGCCCATGGACTGGGGCACGATCATCTCGCTGGCGGCCGTGGTCGCCGTGGTCTCGATCAACATCGCGGCCCTGGGCATCATCCCGGAGAACCGCCGTCCCCAGACCGCGATGGCGTGGCTCATCCTCATCGTCTTCGCGCCGTTCCTGGGGATCCTGGCGTTCCTGTTCTTCGGCAGCGCGCGCATCGGCCACCAGCGCCACCGCCAGCTCACCGCCGCCAACGAGGTGATCGCCCGCGAGACGCAGGTGCTCGCCTCCGACGTGCCCGCCGGCGCCCCGGACTACCTCGACGGCATCGTGCGGCTCAACCACCGGCTCGCGCTGATGCCGCTCACCGAGGGCAACCACGTCACCCTGCTCCCGGAGTACCAGGAGTCGATCGACGAGATGATCGCCGCGATCGACACGGCGCAGCGCCACGTGCACGTGGAGTTCTACATCATGGCGCTCGACGACATGACCCGTCCGTTCTTCGACGCCCTCGACCGTGCCACCGCGCGCGGCGTCACGGTGCGCCTGCTGTTCGACCACCTCGGCACGCGCGGCATCCCCGGCTACCAGGACCTCAAGGCACGGCTCGCCGCCTCCGACATCGAGTGGCACCTCATGATGCCGCTGCTGCCCTGGAAGCGGCGCTTCCGGCGGCCCGACCTGCGCAACCACCGCAAGCTCCTCGTGGTCGACGACGTCGTCGGCTTCACCGGCTCGCTCAACCTGACGCACCCGTCGTACAACAAGCCCAAGAACCTCGCGGTCGGTCGGGAGTGGGTCGAGCTGTGGATGCGGCTCGAGGGGCCCGTGGTCGCCACGATCGACGCGCTGTTCGCGGCGGACTGGGCGCTGGAGACCGAGGAGGTCCTCCAGGTCTCGATGCAGCAGGTCGACCAGGTGCCGCACTCCGAGCGCGACGTCGTGGGCGTCAGCGCCCAGCTGGTGCCGAGCGGCCCGGGCTTCGAGGCCGAGAACAACCTGCGCCTGTTCACGTCGCTGATCTACAGCGCGCGGCATCGGATCAGCCTCACCAGCCCGTACTTCGTGCCCGACGAGACCCTGCTCTACGCGGTCACGACGGCCGCCCAGCGCGGGATCGACATCGAGCTGTTCGTCAGCGAGCAGGCCGACCAGTTCATGGTCGGCCACGCGCAGGCCTCCTACTACCGCGAGCTGCTCGAGGCCGGCGTGCGCATCTGGCTCTACCCCAAGCCCTTCGTCCTGCACGCGAAGCACTTCAGCATCGACGAGGACGTGGCCGTCGTGGGCACGAGCAACATGGACATGCGCTCGTTCGCGCTCAACTACGAGATGAGCCTGCTGGTCGCCGACCCCGGGGTGGTCCGGCGGATCCGCGTCGTCGAGGACGACTACCGCGCGAAGTCACGCGAGCTGCTGCTCGACGAGTGGCTGGAGCGCCCCGCGCGCACGCGCTTCGTCGACAACGCGATGCGCCTCACCGCGACGCTGCAGTGAGCGGTCAGGGACGCCCGAAGACCTGCACGGTGTAGGTGCGGCCGTCGGCCTTCGCCACGCCCGTGGCCAGGCGGGTGTACCCGCGGCTGAGCATGTTCCGCCGGTGACCCGGCGACTTCAGCCACGCCCGCACATTGGCCTTCGGCGACGTGAAGCCGGTGGCGACGTTCTCGCCGACGCGGCTCATCCTGCACTTCTTGAGCACGACACCGAGGTTCTGGTGGAACATCCGGCGCTCCGCGGCCATGCGCTTCGCCTGACGGTGGGCGTACCGGTTGAGGCACGAGTGGTGCTTCAGCTTCTTGATGTCACGGAACGCCCGAGACGTGTTCGTCTGCTGGAACAGCTTCCGGTCGAACGTCGTGTTGGACATCGCCGACGCCTGCGGTGCCGTCGGGACGACGAGCAGGGCGAGAGCGGTCATGAAGGCTGCGATGACGTGACGCATGCCTTCCAGTGTTGCGAGGGTGATCCCAGGGATCAAGCGCCGGAGTAGCCGTTGAGCAGGGCGAAGAACACCAGGAGGGCGGCTCCCGCGGCCAGCAGTCCGCCCAGCGCGCCCAGGCCCGCGAGGCGTCCCCGGTCGTGCGGACGCGACGACAGACCCGGGATCAGCGACCACAGCAGGGCGCCGACCACGACCATCACGACGACGAAGAGCGGCAGGATCAGGTCCTCGTTCGTCTCGTCGAGCACCGCCGCCGTCGAGGGGAACAGGCCCAACGCGAGCAGCAGCAGGATGCCGCCGACGGCGAAGCGCCGATAGCCCCGGCGCTCGGGGGGCGAGTACTGCTCCTTGTCCTCCATGCCCCGAACCTACTGCGACGTCCGGGTGCATCGCACCCGCACGCGACACGCGCCCTGCGGGTGACCGCACGGTGGGGCAGGATCGAAGGACAGTGAAGGAGGCACCATGACCACGAGCCCTGACGAACCCCTGCCCGACTCCCCGCTGCCGGAGGTCGACCCCGACCTCGAGCCCGCGGCCGAGCCCGCCGACGCCGCCGACCAGCGCCGCGAGGTCTGGCAGAACGAGGACGACACCCTCGTACCCGACGCCGAGCGCATCGTCCCGATCGACGAGGACGCCGACGACTGAGCCCGGCTAGACCACGCCGGTCGTGCCGAGCAGCTGGCCGATCGCGTAGGTCAGCGCGAGAGCGAGCGCGCCGCCGATCACGAGGCGCCCGGCGGCACGTACCTTGCGCCCGCCGCCGATGCTGGCCGAGATCGTGCCCGTGAGGGCGAGGGCGACGAGCACCGCCACGAACGTGACCGCCACGCGCCAGTCGGCGGTCGTGAGCAGCATCGCGAGCAGCGGCAGCAGTCCGCCCACCGTGAAGGCGGCCGCCGAGGAGAACGCCGCGTGCCACGGGCTGACCAGGTCGTCCTGGTCGAGCCCGAGCTCCACCTCGAGGTGGGCGGCGAGCGCATCGTGCTCGGTCATCTCCTTCGCCGCCGTGAGGGCGGTGGGAGCGCTGATCCCCCGGTCCTGCAGCATCTGCGCGAGCTCGTCGAGCTCCCCCTCGGGGTCCTCGCGCAGCTCGTCCTTCTCGATCGCGATGAGGTTGCGCTCGGAGTCGCGCTGACTGCTGACCGAGACGTACTCGCCGAGCGCCATCGAGATCGCGCCGCCGACGAGGGCGGCGGTGCCGGCGGTCGCGATCGCGCTCGCGTCGTTCGTCGCGCCGGCCACGCCGACGACGAGGGAGGCGACCGAGACGATGCCGTCGTTGGCTCCGAGCACTCCGGCCCGGAGCCAGTTCAGCTTCTGCGACGTGACCGCTGCGTGCGGCTCTTCGACGACCATGCTCGAAGGCTAGGCCACGCCCCGGGCGGTGAGGACAGGCTCACAGCCGCACGGACAGCAGCGCGAGAAGCCACGCCATCGCGGTCAGCAGCGCCAGCGTCAGCTCGACCAGGATCGAGATGCCGGTGGCGCGCATCGCGTGGCCCGTGGCCTTCCGCGCCGCGACGGGGTCGCCCAGGCGCTGCAGCTCGGCGAGGTAGGTGCCGCCGATGAAGCCGATGAACAGGCCCACGAACGGGATGACGAAGAACCCGATCACGCCCAGGACCGCGCCGAACAGCAGGCTGCGGTTGGGCACCCCGCGTCGCTTGAGGTAGCGCCCCGCGATGAGGTACTTCAGCACGACCCCGCCCACGGTCAGCGCGGCGGCGAGGACCGCGACGGTCCAGCCGGCCGTGCCGCCGGTGATCGCGCCCCACGTGAAGACCGCGATGCCGACGACGAGGCCGCCGGGGATGACCTGGACGATCGCGCCGACGAGGCCGACGAGGATCGCCAGCGCGACCAGCAGGTCGAGGACGACACTGCTCACGAGAAGGCGCTGATCCCGGTCTCGGCCCGCCCGATGATGAGCTTCTGGATCTGGCTCGTGCCCTCGTACAGGGTCATGACGCGGGCATCGCGCATGTACTTCTGGACCGGGTACTCGTCGACGTAGCCGTACCCGCCGAACGCCTGGATCGCGAGGTTGGCGGCCTTCACCGCGGCCTCGGACGCGAACAGCTTGGCCTTGGACGCCTCGACGCTGAACGTCTCGCCGCGATCGATGAGGTCGGCCGCGCGCCAGGTGAGCAGCCGGGCGGCGTCGGCGTCGACCGACATCTCGGCGATCATGTCCTGCACCAGCTGGTAGCTCGCGATCGGCTTGCCGAACTGCTCGCGCGAGGTGCTGTACTCGACGGTCGCGTCCAGGCAGCCCTGGACGATGCCGACGCAGCTGGCGGCGATGCCCACACGGCCCTTGTCGAGCGTGGTCATCGCGATCCGGAAGCCGCGGCCCTCCTCGCCGAGGAGGGCGTCGGCGGGCACGCGCACGTCGGTGAACGAGAGCGCCGCCGTGGCCTGGCCGCGCAGGCCGAGCTTGCCCGTGACCTCGGTGGCCTCGAAGCCCGGCGTGTCGGTCGGGACGAGGAACGCCGAGACACCCCGCGCGCCGGGACCGCCGGTGCGCGCGAAGACGAGTGCGACGTCCGCCCACGTGCCGTTCGTGATGAAGATCTTCGAGCCGTTGATGACCCACTCGTCGCCCTCGCGCACGGCGCGGGTGGTGAGGTTGCCGGCGTCGGAGCCGTGGTCGGGCTCGGTGAGGCCGAAGCAGCCGAGCAGCTCGCCCGAGGCGATCCCGGGCAGCCAGCGCTGCTTCTGCTCCTCGGTGCCGAACTTCAGGACGGACTTGCCGAACAGGCCCGTGGACACCGACACGATGCCGCGGATCGCCGAGTCGGCGCGGCCGAGCTCCTCCATCGCCAGCACGTAGGTGACGTAGTCGCCGCCGATGCCGCCGTACTCCTCGGGGATGGTGAGGCCGAGGAATCCGAGCTGTCCGAGCTTGGGGATGATCGCGGTGTCGACCGACTCGACGCGGTCCCACTCGGCGCGGAACGGCACGACCTCCTTGTCCAGGAACTCGCGCGCGAGCGCGCGGAAGCTGCGTTGGTCCTCGTTCAGGCTCAGATCCATGCCCCGATCCTGCCATCGACCTACGATGCAGAGCATGACCCTGCCCGTGGCACGCACCCCCGATCCTCGCGACGCCCCCGCCCTGCGCTGGGGCGTCCTCGGCGCGGGCGGCATCGCGGCGACGATGACCACGGCGCTGCAGGAGGGGACCCGGCAGCAGGTCGTCGCGGTGGGCTCGCGCGACCTCGGCCGGGCTCGCGCGTTCGCGGGGCGCTTCGGCATCGGGCGCGCCCACGGCTCGTACGAGGACCTCGTCGCCGATCCCGAGGTCGACGCCGTCTACGTCGCCTCGCCCCACTCGGAGCACCACGACCACGCGCTGCTCGCGATCGCGGCGGGCAAGCACGTGCTGGTGGAGAAGGCGTTCACCCGGAACGCGGCCGAGGCGGACGCCGTGCTCGAGGCCGCGGACGACGCGGGCGTCACGTGCATCGAGGCGATGTGGTCGCGGTTCCTGCCCGGCTACGACGTCGTGCGGCAGGCCGTCCTCCACGGCCTCGTCGGTGACGTGCGACTGGTCCAGGCCGACCACGGCCAGCTGCTCTACCCCGACGGGCCCGAGCGGCTCGCCGACCCGGCACTGGCCGGCGGCGCCCTGCTGGACCTCGGCGTCTACCCGATCCACCTGGCCGCGATGCTGCTGCCGGACGTCGTCGAGGTGACCGCCACCGGCACGCTGACGCCGCTCGGGGTGGACGAGCAGGAGAACGTGACCCTGCGCGACGCCTCGGGCGCCCTCGCCGCGCTCAGCGCCACGATGTCGGCCACCTCGCCCACGGTGGCCACCGTGGCGGGCACCAAGGCCCGGCTCGATCTCCAGGGGCCGTTCTTCCAGCCGTCCACGATCCGGCTGGTGGACCCCAACGACCGCACGCTCGACGTGTGGGAGCCGCCGACGCGCGACGCGCTGCTGGGGCTGCGGTACGAGGCCGCCGAGCTCGCCCGATGCGTGGCCGACGGCACCCCGGAGTCTCCGCTCCTGCCGTGGTCCGAGACCCGCCGCGTCATGGCGCTGATGGATGAGATCCGGTCGCAGCTGGGCGTGGTGCTGCCGGGCGAGTGAGGTCCGACCGGCGACGGCTGCGCCGCCTCCGCCGCTCGCCCGTCTACCGTGGAGTCACATGCGTTCCGACCGATCCCGCCGCCGCGCCGCCCCCGCGCTCGTCGCCGTGGCGATCGTCGTCGGCCTCCTGCTCGTGGCACGGCCGCTCAGTGCGGTCGACGCGCTGGTCGTGGTCGTGGTCGGCCTGCTGGCGGTTCTGGGTGCACACGAGCTGCTCACGGGCTCCCGCCTGCGCGACCGGCTGATCGGCGCGGGGGTGCTCGTCGCGTCCGTGGTACTGGCGCTCGAGCCGCACTGGACCGTGCGCGTGCTGGTCGTGGTGTTCGCGGTCGTCCTGCTGGGCGAGGGGCTCGCGCGGGTCCGGCGGCGTCGCACCCGCTCCGAGCTGGCCACCGGCGCCGGCCTGGCGATCCTCGGCGTGCTGGCGCTGGCCTGGCCGGACGTCACGGTCTTCGTCATCGGGCTCGTGCTCGGCCTGCGACTCCTCCTGTTCGGGTTCCCGCGGCTGGGGGCACGGGTGCCGCCGCCCGTCACCGCGACGTTCGTGCTCGCGCTGGCCGTCTCACTGGCCGCCTACACGGTCGTCGTCACGGCGATCGCGCCGCGGCCCGACGCGTTCTACGCGGCGCCCGACGACACGCCCCGCTCCCCCGGCCTGCTGCTGCGCGCCGAGCCCTTCGTCACCGACGTGCCCGACGGGGCCCGCGCCTGGCGCATCCTCTACAGCACCACGCGCGCGGGGGACGAGCCCACGGTGGCGAGCGCGCTCGTCGCCGTCCCGCGCGAGCGCCTGCAGGACCGGCCGCCGGTGATCGCATGGGCGCACGGGACGACGGGGTTCGACCGTCGGTGCGCGCCGAGCCTGCGTCGGTCCCGCACGATCGGCGCCGGCGGGATCGAGGCCGTGCACGCGGCGCTCGACGAGGGCTGGGCCGTCGTCGCGCCCGACTACCCGGGGCTCGGCACCCGCGGGGTGCAGCCGTACCTCGTCGGGTCGGGCGAGGCGCGGTCGGTGCTCGACGCGGTGCGCGCGGCACGGCGGCTGCCCCAGCTGTCGCTGTCGAACGAGACGGTCGTCTGGGGTCACTCGCAGGGTGGGCACGCGGCCCTGTGGACCGCGATGACGCAGCCGGGCTACGCCCCCGACGTGCCGCTCGCGGGCGTCGCCGCGATGTCGCCGGTCAGCAACCCGACCACGTTCCTGCGCGACCTCGGCCGGCGCCCGGTGGGCACGATCTTCGTCGCCTACGCGCTGGCGGCGTACAGCGGGACGTACCCCGACGTGGAGCCCGGCGACCACGTGCGCGCCAGCGCGCGGCTGCCGCTCGAGCGGATCGCCGACCGCTGCCTGCGCTCGCCGACCTCGGAGATCTCGCTCGCGCAGGCGCGGGTGATGGCCGACCGGTTCGTCTCGAACTCGCTGTACGAGGGCGCGCTCGGGCGGCGGCTCAGCGAGAACGACGCGACGGGCGCCATGGAGGCGCCCGTGCTGATCGCGCAGGGCGAGAGCGACCGCGTGGTCACGCTCGGCCTGCAGGACGCGTACGTGCGCGAGCGGTGCGCGGCCGGCCAGTCGCTCGACTACCGCACCTACCCCGGCCGCGGCCACGGCGACCTCCTGCGCGAGGGCTCCCCCTTCGTCGAGGAGCTCCTCGACTGGACCACCGACCGCTTCGCCGATCAGCCCACCACGACCACCTGCTGACCTCCGCGCCTCCGGCGCGCCAGATGTGTAGCACTGTCCACCCTTTTTCGGCCGATCAGACCGTAAAAAGGTGGAGGCCGCTACACATCTCGGTCGCCGGAGGCGACGGAGCCGGTCTGGACGCGCCAGAGGGCGGCGTAGGCGCCGTGGTGGGCGACGAGCTCGTCGTGGGTGCCGGCCTCGACGATGCGGCCGGCGTCGAGGACCCAGATGCGGTGCGCGTGGCGGACCGTGGAGAGGCGGTGCGCCACCATGATCGCGGTGCGGTCGCGGGTGGCGGTCTGGAGCGAGACCTGGATCGCGGCCTCGGTCTCGTTGTCCACGGCGCTGGTCGCCTCGTCGAGGATCAGCACGGCGGGGTCGCGCAGCAGCGCGCGGGCCAGCGCGAGCCGCTGGCGCTGGCCGCCCGAGAGCGTGACGCCGCGCTCCCCCACCCACGTGTCGTAGCCGTCGGGCAGCGCCTCGATGAACGCGTCGGCGGCGGCCTGGCGAGCGGCCTCGGCGACCGCCTCGTGATCGGCACCGGGACGCCCGTATGCGATGTTCTCCGCGATCGTGCCGGCGAACAGGAACACGTCCTGCGAGACGTAGCCGATCGAGCCGCGCAGCGACTCCCACTCCAGCTCGCGCAGGTCGCGGCCGTCGAGGCTCACCTCGCCCGAACGGGGGTCGTCGAAGCGCAGCATGAGGCGCAGCAGTGAGGACTTGCCGGCGCCCGTGGGTCCGACGATCGCGTGCGTCTCGCCGGCGGGGACGACGAGGTCGATGCCGTGCAGGACGTCCGGCCCGTCGGCGTAGCCCGCGCGGACGCCCGACAGCTCGAGCCGGCCGGCCACCGGCGACGGCAGCGCGACCGTGCCCGCGGGCACCTCGATCGGCTCGTCGAGCAGCGCCAGGATGCGCGCCGTCGAGGCGCGACCGCGCTGGTAGAGGTCGAGCATCTCGGCGATCTCGGTGAGCGGCCACAGCAGCCGCTGGGTCATGAACACGAGCACCGAGTACAGGCCCACCTCGAGCTCGCCGTTCAACGTGGCCCAGCCGCCGAACAGCAGCGTGCACGTGAAGCCGACGAGGATCGCCATCCGCACGAGCGGCACGAACGCGGCCGACGAGCGGATCGCGTCGACGTTGGCCTGGCGGTAGTCCGCCGAGGCCCGCTCGACACGGTCGCGCTCGCGATCCTCCGCGGTGAACGCCTTGATCGTGGTGATGCCGCCGAGGTTCGCCGCGACGAGGCCCGACAGGTCGGCCACCCGCTCGCGCACCGCGGCGTAGAGCGGCTCGAGGCGTCGCTGGAACCACAACGAGCCGAACACGATGAGCGGGATCGGCAGGAACGCCAGCACCAGCAGCTCCCACGACGCCACCGCGAACACCGCGCCGACGAGCAGGATGTTGAGGGCGGTCTGCAGCAGCGCCGGCGCGCCGATGTCGAGGAACCGCTCGAGCTGGTTCACGTCGTCGTTGATCGTGGCGAGCGTGGTGCCCTGCGGCCGGCCCTCGTGCCAGTGCACGTCGAGGCGCTGCGCGTGGTCGTACGCCTCCACCCGCAGGTCGTGCTCGACCGACTGCGCGAGCCCGCGCCAGGTGACCGCCGCGAAGTACTGCGAGGCCGACTCGACGATCCACACCAGCGCGTTGATCGCCGCGAGCCAGCCGAGCTGGGCGAACCGCGACTCCACGCCGAGCACGTCGGCGACGAAGGAGCCCTCACCGCGCACCACCACGTCGACGGCGGCGCCGATCAGCAGCTCGGGGACGACGTCGGCCACCTTGTTGACCGTGGACAGCACCACCGCGAGCACGAGCCGCTTGCGGTAGCGGCCGTAGCGTCGCCACAGCTCCTCCAGGGGTGCGCGGTCGGCGCGGTCGGACATGCGGTCTCCTCGGTCGGTGGGGTCGGGTCTCAGGCGTGGGGCGCCGAGAACCGGGGCAGATGCCAGTGCCAGTGGATGGCACCGACGCGGATGAGCAGTACGACCGCCCCGGCGGACAGCGCGGCGGCGCCGGTGGGCACCGTGGTCTGGCGCAGGACGACGTAGAGGGCGGCGCCGGCGACGGACGCCAAGGCGTAGATCTCGCCCACCAGGACGAGCGGCTTGCGGCGCACCAGCACGTCGCGGATGACGCCGCCGCCGGTGCCCGTGATGACGCCGAAGACGACGGCGACCCACGGCCGGACATCCTCGGCCAGCGCGATCGACGCGCCCGTGACGGTGAACGAGGCCAGGCCCCCGGCATCGGCGTAGAGCACGATGCGCCACGAGTCGACCTTCGACTGCGGGTGCCGCGACGCCACGGCGATCACCACGAGCGAGGTGACGGCGGCGACGATGAGCAGGCCGGGCGCGGTGACCCACCAGACCGGCTCGATGCCGAGCAGGAGGTCGCGCAGCGTACCGCCGCCGACCGCGACGACCACGGCCAGCACGACGACGCCGAGCCAGTCCATCCCGGCCCGGACGGCCGCGTACCCGCCGGAGACCGCGAACGCGACGATCCCGACGACCTCGGCGGCCGCGAAGAGATCCTCGTTCACGGATTCCACCGTAGGGGGCCGTCCTGCCAGTAGCGTGCGCAGCATGGCCCGGACCCCCTCCTCGACCGACCACGCCTCCCGCGTCCTCGCGGCGCGCTGGCCGGCGCTGGCTGCCTTCGCCCTGCTGGTCATGACCACCCAGGTCCTGTGGCTGACGTTCGCCGCGGTGACCCCGCAGACCGCCACGCACCTGGGCGTCTCCGAGGGCGCCGTCGGCGACCTCGCCGTCGTCAACGCGGCGATGTTCGTGCTGCTGGCGATCCCGACCGGACGCTGGATGGACCGGTCCTACGAGCGGGCGCTGGCCGCCGGTGCGCTGTTCACCGCCGTCGGCGCGATCGTGCGCGCGCTCGACCCGTCCTCCTACGCGGTCATCCTGACGGGCCAGGTGATCATGTCGGTCGGCCAACCCCTGGTCCTCAACGCGCTGACCAAGGTGGCCGCGCGCCACTTCCCCGACCGCGAGCAGACCACGGCGATCTCGGTGGCCGCGGGCGCGCAGTACGCCGGCATCCTCGTCGCGGTGCTGACCTCGGCCTGGCTCGTGGACGCCGGCGGATTCCGACTGCTGCTGGTCTCGCACGCCGTTCTCGCGGTGGTGGCCGCGGCCGCGGTGCTGCTCAGCCTGCGCCTGCCGGCCCACGCGGTCGACGTCCTGGGCCGCGCGAGGCTCGGCGAGCTTCGGCGCGACCCGCTCGTGTGGAAGATGGCGGGCCTGCTGTTCCTCGGCTTCGGCATCTACAACGGCATCGCCACGTGGCTGGACTCGATCCTCGTGGACTTCGGCCACCCGGGCCTGGCCGGACCCGTGATCGCGACCATGACGCTGGCGGGCATCGCCGGCGCGGCCGTGCTGCCGGGGCTCGCGGCGGCTCGCGACGCCCGCCGCACCGTGGCGCTCGGCGCCACCGCCACCCTCGCGGTGGTCATGGTGGCGCTCGCGGCCACGCAGCCGGTCTGGCTCGTGTACCTCGGCCTCGCGCTCGTCGGCTTCATGCTGATGGGCACCCTGCCCGTGGTGCTGGACTGGTCCGAGCTCCACGTCGGGCCCACCCGCGCGGGCACGGTCACCGGCATGCTGCTGCTGGCCGGCAACCTCGGCGCCGTGCTCGTGGTGCTGACGGTGCAGCTGGCCATCGGCGACCCGACCGCGGCACTCGTCGTGATGGCGGCCTGGGCCGTGCCGGGCTTCGTGGTGGCGTGGCTGCTGCCGCGACGCCAGGCGGCCCGGGGTCGCGCCTAGGCCGCGGCCCTCTCGATCCGCACCACCACGGCCTTCGACACCGGGGTGTTGGACTCGCGCGCCGTGGAGTCGAGCGGGACGAGCACGTTGGCCTCGGGGAAGTACGCCGCGGCGCACCCGCGCGCGGTCGGGTAGGCCACGGCCCGGAAGCCGCGCAGCACGCGGTCGGGCTGGCCCGGCCACTCGCTGTAGACGTCGATCACGTCGCCGTCCGCGATGCCGCGCTCGGCGAGGTCGTCGGGGTGCACGAACACGACGTCGCGGCCCGACTTGATACCGCGGTAGCGGTCGTTGCGGCTGTAGATCGTGGTGTTGAACTGGTCGTGCGACCGGACGGTCTGCAGCAGCAGACGCCCCGGCTCGAGCTCGATCGGCTCGAACCGGTTGGCGGTGAACCGCGCCTTCCCCGTGGCGGTCTCGAAGGTGCGGGAGTCGCGGGGGCCGTGCGGGAGGACGAACCCCTCCTCGCTCGCGACCTTGCGCTCGTAGTCCTCGCAGCCGGGGACGACGCGGCTGATGTGGTGGCGGATCGTGCCGTAGTCGGCCTCGAACGCGGCCCAGTCGATCGGCTGCCGGTCGGCCAGCGTGGCGCGGGCGAGCCGGCTGATGATCGCGACCTCCGACAGGAGGGTGTCGGCGACGGGGTCCACCTTGCCCCGCGAGGCGTGGACGGCGCACACCGTGTCCTCGACGGTGATGAACTGGTCCCCCGAGGCCTGCCGGTCGATCTCGGTGCGGCCCAGCGTGGGCAGGATCAGCGCGGCGTCGCCCGTGACGCCGTGCGAGCGGTTGAGCTTGGTGGAGACCTGCACGGTCATCGCGGTGCCGCGCAGCGCCGCCTCCGCGGACGCGGTGTCGGAGATCGCCGAGACGAAGTTGCCGCCCAGGGCCATCCAGAAGCGCACGTCGCCGCGCTGCATCGCGCGCACCGAGTCGACCGAGTCCAGGCCGTGACGGCGCGGCGGCTCGAAGCCGAACTCCGCGGCGAGCGCGTCCATGAAGCTGTCGGGCATCTTCTCCCAGATGCCCATCGTGCGGTCGCCCTGCACGTTGCTGTGGCCGCGGATCGGGGAGGCGCCCGCGCCGGGCCGGCCCATGTGCCCGCGCAGCAGCAGGAGGTTGACGATCTCCTTGATCGTCGCGACGGCCTGCGTGTGCTGGGTGAGCCCCATCGCCCACGTGACGATCACCTTGTCGGCGGCGAGGTAGCGGCGGGCGAGCTCGTCGATCTCGGTCGAGGTCAGACCGGTCGCACGCAGCACCGCCTGCTCGTCGAGGTCGGCCACGCTCGCGCGCAGCTCGTCGAGGCCCGACGTGTGCTGCTCGATGAACGCATGGTCGAGCACGGTGCCGGGCGCGGCGTCCTCGGCGGCCAGGACCCGCTGGATGACCGCCTGCAGCAGCGGGCCGTCGCCGCCGAGGCGGATCTGGCAGAACTGGTCGGCCATCTTCGTGCCCTTGCCGATCACGCCGCGCGCGTTCTGCGGGTTCTTGAACCGGATCAGCCCGGCCTCGGGCAGCGGGTTGATCGCGATGATCGACGCGCCGGCCCGCTTCGCCCGCTCGAGGGCCGAGAGCATGCGCGGATGGTTCGTGCCCGGGTTCTGACCCATGATGATGATCAGGTCGGCCTGCGGGATGTCCTCGTAGGTCACGGTGGACTTGCCCACGCCGATCGTCTCCACGAGCGCCGAGCCGGTGGACTCGTGGCACATGTTCGAGCAGTCGGGCAGGTTGTTCGTGCCGAACGCCCGCACGAAGAGCTGGTAGACGAAGGCGGCCTCGTTCGACGCACGGCCGGAGGTGTAGAACGACGCCTGATCGGGGTGGTCGAGGCCGTTCAGCGCCTCCGCGGCGAGCCGGAACGCCTCGTCCCAGGACACGGGCCGGTAGTGGTCCTCCCCCGGCGCCTTGTAGACCGGCTCGGTGAGCCGCCCCTGCTGGCCGAGCCAGTACTCGCTCCTGCCGGCGAGGTCGTCCACGGAGTGCTCCGCCCAGAACTCGCGCGACACCGTCAGCGGCGTCGCCTCCCACGTCACGGCCTTCGCGCCGTTCTCGCAGAACTCCGCCGAGTGCCGCCGGCCCGGGTCGGGCCAGGCGCAGCTCATGCAGTCGAAGCCGTCCTTCTGGTTGATCGACGTGAGCAGTCGCGCCGTGCGCGCCACGCCCATCGCGCTCAGGGCGGGACGCATCGCGTGCAGCACGCCTGGGACGCCCGCGGCCCAGTCCTTGAGGCCGGTCACCTCGATGCCGTCGTCGTTCGGGTCCTCCACCAGCGGCTTGCGTGTCATCAGGCCTCCACCCGATCGGGACGTGAGTAGACGACCATCGACGACCCGCGCAGGAAGCCGACCACGGTCAGGCCGGCCTCCTCGCCGAGCTCGACGGCCAGGGACGAGGGAGCCGAGATCGCCGCGAGCAGCGGGGCGCCCGCCATCGACGCCTTCTGCACGAGCTCGAAGCCCGCGCGCCCCGAGACCAGCAGGACGCAGCCGGCCAGTGGCAGCTTCTCGTGCTCGAGCGCCCAGCCGACGACCTTGTCGACGGCGTTGTGGCGCCCGACGTCCTCGCGGACCACGAGCGGCTCCCCGGTGCGGCCGTCGAAGAGTCCCGCGGCGTGCAGTCCCCCGGTCTGGTCGAACACCGACTGGACGTCGCGCATGCGGTCGGGCAGGGCCGTCAGCAGCTCGGCCGGGACCGTCAGCGGGTCGGGCCCGACCTCGAAGGCGGACTTCGTGGTGACGGCGTCGATGCTGGTCTTGCCGCAGACGCCGCACGAGGAGGACGTGTAGCCGTGGCGCTCGAGGGCGAGGTGGTCGAGGTGGGCGCTGGCGTCGACCTGGACGTCCAGGACGTTGTACGTGTTGACGCCCTCGTCCGTGGCGCCGGCGCAGTAGCGCGCGGTGCGGATCTGCTCGCGCCGCGTGATGACGCCCTCGGAGACGAGGTAGCCCAGCGCCAGCTCGACGTCGTGGCCCGGCGTGCGCATGGTGACCGCGAGCGCGCGGCCGTCCACCCGGATCTCGAGTGGCTCCTCGCCGGTCAGCCGGTCCTCGCGGACGCGCGAGCGGCCGGCCTCGACCACGGTGACGCGACGGCGGACGGCGGGCTTGGTCATACGGCCACCGTATGCGAGATCGGCGGACCGGGCCGGGCGATGGGAGGCGGAGTCGGTACCCCCGCCTCGGGGGGTGTGCAGGGGCACCGACTCACGACAGACACAGCTCGGCTGGGGGACCGAGCGCTTTCCCTCCCGGCAGTCTCGAGTGGTGTGAGCTCGAGGCGCCGCGAGCCAAAAGTACCGGACTGGTACACAAGCGCGCCCGAAAATCGCACAATTTGTTCAGTCCCTGCACAAAGCCTGCAACGGCGGGGGAAAACGCACCTCAGACCGGGCGGAGGAGGCTGGTCTGGATCGCGACGACCGGCGGCACGATCGCGGACAGCCGCAGCCGGCGACGCGGTGGGGTCCGCCGGATCTCGCGGGCGACGAGCTCCTCCGCGGCGCCGATGGCGCCGACGACCTCGAGCTCGGTGGGCACGCGCACGTCGGCACCGGACGCCGCGGCGAGCTCGGCCACGCGCGCGAGGCTGCGGGCGTGGCGCTCCACCACGACATCGCGCTGGCGGCGCAAACGCTCCCCCGCGGCGTGGATCTCCACGACGAAGCTGCGCGCGAACGTCGGTCGCGCCTCGAGGCAGGCCGCGAGGCCCCGCACGCCGAGCTCGATCCGCTGCTCCCAGGCCGCGTCGTCGAGGGTCACGCCCTGGTCGCGGATGAACTGGACCAGCTGCTCGCTGATGGTCTCGTGGGCCGCGGCGAAGGCCTCCTCCTTGTCGGAGAAGCACCGGTAGAAGGTCGTGCGCGAGACGCGAGCCCGTCGGGTGATGCCCGTGACGGTGGCGCCGGCGAACCCCGCGTGCGCCACCTCGTCGGACACGGCCTGCAGGATGCGGCCGCGCTGCGAGGCGGCGACCTCGGACTCGGGGAGGGCCGCGCGCCCCCGCGGAAGTTCGAGCCGCTCCGGCAGCAGGCTCAGGGCGTCTTCGGGCACCCGGCACACATTATCCGCAGGAATCCCGGGGTGTCTCGGACTTTTCCCGCGACTGGACGCGGCCGACGGCGCAGAAATGTTGCTCCGCAGGGCTTCGCACGCAACGTTTCCGCGCTGAGCACGCAAGAAATTTCCGTTGTTTGCACCCTGACCCCTGCGTAGCGTTGACTTCATGAGTTCCGTCCCCTTCCTCGACGTTGCCAACACCGTGCGCTGGGTCCGCTCCCGCGGCGCCGAGGCCGTCATCGCCGGCATGACCGACGCCGTCGAGGCCGACTTCCGCCGCTGGCCGTCGTTCGACAAGACCCCGCGCGTGGCCGCGCACTCGTCCGAGGGCGTCATCGAGCTGATGCCCACGAGCGACGGCGTCGCGTACGGCTTCAAGTACGTCAACGGGCACCCCTCGAACCCCTCGTACGGCCTCCAGACCGTCACCGCGTTCGGCGTCCTGGCCGAGGTCTCCTCCGGCTACCCGACGTTCGTGGCCGAGATGACCGTCCTGACGGCGCTGCGCACCGCCGCCACCTCGGCGATGGCGGCCCGCCACCTCGCCCGTCCGGACTCTCGCGTCATGGCGATGATCGGCACCGGCTCCCAGGCCGAGTTCCAGGCGCTCGGCATGCGTGCGGCGCTGGGCATCACGTCACTGCGCGTCTGGGACGTCGACCCCGCCGCGATGGAGAAGTTCGTCCGCAACGCCGAGCCGCTCGGCTTCGAGGTCCACGTCGCGTCCAGCGCGGCCGACGCCGTGCGCGGCGCCGACGTCATCACGACCTGCACCGCCGACAAGCAGCGCGCCCTCGTCCTCACCGACGACATGGTGGCGCCCGGCGTGCACGTCAACGCGATCGGCGGCGACTGCCCCGGCAAGACCGAGCTCGACCCGGCGATCCTGCACCGCGCGGACGTCTTCGTGGAGTTCGAGCCGCAGACCCGCATCGAGGGCGAGATCCAGGCCGTCGCGGCCGACCATCCCGTCACCGAGCTCTGGCAGGTCGTCACCGGGCAGGCGACGGGTCGCCGCGACGCCGACGCCGTCACGGTCTTCGACTCGGTGGGCTTCGCGGTGGAGGACTTCGCGGCGCTGCGGTACGCGCACGAGTCCGTCGCCGGCACCGACCTCGTGGGGTGGCTCGACCTCATCGCCGACCCCGCCGACCCGAAGGACCTGTTCGGCCTCGTCGCCGGCGCGGACGTCCTCTCGGCCGCCCACTGATCCACCGATCGCGAAGAAGTCCGGCGTCGCTCTTGACGCCGGACTCTCCTCGGCATAACGTGCAACCAAATGGTTGTAAATACTCAGAACGAGCTGACCGACGCCGAGGTCGACCGCATCTTCCACGCCCTCGCCGACTCCACTCGACGCGACATCGTCCGCCGCACCCTCGTGGGCGAGGCGTCGGTGTCCCGTCTGGCCGACTCGTACGACATGTCGTTCGCCGCGGTGCAGAAGCACGTGGCCGTGCTGGAAGGGGCCGGACTGGTGACCAAGCACCGACAGGGCCGCGAACGACTGGTCCGGGGCAATCCGCACACGATCGCCCGGGCCCAACAGCTGCTCGACGAGTTCGAGCTCATCTGGCGCTCGCGCGTGGAGCGCCTCGACGCCCTCCTGGCCGAGGACGAACCCGATCCCTCCTGAAAGGCACGACCATGCCCATCACCTCCGTGTCCAAGGACACCGACGACCTCACGATGACCGTCGTCGCCGACTTCCCCGTGCCGGTGCGCCGGCTGTGGGACGCCTACGCCGACCCCCGCCAGCTCGAGCGCTTCTGGGGGCCCGTCGAGTGGCCCGCGACGTTCAGCCGGCATGACATGACGCCGGGCGGCGAGTCGCACTACGTCATGACCGGCCCGGACGGCGACCAGAGCGCCGGCTACTGGAAGTTCCGCTCGGTCGACGAGGGGAAGGGCTTCGAGGTCGAGGACGGCTTCTGCACCGACCCGGGCGTGCCGAACCCCGACATGCCGTCCATGCGGATGACCTTCGCGTTCGAGGAGACCGGCGAGGGCTCCCGCGTCACGACCACGACGTGGTTCGCCTCCCTGAAGGACCTCGAGGAGCTCATCGCCCAGGGCATGGAGGAGGGCATGACCTCCGCCATGAGCCAGATGGACGCCGTCGTGGCCGACCTGAGCTCGTTCGCCGCCTCCGTGGGCACCGAGAGCCAGCTGCTCGACGACACCCACGTGCGGATCACCCGCATCATCCGCGGCACGGTCGAGCAGGTGTGGCGCGCCCACACCGAGCCCGAGCTGCTGCGGCGCTGGCAGCTCGGGCCCGAAGGCTGGACGATGCCGGTGTGCGAGGTCGCCACGAACGTCGGCGACACCTACCGCTACGAGTGGGAGCAGGAGGGCGGCGAGAACCGCTTCGGCTTCACCGGCGAGCTGCTCGAGGTGAGCCCGCCCGTCCGTTCGGTCACCACCGAGCGGATGATCGGCATGGAGGGCGAGGGCACGATCAACGAGCTGACCCTCACCCCCGTCGAGGAGGGCACGCTCATGTCACTCTACGTCACCTACCCGAGCCGTGAGCTGCGTGACCAGATCCTGGCGACGGGCATGACCGACGGCATGGAGACCAGCTACGCACGGCTCGAGCGCGAGGTGCTCGCCCCGGCCTGACCCATCGCCTCATCGCAGCCGCAGGCTCACCACCGCGGCTGCGATGAAGCGGTCACACCCCTCGGGGCGGATGCGGCCCTCGACGAGGCGTGCGGGAACGGACAGGGACGGGCGGACCCGGCGGCGCCGGGTGGGCTTCGACTGGAGCATGGTCTGATCGAACAACCTCAACTAAGGTTCAGGTCAATGACTGTCCTCCTGACCCCGTCCCAGGTCGCCGAGCGAGCCGGCGTCGCGGTGTCCGCCCTGCACTTCTACGAGCGCGAGGGGCTCCTCACGTCCACGCGGACGGCGGGCAACCAGCGCCGCTACACACGCGACGTGCTGCGGCGCATCGCGTTCATCCGCACGTCGCAGCGCGTCGGGATCTCCCTGGCCGAGATCCGCGAGGCGCTCGCGTCCCTGCCGACCGACCACGCCCCGTCCAAGGCCGACTGGTCGCGGCTCTCGCGGCGCTGGCGCCGTTCGCTGGACGAGCGGATCGCCCGGCTCGAGCGGCTGCGCGACGACCTCGACGGCTGCATCGGCTGCGGCTGCCTGTCGCTCAGGACGTGCCGGCTGCGAAACCCCGACGACGCCCTCGCCGCCGACGGCGCCGGCCCTCGCCTCCTCGACCCCGACTGACGCTCAGACGTTGCGGCGGTACTGGCCGCCGACCTCGAAGAAGGCCTCGGTGACCTGCTGGAGCGAGCAGACCCGCGCGGCGTCCATCAGGACGGCGAAGACGTTCTCGTGGCTGGCGGCGGCCTCCTTGAGCCGTTCAAGGGCGGCCTCGGCCTCGCCGCGGTGCGCCTGTTGGAACGCGCGCAGGCGGCGCAGCTGCGACTCCTTCTCGCCCTCGGACGCCCGCGCGAGCGCGAGCTTCTGCGGCACCTCGTCGCCGTGCGGGTTCTTGAACGTGTTGACACCGACGATCGGCAGCGAGCCGTCGTGCTTGCGGTGCTCGTAGAGCATCGACTCGTCCTGGATGCGCCCGCGCTGGTAGCCGGTCTCCATCGCGCCGAGCACGCCGCCACGCTCGCTGATGGCCTCGAACTCGCGCAGCACGGCCTCCTCGACGAGCTCGGTGAGCTCCTCGATGACGAAGGACCCCTGCAGCGGGTTCTCGTTGGCGGCCAGCCCCCACTCGCGGTTGATGATGAGCTGGATCGCGAGCGCCCGGCGCACCGACTCCTCCGACGGCGTCGTGACGGCCTCGTCGAAGGCGTTGGTGTGCAGGCTGTTGGCGTTGTCGTAGATCGCGATGAGCGCCTGCAGCGTGGTGCGGATGTCGTTGAAGTCCATCTCCTGCGCGTGCAGGGACCGGCCCGACGTCTGCACGTGGTACTTCAGCTTCTGGCTGCGCTCCCCCGCGCCGTACTTCTCCTTCATCGCGACCGCCCAGATCCGGCGGGCGACCCGGCCGAGGACCGAGTACTCGGGGTCCATGCCGTTGCTGAAGAAGAACGACAGGTTGGGGGCGAAGTCGTCGATCGCCATGCCGCGGGCGAGGTAGGACTCCACGTACGTGAACCCGTTCGCGAGCGTGAACGCCAGCTGGCTGATGGGGTTCGCCCCGGCCTCGGCGATGTGATAGCCCGAGATCGACACGGAGTAGAAGTTCCGGACGCCGTGCTCGATGAACCACTCCTGGATGTCGGCCATCATCCGCAGGCTGAACTCGGTGGAGAACAGGCACGTGTTCTGGCCCTGGTCCTCCTTGAGGATGTCGGCCTGCACCGTGCCGCGCACCTGCCGCAGCGCCTCGGCGGCGTCGATGCCCTTCTCGGCGGCCTGGTCGATCACGGCGTTGAGGAAGAACGCCAGCACCGTGGGCGCCGGGCCGTTGATCGTCATCGACACCGAGGTCGACGGATCGAGGAGGTCGAAGCCGTCGTACAGGACCTTCATGTCGTCCAGGGTCGCGACGGAGACGCCCGACGTGCCGACCTTGCCGTAGATGTCGGGGCGCAGGTCGGGGTCTCGGCCGTAGAGGGTCACCGAATCGAAGGCCGTGGACAGCCGCGTGGCGGGCTGGCCCTCGCTGAGCAGCTTGAAGCGGCGGTTCGTGCGGAACGGGTCGCCCTCGCCGGCGAACATGCGGGCGGGGTCCTCGTTGTCGCGCTTGAAGGTGAACACGCCCGCCGTGAACGGGAAGAAGCCGGGCAGGTTCTCACACCGCAAGAAGCGGACGAGGTCGCCGTGTGAGCGGTACCGCGGCAGGCTCACCCGGCGCAGCCGGTTGCCCGAGAGCGTCTCGCGCACGAGCGAGAACCGCAGCTCACTGTCACGGACCCGCACGACCTGCTCGTCGCCGGAGTACGCCTCCACAACGGCAGGCCAGGCGTCGAGGGACTCGCGCACCGGGGCCGGGAGCTCGTCCTGGGCGCGGCGCACGGCCTCGGCCAGACCCGGTTCGTCGGGCAGCTCGGCCGCCGCCGCGGCGAGGTGCTGCGCCCGGTCGGCCGCGTCGGCCCAGCGCTCGGTCTCGTCGTGGAAGTCGCGCACGGTCTCGGCGATCTCGGCCAGGTACCGCACCCGCTGGGGCGGCACGAGGTGGTGCTCGTCACTGGAGTGCCGCACCGACACCTCCGGCAGGACGCCCGGCTCGATGCCCAGCACCGACCGCAGCTCCTGGTAGAGCGCCGTCACGCCGTCGTCGTTGAAGTGCGCCGCCGACGTGCCGAACACCGGCATGTCCGACGGCTGCTGCCCGAACGCCTCGCGGTTGCGCACCAGCTGGCGACCCACGTCGCGCAGCGCGTCCTTCGCGCCGCGGCGCTCGAACTTGTTGATGGCCACCACGTCGGCGAAGTCGAGCATGTCGGTCTTCTCCAGCTGGCTGGCGGCGCCGAACTCCGGCGTCATGACGTACAGCGAGGCGTCGACGTACGGCAGGATGCCGGCGTCGCCCTGGCCGATGCCGGGCGTCTCGACGATCACCAGGTCGTTGCCCGCCGCCTTCAGCACGGCGATCACGTCGGTGAGGTGGTCGGGCACCTCGTGGCTGCCGCGCGTCGCGAGCGACCGGAACGACACCGGCCCGCCGATCGCGTTCATCCGGATGCGGTCGCCCAGCAGCGCGCCGCCGCCCTTGCGTCGCGTGGGGTCGATGGCCACGACCGCCACCCGCAGCTTGTCGCCGTGGTCGAGACGCAGCCGGCGCACCAGCTCGTCGGTCAGCGAGCTCTTGCCCGATCCGCCGGTGCCGGTGATGCCGAGGACGCGGGCGGTCGAGCGGCCGGCGCCGGTCGTGATCGCCGCGGTGAGGTCGGGACCGAGGCGCCCGGACTCGGCGGCTGTCAGGGCCCGCGCGACCGAGGCGCGGTCACCCGCCAGCACGGCGTCCGCCGCGGGCAGCCCCGCCTCGACGAGGTCGACGTCGCAGGCCTCGACGAGGGTGTTGATCATCGCCGCCAGGCCGAGCCGCTGGCCGTCCTGCGGGCTGAAGATCGTCACGCCGGCGCTGCGCAGGCGGGCGATCTCGTCCGGCACGATGACGCCGCCGCCCCCGCCGAAGACCCGCACGTGGCCGGCGCCGCGCTCGGCCAGCAGCTGCACGAGGTACTCGAAGTACTCCACGTGACCGCCCTGGTAGGAGCTCACGGCGACGCCCTGGACGTCCTCCTCCACGGCGGCGTCCACGATCTCGGCGACCGAGCGGTTGTGACCGAGGTGGATCACCTCGGCGCCCTGCGACTGCAGGATCCGTCGCATGATGTTGATGCTCGCGTCGTGCCCGTCGAACAGGCTTGAGGCGGTGACGAAACGCACTGGATTCACGGGGACGTGCATGGCGACCTCATCAATTACTAGGATGTCCTAGCAATATACTCGGACGTCCGAGCATTGACCATGGGTCAGCGCCGCGCGATGCGGTGAATGGTGAAGGAGAGGACGAGGTCAGTGCCCCCGCGATCGGGGGGTGAGCGGGGGCACCGACCTGTCGGACGGGGTTCGGTCGGGGGAGACGAACCACACCGTCATGGGCAAAAGTACACCGCGAGTACAACTGTCCCGCCACCACCACGAGCGTGTCGGGACGTGGCCTGCGTCACGGTCGGTGCATGACGGCCGTGACGATCTCCCGGATCGGCGGGGCGACGGCGGCGAGGTCGAGGTCCTCGTCGTGTCGCTGGCTGCGCACCCGCCGCGCGACGAGCTCGTCGAACGCGCCGATCAGGGCGCGGAGGACGTCGTGCTCGGGCAGCCGGATCGTGGGGTCGTCGGCCGACGACACCTTCGCCAGCTCGTGCAGGATCTGCACGTGCCGTTCGAGCATCTCCTCGCGCTGGCGTGCCAGCCGCTCCCCCGCCGCGAGGATCTCGACGAAGAAGCAGACGGTGAACGACCGCGCGGTCTCCAGCACGTGGAGGTAGCTGGCGAGCACCGTGGCGATGCGCTCGTCGAACTCGAGGTCGGGCCGGGTGAGCGCCGGCTCCCACACCCGCGTGAGGGCCAGGTCGCTGGCGTGCCAGTGCGCGGCGGCAAAGGCCTCCTCCTTGTCGGCGAAGGCGTCGTAGAACGAGGAGCGCGAGACGTGGGCCCGCTTCGTGATCGCGGCGACGGTGGCGGCGGCGTAGCCCGACTCGGCGACCTCGTCGAGCGCGGCCTGCATGATGCGGCCCCGGCGGGAGGCCTCCACGTCGGACTTCGACAGGGCCGATCGGCCGCGGGGCAGGTCGAGGCGATCGGGCAGCAGGCTGAGCAGACCGTCGTCCTCCATTCCCGCAGGATAGGTGGGCGCGGACGGCCTGTCCGGCGCTTCGGCAGACGCCGGCGATCAGGCGCGCGCCTCGACCCGGCTCCACCCGTCGGCGGTGCGCTCGACGGCGAGTTGCGCGGGCAGGCGCTCCTTCATCGTCTCGACGTGGCTGATGAGCCCGATCGTGCGGCCGTTCTGACGCAGCCCGTCGAGGGTCTGCATCGCGACCTCGAGCGTCTCGGCGTCGAGCGAGCCGAAGCCCTCGTCGATGAACAGGGTGTCCAGCGTGATGCCTCCGGCACGGTTGGTGACGACCTCGGCCAGGCCCAGCGCGAGCGCCAGCGACGCGAGGAACTTCTCGCCGCCCGAGAGCGACTCGGGGCTGCGGGTGACGCCCGTGTACTCGTCGCGGACCCGGACCTCGAGTCCGGAGTTCGAGCCACGGGTGGCGGTGACGTCGCTGCGCTCGAGTGCATAGCGGCCGCTGGACATCGCGTGCAGGCGCAGGTTGGCCGCGACGACGATCTGCTCGAGCTCGGCGGCCAGGACGTAGCTCTCGAGGCGCATCCGCCGCGTGTTGGGCGACTCACCGTGCACCGACCGGGCCAGCCGGTCGAGGACCGCGAGCTCCGCACGGGCCTGCGCGTGCGTGGCCCACGCGCTTCGGATCGTGGTGGCGAGCCGGTGCGCCGTGACGGCGCTGGTCTCGACCGAGCCGTAGCGGATCGTGGCGGCCTCGCAGGTCTCGCGCGCCTGCGCGTGCACCGCCTGCGGGCCCTGGATGTCGACCGGCTCGGCGGGCAGGTCCTGTAGCTCGGGAGCGGCGAGGGCGGTCTGGCTGGCCACCCGCAGCGCCTCGTGCTTCTCGATGCGTCGGCTGAGGTCGGCGATCGCGGCCGCGTCGAGGCGCGCCTGGGCGAACTCGCCCTCGTCGGCGAAGCCGTTCTGGTCGAGCGTGGCGGCGAGGGTCTCGCCGCATTCCCGGAGGCGCTCGCGCGCACCCTCGTCGGCGGCGCGGGCCTCGACGAGACGGCTCGTGGCCTCGAGGTGGCCGGTGACGACGGCGATGCGCTCCACGACCGAGCCGGAGTCGCCACGGACCCGGGCGACCGTGGCGGCCAGGGCGTCGGCCTGCTGCTCGGTGGTGGCGGCGCGCTGCTGGACCGCCGCCCGCTGCACCCCGAGATCGGCCAGCGCTGCGGCGATGCGCTCCTTGGCGGCTCGCGAGTCGACGCGCTCCTGCTCGGCCTGCTGGGCCCGGGCCAGCGCGTCCTCGGCCTCGCGCACCGCGGCGGTGAGCTCGTCGAGGGGACGGACCTCGGCCCAGCCCTGCACCGTGGCCCGAAGCGCCGCCGCCTGCTCGCCCGCGCGACGGGCCGCGTGGTCGGCGCGGTCGAACGCCTGCCGCGCCTCGTCGAGCGCCTCCTCGGTGACGTGCCCGTCGGCCAGGACGGCCGGCGCCGGGTGCTCGGCCGAGCCGCAGACCGCACACGGCTCGCCCTTGACGAGCGCCTGGGCCAGGGTGCCGGCGTACTCGGCGAGGCGACGCTCGTTGAGCGAGTCCAGGACCGTGGAGGCCGCCGTGCGGGCCTTGCCGCGCTGCAGCTCCTCGACCTGCGCCGCGGCGAGCTCTCGCTCGGCGGCGGCGCGCTTGCGGGCGAGGGCGAGCTCGTCGCGCAGCCGCTCGAGGGCGGACCCCGCCTGCTCGGCCGAGACGTCGACCTCGCGCTCGAGGACCGCGTCGTGGTGGAGGGCCTGGGCCGCGAGGTCGTCGGCCCGCCGCCCGAGGTCGTCGAGCTGCTCGGTCAGGGTGCCCGCGAGGGCCCGCAGGCGCTCCAGCTCCTGCTCGTCGGCGAGGCGGGCCGTGAGCACCGCGAGGTCGGACGTGAGCCGGTCGCGGTGCTGGACGAGGTCGGTCGGCGGCGGACCGTCGACGACCTCCTCGAATCCCGCCAGCGCCGCGGCGAGCCCGGCCGCGGCCTCCTCGGCACGGGCCGCGGCGACGACCCGGGCCCGGTGCGCCACCTCGACCGACTGGGCGGCCACGGCGAGGTCGCGACGGACACGGTCGGCCGCGATCGCCGGCGCCTGCTGCACCACGAGGGTCATCGCCTCGGTGGCACGGGCGAAGCGGCGCTGGCGCTCGGCCAGCTCGGTGGCCTGCTGCAGCAGCTCGGCGGCGGCCTCGACCTCCTTGGTGGCCTGGTCGAGGTCGCCCCTGGCGAGCTCGACGTCGGCGTCGTGCGTCTCGAGGACCTGGGCGATCCACGCCTCGTCGACCTCCTCGGGCACGTCCCGTCCCGCGTGCTGGGCCAGGGCGGAGATCGTGGCGGCGGTGCCGGACTCGGCCTCGCGCAGGGACTGTCGCAGGGCGCCGGCGCGGCGCTGCAGCTCGACGTCGTAGTCGCTGAAGCGCTCGCTGCGGAACAGGGTGCGCAGCAGCTTCTGGCGGTCCTCACTGGAGGCGACGAGGAAGCGCTGGAAGTCGCCCTGCGCGAGCAGGACGACCTGGAGGAACTGGTCGCAGCGCAGCGGCAGGATCTCGTGCAGCTCCTCGCCGACGGTGCGCGGCTGGGCCGCGATCCCGACCCACTGATCGCCCTCACGCACCGACAGCTCGGCGGTGGCCTTCTCGCGGGTCATGCCGGTGCCGCGCACCTTCGGCCGCGGGTACTCGGGCGTGCGGACGACGCGGTAGGTGCGACCGGCCGCACTGAAGACGAGCTCGACCCGCGTGGGCTCGTCGGGCGTGCAGTGCGTGCTGCGCACCTGCTTGCCGCCGCCGGTGGCGTAGCGCGGGGCCGAGTCGTAGAGGGCGTAGACGACCGCGTCGAGGATGCTGGACTTGCCCGCGCCCGTGCGGCCGGTGATGAGGAAGATGCCGTGGGCGGCGAACGTGTCGAGGTCGACGGTCTGCGTCTGACGGAACGGGCCGAACCCCGTCATCGAGACCTGGTGGATCCTCATCGCGCCGCCTCGGTGCCGGCGACGTGGCCGACGAGGTCGTCGAGGATCGCGGCCTCGGCCTCGGTGGGACCCTCTCCCCCGCGCACGAACGACAGGAACTCGGCCATGACCTGCTGGTCGGTGAGCGTGGCGAGCCGACGGGGATCCGTGGGCGCCACAGAGTCGTCGACCCGGCTGGGGCGGAACTCCAGCAGGGCGCAGTGCGGGAAGCGACGCTGCAGCCGGCGCATGGGGTCGTCAGGACGCGCGTCGTCGGTGAGGATGGCGCGGACCCACGACGACTCGTGCGCCGCGTGCGCGGCGTCGGTGAGCAGCTCGTCGAGGGTGCCGGTGAGCGTGGCGAGCGGCCGCGGGACCGGCAGGTCGAGCCAGTCCACGGCGCCGAGGCCGTCGGCGTCGAGGGTGACGAGCCACGCGCCGCGCGGCTTGTCCTGCTCGGAGAACGACAGGTGCAGCGGCGCGCCGCTGTAGCGGACGTGGGGCGCGAGCGTGTGTCGACCGTGGATGTGGCCGAGCGCCGCGTAGGTGACGCCGTCGAACGTGGGCACGGGCACGCGGTCGAGGCCGCCGGCGGTGATGCCGCGCTCGGACTCGCACGACTCGCCCTCGGCGCCGGAGACGAAGGTGTGCGCCAGCACGACCGAGCGACCGCCGCGCTCGGCGAGGTCGGCCCGGATGTTGTCGAGCGCGAACCCGATCGCGTCGGCCTGGTGCGCGAGGCGCTGGTCGGGCCACACGTGGCGGATCAGCGCGGGCTCGAGGTAGGCGATGCCGTAGAAGTGCACGGGCCCGTGCTCGTCCTCGAGCGTGACGGGGGTGGCGTGGTCCTCGGGTCGGGTGACGACGTGGACGCCGGACTCGCGCGCGAAGGCGGCCTTGGCGCCCAGTCGCGCCGGCGAGTCGTGGTTGCCCGACGTGACGACCACCGCGGCGCCCGTGCGACGCAGGGCGATCAGCACGCGGTCGAGCTCCTCGACCGCGGCGGCCGACGGGGTGGACGAGTCGAAGACGTCGCCCGCCACGACCACGACGTCGACCGCATGGTCGCGCACGGCCTCCACGAGCGCGTCGAGCACCGAGGCGAGGGCCTCGGCGGTCGAGTGCTGGTGGAACGTCCGGCCGATGTGCCAGTCGGACGTGTGGAGGATCTTCACGTCTTCGACGCTAGCCAGCGGCTCGGACAATTCGGTGCACCGCACCGGGCGGGTCGCCGCGGCGTCGGCCACATCCGCCTCCCGCTAGGGTTCAGGCCATGGCGATCGTCCTGCTGGTCCGGCACGGTCGGTCCACCGCGAACACGTCCGGCACCCTCGCGGGCCGGCTCCCCGACATCCACCTCGACGACCTCGGGCGCGAGCAGGTCGAGACCACCGGCGCCCGTCTCGCGGACGTCCCGGTGGCCGACGTGGTCACCAGCCCCCTCGAGCGCTGCCGCGAGACCGCCGCCGCGATCGCCGGACGCCACGGCATCGAGCCCACCGTCGACGAGGCGATCACCGAGTGCGGCTACGGCGACTGGCAGGGCCGGGCCCTGAAGGAGCTCGCCGCCGAGGACCTGTGGAAGACCGTCCAGCTCCACCCCGCGGCCGCGGCCTTCCCGGGCGGCGAGTCGCTCGCGGCCATGCAGGCGCGCGGCGTCGCGGCCGTCCGCGGCCATGACGCACGGGTCGCGGCCGAGCACGGCGACGAGGCCGTGTGGGTCGCGGTCTCGCACGGCGACGTCATCAAGGCGGTCCTGGCCGATGCCCTCGGCATGCACCTCGACCTCTTCCAGCGCCTGCACGTGGACCCGGCCTCCGTGTCGATCGTCCGCTACGGGTCGCGCCGGCCCGACGTCGTCGCGGTCAACACCTCGGCCGGCGACCTGTCGTGGCTCAAGGCCGCCGAGCCCTCCGCCGACGCTGCGGTGGGCGGCGGCGCGGGTCCTCGTGCCTGATCGCATGAGCCGTGTCACGTCCACGCGCCCAGCGGCGTGCGGCACGGGCTCCTAGCATGGGTGCCATGGCGCAACGGGTGCACGAGTTCGACTGGCCGGACCGTCTGGTGATCGGCACGGTCGGCCGTCCCGGCGAGCGCTCGTTCTACCTCCAGGCGCGCACGGGTGAGCACCTCGTCAGCGCCCTCATGGAGAAGGAGCAGTCGGCCACCCTCGCCGAGAAGCTGGACGAGGTCCTCGACGAGCTCATGGCCCAGGACGGCAACCCGTTCAGCGTGCCGGCCGAGGCCCCCGAGGGACTCGACGACGACGGTCCGCTGGACTCCCCCGTCGTCGAGCAGTTCCGGGTCGGGATCCTCTCGCTGGGCTTCGACCCCACCACGGCGCAGGTCGTGATCGAGGCGTTCCCGCTCGTCGAGGACTCCCCCGAGTCGCTGCTCGAGCCCGAGCCCGAGGGACCGTCGGAGGTGCTGCACGTCCGCATCCCCGTGGGCGCCGCCCGCTCGTTCTGCAAGCGCACCCGCGCGGTCGTCGAGGCCGGCCGTCCCTTGTGCCCGCTGTGCTTCGAGCCGATCGACGGCGACGTCCACGTGTGCGGCGCCACGGACGACTCCTGGTGAGCCTCGAGGGCGACCTCGAGCTCGAGGGTCGCATCCTGCCCGCGTCCAACGCCACCTTCGTCGGCCGGATCGACGGCGTCCGCGTGGTCTACAAGCCCGTCGCCGGCGAGCGGCCGCTGTGGGACTTCCCCGACGTCGTCCTCGCGAAGCGCGAGGTCGCGTCGCGCCTGGTGTCGGAGGCCACCGGCTGGGACGTCGTCCCGCCCACGTGGTGGGGCGAGGGTCCCCACGGGGCCGGGATGCTGCAGGTCTGGCAGGACGCCGATCCCGAGGCCGAGGCCGTCACGCTGGTGCCGGCGGACGACCTCCCCGACGGCTGGTGCCACGTCCTCGACGGCCTCGACGCCGAGGACCGGCCCGTCTCGCTCGTCCACGAGGACTCCACCGGCCTGCGCCGCATGGCGGTGTTCGACGCGATGGTCAACAACGCCGACCGCAAGGGCGGGCACGTGCTGGCGATGACCGGCGGCCACCGGCACGGCGTGGACCACGGCCTGACCTTCCACGAGGAGCCGAAGCTGCGCACCGTGCTGTGGGGCTGGCTCGGACAGGCGCTCTCCGAGGACGAGCTCGGCGGCGTGCGTCGAGTCCGCGACGGCCTCGAGGACGAGCTCGGCACCACGCTCGCGGAGTGGCTCGGCGAGCCCGAGCTGGCGGCCCTGCGCCGTCGCTGCGACCGCTTGCTGGCCGAGGGCGTCTTCCCCTCGCCCGAGGGCGACATGCCCGCCGTGCCCTGGCCGCCCTTCTGAGCCGGTCCTCTGCGACTGAACGAGGTTTCCTGTCACTTCACGTGGTTCGCGAACCTCGTGAAGTAACAGTTTCCCCGGTTAACCGGGGAAACCGTCACCGCGACGAGGAGCGGCCGCCCGGGGCTCCGGGCGGCCGCTCGTGTCGGGTCGGTCAGATGCTGGCCAGCTCGGCGTCGCGGGTCTTCGAGTGACGCAGACCCAGGGCGGCGAGGACCGCGAGGACCACGGCTCCGGCGAAGGAGGCGATGGCCGTCAGCCCGGCGATCAGGCCCATGGTGCCGAAGGCGTAGGCGTTCAGGAGCATCCCGCGCAGGGTGTTGCCCATGAAGAGCGACTGCCGCAGCGCGGCGACCTGCTGGCCGGCCTCGGAGGCCTTCTCCTGGTCGGACAGGGCCATGAACTCACCGCTGACCTCCTCGTACGTGCGGTTGCCGCTGGAGGCGTTCATGTGGGCGAGGATGTAGTGGTCGGCGAAGGCGCGGGCCTCGGCACCGGTGTCGAGCGGGCTGCCGGCGAAGGGCTCGAGCGCCTCGCGGTCCGCGTCCGACAGGCTCGTCAGCGCGTCGCCCTCGGGCATCGTGATCCGCTGCGCCACCAGCTGCGACTGCACCTGGTCGTCGATGAAGAAGTGTGCCCAGGAGGCCAGGCCGCCCACGACCACCAGCAGTCCTGCCAGGGCCAGTCCGGTCCACGAGATGAGCTTGTCGAATGCCGAGCGGCGCATGATCTGTTCCTCCTGTGCGATGACTCCGCGTCGTTGCGTCGTCATCACTGACGCTACGGAGCGCCGCGCGCCCCGGGATGAGGCGAAGTGACCCACTTTCCCGGGCCCTTGGTCCCGGGTGCGTAGGGACCCCGGCACGCGACGACGCCCAGCCCCCAGGAGGGACCGGGCGTCGCGGGGACCTGCGTCGATCAGGACAGCGTCTCGAACGCCGGCAGGTTGCGCTTCATGACCTTGCCGGTGGGGTTGCGCGGCAGCTCGTCGAGGAACATCACCGCACGCGGCACGGCGAACCGGGCGACGTGCTGCTTGGCGTAGTCGACGACCTCGTCCTGCGAGAGCTCCTCGCCCTCGCGGACGACGACGTAGGCGGCCAGGCACTGGCCCCACTGCGGGTCGGGGATGCCGGTGACGACGACGTCCTGGACCTTCGGGTGCTCGATGAGGGCGTCCTCCAGCTCGCGCGGGAAGACGTTCTCGCCGCCGGAGATGACCATGTCGTCGTCACGGCCGGCGACGAACAGGCGGCCCGCCTCGTCGAAGTAGCCGAGGTCGCCCGAGTGCATGAGGCCGTCGCGGAAGTCCTTCGTGCGGCCGTCGGTGTACCCGGCGAACATCATCGAGTTGCCGACGTGGATCACGCCGGTCTCGCCCTGTGGGACCTCGTGGCCGTTCTCGTCGAGCACCTTGACCACGGTGTGCCACGGCACGCGGCCCGCGGTGCCCGGCGCGTCGCGCAGGTCCTTCGGGCCGGCGATCGTGACCCAGCCGGTCTCGGTGGCGCCGTAGAAGTTGTAGACCGAGTCGGTGAACGTGTCCATGAAGTGCGTGGCCAGCTCGCCGGCCAGGGCCGAGCCGCTGGACGCGGTGATCTTGAGGCTGGAGACGTCGTGGCTCTTGATGACCTCGGGATCGGCGTCGACGAGGCGCTGCATCATGAGCGGCACCACGACGAGGACCTCGGCCTTGTACTTCGCGATGTCCCGGATGACCTGCTCGGGCACGAAGCGGCGACGCAGGACGTAGGTGGGGACGGTCGAGAGGCCGAAGCCGAAGTTCAGCAGGCCCCACGAGTGGAACAGCGGCGCCGCGACGACCACGGTGGAGTTGCCCTCGTACGGGATCGCGCCGAAGTAGGTCAGCAGGGGCTCGAGGTTCTCGGGCTCCTTGCGCTTCGCGCCCTTGGGCAGGCCGGTGGTGCCCGACGTGAAGATGACGATGCTGCCCGGCTTGGCCGGCTTCGGGTGGTCGGCCGGCGACAGGCCCTTGGCCAGGCTGCCCAGCGTGGGCAGGCCGTGGGTCTCGTCGTCCTCCCACGCCACGACGATCGACTCGCGGTCGATGTCGGCGGCGACGGGCAGGAACTCCTGGTCGAGGATGACCATCTTGGCGCCCTCGCGCTTGACCAGCTCGGTGAGCTGGCCGCCGCTGGCCATCGTGTTGAGCAGCAGCATGCGGCCGCCGAACTGCGAGATCGCGACCATGGCGATCACCATGTGGCGGTGGTTGCGGCACAGCACCGCGATCGGGTCGCCGGGGACGAAGCCCTTGTCCTTGAACGCCTGCGTCAGGCGGTTGATGGCGTCGCTCGTCTCGCGCCACGTCAGCTGGCCGGCGTCGTCGATGATCGCGACCTGCTGGGGCTTGCGGGCAGCCGCGGCGCCGACGGCGGACGGGAATCCGGGACCCCACGAGGCGAGCTTCTTGCCTGCCTTCACCAACCGGACGGGGTTCTGGGCCTTGAGCAGCCCGATTCGCCGCAGCACCTTCAACTTGTAACCGAGGTCGCCCATCTTCTCTCCGCATCCTGTGTGTACCGGCAGGTAATGTGACGAAGGTTACCAGCGGGTCACTTGATCGCGTCAGGGACTTGTCCAAGATGCGGCGGGTTCGTCCTCGAATCGCAGGACGGATTCGTAACCGGTGTAACTCCGGGTGACCCCGCCGGTGGCGAAAGTCACTCGAATCCCAGCGGTTTCCAGATACCTCGGGAATGTCGCCGAAAGCCTCGCCCCGGCGTGCGGGCGCGCGCAGGATGGGTCGGGTGGGACGCGTGGCGCGTCCCGGGAACGAGGTCGACGTGACGCACCGGGTGGCAGTCGTGACGGGCGGGGCGAGCGAGACGGGGCTGGCCGCCGCACGCCTGCTGGCGCGCGACCATCACGTCGTCCTCAGCGACGCACGAGGCGAGCGGCTGGTGCGCGCCCTGGACCGTCTGGACTCCCCCGGGGTCTCGGCCGAGTCGATCGTGGCCGACGTCACCGACCTGCGCTCGGTGGAGGCGCTGATGCTGGCGGCCCGCGAGGCGGGGCCCGTCGTCTCGGTCGTCCACGCGGGCGGCACCACCGACTCGGCCGACTCACCCGAGGCCATCGTGCGCGCCCGCGTCCTGGGCACGATCAACGTCACGGCCGCCACCCTCGCGGTGGCCGGTCTGGGCACCACCCTCGTCCACGCCTCGTCCGCCGCCGCGACGGCGCTGCCCGTGCTGCCGCGCTGGGTCTTCCGGCTCGCACCGGCCGACCCGGAGGGCCTCGTCGCGACCCTCACGCGCCTGGCCACCCTGTGCCCGGCGCGGCGCGCGCCCGCCGCGGCCCACGCCATCAGCAGCAGCTTCCTGCTCGGCTACACCGCCCGGATGGGCGAGGTCTTCGACTCGTGCGGCGCCCGGCTGCGCTCGACCCCCGCCGAGTCGGTGGTCGAGCTGTGCCGCCACGACCTCGTCCCTGCCGCCTGAGCCAGCCGCCGCGAGCGTTCTGGCGCGGCTCCCCTCCCCACTTTCGGAACGCGTTGAACCGTTTCGCGGACGGAAACGGTTCAACGCGTTCCAAGAGTGGAAGAGGGGGTCAGCCGCGCTTCTTGAGGTCGCGCCCGATGACGAGGCGCTGGATCTGGTTGGTGCCCTCGAAGATCTGCATGACCTTGGTCTCGCGCATGTAGCGCTCGACCGGGAAGTCCTTCGTGTAGCCCGCGCCGCCGAGCACCTGGACGGCGTCGGTGGTGACCTTCATGGCGTTGTCGGTCGCGACGAGCTTGGCGATCGAGGCCTGCCGCGAGAACGGGCGGCCGAGGTCGCGCAGGCGCGCGGCGGCGAGGTACGTGGCGCGGGCGCTCTCGACGGCCGCGGCCATGTCGGCCAGCAGGAACGTCAGACCCTGGTGGTCGATGATCGGCACGCCGAACGCCTCGCGCTCCCTGGCGTACGCGACGGCCGCGTCGAGGGCGCCTTGGGCGACGCCCGTGGCGACCGCGGCGATGCCGAGCCGACCGGAGTCCAGTCCGGCCAGCGCGATCGCGAGGCCCTGGCCCTCGTCGCCGAGCCGGCGCTCGACCGGCACCCGCACGTCGTCGAACAGCATGGTGGCCGTCGTCGAGCCCATCAGGCCCATCTTGTCCTCGGGCACGTCCGCCGCGAGTCCCTCGGCGTCGGCGGGCACGAGGAAGCACGTGATGCCGGCCTCGGCGCGCGCCATCACCTTGTAGTAGTCGGCCTGGCCGCCGTGCGTGGTCCACGCCTTCGCGCCACGGATCACGTAGTCGTCGCCGTCACGCTTCGCGGTGGTGCGCATCGCGGCGGGGTCGGACCCCGCGTGCGCCTCGGACAGGCAGTACGCGCCCAGCAGCTCGCCGCCGAGCATGTCGGGCAGCCAGCGCTGCTTCTGCTCGGGCGTGCCCGCGTGGTCGAGGCCGAAGCAGCTCAGCGCGTGCACGCTCGTGCCGACGCCGACGCTGGCCCACGCCGTGGCGATCTCCTCGACCACCTGCAGGTAGACCTCGTACGGCTGGCCGCCGCCGCCGAGCTCCTCCGCGTACGGCAGCCCCAGCAGCCCGGCCCGACCGAGCGTGCGGAACACGTCGCGCGGGAACGTCGCCGAGCGCTCGTCGGCGTCCACGCGCGGGCGCAGCTGGTCGTCGACGATCTGGCGAGTCAGGTCGATCAGGTCGCTCGCCTCGTCGCTGGGCATCACGCGCTCCACGGCCACGGTGGGTCCTCCTCGGTGTGTCGGCACCTCCAGCATGGACCACCGCCGGAATGGTTGGATCAGGACATGGAGATCACTGGAGCATCAGCCATCGTCACCGGAGGCGCCTCGGGAATCGGCGCCGCCGTCGTCCGCCAGCTCGCCGCGAAGGGCGCGCGCGTGGTCGTCGCGGACCTCAACGACGAAGCGGGCCGCGCGCTCGCCGACGAGGTCGGCGGCGTGTTCATCCACGTCGACGTCACCGACACCTCGCAGATCGAGACGGCGGTCGCCGCCGCCGAGGAGCTCGCGCCGCTGCGCGTGCTGGTGAACTCGGCCGGCATCGGCTGGGCCCAGCGCACGGTCGGTCGCGACGGCTCGTTCGAGTCCGCGCACGACCTCGACGCCTACAAGAAGGTCATCGCCATCAACCTGATCGGCACCTTCGACGCCATCCGTCTCGCCGCCACCGCGATCGGTCGCACCGAGCCGCTGGAGTCCGGCGAGCGCGGCGCGATCTGCAACCTCGCGTCCGTCGCGGCGTTCGACGGCCAGATCGGCCAGGCGGCGTACTCCTCGTCGAAGGGCGGCGTCGTCGGCATGACCCTGCCCGTCGCGCGCGACCTCGCGGCGATCGGCGTGCGCGTCAACACCGTGGCCCCCGGCCTGATCGACACCCCCATCTACGGCGAGGGCGAGGCCGCCGAGCAGTTCAAGGCCAAGCTCGGCGAGTCGGTCAACTTCCCCAAGCGCCTCGGCCACCCCGAGGAGCTGGCGAGCATGGTCGTCGAGTGCGTCACGAACTCGTACATGAACGGCGAGACGGTCCGCGTCGACGGCGCGATCCGGATGCCTCCGAAGTAGGTCGTCCCGGGAGGCGAGCACGCGGGGGCCCCGGCAGGATGGACCCATGCGTGCTCTCCTTCTCATCGACCTCCAGGAGGACTTCCTCGACCCGCCGCCGCTGGCCGAGCAGCGCTCGGACCTGGTCCGCGCGGTGCAGCGCTGGGCGGACTGGGCCCGCGACCACGACGTGCCCGTGATCGAGGCGCGCACGGTGCTGCCGGAGGACAAGTCGACGTGGGCGCTCAACATGCGCGAGGACGACCAGCCGGTGGTGCTCGAGGGCACGCAGGGCGCCGAGACGCTCACCGAGCTGGACCTGCGGCCCGACGTCGAGATCGTCAAGCGACGCGACGACGCGTTCCACGGCACCGACCTGCTCGAGCGGCTGCGCGCCCTCGACGTGGACGAGCTGATCGTGGGCGGCGTGGTCACCGAGGCGTGCCTCGCGATGACCGCCGCCACCGCCTACGCCCACGACCTGCGCGTGCTGATCGCCGAGGGCGCCGTGACGTCGGCCGATCGCGCCGCCCACGACGCGGCGCTGAAGTGGCTGCGCGAGCAGTACCGGCAGGACGTCGTCTCCCCCGAGGACCTCGACGACTGAATCAGCCGACCGCTGAGGAGCGGTGAGAGGTCAACCCTTCCCGCCGAGCGGCGGTGAGTCACCAACCGAATCAGGCTGCCATGGGGTTGACGACTCACCGCTCTGCCAGCCAAGCCGCGGCGCCAGGTCAGGCGGCGGGAGCGGCCGTCGAGCGCCGGGTGTCACGGATCGGTCGCGGCCGGTGTCTTGATGTCGGACGACCTCGCCGAGGTCCGATGAAGGAGACACCATGCCCAGCACGTTCCGCATCCCCGCCGCCCCGATGGACTCCCCCGCCGCGCGCGTCGTGAGCGCCGCAGCGCGCCGGATGTACGGCCGCGTGCCCGACCTTGTGCCCGTGCTGTGGAACCACCGCAAGGTGCTGCGCGCCGTGCTGGCGTGGGAGCGCCGCGTCGCGACGTGGGACGCTCTCGACCCGCACCTGAAGTCGTACGCCGTGATGGCCTCGGCCGCGAGCATCGGCTGCAGCTGGTGCCTCGACTTCGGCTACTACCTGGCCCACGACGAGGGCCTCGACGAGCAGAAGGTGCGCGAGGTCCCGCGGTGGCGCGAGTCGGACGCCTTCACCGACCTCGAGCGCGACGTCATGGCCTACGCCGAGGCGATGACCGCGACCCCGCCGACGGTCACCGACGAGCAGGTATCCGGGCTGCGCGCGGCCCTGGGCGAGCAGGCGCTCGTCGAGCTCACGATGATGGTGGCCGTGGAGAACCAGCGCTCGCGCTTCAACCTGGCCGCCGGCCTGGCCAGCCAGGGCTTCAGCGACGTGTGCGAGCTGCCGCTGGCGGACGTGCGGTGACGTCCGTCCTCGACGAGTTCACGGCGCACCGCGCGCTGCTGTTCACGGTCGCCTACGAGATGCTCGGCTCGGCCGCCGACGCCGAGGACGTCGTGCAGGAGACGTGGCTGCGCTGGAGCGCCGAGGACCGCGAGGACGTCCACGACCCGCGCGCCTACCTCGTGCGGATCACGACGCGCCTGGCCCTCAACCGCCTGCGCACGCTGGCGCGTCGGCGCGAGTCGTACGTCGGGCCGTGGCTGCCCGAGCCGCTCGTTACCGCGCCCGACGTCGCCGACGACGTGGCCCTGGCCGACTCGGTCTCCACGGCGATGCTGCTCGTGCTGGAGACCCTCGGCGAGACCGAGCGGGCGGTGTTCGTGCTGCGTGAGGTCTTCGACGTCCCCTACGAGGAGATCGCCGCGGCGGTCGACCGCACGCCCGCCACGGTGCGCCAGATCGCGCGGCGGGCACGGGCGCACGTGGCCGCGCGCCGGCCGCGCGTGCAGGTGACACCGCGCGAGCGCACCGAGGTGGTGGCGCGGTTCCAGCGCGCGATCGCCGAGGGCGACCTCCAGCAGCTGCTGGACGTCATCTCCCCCGACGTGGTGCTGGTGTCCGACGGCGGCGGCAAGGTCAGCGCGGCCCGGCGCCCGATCGTCGGGCGCGACAAGGTGCTGCGGTTCCTCGCGGGCGTCATGCCCGACGACGTCGTCGTCGAGGCCGCGTGGATCAACGGCGAGCTGGGCCTCGTCACCCGTCAGGCCGGCGCGATCACCGCGATCGCGACCGCGGTGGTGCAGGACGGGGTCGTCGTCACGATGAACATCGTGCGCAATCCCGACAAGCTCGGGGCGACCGGCCCCGTGCGGCTCAGCCGGAGCTGAGCCGCGGGGGCGGACGGTCAGGCGTCGTCGTCCTCGCCCTCGTCGCCGGGGCCGCCGGTGCCGGGGTCGTCGGGCGTCGGCAGGTCGGGAACCCCCGCGGGGCCCTCGACGCCGGGCACCGTCTCCGTGCCGGCCTCCTGCTCGTTCCCGCCCGGCTCCGAGACGCTCGCGTGCTGCGGGTCCACGGTGAGCTCGTCGGCCAGCTTCGCGGCCTTGCCCTCCGCCTGGTCACCGGTCTTCGGCGTGCTGTCCATGCTGTCCTCCATCGGTGGTGCGGTGCAGCAGCAGGACGGCGCCGCCGTCGAGCTGCCGGCTCTCGGCGATCGTGAGGCCGCGCTCGGCCGCGTCGGCCTCGAGATCGCGTCCCTGCCCCTCGTCGCGCAGCTGGAGCAGGCCGACGCCGCCGCGGCACAGGTGCCGGGCGATCACGGTCAGGCACTCGCGCGCGAGGTCGAGTCCGTCGGCGCCCCCGTCGATCGCGGTCAGCGGGTCCTCCGGGAACTGCCCGACGCCGTCCGAGGTCAGGTACGGCGGGTCGGCGATGATGAGGGCGAAGCGCTCGTCGGGCAGCAGCACCTCCGACATCCCGCCGTGACGGATGTCGGAGTCCACGCCCCACGCCCGCGCGTTGCGCGAGGCCCACACGCAGGCGTGCAGGTCGGCGTCGACCTGGACGAGGTGCCTTCCGGTGCCGGCCACGGCGAGCAGGCCGATGTGACCCGCCCCCGCGCAGACCTCGAGCACGGGACCGGCCGGCACGCGGTCGAGCCACTCGCGGGCCCAGGCCGACTGCGCCTCCGTCCAGGGGCGGGGCGTCAGCACGCGCTCGTCGTAGCCGATCGACCGGCCGCCGAACGTGGTCGACCGCGCCTCGGGCTCGGTGGCCTGGAGCATCAGAAGACCGGCTTTCCGCCGGTGACGCCCAGGACGGTGCCCGAGACGTAGCTCGCGTCCGTCTCCGACGCCAGGAACACGAACGCCGGCGCCACCTCGGCGGGCTGGCCCGCGCGACCCAGCGGCGTGTCCGAGCCGAACTGCTCGAGCTTCTCCACGGGCTGCGTCGCGGGCTGCAGCGGCGTCCAGATCGGGCCGGGCGCGACCGCGTTCACGCGGATCCCCCGCGGGCCGAGCTCGGCCGCGAGGTTCACCGTGAGGTTGTTGATCGCGGCCTTCGTGGAGGCGTAGTCCAGCAGGCTCGTCGACGGCTCGTACGCCTGGATCGACGTGTTGTTGATGATGCACGAGCCACGACCCAGGTGCGCCAGCGCGGCGCGGGTGAGCCACAGCAGGGCAAGCACGTTGGTCGTGTAGGTGCGCTCGAGGCGCTCGTCGTCCATCTGCTCCAGGCCCTCGTCGCGCGCCATCTGGTAGCCGGCGTTGTTGACGAGGATGTCCAGACCCCCGAGGCCGTCGTGGGCGTGAGCGATGACGCGGTCGCACGTGGCGCTGTCGCGCAGGTCGGCCTCGATGGCCAGGCAGGTGCGGCCGGCCTCCTCGACGAGGCGCGACGTCTCGCGGGCGTCCTCGACCTCCTCGGGCATGTAGGTGAACGCGACATCGGCGCCCTCGCGGGCGTACGCGATCGCGACCGCACGACCGATGCCGGAGTCGCCGCCGGTGATGAGGGCCTTGCGGCCCTCCAGCCGGCCGGTGCCGACGTAGCTCTCCTCGCCGTGGTCGGGCACGGGCTCCATCACGTCGGTGCGGCCCGGGGGCTCCTGCTGCTGCGGCGGGAAGCCGCTCTGGTCCTCACTCATGGGACTCTCCTTCGTCGTCGAATCGGGTCCTGATCGCCTGGTGGGTCGCGTCGCACCAGGGCAGCGACGCGGACTTGCCGCACCGGCACACGGCGCTGACGGGTCTCTCGGTGCGGTGGATCTCGCCGTCGGGGGCGCGCACGCCGATGTCCCCGCGGATGAGCAGGGGTCCGTTGGGGCACACGCTCAGATCGACGCGGCGCGACATCAGATCCCCCACTTGTCGAACATCGCCGTGGCGAACCGGCTCTCCTGGTCCAGGCACGTGAAGACGCCGAACGCGACGTCCTCGGCCAGGTGCGGCTCGGCCTCGACCAGCGCGCCGGCGATGAACCGCGCGGCGGTCTGCTCGTGCACGGCGTCGGCCTCGACGTGCTCGTCGTAGTAGGCCGCGATCTCCTCCGGCAGGCCCAGCCGCCGCAGGCCGCGCGCCATCCGGCGCGACGGTCCCGAGCTGGAGGCCTCGAACGCCACGAGGTGGCCCACGGAGGCCCCGCGCAGCCGGCGCTGGAGGCCGAACATCGTCAGGGTCACGTTCATCTCGAGCACCTCGACCGGCACGTCGTCGATCGCCGCGCCCTCGCGGGCGTCGAGGCCGAGGGCGCGCATGCCCTCGGCGAACAGGTGCGCGTGGAGCCGCTCGGGACGACCGCCGCCGTACTCGTCGTACTGGAGCTCGGCCAGCGCGGCGCGCGCCGGACCGGGCAGCCGTGCGACGGTCCACGCGGTCGGGTCGGCCTCCTTGAGGTGGTAGATCGACCGATACCAGAGCAGCTCGCGGACCTGCTCCGCCGTGGCGGAGCGCTGCACGTGCGCGGCCAGCGACGGCCCGTCGTCGTTGCGCACGTACTCGAGCAGGACGTCGGGATCGGCGGACTCGGGCAGGCGACCCACGGCGCGCTCACGCAGTCGCGCCTCCAGGTCGCGCTCGACCTCGTTGCGCACGGCGATGAGCTCCGGCGTCCACTCCGCGTCCTGCACGTCGGCGAAGCCGCGGTGGTGCAGCTCGTGCGCGATCCAGGCCGTCAGCAGCCCGTCCTCCTCGCTCGACGGGCGGACCCGCGGGATCCGGTCCCACGGCATCGCCCCGGTGAGGGCCGCGACGGTCGCGGCACTCAGGTCGCCACGAGGCTGCGGCAGGGTCGACGTGGTCGGCCCACTTCCGGTGATGACGGCTGATGGCATCCGTGGTCCTTTCGATCTGCAACGGGGGGACACGGTGGGGGTACCCCCCGGAGCGCGCCTCATGCGCACCGCGCGCCCATCGTGCCCCGGCGCATGGAACCGCGCGAGTCGGCGCATGGAACCGCGCGAGTCGGGTACGTGACCCTCGACCGTCGAAACGAGGAGGATCCATGAGCACACCGCACCCTGACGCTCCCGCCGAGGGCCCCGATCCCGACGACCCGTCGACGCAGCCCGACCCGACCGAGCCGGACGACCCGCCGCACGACGCGGTCGACGCCGCGCCGAACCAGGACGTCCAGCAGCAGCTCCTCGAGCGCGACGGGCTGGCCTGAGGCGCCGATGACCGGCGACAACCGACCCCTCTGGCTCGTGCCCGCGGAGGTCGCGGGCTCCGACACGCTCCCCGACGCCTGTGACGACCTCGTCGTCGGCGCCGGGGTGGTCGGCCTCACCACCGCCGTCCTGCTGGCCCGCGCGGGCCGGCGGGTCTGCGTGGTCGAGGCCCGCTACGTCGGCGCCGGCTCCACCGGGCACAGCTCGGCCAAGGTCTCGCTGCTGCAGGGCACGCGCCTGTCCACGCTGCTGGAGCAGCACTCGCGCGACGTCGTGCAGTCCTACGTCGAGGAGAACCGGGCCGGCTTCGACTGGCTGGTCGACTTCGCCACGGCCCACGACGTCCGCATCGACCGCCGCGCCGCAGCCACCTTCGCCGCCAGCCCGAACGAGACCTCGCGGGCGCGCGCCGAGTTCGTCGCCGCGCAGTCCGTGGGCCTCCCGGTGGAGTGGTCCGACGGGCTCGACCTGCCGGTGCACGTGCACGGCGCGGTCACCCTCGCCGACCAGGCGCAGGTCGACCCCGGGTCGCTCCTGTCCGCGTTGGCGACGGAGCTGCGCGCCCACCAGGGCGTGATCGTGGAGAACGCGCGGGTCGCGAGCGTGAACTGGGTCGGTCCGCCGACGGCGCACCTCGAGGACGGCCGCACGGTGCGCGCCGAGTCCCTCGTCGTCGCTACCGGCTCGCCGATCCTCGACCGCAGCCTGGCCTTCAGCGATCTCGAGCCCCAGCGGTCGTACGTCGTCGGCTACGAGCTGGCCGACCCGCCGCAGATCATGGCGCTGTCGTCCGGCTCGCCCTCGGTGTCGCTGCGCGACGCCCGCACCGCCGACGGGCGGCCCGCGCTGCTGGTGGGCGGCTTCGGCCACGGCGTCGGGCGCACCGAGTCCGAGCGCGAGCACGTCGAGGCCATCCGCACGTGGACCGCCGAGCACTTCCCCGCCGCTCGCGAGGTCGCCGCGTGGTCCGCGCAGGACTACACCACTGGCGACGGGCTGCCCCGCTTCGGGCGGATGCCCCGCGGCGGCGACCGGATCCGCTTCGCCACCGGGTTCGCCAAGTGGGGCTTCACGAACGGCACGGCCGCGGCCCTCGCGATCGCGCACGACGTGCTCGGCGACCCGATGCCCTGGGCGGACAGCGTCGTCGACCACTCCTCGCCGCTGCAGTCGGTGAAGGGCCGCGCGTCGATCAACGCCAAGGTCGCCAAGGAGGTCGCCACCGGCGCCGTCCGCGCGCTGTCCGGCTCGGACGCGCCGCTGGAGACCGGCGAGGGACGCGTGCACCGCGAGGGCGTCCACGTGGTCGCCGAGTCGCGCTCCGAGACCGGCACCTGCCGCGTGTCCGGGCTCTGCACCCACCTCGGCGGCGTGCTGCGCTGGAACGACCACGAGCAGTCGTGGGACTGCCCCCTCCACGGCTCGCGCTTCTCCCCCGAGGGCGAGGTGCTGAACGGTCCCGCGACGAAGCCGCTCAAGCGGCTCGAGCCCTCGGAGGAGTCCTGACGTCGCGAGCGCCTCAGGGGCGGACGTGTCGCGCCTCCTGATCGGCGTCAGCGGCTGGAGCTACGACGGGTGGCGCGGCGACTTCTACCCGAAGGGCCTGCCCCGGCGTCGCGAGCTCGAGCACGTCGCGTCGCGCCTGACGGCCGTCGAGGTCAACGGCACGTTCTACTCGCTGCAGCGGCGCACCACCTTCGAGCGCTGGGCCCCGGAGGTGCCCGAGGACTTCGTGTTCGCGCTGAAGGGCAGCCGCTACATGACGCACCTGCTGCGACTCGTCGGCGTCCGCACGACCGCGGAGGCCGCCGTGCTGGCGGGCGAGCACGACGACCGCGTGCCACCCGAGCACGCCCTCACCGAGGCCCTCGTCGATGCCCCCCACCCACCACGCCCTCGAGGTCCGCCACCCCTCGTTCGCCGATCCCGGCTTCGCGGCCCTGCTGCGCGATCTCGACGTCGCCGGCGTCTGGTCGGACGCGCCCAAGGACTGGCCCGTCCTCGACCTGCCCTCGAGCTCGATCGCCTACGCGCGCCTCCACGGCCACACCCGCCTCTACGCCAGTCGTTACAGCGATTCCTCCCTGGACGCGTGGGCGCAGTGGTGTCGCAGGCGGTCCGCCGAGGGCCGCGACGTGCACGTGTACTTCGACAACGACTCCCAGGGACACGCGCCGCACGACGCCGAGCGGCTGCTCCACCGGCTCCGTCCGAGCTGACCTCCGCTCGGGTTGCCGACCCCCGGGGGCGGTGTGAGGCTGAGAGCGGTTGAACCCCCAGCCACCCGGTTCTCTCCCGATCCGACGGAGGCTCCATGACTGCGTTGTACGACCACCCCCACACGACGAGCTGCGAGGACCTCGTCCTCGAGCACCTGTCGCTCGCCACCGCCCTCGCCCGCCGGTTCGGCAACCGCGGCGTCGACGCCGAGGACCTCGAGCAGGTCGCCCGGCTCGCCCTGGTCAAGGCGGCGAAGCGCTACGACCCCGCTCAGGGCCCGTTCCCGCCGTTCGCGACCGCCACGATCCAGGGCGAGATCAAGCGGCACTTCCGCGACCGGGCCTGGATGGTGCGACCCCCGCGCCGGGTCCAGGAGATCCAGGCGCTCATCGCCGGCGAGCAGCTGCCCGAGCTGACGACGGCGAACCTCCACGAGATGGCCGCGCGCCTCGGCGTCGCCCCGGAGGACCTCCGGGACGCGGCCGCGGCACGGGGCTGCTTCCACCCCGACTCCATGGACGACGTCAGCCACGGACGGCGCGAATTCGTGCGCGAGGACGACGACCTCGAGTTCGTCGACGAGTGGCTCACGGTCGCGCGCCCGCTGCGCGAGCTGGAGCGCGAGTCGCGCGAGCTGCTGCACTGGCGCTACGTCGACGAGATGACCCAGCAGGCGATCGCCGACCGGCTCGGCATCAGCCAGATGCAGGTGTCGCGCCGGCTGTCCAAGGTGCTGTCCTCGCTCCGCGGGCATCCCGACCTGGCTGCGGCATAAAATGGAGGAGCTCCACCGGCTGTAGGAAGGATCCGGGCGTGACCGGCGACACCACCACTCCCCTCATCAACCAGCTCGCGGACGTGGCCCTGTCGATGCATCAGGAGCACTCGGCCGAAGCGACCGTCGAGTCCGTGCTCGGCTACATCAAGACCGCGGTGGGCGCCCAGTACGCGGGCGCCCTGCTCTTCGGCGAGAAGGCAGCGATCGAGACCGTCCCGGGATCGGACGACATCGTCGAGAAGGCGGGCGCCGTCCAGGCCGAGGTCGGCGAGGGGCCCGACCTCGCCGCCATCGAGGAGGCCCAGTCCATCCTCGTCTCGGACATCCGCGCCGAGCCGCACTGGCCGCACTGGGCGCAGGCCATGGCCGAGCTGGGCCTGCGCAGCCTGGTCAGCGTGAAGCTGTCCACGCGCGACCGAGCCTTCGGCAGCCTGACCGTCTACTCGACCCATCCCGACGCGTTCACGGACGAGGACCGGTCGGTGGTCGAGGCGTTCGCGCGCCACGTGGCCATCGCGATCTCCACGTCCGTGCGGGAGCAGAACCTCAACGCGGCGATCGACTCGCGCAAGCTCATCGGCCAGGCGCAGGGCATCCTCATGGAGCGCTTCTCGCTGTCCGACGCGCAGGCCTTCGCGGTGCTGCTGCGGTACTCCCAGCACTCCAACACGAAGCTGCGCGTCATCGCCGAGCGCCTCGTGTCCGAGCGCACGCTGCCGCCCGAGTCCGACTGACTCAGGCTCGGCGCACCCGTTCGACCGAATCCAGCCATGCCGCCACCACGCGGTCGGCCATGTCGGAGGTGGAGCGCATGTTGCGCGTGACCTCCAGCCCGCGAACGAGGGCCATGAGCGACTCGAAGGCGAGCGCCTCCTCGTCGGGGTCCTCGATCCCGGCGTGGCGGCGGAAGAGATCGCGCAGCGCAGAGCCGAGCCGACGCTCGGCCGGCAGCAGAGCGGCCCTCAGCTGCTCGTCGGTGCGCGAGGCCGACCACAGCTCGAGCGCCGCCTGGAAGTACGGACCGGTCATGGCCTCGCGGATCGCCTCGACGAGCAGCCGCAGCGAACCCGGACCGTCCTCGAGCTCCTCGAGTGTGCTGCTGATCATCGCGAACCGTTGGTCGGCGACGTGATGAATGGCCGCGACCAGCAACTCGGACTTGGAGCCGAAATGGTGCAGCAGGGCGCCACGGGAGAGCCCCGCGGCGTCCTGGATGCGCTGGGTCGTCGTGCCCGCGTACCCGTAGGTGACGAGGCACTCCACGGTGGCGTCCAGCAGGCGCTCACGCGTGTGGGCGAGCTGCTCCTTGCGGGTCATGGACACGACGCCACGTTACTGAATCTCCGCGGCGGTGTTCACAGCTGCGCGAGCTCCCCGGCCGCGATCTGGTCGCGAAGACGGAACTTCTGCAGCTTGCCCATGGCGTTCGTCGGCAGCTGATCGGCCACGAACCACGACTTCGGCGTCTTGTGCGGTGCCAGGTGCTCGCGCAGGAACGTCTGGAGCTCGCCCGCCGAGGGACGCGCGGCGCCCGCGAGCTGCACCACGGCCGCGACCGACTCGCCCCATGCCGCGTCCGCGAGCCCGACGACGACGGCCGAGGCCAGTGCCGGGTGCGTGACGAGGACGTCCTCGATCTCGCGCGGGTAGATGTTCTCACCGCCGCGGATGATGAGGTCCTTGATCCGGCCGGTCACGGTGACGTAGCCGCGGGCGTCCATGCTGCCGAGGTCACCGGTGTGCAGCCAGCCCCGCGCGTCGATCGTCTCGGCCGTGGCCTCCGGCTGGCCGAGGTACTCGATCATCGCCTGGAAGCCGCGAGCGCAGATCTCGCCCTCCGTGCCGACGGGCACGACCTCACCGGACCGCGGGTCGAGGATCGCGACGTCCACGTTCGGCAGCGGCTGACCCGCGGTGTGCAGGGCGTCCTCGCGGGCGTCGTCCGGGCGGGTCTGGCACACGATCGGGCTCAGCTCGGTCTGGCCGTAGACGGCGCTGAAGCGGGCTCCGCACACCTCGTCCCAGCGGTCGACGAGGACGGGCGGCACGAGGTCACCACCCGACATCACGACGTCGAGCGCGGAGAGGTCGAAGCCGGCGAGGCCCGGGTGGGCGAGCATCGCGTGCAGCATCGCCGGGACCGCACCGATGCCCTTGACGCGATGGTCCTGGATCGCCGTCAGCAGCAGGGACGGGTCGAAGAGCTCGGCCAGCACGAGCGTGCCGCCCTGACCGAACGTCCCCATCGCGGCCAGGCCGCAGCCGGCGGTGTGGAACAGCGGCAGAGCCGTGGCGTAGGTCGCCCCGTACGGCAGGTCACAGCGCTCGCGCACGTAGCGCGCGTTGTTGACCATGGCGACGTGCTTGAGGACCGCGGCCTTCGGGCGGCCCGTGGTGCCCGACGTGAACTGGATCTGCGTGGGCGAGTCCGGCGAGACCTCCGGCAGCTCCACGCGGCGCGGGGCGGCGCGGACGTCCTCGAGCCAGCCGCCGAGTGCGACGGCCTCGCGGATCCGCGACACCTGCGGCAGCACGGCCTTCACGATCGTGGCCATGTCGGTGCCGCGGAAGTCGTCGACGTGGAAGACGCCCACCGCCTCCGACGCCTCCAGCACGTGGCGCAGCTCCTCGCCGCGCAGCGCGGGGTTCGCCGTGACGAGCACGAGGCCCGCCAGCGCCGCCCCGTACTGGAGCACGATCCACTCCGGCACGTTCGGTGCCCAGACGGCGACGTGCTCGCCGGGCTCGAAGCGCTCGAGCAGCCAGGCGGCCGCGTGCTCGGCGTCGGCCAGCAGCTCGGCGTAGGTCCACACGCGGTCGTCGCGGTCGGGGGCGACCGAGACGAGCGCGATCGCGTCGGGCGCCTGCCCCGCCCCGTCACGCAGCAGGTCGCCGACGGTGAGCGGCAGGACGGGCTCGCTGGTGTCGGCCTCCCACAGCGACCGGGTCAGCGCCCTCATCGGCCGCCGCCCGCCGTGTCGCGCCGCATCGCCGCGACCTCGTCGGCCGTGGGGATCGCTCCGCCGCCGTCGGGGATGAAGCGGCCCGTGTCGCGCCACTGCACCGCGGCACCGAAGCCGTGCTCCTTCGCGAAGTCCACGAACCACCGGCCCTCGGGCGAGTGCCGCGTGATGCCGTCGAACAGGACGGCCATGTTCTGGGTGCTCTGCAGGCCCATGTTGTCCAGCGCCTGGTTGACCATGAGCTTCTGCATGACGAGCTGGTTGATCGGGACGCCGGCCATCCGCTCGGCCAGCCGCTCCACCTCGGCGTCGAGCTCGTCGGCGGGGACGGCGTCGATCACCAGGCCCCACTCCTTGGCCTGCGCGCCGTTGATCGTGTCGCCCGTGAGCAGCATGCGCTTCGCCCGCTCGGCACCGAGCCGGTACACCCACATCGCGGTCGTCGGGCAGCCCCAGATCCGCGCCGGCATGTAGCCGATCTGCGCGTCCTCGGCCATCACGACGAGGTCGCACGAGAGCGCGATGTCGCTGCCGCCCGCCACCGCGTGGCCCTGCACCTTGGCGATCGTCGGCTTGGCCGAGCGCCACAGGGAGAAGAAGTGGTCGGTGTTGGCCTTCATCATCTGGAAGTCCTGGATCGGGTCCCAGACCTCCCCCTGGTGGTCGATGCCGCCCTCGGCGTACACCTTCAGGTCGTAGCCCGAGCAGAACGAGCGGCCGCTCCCCTGCAGGACGATGACGCGCACCTCGGGATCGGCGTTCGCCTCGTCGACGGCGGCGTGGATCTCGCGGGCCATCTCGGCGGTGATTGCGTTGAGGCGCTCGGGGCGGTCGAGGGTGATGTAGGCGCGGCGGTCGCGGGTCTCGTAGCGCACGGTGTGGCCGGTGAAAGGCACGCTCAGCTCCTTCTCGGGGTGTGTGGTCGCCGTCACGATTTCACAGTCCGTCCGGACTGTCAATCAACACCGGCAATCACTCGTCGCCGTCGCGTCGCCCGCGCTTGGTCCGGCTGTCGTAGTGGGGTGCAACACTTCAGTGTTCGCGCCCGGGCGAACGCGTCGTCTCGAGGAGTTCCGTGAATCTGTTCGCTCGCTTCAGCATGGCCAACCGCGCCCTCATCGCGCTGGTCACCGTGGTCGCCTCCATCGCCGGCGTCTACTCCGTGACCCAGCTGAAGCAGGAGCTGATCCCGGCTCTGGAGTTCCCCGCCGTCATCGTGGTGTCGCAGTACCCCGGTGCCTCCGCCGACGTCGTGGACGCGCAGGTCACCCAGAAGGTCGACTCGGCCGCGAAGTCGCTGGAAGGCGTGGAGTCGATCCAGTCGACGTCCACCCCGGGCAGCTCGATCGTCATGGTCACGCTCGACTACGGCACCGACACCGCCTACGCGCGCCAGCGCCTCGAGAGCAGCCTCGGCTCCGCGCTGGCGGGCCTGCCCGACGACGTCGAGCCCCTCGTGATCGCGGGCAGCATCGCCGACATCCCGATCGTGCAGCTCTCGGTCTCGGGCGAGGGCGCCGACCTGGCCGACCTCACGTCGAAGGTCGACGAGGAGCTCGTCCCGCTGCTCGACGACATCGCCGGCGTCCGCGACGTCACCGTCTCGGGTGGACCGGTCGACCAGGTGCAGCTCACGATCCAGCCCGCCGCGCTCGCCGCCGCGAAGGCGAACGTCGGCGACATCGCCACCACGCTGCAGCAGAACGGCTCGCTGCTGCCCGCCGGCGCCGTCACCGACGACACCACCACCCTCAGCGTCCAGGTCGGCAGCGAGCTGCAGGACGTGAAGGACATCGCCGCACTCCCCCTCGCGGGCAGCCCCGGCACCACGCTGGGCGACGTCGCGCGCGTCCGCCTCGCCGAGAAGGCCGCCACCTCGATCTCGCGCACCGACGGCAACCCCAGCATCGGTCTCGCGATCACCAAGACGCCCGACGGCAACACCGTCGACATCTCGCACGCGGTGGCCGACGCCGTCGACGAGGCCGGCACGGCACTCGGCGAGGGCACGTCGGTCGACGTCGTGTTCGACCAGGCGCCCTTCATCGAGAAGTCGATCGAGGACCTCACCACCGAGGGCCTGCTGGGCCTGGTCTTCGCGGTCGTCGTGATCCTGGTGTTCCTGGCGTCGCTGCGCTCCACGATCGTCACCGCGATCTCGATCCCGCTCAGCCTGCTGGTCACGTTCGTCGGCCTGCTGGTCTTCGGCTACTCGCTCAACATCCTGACCCTCGGCGCCATCACCGTCGCGATCGGCCGCGTGGTCGACGACTCGATCGTGGTGATCGAGAACATCAAGCGACACCTCTCCTACGGCACGCGGAAGTCCGAGGCGGTGCTCACCGGCACCCGCGAGGTCGCCTCGGCGATCACCGCCTCGACCCTGGCCACGGTGGCGGTCTTCCTGCCAATCGGCCTGGTCGGCGGGCAGGTCGGCGAGCTCTTCCGCCCGTTCGCGTTCACCGTCGCGCTGGCGATGCTGTCCTCGCTGCTCGTGGCGCTCACGATCGTGCCGGTGCTGGCCTACTGGTTCCTGCGCGAGCGCCAGGGCGAGGTCGACCCCGTCGCCGTCGAGGCCGCCGCCCAGGAGAAGGAGCGCCGCACCCTGCTGCAGCGCGGCTACGTCCCGGTCATCGACTGGGCGCTGCGCCACCGCGTCATCACGCTGGTCCTCGCGGCCGTCCTCTTCGTCGGCTCGATGGCGCTCACGCCGTTCATGAAGACGAACTTCCTGGGCAACTCCGGCCAGAACACGTTCACGGTCGTGCAGTCGCTCGAGCCCGGCGCCTCGCTAGCCGCGATCGACACCGCCGCGCAGAAGGTCGAGGACGCGCTGACCTCGGTCGACGGCGTCGACACCGTCCAGGCCACGATCGGCTCGGGCGACGGCCTGGCCGCGCTCTTCGGCGGGGGCGGCGACGCCAACTTCGCCGTCACCACCGACGAGGACGCCGACCAGGAGGCCCTCCAGGACGAGGTCTCCGCGCGGCTCGACGAGCTGCAGGACGTCGGCACGGTGCAGATCAGTGCCGCGGCCGCGATGGGCGGCTCCTCCACGATCGACGTCGTCGTCACCTCCGACGACCCGGCCTCGCTCGACGACGCCGCCGCGCAGGTGCTCGAGGCGCTCACCGACGTCGACGGCGCGTCCGACGTCTCGTCCAACGCGCAGGCCGCCCAGCCGACGATCACCGTCACCCTCAACCAGGTCGGCCGCACGCTCGGCGTGAGCGAGCAGCAGATCAGCCAGGCCGTGTCGTCGCTCACCGGTCCCACGCCGCTGGGCAGCGTCGTGCTCACCGGCGCGCAGACCGACGTGGTCGTCCTGCCGGGCGGCGAGGTGCCCACCTCGGTCGAGGAGCTGCGCCGGCTGCCGTTCGGCGACGCCACCCTGGGCGACGTCGCCGAGGTCGAGCAGGTCGCGCTGCCCGTGTCGGTCACGCGCCAGGACGGCGACCGCTCGATCACGGTCTCGGTCACGCCCGAGGGCGACGACCTGGGCACCGTGAACTCGTCGATCGCGAAGGCGATCGACGGCGTCGACCTCCCCGAGGGCGCCGAGGCCACCGTCGGCGGCGTGTCCGCCGACCAGGCCGAGGCCTTCGCCCAGCTCGGCATCGCACTGCTGCTGGCGATCGCGATCGTCTACATCGTCATGGTGGCGACGTTCAAGAGCCTCATCCAGCCGTTCCTGCTGCTGGTGTCGATCCCGTTCGCCGCCACCGGCGCTGTCCTGCTGCTCGTCATCACCGGCGTGCCGCTCGGCGTCCCGTCGCTCATCGGCATGCTCATGCTGATCGGCATCGTGGTCACCAACGCGATCGTGCTGATCGACCTGGTGAACCAGTACCGGCGCCAGGGCGCCTCAGCCGAGGAGGCGGTCCGCGAGGGCTCGCGCCACCGCGTCCGCCCGATCGTCATGACGGCCCTCGCCACGATCTGCGCCCTGACCCCGATGGCGCTCGGCGTCACGGGCGGCAGTGCGTTCATCAGCCAGCCACTCGCGATCGTCGTGATCGGCGGCCTGGCCAGCTCGACCTTGCTCACGCTGATCCTGGTCCCGGTGCTCTACCTCGTGGTCGAGCGCTGGCGCACGCGCAAGGAGCGGCGCCGCGCGCGTCGCGCCGCGCGCGCTACCGCGGTCTGACGGTTGTGGTGGCTCCGGGTCGCGGCTAGTATGCAACTCGTTGTATGCAACGAGTTGCATGAGTCCCGGCCCGGAGGTCACCCCATGTCCCTGCCCACCGTCCTCGAGAACCGTCTGTCCATCCCGGTGATGGCGTCCCCGATGTTCATCGCCTCGGGTCCCGAGCTGGTCATCGAGCAGTGCAAGGCCGGCGTGGTCGGCTCGTTCCCCGCCCTCAACGCGCGCCCGGCGTCGCTGCTGAACGACTGGCTCGACCGCATCGAGTCCGAGCTCGCCGGCACCGACGCCGCCCCGTTCGCGGTGAACCAGATCGTGCACCGCTCGAACAACCGCCTCGAGGAGGACATGACCACGATCGTCGAGCACCAGGTGCCGATCGTCATCACCTCGCTGGGCGCCCGCCCCGAGATCAACGACGCCGTGCACTCCTACGGCGGCATCGTGCTGCACGACATCATCAACAACCGCTTCGCGCACAAGGCGATCGAGAAGGGCGCCGACGGCCTCATCGCGGTGGCCGCGGGCGCGGGTGGCCACGCCGGCACCCTCTCCCCCTTCGCCCTCGTGCAGGAGATCCGCCAGTGGTTCGACGGACCGCTCGCGCTCTCGGGCTCGATCGCACACGGCCGCTCGGTGCTGGCCGCGCAGGCCGCCGGCGCCGATCTCGCCTACGTCGGCTCGGCCTTCCTGGCCACCGAGGAGGCCAACGTGGTCGACGGCTACAAGCAGATGATCGTCGAGAGCTCGGCCGACGACATCGTCTACTCCGACCTGTTCACCGGCGTGCACGGCAACTACCTCCGCGGCAGCATCGAGGCCGCCGGGCTCGACCCGCACAACCTCCCCGCCGGCGATCCGTCGACGATGGACTTCGGCTCGGGCGGCACCACCGACGCGAAGGCCTGGAAGGACATCTGGGGCGCCGGTCAGGGCCTCGGCGTCGTCGACGCGACCGTGCCCACGGCCGACCTCGTCGCCCGCCTCGTCCGCGAGTACGACGAGGCCCGCCGCGACCTCCTCGCCGCCGTCCCGGCCTGAGTCTCAGCCGTCACACGATTCCCCGGTTAACCGGGTTTTCCTGCACGATGCGGGGGGAGCTTCCCCCGCATCGTGAGGGATTCCCCTGCTAACCGGGGAATCTTCTTTCCTACGCGCACCACCGACGCAGACGGGCCCCGGGGGCCGTCAGCGGAACCCGTAAGGCAGGCTTGGTCCCGCACGCCACGAAATCTGAACGTAACAAAGCAGACGGGAATGAAGCCTGGTGACCTTGCACGAGAGCCTCGGGACGATCTACGACGAAGTCCTGCACCGCAACCCCGGTGAGACCGAGTTCCACCAAGCCGTGCGCGAGGTGCTGGACAGCCTCAACCCCGTGGTCAGCAAGCACCCGCAGTACACCGACGCCGCCGTCATCCGCCGCGTCTGCGAGCCCGAGCGCCAGATCATCTTCCGTGTCCCGTGGGTCGACGACCAGGGCAACGTGCAGATCAACCGTGGCTTCCGCGTCGAGTTCAACTCCGCGCTCGGCCCGTACAAGGGCGGCCTGCGGTTCCACCCCAGCGTCTACCTGGGCATCGTCAAGTTCCTCGGCTTCGAGCAGATCTTCAAGAACTCCCTCACCGGCATGCCGATCGGCGGCGGCAAGGGCGGCTCGGACTTCGACCCCAAGGGCCGCTCCGAGGGCGAGATCATGCGCTTCTGCCAGGCCTTCATGACCGAGCTCTACCGCCACATCGGCGAGTACACCGACGTGCCCGCGGGCGACATCGGCGTGGGTGGCCGTGAGATCGGCTTCCTGTTCGGCCAGTACAAGCGCATCACCAACCGCTACGAGTCCGGCGTCCTCACGGGCAAGGGCATCACGTGGGGCGGGTCGCTCGTGCGCACCGAGGCCACCGGCTACGGCACGGTGTTCTTCGCCGGCGAGATCCTGCGCACCCGCGGCGAGTCGTTCGACGGCAAGCGCGTCGTCGTGTCGGGCTCGGGCAACGTGGCGACCTACGCGGTCGAGAAGCTGCAGCAGCTCGGCGCCACGGTCGTGGCCTGCTCGGACTCCAGCGGCTACGTCGTCGACGAGAACGGCATCGACCTCGAGCTGCTCAAGGACGTCAAGGAGGTGCGCCGCGCCCGCATCAGCGAGTACGCCGAGGGCCGCGACGGCGCGCACTTCGTGAGCGACTCCTCGATCTGGCACGTGCCGTGCGACATCGCCCTGCCGTGCGCCACGCAGAACGAGCTCGACGAGACCGACGCGAAGACGCTGGCGCAGAACGGCTGCACGATCGTGGCCGAGGGCGCGAACATGCCCTGCACGCCCGAGGCGATCAAGGCGTTCGGCGAGTCCGGCATCACCTTCGCGCCCGGCAAGGCCGCGAACGCCGGCGGCGTCGCGACGAGCGCGCTGGAGATGCAGCAGAACGCCTCGCGCGACCGCTGGTCGTTCGAGTACACCGAGGAGCGCCTCGCCGAGACGATGCGCGGCATCCACGACCGCTGCCTCGAGACCGCCGACGAGTACGGCACGCCGGGCAACTACGTCGCGGGCGCCAACATCGCCGGCTTCACGCAGGTCGCGGACGCAATGCTGGCCCTCGGCGTCATCTGAGACCCGACGGAAGTCGTCCGTCCCGGACACGAGATGTGTAGCGTTGTCCACCCTTTTCGGGGTGGATCCGCCGGAAAACGGTGGATGCCGCTACACATCTCGCGCGGCGGAGCCGTGGCTCAGGTCGCCTTGCGGCGGAACTCCGGCTGCTCGATCGGCTTGCTGGAGCCGTGGGACTTCTCGCTGCCGTCGTGCTCGGCCCCCTCGGCCGTGGCGTGGTGACGGTGCTTCTTCTTGTCGAGCGCCTCGCGGAACTTGGCCTTCATGTCGTCGGAATCGGTCACTGCGGCCTCCTCAGGTCGTGTCCAACGTAGCCCGGCGCGCAGGCCGGCGCGAGGGCGTCAGCGCCAGTGCCCGTGCCCCTTCGGCTTGCCGACGTCGCCCTTGCGGTAGTCGCAGACGCCCTCGGGGAACACCTGCTCGAGGCGGGCGATCTCCGCGCGGCCGGGACGCCACGAGCCGTAGAGCCCCGACTTCACGGCCTTCGAGACCGGCTGGAGCGCGCACTTCCAGATGCCGCCCTCGTACGGGGCGCCGGCCACGCGACGCGAGCTGGAGTAGATCGGGAAGCGCTGCGTGCACTCCCCCGCGGCCTTCGTGTCGAGGACGCCGTTCCAGACCTTCGGCCCGGCGGCGATGACCTCACCGCTCGTGGTGAAGCACGTGTCCACCGCGCGCGCCGGCTTGTTGCCCGAGACGCCCTTCCTCGGGTTCCGCGCGATGTTCGCCATCCACTCGTCGACGACCTCGAACGCCCGCATCGTCGGGTCGTAGTCCTGTTGAGGCCGCGCGTCGGCGAACCAGATGACCTGGTTCGAGGCGTCCCGGTCGACGTTGAGCATGCGCTGGCGCACCGCGAACGACTGCTGGGTGTTGTGCATGTCCAGCTCGTCCTCGAGGTACGGCCGCAGGTCGATGATCGGGATGTCGATGTCGCCCTGGAACTGCATGCCCGAGGTGTAGGCCGCGCGGATGGCCTTCAGGTCGCCCGACCGCCGCGGCGCGGGTGCGTCGCCGCCGGGGCTGAGGTTCATGTTGCGCGAGCTCCACGGGTCGAAGTTCTGCGGCGTCGTGGCGCCGGCGAACGGTGCCCCCTCGGTCACCATGTCGCGGGCCTCCTTCCAGCTGCCCACCTTGGCGTTGAGGTCGACGAACTCGGCCGGCGTGATGACGCCGTCCTTCAGCGCCTGCAGGCCGTACTGGACGCCCACGTTGTCCCACGGCACGCGGGCGTACCCGTCGGAACCGGTGCCGTAGATGTTCACGAGGTCGGCGAAGTGGGTCCACTGGACGCCCTCGGTGCCCTGCGCGAGCTTGTCGAGGTCCTGCACGTCGGTGAACGTCGGGTTGAGCGCCAGCGGCGTGAGCCCGAACCAGCCGGGCTTGCACTCCATCAGCGGGGGCGCCGCCGAGCCGGGCGCACGGTCCATCACCTGGTAGCCCAGCGCCTGCATCGCGCCGTACAGCTGGTTCCACTGCGCGATCTCGCCGGCGGACAGGTTCTTCGGCTCCTTCGTGCCGTTGAGGCCGATGATCGCCTGCCGGACCTCGGGGTCCTTCCACTTCGGGTTCGCCCGGTCGGTGGCGTCGAAGTAGTGCTCCAGCAGCTCGCAGTCGCCCACGTGAATGATCTGCGTGACCATGTCGGGGTACGAGTACTGCGGGATCGCCGCGTCGATGATGCCCGGGTGGTTCTGCGCGTAGACGTACTGCTGGATCGCGCCGCCCGAGCCGCCCACGGCCACCGTGTAGTCCGGCACGCCGTAGGTCTCGATCGCGCGCTCCTTGAGCATCAGCGCGGTCTCGCCGCCGAGCTGCAGGTTGTAGTGCGTGCTGGTGCGGGTGCCGCTCGACCACATGACGCCGTAGCCCTGGCCGAGCAGGTCGGCGGGCAGCATCGCGCTGTCGCTCGTGGTGCCCTGCGCGTGCCCGATGGCGACGCCGCCCTGGAAGCTGAACACGAGGCGGCGGTTCCACAGCGCGTCGTCGGGACGCTCGGGATCGGCGTCGCCCACGGGCGCGAGCGCCGCGATGCTGTAGACGAAGCGGTTGACCGTGCCGCGCTCCCACCGCACCACGAACGGCACCTGCTGACCGTCCTTCGTCGTCGTGGTCGCGGTGTCGGCCGGCGCGTTCGCCGGGTCGTCGAGCCAGTGGAACCGGTTGTCCGTGGTGGAGCGGTAGATGTAGCCGATGCGGCGCTCGGCGGCGCAGTTCGCGCTCCAGCCGACGGTCTCGGCGTCGGCGGTCGGGTAGCCGCGCCCGTCCTGCGGGTAGTCGCCGTTCGCGTCCTCGCGCGCCACCGCGATGCCCTGCCGGTCCTGGTTGTCCACGATGGGCTGGCCGAGGATCTTGCGGCCGTCGAAGCGGCCGCGCGCCGTGGTGCAGACGAACGGCTGCTGCTGCGGTCCGGAGAAGATCGGCCCGGACTCGGGGAAGTTCGTGACGCGCAGCGAGGCGGAGCGGGCGCCGTGCCGGGCGCCCCTGCGGACCTCGGCCCGCAGCGTGGTCCGCCCGACGCGCAGGTCGTCGACGAGTCCGACGAGGGTGCGGTCGGAGGTCAGGTCGAACGCGTCGGTGACGTCGGCCGCGCCGGCGCGGATCACCACGTCGGACGGCCGCACCTGCTTCGGCAGACTCACCTCGACGAGCGCGTCACCCGCGGAGACCTGGTCCGGGGCGCTCGACAGCACCTCGATGCGCAGGGCGTTGCCGTGGCGCGGGCTGCCGGCCTCGGCGGCGACGGTGGCGCCCGCCACGAGCGCGAGCCCGGCGGCGCCGACGAGGACGAGACGAAGGGGACGGTGGGGTGCACGCATGCCTGACTCCCAACAGGACAGCCCGAGAGACTCGATGTTCGAGCACCTTACTGTGACCTACGTCACATTGTCACGACCTGCGGACGAAGGCGACTCCCCCCGGTCCTCCCGGGCCGTCTCGTAGGCGGGCTCGCGCAGGCGCCGGACCCAGTCGTAGTTCTGCAGTCCCGGGACCGTCCTGCGGACGGGGTCGAACGAGGGCTGCTCGGCGGACTCGTGGAGCAGTCGCAGCACCGCGAAGGCGACCCAGGCGCCCTGCCCCTCGGCACGCAGCAGCACGTACTGCTGCGGTCCCGTGGGCGCGGCGGCCAGCAGCAGCGGACCCTCGGGGCCGCGGTACGGCAGCAGCGTCGTCGACAGGTGCCAGCCCGAGGACTTCACGGGGCGCAGCAGGAAGCGACTGAACCGCCCCGAGCCGGTGCTGGCGAGCAGCACGTCGGCATCGCCCTGCTCGGGCAGCCGCAGGGCGAGGCCCTGGATGTCGGGCCAGCCGTGCGGGAAGCCGAACGCGGCGGAGACGCGGACGATCGCGCGCTCGGTGCCGGGCTCGTCGAGCCACGGGACCCCGGTCGGCAGCAGCGTGCCCGTGCGGGTGAGCTCGGCCTCCCACACCGTGCCGCGCGGGTGCAGCGGCTTGCGGGCCCGACGAGCCACCGCGACGGCGTGCGTGGCGCCCTCGAGGACCAGCCCGCCGGCCCGCGCGGCCACGCGGCCGGCTCCGGTGGCGAGCTCCTCGGCGGCGCGGGGCAGTGAGGTCATCGGGGCTCCTGACGGGTCACGGGTGCAGCGGGGGCATCGTGCTGCCGGCGCGCTCGGGGATGCCCGACAGCAGCGCGTTGACCGCGTCGCGTCCCGAGTGGTCCGGGGTCCAGTCCAGCTCCGTCCGGGCGCGCGCGGTGGACATCAGGGGCACGCGCATCAGCGCACCCAGCAGGCTCCCGGGCACCGGAGCGGCGTGCACGCGCCACGCGGCGCCGAGCACGGCCTGCGCGGCGCGCGCCGGGACCTCGACCGTGCGCGCACCCATGAGCTCGCCCAGCTCGGGATGGCGCAGCACCCCCTCGCCCGCGAGGTTGAACGGGCCGCTGACGGGGCGCTCGACCGCGGCCCGGATCGCACGGCCGACGTCGCCGGCGTGGATCGCCTGGAACCGGAGCCCGGCGGGCACGGGCAGGATCGGGATGCGGCGGCGGTCCAGCAGCGCGGGCCTCGCGAGGGCGCCGCCGAAGATGCGGCGCTGCTCGCTCGCGGCGGAGCGCTGGAACACGAAGGCGGGACGCAGTCGCACCACGCGGACGTCCGGGTGCGACGCCTCGAAGCCGTCGAGGGTGCGCTCCACGTAGGCCTTCTCGCGGCAGTAGGTCGCCTCCGAGGCACCGTCCGTCAGCCACGACTCGTCGACGGGCGTGTCGTGCTCGACCGGCGAGTAGGCGGCCACCGACGACGCGACGACGACCTTCGGCACGCCGACCGCCTGGACCGCGTCGAGCACGCGCCGGGTGCCCACGGCGTTCGTGGCCCACGTGACGTCCTGGCGGTGCGTCGGCTGGAACTTCCAGGCGAGGTGCACCACGGCGTCGGCACCGGTGAGGACGGTCGTGAGCTCGTCGTGCGAGACGTCGGCGGCATGCCAGCGCACCGAGGAGGCCCCCGCATTCGCGATCTCGGGCAGACGGCGTGCGACGGCGGTGAGCTCGTGCTCGCCGCCGGTGGACAGCTCGTGCAGGGCGGCGGACCCCAGGTTCCCGGTCGCGCCGGTGATGACGATCCTCATGCAGGACACGTACCCGCGGCGCGTGCTCTCACACCCCAGCCGTCGCCGCGGCGCTCGACCAGGCCCTGCTCCTCGAACGCCTCGAGCCAGCCCGTCATGGGCCAGCGGCCCCAGCGGCGGTGGAACAGCGCCCCGTTGCGCAGGATGTCGTCGAGGTGGTCCACCGGGGGCCGTTGCACCGGGTGGTGCTGGTGGAAGGCCCTCGCGCCGCCGGTCCAGCCGAGGTCGACGCCCGCGCGCGCGGCGCACTGCGAGAAGTCGGTGTCCTCGCCTCCGTAGCCGACGTACTCCTCGTGGAAGCCGCCGATGCGGTCCCACGTCTCGCGGTGCACCGCGAAGGAGAGCGACCAGAACAGGTCGGGGTCGCCTCCTCGGATCCGCTCCCCCGGGGCCGGCGCCGGCCGGGCGGCGTGCGGTGAGTCCCACGCCTCGACGTCCTCCGGGTAGCCCTCCGGCGGCGGGGGCGGGAGGTAGGTGACCGGGCCGCACCACAGGAGGTCCGGCTCGGTGGTCACGGCGTCCACGTAGTCCTGCACCAGCCCCGGCGAGACCAGGCAGTCGACGTCGAGGAACACCAGCACCTCGGCGCCGGCACGGAGCGCGGCGTCGGCGCCCGCGTTGCGCGCGGCGGCCAGCGGCAGACCGAGCGGGTCGCGATCGATCGCGAGGGCGTGCACGGCGGGTGGCGCCTCCGGGCTCCACTCCAGCAGCTCCGGGTCGTCCATCGCGACGAGCACGCGCTGGTCCGGCAGGCGGGTGTTGCGGGCCAGGCTCGCGTGCTGCGCCCGCAGGTGGTCGTGACGCCCGTGGGCGACGGTGATCACCGCGACGGACGTCATCGCGCGACCGGCTCCGCGACGAGTCCGGCGACGAGCGCCGCGAACCGCTCGGGTGCGTGGCCGTCACACCAGCGCTCCCAGCCTGAGCCGTCGAGGCGTGCGGCGCGCTCGAGCCGCTCCGCCCACCCGGCCGCGGGAAACCCGAACTCGACGAGTGCCGGCCACGACTCCCCGGCCAGCACGCGCGCGGTGGAGTGCTGCTCGTCGTGCGGCCGGTCGGCCGGGACGACGATCGCCGGGCGGCGTGCCGCGGCGACCTCGGCGATCGCGTTCTGGCCGGCGTGCGTCACCACCACGTCGGCCTCGCAGATCGAGGGGAACGGATCGGCGAGCCACGGTCCGTCGGCACCGCCCAGCACCTCCCACTGCCAGCCGGGCGTCTGGGCCCGGGCGACCTCGAGCTCCGCGTCGGTGAGGCCGCCGCCGCCCCTGCCGCCGAGCACCACGACGCGTCGCGCCGACGTCCTCCGGACGGGCTGGTCCTGCACCGGGAATCGCGAGACCGCGCCGACGCAGTGGAGCGGCTCGTCCACGCCGCGCACCATGCCCTCGGCCTCCTCGGGCCAGAACGCGACGAGCGCGCTCGAGGCAGCCCGACCCAGCCGGTGGGCGCGGTCGCCGCGGTCGCCGGGCAGGACGACCGAGACCACCGGGACCCCGTGCAGGCGGGCCAGCAGCGCGACCTCGACCGAGACGTCGCTGACGACGAGGGACGGGGCCGTCTCGCCGATCCACGTCGAGATCGCGGCCATCCGCGAGCGCAGCCCCGGCTCGCCGAGCGGCGCCCAGTGCAGGAAGCCGTCGGCGGTGTCGCCGGCCTCCTCGGCCCACGCGTCGTCGCGCTCGAGCCGGACCCACTCCCCCGCCCAGCCTTCCGGCTTCGGCAGGGACGACAGGCCGGTCACCGGCTCGTCCAGCGACTGCGCGAGGACGGTGGCGCGGTGCAGATGGCCGCTGCCCTGGTGGTGGACGTAGTAGCCGATCATGCGGCGAGCGGCGTCGACACCGCCCGGTACAGGTCCTCGTACCGGTCCACCATCGTCGAGATCGAGCAGCGCTCGACCGCGGCCCGCCGGACGCGCGACCGGTCGAGCCGGGCCGCGAGGTGCATGGCCCGGGCCAGACCGTCGACGTCGTCCGCCGCGGCGAGCGCGCCAACGGTGCCGTCGACGAACTCCGGCAGGGCGCCCCTGGCGAACGCGGCGACGGGCGTGCCGCAGGCCATCGCCTCGGCGGCCACGAGTCCGTAGGGCTCGTCCCACATCGGCGTCACCACGGCCACCCGCGCCGAGCCCACCGCGGCCCGCAGCGAGTCGTGCGTGAGATGTCCGAGATACCGGACGTCCCCACCGAGCCGCGGCTCGATCTGCGTGCGGAAGTAGTGCGCGTCCAGCGACGGCCCGGCGAGGTCGAGCGGCATCCCGGCCGCCCGCGCCGCGTCGATCGCCAGGTGCGGACCCTTCTCCGGCACGAGCCGACCCGACCAGATCGCCGCGCGGCCGCCGGGCCCGGGCCACCACCGCTCGACGTCCACCCCGTTGGGGATGGTCGTCGTCGGGGTGACGTGGGCCCACGCCTGCGCCGTGAAGCGGCTGACCGCCACGAACGTGCTGGCGGGCGACGCGAACTTCAGGGCGGACTCCAGCCACGGCACCGGCGGCGTGTGCAGCGTCGTCACCATCGGCACGTCGAGCATCGCCGACATCGCCACGGGCAGGTGGTGGAGGCTGTTGTTGTGGATGACGTCGAACCGGCGGGCGTTCCGCGCGAGGTCGAGCATGAGCCCGAGGTAGGCGTGGTGCTCGTCCATCCAGGCCCCGGGCGTCACGTCGACGTCCGGACGGTTCACCTCCTCGTGCCGCAGCGCCTCCACCGGCAGCTCCGCCGTGCGCAGGTCGGGGTCCGATCCCGGCGCAGCGAACAGCGAGACGTCGTGGCCGCGCTGGGTCAGCTGGCGGGCGAGGGCGTGCGTGTGCGCCTCGAGTCCGCCGGCGAAGGGCTCGCTGATCGGGAACCGGCTCGAGGCGATGAGGCAGATCCGCAGGCCGCTCACGACAGCAGCCTCCGGTAGAGCTCCTCGTGGGCGCGGGACACCGCGATCCGCTGGGCGCGACGCTCGTCCACGTCGGCCCCGTGGTCGGGCCGGGCGGCGTGCGCGAACCGGACCGCGTCGCGCAGGGACTCGGCGTCGAAGTGCGACTCGTCGAAGCCGTAGCTCAGCACCGGCCCCTGGTCCGCATAGAAGCCGCACGTCGGCGCCACCACGGTGGTGCCGAGGTCGCGGCACGCCTCCAGCCAGCCCGAGTGCGTGCCGAAGCGGTAGGGCAGGACGGCCACGTCGAGGCTCGCGAGGTACTCCCACAGCTGGTCGTCGGGCAGGAAGTCGTGCACCCGCAGGTCGATCCGGCCGGCGGCGGCCTTCTGCTCGAGCCAGCGCGCGAGCTCGTCGTCGCGCCGGGCGCCGTCGGCGTCGAGGACGTCGCGGTGACCGTTGACCTGCAGGACCGCACCGGGCAGGCCCGCGAGCGTCTCGTCGAGCACCTCCAGCACCGGGAACGGGTCCATCGACTCGCGCAGGCTCTTGATGTGCACGCCCACGCGGAACTCGTCCGTGTCACGGGCGGCCCGCTCGCGGCGGAGCCGCGCCATCGTGTCGAGCTCGACGACGTGCGGGTGCGGCAGCACGATCGCCTCCCGGTCCCAGCGGCGCCGGATCTGCGCGGCGGCGCCCTCGGTGAGGGTCACCACCGCGTCGGCGGCGGTGATGAGGACGCCGAGCTGCTCGTCGTGCAGCTGCGGGGTCGGGTGGTGCGGGTTGCGCAGGTCGTGCGCGGTCAGCACTAGGGGCTTGCCGCGCTCGCGGAGGACGTCGACGAGTCGCTGGAGGTCCTCCGGCGAGCAGGCGTCGAAGCCGAACTGCACGTGGAACACGTCGAAGTCGGCCGTGGCCGCCCACTCCGGACGCAGCATGACCGGCGGCCACCACGTGCTGGTGGTTGAGCGCGAGGGGTGGTCGGGGTCGGGATCCGGCAGGTGCACGAACGGGCTCGGCCCGTCCGGCGGACGCAGGTGCCGCACGTAGACGTGCGTCGACGGGACGGAGGCGATGCGCAGCGACCCGGTGGCGGTGCGCTCTGCGACGAAGTTCGTGGTCAATCCAGGTCCCCGATCACGACACGGCCACGGGGAACCGGTCCCACACGCGGTGCGAGGCCATCAGCTCCTGGACCTGTCCGAACACCGTGGTGGCGTCGTCACCCGTCACGACGCCCGTCAGCCGGCCCGAGTAGCCCGCCGACTCCAGCGCCGTCACACCGTCGCCCCACGCACCGATCACCTTTGCGTGGCGCCACGTCTCGTCGATCAGCAGCTGCACGCGCGGATCGAGCGCCGGACCGCTGGGCGCACCGGACTTGTCGTCGCGCGACGCCAGCGCGTCGGGCGCGGGCTTCGGAAGGCCGGCCAGCAGGAGGACGTCGAACTCGACCGAGCGACCGGTCGCGAACGTCCGCTGCACCGTGAGCGGACCGACCGTGCCGCCGTGCGGGCCCACCACGAGCGGGACGGCGCCGGCGGAGAAGATCGCCGCACGCAGCGCCTCGACGCCCGCCAGGTCGCCGTCGGGGTCGACGACGATGCCGATCATGCGGCCGTCCGCGGGCCACGAGCCGCCGACCTGCGACAGCGCGGGGCTCGGCGTCTCCTGCGTGAGCTCGACCGTGGGCGCCGGCGCGGGCAGGCCGAGGGCCGTGGCCACCTCCTGGCACAGCACGGGATCGATGTCCGCCAGGTGCTGGAGCTGGCGCTCCTTGATCGCGTCCTCGTAGCACTTGCCCAGCTCGAACGAGTAGGCGCGGATGATGTGCTCCTTCTCGACGGGGCTCATGCTGGCCCAGAACAGCCGCACCTGGCTGAAGTGGTCGTCGAACGAGGCCGGGTTCGCGCGCACCTTCGTCGCCTCGGCGACGCGCACCGGCGTGTCCTCGAAGGCGCGGTCGTCGGCGCCGGCGAAGAACGGGCAGCCGCCGTCGAGCGAGTTCGGCTTGTACGGCGCGACCCCGGCGTGCACGGCGTGCTGGTGGAAGCCGTCGCGGAGCATGTCGTTGACGGGCGCGTGCGGCCGGTTGATCGGGATCTGCGAGAAGTTCGGCCCACCGAGACGCGTGATCTGCGTGTCGATGTACGAGAACAGCCGCGCCTGCAGCAGCGGGTCGTTGGTGACGTCGATGCCCGGCGGCAGGTGGCCCGGGTGGAACGCCACCTGCTCGGTCTCGGCGAAGAAGTTCGTCGGGTTGCCGTTCAGCGTCAGGCGGCCGATCGGCTGCACGGGCGCGAGCTCCTCGGGGACGATCTTCGTCGGGTCGAGCAGGTCGATGCCGGCGAACTCCTCCTCGGGGTTGTCCTCGAAGACCTGGATGCCCAGCTCCCACTCGGGGAACGCGCCCGCCTCGATCGCGTCGTAGAGGTCGCGGCGGTGGAAGTCCGGGTCGATGCCGTTGATGAACTGCGCCTCCTCCCACGTCAGGGAGTGCACGCCGAGTTTCGGCTTCCAGTGGAACTTCACCAGTGACGTGCCGCCCTCGGCGTTGACGAGGCGGAACGTGTGGACGCCGAAGCCCTCCATCATCCGGTAGGAGCGCGGGATGCCGCGGTCGGACATGTTCCAGATCGTGTGGTGCTGGGCCTCGGAGTGCAGCGAGACGAAGTCCCAGAACGTGTCGTGCGCGCTCTGCGCCTGCGGGATCTCGCGGTCCGGGTGCGGCTTGCCGGCGTGGATGACGTCGGGGAACTTGATGCCGTCCTGGATGAAGAACACCGGGATGTTGTTCGCGACGAGGTCGAACGTGCCCTCCTCGGTGTAGAACTTCGTGGCGAAGCCGCGGGTGTCGCGCACCGTGTCGGCCGAGCCGCGCGAGCCCAGCACCGTGGAGAAGCGCGTGAACACCGGGGTGGTGACGCCCTCCCGGAGGAACTGCGCGTGGGTCACCTCGGACGCCGTGCCGTAGCCCTCGAAGATGCCGTGGGCGCCGGCGCCGCGGGCGTGGACGACGCGCTCGGGGATCCGCTCGTGGTCGAAGTGGGTGATCTTCTCGCGGAAGTGGTGGTCCTGCATGAGGATCGGCCCGCGCGGGCCGGCCTTCAGCGAGTGGTCGCTGTCGCGCAGGCGCGCGCCCTGCGAGGTGGTCAGATACGCGCCGTGCTGGGTGCGCACGTCGTCGGGGGCGCCGGACGGCGCGCCGGTCGCCGACCGGGTGTCGGGTGCGCTCTGGTCCTTCTTGCGCGGCAGCGGCTCGCGCGGGGTGGTCGGCTCGTCCAGCGGGGCCGGCTCCGGGCCGGGCCGTCCCGGGATGTCCGGGCTCGCGAGCTCCGCCGCCTTGTCGAGCGCCTTCTCCGCCGTGCTCTCGACGGCGTCCTTGATGTTCTTCGCGGCCTTGCTCGGGTCCATCGTGGTCTCCTCGGGGAATCGGCGGTCGTCCTTTCCGGACGTACCCCTCCGCATGGGGGTCAATCGCGCGCGCGTCATCTCGTCGCGAACGGGTACTGGAGACCCACAAGGAGGCACGATGACCACAGATCCGCAGGACCCCCGAGACCGTTCCGACGACGCCGAGCAGGAGGGCACCGTCAGCGAGTCGGCGGCCAACCCGACGCCGCCGGACACCGATGTCACCACGTCCGAGGACGTGCACGACATGCCGCAGTCGCCCACCCGGCCCGACGTGGCCGAGGACGACCGGCAACCCGACTGAGTCCCCGTGCGCCACATCGGGATCGAGGAGGAGCTGTTCGTCGTCGATGCGCGCGGACGGCTCGTGCCGCGGGCCGAGGAGGTGCTCGCGGCGCACCTCGAGCGCGATCCCGAGCACCCGCTCGACCATGAGCTGTTCCTGCAGCAGGTCGAGGTGAAGACGGGTGCCCAGGACGACCCCGACGCCCTGCGCGAGGATCTCGTGGCGCGCCGCGGTGACGCGATCGACTCGGCCCGCTCGCTGGGCCTGGAGCTGGCGGCCGTCCCCGTGGACGTGCTCGGTGGCGAGGACCCGGTGGTGACGCCGTACCCCCGTTACACCCGCATCGTCGAGCGCTATGGAGAGCTCGCCCGCACGACGATGGTCTGCGGCATGCACGTCCACGTCGAGGTCGATCCGGACGACGCGATCCCGGTGATCGACGCGCTGCGCCCGTGGACGCCGCTGCTGGCCGCGCTCGCCTCGAACTCACCCTTCACGAACGGCCGGGACACGCGCGTGGCCAGCTGGCGCGGCCACCTGCGCGACACGTGGCCGTCGGCCGGGGTCGTCGAGCCGTTCCGCGACCGGGAGGCCTACCGGCTGCTCGTCGAGCACGCGATCGCGTCGGGCGCGGCGATCGACGAGCACATGGTCTACCTCGACGCGCGCATCGCGACCCGCTACCCCACCGTCGAGGTCCGCGTCGCCGACGTGTGCACCGATGCGGACGACGCGCTGCTCGTGGCCGAGCTGGCCCGCGCCCTGGTGGCCACGATCGTCACCGAGCGGACCGAGCCGGGCGAATGGCGGATCGACGTCCTGCGCGACGCGGCCTGGCGCGCTCGCCGCGACGCGCTCGACGCCACGCTGCTCGACCCGCTGTCCGGGATGTTCGTCCCGGCCGCGCAGGCGCTCGACTCCCTGCTGAGGACCGTGGCGGTCGCGCTGAAGGACGCCGGCACGGCCGACCGGGTCGAGTCCGGCGTGCACCGGCTGCTCACGTACGGCACCGGCGCGGTGCGCCAGCGCGCGGTGGCGGGCGACCCGCCCGACCTCACGGCCGTCATGACCGACCTCGTCCGCCGCACCGACCCGCGCCCGGCCTGACGGTTTCGTCCCGCGCGTCCCGGGGTACGTGACCGCCGTGCATCGCGTGGGCATCGAGGAGGAGCTGTTCGTCGTCGACGACCGGGGACGTGTCGTCCCCGAGTCCGAGGCCGTGCTGAGGGCCCATCGCCGCATGGACCCCGGCGAGGAGCTCGACCACGAGCTCTTCCTCCAGCAGATCGAGCTGCAGACCTCGCCCCACGCCGACCACGCCGACCTGCGCGACGACCTGCTGACGCAGCGGTCCGGCGCGGTCGCTGCCGCCCGGGCCGTCGGGCTGAACGCCGTGGCGATGCCGGTGGACGTGCTGGGCGGCAGCGAGCCGCGACCGACGCCCCACTCGCGCTACGAGCGCATGATCGCCCGCTACGGCGAGATCGGCCGCAACGGCATGACCTGCGGCATGCACGTGCACGTCGAAGTGCCGGACGAGCAGGCGATCGGCGTCATCGACGCGCTGCGTCCCTGGACCCCGGTGCTGACCGCGCTCTCGGCGAACGCGCCGTTCTTCCACGGCCGCGACACCCACCACGCCAGCTGGCGCGGGCACCTGTGGGACATGTGGCCCACGGCCGGTCCGGTCGAGCCGTTCCGCGACCTCGAGACCTATCAGGCGACCGCCCAGGGGCTGATCGAGTCGGGTGCCGCGCTCGACGAGCACATGCTCTACCTCGACGCGCGCATCGCCGAGAAGTACCCGACCGTCGAGGTGCGGGTGGCGGACGTGTGCACCGACGTCGACGACGCGCTCCTCGTGGCCGAGGTCGCCCGCGCGCTGGTGACGACCCTCGTCGCTCGGCCCGAGTCGGGTGAGTGGCGGCTCGAGACCCTACGCGCGGCGCGGTGGCGCGCCCGCCACGATGGACTCGGCGGCACGCTGCTCGACCCCGTCACCCGCAGCTTCGTCCCGGCCGAGCAGGCGCTGGAGTCGCTGCTGTCGTCGACCCGCGACGCGCTCGACGCCGCCGGCACGACCGACGTCGTGACCGACGGAATCCATCGCGTCCTGACCCGCGGCAACGGCGCCGCCCGGCAGCGCGCGGCCGCCGGCGACCCGCCCGACCTGGGGGCCGTGGTGTCCGACCTCATCGCCCGCACCGACCCGAAGGAGACGTCATGACGAGCGTGTTCCGCCAGTGGACGATCGACGCGCACGACATCGAGCGGCTGGCCGGCTTCTGGTCCGGGGCGCTCGACTACCGGATCGAGTCCGACGGCAGCGACGGGCGGACGTGCCACCTGCTCCCCCGCGAGGACGCCCCGGCCGGCGCTCCCACGGTCTGGGTCCAGCACGCCGGCGACCCCTTCGTGGTCCTGCGTGACCCGGAGGGCAACGAGTTCTGCATCCTGCGCGATCCTCACTGACCCCGGTGACCGATCAGGGCTTGAACAGCACCTTGATCGTGGAGTCGGTCTTGTCCTGGAAGTTCTTGTAGGCCGTGGGCGCCTCGTCGAGCGGCACCCGGTGCGTGGCGAAGTCGGCCAGGCCCAGCGGATCGGACGAGTCCTCCGCGAGCGGCTTGACCTGATTCACCCACCGGCGCACGTTCGCCTGACCCATGTGCAGCTGCACCTGCTTGTCGAACAGGGTCTGCATGGGGATCGGGTCGACCGTGCCGGCGTACACGCCGCTGAGCGAGATGATGCCGCCGCGACGCACCGCGTCGATCGCCAGGTGCAGCGCGCCCAGGCGGTCCACGGCCACCGTGGTCATCGCCTTGCGGGCGAGGAAGTCCGGCAGGAAGCCGACCGCGGTCTGGCCGGCGTGCGCCACGGGCGAGCCGTGCGCCTCCATGCCGACGGCGTCGATCACGCCGTCCGCGCCGCGCCCACCAGTGGCCTCGCGGACGACCTCGGCGACGTCGACCTTCGTGACGTCGTACGTCTCGGCGCCGCGCGCGGCGGTGCGGGCGAGCCGCTCGGGCACGAGGTCGGCGCCGATCACCCGGGCGCCGCGATGCAGGGCCAGTCGCGCCGCCATGTCGCCGATCGGCCCGAGGCCGATGACGAGCAGTGTGTCGCCCTCGCCGACGGCCGAGTACTCGAGCGCCTGGAAGGCGGTGGGCAGCACGTCGGACAGGTACACGAAGTGCTCGTCGTCGAGGTCGGACTCGATCTTGATGGGCCCGTAGTCGGCGTGCGGCACGCGCAGCAGCTCGGCCTGGCCGCCGGGCACCGCACCGTAGAGGCTCGAGTAGCCGAACAGCGAGGCGCCCATGCCGGTGTCGCGGTTCTGGGTGACCTCGCACTGCGTCTGCAGGTCGCGGCTGCACATCCAGCATGAGCCGCAGGCGATCTGGAACGGCACGACGACGCGGTCGCCGATGTCGAGGTTGGTGACGCCCTGGCCCACCGCGACGACGCGGCCCATCGGCTCGTGGCCGAGGATGTCGCCGGGCGTCATGAACGGCCCGAGCACCTCGTACAGGTGCAGGTCCGAGCCGCACAGGCCCGTGGTCGTCACCTCGATGATCGCGTCGGTGTCCTCCTGGATCGTCGGATCGGGCATCGTCTCGACGCGCACGTCGCGCTTGCCCTGCCAGGTCACGGCCTTCATGTCCCCACCTCTGTCCTCGAAGTCACGGTCCTTCGGGGAGTACCCGACGACGGCAGGGCTACACGGGCAATCGCGTCAGGACTTCGACTCGCGGCTGAAGAACGAGAACGAGCCGTCCTGCTCCAGGACCGCCCAGGCGATGTCGTCCAGATCGGTGATGCCCTCCTGCCGGGCCGCGACCATGAGATCGTCGTGGGTCACCCGCTCGGCGCGCATCGACTCGGTGACCAGCTCGCCGTCGCGCACCAGCAGCGTCGGAACGCCCTCGAAGAACGCGCGCCGGCTCGGCATCCGGTACGACAGCCACGACATCGCGATGGTCAGCAGGCCGAAGGTGGCCACGGCGGTGACGGCGCCGGTGACCGAGGTGTCCTCGGCGATCACAGCCTCGGCGATGAGGTCGCCCATCACGACGAGGATGACGAGGTCGAACGGGGCCATCTCGCTCAGCTCGCGCTTGCCGACGATCCGGACGACCACCCAGACGAGGAAGAAGACGGCGGTGGCGCTCAGGACGATGCTCATGGCAGCACCACCGTTCGGACCGAGGCGACTTCTGCCGGCGGCTCGCCCCCCGTACCGACCTGGACCGCGTACCTCACGGGGCCGAGAGTCGACCGAGTCGGCATGCGGCCGTGCAGGTAGACCGTGAGCTCGCCGGCTGGCGGTCGGGCGAACGTCAGACGCACGGCCGTCTTGTCGCCGGTCTCGGCGGCGGGGCGCGGTGTCACGACCTCCAGACCGAGCGTCTCGAGCACGTCGCGCGGCAGCTGGACGGTCACCGGGCCGGTGACGTCCTCGATCGAGATCTCCAGCGCGGCGTCGGCGCCAGACCGCGTGAGCAACGGGTAGGTGACCGTCACCTCGGAGCCGTCGGGCGTCGCTCCCCGCGCGGTGGCGTCGCGGGGTCCGAGCCAGCCCAGGCACGCGAGCACGATGACCACCAGGAACAGCACGATGCCGAGGCGGCGCCAGTTGCGCGAGCGCCGCGCCTGGGCGGGTCCCGCCACACCTCGGATGACGGGGATGTGGGCGTCGTCGTCAGAGCTCATGGGCACCTCCAGTGGCCGGTCGCCCGTCACCCTAGACCGCACCGGGTCTTCGTGCCCGCGGAGCGATCAGGGCGTCGGGTAGACGAGCTGGCCGTCGACGACGCGAGCGCCCTCGCTCGGCTCGTGCGCCGAGAGGCGACCGTCGGGCATGACGTGCTCAACCGGCAGCCCGTGCAGGAGCACGGCGGCGTCCGAGACGAGGCGGCGGTGGCAGCGCCACCACACGAACTCCGAGCACATCACGGCGACGGTCGCGTCCTGGGCGCGATCGACGACCTCGCCGAGGGCTGCCGCGAACTCCGGTGTGCGCGTGTACGCGGCGTAGGCCCGGAACGCCTCGACCCGCCACCAGGCGTCGGTGTCGCCGGCGTCCTCGGGCACCCGGCGGCGCCCGCCGAGGCGCTCCTCCCAGGCGTACTCGACCTTCTCGTCGGGGAGCCACGCCTCGAGGGCGTCGCGGGACACGTCGGGGTTCCGGCGGCTCCCGGGGAACCGCCGGATGTCCACGAGCACCTCGATCCCGGCCTCGTGCAGGCGTCGGGTCAGGTCGGGCCGGTCGGACGTGCCGTGCCCGATCGTCAGCAGGCTCACTCGAATGCGGGGTGCTCGCTGGCGACCTCACGCACCTCGTTGAGGTGGGCGCCGAGGTACCCGGCCGCAGCGGCGACGATGGCTGCGCCGAGGGCGAGGTTCCGGCCCCGGCCGTGCTCGCCTCGACGGCGCGCCTGCCACGAGGCGGCGTACCCGACGACGGCGGCCGCGTTGCCGACGGCGTGCACCACGCCGACCCGTCGCTCGGGACGGCGCGGGATGCTGCCCCACTCGGCCCAGCCGGTGATCGCGGTCGGCGCCGCCGACAGGACCCCGAGGCCGACCAGACGTCGCGCGGCCGGACGCGAGTCCTTGCCGCCGACCAGGTCGAGCACGCTGGCCGAGGTCCAGAGCCCCAGCGGCAGGTCGGTGAGCAGCGGGTGGATCGCGTGCCCCAGCCAGTCGCCCTGCAGGAGGCGACGACGGTCCTCCGAGCCGATGAGGGCACCGGCCACCGGACTCAGGGCCCGGACGGCGGGGTCCAGCACGCGGGCGCCCTCGAGTCGCTGCGTGATGCGGACGAGAAGGGGTGTCGAAGAACGAGGATCTCGATCGGTCGTTCGATGCATGCCAGGCCTCCTTGCGTTCCCCTCAGGTCTACCCCGGGTCGCCGACCAGTGCGACCTCGACGCTCACTCAGCCGACGAAGATGCAGAACGGGTGCCCTTCGGGGTCCGCGAACACGTAGAGCGGCTCCTCGGGGTCGTCGGTGCGGTCGAGGATGACCGTCGCCCCGAGCGCCTCGGCGCGCGCCTTCTGCCGTTCGAGCGCCTCCACGTCGGGCACGCTCGTGTCGAGGTGGATCTGCATCGGCACCTCGGGATCGGGCCACGTGGTCCGCTTCAGCTCATCGGCATGCTGGAACGCCAGCCCATGCCCGCCGTCGCGTCCCCGCAGCACCAGCCACTCGACGTCCTCCTCGCCCTCCCGCGGCTCGTCGCCCGCCCGGTACTCCAGGCCGAACAGCTCGCGGTAGAACTCGGCCGTCCGCCGCACGTCCGTCGCGTCGATGACCGTCTGCAGGATCCGGGGATGCTCGCTCATGCTCCGAGGTACCCACGGCGCGGCCCTTCAGGCAAGTGCTTGGTGCCGTTGGTCAGGATCTTCCGGCCCGACCTTCGCGGGCTGAAAGAGCTCTAAGATTGCGGCGTGCCATCTGATGAGCTCTTCAAAAACATGAACTCGGGAATCGCACGTCAGCACGACGTCGCTCAGCAACTCGCCCACGACGTCCAAGCCAGCCAGGACGCCGCGCGCGCGGAGGAGCAGGCCCGGCACGACGAGGTAGTCGAAGCCAGCATCCATCTTGCCGAGTTGCTTGACGACGTCGCAGCCGCTACTGCGCGCGTCGACGGGTCTGTCCGGAACGTGGAGGACGCGGTCCGTCACGTTGAAAGCGCCGTGAGTGCGATGCGCGACGATGTGAGCGCGTCCGTCCAGGGCGTGGAGCGAGCGGTAGGCCAGATGCGTGAGGACGTTCGGGAGGCGCTCGGCGAGGTGACCACTGCCGTCAACGATATGAATGCTGCGACGACTCGCCTCATGTGGATGAGCATCGTTGTTGCCGGTCTCGCGTTACTAGCGACCGTCCTCATTGCGCTGGTCGGCAGTCCGTCCTAGCAGCTAGGCAGACGCCATCTTCAGTGCGTGCTTGACCCGTCCGAACGGGAGATCCATATCCTGATTGCGTGCTATCGGAAGCTGTACAAGCCCTACATTTTGCTACTTGCGACCAATAGGACAAAGTTGCCGGGACACGGCTGCGAGCATGGAGTCCTTCCCGAAGATTCGTTGCCTATCTCTCCCGTTGCACTGTCATTTAGGAGCAGATCGGACGGCGAACGCTGTACCAAACTTCTCGTGCAGGCGCGCGAGAGCTTTCTTGCCCCGGGAGGTGAGTTGGCGGTCCTCGCGCCGAAGAAGCGCGTATGCGATCTCCACCTTGCTGGGCGCTTGGACTCTGTTCGTTTTGGCCCAGTCCGCAAACGCCTTAGCGATCGGGATGCCCGGCGGCACGTCTGTGGCTTCGAACCTCTTCCCCTGGCCCATTCGCGCCAAAAACTCATTCACGGTAGCAAGGTAAAACTCCGGCCGCAGGAGGTCCTCGACCGCGTGATTCTCCGGCAATCGAAAGATGCGCGATGCATCCACGCCGACTGCCGTAAGCAACTTCTCGTGATCCTTGCCGCCTTGGTCCCCGTCCGTCAGATAAACAACTCTTGCAGCGACCTCTTCGACACGAATTCCTGAGCCATGGGCATTCGCCAAGCCCGGTGCGACCTGAAAGTCCAGGTCGTCGATTCCTGTTGCCGCACGGATGAGGGACGGCAGCAGGACCATGTCTGATGCACCCTCGGCAAGGACCGCGTTTCGACACATAGAGAACGCGGCCGCTCCGGCCCCCATCGCAAAGAGCAGTGGGGAAAAGCCTGGGCCCTCGCCATTCCAGAAGTTGTTCTTGATCACGCTAGCGTCCGCATAGTCAGGATCCCGGACTACAACCCTGATACCTGTACCCAGATCGCTAGGTAGGCATCCGGGCGAATGAGTGGTGTAAAACACTTGTGTCGTGTCGACGCTCTTGAGTAGGACGCTAACTAAGTCAGCCTGCGCGTCGTAGTGGAGATGCGTTTCGGCCTCGTCGATCAGCAGCACTGGCGGTACATCGTGGTCGCCTGTTTCAAGGAAGGCGACCAGCGCGACGAAGGTCCTCATTCCGTCTGACCGCTCGCTGATGGTGGTGACGTCCCCTGCACTATGCAGCTCTTTGATGAGGACTTCGAGACGATGGCCGTTCACGTTGAACCGCACCGTGACCTTACTCTGATTCCAAGCTTGGTCGAAGACTTCTCGGAGTCGATCGTTACCGCGCTCCAAGAGGGTTTCCCGCTTGGTGGAGTCCCCACCTTGTATGTGAGTCCACATCATGTCGAGATCGATCTCCGCGAGGGAAAGCAACCTAACCACCGCAGGGTGAACCAAGGAGCGTTGGTCCGGGTTGATTTCGTAGGACGTCTCGAGGAGCCGATCTTGTTCTTGGAAGAGGACAAACTCGGGTCGACGCCCCGAGATTGCCTGCCAGACCGCCTCGGACGGATGATCCTCACCCATCAAGTCGACTACAACGTCAAGCAAGTCTGCTAACTTCGCGTCGCGCGACTGCTTCCTCCCGGGTGGCACCTCTCGCAGCCAACTACTTAGGTTTTCAGTTGCTCTCAGAGATTGCTCTGGCCACTCGCCGCTGAAGTCACCAAGTACTGACTCGACCATGTCGATCCAGTCGTTCGGATCTTCCGCATCCTCGTCGGCAGCGCCCTCCAATTGACTCGCCAACCTAACTTTGGCGATCGCGAGCCTCTCCGCTGCAGCGGTGAAAGCAGCCGTTGGGCGACTTGGCCGCGGAATGAAACTCCTGAAGAGGCCACCATCTCTGTTCCGGTTCATAACCAGAGTCGTCGGAGGCTTCTCCATCGCGATATCGGCGAAGAGCTTCTGGTCGTCATCGTCCAGTTCGTAGAACACCTTCACAACCGGCGTGGAATCACTCGCTGGTGGACGGCTGCGGTTGAAGTCGACTGGAGAGACGATCCCTCCTTGTGTGAACCAAGTCAGCGCGTTGAGGACCGTGGTCTTTCCCGCCTCGTTGAACCCAACAAAAGCGGTCAGCGACCCGTCGATGCTCGTTGCAGTGTCTGCGAGACGTCGGAACCCAGCGAACTCGATTCGGCTTACTCGCATGTGTACTCCCTCGCTGACGGCCAACTGCACACGAACGTAGCGGTTCACCCGGACGGATCAGTCGCATTTCGCGCCTCTAGAGATGAGTCATCACACGGCACTTGGGCGGATCAGACTTCGGACACGTTGCCTTCTCTCAAGCGCGACAAAGTTGATGGCCCCCTTGGGCAACCTCTGCCGTTACGGGTCCCGAGCCCGCTCACGTCGCTGTCACCGACCAAACTGCCGCACGAGCACGCGGCAGATCACGCCGGTCGGCTGAGTGAGATTCGGTCCACCCCTGGACTCATCAATGGACCTTTCTCTGCACGGGATCTGCTGGACCAATACCGAACGGAGGTAGTGGATCCACGATGGCCCCGAAGCGGCGACATCAGACTCGCGACAACTCCGCCGCCTAGTCCTCGTCGCAGGGCCCGCCCGTGGCGGCGTCGTGCAGGCCAACCGCAGGCGAGCTTCGCGCCCGAAGCGCTTCACGGGTCAATCGCTCAGCCGCAGCACGAGGCGGTCGCCGATCAGGTTGAGGGCTCGAACCTGAACGGGGTTGAGGTGGGTGGCGCCGTGCTCGTCGAAGAGGGTCTCGGCGGTGCCGAGGTCGAGCGGAGTATCGAGATCGAGGCCAGCGACCACACCGGCCAGGGCGTCGACGGACTCGGCCACCAGCCGCTCCACCTCGGCAGCAGGCGTCGACTCGTCGAGCGCGTCGAACCGCTCATAGATAAGACCGAACGACTCCATCAGCGAGGGCTCCGCGAAGCGCTCGTACATCTCCTGGATGAGCCGCGACGCCTCCTCTCCCCCGAGGTGCGCGAGCAGGAGCAGCTGCTCGCGCTCGAGCTTCGCGAGCCGCGGGGGCAGGCCGATCGCGGACACGAGGGCTGCGTGGGCGGCCAGCTCGGGCGGCAGGTCCGGCGCGGCGCCGCCCGCGCGCAGCGCCGCGACCACCGCGCGCTGCTGGGTGAGGCGGTCGATCTGCGCCGCCAGCTCGGCGTCGAGGGACTCCAATCGCGCGTCGTGGTCGGCGTCGTCCTCGAGCGGGAGGTCCTGCAGCGAGAACCCGAGGTCCGCGAGCCGCTTGATCCGCAGCACCCGCACGAGGTGGCCGACGTCGTACTCGCGGTACCCGTTGGGCGACCGCGACGGCTCCTCGAGGATCCCGATCTGGTGGTAGTGCCGCAGCGTCCGCACCGTGACGCCCGCCAGCTCGGCGAGCTCCCCACTACGCATCGATGGACTCCGGTTCGCTCGGCTCGAGGTCGCGCAGCACGGGACCCGCGACCGCGACGACTGACGTCACGACCCACAGTGCCACGAAGCCGACCGCCGCAGCCGTCAGGCTCACGTGCTCGATCGTGACCGCGGCGAGCAGGATCGCGGCCGGCGCCGCCGCGGTGACGAGCGCGTTCTGGGTCCCCATCACCCGGCCGAGCGCCCGCTCCGGCACCGCGCTGATCGTCAGCAGCCCGAGCAGCGCACCACACAGTCCACTGCCGAGCCCGAGCACGAACCCCGCGCCGAAAAGCAGCCACGTCGGCGGCAGCAGCCCGATCACCGCGAACCCGACCGACGACACCAGCAGCCCCGTCACGAGCCACGTCCGCCGGGCCAGGCGATCGGCGAAGGCGACGTACAGCCCACTCCCCACCAGCAGTCCCGCCGCGATCGACGTCAGCACGAAGCCCAGCAGCCCCGGCCGGTCGATCAGCGTGAAGTGCACCGGCAGGATCAGTGCCTGGAACGCCGACAGCACCATCACCGACAGCAGCGACAACCCCGTCACCATCGCCACGAGACGGGTCCGCGTGAGGAGCTGCCAGCCCTCCACGAACTCCCGCCACGCCCCGAGCGGCGCGGTCGCCGGCACGTCGTCCGTCCGCCCGACGCTCCGTGGAATGCCGAGCGTCAACAGGGCCGCCAGGAACGACGTGCCCGCCGTGATCCACAGGACGGTCGAGCCCTCGAAGAGCGTCATCAACAGACCCGCGACCGCCGGGCCGATCAGCAGCGAGATGGCACCGAGCGACTCGCGCAGCCCGATGAGCCGTTCGGTCGAGAGGCTCGAGCTCCTCGCGATCCCCGGCAGCAGCGCCTCGCGCGCGGTCATGCCGGGAACGTCGCCGAGCGACCCGATCACCCCGAACAGGACGAACCAGCCGACCTCGAGCCCCACCAGCCCGTCCACGATCGGCAGCGCCGCGATCGACGCCGCCGACACGAGGTCCGTCACGACCGACGACGTCACGCGGTTGATCCGGTCGATCACCACGCCCATGAACAGGCCGGCGAGCACGGCCGGCACCGCGGTCGCCGCCGCCACCCAGCCTGCCGACATGGCGCTGCCGGTGGCCTGCAGCACGATCAGCGGCAGGGCGATGGCCGCGATGGAGTTGCCCAGGACCGAGACGAAGTAGGAGCCGAGATAGAGCACTGATGTCCGCATGGGACCAGTCCAAACCCTGACGTCGCGTCAGGGTCAAGCCGACCGATCCACACCCCTGCAGCGGTCCCGACGTCTTGTCGGTGGTGCTCACTACGTTGGGCTTCATGGACTTGAGCCGAGCGGTGGTCACGGGTGACGCGGTGCGTCGCGCGCGTGCGATCGCGGAGTTCGAGGAGTGGGAGTTCGTGGTCTCCCACCATGCGATGCGGGTGGCCGAGATCGACCGCGTCGATGACATCCCGCTGTCGAAGGATCTGGCCCGGCGTGAGGTCACACTCGACCTGGCGCGAGCGCTGCGGACCACCGAGCACCAGGTGTGGGGCATGGTCCACGAGGCCGACACGCTGCAGACGCGGGCGCCGGGGGTGTGGGAGTCGTTCCGGTCCGGTGACATCGACGCCGACCGCACGTCCGCGATCGCCTCGACGGCCGAGCGGCTCCAGACGCGTGAGGCGTGGGCGGCGCTGGAGCACTCGGCTCCGGAGTACGCGGCCACCCACACGCTGGCCGAGCTGCGGTCGTGGCTGCGTCGGCTGCGGGCACGGCTCGAGCCCGAGGAGACGCAGGCCGAGGCCGACCGTGCGGTCGAGCAGCGACGCGTCTCGATCACCCACAACGACGACGGCACGTCGTGGTTCAACGCGCTGCTGCCCACCGGGCTGGCGATCGCGATCGGCGAACGGCTGCGCAAGGCCGCCCGCGCGATCCCGACGATCGACCCCGTCACGGGTGAGCGCGACCGCCGCACCCGCGACCAGAAGCAGGCCGACCTCGTCGCCGACTGGCTGACCTCCAACACCGGGACCGTCGGCGACCTCCGTGCCGAGATCGCCATCAGCATCAGCGCCACCGACCTGCTCGGCTACACCAACGGCCCCGGCCTCACCCTCGACGGCGAGCCCGTCGGCGCCGCATGGGTCCGCGAGCTCGCCACCTCCGAGCACGCCGTGCTCCGACGGCTGGTCCTCGACCCCCTCGGACACGTCCTCGACACCCAAGTCCTCAAGTACCGACCACCCGAATCACTCCGCCAAGCACTGCACTGGCGCGACGGCACCTGTCGCGTCGCCGGCTGCCGAGCCCCGGTCCACGAGACCGACCTCGACCACGCGAAGGCCTACGACTCCGGCGGATCCACCAGCGGAACCAACCTCCGCTGCCTCTGTCGAAAACACCACAACATGAAGTCCCACGGTCACCTCCACGACCGCCACCTCGTCGCGCCCCTCCAGCACGTCGAGCGGTACCGCACGGCCCCGTAGGCCGGGCCGACAAGCCTGCGTCAAGCCGCGTCAAGAACGCGTCAAGACCGGCGGGTTCCGGCCTGCGCGGGTCTTGGCTGGCGGCATGAGCATCGAAAGCGTCCTCGTGACGGCCGTGGTGGTCGTCCTGGCGATCTACCTGCTGGTCGCCCTCGTCCTGCCGGAGCGGTTCCAGTGACCGACACCCTCGCAGGCCTCCTCTCCATCGCCCTCCTGCTGTCGCTGCTGGCCGTCGCCTACGTGCCGGTCGGCGACCACATGGCGCGCGTCTTCACCAGCACCCGGCACCTGCGCGTCGAGCGCGCGATCTACCGCCTCACGGGCGTCGGCCCCGACGCCGAGCAGAGCCCGCGGTCGTACGCCACGAGCGTCGTCGGCTTCACCCTCGTGAGCGTCGCCCTGCTGATGGGCATCCTGCTCGCGCAGGCGCACCTGCCGCTCAGCCGCGACCTCGACGGCATGCCGTGGTGGATGTCGTTCAACACCGCGATCTCGTTCGTCACCAACACGAACTGGCAGTCCTACGCGGGCGAGTCCACCCTCGGCTTCACCGCCCAGATGGCCGGCTTGGCCGTGCAGAACTTCCTGTCCGCGGCCGTCGGCATCGCGGTGGCCGTGGCGCTGATCCGCGGCTTCGCCCGCTCCCGGTCGGGGTCGCTCGGCAACTTCTGGGTCGACCTCACCCGCGCCACCGTGCGCATCCTGCTCCCGCTCGCCTTCGTCGGAGCCGTCGCCCTCATGGCCGGCGGCGTCATCCAGACGTTCAGCGACACCACGGCGACCACCCTCACCGGCGCCTCGCAGGTGATCCCCGGCGGACCCGTCGCCAGCCAGGAGGCCATCAAGCTGCTGGGCAACAACGGCGGCGGCTTCTTCAACGCGAACTCCGCCCACCCCTTCGAGAACCCCACGGCGTACACGAACCTGCTCGAGGTCTTCCTGATCCTCGTCCTGCCCGTCTGCCTGACGCGCACCCTCGGCACGATGGTCGGCAACCGGCGTCAGGGCCTCGCGGTGCTCGGCGCGATGACGGTCCTCGCGGGCACCGCACTCGCCGCCGCCACGTGGGCCGAGTCCGGCGCGCACGCCCCGTCCGCGCAGGCGGCCGGCGCGGCGATGGAGGGCAAGGAGACGCGGTTCGGCGAGTGGGCCTCGTCGCTGTTCGCGGTGGCCACCACCGGCACCTCGACCGGCGCCGTCAACGCCTCGCACGACTCGATGACCCCGGTCGGCGGCGGCGCCACGCTCGTCAACATGATGCTGGGCGAGGTGGCGCCAGGAGGCGTCGGCGCCGGGATCTACGGCATCCTCGTGATGGCCATCCTCGCCGTGTTCGTCTGCGGGCTCATGGTGGGCCGCACGCCCGAGCTGCTCGGCAAGAAGATCCGCGCCCGCGAGATGACCTGGGTCGCCCTCTACGCCCTCACCACGCCGACCCTCGTGCTGCTGGGCACCGGCGCCGCGATCGCCCGCGACTCCACCGCCGACGCCATGGGCAACCCGGGCGGCCACGGCTTCAGTGAGGTGCTCTACGCCTACACGTCGGCTGCGAACAACAACGGCAGCGCGTTCGGCGGGATCACCGTGACCTCGGACTTCTTCCAGATCACCCTGGGACTGGCGATGCTGCTCGGCCGGCTGATCCCGATCGTGCTCGTCCTGATGCTCGCCGGCTCGCTGGCCCAGCAGGCGAAGGTCCCGGTGACCGCCGGGACGCTGCCCACCCACCGCCCCCTCTTCGTCGGGATGCTCGTCGGCGTGATCGTCATCATGACGGCGCTCACGTACGTCCCGGCCCTCGCCCTCGGACCCATCGCGGAGGCCCTCGCATGAGCACCACCACCAACACCAGCACGCTCGGCCGCCAAGCGCTCGACCAGATGCCGGCGGCGCTGCGCAAGCTCGACCCGCGCCACCTGTGGCGCTCCCCCGTCATGTTCATCGTCTGGCTCGGCTCGCTGGCCGCCACCGTGGCCGCGATCGCCGACCCCGGCACCTTCACGATCTCGATCGCGGCGTGGCTGTGGCTGACAGTGCTCTTCGGCAACCTCGCCGAGGCCGTCGCCGAGGGCCGCGGCAAGGCGCAGGCCGCCTCGCTGCGCGCCACGCGCACGGACACGATGGCTCGGCGCCTGACTGCCAACGGTGAGGAGCGCGTGCCCGGCACCGAGCTCGCCGTCGGCGACCGCGTCGTGGTCGAGGCGGGCGAGGTCATCCCCGGCGACGGCGACGTCGTCGAGGGCATCGCCTCGGTGGACGAGTCGGCCATCACCGGCGAGTCGGCGCCTGTCATCCGCGAGGCCGGGGGCGACCGCAGCGCCGTCACCGGCGGCACGCGCGTGCTCTCGGACCGCATCGTCGTCCGCATCACCGCGGCGGCCGGCGAGACCTTCCTCGACCGGATGATCGGACTTGTCGAGGGCACGTCCCGACGCAAGACGCCGAACGAGATCGCCCTGTCGATCCTGCTGACGAGCCTGACGTTCGTGTTCCTGATCGCGGTCGCGACGCTCGCGCCGATGGCGGACTACGCCGGGGCGCCGCAGGACCCGGTCGTGCTGGTGGTCCTGCTGGTCTGCCTCATCCCCACCACGATCGGCGCGCTGCTGTCGGCGATCGGCATCGCGGGCATGGACCGGCTCGTCCGCGTGAACGTCCTGGCCATGTCCGGCCGCGCCGTCGAGGCCGCGGGCGACGTCAGCACCCTGCTGCTCGACAAGACCGGCACGATCACGCTGGGCAACCGCCGGGCGACGCTCCTCATCCCCGCTCCCGGGATCGACGAGGAGCGCCTGCGTGACGCGGCCAGGCTGGCGAGCCTCGCCGACCTCACGCCCGAGGGCCGCTCGATCGTCGAGCTCACGAAGGGCGGCGACGAGGCACCCGCGGGTGCGGAGTTCGTCGAGTTCACCGCCCAGACGCGCATGTCGGGCGTGGACCTGCCGGACGGGAGGTCCATTCGGAAGGGCGCGGGCTCGGCCGTGACGGCGTGGCTCGGGGTTGCCCCGTCCGACATCGTGACGGACACGATCGACTCGATCGCCCGGCTCGGCGGGACGCCCCTCGTGATCGCCGAGACCGACCCCGACGGCAAGGGCACGGTGCTGGGCGTCGTCCAGCTGACCGACGTGGTCAAGCAGGGCATGACCGAGCGCTTCGAGGAGCTGCGCGCGATGGGCATCCGCACCGTCATGGTCACCGGCGACAACACGCTCACCGCGCGGGCGATCGCGAAGGAGGCCGGCGTCGACGACTTCCTCGCCGAGGCCACCCCCGAGGACAAGCTCGCCTTCATCCGCAAGGAGCAGGAGGGTGGTCGGCTCGTCGCGATGACCGGCGACGGCACCAACGACGCCCCCGCGCTCGCCGCCGCCGATGTCGGCGTCGCGATGAACAGCGGCACCGCCGCCGCGAAGGAGGCCGGCAACATGGTCGACCTCGACTCGGACCCGACGAAGCTCATCGACATCGTCGAGATCGGCAAGCAGCTGCTCATCACGCGGGGCGCGCTGACCACGTTCTCGATCGCCAACGACGTGGCCAAGTACTTCGCGATCATCCCGGCGATGTTCGTGGCGGCCTACCCGTCGCTCGACGCGCTCAACGTCATGGACCTGGCCACACCGGAGTCGGCGATCCTCTCGGCGGTGATCTTCAACGCCCTCGTGATCGTCGCCCTCATCCCGCTGGCGCTCCGGGGCGTGCGGTTCCGCGCGGCCTCGGCCGTCTCGGTGCTGCGCCGCAACGTCCTCGTGTTCGGCCTGGGCGGCGTGCTCGTCCCCTTCGCCGGCATCAAGCTCATCGACCTGCTCGTCTCGAACCTCCCCGGAATCGGCTGATCATCATGCTCCTCACCACCCTCTCCGACCTCGGTCGCCAGTCCCTCGCGGCGCTGCGCCTGCTCGTCGTCCTCACGCTCGTCCTCGGCATCGCGTACCCGGTGGCCACGTGGGGCGTCGGCCAGGCGTTCGGGGAGCGCGCCGCCGGTCAGCCGGTGGAGGTCGACGGCCGCGTCGTCGGCTCCCGTCTGCTGGGCCAGTCCTTCGACGGCCCGCAGTGGTTCCACGCGCGGCCCTCGGCGAACGACCACGACCCGCTCGCGTCCGCGCCGAGCAACCTCGGCCCCCTCAACGAGGACCTGATCGCCACGATTGCGCAGCGTCGGGCGGAGGTCGCGCAGCGGGAGTCCGTCCCCGAGTCCGACGTCCCGCCGGACGCCGTCACCGCGTCGGGCTCAGGGCTCGACCCCCACGTCTCCCCCGCGTACGCCGAGCTCCAGGTGGAGCGCGTCGCCCGCGCGAACGGGCTCACGCCGGCGTACGTGCGGGAGCTCGTCGCGGCACACACGCAGGGCCGGTTCCTCGGCATCCACGGCGAGCCGGGTGTCAACGTGCTCGAGCTCAACGTGGCCGTCGCCGAGGCGGCTGCCGGGAGCGCCGGCGCGGGTGGAGACTGAGCACGTGGGAACGGCGAACGAGCGCGGCACGCTGCGCGTGTACCTCGGCGCCGCACCCGGCGTGGGCAAGACGTTCAAGATGCTCGACGAGGGCAACCGCCGGCTCGCCCGCGGCACCGATGTCGTGGTCGGCTTCGTCGAGACCCACGGCCGGGCCCACACGATCGACGCCGTCGCCGGGCTCGAGGTCGTCCCACGGGCCCGGAGGCAGTACCGCGGCACCGTGCAGGAGGAGCTCGACCTCGACGCGATCCTCGAGCGCCGGCCCGCGGTCGTGCTGGTCGACGAGCTCGCCCACACGAACGTGCCGGGCAGCCGTCACGAGAAGCGCTGGCAGGACGTGGAGGCCCTGCGCGACGCCGGCATCGACGTCATCACCACCGTCAACATCCAGCACCTCGAGTCCCTGAACGACGTCACCGAGTCGATCACCGGCGTCCGCCAGCGCGAGACCGTGCCCGACGAGGTGGTCCGCGGCGCCGACCAGATCGAGCTCGTCGACATGAGCCCGCCGGCGCTGCGCCGGCGCCTCGCGCACGGCAACGTCTATGCCGCCGAGAAGGTCGACGCCGCGCTGCACCACTACTTCCGCGAGGGCAACCTCACGGCCCTGCGCGAGCTCGCGCTCCTGTGGCTCGCCGACCGGGTCGATGAGGGCATGGACCGGTACCGCGAGGAACATCGGATCACCGGCACGTGGGCCACCCGCGAGCGGATCGTCGCCGCGGTCACGGGCGGCCCGGAGTCCACCACCCTGATGCGCCGCGCCGCCCGGATCGCGTCGCGGCGGGCGGGTGGCGAGTGGCTGGCGCTCTACGTCACGCGCCACGACGGACTCAGCTCGATCTCACCCGACCGCCTGACCGAGCTGCGCGCGAAGACCGAGGAGCTCGGCGGCACGTTCCACACCGTCGTCGGCGACGATGCGGCGGAGGCCATCCTGGCGTTCGCCCGGGCCGAGAACGCCGACCAGGTGATCATCGGCGCCAGCCGGCGCGGACGGCTCTCCACCCTGCTGCGGCCCGGGATCGGCGAGCGCGTCATCAGCGCATCGGGCGACGTCGACGTCCACATCGTCACGCACGACCACGCGCGGGGTCGCGGCTCCGCGTCGCAGCGCCCGGACCCCGCCCTGAGTCCCCGGCGCCGGGCTGTGGGCTTCGCGTTCGCCGTGCTCGCACCGAGCCTGCTCAGCCTGCTGCTGTGGTGGACCGACTCCCTGCACGGGCTGCCGTCCGAGGCGATGCTGCTCATGACCGTCGTGGTGGCGACCGCGCTGATCGGCGGCCTGTGGCCCGCCGTGCTGTCGGCCGTGCTCAGCGGGGTCCTGCTGAACGTGCTGTTCACGCCGCCGCGCTACACGCTCACGGTCGCCGAGCCCGAGAACGCCGCAGCACTCGTGCTGTTCGTGCTCGTGGGGATCGCGGTGGCGAGCGTCGTCGGCATCGCCGCGCGACGAGCCGCCGAGGCCCGGCGAGCCCGTGCCGAGGCGGACAGCCTCACCGTGCTCGCGCACACGCTGCTGACCTCCGGGCACGACCTCCGCGCGCTGCTGACCTCGGCCGTCGAGCTCTTCGGTGCCGACGGGGCGGCGGTCCTCCGGACCGACGGCCCGGAGATCGTCGCCACCGTCGGGGACGCGCCGACGAGTCCCGAGACCGCCACCACCAGCACGTCCATCGACGACCGGACGGTCCTCGCCCTGCGCGGTGGCGCCCAGCACGCCGACGAGCGCGGGCTGCTCAACGCGTACGCCGCCTACGCGAAGGTGATGGCCGACCGCTCGCTGGCGCAGGAGGCGGAGGTCGACCGCCACCGTCTGGAAGAGGCGAACCGGACGCGCACGGCGCTGCTCGCGGCGGTCTCGCACGACCTGCGGTCGCCGCTGGCCGCGATCAAGGTCGCGGTCGCCAGCCTGCGCGGCACCTCGGTCACCTTCTCGCCCGAGGACGAGGCCGCCCTCCTGGAGACGATCGAGGAGTCCACCGACCGGCTCACCGCGCTCGTCACGAACTTGCTCGACATGAGTCGCATCCAGGCCGGCGCCGTGACCGCGCACCCGAGCGTGGTGGGACTCGAGGACGCCGTCCTCTCCGCGCTCGCGCCGCTCGAGTCCGGTGAGCGCATCCGCGTGGACGTCGCGCCCGACCTCGATGTCCTCGCGGACCCCGGCCTGCTGGAGCGGGTGCTGGCGAACATCGGCGAGAACGCCGTGAAGTACACGCCCGCGGACACCCCCATCCGGGTCGACGCCGCGGTGGTCGGCGGTCGCGTGACGCTGCGCGTCGCCGACACCGGTCCGGGCATCGGCGACGGAGACCTCGAGCGCATCTTCGCCCCGTTCCAGCGGCTCGGCGACGTCCCGGGACAGGACGGCGTGGGCCTGGGGCTGGCCGTCGCCCGCGGCCTGACCGAGGCCATGGGCGGGACGATCGCCACCGAGCCCACCCCCGGCGGCGGGCTCACGTTCGCCATCGACCTCCCCCGAGCGACCGAGGAGCAGCCATGACGTTCGTGCTGGCCGTCGACGACGACCCCGCGATCCTGCGCACGCTCGGGATCAACCTGCGGGCGCGCGACTACGACGTCGAGACGGCGGGCGACGGTCGCTCCGCGCTGCAGATCGTCGACGAGCGGATGCCCGACGTGGTGCTGCTCGACCTCGGCCTGCCCGACCTCGACGGCATCACCGTGCTGCGGCGCCTGCGCGAGTTCACCCAGGTTCCGGTCATCGTGGTCTCGGCGCGCACCGAGCCGGACGACAAGGTCGAGGCGCTCGACCTCGGCGCGGACGACTTCATCACCAAGCCGTTCTCGATCGAGGAGCTGATGGCACGCATCCGCGTGATGACGCGGCGCGCCGCGGCCGAGCCCGCCCTCGTCGTCCGCGCCGGCGACCTGACTCTCGACGTGACGGAGTCCCGCGCCACCCGCGACGGCGAGGAGATCCACCTGACGCCGCTCGAGTGGAAGATCGTGGCGGCGCTGGTGCGCCGGCGCGGCCGGCTGGTGCGCCAGGGCGAGCTGCTGCGTGAGGTCTGGGGCCCGGGCTACGAGGGCCAGTCGAACTACCTGCGCGTCCACCTCGCGAGCATCCGCCGCAAGCTCGAGACCGATGCCTCGCGCCCCACGCTGTTCGTCACCGAGCCCGGCATCGGGCACCGGTTCGATCCGCAGGACATGCCAGCAACCCCTTGACCACTACTCAGTGATGCTATCTACTGGTACTCAACATCACTGAGTAGCAGCAGGAGTGACGTGGGCAAGCAGCTGACCGAGATGCTCAAGGGCACGCTCGAGGGGATCGTCCTGGCGATCCTGTCGGACCGTCCGGCGTACGGCTACGAGATCACCTCGTGGCTGCGCGACCGGGGGTTCGCCGAGATCGCGGAGGGCACGGTCTACGCCCTGCTCATCCGCATCGAGAAGCGCGGGCTCGTCGACGTGTCCAAGGTGCCGTCCGAGAAGGGCCCGCCGCGCAAGGTCTACTCGCTCAACGACGAGGGCCGGCAGTACCTCGACGAGTTCTGGGAGACGTGGAGCTTCCTGACCGAACGACTCGCCCAGCTCCACGAAGGAGAGAACTGACATGACCAACCCCATCTCCCGCATGATCGGCGAGAAGAAGCAGTGGCGGCAGTACAAGGCGCGCGTCGCGGCACTCCCCCAGCCGCACCGCGCGGCCGCCGAGGCGGTCGAGCACTACCTGATGCGCGTCGGCGCGGTGTTCGTGAGTGACGCCCAGGGCCTGATGCAGATGTTCGACGACCTGGCCGAGCTCTTCGAGCAGTCCGCCGCCGACGGCACGCCCGTCCGCGACATCGTCGGCGACGACCCGGTCGCCTTCGTCGAGGACTTCATCACCAACTACCCGTCCGGCCGCTGGCTCACCAAGGAGCGCGAGCGGCTGACCGAGGCGATCACGAAGGCGGGGACATGAGCGCGATCAGCGTCCGCGACGTCCGGAAGTCGTTCGGCACGGTGGAGGTGCTGCGCGGGGTCGACCTCGAGATCGAGACTGGCAGCGTGTTCGCCCTGCTCGGCTCCAACGGCGCGGGCAAGACCACGCTGGTGCGGATCCTGGCCACCCTGCTGCGTGCCGACGCCGGCGAGGCCACGGTCGAGGGCTTCGACGTGGCCACGCAGGGCGGCGACGTCCGCGGCGCGATCAGCCTCACCGGGCAGTTCGCCGCCGTGGACGGGATGCTCACGGGCCGCGAGAACCTCGTGCTCATCGCCCGGCTCCGGCACGTCGACGATCCCGGTGCCGTCGCCGACGAGCTGCTCGCGCGGTTCGACCTCGTCGAGGCCGGCGCCCGGCGCGTGGGCACCTACTCCGGCGGCATGCAGCGGCGGCTCGACATCGCGATGAGCCTCATCGGCGACCCGCCGGTCGTCTTCCTCGACGAGCCCACCACCGGGCTCGACCCGCAGGCGCGGCTGGAGGTCTGGCGCACGATCGAGCGACTCGCCGCCGGCGGCACCACCGTGCTGCTCACCACGCAGTACCTCGACGAGGCCGAGCACCTCGCCGACCACATCGCGATCCTGCACGGCGGCCGGATCATCGCGCACGGCACGCTCGAAGAGCTCAAGCGGCTGCTGCCGCCCGCGAAGGTCGAGTACGTCGAGAAGCAGCCCACCCTCGAGGAGATCTTCCTCGCGATCATCGGCACGCCCGAGGAGGCGGCATGACCACCCACTCCGTTCGATGGACCCCCCTCAGTGACACCGCGGCCCTCACCGGCCGGTCGCTGCGGCACGTGCTGCGCAGCCCCGACACGATCATCACGACCACGGTCATGCCGATCATGTTCATGCTGCTGTTCGTCTACGTGTTCGGCGGCGCGATGGAGGTCGGCACCGACGACTACGTCGACTACCTGCTGCCCGGCATCCTGCTGATCACGGTCGCGTCCGGCATCGCCTACACGGCGTTCCGGCTGTTCATGGACCTGCAAGGCGGGATCTTCGAGCGCTTCCAGTCCATGCCGATCGCCCGGTCCGCCGTGCTGTGGGCGCACGTGCTGACCTCGCTCGTCGCGAACCTCGTCTCGCTGGCCGTCGTGGTCGGTGTGGCACTGCTGATGGGCTTCCGGTCGAGCGCCGGCGTGCTGGAGTGGCTCGCGGTGCTGGGCCTGCTGGTGCTGTTCACGCTGGCTCTCACGTGGCTCGCCGTGATCCCGGGACTGACGGCGAAGTCCGTCGACGGCGCGAGCGCATTCGCGTACCCGCTGATCTTCCTGCCGTTCCTCAGCTCGGCGTTCGTGCCCACCGAGACGATGCCCGGACCCGTGCGCGCCTTCGCCGAGAACCAGCCGGTGACGTCGATCGTGGACGCCCTCCGCGGGCTGCTCGACGGGCAACCCGTCGCCTCGGACGTGCTGATGGCGACCGCCTGGTGCGTGGCCCTCCTGGTCGCCTCATGGGTCCTCGCGACCGCGGTCCACCGGCGGAAGGTCAGGATGGGGGCATGACCTCCTCGCCGCAGCCCCGCTGGTTCACCGACACGAAGCCCGGCCACTCCCAGTGGTTCATCGAGCGCTTTCGGGCACTGGAGGCCGACGGCGCCGACCTGCTCGGCGAGGCGCGGTTCGCCGACATGCTGGCGGCACGCGGATCGCGGATCCTCGACGCCGGCTGCGGCACCGGGCGGATGGCGGCGGCGCTGCACGAGGCCGGGCACACGGCCTACGGCGTCGACGTCGACCCCGAGCTGATCGCCGCCGCCGAGACCGACCACCCCGGGCCGACGTATGGCGTCGCCGACCTCAGCGAGCTGGCGCTCTCGGACGTGGGCGGCGAGCCGGTCGACCTGGTCATGTGCGCCGGGAACGTGATGGTCTTCCTCGCCCCGGGCACCGAGCGGCTGGTCCTCGAGCGGCTGTGCGCGGTCACCCGTCCCGGCGGTCGCGTGGTGGTCGGCTCGCGCCCCGGAGGCGACTACGCGTTCGAGGCCCTCGACGCCGACCTCGCCTCGCTGGAGGAACGCGGCATCGCCACCGTCCAGCACCGCTTCGCCACGTGGCACCTCGACCCATTCGAGCCCGGCGGCGACTTCGCCGTCACGGTCCTGGAGCGCGGAGAGGCGCCGATCGACGTAGCGTGAAGGGGAACCCGATCCTCGAAGGAGACTCCCCCATGAAGCTGGCCGAACTCCCCCTGCGCCTCGCCACCGGAGCGTTCATCCTCAACAGCGGCCTGAGCAAGCGGAACCTGCCGCCCGAGGCGGCCGAGGGTCTCCAGGGCATGGCCGCGAACGCCGTGCCGCAGGCCAAGGAGATGGAGCCGACGGCGTTCGGCAAGGCGCTCAGCAACGGTGAGATCGCGCTCGGCGCGGCCCTGCTGGCCCCGTTCGTGCCGTCCGCGGTGGCCGGCGCCGCGCTCACCGCGTTCGGCGGCGGGCTCATCAAGATGTACCTCAGCACGCCGGGCATGACCGCCGAGGGCTCGAGCGTCCGCCCGAGCCAGGACGGCACCGCGATCGCCAAGGACATCTGGCTCGTCGGCGCCGGCCTCAGCCTGCTGATCAGCGGTCTGACGCCGAAGAAGCCCCTGATCGGGCACTGAGTCGACCGACCACCGCCTCCGCCGCGTCGCGCAGCGCCTCCAGCTGTGAGGGACTCAGCGCGTCGAAGAACAGGTCGCGCACCTGCGCCACGTGCGCCGGCGCGGCGGAGCGGACGGTCGCCCAGCCGTCCTCGGTGAGCGCCACGAGGGGCGCGCGTCCGTCCTCCACGCACGCGTCGCGGCGCACCAGGCCGCGCTGCTCCATGCGCCGGACCTGATGCGCGAGACGGCTCTTCTCCCAGCGGAGGCGGCAGCGCAGCTCGCGCGCTCGCAGGACGCCATCGGCCTCCTCGGAGAGGTGCGCCAGCACGGCGTAGTCGGCCGCCGAGAGGTCGGCGTTCGCCTTCAGGCCCTGCGCCAGCTCGGCCATCAGGTCGTCGTGCATCGCGAGCAGTGCGCGCCACGTGCGCTGCTCCTCGTCGTCGAGCCACTCAGCCACGATCGACCAGCTCGCGCACGGCGGGGGCGATCTCGGCCGCGAACCGCTCGGTCGTGGCGGTGTCATCGGACGCGACGATGAACCCACTCGTGCCGTAGGACAGCGCGATGTCCGCCAGCTGCTCGGCCGACAGGTCAGGCCCGATGTTGAGCAGTCGACGGATGTCGCGCGGGTCGCGTCCCGCGCCGACGGCGGCGTCGTCGATGCGCCGGTTCATGTCGGCCAGGTCCGACGCGCCACCCTCGAGGTACGACAGCGAGGGCAGCCAGCCGTCGGCGACCCGTCCCGTCATCCGCAGGATCCGCGGCTTGTACGCGCCGACCCAGATGCCCACCGGGTGCGCCGGCGCCGGGCCGCGCTTCGCGCCGTGCACGTCGTAGTGCTTGCCGCGCACCGAGAGGACGACGCCGTTCTCCGCGTCCCAGATGCCCCGGATGATCTCGATGGCCTCCTCGAGCGCTTCGATCGACTCGCCCGGGGTGCGGCGTGGGCCGCCCATCGCCACGATGCCGTCCCAGAACGCGCCGGCGCCGAGCCCGAGCTCGATGCGGCCACCGCTGAGCTGGTCGAGCGTGGCGACCGAGCGGGCCAGCACGGCCGGCGGCCGCAGCGGCAGGCTCGTGACGTTCGCCGCCAGCCGGACCCGCTCGGTTCTGGCCGCCACATAGGCCAGCAGGGTGGAGGTGTCGTGGAACTTCGCGACGTACGGGTGGTCCTGGAAGGTCACGAGGTCGAGACCCGCGCGGTCGGCCACGATCGCCTGCTCGACGGCGTGCTGGACGGGCCGGTTCGCCGGGGTGACGAAGGTGCCGAACAACAGGTCGTGGCCGTAGGCGGTGGTGTCGGTCATGAGGCGCTCCTGGTCTCGGGGACGTCGATGTTGAAGTTGTCGCGGAAGAGGTTGTCCGGGTCGAGCTCGGCCTTCAGCCGCCGTAGTCGCGCGAGCGTCGCCGGCGGGAACGCGTCGGCGAGCCGGGCCGGATCGTCACTGCTCTCGAAGCTCAGGTAGAGCCCGTCGGACTGGCGGCGCACGGAGTCGAACCAGTGGTCGAGCCGTTGGGCGTTCGAGCCCATCGCGGTGATCGAGTAGGTCGCGTCGCGGTGGGCGTAGGCCGTGGCGTCCGACGGCACGTCGGCGACGGCACCGCCGACGGTGCGGACCTGGAAGAAGTGCGAGGCACCGCTGTTGATCAGGTCGGCCGAGGCGGACGCGAGTCCCGGCGTCATCTCGCGGGCCAGGACCGAGCGCGAGACGGGCTCGCCGCGACCGTGGTGCGGCGTCTCGGGAAACATGTTCATCACCGCCGCATACGGCGCGACGACGACCTGCTGCTGCACGAGCGGCGCGGCCTCGGCGAACGGCTGCAGCTGGCTCACGATGACCTCGGGGTCGGACGAGTCGACCATCGCCATCACCTGCGCCATGCCCTGACCGAGGATGAGGAACGGCGTGGTCTCGCGGGGCAGGTCGGCCACGACGCGACCGAACGACTCGAGGTAGGCAGCGGGATCGGGGGCACGGAACGCCAGCTGCGCCCAGCCGACGTCGGCGACCTCGTCCACCTCGAACTCGAAGGCGACGGCGATGCCGAAGTTGGCCCCGGCACCGCGGGCCGCCCAGAACAGCTCCTCGTGCTCGTCCGCCGTCGCGCGCACGAGACGGCCGTCGGCGAGCACCAGCTCGACGGCGCGCAGGTGGTCGATGGTCAGGCCGTGCGCACGGCCGAGGAAGCCGATGCCGCCGGCCGTGGCGAGTCCGCCGACGCCCACTCCGCCGTAGTCGCCCGAGCTCAGGGCCCAGCCGTGCGGCTGGAGCGCCGTCGCGACGTCGCGCCAGCGCGCGCCGGGCTCGATGCGGACGAGCCGGGTGGCCTCGTCGAGGACCGTGATCGCGTTCATCCGACCGAGGTCGATGACGAGGCCGCCGTCGTTCGTCGAGCGGCCGCTGATGCCGTGTCCGCCGCTCCGGATCCCCAGCGGCAGGTGGCGGTGGGTGCGCGCGAAGGCGATCGCGCTGGCGACCTCGTCGGCGTTCGTCGGACGCAGGACGAGGCCGGGATCGCCGCCGCGCAGATAGGTCGATCGGAGCCCGGGGAACTCCGGATCGCCGGGCTCGACGACCCGGTGCGCAAGCTCCTCCGGGACGTGGTCGTAGCCGATGCCGGGGCGCCGCAGGGCGCGTCGGCGCGGTCCCTCGATGGCCTCGCGCACCTTCGGCAGGATCTCCACGGCGAACGTGCGCATCGCCGGCTCGTCCGCCCGGAGGACGAACGTGTCGTGCTCGAGCGCGAGCGCCGCCAGCTCGGCGATGCTCTCCGTGGTGATCGGGACCGCGCTCGCGTCGTCACGTGGCCAGACCGGGCTGACGACCTCGATGCGGCCGCCCGAGAGTCGCTCGAGGGTGCCCACGGCATGGGCGAGCATCTCGGGCGTCCGCTCGTCCGCGTCGACGCGCGCCACGAGGTGCAGCGCCTCGGTGCGCGCAGCCGCCCAGGCCGCCGTAGTGAGCGCGTCGTCGTCGGTCAGGAGGGCGAAGTCGTAGCCGAGTGCGTCGACGAGGTGGGCCGTCGCTGCCGTGGCCTCGACGCCGAACCGGAGCGGCCGGCCGTTCGCATAGGTTGACACATCAACATCTTACGTGGCCCTGCGTGAGAAGGTCACGTGCACGACACCGCTCTCGGCGGTCTCGGTGTGCGGGTCGTGGGTCAGCTCGAGGCCGCGCAGGTCGTCCCACAGGCGGATGCCGTCGCCCAGGATCATCGGCGTGATGCCCACGTGGAGCCGGTCGACGAGCCCCGCCCTGAGGAACTCGCGCACGGTCGACGCGCCGCCGCCGATGCGCACGTCGCCCCCGTTCGCCGCTTCCGTCGCCCGGTCGAGCGCCTCCTGCGGCGTGGCGGAGAGGAAGTGGAAGACCGTGCCGTTCTCGAACTCGATGTCGGCGCGCGACGTGTGCGTCAGGACGAACACCGGGACGCGGAACGGCGGCTCCTCACCCCACCAGCCGCGCCAGTCCGGATCGTCGGGGAAGGTGTGGAGGCCGAACATGCCGGCGCCCATGACCTCGGCCGCGATGCCCTCGAAGTAGGCGGCGGCGTATCGGTCGTCGACGCCGGTGGTGCCCTCGCCGCTGGTGTCGCCGAACACACGCTCGCGGAACGTGCGCGTCGCGGCGTAGGCAGCGACGAGGCGCATCCAGTCCTGCCCGATCGGGTCGTCCGGCGTCCCGTCGGTGGTGGTGGCGAAGCCGTCGAGGGAGATGTTCAGATCCACGCGCACGCTCATGGGTCCTCAGTCTGGAGGCCGCGGGGCACCCCGACAAGACCGCGCCGCCCGTCCACTAGCGTGAGCCCGTGACCACGACGACCCGCCGCTTCGGCCACCGTCTCCTGCGTGACATCGGCGCGCCCGTCGAAGGCACGATCGTCGGCGCCGCGGCCGTCACCATCGCCGGCGCGCACGCGAGCTCGGCCGCCCGTGTGACGGTCGCGTGGGCGGTGGTGATCGTCGTGTATTGGCTCACCCACGTGTACCTGCATGCGCTGCGCGACCAGCTCAGCCGCCAGGCCGCTCCGCTGCACCGGCGTCTGGCCGACAACGCCGGCCTGCAGGTCGGCGTGCTCGTCGGGGGCGTGCCGGTCATCCTGGCCTACCTCGCCGCCGTCGCAGTCGGGCTGAGCCTGAGCGAGGCCGTCTACGTCTCGATCGGGTGGACGATCGTCCAGCTCGGCGGCACGGTCTTCATCGCGTCACGCGCGGCGCGCCTGTCGACGCGCCGCGCGTTCCACGAGTCCCTCATGGCCAGCCTGCTGGGCTTCCTGCTGCTGGGCGCGAAGGTCTTCCTTCACTGACCTCGCTCAGCAGCTGAAGCCGGAGGCGGCCCGGTCGCGCGCCGCCTGCAGCTGGGCGAAGTCGTCGACGAGGGAGGCGCGCGCCTCCTCGGGAGTGGAGTTGCCGTCCACGTTCTCGACCGCGTCCTCGAAGCGGTCCCACGCGTCGTCCACCTCGTCCCAGGACGCCTCGTCGGCCTCCTCGATCCGATCCTCGGCCTTCTCGATCGCCTTGCGGACCTCGAAGCGGGCGTCGCGCCACTCGTCGACCGTGGACTGGGCGTTCAGGGTCGACCCGACGTCGGCCAGCGTGGTGCGCAGCTCGTCGATCGCCTCGCAGGCGGCGGCCTCCTTCTCCTCCTGCGACTGGCCACAGGCGCTCAGGCCGAGGGTCAGCGCACTGGCGGTCAGGACGGTGGCGAGGGTCTTCTTCATGGTGCTCCTGCTCGGGGATGTCATGGGAGGGGGACGAGTGCGGGGACCTGCCACGTGCCGTCGAGGATCTCGCGGCGCGGGCGGTACAGGCGGACGAGGAAGTTCCAGCCCTCGGGCGTGGGGATCACGTTGGGCACCTCGGGCCCGAAGTCGCCGAAGCGCACGGTGACCGAGCCGTCCTCGTTCCGGGCTGCGGTGATGTCGTTGAGGTTGTAGGCGTCGCGGTCGTTCTTCGCGAAGAAGCCCTTCGCGTCGTAGACCGAGACCGACCAGAAGCCGTCGACGGGCACGTCGCGCATCGTCAGCTCGAAGCGTCCGTCGCCCTCGGGCTGGACGCCCACGTAGGCGGCCTCGGAGCTGGGCAGTCCGCCCCAGCCCGCGGCCGTGCCGATGAGGTGGCGGACGGGATCGACGTCCTCGGGACGGCCGAACATCCGGTCGAAGCCGGTGAGGCCGCGGGCGAGGTCGAGCAGCGCGTCGCGCGTGGCGTCGAAGCTCGACGAGTCGTAGTCGGCCATCGCGAACGGCTCGGACGAGCCGGCCTCGATCGTCACCTGGTCCTGGAGGCGGTTGACCTCGGCGACGTCGGCGGGATCCTGCGAGTCCACCAGGATCCGCAGCGCCACGGCGGCATACCGCGAGCCGACCTGGGCCTGCGTGAGGCGGTGGGTGCCGGAGTCGTGCAGCACGAGCGGGACGAAGTGGCCCTCGTTGACGACCATCGCCGACAGGTACCGCTCGCCGCAGTCGGGCAGCGTCAGGATCGCGTCCTGCGCGAGGTCGACGACGGCGAAGCTGTACAGGGTGTCGCGATTGAGCCGTACGACGAGCTGGTGGTCGACGGGCGAGGGCTCGCGCACGTGCGAGAACGCGTTGACGCCGCCGGCGTCGGCCTGCAGGTCGCGAAGCATGCGGGAGTTCTCGGCGTCGACGAAGTTGTCGACGTTGACGTGTACGGGCACGGATCAGGCCTTGCGCGAGGCGAGGGCGCCCCAGGCAGCGGTCACCACGAGCGCACCGAGGAACGAGCCGATGAGGCCACTGGCCCGCAGCTCGATCCCGTCGCCGGCGATGAGGCTCGACACGAGACCGCCGAGCAGCGAGCCGAGCAGGCCGGCGACGATCGCCACCGTCCAGTTCACCGATTCCATGCGACGGCCCAGGACCATCTGCGCCAAGCCGCCTACGAGGATTCCGAACACGATGATCGCGATGATGAGCATGACGACAGCGTAGAGCTCCGACGCGTCGGCGAGCGATGGTTGCCGCGCGGTCCGCGCGCCATTCACCCTCCCAGGGTGAGTCGCACGGCCTCGCGCCGCGTCGAGGCGCCCAGCTTGCGGTAGATCGAGCGCTGGTGCGTCTTGAGCGTGTTGGGCGAGACGTGCAGCGCCGCGGCGATCTCGGCGTTCGTCATGGTGCTGCGCATGTAGGCCAGGATCTCGCGCTCGCGCGGTGAGAGGGCCGCCACGCCGGACGTCTCCTCGTCGACGGCGCCCGCGGCCAGCAGGCCGGCCACGAACTCCGGGTGGTGGGTGCCGCCCTCCAGGTGGGCCTCCAGCATCCGGCGCATGCCGGGCAGCGACAGGTCGTACGGCTGCGCGATGCCGAGCGGCACCGCCAGGTCGAGGCTGCGCTCCAGCAGCCGCGCGGCCGAGGCGTGCTGCGCGCGCTGGCGCTGGACGAGGGCGTTCAGAGCCAGCGCTGCGACCCGGAGGTAGAGGGGCAGCTGCTCCAGCGGGGACAGCCGGCGCAGCTGGGCGGCGACCTCGGGCCAGCGACGCGCCCGGCACATCAGCACGGCGGCCTGGAGTCCGATCACGGGCACGTGGCCGCGATCGACGGCGGCCCGAGCGAGCTCGAGCGCGGTCGCGAGGTCGCCCTGGGCCGCGCGGATCATCGCCGCAGCCATCGTGGAGTAGTGACCCCACGGCACGCCGTGCTGGTCGACGCTCGGGACGTCGCGCCGCAGCGCCTCGGCACGCTCCAGCCGACGCGGGTCACCGGTGTCGCAGGCCACGAACGTGCACATGATCCGCGCCAAGGGCGCGTAGGCCGCGGCCTCGTGCCGCTCGAGGACCTCGAGGAACCGGGTCTCCGCGGTCGTCGGGTCCCCCGACCAGTAGGCGATCCACCCCTCGGCGAAGGCCTCGATGCCGCCGTCGTAGACGTTCCACAGGTCGGTGCCGCGGCGCGTTCCGGGACCGAGCAGCTCCAGCTCACGCCTCGCGACCACGAAGTCACCGGCGAACGCGGCCGCGAAGGCGGCGTTGGCGTGGGCCCGGTGGGCCAGGACCGTGGCCCCGCGGCGCTCGGCGAGCTGGCTCGCGATGCGCAGCAGCTCGAGTGCGACGAGTGGCTTCCGCCGCAGTCGCATCTCCGCCCAGCCCAGCAGGAACAGCGTGTCTGCGTGCGCCGGGTCGCCGGGAGCGAGGTGGGTGCGCAGCAGCTCGTCGAGCTCGTCGCAGGCCGCCGCCAGCTCGGCGCCGTCGTCGATCACCAGCAGGCGCCCCCGGGCGAGGGCGAGCCGCGCGCGGTCGGAGGACTCGGTGGCCCGTCCCGTCGCCTGCTCCAGCAGCATCGTCGCCACGGCGCGCTGCCCGCCGAGGTCGGCGCAGACGGCCTCGACGACGATGATCACGGGGTCCTCGCGGTGGCTCTGCGGCAGGCCGTCGACCGCCGCGCGCAGGACGTCGAGGTCACCCTCGATCACGAGGGACAGCCAGTGCGCGGCGATCGTCCCCAGGACGAGGTCCGGATCGCCGGCGACGCGCGCCACGTCGAGCGCGGCCAGCGGGTCCGTGGGTCCGGCGAGGCGTGCGGCCGTGCGGCACAGCCGGACGAACTCGGCCGGATCGCTGCGCCTCAGGAGCGCGCGGCAGACCTGGGCGAAGCGGGCGTGCCAGCGGTACGCCACGTGCCCGTCGTGAGAGATGCGGGTGAGGAAGAGGCCGCGCGCCTCGGCGTCGGCCAGCAGCTGCTCCACGTCGTCGCGCCCCGACAGCTCGCGCGCGGTCCAGTGGTCGAACTGGTCGAGCACCGTGGTGCGCAGGGCGACCTCCCGCAGCGGCGCGGGCAGCCGGGCGAGGACCTCGAGCTCGATGTACTCCCCCACCGACTCCTCGGTGCCCGGAAGGGTCGAGCCGGGCGTCAGCAGGTCGAGCCGCACGGCGACGGGCCAGCCGCCCGTGGCCCGCACGATCTGGTCGGCGTCGTCCCCGTCGAGCCGAGCGTCGACGCGCCGCCCGACCTCGATGACCTCGTCGAGTGTCATCCGCAAGTCGTCGGCCGCGACCTGGACGGCACGGCCGGTCGGGCGGTGGCGGACGAGTCCGGGTGCGGGCGCTCGTGTCGCCAGGACGATCGAGAGGTGGCGTGGCGCCGCCGCGAGGAGGTCGGCCACGAGGCCGTGTTCGGTGAGGCCGGGCACCTCGTGCGCGTCGTCGAGCGCCAGGACCACCCGGTCGGGAAGCGCATCAAGCGCCGTCAGCAGCTCGCCGAGCAGCTCCTGCAGCGGTGCCGCCCGGCCTCGGAGCCGGGCAAGCGGCGCGTACTCGTCGCCCGCGGTCGCTGCCGCCGCGGCCAGCGAGGCGAGGACGACGTTCGCGAGGCGCTGGGGGTTCTGGGCGTGGGTGCTCAGCGAGACCCAGCCGACGGGGCACGACTGCGCGCGCGCCCACTCCGCCAACACCGTGCTCTTGCCGAACCCGGCCGGCGCGACGATCTCCACCGCCGACGTGCCGGCCACGGCCTCGGTCAGGACCTCGACGAGCCGAGGTCGCGGGACGATCCCGGGCGCCGGCTCGGGCGGGCGGATCGCCATCCACGGCGCCGACCCGTCGACGATGGCCTGCCCCATGCGGGGCAGGCTATCGCAGGCGCTACGCGCCCCGGTCCAAACGTCCGACGGTCGATCAGGCGAGCGCCTTGGCCTTCAGGACCTCGAACTCCTCGGCCGAGATCGTGCCCTCGTCGAGCAGCGCCTTGGCGATCGCGATCTGGTCGGCAGGACCGGCCGCGCCGGCCGGGGTTGCGGCCACCTCGCGGATGTAGCTCTCGGTCGCGCGACGCGAGCGCTCGGCCGCCGCGATCGAGCGCTCCGTCATCCCCCGGCCCCGGAAGATCACGTAGACCAGCGCCGTCAGCGCGGGCACGAAGATCAGGAACAGCAGCCAGACGGCCTTGAGCCAGCCTGACAGCTCGTGATCGCGGAACAGGTCGGCGATGACGTTGAACAGCACGATCAGGTAGGCCACGAAGAAGAAGGCCCAGAGCATCACCAGCACGAAGTCCCACACGTCGTTCATGTCTCTCCTCGGAGTCGGGGCGCGAGCGCGCCGGGACGATCCTCGCGGCTGGAGAGGTGCAGAGTTTCGTGCACGAAGGGAATTCACCCTGCGCGGGTGACCCGCGCAGGGTGAATCGGCTCAGCTCTTCAGGTTGTCGACGAAGTCCGGGTTCTCGTCGAGCCAGGTCTTGACGGCGGCCTCGACACCGGCCTCCTTGTCCGCGTCGTACGCGTCGACCACGGACTTCTCGAGCGAGCCGTAGGTCTCGTCGTCGAGCGTGAAGTTCGCGAACATCTTCGCGACCTCCGGGTGCTCGTCGCCGAAGCCCTTCGTCGCGATCGCGTGCAGGGCCTCGGTCTTGCCGAGCGCGCCGTCCGGGTCCTCGAGGTCCTTGACCTTGAACTGGGCGTTGGCCCAGAACGGACGCCACAGGGTCACCACGATCTCGCGCTGGTCCTTCACGGCCTTCTGCAGCTCGGCCAGCATCGCGGTCGTCGAGGACTCGACGAGCGTGAAGTCGTCGTCCAGGCCGTACGCCGGGATGACGCTCTCCTTGGTGGTCTTGGTCAGGCCGGCGCCGGGCTCGATGCCGATGATCTTGCCGTCGAGCTCCTTGGCGTAGTCGGGCAGATCCGCGATCGAGGAGATCTTCGAGTACTCGGGGACGGCCAAGGTCAGCGCAGCGCCCTCGTAGTAGGCGCCCAGGTCCTCCAGGTCGTCGCCGTACTGGTCCATGTACGCCTCGTGCGTGACCTCGGACCAGGCCGAGGGATACACGTCGATGTCGCCCTTGGCGACGCCGGTGTAGAGCGGCGCGGCGTCGGCGATGTCCTTGATCTCGACGTCGTAGCCCTCGCGGTCGAGGATCTCCTTCCACAGGTACGCCGTGCTGAGGCCGTCGGTCCACGACGGGATGATGCCCAGGGTGATGCTCTTGTCAGCGCCCCCGGCATCGTCTCCGTCGTCGGAGCCACAGGCGGCCAGGCCGGCGCAGAGGGCCACGAGCGCCGCGGTCATTCCCACCACGCGGCGGATGTGTGTCGTCAACTTCTTCTCCTTGTTTCGTGTTGCTTCGTCAGGTTCGAGAATCGTGCGTTCAGTCAGTGCGAGAGGTGCGTGATCAGGCGGCGAGGGCGGGCTCCTCCGCTTCTCGCGAGCGCCGTCGCGACGGCCGGCGCCGCTTGCGCGCGCCGACGCCCGCGGTGACGCGGTCGAGGTAGATCGCGAGCGCGACCACGGACAGGCCCGCCTCGAAGCCCAGACCGACGTCCAGGCGCGAGATCGAGGTCATCACCGCGCCGCCCAGGCCGCCGCCGCCGACGAGTCCGGAGATCACCGCCATGGACAGCGCGAGCATGATCACCTGGTTGACGCCGGCCATGACGGTCGGCATCGCCAGCGGCAGCTGGATGCCGCCGAGGATCTGCCGCGGGGTGCCGCCGAAGGCGTGACCCGCCTCGACGATCTCGCGGTCCACCTGGCGGATGCCGAGCTCGGTGAGCCGCACCGCGGGCGGGAGCGCGAAGATCACGGTCGCCACCAGACCCGCGGCGACGCCGATGCCGAAGAGCATGACGACCGGCACGAGCCAGACGAAGGCCGGCATCGTCTGCATGAGGTCCATGACCGGCCGCACGAGGCGACTCACGCCGTCCCAGCGCGCGGCCGCGACGCCGATCGGCACGCCGATGAGCAGGGCGATCGCACTCGCGACGAGCACCACCGAGAGCGTCTGCATCGCGTTGTCCCACTGGTCCATCGCGATGACCGCGGTGAGGATGAGCGCCGCGCCGATCCCGAGTCGCCAGGTGGCCGACAGCGCGGCGATCACGGCCATGACGAGCACGGTGACGAGCGCGGGCGGCCACTGGAGCAGGTCGGTCAGCGCGCCCGAGACGGCGCCGATGCCGTCGGCGATCGCGTCGAAGAACCCGCCGGCGTGGTCGAGGACCCAGTCGAACGCGACCTCGATCCACTCGCCCACGGGGATCCGCGGGACGCCGGACTCCACGGTGTCGATGGTTGCCAAGGTCGAAGTCATCACACTGCTCCTGCCGTCGTGCCGATGCCGTTGTCGCCGGTCTCCTTGCCGCCGACGGAGCCCAGCGCGCTGAGCAGCGTCACCCGCGGGATCACCCCGATCAGCCGGTCGTCCTCGACGACCGCGAGCGCCGCCGGGCTGTCCGCCGCGGCGCCGAAGAGGTCGACGACGGGCACGTCGGGACGCACCGTCACCGCGGGCTGCACCAGTCCGTCGAGCGACTCCTGGCCGCGGGCCAGCGCGGAGACGACATCCTCCTCGAGCACGACGCCTCGCAGCCGCCGCTCGCGGTCGACGACCATCAGGGTGGAGATCTGGTGCTCGCGCAGGAGTCGGTGCGCGGCGCGCGGCCCCTGGAGCGAGCCGAGCACGGCCACCGGCGGCTCCATGACCGAGGCCGCCGTCAGCACCCGGGTCCAGTCCACGTCCTGGACGAACTGGGCGACGTAGTCGTTCGCGGGGTTGTTGAGGATCTGCTCGGCCGTGCCGACCTGCACGACGCGTCCGTCCCGCATCATCGCGATGCGGTCGCCCAGTCGCATGGCCTCGTTGAGGTCGTGCGTGATGAACAGGATGGTCTTGCCCAGCCGGTGCTGCAGCTCGACCAGCTGGTCCTGCATTTCACGGCGGATCAGGGGATCGAGCGCGCTGAAGGCCTCGTCCATCAGCAGCACGTCCGTCCCGGCGGCCAGCGCCCGCGCGAGGCCGACGCGCTGACGCATGCCTCCGGAGAGCTCGTCGGGCATGGAGTCGCCCCAGCCGTCCAGCCCCACCATCGCCAAGGCCTCGTTCGCCGCGCGCTCACGATCACTGCGGTTCAGACCCCGCAGCTTCAGGCCGTAGGCGGCGTTCTCGCCGACCGTGCGGTGCGGCAGCAGGGCGAAGTGCTGGAACACCATGCTCACCTGGTCGCGGCGGATCTCACGCAGCTGCTTGGCATTCGCGCGACTGACGCTCTGCCCGCCGACCGCCAGCTCGCCCGCGGTGGGGGTCAGCAGACCGTTGACCATGCGGATCAGCGTGGACTTGCCCGAGCCCGACAGGCCCATCACGACGAAGATCTCGCCGGCCTCGACGTCGAAGCTCGCGTCGATCACGGCCGGAACGAGGCCGCGCTCCATCAGGTCCTGTCGCGAGGCTCCCTGTCGCAGCGGCTCGAGCGCGCGTTCGGGTCGCTTGCCGAAGACCTTGAAGACGCTCTCGGCTTGGATGACTGGCACTCGCGCTCCTGCGGATCGGTGGTCGGGTCGGGAGCGTCGCTCCCACGACGAGAGCCGATCTCTCCGGTTCGACCACCATGCGATCGCCACATCAAGCCAGGCACCACACGACAGAAATCGTCCGATGAACGCTCACGCCGCGTCCTCGAACGTATCAAGGCCCGGCGGAGCACCGAGCACCCGGTGCAGGCGAAGGGCGGCCCCAGGTGGGATGGGGCCGCCCTTCTCCTGCTCCCTCAGAACCGCGAGAACGGCCGCGGCGTCGCGTAGCCGAAGGTCGCGTTCTCGGCGAAGGCGTCGACCCCGAAGGTGGCGTTGAGCGCACCCGCGGCGGTGTCGGTGAGCGTCAGCCGCACCGCGCCGAGGTCACGACGATCCGAGCTGCGGATCTTGAAGAGGTCCACCCGGCCGACGTCGCCGATCGTGCCGGTCACCTTGCCGCTGACGCGTCCCCGCGCCAGGTCGATGGTGAAGTCGGAGACCGTGATCGTCGACGCGCCGGCGGTCAGGCTGAGGCCGCCGCTGTGCTTGATCTGCAGACCCTTGAGGCGGTAGCCCGTGATCGGGAACCGGGCGGCGAGCGTGCCCTTGTACGCGAACGCCTTCGCGCCCGCGGTCGGAGCGGGGGTGATGCCCGCGCCCGCGATCAGGTCGTAGACCGGCGGTGCCACGACGACCTGCGTGTAGCCGACCTTCTTGCCGCTGTGCTTCGCCGACGTGGCCTGCGCCGGTGCCCCCAGGGCGGTCGCCATGCCGAGCGTGAGCACGACCGTCAGCAGCGCGAGAATTGCCTTCCTCATGATGGATTCCCCTTTCGGCGACCGGCGGATCCGGCCGCTCGAGGGGGCTTCGTAGGCGGCTTCGATTCGGATGGGTCCGAATCGGTCAGGCCCTGTGGGCCTTCCAGATGCCCATCAGGAACAGGCTGATCGCCGACGCGATGGCCAGGGCGGTCCAGCCGGCAGTGACGCCGTCGACGGCACCCGAGCGGGCGGGGCCGAGGCTGAGCAGCGCGACGACCGAGGCCGCCCAGCAGCCCACGGCGACGAGCATGCCGATGCCGAGGATGACGCCGCCGATGTGGGAGGGTCTGGTGCCGTCGCGGTGGGCCTGGTCCTGCGGCTGGCCGACGTGCGGCACGTGCAGGTGCGGCAGGTGGAGATGAGCAGTGGCCATGATGCTCTCCTTCGCTCGAGGTCGCATCGACCGGTCCTTCGACTGTACGCCTGGTGCGCCGGGTCGACAACGGTGATTGAATGGCGCCGTGAACAAGCGTTCACGGCGTCACGAGGCGCCGGCTCCCAGTGCGGCACTGATCGTGACGACGCTGTCGCTGTGCGGCATCGTCGTCTCGCTCCAGCAGACGCTCCTGCTCCCCCTGCTCCCGGTCCTGCCGGACCTGCTCGACACGTCGGTCGACAGTGCCTCGTGGCTCGTCACCGCGACCCTGCTGGCCGGAGCGATCGCCACGCCGACCGTGACGCGCCTGGCCGACATGTACGGCAAGCGCCGCATGCTGATGCTGGCCCTCACGATCTCGGTCCTCGGCTCGCTCCTCGGCGCGTTCAGCCAGGACCTGCCGCTGCTGATCGTCGCCCGGGCCCTGCAGGGCGTGGGCACCGCCGTGGTCCCGGTCGGCATCGCGATCATGCGCGACGAGCTGCCGCGCGAGCGGATCCCGCTGGGCGTGGCCCTCATGAGCGCGACGCTCGCGATCGGCGCGGGTGTCGGGCTGCCGGTGGCCGGCCTGATCTCCGAGCACCTCGACTGGCACGCGATCTTCTGGGTGACCGGCGCCGTCGGTCTCGTCCTGCTCGGCGCGGCCATGGCGGTCCTGCCCGAGTCCCCGGTCCGCACCCGCGGCACCTTCGACATCCGCGGCGCCGTCCTGCTGTCGGCCGCGTTGACCGCCCTCATGCTCGCGATCTCGAAGGGCTCGATCTGGGGCTGGACCTCGCCGACGACGCTCGGCCTGGTCGTCGTGGGCGGCCTGCTGCTGGCCGCGTGGGTCCCCATCGAGCTGCGGACGCCCAGCCCGCTGGTCGACCTGCGCGTCTCGTCGCGGCGCGCCGTCGTGCTGGTGAACTCGACGTCCATCCTCGTCGGGTTCGCGATGTTCGCGAACATGCTGCTCACCACGCAGCTGCTCCAGCTCCCCGAGGAGACCGGGTTCGGGCTCGGTCTCGGCGTGCTGGAGACCGGCTGGTGGATGGTGCCGAACGCGGCCGCGTTCGGCCTGATGGCGCCGGTCTCGGCGTGGCTGACACGCCGCTTCGGCCCCCAGGTGACCGCCCTGTCCGGGACGCTGATCATGGGCGTCGCCTACATCCTGCGCGTGTTCCTCAGCGACGACCTCGCCCAGGTCGTGATCGGCTCGGTGATCGTCGGGATGGGCACCGCCATGGTCTACGGCGCGCTGCCGACGATGATCATGCGCGCCGTCCCGGTCACCGAGACGGCGTCGGCGAACGGCCTGAACGTGCTGCTGCGCTCGATCGGCACCACGAGCGCGAGCGCGATCGTCACGGCCGTCACGTCCGCGTTCGTCGTGACGGTCGGCGGGCAGGAGGTGGCCGGCGAGCAGGCCATCACCCTGCTGTTCTGGCTCGCGGCGGCCACGTCCCTCGCGGCGGCGGCGGTCACGGTCCCGACGCTGCGGATGCAGGACTTCTCCCCTGACGCCGACCGAGCCGGCACGGCGACCACGAGCCGCCCGACCCGCGTCGTGCGTGGCCAGGTCGTCGACGAGCAGGCCCGCCCGGTGCGCAGCGCCGTCGTGACCGTGCTGACCACCGACGGCAGCGCCGTCGACTGGGGCCAGGCCGACTCCGAGGGTCAGGTGGCCGTCGCGGTGCCGGGCCCGGGCGACTACTTCGTCGTCATGTCGGCCGACGGCTGGCAGCCGAGGTCGCGCATCGTCACGCTCGGCGACGAGACGCGGATGCCGCCGCTCGTGCTGCGCCACCGGCTGACGCTCGAGGGCACGATCACCGACACCGACGGCCAGCCCATCCCCGGTGCGCTCGTCATCCTGACGCACCACGCGGGCGAGGCGGTCCACTCCGCGCGCACCGACCACGACGGCCGCTACGCGGTGCCTCGACCGCCGAACGGACGCTACGTGCTCAGCGCGATCGCCGACAACGGCGCGACGGGTGCGCGGCCGGTCACGGTGTGGGAGGCCAACCGCACGGCCGACCTCACGCTCGGGACTCCCCTCGCATGACCGTCCGCGACGAGCCTGCCGCCCTGCGTGCCTCGGTGCTGCGGGCCGCCGCCGAGCTGTTCGCCCGCAACGGCTTCCCCGAGGTGACGATCCGGGCGATCGCCGCGCGCGCAGGCACCTCCCCCGCACTCGTCATGAAGGTCGCGGGCAGCAAGGAGGAGCTCTTCCACCGCACGGCGACGATCAGCGCGCCGACGCTGCCGGACGCCCCCGCGAGCGGCCTGGGCGCCGCCTTGGTCGAGGAGCTCGTCGACCGCCAGCGGCGCGGCGACCTCGAGCACCTGGGTCGTGCGCTGATGCTGCGCGTCAACGCGCCCGATCCCGAGGCGGTCCGCGCGAAGTTCCTGCGCGGCTACGTCGATCCGCTGGCCGAGCGACTCGAGGGCCCCGACGCGCGCCTGCGCGCCGAGCTGGCCGTGGCGGCGCTCACCGGTCTGGCGACCGTGCTGCGCTTCTTCGAGAGCCCCGAGCTGCTGGCCGACCTCGACGGGGTCGAGCAGGCCTACGGCCCGATCGTCCAACGGCTGCTCGACGGCGCGTGAGGGAGCGACCGCCGCCCGACTTGGGCATGCTTGCGGTCATGACGATCCTGGACGACAACCGGTACGTCGCGCTGGCCCGCCTGGTCCGGCGCCACGGCCGGTCCGACCTGCTCGCCGGAGCCCACCTCGACGAGTTCGACATCGACGACGAGACCCCGCTCGGCGACGCCGAGCGCGCGGAGGCCTTCGCCGCCGACCTCGAGCGCATGGGCCCCACGTTCATCAAGCTCGGCCAGCTGCTCTCGACGCGGTTCGACCTGCTGCCGTCCTCGTACACGACGGCGCTCGAGCGCCTGCAGGACGAGGTCGACCCGATCGACTTCGAGACCGTGCGCGAGGTCGTGGAGACCGAGCTCGGGGCCACCATCAAGGAGCGCTTCAGCGACTTCGACCCCGAGCCCCTCGCCGCCGCCTCGCTCGGGCAGGTGCACCGGGCGGTGCTGCGCAACGGGCGCGAGGTCGTGGTGAAGGTCCAGCGGCCCCACGTGCGCGAGACGGTGCGCGAGGACATGAAGGTGCTCGGCCGACTCGCCCGCGTGGCCGACAAGCGCACCGAGGCCGGGCGCAGCTTCGGGTTCGGGCGCCTGCTCGACCAGTTCCGCCGGTCGCTGGCCGGTGAGCTCGACTACCGCCGGGAGGCGCGCAACCTGGTGACCTTCGGCGAGCTCACGGCGGCCTACGACCTGCTCCTGGTCCCCCAGCCCGTACCGGCGTACACGACCTCGAAGGTCCTCGTCATGGACTACGTCGAGGGCCGCAAGGTCACCGACATCGGTCGGCTGGGCCTGGTCGACGTCGACGCGCGGCCCATCGTCGAGCAGCTGTTCAGCGCGTACCTGCACATGATCCTCGACGCCGGCATCCTGCACGCCGACCCGCACCCCGGCAACCTCCTGCTCACCGACGACGGCCGGCTCGCGCTCCTCGACCTCGGCATGACCGCCTCGGTGCCGCCGCGGGTCCAGCACGACATCATCAAGCTGCTGCTGGCCATCAGCGACGGCGACGGCGAGGAGGCCGCCTCGATCCTCGCGAGCGCGGGACACCGGCTCGACGGGTTCGACGCCGCGGCGTTCCGCGACGACGTGGCCCACCTCGTCTCCGAGGCCGTGGCCAGCGGTGCCGACGTCGAGGTCGGTGCCGTGCTGGTGGACCTCAGCCGGCTGTCCGGCAGCCACGGCCTGCGCCCGCCCGCCGAGATGTCGATGGTCGGAAAGGCACTGCTCAACCTCGACCGCGCCACCTCGCACCTCGACCCCGGCTTCGCTCCCGCGGAGGCGATCCGCGAGAACGTCTCGAGCATCTTCACGGCCGGGTTGACGATGTCGCCGGGCGGGATCGTCGCGGCGGCGATCGAGTCGCGGACCTTCGCGGCCGAGCTGCCCAAGCGCGCGAACCGCATCATGGATGCGCTCGCCGAGGGCGAGTTCCGGGTCAAGGTCGACGCGGTCGACGAGGAGCGCCTGCACACCGTGCTCCAGCGCGTCGCGAACCGGCTGACGCTCGGCATCATCATCGCCGCCACGATCCTCGGCGCCGCCCTGACGATGCGCGTTCCCTCGGAGTGGACCCTGCTCGGCTACCCCGGCCTGGCGATGCTGCTGTTCCTCTTCGCCGTGTGCGCGGGCGTCGCCCTGGCCGTCTGGATCGTCATGACCGACCGCAAGGTGGCCCGCACCGAGCATCCGACGGGGCCACCGCGGACCTGACTCAGGCGTCCACCCGCGGGCGTCGTCGCGCGGCCCGCCGGATGACCGAGCCGGGCTTGGACGCGAGCAGCGGGTCGAAGTCCTCGGTGATCTCCGTGAGCCGGGACTCGTCCACGAACACCGCACCGTCGCGAACCTCCTGCACGAGGTCGCGGCCCAGGATCGCGCTCGCCGTGCCCATGCCGCCCCAGATGGTGGCGTTGATGCCGAACAGGAACTCCGTGCTGCCGCCGGCCAGGAACAGGCCGGGGACGTGGGTGGTGACGCGCGGGCGGAACGGGCCGAGGTTCTTCATCAGCGGGGCGATGCCGTAGCAGGAGCCGTCGGTCGCGAGGGTGAACCGCTCCTGCGTGATCGGCGTCGACGCCTCGCAGAACACCATGCGCTCGCGCAGGTCGGGGATCATCATCGAGGCAGTGTCGAGCACACGCTCCGTGAGCTCGGCCTTGAGCTGGCGGTACTGCTCGTCGCGGCCGTAGCCCGCGCCCTGCGTCGGGTCCGAGTCCACGTTCCAGAACGCGTGCTCCTTCGGCGCGAAGCTCACGAGCTCGAGGGTCGAGTAGCCGGGCGGCGCCGAGTGCGTCCCGTGGGGATCCTTCGCGGTCGGGCAGCTGATGCCCACCGGCATCTGCTCGGGACAGCGGCCCGCGGCCACCTCCCGGTAGTAGCCGTCGACGTCGTGGTTCGGCCACACCCAGGCCAGCGGCGGGGTGTCGCGCTCGCGCAGGTCCACGTCGAGTGCGACGTAGACCGCGAACATCGGCAGTGTCATCTCGAGGTCGCGCAGGCGCCGCCGCAGCCGACGGGTGAGGTGCTCGTCGCCCACCAGCTCGGCCCACGTCTTCTTGAAGTCGGCCGCCGACACGACGACCTCCGAGCGGATCTCCTCGCCGCCCACGAGACGGACCCCGGCCGCGCGTCCGTCCTCGATCAGGATCCGCTCGACCGTGGCCTTGGTGCGGACCCGACCGCCGTGGGTCTGGATGACGTCGGTGAGGTGCGCGCCGATCACCTGGCCACCGCCGCGGGGGTAGTAGGCGCCGGCCTGGAGGTAGTGGTGCAGCAGGCCACCGTGCATGACGGCGGGCGTGCGGTGCGGGGGCCACGTGTAGTCGCCGTTCTCCGCGAGGATCACGGCCTGGGCGTCGGCACTGAGCCCGCAGGCGTCGAGCAGCTTGGTGATCGGCCGGACGCCCCAGCGCAGCAGCGCCCACGGGCGCCGGCGCGGCTCCTCGCCCGCGGAGATGATGCGCAGGATCCGCACGCAGCGGCGCAGTCCCGCCTCCTCGTCGGGGAACGTCTCGACGAGGCGCTCGACGTAGGCGTCCCATCCGGTCGGCGTCTCGAAGGTGGTGCCGGGCACCATGACCCGGCAGTGGCCGTCGGGGTTCTGACGCAGCCACTCGATCCGCCGGGTGAGGGCGAGGCCCGCGAGCGCGGTCTGCATGCGGCCACCCGGCTCGCACTCGCCGACGTAGTGGGTGCCGACGTCGAACTCGAACTTGTTGCCCGCGCGGCGGAAGACCTGCGTGCTGCCGCCGACGACCTGGTTGGCCTCGAGCACCAGCACCCGCTTGCCGTTCGCGGCGAGGTACGCGCCGGTCGTCAGGCCGCCGGGGCCCGCGCCCACGATGACGACGTCCCAGACGGCGGGGTCGGGCGAGGTCGTCGGAGTCTGCGTCATGGCGGCCCTTCGAAGAGTGATCTGGAGTCTGACTCCAAGTCAACCATGCTCGGGCGCCGCGGCACCCACCAACAGGCCTTCGAGCAGCACGAGTCCCGACTCGATCACGGCCGCCTCGACCCGCTCCGGCGAGAGCTCGAGCGCGTCGCGCCGCAGGGCCAGGGCGGCGACGCCGTTCCATGCGCCGAAGAGGAAGAAGGAGGCGAGCTCGGGGTCGACCCGCTGGATCGCGCCGGACTCCACCGCGTCGCGGATGCTCTCCTCGAACTCGCGGCGCAGCTCGCCGAACCGCTCGACGACCTGGACCTCGACGGGAGTCCGCGGCCCGCGCTCCCCCGTCACCATCAGGTACTTCACGACGACGGGGTGGTCGAGCACCAGCCGCAGGTAGGCGGCGCCGACACCGGCGAACCGCTCGAGCGGCGAGGTCTCGGCGGCGTACGCCGCACGCAGCGTCTCGGTGGCGACCGCGACGACCCGTTCGGTCACGGCGGCCAGCAGCCCGTCCTTCGTGCCGAAGTGCACGTAGACCGACGCCGGCGAGACGCCCGCTTGCGCGGCGACGTCCTCGATCCGGAGCTCCTCGGGCGCGCGCTGCGACACGAGCAGCTCGGCCGCGTCGAGCAGCGAGGTGCGCGTGCGCTCGCGCCGACGCGCGCCCCGCGCCGCGGCGGACTTCTCGGCGTCGCTCACGGCCCCACCCTAGGGGCGGCGACGCCCGGGTCAGCCGAGCGCGCGGCGGGTGGCCTCGTCGGCGGGGTAGAACGCCTCGATCGCGAGCTCGGAGAGCGTCACCTCGCGGGGCGTCCCGAAGACCGTGGTGGTCGAGATGAACGAGAGCACCCCGGCCTCGGTGCGCAGCTGGAACGGCACGACGAGCGCGGGCGAGGTGACCGGCTCGATGCCGCCGGCCACGACCTCGTCGTGCAGCTCGGCGAGGAACGAGTCACCGGTGCTCGTGTGCTCGCGGTGCAGCCGCTCGGCCAGGTGCGCGCGCCACTCATCGAGGTTCGCGATGCGGGGCGCGAGCCCTCGCGGGTGGATCGACAGGCGGATCACGTTGACCGGCGGCTCCAGCAGGTCGGCGCCGACGCCCGCCAGCAGTCCGTACGTCGCCTCGTTCGCGGCGACGAGGTCCCAGCGGCGGTCCACCACGAGGGCCGGATAGGGGTGGTGGGCCGCGAGGATCGCCTCCAGCGCGCGGTTCGCCTCGGCCATCGGCGGATCGGCCAGACCGTGCTCGGGGTGCGCGGGCGCGTGCCCGGCGGCGAGCAGCACCTGGTTCTGCTCGCGCAACGGCACGTCCAGCTGGGTGCACAGGCGCAGCACCATCGAGCTCGTGGGACGACTGCGTCCCGTCTCGATCCAGCTCAGGTGTCGCGTGGACACGTCGGCCCGGTTGGCCAGGTCCAGCTGGGAGAGGTGGCGGCGCTGGCGCCACTCGCGGATCAGGGTGCCGGCGGTTGCGCTCACGATCGTCAACCTAGCCACGTGAGGGCATCGTGACCATGACCTCGGAGGTCATCGACCATCAAGCGTGCTCGGGGTGTGATCGAGCCATCCACCCCGACGAACGGAGCACCTCATGACCACCACGACCAAGGCCTACGCCCTCGCCTACCTCCGCGAGGTCGACCTCGGACCCGAGATCGTCGAGTACATCGAGCGGATCGACGCGACGCTGGAGCCCTACGACGGCCGCTTCCTCGTGCACGGCGGTCAGCTCACCGGCATCGAGGGACCCTGGGACGGCGACCTCGTGATCATCGAGTTCCCGAGCGCCGACGCGGCCCGCGCCTGGTACGACTCGGACGCCTACCGGGCGATCCTCGCGCTGCGCACCGAGCACTCGAACTCGATGACCTGCATCGTCGAGGGGGTGCCCGACGGCTACCGCGCCGTCGACAAGCTCGCGTCGCTGCAGGCCTAGGAAGGACTCGCGTGCCCACCTCCGCGATCGCCGGTAGCGTGAGGTGGGTCACACGAGGAGAGGCAAAGGCCGTGAGGATCGGTGTCCCGCAGGAGATCAAGAACCACGAGTACCGCGTCGCGATCACGCCTCTTGGCGTACGCGAGCTGACCAATCGCGGACACGAGGTGCACATCCAGACCGGCGCGGGGGTCGGCTCGTCGATCAGCGACGAGGACTACGTCGCCGCGGGCGCCACGATCGTCGGCGACGCGGAGGCCGCGTGGGGCACCGACGGCGGGATGGATCTGGTGCTGAAGGTGAAGGAGCCCGTCGAGGCGGAGTACCACCGGATGCGCGAGGGACAGCTGCTGTTCACGTACCTGCACCTCGCGGCCGACCGCCCACTGACCGAGGAGCTGCTCACGCGGAAGATCACCGGTGTCGCCTACGAGACGGTCACCGGCGCCACCGGCGGGCTGCCGCTGCTGTACCCGATGAGCGAGGTCGCGGGCTGCCTCGCGCCGCAGGTCGGGGCGCACGCACTGATGAAGGCGCAGGGCGGTCGCGGCTTGCTGCTCGGCGGAGTGGGCGGCGTCGCGAACGCGAAGGTCGTCATCATCGGAGCCGGCGTCTCGGGGCAGAACGCGGCCAACATCGCGCTCGGCATGGGCGCCGACGTGACGCTGCTCGACACCGACCTCTACAAGCTGCGGATGAGCTTCTGGCGGTACGACAACCGCGTCCACGGACTGGCCTCGTCGATGCTGGCGATCGAGCAGCAGGTGCTCCAGGCCGACCTCGTGATCGGGGCCGTGCTGCTGCCGGGCGCCGCCGCGCCGAAGCTGGTGACCAACGAGCTGGTCTCGCGGATGAAGCCCGGATCCGTCCTGGTGGACATCGCGATCGACCAGGGCGGCTGCTTCGAGGACTCGCACGCCACCACCCACGACGACCCGACCTTCACCGTGCACGGCTCGACGTTCTACTGCGTCGCCAACATGCCCGGCGCGGTCCCGAACACCTCCACCTACGCGCTGACGAACGCGACCCTCCCCTACGTGATCGCGCTCGCCGAGCACGGCTGGGTGGACGCCATGCGCGCCGACGCCGGCCTTGCGCAGGGTCTCAACACGCATGCCGGCGAGGTCACCCACGCCGGCGTCGCGGCGGGCGTCGGGCTCGATTCGGTCGAGGTTGAGTCGGTGCTCGCCTCCGCCTGACGCGTCGCGCGGGCGCGAGCGGGTACGTCCCTCACATGAGCGACTCGACCCTCTATGCCGCCCTCGCCGCGACCCTCATCGCCACCGGCTGGCTGCTGCCGATGGGCGTGATCCGGACGATGGCCACGCACGAGGTCGACCGCACCCCCGGCATGCGGAACCTCGCGCGGATCTCGCTCGCCCTCGGCTGCGTCTCAGCGATCGCCTGCCTCGTCATCGCGATCGTGATCCTCGGTCGCGCCGGCTGAGTCATGATGGTCCGGTGCCGGCTGATCGCCACCGAGGAGCCGCGCCGCATTTGCATCGCCCGGTGCTCGTGCGGCGAGTACGGCTGCGGCTCGACCGACGTGACGATCGTCCGCGACGGGGAGGTCGTTCACTGGGACTGGCACGTCGAAGTGCCGGTTCCGCACGGGATCACCTTCGACGCCGAGACGTATGACCGGGAGGTCGCGCGGATCGGCGCTCAAGACCCCGCGGTGGTCGCAGACTGATCGCGGAGTCGCTTCGGCGCGACCCTCAGGTGGGCCCGCTCGCCCTGCTTGCCGACGAGGCTGAGGAACTCGACGGGTCCGGCGCTCGTCGCGCCGAACCAGTGCGGGGTGCGGGTGTCGAACTCGACCGCCTCGCCCGGCTTGAGGACGATGTCGTGCTCGCCCAGCACGAGCCGCAGCCGACCGTCGAGGACGAAGGCCCAGTCGTAGCCCTCGTGCGTGCGCAGCTCGGGCTCGTCGTCGTCGCGACCGGCGGGCAGCACGAACTTGTAGGCCTGGATGCCGCCCGGGCGGCGGCTCAGCGGCACGATCGTCCGCCCGTCCTTCGTCGCGAGAGGCTTCAGGGTGACGCGCGGATCGCCGGTCGGCGGGGCGTCGACGAGTTCGTCGAGGGTCACGCCGTGCGACTTCGCGAGCGGGAGGAGCTGCTCGAGCGTGGGACGGCGCAGTCCCGCCTCGAGACGCGAGAGGGTGCTGGTCGAGATGCCGGTCTCGGCGGACAACTCGCTCAGCGTGACGTCGCGCCGCTGGCGCAGCTCCTTGAGCCGAGGCCCGACGGCATCGAGCGTGCGATCGATCTCCATGGCCCCAGTTTGCCATTCGGCAACAAAGATTGCCGGATCGACGGCACGCGGGTCATGGTCGATGCATGGAGCACACCTTCGACGACCACTACTGGAACGACATCTGGACGGGCGACCGCGCCGTCGCGATGAGCACGAGCGACCCGAACCCCCACCTGCAGCGCGAGACGCGCCACCTCGAGCCCGGGACGGCACTCGACGCGGGCTGCGGCGCCGGAGCCGAGGCGATCTGGCTCGCAGGTCAGGGCTGGACCGTGACCGCCGCCGACATCTCCCCAGCAGCACTCGCCTTCGGGCAGGAGCGCGCGGTGGCCGCCGGACTTGCCGGGCAGGTGGAGTGGCTGAGCGCCGACCTCTCCACGTGGGACCCCGGCACCACGTACGACCTCGTCACCACGCACTACGCCCACCCGGCAATGCCGCAGCTGGAGTTCTACGACCGCCTCGCCGAGTGGGTCGCGCCCGGCGGCACGCTGCTCATCGTGGGACACCTCCACGGCCACGACTCCCCGGACGAGGCCTCCGCGACGGCCGCGAACATCACCGCCCGCTTCGACTCACCCGGTTGGGAGATCGTGACGGCCGAGGAGTCGCAGCGCATCGTCGACGGCCCTGGCGGCCACGCGACCGTGCTGCACGACGTCGTGGTCCGTGCGGTTCGCCCGGCGTGACGCCGAGTGATGCTCAGGGGTACAGACCTCGCGCCAGGTGAGCCGTCGCCACGGTCTCGATGGCCAGCACCGTCGCCGCCTGGCGCAAGCTGACGTCGCGGCTCTTCGCGGTGCTCAGGACTCGCTCCCATGCGTGGTCCATCCGCTCCTTCAGCCGGGCCTCGACGTCCAGTTCGCTCCACCAGTACGCCTGGTTCGCCTGGACCCACTCGAAGTAGGACACGATGACGCCCCCGGCATTGGCGAGGATGTCAGGGACCACGAGGCATCCGGCATCCTCGAGGATGCGATCGGCTTCCGGCGTCGTCGGGCCGTTCGCGCCCTCCACCACGATGGACGCACGGACGCTCTCCGCGTTGCCGGCGTGGATGACGCCTTCGACCGCCGCAGGCACGAGGAGATCGACATCGGCGACGAGCAGATCGTCACGATGCGGGAGGTCGTCTGCACCGCTGAACCCCACGACGCTGCCCGACTCGTCGACGTGTCGCTCGAGCGCGGGCACGTCGATGCCGAAGGAGTTCTGGATCGACCCGTACTGGTCGCTGATCGCGGCGACCTTCACGCCCGCCCTCCAGAGGAAGAGCGCGGCGTCGCGCCCCACCTTGCCGAAGCCCTGGACGGCAGCCGTGGTCCGTTCCAGCTCGAGACCGCGATGACGCAGTGCGGCGAGGGCGACCAGGACCACACCTCGCGACGTCGCGCTGGCGCGGCCGAGGGAGCCGCCGAGTTGCGTCGGCTTGCCCGTCACCACGCCGGGGATCGTGAAGCCCTTGTTGACGGAGTAGGTGTCCATCATCCACGCCATGACCTGGCTGTCGGTTCCGATGTCCGGCGCGGGGATGTCGGTCGTCGGACCGAGGATCGGCATCAGCTCGCTGGTGTACCGCCGGGTCACTCGTTGGATCTCGGCACGGGAGTACTGGCGCGGGTCGAACGCGATGCCGCCCTTCGCGCCGCCGTAGGGAATGTCGACCAGCGCGCACTTCCAGGTCATCCACATCGCCAGCGCCCGGACCTCGTCGAGGTCGACGGTCGGGCTGTACCGCAACCCGCCCTTGGACGGGCCCCGCGACATGTTGTGCTGGACGCGGTGGCCGACGAGGAGCTCGACCGAGCCGTCATCGCGCCTCAGGGGTACCGAGACGGTCACCTCGCGCCGCGGCGTCGCGAGCATGTCGCACATGCCGTCGTCATAGCCGAGGATCTTGACGGCTTCGGCGAGCTGGGCTCGCGCGTCCTTCAGCGGGGTGGGAGTCGCGTCCGCGACGAGAGCGCTCGAGGGGTTGGTGGACATGGCTACCGGTCACTCCATTGTGTCGGTGGGGATGGGCGGATCGAGGGTGGTCAGTGGGAGATGCGCTGGCGGGCTGCCTCGTGGGCGACGAAGTCGACCGGGACAGGACGGAAGACGACGGTGTCTCCCGCACGGGCCTGGGCGAGGGAGTCCAGTCCCTCGCGTGTCACCACGCCGATGACGGGATAGCCGCCGGTGACGGGGTGGTCGTCGAGGAACACGATGGGACCCGAGGAGGGCACCTGAACGGCACCCACCGGGACGCCTTCGCTGGGAAGCTCTCCGGACACGGCGCGGGTGAGCTCAGGTCCGATGAGACGCACGCCGATCCGGTTGCTCGCGGCGCCCACCGTCCACCTCGCCGCCGCGAGCGTGGACAACGCGGCGCCGGTGAACCAGTCGTCACGCGGCCCGAGCACCAGCGGCAGCTCGATGGGAGCCCCGGCACGCCCGGTCGACACCGGCGCGTGGTCGACGGGAGGAAACCGTCCCCAGTCCGTGCCGAGGGTGATCTCGTCGCCGCGCTCGAGCGGAGCGGGGCCGATGCCGGCCAGCGTGTCCCGCGAGCGCGAGCCCAGCACCTGCGGGACGTCGAGGCCGCCTCGGACTGCGAGGTAGGTCCGAAGGCCCCACGCCGGCTGGCCGAGTCGGATGGTCGCACCCGCGGGGACGTGGACGCGCGAGTTGGCGCCGTGCCTGATGCCATCGACCCACAGGGGCGCCGTCGCACCGGTCGTGGCGATCCAGGTCGCGCCAGTCGTGACGGCCTCGAACCCGCCGAAGGTGACCTCGAGCACCGCGCATCCCGGCGAGTTGCCCACCAGGCGGTTCGCGAGCGCATAGGCGGACCGGTCGACGGCGCCGGAGACGGTCACGCCCATCGCGGCGAGACCACGGCGGCCCTGGTCCTGGACGGTCGTGAGAATCCCGGGCTCGACGATGCGCACGACCGGTGTTGTCGCGGGGCGCCTCACGGACGCTCCTCGAAGCGAACGGCCGTGCCCGGCATGAGCGTCACCGGCTCGGGTCGGTCGACGTCGAACAGGAGGTGGTCGGTGTGCCCGACGATGCGCCAGCCACCCGGGGACTCGGACGGATAGATGCCGGTGAAGTGGTCGGCCATCGCGATGGATCCGGCAGGCACCCGGGTGCGTGGCTCGCTCAACCGAGGGATCGAGGCGGTGTGACCCGGTGCGACCAGGTAGCCGAACCCGGGCGCGAAGCCCGTGAAGGCGACCCGCCACGACAGACCCGTGTGCCACTGCACGAACGATGCACGCGTCATGCCCAGCTCCTCGCACGTCGCGTCGAGGTCGACGCCGTCATAGACGGCCTGGATGGTCAGGACCTCCCCCGCGTCGTCCGACACGGTCGCCAAGGACTGCTCCGCCGCGATCTCCGCCACGCGACGTGCTGTCGTGGTCGCCGCGTCGAACTCGATCAGGACGGTCCGCACCGCCGGCACGAGCTCGGTGATCCCGCGGCCCTCAGGCGTGTCGCGAGCCTGCTGCAGTCCGCGGTACAGCGCCATCATCTCCTCGAGGTCGGCGACCTCGGCCAGCACGGCTGTCGTGCCGGCGGGCATCAGCCTCACCGCGCGCTCCCGACCGGCTCGTCGACCGCCGAGGCGATCTCCACGCCGGCGGCGGACAGCGCCGAGCGCACCCGACGCGCCAGCGACACGGCACCCGGCGAGTCGCCGTGGACGCAGATGCTGGCGGGGCGGACGGGCGTCGTGCCGCCGTCCAGCGTCCCCACCACGCCACGGGTCACGACCTGCACCACACGGTCCGCGACCGTCTGAGGGTCGTGAATGACCGCCCCTTCCATGGAGCGTGGCGCGAGGCGACCGTCGGCGAGGTAGGCCCGATCCGCGAAGCCCTCGGTGATCGTCGTGAGCCCTCGAGCAGCCGCCGTCTCGAGCAGCACCGATCCCGGCAGGGACATCACCCTCAGCGACACATCGATCCGGCACACGGCGTCGACGATCGCCGCGGCCTGCTCGGCATCGTGCACCGCGGTGTTGTACAGCGCGCCGTGAGGCTTCACGTACCGGACCTCGCCGCCCTCCGCGCTGGCGATCCCGGAGAGGGCTGCCAGCTGGTAGGCGACGAGATCCGCCAGCTCCTCGCGCGCGATCGTCATGGGTCGCCGGCCGAACCCGGCGAGATCGGGATAGCCGACGTGCGCACCGATGCGCACGCCGTTGGCCACGGCCCGGGCGACGGCACGGCGCATGACGGTGGGGTCACCGGCGTGGAAGCCGCACGCGATGTTCGCCGAGGTGACGACGTCGAGCAGATCGTCGTCCGTTCCGAAGCCCCAGCGGCCGTACCCCTCTGCGAGGTCGGCGTTGAGGTCGATCCGCGGACGTGCCAGGGACTCAGTCGTCGAGGCGCTCACGAGCAGCCTGCTGGGATCGTGCGTCCTCGAACGCGCTCACGGCGGCGGCACTGATCTGCGTGTCGTCGTCGAGCGTGCCACCGGACACGCCGACGGCACCGATGACGTTCCCCGTCTCGTCCGTCAGGGGACGGCCGCCCGCGAAGGTGACGAGCGGGCGCCCGCTCAGCGCCGTGTTCAGCCCGTAGAACGGACCTCCGGGCTGGACGGACGAGTCCAGGGCACCGGACTCGGCGCGGAGCGACAACGAGGTGTAGGCCTTGGCCACGGCGAGGTCACGCGCAGCCAGGATCGCGTCGGGGTCCGCGGCGAAGGCGAGCAGATTTCCGCCGAGATCGACCACGGCCACCGCGGAGGGAGCCTCCCGCTGAGCGGCGTGGGCGAGAGCACCGGCCACCGCGGCCTGGGCGAGGTCGAGCTCGAGTCGAGTCACAGCAGGCCTCCATCGATGATGACCGTCTGACCGGTCATGTAGGACGAGTCGTCCGTCGCGAGGAACGCGACGGCCTTGGCGATCTCCTGCGGGGTCCCCTGACGCTTCATCGGCACGGAGGAGGCGACCATCTCGTCGAGCACCTCGCGACCACCCATGTTCTCGATCGCGGGTGCGTTGAACGGAGTGTCGACCCAACCGGGCGCGAGGCAGTTCACGCGGATGCCCTCGTCCGCGAGCTCGTTCGCCAGCGCTCGCGAGAACGCCACGATCGCGCCCTTCGACGCCGAGTAGGCCACCTGACCGGGTCCGCCACGCACGCCGGCGATGGACGAGATGTTCACGATCGCTCCGCCGCCACCTTCGGCCAGGAGCGGCACGCCGTACTTGGCCGCCAGGAAGCACGTCTTGGGATTGACGCCCATCAGCTGGTCCCAGGTCCCCTCGTCGAACTGGGTGATCGGACCGGACCTCTGGATGCCAGCGTTGTTGACGACGGCGTCGAGTCGGCCGGCCCACTCCCGGACGCGCTCGATCAGCGCCGCCACGTCCGTCGCCGAGGTCATGTCGGCGTGGACGAAGATCGCCGTGCCGGCCTCGGAGAGCTCGGCCGCCACGGCGTTCCCGTTCGTCTCGTCGAGATCCGCGACGACGACCGCGTACCCACGGCCCACCAGCTCGCGCGCCGACGCCAGTCCGATGCCCGATGCCGCTCCCGTGACGATCGCGACGGGCTGCGTGAACCTCTCGCTCATGCCTCTGCTCCTTCGGCGGGGGTGGGTCGGAAGATCGGTCCGCGCTCGACGACTCGTTCGAGCATGTCGAGGTAGTCGCCGGTGTCGTCGACCAGCCGGCGGTCCTCCTGGCCCGGGTATCCCAGGGCGAGGCGGGCGCGGTCATCCATGTAGTAGGCGCCGGACACCAGGACACCGACGGCGACGAACGCCTCAGGATGCTGCTTCGCATAAGCGCGCAGCGCGTCCTCGAGGCCGGCGTCGATCGGCTCGAGGGTCTCCAGCGCGTGCAGGAGGTCGTCGCGGAGGTCGGGTCGCAGCCTCAGCGCCTCATCGATCCACCGATCCGCGACGCCGACCTCGGCACCCGAGGGCATCCCGGCCGCCGCGGGGATCAGCACGTCGAGGACACGGACCAGCGTCTCGCGCTGCGCCGTGTTCAGGGCAGTCGGACTCATGCCGATGGGCGTCGTCACGATGCCACCTCCTGGTCACGACGACCGGCGATGAGGTGACGGACCGCGCGCAGGGTGAGCGCCGCGATGGTCGCCGTCGGGTTCTGACCCGTCGAGGTCACGAAGGTGCTCCCGTCGTAGATGTAGAGGTTCGCGATGTCGTGGGACCGGCCGTACTGGTCGACGACGCTCGTCTCCGGGTCGTCTCCCATCCGCGTCGTTCCCAGCAGGTGCCAGCCACAGTCCCGCATGAGCGGGGTGTCGTAGGTCTCGATGGCGCCGGCGGCCAGGTGCGCCTCGCGCGCCCGCGCCAGGTGGAAGTCGAGCAGCCGGCGCGTGTTCTCGCTGGTCTTGTAGATGATCTTCGGAGCGGGAAGTCCGTCGGAGTCGACGAGCGAGTCCGACAGCACGACGCGATTCGCCTCGTCAGGGAGGTCCTCGGCGATGATGCCCCACTCGAACGACCGGCCGAACGTCCGGCGCGCCGCCTCGTGGAAGGAGGGACCCCACGCCGCGAGCGGGTCGGGCTCGCCGTCTGCGTCACCGTGCTCGGCATGGCCGCCGTAACCCGAGCGGTTGCCCAGCGGGCCACCTGCCGGCATGACCTGCCACTTCGCGCCGCGGACGAATCCACGGGACAGATCGGTCTCGTAGAACTCGTGAGAGACGATCGACTGACCGGCAGGACCCAGCCAGCTCTCCAGGTCCTCCTCGTAGACGCCGTTCACCGCCGCGTACGGGTGCATCATGAGGCGGCGCCCCACCAGGCCCGAGGAGTTCGCCAGACCGTGGTCGAAGCTGTCACGACCCGACATCAGCAGCAGACGCGGGGTGCCGACGCCGTTCGCCGCCACGATCACGGTCGAGGCCGCCACGTGGTGGCGCACGCCGTCGCGATCGATGTAGACGGCACCGTCCGCCAGCCCCTGCGCGTTGACGGTGATCTCGGCCACGCGTGCTCCGGTGATGAGCCGCACGCCTGCCCGGATGGCCTCCGGCCAGTGCGTCAGGTCGGCGCTGCCCTTCGCGCCCTCGGGGCACCCGGTCTGGCACGTGCCACGCCGCACGCACGCCTCGCGGCCGCGGTAGGCCTTGGACGCGATGGCGTTGGGCGCGGGCCACCAGTGCCAGCCCAGCTGGTCCATTCCCTGCGCCGCGCGCAGGCCGATCTTGCCGATCGGCAACGGCGGCAGCGGGGGCGCCTCCCCGTCGGGGTAGGTCGGGTCGTCACCGAGCCCCGCGGTGCCCATCTGCTGGTCGATGTCCTCGTAGAACGGCTGCAGGTCCTCGTAGGTCAACGGCCAGTCGTCGGCGACCCCGTCGAGCGTCCTGACGCGGAAGTCCGACGGGAGCGCACGCACCCAGTGGGCGCCGTAGAGGATCGTCGCGCCACCGACGCCGGCGTACATGAGCGGGTTGACGTCGGACTCGGTGACGTCGATCGGGTAGTCCGCCGCCCGGCCACGCACGTTCGGGTTGGGGTGCCAGTCACGCTGCGCGGACAGCTCCCAGTCCTTCGTGGCGCCCTTGAACGCCGCACGATGGGTCCAGTCGCCCTGCTCCAGGCAGGTGACGGAGAATCCGGCAGCGATGAGCTCGCTGGCGGCGATGGCTCCGGTGGGTCCGGCGCCGACGATGAGGACCTCGACTCGGTCGGGCTGTGCCATGGGATGACGCTCCTTGCGTTGCGTGGTGGGAGGCGGGCTCAGGCGCCGACGAGCCGGCGGGACTTGCCGATCGAGAGACGAGCGAGTCCGATGGCGACGATCAGAGCGGTGCCGTTGAAGACCGGCTCGACCCAGGACGGGACGCCGAGAATGGTCAGGCCGTTGACGCCGACGGCGAGCAGGTAGACCGAGAGCACGACGCCCAGGGGGTTGAAGAAGCCGAGCCGGAACGCCGCGAGGCTGAGGAACGCGGCCGCGAACGCCGGCAGGAAGTACGCGTTCGAGATCGACGGGTTGCCCGAGCCCACCCGAGCCGTGAGGACCAGGCCCGCCAGGGCTGCGAGCGTGGAGCAGGCGACCAGGGCCGTGGCGCGCGTCCGCGCGGTGTTCACGCCAGCGAGGCGGGCAGCGACCTCGGACGAGCCCACGGCGTACAGGTTGCGGCCCCACGGTCGACGTTCGAGGACGAACCACAGAACAGCGGCGACGACGATCATGTAGTAGACCGGCAGCGGCAGGCCCAGGAACGACTTCGAGCCGAGGTTCGTCAGTGCGGCGGGCACGCCCTCGTAGAGCACTGCTCCCCCGGTGTACCAGAGCACGAGTCCGCCGAGGACGGTGCTGGTGCCCAGACTCACGACCACCGAGGGCAGGTCGAACTTCACGATGAGGACCGCGTGGAGGAGTCCGACCACCGCGCCCACGGCGAGCACGGCCACGATCACGACCGGAACGGGAAGTCCCTGCTTGGCGGGCAGGCCGGCGGCCAGGATGGACGCCAGCCCCAGGACCGACGCCACGGACAGGTCGAAGTCGTTGGCGATCAGCGGGATCATCACCGCGAGCGCCAGGATCGTGAGGACGGCGCTCTCGACCAGGATCGTCCGCAGGTTCGCGCTGTTGGCGAACGACACGGGCCGCAGGATGCTGAAGACGACGATGAGGACGATGAACAGGCCCACCATGCCGAAGCGGGGCAGGATCGCGCGAAGTCGGTGCGCAGGCGGGACGGCGGTGGATGCGGTCGACACGTCGGTCGTCTCCGATCGGGTGCTGGATGTGGTCACGATGCTCTTCCTGGTGGGTCAGTGCATCGCACTGAGAATGTCGGTGATGACGACGTCCTCGCGCCGCGCGTCGAGGACGACGCGACCCGCGCGAAGGACGACGACGCGGTCGCAGAAGTCGATGATCTCCTCGGGCTCGACCGCGGTCAGCAGGACGCCGGCACCGGTCTCCGCCGTCATGCGGAGCCGGCGCAGGATGTCCTGCTTCGCCCAGACGTCGATCCCCTGGGTGGGCTCCTCCGCGACGATCGCGGCCGGCTCGATCGCCAGCCAGCGACCGAGGATCGCCTTCTGCTGATTGCCGCCGCTCAGCGTCAGGATCGACGCCTCGGGGTCGCGCGGCTTGACGCTCAGCTCCTCGGTCCACCGGGCCGCGAGCGCCTGCTCGCGACGTCGCGAGATCCCGCCTGCCCGGATGGTCCGCGCGAGACTGCGGACCGAGATGTTCTCCCGCACGGTCAGTCCCGGCAGGACGCCACGGCGCGGCCGATCACTGGGGACGTAGCCGATGCGGCGCGCGCGGGCGTCGCCCGCGGTGAGCGGCCGGCCCTCGAACTCGACGCTGCCGGCGCGAGCGATCTCGCGCCCGGCGGCCAGCGCGCCGAGGCGCTCCAGCCCGCTGCCCACCATGCCGAAGGCGCCGACGATCTCGCCTCCGTAGATGTCCAGGTCGAGGTCGTCGATGGTGTCGTCGTGCAGCGCACGGATCGACAGCACGGGCTCGGCGGTGCGCACACTGGCTCTGGCCTCGTGCGTGGAGTGCACCGGCGCGTCCCCGACCATCAACTGGACCATGTCCGGGATGGCCAGGTCCGCGGTCGGGCCGGTGAAGACCGACTCGCCGTTGCGCAGGACCGTGACCGTGTCGGCGAGATCCTTGACCTCTTGCAGGCGGTGGGTGATGAAGACGATGCCGACCCCGCGTGCCGCGAAGGCCTTCATGGCATCGGCGAGCAGACCGATCTCGTGCGAGGGAAGCGCTGACGTCGGCTCGTCGAGGACGAGGGAGTCGATCGCCGCCCCGCGGGAGCGGTCCAGCGCCCGAGCACAGGCGATGATCGCCTGGTTGGCGAGGCTCAGGCTGGCGAGCTGCTGGTCCAGCGTGTTCTCGAGACCGAACTCGGCGAGGGCGTTGCGGGCTCGCTTCGCCTCGGTCTTCCAGTCGATCTGTCCGAAGCGCATCGCCATCGGTCGACCGATGACAAAGTTCTCCAGGACGGTGAGACTGGGGAGGAGGCCCAGGTCCTGGTGGACGAAGGCCACCTCCCCCATGCTGACGGTGCCCTCGTCCGCGCTGTGGTAGCCGTCCATCACCTTGACGAGGGTCGACTTGCCGGATCCGTTGAGGCCGATGAGGGCATGGATGGAGCCGGGGGCCACCTCCAGCGAGACGTTGCGGAGCGCCTTCGTCGCCCCGAAGGTCTTGCTGACGTTCTCGATCCGGATGGGCTGATGACCTGCGGTCGAGGGCACCTGACTCACTTCGCGTCCCAGATCTTCTGGTACTCGGCGGCGTAGTCGATGTCGCCGGTCCACGGACCGCCGGGCTCGATGCTGTCGATGTTCTCCGCCGTGATCAGGCGGATCGGGACGTTCTGCTCGACGGCTTCCTCGCCGGCCAGCATGCGGTTCATGTTGTCCATGGCCGCCCAGGTGCCCCACTCCATGGCGCCACCGACGCTGGCGGCGAGATCGCCCTTGCGGATGAGGTCGAGCGCCGGGGAGACGCCGTTGAAGGTGCCGACCTTGACCTGGTCGAGGATGCCGGCCTGCTTCATCGACGGAATGGCGGCGAGCATGGCGGCGTCGTAGGACGCGATCATGACGTTGAGGTTCGGGTCCTTGCGCGCCGCCGTCACCGCGAGCTGCGGAAGTCGGGTCGCCGCGTCACCTGCGGTGAAGTCCTGGCTGCCGACGAGCTCGCACGAGGAGCACGACTCGATCTCCTGCTGCGCGACCTCGGTCCAGGCGTAGGGCGCGTTGAACTCGGGCGAGTTGAGGACGTAGGCGTTCGCGGCGCCCTCGGACTTCCAGATCATGTAGGCGGCCATGGCCTTGCCCTGGTCCTCGATGCTGGCCTGCACGTCGTAGGAGGCGCCCGACTCGGAGACCTCGTTGAGCGAGTCGTAGCTGCCGACCACCAGACCGGCGTCGCGGGCGGCCTTGACCTGCCCCTTCACCGAGCTGGCCGACACGGCGTCGAGGATGATGCCGTCGGCGCCGTCGTCGATGGCCTCCTGGATGGTGCGACTGTAGACGCGCGGATCGAACTTGCCGTCGACGACCTTGACGTCCCATCCGAGAGCCTCGCCCGCCTCGGCGGCAGCCTTGCCGGGAAGGTTGCAGCCCTCCGCCTCGAAGCCGCACGTCAGGAAGACCACCTTCTTGCCGGGCTGCGCCGCGGGTCCTTCGGTGGGACCGGTGAACTCGCTGACCGGCTCCATGGCCTTCTCGGCGACGGCCTGGTACTCCGAGGTGTCCGCCGCGCTGCCGCTCGCGGCACCGGGATCCTCGCTGCACGCGGCGAGCAACAACAGGGGCACGGCGGCCAGGGCCGTCACCGCCATCCGCACAGGGCGCTTCTTCAACATGCCGTTCTTCCTTCTCGTCAGGAGTCGGGGGGTCCCGCATCTCGGGGGAGGTGGCGCAGGCCACACAGCAGGAACATACGGATTGTTCACACATTAGGCAATAAGAATCGTCAGATGCCATCCACTTTTTACATCCGTGCAACATGGCCCATTGTGCGTAGGACAATGTCCCCATAACCTGAGCCCGCACCGCGAACAGCAGTTGTTCACGCATTAGAAGAAGGATCTCATGACCGATCTGACGTCCGAGGAGGCCGTCGCGGCACTCTTCGCCGGCTCGAACAAGCCGACGTTCGCCACGACGGGAGAACGCGTCGCCGACGTCTTGCGGAACCTGCTGATCGAGGGCCGCCTGGAGCCGGGGTCACACCTGCCGGAGGAGGCCTTCGCGCATGGTCTCAACGTCTCGCGCAACACGTTGCGCGAGGCACTGCGACTGCTGGCCCACGAGGGCCTGGTCGTTCACGAGCTCAATCGCGGGATCTTCGTCCGGAAGCTCACGGCGGAGGACATCATCTCGATCTACCAGGTGCGCGAGTTCATCGAGGTCGCAGCGGTGCGCAGCGCATCGACCCACTCCCCCGCCAACATCTCCCGCGCCCGCCTGGCCGTCACGCAGGCCCTGGAGGCGGCCGAGGCCGACGACTGGAACGGCGTGGGCACGGCCAACATGCGCTTCCACAACGCCTTGGTGGCGCTGGCGGGGAACGAGCGGATCAACGCCATGACACGCCAGACCCTGGCCGAGCTGCGCCTGGCCTTCCACGTCATGCAGCCGCTCAAGCCTTTCCACGAGCCCTATCTGCCGGTCAACCAGACCATCTGCCGACTCCTGGAGGACGGCCGCACCGACGAGGCCGCGGACCACCTGACGTCCTACCTGCACACGGCTCGGGACCAGCTCGTCGACGCCTACCGCGCGCCCGCCGGCGACGAGCCCTGAGGAGTCGCACGCCACACCTGCCCGACTCGCGAGTAACGGGGATTGCAGGGTAGAAACGCTGTCGTGTCTGCTCCCGGAGTGTCCAACTCGATCACCGTCCGCCTCACCGTTCCTGCCGGCGGCTCCGGCGTGAGCGCGCTGAGCGCGTGCGTCGAGGAGGCCGGTGGGCTCGTCACCGCGCTCGACGTGACGGGCTCGGGCGTCGACGTGCTGCAGATCGACCTCACGTGCGCGGCGTCCGAGGGCGACGGGGCCGCCGAGCGCGTGGTCGACGCCCTGCGCCACCTCGAGGACGTCGAGATCCTCAAGGTCTCCGACCGGACGTTCCTCATGCACTTGGGCGGGGTCATCGAGACCGCCTCGAAGCACCCGCTGCGGAACCGCGACGACCTCTCGATGATCTACACGCCCGGCGTCGCCCGCATCTGCAACGCGATCGCCGCCGACCCCGAGGACGCGCGCCGGCTCACGGTCAAGCGCAACAGCGTCGCCGTGGTCAGCGACGGCTCGGCGGTCCTCGGCCTGGGCAACATCGGCCCGTACGCGGCTCTGCCCGTCATGGAGGGCAAGGCGGCGCTGTTCAAGTCGTTCGCCGGCATCGACGCCTGGCCGATCGTGCTGGACACGCAGGACGTCGACCAGATCGTCGAGACGGTCGCGGCGATCGCGCCGGGCTTCGCGGGGATCAACCTCGAGGACATCTCGGCGCCACGCTGCTTCGAGGTCGAGCGTCGGCTGCGCGAGCGACTCGACATCCCGGTGTTCCACGACGACCAGCACGGCACGGCGATCGTCGTCCTCGCAGCGCTGACGAACGCGCTGCGTGTGGTGGAGAAGGAGCTCGCACATGTGCGCATCGTGCTCGCCGGCGCGGGCGCCGCGGGCACGGCGATCCTCAGGCTGCTGCTGACCGCCGGCGCGCGCAACGTCGTGGTCTGCGACGTCGACGGCGTCGTCCACCGCGGCCGCGAGAACGACCACGAGTCGCTGCGCTGGATCGCCGAGCACACCAACCCCGACGACGTCACGGGCACCCTCAAGGAGGTCCTGCCCGGCGCGGAGGTCTTCATCGGCGTCAGCGCCCCGAACATCATCGACGGCGACGACGTCGCGGCCATGGGCGAGGACGCCATCGTGTTCGCACTGGCGAACCCGACGCCCGAGATCGACCCGGCCGTCGCCCGTCGCACCGCCCGCGTCGTGGCGACCGGCCGCTCGGACTACCCCAACCAGATCAACAACGTCCTCGCGTTCCCCGGCACGTTTCGCGGCCTGCTCGACGCCCAGAGCCATGACATCCCCGCCGGCGCGCTCGTGGCCGCGGCCGAGGCCATCGCCGACGCCGTCACCCACGGCGAGCTCAACGCGAACTACATCATCCCGAGCGTCTTCCACCCCGGCGTGCACCACGCCGTCGCGAAGGCCGTCCAGGATGCCGCCGACCCCAGCTTCACGTTCACGGAGTTCGGCGACTCCTGGTGAGACGGCCGGCTAGGGCCGGCTGAAGGGGACGAGGCGGCGCAACTGGGTGACGTGGGCCGGCTCGAGCTCGGCGATCGAGGAGGCGCCGAGCAGCTTCATCGTGCGCACGATCTCCGTCTCGAGGATCTCGATCGTGCGGTCCACGCCCTGGCGCCCGCCCGCCATCAACCCGTAGAGGTAGGCGCGGCCGATCATGGTGAAGTCCGCCCCGAGCGCCATGCACGCGACGATGTCGGCGCCGTGCATGATCCCGGTGTCGACGCCGATCTCCAGGTCGGCGCCCACCTCGCGCACGACGTCGGGCAGGAGGTGGAACGGGACCGGGGCGCGGTCCAGCTGGCGGCCGCCGTGGTTGGACAGCACGATGCCGTCCACCCCGCGGTCGGCCAGGGCGCGGGCATCCTCGACGTTCTGCACTCCCTTGACGACGATCCTCCCCGGCCACAGGCCACGGATGACGTCGAGGTCGTCATAGGAGATCGTCGGGTCCATCGCGGCATCGAGCAGCTCGCCCACGGTGCCGCCGGTGGAGGTGAGGGAGGCGAACTCGAGCTTCGGCGTGGTGAGGAAGTCGTACCACCACCACGGTCGGACGGCCGCGTTGAGGATGGTCTTCAGGGCGATCTGCGGCGGGATCGAGAACCCGTTCCGGCGGTCGCGCAGACGAGCCCCGGCGACGGGCGTGTCGACGGTGAACTGCAGGGTGTCGAAGCCGGCAGCGGCCGCCCGGCGCGTCAGGTCGTACGAGATCTCCCGGTCACGCATGACGTACAGCTGGAACCAGTTCCGGCCCTCCGGATTGGCCGCCTTCACGTCCTCGATCGACGTCGTGCCCAGCGTGGAGAGCGTGAACGGGATGCCCGCGGCGCCCGCCGCACCGGCGCCGGCGATCTCCCCCTCGGTCTGCATGAGGCGGGTGAAGCCCGTGGGCGCGATCGCGAACGGAAGCCGCGACGGCCCGCCGAGGATCGTGGTCGAGGTGTCCACCGAGACAGCGGGTCGCAGCACGCGCGGGTGGAACTCGACGTCCTCGAACGCCTGCCGAGCCCGCGCCAGGGACAGCTCGTTCTCGGCCGCGCCGTCGGTGTAGTCGAAGGCGGCACGCGGCGTCCGACGCGCCGCGATGCGCCGCAGGTCGTGGATGGTCAGCGCGGCGTCGAGCCGTCGCTGCTTGGCGCTCCAGACCGGCTTCTTGAAGCGGAGGAGGTCGAAGACCTCCCTCGGACGCGGCAGCTGACGTTGGGCCATGACTCAACCTCTCACGGCTACGGTTGACGGATGCCGACCGCTTCCCGCTGGGGCGCCCTGGCGCTCGTCGCGCGTCCGCTCTACATCGCGACGGAGATCTTCGTCGCCGCCGCGGTGATCGGCGACTACAGCCTCCTGGCCGACACCGTGAGCAGACTGGGCGAGACCGGCTGCGCGCCCGACTACTGCTCGGTCCGCCACGCCTGGATGAACGGATCGTTCGTGGCGTTCGGCCTGCTGCTGGCCGGCAGTGCGGTGACGCTGAGCCGTCGACTCGGCCCGTGGGCGACGGGCCTGCTGGTGGTCTCGGGACTGAGCTCGGTCGCGACGGGCCTGACGCCACAGGATCAGCACCCCACCGCCCACGTGATCGCCGCGACCCCTCTGTTCGTCGCCCAGCCGGCAGCGCTCGTGGCACTGGCGTTCCACATCCGCGACGAACAGCCGATCCTGGCGCGCGTGATGCTGGGCGGTGGCGTGGTCACCGGCGCCGGCGCCGCGGCGTTCATCCTGGCCGGGGACGAGTACGCCGGCCTGTTCGAGCGCCTCGCCCTGTGGCCCGTGGTGATCCTGCTCTCCGCCTACGGCGTCACGGCCCTTCGCCGTCCAGTCCCGGTGACGCGGGAGGTGTCCTGAGCAGGGCGAGCCGCTGCAGCTCGTCCTGGTAGGCGCGATAGGCGTCGCGCAGGTCGGCCGCGGGCCAGTGCGGCGGGCGCAGGGCCGCCGGCAGCAGCGGATCGGTGCTGAGGTGGTGCACGAGCATCGCGGCCGCAGCGAGGCGAGATGCCGGCTCCCGGACGCTCGCGAGCCGGTCCAGCAGTTCTTCACCCTCACGCGCCCAGCCGCCGAGGTCCCACAGGCGCGCGGTCAGCTCCTCGGGATCCTGCTCCGGCGTCGCCCTGAAGGTCCGCAGCACGGGGTCGACCGGGGACGCACGGGTGAGGTTCGCCGGACGGGTCCAGACGCCCTCCCGCAGCTCCGCGAGACGGCGGGCCGCCAGCGCGTCGCGAAGGGAGGCGCGCTCCGCACCCGAGCGGCCGGAGACGACCACGATCGCCATCTCCCACGTGCCGTCCCAGGCCGTCTCGGCGTCCCGCACGGCCTCGTCCTGGTGCTGCTGGCGTCGCAGCAGGCGGTCGCCGAGTCGGTAGCCGGCGTCGGTGCGCCGCAGGTCGCCGTCGGCCACGGCGCGGGTGACCGCGACGCGCACCGTCGAGGGCGCGATGCCGAAGTATTGGCCGGCACGGGTGAGATCGGCCGGCGTGAACGGCTCCGGGTGCGCGCCGAGCACCAGGCTCAGGACCGTCGACCGCGCGGAGAGCGACGCGGGAGCGACACGCTGGGAAGCCACGGCCCCATCCTCGCACGCTACGCATCTGGACACGACTGTTGTCGAATATGTAACATCACGGCATGACGAGTGCCACGCACGAGGTGTTCAACCAGGTCCCCCCGCTGGTGGGGCACAACACGGCGGCGGATCCCGCGCTGCGCGAGGGTCTCGAGCGCGAGGGCGCCGGCTGGGCGCTCCCCGAGATCGACGAGCTGGGCCGGCTGGCCGGCACGACGGAAGCCCAGGACTGGGGCCGGCTCGCCGAGTGCGTGCCGCCGCGCCTCCACACGCACGACCGCTACGGACACCGCGTGGACGAGGTCGAGTACGTCCCGGCGTACCACCAGCTCATGCGCACCGCGGTCGAGCACGGCCTGCACGGGGCGCCGTGGGCCGACGACCGTCCCGGCGCGCACGTCGCCCGCGCGGCCAAGTTCTTCACCTGGAACGTCGACGCCGGCCACGGCTGCCCGATCTCGATGTCCTACGCCGTCGTTCCCGCCCTGCGCGCCAACCCCGAGCTCGCGGCGCGGTTCGAGCCGCTGCTGACGAACCGCGAGTACGACTTCGGCCTGCGCGACCCCGAGACGAAGCGCGGCCTGATCGCGGGCATGTCCATGACCGAGAAGCAGGGTGGCTCCGACGTCCGCGCGAACACCACCACGGCCACCCGGCAGCCGGACGGCACCTACGTCCTGCGCGGGCACAAGTGGTTCACCAGCGCGCCGATGAGCGACCTGTTCCTCACCCTCGCGCAGACGCCCGCCGGAGTCTCGTGCTTCCTCGTGCCGCGCGTCCTGCCCGGCGGCGAGCGGAACGCCATGCGGTTCATGCGCCTCAAGGACAAGCTGGGGAACCGGTCGAACGCCTCGTCGGAGATCGAGTACGACGCCGCCGTCGCGTGGCTCGTCGGCGAGGAGGGCCGCGGCGTCCGCACCATCGTCGAGATGGTCAACATGACCCGCCTCGACTGCGTGATCGGCTCCGCGTCCGGCATGCGCTCGGCGCTCACGATGGCCGCCCACCACGCCCGGCACCGGTCGGCGTTCGGGAAGCGGCTGGTCGACCAGCCCGCGATGCGCAACGTGCTGGCCGACCTGCAGGTCGAGTCCGAGGCCGCGACCACCGCGATGCTGCGGCTGGCGGGCGCCAACGACCGGGCCACGCGCGGCGACGAGGGCGAGGCTGCCCTGCGCCGCATCGCGCTCGCCGTCACCAAGTACTACGTCTGCAAGCGCGCGCCCTCCATGGTCAACGAGGCGCTGGAGTGCCTCGGCGGCAACGGGTACATCGAGGACTTCGACGTCGCGCGCATCTACCGCGAGATGCCGCTGCTCTCGATCTGGGAGGGCTCGGGCAACGTCGCCGCGCTCGACGCGCTGCGCGCCATGACCAAGGAGCCGCACACGCTCGACGCGTTCTTCGCCGAGGCCGAGCTCGCGAGCGGGGCGGACCGCCGGTACGACGCCGCGGTCGACCGGCTCAAGAAGGAGTTCACCTCGTTCGACGACCTCGAGTTCCGTGCCCGGCGCATCGTCGAGCAGATGGCCCTCGTCTTCCAGGCCAGCCAGCTCGTCCGGCACGCGCCGGCGGCGGTCGCGGACGCCTTCACCGGCTCGCGCCTCGAACGCGACTGGGGCGGCGCCTTCGGCACGCTCCCCCCGCGCGCCGACGTCGGCGAGATCATCGACCGCGCGATGCCGGCCTGAACGATGTCCGTCACGATCACCCGGGACGGCCCGGTCACGACGATCGGGATCGCGCGGCCCGAGGCCCGCAACGCCGTGGACCGGGCCACCGCGGAGGCGCTCGTCGAGGCGTTCGCGGCCTTCGACGCCGACACGGAGGCCAGCGTCGCGGTGCTGCACGGCGAGGGCGGGACGTTCTGCGCCGGAGCCGACCTGAAGGCGCTCGCCGCCGGTGACCCCAACCGGTTCGAGCCCGACGGCGACGGACCCATGGGACCCACGCGGATGCGGCTGGGCAAACCCGTCATCGCGGCGATCGAGGGTCACGCCGTCGCCGGCGGCCTCGAGCTGGCGGTCTGGGCCGACCTGCGCGTCGTGGCGCAGGACGCGGTGCTCGGCGTCTTCTGCCGGCGCTGGGGCGTGCCGCTCATCGACGGCGGCACGGTCCGCCTGCCGCGCCTCATCGGCACGAGCGTCGCGATGGACCTGATCCTCACCGGACGCGCGGTCGAGGCCGACGAGGCCCTGCGCATCGGCCTGGCCAACCGCGTCGTGCCGCCGGGCGAGGCCCTAGCCGCCGCTCAGCAGCTCGCGCGCGAGATCGCCGCGTTCCCGCAGACCTGCCTGCGCGAGGACCGCCTCTCGGTGCTCGAGCAGGAGGGTCTCGACGAGCAGGCGGCCCTCGCAGCCGAGTACCGCCACGGCGTCGTCTCCATCGACGCCGGCATGGTCGCCGGGGCGACCCGGTTCGCCGAAGGCGCCGGCCGCCACGGCGCCTTCGGCTGAGCTCGGCACCCCGCGCCACCCCGGCGGGAGTCCTCCCGCGGCGCAGTCCGTCGGCGGCAAGTCCTTCGATCAGGCGGTAGTAGTCGTCCTGCTCGGAGCCAATGAACACCAAAAGGGTGAGCCTTCATCTCCTGGTGGCCGATCAGCGCTCCGCTGACGCACCAGGCGTCGGGCCTGGGCCCAGCTGTTCACGCGGTGCCTCCTGCCGTCGTCCCGGCACGGGCTGCGGCCTCGGTCCAAGCCCGTTCGAGCTCGACGTATGCCTCCACCAGGTCCGGACGGTCGACGGCACCTGCGCTCAGGACGTCGGCCGGATCAGCGCCCTGCAGGATTCGCTTGAGGGGCACCTCGAGCTTCTTGCCCGTCTTCGTGTGCGGCAGCGCCTCGACGACGTGGAACTCATCCGGGACATGCCGGGGAGAGCACTCCGCGCGAAGCCGTTCCGTGATGTGCTCGATGAGGGCGGAGTCCACCTCGTGCCCCTCCTCGGCCACGATGAAGAGCGGCATGCGATAGGTGCCGTCAGGACGTTCGACGCCGAGGACGAGTGCCTCCGCGACTCCGTCGACGCTCTCCACGACCGAGTACACGTCCGCAGAGCCGAGCCGGACACCGTTCCGGTTGAGCGTGGAGTCCGATCGCCCATGCACGATGAACGAGCCCGCACTGGTGTGCGTCACCCAGTCCCCGTGCCGCCAGACGCCGGGGAAGTGGTCGAAGTACGCCTCCCGGTAGCGCGAGCCGTCGGGGTCGTTCCAGAGTCCCAGTGGCATGGACGGCATCGGCGCGGTCACGACGAGCTCGCCCACGTGGTCGCGCCGAGCCTGGCCGTCGTCATCCCAGGCCTCGACCGCAACGCCCAGGAGTGGTCCCGGAATCTGCCCCGGACGCACCGGCACGCCGGGGCTTCCTCCCATGAACGAGCTCACCACGTCCGTTCCTCCGCTGGTCGAGATCAACGGGATGCGGGGTGAGACAGCGCGGGCCGACCACTCATAGACCGACTCTGGAGCCGGGGCACCGGTCAGGAGAATGCTCTGCAGTCGCGAGAGGTCATGATCACGTCCGGGCTCCAGACCCGCCGAGGCTGCCGCTTGGAGCATGCCCGGGCTGGTGCCGAACTGCGTGACGCGCTCGTCCGCGACGATGTCCCAGAGGACATCGAGGGTCGGATGGGCCGGGCTGCCTTCGTAGACGACCGTCGTCGCGCCGACGAGCAGGGCTCCGACCACGATGTTCCAGAGCATCCAGTTCGTCGTGGTGTACCAGAAGAGCACGTCCTCGGCGCCCAGATCCTGGTGCAGCCCGAGTGCCGCGAGGTGCGTGACCAGGACGCCGGCGTGTCCGTGCACGATGCCCTTGGGCACGCCCGTCGTGCCAGAGGAGAACAGCACCCACAGCGGGTGGTCCGACGCGACCTGCTCCGCTCGAAGCGGAGCCGGATGGTCGTGCGCAGTGACGGCCTCGTCCCACGTCAGCCATGTCGTGGGGCCGTCGGCGGGCGCGCTGATCTCCATCTCGCCCCTGGCGACGGTCACGACCAGGTCGGGATCGAGCCGCTTGCTCAGCTCCAGGAGCACATCGCGACGATCCTGCAGGACTCCTCCGAAGGATGTCGCCGTGACTCCGACGAGCACCTTGGGCTCGAGCTGTTGCAGGCGGTCTGCTGCGGCCGCTGCGCCGTAGTCAGGCGCGCATCCGGCCCACACCGCTCCCACGGCGGCAGATCCCAGGAAAGCGATGATCGCCTCATCCGCGTTCGGCAGGTAGCCCACGACCCGGTCGCCGGGGACGACGCCGTTCGAGCGAAGGGTGTCCGCGAATGCGGTGACGCGGGTGTGAAGGTCCGCCCAGCTGACGACGCTTCGATCCCGTCCCTCCCCGAGAACGATGATCGCGGGGTCGTCGCCGTGATGCTCATGCCGCAGCACCTGCTCGACATAGTTGAGCCGAGCGCCACCGAACCACCGTGCTCCCGGCATGATCTGGGAGTCGAGGACCTCGTCGAACGGGGCGCTCGCCTGCACGTCGAAGTACCGCCAGACCTCCCCCCAGTACTGCTCCGGCTGCTCCACGGACCACGCGTGGAGCAGCCCGTAGGTCGAGAGGCCGACTCCGTGCCTCCGGGAGACCTGATCGGCGAAGTCCCTCATGGCCGTGCCCGGCGGCAACGGCAGGTCGTGCTCCCCGGCTCTGCTCTTCGCAACGTGCTCGGTCATGACGAGTGCGAACCCGTCATCAGCGCCGCGAGATCCTCGGGAGCCAGGAATGACGGCGGAGGAGGCGGCCCCCAGTCGTAGAGGGCTCGCGCCCCCTCCCACACCCGCGGCTTCCACAGTGCATCGTCGACGATGCAGTCGATGTCCGAGTAGTACTCGGAGAAGTTCCCTGCGGGGTCCTTGAGGTACCAGAAGAAGTTGGAACCGATGGCATGACGCCCCAGGCCCCACACGTGTCGTTCGGGATCTGCCTCCAGCATCGCCGACGCACCGCGCCCCACCTCGTCGACGTCATCGACCTGCCAGGACGTGTGGTGCAGGAGATCGACCGGCGCACTCTGGACGAGCACGTTGTGGTGGTCGGTCGAGCATCGCATGAACGCGGCAGCGCCCTTGACCTCGTCACTGACCTTGAAGCCGAGTCCCTCGGTGAAGAACCGCTGCGATGCCTCCTGCTGGGTCGAGCCCAGGACAACGTGACCCAGCTTCCTCGGACGGACCGGGGCCTCGCGGGAGACGCTCGAGGCACGCTCGTTCAGCCGGTCGGTGGCTCCGGGGCGGTTGTAGGTCGCGAGCGGACCGGGGTCGGAAGAGATCCTTTCGGCGATCTCGACCCGTACACGCACGTTGGTGCCGGGATCCACCGCCTCGACGCTGGTCGCCGAGCGGATGACCTCGACCTCGAGCCGCTCGAGGGCGCGGGCCACACGATCGAGGTCGTCAGGGTCGTCGGCTCCGACACCGAGGTCGAGCAGACGCCGACGTGCCGAGCGCACGACGGCCAGCTGCTCGCCGCCGTCAACCGTGGAGAACCGCGCACGATCGGCGTCGGCCGCTCCCTCGACGCGAGTGAGACCGAAGTCCTCGTAGTAGGCGGCGGTCCTCGCGACGTCCGGGACGCCGAGGGTGATGCCGGTGAGTCGGTGCAGTGCCATGTCAGGCGTCCTCTCGCTTGATCATCGAGCAGGTCTGTCTCAGGCTGCCCAGCCCGGCGATCGTCGTCTCCACGACGTCGCCGTCCGCGAGGAAGCGAGGAGGCTTCCGGGCACCGCCGACACCCGCCGGGGTACCCGTGAAGATCACGTCGCCGGGGAGAAGCGGAACCACGGCGGACAGGTGCTCGACGATCTGGGGAACGGAGAAGATGAGCTTCGCCGTCGAGCTCTTCTGCACCGTCTCGCCGTTGATGGAGCACTCGATCGGCAGATCATCGGGATCCTCCACCTCATCCAGGGTGGAGAGCCATGGACCTTGGGGAGCGAATCCCGGGTAGGACTTCCCGAGCGAGAACTGAGGAGCAGGCCCGGTCAGCTGGAGGGCTCGCTCCGAGTAGTCCTGGCCCACGGCAAGGCCGGCGACGTGCTGCCAGGCATCGGAAGCGGCCACCCGGTCCGCTCGGCGGCCGATGACGACAACGAGCTCGGCCTCCCAGTCCACGGTCGCAGCGGGCAGCCGAAGGGCTCCTTCGGGGCCTGCGAAGCTCCCGACCCACTTGGTGAAGGTCGGGGGAACCGCCGGGTGGTCGAGGCCGGCCTCATCCGCGTGATCTCGATAGTTCAACCCGATGGCGAAGATCTGGCGCGGCGCCGGCGACGGTGCCCCCAAGTCGCTGATCGTGACGGGCTCACGCTCGCCGTCGAGGGTCGCTCCTTCGGCCCACTCGGTGAACTCGGTCCAGCGATCGTAGACCTCGGGCAGCCCCGGCCCGAAGCGACCGCTCGATGCTCGCTCGACATCGGTCAGCGAGGTTCCGTCTGGGGAGATGATGACGGCGCGTCCGTCACGGTTCGCGAGTCGCATCGCGTCCCTCTTTCCTCGAAGGTGTTCGACAATACCTGTCAATTTCGAAATACCGTACACGATCGTATCGTCGGGACGAGATTGAGTAGAGTGGACGCATGCCCACGCGAGGTGCTCGACCCCGGAACACGACTCGAGCAGACGGCGTTCTGCGGTCGATCCGTCTGGACATCCTCAACGGCACCCTTCCCCCGGGGTCGCGGCTCGGGTTCACCGATCTCGGCGCACGGTACGACGTCTCGACCGGCGTGCTTCGCGAGGTGCTGCCTCGACTCGTCGAGCAGGGGCTCGCCACGTCCGAACCCCAGCTGGGCTACCGCGTCATCGACGTCTCCATCGATCGCCTGACCCACCTGACGGAGGCGCGAGTCGCGATCGAAGGTCTCGTGACACGTCAGGCGATTCACCACGGCGATCTTGCCTGGGAGGCTGAGATCGTCGCCCGACACCACGCGCTCGTGCGCCGCACCGCCGAGGCAACCGGCACCACCGTTCACGAGGACTGGATCGTGGCGCACGAGCAGTTCCACCTGGCGATCCTGCTCGGCTGCCCGAATCCGTACCTGGTGGACACCGCGCGTCGCCTGAGGTCCGTCGCCGAGGTGTACCGCTGCTGGGCTGCACCGGCGATCGAGGCATCGCACCGTGACGTGGCGTCCGAGCACCGTGAACTGATGGAAGCGGCGATCGGACGCGACCCTGAGACCGCGGTCAGTCGCACCGAGGCGCACATCCGCCGCACGACGGACCTGCTGCTGGAAGGACATCGACTTCGCGGCGACGTCGCCCTCGAAGCCCACTGATGCGGTCGGCAGCGCGCGTCAGGACAGCATCGCCGCGCGCGAGATGCCCAAACTCGCAGCCCGCAGGGCGACTCGAAGGGAGTTCTTCGAGGTGACGCTTCCGGGGAGCACGATCGAGATCGCCGCAAGCGCCTCGCCGCGGCCGTCCATGACGGGCGCCGCGATGGTCGTGATCTGGCGCGGCCCACTCCTCAGGGGATTGGGACCAGTCAGGGCAACCACGCCCTCCCGCCGAACGACGGCGATGAGCTGCCGGACTCGACGATGGTGCCTGGCCGCCTCGGCATCTGCGGCCGACTCCCCCAGCACGTCGACCAGGACGCCGTCGGGCGCGTGCGCGAGCAGTGCGATCCCGACACCCGTCTGGTCCAAGGGGATCCGACCACCCACTCGGTGAGCCACGGCGACCGCGCCCCTGGAGGAGAGTCGCTCGACCAGGACGGCCTCGGACCCCTCACGAACGGCCAGCTGCACGTGCTCGTCGGTCACGCGATGCAGGTCCTCCATGAAGGGAAGCGCGGCACTGCGCAGTCCGTGACCCCGAGGAGCCATCGTGGCCAGCTCCAGCAGGTGCAGGCCGACCACGAACCTGCCGTCGGCGTGTCTCTCGAGCGCCCCCAGCTCGACGAGCTGAGACGCGATTCTCAGCGCGGAGCTCTTCGGCAGCCTCGCGCGGGTGGCCAGCGCACTCAGCGAGAGCGCCTCGCCGGGGGCCCGAAAGGCGCCGAGCATCCGAAAGGCACGTGCCAGCAGTGGCTCCCCTTCGGCCGGCCGTCCGGACCTCGGTTGCGCATCGAGTGTTCCACTCATCGGAATTGCGGTCGTGTGTCTGCGGTCACACGGTGAAACATACAGGCCATGATCTCGTCTCCCCCGCGTGACGCCGTCCACGATGTCGTCATCATCGGCGGCGGTCCCTCCGGCCTTGCCACGGCTGCCGAGCTGGCACACCACGGTGTGCGCTCGGTCGTGGTCGAGCCGCGCCAGCACGTGTCCCACGACCGCCCTCGCGCCAAGACCACCAGCATCCGCACGATGGAGCACTTTCGTCGGTGGGGAGTCGCCGACGACGTGCGGGAGCGCGCACACCTGAAGCCCGAATGGTCGCAACGCGTCCTGTTCTGCGACAACCTGTCCGGCGACGTGATCACGGAGTTCGACGGCGCTTTCGGACTGTCCGGTGAGCGACTCCCGTTCGCCGCCGAGACCAGCCAGCAAGTACCCCAGCCAGTGGTCGAGGACGTCCTGCGCGAGCATCTCCAGTCCAGCGGGCTCGTCGAGCTTCGGCTCGGCTCTCGCGCAGTCAAGGTCGCCGAAGACGTCGACGGCGTCACCGTCGAGATCGAGCCGACGGACGGGACGGTCACTGCGCTGCGCGCCAGGTATGTCGTCGGCTGCGACGGCGGCTGGAGTCTGTGTCGAGACGCGATCGGCGCCGTCCTGGAGGGTACGTCGGCTCCCCGCGCCAACCTCAACGTCGTCTTCACCTCGCGAGAGCTTCGCCCCGTCGTCGGCGATGCCATCCACTACTGGGCGATCGGCCCGACGGTCCCCGGAGGTCTGGGAAGACTGGACCACGACGGTCGCTGGTGGGCCGGGCTCGCGGGTGCGGGGCACGTGAGCGACGAGGCCGAGGTGTGCCGGCTGATCGGCGAGCTCGCCGGCGTGGACTCCTCCCATCTCGACCTCCGCATCGAGGCCATGGACCCATGGACTCCTCGCATGCTCCTGGCGGACCGGTTCTCGTCGGAGCGGATCTTCCTCGTCGGCGAGAGCGCCCATCTCAATCCGCCGTTCGGCGGCCACGGCTTCAACACCTGCGTCGGGGACGCGGTGAACATCGGATGGAAGCTCGCCGCCGTTCTGCAGGGCTGGGGCGGACCTCACCTCCTCGCATCGTATGAAGCGGAACGACGTCACGTGGCGGCCGAGACGATCGCCTCCGCACGCGCGAATCTCGAGGCATCCGGTCCCGGGATCTCCCGCACCGCCGAGGGGCTGCAACGGACGAAGGCCGAGGAGTTCTACTCCCTCGGCCTCGTCCTGGGCTACTCGTACGCAGGCTCTCCGATCGTTGCGCAGGGCCCCGAGCCGGATCGTCGCGAGGTCCAGCGCTACGAGCCGACCTTTGCACCGGGGGCGCGACTCCCGCATGCCTGGCTGGGGCCGACGCTGTCCCTCTACGACGTGCTCGGAACGGCCTTCACCGTCCTGGCGCCCTGCGACTTCGATTCCCCGTCGCTGGCCCGCATCCTGGACGAGTTCTCCAGCAGATCCATCCCCGTGAAGGTCGCGACCGTTCCCGCCGGGACGACAGGCGGCGAATCCCACCTGACCGTGGTCCGGCCGGACCAGCACATCGCGTGGACAGGCGACGACGCCTCTCTCCTCGATCCAGACATCATCACGGGGCACACGCCCTCGCTGACCGCCTCGGTCTAGCGAACCCGCCCTCACGCACGACCATTCACAGAACGGAATGCCCATGAACGACAGGTCCCCCACCCGACACGGAGCACCGGACGACGTGTTCGTCGCGCACGGCTTCGAGGAGAAGCTCGTGAACCTCGGCGAGATCGACATGAACTACGCGGAGGCCGGATCACCCACGAAGCCCGCCCTGCTTCTCCTGCCGTCCCAGAGCGAGTCGTGGTGGGGCTACGAAGAGGTCATGCATCTGCTCACGGACGACTTCCATGTCTTCGCGGTGGACATGCGCGGACAGGGGCGGAGCACGTGGACTCCGGGCCGATACAGCCTCGACAACTTCGGCAACGACCTCGTCCGGTTCATCGACCAGGTGATCGGTCGCCCCGTCATCGTGGCGGGGAACTCGTCGGGCGGACTGATCGCCGCGTGGCTGGCGGCGTACTCCCTCCCGGGACAGATCCGTGCCGCGTTCGCCGAGGATGCTCCCTTCTTCGCCTCCGAGCTCACTCCGAAGGTCGGACACACGATCCGACAGGCTGCCGGCCACATCTTCGTCAACTGGCGTGACTTCCTCGGAGACCAGTGGTGCGTGGGGGACTATGAGGCGTACCTGAAGGCCATGCGCAACTCCGAGATCCCCATGCTCCGGCAGGTGCCGCTCCCCGACGAAGCCCCGCAGAACCTGAAGGAGTACGACGCCGAGTGGGCTCGAGCCTTCTACGACGGCACGGTCGCCCAGACCTGCCCTCACCACACGATGCTGGCGCAGGTCAAGGCTCCCGTCCTCGTGACGCACCACTTCCGCCTCATCGACCCCACCACCGCTGGACTGATGGGCGCCATGTCGGACCTCCAGGCCGAGAAGGCGATGGAGCTCATGCGTGAAGCCGGCGTGAAGGTCGACTACGTCGATGCGCCCGACGCGCCGCACATCATGCACGCGCTCGAGCCCGAGCGCTACGTCGGCATCCTGCGGGACTGGGTCTCGACGCTGCCGCAGGCCTGAGGCTCTCGGCACACGACGATCGGCAAGGAGACCTTCACGATGTCGAACTCACCCGCTCCGCCTGGTCGGAGACGATTCCTCGGGGCTCTCGGCGCCTCTGCGGCACTCGGAGCCACGTCGTCGGCGCTGTTCCTGGCGGACCCGCTCGGCTTGGGCGCCAGTCCGGAGGCGGGCGCGGCGGCGCCGCCACGGGCCGAGGGCCCGGTGAGCAAGCACTTCACCAGGGTCGTCCTCCTCGGTACCGCAGGTGGACCGGGGCTCTTCGAGGACCAGAGGTCGTGCGGCATCTCCACCGCCGTGGTCTATGGAGAAAGCGTCTACCTCGTCGACCTGGGCGCGGGAGCGATGGCCAGCCTCAACCGCAGCGGTGTCGCCGCCTCGAGCGGCGCACCCGATGCGGCCGGCGCCCTCCTGGACAACGTCCGCGGGATCTTCTTCACGCACCTGCACAGTGACCACGTCGCGGACTGGCCGACGCTCTACGCGACGGCACCGCCGAACTCGATCCGCCGCACGGACCCGATCCGCGTCTTCGGGCCGGGTCCGCGCGCGCAACTGCCGCGACTCTTCCCGCCCACGCGCCCCGACGTCGAGCCGATCAATCCTGCCGATCCGTCCCTGGGCATCGCAGGCATGACCGCGACGCTGCGCAACGCGTTCGCAGCTGACCTCAACGATCGGATCAGGGACACGAACATGGCGGACCCGGCCTCGCGGTTCGAGATCTCCGAGATCGACCTCGCCGGAACGTGGGACGTCGACGCCGCCGGGGTCCCGCCCCGACTGACCCGTCCTCTCGACGTCTGGGTCGACGGGGACGTGAAAGTGACGGCGACACTGGTCGACCATCGTCCGACCGCCCCGGCGTTCGCCTATCGCTTCGACACCCCCGACGGCTCGATCGTCGTCTCCGGGGACACGACGGTGAGCCCGAACCTCATCGCGCTGGCAGAGGGTGCCGACTGCCTGGTCCACGAGGTGATCGATCCGATGTTCGTCCAGGACATCACGTCTCAACTGCCCGGGGAGATCGCCGCAGCCACGCGCGAGCACCTCCTCGCATCGCACACGACCATCGAACAGGTGGGACGGGACGTGGCCCAGCCGGCAGGCGTCAAGCAGCTCGTTCTCTCGCACCTCGTGCCACCCTCGGGGCCCGAGTCTCGGTGGAAGAACGCAGGACGTGGCTTCGACGGGAAGGTCGTCGTGGGACGCGACCTCATGCAGTTCGGCATCGGCACTCGCAAGCGATGACGGGGTCGGCCTACAGATGCGACAGGAGCTCGAGGGCGATGACGACCAGGACGAGGGCGCTCTCCGCGAAGAGGATGACGATCCGCTGAGCACGGGACATGGAGAGCCTGCGGACAGCGAGTAGGCCGACGGCGACGAGCGTGGCCATCGTGACCAGCATGGCGGCCAGCAGGCCCGTAGCGATGTCATAGAGACCGACTCCGGCGAGCGCGAGGCACACCAGGGACGGGATCGCGACAGCACCTGCACCGAGAGTGCCGACGAGCATGTGCCGGTGCTCGGAGGCGCTGGGCAGGTGGGCGTGAATGACCATGTGGCTGAGGAGGTCCGCGACGTAGACCGCGCAGATGGTGGCCATGACAGCGAGCGCCAGGGTACCGATCGCGACGCCGGCCGTGGGATGTTGGCCGTGAGCGCGGAGCGCGATGACGACGGCGAGGACCGTGAAGACGACGTAGATGCGCTCCTTCAGTGCCGCCGCCTGACGCGCTCGCGTCGCCGCCTCGCTGTCGACGAGGGAGTTGCACCCCTCGGAGTCGGCGCCGGTCATGCAGGCGCCTCGGTCCCGTAGGCACGCATGAACACGCGTGCGCCGTCGGCCATGACGCGCCGGACATGCTCGAGGTCTGCGCGCCGGCGAAGCGGTTCGTTCAGCACCCGCAGGGTGGTGAGGGCATGGAAGTGGTCGGCGGCAAGGCGAGGGTCCTCGACGTCGAGCAGACCGATGCTCGCGAAACGGGCAAGCCGCTCGGCCAACGCGTCTGCATGCGCCCGGTCCAGGGGGTGATCGTCCAGCTCAGGCAGCTGTGACTCGTTCTCGGCGATCAGCTTGACCGCGGCTGCGTAGTTCGATGAAGCGAGCTGGGAGCCCCCCAGAGCGGTCGCGAACGTCGTGAGGGCTCGCTCCAGTCCTGCGGCGGAGCGGTCGAGGTCCTCCTCGGACAGGTGCTGCTCGATCAGCTCGCGCAACGTGGCCAGCGCCGCCTCGCCCGCATCTTCGATGACGCCCAGCAGGAGTCGTCGCTTGTCGCCGTAATAGTCGTAGACGGTTCGCTTCGAGACTTCCGCACGTGCGGCGATGGCATCCATGCTGGTGCGCTCCACGCCCTCTTGGCTGAACAGCTCGCGCGCGGCAGCCAGGATGGCAGCGCGTTTGTGCGCCTGTCCTTGCCGCACTGGCTTCGCCGGTGCTTGGGTCATGGTCGCGTCCTTTCTCGGTGCCCGCCCGAGTCTACACCGATCAGTGTAGAACTACACGACACGGTGTAGTGTTGTTCGCATGCAGACCTCCCCACCCGCGCCCCTCGAGGCGCACGCGCTCGTGAAGCGCTACGGACCCATCACCGCGGTCGATCACCTCTCGTTCGAGGTCACGCCGGGCATGGTGACGGGCTTTCTCGGACCCAACGGCGCGGGCAAGTCCACCACCTTGCGGATGTTCCTGGGCCTGGACAAGCCCACCAGCGGCACAGCGACGATCGACGGGCGCCGACTCGCAGAGCTGCATCAGCCCATGCGCGTGGTGGGTGCGATGCTCGACGCGCGCGCGGTGCACCCCCGTCGGACGGCAGCCGACCATCTCACGGCCGTCGCTCGCGCCGGCGGTGTGCCACGGCGCCGGGTGGCCGAGACCCTGGAGCTCGTCGGCTTGGCAGAGCACGGAGACCGGCCGGCCGGCGACTACTCCTTGGGGATGAAGCAGCGGCTCGGCATGGCAACAGCGCTGATCGGCGACCCCGGCATCGTCATCTTCGACGAACCGCTCAACGGCCTCGACCCCGAGGGCATCCGGTGGGCCCGATCCCTCATGCGCGACCTGGCAGCCGAAGGCCGCACGGTGCTGTTCTCCAGCCACCTGATGGGCGAGATGGAGCTGACCGCCGACCATCTCGTCGTGATCCACCGAGGCAGCCTCCTGGCGGACCAGCCGCTGAAGGCGTTCATCGCTGCCCATGCGAGCGAGTACGTCCGCGTCCGTACGCCGGACCGAGAGGGACTTCTCCACGCACTCTCTCGCGCCGGGCTGTCCGCCGCACCCGAAGCAAGCGCCTCCGACGAGCTGACCATCCCCGAGGCGACGACCGATCACGTCGGCCACATCGCCGCCTCCTCCGCGATCGAGCTGTCCGAGCTCACGCTCGTCCGAGACTCCCTCGAAGACGCATTCCTGAGCATGACCGCCACCGAGCACGGGGCCGCCTGACATGAGCGTCCTCGCCTCCGAATGGATCAAGACCCGCAGCGTCCGCAGCACATGGGTCATCGCGGCAGCCACCGTCATCGTCACCGTGATGGTCAGCCTGCTGGGCATCAGCGGCCTGCTGGCCGACTGGCAGGCCGATCTTCCCGCCGACTTCGACCCCACCGGGGTCAGTTTCAAGGGCATCCTCGTCGGCCAGATCCTCGTCGCCACCCTGGGCGCACAGGCCATCACCAGCGAGTACGCCACAGGTCAGATCGTCACGAGTCTCGCCATCACTCCTCGGCGTGGGAAGCTCCTGGCGACCAAGCTCGCCATCGCCGCACTCGTCTCGCTCGCGACCGCCGTCGTCACGGTGGCCTGCAGCTTCGGCGCCAGCCAGGCGGCACTCGCCGCGGCCGGACTGCCGACCGCGAGCGTGGCCGACCCGGGCACGATCCGCGCCATCCTGTGTGCGGTCGCCTACCTCGTCCTCACCGCCGCCCTCGGCCTGGCATGCGGCGCCATCACGAGGAGCTCTTCGGGCGCGCTGGCGATCATGGTCACCGTCGCCCTGCTCGTCCCCGCTCTCGCTCCGGGAATGCCCGGCCTCCTCGGTGACGTCGCAGGAACCTACTGGCCCACCACCGCCGGACAGATCTCGTACACGAACGCTGGAGCTGGCTCCCTGCCCCCGGTCATCGGGCTGGCGGTCATGACGATCTTCACCCTCTGGGCGACGCTTGCCGCCCATCTGGTCCTCAGGACACGCGACGCCTGAGGGCGGAGCTGTGGGCGGTGGCCACGGCCGAGATCGACCGTGGCCACCGTCGGATTCACATGGCGGCAGCGGCCGGCTCTCGGCCGGTCAGTGCCAGCAGGTCGTCCCCGTCGATGCGGTAGGTCTCCCACACGTCCATCTGGTCGCCGCCGTGACTGACCAGGGCGCTGCGCAGGGGGTTGCTGCTGATCACCTGCCCCTCCAGACGGGTGTAACCCTGATCGACGGCGAGTCGTGCGAGCTCGGTCATCAGGATCAGACCCGTGCCCTGGCCCCTGGCCTCAGGGTCCACGTAGAAGTCCTCGACGTGGATGCCCGGCGCGGCGTCCCAGGTCGAGTACGTGCGGTACCAGAGCACCATCCCGGTGATGCGCCCGTCCCGTTCGGCCACGTGAGCCCTCAGGGTGGGATCGGTTCCGAAGAGCTGGATGCGCAGGATGGGCCAGGTCATCCGGCAGGATTCACCTTCGCCATGGAAATCGGCGAGGGCCTGGATCATCTCGGCCAGTCTGGGCACGTCGGTCACGCGGGCCGGACGGACGTGAGTGGATGGGGAACGGGGGTTGTTCTTCATCAGGTGTCCTTTCACGGGGACGGAGCAGGTGATCCGTCCTGTGTGTCGGGACATTGCCATCAAGAGTCCGATGAGCCATAGGGGCTGTGCAGCAGTTGGACTCGCCGGACGAAGCGCTCGGCGTCCTCACCCGGCGTGGGCACACAGATCGTGGTGGCGACGGACGCATCGAGACCCAGGGCCGTCTGCGCCTCGTCGTCGATGAGCAGCTTCGCCTGCTGAGCCTGGGCGGGCTTGAACAGGGCGACGAAAGCCCAGTCCGCGAGTCGCCCCCAGCGCACGCCGGGGAACATCATCTCCAGGCGCCGGGCGACGACGAACATGGTCTCGTCCTCACGGGCCCCAGCGTCTGCGGGGAGAACGTCCACGCGGACTGCTGCGTGCCTGCTCGTCGTGGCAGCGCGCAGGAGGTCGATGGTCTCGCGCTGGTTGAGGGTCTGCGTGGCGGGGTCGTGACCGGCGAGGGCTCCGGAGATCGAGGGGAACGATGACGTGCTCACGCTCGACCGCACGGGCCGCAGCATCACCACCCAGTCGCTCCGTCCTGTTCGCGAGGTGGGATCGACCCGGTGGATGTGGGCGGAGGTGCGCATGCGCCCACCCACGAGGTCGAGGTCGATCCGCTCGCCATCCTCGAAGGGAAGCGGGCGACCGAGAATGTCCGCTGCCGTGAGCTCGCGTTGTGACCGCTCTCCCGTGATCAGCTCAATGAGCCGATCGGCTGGTCCGTTCCAGTCCTTGAGCCGGCCCAAGTGGTCGAACACGAACAGGAAGACGCCGATGGCGTTGAGCAGACTGTCGGCGCGGGCTCGCGACGTGCTCCAATCGTCCGGGTGGCGCGCCACCCAGACGGCGAAGAGGGCGGCCAGGACGAGCACGAAGTGCGTCTGCTCGCTGGCTGAGACCTCCATCGCGATGATCGCGATCACCAGGACCTGGGACGTGAGGACGAAGATGCGAACGCGACGCTGAGGGTGCCGTTGACGGATGTTCAACGTCAGGATCACGCTCAGCAGCAGGGCGAAGCAGTAGGCCGCGTGGACGATGAACGGCGCGGTGCGACGGAACTCGGCCGAGGTGAGGTCCGGGTACACCACCAGGCGGACGAACACGATCACGATCGGCTCGATGAAGAAGACGATCATCACGAGGGTGGGTATCGACCATCGACCCGACACGAGGCGCTGGGCAGCCACGAAGGCGGCGGCCGCGGCGGAGGCGGCGGCCGCGAGAATGCAGGCGTTCGCGCTGGCGTTCGGGCCGGGCTCGGCGTAGTTCCAGGCAGCGCCGGCCGACCAGAGGGCCGCAGCAAGGCACAGGATGGCGATCGGTCGGGCGGCAGCGGAGGTCCGCACCGGCAGAAGGAGGCACGCAGCGACCAGAGCGATGGAGGCTGCAGCCAGACTCGCTCCGATCACCTGCTCATTGTCGCGCATGGTCACCGAGCGCGGGCCCGATGGCCCCACAGACACGCGATCAGGCCCGGAATCCAATGGATTCCGGGCCTGATCTTCGTGGTAGCGGGGGCAGGATTTGAACCTGCGACCTCTGGGGTCCTACGTGCCACGATCACCCTTGATCATACGGGGTCATTATCACGCTTGAAACCGCGTCTTTCCAGTGCCGAGACGTCATCCCATATCACTCCTGTTCCCCACATTCTTCGGAAGTTTGTGGGGAATGCTTGGGAAATGGCTGACCCTCTGCGTCGACTTGGATGGCCCACTGTGCCGCGCGCAGCCACGCCCTGGGGTCCTTGCCGTCGAGCTGCAGCTTGCGCCAGAACTTGCCACCGGGGGTCATGGTGGCGATGTTGAGCGCATTGTCCCACTTCTCGTCGAACTCGAAGCGCTCAAGCCAGTCCTCCCCGTAGACCAGAGCCATGCCTGCATCTGTCAGACGTTCCCCTTCCACGAAGCGCTTGGCCCGCACGAGCCTGTTCAACCAAGTCCGCTTTGTACCACCCTCGGGGAAGTCTTGCGCCCAAGTTGCCGCGGCATGGCGACGAGCCTCCTTACCCATGGCGAGGTAAGACGCTGCGAGCAGCGCGTAGTCCTTGTCTGTCCTCGCGGCTCGCCCGCGCCTATCGCCTCTGAAAGCAGCCGGCGGATCACTCGGCCTCGCGAACATCCGAGGCCTGCGAGCTGCCGTGGCTCTCTCAACCTCTGCCCGAGCAGTGCGGATCGCATCACCGTAGGGCGCATCCCTCAAGGTGCCGACCGTCAGCGCGCCCACCCGTGGACGAACCTCGAGCCCCACGACCGACATGTCGCCCGAGCCGGGGATGCCCTCCGCCAGTTCGACTCCGAACTTGATATCGCCGCGGGTCACGACACAGAACCAGCGCCCGGCGTCTTGATCCCTGAGTATCTGGATCTCGCTATCGCTCATGGCGACAGCCTCGACGGTGCTTGAAGGCACCTTCTTAACACGTCCCTGTTCCACAAATAGTGATGGTAGCAACAGATAACCGGTACTTCCGCGTTCACTACTCACGTGACCTCACCCGGAGGTCACTAGAACAAGGAGGTATCGACATCAATACGATGAACGCGGTCGAGCTGGCCAAGCGGTGGGACACGACGACGGGGCGACTGGCCAACATGCGTAGCGGAGGGACCGGCCCGCACTACTTCAAGATCGGGACCAGGGTGCTCTACCGCATCGACGACGTCCTCGCCTTCGAGGAACAGAACATGGTTGTCACGGCGGGTGCTGCGTGATGGCTCGGATGGATCGACCGGAGAGCATCTCGGAGTATCTCGAGTTCGAGCGAGTACGGAACTGCTACGAGCGCAACGGGCTCTGCGGTGTCTGCGCCGGGCAGGCCTCCTACGGCCACCAGCACGGGTTCCGCGTGGTCCTGAGCCCGTGCATGCTCTGCGTGCCCGTGGTCGAGACCTTCGAGTACGACGCACCGAACGGGTGGCGGAAGGCCTCGAGAAGGCGCCTCCGCCGTCCGCAGATGTGGGCATCGCTGACGAACTCACCTGCAGGGCACGCACAGTCTTGTGCCCAACTCAGCGAAGTTGAGGCGGCTGCGTGAACGGCAAGATCCAGTTCGGCGGGGACGGGTCCTGGGTCGCTGTGGGGCAGCAGCAGCAGATGCTCCTCGCGCAGTCACCGGACTTCGATCTGCCAACGCGTGTCTACTTCGCCGCTCTCGGAAGGATGGACCGGAAGGGCCATGCGCGGTTCAAGCGGGGTGAGCTGATGCGGATCTGCTCGATGGTCGACAGACGGACCGGCGAGGTCAGGAGCGCGCGATCGGACTCGATCAACCGTGCCGTCAGGAAGGCCGTCGAACGAGGAGCTCTGGCTGACGACAGCAGCAACCGTTGCCTCGTCGTGCCACACATCGTCGCCCAGGCGAATAGCGGGCCGTACTACGACTGCCCCGTGCATTGAGGTTGACCTGACGGGCCAGTGATCTCGACCGAAGTTGGCACCACAGGCCGTCGACGGATGCCCATGAGGCCAAGGTTCTCGGCCATTTGCGCAGGTCAGCGGCTTGCGCTCTCTCTTATCTCTCTCACCGGAGGAACAGGCGGGAAGGGGGCGGAGCCCCCAAATGAGACCTTGGCTTGATCTCGAAGCGAAGAGATGCCAAGAAACGGCCGGGCCCTGGCGGGCCCGGCCTTCTTCGTCACTTGGAGCGAGGAGGCTTGGGACGACAGAGCTCGACCACATCACAGGTAGAGCACTTGTGCCCGAAGGTCGCGAGTCGAGGCAGCTCGTTCTTGCGAAGTGCATCGCCTGCCTTGCCGATGCGACCTCGTACGTCGTCGAGCAGGTGGTTGTCCACTTGGTCCCGATGGCTCTTGCCGCCGGCGTCGAGGTTCAGCACCTCGACGACATCCGCGTTCTCACCACTCAGTTCCTCGTATCCGAGGGCATAGACGTGCAGTTGGTCACGGGTGACGTCCTCAGCCTGGGCGCGCTCAGTCGACTTGAAGTCGACGATCGCGAGTTCGTCGGTGTCCAGCTTTCGGATCAGGTCGATGCGCCCGTCGACGGTGATGCCGGGGGCGATGTGGACCTGGATCTGCTTCTCGGAATGAACCGTGTTGGCGATCTCGTCGCCGTGGACCCTGAAGTATCGCTCGATCGCCTCAGTCGCAGATCGCTCGAGGTTGCGTCGCAGTTCGGGGTACGCGAAAGGGGTGTGAAGGTGCCGCTCGACCAGGTCGGCCGCATCGGCGGGCGTCATCATTTCGCCGTCAGTGGCCTTCTTGTGGACCTCCGAGAGCGCGTCGTGCAGTCCCTTGCCGTAGCCGAGCGCCTCGTGGAGCGGCGCGTTAAACCCGTAGAGGAAGCGGAGCTTGAACTCGTACGGGCACTCGAACAGGTACTTCAATTCCGAGAAGGAAAGTGTCACCTGGGGGATCTCGTGGATCGCTCGAGGCTCGAGACGGTCGCCTGGGATCGGTTTCACGCTCGTCGATACCCACTGGTTGCCGGTGCAGTGAAGGAAGAACTCGGACTGGCGCTTGTGGTTGCGGCCTTCACCAGGCGAGAAGGTGACGTTCAGGAACTTCTGGGCTCTAGTGACTGCGACGTAGAACAGGCGCCGCTCGTCGTCCTTCGTTCCCTTGTACCGGTCGGGATCGTTGATCGCCTCTGCCGGGATGACGTGGAACATCGACAGTCCGCCGATGCGCTGGGCCGGGAACCTGTTGGCGCGCATGCAGGGCAGGAAGACGGCCGGCCACTGCATGCCCTTCGATTGGTGGACGGTGGCAATGGTGACGGCATCGGGGGTTGCGTAGCCAACGTCACCGTCCGACTCGGCGTAGTAGTCGGGCGCCTGGTGCTCGAGCCAGCCGGCGAACGTCTTGTACTTCTCGCTCGGCTCGCTCGAGAAGTGGATCTGTTCGAAGTCGGAGATGGCCTGGCTGAACTTCCCCAGCTCGTAGAAGACGAGCTCTCCCCTGCCCTTCGGCCCGGGGATGGTCTCCTCTCGGATCTCAAGGGCAGCGAGGAAGTCGAGGTAGACGCGTTGAATGTTGTAGACCCCCCAACGCTCACCCTTCTTGAAGTCCTTGCCAGCGTTCAGGATCGCCACAGCCGAGGCCCACTTGGCGGGGTTGGGCAGCAGGTCTGCCCTCACCCATAGGTCCCGAAGCAGGCTCGCGTCAATCTCGTCCACCATGTAGCGGAAGATGCCGACGCACGCCTTGATCTCGTCCGCCTCGAAGAGGCGGTTCAACCCCTTGATCACGTAGGGGATCTGGCGCTTCTTCATCTCCTCGACGATCGGCCCTGCGTCCTTGGCGACCGAGCGCAGCAGCACAGCACAGTCGGAATACGACAGGCCGCGCGGCTCTGCTCCCGGCTTGTCCGTGAAGGGCACGCCCTGAAGGTGCTCGATCCGGTCGCAGATCCAGGCTGCCTCGTCCTCAGGGGTCGGAAAGTCAAGGGCCAGGAGGTCGCCTCGCTCCCAGTTCTGGTGACCAGAAGCGACCATCTTCTTCGGAAGACGGTCACCGCTTGGGATCAGCTCCGCGACGGATCGCCCCAGTTCGACCACGCCCTTGGACGAGCGGAAGTTGTCGTTCAGCACGACCTGCTTGACGTCGCCGTACCGATCGGCGAAGTCGATGATGTTCGCAACCTCGCTGCCCCGCCACTGGTAGATCGTCTGGTCATCGTCTCCCACGACGCACAGGTTTGCGCCGTACTGGACAAGCCCTCGGATCAGGCGCTCCTGCAAAGGGTTGACGTCCTGGTACTCGTCGACGACCAAGTACTTGATGTCGTCCCGGATGTGCCGCTGGATGTTCTCGGCGTTCTCGTCCTCGTGAGGATCGATCTCCAAGAGTTCGACCGCGAGCGCAATCATTGAAGTGAAATCGAAGCTGGCCTGCCCGTGGATCAACCGGACGTAGGAGTCGAGAGAGTCCAGAACCCCGGCTGGGACCAGAGACTCATCGATCTCGTCCTCTCGAAGCGTGCCGAGGACCTGCAGGTAGAGCCGAGAGTTCTGCCAGCGCTTGAGATGACTCTGCTTCGTACCGATCGTGGGGCAGGTGGTCAGACCCGACTGCTTGCTGTACTTGTCGATAAGAAGTCGTGCCGTGATCTCGGTCAGCACGGAGTACTTGAACGTGTCGGGCACCAGCCGCTGCAGGAGATCGAGCGTGTATCCGTGCATGGTGCCGATGTACATCTCGGCAAGGCCTGTGACCTCGCCGTGTTCCTCCTGAAGGATCCCCAGCACTCGCTCCTTCAACTCCGCTGCGGCCTTCTCCGTGAAGGTGAAGGCGATGACGTTGCGTGGCTCGATCCCGGGCTGCCTCAAGATCTTGGCGATGCGTTGGGAGATCACCTGGGTCTTGCCGGACCCAGCGCAGGCGATGATCTGCAGGGGCTCGTCGATCGTGTCGATCGCGGCCTTCTGATCGTCCGTGTATGTGGTCGTCGGCAAGTGCCTCACCCCTGAGAGATCTGTGTTGTCATGCCCACATCACTTGCCGAACTTCAGCCACTTGGAGGTCGAAGAAGGCGCGTCAGGGTCGAGCGCCGGGCGGGGATCGAAGAGCGGCGACAGCCTCGAAAGATCGGGAGAGTGCAGCTTGCCCTTCTCCGGGAAGTAGGCATCGAGACGCAGTAGGCGTACTTGAGCCTTTTCCCCGTTCGCCCCCAAGGTGAAGCCGAACTTCTTGAGCGCAGTGGCCACGTCGGAGTCCACGCGGAAAGCTGATTGGCTCTCGATGTTGATCGCTACATGACGGGCCCCGTTGAGGAGCACCGCCCGCCGAGCAGCCTCGAAGCCAGCTTCATCGGGGTAGACACTCTCGCCGGGATCGACCGGCGGACCGCCCGTTCCGACCTGCTCGAAGGCGATCTCGTCACTTGTCGACTTCGAGATCTCCGACGCGGCAGATCCCTGCGGGAGCTTTCCCTTGATGGAGAGTCTCGAGAGGTTGCCCCGGAAACTCCTAGTGACGACCTTATGTGCGCCGAGGGTCTGGACGATACGCAGCGCTTCGTTGAACTTGTCAGTCATGACCAGACTGTCGTACTGGCCATAGGGGACGACTCGCGTGGCAATCCGCGGGTGGCTTACGTAGACGACCTTGGCGATCGTCGGCTCGTTCCCGAACGTGAACTCGCGAGCACGATCGAATGGGAGCTGGAGTACGGATGACTCCTTCGCCTTGATCGGCTCCTCGTGGTAAAAGGACATCAACTGCATCAGTCGCTCACCTCGAAGATCTTCATGACTTCGTCGCCGTAGTCGTTGATGACCTTGACCGCGATCTTGCCCGTCGACGGCTTCGGAAATGGCCGAGAGATGGTCTGGTACAGCGACTCCCAGGCGTCCGCGTCGATGTCAGCCTTCAACGCTGTCTTGAGTCGCTTGTAGGGGTCGTTCCCGCCGGTGAAGTAGCAGTGCCGGACGAAGAACGACTCCTCGTTGTAGTCGGTGTCGATCATCCAGAGCGCGATCTGGCCGGTGTCGCTGCTCCTGACCTCCCCAGTCGTGGGGTCATAGATATCGACCCCCTTGAGATCGACGATGTAGCCCTCGTCCGTGGAACGCAGGTCAATGTCGGGCTCGCCGAAGACGGTGAAGAGGTTGCCCGATCCGGTCTTCTTCAGTTCCTCGCCCATGAGGAGGTCCGCATTCATACGGACCATCAAGACGGGTAGACGGCCAACAGTGCGTGCTCCTCCGATCTGAGCGAAGCCCTCGTCGGAGGCTTCGATTGTGAAACCGTCCTCCTCTGTCACGTTCGTCGCTTGGGGATCGAACGCGAAGCCAAGGACGCAGAGCAAGTCGATGTCGCCAGCACGGATGGCTTCCCTGGCGGCGTCCTTCACGTACTTCGCGCTGACGGTTCCGTACTGCGGCCCGATCGCAATGCCGATCCGACTTGGTGAGGCATGCTCCGCGTTCGGGATCTGTTGCCCGATGGCCTGGATGTACCGTCCAGCGTAGGTCTCGAACGCCTCAAACTTCAGCTTCTCGGCACGCTGGCCGTTCTGGATCCCAGCCTTGGCTAGGTTGTCGAGGATCGACTGCTCAAAGTTAGGGCCATCAGCATCCTTTGCCGCGTCCGTCTCCGAGAGCGACTCGGGGGCATCGCCGAACGAGATAGCCCGGTGCGGGCTTAGCGACTCAACTGTGAACGGGCCGGCGACACGGACCTTCTTCGGATCTTCGTACGGGCGGTCGTACAGCAACTCGTAGTCGGCGTGGCGACGAATGGCGGTGTCGATCTCATCGCCCGAAAGACCAGCGACGATGTCAGGGTTGCGCGCGATGGACTTCAGGGTGATGTGTTGAGCGCGGTCGTAAACGAAGCCTTCCCGGATGTCGTTTGCAAAGTTGGATCTCGGGACGACATGCGCGGTGAGGCTCTGCTCCTTCTTGTGCCCCTCAGCCGAGTCAGCGAGCAGATACCAAGGATGCCTTGACGCCATCACTCTTTGCCGAGCAAGGGCAAGCGCTACGCGGGATGTGTCGATCGTGATCCAGCGACGACCCCACTGCTCAGCAGAAACGGCGGTTGTTCCCGAACCGCATGTTGGGTCGAGAACCAGGTCGCCCGGATCAGTACACATGAGCATGCACCGCTCGATAACCCGGCTCGCCGTCTGGACCACGTAGACCTTCGCCTCGCCAAAGCCACTCTGACGAGTATCGCTCCAGAAGTTTGAGATCGCTTGGAAAGGAAAGTCGTCAAAATAGCGTGCAAAGCGCAGCGTTGAACCACTCGACATGAGCCGGCCTGCGTGACGCAGCCGCTCCATGCCCTCCGCATTTGTCTTCCATCCGCCCTTTGCTGGCCGGAATTCCTTGCCCGCAAACTCAACCGGGAACTGAGTTGTCACGCCACCGGTCTGTGAGGTGAGGGGGTTCTGGCTCAGAACCTTGGCCCCCGCCTTGGCCAGCTCCTCGACCCGCGCCAACTCCGCGCTTGAAAGGGAGCGGATTACGCCGTCCTCCTGAACGAAGCGGTAGTTGGCGTCATCCCCAACGCTCCGTCGCTTGTACAACGTCCGGTACTTGACGTCCTCCTTCGAGCGCGCGTACCAGAGCACGGTGTCCGAGATGCTAGCCAGGACATCAGTCCGCACGGCCGGACTGCCGGCTCCCGTCGTCGTCAGGTAGTTGATTTGCGAGCAGAAGTTCTCGGGGCCAAAGACTTCGTCCATGAGGGACCGAACCAAGTGGACGTTCTCGTCGCCAATCTGGACGAAGCAAGATCCCGACTCAGAGAGGAGGTCGCGGGCAGCAAGCAGCCGGTCGCGCAGGTACGAAAGGTACGAATGAATGCCCAGTTCCCAGGTGTCGCGGAACGCCTTGACGACCTCAGCCTCGCGAACTGCATCCTCGAGACGGCCGTCTTTCACGTCGCGGTTTCGAGCGGACACCTGCCAATTCGAACCGAACTTGATGCCGTACGGCGGGTCGATGTAGACCATCTGCACCTTGCCGCGCAAATGCTCGCGGTCAGAAAGGGAGGCCATCACCTGCAGGCTGTCCCCCAGGATCATTCGGTTCGACCAGTTGGCGTCGTGCTGGTAGAAGTCCACCTGCTCGAGTTCGTCAAGACCATCGAAGGTGTCGAAGAGGGTGAGTTCTGGCTCGTCGTCCGGACGAGCCGCAGTGCGGCGGAGGTTCTCGACCAGCACACGCGGGTCGATTTTCTCTTGGATGTAGATCGGCGGCGCATCCGTAACCAGGTCGGAGTCGGCGTTGTCAGCCGCGTCTGCGTCCTCGGGGTACTTGCCCCGCCAGACCAATTGGGGGTCGAGGGTTTCGTCGCGCTGATAGCGGACCTTGCGAACGGCCTCGATCTCTGGAGTCACGAAATCCTGCGCGTCGGCAGTGGGAATGTTCTTCCGGGTCTCGCCGTGCGTGATCGAGTCGATCGGGGTCGGGCCCTTCGAGGTGTTACGCGCCACGAGCGCTCCTTGCGGTGTTGATGTCAGCGTTCGTTTCGGCGAAGTCAAGTAGGTCGGGGTCGCCGATGATGGGGTTGTCGCCATAGAGGCTTTGGATCGCGTCGGCGAGGAGCGTCTTGAACTGGTCCGGATCCTTCATCTCGATGTAGGCCCAGCGGCCCCAGCCGCCATGGTTGTTGACCGCCACGCACCAAGAGTTCCGGGCAGTCTCCGCCTTCTGGTTCGTCGGACCGGGACTCTTCTGGCTGCCGGAGATCTCGATGATCAGGGTTCGTTCGACATCATCGTCCGTGCGCTTTAGACGAACCAAGAAGTCGGGGATGTAGGAGTGGCTGCGGCCCTTGTGGACGTACGGGATGGTGAGACCGAGCTGGTCGTTCTTGACGAACGCTGCGACGTTCGAGTCCGCTTCGAGGATCGCGGCCATTCGTCTCTCCCACGCATTCCCCTCCGGTCCGTTCCCATCGAGCGTCACATGCGAGACCTCGGACTTCTCAACCGGGACGGTTCGCTTCCGTGTCACGAAGTCGACATCCCCGGTCGACCCTTCCGGGTCGAACCGGTTGATCATCGGCCGCAAGCGCTCGCGGCGATTGCCGGACAGCCGGATGACCTCGTTCCAGACTTGTTCGGCGGCAAGGATCTGAGCCTGGGTGATGGTGACGAGGAAGCCCAGGGAATACCCCTCGTGTACGACAACCTTGGTGTCAATCCACTCCGAGCAGATGCCGACGAGTCTTGGGAAGAGCCATGGTCGCTTGTCGCCTGCGCGCGTGAAGTGCTGGTCGAGGATGCGCTTGGCAAGCCGGAAGGCGACTTCCTGCTTTCGATAGATGGTCGGGTCGCCCTCTTCGAGTTCCTTCTGGCCGACGAGTCCACCCAGCTCGACCCATGAAGGGACTGTGTCCTTACCGATATGGAACTCGGGCGCCTCATCGAAGTCGGTGTAGATGTCCTCATCGGGGATCTCGACTCGGTAGCCGTCCAGCTTCGGAAAGTTGATCCGTAGGTGTTCCCGTCCTTCGACCGCGTGGACGTGGATGGACGGCTTGGGAGGTGCGGGCTCACCTTCGGCCGGTTCGCCGGCGACGAACTGGAACGGGATCCCGTAAACGTTGGCGTATTCAGGCTCGAACCTGCCTGTCTCGTCGCTCACCTCGTAGGAGCGGCGACGTAGGCCTCGGCCGACGACCTGCTCACAAAGGAGCTGAGACTTGAATGCTCGCACCCCCAGGATGTGGGTGACGGTGTTGGCGTCCCAGCCTTCGGTGAGCATGGAGACGCTGACCACGCAGCGAATGTCTGCTCCGAGTTTGCCGGGCTTGCCCACCGTGTTCATGACTTCGCGCAGGAGGTCCTCGTCTGTGAGCTTTGCGACGTCGGCGCCGGGGTTGGTCTTGCGGTACTCGGCCTTGAACTGAGCGATCTCGGCGCCAGCCGCCTGTTTGAAGTCCGCCTTCATGGCTTCTCCGGACTCGATCTGCGCAGAGTCGATCAGGATCGTGCGGGGCTTGGGCAAGGGTCTGCCGTCGACGACGTTGCTGAGGAGCGCGAGGTGGCCCGGCCTGTGGGCGATGACCTCGTCATCCCGGGCGACCTCCTCACCTGCGATCCAGGTGTAGACGAGCTTGCTGACCACGGTGTTCGGGCAGACCACGATGAAGACCGGCGGGGTCTCGCCGTACTGCTGGAGGTTCTCCTCCCAGTGAACGAAGGCCTTCTCATACGAGCGATGCAGGCTACGTAAGGCTGCCTCGAGCTCCTTCGGTGGTGCCCAATCAGTGACGGCATCCTTGGCTGCTCTCTTCGGCAGCTCCTTGCCCACGAAGTCCCAGAGTCTGAGGAAGACGACGTGCTCGGTCTCTGCATCGTCGTCGACTGGGGTTCTTGGCACTTTGACGATGCCGGACTCGATGGCATCCATCAGGGAGAAGTCGCTGACAACCCACGGGAAGATGTAGCCCTCGGCGTAACCCGACCCAGACAGGTAGAAGGGGGTCGCGGAGAGGTCGAAGATCTGCTTGATCCCCACGTACTTCGCGATTGCGCGAAGTCCGTTGAACCACAGTCCGGCCTTCTCGTTGGCGTCTTTCTCTTCACTGGTCTCCTTGCCCGATGCCAGGGGCCTTGCGAGGTAGCAGTGGTGCGCCTCGTCGTTGAAGACCATGATCTGTTGCTTCTTGCCCGCCTCAGTGACACCGAGGCCGCGAAGCACGCGGCTGACCATCGCCTTCGGCGACTCCTTGAAGGGATCGCTGGTCTTGTTTCCCTTCAGGAGGAGGCGAGTGTTCTTGGCTACGCCCTTGATCTCCTTGGCGTCCTTGAGTTGGAACGCATGGAAGTTCGTGATGACGATCCGCGCACTCGCCATGCCGCCCTTGAGGTCGGACGGGATGAGGTTGCGCACGTCGTAGTAGTTGCCCTCGGTCTCGGGCAGCAGGACGTTGAGGCGGTCGCGGATGGTGATACCCGGGGCGACGATGAGGAACCGGTTGGTGAACCGTGCGTCGTTCGGCGACTGCGCCTTGTTGAGAGTCTGCCAGGCGATCAGCATCGCCATCACGATCGTCTTGCCGGCGCCCGTCGCCATCTTGAGTGCTGCTCGCGGCAGCCTGTCGTTGTGAACTTCGTTCTCCGGCTCGAGCCGTTTGCGCCAGTCGGCGTAAGACGGGTGCCTGCCGGCAACCTCCGTCAGGAAGATCGCGGTCTCGGCGGCCTCGCGTTGGGCGAAGATGACTCGGTTCTCGCGGTTCGGATCGGCCCAGTGTTGCAGGAGCTTGCGCGTGATGGGGGTGACGCCGTCGTAGTGTCCGCTCGCCCGCCACTTGTCGACGTCACGTCGGATGTCGTTGATGAGACTGTTCTTCTCGCGGCGCTCGCCGGTCAGATCGAAGTCGAAGCCTTGCTGCTCCGACCCGTCTGGTCCCTTCTTGCCCTTTCTGGTCACCGCGATCGGGATGAAGGACTCGCTGGGGCGTCGGCCATCGATGATCACGCCGGTCGGACCTGACGGTCCGATCTCGTAGTGCCGATCGGGAGCGTCGTACGGACCGTTCAGGATCGGGTTGTCGATGCCGCTGCTCAACGCTTCGCCCCCGGGATCGTCAACATGATCGGCACTTTACCGACCGCGTCCGGCGCTTTCCGGAGAACCTGGACAACCTTGGAACCTGCGCGGGATCTCTGCTGCTATGACGCGGCGGTCCGAAACCGTGCCGTCAAGGGTTCATACCCCCAGGGTATGAACATTGCGACCCTGAAACCGTTGCAGGTTCCTGGCTGCTATCCACCACCGGTCGCGCCGAGGAGGCCAATGGGGTCACTCCCTCAGCACTTTGAACCGCGTTGACTATTCCCTACCAAACCGGCAGGGTTGGCCAGACGACGACAACTGAAGGAGAACTCGACCCGTGGCTCGACCGAGCAACCCGCCGTACACGCTCGGCGCGATCAGCACCAAGCCCCATCCGACCACCTCAGGTGCGGTCCAAGCACGTGGCTACTACAAGGACACCCGCGGCAGACGAGCCGAAGTCACCGCCAGCGGCAAGTCAGCGGCCGCCGCGAAGCGGGCTCTGCAGGCGAAGGTCACTGCAGCTCGAGAGCAGCACAAGGGCGGTGACAACGTCCTCAATCAAGACACTCGGCTCACTCAGGCTGCCGAGATCTGGCTCGACACCAAGGCGCGAGAGCGCCTCTCCGCGAACACGATGCGCGACTACCGGGGGTACATCGATCGCACGATCAAACAAGGCGTGCTGTCGCACCTGTCGATCTCCGAAGCCAACGATGTGGCCCGGATCGAAGCGTGGCTGACAGAGGTTGCGGACCAGCGGGGCGAGACGGCAGCCAAGCAGGCTCGAAAGGTTCTGTCCGGCATGCTCGGCCTGGCCGAGCGGCGCGGGGCCATTGCTTCGAGCGTGATGCACCGCGTCAAGACTCCCGGCGCAAAGCCCGGGTCAACGGGCGATCGCAAGTGCACCGACCCTGAGTGCGACTTCGACTGCGGCAAGCGTCACCTCGACACCGAGCGAGCCTTCACGCACGCGGAGGCTATTCGAGTCCAAGAGGCCGCCGACTCGGCGAAGGCCGATGTGGGCGACCTTGCTGCATTCCTCTTCGGCACCGGAGCCCGCATCTCCGAAGGCCTGCACTGCACCTCATGGGACGACGTCGACCTCGAGGCCGGCACTGTCCGCATCCGTGGAACGAAGACCACACAGGCTGACCGGGTTCTCGTGATGAGCGAAGGCCTCGTGGACCGTCTCAGGGATCGCGCCGACCTCTTCGGCCGCGAGGGGCTCGTCTTCGGCATCACGTACTTCACTAGCAAGACGGGGCAGCCCCGGGATCGCAACAACGTCAGCAAGGCACTACGTCGCGTCTTCAAGACCGCCGACGTCCCATGGGCAGGCACCCACACCTTCCGTCGCACCGTCGCCTCCTGGTTGGACGCTGCAGGGGCACCACTTGCTGAGATCGCGAACCAGCTCGGGCACGCAGACATCAACGTCACCGCGAAGTACCTCGGGCGGAAGACCACTCCTACCCGCGCGGCTCAGGTCATGGTGCTTCCCAGTGGCAAGCCGGCCCTTCGCGCCGTTTCTGGGGAGTAAGTGGGGAACGACGCTAAATGGCAACAGGGCCTGATCTGCGTTTCCGCAGGTCAGGCCCTGTTGGTGGTAGCGGGGGCAGGATTTGAACCTGCGACCTCTGGAAGAAGCCGGGGCGTTGCCCAACGCTTCTCGGCGGTTCCCGTTCCAACGAATTTCTGCTGAAATAGCTGATGAATCAGCACTTTGACGCTTCTCAATATAACGCGTCCACCGCCACTATTGCGCATCACAAACCGTGCAGTAAACGTGCAGCGAAACGATCCCCAGAACGCTTCACGGTTGACGATTCCGATGCGATGTCGTGCCATGTGCGATCCCAGTGCTCGATCGTTTCCAGCACCGGCGACAGGGCGCGGCCCTTGCCGGTCAGGACGTACTCGAAACGCGGCGGCCGCACTTGGTACTGCGAACGGACAATCGCGCCTTCTGCGGTCAGATAGGCGAGGCGTCTCGCGAGGATGCGCCACGTGATCCTCATGAGGCTACGAGGGTTGCGCCGTGGCGCCGCCTTGCGGATCGCGGCTTCGTGGCGTGCCGACGCGAGGTCCGGCTCCGACTTTCTCGCCCGGGGTCTATGACTGCCCGCGGACCGCGATCACGGCAGTCAGCAGTGACCCCAACGCACCGAAGGCGGCTGCTGCGATGACGGCTCGATGCCACCCTGCGACGATGTCCGCGCCGCCGTGCATGCCGATCACCACGATGAGCGTGATGCCGCACGCAGCACCGAGGTAGCGTGCGGTGTTGGTCGCGCCACTGGCCATGGCCGCGTGGTCGAGCGGCACGCTGGCCACGGCCTCGCGGCCGAGGACCGCGTTGAGGATCCCAGTGGAGATTCCCGCGATCGTCATCGGGAGGACGAGTCCGGCAGTGGAGTCCGCGAGGAGCATCAACAGCATGCCCGCGACGGTGAAGGCCAGCAGGACGCTGACGGCGGCCGGACCCTCGGTGTTGACCGGGACTCGGCGCAGCAGCACTGCAGCGAGCGTGCTGGCCACGGCCCAGGCCAAGGTCGGAATGCTCGCGATCCGGAGGGAGTCTCCGAAGCCCGCCTGGGCCACCGTGGGCAGGAAGGAGGTGACCGCGATGATCGATAACCCCACGGTGAGGGCACCGACGATCGCGGCGAGAAATCGTAGCTCCCGGAGCATCTCGGGGTCGACCAACGGCTGAAGTGTGCGGCTCTCGATGACGGCGAGGCCGATGAAGCTCGTGAGCGCCAGGACGACCAGGAGCGTCGAGGACGTACCCCACCCGGTCCGGGCTTGGGTCAACGTGGCAACCAAGAGCACCATGCCGGCCGCGAGCAGCGCCATTCCCGCCGCATCGAGCCGCCGCGGCAAGGCAGATCGGGACTCCTGGACGGTTCGCGCCGTGGGAGCCAGGAGGAGCAGACCCAGGGCAGCGGTGGCCACGTAGTTCTCCCGCCAGCTCGTGCCGAAGTCGAGCGCAACGGCCATGACGGAGCCTCCGGCAATGCCGGCGCCGACGCTGGCGCCCCAGGCGGCGGTGGCACGCAGGCGCTGCGGGCCCGGCGCGAAGGTGTGGGCCAGAACCGCCAGGCCACACGCGAGGATCGCCGCGCCGCCGAGTCCTTGAAGGACTCGCGACCCCACCAGGATCCACGGGTTCCACGCGGCCGCCGAGGCGGCGGCACCCGCCGTCAGTAGGACGAGCCCGGCCAGGTAGACCCGGCGGCGACCGTACCGGTCGCCCAGGACACCGGCCGCCAAAAGACCCCCGGCCAGGCCGATGCTCATCGAGCTCAGGATCCAGGCCTGCGCGACTCCCGAGGCCGTGAGATCGCGGGCGGTCGGTGGCAGCGTGGCCATCGGCGTCACGTAGGTCACGAGCACGAGCGCCGTACCTGCGACGATCGCCGGCACCGGACCTCGGCCTCGGCGCCGGGTCCATCGTTCCGAGCTGTCAGTCACTGCCATGTCAGGTGCCAGTCACCGCATCAGAATGCAGGTCGAGACAGCGTGGGCGATGACTCGATCGTCGCTGCCGGTGATCGTCGCCTCGGCCGTCGCCGTGCGGCGACCGATGGTGAGGACGCTCCCCTTGCAGGACAGGACACCGCTGTCGACGGTGGCAGCCCGGGTGAACTTCATCGTCAGGTCCAAGGACGTGAAGCCGATGCCAGCGGGGAGTTTGGTGTGGACAGCACAGCCCAGTGCGCTGTCCGCGAGAGTCGAAAGGATGCCACCGTGCACCGAACCGATCGGGTTGTAATGCCACTCGGCGGGTTCGAGAGTGAAGACAGCCCACCCGTCCCCAACACCGTCAAGAAGTACGCCGGTTGTCGCGCTCACCGGAGCGACCGGGAGTTCGCCCGCGCCGAGGCGAGTCAGAAAGTCCAGACCGCTGAGCTCACGGCTCGCCTCGGCGAGCGCGTGCGGGTCTTCCCAGCCATATGTGCGTTCACGGTTCATCCGGCACCACCTTTGAGCTGCGGGTAGAGGGCTTCGACTGGAGCCGCGAGTGCGGCCTTGACGGTTCGGCTGATGTCGTCGGCGAGGATCTCGTAGACACCCGCCTCGATTCCGTCGTAGGCAGCACGGACGACGTCAGCCGGATCGTTCTTGTCCACGCTCAGGCCAGCCGTCATCGGAGTGTCGGTGTAGCCCAGGTGGAGTGCCGCCACGTGGACGCCCTTCCCGGCCAGCGCAATCCGCTGGGTATTGGTGGCCGACCACAGGGCTGCCTTGGTGGCGCTGTACCCGTCACCGGTGCCGAGCCAGCTCAGCACGGACAGCACGTTGAGCAGCGTGCCCTTCGACTCGAGCAAGGCAGGGAGGAAGGCGTTCGCCACGTCGAGCGCTCCCCAGAAGTTGGTCTCAAAGAGAGCCCGCACGGCCGGGACGTCACCAAGGACGCTCGATCCGTTGGATGAGCCCGCGTTGTTGATCAGGACGGTGACGTCGCTGGCCCGAGCCGCGGTCGAACGGACTGATTCTGGGTCCGTGACGTCGAGGCGCAACGGCACGATGTGCTCGTCGCCCCATTCGCGAGGCGCGCGAGCCGCCGCATACACCTTCACCGCACCGCGTTCGAGCGCCTGGGTGACGAAGTGGGCGCCCAGACCACCGTTTGCGCCTGTCACGAGCACGACGGCTCCGTTCGGCGTTGGCATTTCAGATCCTCTCGATGATGGTGGCGTTGGTCAGGCCGCCGGCCTCGAACATGACTTGGAGTCCGTAGCGTCCGCCGGTCTGCTCCACGTTGTTCAGCAAGGTGGTCACGAGTCATGCACCCGACTCGCCGTGCGGATGGCCACGTCGTAGGCTCCGGCTATGGCGCCTTGAGCTGCGAAATGGAGCGCCTGCTGCGAACTCCCACACGTCATGGCAGAACCTCTCTTCCTTGCGAGGGCGCCACGTGCGACCTCCGTTGCGAATTCCAACCTAGCAAGGTGGGTTGTGATGTCCAACTGACTTACACTGAGAACATGAAACCCGATGTTCGCGAGTGCTCGGTTGCACGTACCCTCGACCTGGTCGGGACAAAATGGACGTTGCTCGCCGTCCGAGAGATCTTGCTGGGCAGCCATCGCTTCGAGGAGATCGCCCGCTACACGGGCGCACCACGCGACATCCTCACCGACCGCCTGCGCAGGCTGGAGGCGGAGGGACTGGTCGCCCGCGTCCAGTACGAGGAGCGCCCGCCGCGCTTCGAGTACCACCTGACAGACCTCGGGCGGTCCCTCATTCCGATCATCGCCACACTGCGCGAGTTCGGAGACCGTCACCTCGCCGGCTCCGACGGGCCCCCGATCCGACTTGAACACTCCTGCGGCGCCACCTACCACCCAGTGATGGCATGCGCAGCCTGTGGCGAGGTCGTTCGACGAGGCGAGGTCACCGTCGTGGACTTGCCGGCGGCCGCCTCCTGAGGGCGCCCACGTCACCCACGCAGCCGTCACAGAGAGCCCTCACACGAGCACACGCGTCGACGTCGACGTCCGGGGCGCCGGACCGGGCGGATAAGTCGCCGCCATCCGCGCGGCCCAACTCGGCAAGACCGTCGCGATCGTCGAGTCCCAGCATTGGGGCGGGATCTGCCTCAACGTCGGCTGCGTGCCCTCGGAGGCGCTCCTGCGCAACGCGGAGATCGCGCATCTCTTCCATCATCGAGCCGACACATCCGGCATGTCCGGAGACGTGTCCTTCGACTACGCCATCGCTCATCGCCCATCGCGAGGTCGCAGGGGTTCGGGTCAAGGGCGTTCACTTCCCGATGTGCCTGCGTGCATGCAGATACGCCCGCACGAGCGGATCTGTCCCGCGACCAAGAAACCACTTCACTCGTGCCTACGCCACGGCTCCGAACTGCTCCAGACCTCGGCAACGGGTAGTCCCTTCCTGCCGAGCGGTGCGGGACCGGCACCGTGGAGCTGACCCGAGATCACGGTTGAAGTTCGAAGCATGAGTTTGAATTGACGGATCGCAATCGGTCGCGGTTGAGACCCCCCGGCTGGGCCTCAGACTCCGGAGGACAGTCCGCCGTCAATGACTAGAGACGCTCCAGTCATGTAAGAGGACGCGGGGCTCGCGAGGAACAGCAGGGCGGAGTCGAGTTCCTCCTGCTCGCCGAAACGTCCGAGGACCGAGCTTTCGGCGACCATGGTGCGTAGGTTCGCGGCGCCTTCCGAGCTGGTGATCTCGGACTCGAAGTAGCCGGGGCAGAGCGCGTTGACGCGGATGCCGCGACGCTGTGACCACTGTTGGGCCAGGTCCCGGGTGAGTCCGAGGACGCCGGCTTTGCTGGCCGCGTATGCGGCCTGGGGGTAGCGGTTGGCGATCCACCCGTGGACGCTGGCGATGTTGACGATCGCGGAACCGGTGGGCATGTGGGGTGCGCTGGCTCGAGCCATCCAGTAGGTGCCGTTGAGATTGATGTCGATCGTATGCGTGAAGTCGTCAGGGCTTTGGCGCAGCGCGCTGCCAGCCAACCCGATGCCGGCGTTGTTGACGAGCACGTCGATGCGACCGAACTCGGCCACCGTGGCGGCTGCCAATGCCTCGCAGTCGTCGAGGGCGGAGACGTCCGTGCGGTGCACGAGGACCCAAGTCCCCGCACGGGCCAACTCGTCACGTAGCGACTCCAGTTGCTCCTTCCGGCGAGCGGCGAGCACGACATGTGCGCCGACCGCGGCGACCGCGTGGGCGAAGCCGCGCCCCAGGCCGGAACTGGCACCGGTGATGACGACGACCTTGTCGTCGAGTCGGAAACGGTCCAACGGGTCCATGCTCTGCCTTCAGCCGAGGTAACGCGGGGTCTTCTTCATCTCCACACGCGCGATGGTGCGGCGGTGGACGGCATCTGGCCCGTCGACGATACGCAGGACTCGCGCCCACGCGTAGAAATAGGCCAACGGAGTGTCGTCCGAGACGCCGGCGCCACCGTAGACCTCGATGGCGCGGTCGATGACGGCGGTCGCCATGGCCGGCGCGGAGACCTTGATCGCCGAGATCTCGCTGCGAGCGCCCTTCGCGCCGAACTGGTCGATCTTCCATGCGGCATCCAGTATGTGGAGGCGGGCCTGGTCGATCTCGATGCGGGACTGGGCGATGAGGTCCTGGACGTTGGCGAACTCCGAGAGGTGCTGCCCGAAGGCCACGCGGTTCCTCGCGCGGTCGACCATGAGGGCCAGGGCGCGTTCGGCCATGCCGATGGCCCGCATGGCGTGGTGGATGCGGCCGGGACCCAGACGGGCCTGGGAGATGAGGAAGCCGTCGCCCTCGGTGGCGAGCAGGTTGGTGGCGGGGACGCGGACGTCGTGGAAGACGAGTTCGGAGTGCCCGTGCTGGTCCTGGTAGCCGAAGATCGGGAGGTGCCGCACGATCTCGAGCCCAGGGGTGTCGCGGGGGACGAGCACCATGGACTGCTGACGGTGGGTCTCGGCGCTGGTGTCGGTCTTGCCCATGACGATGAAGACCTGGCAGCGCTCGTCGGCGACGCCAGTGATGAACCACTTGCGGCCGTTGATGACGTACTCGTCGCCGTCGCGGGTGATCAGCGTCTCGATGTTGGTCGCGTCCGAACTCGCGACGGCGGGTTCGGTCATCGCGAACGCCGAGCGGATCTCACCGGCCAGCAGCGGCTCGAGCCATTGCCGGCGCTGCTCGTCGGTCGCGAACAGCTCGAGGGTCTCCATGTTCCCGGTGTCGGGGGCCTGGCAGTTGATCGCCTCGGGCGCGATGACCGGTGACCAGCCCGAGATCTCAGCGATCGAGGCGTACTCGACGTTCGACAACCCTGACAGCTTCGGCATGAACAGGTTCCACAGGCCCCGGCGCTGAGCCTCGGCCTTGAGGTCTTCCATCACGGGCGGATTGGTGTGGGCGCCGTGCTCGCGCAGGTACGCCTGCCACTCCGACTCGGCGGGGAAGACGTGGGACGTCATGAAGTCCCACATGTTCTCGCTGGCTTCCTGGGCCTGGGAGGAAAGGGCGAAGTCCATGGTTGCTCCTGGTTTGAGGGGTGGGATCTCTGCACGTCGGGCGCGGCCGTCGTCGCGAACATGCCGGAACGGCACCGTGTCATGGCGCTCTTGGGCGAACGGTTGCGCCGGCTCAACGATCGCTCCTGATGGACCCGGCGGCCACAACACGGCTTCACACCTGACCGCGCCAAGCGATCGACTAGTTCGATGGCCCCGCAAGTGGCTGATTCGCAAGCCGAACTCGACCCGAGGCGACAACCCGGCCGTCCGCTCCGGTCACCGTCACGGACCACATTTGCGTTTGACGACCGATGTGGACAGGGGTGGCAACCGCCTCGGCCCGCCCTTCACGCATGGCCCTCACGAAGTCCGTGACGTTGTCGATGCCGACGGCGAACTCCCCGCGATCCTCAACGGCTGCGGATGCCGCTGTGCTTGCGAGGCTCTCGATCACGGTCGCCCACACACCCCCGTGCACGATGCCCCATGGAGTGTGGTGGTCCGGCCCTACTTCGATTGAGCCACGAAGCTCCTCGCCTGCACGAATCGGGGAGTCGATTTCGAGGCCGAGGGCTTCAAGGAATCGTGATGGCATTCCGTACGTCCTTCCGGTGGAGGTGAGGCGGCTCGAGTGCCCCGCCCGCAGTACGTCCGGAAGTCTAGACTAGATCGTCTATTCTGCCGAGCCCGGTCATGGAGTCGGTGTGAAAGGTGACCAATGACAGCCATCGACGACTCGCTCCTGGCGGACGATGGTGCCGCTCAACATTCCTGGGGGAACTCCTGCTGAGCCTGCACCGCTTCGAAGGGCACGTGGTGGAGCGGGTGAAGTACGCGGAGTCCCGTCGTCGCAACCGAGGGCGGATGCGTCCTCGCCGACTTTCGTCGAACGCAGCGACGAGCGAATTCGGCCTCCACTGCGGATGCACATCGAGGCTGGAACTCCTTGACGCTTTGGTCTAGACGACCTAGTTTATCTCAGGATCGCCCTCGCCGAGGCGACACGAAGTGAGGAGATGTCATGGACGCCACCAAGTACGAGGTTCTCGACAGCGTGGCCGTGCTGTCCTTCACCAATCCGCCCGCCGAGCTCTACACGCAAGAGTTCCTGAGCGACGTCGCAAAGCGCGTGGAGCAGGCGAAGCGAGACGAGGTCCGCGCCATGGTCATCTGGAGCGATGGCGGCCTGTTCTCTGGCGGAGTTGATCTTCACGAGTTCAAGGGCAAGTCCCAGCGCGAGGCCGCGGCGATGTTGGCCGAGGGTTTCGAACTGATCAACGGCATCGAGGACGCGACCTTCCCGGTGATCGCCGCCGTCAATGGTCAGGTTCTTGCCGCGGGGCTCGAGCTCGCCCTCGCTTGCGACATGATCATCGCGAGCGACGACGCAGTCTTCTCCCAGGTCGGCGCACTCATCGGGGCGACAACCTTCCTCGGCGGCGCCTACCGCATCGCCGAGCGGTGCGGTCCCGCGCGAGCCCGCGAAATCGTCTACACCGCTGGACGCTACCCCGCCGAAACGTTCGAGCGGTGGAACATCATCAATCGTGTCGTTCCCTTGGCCGACCTTCGCGACGAAGCGATGAAGCTGGCCAGGGAATTCGCCGCGGGTCCGGCGCTGGCGCATGAGATGACAAAGCGCTTGATCAAGCACTCCTCCACGTACGGAATCCGGGCTGCCGACCAGTACAACGTGGAGAACGCTACCTACTTGTTCGAGAGCGCGGACATGCAGAAGGCGGTCAACTTCATGCTGACGGAAGGCCCGCGGCGGTTCATCCAGAACCACGACGAGATCATCTTCGAGGGTCGATGACGATGAACAACGAACTCACACGTAGGGCCGTTGGCCTCTCCACACTGCTCGAGTTGAACGCGGAAGATCACCGGGATGATCCCGCTGTCTCCTGGACCGCGCCGGATGGTGAGGTACGCGGGCTCACGTGGTTCCAGTACCGAGAACTCGTGCTTGACGTTGCAAGCGGCTTGATCGACCTGTCCGTCGGGATCGACGATGTGGTGGCCGTACTCGCCCCCACCCGCATTGAGCATCTCGCCTACACCTTGGCAGCCAGCCAGGTTCATGCCATCCCGGTCAGTCTCTACCCGACGCTGGCCCCCGAGCAGATCGACTTCGTCCTCTCCGACTGCGCTCCCAAGGTGATTTTGGTCGAGGACGCGGCCACCGCGGATGACTTCGCGAAGTTGCCGTGGGTCGTTGAACACCAGCCAACAGTCATCGTCATGGATGCACCAGCCGGCGAACAACGCGCGTGGGCATCGATGGTGGCACATGGTGCGGCGACCAGGCTGGCCCACGAGGAAGTCCTCCTGGAACGGATGTCCTCGGTTCACACGGATGACACCGCCACCTACATCTACACGTCCGGCACCACCGGATTGCCGAAGGCGGTCGTACTCACGTACGGCAATCTGCTCTGGGAGACCAACTCCTTGATCGGCGCCGGGATTTTCGACTATCCCTACAGAGCCCTCAGCGCGCTGCCCATGGCACATGTCGCCGAGCGACTCTGGAGCATCTTCGTGGCGGTGCGAACCCACGGGCACGTCTACCTCTGCCCTGACACGACGCAGTTGCTGGCGGCCCTGCAGCACCACAGGCCGACCTACTTCATGACAGTTCCGCGAGCTTGGGAGAAGCTTGCGAGTGCGGCCAAGATGATCATGGCATCGCCGGCTTTGGCCGATCGCCACGGTGAGTTGCAACGGGATCGGGAAGTTCTGCGTGAGGTGTTCAAGCTGCGGCAGGCGGCGCGTCACGTGAGTCAGGCACTTGAAGTCGACGCGATGCGCGCGCGCCGCGGCCCGGTACGGGACGTCAAGGTGCTGATGGGGCTCGATCAGGCGCTTGCGGCCAGCAGTGCCGCCGCGATTGGGCCGGACACCGTTGAGTTCTTCGCAACTCTCGGACTGGATATTCTTCAGGGCTACGGGTTGACAGAGACAAGCGGCGTGGTGACCGCGGAAGTCCCCGGCATTCCGGGCCCGAGTTCCGTGGGCTTTGGGATACCCGGTACCGAAGTGCGCTTAGGCGAGGACGGCGAGGTCTTGGTTCGAGGCCCGGGCAACACCCCTGGATACCGCAACGCACCCCAAGCGAATGCTGAACTCTTCACGGAGGACGGTTGGCTGCGAACCGGTGACCTCGGCCGATTGGATGAGTTCGGGCGGTTGTTCATCACGGGGCGCAAGAAGGAGATCATCGTCAACGCATCCGGGAAGAACATCGCTCCGCAGGCGATTGAGTTTCGCCTCGCCGGCCAGTCCTTCGTGTCCCAAGCCGTGGCGATCGGCGACGCGCGGCCGTACTTGGTTGCTCTGCTCACTGTCGACACCGAGCGACTTGCCACGTTCGTCCAGTCGCAGGGCCTGAGTGCGCTGACCCCTCGCGAAGCCATCGAGCATCCGGTCGTTCTGGCCGAAGCGCAACGGCTCGTCGACGCCGCAAATGAGTCCCTGTCGCGTCCCGAGCGACTCAAGTACTTCAGGCTCCTCCCTGAGGATTTCGCCATCTCGACCGGTGAACTCACACCCACGCTGAAGATTCGGCGGAAGGCTGTCGCAGAGCGACATGCCGATGCAATCGAGGAGCTGTACTCGAATCGTCACCATGACGCAGGAGCCAGCCCCTCCCCGTGAGTTCCAGGGCTGTGATCCCGAAGAACGCGACGCCACGGGAGGTTGCCACAGAACGTTGGGGCGCCCTCCCTTGCGGCCGTACTGGTCCGACGTCCGCTCGATAGTGGCTACTGACCTACGCATCGCAAGGACGTACCACGTATCAAGGCGGAACATCGCTCAGCCTCTGGCGCGCTCCGTTCATGGACGGCGTCGCACCACCCCGCCTCAGGACACTAGACTCATCAGTCTAGTCGAAGCTGACGGGACCGCGAGTGAGGAGAACCGCGTATGAGCGGACAGGGTGCCTGGGTGCTGCCCATCGAACCGACCGACCAGACGCTTCCCGCGCTGGTACTTCGTAACGCGATTTCATGCCCAACCGCGCCAGCGATCACTTGGTCCGAGGGCCTGGAGACTCACACTCTTTCGTGGTCCGACCTTCGCGAGAGGGTACTCAACGTCGCCGAATGGCTTATCGGCATGGGTGTGGGTCCGCAAGGTCCGGTTGCGCTCGCGCTCGGAAACACCGTCGATCATCTGGTCATCGACCTCGCAACAATGCACTGTGGCGCGGCCACCGTGATCGTTCCCGGGGACTTCGACGGGGCGGAAGTGAGCAGCCTGCTCAGCGTCAGCGCTCCAGCCGTCTTGTTCGTAGAGGATCCCGGCATGGTGGATGTTCTGAGCCGGATCGATGATGCGGAACTGGGATACAAGCTCGTCCATCTCGACGCCGACGGTTTGTGGAGGCACGTGCTCGCAGGTCAGGAGCCGGGCGATCCAAGAGATACGCGCGGCCAATTGGTTCAGCGGCTCAGAGACCTAGATTCGAACGACCCAATCACCGTGCTGCACGAGCGGAGCGCCGATGGCAGCGTGAAGACAGTCGCGATCTCCACCATCGACGTGTTGAGCGCCACCGAATCCCTCCTAGCCACGGGACTTTTTGACTTCGACTATCGATACATCGCGGACAGCCCACTGGACAGTGCCATGACACGACTTCTGGCAATTCACCTTCCGGCGACAGTTGGAGGACATGTGGTGTGTTGTCCCGACGCAGAGTCGCTCGTCACCCTATTGATCAAGTTCCGTCCCACCTTCATGTTCGGATGGCCCCCAATGTTCTCGGCACTGGGATGCTGGATCGACTCGATGTTGACCTCCCCTGTTCTCGCGCACGCACGTGCCGACATCGTCCAGTCTCGGCGCGTTCTCGAAGAAGCTCACTGGCTGCGCCGCGGGGGCGGTCTGATCTCGCAAGACGTGATGGTTCGCGCCGCGATCGCGCGCGGGGGCACCATGCGCGAGGTACGCGTTAATCTCGGTCTCGACAGACTGGCCGTCGTGGTCTGCGGAGCGACCCTCGCGGAGGACGTTCACCAGTTCTGGGCCTCCGTCGGAATCGACGTTCTCTGTGCCTACGGCACCAACGAATGCGCCGGCTTCATCTCGGTCGATCTCCCAGGAACGGGCATCCCTGGGTCGGCCGGGATACCCCTTCCGGGCTCGAGGGTCACGATCGCTGGCGACGGTTCGATCTTGGTACGGAAGCCCGGTCAACAAGGATCCGAGTCGATTGCGATCGCGGCGAGCTCGTGGCGTCATACTGGGGACTTCGGCTATCTGGACGAAGACGGACGGCTTCACGTCAACGATGACCCAGGTCGGTAAGAGGGGGGCACCACCCCGTGCATCCCCGGCATGCGTGTGCCTCCTGGCAAACGGGACGGGTTCGTAGAAAACGAGCTGCACCCGCGGACTCAGGTGAACTCCGCTTTCATCGCAGCGAAGGAGCCGACTCGGCGTGATGCACGGATCATGGCGCTCGCCAGTTAGACGCATTAGTCTAAGAAGGCGGGCGCGACCGGTCCCGCCCAGGTTGATTGAGAAAGAGGATCAGATATGACGACCCCGGCGAAGGTTCCCCATAAGGAACGAATGCTGCGCGCGGGGATCCGGCTGCTCTACGATCGCGGCTACAACGGGACCAGCGTCGACGCCGTCCTGACGGAGGCCGAGGCTCCCAAGGGCTCGTTTTATCACCATTTTGGTTCGAAGGAGCGATTCGGCCAAGTAGTTCTGGGCCGCTACGACGACATCCAGGCGGCGCGGCTTCGTTCATGGGCCGAGCAGGAGAACCTCAGCGTTCCGGAACGGCTCGCCGGCTACCACCGCGCCTCGGTCGATGCGCTCGTTGACAGCAACTGGCGGTGGGCGTGCTTGGCGGGAAAGCTCTCCAACGAACTGGCCGCCAGTTCGGATACGTACCGCGGGGAGCTCGCCCGCGGCTTCGTTGCCTGGAGCGATGCTCTCGCCGAGATGCTGCTCGAGGGTCAGCAGCGTGGCGAGGTCCGCACCGATCGCACGGCTAAGGAACTGGCCGACGCCAGCCTGGCCCTGGTCCAAGGGGCCTTCGTGGCTGCGCTCGCCCTGCGTGGTCGCGGCTATCTCGACGCGGTGACGACCAGCCTCGTCGACCTGATCTCACCGCGGCCGAACCAGTGACCGACGTCGCCGCGAGCACGTCGCACCGCGACGCGCTGCTGCGCGAAGGCCTGAACCAGCTGTTCATCCACGGCTACCACGGCACGACGGTGGACGGCCTGCTCGACGCCACAGGGGTCCCGAAGGGCTCGTTCTACCACCACTTCGGCGACAAAGAGAGCTTCGTCGTGGCGGTCCTGCATCGCTACGACCACTTCCATCAGAGGCTGCTGGAGAAATGGAGCAGTCGCAAGGAGCTATCCACTGCGGAGATGCTGTCCGGCTACTTCGAGGACTTGGTCGAGAACTTCGTGAACTCGGGGTTCACGCACGTCGATCTCATCGGCAAGCTGGCCACCGAGATTGCCAACGGCTCGGAGTCGATCAGCGTCACCCTCGCCGAGCAGTTCAACCGGTGGCGTTCCACCGTCGAGCAGATTCTTCTCGACGGCCAGGCACGCGGTGACGTGCGCACCGATCGCGACGTCTTCGAGCTCAGTGCGACGATTCATGCTTACGTCGAAGGCGCCTTCGTCGTGGCGCAGTCGACGCGCGACGAGGGTGCCCTGGAGACGGTCTCGGCGGCGATCGCCGAATCGGTTGCCGTCTGAGCCGCACTCTGATCTCGTGAGTTCCAGCACCCGCCGGCCGCTGAGTTGGCCTCGAGAATTCCCCGAGCCGGCGTCGGCGCGATGGACAGCGCCTCGCGCCTCTGCACCGGGGCGAGCCAGCCGTTGAAGACGACCGGGTCCCCAGCCGACCAGCTCCGGTCTGCGGGCTCGACGACGATGTCGGCTAAGTCGGCACCGGCAGTCAGCCGGATCCAGCGACCGATATGGCGGCGACCGAGACGTTCAAGTCGTCCGTCTATATGAGCAAGCTGCAGGTGACCTAGATCAGCACCCACGGGTCGGCGAGGCTGCCTACTAGATCCCTGCAACGGTCCGAACTTCTTCCGCCGCCTCGGCACCAACTCATTCAGACGGTCGTCGTCACCTCCGGCAATCGGTCGGTGATGATGGACTCGGCCGTCTGGACGATTGTGTCGACGATCTCTGCGACGGGCGCGACCTCGTGGATCAGGCCCTGGACCTGCCCTGCCCACCACATGCCGCCGTCCATGTCACCTGCTTCCAGGACCTGCGCACGTCCGCGGGCGCCGGAGGCCAGCTCGGCCACGTCGTCGAAGACGGCGCCGGGCCTGCTTCCGATCTCGGCGATCTTCGCACTGATCGTATTGCGCGCCACGCGCGCCGAGTTGTGGAACTCGCGGAACACCAACACGGTGTCGCGCTCGTCGTTCCGGACGATCTGCTGCTTCACGTTGTCATGGATCGGTGCCTCGTCCGTCGCCATGAACCGCGTGCCCATGTTGACGGCCGATGCACCGAGCGCCAGGGCGGCGACGAGTCCGGCGCCAGTGGCGATCCCACCCGACGCCACGATGGGGATGTCCAACGCGCGAGCAGCGGCGGGGATCAGCACCAAACCGGGAACGTCGTCCTCACCCGGATGCCCGGCACACTCGAACCCGTCGATGCTGATGGCGTCAACGCCGGCGCGCTGAGCCGAGAGCGCATGACGCACACTCGTCGCCTTGTGGATCACCTTGATCCCAGCGCCGTGGAAATCGGGCAGGTGAGGCCCGGGAGACGAACCTGCGGTCTCCACCACCCTGACTCCCGACTCCACGATCGCCGCCCGGTACTCGTCGTAGGGAGGCGGTACCAGGCTCGGCAGGATCGTCAGGTTGACCCCGAAGGGTCGATCAGTGAGGTCGCGCGTGCGCTCGATCTCCCGGACCAGCTCCTCAGGCGTCGGCTGGGTCAGGGCCGTCAGGAAGCCCAGCGCGCCGGCGTTGGCCACTGCGCTGATCAGCGGCGCAGTGCCCAAGCCCGTCATGCCCCCACACACGATGGGATGCTCGACCCCGAACAGCGTCGTGAAATCGGTCGTGATCATGACGACGGCTGTTCTCTCAGGCCAAGATCCGGTTGACGGACTCGGCGACGCACACCGGCTTGTCCGAGCCCTCGCGCTCGACGGTCACTGCGGTGACCATCTGCACGCCGCCGGGGATCTCCGTGACCTCGACGATCTTGCCGTGCCCTCGCACTCGTGAGCCCACAGGGGCGGGGGCGGGGAAGCGAACCTTGTTAAGTCCGTAGTTGATTCCGGCCGTCACCCCCTTGACGTCGACGAGGTCTCCGAACATCGCTGCGAGCAGCGAGAGGGTGAGGAACCCGTGCGCCACGGTGGTGCCGAAGGGACCATCCTTCGCGCGCTCCGGGTCGATGTGGATCCACTGTCGGTCCTCGGTGTTGTCGGCGAAGACGTCGATGCGGTCCTGGGTGAGCTCGAACCAGCGGCTCGCGCCCAGGTCGGTGCCCACCGCGTTGCGCAACTCTTCGATCGAGTTGAACGTGGTCATATGGAAATCCCTCCGTCGACGGGCAGTACGACGCCCGTAATGTAAGAAGCCTCGTCTGAGGCTAGAAATGCGACTGCTCCGGTGATCTCGCTCGGCGGGGCGAACCGGCCGAGCGGGATCGCAGCCTCCAGGCCCACCCGCTTCTCCTGCGGGATGCTGGCAATCATGCGGGTGTCCGCATTGGGTGAAATGGCGTTCACAGTGACCCCGAAGCGCGCGAGCTCCTTGGCCACGGTCTTCGTGAAGCCGATGATCCCGGCCTTGGCCATCGAGTAGTTCGACTGGCCGATGTTGCCCCGGAGTCCCGTGTAGGACGTGACGTTGATGACTCGCCCACTGCCCTGGGCCCGGAAGTGGGGAACGCAGGCCCGAGTGAACCGGAAGGTGCCACCTGAGTGCACCGCCATGACCGACTCGTAGTCGTCATCGCTCATCTTCCAGAGCAGCTTGTCCCGCAGGATCCCGGCGTTGTTGACCAGCACGTCGATCCGCCCGGTCTGCTCGATCACGGTGTCGACGACTCGCTGCACGTCCTCGCTGCTGCTGACGTCAGCCAGCACACCCTGACATCCGAGCTCCTTCGTCGCGGAGTCGAGAGCACCTTGGTCGAAGTCGACCAGGAAAACGGTGGCGTTCGCGAGGGCGAACGCGCGCCCGATCTCGAGGCCGATGCCCTGGCCCGCGCCGGTCACGATCACCGATCGTCCGGCGAAGTCGAAGGTCAGATTGCTCATCAGCTGAGCCTCTCGAGAACCATCGCCATGCCCTGGCCGCCGCCGACGCACATCGTCTCGACACCGAACTGCTTGTCGTGGTGCTGAAGCGAGTTGATGAGGGTCGAGGTGATCCGCGCGCCCGTCATGCCAAACGGGTGACCAACGGCGATGGCCCCGCCGTTGACGTTCAACTTGTCGAGCGGAATGCCCAGCGCCTGGGCCGAGCCCAGCGCCTGGACGGCGAACGCCTCGTTGATCTCGAACAGATCGATGTCGTCGATCGTCAGTCCGGCGCGTCCGAGGGCTTGCTTGGTCGCCTCGATCGGGCCCAGGCCCATGATCTCGGGAGAGAGGCCGGTCACGCCCGTCGACACGATGCGGGCGAGCGGCGTGAGCCCCAGTTCCTTGGCCTTGACGTCGCTCATGATGATCACCGCCGCGGCTCCGTCATTGAGCGGACAGGCGTTGCCGGCGGTCACCGTTCCGTCGGGCCGGAAGACCGGACGGAGCTGTGACACGGCCTCGTACGTCGTCCCCGCCCGGGGCCCGTCATCCTTGCTGATGACGGTGCCGTCGGGCAGCGTGACCGGCGTGATGTCCTTGGCCCAGAATCCGTTCGCGATCGCCTGCTCCGCGAGGTTGTGGCTGCGGACACCGAACTCGTCCTGCTCGCGCCGGCTCATGCCGATCTTCTGGGCGACGTTCTCGGCGGTCTGGCCCATGGTGATGTACACGTCCGGGATCCGACCGTCGAGACGTGGGTCGGTCCAGGACGCCGCTCCTTCGTCCGCCCGGGACTCCGTGCGCTTCATGGCGTCACCGAAAACCCCCTGATTGAAGGCCTCGGGGTTGTCGGAGTACCCGTTGCCGAATCGCGAGACCGTCTCGACGCCGGCCGAGATGAACACGTCACCCTCGCCGGCGCGGATGGCGTGCATCGCCATGCGGGTCGTCTGCAGGCTCGACGAGCAGTACCGGTTCACGGTGACGCCCGGGACGTGGTCCATGCCGGCCTGGACGGCGACGACACGCGCCAGGTTGTTCCCGCTCTCGCCGGCGGGCTGGCCGACGCCGAGGTGCAGATCGGCAATGTCCGCGCGGTCGAGTTCGGGCACCTTGCCCAGGGCGGCCTCGACCATGCGAGTGGCCAGGTCGTCGGGACGCAGGTCCTTTAGGGAACCCTTCACGGCCCGCCCGATCGGGGAACGAGCCGTGGAGACGATGACTGCCTCAACCATGGTTCAACCTCTTCTTCGCCTTCATCGCCAGCGCGGCCGACAACAGCAACGCGGACGGATTGTCGTGATCGGGGAACTTGGCCTGCATGTGATTGACCAGGTCACGGGTGGAGTCGAAGTGGTCGTGGCCCTCGATGAAGGCGGTGAGGTACGCCTTGGTCTCGGCGATCGCCTTCGGGTCGTCCGGGAGCTCGGGCCGCTTGTGCCCGGCGACGACCAGCTTGGGCTCCAGCGCTGCGATGATGTCCGTGCTCTCAACCCACCGCGGCCATTCATCCACGGTGGAGACTGCAAGGAACGGATTCACTCCGTTGTAGATCGCGTCGCCGGCGATGACGGCCCCGATGCTGGGGATGTGCAGCGCGGCGGTGGGATGGATGTCGGCCTGGGGCAGCTCGACGATCCGGACCTCCTCGCCGTCGATGGTGAAGGAGTCACCTTCGAACGCCGCGGGCACGACGGTCGTGTCAAGGGCAGCGCCTGAGAACATGTCCCTCGACGTCTCGCGGCTCTCCTCCAGCTCGGCCGCGGCTGCGGACGCCACGGCGACGGTGGCGATCGCCTTGGCGCCCGGGAACGACTTCAGGAGCGTCTCGAGGCCGAAGAAGTGGTCGTAGTGAGCGTGGGTGATGAAGATCGTCGTCAGCGTGCGGCCCGAGGCCTCGATGCGGCGACGCACCTCCTCGACGTGCTCGGGAAGGTACTGCGTATCGACCAGCAGGGCTTCGGTCGGTCCGAGGACCAGCGTCGACGTGGTCGGCGAGAACAACCCCCCGTTCGCCAGCTCGAAGGACGGTGACGTGTAGACGTCGATGGTGAGTTCGGTCATGCGATTTCTCCTGCGATCAAGGCCTCGTGGAGGGAGGCGATTCGGCTGAGGTGATGAGCTCCGTAGAAGTCGGCTTCGACCGTGCGCCGCCGTGTGTCGACATCGTCGACGCGGATGGCGGCGGCGACGGATCTGGCCAACATCCATCCGCCGGCGAGCAGGCCCCACATCGTGAGGTAGTTGACGCCGGCGGCCTGCACGTCCCGCGGACGTTCCGCGGATCGCGAGACCAAGGTCGCGGTGGCTTCACGGACGTGGCCGACAGCCCGCTCCAACCGCTCGACCGTGCGGTCGACGACCTCGTGGTCGACCGCACGCAGGCCGACGATGTCCTTGTCGATGGCGTCGAGCAGCGTCGATGCCACGGTCCCTGAATCGCGGACCACCTTGCGGCCGACCAGATCGTTGGCCTGAATCGCCGTGGTCCCTTCATAGATCGGGGTGATGCGTGCGTCGCGGTAGTGCTGGGCGGCGCCCGTCTCCTCGATGAACCCGGCTCCGCCATGCACCTGCACGGCATCGGAGGTGATACGGACGGACTCCTCGGTGAACCATCCCTTGACGATCGGTGAGAAGAAGTCGGCCGCAGCGCGGGCGGTCTCGTCGCCGCGGTCGGCGAGGTCCTGCCACAACGCCACTTGGACCAGCACGCCACGAGACGCGCTGATCAGACTCGCGCTGGACGTCAGGAGCCGCGCCACGTCAGGATGCCCGGCGATCGGAGTGCCAACCTCCCGCCCGACGGGCGTCCCCTGCACACGTTCCTGCGCATAGTCGCGCGCCTGCTGATGGGCACGGTCCGCGATGCCCAACCCTTGGACGCCGATGCCCATCCGGCTGACATTCATCATGACGAACATCGAGGCGAGGCCTCGATGGAGATCACCGAGCAGGTAGCCCGTGGCGTCCTCGTACTCCAGGACGCAGGTCGGACTGGCATGGATGCCCAGCTTGTGCTCCAACGCCACGGTCGTGATGTCATTGGGCTCGTCCACCCCTCCGACGTCGTCGAGCCGGAACTTCGGCACGATGAACAGCGACAGCCCCGCCAGACCCTCGGGGGCCCCGGGCGTGCGAGCCAGCACCAGGTGCACGATGTTCTCGCTCAGGTCGTGATCGCCCCAGGTGATGAAGATCTTCTGACCCTTGACCCGCCACGAACCGTCCTCGTTCGGCGTCGCCGTCGTGCGGATGGCGGCAAGGTTCGTGCCTGCCTGTGGCTCCGTAAGGTTCATTGTCCCGGTCCAGCGGCCCTCGACCATGGGCCGCAGGAACGTCGCCTTCTGCTCCGGCGACCCGACCGCCCCGATCGCATGGATGGCACCCACCGTCAGGCCGGTGCACAACCCGAACGCCGAGTTGGCCGCCGACCACAGCTCGTTCATCGGGGCAGTCAGCAGGTGAGGCATCCCCTCGCCACCGAGCTCGGTGGGAACTTCCACGCCCATCCAGCCCCCGCGCCCGTAGCCACGGAAGGCCTCGTCGAATCCTGTCGGCGTGACGACCCGGCCGTCCCGGAGGACGGACCCTTCGCGGTCCCCGGACGCGTTCAGGGGGTGGAGCTCACTGACGGCGAAGTCCGCCGCCGCGGCGAACACCGCGGCCGCATCGTCGACGCCAAGCGCCCCGTCGGTCATGTCCAGGAGGTGCCGCTCCGCATCGAGGACGTGCCGCCACAAGAAGTCGTAGTCCGCGATCGGCGCCTTGTACGCCACTCACATCACCTTCATCGTCGTGCTCAGGCCGCCGTCGAGCGGGATCGTCGCACCGGTGATGTAGGTCGATGCGCGCGACGACAGGAAGATCGCGAGCCCCGCGGCATCCTCCGGCGTGCCGATGCGCCCCACCGGGTTCGCACCCACGATCTCGTCGCCCTGCTCGGCCAGCGATGCGGCCATCATCTTGGTCGGGAACGGACCGGGAGCGATCGCGTTGACGAGAATCGACGGGCTCAGCTCCGAGGCCATGTGCTTCGTGAGATGGTGAATCGCCGCTTTCGAGGCACCGTAGGAGTAGTTGTCGTACCCCGGGACGGCGAGGCCGTCGATGGAGCCGATGTTGATGACTCGGGACGGGTCGCCGTCGGCGCTGCCTGCCTCGAGTAGCGGCCTCAGCTGCTGCGTCAGGATGAAGGGAGCCTTGACGTTCAGGCCCATGACTTTGTCCCAAGCCGACGGGGGAAACTCGTCGAACGTGGCACCCCAGGTGGCGCCGGCATTGTTGACAAGCACGTGGACGGACGACTCGCGGGAGCCGATCTGCTCGATGAGCGCGGCCGACTGCTCCGGGTCGCTCACGTCACAGGGGAGGCCGAAGACGTCGCCGAACTGCGACAGCGACGCGACCGCCGCCTCCACGGCATCTGCCTTGCGCGAGGTGACGTAGACCTTGGCGCCGGCCTTGAGGAAGCCCTCGGCGGTCATGTAGCCGATGCCGCGCGTGCCTCCCGTGATGACGACGGTCTTTCCCGCGACGGAGAACAGGTCAGTGGTCATGCTTCATTTCCTTCGTTCGGCACTCTCGGGTGTACATCGTTAGACTATTTCGTCTAGACGATCTCGTCAAGAGATCGGAAGCGTGTGACGGGTGGTGCCGGGAGTCGCCCCGGCACCACCCGCCATCAGTTCACTCGACTGCGGACTCGCCCTGGAACGCCGTGGCGACCTCTGTCAAACCGCCGGGCTCGTCGGACGGACGCTGGATGTTCGTCTTCAACGTGGGCGACGCCCCGACCTTCGACAGATCCAGCGGGACAAGGAGCCCGTCGGTGTCGAACTCGCCGAGCGAGAGCTTCGCGTCGAGGATGCCCTTGCGGCTCAGATCCTTCTTCTCGCATGCCTTCTCCAGGACCGCGTGGATGATCTGAGCACTGGCCACGCCGCCTGCGAGCGAGTTGGTGGCCTCCGCGCCCTCGTTGGCCTCCGCGAACTTCTTCCCCATCTCCGAGTCGGCCGGCAGCGTCGTGGCCAGCGGGCTCGCGAGGTAGAAGCTCTTCTTCAGGGCATTTGCAGCCGGGCTGTCCATGAGACCCGGCGCGAATCCGGGCATGCTCGAGAGAACGGGAACGTCCCACCCTTGGCCGCTCGCCGCCGTCATGACGGAGGCGGTCTGCGTGGGGCTCGCGCTCAGCACGATCGCATCGACGTCCTGGGACTTCAGCCGGGTGACCTGCGCCGACATGTCTGAGTCCGTCGGGTCGATCTGCGCCTTGACGACCTTCAGGTCGTGCTTCTTCGCTGCCAGTTCCGTGCCCACCAGCGCCGACTCACCGTAGTCCCCCTGGAAGTAGATGTGCCCGACCGTGTCGCCGGAGCCGATGATCGACTCCTGGACGAGGTAGTCGACACCGTTGGCGATGTCCACGTCGAAGGCCCCTCCCATGATGAGATTGCCCTTCCAGCCCGTCACCTTCCGATCCCACGAGATCGCCAGGTTGGTCATCTCATCCGCTTCGACCTTCGGCAGCAGGGCCACGTTCGCGGGCGAGCCCATCGTTCCGATCAGTCCGGCGACGTCGTCATGAACGGCCCCGTACTGCTGCACCGTCTTCTGGACCACGTAGCCGCTGTCCTGGACGTTCAGCTTGACGTCGTACGCGTCGCACACGCCACCGTCGGCATTGACCTGATCGAAGTACAGCTTGTAGCCCGACGAGCTGTCCTTGCCCAAGGGGGCGAACACGCCAGACAGGTCGGTGAGGACCCCAAGGGTGATCGTGCCGTCCTTGACGCCCGGCCCGAGCTTCACTCCGTCGGCCGTCTCGGTGTCGCCTCCGGACTTGCCACAGGCTCCCATCGCGAGGACGAGTGCCGCGGTGGACACCGCGGCGAGCTTCTTGCTTCTGGACATGGTGGTGCCTTTCCTACAGGGGGGTTGACGTCGCTCAGCGGGAGCTGAACCGACGGATTCGCAGACCGAGGTCCTGGACCAGCCCGGCCAGCCCCCGGGGCTGGAGGAGCAGGACGACGATGATCGTCAGCGCGAAGATGTACCTGGCGGCCGCGGCAGCATCGACGCCACCGGACTCACCGGTGGCGGTGATGAGGGGAAGGGATGCCGCGTGCTGCTGCAGCAGCAGGGGCAGGGCCGTCACCAGTGCGGCGCCGAGCACGCTCCCCCAGACCGACCCGAGGCCCCCGATCACGATCATCGCGAGGTAGTTGATGGACATCGGCAGGTCGAACGCCTCCGGGGACACGCTGCCGACCGCCAACGCGTAGATGACGCCGGCGGTGCCCGCGTAGATCGCCGAGATCGCGAAGACGTGACGCTTGCAGCGTCGGACGTCGATGCCGTTCATGGCGGCCAGCACCTCGCTGTCACGGACGGCCGCCATGGAGCGACCCAGCCGACTGTCGAGCATGTTGCGCGCCACGAGGATCCCGGCGAACAAGATGACGAGGCCGACGTACCAGAGCTTCTCGTCACGACCGAAGGGCACTCCAGCGATGGTGAGCTCGGACATGCCGTCAGCGAACGAGAAGCCGAAGATCGACAGCTCCGGTGCGATCCGTCCGTTGTAGCCGCCCGATGCCGACCGCCAGTTGTCGAGCACGTGCTGGGCGACGAAGATCAACGCGATCGTGGCCACACCCAGATAGATGCCCTTGAGTCGCGAGGCCAGCGGGCTGATCGCGATCCCGACCACGCCTGCGGCGACCACCGCGAGGATCGCGGCCAGCACGGGAGGAAGACCCAGTCCACCCAGCCCTGCCCCGTCATCAGCCGAGCCGGCGAGCCAGGCGTAGCCCACAGCACCGAGGGCGACGAAGACCGGATGCGCAAAGGACAGCTGACCGGTCGAGCCGACCAGGAGGTTCAGGCCAATGGCCCCGAGTGCGGCCCCGGCGATCGCGAGTCCGATCTGCAACCAGAACGACGAGAGACTGAGCGGTGCGAGGATCAGGAGAATCCCCACCACGACGATGGCGGCCGAGCGAAGATGCATGCCTCGGCGACGAGGAACCGCCTTGGCGACGTCGACCTTCTCGAGTGTGTCAGACACGGGTCAGCTCCTTGCTTCCGAAGAGTCCGGACGGCCGGATCAGCAGCACGGCCAACATCACGACGTAGGGCACGACCTGGCTCGCACCATGACCCAGGAACGCCAGTTGGTCCTGGTAGCCGGCGACGAGCGCCTCGAGGATGCCGATCACCAGGCCCCCGACCAGCGCTCCCCCGACGGAGTCGAGTCCGCCCAGGATCGCCGCGGGAAATGCGCGGAAGGCGATGGCGGCCAACGAGACCGTCACCCCCGGAGTCGGCGCGCCGGCCAGGAAGATCCCGGCCACGCAAGCCAGGGCACCGGCCACCATCCACGTGAGCGCGCTGACCTTGGAGAGGCTGATGCCCATCAAGGACGCGATCTCACCGTCCTGCGCGGCGGCACGCATCGCGACGCCCCACGTCGAGAACTTGAACAACGCCAGCAGTGCACCGATCAGCGCCAATGCCACCACCAACGCCAGCACACGGTTCCATCCGACGCCGACGCCCCAGAGCGAGAGGTTGGACGCTCCCCACGGGTGCTTGATGTTCAAGACCGTGGACCCGATGCTTCCGGTCAAGTAGGTGACGAGAAGCAGATCGATGCCGATCGTGGCGATGCTGAGGTTGATCACGGGTGACCCCCGCATCCCGCGGATCACCAGGCGTTCGGCCAGCAACGCCACGAGTGCCGTCACGGTGATAGCGGCCACGACCGCGAGGCCGAACGATGTCTCCTGACTGACCCGAGCTGTCACGAATGCGCCCAGCAGCACGAGCGCACCGTGCGAGAACGTGACCACGTGGCTGGCCTTGTAGATGAGCACGATGCCGATGGCGACCAATCCGTAGATGGCGCCCAATGACACCCCGTTGATGAGGAAGGAGAGGAATTGGTTCACGTCGTCGCCTTGTCGGTAGGGGCGGTGTTGGGGACTCCGCCGAGGTAGGCCTCGATCACGGCCGGGTTCGATCTGATGGCGCGGGGCTCTCCGGTCGCGACGACCGTCCCGAAGTCCAGGACGGTGCACACCTGCGCGAGCCCCATGACCAACGGCATGTCGTGCTCCACGAGCACGACCGTCAGCCCGAACTCCTCGTGCGTGCGGCGAATCAGCGCGGAGATGTCGCTCCGCTCACTGCGCGTCATCCCTGCTACGGGCTCGTCCAGGAGCAGGACGGAGGGATCTGCCGCCAGGGCACGGCCCAGGTCGACGCGCTTCTGGTCGCCGTAAGGCAGCTCACTGGCGAGCACGTCCATGCGATCCCGGAGGCCGACGAACTCGGCAATCTCCTCGATGGCACGACGTTGTTCACGCTCTTCTCGCCGCACACCCGGGAGTCGCAGAGCCGCGGCCACCGTGCCCTGCCGCATCTGCTGATGGCGGCCCAGTAGGAAGTTCCCCGCCACGGTCGTGTGGGACAGCTCGATGTTCTGGAAGGTCCGCGCGATCCCGAGCCCGGCCACGGCGTGAGGACGCATCCCGGTGAGTTCGTGATCGGCGTAACGCACGCTCCCCTCGCTGACCCGGTAGACGCTGGTCAGGACGTTGAAGAGCGTCGACTTCCCCGCGCCGTTGGGTCCGATGACCGCGTGAATGGTGCCAGGCTCCACGGCGAAGCTCACGTCGTTGAGCGCGGTGACCGCACCGAACCTGACGGTGACTCCATCGACGTGAAGGACCGATGGTTGACGAAGGTGTTCACGCATGAGTCGCCCCCCAGGCGTCGGAGTCGGCGGCCGCGTCGCCGAGGTAGAGCGACTGGATGGCCGGATCGGAGGCGAGGTCCGCTGCGGACCCCGACATCTGGACCTTTCCCGTCTCCAGGACCACGGCATCATCGGAGACCGCGAGCGCCATCCTGGAGTTCTGCTCGACCAGCAGGACCGCCGTACCCTGGCGATTGATCTCGACGATCAGGTTGGCGATCCGTTGAACGACCACCGGGGCCAGCCCGAGCGATGGCTCATCCAGGAGCAGGAGTTGGGGCGAGGACATGAGCGCTCGACCGATGGCCAGCATCTGCTGCTCGCCGCCCGAGAGCAGCACCGCTGGTTGCTTCCGGCGCTCGCCCAGGACAGGAAAGAGACTGACGACTCGGTCGTGGTTCTCCGCACGCCTCTTCCGGTCGACCAGGCGTCCGCCGACCCGGAGATTCTCCTCGACGGTGAGGCCGGCGAAGACTCGTCTGCCTTCGGGCGAGAGCGAGATGCCCGCCGCGGCGATGGCGCCGGGACGTGAGGACGTGATGTCCTGCCCCTCGAAGACGATGTTGCCGGACCGGACCGATCCCCCGTTCGCGCCCAGCACGCCGGTGATGGCACGCATCAGCGTTGACTTGCCGGCACCGTTCGTGCCGAGGATCGCGGTGACACGACCGGACCTCGCCTCCAGGTCGACACCCTCGAGCGCGCAGATGCTGCGTCCATAGATGACGTCAAGGTTCTTGATGGTCAGCACCCGAACCTCCCGGCAGCGACACCGCAGGGGCGCCACTCGGCGCACCGTGACGGGATGCCCATGGGGTGGAAGTGCATGTTTCCCTCTCTCTCTTTGCTCAACCAATCGATCAGCCGCGACGACGGGTTAAGAACTCGCCGACGGAGCGCTGTCATATATCACTGTGGTTTCGGCCCAACTCCGAATGGACGCTTCCGTCTAGACGAGACAGTCTAGAGACGGGGATCACAGATGTCCAGCACTAATGCCATCAGGGAGCCCGTCTAGACGATTCCCCCTAGACGAACTAGTCTAGTCCGGTGTGAGGGCGACCACACCTCGCCGACAGGAAGGAATTCTCATGCTCGAATCAATCTGCAACCGCGTCACACCTGGCGGTGCCCGATGAGCACCATGACCGCGGAGAGCACCGCAGCGCTGACGGGTTTCACCGCGATGCTGGCAACCAACGCCGAGAGGGTCGGCAACGATCCCGCGCTGAGCTGGCTCGAGGGGGGCGCGCGACGCAGTCACACCTGGCACGAACTCCACGAGCTGGTCCAGGACGTGGCCGCCGGCCTGGTCGCGACCGGTGTCCAAGCCGGCGAGCGCGTCGGCATCCTCGCCTCCAACCGACCCGAGCACCTGATCGCCGACCACGCGATTCGCCTCTGTGGCGCGGTACCGGTGAGTCTCTACGTGACGATGTCGACCGAACAGGCCCAGCACATCCTCAGTGACTGTTCGCCGAGTCTGTTGATTCTCGAGGATGACGCGGTCGTCGAGCGCTTCAGCGGCCTTCGCTGGTTCATCGAGTCCGAGCCGGCCGTGATCACCATCGATGCCGACGCGACGACCGCCTCCTCCTCCTCCAGCTGGGGTGAGCTGCTCGAACGGGGCCACGCGCACCGGGACGAAGCGGCATCGGAGATCGCTCGACGTGCGCTCGCGGTCGACCTCGATGACCCCGCCACCCTGATCTACACCTCAGGCACGACGGGAATGCCCAAGGGGACGATCGTCACGCACCGCAACCTCCTGTGGGACGTCGACGCATTGATCCAGTCCGGCATCGTCGACTACCCCCAGAAGTCCGTGTGCTTCCTGCCGCTCGCGCACATCACCGAGAGGGTCTGGTCCATCTACCTGGCGCTGCGGACCGGCGGAGAGGTGCTCTGCTGCCCGGACGCCGCACAACTCCTGCCCACGCTGAAGGTGTTCCGACCGAGCTTCTTCATGGCCGTCCCGCGCATCTGGGAGAAGTTCGCGACCGCCGCGCAGGTCTTCATGTCCACGAGCATGGCCGACCGCGCCGACGAGATCGCCGCTGACCGGGAGGTCGCCTCGGAGCACTGGCGGAAGCAGCTCAACGAGGAGCCCATCTCGGCCGAGCTCGCGCAACGAGCCTCACTCGCCCGGAGTGGCTCACTGCGTCAGGTGCGCGAGTTCCTCGGGCTCGAACGAGCATTCTGCTGCTCCGGCGCCGCCGGACTGCGTGACGAGACCATCGAGTTCTACGCATCCATCGGCATCCGTGTCATCCAGGGCTATGGACTCACCGAGACGAGCGGACCGGTCATCACCGAGCGTCCCGACACCGTCCCCGCCCTCGGAACGGTCGGGACCCCCCTGCCGGGCGGAGAGATGAAGATCGCCGACGACGGCGAGATCCTCCTCCGATCCCCCGGGAACACCCCCGGCTACCTCCACCTTCCTGAGAAGTCGGCTGAACTGTACACGGAGGATGGGTGGTTGCGCACGGGCGACATCGGGCGGATCGACGAAGCCGGGCGACTCAGGATCACTGATCGCAAGAAGGAGATCATCGTGACTGCCACGGGAAAGAACGTCCCGCCGCAGTCGATCGAGAACCTGCTGGTGGGGCGGTCTTTCATCGGCCAGGCACTCGCCGTGGGCGACGCCCGTCCCTACATCGTCGCGTTGATCGTTCCGGATCCGGACCTACTGACGATGTTCGCCAAGACCCGCGGTCTGGAGGGCACCTTCGAGGAGCTCCTCACCCATCCGGTCGTCGAGGCGGCCGTGGCCGCCGAGGTCCACTACGCGAACTCCAAGCTCTCCCGCCCCGAGCAGGTGAAATCCTGGCAGTTGCTCCCCCGCGGTTTCTCGGTCGAGGAAGGGACCCTCACGCCCACCCTCAAGGTCAAGCGGGGCGCGATCCACCAGGTGTTCAGCGACGAGATCGACGAGCTCTACACGCGGTCGCGCACCTGAACGGGATCACCTGACCGCTCGAGCCGCCACGGGCCCACGCCGGGGTGGAGTGACGCACCGCGTCGCTCCACCCCGGCGTCGTCTCCTCGAACTCGGCGCAGTCCCTGTCGCTCGGGTCGACCTCGTCTCAACCGACAGAACCCACGAAATCCGGGGAGCACGACGAGCCGCGAGCGCCTACGTCTGGACTGACCCGACGGAGCTGGCGGAGGCTGCCCAGCAGCATAACGGCCGCGACTTCTTCGCACGACTCGTCAAGGAAGAGCCGCCCGCACCACCGATCAACGCGACAGTGGGAATGCCGCTGGTCGAGGCCGTCGACGGCCGCTCGGTCTTCGAGCTCGAGCCGATGGAATGGCACTTCATTCTCATCGGCACGGTCCACGGCGGCATCCTGGCCACGCTCGCAGACTCCGCGCTCGGCTGCGCCGTTCACTCCAACCTGCCCAGGGCGCCGCCAACACCTCACTGGACCTGACGATCAAGTTCACGCGCCCCGCGACCAACGTCAGCGGCCTGCTGCGATGCGAGGGACGCGTCGTCTCTATGGGCCGGCGCACGGCGACCGCCGGGGCCGAGATCACACCGATCCCACCGCCCGCGCCATCGCCAGCTGCCTCATCATGAGGCCCGGTTCGTGACCCCGGGCAGGTGCGTGACCGCCCGGGGTGACGCCGTGAGACCTGCTCAGTAGCCCTGGAAGTTGGCGGGGCGGCGCTCGATGAAGGACTGGATGCCCTCCTTGAAGTCCTCGCTGTCGAACACGCTCGCCCGGACATCGTCGATGGCCGCGACCGCGGCCTGCTCGCCATGCTCGATGTACCGCAGCGCAGCCTCCTTGGTCGCGCGCACGCCCAGCGGAGCATTGGCAGCGATCTCGTTCGCGAGCTCGAGCGCCCGGTCCAGCTGCTGACCGTGCGGGACGACCTCCTGCACGAAGCCCAGCTCCAGGGCGCGCTTTGCGTCGAAGCGGTCGGCCCGCATCAGGTGGTACATCGCATTGCCCCAACCGGTGCGGGTGAGGTATCGGAAGTGTGCGCCACCGAGCGGCGCGATGCCGCGCGCGACCTCGAGCTGCTGGAAGACCGCCGAGTCGGCCGCGACGACGATGTCGGCCGCCAGCATCATCTCGATGCCGATCGTAAAGGTGATGCCCTGGACGGCCGCGACGACGGGCTTCGTGGTCCGGCGACCCATCGCGAAGGGATCGACCAGTGCGGGATCGATGTCAGCATCAGCATCAGGCCCGAAGAACTTCGGCATGTCCAGCCCTGCCGTCGTGTGGTCCCCGGCGGAGTTGAAGACGGCGACCCACAGGTCGTTGTCCTCGTCGAACGTCGTGAGGTGCCCCGCCAGCTGGCGCATCATGTCCGGCGAGTAACTGTTCTTCTTTGCTTCGTTCGCGACGGTGATGACGGCGATGTGGCCTTCGGTGCGCAGGGTGACCTCGCCGGGAGCAGTCTCGGGGCTCATGTTCTCTCCTTCTGGCCGAGGAGGCTCGGCGCGATTGATGACGTTAGACTAGATCGTCTAGACGACATGGTCAAACGGTTCACCTCCTGTGTCCGCTTCAGCGACCGACGTAGCGACCCGGGCGGCGCTCGATGAATGACCGCAGCCCTTCGGCGACATCCTTCGTTCGCACGATCTCCCCACGGCGCGCCGCCAGGACCTGCACCGCGACCTCAAATCCCTGGTCCGCCGCGGCCCGACTCACCTCGAGCCCGTACTGCACACCAAGGGGCGCTGCCTCGGCGATGCGCTGGGCGATTCCGAAGGCGGTGTCGAAGAGCTGGTCCTTGGGCACGACCTCCTGGACCAGGCCGATGCGGTGACCCTCGTCCACGCCGAGCAGGTCACCGGTGAGCAGGTAGCGCTGGGCGTTGCCCCAGCCGACGCGCTGCTGCCAACGGATCACCGCTCCGCCGAAGGCGAAGAGCCCGCGCACGGGTTCGGGCTGTCCGAGCTTGGTGCCTTCGGCCGCGATGATGATGTCTGCTGCCAAGGCGATCTCCAGGCCACCAGCCAGGCACATGCCGTGGACCGCGGCGACGACAGGCTTGCTCAATCGTCGGCCCTCCAGGCCGAACGGATCGAACCGATCGGGGTCAGGCGCCTCGTCGGCCGCCTCGACCATCGCCGGGAGGACCGTCAGGTCCGCCCCCACCGAGAACGAGGAACCCTCGCCACACAGCAGCGCACATCGCAGATCCGGGTCGGCCTCGTACCGCGCGTACGCAGCCGAGATCCCATCGAACAGGTTCGCATTGAGCGCATTGAGCTTCTCCGGGCGAGACAAGGTGACGACAAGAACGTTGCCTCGGACCTCGGTCCGGACGGTGCCGTCGGGATGGTTCGATTCACTGCTCATGGGATCTCCTCGATCCGTAGGAAGGGCTGAGGCTACAGACTAGACCATCTCGTCTAGTGCCACGCCGCGCGCTCATCAGGTCGCGGCTCCGGCTATTCACGTGCCGCACGACGGTGGCGAGGATCAGCTCGCACCGAAGCAACTCGCGGGGCCCCAAAGGGAACGGAAGTCGTAGCGACCTAGAAGTAGAGGCGCGCGCCGGCTCCGGCGGGAAGTCGTGCGGCTGAATCGGCGGAGTTCACGATGCGAACGATGCGCGAGATGACCGGCAACGTCCGGCACGAATCTTCGCGATCGGGGAGGATGACCAACGAGGAATTGCCGTCACGGGCTGTGCCCATCTGCGGTTCCGGCACCCGCAGGCGTTCGCGCGCGGGCGCCAGGGCCTGGATCGGCACGCCCCTCGGCGGCGGAGGCGAGACGGTGCCCACGCTCGCATTCCACGACCGCCTCGACAGGTTCATCGCAACCGGCGTGCGCGACGATCAGCGCCGGGCCCTCGGGGTCCGCATAGTAGCGGTCCCCCCACCGCATCAGCGCAATCATCACCGGATAGAGGTCGAGCCCCTTTTCCGTCAATCGGTACTCGTTCCTGCGCCGGCGTCCGGGGTCTTGGTAAGGCACCGCATCAAGCACCCCGGCCGCAACCAACTTGCGCAGCCGGTCAGCCAGCAGCGAGTCCGACATTCCGATGTGACCGCGGATCTGGTCGAAGCGCCGGACACCGTTAAACGCCTCCCGCAGAATGAGAATCGTCCACTTTTCCCCGATCACGGACAGCGCGCGCTGGATTGAGCAGTTGTCAGTCTCGATCTCCAGCCAGTGCATGCGCTACCCGCCTCGTTCTCGAAATGTACGTTTGACAGCACCTCCATCCCACTCTAACTTCATAATCAGAAGCCAAGATCGAGGAGGCCTGACATGACTGCCAGACCCGCCAGCGTGTCTGATGTCTCATCGGGGGCGGCGAGCCGCTTCGTCGCTGCATCGGGATTCGTGATCGACGAGATCTCGGAAGCCCGGTTGACCGGCCATGTCGACCTCGGCGAGGACCACCTCAATCCCTGGGGAGTGGTCCACGGCGGTCTTTACACCACCATTGTCGAATCCGCAGGTGGTGTCGCCGCCAGCCAGGCTGTCGCGGAGCGCGGTCAGTTCGCCGTCGGCGTGCACAACGCCACCGACTTCCTCCGCCCCTCCAGGGGTGGACGCGCCTCGGTTGAGGCCGAGGCCCTTCAGCAGGGGCGCACCCAGCAGTTGTGGCAGGTCGTCATCACCGACGATGCAACGTCCAAGGTGCTGGCACGCGGACAGGTGCGGCTGCAGAACGTGCCGCTACCGGGGTCCATCCCGAGCTGATCAACCCGTTCCCGAACCATCACGAGACAACGGAACCCCCGACATCGACGACAGATTGCGCGAGGGAACCGGGTTCAACGACGTCGACCCGGTCACGATCTACGGAGGCGGGGCCGCCGGATACACCGGCTGCCCGACCCTGAGCGGAACGACCGTTGCCCGACAAGCGAGTGGTCGGTCAGGTCATCCGGAACAACACGGTCGGCGCCTTGGGCATCAGCGCCGCTGACGTGTTCCTCGCACTGGTGCCGGTCCCGAAGGAGAATTTCTCCTTCGGCCGCGGTGAGGTCCAACTGGCCAAAGTGAGCCAGCAGCGTCCGAACCTTCCACACCACCGTTTCTCAATCAGGAGTGACCACCACCACTGACTTCACTGAGGCGGTCCAAGACGTCGACGCTTTCTTCGAAGTCATCGGTGGTGATTATCCGGCCAAAATCCAAAGGTGCGAAACCCGGCGACATCCTCGTCTCCACTCCGCCTGCGACCCTCGGGGAAGTCGCGGACAGAGCGGCTAAGCGCGGCATGCGGATCGCCGGGCCGTTCGTCGGGGCCGAGCGCCTCGCCATGAATACGCTGGTCGACCTCGTCGACAATGGCCGGCCCACCGTACCCAGGGTTCTCAGAGCCGACGCACCTCGGGTTCGCTCTGCGTGGTCCGCCGATCCAAACTGTCGACGTTCTTAGCACCGAGCCTGCGCGCTCTGTCGACTGCCGCTTGCGCCCGTGCGCGGTCCGCAGCCTGTGCGTCAGAGTCGACATCACCCAAGAGCGAGGCGGGGTCAATTGCGTAGCGGTCCTGGTATGCGGCCACGGTCCTGAGCTCGCGGAGCCACTGGTCGTGGAGAGTACTGCTCGTCGGTGGACGACCCAACTTCCGTGTCCAGCGAGCGTTCCTCGCGAGGGCCGTTTCGCTTAGCGCTGCGGCGCGTGTCTCAAGAAGCTCTTGCCGTTGCTTCAGCGCGGTGGCCATATCGGCGGCCATTGGTCCCCCGGCGATGGGGATGAGTCCCACGATCATGTTGGGTACGGGTTGGCGACCCGATCGACGGCGGGACGTCGCACGTCGCAAGCGGCTCGCCAGGACGGCTCCAATATCGTCGGCGTCAACGAGGGTGTGTTGATTCACGAGTAGCGGCAGTTCGGCTTCCACGTCGAGGTGATGAGCTTCGGCTCGACGAAGTTCTGCGGTGAGCGGTCCGAAGGACTCGGAGTTGAGGACGTGCTCGAACTGCTCAGAAGTGAGGCCGCAGGCTTCGAGGACTCTCACCCAACGATCGTGTTGGGCGGCAGCGGCGATGGTCTCGTATTCGGCTGCGATCTGGGCGATGGAAGACCATCGCTCCTGTTCAGATTCGATCATCTGGTGCCCTGACAGTTCGGCACCGACGTTCCGAAGCACCCCGCTCAGGACGCTCATGGCGGACAGGTCCGAGTCCTGGGGCGCCGTGTGGGTGTCGTCTGGCTGGTCCAAGGCGACGTAGGCCTCGTTGGATTCGCGACCCCGTGTCATGGCGACGTAGAGGTTCTCGCGGGTGGTCGATGAGGACACCACCACGTGGGCCGTATCGACTGTTACGCCCTGGGCGCGGTGCGCGGTGACGGCGTAGCCGAGTTCCACGTGCTCGCGGACATACGGACCCGGCAAGCTGACCGATCCTTCGTTTGGTGCCCCCGACCGCCGGACCTGTAGCGAGCCGTCGTTACGCACAGCGTCGACCTGCCATCGGTCGCCGTTGCGGACCCAGCCTCCTCGCTGCGGTCGAATGCGTCGGTCGTTGTTCCTCGTGATGACCAGGTCGCCCGCGGAAACGTGGGTGCCGTCTCCGAGCCGGACTTCGCTGTCGGCTTCGGTCTCGCCGCTGAGGATACGTTCAGCGCGGGCTCGCGTGTTCAACTCGGTCACGGAGTGCGACGAGTCGGTGACGAGGACGCTCGCGCGACCGGCACGGACGTCGTCGCGCCACGCGAGGTAGGCCCCATCGATCATCTGGGCGGTCGGGCCCTCGTGGATGCGGTCATGACGCTGGTAGACCTTCAAGACGCGGGGTCGCCCAGCGCGCAGGTCCAGTGAGGCAGCCTTCTCCCACTCATGGGTGAAGCGGTGGACTTCGGTGAGTTCGGGAACGTCGTGCCGAGCGTGCGCGAGCAGGCTGAACGCTCCCCCGGCATCAACGGACTGCAGCTGAGCCCAGTCACCGACGAGCAGGACTTTCGCGCCGGAGGCCTCGGCGAGCCCGGTCAGCCGATCCAGCGAGAGGGTCCCCGCAAGGGTGGCTTCGTCGATGATGACGAGTTCACCGGCAGGGAACGCGGCCCGTCCCTGGCTGAACTCGTGCAGCCACTTGGTCGTGTTCTCACACGCCATGCCCAGGTCTTCAGCCAGGACGTGCGCCGCCGCGGCGCTGGGTGCGAGACCGACCACGCTGTCGGGGCCGTGCGTCGTCTGCCATGCCCGACGCAACGCCCGCATCGCGGTGGTCTTGCCTGCGCCCGCCGGACCTATGAGCAGATCGACCCGGCGTCCTGATCCCGCAATCCGTGCGAGCGCATCGATCTGTTCATCGCTGAACGCCTTCTCGTATCTCTTCGGTCGAGTCGCCTGCTCGATGACGTTCGCGTCCACGACCGGTCCGCCTCGATCTTCTGCCCGGGCGAGCAGCCGATCCTCCGCCGCCAACAGCTCGCTCGAGCTGTAGACCACGCCGTGCCGGGGTCGAAGCCGGGACGTCCCATCGGACCGAGTGAAGTCTGCGGGACTCGACGCGAGCTCCGGAGGCGTCAATTGCAGCGACCGTCGTTTGCCCTCGTCGACAATAAATCCGAGAACACGCTCGCGATCCTCGGCGGCGGCGAACCGCCACCCCATCGTCTGACGGGAAGCCTCCGCCCACAGGTTCCAGTGCCGCCAGGTCGCTCGCTTCTCACTGACGACCTCCATCACCGTCTGTGCCACCCGGGCGATGACGTCGAGATCGATGTCATCGACCCGCAGAGCCGGACGTACCGGTAAAGCGGCGGTCAGTCGTCGCGCCCACGCTGTGGAGTCGACTTGGAGGATCGCGGCCGCTCGGGTCCGCCAAGCGTCGGTCAGGTCGGCCAGGGAACTCATGTGCTTCGCAGGACGGGTCGCCAACGTGGCTCGGGCGCGCAGCCGGATCACCGTGGTGCTCGACGGGGCTCTCCCGTGAGTGGCGCCATACTCCTCGATGAGCCGATTCTTCTCGACTTCGATCGCCCTTGCCCGGCCCGAGAACTCTCGCACTAGCCGGTCCGGAACCAGCTCAAGTTCCCATCCTGGTTTCCGGTCCTTGCCCCGGTCGCGCTGCACCCACTCGGTCCCGAACAATCGGGTGATCCGGTCAGCCAGAACAGCGTTGTAGTGCTCAGAGATGGCCACGACACCGGCATGCAGTGACCGACTGTCCAGAGCCCGCCAGTGTCCGTCCCCGAGCGTCTTGACCTTGTTCGAGACCACCACGTGGGTGTGCAACTGGGGGTCACCAAGACGCGAGTCCCAATGATCGAATGCCGCGGCGATGACGCCAACGACGTCAGCCTGGACGACCGCTCCGTCCCCGGCACTACGGCCCGTGCGCGTCGTGGCCATCTCGCGTTCGAGCAAATCCATCACCTCGGCCACAGCTCGGTGATGGGCGTCCACGATGAGTGCTTGAGTGCCGGCGTCAGCCACACCCCACAACACCGAAACCGACTTCGGCACCGAGAAGGTGAAGTCGAACCCGGCCACCGCCCGACGGTCCCCCAACTCTCGCTCTTCGGCCTGGATGCGCGCAACGGCATCGGCGCGCTGCCCCGCATTGAGGTTGGAGCTGAGTTCCATGGTCCGAAGCGTGACTCGATCGCTGACCGACGCGAACTGACGGAAGGGGCGACCGAGCGGCTCGCCGGAGATGGGGTGTCGCCCCATCCCTATCAGCAGAGCGAGCTGCACCTCGGAGACCGGGTCCCCGCAAGCCAAACTGTCATCGCCGAGCGAACGGACACCTGAACCCATCCATCGCCCCGGCGGTGTGCCAGCTTCCGCGTAATAGCGGGTCATGGGAGTCGACAAGCTCCGGTCGCCGTCTCCGGCGACAACGCTCTTGAGCAGGTACCTGTAGCCGTCACCGGCCGACATGACCTTCATCGACACCGTCATCGTCGTGCGCACCTCCCCGAATGTGAAGGTGTCCCGCGAACCCCAGCCCCGGTTCTGGCCGAGTTATCCACAGATTGCTTCTCACTGAGCCCGCCTCAATTGCCAGACGTGTAACCCTCCAAACACCGGCCGCGAACACCCAGGCGGCAGGGGGTGTTCGGAACCGACGGCACACCTTCGGTACATGACTACGAATTCGGAAGGAGCAGATCAGCCATGAAAGACAGTTGCGCTTCTCGTTCCTCCGGTGGCTCAATAGGTCGTGACGGCGTCTTCACCGGTTTTCGGTGGTCGCGCCGTCCGCGTCCTCCCCGGGTCACCCGTGGAGGAAGGCAGGCATCGGGGGCGATGACGACCACACGAGGTACGCGGGTTCTGGCGACGGCGGTAGTACTGCTCGTCGTTCTGGCGGCGTGTTCCGAGGACGAGGCAGCCCCTTCGGCCAGCCCATCTACCCCGACTCCTATGACGGCTGCGACCACACGCCCACCGACGGACTCGGACGTCGCTGCGACGACCGCGACGGAACTCATGGTGACGTACTTCGCGACCGTCGATCAGTTGAATCAAGATCCATCGACACCCATTCGGAGCTTGAAGAAGGTAGCGACAAGCGTTCAGCTGACCGCGCTCCAGCGGTCGATCTCGAATCGACGTCGCGATGGCGAGCACCAGACAGGCTCAACCATGATCGCGGACTCCGAGGTTCAGACCGTCAGCCTCGACAACTCAGATCCGAAAGCAGGCAAGGTTCCGACCGTCTTCATCGATGTGTGCTGGGACGTCAGCAACGTTGACGTAGTGGACAAGGACGGCAAATCCGTCGTCGCACCTACCCGGCCCGACACCGGTTGGACGCGCTACACAGTCGCGAACTACGAGTGGTCAAAGGACCCCGACGGCGCGTGGCGCGTCGCCGGGGGCGAAGACCTTGAGAAGTCCCCGTGTACGCCCGCGGCCTGACGCCGACCATCGCTGCCGTCATCGTCCTCACATGCGTCGTGAGCGCCCGCGCCTTCGCGGAGCCAGAGTGCGCCCAGATCGACCCCTCGGACGGGACCTGCCTCGTAACGGTCGAAGTCCCGGGCGGCGAAGGAGAAGCTTCGGATCCAGGCGACGGGCCAAAAGACACGGGGACCGGAGCGAGTTGCTACTGGGATGGGACGAAGAGCGGGATCCCGAAGCCTCCCCCGGGTCCGGTGCCGTGCAGCACCGATTTTGGGTACTGGTCGAACGCCCTGAACTGCTACGTCCGTCTCGCTGACCCTCAACCCGTCGCCGGTGATCCTGCGTGGCAGGGGCATGAGCCGGGCGACGGCAACGTCTATGAGTGCTGGCAGCCGCAAACTGATCTGCAGATCCAGATCTGGTCGGCGACTCCGCCGGTGAACTCAGGCGCCGGTCCCACACCGAGAGAAGTCGCCCAGATCGCCGTCGACCGAATGGGACTGCGGGCGATCGACATCGGGATCGTGCCCGAACCCGGCCCGGACCGCATCGGAATCGTAGGAATGCCCGTGTGGATGTGGGTCGCCTCGCCGAGCCAGCACACGTGGGGGCCGATCGCGGCGTCAGCATCCGCTGGCGGTATCACGATCACGGCGACCGCGCGCGTGGAAACCATCCGCTGGGACATGGGCGACGGCACGAAGATCACGTGCCGGAACAAGGGCACGGTCTACAAGGCCGCATTCGGGAGGTCGAAGTCGCCGACGTGCGGTCACACCTATGAGACGTCGAGCGGTGGTCTGCCGGACGACCGGTTCACGGTCACCGCGACGTCGGAGTGGGTGGTGTCGTGGGAAGGCGCCGGCCAGAGCGGAGTGATCCGCCTGGACGGGTTGGTCAGGTCGGTCCGCGTGGCCGTCGGCGAAGCGCAGGTGCTCGTGCAGTAGCGAGCCTCCGGGGTGAAGGGCAGTGAACATGAGTACAGCCGTTCGTGACGACAGGACCATCGACCACGGGTCAGGGGGTCCGGCCGGACCCCCGCTCGCTCCCCCGCCCAAGCTCAGGCGCAGACCTGGTCTGGTCGCGGCGGCAGTCATCTTGATCGGCCTGGGCGGGCTCCTTGGAGCGTGGGCCTGGACCGCCACCACGAACAGCACTGAGGTGCTGGTGGCGCGAACCGAGATCACTCGGGGTTCGGTGATCGAGGTTGATGATCTGGCCCGCGTACAGATCAGTACCGACCCGGCGCTGGACCCGCTGCCGGGCTCGGCACTGGACACGGTGGTCGGCAAACGCGCCGCACTCGACATCGCCGAAGGCGGCCTGGTCACCCGAAGCGCGATGGCTGTGACCGTCGTCCCGGCCGACGGTGCATCGGTCGTCGGTGTCGCGGTCACGCCGGCCCAGGCGCCGTCGGAACCGCTGCGGGTCGGCGACAACGTTCGAATTGTGGTCACATCCCCGGCCGGGGAGGCGGCGCCCGCTCAGACCCCCGCCTTCAGTAGGGCCGAGGTTGTGGGCACCCGATACTCCGAGGAGACCGGCCAGCTGGTCGTGGACGTGCAAGTCGCCGAAGGTGAAGCGGCCACTCTCGCTGCACGAGCGGCCACCGGCAATGTCGCCATCGTTCTCGACAGTCGGGAGCGCTGAGATGGCCGTCATCACGCTCGCCTCCGCGTCCGGATCTCCCGGCGTGACGACGACCTGCCTGGGGTTGGCGTTGTGCTGGCCCCGCCCGGTGCTGCTGGTGGAGGCCGACCCCACCGGCGGGTCCGGGCTGCTGGCCGGCTATTTCCGGGGAACCCGCGAGTACCGGGCGGGCGTCGTCGAGCTGGCACTCACCGGCACGGATCTCGCCGACACCCTCGCCGAGGTCGCCGAACCGATCGACGACACCCAGGTCTCGTTCGTCGCCGGCACCAGATCTCACACCCAAGCCCCCGCCTTGCGGGACCTCTGGGAGCCCCTGGCGGTCGTCCTCGGAGACCTCGAGTCGACAGGCCAGGACGTCATCATCGACGTCGGACGGCTCGGACTGACCGGCTCCCCCACGCCCCTGCTGGACAACGCCGACCTCGTCCTCATCGCGACCAGGACGTCACTGCCCGCACTGTCGGCCACCCGGTCGTGGGGCGACGCCGTCGCCCGGTCGCTCGTCCACTGGCGCGAACCTCAACTGCTCCTCGTCGGCGAGGGCAACCCCTACCGCGCGCGCGAGGTCACCGCGGCAGTGAAACTCCCGGTCCTCGCAACGCTCCCCGACGACCCGGAGTCCGCGGCGGTCCTCCACCGTGGGGCACCGCCATCGACCAAGTTCGACTCCGCTCCCCTCGTGCGCAGCTTGAACGCGGCGATCGCCGCGATCCATGCGGCCGTCCGCGCCCAGCGTCTCGACCTCGTCGAAGGAGCAGCGCGATGACGACTGAACCCACCGACGGTCTGGCCGCCGAGCTTCTCGACTTGCCGCTGTTCGCCACCCCACTGCCCCTGCTGAGTGTGCCGACCGGACGGAGCCTCCACCAGACCCTGCCACTGCACACCTCCGACGCGGCGAGCGCCGTCCCCGTCGACTGGCCGCTCGTCGCGACGCTGCGGGCCCAGGCATCCGATCGACTCAGCCAGACCGTGGCGTCCGACCGCGGCCGGCTGCCTCAGGCAGCGCAGCAGGAACTCGGCCGAGCGATCGTGCTCGACCTGATCGAATCGACGCTGACCGATCGGGTCAACGACGGCGCCGCGACGCTGACCCCGATCGAGCAGGACGCGACAGCCCGCGCCGTGTTCGACTCCCTCTTCAGGCTCGGCCGGCTGCAGCCGCTGGTGGACGACGACCGGGTCGAGAACATCATCATCACCGGTCACGACCGGGTCCTGCTCGAACTCATCGATGGCAGTCTCCTCGAGGGTCCACCCGTCGCGGACTCCGATGAGGAGCTGATCGATTTCCTCGTCTTCCTCGCGTCTCGTAGCGAGGTCAACGCACGCGGCTTCTCCGAAGCCCAACCGCGCCTGCACCTGCGCCTCGACGGCGGCTCGCGACTCGCCGCGGCGGCGTGGGTGACACCTCGACCCTCCGTGGTGATCCGCCGACATCGGCTGATGCAGGTCACCCTGGACGACCTCGTCGGCCGGGACATGCTCCCGCCCGTGGCGGCGTCGTTTCTACGTGCCGCGGTCCGAGCACGCAAGAGCATCGTCGTCTCCGGAAGCCAAGGCGCCGGCAAGACCACCCTGGTGCGCGCGCTGTGCGCCGAGATCGACCCGCTGGAAGCCATCGGCACCTTCGAAACCGAGTACGAGCTGCACCTGCACGAACTCCCCGACCGACACCGCATCGTGCACCCCTGGGAAGCCCGACCCGGGTCCGGCGAACGAGGCGTGGACGGACGCCAAGCAGGCGAGTTCACCCTCGACGAGGCCTTGGTGGATTCGTTCCGATTCAACCTGCAGCGCCAGATCGTCGGCGAGGTCCGCGGCCGCGAGATCTGGGCCATGATCAAGGCGATGGAGTCCGGCACCGGCTCGATCTCCACCACCCACGCCACCGACGCCATCGCGGCACTGCGCAAGCTCGTGACCTGCGCGATGGAAGCCGGCTCACACGTCACCCACGACCTGGCCACCAGCAAACTCGCCGCCACCATCGACCTCGTCGTCCACCTGGACATGACCACCGACACGCTCGACGGCACCCCCAGGCGCCGGCGCCGGGTGGCCGAGATCATCGCCGTCGACCCCGGAGAACGCGAAACCGGCTACGCCGCCACCCACGTCTTCGCCCCCGGCCCGGACGGTGTCGCCGTCCCATCCGTTCTGCCCGACCGGTACCGGGCACTGGCTGCCCACGGGTTCGATCTCGCGACCTACCTGGCGCAGCAGGAGGCGCGGGCATGATCGTGCTCATCCCCACTCTCGCGGGTGCCCTCGTCGTCGCTGGCGTGATGGGCCTGGTCATCGGCCTACAACCGAGCGAGCACGGTGACCGGCCGGCCCGACCGCATCGAACCCTGCGACTGTCCAAGCCCACACGGCGACTGCTGCTCGCGGGCGCTGCCGCCGGCGTCTTGGCGTTCGCGATCACCGGGTGGGTGCTGGCGCTGGTCGCGACGCCAGTCGCATTCGTCGGTCTCCCGGTCCTGCTCTCATCGTCATCTGCGCAGCAGCGGATCGTGCGGCTCGAGGCGATGGAGGAATGGACCCGCACACTCGCCGGCGTACTCACCGTGGGCGTCGGACTTGAGCAGGCGCTGGTCACATCACTGCGCTCGACCCCGGCAGCGATCAAGCCCGAGGTCACCCGTCTGGTGTCACGGCTGCGGGCACGGTGGAAGACCGAGGACGCCCTGCGCGCGTTCGCCGACGAGCTCGACGACGCCACCGGCGACCTCGTCGCCGCGAACCTCATCCTCGGCGCGCAACACCGCGGCGCCGGACTGGCCAGCGTCCTGGAAGGACTCGCCGAGTCCGTCGCCGCCGACGTGCGCGCACGCCGCCAAATCGAAGCCGACCGCGCCAAACCCCGCGCCACCGCCCGCTGGGTCACCCTCATCAGCGTCGGCGTGCTGGTGGTCCTGGCGATCTCGGGCACCTACGTCGAGCCGTACCGCTCGCCGCTCGGGCAAGTCATCCTCGTCCTGCTGCTCGTCACCTACGTCGCCACCCTCGTGTGGATGAAACGCATGGCGATCGGCCGACCGATGCCCCGCTTCCTTGCCGCCGCCGACGGGGTTGCACCATGACCACCGGACTGCAGCTGATGCTCACCGCCGGCGTGCTGATCAGCCTCGGACTCGTGCTGCTAGCCGTGCGGTCGCTTCCCGCCGAACCCGATCTGGTCGACGCACTCAACCGGCTCTCACCGCAACGACGGGTCAGCGCCGGCGACGACGCCGGCGGAGCACCTCGCGGCAAGGAACGCATCGGCGTGTGGGCGATCAAACACCTCCCCCCGGCGCTGTGGATCAGGACACCGACCCGTGAGCTCGCGTTGCTGCGGATCCCTGTCGCCCGGTTCTACGGCGACAAGCTCGCCTTCGCCGGCCTCGGCCTGCTCATCGCGCCACTGCTGGCCTTGCTGTTCGACCTGCTCGGGCTCGGCCTGCCGTTCGTGATCCCCGCCCTCGGATCCTTGGCCCTGGCGGGCGTGATGTTCTTCCTGCCGAACTACAACGCCGTCGACGACGCCCGCAAGGCCCGCATCGAATTCTCCCGCGCACTGGGCGCCTACATCGACCTGGTCGCCCTCGAGCGCAACAACGGCGCCGGGGTGCGCCAAGCCATGGAAGCGGCCGCGAACGTCGGCGACTCGTGGGTGTTCCGCCGCCTCAGCGAAGAACTCACCCGATCCCGGTGGTCCGGCCAACCCCCGTGGGACGCCCTCCATGCGCTGGCCGACGAACTCGGGCTCCCCGAACTGGACGACTTCGCCGACATCATGCGCCTGTCCGGCGAAGAAGGCGCCTCCGTCTACACGAACCTGCGCGCCCGATCCGCGGCCATGCGCACCGCCATGCTCGGCGACGAGATCGCCGAAGCCAACGCCATCGGCGAGCGCATGACCATCCCCGGCTCCCTGCTCGGCGTCATCTTCATGGCCCTACTAGTCACCCCAGCCCTGCTGCGAATGTTCACCAACACCTAACCCTCAACGGAAGGAACACCCACCATGAGTCGACTCACCAGTCTTCTGCTCATGCTTCAACTCGCCCTGGACCACAACCACAGGCGAAGCCGCGGATCGGTCACCACCGAGCACGTCCTGTGGGCGGTCGCCGTGATCGCGATCGTCGCCATCGCCGTCGCCGCCATCCGGGCCTATGTCCAGTCACAAGCCGGACAGATCAGCTGACCGGCAAGCCGAGCGCGGCTCGGTCACAGTCGAACTGATCATCCTGCTGCCCACCCTGTTCACAGTGATGTTCCTCGGCATGCAGGCCGCCCTGTTCCACCACGCCCGCGCCGTGGCGATCGCCGCTGCCCAAGAAGGCGCCCACGCCGCCGCCAGCGAGACCGGCCGCGCATCCGACGGCGTGACGGCCGCCACCGCGTTCATCGCCGACGCCGGCGGTCGCGACGTCCTCACCTCGTCGCGGGCGACCGCCACCCGCACGGCCACCACGGTCTCGGTGACCGTCCAAGGGCGAAGCCTCAGCGTCATCCCCGGCTGGTCGCCCACCGTCACCCAATCGGCATCGCTGCCCGTCGAACGGCTGACCGCACCATGAACCGCCTACAGCGTGGCTCGGCCACGATCGAGGCCGTCATCGGGCTGCCCGCCTTCATCCTGTTCGTCGGGCTGATCATCTTCGGCGGCCGCACCGCCATCGCCCACGGAGCCGTCGAGTCCGCCGCCGCTGACGCCGCCCGCTCCGCATCGATCGCCCGCACCAGCGACCACGCCCGCACCGACGCAACCGCCGCTGCCCGCGCCAGCCTGGCCAACCAGCAGATCAACTGCACCCGGATCACGGTCGAGGTCGACGTCTCCGGCTTCGCCACACGAGTCGGTGAACCCGGCTCCGTCGACGTGACCGTCACGTGCCGCGTCGACCTGTCGGACCTGGCCGTCCCCGGCGTCCCTGGAGCCCGGACCATCCGGGCACACACCTCCAGCCCGATCGACACCTGGACGGAACGCTCATGACCTGCTGCGGGCGCGAGCGCGGCTCGATCAGCCTGTGGCTCGTCACCACCACCATCGTGATGACCATCCTGGTCGGGCTGGCCGTCGACCTCGGCGGCCAAGTCCACGCCAAACAACGCGCCCACAACCTCGCCGCCCAAGCAGCCCGAGCCGGCGGCCAACACGTGTCCGCCGCACCGGCCGCCGAAGGCCGCTACCTCGCCGTCGACACCTCCGCCGGTCGAACAGCAGCCCGCGATTTCCTCTCCGCTGCCGGCGTGACCGGGTCGGTGTCGATTCAGGGCGGCGACACCATCACCGTTCGCGTCACCGACACGTACCGGCCCAAGTTCCTGAGCCTCGTCGGCATCGGTGACCTACCCGTCACCGGCCACGCGTCAGCGCGCCTCGTCCGCACCATGAGAGGGACCGAACAATGACCCATCAACGCCTCCACGGTATTGCCGCGACCCTCGCCATCGTCGCCTTCATTGCCGGCGTCCCCGTCCTCCTGCTGGCGATCGGAGCCACTCCATCGGGAGACGACATCACCGGCTTGCCCAGCATCCTCACCCGCCGCGACGACGGCACCCTGGCCCTGCTGCTGCTCACCATCGCCGTCTGGATCGCCTGGGCCGTGGTCACTGCAACCCTCGTGGCCGAGATTATCGCCCAGATTCGCGGACTCCGGATCCCGGCACTCCCCGGACTCGCGCTCCCCCAACACGCCGCCAGTCAACTCGTGACCGTCGCCGCCCTGGCCTTCATCGCCACACCCGGGTCCGTTCCCTCGATCCCGGTCCCGGCCACTCACGCCGCCGTACCGGTCCCGCGACTCAACAACGACCTTCACGCGGCCTCACCTACTGCGCCAGTGCCCCGCGAGGCCGACCTGCCTGCGGCAGAACAAATCGAACCGGCCACACCCGCCACCACGACCTACACGACCCGACGCGGTGACAGCCTGTGGAAGATCGCCCAGCGGGTGCTTGGCGACGGCACCCGGTACACCGAACTGGCCGACCTCAACCGCGACGTCCTCGGGGACCGACCCGACTTCCTCCCCATCGGACTCGCGCTACGTGTCCCCACGATCGAGGACACCCAGGCCGACAGTTCAGTTGCGAGCTACGTGGTCAAGGAGGGCGACACCCTCTGGGACATCGCCGACCGCGAACTCGGCGAACCGGAACGTTATGGCGAGATCTTCGACGCCTCCACCCACATCGACCAACCCGATGGTGGCCGTCTGACTGACCCGGACCTGATCGTCCCCGGATGGAGCCTCACCATCCCGGTCGCCGGTGACCTCACTGCGCGCAAGCCGGCGGCCCAGAGCGGCGTCACATCCTCCCGCCCCGATCACTCCCCGCAAGAAGCGATCTCGCCCCGAGCACCGCGATCAATCGAGCAGACCACCGAGACCGACAACTCCGCGACACCGACGACCACTCCGGCATCCTCCGAAGTCGACGACGTCGTCTCGCCGGGGTGGCTCGTCCCGGGCCTGGCGGCAGGCGGAACCGTGCTCGCCGGCTGCCTCTTCCTGGCGCTGCGAGCACATCGGCGCACCCAACTGCGCTACCGCCGTCCTGGAGAGGTCCTGGCCCCGACCCCGACCGAGCTTCAGCCGACCGAAAAGACCGTGGTCGAAGTGGGTGTGGCAGTCGCGGGGACTCTGGACCTCCTCGACCGCGCCCTACGGCATCTGGCCGCTGAGTTCGATGCCCGGGCCGAACCACATCCGAAGGTCGAGCAAGTTTCGCTGACCCCCGGCACGCTGGACATCCATCTGGCTGAGCCGGCCGTCCTGCCGGCGCCGTGGTCTGGCAGCGGGAGGCGGTGGACTCTCACTACCGACACCGACCTCCCGGACATCGACGCGCTGCCTCCCTACCCCCTGCTCGTGAGCATCGGCCAGAGCGACACCGGCGCACTCGAGCTGTTCAACCTCGAGCGCTTCGGCACCATCGACCTGACCGGTGACACCGAGCGGGTGGACGCCCTCGCACGCCACCTCGCTGCAGAGCTCGCGCTCAGTCCCTGGTCCGTCCTCGTGGAGGTCCACACCATCGGAGTCGCCTCCGAACTACACGGACTCGACGACCTCCGCCTGCACCACCACCCCGAGCCCGCAGAGATCAGACCGCTGGTCGATCAGATCCGCGCCTCCCACGCCGCCAACTCCGGAGACCCCGACCCCTTCCGCGTCATCATCGCCGCCAGCGGCATCGATCACGCTGAACTGAGCGACCTCGTCGCTGCTCCCGCCCGACGACTCGGCGTCGCCGTGGTCGCGGTGGACTCATCCGCGGCGTCCGCCGCCCTGACCGTCGAGGTGGACCCGGCGGGCCGACTCCGCATCAGAGAAGGGGACCGGGAGCTGCAGGCAGCAGGACTGACGAAGTCCGAGGCGACAACCTGCGCTGCCATCGTCGACGCTGCCCGCGAGACCCCCACCGTGCCCAGCCCGGTCTTCGAGCACCCCGCGAACGACCTTCAGTCCCTCATCGATCAAGCAGGAGCGATCCGCGAGGACCTCGTCCAACCACGTCCGCTGGGGACGGCGGGTGACCGCTCACTCATGCCCGAGACAACTGGGGACTACGTGGCCGCTGCCGCCACCACCGCCGAGGACGTCGCCGAACTCGCGCCGGTCGTCCCGGAGCACGTGGCGGACAAGCTGATCGAAGCCGACCCTGATCTGGACCGTGACCTCGCCGCGTGGCTCGACCCTGAATCCCGTCTCCCGAAACTCGCCGTCCTTGGTTCGGTGGCCCTCTCTGCTCATGGGCCGACCGCTCCCTCTGATCGGCGCCGGCCGGCGCTCCTCGAACTCGCCGCATACATCGCGCTGCATCCCGAAGGAGTTGTGTCCCGAGAACTCGCGGAAGTGTTCCGACGCAGCGAGTCCCGGATGCGCAACGACGTCAGGGACCTGCGTGCCTGGCTCGGGTCAAGTCCGATCACAGGACTGCCCCACCTACCCGCCGGCGACGCATCCCGCCTCTACGTCGAGACCGGGACACCCGGCTATCAGATCGATGACCTCCTCACTGACTTTGATCTGTTTCGCCGCCTCAGAGCGCGCGGCCACGCCCGCGGCGCCGAAGGACTAAACGACCTACTCGTCGCGCTCCAACTCGTCACCGGTCCGCCGTTCACCATCCCGACCGGTCACGGATGGAGCTGGCTCTACGACGACAACCGCATCCACGAGACCGCAGCAACCGCACTAGCCGACGTCGCCCACCTCGTGGTCACGCGATCCATGACCGACGGCGACCTCGAAACGGCCAGGACGGCTGCGCAAATCGCGTGCTCCTCAATCCCCTTCGACGAGGTATGCCACCTGGACCTCCTGAAGATCGCGTTCACCGAGGGAAACACCCAAACCGCCAACGAAATGCTCGACCGCGACGTGCTCGAACGCACCGACGAGTACACCGGCACGGTCGAGCCGCCGGATCGAACCAAAACGATCACCAGCACGCCGGAATGGAAGAAGCGCCGCACCTCCTGAGGGGACTCGACCACCCGCCATGTCAACTCGCCCGTATGAAGCCAGCGGTGGGTCAATGGCGGCTACATGACGCACCTCGACGCGAGGCTGCACGGACAGGGGCGGGCGGAGTTGGTGACACACTGGCGCGGGACTAACGCGGAAAGAACGGATCCCGATGAGCGAATTCACCGCCGAACAGATTCGTGCAGGCGTAGCGCTGCAAAGCATGCGCAATACGTACCCGGACCTTGACCGGTGGCGTGCACGATCTGCGCAGATCGAGGAGCCGCAGAGCGGAAGTGAACTACATGTGGATGCGCAGATATGGCCCGGCTTCGCGTCGCACCAAGTGGCACGGGTCGCCCTTGTCTCGGCCGTCCAACACCTCAACATGGTTCGGGCTTCTGTGGAAGCGAAGGAACTCTTCCCGATCGCCATGCCGACCGCACTCAGGGGCGCACTGCTCGGAGCAGCCCGAGGCGTCTGGCTGCTAGCACCCGATCTACGCCACGATCGACAACAGAGAGGCCTGCGAGCGGTCCACGAAGTCCACCGTCGGTACCTCCAGTATCTCGAATCAAATCCCCCAGACGTCGACGCCGCCGAACTCGCCACCGCGATAGGTCGAGTCAGGCGTCGTCGCGATGCAGTCCGCGCACTCTGGTTAGCTTCATCGGACTTGACCGCGTCCCAAGCTCCGACAGAAACGGACATCGTTGACGCAGCAGCCGAAGTGGCTTTCCAAGACGCCCGTCAACAGGCCTCCATCAAAGCGATGTGGCGGACCCATAGTGGCGACGCTCACGGATTCCCTTGGCCTATGTTCACCCGCTCATCAACGCAGGCCGTGCGCACGGGTCGAGTTCCCGGATATCCCGACCGCATGGCTGAGTACACCTCTGGCGGAGACCTGTGGGAAATCGCTGAGTCCTTCGGTGCCTGCGTTCGCCTTGCTCGCCGCGGGTGGAGTCTGTTCGATCAACGTTGTGAGAGCGCAGGATGACTTCAATCGCGAACAAACCCGGAATGACGCACCCAGTGATGGGTGGGGAGTGGAGTCAGAGTTCACGCCATCGCCTGGGGCAGCTTCACCGCAGGTCAGAACATCGGTCGACGGCCTCTGCGCCTCTTGCACCTACGGCGGCGCGCCGTGCCGGGATGTCGGCGTCTGCGAACAAGCGTGGGTAGCCTGTCGCTGTCGCTGTCGCCCCGTTCGAGAGAGAGAACGACGTGCCTTCGCTGACTCCCGAGGAGACGGACAACATCTCACGCGAGCTGCTGGTCAGGGTAACCCAGCATTATCGAGATGACGCGACGGTGATGGATGTCCAATCCGTCACCGTGCATCCCGGTCCCAAAGCTTGGAAGACCGTCAGTCTGGTGACCATTGGTGATGCGAGTACCGGCGAGATCCGAAGCCGCGAGTTCCGTGCGCAGACATGGTCGGCGAAGTCTCTGAGCGAAGGCGGCGGATACGACTTCGAAAAAGCGACAAATCGCTGGCATTGCGAGGGTGACGAGGAGATCGAGGGTATCCGCATGCTCTTGAACAACGAGTTCACCGAGGCGGGCAAGTACAAGATCATCCCGGCAGGAACCGATGCGGCGGCTCTCGTTGACCAACTCAGCCAAGGCCAGCTCAGCGGCAGCGACGCGGTCGCCCTCATTGAGCTCGCAGGATCGCAACCAGACCTCGTCGCTGCACTGGCCTCCTCCCCGCGCGGCGTACTAGTGGCGGAGGCGGTAGAGCTTGAACGCCGCCGTCAGCAACTCGAAGAACTGCGGCGCGTCGTCGAGGACCCAAGCAGTTCTGAGCGAGATGACATCCACCCGCTGGTGAAACAGATGACTTGGATCTTCGGCGGGGACTACCTTGGCGAGAACCGTCGCAAGTCGCTCACCGTCGGCGACGTCTTGGATGTTCCGCTTCTTCGGCCCGACGGAGCGCTGCACATCGTGGAACTAAAAGGAGCGAACATCCCCAAGTTAATCGAGCAGTACCGCGGCGCGAAGGACCGTGCTGTGGTCACGGGCGAAATCGAGAACGTACCGTTGGTGGTCGGGGTCGAGGCAAATCGCGCGGTCGGGCAAGTAATGGGCTATCTCACTCACTTAGACGAATCCCGAGACACCATCTACGCCAAGTTCAAGGTCGACGCCCGTCGAGCTAGCGCGACCGTACTCATCGGTCACCCCGACTTTGTGGACGGCTACTCGCGCGAGGAGGTCGACGAGACGATCCGCGTCTTCAACAGTCATCACGCACGAATCCAACTGCGGCACTACGCCGAATTGATCGAGGGTGCTGAACGCGCCCTGGCCCTTACTCACAATGACGATCTCGATGAGCAGTCCGCTGCTGCCGAGGCGTGGGGCCCACCAGATCCGTCGTCTTGGGCTGACGAGCCGCCCTTCTAGGCTTGCGGGTCAGTACGAGAAAGTCGAAGTAGGCCGGCGGGACGCAGAGCACGCAACTGGCGCGTCGGGCGTCGGTCGGGAGCCGCACCCGGAGGACAGCGGATGCACGGAAGGCTCAAGCGAGGCTTGTAGTCGGACGTCCACTCTCGCGGTGGAAAGACGTACCGATCAGCACGTAAACGCGGCTGGCTCACCCGGCGCCAGGCACTACCTCCGCCACCAATGGCAGGTTGACCTCGTGCGAGATGGCAAGAGTCGGATCTTGTGGGATCGATTGAGACGTGCTCGAAGTGCAAATCGCCTTTGGGTGGGAGATCTCGGCGGTGCCCATATCGTTTGGCACAGCAAAGGTGGCCCGACGACGTTGGAGAACACCCGAGCCCGCGTGCCGGGTACCGGGACGCGGGCCGCGGGCCGCGTCGGTCCGTTGGGTTGGACGTTACGGGTGCCCGTTCCCGCGCACCGTGAGGTCCATCCCGTCAGGCAGAGCCGATACGCCGAATGCCACGTTGCCCTCGGCATCGATGAGGATCCCGATCGCGCTCCCAACAAAGGAGTTGTTCGAAGCGTCTACCATCAGCGCGCCGTCCCGGTACACCCGCAGGGCGTGATCCTTCAGTTCAACGCTGAGCTCGTCGGTGACGGGGATCTTCCCGAATAGCTGAGTCTTCTCGGGATCTGGTCGGAACTTGTAGGCAAAGCTCCCGTTTTCGCTCGTGAAGAGGACATCCCCGTTGGGGTTGGACTCGATCCGTTCTGCGACTGGAACGCTCGAAACCACCTCGTAGACGGCGGTCTTGAACGCTGGGATCCACCGGAAGACGTCCACTTTCAGCGAGCCGTCAAGCTCGTAGATGTGGAAGTAGCGATCTACGAGCACGAGCGGAAATGGAACGCCATTGAACGCGTTGGAGCCAATCTGAATCGATGTCATCGGAATCCGCCTTCGTGCCGGTCGGTGGGTCAGGAACCTAACTCAGAGTGGCTGAGGTTTGGCCTCCTTGCGTGCACATCTTCCCGAGTTGTGGCTCGAGTGAAGGTCCGACACTTATGAGTCTTCGACACCTCGCCGTCCCATAGCTCGAACTCACCGCGACCTCGCGGATACAAAAGCTGGGGCGCCTTCCTGGGACTTGTGGGCGGTGTCATCGTCCTCGTCTGGCCCTCATCGCGTCGCAATGACTGCTTAGCGGAGTGACGCACCGTGTGCGCTCGAATTTTGTCCGCTATGAACCGGTGGCCGGCTCGCTTGACCCTTGCGGCAGCCGAGAGGGCGGTCGGACGGCCTGAGCCATGAGCCACGTCTGCGCAATAGAGAGCATCGCGAGACCGACAATGCCTGGCAGGAGAAACCATCCGTCCCGCTCGCCCTCGATCAGCCAGCCTGCAGCTCCGCCGATGAGACATACTCCAACCGAGATGAGTGTGGCGAACCCGAATTCACGGCGATAGCCGCCCTCCATCTGATCGATCATCCTCAACCGGGGAGGGTCGAGGACTTCACCCGCCAGAAACTGCCGGATTATTCGTTGCCGCTCGAGGAAGACACGAATGCCGCGCCTCGCAGGCACTGCGACGGTGAAAGGTAGGCCAAGCAAGAGCCACTGCGTTTCCCCGGAAATAACGAACAGCGCGGCGAGTGTCGGGCCCAACCCAATCCAGAGCGCCGCCTCAGCGAAGTAGCGGGCAGGCACGTACGTCCCTCCCACTAGTCGAGCGGCGGCCCATAGCCGGATCGAAGTGAGTGCTTCCGCGTGTGAGCCGCGCGGCAATCCATCGCTCGCCTCCCGTGCCCACTGCTCAAGTCGCCGAAGACGGGTCGGAAGTGTGAATTGATTGAGAGCTACTGCCGCTCCCAAGAGCGACGCCACGGCGGCAGTCAACGCTCCCATGGTCTCGGTATCGATAGTCACCCAAATCCTCGTCATCGTTCGTCTGGGTCTTGTCCGTCGGAATAATGGTTGACCATAGTGGCGGCTCCAGACCGGCGACTCGCCACACAGGAAGATGTGACCAGCCCCCACGCCAGCAAGCGCGCACTCCACCCACGTCGCGATCCAGGGCTCTTACGGTCTTCTGCGCGATGGGACGCAGGACGTTCACACTCCAGCGACGTAGGCGGTGAGGAAGTAGACGCCGTGTCGGTCGAGGTTTCCGCGGCTCGGTCGTTGTGCTCGGTCGTGGGCGGGTCCGCGTGGCGCGCCAAGATCTGCGCGTCGCGGAGCGGGACGCCGGCGTCGAGTGCGTTCGTGATCTTGGCGTGACGCAGCGAGTGCGGGCTCATGTGTCGGCGGGTGCCCGCGACACTTGGCGATCGTCACAACCATTCGATTGACGTCTCGGCGGTCGATCAGATTCCCCGTGCTGGGTCTCAGGACGAGCATCTGGACCACCGTGCCAAGACGTTCCGAACGGGGCATCAAGGGCAGGACATCCAAGTTGCGTCATTCCGTCGTCGGCGGATGACAACATTGGGCAATGGCCAAGTCCCATAACGGGAAGCGCAAGAAGAGTCCCGCTCGTTCGAGAAGAACGCCGCGTCCCGTTGGGGAGCACTTGGCGCCCCCGCCTGAGTCCGGGCCACAAGACCCTGAGCCGATCGATGAGGACATATGGTCGCGCGCGCGCTCAGGCGGGATTGCCGCGCGCGGGTTTCACTTCCAAGACGTCGTTGGAGCTTGGCTCAGCGCGCAACTGCTGACCGAGACAATCGTTGCGGATCGAGTGGTGCCAGAGCATCTGGAAGATCTCGTCTGCGAGGGCGGATCCAACTGGAATGTCCAGGTCAAGTCGCGACAGCAGCGAGTTGGCGTCTTTCCCCGTGCCTACGCGGCGAAGTTGCTTCTGGAGGTCCGTGACCATCAAGAACAGGTGAGAACAAGTGGGCCGCTCATGCTCATCTTGGAGCGAGACGTGCAGGGGTTGGCCCGGGGAACTTTTGGCCAACGCCTTGTTGAATTAGACGGCGGACCGGAACTCATCGAGGCCGCCAATGAGCGCGCGACAACACTTGGCGCGACCGAGCTCTCCGCTGAATTCATTGACGGTCTGTCTGTCTACGTGCTGCCTTGGAACGTAGCGGCAGAAGAAACGAGAGATCTTCTCGCCCAGCGATTCAGGGTGCCGCCAGTCGTCGCCGCGCACCTTGGCCTAGTCCTGCGTGATCTCATCTCAGAGTGCCAGGATCACAATGCCCAAAGTTCTGCCGTAGGGCGGCGCGGAACCACGGCAGCCGCCATGACCGGGACCCTGCTCGAAGCGCTCTCTGGGCTCTCGTTCGAGCATCTCAGTGACGCGTTCCGAGAGGGTGTTTGTGACACGCTCGATCTAGACACGCCGTTGGCCGAAAGCCGCTTCTTCGAAGGAGTGGAAGCCCAGCCAGGACATGTCGCCGCGGGCCTTCCGACACCGCGCCCTCTCGAAACTGAAGCTGTTCTCACCGCAGCGCATGAGGGATCGGCGGTTGTCATCACTGGCCCATCGGGCGTAGGTAAATCGACGGTCCTATGGGCCGCAGCTTACTCGTCCCGGAATATCCATTGGGTTCGCATCAATCGTCTGAACAGTTCAGATGTTGCAAAGATCATGCGGTTCGTTAAGTCGTCCGCTCCGACCGAAAGATCTCCCATCGGGCTCGTCGTCGACGGGATTGGTCGGGCTGGAATCGATGCATGGGATGAGCTCCGAGGCCAGGTGGCGCGAGTTCCGAACGTGCTGCTCGTTGGCACGTGCCGAACGGAAGACCTCGTCGCGATCACGTCCTTGGCTGAGTGCAGCCTGGTCGAGGTCGAGCTTGACGAGGGCACTGCTTTGCGAATCCATCAGCAACTTGCGGCGCTCGGCCGGACGGAGGCCCCGCACTGGCGCGAACCGTTCGAGCTAGCGCACGGATTGACGCTCGAGTACACATACCTGCTCACCCAAGGCGCTCGACTTAGGGAGGTCATCGCGGACCAGGTCCGACGCCGGGTTGAGGAACGACGCGACACCGAGCTCGATGTTCTACGGCTCGCGTCCACGGCCCACCGATGGCGGGCGCATGTTGACGTTCAGGGCCTTCAGCAACACCTAGAACTGAAACCTTCTGACCTCGCGCACGTTCTCCGAAGGCTCCGCAACGAGCACCTTCTGTACGAGGTTGACGGCATCCTCACCGGTCGCCACCAACTCAGGTCCACAGCGTTGTCGGTGGCAACACACGAGTTCCCGCCGCCGCTGATGGCGCATACGGTTGCCCAGCTTGTCAGCTGGCTGGAAGTCCCTCAAATCCGCTCGTTCGTTATAGCCGCACTGATCGAAAGCCCAGCACTCGACGAAGTCGTGCTTGCTGCCTTACGGGAGCGCAATGTGATGGAGAACGACATCCATCTCCTTACAGAGACTCTCGAGGCCCTCCGGTTGGTGGACTTCAAGCGCACCTCGTCCGAATGGAACGAGAAACTCGAGGCGGAGAATGTCGCCGTCGCGTTCCGCGCCATCACGGTCCAGCTTGCGATGGCCGGTAACACCGACGTGGATTTCCTGCGCCCAGAGATTGTCTCGGCACTTCCCAAACTCGACGGCGCGGTCGGCGCGGCCGGACCCTTGCGCTCTTCATTCCTCGAGGCTCTCGACAATGGCTGGGCCGCACGAGTTCTTACATCGTCCGGGTCACTCAACGAAGTCGCCGACCTACTGAACGCCCTGAAGGACACCGAAGACGCGGTCACGGGCGAGTTGATGTTGTCAGGGACCCCGCTGGAAAGATCTCTTCGGACCTGCTCTGCCGACGAGCTCGCGGACACGCTCAGCGCAGCCCGCACCGTTACGCCGGATCTCGCCGTAGGGCTGCGCAACCACGCAGACAATGGAGTGAGTATCCGTGAACGCATCTTTCACTCGAACCCTTGGATCACCGAGGTAGACGTCATCAATGAGGACGTGCTGTCGGTTGCGCGATGCCGCATGGTCGTCGTGTCTGAGGAGACGATTACGGACTATCACGAGGATGCGGTCAACATCGCGAGACTGGTACTCGGCTGTTTTCCCGAGGCGGACCGCGCTGACGTGAAGCTCCTCTGGCCCGATGGACAACCAGCCAGCTTCGGCGATCACGAGCTTGGATCGAGCGAACTCCTGCGGCGGTACGCAATCTCAACCGGGGAGGTGCGGTGGAATCGTATCCGCGCTTCGGTGGCCTCATCGGCTTGGCGGACAGGCGGAACCGAACGCGTCAGGACGGCCGACGAGGTTCTTTCCCAGGTGGAGGTATATCTCAACCTTCTCGCTCGGCGGTACGTCCTGGGAAGATTCCGGGCGAAGGAACTGGCCACAGCGAACGAAGTGGCCGAGAGCTTGACTGAACGTGCGAACAGCTTGTCGACTTTTGTCTCGTCGGATCTACCCATCTTCGAGTCGGATGTAGACACGGTCGCCTCGGAGGACCCCCTCCATACCCTCGCCGCCGGTATCACAGGAAATCTAACCGCGGGTCTGGGTAGAGATGAACGTACCCCTGCCCAGTTAGCCGCGTTCATTCACGACACTCTCCTTCCCGCCGTCACGCAGAGCAACAGCCATGAGAGGTGGGACCTCGTCGACGCAGACCCCAGCGAACGCATTGAAGTAATCACGTCGGTCCTCAAGGATCTGTTAATCATCCTTCGTGCGGTCAATTTCGGGGCAGTTTCCTTACCGGTCATCCGAGACGCGGCGTCAAGTGGCCCTTACGAGGGCGCGCTGGCCAGAGCAGTTTCGAGAGCCGAAGGGAGACTGCAATCGGCTGAAACTGAGTTCGACCAAAGCCTGCGAGAGGTGGTCGCCGCTCTGAACCTCGACGCCACCGTCTTTGTGCACAGCGATCAAGAGGTGGGAGCACTCACTTGGCCCGGAGCGCGGGTCTGCATCGGGATTCCGTGTGAGTCGGTTCTAGATATTGACACCAACCTGTCGGAGGTGGGCGCGGCGCTGGCTAGCCTGGACTGGCGCAATGGCATCCCTCCGCCAGTGCTTCTCGTTCCAACCTTTGAGGGGCGACCCTGCAAGGCGTTCGTCCACCAATGGACCGGACGGATGCTCCCTGCGGAAGAGCAGTTCGACAGGTGGGTCGATAGCTTTTCCGCTCACGTAGTCCCGGCGCTTCACGTGGCGGTCAAGGACTGCCTTGAAGCACTCAGGTCACTCTCGGCGGCCGTCGTAGTGTCAAGAACTCGCGATGATTCTGGCGGAGTTCAAGAGTTCGCGGACAACCAAATGATCGTGCTCAAGAAATGCTTGTCATCAATCCACGCGTTGGGGCGGGATGCGGTAATCGAAGATGTGATCTCCGTCATCGAAGAGTTTGCTGGCAGAGTCGAAAACGAGGCATCGCCGTCCGCGGACCCCAACGTTGCATTGTCCGACACACTGGCGGGCGCCGTCGCAGAAGGCATCCGCGGCGTGGCGAGCGACACCTGGACCACGTACAACCTCTGCCACATGATCTCAGCGCAATGGGACATCGAGCCGACCGCAGCGATTCGCCTCCTGACAGGGTCCGACGGGGAGTCAGGACTTTCGAACGACTTTGACGACCCCTGCTAAGGGGTCGTAATTGTGTCGTCGAGCAATGTATGTTCCGGGGATTCGCATGTGCTCACTCCTCGCGCATTCGCGTCCTAGTGGGCGGAAGGCGGCATGTCGCGTGAAGCGAAGATGCGGAACCGTGCTTGACGTCGCGGAGGCCGGGCGCACGACGGGGACCCGATCGCGGTCAACCTGGACGTGGATCACACTTGGTTTCGCTGGCGCGCCGTCACGGCGCATGGACGCCCCTCGTTGTTGCTGAGTCTCCCCCGATCCCTCGTTGATGTCTCCGGCTCCCCGTCAGCGTCGCCTCGAATTTCCGAACAGGGGGTGTTCGGGGGTGTTCGCGTGGCGAGGGTTCTGAACTTTCTCGATTTTTTTCCGAACGGCCTCTGACCTGCGGAAACACTTTGCGAACGCCCCCGACAACGTGGGGGTGTTCGGGGGTGTTCGCACCGTGATAGGCCGGACGTGGGTGCACATTCGGGGCATGAGCACAGTCCAGATGCCGGGAGCGCCGGCGTATCGCTGGGGACCGGAACTGCACGACGCGCTCGCTATGGCCTCGACGCACTTGGACGCGGTGAGTCTGCTTCTGAGTCGGCACATTCCCGTGTTCCCCTGCGTGCCGGGGGGAAAGACTCCACTCACGGCGCATGGGTTCCAGGACGCGACCGCCGATATCTCGCAGGTTGGCCCGTGGTGGACCCGGTGGCCTGAGGCCAATATCGGCGTACCGACCGGGGCGCGGTCGGGCATCGACGTGGTGGACGTGGATGTTCACCCGGTCGGGTCCGGGTTCGCCGCCTTCGAGCGTGCGCGCGCCGAGGGTCTGGTCGATGGGTGGTCGTGGCTGGTGCGGACGCCGTCGGGCGGGGTCCACGCCTACTACCCGGTTGAGCCGGGTCGTGAGCAGCGGTCGTGGCAGGTGCCGGCCAAGCACATCGACTTTCGCGGCGATGGTGGCTACATCGTCGTGCCGCCGTCGGCGGTCGCTGATGCTGACGGGTGTGGCGGCGTGTACCGGTCGATCGCTGTCGCCGCCCATCACGAGCCGGCTCCGGTGGACGCGCGCGCGCTGCGGGCGTTCTTGGAGCCACCGAGGCCGATGGCCAGGCCGATTGACGCGCCGGCCGTTGACGCTAGGCCGGAGCGACTCGCGGCGTGGGTCGCGAGTCGTCCCGAGGGTGGACGGAATGCTGGCTTGTTCTGGGCGGCGTGCCGGATGGTCGAGCAGGGTCGCGACTTCCCCACCACAGCAGCGTTACTGAGTCGAGCCGGCTGCGAGGCGGGTTTGTCCGAACGCGAATCGATCACCACCATCCGCTCGGCCTACCGGGTCGCGAACCCAGCCGGCCGGCCGTCTGCAGACCGAGCGATCACCGTTGAGGCGGTCGGACGATGAACACGCAGCAGCCGTACCGACGTCGAGTCGACCGTGCCACCCGTGAACTCGACACCACCCCGGTGCCGGATGGAAGCACGGACTCGGCCACCCCTACCGAACGGTCGATGCCGGGCACGCCGGGCCACTCGTCCTCGAGGAACGGGCAGCGCCGGACCGTCGAGTGGGTGCGCGTCAGTGAACTGCACGCGGTGCTGGGGTCGCGCGTCGCCGGGCGGGGCATCGATTTGCAGAGCGAACTGGCGCGTCGGGCACGCCGGGCTCCCAGCGCAGCCGCGTCGCGAGTCTCGGCGTTGGGGCACCCGTGGCCATCGGCCGCGCCGGGCGAATCGGCTCCTCCGAGTGACCGGACGGAGGGTCGGTCGCTATGACTGCCCGTACAGATCTCGAGTCCACCGAGGGACTGCGGTTCCTGTTGCTGCGGCTCGCCTACTCCGGGCCACGCGCGTGGCAGGACGAGGCCGAGGCGACCGAGCTGGTCGACTTCCTGACGACCAAGTACGGCGCGCTGGCCCGCAAGTACGGGTTGGAGCCGGCTGACGCAGCGGCTGCCGCGTTCGACGTCATGCGCACCAGGTCGGCCCGGGTCGCGGACGACACGTGGGCGGTCATCACTCGTGCCGTGCAGCTGACGCTGATCTACGAGGCACGGGCGCAAGGACTGCTGTGTTCGAATCAAGCGGCTCGTCGTCCCGAGCTGGCGGACTGTCATGACGCGGAGCGGTTCAGCGACCGCGAGCGAGCTCTGGCCGAGTTCCATCCCGCGTTCCACGTCCACGACACCGAGACCTGTCCCGAGACCGACGACGATCGTGCCGAGGAGTCGACCAACTCCTTCGTCGCACTGGATCGAGCGGTCGAGCTGTTCACGGAGAACGGCTGGCCGCCGGCAGCGGCTCGGATGGCGCTGGAGTACGTCTGCTCTCAGTTGAGTAGCTGTGGTGACCGTCAGCATGCCTACGAATACCTTCGCCGCGACACCAAAGGCCGCAGCCAGCTGGACCTGGATCAACGGTCGTGGATCCGCTTGCTACGGGTGGTGCTTGGTGATCCGCGCCGAGACTTCGCCGGCACCCGTCTGGGACGCGGGATCCTGCTCCGCCTGTGTTTGGGCGAAGAGCTCACCGAGTTGTGCTGTGACAACGAGGTCACTGCGATCATCTGGGACTCGTCGCCGACGGCTACAGGAGACGCTCATGTCTGAGACGGCAGGACACATCGAGCTCGAGCGCCGGACCGACTCGATCCGCGTCGGGGTCCGGCATCGTCGCAATGCCGGCGACCTCACTTCCCTCTTGACGTCGATCGGGCGTGTCGGTCTGCTGCAACCCATCACGATCACCCCCGATGGTCTGCTGATCTGCGGGTACCGCCGCCTGGAGGCGGTGAAGCAACTGGGTTGGCGCACCCTTCGGGTGTGGGTGCGACCCGGCTTGTCTGACGACCTCGCGCGCTTGCTGGCGGAGCGAGATGAGAACACCACCCACAAGCCGCTCACCGCGCTGGAAGCGGCCATGCTCTACGACGAAGTCAAGAAACTGTTGCGCGAAGACGCCGCCCGTCGCCAAGAGGCCACGAGGTTCGGCGGCGAAAACAACGTTTGCGCAGGTCAGCCCGGTGATGCCGAATCGGCGGCGCCGGGGCGCGGCCACGGGGACGTGCGCCGACAAGCCGCCGAACTCATTACGCACCGGGCGTCCTACAACCAGCTGGAGCAGATCCTTCAGATGGAGCGCGTGGCGGCCGATCGTGACCGACCGGCGGATGTCCGCAAGGTCGCCGAGGACGAGCTCGAACGGATCCGCAACGGTGGTGCAGTCGATCCGAGCTACCAGCGGGTGCGTGCTGTGGTGAGGTCGGCGGAGCAACGACCCACGCCGGCTGACGATTTCGATGAGATCGCCGCTGCGGCTCTGGCACGAGCGAAGGACGAGGACCGGCGACGTGCCCGTGAGAACAAGGCCCGGCGCGCCGCAAGTCTCGCGTCGATCAAGCGGAGCCCGCGGTCCTTCACTCTGTTGTGGGCCGAGATGCTGGGCTGGACCGGCCGGTACGACCCAGAACAGCTCGCCCGCGAGCTCAAGGACGACGACTGGGAGCTGTTCCGGAACGTCCTGGACGAGTCGACTGCCTTTGCGAGCGAGGTCGAGGCTCTCCGGGCCGAAGCGTCCACCTGAGTGGTGTTACTTCTACCGAAGGCCACACCATGCTCAGTTCGTCTGTGACTCGTCATCCCCGCCGGCTGCTCGTCGTGGCAGCCGGCGGTTTGTCTGTTGTGTTGATGCTCGGCGCCATCGCGATCGTCTTCGACTCGCGGCCGGCTGAGCAGACCGGCCGTCCCGAAGGTTCTGCAGTCCCCACGTCCCCCGCGGTGCCCGGAGACGCCGGCATCCGCCCGGCCGCAGCGGCCGTCCCGCGCAGTGCCGATCCGCGGCAGTTCGTGCGCGCCGTCGCCATCGCGATCTTCGCGTGGGACACCCGGACCGCGTCGGGACCCGCGGAGCTCATCGAGCCGTTCCTGACGATCGCGGACCCGACCGGTGAGTCCTCCCCCGGGCTCGTCTCAGACCTGGCCGGCTACCTCCCGACCCACGACGCCTGGGTGGACCTGCGCCGCTACCAAACCCAGCAGCGTCTCGAGGTCACAACGGTCTCGGTACCGGAGCTGTGGGCCACCGCACTCGAGCAAGCCGACCCTGAACTCGCACCGGGGACCGCCGCGTTCACCGTCGAGGGCACACGACATCGCATCGGCATGTGGGAAGGCCAGCCGGTCGCATCGGAGCACGGGGTCGCGTTCACGGTCTTCGTCGCCTGCGCCCCGACGTATCCCACCTGCCACCTACTGCGGTTGTCGCGTCTCGACGACCCGCTCGAGTAGGACGCTGGGATGCGAGTCCTGCTCAGCGGCGCACTAGTCTCGGTCCTGCTCGGACCAGCGGCCGTCCTGCTGAGCGTCGGCCTGCTCGTCAACCCGGCTGCTCGGGCCTCCTGCCTGCCAGGCGAATCAACGCTGAGCGTTGGCCCGGTCCCGGATCATCTCGACACCAGGAGCTCGGGCGGTACGCGAGTCCGACTGAACCGCCAGCAACTCACCCACGCAGCGACGATCGTCCAGGTCGGCAGCCTCCTGGACGACGTCGGCCGCGACGGGATCACCATCGCCTTGATGGCCGCGCTGACTGAGTCACGGCTGCGGATGCTCGCGAACTCCAGCGCCCACCCCAGCTCGCCGGCGTTCCCAAACGACGGCGACGGCGGCGATCACGACAGCCTCGGGCTGTTCCAGATGCGCCCCAGCGCCGGCTGGGGACGGGTCTCCGAGCTGATGGACCCGACCTATCAGGCACGAGCATTCTTCGGCGGACCGACCGGACCGAACCGCGGATCACCGCGCGGCCTTCTCGACATCCCCGGATGGAAGACCATGTCCAAGGGGGCAGCAGCCCAAGCGGTCGAGGTCTCGAGATTTCCGGACCGCTACGCGAATTGGCAACCTGTCGCGACCCGGATCATCACCGCACTCACCGACGACGCCGGTCCCGCGGACGGAACCGAACCCGAGTCCAGCCGGGTGGTGTTCCCGCTCCCCCGCGGTTCATGGACGCGCACCAGCGGGTTCGGGATGCGTCGCCACCCGATCACCGGGGTCCACAAGCTCCACACCGGCGCGGACTACGCCGCCCCTGCCGGGACGGCGATCCTCGCCGCTGCCGACGGCCGCGTCGCCTTCGCTGGCACCGCTGCGGGATACGGAAACCTGATCCTGATCGAGCACACCGTCACCGGCCAACTCGTCGCGACCGGGTATGCGCACATGTATGCCGACGGCATTCACGTGCGGGTGGGCGACCACGTGACGGCCGGCAAGCGCATCGCCGACGTCGGCGTCGCCGGCTATTCCACCGGCGCCCATCTGCACTTCGAAGTCCGCCCCGGAGGCGCCGACGCAGCACCAAGCGACCCCGATCCGTGGCTCGCCGCCGGTGGCGCCTCCGAACTTGAAACGAACCCGACTGAGACGGGTGCGCGCTGCGCCACACCGGCGGACGACGCCGCTAGCTTCGCCGGCGCGAACCCTGGGCAGCTCGTCGCCGACCCCACGACCTCCGGCCGCATCACGGCACGAGCCGCGCACGTTCTCTCCCAGATCGGACAACGCTTCCCGACCTCGTCCTGGGCTTGTTGGCGACCGGGCAACCCAGACAACAATGACCACGCGGCCGGCCGAGCCTGTGACGGGACCTTCGGCAACGCGATCGGCACCCGCGCCACCGGCGCCGCGCTCGACGATGGCTGGACGGTGACCAACTGGCTCAAGGCGAACGCCGGGCGGCTCGGGGTCGAGTACCTCATCTGGCAGGGCCGAATCTGGTCCGTTCGACGTGCTGCGGAGGGGTGGCGGTCGTATGACGGCGGCGGAATGTTTGACCCACGGTCAGTCACCGGCGGGCACTACGACCACCTGCACGTGACCGTCTCCTGACCAACGCGCGCACCTCAATGTCGTGACCCATCAACTCTCCTTCGCCGTAGCACTGGCGAGGCCGGACTTCGGGGCCGTCGGCTCGTCTTCGACCCTGCGCCACCTCGTCGGGGCCCTGCTGGCCTACGGCCTGCTGACCGCCGTCCTGATGGTGGTCGTCTGCGCCGCGATGTGGGCACTCGCTTCAGCGCAAGGCAACTGGCACGCCGCGTCCAAGGCCAAGACCGGGATCGTCGTCGCTCTCGCGGGAGCGGTCCTCACCGGAGGCGCGCTCAGCTGGGCGAACTGGCTCCTCGATCTCGGCGCAACGCTCTGAGCGCCAGCACCGTGGGTGCTGCACGCACCTGTGGAGCAGGACCGAACCCGCCAGGAGGCAACCGTGCTTCATCTCAACCCGACTCGACTCGCAACCCATTTGCCGGCGAACGTCGACATCGACCCGAACTCCAATGGGCTTCCCGGGATCCGTCAGCTCAGTTCCATCGTCGGTGCGTCGATGACCGTCGGGTTGATCCTGGCGGTCCTCGCGGTCGTCATCTCGGCGATCGTGTGGGCGCTCGGTGCGAACTCGTCCAACCCGCACATGGCTGGTCGCGGCAAGCTCGGCGTGCTCGTCGGGTTGGGCGCTGCGATCGTCACCGGGGCATCGGTCGCGCTCGTGAACTTCTTCTGGAACGTCGGCCAGGCCGTCTGATCTGCCATGGCCGATGTGTGTGACGTGCCCGTGATCTCGGCGGTCTGCGCCACCGCGGGGGAAGGTGCCGCGAGTCTGGTGGCCGCGCCGTTCGACTGGCTCGCCGTGAGCATGGGGAACGCGGCCGCGTGGATGTTCGAGTCCGTCTGGGCGGTCTTCGACTCCACCACGATGGTCGACGTCACCTCCGGCCAGTTCACCCGGGTGTACAACATCTTGTTCGGGGTCGCGGTGTTCGTGATGCTCGGGTTCTTCATGCTGCAGGTCATCGGCGCGATGATCCGACGTGAGCCCACGGCGCTGTCGCGGGCCGCGCTCGGACTCGCGAAGTCGATCCTGGGGTCCTTCGTCGCGCTCGCCCTCATCGCGACCGCGCTGGAGGTCACCGACCGGATCAGCATCGGCATCGTCCACGCCGCGGGCACCAACATGGACGCGATGGGTGAACGGATCACCCTGCTCGCCAGCGGGATCGGTTCCCTGCAGGTCGCAGCGCCCGGGGCTGGCGCGATCATCACGATCCTCGTCGCCGGCCTGGCGCTCGGCGCAGCAGTGATCGTCTGGCTCAGCCTGCTGATCCGCAAGGCACTGCTCTTGATCGCGATCGTGTTCGCTCCCGTCGCGCTCGCCGGGGCGAGCTGGGACCAGACCCGTGGCTGGGTGTCCAAATGGGCCGCGTTCGTCCTCGCGCTCATCTTGTCCAAGATCGTCTTGGTCGTGATCTTCCTGCTCGCGACAGCGCAGGTCTCGGCCCCCATCGACAGCGACCTTCGGTCGGTCAGCGAACCCATCTCCGGCGTGGTTCTGATGCTGATGGCCGGGTTCGCGCCGTACCTGACCTACAAGGCCATCGGGTTCATGGGATTCGACATGCACCACGCGATGTCCGCCGAACAGGAAGCCAAGTCCGCACTCAACCGCCCCATCCCCATCCCGATGAACCGGCGTCTCGGACAGGCCCCGCCCGCCGTCCTCGGCGGAACGAACTCCGGCTCCAAGCCCGGGGCGCCGGCTCCCACGCCCAAGCCTGCAGGGTCCGGGGCTGCAGGTGGTTCGGCGGCCGCCGGGGGCGGCGTCGGCGCAGCTGCTGTCGCCGGGGTGCAGACGGCCAAGGCTGGGCGGACGGTTGGCCAGGCCATGGGCAGTTCAGCGTCCAGGCAGGCCGACGGGGCGGCGCCCCCGCAGCCGGCGCCCCCTGTCCCGAGGCTCGCGGATCCCCTCGCCGACTCCCCCGGAACACGGTGACCACCATGAGCACCCCCACCGCGGGAACGCCCGCCTCGGACCTGCAGCCGGTCAAATTCTCGCGCCTCAGCCGCCGCGGCATCCTGCTCGGGCTGTCCCTGAGCCAGCTCGTCACTGTCGGCGTCGGCGCGGTCGTGCTGGTAATCGGGCTCTACTCCGGTGGCTCGACAGCACTGATGATCGTGACCCCCGTGGTCCTGGGGTGCACGATCGCGGCGTTCGTCGGAGTCGGCGGCCGCAAGGTCATCGAATGGGCGCCGATCGCCGCCGTCTGGTTGTGGCGCATGGTCGGCGGGCAGCTGGTATTCCGGCGCCGGGTTGTGCGTCCTCGGCCCGCCGGCACGCTGTCGCTTCCCGGTGACGCAGCACGACTGCGGCAATGGGTCGACCCCGACAGCGGCGCGGTGATGGTTCACGATCCGCACACCGGCACACTCACCGCTGTCGTCGCCGTGGTCCATCCCGCGTTCATCCTGCTGGACCCGACCGAGCAACACCGGCGCGTCACCAGCTGGGGACGCGTCCTCGCCACGGCCTGCCGGTCCGGGCGCATCGCGGCACTCCAAGTGAGCGAACGAACCTTGCCGGACTCCGGACGTGGCCTGAGCGATTGGTGGACCCAACACGGTCGACACGACGGTTCGTGGACCTCAACGATCTATGAGGAACTCATCGACCGAGCCGGCCCGGCAGGAGAACGCCACGCGAGCACCATCTCCCTCTCGATCGACCTGAAGATGTCCGCACGCGCCATCCGCGCCGCCGGTGGCGGCAACCGTGGCGCGGCTGCGGTGCTGCGCCAGGAGATGTCCACCCTGACCTCGGCTCTGCGGTCCGCCGATCTTTCCCCGACGGACTGGCTCGAGCCGGGCGACCTGGCCGTGATCCTGCGCTCGGCCTATGACCCCGGCGTCGCGGCCGCGCTGGAACGACACGGCGAGCTTGGCCGTGACCTCGCCACCGCCGGACCGGTCGCGGTGAGCGAGGACTGGTTCAGCCTGCGCAGCGATTCGGCGCACCATTGCGTGCTGTGGATCAGCGAATGGCCACGCTCCCTCGTGTATCCCGGATTCCTCGCTCCGGTCCTGCTCTCCTCGGGCATCCGGCGGACCTTCACCTTGCTCTACACACCGATGCGCACTGATCAGGCCGCACGCGAAATCCGCCGCAAGAAGACCGAGTACATCTCCGACGCCGCGCAGCGCCAGCGAATCGGGCAGATCGAAGACGCCCAACAGCACGCTGAATACCAAGACGTCCTTCAACAGGAAGCAGACCTCACCGCCGGCCACGGCGTCCTACGCCTCACCGGACTGATCGCCATCAGCACACCCGACCCTGACAAGCTCGAACGCGCCGTCGCCGACGTCGAACAGGCCGCCATCCAGGCCTCCTGCGAGACGCGGCGCCTGTGGGGACAACAAGCGCGAGCGTTCTCCAGCGCCGCCCTCCCCCTGTGCCGACAGATCTAGACGCGACCGCTGCCGGGGCCGACTGACGCTGCACACCCCTTGCGAACGGACCGCTCAAGACACCTGTGGGTCGAGATCATCCCTTGATTCGTTTCGGAGCTACCTATGGAAACGCCCCATGACCCGGCGGCAGAAGCCGACGAAGCCGCGCGTGCGCTGCGCGCGCTTGCCCATGCGACGCGATCGATTGACGACCCGCGTCAGATCTACTCGGTGCTCGGATCGCTCACGACGGCGGTTGCGTCCCTGAGACAGTCGCTGCACCAAATCGCGGCCCGCCACGAGCATCCTTCAGTAACCGCCGATTGGGTCGCGGTAGCGGCGAGTCGAGGACATCCGCATCGCGGGTATCGGGTGGCCTGGGAGTTGCATCGGGCCGGTGAGATTGTGCACCAGGTGTCAACGACGATCAACCATGCCCACAGCACCGAAGCCGAAATCACCTACGCGAAATGCGATCCCCCGCCTCTCTCGCCACGAACTCGCTCAGCAGGCCAAGGGCTGGGACTGTGAGCCGCCGCGACGACCGCCGGCTGCACAGCGCCGTGCTCGTCACGCCTCGCCATGAGCGGCGCAGAAGGCGTCAAGCTCGGCGCGCCGCCGCCAAGAGTCTCATCTCGGAGGCGAGAGACGAAAGCAAGGCTCGGGCACGTGCCGTCGCAAGGGACCTGCGGGCCGAACAGGACGCAACCGTGTTCCTCCCCCGGTCCGGTGAGCCTGGACCAGCAACACTCCGAACACCGGGACGCCTGCGGTTACCTCGTCACCAGGACACCTCAGCGACCCTGGCCGGCGCGTACCCGTTCCTGGCGGAGGGCGGTACGGGCAGCGAGGGCGTGTTCGTCGGCCAGGATCTCTACAGCGGCACCTCCTTCGTCTACGACCCGTGGGTCCTGTACTCACGCGGCATGATCACCGCCCCGAACGTGGTGATCGCCGGAATCGTCGGCGCCGGAAAGTCATCGCTGGCCAAGAGCCTCTACACCCGGTCCATCCCCTTCGGCCGCCGCGTCTACGTGCCCGGTGACCCCAAGGGCGAGCACACGGCCGTCGCCGAGGCTGTGGGCGGCAGAGCGATCGCACTCGGACACGGCATGGTGACCCGACTGAATCCGCTCGACGAAGGGCACCGCCCCGCCGGCGTCGACGACGCCCAATGGAAGGCCCAACTCGCGTCGCGGCGCCGTGACCTGCTCGGCGCGCTCGCGGAGACCGTGCTCGAACGCCGCCTCTCTCCGCTGGAGCACACCGCCGTAGACGTGGCACTGGAGGACACAGTCCGATCATCGGACGTGCCGGTGCTGCCGCTGGTCGTCGACCGACTGCTGGCCCCGACCGCTCGATCCGATCCGGCTGGCCGCTTGACTGAGGACGGTCGCTTGGTCGGCCACGCCCTGCGGCGGTTGGTCGCCGGGGATCTGGCAGGCCTGTTCGACGGGCCGTCAACGGTCCGGTTCGATCCGACTCTGCCGATGGTGTCGCTCGACCTGTCGCGGGTGTCGGAGAACGCGACCCTGATCTCGGTGCTGATGACGTGCGCGTCGGCGTGGATGGAGTCCGCCCTGCTCGACCCGGCTGGCGGGCAACGATGGGTCATCTACGACGAGGCGTGGCGGCTGATGGCACATCCGGCACTGCTGCGGCGGATGGATGCTCACTGGCGGCTCGCGCGGCACTACGGGATCGCGAACATGCTGATCTTCCACAAACTGTCTGACCTGGACAACGTGGGCGACCAAGGCTCAGCGATGCGCGCCCTGGCCTCGAGCTTGTTGGCGAACGCCGAGACGCGCATCGTCTACCGCCAAGAGTCCGACCAACTGGGCTCCGCCGCGGCCGCACTGGGCCTGACCGGCACCGAGCAGTCGCTGCTGCCGACCCTCGGGACCGGGCAAGGACTATGGCGGATCAAGCACCGCTCATTCGTTGTGCAGCACCAACTGCATCCGGCCGAGCTCGAGCTGTTCGACACCGCCGGGCGCATGCAAACGCAGCCGCCGGAGCACCTGAGGAGCGAGGACTTGAGTAGGGGCGATGGTGACCGATGAGGACGCAGAGGAACGATGCGGCGGCGCGTGAAGCGAAGCTCGAGGCGCTGCATGCGCAACTCACCGAGGCGGTCGGTGCGCTGGTGGCCAGCGATGACTGGAGACGCGCGCTGGAATTCGCGGCCCGGTTCCGGTCCCGCTCGTTCAACAACACGATGTTGATCTACGCGAAGCATCAGGCCGCGTATGCCGCGGGGCGGGTGTCCGCCCCGTCCCCGACCTACGTCGCGGGGTTCAAGCAATGGCTCTCGCTGGGCCGACATGTCGACAAGGGGCAGTCCGGGTCCACGATTCTCGCCCCGGTGACCGTCCGGTTCGCCTCCTCCATGCCGAGCGACGGCAACTCGTGGCGTCGGCTCGGTCGCGGTGAACGTCCCCGGCTTGGGGAGGCGGTCCGGTCCCGGATGATCGGACTGCGGCCGGCGCACGTGTGGGACGTGTCGCAGACCAGCGGCGAGCCGCTGCCCGAGCAGCCTCGCGCGACGCTGCTCACCGGGCTCGCGCCCGAAGGGCTGTGGGACGGTCTGGTCGACCAGATCACCGCACGCGGGTTCGGTCTGCGGCTCGTCTCGACCGCTGCGGCGATCGGCGGTGCGAACGGGCTGACGGACTACACCACCCGGGAGGTGTCGGTCCGGATGGACATGGACGATGCCGCCCAGGTCAAGACGCTGGCGCACGAGCTCGGCCACGTGAGGATGCACGGACCCGACAACGAAGACGCCGTCCTGCATCGCGGGGTCGCGGAGGTCGAGGCCGAATCGGTCGCGCTCATGGTCGGCGCAGCACACCACTTGGACACGCGGAGCTACACGATCCCGTACGTGATCTCTTGGGCGTCCAGCGTCGAAGGCAAGACCCCGGTCGAGGTGGTCCAGTCCACCGCCGAGCGGGTCCGCGCCGCCGCCGTCACCATCCTCGATGCGCTGCCCACCTCACAGATCGCAGACGGGACACCGCCCGGCCTCGACCGGCGGACACCCCTGCCGCCTCGACCGACTCGCACCGCAGAAGCCGCTGATCGCCGACCCATGGAGGTGGCCGGACCATGAGCATTCACATGGCCCCGCCCTACCGGCGCGGCGCGCGGCACGGCGTGGAGGTGCCGGCGGTCCTTCCTCAGATCAACGTCGTCGTCGATGTGCACGGCGGGCTGAGCGTCCAGGTCGACGCCGAGCCACACCTCGCAGGCGAGAACCTCCAGCGAGCCGACCTCGAGCGCGTCGTCACCAGCATCGCCGCCGACCTCGGATCCGCAGTGCGCGTCGACGTGCGCGAGCACGACGGGACCGTGTTCACCGACATCATCACGCCTTCAACCGATCCGTCGGCTGCCGCCGAGGAGCGACCCGCGTCGATGCCACCCGCTGGCATGCTGACCTACGCAGGGTTCACGCCGCACCAGACCGTGGCCGTCGCGATCATCGTCGCGCACGAGGTCGCCGACGACGCGGGGACCGTGAGACTGCACCTTCCCCCGTCACTCGTGGCGACCTACGGCGACAAGATCGTCGTGGTGCCCGACCCGGCGGACAGCACCGAAGGTGCAGCGTGAATCCACGAGGTCGCGGCATCGACGACACGCTGGTGAACCTCGGACTCGTGGCCGTCGCGGTCCTCGGCCTCATCTCTGCCGTACTCCGCTCGGCGCGCGGTGTGGCCGCGTGGCTCACCGGCGCCGAGGCCCCGGCGGCGGGATGGGCAGGCGCCGCTGGCGTGCTGACCGATCCGCGCCACCCCGGAACCGTCCTCGGCTCGGAGCGACTCTCACCGTGGGCGTACTGGTCCGTGGTCGCCGCGATGCTCGCCATGGTGGCCGTCTGCGCACTGCTGACGTGGACCCGCGTCAACTCGTGGCGCCACCGGTCACGGCACGATCCGCGGCGGCTCGATGGAGTCGCCACCAGTAGCGAGGTGAAGGCAGCGGCTTCCCGGCGGGCGCTACTCGCGCGAGCCGGCACCCTGCGGCCCTCCCTGAGCAAGCCAGAGGCCGGCGCCGTCGGGTACCGACTCGGTCGCTCTCGCGGGCAGGACGTGTGGGCTTCAGTGGAGGACTCGATCCTGGTCCTTGGCCCACCCCGGTCCGGCAAAGGCCTTCACGTGGTGATCAACGCGATCCTGGATGCTCCAGGCGCGGTCATCACCACGACCACCCGGCCCGACAACGTCGCGGCGACCCTCACGGCACGTCAGGAACGAGGACCCGTCGCGATCTTCGATCCGCAACGCCTCGCCGAGGGTCTTCCCGCAGGGCTGCGCTGGTCCCCGGTCCGTGGATGCGAGGACCCGCTGACCGCGATGATCCGCGCCACCGGGCTCGCCTCGGCGACCGGCCTGTCGACCGGCGGCGTGGAGTCAGGCGGCTTCTGGGAAGGCAAGACCCGCACCGCACTCCAGGCGTTGCTACACGCGGCCGCACTCGACGACCGCACCCCGCGAGAACTGTTCACCTGGACGCTGTCACCGTCGTCAGCCTCCGACGCGGTCGCGATCCTCGCCAGCCACCCGAACGCCGCAGCCGGCTGGGCCGACACGCTCGAATCGATGATCCACGCGGACCCGCGCACCCGTGACTCGATCTGGATGGGCGTGTCCCTCGCCCTGTCGTGTCTGGCCGATCCCCGCGTCCTGAACGCGGTCACACCCGGCCCGGGCGAGCACTTCGACCCAACCGAGTTCCTCACCCACGACGGAACCCTGTACCTGCTGGCCACTGGAGCTGGCGCCGGCGCGTCCTGGTCGCTCGTGGCCGCGTTCATCGAGGATCTCGTCGAAACTGCTCGTCATCTCGCCGCCGCGTCCCCCGGCGCACGGCTCGACCCTCCCCTGCTGCTGGCCTTGGACGAAATCGGCAACCTGTCGCCACTGCCCTCGCTGCCAGTGCTGATGGCCGAAGGCGGAGGCACCGGCATCACCACCATCCCGGTCCTGCAGTCCCTGTCTCAGGCACGGGACAAGTGGGGCGACCACGCCGCCGGCGCGATCTGGGACGCCTCGATCGTCAAGGTCATCCTCGGCGGTAGCTCCTCGGCAGCTGACCTGCGCGACCTGTCCTCGCTGATCGGCGAACGCGACGAGAACTCTGACACCATCTCGGTCGGCGACTACGGTTCACGGTCCATGCAGCGGTCCATCCGGCGTGTGCCGGTCCTGCCACCGGAGACCATTCGAACTCTGCCGTTCGGCACCGCACTCGTGCTCCTGCGCAGCGCGCCCCCACTGGTCACGGCGCTCCGGCCGTGGACCAACCGGGACGACGCGGACCAACTGACCCAGCAGCGCGCAAGCATCGAAGCGACGCTGCGGCGTCGCTGAGGGAATCGTCAGTAGTCCTGACTGGCGACGTCGGCACGCGTCGCGCCGACGGGCGGGACGTTGGGGTCGACCCACACCGGAACCAGGCGCTCAGCATGGATCCAGTCGACGTGGAGCGCGAGCGAGGTCTGGATCCGCTCCGGGTCATCGACCACGTAGACCACCTTGGCCTCCCAGCCGCCGCGACGAGCGCGGCGCCAACCCGTCACCAGCCCACGCGCCGGCGTCTGCCATCGCTGACGCTTGATCAACACGAACCGCACGGACCGGTACGGGGGCCATGCGTCGCGCCGTCCCGGATTCGCCCCCATGAGCGTCAGGATACGTCGCAATCGAACACCTGTTCGCCTTCGGGATTGGGTCGAGATGCGCACCTGTGAAGTGAGGACGACTCGCAACGACCAGGAGGACGCCATGACCATTCCCACCCAGGTGAGCCTGCACGGGTTCATCGCCACGGCTCCCGAGTTGAGCTTCACCGGCGCTGGCGCCGCGCGGTTCTATGCCCGCGTCGGCATTGAGCAGTTCCGCAAGGAGACTGACGGGACGTTCACCAGGCTCGAGCCCGCGTTCGCGGACCTGGTGATGTTCAACAAGACGGCCGAGCGCGCCTACTCGCGCTTTCGCGTCGGCGACCAGTTCGTCGCCTCCGGCTACGTCCACCAGTACGACCGAGACAGCGATAAGCGCACCGTCGAGCAGTTCGTCGCGCGTCGCATTGGCCACGACTGCGCCCGCACCCGCTACAGCGTCGACCGCTCCCCCACCCACCAACCCGATCCGCCGGCCGACCAGATGGCCGTGACCGACACGTCCACGGCCGTGGGCCTCTGAGCCCGGCGATCATGAGCACCGCAAGGCAGGAGCCCCTGTTCACCGACGACGAGTTCGACGAGCCGCCGTTCGAACCAATGGCGGCCTTCCCTCCCGGTCTGCTGAGGCCGTTGAACTGGAACCTGCTCACAGCGGAGGAGGCCGAAGCCGAATGGCTCGACCTCAACGCGTGGGTCAACTGGCTCCGCACCAGCTACGGCCTTCCCCCCACGGTCATCCCACCGTTCTGGCACCGCCACGACGAACTCGTGTGGGAGCTGTCAGCCCTGCACCAGCACTGGCTGAACTCCTACGACCCGGACGGATCGCCGTCCGGGCCGTTGGCGTGGCACCGTGACTTCGCCGACGCGAGGTACCGGCTACGCGAATGGGTCTCGACCTGCGGCACCAAACTCGACCGCGACCGCCCCACCCGCCAGACCGCGTGGCCCGGCGAACCGGCGACCGTCACCACCCTCGAGACGGTGATCGAGGACCGCGACGCCGACTTCGTCCAATTCGTCCTCGCCGACGTCGACGCCCGGCGCCGCGTGCAGGCACGCGTCCGCGCCGGCATCTGACACCACGCGGCATCGCCGGCCCCAGTTCTCCACAGATCCAGATGCGAACGACGTCACATGACGGGTCCGCCGCGCACACCGTGATCTCACCAGCCCTCGAAAGGTCCACGCCCATGCTCCTCGCCCACGCCATCGCCCTGGCACAGGCCCGGTCCGCGATCGCCGCCCTCGCGGACCGGGCCACCACTCCTGACGCTGCCGTCGACTACGAACGTGCGCTGTTGCAGCTGGACTGGACCCACCACGACATCACGCCCGGGATCACGCCACTGCTCGACGACCCCAGCGACGTCCTGCTTGCGATCGCCGAGACCGCGATCGATCAACTCTCCGACTTCGGCGTCGACGCGCTCGAACTCGAACTCGTGCTGTCAATGCTCGACGCCGCACGCCAGAAGGACGCCAACTGATGTACGGGGAGAACACCCGCATCATCCGCGAGCAACTCGCCATCCTGCTGCGCCAACACCGCATCCAACACCGGATCGGCGGGCCGGGAATCCCTACTTTGCCGACCACAAGCACGCCCGTCGAACGTCGACTCATCGGACTCCAACTTGGCCGCTACCGCCACGCAGTACTCGTCTGGGCCCTCGAAGCCGTACGCGCCGTCGACCCGCGCCCCCACATCCCTCTCGCCGACCGGCGCGACCGGTCCCCCACGACCGAACTCCAGGCACGTCTCACCGAAGCGGTCCGCGAATCAGGACCACGTCCCTCCATCGAAGAACTCGGTGGCGCGCAGCGCTATCCGATGCTGATCGCATGGCAGACCGCCGCCCGCGCCGCCACCTTGGGTGAGCACGACTTCGGCGCCACTATCAGCTTCAGCTCGCTCACCACATCTCAAGTCCGAACGGTACTGAAAGACGCCGCCACCGTCACGCGCGCTCTAGTCGTCCTCGATCGCCGCTACGCCAGCACCCCAGCTTGGCGACCCCTGACGAACCGAGGCAGGTTGGCGGACGCGGCCGACCGGTGCATCACACTCACCGACGCGGCAGGCGTCGACCCCACAGTCGATTCACGCGGTTGGCGACCACAACCGCATCTGATCACCGGACCGCTCTCTCCAGGACTGGCGGGCGTGCTGCAGGCCCATCACAACCTGTTCGTCTCACTCCACTCGATCCCCAACGCGCAGGACCTGCGTCGAATCGTCGCGTCGCAACTCACCGTTTCACGAACAATTGCTGGCGATTCGGACGGCAACGACCCCCTCCGTGACACGTGCCGGCAACGGGAGGAAACCTACCGCCAGCTGCAACAACGACTCCGCGACGTCTACGGCCAGACAGGCCGCGGCGCGGAAGCGGTGTCGCGGGCACATATCGCAGCCGAGTACACCAACGCGCTGACCCGCGAGGATCGTCTCGACTCGACCCCAGCGAGCGAAGACTTGGCGAGACTTTTCACGCGACTGGACGACAGAATCGGCCGAATCATTGAACTCGGCGCACAGGAGCGGCTCTTCTTCGAGCGTGTTCCCCTCCCGGAAATCGACCTTAGCAAGGGCGGACCGATTAAAGGCCAAGCGGTTACGTACGAGCCCATCCGGTCCAGCACGCCTGCGGGTCTAGTTGCGTTTGCGCGGAGCGAGTTGCGTGCGATCCGAGGCAACAGTGGCACGGACGACGGGCATGAGCACACCCGACGACAACTCGACGCAGCTCTCGAAGTCGCCCGGGCTGCGCCAGACGGCACGGTTCGCGCGCTCTGACCCGCGCTGACCGGTGATGTCAGCTCGATCGGCGACGAATCACCGCTTGGCGCCAACTCTCCGTGTCGTCTCCGAGATGGAAACGCATGGGGTTTGCGAATCCGTCGTTTTCCCAACGCATCTGACCCAAACGAATCCGCTCCGCATATGACCCGAAGTCGACGGCGTATAGGTCGTAAAGCGAGCCCCCATTGCGCGCACGGAGCCCAGACCGAAGAAGATGGATCAGCCTTCGGTCATTCAGCTTGTCAACTAGAGGGCGACGCTTGTCGGAGCGCTCAAAGAGGATGGTTCTGAGCCCGCGCTCCAGTGAGGTGTTCACGAACTCCTCGAACATGCGCTCAAGCGGTCGGTCGCCCTCTACGTTCTTGTACTTCGTGTTCCAGAAGTAGTCTTCCGCGGTACTCAGCACGTCATCGGCAGACACCTTTTCAGCGCGAGCCTTCCGCGCTGCTTTCGAAACAAGATTGATGGCGTCCCTCGGGTTCCCCTCTGAGGCTAGGACGAGGAGCGGGAAGGCGTTTGCGTGGAACGAGAGAGCTACTGGGTCGGCCACGTCCTCTACCGCTAATTGACCGGCGGCGGATCGGAAGTGTTCCGCGAGTAGGTGACGGATGAACGTCTGCGCGGGGCGCGGGTTCGTACCTATGACGAGCCGTGAGTCGAGGCTGAGGGTCTCAGCCGTATCCGAGCCGAGTTCGAGACCGACGTATTCGACATTGTCTGCTGACGTTATGAACTTTGCACGGTGCTCGATTGCCGCAATCTTCACTATGATTCCGGGAGTCGAAACGAACGTACGACGCAGCATGTCAGCGAGGACTGGCTGAAGCTCGTAAGGCACACCGGCGGACCACTCGTCGATCAATAGCCACAGCTTGTGTCCATCCAGTGCTTGGACGATCGCTGACAGAGCGGCATCGAGTTCGCCGAGGTGGACGTAGATTTTTGGTCTTCCCGATCGTGTCTCGGTTGTTCCAAACTCGGCATCTCGTCCCGACTTCCTCGAACTGTGAGCCCTTGCACCCAGCGTTTTCCCGGCCTCAATTTCGGCACCGCTCGAAGACTCATCTCGCGTTCTCGATCGCGTTTCGATCTGGAGAGTTGTCTCGCCCACAACCCGCACTTTGGTCACGGCTTCGGCGAGCTTATCGAGGGCAGGTCCAAATCGATGGAGATTTGCACTCAGGAGTTCGCTCTCACCCAGCACCGCCAATCGATAGAGCTCCTCGTGCACTTCGCCGATGACGTCGACGAGCATATTCGTGGCTCTAGTTCCGAACGCGATTTCGTCGTCGTCGTAGATCCCTGCGTTGGAGGAAATTTTCCGCATGTCAACGTAAACTCCAACGTCCTCCAGGTCCTCGACCTTCCGTCGCAGATGAAGAAGCGTGTGGGTCTTGCCCGCACCGCGTCGGCCGAATACAACCATCGAGGCTGGATCGAAGATTGGGTTCACATCATCGAGTTCAACAAGGTTCGCAAGAGCGCCTGCACCTTCTGCCTTTTCGGCGCGACGCTCAATGGAGGCCCAGATTCGATTCGCCTCTTCTACTCTCATGCGCGATCCGTCCGCCTCGATGAACTGTCGTCGACATCAGATGATGGCAAACCTGTGCGCCGAGCGAGCCCATACTCGAGATTTCGGCCGACGGGCTCCTGGCCGAAACGTGCGGTGACACGAGCGCCGCGAGACAAACTTGCGTCCCACTGCCTCTTGGATGGGCGGGACAGCGTCTGATTCGAACAGCACGTACCCGAGGCCGAGTCCCCGATAGCACAGGGCTGGGATAGACCCTTGCTCACACGTTGAGATGGTTACTCGCGAGAAATACTACTGCGCGTGAATCATCCTAATTGCTGTGTAGACACCGGCGCGCGACAACCCCTCCCCCAGGCGCTGTCGCGCGAGGCCCGGGGCGGCCCTCCCACTCGTCCCGGGCCTCACTCATCCGTCCAGTCCGGCGACATCGTTCCTAGGATGTAGTAAAATCGGCGGTCGCGGCCTCGGGGAAGAGGCTGCACAGTTCGGCAGTTTGGGGACTGCCGAGCACCAGACCGCCCCACCCGATGCGTGTCAGGTGGGGCGGTTCCCGAGGCGGTGATGGCGAGGTCGCGTCGGGCCTGGGTCTCGTAGCAAGTCCCGTAGATTCCCGGCGCCAGAGAAACCCGATCAGGGTCGGATCGGACCGTTGCTCTCCCCGTCCAATTGGCTGCGATGGGGCGCGAGGGCTTCGAGGATCTCCGCGGTCACCGGGTCCACCATCTCGTCCGGTTCGATGTAGTGCTCCTCGGTGATCTTCGTCGAGGAGTGTCCCAGCATCTCCGCTGCCAACTCGGACCCCGCGGCACGGTGCAGCGCAGTCGCGACCGTCCTCCGGAACGCGTGAGGCGTGACATTGGGCAAGCCGGCCTCGTCCAGAACCTGGCGCAGCCGACGCCGCACGTTGTTGGTCGTGAGCGGCGTGCCGTTTCGAGTGAAGAAGACCAAGTGTTCGGGATCCTCGGATGGCGTGGCTACCAGTCGCTCGCGGAGTGCCTCCGCCGTGAAGCTCGGCACAGAGACGGTACGGACCGACTTCGAGGTCTTGGGGTCGGGTTGGCGATGCGTCGGCTGCCCGGGTGGGGAGACGATGGTGCCGCAGATCCGGACGGTCGGTGGTGCGCTCGTCACGTCGACATCGCAACGTCGCAGCGCGAGGACCTCGCCGATCCGCGCGGAGGTTCCCAGCATGACTTCGATGATCTGCTCCAGTTGACCGTCAGGCTTGGGTCCGGAAAGCCCTCCTTCGCGCCGCCATGCCCGTACGGCTCGCCGGACGGCTTCCACTTCGGCCAGGCTGAGTGCGGCCACCCGGGCTGGTGGCTTACGGAGTCGAGACACCTCGCGCACTGGGTTGCGCTGAAGTGCGTCATAGCGAACGGCCAGGCCGAACGCGAGGCTCAGCACGGTCTTGGCTTGCTTCGCCATGCTGTGGCTCCTGGTCGACGCCAAGGTCTTCAGGAATCGATCGACCCGACCGGTAGTGATCTCCCTCAGAGTGAAGTTCTCGAACGCCGGCATGACGAGCTTGCGCATGTTCCGTTCGTAGAGCGCACGTGTGTTGGGAGCGAGACGGCCCTCGAGGTCGAGGTCGTCGAGCCACACCTCCACGAGCCGTCCGAACGGGCTGTCTGGACCGATCTCCTCGTACACGCCGTGCTCAGGTCGCGCGGCGATGGCGTCCTTGAGTCGGCGAGCGGCGTCGTTCCTCGTGGCACCGACGGCCGAGACGAACCGGACCTGACCGTCTTGGTCGCGGTACCGGACGCGCGCCTGGACACGGCCGCTGTCGGTCCGTTGGAAGTTTATTTCGCCGAACGTCCCGACGGCCAGACGCGAGCGGGTCATGACACATCTCCCGCGGTCAGTGTCCGACCTCTACGCGGCGTGCTGAGCACTCCCGCTTGTCTTGCAGCCATTCGCTGACGTCGCTCACGAAGTAGCGGACATGCCGGCCGATCCGGACCGAGTCCGGCCCCGTCCCGTCCTGACGCCACTTGTAGAGCGTCTTGACCGGCAACCCCAGGTAAGCCGCCAGCTCCTCGATCCCCACCATCGGATCGAGTCCGTCGATTCTCGTGTTGGTCTCCATGCCGGATAGGTGCGGAGCACAGGACGTGGCGAGAACTGCCGAGCAGCGGCGGGGAGTCGATTGCGACGAGGGAGGCGATCTTTCGCCTCTGACACGCAAAGCGTGCAGTAAACGTGCAGTTGATCAAATCTCTATAACTTTCGGGCCCGGAAATCCGTTGGATTTCCGGGCCCAATTGGTAGCGGGGGCAGGATTTGAACCTGCGACCTCTGGGTTATGAGCCCAGCGAGCTACCGAACTGCTCCACCCCGCGTTGCTCAGACAACTCTACCGGAGGGGGTGGAGGGACCCCAAATCGGGGTCCCTCCCCTCCTCGCCGTCCTCAGATGAGGTCGTCGGTCAGGTGGTTCGGCGTGCCGAACCGGTGGGCGGTGATGCTGACGGCCTGCTCGTGGACGAACGGGAGCAGCTCCACGTGGCCCGCTTCGGTGGGGCGCGCCGCCCAGATCGCGAGGTCGGGCTTGCCGCCGGTCTGCTGCGCCACCGTCGTGCGGCTGCCGCCGACGAGGCGGACCCGGCCGTCGGTGAGGTGCGAGGCCATCGCGGTCCACGCCGCGTCGTCCTCGACCAACACCGAGACGCCGAAGGCGCGCAGCGCGGTGCGGACCGCGTCGGGCACCTCGAACGCCGACGAGACCTGCAGCGGAGCGCCGGAGGTGAGGCCGGCGCCGATCACGCGGAGGCCGTCGGCCAGCTGGGCGTCGGCGGCCAGGCGGACGTGCACCCGCGTCGGCACGTAGCGCAGGATGTTGCGCTCGGCGAACAGGTTCGAGACGTCGCGGGCGACGCCGAACTCCTCACGCCACGCCACCGCGTCGCTGCTGAAGCCACGCTCCAGGAACGCGAGGTCGTCCGCCGGCAGGTGCGCCTCGCGGGCCGCCTGCAGCAGCCGCTCGGCGCGTGCGTCGAGGCTCGCCTTGACGGTCGAGCGGGACCGCTCCCAGTCGCCGAGTCCGAACAGGTAGTGCGGGCCGCCCGCCTTCGTGCCGGCGCCGATGGCCGACTTCTTCCAGCCGCCGAACGGCTGACGCCGCACGATCGCGCCGGTGGTGCCGCGGTTCACGTAGAGGTTGCCCGCCTGGACGCCGTCCAGCCAGACCGCGATCTCGGCCGGGTCGAGGGCGTGCAGGCCGGCGGTCAGGCCGTAGTCGACCTGGTTCTGGATCTCCAGCGCCTCCTCCAGCGTCTCGGCGGTCATGATGCCCATCACCGGCCCGAAGTACTCGGTCAGGTGCGTGGTCGAGCCGCGCTTCACGCCGACGCGGATGCCGGGCGACCACAGCTGACCGGCCTCGTCCAGCTTCTTCGGCTCGACGAGCCACCGCTCCCCCGCGTCGAGATGGGTCAGGCCGCGCAGCAGCTTGCCGCTCGCGGGCTCGATCAGCGGACCCATCTGGGTCTGCGGGTCCGAGGGCCAGCCGACCGTCAGGGACGTCACGGCGTCGACGAGCTGCTCGCGGAAGCGCTTCGACGTGGCGACCGAGCCGACCAGGATGACCAACGAGGAAGCCGAGCACTTCTGGCCCGCGTGGCCGAAGCCCGACGCGGCGATGTCCTTGGCGGCCAGGTCGAAGTCGGCCGACGGCGTCACGACGATGGCGTTCTTGCCGCTCGTCTCGGCCAGCAGCGGCAGGTCGGGACGGAAGCTGCGGAACAGCTCGGCCGTCTCGTAGGCGCCCGTCAGGATCAGGCGGTCGACGCGCGGGTCGGCCACGAGACGCTGGCCGAGGTCGGACTCCTCCACGTGCACGAGGTGCAGGACCTCACGCGGCACCCCGGCCTCCCACAGGGCCTCGACCATCACCGAGCCGCAGCGCGCGGCCTGCGGCGCCGGCTTGATGACGACCGCGGAGCCGGCGGCCAGTGCGGCGAGCGTGGAGCCCGCCGGGATCGCGACCGGGAAGTTCCACGGCGGGGTCACCACGGTCAGTCGCGACGGCACGAACGTGGCGCCGTCCACCGAGTCCAGCCGGCGCGCGAGGTGCGCGTAGTAGCGCGCGAAGTCGACCGCCTCGGACACCTCCGGGTCGCCCTGGTCGAGCGTCTTGCCCGCCTCGGAGGCCATGACCTCCAGCAGGTCGGCGCGACGCTGCTCCAGCCGAAGCGCGGCGCGCTCGAGGATCTCGGCGCGCTCGGTGGCCGGACGGCGACCCCACGCGTGGCCCTCGACGACGGCGCCGGCGACGATCGCCTCGAGGGCGTCGGCGTCGGTCACGGTGTGCTCGGCGACGAGGTCCTTCCCGAGGGCGGAGTCGGCGACCTTCGCGAGGATCTGGCGGCCCCACGAGCGGTTCGCCGGCAGCGACGGGTCGGTGTCGGGGGTGTTCTCGAACGGCGCACCGATCGGGGTCTCCTCCACCGAGGAGAGGCGGTTCTGCTGGCGGTTCGGCGCGGGCACCGAGTCGTCGAGGGCGGCCAGCGAGGCGAGGAAGCGCTGCTTCTCTCGCTCGAACAGCTCGGTGCTGTCGTTCAGCTCGAACACGGCCGACATGAAGTTGTCGTGGCTCGCACCCTCCTCGAGGCGGCGGATCAGGTACGCGATCGCGACGTCGAAGTCCTTCGGGTGCACGACCGGCGTGTACAGCAGCAGTCCGCCGACCTCACGGCGCACGACCTCGGCCTGGCTCTGCGCCATGCCCAGCAGCATCTCGATCTCGACGCCGTCGCGGACGCCGCGCTGACCGGCGAGCAGCCACGCGTGGGCGAGGTCGAACAGGTTGTGGCCGGCCACGCCGATGCGCACGTTCCGGATGCGCTCGGGGTGCATCGACCAGTCCAGGACGCGCTTGTAGTTCGTGTCCGACTCCTGCTTCGACGACCACGTCGCGAGCGGCCAGCCGTGCAGCGAGGCGTCGACGCGCTCCATCGGCAGGTTGGCGCCCTTCACGACGCGCACCTTGATGCCCGCGCCACAACGGGCCCGGCGGGCCGCCGACCACTCCTGCAGCTGGATCATCGCGCGCATCGAGTCGGGCAGGTAGGCCTGCAGCACGATGCCGGCCTCGAGGTCCTCCAGGCCGGGGGTGTCGAGGATCTTGGTGAAGACCGCGATCGTCAGGTCGAGGTCGTGGTACTCCTCCATGTCGAGGTTGATGAACTTCGGCGTCGCGGCCGCCGCGGCCTGGCGGTACAGCGGCATGAGGTTCTCGGCGACGTGGTCGACGGCCTCGTCGAACGCCCACGGCGAGTGCGGCGGCACGGTGGACGACACCTTGATCGACACGTAGTCGACGTCGGGACGCGCGAGCAGGTCGTGCGTGCCCTTCAGGCGGCGGGCGGCCTCGCGCTCCCCGAGCACGGCCTCGCCGAGCAGGTTGATGTTGAGGCGCACGCCCTCGCCGCGGATCGTGGCGATGCTGCGACCGAGCCTCGCGTCGGTGGCGTCGACGATGAGGTGACCCACGAGCGAGCGCAGCGCCCGCTGCACGATCGGGATCACCAGGCGCGGCACGAAGCGGCCGGCGAACGCCCCGAGGCGCACGGCGTTGCGCAGGTGCCACGGCAGGAAGGCCGGCACGTCGGACGCCAGCACGGCGAAGTTCCGCGCCGCGATCCTCGGGTCCTCCGGACGGATCACGCCGTCGATGAAGCCCACGGTGAAGTCCAGGCCCTTCGGGTCCTTCAGCAGACCGGCGAGCTGCGCGCCCGCCTTGTCGGCGGGCACCTTCGCCGCCTCGGCGAGCCAGTGGCGCACGAGCGCCACCGACTCCTCGGCCAGCGCGTCGGTCGGAGGGGGAGCGAGATCGGGGGTCATGCCGCCAGTCTGAGTCGCCCGGCCGTTAAGGTAAAGCGATCTTTTGTGACGGATATCGGTCAGATTCAGTGAAGGATGAACATGCTCGACGTACGCCGCCTCCGCCTCCTGCGCGAGCTGCAGATCCGGGGCACGCTGGCCAGTGTCGCGGCCGCCCTGCACCAGAGTCCGTCGTCGGTCTCGCAGCAGCTCTCGCTGCTCGAGCAGGAGGTCGGCGTCGAGCTGCTGAGGAAGGTCGGGCGCCGCGTCCAGCTCACGCCGCAGGCCGAGATCCTGGTCGAGCACACGTCGGCCGTGCTGGAGCGGCTGGAGCGGGCCGAGTCCGACCTCGCGGCCTCGCTCGACGAGGCGACGGGCACGTTCCGGCTGGCCGTGTTCCAGTCCGTCGCGCTCGCGCTGATGCCGGCGACGCTGTCGATCCTCGAGACCGATCACCCGCGGCTGCGCGTGACGATGACGCAGCGCGAGCCCGAATCCGCCCTGTACGAGACCTGGGCGCGCGAGTTCGACCTCGTGATCGCCGAGAAGTACCCCGGGCACAACACGCCGTGGCACCCCGAGCTGGACGCCGTCGACCTCACCACCGACGAGGTCCGGCTCGCCGTGCCGCCCGCGGGCAGCCGTTTCGGCGACATCACCTCGATCGCCGAGGCCGCGCGGGCGCCGTGGGTCATGGAGCCGTCCGGGGTCGCCTCGCGCCACTTCGCCGAGCAGGCGTGCCGGGTCGCCGGATTCGAGCCCGACGTCCGCTACGAGACCGCCGACCTCCAGGCCCAGATCAGCCTCATCGAGTCGGGCCACGCCGTGGCACTGCTGCCCGACCTGCTGTGGCTGAACCGCACGCCGCCGGTCACGCTGCACCGGCTCGCGGGCCGGCCCCGCCGCACGATCTTCACGTCGGCGCGCCGCGCCTCGGCCCACTCCCCCGGCGTCACGGCCACCCGCCAGGCGCTGTCGCGCGCCGTGGCGGAGGGCCGGTGACGCCAGCGGTCATCGAGTGACCACCTGGTCGCGCCGCGTCTTGACCAGGCTGGCCACCGTCACGACGGTGAGGACGACCGCGATCACGATCAGGCTCAGCCACGTCGGGATCTCCGGGACGGAGGCCGACACGTCCACGTGCGCCCAGTGCAGGATGAGCTTCACGCCGATGAAGGTCAGGATCAGTGACAGCCCCGCCGAGAGGTAGACGAGCCGGTCCAGCAGTCCGCTGACCAGGAAGTACAGCGCCCGCAGACCCAGCAGCGCGAAGGCGTTGGCGACGAAGACGATGTACGGCTCCTGGGTCACCCCGAAGACGGCCGGGATGGAGTCCAGGGCGAACAGCAGGTCGACGCTGCCGATCGCGAGGAGCACGATCAGCATCGGGGTCACCATGGTCCGCCCGTCGACCCGCGTGACGATCTTGCCGTCGACGAAGTCGTCGGTGACGGGGAGGATGCGCCGGGCGAGCCTCACCACGGCCTGGTTCTCGATGTCGGGGTCCTCGCCGTGGTGGCGGTACATCTGCACGGCCGTGTAGATCAGCAGGACCCCGAACAGCAGGAACATGAAGGAGAACAGCGAGATCAGGGCCGCCCCGGCGAGGATGAAGAGCGCTCGCATGACGAGCGCCAGGATGATGCCGAACGTGAGCACCTTGTGCTGGTGCCGGTCCGGCACCGCGAAGGTGGACATGATCACGACGAACACGAAGAGGTTGTCCACCGACAGGCTCTTCTCCAGCACGTAGCCGGCGAAGTACTCGGTGCCGAGGGTCGTGCCGTACGCCCAGGTGAACCACCCGCCGAAGGCGATCGCGACGGCGACGTAGAACGCCGACCACGCCGCCGCCTCGCGGAACCCGACGTGGTGCGGCTTGCGCCACCCGCGGACGAGGTCCAGGGCCAGCAAGCCGACGATGACCGCGATCGTCACGGCCCAGGTGACGCCGCTGATCTCGGTCATCGGTGTGTCTCTCGGTCGAGCCCCGTGCGGGCGCGGTGGCGCCCGTGGTGACTGCGGTACCGACGAACGTCGGCCACCGCCATCCACACCACTGCGCCGCCCCAGACGACCGCGCCGATGATGGCGATCGCCTCCACGGCGCCGAGGTCGCCGTCCAGCGCGAACCAGGACGTACCGGGGGATTCCAGGTATGACGTACTCATCACGAGCCTCCATCGAGTCGTTGCACGATGAAGGTCTTCTCCAGCCCGCGAGGGCCCCGCGCGCCGGGTCTGAGCCGTAGTGACGACCACGCGGTGGAGGAGTACTCCCCTTCCTTGCCAAGCAGGATAGCTCCCGTCGCCCAACCCTGCCGCCCTCGAGGTGTGAGGTCCGAGCCGCGGCCCTAGCGTCGAGACATGGCCACCATCGCGAAGAACATCGTCGACACCCTCGAGGCCAACGGCGTCCAGCGCGTCTACGGCATTCCCGGCGACTCCCTCAACGGCTTCACCGACGCGCTGCGGACGTCGGGCGTGGAGTGGGTCCAGGTCCGCCACGAGGAGGCCGCCGCGTTCGCCGCGGCCGGCGAGGCGGCCTCCACCGGACGGCTCGCCGTGTGCGCGGGCAGCTGCGGGCCCGGCAACCTCCACCTCATCAACGGCCTCTACGACGCCAACCGCTCGCGCGTGCCGGTGCTGGCCATCGCGGCGCACATCCCGACCTCCGAGATCGGCACCACGTACTTCCAGGAGACCCACCCGCAGGAGCTGTTCCGCGAGTGCAGCGTCTACGTCGAGCACGTCTCGAGCCCCTCGCAGATGCCGCGGATGATGCGCATCGCCATGCAGACGGCGATCGAGAAGCAGGGCGTGGCCGTGCTGGTGGTCCCCGGCGACATCGCGCTGATGGAGGCGCAGGACGACGCGATCACCGTGCTGCGTCCGTCCGAGTCGCGCGTCATCCCGTCCGACGCCGAGCTGCAGCGCGCGGCGCACCTGCTCCAGGGGAAGGTCACGATCCTCGCCGGGGCGGGATGCGAGGGCGCCCACGACGAGCTCGTCACGATCGCCGACCACCTGGCCGCGCCGGTCGTGCACGCGCTGCGCGGCAAGGAGCACGTCGAGTGGGAGAACCCGTACGACGTCGGGATGACCGGCCTGCTCGGCTTCGCGTCGGGCTACCGCGCGATCGAGGCGTGCGACGTCCTGCTCATGCTCGGCACCGACTTCCCCTACCCCGACTTCTTCCCGCCGAAGGCGAAGATCGTCCAGGTCGACGTGCGCGGCGAGCAGATCGGCCGGCGGACCCCGGTGGACCTCGGCCTGGTCGGCACGGTGCGCGACACGGTGCAGGCGCTGCTGCCCCTGCTGAACCGCACGTCCGAGCTCGACCACCTCGAGGACTCGCGCCAGCACTACCTCAAGACCCGCGAGAAGCTCGACGACCTCGCCACGCCCGTGAAGAAGGGGCGGGCCCAGCACCCGCAGTTCGTCGCCCGCGCGATCGACGAGGCGGCCGCCGAGGACGCCGTCTTCCTGCCCGACGTGGGCTCCCCCGTCATGTGGGCCGCGCGCTACCTGCACATGAACGGCCGGCGCCGGCTGATCGGCTCGTTCAGCCACGGCTCGATGGCCAACGCCGTCTCGCAGGCGATCGGCGTGCAGGCGGCGCACCCGGGCCGCCAGGTCGTCGCGCTGTCCGGCGACGGTGGCCTGACGATGATGCTCGGCGAGCTCATCACGCTCGTGCAGGAGGAGCTGCCGGTGAAGGTCGTCGTCTTCGAGAACAGCTCGCTCAACTTCGTGGAGCTGGAGATGAAGGCCGCCGGCTTCGTCAACTGGGGCACCGGACTGCGCAACCCCGACTTCGCCGAGGTCGCCCGGGCCATCGGCATGCACGGCGCCCGCGTCGAGAGGTCGGAGGACCTCGCTCCCGCACTCGAGGAGGCCTTCGCGCACGACGGTCCCGCGCTGGTCAACGTGATCACCGAGCGCCAGGAGGTCACGATCCCGCCGTCGGTCAAGGCCTCGCAGCTGAAGGGCTTCTCGCTCTACGCCCTGCGCACGGTGATGTCCGGCCGCGGCGACGAGATCGTCGATCTCGCGAAGGCCAACCTCCGTCAGGTGCTCTGAACGGACCTAGGCTCGGCACATGAGCGAGGAACGCGCGATCGCCGCCCTGGACGCCGCGGGCGTCGCCCACACCGTCACCCGACACGGGCAGGTGGGCTCACTCGCCGAGGCCGCCGCGGCACGCGGGGTCGACCCCGACCGCATCGTCAAGACGCTCGTGGTGCGCCGCTCCGGCGACGAGTACCTGTTCGTCCTGGTGCCCGGCGACCGGCAGATCAGCTGGCCCAAGCTGCGCGGCCTGCTGGGCGTCTCACGGCTCTCGATGCCTCCGGCCGAGGACGCCTTCGCGGCCACCGGCTACGAGCGCGGCACCATCACCCCGTTCGGCGCGAGCCACGCCTGGCCCGTGATCGCGGACGAGACCGTGCAGGGCACGATCTCGCTCGGTGCCGGCGCGCACGGCGTCGCCGTGACCGTGGAGGCCGCCGACGTGATCGCCGCGCTCGACGCGACGGTGGCCGACGTCACCGACTCCCCCACCGCCTGAGCGGTGGGGGAGCCGGCGATCACTCCCCGAGGAGTCGCTGCGCGGCCTCGAGGGCCTCGGCCATCGAGTCGATGCGAGCCTGGTACGTGGCCAGGTCGCCGTCCTCGAGCGCGGCCTGCGCCTGGTCGTAGAAGCGCGACGCGTCGGCCAGGTACTGCTCGGCCGTCTTCGTCTCGCCGCCGGCATCGCCACCGGCGTCACCGTCCGGCGCCGGCTCCTCCGGCGGAGGCGTGGCGTTCGGCTCCAGACCCAGCGCCGAGCGCAGCGCCTCGTCGAGGGTCTGGCCCACGCCCACGCCGTCGCCGAACGTGGCGGTGATGAGCTGGAGCACCGGGTACGAGCCCTCGCCCACGCGCTGGATGTAGATCGGCTGCACGTAGAGCATGGCGCCGCCGACCGGCAGGGTCAGCAGGTTGCCGCGCAGGATCCGCGTGTTCTGCGACTGCTCGTACTGCAGCAGTGCCGCTCGCACGCCGGCGTCGGACTCGAACTGGGCCGCGATCTGGTTCGGGCCGCCGACACGCGTGTCGCTCGGCAGCTCGAGGATCTGCACCTTGCCGTAGTTCTCGGTGTCGGACGCCTCGGAGTTCACGCTCATGAACGACGCCAGGTTCTGCCGGTTGTTGGGCAGGTAGACGCTGGTCAGGCTGAAGCGCGAGGCCTCCTCGCCGGGACGGCTCATCGAGAGGTAGTACGGCGGCTGCTTCGTGTTGCCGGAGGCCGAGGGGTCCTCGGGGATCTTCCAGCGCTCGCCGTCCTCGTAGAACGTCTGGGCGTTGGTCACGTGGTAGCGGCTGAGCACGTCGCGCTGCACCTTGAACAGGTCCACGGGGTAGCGCAGGTGCTGCAGCAGCGACTCGCTGATCTCGGACTTGGGCTCGACGACGTCGGGGAACACCTTGGACCACGTCTTGAGGATCGGGTCCTCGGTGTCCCACTCGTAGAGCTTCACGGTGCCGTCGTAGGCGTCGACGACGGCCTTCACCGAGTTGCGCATGTAGTTGACCTGGTCGGTCGGCAGCGCGATCTGGCTGGCGCCGTCGGTGAGCGTGTCGCTGGTGGCCTCGTTGAGCGAGCGCGACTCCGAGTAGGGGTAGGAGTTGCTCGTCGTGTAGCCGTCGACGATCCACACGACCCGGCCGTCGACGACCGCGGGGTACGTGTCGCCGTCGAGCGTCAGCCACGGGGCCACCTTGCGGACGCGATCGCGCGGGTGACGGTCGTAGATGATCTTGGAGTTGCTGTTGACGCGGTCGGACAGCACGATCTTCGGCTCGGCGAACTTGAACGCGTAGAGCACCTGGCGGAACAGCGAGCCCATCTCCACGCCGCCCTTGCCGTCGTACGTGTTGGCGGTGGAGTCGCCGTCGGTGCCGTCGCCCTCGTCGGAGCCGCCGCCGCGCGGCGTGTCGACCTCGATCGGGTTGGCGCCGTCGGGACGGCCCACGATCGAGTACGACGGCGACTTCTCGCCGAAGTAGATCCGCGGGGCCTTCTCGAACTCCAGCTCGCCGGTGGGCGGGATGTCCTTCGCGACCCACACGGGCTCGCCCTGGGAGCCGCGCTTGTTGCCGTACGCGGCGATCACGCCGTAGCCGTGGGTGTAGACGGTGTGGTCGTTCGACCACGTGCGCTGCGTGGACTGCAGGCCGTCGAGGTCGACCTCGCGCGCCGCGATGATGACGTCCTGCGGCTGCGGGTCGTCGCCGATCGCGTAGCGGTCGACGTCGAGCGTGCTCTGCACCGTGTAGTAGCCGCGCACCTGCTGCAGCTGCTGGAACGCCGGCGAGATGAGCGTGGGGTCGAGCAGTCGGGTGCTGACGCGCGACTCGGCCGACGCGTTGAGCTCCTGCGGCGTCAGCTCGGTCTTGGCCGAGTAGTCGGCCGTCTCGACGTCGGCGACGCCGAACGCCTCGCGCGTGCCGTCGATGTTCTTCTCCAGGTACGGGCCCTCGCGGTCGGGCTCGGACGGGTTGACCTGGAACTGCTGCATGATCGCGGGCCAGGCGGCACCGATCAGCAGCGACGTCAGGAACCACAGGCCCAGGCCCAGCGCGGGCAGGGTCCACGAGCGCAGGAAGATCGTGGAGAAGAACATCAGGGCGCACAGGATCGCCACGACCATGAGGATGTTCTTGGCGGGGATCTCGGCGTTGGCGGCGGTGTAGGTGATGCCGTCGAACAGACCCGACGTGTCGTAGGACAGCGCGTAGCGGTCGAGCCAGTAGTTGGCGGCGCGCACGAGCATCGCGAGGCCGACGAGGACCGCGACCTGCACCTGCGCGGCGCGGCTGAAGCTCGGGCCCTTGTTGCCCAGGCGAATGCCGCCGAAGACGTAGTGGACGAAGACCACCGCGATGGCCGAGATCAGCAGCAGCGCGAACACGAACGAGACGATGAACTGCAGCCACGGCATGTCGAAGACGTAGAAGCCCACGTCCTTGCCGAAGTGCGGGTCCTTCGTGCCGAACGGCTCGCCGTTGCGCCACAGCTGGAAGGTCTCCCAGCGGCTGCTGCCGATGATGCCGGAGAAGAAGCCGACGAAGGCGGAGACGGCGATCAGCGCCCACTTCGCGATCGGCGTGATCGCCATGCGGTAACGGGCGGCGGGGTCGTCGCGTCGCAGGCCCAGCGGGTTCGGCCGGTTGCGGTGCGCGAGCCAGACGTTGGCGCCCACGACGAGCGCACCGAACAGGGCGAACACCACGAAGAGCGCCGAGCGCGTCAGCAGGACGGTGGTGAAGACGCCCTGGAAGTCGACCGAGCCGTACCAGAGCCGCTCGGTCCACAGGCTCACGAACAGCGAGCCCAGGACCAGCAGGGCCGCCAGCGTGACGATGGTCGGGATCAGCACCCTCCGCCCGCGGTCGGAACGCGGTTCAGGCTCGCGTCGAGGGGGTGTCGATCCGAAGATGTCGCTCACGGTGCTCCTGGCTCACAGCAGTGTGGGTCTGGTGGCGCAAGCCTACGGGGTGTGGAAGAACCGCGGACTCACGCGTCGTCCGCGAGCGTCCCGGCGACCAGGTCGGTCAGCCCGGGGACGAGGTCCGGGCCCTCGATCAGCGGCGCGTCCTCGGGTGCCCGCGGGCGCACCGCGACGTGTGCCGCGCCCTCGCGCAGCACCGCCGCGACGATGCGCATCTCCTGGCGGTCGGGGTGCTGCGCGGCGAACTCCGCGGCGGCGGCCGGGTCGTCCGGGAGGTCGTCCTCGGCCTCGGCGGGCAGCGTCAGCCGCTCCACCACGACGGCACAGCCGGCGACCTCCTCGGGCCAGCCGATCTCGGCCAGCAGGTCCTCGACCTGGCGGTCGGCGGGCAGCTCCTGCTCGATCGGCGTGTACGAGTCGGGGGCGCCCAGCTCGTCGGCCAGCTCGGGCTGCGCGGCGAGCAGGTCGCCCGTCAGCACGAGGGCGAACAGCCGCGGCGGCTGGTCCCAGCCACCGTCGTTCACGTGGGCCTCGACCTCGAGCGCGGCCTGGCGGACGGGCGAGTCCTCCCCCATGCCGCCACCGGTCACGGTCAGCTTCGGATCACTCACAGCTCGCCACCTTCGCCTTCGGGTCCTTCGCGAGCGTGCCCAGCGCATCGATCGCGTCCTGCAGCGTGGCCACCTTGACCAACGTCATGCCGAAGTCGTCCCCCTCGGCCGCCTCGCGGCAGTTGGCCGCCGGCACGAGGAAGATGTCGGCCCCGGCCTCGGCAGCCCCGGCCATCTTCTGGCGGACGCCGCCGATCGAGCCGACGGTGCCCTCGGGATCGATCGTGCCCGTTCCGGCCACGTTCTGCCCGCCGGTCAGGGCGCCGGGCGTGAGCGAGTCGTAGATCGCGAGCGCGAACATCGTGCCGGCGCTCGGGCCGCCGACGCGGTCGCCGATGTGGTTCTCGATGTCGATCGGGAACTCGAACGTCGAGCCCACGGCGATGCCGACGCGCGCCCGGTCGGGGTCGTCGTCCATCGCGGTGGTGCGGATCGTGACGGTGCCGTCCTTGCCGTCGCGCCGGTAGCCGATCGTGACGTCGTCACCCGGCTCGCGGTCGCCGACCGCCTGGCCGACGGACTCCTGCGTGGCGACCTTCTCGCCGTCCACGGTGAGGATGAGGTCGTCGACCTCGAGCCTGCCCTGCGCGGGACCGTCCTCGACGACGGCCGACACCTTCGGCACCTCGGGGACCGTGATCCCCGCGGCTCGCAGCGCGGCGGCGCGCGAGGCGTCCTGCGAGCTGGCCAGCTGCGCGGCTCCCTCGGCCGTGGACTGCTCGTTCGTCTGGTGGTCGGGGTAGACGAAGTCGTGCGGGACGACGTTGACGTCGGGGTCGAGCCAGCCCTCGATCGCGCCGGCCAGCGACATCCGCGACTCGGCGCGGGTGACCGAGACGGTCGTGAAGTCGAGGCGCCCGTCGGTGGGATAGGTGCGCACGTCGTCACCGAACGTGAGCATCGGGGTGCCGTCCAGCTCGCCGAGCGTGTTGAACACCGGCCCGGGCCGCATCGTCACGAAGGGCACCGGCAGGAACGCCACGAGGCACGTCAGCACCGTCACGACGGACAGGCCCACGGAGAGGGTGAGGGTGCGGCGGCTCAGGCGCAGCGGAGATGACACACCGACACCCTAGAGCCGGGCGGGAAACGCCGGGGCACGCCTCAGGACGGAGCGCCTAGGCTGGCTCCATGGCCGAGGAACCGCGCGAGGACCCCCAGAACCCCTTCAAGGGCACGCCCCTGGAGGGCCTGTTCGGACAGATGGGCGCAGGTCAGTTCGACCTCAACCAGATGATGTCCCAGATGCAGCGGATGTTCGAGCCGCACGAGGGCACCGTCAACTACCAGCTCGCCGCCGACGTGGCCCGCCACGCGGTCGCCGCCGAGGGCGAGGACCCGAGCCCCCACAGCGGCCAGGCCGGTGCCGTCGCCGACGCCGGCCGACTGGCCGAGATGTGGCTCGACAAGGCCACCGACGTGCCCGCCGCCGCCACCTCCGCGCTGGCGTGGAGCCGCGCCGAGTGGGTCGAGCACACGATGCCCACCTGGCAGGTCATGGTCGAGCCCGTGGCGCAGCACGTCGTGTCCTCCATGGCCGACGCGATGCCGCCCGAGGCGAAGGCGATGGCCGGCCCGCTGCTGGGCATGCTCAACCAGGCCGGTGGCGCGATGTTCGGCCAGCAGATCGGCTCGGCCATCGGGGCCCTCGCCACCGAGGTGCTCTCCTCCACCGAGGTCGGGCTGCCGCTCGGTCCCGAGCACACCGCGGCCGTGCTGCCGCACAACGTCTCGGCGTTCGCGACCGACCTCGAGGCCAGCCAGGCCGACGTGCTGCTCTACGTGATGCTGCGCGAGGCCGCCCACCACCGTCTCTACGCGCACGCCACGTGGCTGCGCGGCGCCGTGCTCGGCGCGATCGAGGACTTCGCCCGCGGCATCCGCATCGACGTCGGCTCGATCGAGGAGCAGATGCGCTCGATCGATCCCGGCAACCCCGAGGCGATGCAGGAGGCCCTCTCCGGCGGACTGTTCGACCCCGCGCCCACGCCCGAGCAGGAGCGCGCCAAGGAGCGCCTCGAGCTGCTGCTCGCCCTCATCGAGGGCTGGGTCGACGAGGTCGTCGCCCAGGCCACCGCCGGCGTCATGCCCGCCGCTCCCGCGCTGTCGGAGGCGATGCGTCGCCGTCGCGCCACCGGCGGCCCCGCCGAGGACACGTTCGCCTCGCTCGTCGGCCTCGAGCTGCGGCCCCGCCGCCTGCGCGACGCCGCCAACCTGTGGTCGGCGCTGCGTGACCGCCGGGGCGCCGAGGCGCGTGACGCCGTGTGGAGTCACCCCGACCTGCTGCCGACGTCGGCCGACCTCGACGACCCGCTGGGCTTCTGCGAGCGGCAGACCGCCGAGCTGAGCGATGCCGACTTCGACGCCGCCCTGCAGGAGCTGCTGTCGTCCGACGACTCCGGCGACGCGGACGACACCCCCGACGACCGCGCGTGAGCCTGACCGCGGACATCCGCGACGTCCTCGAGCAGTGGTCGGCGCCGTCGGGCGAGCAGGACCACCTGCGCGTCCTCTTCGCCGCGTACGCCGGTGCGCATGACGAGCCAGGAGCGCGCGCCTGCGCGCCCGACCACGTGACCGCGAGCGCCCTCGTCGTCTCGGCCGAGCACGACCGTGTGGCCCTGGTGCTGCACCCGAAGTTCGGCCGCTGGCTGCAGACGGGCGGTCACTGCGAGGCCGGCGACCCGTCGCTCGCCGATGCGGCCCGCCGCGAGGCCGAGGAGGAGACCGGCATCGCCGGCCTCACGATCGATCCCGAGCCGGTGCTGCTGTCGCGCCACCCCGTGCGCTGCCACGAGGGCGGCCACCACCTCGACGTGCAGTTCGTGGCGGTCGCGCCCGCGGGCGCCGAGCCGCAGTGCTCGGACGAGTCCGACGACGTGCGCTGGTTCGCGCTCGACGCGCTGCCCGAGCCGACCGACGACTCGGTCAGGGCTCTCGTCGACGCTGCCAGGTCACGCCTTCGAGGAACCCCATCGCCTCGTCCATCCGCGGGTGTCGCCTGACGATCGCGTCGAACCGCGGGCCGTGGCCCGAGACGACGAGGTGGGTCAGCTCGTGCACCAGCACGGCGTCGACGACGTGGTCCGGCATGTCCTGGAGCCGGTGCGACAGCCGGATCGTGCGGTCCACCGGCGTGCAGGAGCCCCAGCGCGTGTTCTGGTTGGTGACCCAGCGGACCGACGCGGGCTCCGGAGCCTCGGGCACATAGCGGTCGGCCAGCTCGGCCGCGCGACGGGCGAGCGCCTCGTCGGAGCGCGGCGCCCGGCGGCTCCGCTCGCGCGCGTCGAGCTTCGCGACCATCTCGTCGACGGCGCGTCGCTCCTCGCGGGCGGACATGGTCGCGGGGATCATCACGATCGTCAGATCGCCCTCCCGGCGCGCCGAGACGGTGCGGGTCCTGCGGGCGCTGCGGCGCACCTCGATCCGGGGCATGGACACCAAGGTAGACGGCTGTCCACACGAACCCCACACCCTCCGTCGGCGTTCCCCACACGATGTGCACAGGTTCATCCACAGGCGGTGGACAGAGATCCGACATACCCATTGACCGAGCCCCGGGAGTCGGCCTACCTTGAGCGCAGTCGAAGCCCCGCTCCGACGCGCAAGGGGAAGGCGCGCCGGGTGGGGCTTCGCCCTTGCTTGCCGCCTCTTTGCGCCGATTTGCGCCTAGGCTGATCGTGACCTGTGCCACATTGGGCGGCACACATCGGCAAGGAGGCCGCTATGGCGGAGACATGGACCGGCGAGTTCTACTGCGTGAAGTGCAAGGACAAGCGCGAGACCAGTGGCGAAGTCCAGGTCAGCGAGAAGGGCACCCGCATGGCCAAGGGTGTGTGCCCCGTGTGCGGGACGAAGCTCAACCGCATCCTCGGCAAGGCCTGAGCATCGCGGTGGGGGCGGACCGCCGCCCCCACCGCCGCTCCCCTCCCCTGTGGATCGCTCGGGCGCGCGTCCGCTGACCTGGGCCACGATGGCCCGATGGCGCCCACCCCGATCCGCGGTCCTCGACTCCTTCCGGGCGCCCTGCTGCTGCGTCGCGATGCCCGCACGCTCCAGATCGGCACCAGCCCCGGTGTCCCCGTCCGCGACCGGCCGGGCCTGGCGCGCGTGCTGCGCCTCCTCGACGGCTCGCTGCCGCTGCCCGTCCTCGCCGACCTCGTGGCGCGCGACGTGCCCGAGTTCGCCGACGATCTCCACGCCACGCTGCGCGAACTCCGTGCCGCGGGTGCCGTCGTCGATCCCGTCCCGGCACCTCCCCGTCCGCGCGTGGCCGTGCGCCACGACCGGTCCACACCCGACGTCGCCGCGCTGCTGATCGACTCCCTCGGATCGGCGACCGCCGAGCCCGAGCTCGAGATCCTCCTCAGCGCGGGCGAGCCCGGCCGCTCGACCGTGGAGCACCTCGTCGGCGCGGGGGTCGCCCACCTGCCGGTCGTCCTCGACGAGCGACGCGTGCGGATCGGGCCGCTCGTCGTGCCCGGCGTCACGCCCTGCCTGGGCTGTCACGACGCGCACCGCTCCGCAGCGGACCCGGGGTGGCGGGCCCTCGTCCCCCAGTTCGAGCGAGGACGCCTGCTCGCGTGCGGGCTGGCGCCGGGCGTGCTGTTCCGCGCGACCGCCGAGGTGCTGCACCAGGTCGACTGCCTGCGGGACGGCACCCGTCCGCCGGCGCTCGGGCGGGTCGTGTCGGTGGCCTCTCCGCACGACGCCCCCGAGGTCGAGGACGTGCCGTTCGCGACCGAGTGCGCGTGCCGGCTGCTCGCCGCGTGACCGGTCGGATGCGGCGGGCGCCACTATCCTGACCACGTGGCCGACACCGACCCGGACGACGCTCCCGACACTCCCCTGACCGGCAGTGCCCTGCGACGCGGGGCCCGCCTGGCCAGCCTTCCCGCCGGCTTCGCGGCTCGTACGACCTGGGGCATCGGCCGCAGACTCGTCGGCGCCCCCGCCGCCGCGGTGATGACCGACGTCCAGCGCCGCACCGCCGACCAGGTGTTCTCCGTCCTCGGCCAGCTCAAGGGCGGCGCGATGAAGTTCGGCCAGGCGCTGAGCATCTTCGAGGCCGCGCTCCCCGAGGAGGTCATCGCCCCGTACCGCGAGGCGTTGACGAAGCTGCAGGACGCGGCGCCGCCCATGGGCTCGCCCACCGTCAGGCGCGTCATGGAGCGCGAGTTCGGCGCCGACTGGCCCGAGCGCTTCCCCGACTTCGAGATGACGCCGGCCGCCGCCGCCTCGATCGGCCAGGTGCACCGCAGCGGCTTCGTCGCCGAGCCGGGCGCCGAGCCCGTCGAGGTCGCGGTCAAGCTGCAGTACCCCGGGGCCGCCGAGGCGCTGAACTCCGACCTGCGCCAGATCGGCCGGCTGGCACGCCTGCTCGGCACGATGATGCCGGGCGTCGACGTGAAGGCGCTGGTGCGCGAGCTGCAGGAGCGGGTCGCCGAGGAGCTCGACTACTCCCTCGAGGCCGACGCCCAGGCCCGCTTCGCCGAGGCGTTCGCGAACGACCCGAACATCGTCGTGCCCCGACCGCTCGCGCACACCGAGCGCGCCCTGGTGACCACGTGGCTGCCCGGCGACCGCTCGCTGGCCGACGTCATCACCGACGGCACACCCGAGGAGCGCGACCGGCTGGGCGAGACCTACGTGCGCTTCCTGTTCGAGGGACCGGCGCGCGCCGGGCTCCTGCACGCCGATCCGCACCCGGGCAACTTCCGCGTGCTGCCCGACGGGCGACTCGGCGTGGTGGACTACGGTGCCGTGGCACGACTGCCCGACGGACTGCCCGCGCCGATGGGCCCGCTGCTGCGGGCCGCCGCCGACGGCGACTACGTCACGGTGGCCGAGGGGCTGCGCCGCGAGGGCTTCGTGCGCCAGGGCAGCACCGTCGACCCCGACGTGCTGGGCCGCTACCTCGGTCCGATCGTGGAGCCCGTGGCGGTCGAGGCGTTCACGTTCGACCGCGACTGGCTGCGCCGCCAGGGGCAGCGTCTGTCGTCACCGGGCGCGGAGGGCATGGGCACGGCGCTCAAGCTCACCGTGCCGCCGAGCTACCTGCTGATCCACCGCGTGTGGGCCGGCGGCGTGGGCGTGCTGTGCCAGCTGGGCGCCACCGCGCGCTTCCGCGGGATCGTGGCCGAGGCGCTGCCGGGCTTCGACGCCGCCTGAGCCTCAGGAGCCGGCCACCACGGCCAGCACGTCGTCGCCGTACTTCTCGAGCTTGGACTGGCCGACGCCCGAGACCTGCAGGAGCTGGTCTCCGCTGCTGGGTCGCAGCGCCGCGATGGCCTTGAGGGTGGCGTCGTTGAAGACGGTGAACGCCGGCTTGCTCTCCTCCTGCGAGACCTCCTTGCGCCACGCGCGCAGACGCTCGAACAGCGCCTCGTCGTAGTCGAGATCGGGGGTGGGCAGCTTGACCTTGCGCTGGGGCGCGCGCGAGACCTGGACCTCCTCGGGCAGGAGGCGGTCGAGGAAGCGACTGGGCTTGCGGCGCGCCTGGCCCCCGGCCCTGCGCGCGGCCGACCACGACACCATGAGGTGGCGCCGGGCGCGGGTGAGGCCGACGTAGAACAGCCGACGCTCCTCCTCGACCGAGGCCGGGTCGTCCATCGTGGCGACGTACGGCAGCGTGCCCTCCTGGGCGCCAGCGAGGAAGACGGCGTCCCACTCCAGGCCCTTGGCCGCGTGGAAGGTGGACAGCGTGACGCCGTCGGTGGACGGGGCGTGCGCCTGGTCGGCCCGGCGGTCGAGGTCGGCGACGAGGGCGGCGAGGTCGGCCTGCGGCTGCTCCTGCGCCAGGTCGGCAGCCATCGTGTGGATCGCCTGCAGCGACTCCCAGCGGTCGCGGACGGCGCCGCGTCCCTCCGGCGGGGTCTCGGAGAAGTCCATCGCCGCGAGCACGGCCCGGACGTCGTCGGCCAGCGAGCCCGAGCCCTCGCCCGCGTGGGCCGACCCGCGCAGCAGGGTGACCGCCTGACGCACCTCGGGCCGCTGGAAGAAGCCCGTGCCGCCGCGCATCGAGTACGGGATCTGGAGGCGGCCTAGCGCCTCCTCGTAGACCTCGGACTGGGCGTTGATCCGGTAGAGCACCGCCATCTCGCGGTAGGGCACGCCCTGGCGGTGCAGCGCGACGATGCGGTCGGCGATCGCGTCGGCCTCGGCGGGCTCGTCGGCGAACGGGCGGTAGTCGACGGCGGGGCCGGGCGAGTTCTGCGACTGCAGCCGCACGCCGAGCGTGACCGAGGGGCCGCGCCCGGCGAACACCTCGTTGGCGGCGGCGACGATCTGGGGCGTGGAGCGGTAGTTGCGCACGAGCTCGATGCGGGGAGCGTCGGGGAACCGGCGCGTGGTGAAGTCGCCGAGGATCGTGGCCGAGGCGCCGGCGAACGTGTAGATCGTCTGGCGCGGGTCGCCGACCACGCACACCTCGTCGCGCCCGCCGAGCCACAGGTCGAGCAGCGTGGACTGGAGCGGGTTGACGTCCTGGAACTCGTCGACGACGAACCACTTGTACTGCCGGCGGATCTCGGCCGCGATGGCCGGATCGTCGGCGAGGATCGCGGCGGTGATGAGCAGGATGTCCTCCATGTCGATCCGGCCGCGGTCGCGCTTGACCTGCTCGTAGGCGCGCAGGACGGCGCCGACCTCGCCCGGGTCGATGTCGCCCACCGTGCGCTGGCGGCGGATCGCCTCGGCGCCGTAGTCGTCGGGGCGGACGTTGGACACCTTGGCCCACTCGACCTCGGCCGAGAGGTCGCGCAGCAGCGCCTGGTCGGCGCGCACGCCGACCTGTCGCGCGGCCTCGGCGACGAAGGCGAACTTGGACTCGAGGATCTGCGGGAACTCGGTGCCGTAGACGCGCGGCCAGAAGTAGCGCGCCTGGCGCAGGGCGGCGGAGTGGAACGTGCGCGCCTGCACGCCCGCGGCGCCCAGCGTGCGCAGCCGCTCGCGCATCTCACCCGCCGCCTTGACCGTGAACGTGACGGCGAGGACCTCGGTGGGCTTGTAGACGCCCGTGGCGGTGCCGTAGGCGATGCGGTGGGTGATGGCCCGGGTCTTGCCGGTGCCGGCGCCCGCGATGACGCACAGCGGGCCCCTCAGCGTGGTCGCGACCTCTCGCTGCTCGGGGTCGAGTCCGTTGAGCAGGTCGTCGGCGTCAGACATGGTCTCCCAGATCGTGTGCGGGGGTGGGCAGCGACCAGCGTAGCCGCGCCCGGCGACACGATCGGCGGTCGCACACAGGCCGCCGGGGAATGGGACGATCGACGGGCACGTTGACCATGACAGAAGCAATCGATCGACCGAGAGGGTCCCGATGTCCGACGCATCGTTCGTCCTGTACTCCACGCCGTGGTGCGGCTACTGCCACCGCCTCAAGTCGCAGCTGCAGCGCGAGGGCATCGAGTTCACCGAGGTCGACATCGAGCAGGATCCGGACTCGGCCCTGATCGTCGAGCAGGCCAACGGCGGCAACCAGACCGTCCCCACGCTCGTCTTCGCCGACGGCACCGCCCTCACGAACCCCTCGGTCGCGCAGGTCAAGGCCCAGCTCGGCGCCTGAAAGCGAGCATGGTGTAACGCTAACTCACTGGGGTAGAATTCCACCATGGCTCTCAACATCAAGAACGAGCGCGTGCATGCGCTTGCACGCGAGGTGGCTCAGCGCACCGGGCGTACCCAGACCAGCGCGATCGAGTTCGCCCTGGAGAGACTGCTGGCCAACCTTGGTGACTCCTCTGCCGCCATCGCTCGGCGCCAGCGCATTGAGCACGTCCAAGATCTCGCCGTGAACGCGGACCTCGACGCCGAGGACCTGTACGACGAGGCCGGACTCCCCCGGTGATCGTCGATACCTCGGCCGTCGTGGCGGTCATCAAGCGCGAGGCCGGGTGGGAGGCGATCGACCGCGCCCTCGCCGCCGCCACGACGCCGCGCATGTCGGCGGGAACGCAGCTGGAGCTGGGCATCGTCGTCGACCAGGCACGCGACCCCGAACTGTCGCGCCTCGTGGACGCGCTCCTGCGCGACTGGAGCGTGGAGATCGAGCCCGTGACGGCCGAGCACGCGCGGATCGCCCGCGAGGCGTACCGCGACTACGGCCGCGGCTCGGGACACCGAGCGCGACTCAACTATGGGGACTGCTTCGCTTACGCGCTCGCGAGCCAATCCGGAGAGCCTCTGCTGTACGTCGGCGACGACTTCGCCGCGACCGACCTCACTCCCGTCCTGGTCTGATCACCAGGCGCCGGGGAGCTCGCCGCCGTACCACTGCTCGACGAGCCAGCGCGAGATCGAGACCTTCGGCGGCGGCAGCACGACCTGCTCGGACTCGACGGCCGCGAGCAGCTCCTCGCGGGTGAACCAGCGCGCCTCGGCGATCTCCTTCGGGTCGAGCACGAGCTCGGTGGACTCGGCGACGGCGTTGAATCCGAGCATGAGGCTCTGCGGGAACGGCCACGGCTGACTGCCGAGGTAGCTCGTCCGCTCCACCTGCACGCCGACCTCCTCGGCCACCTCGCGGCGCACCGCGTCCTCGAGGGTCTCCCCCGGCTCGACGAAGCCCGCGAGCGTGGAGAAGCGACCCTCGGGCCAGTTCGGGTTCCGCGCCAGCAGCGCGCGGTCGTCGGCGTCGGTGACCAGCATGATCACGGCGGGATCCGTGCGCGGGTAGTGCTCGGTGCCGCACGACGGGCAGACGCGCAGGTGGCCCGCCTGGGCGCTGTAGAGGTACTCGCCGCAGCGCGAGCAGTAGGTGTGCGACTGCAGCCAGCGCGCCAGCCCCACCGCGTGGATCGCCAGGGAGAGCTCGTCGGGGTCGAGCAGCGGCGCCAGCACCCGGACGCTCACCGGGTTCAGCTCGCGCGGGACCCGCTGCACCGCCACGGCCGCGTGACGCGTGCCGTTCTGGTCGCCGAGCAGGATCCACTCGCCGTCGGGCGCCTCGTCGACCGGCACCCAGCGCAGCGCGGGCCCGTCGATCGTGGCCACGTGCTCGCCGCCCAGGACCAGCACCCGCGTGTCGGGGGTCCGCCACAGCTCATCGCTGCCTCGCAGGTTTCCCGCTCGGTCGTGCCGGGCCCGTTCGAACGCGAAATCCACGCCTCACCGTAACCCGAGCCGCGTCTCGAGCGCCGCACGCTCGGGCAGGTCGTCGAACGTGTGCGACCGACCGAGGCGGACGTAGTGGAACGTGCCCACGACCAGACGCGGGTCGAGGTCGTGCATCTCGGCCCACGCGAGGCGGTAGAGCGCGAGTTGGAGCGGGTCGGCGTCGGGCGTGCGGTTGGTCTTCCAGTCGACCACCTCGAAGCCGGCCGTGCCGTCGGCGAGCTCGGTGGCGAAGACGGCGTCGATCCGGCCGATCACCTGCTGCCCGCCGAGGCGCAGCGTGAACGGCGCCTCGATCGCGACGGGCTCGCGTCCGGCGAACGGTCCGGACTCGAAGGCCTCCTTGAGCGCCTCGAGGTCGGACTCGTCCATCACCTCGGCGTCGCCGCGGCCCGGGAGCTCGTCGGGGTCGAGCAGCGTCTGCTGGCCGTACCGGGCCTCGATCCAGGCGTGGAACCGCGTGCCGAAGCGGGCCGCCGCCGAGGGCTGGCGCGGCATCGGCCGTGCCAGCGCCCGGACGAACGCCTCCTCGTCCTCGGCCAGCGCGAGCACGGACGTGGCCGACAGCGAGGCCGGGAGCTCGACGTGGATGGCTCTCTCGGCGCGGGCCCGGGCCTCCTCCAGCAGCAGGTCGAGGTCGGTGCGCAGCTCGGCGAGGCGCTCGTCGCCCTCGACCGGAGGCGCCTCCTCGTTCTGGAGGTGGTGCCGGACGGCGGCGGCGAGCTCGCGGCGGCGGTCGAACGAGGTCAGCGCGACCGGCCACGGGACGGTCTGGTCGACCAGGTGCGGGTTCTGCTCGTCGTCGGCGGGCGCCTCGGCCCACACCACGGGGTCGATGCCGTGCTCGGCGAGCCAGTCGCGGACGTCGACGAGGAACTGCGACTCGGCGCGCGGCCTCAGCTGGGTGCGGCCCCAGCGGTGGCCACTGACGTGCAGGCGCCGCTTGGCGCGCGTGAACGCCACGTAGGCCAGCCGGATCTCCTCCATCAGCGCGTCGCGGCGGGTGTCGTCCTCGAAGGCCTTCTTCGCCGGGCTGGTGAGCTCGGTGACCTGCGGGACGAAGTCGACGTCGCCACGCAGCGGTGCCGGCAGCGCCTTGGCGACCGTGGGCCAGCGCGAGCGCCCGCGACCGGAAGGGAAGACGGTGCCCGAGACGAAGGGCACGAAGACCTCCTCGAACTCCAAGCCCTTCGCACGGTGGATCGTCAGCAGCTTGATCGAGTCGGCGTCGGACGGAGCGCTGAGCTCCATGCCCTCGTTGTACTCGCGCTCGGCGTCGAGGTGCGCCAGCAGGCCCGGCAGCGAGGCGTAGCGGTCGTGCTGGGCGTAGTCGCCGATCGCGTCGAGCAGCAGCGCGAGGTTGTCGGTGGGGACGCCCGCGACCGGCAGCTCGACGTCGAGGTCGAGCTCGGTGACGACGCGGCGGGCGAGGTCGAGCAGCGGCTCGTGCGCGTGACGGCGCAGTCGTCGCAGCATCGCGGCGAGGTCGGCGAATCGCGAGCGCGCCTCGTCGGAGTAGGCGGCGTCGCCCGGGTCCTCGATCGCCTCGGCCAGCGACACGATCTCGGTGGGGTCGACGCCGGTGGTGGCCTCGTCGAGCGCCGCCTGCAGCAGCGCGTCGGGGTCGCTGGCGTCGACGTCTCCCCCGTCGCGCCACTGGCGGCCGAGCTCGGCGGCGCGACGGCCCAGCAGGGCGAGGTCGCGCTCGCCGATCCGCCAGCGCACGCCGGTGAGCAGGCGCAGGACGGCGGGGTTGGCCGTGACGTCGTCGAGGACGGCCAGCACCGACAGCACGTCGACGACCTCGGGCTGCTGGAGCAGGCCGGTGAGGCCCACGATCTCGACGGGCAGGCCCCGCGAGCGCAGTGCCCGCACGATCTCGGGGTTCTCGTTGGTGGTGCGCACCAGGACGGCGATCTCACGACGCTCGGTGCCGCGCTCGACCGAGTCGACCACGAGGTCCACGAGCGCCTCGATCTCCTCGGCGACGCCCTGGTGCAGCGCGACCGACACCTCGCCCGACGGATTCTCGGGCGCGGCCTTCAGTGGCGTGACGATCTCGGCGACGCCCGGCGAGCCGTAGTAGTCGCGGGCGACGTGGCCGGCGAGGTCGATGATCTCGGGCGCGCACCGGCGGGTGACGTCGAGGCTGAACAGCCGTCCCTTCGCGCCGCCGGCGCCCGGGAAGTCGTCGAGGAACGCCGTGAGGTTGCCCGAGGCGGCGCCGCGCCAGCCGTAGATGCCCTGGGCCGGGTCGCCGACGGCGCTGATGGGCCGGCCCGCGAACAGGGCCTGCAGCAGGTCGCGCTGGGCCACCGAGGTGTCCTGGTACTCGTCGAGCAGGACGACGTCGAAGCGCTCGCGCAGGACCTGCTGGACCTCGGGCAGGGTGGCCAGCTGGGCGCCCCAGGCCATCTGGTCGGAGAAGTCCATGACCCCCGCGTCGGCCTTGGCGGCGCGGTACTCGTCGACGAGGTCGGCCAGCTCGTCGCGCTTGAGGCAGGCCGCGACGATCTCCTCGTGCCACTTGAGCTGCTTCTCGGCGGACTGGGCGCGCTCGATCGTGGCGCGGTCGAACTCCCGCAGCTCGTCGGTGGTGACGAGGTGCTCCGACAGCTGGCCGTCGAGCTCGAGGAGATCGCCGATGACGGTGGGCAGCCACGCCGAGACGTGGCGCAGCGGGCCCTCGTGACGCCGGGCGGTGCGGGCGGCGATCTGGAAGCGCGTGGCGTCGGCGAGCACGCGCAGGTCGGGCTCGATCCCCATCCGCAGGCCGTGCTCGGCGATGAGGGTGCCGGCGAACGCGTGGTAGGTGGAGACGGTCGGCTCGCCGAACTCGGAGAAGTCGCCGACGAGCTCGAGCGACTCGCGCACGCGGCCGGCCAGCTCGGCCGCGGCCTTCGACGTGAAGGTCAGTCCCAGCAGCCGGTCGGGGGCGTAGCCGAGGTGGCCCACGAGCCACACGACGCGTGCGGCCATCACGGCGGTCTTGCCGGCACCGGCGCCGGCGATGATCGCCTGCGGCTGCGCCGGGTCGGCGGTGATCGCGGCCAGCTGCGCCTCGCTGAAGGGGATGCCGAGCACCTCGCGCAGGTGGTCGGTGTCGCGCACGAGCGGCGTCACTCGGCACCTCCGATCGTGGGACCGGTGAGCACGGGACACAGCGTGCGGAAGTCGCAGAAGCCGCAATGGTCGTTCGGGCGGGCCACGAGGCGCTCGTCGCGGACCGCGCGCGCGGACTCGGCCAGCAGGTCGAGGGCGAAGAACGCCTCGTCGGGCGCGGGCGGGGCCTGCGGCTGCACCTTCGGCGAGTGGGGGTCCTTCGCACCGGCGGGGGTGCGCAGCTGGACCAGCTCGGCGCCGCCGGAGCGGGCCTCCTCGACGCCCAGCGACGCGACGGCGCCGTGCTCGACGGCCACCTGGTAGATCCCCAGCTGTGCGTGCTCGGCGATCTTGCGCGGGCCGGGGGCGTTGCGGCTGGTCTTGAAGTCGACGACGTGGACGTGGCCCTGGGCGTCGATCTCGACCCGGTCCATCGAGCCGCGCAGCAGCACCTCCTCGCCGCCCACGACGAGCGTGGTGGTGAAGGCGTGCTCGGCCGCGAGCGGCGTGCGCGGGTTGGCGCGGTGCCAGCGCGCGAAGCGGGTGAGGGTCTCGTGCGCGGCCTGCCGCTCGCGCTCGCCCAGCCAGGCCGCCTGGTGGTCGAGCCGGTGCCAGATCTCGTCGAGGCGTGCCGCCATCGCGATCTCGTCGGGCTCGACGCCGCGCTGGACGACGTCGGCCGCGAGGGCGTGGACGATCGACCCGAAGCCCTGCGCCGAGGTGGACGCGGACTCGCCGTGCGCCTCGCGTCCGAGGAACCAGCGCAGCGAGCACGCCGTGATCCCCTCGACCGCCGAGCCCGACAGAGCGAGCGGCTGGTCCGCCGGGCGCCACGGCGACTCGGCCTGCGTGGGCTCGGCCAGACCCCACCAGCGGGCGGGGTCGGCGGCGCGCGTGAGGGCGAGGTCGGCGCGCACGATCTCGGCGAGCATCGCGGCGGCCTCGTCGCGCACGGTCTCGTCGTCGGACTGCTCGCCGATGCGGCGCAGCTCGGCCACGACGCCGCGCAGCGAGACGGGACGGGCGGGACGGCCCAGCGGCAGGTCGGCATCGACCCCGAAGCCCGCGGCGATCAGCTCGGTGACGAAGCGCGAGGGCTGGTCGCCGTCGTCGGTGGGCGTCTGCACGGCGGTGACGACGAGGCGGCTGGTGGCGCGGGTGCACGCGACGTAGAACAGCCGGCGCTCCTCGCGCAGCTGCTCGCCCCGGGCGCCGGGGCCGACCGGCCCGTCGAGGTGCTCCGAGCGGAGCAGGCTGCCGCGCGACCTCAGGTCGGGCCAGCGGTCGGCCTGGACGCCGGCAACGACGACGAGCGGCCACTCGAGGCCCTTCGAGCGGTGCGCGGTCATCAGTCGGACCGCGTCGGGTCGCGCGGCGCTGGACTCGAGCTGGTCGGCCGGGATCTGCTGGGCGCGCAGCTCGGCGACGAAGTTCACGGTGTCGCGACGACGACCGCCCTCCTCGGCGCGCGCCGCGTGCCGGAACAGCGCGCACACGGCGTCGAGGTCGCGGTCGGCGTGGACGCGGCCCTCGACGGTGCCCCACTGCTCGCGCAGGCGCGCGGGCCAGCGAGTGCCGTCCCACAGCAGCCACAGCGCCTGCTCGGGCGGCTCACCACGGCGCAGGACGGCCGCGGCACGCCCCAGCAGCGCCGCGAGGTCGCGGGCGGCGCCGACCGCGTCGGCGGTGGAGGGGTCGGAGGTGTCGACGCCCAGTGCGGTGGGGTCGTGCAGGGAGGCGGCCACGAGGTCGGTCGAGGGCGTCTCGGGGTCGCGGCGGCGCAACGCGCGTCCGAGCCGGCGCATCGCGGGTCCGTCGAGCCCCGCGAGCGGACCCGTCAGCAGGGCCTCGGCCATCTCGGGGTCGAGCGGCTCCTCGCGCGCGATCCGGTCGGCGGCCTCGAGCGCCAGCAGCAGGGTGCGGACGGACGGCTGGGCGACGAGGGGCACCTCGTCGCCCGCGACCTCGACCGGCACACCCGCCGGACCCAGGACGCGCTGGAGACGCGTGAGGTCGGCGCCCGTGCGCACGAGGACGGCCATGTCGGACCACGCCAGACCGTCGTCGAGGTGGGCGCGGCGCAGCACCCCGGCGATGTGCTCGGCCTCGGCCGTGGCGGAGGCGTAGGTGACGACCTCGACCCGGCCCTCCTCACGGGCGGCCGAGTGCAGGTTGCGGTGCTGGCCGGCAGCGCGTGCGTCGAGCCCGGGCGGGACCGGCGGGCTGCCCAGCGCGACTCCGGCCGCGGCGAGGATCCGCGGTCCGAAGCGACGCGTGGTGGTGAGGGCGACCGTGGGGGCCGGCCGGTCGGCAGCGCCGAACTGCTGGGGGAACCGCGTGATCGCACTCGGATCGGCGCCGCGGAAGCCGTAGATGGCCTGGTCGTGGTCGCCGACCACCACGAGGTCGCGACCGTCGCCGGCGAGGTCGTGCAGCAGCCGCACCTGGAGCGGATCGGTGTCCTGGTACTCGTCCACGACCACGAGGCGGTACCGGTCGCGCAGCGCGCGGCGGTGGTCGAGGTCGCCCGCGATGGCGGCGGCACGCGTGACGAGGTCGGTGTAGTCCGTGCGGTTCTGGAAGTCGATGACCTGGTGGTACTCCTCGATCGCGTGGGCGACGCGGGCCCACTCCGGCCGCTCGCGCGTGGCGGCGAGGGCACGCAGGTCGTCGGGACCGAGACCCCGGGTGACCGCGGCGGCCATGAACGACTGGAGCTCGGCCGCGAGGCCGCGGGTGCCGAGCGCCTCGCGCAGCGACGCGGGCCAGGACGACGCGTCGTGCCCGCCGAGCAGGTCGGCGACCACCGCGTCGCGCGTGGGCGCGGTCATCAGCTCGGGCGGTGCGGCGAAGGCCTCGGGGTCGCTGAACTCGCGCACGAGGGCGTAGCAGAACGCGTGGAAGGTCATCGCCGGAACCGTGCCCGACGTCGCCGACAGCCGGCGCCCGATGCGGTCGCGCAGCTCGCCGGCGGCCTTGCGGCTGAAGGTCAGGACGAGGATCTGGTCGGGAGTGAGCTCGCCCGACTCGATGCGGTCGACCACGACCTCGACCAGCGTGGTGGTCTTGCCCGTTCCGGGCCCCGCGAGGACCAGCAGCGGGCCGCCGCGGTGGTCGACGACGGAGCGCTGCGACGCGTCGAGCGCGGGCGCGTCGGCGCGCACGGGCTCGGGCCGCTGCAGGACGAACTCGGGTGGCACACGCCCATGGAACCAGACCCCGCCGACAGTCCTCGGGAGCCGGGGAGGGTCAGAAGTCCGGCGCGAGGGCGTCCTTCACGATCACCCGGCCGCTGCGGACGGGAGTGCCCTCGTCGCGCCAGTGCTGCTGGGCGTCGATCACGAGATGAGCGGGCAGGGAGCCGTCGGCGCGCACGACGCGCCACCACGGGACGCCGCCACCCTCGAGCGACATCACGCGTCCGACCTGACGCGCGCCGCCGCGCCCCAGCCGCTCGGCGATCAGGCCGTAGGTGGCGACGCACCCCGGCGGGATCTGCTCGACGACCTCGAGGACGGCCTCGGTGAACTCCTCGTCCATGACCCCGATCCTGTCAGCAGGACCGGGGCCACGACGAGCGGTCAGTAGTTGGGCTGGCTCGGGTCGATCTGGTTGACCCAGGCCACGACGCCGCCGCCGACGTGCACGGCGTCGGAGTAGCCGGCGCCCTTGAGCACCGCGAGGGCCTCGGCCGAGCGGACGCCCGACTTGCAGTGCAGGACGACCTGCTTGTCCTGCGGCAGCTGGTCGAAGGCACGGCCCGCGAGGACCTCGCCCTTGGGGATCAGGACTGATCCGGGGATGCGGTTGATCTCGTACTCGTTCGGCTCGCGCACGTCGACCAGGACGAAGTCCCGACCACCGTCGCCGCGCTCCTTGAGCCAGCTCTCGAGCGTGGCGACCGAGATCGTCGAGTCGGCCGCGGCGTCGGCGGCCTCGTCGCTGATCGCGCCGCAGAACGCCTCGTAGTCGCCCAGCAGCTCGGTCGGCAGCACGCCGTTCGGGTCGCGGCGGACCTTGAGCGTCGTGTACCGCATCTCGAGCGCGTCGTAGACCATGAGGCGGCCGATCAGCGGATCGCCGATGCCGGTGATCAGCTTGATCGCCTCGGTGACCATGATCGAGCCGATCGAGGCGCACAGGACGCCCAGCACGCCGCCCTCGGCGCACGACGGGACCATGCCCGGCGGCGGCGGCTCGGGGTAGAGATCGCGGTACTGCGGACCCTCCTGCGCCCAGAAGACCGAGACCTGGCCCTCGAAGCGGTAGATCGAGCCCCACACGTACGGCTTGTTGAGGATGACGGCCGCGTCGTTCACGAGGTAGCGCGTCGCGAAGTTGTCGGTGCCGTCGAGGATCAGGTCGTACTGGCTGAAGATGTCCAGCACGTTGTCGTTGTCCAGGCGCACGTGGTGCGTGATGACGTTGACGTAGGGGTTGGCCTCCGCGACCGCCTCCGCGGCGCTCTGCACCTTTGGCTTGTCGATGTCGGACTGCCCGTGGATGATCTGGCGCTGCAGGTTGGACTCGTCGACGACGTCGTCGTCGATGATGCCCAGCGTGCCGACGCCGGCGGCGGCCAGGTACAGCAGCGCGGGGCTGCCGAGACCGCCCGCGCCGATCACGAGGACCTTCGCGTTCTTGAGGCGCTTCTGTCCCGTCATCCCGACGTCGGGAATGATCAGGTGACGGCTGTACCGACGGACTTCGTCGATCGTCAGTTCGTCGGCGGGCTCGACCAGGGGCGCGACCACGGGCTTCTCCTTCGATTGCGGGGCTCACCGGGCTCAACCCGGCGCCGACGACCATTGTTCCCGTCCGGTCCCAGCATGTGGCGGCCCGTCCGCTGGGTGGACAGCACGCCACACGGCCCGCAACGCCGCGCTGCAAGCGACCGGTGGGTAACCGACCGCTAGGGTTGGGGCGTGACCCAGACCCCTGAGGCTCGGCCCCGCGCTGGACGGCTGCCGCGCACCGCTCGGCGGGCCCAACTGCTCGACGTGGCCCTCGACGTGTTCGTCGAGCAGGGCTACCACGCGGCCTCGATGGACGAGATCGCCGAGCGCGCGGGCGTCTCCAAGCCCGTGCTCTACCAGCACTTCCCCGGCAAGCTCGACCTCTACACCGCGCTGGTCTCCTCGGCCGTCGACACGGTGATCGAGGGCGTGCGCGAGGCCCTCGCCTCCACCCAGGACAACCGCGAGCGCGTCCAGGCCAGCATGCGCCTGTGGTACGACAGCGTCGCCGACCAGGAGAAGGCGTTCCGCCTCGTCTTCGAGTCCGACCTGACCAGCGACCCCGAGGTCCGCGAGCTGGTCGACCGGGTCACCTCCGAGTCCGCCGCCGCGATCGCCGAGGTGATCGTGGAGGACACCGGCCTGTCACGAGGCGCCGCCGAGCTGCTCGCGGCCGGCCTCGTCGGCATGGGCCACGTCGGCGCCCGCGCCTGGCTCTCCGGCGCGTCGGGCCTGTCGCGCGACGACGCCGTCACGCTCGCCTCGACTCTCGCCTGGCGCGGGATCGGCGGGTTCCCCAAGCCCACCAACCAAGGAGATGAGTGACCGTGGAGGTCAAGATCGGCGTGCAGAACGCCGCCCGTGAGCTGTCCGTCGACACCGACGTCGAGCCCGACAAGGTGCTGGCGACCCTGAACGACGCCCTCAAGGACGACTCGCTGTTCACCCTGACCGACAGCAAGGGTCACACCGTGGCCGTGCCGGCCGACAAGGTCGCCTACCTGTACTTCAACGCCGACAGCGGCCGCAAGGTCGGCTTCGGCCTCACGAGCTCCTGAGCCGGCGCCCGCCTCAGGCGTCCAGCCCGAGGCGGGCCATGCGCTCGGCATGGGCCTCGGTGATGCGCGTGAACATGCGCCCGATCGAGGCCAGGTCGAAGCCGCCCGGTCGATCCGCGGCACCGACCACCACGGCCGTCAGCACGTCGCGCTCGGCCACCACCATCTGGGCCTGGCTGAGCGCCTCGCCCATCAGTCGCCGGCCCCACAGCGCCAGCCGTCCCGCCACGCGCGGGTCCGCCGCGATCGCCTCGCGCACCTGGTCGACGACGAACTCGCTGTTGCCCGTCTGGCTCATCGTCTCCAGCACCAGCTGACGGGTGTCGGCGTCGAGGAACGCCGCGATCTCGCGGTAGAAGTCGGCCGCCAGCCCGTCGCCCACGTAGGCCTTCAGCAGGCCCTCGAGCCAGTCCGACGGCTCGGTCTTGCCGTGGAAGCGGCTGAACGTGGTGCGGAACGAGTCCATCACCGCGTAGGGGTCCTCCCCCAGCTCGACGAGGCGGTCGCGCAGCTGCACGAAGTGGCTCCACTCCGACGCGGCCATCGTCTGGATCGCGACCTTGGTGCGCAGGTCGGGCGCCTCCTGGGCGTCCTGGTTGAGCTGCTCCACGGCGCTGAGCTCGCCGTAGCTGAGCAGGGCCAGCAGCTCGACCACGCCCGCACGGTAGTCGGGGTCGTCGAGGGGTCCACCGGGGGTCGCATCGGAGCTCATGATCGGGACTGTAGCGCGGCGTCCGCCCGGCCCGAGGCACGCGACGTTACAGTGGAGGGGTATTCGCCGATCCTGTCGCCACAGGATCCAAGCCATTTCAGATCCGCTGACAGTAGATCGCGCACAGAAACCAGAGCAGACCCCTGACTACCTTCACCGAACTGGGCGTCATGCCCGAGATCGCCGACGCCCTCGCCGACAAGGGCATCATCGAGGCCTTCCCCATCCAGGAGATGACCCTCTCGGTCGCCCTCGTGGGCACCGACCTCATCGGACAGGCCCGCACCGGCACCGGCAAGACGCTGGCCTTCTCCATCCCCGTCATCCAGCGCACCGTGGCGCCGCACGACCCCGACTACGACCAGCTGGTCGAGCCGGGCAAGCCCCAGGCCCTCATCGTCGCGCCGACGCGCGAGCTCGCGATCCAGGTCGCCGGCGACGTCGCCACGGCCTCGAAGAATCGCGGCACGCGCAACCTCACCATCTACGGCGGCGTGCCCTACGAGCCGCAGCTCGAGGCCCTCGAGGCCGGCGTCGACATCGTCGTCGGCACCCCGGGCCGCATCCTCGACCTCGTCAACCGCGGCGCGCTCGACATCAGCCACGTCAAGTCGCTCGTCCTCGACGAGGCCGACGAGATGCTCGACCTGGGCTTCCTGCCCGACGTCGAGTCGATCCTCGCGCGCACGCCCGAGACCCGCCAGACGATGCTGTTCAGCGCGACGATGCCGTCCTCGATCGTCACCCTGGCGCGCAAGCACATGCGCCACCCGATGAACATCCGTGCCGAGTCGGCCGAGGCCGGCCAGACCGTGCCCGCCACGAGCCAGTTCGTCTGGCAGGCGCACGACATGGACAAGCCCGAGGTCGTCGCCCGCATCCTGCAGGCCGACGACGTCGAGCGCGTCGTGATCTTCACGCGCACCAAGCGCCAGGCGCAGCGCGTGGCCGACGACCTGGCCGACCGCGGCTTCCCGGCCTCGCCGCTGCACGGCGACATGGCCCAGAAGGCCCGCGAGAAGGCGCTCGACGGCTTCCGCGAGGGCAAGGTCAGCATCCTGGTCGCCACCGACGTCGCCGCCCGCGGCATCGACGTGGCGAACATCAGCCACGTCATCAACTACACGTGCCCCGAGGACGACAAGACCTACGTGCACCGCATCGGCCGCACCGGTCGCGCCGGCGCGACCGGCACCGCGGTCACGTTCGTCGACTGGGCCGACATCCAGCGCTGGAAGCTCATCAACAAGGCGCTCGACCTGCCCTACGACGAGCCGCAGGAGACGTACTCCACGTCGGACCACCTGTTCCACGACCTCGGCATCGACCGCAACGTCAAGGGTCGTCTGAAGCCGCCGGCGCCGAAGGAGCCCCGCTCCGAGGGCGGCCGCGACGGCCAGAAGCGCGACGGCGATCGTCGCGACGGTGGCAGCCGCAACCGCAGCCGCAGCCGTCAGCGCACCCGCGGCGGCCAGCCCGTCGAGGGCGCCGAGCGTCCCGCGGCCGATACGGCCTCCGCGACCTCGGGCGAGGACAAGCCGGCCGGCGAGGGCCAGGCGCGTCGCCGCCGCCGTCGCCGCCGTCCCTCGGGCGAGCAGGCCTCGGGCTCCACCCCCGCCTCCGCGTCCTGACGCGACGTGACAGTTTCCCCGGTTTACTGGGGAAATTGTCACTGAGCGAGGTTTGCGACCCTGTGAAGTGACAGGAAACCTCGTGAAGTGGCCGGGCTCGTCGCCGTCACGCCGTGACGACGACCGGAGTGCCGTCGGGTGCCCAGTCCCAGAGGTACTTGGCGTCCGACTTCTCCTGGCGGATGCAGCCCGCCGAAAGGGCCTGGCCCAGCTGCTCGATGGCCTGTTCCGGCTTGCCGTTGTTGTAGACCGGGATCGAGTGGAAGCCGATGGGCGCGTTCTGGCCGGTCGTGAACTGCACGAAGTACTCCATCGTGCCGGTGTAGTCGAAGCTCGTGGCGTGCCGCGTGCGCGACTGCACGGCGTAGCTGCCCGGCTGGAGGTTGTCGAAGCGGCTCCCCGAGACGAGGTAGGTGCGGTCGACGGTCCCGTCGGCCTCGATCAGCCAGACCCGCTGGTCGGACTGGTCGAACACGATGCGGCGTCCCTCACCGGAGCTCGCCGGGGGCGGCGGGCTGGCCTTCGCCTTCGCGGCCTGCTGCTTCGCCTTCTTCTCGGCCAGGGCCTTCGTGCGCTGGGTCTGGAGGGCGAGCTCGCGCGTGGTGTGCGCCTGCTCGCCGGCGGCGGTGATCACGGGAGCCACCGTCTCGACGACGGCGGCGCCAGTTCCGGCGGTGGCGGACGTCGCGGGCTCGCGCACGAGCGAGACCGCGGAGACGGTGGCGGTGAGCGCGACGGCGCCGATGAGCGCGGCGACGCGGCCGAGACGGACACGGGGCGGGGAAGCCATGTCCTCCACGGTAGGCGCGACCTTGCGCCGATGGCCGACTTCGCGCGGTGTGCGCGTGGCGGACTCGCCGGGCCCGTCGGGTCCGGTCATCGGGCCCCGACCAGGACGCGGGCGACGGCGCGGTAGGCGTCGGCCCCCTTGTGGGCACGCGCCGTGCTGAGGATCGAGCGGCCGATGGCGGGCGCCTCGGCGAAGCGGATGGTCTTGGGGATCGGGGGCTCGAGGACCTCGAGGTCGTAGGTGTCGCCGATCGCCGCCAGGACGTTGCGCGCGTGCGCGGTGCGGCCGTCGTACATCGTGGCCAGCACGCCGCGGATCACCAGATCGGGATTGATGAACTGGCGCACGTCGTGGATGGTGTCGAGCAGCTGGCCGACGCCGCGGTGCGAGAGCGTCTCGGCCTGCAGCGGGATGACCACCTCGTCGGCGGCCGACAGCGCGCCCACCGTGAGCACGCCCAGCGCGGGCGGGCAGTCCAGCAGGATCCAGTCGTAGTCGTCGGCGATCTTCGCCAGCGCGACCCGCAGCCGCTGCTCGCGGCCGGTGCGCGTGACGAGGTTCTCCTCGGCCTCGGCCAGCGCGATGTTCGCCGGCAGCAGGTCCAGGCCCTCCTCGGTGGTGACGATCGCGTCGCCGGCGGGCGCCTTGCCCAGCAGCACCTCGGCGATCGTGACGTCGAGCTCCTCGGGGTCGATGCCGAGGGAGAACGTGAGGCTGCCCTGCGGATCGAGGTCGACCAGGAGCACGCGCTGTCGCTCCTCGAGGAGCGCGGCCCCGAGCGACGCGACGCTGGTGGTCTTGGCGACGCCGCCCTTCTGGTTGGCGAGGGCCACGGTGGTGGTCACGCGGCAATTGTGCCATCGACGGGCGACCGCGGGGACGCGGACGAGCGCGCGTCCGCCACGTGAACCCGCCGGCTGCCTAGCGTGGCGGCATGGACGACGTGGTGGCCGTGCGCGGTCTCGTGAAGACCTTCGGATCGTTCCGCGCGCTGGACGCGTTCGACCTGACCGTGAAGGCGGGCGAGGTGCACGGGTTCCTCGGCCCGAACGGGGCCGGCAAGTCCACGGCGCTCCGCTGCCTGCTGGGCCTGCTGCGTCACGACGCCGGCACCGCGACGGTGCTCGGGCTGGACCCGTGGAGCGACACGGTCGCCCTGCACCGGCGACTGGCGTACGTGCCGGGCGACGTCGTGCTGTGGCCGAACCTGACCGGCGGCGAGATCGTCGACCTGCTGCTGCGGACCCGCGGCTTCGAGCCGCGCCGCACGCGCCGGGACGAGCTGGTCGACGCGTTCGAGCTCGACCCCGCGAAGCGGGCCCGCGCGTACTCTAAGGGCAACCGGCAGAAGGTGGCGCTGGTCGCCGCCCTGGCCGCGCCCAGCGACCTGCTGCTCCTGGACGAGCCGACGTCCGGGCTCGACCCGCTGATGGAGCAGGTGTTCGTCGGCTGCGTGGCCGAGCACCGCGCGGCCGGGTCCACCGTGCTCTTGTCGAGCCACGTCCTCGGCGAGGTCGAGCGACTGGCCGACAGCGTCACGATCATCCGCGAGGGCCGCACCGTGGAGAGCGGCGCCTTGGCCGACCTGCGTCACCTGCGCCGCAGCCGCGTGACGGCGACCGTCGCCCGGCCCGAGGCGGTCGCGGGGCTGCGGCTCGACGGCGTGCACGACGTCCGCGTCGAGGGCTGCACCGTGTCGTGCACCGTAGATGCCGAGGCGATGACACCGCTGCTGGGCGCCCTGGCCGGGGCCCAGGTCGAGTCGCTCACCAGCACGCCGCCGACGCTGGAGGAGCTGTTCCTCGACGCCTACCAGTCCACCCCGGCCGAGCAGGTCCCATGAGCCAGACCTTGGCCGGCGCGCCCACGCTGCTGCGGCTGGCGGTGCGACGCGACCGGTGGTCGATCCCCGCGTGGCTCGCGGTCCTGACGCTCATGTGCGGCACGTCGGCGGTGGTCACCCCGGGCCTCTACCCGACCGAGGCCGACCGGGTGGCCGCGGCGGCCGGTCTCAACGCGAGCGCCGGCATCGTCGCCCTCTACGGACCCGTCCTCGACCCGACGAGCCTCGGCGAGCTCGCGATGACCAAGATGACCGTGACCTACTCGGTCCTGGTCGCCGTGATGACGCTGTTCCTCGTCCGCCGACACACGCGGAGCGAGGAGGAGACCGGTCGCGCCGAGCTCCTCGGCGGCGCCGGCGTCGGACGGCTCGCGCCGCTGGTCACCGCGCTCGGCTTCGCGGCCGTGGTCTCCGCCCTCCTCGGGCTGCTCGTCGCCGTGACGAACGCCCTCGCGGGCCTGCCGCGGACCGGCTCGGTGGCGTTCGGCGCGGCATGGGCCGGGACGGGACTCGTGGGAGCGGCGATCACCGCCGTGTGCTGCCAGGTCTCGGCGAGCGCCCGCACGTGCGCCGGGCTCGCCGCCGCGGTCCTCGCGGTCCTGTTCGTCGCCAGGGCCGCCGGTGACGCCTCCGGCGCGGAGTGGCTGAGCTGGCTGTCGCCGTTCGGGTGGAACACGCGCCTGCAGGCCTACGGGGACACCCGGTGGTGGGTGCTGGGCCTGTACGTCGCGCTGGCCGTCGCGGCGGCCGCCGTCGCGGTCGCGCTCGCGGCCCGGCGCGACCTCGGCGCGGGCCTGCTCGCGCCGCGGCCGGGTCCGGCCCGAGGTCCGGGCTGGCTCGCCGGTCCCCTCGCCCTCGGCGTGAGGTCCCACGTGGCGCCGCTGTGGGGCTGGACGACCGCGGTCGCGCTGATGGGACTGCTGTTCGGCGCGATCTCGCCGAACCTCGACGGCATCCTGTCCGACGAGACCGAGCGCCTGCTGGAGGGGCTCGGCGGCACGGGTGCCCTGCGCGACACGATGATCGCGTCGATCGCCTCGATCGCGGCGCTCATCGTGTGCTGCTTCGGCATCACGGTCCTGACCCACGCCGCGGACGACGAGCGCGACGGGCGCACCGAGATGGTCCTGTCCACGCGGGTCACCCGCGCCCGCGCGTACTGGTCGGTCGTGACGCTCGCGCTGGGCGGCGTCACGTGGCTGCTGCTCGTCGCGGGGCTCGCCCTGGCACTCGGCGTCCGGCAGGGCACCGACCACTCCCCGGCCCGGATCGTCGAGGCGGCCCTCGGACAGGCGCCCGCCGCCTGGGTCACGGTGGCCGTCGGGGTGCTGCTGTTCGCGTTCCGAGCCCGCTGGGCCGTGGTCGGCTGGGGCGTCCTCGTCGCCTTCGGCACGCTGGGACAGATCGGCGAGCTCCTCGGCCTGCCCGACGCCGCCCTGTGGCTGTCGCCCTTCACGCACGTCCCCCACCTCCCGCTCGAGGGCGCCGATCCCGTGTCGACGCTGGCTCTCTCGGGTGTCGCGGCCGCCCTCCTCGGGGTGGGCTGGTGGGCCTACCGGGGCCGGGACCTCGCGTGACTGGCATGCTGGGCCCCATGACCCGCACGGCCCTGATCACCGGCGCCACCGCCGGCATCGGAAACGCGTTCGCCCGGCAGCTGGCGCGACGGGGGACGAACCTCGTCCTCGTCGCCCGAGACACCGTCCGGCTGGAGCAGGTCGCGGCCGAGCTGACCGACGCGCACCGGGTCGAGGTCGAGGTCATCACCGCCGACCTCACCACCCTGCAGGGCATGGATCGCGTCGCCGACCGCCTGTCCGAGTCCGGCCGCCCGATCGACCTGCTGGTCAACAACGCCGGCGCCTCGCTCGCCGGCTGGTTCGGCACCACCGACATCGCCGACGAGGACCGCCAGCTCGACCTGCTGGTGCGAGCCCCGATGCACCTCATGGACGCCGCCATCAAGTCGATGTCCGGACGCGGACAGGGCGGGATCATCAACGTCGCCAGCGTCGCCGCGTTCACCCCGCGGGGGGCCTACTCCGCGCACAAGGCATGGCTCGTGAACCTCTCCCAGTGGGCCAACTGGCACTACTCCGACGTGGGCATCACCGTGCAGGCGCTGTGCCCGGGCTTCACCCGCACCGAGTTCCACCAGCGGATGGGCGCCGAGATCGGCGACGTGCCGCGGTGGATGTGGCTCAAGGCCGACGCCGTCGTCAAGGGCTCGCTGCGCGACCTCGAGCGCGGCAAGGCGATCTCCGTGCCGTCGGCGCGGTACAAGGTCCTCGCCGCGATCGCCCGCCATGCTCCGGCCACGGTGGTCGCGAAGATCGCGCAGCGGGGTCGATGACCCGGTGAGCGTTCCCAAGACCCTCGACCTCCCCGAGGGCGTCGAGGTCCTCCGCGCCGAGACGTCCCGCACCGAGCACGCCGTGCACCTGGCCCGCGCCACCGGCGAGCGGCTCGGCTCGATCCTGCTCGTGCCCGGCTGGACCGGCAGCAAGGAGGACTTCACGCCCGTCCTGCCGCTGCTCGCGGCGCTCGGGTACGACGTCGTCGCCTTCGACCAGCGCGGGCAGTACGAGTCGCCCGGTGACCCGCTCGACGACTACTCGCTCGACGCGCTCGCCGAGGACGCGCTCGCCGTCGCCGACACCCTTCTCGAGGACGAGCGGTTCCACCTCTTGGGCCACTCGTTCGGCGGGCTCGTGGCGCAGACCCTGACGATCGCGCACCCGCAGCGGGTCCGCAGCCTCAGCCTGCTGTGCACGGGCCCGGGCGCGCTCGGCGACTCCCCCACCCGGCCGCTGCAGCGGATCGCCGCGGCGATCGGCAAGGTGCCGCTGCTCGACATCCACCAGCTGCGCGAGCAGGGCATCAAGCGCCCCGCGCAGATCACGGCCTTCCTCGCGAAGCGGTTCACGGCCAACGCGCCGGCCTCGCTCAAGGCGATGACGCAGCACCTGCTGGACGCCCCCGACCGGGTGGATGAGGTCGCCGCCACCGGCGTGCCCGTGTGGGTCGCGCGCGGCGAGACCGACGACGCCTGGCCCCACGACGCGCAGGCCGAGATGGCCGAGCGCCTGGGCACCGAGATCGTCGTGCTGCCCTCCGCGGCCCACTCCCCCGCCGTCGAGGCCCCCGAGGAGCTCGTCGACGACTGGCGCGGCTTCCTGCTCGCCCACTGACGCGCGCATCACCGTCGCTCTTCGCGAGTGGCGCATTTTCGCCCGCCACTCGCCGAGTGGCGGGCTGTTCTGCGCCACTCGCGACTCCGGTTTGCGCCACTCGGCGGCAGAGGGCCGCGGGGCTGGCCAGGGCGGGGTCAGCGACGGCGACGCAGCGTGGCCGCGACCGCGCGCCGTGCCACGGGGCCGAGTCCGTCCAAGGCACCCGCCATCGCCGTGACGGCATCGAACGAGCGGTCGGAGTCCGCCTCCGTGCGCACCGGGTCGGTGAGCTCGAAGCCGATGAACGCCGCCATCAGCAGGTCGGTGAAGGCCTCGGGGTCGATGACGCCGTCGAACGGTGAGCCCGACGAGAGAAGCCGCCCGGCGACGTCGTGCAGCGGCTCGCGCCAGAGTCCGAGCGCCTCACGCGCTGCGGATCCCAGATCGGGATCTGCCTGGGCCAGGACGAGAGCCTGGCCCAGAACCGAGACGTGCCCGGCTCCGCGCTCCGTCTCCTGGACGTCGCGAGCGAGCTGGACGAGATCGGTGAACGACGTCGCCGCATCGAATCGCTCCCGGTGCAGCTCGACCCTCTCCCTCGTCGCGGTGACGCACGCCTGCGCGACGAGATCGGCGACGGATCCGAAGTGGTAGAAGACCAGCCCCTGGGCGAGCCCGGCCCGCTGCGACACCGCACGCGCCGACACGGCCGCGATGCCGTCGGAGGTCATCACCTCGATCGCGGCCACGATCAGTCGGCGCTTGGACTCCTCGGCTGACTTCGGCGGCACGAGGTCAGTATGTCGCGCCGTGCCGTGCGAGCCAGCGCTGGTGGTGGCGCCACCCGCCGCGCAGGATCCCCCGCAGAATCAATGTGCACACCACCGCGATACCGAAGGTCCATGCGATCGTCACGAACGGTCCGAATCCGCCCGCCCACATGACGACGAGCATCTCGAGGGCGACGATCCCACCCACCACCAGCACCGTCGTCTCGATCGCCTTCTCGGTCCCGAGCCGTCCTTGCAGTGCCGGCCACATCGTGACGCTCACGACCACGGGTGCCGCACCGAGGACCGACCCGACCACGACGCCGAGCGGCACGCCGTAGAACAGCCACACGACCAGCAGCCAGCCGAGCGTGGCGCCAGGCTCTTCACCGTCGTGAACGAGGTGGCTGACGTATCCCGCCCCGAGAGGGCCGAGCGCACACAGCGCTCCCGCCAAGAGCGCGGCCACGATCGTCCGCAATGCGATCTGGAGGCGAGTCACGCCCTGCTCCATCCATCGAGGCGCCGGTGAGCGATCCGACGCGCTCCGATCAGATGGAGCCAGGCGACGACGCCGCACACGGTCGTCCCTCCCAGGACCAGGAGAATCGCCGAGGGCCCTCCGACGGATACGCCGCCCGCCGCCACCAGCAGCTCGGCACAGGCGATGGCCGTGACCAGGACCGTCAGACAGCGGACGGCACGGACCTCGCCAACCGAGCGCACCAGCGCCGGCCACGCGTTCATGGCCACAGCGGCGGGCACGATCCCGAGGACGAGCCCGGCAGCTAGTCCGTACCAGACCACGACCCCCAGCCAGACGCCCAGCAGCCCGACGAGGCCCTCCGTCCCCCACAGCTCGGCGTCCCCTCCCATCAGCAGGAAGCCGAGCGAGCACAGGGCGCCGGCGACGGCCGATGCCAGCAGACCCGCGCCAAACACGTCGACCTGTCGCACTGGGACCCTCCCGTATTTGAGCGTCTGCTCAATAACAACGATAGCACCGCCCGACCCTCACCTCGCCGAGAGGCGCGAACCGGGGTCGCGAGTGGCGCAGAAACGCCCGCCACTCGGCGAGTGGCGGGCGTTTTCGCGCCACTCGCGGTCAGGGGCGGGCGGCTGTTGGTGCGGTGGGGTCAGCCGACGATGGCGCGGAGGGCCTCGACGTGGCCGCCGTAGGCGGCGCGGCCTGCCTTGGTGAAGGCGGCCCAGGAGCGGACCCGACCGGCGCGGGTGGCCTTGGTGACCTTGACGTAGCCGGCGTCCTCGAGCGCCTTGACCTGCTTGCTCAGCACCGACTCGCTCACGTCGAGCCGCTCGCGCAGCAGCGCGAACTCCGTCTTGTCGACGGTGTCGAGGATCGCGCAGATCTGCAGCCGGTGCGGGGCGTGGATCAGCGGGTCGAATCCGTCCGAGCTCACGGCTGCTCCTCGATGCTGCGCACCCAGTCGGCGTCCCAGCGCGGGCCGAGCACGGCCCACGTCGCGGTGGTCACCAGCGCGGCCACGGCCGCGACCACGGGCCCGAGGAACGCCAGGCCGAGCGAGACCAGCGAGACGGCCACCATCAGCCACGCGCGCCAGGCGCCCGGCTCGCGCAGCGTCGCGAACGTGACGATGCCGGTGTGCTTCGTGTACCAGGTCATCGCGCCGAAGGCCGTCGCCAGGCCGACCGCGTAGAGCAGCCAGCGGACCCAGCCGTCGAGCCCCAACCCGAGGATCACGAGCCCCATCCCGAAGCCCGCCACCGCGTAGTAGCCGCGAGGGCTCGCGGCCCGGTGCGCCGTCTCGCGCCGCGTGGCGGCGATCTGCTCGAGCGCCTCGCGCGCCTCGTCCCGTTCCGTCATGATGCCTCCGTCGACTTGCCAACACGGAAAGTCTAGACCTTGACTTTCCATTGTGGCAAGCCACTACGGCAAGCCGATACGGAAAGTCAGCCGAGGAGGCGCTCCAGCTGCTCGGGATCGGTGAGGTTCGCGCCGAGGTGGAACGCGGAGCCCTTGCCGGTGCCGTGGTGGTCGCTGGAGCCCGTCCGGGCGAGGTCGAGGTCGGCGGCGATGGCCGCGAGCTCGGCGCGGGCGCGGGCGTCGTGGTCGGGGTGGTCGACCTCGATGCCGGCGAGGCCGACCTCCGCGAGCTCGGCCAGCAGGCCGGGGGTGACCTTGCCGCGGCTGTCGCGCGCCCAGGCGTGGGCGATCACGGGCCGTCCGCCCGCCTCGCGCACGAGCCGCACGGCGTCGAAGAGGCTCGCGGCGTAGCGCGCGACGTACGCGGGCTTGCCGGGAACGAGCCAGTCGCGGAACGCCTCGTCGCGGTCCTGGATGTAGCCCTTGGCGATCATCGCGTCGGCCACGTGCGGGCGCCCCCACGCGGCGGCGTCGCCGGCCACCGCCAGCACCTCCTGCTCGGTGAGCGGCATCCCCAGCGCCGCGAGCTTGTCGAGGATCCGCGGCAGGCGCTGGTTGCGGCCACCCAGCACGCGCTCCAGCTCCTCCACGAGCGGCGCGTACGTCGGGTCGAACTCGTAGCCCAGCAGGTGCACGCTGAGCCCCTCGAACTGCGTGGAGATCTCGATGCCGCGGATGAGCCGCAGGCCCACCTCGTCGGCGGCCTCCTGCGCCTCGGCCCAGCCCTCGGTCGCGTCGTGGTCGGTGAGGGCGATCGCGTCGAGTCCCTCGGCCTTCGCCTTGCGCACGAGGTCGCCGGGCGTGTCGGTGCCGTCGGACCGCGTCGAGTGGGTGTGGAGGTCGATGCGCACGTTCAGAAGACTAGGCCCTGCTCGCGCGACCGCCCTGCTGGACGTTCCACTGCTGGACCACCGGCTGACCCCGGTCGTCGCCGAGCACCGAGTAGGTCGCCGTGTCGATCGCGAACACCCGCCCGTCGGCCACCTCGAGGCCCAGCCAGCGCGCCGCCAGGACGCGCAGCGAGTGCGCGTGGGCGAACACCAGCGTGCGCCCGCCGAGCGACCGCGCCCGCTCCACCACGCGGTCGAGGCGCGCGCCGACCTGCTCGGCCGTCTCTCCCCCGGGCGTCGGGTGCGACCACACGGTCCAGTCCGGCACGGTCTGGCGGATCTGCTGCGTCGTGATGCCCTCGTACTCGCCGTAGTTCCACTCGACGACGTCCTCGATCACCTCGGGCTCGAAGCCGGCCAGCTCGGCCGTCACGAGCGCGCGACGCCGCGGGCTGCTCCAGACGCGGTCGAACCGCACGCCCGACAGCTGCGGGCGCAGCGCCTCGGCCTGCTCGCGCCCGAGGTCGGTCAGCTCGACGTCGGTGACCGACGTGTGCTTCCACGAGCGGCTCCACTCCGTCTCGCCGTGACGGACGAGCCACAGCTCGGCGGTCTCGGGCTCCTGCTCGGCGCTCATGGACTCAGCGTGGCACGAGGACCCAGTAGTCGAGGTCCAGCAGCACGCCCGGCGCGTACGTGCCGTCCTCGCCCCTGAGGGTCATCGACTCGTCACGGCCCTTGGTGGCGACGAGACGCAGCCGCAGCGCGCCGACGCCGGGCGCGGAGGTCTCGGCCTTGTCGAGCACCTCGCTCCACGCGTAGATCGTGTCGCCGGCGAACGCGGGCGACGTGTGCGCGCCGGCGTTGATCGCGGCGATCAGCTGGGCGTTCGCGAGACCGTTGAACGACAGGGCGCGCGCCAGCGAGATGACGTGGCCGCCGTAGACGAGGTTGTTGCCGTCGGGACGCGCCTCGACGTTGAAGTGCACCTTGGCCGTGTTCTGCCACAGGCGCGTGGCCTGCTGGTGCTCCGAGGCGGTGAGGGTGACGCCGTCGACGTGATCGATCCGCTCGCCGACCTCGTAGTCGTCGAACCGGTGCGGCTCGCCGGCGGCGACGAAGTCGTACCCGGTGAAGTCGAGCCCCTGCGGGACGACGAGGTGCTCAGGGGCCACGAACGGCGCCAGCTCGGGGATCACGGTCTCGGGCGCGGCGGCCTCGGCGTCGCGCTTGTGCACCATGACCCAGCGCGCCCAGTCCAGGACGACCTCGTCGCGCTGGTTCGTGGCGGTGGAGCGCACGTAGACGACGCCGGACTTGCCGTTGGAGTTCTGCTTCAGGCCGATGACCTCCGACGAGGTGGAGATCGTGTCGCCCGGGACGATCGGCGCGTGGAAGCGGCACTCCGCGTAGCCGAGGTTCGCGACCGCGTTGAGCGAGACGTCGGGCACGGTCTTGCCGAACGCGACGTGGAACCCGATGAGGTCCTCCACCGGGTGAGCGTCGAGGCCCACCGAGGCGGCGAACGCCGCGGACGAGGGCACCGCGAACCGCGTGGGGTACAGCGAGCCGTAGACGGCGCGGTCACCCTCGGTGATCGTGCGCGGCGTGGCGTGCTGGATCACCTGTCCGAGCGTGAAGTCCTCGAAGAAGTTGCCCGGGTTCGTCTTGCTCATGTCGTCCTCACTGTCGCCGATGGTGCGGGACCATCATGGCGGATCGTCAGAACGCGAGCGTCGCCGCGACCATGTGGTGGTCCGACGGCGGGGTCGCGCGGTAGCGCGCGGTGCGCAGGTTGGCGTCCACGACCGTCTCCCAGCCGCGCGCTCGGATGCCCGCCGCGAGCACGTAGTCGATCCGCGTGCCCTGGTGCTTGTAGTACGCCGCCGGCGTCGAGCCGCGCGGACGCTTGAGCTTCTTGTCGCGGTACATGCACGTGTTCTTCGCGCTGCCCGGGCCCTTGCCCGCGACGGCGTTGGACGAGTTGTACGAGACGTTGATGCGTCGCTTGACGTGCAGCGGCACGCGGGCGAAGCGGGTGGCGGACAGCGACGAGGTCACGCCGACGGACTTGCAGGAGCCGCGCCACTTCGCGCTCTTGGAGCGGTAGACGCGGCGGTCGGTGCCGAGCAGGTCGACCAGGCCGGCGCGCGTGAAGTCGTCCACGGCGGTCGTGCTGCGGGTGCGGCCGTTGCTGTTCAGGTCGCCCACCAGGACGGCCGGCAGGCTGCCCGCGCGCAGCTGCTTGACGGTCGCGAGCACCTGGGCCGCCTGCTTGCGGCGGAACGAGTTCGACGCCGAGGTCGTGATGGCCTTGCCGCGGTAGCGGGCGTCGAGGTGCGTGTTGGCGAAGAGGAACTGCTTGCCGGTGGCGCGGACGCGGAAGATCGTCCAGTCCAGCGTGCGCTTCGTGCTGGTGGCGCTGGACAGCGGGCGCGAGCCGTGGCGCACGACCTCGAGGACGCGCGAGTCGTAGACGGTGCGGTTGTCCGAGGAGCTGGCCGAGGCCGAGGTCGTGCACGTGCGCCACGGGGCGCGCTCGCCGCGCCACGTGCCGTTCCAGACGGCGGGGTTCGGGCCGGTGGTCGGGCACGACTTCCGGTACGTGTTGGTGACGCGGTACGGCGCGCCGGGCGTGCGCGCATTCATGAGGTCGACGACGTGCTCGAACTGCGCGTGGTTGCGCGAGCCGGCCGGGCGGCGCTGCATCCAGGCCTCCGAGGCCTCCTGCAGGCCGATCACGTCGGGCGAGCAGCGCATGATCATGCCGACCACGCGGTCGGCGCGCGACTCCCAGCCGGGCATCGTGCCGGCCGAGGCGTTGTAGCCCGCGATGTTGTACGACGCCGCGAGCAGCGGCGTACGCCCGGCGAGCACTCCGCCGGCCGAGGTCTCGCGGACCACGTCGTGGTACGCCGCGCAGCGCGCGTTGGCCGCCGACGCGGGCGCGACGGCGGCGAGCGGGGCGACGAGCAGGCCGGCGGCGACGGCGAGGGCCAGCGCCAGGGCAGCACGAGGGGAACGCACGGGAGACCTCCGGAGGACGTGCGACCCACCCGGTCGCACGGTCTCCCATCCTACGTTCCCACGCGTCACTCCAACAAAAAACCGTCACATCCGCCGCAGCGGACGCGCGTCAGAACGTCGGGGTGGCGCCGGGCAGGCCCGCGAGCAGCTCCTGGCCCCGCGCGAGGTGCTTGTGCTCGACGAGCAGCTCGTACTTGCTCGGCAGGATCGTCTTGACGCTGCTGAAGTCGCGCTGCCCGCGGGTGGAGGCGTAGCCCACCGCCGCGATGATCGCGCCCCACACGACGCCGAGCAGGATGCCGGTGAGGACCGCCGCGAGCCAGTCGCCCTCCGCGGCGAAGATGCCCAGCAGCAGGCCGATGAGCAGGCCGAACCAGGCGCCGCCGAGCACGCCGCTGAGGATCACCCGCCCCCACGTGAGGCGCCCGGTGACGCGCTCCAGCTGCTTGAGCTCGGTGCCGACGATGAGCACGTTCTCGACCGGGAAGTCGTGGTCGGAGAGGTGGTCGACGGCCTTCTGCGCCGCGTCGTAGTCGTCGTAGACGCCGAGGGACTGCGGGTACTCCAACGAGAAGATCTGGGCCATGCGGCCAGCCTAGACCCGTGAACGCACGAGAACCCCGCGTCCACGGAGTGGATGCGGGGTTCTCGTCGCGCGACTCAGAGCTTGTAGTCCTTGAGCAGGTTGCGCCCGATGATCATCTTCTGGATGTCGGACGTGCCCTCGCCGATCAGCATGAAGGCCGACTCGCGGTAGAGCCGCTCGATCTCGTACTCCTTGGAGTAGCCGTAGCCACCGTGGATGCGGAACGACGCCTCGACGACCTCGTTGCAGTACTCGCTCGCGAGCATCTTGGCCATGCCGGCCTCGACGTCCATGCGCTTGCCCGAGTCCTTCAGGCGCGCGGCGCGCACGACCATCGTGTGGGCGGCCTCGACCTTGGTGGCCATCTCGGCCAGGCGGAACAGGATGGCCTGGTGCTGGGCGATCGGCTTGCCGAACGTCTCGCGCTGCTGCGCGTACGCGATGCCCAGCTCGAAGGCGCGGTTCGCGATGCCGACGGCGCGGGCGCCGACGTTGACGCGGCCGACCTCGACGCCGTCCATCATCTGGTAGAAGCCCTGGCCGGGCGTGCCGCCGAGGATCTGGTCCGCCGAGATCTGGTGCTTCTCCAGGATCATCTCGGTGGTGTCGATGCCCTTGTAGCCCATCTTCTCGATCTTGCCGGGCACCGTGACGCCCTGGGCCGTCTCGCCGAAGCCCGGCTCCTTCTCGATGAGGAAGGTGGTCATGTTCTTGTAGACGCTGTCCGAGCCCTCGTCGGTCTTGGTCAGCACCGCGACGAGCGTGGACGAGCCGCCGTTCGTCAGCCACATCTTCTGGCCGGTGATCTCGTACGAGCCGTCGTCCTGCTTGGTGGCCTTGGTGGAGATGGCCGAGACGTCGGAGCCGAGCGAGGGCTCGCTCATGCTGAAGGCGCCGCGGACCTCGCCGGTGGCCATCTTCGGCAGGTACTTCTGCTTCTGCTCGTCGGTGCCGTGCTGGATCAGCATGTAGGCGACGATGAAGTGCGTGTTGATGACGCCCGAGACGCTCATCCAGCCGCGCGCGATCTCCTCGACCACGAGCGCGTAGGTCAGCAGCGACTCGCCGAGTCCGCCGTACTCCTCGGGGATCATCAGGCCGAAGATGCCGAGCTCCTTGAGGCCCTCGACGATGTCGGTCGGGTACTCGTCCTTGTGCTCCAGGTCCGTCGCGACCGGAATGATCTCCTTCTCGACGAACTGGCGAACGACCTTGAGGATCTCGACCTGCTCTTCGGTCAGGCCCTCGGTGCTGACAAGACGCCCCATGACGGTGCTCCTCGAATCTCGGTGGGAATCGGGGCGAGCCTACAGTGGCGCGCTGCCGGGCACCGGGTGGGGACCGCGCGGATTCAGTCGGCGAGGAGGGTCTCGGCCCGGCGCGCCCGCCCGGTGGACGCGGTCACCACGGCGAGTCCGGCGAGGATCAGCACGATGCCGCCGTACGTCAGCCACGGCAGCGACTCGCCCAGGAACGCCGCGGCCAGCAGGGCCGCCCCGGGCACCTCGAGCAGCAGCATGAGCGACACGACCACGGGCGACATGACGGCCAGCAGGTGGTTGATGACGGAGTGCCCGAGCAGCTGCGCGCACACCATGACCGCCACGATCATCACCCAGGCCCGGGCCGACCAGCCGCCCAGCGGGACGCCGGCGACGAGGCAGACGACGAGCAGGATCGCCGAGCAGATGCCGTAGCAGGTGAAGGTGTAGGCGGTCGTCGAGAGCGTCTCGCGCACGCGGGCGCCCACCACGACGTAGATCGCGGCGAACAGGCCGCCGGCCAGCGCCAGCGCGTCGCCCCACAGCGCCTCCTTCGACAGCGAGAGGTCGACGCCGGAGATCGCGGCCACGCCGACCACGGCGAGGAGGGAGCCGGCGACCACGGCGGGCGCGGCGCGGCGGCCCCGCAGCGCGTCGATCGCGATGACGAAGAGGACCTGCATCGAGACCAGCGCCGTGGCCGCCGCGACCGAGGTCAGCTTGAGCGAGCCGACCCAGCAGGCGAAGTGCGCGGCCAGCGCGGCGCCGGCGACGATCGCGAGGGTCCAGCCGTGCCGGTCCTGTCCCGTGATCGCGGTGCGGTGCCGGGTCAGCGCGATCGGCGCCAGCAGGCCCGTGGCCATGGCGTTGCGCCAGAAGGCGATCGCGAGCGCAGGCGCCGCCGTGGCCGCCATCAGCGGACCCGACATCGACACGCCGATCACCGCGACGAGCGCCAGCAGATAGTTCACCGCGTCAGTGTCCCCCGCCCTTCCCGTGACCCGCGTGCTGGGGAGGCGGTGAGTCCTCAACCCTTCCCTCGCTCGGGCGGTGCGCCATGAACCCCATCGGCCTTCGGTCCGGTTGCTGGCTCACCGCCCACCAGCCGTCCGCCGACCGTAGGGTTGACCACTCACCGCCCCACCAGCCCCCAGCGGCGGGCGACCCCCGGCCGGTAGCCTCGGACCCGTGAGCAGCCAGCCGACCCGGATCTTCGTGTCCCGTCTCGTCGGGCAGGCCGTCTTCGACCCCGTGGGCGACCAGGTCGGCAAGCTGCGCGACGTCGTCGTCGCCGTCCGCAGCGCCACCCAGCGCCCGCGCGTGCTCGGCCTCGTCGTCGAGGTCCTCGGCCGGCGCCGCGTGTTCCTGCCGATCACCCGGGTCACCTCGATGGACTCCGGTCAGGTCATCACCACGGGCGTGCTGAACCTCCGTCGCTTCCAGCAGCGCTCCACCGAGACCCTCGCCGTGCACGAGCTGTTCGACCGCCAGGTCACGCTCGCCGACGGCACGCCGGCCGCCCTCTACGACATCGCGATCGAGCAGGACCCGCGCCGCGACTGGTACGTCTCCACCGTCGCCGTCGCCGAGCCCCACAAGCGCTTCGGCCGCCGCGGCACCAGCCACGTCGTCGAGTGGGACGAGGTCCGCGGACTGGCCAGCGAGACCGCCGCCCAGGGCGCCACCCACCTGCTCGCGATGATGGACGAGATGCGCCCGGCCGACATCGCCAACGCGCTGCGCGACCTGCCGCCCAAGCGCCGCATGGAGATCGTGCGCGAGTTCGGCGACGAGCGCCTCGCCGACGTCCTCGAGGAGATGCCCGAGGCCCTGCAGGTCGAGGTGCTCGGGATCCTCGACCCGAGCCGCGGCGCCGACGTGCTGGGCGAGATGGACCCCGACGACGCGGCCGACCTGCTCGGCGAGCTGCCCGCGCAGACCGCCGAGGAGCTCCTCGGCCTCATGGAGCCCGACGATGCCGAGGACGTCCGACGCCTTCTCTCCTACGAGGAGCGCACCGCCGGCGGCATGATGACCACCGAGCCGGTCGTCCTCGACCCGAGCGCCACGATCGCCGACGCGCTGGCCCTGGTCCGCGAGCCCGAGCTGAGCGTCGCGCTGGCCTCGATGGTCTACGTGTGCCGGCCGCCGCTGGAGACCCCCACCGGCCGCTTCCTGGGCGCTGCTCACTTCCAGGCGCTGCTGCGCGAGCCGCCCTCCACGCTGGTCAGCCAGATCATCGTCAACGACATCGACTGGCCGCGCCCGGAGGCCTCGCTGGCCGAGGTCGCGGGCCTGCTGGCGGCGTACAACCTCGTCGCCGTCCCGGTCGTCGACGAGAACCAGCACCTGCTGGGCGTCGTGACGATCGACGACGTGCTCGACCACCTGCTCCCGAAGGGATGGCGTGAGCATGGCTGACCGCGAACGCCTCGACCAGCCGCGCGACCTGCGCCGGGGCCTGCGCCGCAACCTCGCCGCCCGCAAGGACGCCGATCCCGAGCGCTTCGGCCGCTTCGCCGAGTCCGCCGCGCGCTTCCTCGGCACCGCCACGTTCATCGCCTGGATGACGCTGTTCATCTTCGTGTGGATCGTGTGGAACGTGCCGTACGGCCCCGACCGTCCGCGCTGGGACGAGTACCCCTTCATCTTCCTCACGCTGATCCTGTCGTTGCAGGCGTCGTACGCCGCGCCGCTGATCCTGCTCGCGCAGAACCGGCAGGAGGCGCGCGACCGCATCGCCGCCGAGCAGGACCGCGAGGCGGCCAGCCGCTCGCACGCCGACATGGAGTTTCTGGCGCGCGAGGTGGCGAGCCTGCGGATCGGCCTCGGCGAGGTCGCCACCCGCGACTTCCTGCGCAGCGAGCTGCGCGGCTTCCTGGCCGAGCTGGACAAGGACGAGGAGCCCGACGAGCAGGACCGGACCCGGCCCGACCGGCCCTCACCGTCCGGACCTTGACGCGACCCCCGGACGTTCGATAGGGCCCCGTAGACTTCACGGCATGGCTGACGTCACCCAGGACCAGATCACCGAGGCGCTCTCGACCGTCAACGATCCCGAGATCAAGCGCCCGATCACCGAGCTGGGGATGGTCGACACCGTCACGATCGGCGAGACCGAGATCGTCGTCCGCCTCCTGCTCACCGTCGCCGGCTGCCCGCTCAAGGACACGCTGACGCGCGACGTCACCGCCGCCGTGGCCAAGGTCGCCCCGGCCCACACGGTCCGCGTCGACATGGGCGTCATGACCGACGAGCAGCGCAAGGCGATGCAGGAGCACCTCCGCGGCGGCCGCGCCGAGCGCGAGATCCCCTTCGCCCAGGCCGGCTCGCTCACCAAGGTCTACGCGATCGCCTCGGGCAAGGGCGGTGTCGGCAAGTCGTCCGTCACCGTGAACCTCGCCGTCGCGATGGCCAAGCGCGGCCTCAAGGTCGGCGTCGTCGACGCCGACATCTACGGCCACTCGATCCCCGACATGCTCGGCGTGGGCGACCAGCGCCCCACCCAGGTCGAGGACATGATCATGCCCGTCCCGGCCCAGGTCGGCGACGTGTCGCTGAAGGTCATGAGCATCGGCATGCTCAAGCCCCGCAAGGACCAGGTCGTCGCCTGGCGCGGCCCGATGCTCGACCGCGCGCTCGTGCAGATGCTGGCCGACGTCTACTGGGGCGACCTCGACGCCCTCTTCCTCGACCTCCCGCCGGGCACCGGCGACATGGCCATCAGCCTCGGGCAGCACCTGCCCAACGCCGAGGTCGTCGTCGTCACGACCCCGCAGCAGGCCGCGGCCCAGGTGGCCGAGCGCGCCGGCACGATGGCCTCGATGATGCACCAGCGCGTCGTGGGCGTCATCGAGAACATGTCGTGGCTGCAGCTGCCCTCAGGCGAGAAGCTCGAGGTCTTCGGCTCGGGCGGCGCCGCCGAGGTGGCCACCACGCTGACCGCGCGCCTGGGCTACGACATCTCCCTGCTCGGCCAGGTGCCGCTGGAGGAGAAGCTGCGCGAGGGCGGCGACAGCGGCTCCCCGATCGTGATCGAGGATCCTGACGCCGAGAGCGCCAAGGTGCTCCAGCAGATCGCCGACGGCCTCAGCGGCCGTTCCCGTGGCCTGGCCGGCATGCAGCTCGGCCTCGCCCCCGCCGGCCGACTGTAAGGTCGCGCCCGTGGGCCTGGGCTGGATGGAGATCGGTGCGATCGCCGTCGTCGCCGTCATCGTCTTCGGACCCGACCGGCTTCCCGGTCTGGCGCGTCAGGCGGCGCAGTTCGTCAAGACCGTGCGCCAGATGGCCGAGAGTGCCAAGTCCGAGCTGGGCAAGGAGCTCGGCGACGAGTTCAAGGACATCAACCTGCGCGACCTCGACCCGCGGGCCGCGGTGCGCGACGTGATCCTCTCGGACACGACTCCCCCGCCCGTCCCGAGCGTGCGCATCCTGCGCCCGGGCGAGATCCCGCCCTTCGACTCCGAGGCGACCTGATTCCGGTCAGATGCCGAGGGCGCCGAGGACGCGGGTGCGGCCCGCGCGGGGCTCGCGGTGGGCCAGCTCGCGACGCAGCGCGGCGCGGCCTCGGTGCACGCGCGTGCGCACGGTGCCGGGCTTGACGCCCAGCAGCAGCGCGATCTCCGTGTGCTCGAGCTGCTCGACGTCGGACAGCACCACGGCCACGCGCAGCTGGCTGGGCAGCGTCGCGAGCGCCGCCTCGATGTCGGGGTCGAAACCGGCGTCGTGGACGAGGTCGTGCGGCAGGTCGCCGTCGTCGACGAGGCGCGACTCGTGCGCGTCGGTCAACGCCGCAGTGGGCTGACGACCCGCGCGGCGGGCCCGGTCGAGGAAGAGGTTCGTGGTGATCCGGTGGAGCCAGCCGGCCAGGTTGCGGGCCTCGTAGCGGTCGAGCGAGGTGAACACGCGCTCGAACACGTCCTGCGTGAGGTCCTCGGCGTCCTGACGGTTCCCGGTGAGGCGCGTGGCGAGGCGACGGACCTGGGTCCCGTGCTGGGCGTAGATCTCGGCCTGGTCCTGCAGCGTGGGCTTCCCGTCGGGCATGCCACGATCCTCGACCCTCAACCTGAGAGCAGTCGAAGAACGCCCTGACGGTTGGCGAAGTCCGGTGGGCCCTGACCCGCGCGTCCCCTGCGCTCCCGGGGCTCCGCGTCGATAGGCTGGACCCACCCGCCGAACGATTGCGAGGGGACGATGACTTCCGAAGCCAGCCAGGCCTACGTCGAGCAGTACCGGTCCGAGGACGACCACCTGCGCACTGCGCGCCAGCACGCCGAGACCGTCGGCGTGGTCCCCGTCCTGCCCGGCGCGCGCGCCGCGCTGACCTTCCTGGCCGGCGCCGCCGGCGCCAAGAGCATCGCCGAGATCGGCACGGGCACCGGCGTCTCCGGACTCGCCCTGCTGCGCGGCATGCTGCCCGACGGCGTGCTGACCTCGGTGGACCTCGAGGCCGAGAACCAGCGCCTGGCCCGCCAGGTCTTCCTCGCCGCCGGCATCTCCCCCACGCGCTTCCGACTCATCACGGGGTCGGCGCTCGACGTCCTGCCGCGGCTCAACGACGGCGGCTACGACCTGGTGTTCTGCGACGGCGACAAGGTCGAGTACGGCGAGTACCTCGACGAGGCGCTGCGCCTCACCCGCGCCGGCGGCTTCGTGGTGTTCGACAACGCCCTGTGGCACGACCGCGTGGCCGACCCCTCGCAACGCGACCCCGAGACCGTGGCCATCCGCGAGCTCGTGGAGCGGGTGGGCGCCGACGAGGACCTGTCCTCGCTGCTGCTGCCGCTCGGCGACGGCCTGCTGGTGCTGCAGAAGCCGCACTGACGCGGCGGTCGGTCAGCCCTCGAAGCGCGCGGAGGAGCGGAAGCCCGCCGGGCCGCGCACGACGGCGACGACCTCGAACGGCTCGATCTCGGGCAGGGCGCCGATCAGCGCGGTGCCTGGGGCGTCGGCCGCCCGGGTCTCGAAGTCGGCCTGGAAGGCGGCTCGCGCCTCGTCGCTGACGAAGACGTAGGTGCCCTCGAACCACTCGCCCTCGCGGGCTCGCCACGTCTTGAAGCGCAGGCCGGCCAGGCCCGCGAACTTCGCGTGGGACTCGGACTCGACGTACTCGTGCAGCTGCTCGAGCACGCCGTCAGGCGCGTCGGCCAGGGGCCAACGCACGGAGAGTCCGTACATCCAGCGTGCTCAGACGGCCTTGAGGGCGTCACCGAGCGTGGCGGCCTCGTCGTTGTTGAGCTCGACCACCAGACGTCCGCCGCCCTCGAGCGGGACGCGCATGACGATGCAGCGTCCCTCCTTGGTGACCTCCATCGGTCCGTCGCCGGTCCGAGGCTTCATGGCGGCCATCTGTACCCCTCTCGTTGGTCGCCCGAATTTTCGGGCCGGGATCCATTATCGCGCATCGCGACGACGGAATCACGCCAAGGGGGCGAAAGCGTCAGGCGGAGCGCAGCTCGCCGGACGCGTCGCCCCGCTCCGCGCCCTCGGCCTCGGCGGCCGGGGTGACGATGCGGGGGTCGATCTCGGGGCGCACACCGAGCATCGCGACGAGCTCCTGCTCGGTGGCCAGACGCTCCTCGAGCTCGTCGATCTGGGCGCTGCCGGCGGCCAGGTCGGCGCGCAGGCGGGAGATCTCGGCCTCGCTCGCGCGCAGGCGCTCGGAGACGGCGCGACGGAACGACGCGTCGACGTCGAGGTGCTCGCGCTCGCGCTCGGCGATGACGCGCGCGTCGCGCACGCGGTCCTTCGCGAACTTCTGGCGAACCTCGCGGATCTCCTCGGACATGAGAACGGTCGACGTGATGCCGGCCGAGAGGGCCACGCAGGAGGCCATGATGAGGGCCGGGATCGTCTGCATCGCGACAGCGGCGATGACGACGACGGCGGCCAGAGCGAGCACGATCGCGGCGGATGTCACGCGCAGCGAGCGGGGAAGTGTGCGGCTGGACATGCGGCCCAGATTAGGCGGGGCGCGAGGTGGACTCGTGACGGCACGCCGACGGCGGTCCGACAAACTTTCAGGTGAAGCCTGAGGCTTGCTCCGAGTGGACGTCGCGGCGCCGAACACTACGGTGGGACGGGTGCGATCTTCCACGACGCTGCGGCTGGCCTGCGCGCTGGCCCTCGCCCTCTCGGCCCTGACCGCCTGCTCCACCCGGGTCGCTCCCCCGGCCTCCGACGCACGGCCGCAGTACCTCGCCATCGGCGACTCCTACGCCGCCGGCTACCGGCCCGCTCTCGACGGGGAGCCCGCGCAGAACACGACCTCGGGGTTCGCCTGGAAGGTCGCGCGCGACCGCGACCTGGAGCTCGTGAACGTCAGCTGCGCGGGGATCACGGCGGTCGCGTTCGTCGGGGGCGAGACGTGCGACGAGGAGTTGCGCGGACCCGACGCGCCGCCGCTGGACGGCGGGTCCCCCGCGGACGCGGTGGTGCGTCACCTCGACCGCTACGGCGACGACGTGAGGCTCGTCACGGTGGTGCTCGGGGCGAACGATCTGCGAGGCTGCTCGCTGGACGCCGAGCTGCGCTCGTGCGTGCAGGCGGCCGTTCCCGAGACCACCGCCGCCATCGATGCGCTGCTGGGGCAGATCCGCGAGCGCGTGGGCGCCGACGTGCCGATCGTCGGGCTGACCTACCCCGCCTTCTGGACCGGTGAGCCGGTGCGCCGGCCCGACTCCGACGTCGCCCGCGCCGTGGCCGACGAGACCGTGGACATGTTCCGCACGATCCTCAACCCGGCGCTGCGCGCGGTCTACGCCAAGCACGATGCGGCGTTCGTCGACGTCACCGAGGAGTTCGGGGCCTACGCCTCACCCGACGCGACGGTGGTGTCCCCCGACTTCGGGACGATCCCCGCGCGCGCCGAGGACATCTGTGCCCTCACCTACTACTGCGCGCTCGGGGACATCCACCCCACGAGCGCGGGCCACACCGTGATCGCGCGGCTCGTGGAGGGGGCGCTGCGGTCCTGACTCACGCGTCGCCGCTGAGCCAGCGACGCAGGCGGTCGTGCACGCGGCGCAGGTGCTCGACCGGGACCTGCTCGTCGGCCTTGTGCGCGTAGATCGGGTCGCCGGGACCATAGTTGACCGCCGGGACGCCGAGCAGGGTGAACTTCGCGACGTCGGTCCAGCCGAACTTCGGCCCCACCTCGCCGCCGACGGCGTCGACGAACGCGGCTGCGGCCGGTCGCTCGAGGCCGGGCAGGGCGCCGGGCGCCGAGTCGGTGACCGTGAGCTCGAAGCCGTCGAAGACCTCGCGCAGGTGGACCAGCGCGGCCTCCTCGTCGCGGTCGGGCGCGAAGCGGTAGTTCACGGTGAGGACCGCCTCGTCGGGGATCACGTTGCCACTCACTCCCCCGCGGATGCCGACCGCGTTGAGTCCCTCGCGGTAGGTCAGTCCGGCGATGTCGACCGTGCGCGGCTCGTAGGTCGCGAGGGTGGCCAGCACGGGCGCGAGGTCGTGGATCGCGTTGTGGCCCATCCACGAGCGGGCCGAGTGGGCGCGCTCGCCGGTGGTGCGCACGTCGACGCGCATCGTGCCCTGGCAGCCGGCCTCGACGCCCGCGTTGGACGGCTCCATGAGGATCGCGAAGTCGCCCGCCAGCCACTCGGGGTGCTCGCGCGCGATGCGGCCGAGGCCGTTGTGGACGGCGGCGATCTCCTCGGCCTCGTAGAACACCCACGTGACGTCGCGGACCGGTTCGGCGAGGGCCGCGGCGAGGCTCAGCGCGATCGCGACGCCGCCCTTCATGTCGCACGTGCCCAGGCCCCACAGGATGTCGCCCTCGAGCCGCGAGGGCATGTTGCCGTTCTCGGGCACGGTGTCGAGGTGACCGGCGATGACGACGCGCTCGGACCGCCCGAGGTTCGTCCGGGCGATGATCGTGTGCCCGTCGCGAACCACCTCGAGATGGTCGTGCGACCGCAGCGCGGCCTCGACCGCGTCGGCCAGGACGGCCTCGTCGAGGCTCTCGGACGGCACGTCCACGACGGCGCGGGTCAGGGTGACGATGTCGGCGCTCAGGTCCAGGCTCACGCCCTCCACCCTAGGCCCCCGCCCGCGCGGCGGATCAGGCGTCGAAGACGCAGAACTCGTTGCCCTCGGGATCGGCCATGACGGTCCAGCGGCGGTCGTCGCCGGGTGGCAGCAGCACCGTGGCGCCGCGCTCCACGAGGTCGTCGACCGTGGCGTCGCCGACCAGCCTGACGTCCCAGTGGATGCGGTTCTTGACCGTCTTGGGCTCGGGCACCGTGACGAAGTCGAACGACTCGGTGGGCGAGCCCGGGATGTCGTCGACCCACGAGTACTCGTCGTCGCTGCTGTAGGTGGCGCCGAAGACGTCGGCCCACCACGCGCCGATGGCGGCATGGTCGATCGCGTCGACCACGACGTCCTTGAGGCCGTCGGGACGCTCGCCGCCCTCGAAGACGCAGAACTCGTGGCCCTCGGGATCGAGGAAGGTCGTCCAGCTGAACTGGCCGGGCTCGGTGAGGCGCTCCAGACCCTCGAAGGGCGCGAGGTCGCGCGCGACGATGTCGAGGTGGACGCGGTCCTTGACCGTCTTGGGCTCGGCGGGGTTGATCCAGATCGTCCGCCCCGGGTCGTCGCCACGCAGCACGGCGCCGACCTCGTCGGTCTCGCCGCGCAGGTGCAGCCAGCGCCCCCACCGCTCGGCGGCGGCCGCCGGGTCCTCGACGTCGATCACCAGGTCCTTGAACTCCACGAGTGCCATGGAGCCCACGCTAGGGGCGACCACCGACGGCGTCACCCCGAGCGCGTCAGGACGTGAGCGCCTCGGCGACCACGGGCGCGATCGCGCGCAGGGCGCGACCGCGGTGGCTGATCGCGTCCTTGTCCTCGCGCGAGAGCTCGGCGGTGGACGCCTCGTGGCCCTCGGCGGCGAACAGCGGGTCGTAGCCGAAGCCGCCCGCGCCGCGCTCCTCGCGCAGCACCCGGCCGGGCATCTCGCCGATCTCGACGACCTCGGTGCCGTCGGGCAGCACGAACGCCATCGCGCACCGGAAGGTGGCACCACGGCGCTCGTCGGGGACGTCGGCCAGCTGGGCCAGCAGCAGTCGGTTGTTCGCGGCGTCGCCACCCTGGTCCTTCGGAACGCCGGACCAGCGCGCGGACAGCACGCCGGGCATGCCGTTGAGCGCGTCGACGCAGATGCCCGAGTCGTCCGCGAGCGCGGGCAGGCCGGTGACCTGCGCGGCCGTGCGCGCCTTGATGAGGGCGTTGCCCTCGAAGGTCGGCTCGGTCTCGGCCGGCTCGTCGTAGGGCTCCACATCGGCCAGGCCCAGCACCTCGACGCCCGGCACGAGCGGCTCGAGGATCCGGCGCAGCTCGTCGAGCTTCTTGGCGTTGCCCGAGGCCAGGACGACGCGGGTCACGAGGCGAGCGCCTCGCGCTGCAGGCGGGTCAGGTCGGCGCAGCCCTTCTCGGCCAGGCCGAGTAGCGCGTCGAGCTCGGAGCGGTCGAAGGCCGCGCCCTCGGCGGTGCCCTGGACCTCGATGAACTTCCCCGATCCGGTCATCACGACGTTCATGTCGGTCTCGGCGCGCACGTCCTCGACGTAGGGCAGGTCGAGCATCGGGGTGCCGTCGATGATGCCGACGCTGACGGCGGCGATGGAGTCGACGAGCGGGTCGCCCTTCACGGCGCCCTGGGACTTCAGCTGGGCGATCGCGTCGACCAGCGCGACGTAGGCGCCGGTGATCGCGGCGGTGCGGGTGCCGCCGTCGGCCTGGAGGACGTCGCAGTCGATCGCGATGGTGTTCTCGCCGAGCTGCGAGAGGTCGACCGCGGCGCGCAGCGAGCGCCCGACGAGACGGCTGATCTCGTGCGTGCGGCCGCCGACCTTGCCCTTGACCGACTCACGGGCGGAGCGGTCGTGGGTGGCCTGCGGGAGCATCGCGTACTCGGCGGTGAGCCAGCCCATGCCCGAGCCCTTGCGCCAACGCGGCACGCCCTCGGTGGCGGCCACGGCGCACAGCACGCGGGTCTTGCCGAACTCGATCAGGCACGAGCCCGCGGCGTGGTCGAGCCAGCCTCGGGTGATCGTGATCGGTCGCAGCTCGTCGGGGGTCCTGCCGTCTTCTCGGGTCACCCCGCCACGGTAGCGGCCCGCAGTTTCCCCGGTTAAGTGGGTTTCCTGTCACTGAACGAGGTTTGCAAACCTCGCGAAGTGAGAGTTTCCCCACTTAACCGGGGAATCCGTCAGTCGGCTCAGCTGCCGCCGGGCTGCAGCTCGCCGTTGACGGTCAGCTTGTACGGCGCGTACTGCTGGACCATCTCGGTGGAGTCGTCGTAGCTGACGATCGCCACGATCTGCTTGGCCGGCTTGAGCGCGATCAGCGAGAGCTTGTCGAGCTTGACCGAGCTCTTGCCGTCCGAGGCCACCTGGGCCACGTACGGGACCTTGCCCGGGCGGATGCCGACCAGCTTGACGTGCCAGTTCTCGACGGGCGTCGGACGGATCTGCGTCGGCGACTGGAAGTCGTCGAGGTTCGAGCCGTCGCTGATCGTCGTGTCACCGACGACCACGTTGTCGATCTTCAGGCCGCCCTCGTTCACGCCGCCGTCCGAGATGTACCGGAAGGACAGCAGGATCTCCTGGCCCGCGTAGGCCGAGAGACCGAAGGTGTGCGGCTCGAAGCCGTCGGTGGTGCCGGCGAGCGCCGGACCCTGCGGGCCGTCGACGGTCTTGTCGCCGGCGAGCGACGTGTAGGTGGCGCCGCCGTCGGTGGACACCTGCACGTAGCCGTAGTCGTAGCCCTCCTCGGCGCCGTACTTGGCGTCGAGCGTCAGCGTGGGCGAGCCCGCCGGGACCGTCACCGGGGTGACCGCCGCGACGTCGAGGCTGTTCTCGTTGCCCGAGAACAGGACCGCGTCGCCGGGGCGATCGCTGTCGTCGGTCACCGAGGTCCAGCGCAGCGGCTGGGCCGGGAGCGTCTTGGCGCCCTCGAACGTCGCGCTGCGCAGCTGGGCGCCGGTGATCTGCTTGCCCTTGACCGTGAGCGGGACGTAGTCGGCGCCGTTCGGGGCCGCACCCGGCGTCGCATAGGCGGCGGGGTTGTCCAGGTTCACCGACGAGCGCAGGCTCGGCGTGGTGACCTTCGACTTCGTCGTGCCCACGATGAGCGCCTTCTTGGCGTCGCCGACCAGCTGGTCGAGCAGCGTCATCGACTGGAAGTCGTGGAACACCTTGCGGAAGCTGGTGCCCTTCGCCTTGAGCTGCTTGTCGATCGCGGCGATGCCCTGGGCCTCGCCGTCGCGGTGCAGCTCGGAGATGAAGTCCTCGCCGAACCTGTCGCCCAGGTACAGCATCAGCTGGTACGCGTGGCCGTAGTCCGCCAGGACGCCCGAGGACGTGTTGCCCTCGTCCCAGAGGTTGAAGGAGTTCTCGGGGCCGCCGCAGTCACGCGGGTTCGTGTTGTACGGGGTCTGGACGGTGCCGTAGCCCTGGAAGCAGTAGAGGTGGCCGTCGCCGCCCTTGTCGTAGACGGTCTTCGTGCCGTCGACGTAGCCCACGAGGGTCTGCGCCCAGTCGGACAGGCCCTCGTTGACGGCGATGCTCTCGCCGGGATCGGTGTAGTACTGCAGCAGGTGCTGGTACTCGTGCGCGAACGTCCCCTCGTAGAGGTGCGGGCGCGCCGGACGGCTGGTGCACACGTCGCCGGTCGGCTCGTCGGCCGGGTCGGCACCGGTGCGGTGCTCCCAGTCGAACGCGTCGATCGTCATGATGTTGCGGTCCATGTACTCGTTGAAGATCGACCAGAAGAAGCCCGCGATGTAGGTGGGAGCCGCCGGGAAGTCGTAGTAGTTGTCGTCGCGGACGTTGTCGACGAGCGTCACGATCTTCTCGCCGCCGCCGCTGAAGTCGCCCTCGATGAGCGCGTTCGACCCGTCGCGGGCCGGCGGCGTGCTGAACGCCTCGGACTCCTTCGGGTAGATGTTCGAGTCGAACTCCTCGACCAGGCTCTCGACCTGGGCGTCGGTCACGACCGTGGCGTCGTCACCGCGGCAGTCGCCCTCGGGGAACGCGATGTCGTTGGCGACCCACACCTCGATGTTGTCGCCGGACCCGCGCAGTGTGTAGTCCTTGTAGTAGATCGAGCCCTGCACGTCGTCGAGCGCGAGCCACTCGCGCACGGTGCCGACGGGCGGGGTCTCGCCCGCCGGGGCGGCCGAGCGGCTCTGGGCGCGCTTCCCGGCCTTGTACTGCGTGGTGGTGTCGACCTTCTTGCCCTGGAAGGTGAGGTCCTTCAGGTCGAGGTCGGGGTGGAACGGCTGGGGATCGGCGGCCTTCGCGGAGGTCGGCGCGGCCGCAGTGGCCGTGCTGCCGGCGATCGCCGGCCCCGTCAGTGCCGAGGCCGCGAGTGCTGCGGACACGGCGAGTGGCTTCCATGAGATCTTCACGATCTACCTCTCTTGGTGCCCGTCCCCCCGGACGCACACGCCGTGCCCTGATGGCACGGTGGCTGGGCACCGAGAGTCACTTAACCCTCTGGCGCCCCACCAGGGCAATGCCCCGGAGAGTTACAACTCGACTACGTCACCCGATCGCACGAGCGTGTAGTCGCCGGTGTAGGTGGTGAGCAGGTCGGCCTCGACCTCGGCGCGGTCGGTCCACGGCGGGATGTGCGTCAGCAGCAGTCGCGCGCTCTGCGCCTTGGTGGCGAGGCGGCCCGCGTCGGCGCCGGTGAGGTGCAGGTCGGGCGGGTTCTCGGCCGACTCGACGAACGACGCCTCGCACAGGAACACGTCGGCGCCGGAGGCGAAGTCGGCCAGGTCGTCGTCGGGTCCGGTGTCGCCGGAGTACACCAGGACGCTGCCCTCGTGCTCGATCCGGACGGCGTAGGCCTCGACGGGGTGCGGGGTGCGCCGGGCCTTGAGCGTGAACGGCCCGATCGTGGTCTCGAGGCCGTCGGCCAGCTCGTGGAACTCGAACGGCAGGGTCATCCCGTTGGGGGCCGTGGTGCCGTAGGCGTTGGACAGCTGCCAGTCGCTGCCGGGCGGCGCGTAGACCGGGATCTTCGGCGGCGGGCCCGACGGGTGGTACTTGCGCACGACGTAGAGGCCGCTCATGTCGAAGCAGTGGTCGGCGTGCAGGTGCGACAGGCTGATCGCATCGATGTCACGCAGGTCGATGACGTCCTGCAGCGGCCCGAGGGCGCCGGAGCCGAGGTCGAGCAGCAGCCGGAACGTGCGGCCCTCGAACGGGGCCTCCACGAGGTAGCAGCTGGCGGCCGACTCGGGTCCGGGGAAGGAGCCGGAGCAGCCGACGATCGTGAGCCTCACGTGGCCACCCAGGCGAACTGGTCGACCGACTCGACCTCGGGACCGAGGAAGCGACGGCCGAGGTCGGCGAACTCGGCGGGATGCCCCGTGGTGAGGAAGCGGTGCTCGGGCGACGGCAGCGCGCCGTCGCGCTCGAGGCCGTGCGACGCCAGCAGGCGGTACACGTCCTTCGCGGTCTCCTCCGCACTGGACACGAGGGTCACGCTATCGCCCATCACGTACGCGAGGACGCCCGTCAGGAGCGGATAGTGGGTGCAGCCGAGCACGAGCGTGTCGACACCGGCCTCCTGGAGGGGCGCGAGGTACTCCTGCGCGACGGCGATCAGCTCGGGCCCGCCGGTGATGCCGGCCTCGACGAACTCGACGAAGCGCGGGCACGTGCTGGTGTGCAGGTCGATGCCGGGATTGGCGGCGAACGCGTCGTCGTAGGCGCCCGACGTGGCGGTGGCGGCGGTGCAGATGACGCCGACCCGGCCGTTGCGCGTGGCGTTCACGGCGCGGCGCGTGGCGGGCAGGATCACCTCGACCACGGGGACGTCGTAGCGCTCGCGCGCGTCGCGCAGGACGGCGGCGCTCGCGGAGTTGCACGCGATCACGAGGGCCTTCACGCCCAGCGCGACGAGGTGGTCGAGGCACTCGAGGGCGTACTCGCGGACCTCGGAGATCGGCTTCGACCCGTAGGGCTGCCGGGCCGTGTCGCCGAGGTAGACGATCGGCTCGTGCGGCAGCTGGTCGAGCACGGCCCGGGCGACCGTGAGGCCTCCGAAGCCCGAGTCGAAGATGCCGATGGGTGCGTCGCTCACACGTCAGAGGGTAGACACCTCGCCGCCCCGACGGGCAATCGAACGGGCGTGAGGTCCGTCATCACGGCGAGACGACGGTGTCGCCGAGGGTCCCCCGCGGGTGCAGGTTTCGGTGCAGGATGGGCGCATGCGTGATCTGCCTCACTTCGGACCCGACTTCACCTGGGGCGTCTCGACCGCCTCGTACCAGATCGAGGGGGCGGTCGACGAGGACGGCCGCGGGCGCTCGGTGTGGGACGAGTTCAGCCACACTCCCGGCCGCATCCTGAACGGCGACACGGGCGACGTGGCCTGCGACCACTACCACCGCTACCGCGAGGACGTGGCTCTCATGGCCGACCTCGGGGTGGACGCGTACCGCTTCTCGATCGCCTGGCCGCGGATCCAGCCCGACGGCGTGACGGTCGAGCCACGCGGGCTCGACTTCTACGACCGGCTCGTCGACACCCTGCTGGAGCACGGCATCGAGCCCAGCGCGACGCTGTTCCACTGGGACTCGCCGCTGGCGCTCGAGGCGGGCGGCGGCTGGGAGAACCGGGACATCGCCGACCGGTTCGCCGAGTACGCGCGGATCGTCGGCGAGCGCCTCTCCGACCGCGTCACGCGCTGGTTCACGCTCAACGAGACCGTGGTGTTCACCCTGCTCGGTCACGCCACCGGCATCCACGCGCCGGGCAAGGAGCTCGGGTTCGGCGCGCTCCAGGTCGCCTGGCACCAGCTGCTCGCCCACGGCCGGTCGGTGCAGGCGCTGCGCGCGGCCGGGGCGCAGCAGGTGGGACCGGCGAACAACCACTGCGAGGTGCTGCCGATCGAGGACACTCCGGAGCACCGCGACGCCGCGGGCCTGTTCGACCTGATCTACAACCGCGCGTTCCTCGACCCGATCCTGCGGGGCACGTGGCCGCTGGCCGGGATCGTCGACCCCGTCGCGCAGGACGGCGACCTCGAGCTGATCTCGCAGCCGATCGACTTCCTGGGCGTCAACTCGTACAACCCGCAGTACGTCGCCGCGGCCGAGCCCGGTGCCGAGATCCCGTTCGAGATGGTCACGCCCGAGGGGCTGGAGTACAACGACTTCGGCTGGCCGATCATCCCCGAGGGCTTCACGCGGATGCTGACGGGACTGAAGGACACCTACGGCGACGCGCTGCCGCCGATCCTCATCACCGAGAACGGCGGCGCGTTCAACGAGACGCCCGGCGAGGACGGCCGGGTCCGCGACCAGCGCCGGATCGACTACACCGCCGCGCACCTCGGCGCCCTGCACGACGCGATCGACGCCGGGGTCGACGTGCGCGGCTACTTCCACTGGTCGTTCATGGACAACTTCGAGTGGGCCGAGGGGTACTCGCAGCGCTTCGGCCTCACGTACGTCGACTACGAGACGCAGCAGCGCATCCCGAAGGACTCGTTCGCCTGGTACCGGTCGGTGATCGACGCGCAGCGGGATCGATGACCACGCCCGTCGAGCGACGGGCGCCCGTGCGCCTGCCGTGGCTGCTGTCGGTCGCGGTCGTCAACCTCGGCACGTACGTCGCGTTCTTCGGCCCCCTTGCGGTGCTGCTGCCCCAGCAGACAGAGGCGATCGTCGGCGACGGCAAGGAGACGGCGCTCGCGATCGTCACGGGCATCGGCGCGGCGATCTCGATGGTGGCCAATCCCCTGTTCGGCGCGCTGTCCGACCGCACCCGGTCGCGCTTCGGCCGGCGGGTCCCGTGGATCACGGCCGGCTCGGTGGTCGGCGCGCTGGGCCTGACGATCCTGTCCGGCGCCAGCGAGTTCTGGCAGGTCGTCGTCGGGTGGTGCCTCGTGCAGGCCTCGGTCAACGCCTCGCTGGCCTCGATCACGGCGACCCTGCCCGATCGGGTGCCGGTCGCCCAGCGCGCGTGGGCCGGCGGGCTCGTCGGGCTGGGCCAGACGCTCGGCATCCTCGTCGGTGCGGGGCTCGCGATCGCCTTCGGCGGCACCCGCGCGGGCTACCTCGCGTGCGCCGCCTTCCTGCTGCTGAGCGCCCTGCCGTACCTCGTGCGCAGCCACGACGAGCCGCGCCCCGAGCGCGTGCCGTGGTCGACTCGCGCGTTCGCGCGGTCGTTCTGGATCTCCCCCAGCCGGCATCCCGACTTCGCGTGGGCGTGGCTGACCCGCTTCGTCGTCAACCTCGGCAACGCGATCGCGACGCTGTACCTCTTCTACTTCTTGCAGGACGCGGTCGGCGTGGAGGACCCGGACGGCGGCGTCTTCGTCGTCATCGCGGTGAACTCAGTGGTGGTCGCGATCTCGGCCGTGGTCGCCGGGCGCTGGTCCGACCGCGTCGAGCGCCGCAAGGTCTTCGTCGTGTGGGCCGGCGTCGTGATGGCGGTGGCCGCGCTGCTGCTGGCGTTCTGGCAGACGTGGCCCGGCGTGCTCGTGGCCGCCGTGGTGCTGGGCGTGGGCTTCGGGGCGTTCATCGCCGTCGACCTGGCGATCATCACCGAGGTCCTGCCCGACGAGGCGGGGTTCGCGAAGGATCTCGGCGTCATCAACATCGCCAATGCCCTGCCGCAGGTGCTCGCGCCCGTGGTCGCCGCGGTCATCGTGACCTCGCTGGGCGGCTACACGACCCTCTACGTCACGGCCGCCCTCGTCGGACTCGCCGGCGCTCTGGCCGTCGTGCGCATCCGCGGCGTGCGCTGAGACGCACGGACGCCCCCACTTCTGGAACGGTTGACACGTTTTCGCGGAGCGAAGGCGTGCATCCCGTTCCAGAGGTGGGGGCGGAAAGCGGCGGCGGTCAGGCGACGCTGAGGTCGACCTCGACGTTGCCGCGCGTGGCGTTGGAGTACGGGCAGACCTGGTGGGCCTGCTCGACGAGCTTCTCGGCCTCCTCGCGGCTGACGTTCGGCAGCGTGACCTCGAGGGCCACGGCCAGGCCGAAGCCGCCCGTGCCGTTCTCGCCGATCGAGACGTCGGCGACGACCTCGGAGTCGGTGACGTCGGCGCCGGAGCGCTTGGCGACCGTGCGCAGGGCGGAGTGGAAGCACGCGGCGTAGCCGGCGGCGAAGAGCTGCTCGGGGTTCGTGGCCCCTCCGGCTCCGCCGAGCTCCTTGGGGGCGCGGACGTCGGCAATCAGGATGCCGTCGGTGGACTCGACGTGGCCGTTGCGGCCGTCACCGGTCGCGACGGCGCTGGCGGTGTAGAGAGGTTTCATGTCCACAACTGTATTGCGCGCAATTGATTGCCGCAAGGTCTAGTCTGGACTCGTGGACGACTACCCGCAGCTCGCGCTCGACCAGCAGCTCTGCCTGCCGCTGTACGCCGCCTCCCGCGCCGTGACCCGTCGCTACACGGACCTCCTCGCCGAGGTGGGCCTCACCTACCCGCAGTACCTGTGCCTGCTGGCGCTGTGGGAGTCCGACGCGCCGCTCGGCGTCGGGGAGCTCGGCGCCCGTCTGCACCTGGACTCGGGCACCCTCACTCCCCTGCTCAAGCGCCTGGAGGCCGCCGGGCTCGTGACCCGCGCCCGCGATCGGACCGACGAGCGTCGCGTGCTCGTCTCCGCCACCGAGCAGGGCTGGGCGCTGCGTGAGCGCGTGGCCGACGTGCCCGCCCGCCTGGTGGAGGGCATGGGGATGTCGGCGGCCGACGGTCGTGCCCTGCGCGGACTGCTCGACCGCCTCATCGCCGAGCTGGAGGGCTGAGCCTCAGAACAGCTTGGGCTGCGGCGGCGCGTGCGCCGGATCCACCCCGTCGAACAGGCTGGAGACCGACTCGCCCGCGTGGATGCGCGCGATGGCCTCGGCGAACAGCGGCGCCACCGAGCGCACCGTGAGCTCGGGCCAGTCGGCCGGCGCCGGGACCGTGTCGGTCGTGACGACCTCGGTGATCGCGGGGTGCGAGCGCAGTCGCTCGACCGCCTTGCCCGCGAAGAGGCCGTGGGTGCAGGCGACGGAGGCCTCGGTGACACCGGACTCGGCCAGCTTGTCCATGAGTTCGATGATCGAGCCGCCCGTGGCGATCTCGTCGTCGAGGACGATCGCTCGCTTGCCCGCGACGTCGCCCACGATGGTGTCGATGACGACCTTGTCGTCGGCCTTGCGCTGCTTGCTGCCGGCGGCCACGGGCAGGCCCAGCAGGCGGGCGAACTGCGAGGCCGTCTTGGCGTTGCCGAAGTCGGGCGAGACGACGATCGCGTTGCTGAGGTCCTGCGCCCGGTAGTGCTCGGCGAGCTCGCCGAGAGCCGTGAGGTGGTCGACCGGCATCGAGAAGAAGCCGTGCACCTGCGGGGCGTGGAGGGTCATGGTGACGACGCGGTTGACGCCCGCCGTGGCCATCATGTCGGCCACCAGCTTGCCGCCGATCGAGATGCGCGAGGCGTCCTTCTTGTCCGAGCGCGCGTACGCGTAGTGCGGGACCACCACGGTGACCGACGCCGCGGACGCACCGCGCGCCGCGTCGACCATCAGCAGCAGCTCCATGAGGTGGTCCTGCGTGGGCGGCACGAGCGGCTGGACGATGTAGACGTCGCGCTGGCGGCAGTTGTCGAGGAGCTGGACCTGGAGGCAGTCGTTGCTGAACCGCTGGGTGTCCGAGGGGCTGAGGGCGACGCCCAGGTTGCTGCAGATCTCCTCTGCCAGCTTCCGGTGTGCACTGCCCGAGAACACGACGATGTCGCTCACGGCTCGAAGGCTAACGGGTCGCGGGGCGCGCTGAACAGGTCAGGCCCAGAGCTGGCCCTCGAGGCGGTCCTCCGCCTCGTCGATGGTGCCCTCGTACGCCCCGGTGGACAGGTACTTCCAGCCCGCGTCGCACACGACGAACGCGATGTCGGCGCGCTCGCCCGCCTTGACCGCCTTGGTCGCCTGACCCAGCGCCGCGTGCAGGATCGCGCCCGTCGAGATGCCGGCGAAGATGCCCTCGGCGTCGATCAGCTCGCGCACGCGCCGCACGGCGTCGCGCGGGCCGACGGAGAAGCGAGAGTCGATCAGCGAGGCGTCGTACAGCTCGGGGACGAAGCCCTCGTCGATGTTGCGCAGGCCGTAGACGAGCTCGCCGTAGCGCGGCTCGGCCGCGACGATCCGCACGTCGGGCTTGTGGTCGCGGAAGAACCGTCCAATCCCCATGAGGGTGCCCGTGGTCCCCAGTCCGCCCACGAAGTGCGTGATCGTGGGCAGGTCCTCGAGCAGCTCGGGCGCGGTGCCGCGGTAGTGCGCATCGGCGTTCGCGGGGTTGCCGTACTGGTAGAGCATGACCCAGTCGGGGTGCTCGGCCGCGAGGCCCTTGGCCACCCGCACGGCCTCGTTCGAGCCGCCCGCCGCGGGCGAGCTGATGATCTCGGCGCCGAACATCGTGAGCAGCTGGCGCCGCTCGACCGAGGTGTTCTCGGGCATGACGCAGATCAGCCGGTAGCCGCGCTGGCGCGCGACCATCGCCAGCGAGATGCCGGTGTTGCCGCTGGTGGGCTCGAGGATCGTGCAGCCGGGCGTGAGGGTGCCGTCGGCCTCGGCCGCCAGGATCATCGACAGTGCCGCGCGGTCCTTGATCGAGCCGGTGGGGTTCCGGTCCTCCAGCTTCGCCCAGAGCCGCACGTCGTCGCTCGGCGAGAGGCTCGGCAGCCCCACCAGGGGCGTGTGGCCGACCGAGTCGACGAGCGAGTCATAGCGCATCGTCAGGCCGCGCCGCCCGCGACCGCGGGCAGGATGACGACGGTGTCGCCATCGGACAGCTCGGTCGCGAGGCCGCCGGTGAAGCGCACGTCCTCGTCGTTCACGTAGACGTTGACGAAGCGACGCAGCTCGGCGCCGTCGAGCAGGCGCTCCTTGATGCCCTCGTGGTTCGCCTCGAGATCGTCGATCAGGGCGGACAGGCTGGTGCCGTCGGCCTCGACGGCGCGCTCACCACCCGTGTAGGGGCGCAGGATCGTGGGGATGCGGACCTCGACGGCCATCAGATGTCACCTTCGGTTGGGGGGACTGCGGGACCCGCAGTCGTGCTGTCTTCGGTGTAACGGTCGACGACGCGAACTTCTTCCTCGGTGATCGTTCCGTCGACGATGCGGTAGGAGCGGAAGTCGACCTCACCGGCTTCGTGGGCGCCGTCGCGGGTGGACACGAGCACGTAGTGCGCGTTCGGCTCGGAGGCCAGGTTGAGGTCGGTGCGCGACGGGTAGGCCTCGGTGGCGGTGTGCGAGTGGTAGATGACGACGGGCTCCTCGTCGCGGTCGTCCATCTCGCGGTAGAGGCGCAGCAGGTCGCCGGAGTCGAACTCGTAGAACGTGGGCGACATGGCGGCGTTGAGCATCGGGATGAGCCGCTCGGGGCGGTCGGAGCCGTAGGGCCCGGCGATGACGCCGCACGCCTCGTCGGGGTGGTCGCGGCGCGCGTGGGCGACGATCGCCTCCACGTGCTCGCGCAGGATGGTCAACACGGTTCCCGAGTCTATCGAGGCGTCCCGACGCCCGATCCACCCATCCGTGGTGCGGACACCGACCCTGCCGGCACCCGGTCAGGCGACGTGGACGAGGGTCTCCTGCACGAAGCCGAGCCAGTCGAAGACGTCGCCCATCGCGAGCGTGGCCTCGTCGTCGGACTCGGCGAGGCGCTCGGCGTCCTCCTCGGTCTCGATGCCCAGGCGCACGGCGAGCGCGATGCGGATGTCGGTCAGGGCGCGCAGCCAGGACATCACTGCCGCGTCGTCCAGCTCGACCTCGACGTGCTTGGCGCTCTCGGCGAGCCCGCCCGCCTCGAGACTCTCGATCACCGCGCGCGCGTTGTCGACCTTGACGGACGAGAGGGACTGCTCGGTGAAGCGGCGGAACTCCGCGGCCTCGACCGGGTCGTCGCGGTAGGCGTCGGGCAGCAGGCGCGCCAGCACGGGATCCTCGGGCGGCTGCACCGGGCCGGTCATGCCGATCAGCTGCGCCAGCGGGTCGGGCTCGGACTCGCTGGGACCGTTGCGGTCCTGGAGCAGCTCGACGACCTGGCTGGCCAGGTTGACCAGCAGCTGCGCCTCGTTGAGCTCGAACGTGGCCGTGACGGTGCCGCGCCGGCGGCGGCGGAACGGCTTCACGCGTCGCTCCGCTCGAGCGTGGCCCACAGTCCGTACTCGTGCATGGCCTGCACGTGGCGCTCCTGCTCCTCGCGGCGGCCGCTGGAGACGATGGCCCGGCCCTCCTCGTGCACGGCGAGCATCAGCTGGGTGGCCTTCTCCTCGGTGTAGCCGAAGTACGTCCGGAAGACGAACGCCACGTACGACATGAGGTTGACCGGGTCGTTCCAGACGATGGTCACCCACGGGTCCTCCAGCTGGACGACGAGGTCGGCGTCCGGCTTCTCGGTCTCGACGGGGGTGGGGGTGGTCACGACCCCATTGTGCCTGCCCGCGCTCCCCCGCACGAAGGTCGGCGTGGTCCTACGCTGAACCCATGGTGTCGACCGCGCTGCTGACCGACCACTACGAGCTGACGATGCTGCAGGCCACGCTGGCCGACGGCACGGCCTCACGGCGCAGCGTGTTCGAGGTGTTCGGACGGCGGCTCAACGGCGGGCGACGGTTCGGCGTGGTCGCCGGCACCGGGCGCGTGCTCGACGCACTGGCGAACTTCCGGTTCGACCAGTCCGAGATCGAGTTCCTGCGACTGTCGAAGGTCGTCGACGACGTCACGTGCGACTGGCTCGCGGACTACCGCTTCACCGGCGACATCTGGGGCTACCCCGAGGGCGAGCTGTGGTTCCCCGGCTCGCCCATCCTGCGGGTCGACGCCACGTTCGGCGAGGGCGTGATCCTCGAGACGCTGATCCTGTCGATCCTCAACCACGACTCGGCCATCGCCTCGGCCGCGACGCGCATGACGATGGCCGCGGGCGACCGGCCGTGCATCGAGATGGGCACGCGCCGCACGCACGAGGAGGCCGCCGTCGCGTCCGCGCGGGCCGCCTACATCTGCGGGTTCGCCGCCACGTCGAACCTCGAGGCCGGACGCCGCTACGGCATCCCCACCGCCGGCACCGCCGCGCACGCGTTCACGCTCGTGCACGACTCCGAGCGCGACGCGTTCACGTCGCAGATCGGCTCGCTCGGGCACGACACGACGCTGCTGGTCGACACGTACGACACGCCGCAGGGCGTCGCCACGGCGATCGAGGTCGGCGGTCCGCACCTCGGCGGCGTGCGCCTGGACTCCGGTGACCTCGCCGACGTCGCGCGGGCCACGCGGGCGCAGCTCGACGCCGCAGGCAACACCGACACCCGCATCACGGTCACGAGCGACCTCGACGAGTACGCGATCGCCGCCCTGGCCGCCGCGCCCGTGGACGGCTACGGCGTGGGCACCTCGCTCGTCACCGGGTCGGGCTCCCCCACGAGCGGGTTCGTCTACAAGCTGGTCGCGCGCGAGACCGCCGACGGCGCGATGCTCGGCGTCGCGAAGAAGAGCAAGGACAAGACGTCGATCGGCGGCCGCAAGACCGCGCTGCGCCGGCTCAGCGCCAAGGGTGTGGCCGAGGCCGAGGTCGTCGGCATCGACGTGAAGCCCCGTGACGACGGCGACGACCGCGAGCTGATGGTGCCGCTCGTCGAGGCCGGCGAGCGGGTGCACCGGGCCACCCTGCAGGACTCGCGAGCCCGCCTCCAGGCGTCGCTGCGCGAGCTGCCCGCGTCGGCGCGACGCCTCTCCAAGGGCGATCCCGCCCTCGCGACGATCTACGAGGAGGACTGATGAGCGGACCCCGCACCCTGGTCGTCGTCGACGTCCAGAACGACTTCTGCGAGGGCGGCTCGCTGGCCGTCGCCGGCGGCGCGGCCGTCGCGCAGGCCGTGGCCGACCTGATCGCCGCGGGCGACTACGAGCTCGTGGTGGCCACCCGCGACGCGCACGTCGACCCCGGCCCGCACTTCAGCGAGACGCCCGACTACGTGGACTCGTGGCCGCCGCACTGCGTGGTCGGCACGCCCGGCGCCGAGCTGCACGAGCCGCTCACGGACGACCTCTTCGCCGCCATCTTCGACAAGGGCGCCTACGAGGCCGCCTACTCGGGCTTCGAGGGCGCCGACGCCGATGGACGCACCCTCGCCGACTTCCTGCGCGAGCGCGACGTCGACGCGATCGACGTGTGCGGCATCGCGACCGACCACTGCGTGCGCGCCACCGCGCTCGACGGGGCAGCCGAGGGCTTCCGCGTCAGGGTGCTGGAGGACCTCACCGCGGCCGTGACCCCGGAGAGCCTCAACCGCGTGCGGCAGGAGTGGTCCGCCGCGGGCGTCACCACGGCCTGACCCGAGGTCAGCCGGCGACGAGCTCGAGGGTGCGGACGCGGCCGGGCGTGGAGCGCGGGTCGGCACCGCGGCGCGCGGACGCCACCGGGTGCAGCATGACCTCGTCCACGTCGAACTGGGCGGCGAGCGCCTCGAGCTCCTTGCGCGCGGTGTCGGGGTCGCCGACCACCATCCGCGCCAGGCCCGAGTCGACGAGCGAGTCCATGCCCGGGTCGAGGTCGAGCGCCTCCGCGTCCTCCACGAGGTCGATCGGCGCGAGCGGCTTGCCGGTGCGCAGGCGTGCCATGTTCTGCAGGTTCGGCAGCGCGAGCGCGGTGGCCTCGTCGGCGGTGTCGGCCACGACGATGTTCACGGTGAGGAACGTCGTGGGCCGGTCGCAGACGTCGCTCGGCCGGAACTCGCTGCGGTAGACCTCGAGCGCCTCCGCCGTGCCGTGCCCGCTGAAGTGGTGCGCGAAGACGTACGGCAGGCCCTTCGCGGCGGCGAGGTGCGCCGAGTACATCGACGAGCCGAGCAGCCACAGGTTCGGGGCGCCGACGGCGGCCGGGGTCGCCTTCAGCACGTACTGCTGGTTCGGGATCGGCACGCGCACGCCGCGGCCGTCCATGAGAGCGACGACGTCGTCGAGGTACCGCGGGAAGTTCTCGATGTCGGAGTCGTCACGACCCGCGGCGCCGCGCAGCGCCCACGAGGTGACGGGGTCCGAGCCGGGCGCGCGACCGATGCCGAGGTCGATGCGACCCGGGAAGGCGGCCTCGAGCAGGGCGAACTGCTCAGCCACCGCGAGCGGCGCGTGGTTGGGCAGCATGACGCCGCCCGAGCCCAGCCGGATGCGCTCGGTCGCCGCCGCCAGCAGGGCGATCAGGACCGGCGGCGACGTGGCCGCCACGGCGGGCATGTTGTGGTGCTCGGCGACCCAGTACCGCTCGAACCCGAGCCGGTCGGCGGTCTGCGCCAGCTCGGTGGCGGCCGCGACGGCATCACCGCTGGTCTGGTCGGTACGGACAGGGACGAGATCCAGGACCGAGAGCTTCACACCGGGTTCAACCCGGGAGGGACCGGTTCGATTCCCACGCGCTAGCGTCGAATCATGCGAGAGGCATTCGGGGCCACGTTCGTCGGGCCGGAGGGCTACCTGAACACGGCGGCCTACGGGCTGCCACCGAAGGCCACGGTCGACGCCCTCGAACGGGTCCACCGCGGCTGGGCCGCGGGCACCGTCGCGGGACCCGACTTCGACGCCGACATCGCGGCGGGTCGCGCGGCGTTCGCGACCCTGGCCGGCGTCCCGGTGAAGTCCGTCGCGATGGGCTCGTCCGTCGCGGCGCTGCTCGGCCCGGTGGCCTCCGCCCTGCCCCACGGCTCGCGCGTGCTGGTCCCCGAGGGCGAGTTCACGTCGGTCAGCTTCCCGTTCGCCGCCCACGACGGCCGCGGCGTGACCGTCACCGAGGTGCCGCTCGAGCGGGTGCCCGAGCTGGCCGCCGATCACGACGTGGTGGCGGTGTCCACCGTGCAGTCGGCCGACGGCGCGCAGGTCGACCTCGCCGCGCTGCGAGCCGCCACCGAGGGCTCGGAGACCCTCGTGATCCTCGACGCGACGCAGCAGCTCGGCTGGCTCCGGCTCGACCTCGCGTGGGCCGACGTCGTGGTGAGCTCGAGCTACAAGTGGCTGCTGGCGCCCACCGGCATCGCCTGGGCGTCCTACGCCGAGCGGATGGTCGAGCGGCTCGTCCCCCACCACGCCAACCGCTACGCCGGGGGCGCGCCGTGGCAGACCACCTACGGGCTGCCGCTGCGGCTCACCGACGACGCCCGCCGGTTCGACATCTCCCCCTCGTGGTTCCCGGTGGTCGGCGCAGCCACGAGCCTGGCGTGGATGGCGACGCTCGACCTCGCCGCCGTCACCGCGCACAACCTCGACCTCGCCGGGCGGGCGCGGGCCGCGCTGGACCTGCCGCCGCTGGACTCGGCGATCGTCTCGATCCCGATCGAGCACGCCGCCACACGCCTGCAGGACGCGGGGCTGCGCGCCTCGGTGCGCCAGGGCGCGGCCCGGATCGCGTTCCACCTCTACAACGACGAGGAGGACCTCGACCGCGTGGTCGACGCCCTGCGTGCCTGACGCCCGGTCGGCACCCCGAGGATGCCGAGCCGGGCGTCACCTCCCGAAGGAACCCTGAATTGTACGTTCGCACAACTTTGGGGAAAGTGCGACCTGGGTCACGTCCCGAGGTTCTCGATGAGGAAGCCTCCGGGGTAGCTCTTGATGCGGCTCGAGTCGCGGACCCGGCGCGGCTCGGTGCGCTCGGGCAGGAGTCGCACCACACGGCCGCGCAGGCCCAGCGCACCGTGGCTGAGGCGCTCGAACCAGGCCGGTGGGTGCTCGTAGCCGAAGGCCTCGCGCAGGTGCGGGTCCATGATCGCGATGCTGAAGCGGCGGACGGCGGGGGCGAGCGGACGCGGGTAGAACGTGGTCAGCAGGTCGAGCGTCGCATCGGCCACCGCGCGCGACCGCGGGTCGAAGCGGAAGTGCTCGGCCTCGTAGTCGTCGAGCAGGCGCTCGAACCCGGCGAGGTCCGTGGGCAGGTCCGCGATCCCCATCAGGCGCCCGAGGCGGCGGTAGTAGTTCACGCCCGCGACGTCCTCGATGGGCGTGGTGCGACGGAAGCCGTAGCGGTTGACCCAGCGGTTCGGCATCACGACGAAGGTCGCCAGCACGTACCGCATGTCGTCGTTGCTGATGTCGTAGCGGCCGTGCATCTGGTTCATCCGTCGGATCGCGGCGCGACCAGGCGTGCTCTCGAGTCCCTGGTCGACGATCTCGCCCAGCAGCAGCGCCGTGTCGTCGTGGCGCCGCTGGGTGTCGGTGCCGAAGTGCCCGGTCTCGTACAGCAGCCGCCCGATCGACGGGACCGCGTACGTGCGAAACAGCGCGAAGCTCAGGGCCTGCTCGAGGTCCCACGGGAAGTCGTACTGGCCGAACAGCCGCGCGATCTCCTCGTAGTCGACCTCGGGATCGAGGCCGTCCGAGCGGACCCGGCGGGTCACCTCGGCACCACCACGTGCGCGGCGACGAAGTCGACGATGTCGGAGGCGGCGTCGGTCGCGGCCGGCGAGACGCCCGGCAGGCTGACGAACCCGTGCACCGTGCCCGGGTACTCGCGGTAGCGCACCGGAACACCCGCGCGCTGCAGCGCCTCGCGGTAGTGAACGCCGTTGTCGAGCAGCGGGTCGTGGTCGGCCGTCAGGATGAACGCCGGCGGGAGCCCGTCGAAGGACGTGGCCCGCAGCGGCGAGGCGAGCGGGTCCTCGGTGCCGTAGGCGTCGCCCATGTAGAGGTGCGCGAAGGCGCTCATGTTGGCCGAGGACAGCACCGGCTCGTCGGGCATCCGCAGCTCGGAGGCGAACTTGTCGTACATCTCCACCGCGGGGTAGATCAGCACCTGGGCGCGCAGCGCCGGCCCGCCCTCGCTCACCGATCGCTGTGCCGCGACGGCCGCGAGGTTGCCGCCGGCGCTGTCGCCCATCACGGCGAGCCGGTCGGCGTCGAGCCCGAAGCCGTCGGCGCGTGCGGCGATCCAGCCCAGCGCCTCCCACGTGTCCTCGACAGCCGCGGGGTACGGGTGCTCGGGCGCCAGCCGGTACGACGGCGAGACCACCACGGCGCCGCTGCCCGCGGCGAGCCGCGAGGCGAGCCACGCCGACTGCTCGGGCGAACCCTGCACCCAGCCTCCGCCATGGAAGTTCACGACCGCGGGGCGCAGGCCCCCGACCCCCGTCGGGCGGTGCACGATCGCGCGCAGGGTGCGGCCCTTGAGCGGGATCTCGATCTCCTCGGTCCGCACGCGCCGATCGGGGCGGCCGAACACCAGCCGGCCGGGCGGCGACTCCATGAGCCGCAGCCGCTGGGCGCGCAGCTCGGCGTAGTCGGTGGCCTCCTCGACCGGGGTGGCCAGGCGCTTCATGAGGGCGGCGAACGCACGGGTCCGCGGCGGCAGTGGGGCACTCACGGGGCACAGCCTAGGGGTCGGGCGTGACCGGGGTCACCCGTCGGCTCAGCCCGAGGCGCGCAGGGCCCAGTCGCGCAGCATGTCGATGCGGTGCTGCAGCTGCGCGGTGGTGGCCTGGGCGGCGGCCGGGCCACCACACTCCTGGCGCAGCTTGTTGTGGGTGACGCCGTGCGGCGTGCCCGTGCGATGGTGCCAGGCGGCCACGAGCGAGTTCAGGTCGCGGCGCAGCTGGGCGCGGCGCTCGTACTCGACGTCAGCCTCGGCGCGCGCCGGGGCGTCCTCGCGCTTGCGGGTGCGCGCGCTGCGCAGCAGCTCGGCCACCTGGTCGCGCTCGAGCAGGCCGGGGATGCCGAGGAAGTCGAGCTCCTCGGAGTCGCCGGCCACCATCTCGTAGTCGATCGGCGCGAACTCGTCGCCGTCGTAGACCACGCGGTCGAACAGCGCCTCGCTGCCGATCGCGGCGTACTGGTTGCCGAGCTCGTCGCTGGCGCCCTCGGACGCGTTGGCGCGCGCGATGAGCGCCTCCTCGGCGGCGAACAGGTCGGACTCGTCGTGCACGGGGCGGCCGATGACGTGGTCGCGCTCGGCCTCGAGGTCGGCGGCGAGCTTCAGCAGGCCCGGCACGCTGGGCAGGAAGACCGACGCGGTCTCGCCGCGGCGCCGGGCACGCACGAAGCGGCCGATCGCCTGGGCGAAGAACAGCGGGGTGGCGATCGTGGTGGCGTAGACGCCGACCGCGAGACGCGGGACGTCGACGCCCTCGCTGACCATGCGGACCGCGACCATCCACGGGTCGTTCCCGGCGGCGAACTCGGCGATCTTGGCGCTCGAGCCGGCCTCGTCGGAGAGCACCAGCGTGGGCGACTGCCCCGTGAGCTCCTTGAGCAGCGCGGCGTAGGCCCGCGCCGAGGTCTGGTCGCTGGCGATCACGAGGCCACCCGCGTCGTGGATGTCGCGGCGGACCTCGACGAGACGCTTGTGGGCGGCCTCGAGCACGGCCGGCACCCACGAGCCCGTGGGGTCGAGCGCGGTGCGCAGGGCCTGCGCGGTCTGGTCGCGCGTGAGCGGCTCGCCGAGCCGGGCCGAGACCTCGTCGCCCGCGCTGGTGCGCCACTGCATCTCGCCCGAGTAGGCCATGAACAGGACCGGTCGGACGACGCCCTCCTTGAGGGCCTCGCCGTAGCCGTAGGCGTAGTCGGCCACCGACGAGATCGAGCCGTCGCCGACGGGCGCGTAGGTGACGAACGGGATCGGGTTGTCGTCGGAGCGGAACGGCGTGCCGGTGAGCGAGAGGCGGCGGATCGCCGGCTCGCACGCCTCCAGCACCGCGTCGCCCCACGACAGCGCGTCGCCGGCGTGGTGGACCTCGTCGAGGATCACGAAGGTGCGGCTGCGCTCGATGCGCACGCGGTGGCCGACAGGGTTGGTGGCCAGACCGGCGTACGTGACGCAGTAGCCGTCGAAGCGGGCGCCGAGCGCCCCCGACAGGTTCGGCTCAAGCGCGATGCCCGAGCGCGCGGCGGCCTGCGCCCACTGCGACTTGAGGTGCTCGGTGGGGGTGACCACGACGACCCGCTCGACGACGCGACGGTGCAGCAGGTCGGCCGCGATCGTCAGCGCGAAGGTGGTCTTGCCGGCGCCGGGCGTGGCGACGGTGAGGAAGTCGGCCGGCTGCGTGCGGACGTACTGCTCGAACGCCTCACGCTGCCAGGCCCGTAGCGACAGGCCCGCGCTCACTGGTCGGAGTCACTCCCGGACTCGTCGTCGTCGCCGGGGTTGAAGTTCTCCCAGATGTCCTTGCACTCCGGGCAGACCGGGAAGCGCTGCGGATCGCGACTGGGGACCCAGACCTTGCCGCACAGGGCCACGACGGGCGTGCCCATGACCATGGCCTCGGTCAGCTTGTCCTTCGGGACGTAGTGGCTGAAGCGCTCGTGGTCGCCGTTGTCGAGGCGCTGCTCGGTGCGCTCGTCTTGAACGGTCTGGGTGCCGCGGCCGAAGAATCCCACGCCTCCATCGTAGGCGACGGATCCGACGCCGAGGACCGGTCCACGCCGACGACCTCAGTTCAGCCCGGGGTCGTCGGGCAATGTCGACCAGAAGCGGGTGTCGCCCGCCTGACGCCGGAGCACCTCGCTCCACAGGCGGTCGGGATCGGGCGAGATCAGGTCGCCGTCCCGGGCCGGCACCACGAGCCACGCGCCCTCCGCGATCTCCTCCTCCAGCTGGCCCGTGGACCAGCCGGCGTAGCCCGCGAACACGCGCAGGCCGAGCAGCTCGCCGCCCACCGGGACGGGTCCCTCGAGATCGACGATCCCGACGCGGCCGGCCATCTGGCGCCAGCCGATCGGGCGCGACTCCATGTCGCTGACGACGCCCACCGCCAGCGCGGAGTCCATCGCGCAGGGGCCGCCCTCGAACAGGCAGCCGGGCGCATTGGCCGACTCGGCCCACCCGGGCAGGACCTCGTCGAGGTCGGACTCGAGGGGGTGGTTCACGATCACGCCCAGCGCGCCGTCCTCGTCGTGGTCCAGGACGTACACGACGCTTCGCCGGAAGGGGCCGGAGTCGATCGCCGAGGTGGCGACCAGGAGCTGGCCTCGCACCGTTGCCATACCCCCATGATGCCGGATCCGCGGTCACGCTCACCTAGACTTGCGGCATGACGGACGCGGCGCGCGACGAGGAGTTCACCGTCGACGTGCTCGCCGAGCGGGCCGGCATGACGGTGCGCAACGTGCGCGCCTACTCCACGCGTGGACTGATCGACCCGCCACGCCTCGAGGGACGCACCGGGTACTACACGCAGAAGCACCTCCAGCGCCTCGTCCTCATCCGCACCCTGCTGGGTCGTGGCTTCACCCTGGCGGCGGTCGAGGACGCGATCCTGAAGTCGCCGTCCACCGCCTCCCACGTGGCGCTCGACCTGCTGAACATCTTCGAGGTCGACGACGCCCAGGACCCCACCGAGGTGATCAGCCGGGCCGAGCTGGCCTCGCTGTCGAACGTGAGTCCCGACCACAAGCTGATCGACCAGATGATCGAGCTCGGGCTGCTGGAGCACGTCGACGACCAGACGGTGCGCATGCTGAACCCGAGCGTCGTGCGTCAGGGGGCCGCGTCGGTCGCCCTCGGCCTGAGCCCCGACAGCGTGGTCGACATCGTGCCGCACATGCGCGAGCACCTCGAGCAGATCTCCGACCGGTTCGTCCACCACGTCAGCCGCGACGTCGCGCAGCCGTTCCTCGACGCCGGCCTGCCCCAGGAGGAGTGGCCCACGGTCTTCGAGAGGATCGACCAGCTGATCCCCATCGCGAGCCAGGTGGTCGTGGCGATGTTCCGCAGCGTGCTGCGCGAGGCGATCGAGGTCGAGATCGGCCACAAGTTGGAGGAGCTGGCCGCCGAGAGCGACCAGCCGTCCCCCTGACGACTACTGCGCGCTGAGCGCCGTGGACTCCCGCTTGCTCAGCAGCTCGATCCAGGTCTTGCCCTTGGGCAGCTTCATCGCCTGGCCGTCGCGCGTGGTCAGCACGATCGTGGAGGCGTTGTTCGCCTTCCTCCACTTGGCGTTGACACGGGTTCCGCCGACGAAGACGACCGCCTTGCCGCCGCCCTGGAACGTGGTCTCGGGCACCGGGTTCCCGGCGGGATCGGTGTAGCCGGCGTCCTTCTCGTCGGCCCACAGGACCACGAGGTTCCTGGCGCCGAACTCCTTCGCGCTGGTGCCGTTGGTGCGCTTCCAGGTCTTGCCGTTGAACTTCCACGACGTGGTGTGGCTGCGGGAGAACGTCACGGTGGCGCCGGTGACCTGCGGGCCCTTCGGCGCCGCGGCGTCGGTGGCCCACTGGAAGTAGGGGCGCTCGGGCTGCTCGTTCTTGACGTCCTTGTTGAGCCGGCCGAGGTCGACGACGACGTTGTACGGCGCGTAGCCGGCGTCGCGCGAGAGGCCGGGCGACCCGGCGTCCTGCGAGTGGATCGGGATGCCCGCGTCCTTGATGCGCGAGATCGTCTTGCCGGCACCGCCGGAGGCGACGACCTGGCCGCGCACCGGCTTCGCGATGCCGATGTCGGTGGCGCGCATCGAGCGAACGTGGCCGACGTCGCCGGGCAGGCGCGTGTAGTAGAGCGCGGCGAGGCGCGTGATGCCGCCCTCGACGGTCTGCTCGACCACCAGGTCGGCCTGGTCGATGCTGGTCTGCGGGGCCGAGGCCGGGGTGTTGTCGACCTTGACGACGAAGACCGGGTTCGCAGGCGTCTTCTTCAGGGTGCCGCCGGTCAGCGGGTTGATCGCCGCGACCTTCGCAGCCGTGGTCTTCGCAGGCTCCTTCGGGGCGGGCGACTCCTTCTCCTCGCCTCCGTTCGAGCACGCGCCCACCGACAGCACGAGGGCACAGGTCACCGACAGCATCCGCAACTTCATGCCCCCCAGCATGCCTGAGGGGGTGTGGGCGGCCGGCCACGGCACGCCGGTCCCGGGGGCGCGTCCCGGCTTGGAATCCCCGTGATTACCCTGCCCTCCTCCGGCTCGCAGGGCCAGTGTCGGAGTCCGGTGCCACGATGGGTCCATGTCCTTCGGCCCCGCGACCCAGACGTGGTTCGACGAGTCGTTCACCGCACCCACCGGCGCGCAGACCGGCGCGTGGAACGCGATCGAGAACGGCCGCCACACGCTCGTCGTCGCGCCCACGGGCTCGGGCAAGACCCTCGCGGCGTTCCTGTCGGCGATCGACCGGCTGCTGCACCGCGACCCCGAGGCCGAGCCGCGGGGCACCTCGGTCCTCTACATCTCGCCGCTCAAGGCGCTCGCGGTCGACGTCGAGCGCAACCTGCGCTCGCCGCTCGTGGGCATCTCCGGGGTGGCGGCGCGGCTGGGTCACGAGCTCGCGCCGGTGTCCGTGGGCGTGCGCACGGGCGACACGCCCCCGGCCGAGCGGCGACGGCTCCAGTCGCACCCGCCCGACGTCCTCATCACCACGCCCGAGTCCTTGTTCCTGGTCCTCACCTCCGCGGCACGCGAGATGCTCGCCGGCGTCCACACCGTGATCGTCGACGAGGTCCACGCGGTCGCGGGCACCAAGCGCGGCGCCCACCTGGCGGTGTCGCTCGAGCGGCTCGACGACCTGCTCGACTCCCCCGCCCAGCGCATCGGCCTGTCGGCCACGGTCAGCCCGCACGACGAGGTCGCGCGGTTCCTCGGCGGGCGCGCGCCGGTCGAGGTCGTCGCGCCCGACGCGCCCTCGCGGCTCGAGCTGTCGGTGCGGGTGCCGGTCGAGGACCTCACCGAGATGCCGCCGCGGCACGAGGGGCCGCGTGAGGGCAGCGCCGCCCGCGGCCTCGACGAGTCCCGCCCCCAGGAGGCGGGCGGCACGATCTGGCCCCACGTCGAGGAGGCGATCGTCGACGCGATCGAGTCGGCGCGCACCACGATCGTGTTCGCCAACAGCCGCGGCGTGGCCGAGCGGCTCACCCAGCGGCTCAACGAGGTCTGGGTCGAGCGCACCACGGGCGAGCGTCCCCAGCCCGACACCCGCAACCCCGCGCAGATGGGTGGACTCTCGGGGGTCTCCTCGGGGGTCGAGCCGGTGCTGGCGCGCGCCCATCACGGCTCGGTCAGCAAGGAGCAGCGGGCGCTCATCGAGGACGACCTCAAGTCCGGCCGGCTGCGCTGCGTCGTGGCCACCTCCAGCCTCGAGCTCGGCATCGACATGGGTGCGGTCGACCTCGTCATTCAGGTCTCGGCGCCGCCGTCGGTCGCCTCGGGTCTGCAGCGTGTGGGTCGCGCCGGGCACCAGGTCGGCGAGGTCTCGCGCGGGCTCGTGTTCCCCACGGGACGGCACGACCTGCTGTCCACCACGGTCACGGTCGAGCGGATGCTGGCGGGGCGGATCGAGCGCCTCGCGGTGCCGGCCAATCCGCTCGACATCCTCGCCCAGCAGACCATCGCGGCGTGCGCCCTCGAGCCGATCGACGTCGAGGCGTGGTTCGAGACCCTGCGCCGCTCGGCGCCCTTCGCCACCCTGCCGCACGCCGCCTTCGAGGCCACGCTCGACCTCGTCGCCGGGCGCTACCCGTCCGACGAGTTCGCCGAGCTGCGCCCGCGCGCCGTGTGGGACCGTCACGCCGGCACCCTCACCGGGCGGCCGGGCGCCCAGCGCCTGGCAGTCACCAGCGGCGGCACGATCCCCGACCGCGGCATGTTCTCGGTGGTGCTGGCGGGCGAGGAGGGCACGGCCGGGCGCCGCGTCGGCGAGCTCGACGAGGAGATGGTCTACGAGTCGCGCATCAACGACGTGATCGCCCTCGGCGCCACCAGCTGGCGGATCATGGAGATCACGGCCGACCGGGTCATCGTCACGCCCGCGTTCGGCCTGCCCGCGCGGCTGCCGTTCTGGCGTGGCGACGCGATGGGGCGTCCCTACGAGCTCGGCGAGGCGATGGGCGCGTTCCTGCGCGAGCTGAGCGCGATGTCGCCGGCGAAGCAGCGCCGGCGGGTCGAGGAGGTCGGCCTCGACGCCTACGCCGTGGGCAACCTGTCCGCCCTCGTCGCCGACCAGTACGAGGCCACGCGCCAGCTGCCCACCGACACCACGCTCGTCGTCGAGCGGTTCCGCGACGAGGTCGGCGACTGGCGGCTCGTGCTGCTCTCGCCGTACGGCCGTGCCGTGCACGCGCCGTGGGCGCTCGTCGTCGGCCGCCGGATCGAGCAGCGCTACGGCGTCGACGGCGCGGTCGTGGCCTCCGACGACGGCATCGTCGCGCGCGTCCCCGACGTCAGTGGCGAGCCGCCGGGTGCCGAGCTGTTCGACCTCGAGGACCCTGACGACCTCGAGCCCCAGGTCACCGAGCTCGTCGGCGGCTCGGCGCTGTTCGCGGCGCGCTTCCGCGAGTGCGCGGCGCGGGCGCTGCTGCTGCCGCGGCGGAATCCCGGCGCCCGCGCGCCCCTGTGGCAGCAGCGCCGGCGCGCCTCCATGCTGCTCGACGTCACGCGCAAGTACCCCGACTTCCCGATTTTGCTCGAGACCGCGCGCGAGGTGCTCCAGGACGTCTACGACCTGCCCGCGCTGGTCACGCTCGCCCGGCGGATCCGCTCGCGCGAGGTCGCCCTGGTCGAGGTCGGCACCGACAACGCCTCGCCGTTCGCCCAGCGGCTGCTGTTCGGCTACGTCGGCGCGTTCCTCTACGACGGCGACCTGCCCCTGGCCGAGCGGCGCGCGGCCGCGCTCACGCTCGACCCCGAGCTGCTGGGTCAGCTGCTGGGGCGGGCCGACCTGCGCGAGCTGCTCGATCCCGAGGTCGTCGCGCAGACCGAGGCCGAGCTCCAGCGCCTCGTCCCCGAGCGGCACGCCAAGGACCTCGAGGGCGTGGCCGATCTGCTGCGCCTGCTCGGACCGCTCTCGGTCGAGGAGGTCGCCGAGCGCACCCGTGAGGACGTGAGACTGCAGGCCGGCGGCTGGCTCAAGGAGCTGCGCGAGTCGCGGCGCGCCATCGAGGTGCAGGTCGGCGGGCAGGCGCGCTGGGCCGCGATCGAGGACGCCGGCCGGCTGCGCGAGGCGCTGGGCACCGCGCTGCCGCTCGGTGTCGCCGAGGCCCACCTCGCCACCGGTGCCGACCCGCTCGGCGAGCTCGTGGCGCGCTACGCCCGCACCCACGGCCCGTTCACCGGCGAGCACGTCTCGCAGCGCCTCGCACTCGGTCGGGCCGTCGTCCGCGACGCGCTGCAGCGCCTCAGCGAGTCCGGCCGGGTCACCCGCGGCGAGTTCCTGCCGGTCGCGTCCGGCGAGGCCGAGTGGGTCGACACCGAGGTGCTGCGACGACTGCGGAACCGCTCGCTGGCCGCGGCCCGCAAGCAGGTCGAGCCGGTCGACTCCGCCGCGTTCGCGCGCTTCCTGCCGGCCTGGCAGCACGTCGGCTCGCGCCTGCGCGGCGTCGACGGCGTCCTCACCGTGGTCGAGCAGCTGGCCGGCGCCGCGCTGCCCGCCAGCGCGTGGGAGTCGCTCGTGCTGCCCTCGCGCATCAGCGACTACTCCCCCGCCATGCTCGACGAGCTGACCACCGCGGGCGAGGTCACGTGGACCGGCGCCGGCACCCTGCCCGGCCGCGACGGCTGGATCCGGCTGCTGCCGGGCGACACCGCCGGGCCCGCCACCGGCGAGCTCGTCGAGGCCGGCTCCGACACCCCCGCCGGGCGCCTGCTCGAGGTCCTCGGCGACTCGGGCGCCTGGCTGTTCGGCGAGCTCGCCGACCGCGTGGAGGGCGAGCGCGAAGGTCTGGTCGAGGCGCTGTGGGAGCTGGTCTGGAGCGGCCAGGTCAGCAACGACACCTTCGCCCCGGTCCGCAGCCTCGTGGCGGGTGGCGGCTCACACCGCACGAAGCGGCAGGCTCCACGGGCGCGGATGGTGGGTGGGCGCATGCGCGCGCCCCGTGCCGTGGTGCCTCCGATCGCCTCGGGCCGCTGGTTCTCGGTCCCACTCGGCGGGCAGACCACGGCCGAGCACATCGCCCGGGCCGAGACCCTGCTGCACCGGTACGGGGTCGTCACGCGCGGCTCGGTGCAGGCCGAGCAGACCCCGGGTGGCTTCGCCGCCGCCTACCGCGTCCTGCGCGAGATGGAGCAGAACGGCACGGCCCTGCGCGGCTACTTCGTCGACTCGCTCGGGGCCGCCCAGTTCGCGGCGCCGGGCGTCGTCGACCGGCTGCGCTCGTTCGTGCGCGACGCCGACGAGCCCGCCGACTCCCCCGCGGTCACGCTCGCGGCCACCGATCCGGCGAACCCGTTCGGCGCGGCGCTGCCGTGGCCCGATCGCGGTGGCGACGGCCACCGCCCGGCGCGCAAGGCCGGCTCCCTCGTGGTCATCCACGACGGCCGGCCGGTCATCTACCTCGAGCGCGGCGGCAAGTCGGCGCTCACCTTCAGCGACGAGCCCGTCGCGCTGGCCGCCGCGGCCGAGTCCCTCGTGCAGACCGTGCGGCGGGGCCGCCTCGGTCGGGTCACGGTGCAGACCGCCGACGGCGAGCCGGTGGCGTCCACGCCGCTGGGCGAGGCGCTGGCCGCGGCCGGCTTCGAGGCCCACCTGAAGGGGCTGCGACTCGATGCCTGAGGGCGACACCGTCTGGCGTGCCTGTCACCACCTCCACGAGGCGATGGCCGGGCACGTGCTGACGTCCACGGAGTTCCGGGTGCCGCGCTACGCCACCACCGACCTCGCCGGCCAGGTCCTGCGCGAGGTCGTGCCGCGCGGCAAGCACCTGCTGATGCGCACCGACGACTGGACGATCCACTCGCACCTGAAGATGGAGGGCTCGTGGCACCTCTACCGCCCCGCCACCCTGCGCCGCGGCGGGCGCGGGCTGCGGCGTCCGGCTCACACGGTGCGCGCAATCGTCAGCACCGAGGAGTGGTCGGCGGTCGGCTTCAGCCTGGGCGTCGTCGAGGTGCTGCGACGCGAGGACGAGGACACCGTCGTCGGTCACCTCGGACCCGACGTCCTCGATCCCGACTTCGACCGCGAGCTGGCGCTGGCGAACCTCGCGCGCCAGCCCGACCGGCCGATCTTCGTGGCGCTGCACGACCAGCGGGACCTCGCCGGCTTCGGCAACGAGTTCGTCAACGAGATGCTGTTCCTGTCGGCCGTCGACCCCCGAACCCCGGTCGCCGACGTCGACCTCGGCCGCGTGGTCGACCGTGGCGTGAAGCTCATCCGCCTCAACCGCGACCGCACCGAGCGCTCGTTCACCGGCAGCCTGCGCCCCGGCGAGCTGCACTGGGTCTTCGGCCGCACCGACCGTCCGTGCCACCGCTGCGGCACGACCATCCGCGAGATCGCCCTCGGCCCTCCCACCCAGGAGCGCCGCGTCTACTTCTGCCCGAACTGTCAGGCCCCCTCCCCCGCCTCCGGCGGGCCAGATCTGTAGCGCTGTCCACCCTTTCTCGGACTCAACCGACGAAAAAGGGTGGATACCGCTACAGATCTCGCGCGGCCGGGGCCGTGGTCAGCGCTCGCGAATCAGCGGGGCGGCCAGCTGGGCCAGGGCCGGGGCCATCTGGATGCCGTAGCCGGCCTGGCCGACGTAGTGGAAGAAGCCGTCAGCCTTGGCGTCCCAGCGGGCCACGGGGTTGCCGTCGGGAGCGAACGTGCGCAGCCCCGCCCAGGCCGTGCGCACGCTGCGCAGACCGAGCGTGGTCACCGCGTTGACGGCCTCGATGGCGCGCGCGATCTCGAGCTCGTCCGGCTTGGGGTCGCCCGGCTCGTGCAGCGATGCGTCCTGCGGCGAGCACAGCACCGCACCGCCCTCGGCCTTGAAGTAGAAGCCGTCGTCGATGCCCGCCGTGAACGGCACGCCGTCCAGAGACGCGTTCGTCGAGGACTGGAAGATCGTGCGGCGCCGCGGCTCGAGCCGCAGCCGCTCGGCGCCGAACAGCGCGCCCACGACGTCGCCCCAGGCGCCCGAGGCGTTCACCACCACGTCGGCACGGAACACGTCGCCAGCGGTCGTCGTGACCACCCACTCCGAGCCCTCGCGCAGCGCCGAGGCCACCCGGGCCGAGGTCGCGATCGTGCCGCCGCGCGCCCGGAACGCGCGGGCGTAGGCGTGGTGCAGGCCCATGACGTCGAGGGCCAGCGCCGTCTCGTCCCACGCGGCGACCCTGATCTCGCCGGGCCTCAGCACGGGGCACAGCCGCTCGGCCTCGGCGCCGTCGATCAGGTGCGCCTGCGTCTCGGCCGCGAGCCGCTCGACCTCGGCGTCGCGCCCGTTCACCCCGAGCCACAGGCACGACATCGGCGACGCGACGGGCCCGTCGACGTCGAACGGCGGGTCGATCAGGTAGTCGCGGGAGGCGGTGGTCAGCTCGCGGACCACGGGTGGGCCGTAGCTGCCGATCCAGGTCGCGGCCGACCGGCCGGTGGTGTGCACGGCCAGCGACCGCTCGGCCTCCAGCACGAGGACCTCGCGGTCGGCGGCCAGCTCGTACGCGACGGCGACGCCGGAGATCCCGCCGCCGATGACGATGACGTCCATCGACCCATCATGGCCGACCCGCGCGGGAACGGCGGGTGAACCGTCAGGCCACGCCGGAGCGCGTGGCCGGAAGGTCGGCGCGACGCACCCACACCATGTCCTCGTCGAGGTCGGTGCGCCGCGCGTCCCAGCTGTCGAGGAACCAGTTCTGCCGCACCTTCCACGGCGTGCGGGCGCCCGACTTCGGCAGCAGCTCGTCGGCGCGTGCGATGTAGCCCGAGGACAGGTCGAGCAGTCGCGCGTCGTGGCCGAAGTCGGCGTCCGGGTCGGGGATGCCGTACGCGTAGCCCTTCGCGTCGAGATGGTTCAGGTAGTCGGCCACGTACTTCCAGGTCAGGTCGGCCCGCAGTGTCCACGACGCGTTCGTGTACCCGACGCACCACGCCAGGTTGGGCACGCCGCTGAACATCTGCCCCTTGTAGGTGTAGAGCTCGTGCGGGTTCACCTTGGTGCCGTCGATGCTGACGTCGATCTGGCCCAGCGCCACCAGCTTGAGGCCCGTCGCCGTGACGACGATGTCGGCGTCGAGGTGCTCGCCGGACGCCAGCGCGACGCCCTTCGGCGTGAGCTCGGTGATCCGGTCGGTGACGATCTCGGCCTTGCCCGCGCGCACCGCCTGGTAGAGGTCGCCGCCGGGCACGACGCACAGCCGCTGGTCCCACGGCTTGTACGGCGGCGTCAGGCTGTCGCGGTCGACGCCGGGCATCGACCTGCCGGTGAGTCCCAGCAGGATCGACCGCGACGCCCGCGGGAACGCGCGGCAGAACATGTAGAAGCCCACGGTCATCACGGCGTAGCGCAGTCGCGCGACCCGGTGGACGAGGCCGGCGGGCAGCACCTTGCGGGCCGCGTTGGCGACCGGGTCGCTGCCGGGCTGGCTCAGGACGTAGGTGGGCGTGCGCTGCAGCATCGTGACCTTCTCGGCGTCCTTGGCCATCGACGGCAGCAGCGTGACGGCCGTGGCGCCCGAGCCGATCACGACGACCTTCTTGCCGGCGTGGTCGAGGCCCTCGGGCCAGAACTGCGGGTGCACGACCTCCCCCTCGAAGTCCTCGAGGCCCGGGAAGTCGGGCGTGTAGCCCTCCTCGTAGGAGTAGTAGCCGCTGCAGAGATAGAGGAACGAGGCGGTGACGACCTCGGTGGAGCCGTCCTTCACCGTGCTGGTGACCGTCCAGGTGGCGTCGTCGCTCGACCACTCGGCGGTGGTGACGCGACGCCCGAACCGGATCCGGTCGGCGATGCCGTGCTTGGCGGCCGTGGTCTCGAGGTAGTGGCGGATGTCGTCGCCGTCCGCGATCGCCTTGGGGTGCGTCCACGGCTCGAACGGGAAGCTCAGCGTGTACATGTCGGAGTCGGACCGGACGCCCGGGTACCGGAAGAGGTCCCAGGTGCCGCCGATCGCGTCACGCTGCTCCAGCACGGCGTACGACTTGCCCGGGGCTCGCTCCTGGAGGCGGTAGGCGGCCCCGATGCCCGACAGGCCGGCACCGACGATGAGGACGTCGACGTGTTCGGTCATTGCACACTCCTATGTGACATTGGTGATGTCACATTAGCAGCACGTGTGGCGCACGTCACCGGCTCGCGTCACTCGGAGTTGCGGAGCGGCTCGTGAGCCCGTTCAGCGCCGGAGCCATGACCCGTGCCCCTCTAGAATGTGCGGCATGACCGCCGTTGCCTCCGACGCGCCTGCGCCGGCACCTGCCGAAGACTCCCCGCGCTCCGATCGCGGACTGGGGATCTTCCTCGTCGTGACCGGAGCCATCGCGCTGTGGTCGTCGCTGATCCTCACGTACGATAAGATCTCGCTGCTCAAGGGCGAGGCCGCGGGCACCGCGAAGGAGCTCGGCTGCGACCTGTCGGCGTTCGTCAGCTGCAGCAGCGTCGTCAGCTCGGACCAGTCCGAGGCGTTCGGCTTCCCGAACACGTTCATGGGCATCGTCGGCTTCAGCGTCGTGGTGACGCTGGGCGTCCTGCTGGCCTCCGGCGTGGTGTTCCCGCGCTGGATCTGGGTCGGCCTCGGACTCGGCACGCTGTTCGGCATCGGCTTCGTCACCTGGCTGCAGTACCAGGCGATCTTCGAAATCGGGAAGCTCTGCCCCTGGTGCATGGTCGTCTGGGCGATGATGATCCCGATGTTCGTCGTGGTCGCCGGCCGCGTCACCGGCAGCCGCTTCCTCAAGAACTGGGCGGTTCTGATCTCGGCCCTGTGGATCGTCGCCGTCGTGGCCACGATCTGGTTCGAGTTCGGCGAGACCCTCTGGGCCTGACGCCCTTCTCCCCCACGCAACGACGACGGCCCGGCTGGTGATCCAGCCGGGCCGTCGTCGTTCTGGTGCTACTTCTTGGCGATCTTCGTGAATCCGGAGTACCGGGACACCGTGGTGTACCCCGACTTGTACGCGGTGATCCGCACGCGGATCTTCTTGCCGCGGTACTTCTTCGGGATCTTGTAGCTCGACTTCGTCGCCTTCGAGATCCGCTTCGAGCCCACGTACCACTGGTAGCGGTACGTGACCGGAGCCGGACGCCACGACGCCGAGGCTCGCAACGTGCCCTTGTAGCGGGCCGAGCCGAACACACGCGGCGTGTTCGTCGTCAGCACGCCACGGGCCACCGCACGGGTCGCCGGGCTCGAGATCGTGATCGGCGCGTACCCCGTGCGCTCACCCCGGACCTGGACGACGATCGACTTGCCCACCGCGCTCGCAGGAACGGTGTACATCGTCGAGGTGCCCTCCTGCGCGATGCGTCCGCCGACGAGCCACGTGTAGCGACGCGTCGCAGGCGAGACCGGAGTCCATCCCGTCGCACTGGCCGTCAGGCGCTGACCCACGCGCAGCGTGCCGGTCACCGCCACCTTGCCCCCGGTGAACGAGGCACCCGTGATCCTGACGGTCGGGGTGGCGAACGACTTGGGGTTGTAACCGGCACGGATGCCCTTGACCACGGCGTGCACGTCGGAACCGATCAGCCCCGAGGTCGGCGTAAAGGTGGCGCGCGTCTGACTCGGGATCTTCACACCGTCGGCGAACCACTCGTACTCGAACTTGTCGGCCAGCGGCGTCCACGTGCCAGGAACAGCCGTGAGGGGCTTGCCCTGGACGCCCGATCCCTCGATGCGAGGAGTCGGGGTGGAGGTGAAGTCGAGATTCGTCACGGGGACCGTGGGAGAGCTCTCGATGGTCATGTCGTCGAAGTTGAGCCGACGCGCGGTCACCCGAACGCGGATGACCTTGCCCGCCTGCGCAGCGGTGACCTTGAACGTCTCACCCGTCTCGCCCGAGATCGGCTGGTTGTCCATCCACCACTGGTAGGAGAAGGAGTCCGGTCGGGGCGAGAAGCTGCCCGTGGAGGCACTCAGCGTGTCGTTGACCTGGATGTCGGCTCGCGGCTTGGTGATCGTCGGCACCGCGTTGTTCGTGAAGACGCCGTCCTGGATGGGCAGCGTGGGGGTCCACTGGGCCGAGGCGGGGCTGGGGAAGGTCTCCGACCGGTAGCCGTCCTTCTTGCCGGTGACCACCGCCATCAGGCAGTGGCCCTTCTCGTCGATCGTCGGCGCGAAGGACTGACGGTCGGCGTCGGGGATCAACTGCCAGTTCTTCATGATCGGGTCGTTGCAGTTCGGCGTCTCGATCCAGTACCGGTACCAGCGGAAGCGCAGGTCGACCCCTCCGGGGTGCCAACCGTTGTCCGCTGCGTCGTAGCGCTCGATCTGCGGGGTGTCGGGCTTGAGGTCGACCGTCAGGATGTTCTGCACCCCACGGTGGCCGACGACGACGGACGGTTGGAGCGGCATGAGGCCCGTCTCCGCGGCGGACGACGTCGAGCACGTCGTCTTGCGCACGCGGTCGACCAGCGCGACGGAGTCGAGCGAGTTGTTCCCGGCGTCCGCGATCGACAGCGTGACCGACGACTGGCCCGCGAGCGGCACCTCGAACGTCTCCACAGACGTGAAGTGGTTGAAGGGCGTGACGTCCGGGAGCAGCGGAGCGGACTGATCTTCCGGCTGACGCTCGAACTCCTGGTTGATGCCGTGCCAGTACTTGACGGCGTTGACGTTCATCGGCTTGGGCTCGAGGTAGCGCGAGTCGTTCGGCCGGTCCTGGACAATCTGACTGAAGTAACGGACACCGGTGTGCATCGCGTACTCGGTCTCGTCGCCGGCACGCTTCAAGGAGATCGTGTCGCCCGGCACCGTCTCGGCGTACGTGTGGACGCGCTCCTCGGTGCCCATCGCGACGTCGACCAGCAGGCACTCGTTCGCCGACGCGGATGCGACGTCGAACGTCAGCGACACCTTGTCGTCGTCACCGTCCAGGTTCGTCGACGGCTGGAGGCCCGGCACGCTCATGTTGAACAGGTCGGACGCCAGACCGGTCGAGAGCACCGCGTACTGCGCGTTGCCGAACCGGCTCGGGAAGTCGTTGAACTTCCGGGTCTGGACGCCGAAGCCCCGCGGGTCGCCCGCCTGCGTGACCGTGATGCCGGCCGGCAGATCGAGTGCGGTCGCCAGGGCGGCGTCGGACGCGTCAGCGTGGGCGGTGCCCACCGACGACGCCGCGAGCAGTCCGCCCAGCAGCGTGCCCGCGATGACCGGGCTGGTGTACCTGCGCATTGGATGTCCCCTCTGATCCGAAAAGCCGACGCCGGGTGCAGTTCCCCGGCGGCGGGTCATGCAGCCTTGAACTGAGCGATCGCCGCGATGATCGCGGGACCGATGACGATGATGAACAGCACCGGCAGGATCGTGCCCATGAGGGGCAGCAGCATCTTGACGGGAATCTGGTTGGCGACACCCTCCGCGCGCAGGCGTCGGCCCATGCGCATCTCGTTGGCCTGGTCGCGCACGATGTCCGACACCGGGACGCCGAACTCCTCGCCCTGCAGGATCGAGCGCACGAACTTGCGCAGCTCGTCCACGTCGGTGCGGGCGACGAGCGACTCGTAGGCCTCGCGGCGCGGCAGGCCCAGGCTGATGTCCTGGACCGTGCGGACGATCTCGTCGGCCAGCGGGCCCTTGCCGGTCTGTCCGGTGCGGGCGAGCGCGTTCTCGAAGCTCGTGCCGGACTCGATCGAGATGGTGATCTGGTCGAGCATGTCGGGCAGCGCGTACTGGATCTCCTCCTGGCGCCGCACCGCCTTGCCGTTGATGATGATGTCGGGCGCGAAGTAGCCCATGACCGGCGCGCCGATCAGCAGCATCCAGCCGAGCAGGCCGCCCTGGCCCGAGAAGATCATGATGCCGACGCCCACGCCGAAGGCTCCGAAGATGACCTTCTGCAGGAGGATCTTGGCGACGCTCGAGCCCTCGGGGCGACCGGCGAGCATGTAGTTGCGCTCGGCCTTGTCCACGATCGAGCGCGGCGTCAGTCGGTAGCCGAGACCGCTCTTCGTCGTGCCCTGGTGCAGGTCCTTCGCCGAGCCTCCGACGACGACCTCGGACTCGGTCAGCTCGCGCAGGCGCGCGGCGGCCGCCGACTCCTGCTTGCCGAAGACGCCGAGCGCCTTGAACAGCAGGCCCAGCGCGATGAAGATCGAGACGATACCGATGAGGAGCATCAGAGTTTCACCTTCGTGATGGACCGGAGCCACAGGCCACCGAGCGTGTAGAACACCAGGCTGATGATCAGCAGGATCTTGCCCGCGCCGGTGTTGAACAGCGGCATCATGTAGGCCCTGTTCACCAGCAGGAACAGCAGGCCGACGGCCACCGGCAGGCTCATCAGGATGAGCGCCGATGCCTTGCCCTCGGCGGCGAGCGACTCGACCTTCATCCGCAGTTCGTTGCGCTGCGAGATCGTCTCGGTGACGCGGTCGAGGATCTCGCTCAGGCGACCGCCCGACTCACGCTGGATCGCCACGGCCTCGGTGACCCACATGAAGTCGGCGCTCTGCATCCGCTCGGCGGTGTCCTTCATGCCGTCGATCAGATCGCGACCCAAGCGGGTCTCGTTGACGATCCGGGCGAGCTCCTCGCCCATCGGCTCGTCCATCTCGGCGGCGACGCTGCCCAGCGCATTCGGCACGTTCATGCCCGACTTCAGCGCCGAGCTGAACTGCGACATGGTCTCGGACATCTGCTGGCCGAACTTCTCGCGGCGGCGCGAGGTCTTCACGCCGACGTACATCTTCACCAGGAACGGAGCCGCCAGCAGCAGGATGACACCGAAGAACAGCGAGCTCGTCAGCGCGAGGCCCGCCGTGAACGCGACGAACGCGATCAGCAGCGTCGTGGCGACCACCGAGGTGACGCTGGACTTGATCCCGGCCAGCGCCAGCTCCTCCTCCGAGAACGGCTTGAGGCCGAACGTCGAGAGGACCTTGTCGATGAGGTCGTAGACCGGGGTCGACGTCTGGATCCGCTGACCCTCCGTGGCCACGCCGCCGGCGGCCTCGGCCCTCATCTGCTCGGAGCGCAGGTTGGCCAGGTCCGGCTGCAGCATGGCGTAGCCGAACGCCGCGACGGCGACCAGGATCGACACGACGCCGATCGACAGCAGACCGGTCATGAAGCGGACTCCTCGCGTGCGGTGAGCAGGTGCGGCGGCACGTGGATGCCGCGCTCCTCGAGCAGGTCGACCAGGTGGGCGCCGTCGCCGACGGCCTTGACGGTGCCACGGGGGTGGCCGTCCTCGTCGTAGCCGGCACCGAAGTCGAAGCGGTAGAGGTCACGCAGCACGGGCTCGTCGTCCTGGACACCGACCAGCTCGGTGACGTAGGTGATGCGGCGCGAGCCGTCGCGCAGGCGCGAGATCTGGACGATCATGTCGACGGCCGAGCCGATCTGCTCGCGGATCGCGCGCAGCGGCAGGTCCATGCCGGCCATCAGCACGAGCGTCTCGAGACGCGCGATGCAGTCGCGCGGCGAGTTGGCGTGCAGGGTGGAGATCGAGCCGTCGTGACCCGTGTTCATCGCCTGCAGCATGTCGAGCGCCTCTCCCGAGCGGCACTCGCCGATGACGACACGGTCGGGACGCATGCGCAGCGAGTTCTTGACCAGGTCGCGGATCGTGACCTCGCCGCGACCCTCGATGTTCGCGGGCCGAGCCTCGAGCTGGACGACGTGCGTCTGCTGCAGCTTGAGCTCGATGGCGTCCTCGATCGTGACGATGCGCTCGTCCTCGGGGATGAACGACGAGAGCACGTTGAGCAGGGTGGTCTTGCCGGTGCCGGTACCGCCCGAGACCAGGATGTTGAGGCGACCGCGCACGCACAGCTCGAGCAGCTCGGCAAGCTGCGGGCTCATCGACCCGTAGTTGATGAGGTCCTGGATGCTGAGCGCCTTCTTGGCGAACTTGCGGATCGTGAGCGACGAGCCGCGCACGGCCAGCGGCGGGATGACGGCGTTGACGCGCGAGCCGTCGGTCAGGCGGGCGTCAACCAGCGGCGAGGACTCGTCGATGCGGCGGCCGACCTTGCCGACGATGCGCTCGATGACGCGCCGCAGCTGGTCCTCGGAGCTGAAGGACTCGTCGGCCAGCGTCAGCTTGCCCTTGCGCTCGACGAAGATCTGCTCCGGGTGGTTGACCATGATCTCGCTGACGTCGTCGTCGTCGAGCAGGCGCTGGATGGGGCCGAGGCCGAGCGCGTCGTCCTCGATCTCGCGCATGAGCTGCGCGCGCTCGGAGGCACCGAGCTGGACGTGCTCCTCCTGCAGGATGAGCTCGAGCTCGGAGCGGACGAAGTCACGCAGCTGCAGGTCGGTCAGCGAGGCGTCGTTGATGCGCGAGCCGATGCGTCGGAACAGCGACTCCACCGAGCGCTTCTTCAGGTCGTCGAGCACCGCGGAGCGCTGCAGGACGGTCGTGGGGCGGTTGGCGGTGTCGGAGACCTTCTCGGCGGCCAAGAGCCGGTCGGTGATGCTCATTCGTCCCTCCTGAACAGTCCACCTCGGCGGCGAGCGGTCTCGCCGCGCAGCTTCGCCACGAGCGCGTCGACGGCTCCGGAGAGCTCGGCCGAGCGCTTCGCCTGCGCCAGGGGCCTGCCGGTGTTGACCGACAGCGCGATGTCGACCGAGCGAGCGATCGACACGTCGACCGGCATCCGCATCGCCTGGGCGATGTCGTCGATCTCCAGGCCGGTGCCGGACTCGGTCATGTTGACCACGAGGTGGCGGTTCCGCGGCAGCAGGTCGATCCGGTCGAGCAGGTCGGCGGCACGACGCAGCGCCTTGACGCTCGACACGTCCATCGTCGTCACCATGATCACGTCGGTTGCGACCTCGAGCGCGGCCATCGTCTCGTCGGTGAGGCCCGAGCCCGTGTCGACGACGACGAACGCGTAGTCCGTGGACAGCTGGCGCAGCAGGTTGCTCTCCTGGTGCGGCGAGATCTTCTCCAGGGCCGCCGGCGACTCGGAGGCGGCCAGCACGAGCAGCTTCTCGTCGAAGGCGTTGAGCAGGCCCTTCACCACGAGGGGCGGATGAACGGCCTCCTCGGTGAACGCGTCCTCGAGGGTGTGCTGGGCACTGATGTTCAGGACGCTCGCGACGTCGCCGAACTGGGAGTCGAAGTCGACGATGACCGTGTCGAGCGGGGCGCGCCGCGACAGGGCGATCGCGAGGTTCGTGGAGATGGTGGTCTTGCCGACCCCGCCCTTGGGCGACAGCACCACGACCACGCGGTGCTCGTCGGGGTCGATCTTGACGACGGGCGCCGCGGGGACCGGCGGAGTCGCGTCGCGCTCACTGGTCGCGCCCGGCATGGCCGAGCCGATGTGACGGGCCAGCAGCCGCTCGATCTCGAGGTCGGAGGAGATCGCCGCAACCGCCTCCACGACGCCGAACTGCCGCTGCTCGGAGGACAGCGGCTCAGGGGACTCTCGGACCAGCACGACGGGGACGTCCAGCTGGTGGTCATGGACGATGTCGGCCAGCTCCATGGACTGCTCGTCATCGACGTCCTCGCAGATGACCACGAGGTCGATCGCCCTCATCGTGCCCAGCATGGAGTTGAGCGCGTGCTCGGTGAACGTGGGCTTGAGGCCCACGACCTGACGGTCTGCGACGCGCCGCAGCCTTCCCGCGTAGGGGCTGGACTCGGTGATGACGACGATGATGCTCACTTGAAGAGTGTCCCCACATCCACGGCCGAGGCACCGTCACGGTTGGTCTTCTCGTTCTGCACGGTGAGACGGACCTGTCCGAACTGGGCAGCGGCAGCCACCTGTGTGGCCTGGGAGGTGTTCACCGCGAGGGTGACCACCATGGTGTTGTCCTCGTTGGACTTGACGTTCGTGACCAGGACGTTCTGCGCGATCATGCGACTGCGCTTGTCCTTGTCCTGCTCGACGGTGGCGATGACACCGACGCGAACGCCTTCCTCGATGCGCTCCCCGACGCCGGCCGCGGCGTCGAGCGAGACCGACATCTCCTGCAGGCCGTCCGGCACGTCCGCCTGCGACGCGGCCTTGGCACCCTTCTCGTCGAAGCGAGACTCCAGCAGGAGCTCGCCCGCGACGAGGGGGACGGTGGACTTCAGACCCTCGATCTTCTTGAGGTCGTTGATGGCACCCTTCGCGGTGGCGGCGTTGGGCAGCTGGACGAGCTCGACGTTGTCCTTCACGGTCGCAGCGTCGGCGTTCGCGCTGATGTCGTTCGCGACCCGGTAGACCTCCACCATCTCGGCACCCTCGAACGCGCGGTTCTTGGCGCTCGCCGCGTACGCGACGACAGCGCCGATGCCGATGATCGCGAACAGAGCGGCGGCGATGGCGGCGATCACGCGAGAGTTCATGAACCGTGTCCTTCAGGTAGTGAGTGTCAGTCGACGAGCTTGACGCTGGCGAGGCCCAGGTTGGGCGCCTCGCCGCTGAGGCCGGAGCCCGTGTTGTTGTAGAACGACCCGTACTGGGTGAAGCCGTTGAAGAGGGCGCCCTCGGACGAGCGGACGAACTGCCCGCGGACGCCGGCGCACCCGCCGCCGATGGTGGCGAAGTTGAACTTCATGTCGCAGTTGTTGGTGTAGCTGAGCGCCGAGAAGCTGGGCTGCACGCCGAAGTAGATGAACGGGTAGTTGACCCACTTGTCGACCCTGAAGGGCGCGAAGCCGAGGATCACCAGGCGGCTCGGGTAGGTCACCGAGCCCCAGAAGACCGACTTCTTCTCCACCGCGTAGATCGGCATCATGACGACGCTGCCGTTACCGACGCCGGCGAGCTTGCTCTCCATGCACGTGTCGGCGGTGATGAGCGACCAGTCGTCCAGCATGTTGCGGTAGACATCCCAGAGGTTGGCGCTGAAGTCGCAGTTCGTGTTGACGCCCGGGAAGAACGAGCGCGTGAAGTACATGGCCTGGCCGACCGAGGTGTAGCCCGAGGCCGAGCCGCGCTTGCCGTAGACCGTGGCCGCCGTCGCGCCCGTACCCGGGCAGCTGGACTCGTTCGTGCTGTAGCGGGCCCACAGATAGGTGCGCATCGCACCGGGCGACGTCGCCGAGCCCGGCTGGGCCGCCAGCCAGTCGCAGTAGGGCAGGCCCATCGGGATCAGCTTCGTGCCGACCAACGGCACGGTGCCCCACGACGCAGTGGCCTCGGCCCGGACCGTACTGGCCGAGTCGCCCAGGACGCGCGCGAAGGTGTGGTTGACATTCTTCGAGACGCGCACGGTGACCTTGCCGTCGTCGAAGACGGGGCTCTTCGTCACTCCGTCCTTGAGCGTCTGGGCCGAGACGCTGGCGCCGGCGTTCTGCTGGGCGTACCAGGTCGCGGTGCTGGGGTTGCATGACGAGGTCTTCTTGAGCGAGCAGTCCGTGGCCAGCGCCAGGACGGCCTGGTCGGCGGCGTTCTGCACCGCGGCCTTCTCACTGGAGGCGACGGCGAAGTCGATGGAGACGGCGGCCATGCCGAGCAGGGCGACCATCGAGAGGGTCACCAGGACGATCGTGGCGCCCTTCTCCTTCTTGCGGAGCCCGAACCGGCGCGACCGGGGACGAGTCGTCAGTTGCATTGCGCCACGCCCTTTCCGCGGTAGGTGAAGCTGGCACCGAAGAGACCGGTGTAGGTGGGTCGGGTGACCGTGGTCGTCACGGTGACCGCCTGGCCGGCCGTGGCGGTCGTGCAGTCGATGTTCCGGGTGACGTTGGCCGTCGGGGCCATCCCGGTCACGTTGGCTCGTGCCGTGTTCCAGTTGCGGTCGACCGCGTAGTTCCGGGCCGCGATCTGCGTCGCGTTGTTCAGCTGGGTCCGGTAGTTGAACGCCATGCCGAACTCGACGATCCCGATGATGATCGTCATCAGGATGGGGACGACGAGGGCGAACTCCACGGCCGCAACACCGCGCTCGCGCTCGCGGCGCGAACGTCGTGTCCAGGTCGTGAAGTGCAGCATCACGTCTCCTCCCTCAAGGACTCGTGGGTGGGGCGTCGGTGCCCCGGGGACGGGTGTGCCGCGCCGCGATTCGCGACGCGGCACACCCCAGGTCGGTTCGTCGTGCGAACCGCTCGGACTCAGAGACCGAGCTGGCCGCCGAGGCCGTTCCAGAAGCCGGTGAGCTCGCCACCGAAGACGGCGATGGCGCCGACGATCGCGACGGCGATGCCGGCGATGATGAGCGCGTACTCGGTCGCGGTGGCGCCCTTCTCGTCACGCTCGGACAGGACGGCGGTCAGGAAGCTGAAGATCTGCAGCATGGGTTTTCTCCTCTGTGTGTCGTGGTGAGCTCGCATACTGCAAGTCACAGATCGAAAACTAGTGGGGCTGTATCGCATCGGTGTTGCTTTCTGAGAAACAAACACGCCGAAGTTCAGAAAATGGTTCTTTGGGACTACTGAGGCTCATGTGACTGATGTGATTTGTGTCTGGGACGGCAGGGCTAACTCGGATCAGCCGCATGGCCCGGATCAACCACGTCTCACTGGTCACAACAGGGCGGCGAAGCGCAGCCAGTTCGCGGCGAGCGAGTCGCCGAACATCACGATGATCGCGACGAGCATGATCGCCACGCCGCTGATCAACAGCGCGTACTCCGTGGCGCTCGCGCCACGCTCTCCCCGGCGCGGGGTGGGCTGCTGCTGGTGCATGGTCGTCTCCTGGGGATCGTCGCGCCCGTCCCCGAGACGTGGGCCGCTGTGACGCTTGGGGCTGAAGGTAGTCCACCCCCGACCCGGCCGCGCCGGTTTCACCGAGAAACCGCAGGCCTTTCCGGCCGCGCCCGCGGACGAACCGGCAGACAATCGAAGGATGGACTTCCAGACCCTCGCGCTCATCTGCGTGATCGGTCTGCTCGGGCCCCTGCTGGCGGTGCCGTCGACCTGGCGCATCCCCGTGGTGGTCGGCGAGCTGATCGGCGGGCTCGTCGTCGGCGCGAGTGGCGCCGGCTGGCTCGATCCCGGCGACGAGACGTTCACGTTCCTGGCCGAGCTCGGCTTCGCCATGACGATGTTCGTGGTCGGCACGCGGGTGCCGATCCCCGAGCGCGGACTGAGGTCGGCGCTCGTCGTCGGGGCGGGCCGGGCGGCGCTCGTCGGCGTCGCTGCGGCCGTGGCCGGCGCAACGCTGGCCTGGGCGTTCGACTCCCCTCACCCCGCGGTGTTCGCGGTCCTCATGGCCTCGTCGTCGGCAGCGCTGGCCATGCCGGTCCTCGAGGACGAGGAGTTCGACGGACCCCATCTCGTCCCGATGCTCACGCAGATCGCCGTTGCCGACGTGGCGTGCATCCTCGCGCTGCCGCTGGCCATCGCGCCGGACCGGGCCGCGGAGGCCGCGCTCGGCTCGCTGTTCGTCGTGGTGGCCGGGGTGGCCCTGTTCCTCGCCCTGCGCACGCTGGAGGCTCGCGGCATCTGGGAGGCCGTGCACGAGGAGAGCAAGGAGCGCCGGTTCGCCGTCGAACTGCGGTTCAGCCTCATCGTGCTGACCGCCATCGCGGCACTCGCGGTGGCCACGCACGTCACCGTGATGCTCGCCGGCTTCGTGTGCGGGCTCGCGATCGCCGCCGTCGGTCCCCCGCGGCGACTCGCACGCCAGCTGTTCGCCCTGGCGGACGGCTTCCTCGGCCCGGTGTTCTTCGTGTGGCTGGGCGCCTCCCTCGACCTCACGGGCCTGCTCGACGAGCCCGGACTGATCGCCCTCGGCGTCTGCCTCGGTCTCGGCGCGCTGCTCACCCACCTCGTCGTGCGGCTGACCGGGCTGCCCGTGCCGCTCACGGTGCTGACGGCCGGCCAGGTCGGGGTGCCCGTCGCCGCTGCCGCCATCGGCACGCAGACCGGCGAGCTCGAGGGTGGGCTGCCGGCGGCGCTGATCCTTGGGGCACTCCTCACCGTGGCGGCGGTGTCGGTCGCGGCGCGCTTCCTGCCCTCCCCGACCCCGGCGGACTGACCGTGCCCACCCCGACCGGCAGACTGGACCCATGAACAGCTCGAGCGACTCCGCCGTCGCCGTCTACCTGGACTTCGACAACATCGTCATCTCGCGGTACGACCAGGTGCACGGCAAGCAGTCCTTCTGGCGCGACCGCGACGCCGGCTTCGACGACGCCAGGCTCAAGGCGGCCGAGGTCGACGTCCACGCGATCCTCGACTACGCCTCCTCCTTCGGGCGGCTCGCACTGACGCGCGCCTACGCCGACTGGTCGATGCCGGTGAACACCCGCTACAAGAAGCAGCTCGTCGACCGCGCCATCGACCTCATCCAGCTCTTCCCCGCGTCGGGCTCGAAGAACGGCGCCGACATCCGGCTCGCCGTCGACGCGCTCGAGGACATGGCACGGATGCCGCAGGTCGGCACGGTCGTGCTGGCCGCGGGCGACTCCGACTACATCCCGCTGGCCCAGCGCCTGAAGCGGATGGGGCGCTACGTCGTGGCCGTCGGCGTCGCGGGCGCCACCAGCCGTTCGCTGGCCGCCGCGTGCGACGAGCTGCTCACGTACGACAGCCTGCCGGGTCTCTCGCAGGGCTCAGACGAGGTCGAGGAGACCGCGCCCCCGGCGAAGAAGGCCGCGAAGAAGACGGCCAGGAAGTCCACGAAGGCGGCTCCCGAGGCCGATCCCGAGGCCGATCCCGAGCCCGCTCAAACGCCCGCCGTCGCGCTCAAGCCGATCTTCGTGGCCGCCGCCCCCGACTCCGACGACGAGCAGGACGACGAGCGCGCGCTGGCGCGCCAGGCCACCCGCCTGCTGCTGCGGGCGATGCGCCTGCTGGGCGAGAAGGACTCGGACGACGAGTGGGTCCACTCGGGGACCGTGAAGAGCCAGATGAAGCGCATGGACTCCTCGTTCAACGAGAAGGACCTGGGATTCAAGTCGTTCACGGACTTCCTCAAGTCGCGCAAGTCCGCTGTCGAGGTCGACGAGTCCGGCCAGACGCGCAAGGTTCGGCTGCGACCCGGCCACTGAGATTGGCCCCGCGTGGGACTTATGCCCTAGACTGGACACGTTGCATGGCATGACTCAGCAGATTGATGGTCGAGCCTCTCTTCGAGGCTTATCGGTTTTCTCTTTGGTTGGTAGTGACGCGTGACATCCAGCCGCACGCGACTCACGAGTGCGCACAACTCCCAAGGAGACAACATGGCTACCGGAACTGTGAAGTGGTTCAACGCTGAGAAGGGCTTCGGCTTCATCGCCCCCGACGACGGCGGCGAGGACCTGTTCGCGCACTTCAGCGAGATCCAGGGCAACGGCTACCGTTCGCTCGAGGACAACCAGAAGGTCGAGTTCGAGGTGACGCAGGGCCAGAAGGGCCTGCAGGCCGCCAAGATCCGCGCGATCTGAGCTTTCGCAACGCGAGAACTCCCCGGAAAGCCCCCGCCACTGGCGGGGGCTTTCCGCTTTTCCGGGTCTCCCTGCTAGACGCGGAGGCGGTCACCGTCGCGCCCGACGGCGGCGCCGAGGGCCGCGAGCCGCTGCTCGACGTCGGGGTCGTTGTGGTGACTGAGGTGCACCGCAACGACCTGCGTCGCCGCGTCCACCACGCCGGCCGACCGCAACGCCTCGACCGCGTCCGCGAAGGTCGCGAGTCCCAGGTGCCGCTCCCCCGCCAGGTCGATCCGGTCGCCGAACGTCTGCTCCAGCAGCACCACGTCGAGCCGCCGCGCCCCGATCGCCTCCAAGGCGCCGGGCGCCCACGGCCCCGTGTCGCAGCCGTAGAGCAGGCTGCCGGCGGCGTCGACGCGGTAGAGCACGGCCTCCCCGAGGGCCTCGTGGGCCGCGGGCACCACGGTGATCCCGAACGGTCCCGCCTCGACCGCGTCGCCCGCCGTCACCTCGACGAGCCGCACCGCGGTCTGGCCGGGAGCGAGCCAGTCGCGGCACCGCGCGATCGCGGGCGCCGGTCCGAAGACCGTGAGTGGCCGCTCGCTGACCCAGCCGCGGTGCAGCAGGAACGCCGGGTCGAGGTGGTCGGAGTGCGCGTGCGACACGAGCACCGTGTCGACATCGACGAGGTCGACCCCGGCGCGCAGGGCCTGCCGCGCGGCCTCGGGACCGGGGTCGATCCAGAGCCGCCCGTCGACGAGCACGCTGGTGGGCGTCCGGAGCTCGCCGCGCTCGCCCATCGTCGTGCACGAGGCGCAGCGGCAGAACGGCGACGGCCACCCGTCGGCCGAGCCGGTGCCCAGCAGCAGGACCTCCACGGGCTCAGTCGTGCGCCGGCGCCTCGCCGCGCAGGCCGGGCGAGCACATGACCTTCTCGGGCGTGATCGCGATGACGACGCGGCGCGGGTTCTCCTTCGGCTGGCGGTAGCGCTGCGCGTAGAGCTGCTCGGCCAGGGTGATCGACTCGCGGTCGCGCAGGATCTCGGCGGTGCCGGCGATGCTCAGCCACTGCGGTCCGGCCACCTGGGCCACGGTGGCGCGCGGGTCTCGCTCGACGTTGCGCACCTTCTGGCTGCCGTCCATCGTGGTGATCCGCACGATGCCCTCGTGCACGGTGAAGCCCACCGCGACGACGTGGATCCGTCCGCCGGGTCCGATCGTGGACAGGGTCGCGAGGTGGCGATCGGTCAGGAAGTCGCCCTCGGGCAGCCAGACGTCGGTCATGGGTCCATCATCGCGGGCGGGCGCCCGCGCTCCCGCTCGGGTGCCGGATCGTAGGGTGAAGGACGTGTCGACCCCGAACCCCGCCGCGCCCCTCGAGCTCGCCCACGGTCCCGCCTGGCCGAACCGCTGGACGCTCGCTCCCCTGACGAACAAGCAGAGCCACGCCGACGGCACCCTGTCGGACGACGAGTACGAGTGGCTCGTCGCGCGGGCCCGCGGTGGCTTCGGCCTCGTGATGACCTGCGCCGCCTACGTCTCGCCCGAGGGCCAGGCCTGGAAGGGGCAGCTCGGCATCAGCGACGACCGGCACGACGCGGGCCTGCGACGGCTCGCCGACGGCATCCGCGAGCTCGGTGCCGTCTCCTCGATCCAACTGCACCACGGCGGCATGCGCGCGGACGCGTCGATCTCGGGCCACCCGCTCGTCGCGCCGTGGGACGACCCCGACCGCGGCGTCCACGCCCTCTCGACGAGCGACGTCCAGCGCGTCATCGACGACTTCGTGGCCGCCGCCGTCCGCGCCGAGAAGGCCGGGTTCGACGGCGTCGAGATCCACGGCGCCCACGGGTACGTGCTGTGCCAGTTCCTCGACGCGCGCAAGAACCACCGCACCGACGGGTACGGCGGCTCGCTCGAGGGTCGCAGCCGACCGCTGCGCGAGGTCCTGATCGGGATCCGCGCCGCCACCGGCGCGGACTTCCAGGTGGGCGTCCGGGTCTCACCGGAGGGCTACGGCATCACGGTCGCCGACTCGCGTGCCCTCGTCGAGCAGATCCTCGCGTCGGGCGACGCCGACTACGTCGACCTGTCGCTGTGGGACGTCGCGAAGGAGCCGCGCGACACCGCGGTGGACGGCCTGCTGATCGACCAGTACGTCGATCTGCCGCGTCACGGCACTCGCCTCGGCGTGGCCGGGAAGATCCTGGCGGCACAGGACGCCGACTGGTGCCTCGAGCGCGGTGCCGACTTCGTCACGGTGGGCACCGCAGCGATCATCCACCACGACCTCCCGCGCCTCGTGGCCACGACGCCCGGCTTCGTCAGCGAGCCGCAGCCCTTCAGCCGCGGCCGCCTCGAGCAGGAGCACCTCGGCCGCGACTTCATCGACTACCTCGCCGACGGCTGGGACGACTTCGTCGCCTGATCCCGGGAACGACACCCGGGAACGACTCAGGGCCACCCCGTGTGCGGGGTGGCCCTGTCGCGTTGACTCATGAGGGCTGGTGGAGCTGCCGGGAATCGAACCCGGGTCCTATGACGCTGAACCAAGACTTCTCCGGGTGCAGTTCGTCTGGCGCTTTTCTCGGCCCCGGTGCTCGGACGAACGCGTCACCGACAGGCTCAGTAGCGGAGAAGTCCCGATCTGACCTCGCTACGCGGTCAGACCAGCAAGTCCTCTAGATGAGATGGACGATCCGGGACGAGGACGCTCCCGGGTCCACCCTTCGCAGGTCGCTGTCAGGCAGCGAGGGCGAAGTCAGTGCGCTTGGAATCGGCACTTATGGGTTTGCAACGATCGTTTGAGAGATGACGTTGCCTTCTCTACCCGCTTCTCTTGGATCGAACGACCACAGTCGAAACCGATCAGCCCCTCTGAAATTGTCAATGCACCCATTCTAACCGGCTGCCGGTGCGAATTGTTCCCGTCGGGCTCGCGAGCGGTCAGTCGACGGGGCCGACGAGGTCGGCGCCGTTGTGCCACAGCACCGAGCGCATCCAGTCGTCGCCGAGGCCGAGACGGTCGAGGGCCTCGACCTGGTGCGCGTAGGGGTACGGGATGTTCGGGAAGTCGCTCCCGAAGACGATCCGGTCCTGCAGCGCCAACAGCCGCTTCGGGTCCACCGGCGGCGGGTCGTCGAAGAAGTCGACGAAGGTCATCGTCGTGTCCAGCCGCACGTTCGGGTACTGCTCGGCAAGGTCGCAGAACGCATCGACCTCGGGCATGCCGAGGTGGGCGATGACGAGCGGCAGCCGCGGGAAGCGCTCCAGCACGGCGGCCACGCCGCGCGGGCCCGTGTGCGGACCGGGCGCCGGCCCGGAGCCGGCGTGCAGCACGATCGGGACCTGCGCCTCCTCGAGCGCCGCCCAGACGGGGTCGAGCAACGGGTCGTCGGCGGCGAACTCCCCCACCTGCAGGTGGGCCTTGAAGATCCGCACGCCCGACGCGAGGGCGGCCGGGACGTACTCGGCCGCCTCGGGCTCGGGGAAGAACGTGGCCGACGGCACCGAGTCGGGCACCCGCTGGGCGAACCGGGCGAGCCACTCGTTCATGAACGGGGCGATGCCCGGCTTGTGCGCGTAGGACAGCGCGGTGAAACGCCTCACGCCGAGCGAGCGCAGCGTCTCGACGCGCTCCTCGTCGCTCGTGCGGTAGTGGATCGGCCACGCGCGGCCCAGCTTCGGGCCTGCGGAGTCGAAGTACGCCCAGACCTTCGCCAGCACCTGCGGCGCCATGAAGTGCACGTGGACGTCGACGATCCCCGGCACGCCCAGCCGCTCGAGGTACGCGGCGAGGTCGGCGTCCTGCCAGGTCATATGCCCTTGAGCCGGCGACCGACCTCGCGCTCGGCGTCGCGGGACGCCTGGCGCTCGGCGATGGCGTGGCGCTTGTCGAAGGCCTTCTTGCCGCGGGCGAGGGCGATCTCGACCTTGGCGCGGCCGTCCTTGAAGTACAGGCTCAGCGGGATGATCGTGAGGCCCTTGGACTGCGTGCGGTGCTCGATGCGCTCGATCTCGTGCCGGTTGAGCAGCAGCTTGCGGCGACGGCGCGTCTCGTGGTTGGTCCACGTGCCGTTGTCGTACTGCGGGATGTGCACCTGCAGCAGCCAGGCCTCGCCGCGGTCGATCTCACCGAACCCGTCGACGAGGGAGGCCCGGCCCTGGCGCAGCGACTTGACCTCCGTGCCGGTCAGCACCAGACCCGCCTCGAAGGTGTCCTCGATGTGATAGTCGTGCCGCGCCTTCTTGTTCTGCGCAATCAGCTTGCGACCGGTCTCCTTGGCCATTCGACCATTGTGTCAGGTCGGGCGAGCGTCAGCTGGGGGCGACCGGACGCTCAGAGCCAGTTCATCGGGTTCGTCGTCGACCCGTTGACCAGCACCATGAAGTGCAGGTGGCAGCCCGTGGAGTAGCCGGTGGAGCCGACGTAGCCGATGACCTCGCCACGCTTGACCTTCGCGCCACTGCTGCGGGCGAACCGCGACAGGTGGTTGTAGGTCGTGATGACGCTCTTGCCGCGCTTGACGCCGTTGTTGAGGATGACGCGGTTGCCGTAGCCGCCGTTGTAGTACTGCGACACGATCGTGCCGCCGGCGGCCGCGCGGATCGGGACGCCGCAGCCGACGCCGAAGTCGGTGCCGTCGTGCAGCTTGTAGACGCCGGTGATCGGGTGACGACGCATGCCGTAGGGCGAGGTGATCGGGCCGTTGACCGGGCGGCTCAGGGCGCCACCGGAGTCGCCGGTGGTGCCACCGCCGTCGCCGCCGCCTCCACCGCCGCCGCCCTTCTTCTCCCTCTCCTTGCGGGCGCGCTCGGCGGCCTCGAGCTCCTTGCGGACGATCTCGGCCATCTGGCTCTCGAGGCGACGACGGTCGGCCTCGAGCTCGGCCTGGAGGGCCAGGTCCTCGGCGAGGGTCGCGTCGGCGGTGCGCTTGGCACCGGCCCGAGCGGTGACCAGCTTCGCCACGGAGGCGGCCTGCGCCTCGGCCTGGGCGGTCAGCTCCTGCATCTGCACGACGACGGCCTCGGCCTGCTGCTTCTGCTTCGCCACCTGGTCGCGGAGCTCCTCGACCTTGTCGCGCTCGATGCCGAGCATGACCTCGGAGGCCGCGAGCTCCTGCATGACGGCGATCTGGGCGTCGCCGATCGAGGTCTTGGCGCTCATCTGCTCGGAGAACAGTCCGGGGTCGGAGCCGCGGAGGAGGTCGCCGAAGGCCTTCAGCCCGGCGTCGCCGGCCATGACGGACTCGACGGCGAAGGACTCCACGGCGCCGCGCGACTGACGCAGCTCCTTCTCGGCCCGCTCGAGGCGGGCCTCGGCGGCGGAGAGCTCGGCCTCCGCCTTGTCCAGGGCGGCGCGCAGGCGCGCGTCCTCGGCCTGGGCGACCGCGAGCCGGCCGCGCGTCTGCCCCAGCTGGGACTGCGCGTCGGCGAGCTTCGTGTTGGCGTTGATGAAGGCGAGCTTCGCGTCGCGGGCGGCCTTCGTGGACTCCTGGACGTCGTTCTTGGCGTCCTTGAGGCGCTTGTCGTTCTCGCGCTGCTCGCGCTTGACGTCGTCCTTCTCGTCACCGAAGGTGGGCGCGCTGAATCCGGCCACCAGCAGGGCGCTGAGGGCGAGGGCGAGCAGCGGCTTGCGCAATCTCGTCATGTGCCTCGAATCCGGGGAAGTGTCCGTCAGGACGGAATCGTGCGATGTGACTCGAGTGACTCTACGCCTCAGGTTGAGGGTTTGGTGGGCGCTCCGCGCCGCGCGTGTCGCCGCCGGACCTCAGACGTCGAGGTACTTGCGGGTCATCACGAACGTCGGCACGAGCGCGAGGAGCAGGGCGAGGACCGTGGTCATGCCCATGACCAGGAACGCGTCCTCCCAGCGCACCCACGTGGTGATCCGGCCGAGCGTGTCGCGCAGGTAGCCGTAGACGACGAAGTGCATGAACGCCGCGAGGCCACCCGCCGCGAGGGCCGCCGAGATGAACGCCGCGACGAGCGACTCGAGGACGAACGGCGCCTGGATGTGCCAGCTGGAGGCGCCGACGAGCCGCATGATGCCGATCTCGCGGCGCCGCGCGAAGGCCGTCATCCGGATCGTGTTGGAGACCTGCAGGATCGCCGCGATGATCAGCAGGCCCGCTGTCGCGAGCGCCGCCCACTGCATCTTGTCGAGCATCTCGAACAGCGGCCCGAGCAGGTCGCGGAGCGAGTTGACGTTGCCCACGCCGTCCATGCCCGAGACCTCGCTGACGACGCCGTCGAACTGCTGTGGGTCCTTCAGCGTGACGAAGTACGACTCGGGGAACGAGTCGACGCCGAGGGTCTCGAGCTGCTTGCGGCCCGTGTCGGTCTGGCCGAGGAGCTCACGCGCCTGGGCGTAGTTCTCCTGAGGGCTGCGGACGGTGAAGTCGCGCACCTCGGGGTTGTCGGTGAGGGCGTCCTGGACGGCCTGCTTCTGCTCGTCGGTGGCCGCACCGCCGACGCACGTGGCCGCCGGGGAGTTCTTGGTGCACAGGTTCACCTGCAGCTGCAGGCGGTCGCCGAAGTACTGCTCGGTGCGCTCGGCCTGGGCCTGGATCAGCAGGCCGAGGGAGGCCAGCAGCAGCGACACGCTCATCGTGACGATCAGCGAGATCGTCATGGAGGTGTTGCGGGTCAGGCTGGCGCGCAGCTCGTTGAGGATCGCTCGCATGGGTCTCAGTTCTCGTAGCCGTAGATGCCGCGGGCCTCGTCGCGCACGACGCGCCCCTCGTCGAGCTCGATGACGCGCTTGCGCATCTGGTCGACGATCGAGGAGTCGTGGGTGGCCATCAGGACGGTGGTGTCCTCGCGGTTGATCCGGTCGAGCAGCTTCATGATGCCGACGCTGGTGCTGGGATCGAGGTTGCCGGTGGGCTCGTCGGCGATGAGGATCATCGGCCGGTTGACGTAGGCCCGCGCGATGGCGACGCGCTGCTGCTCGCCACCGGAGAGCTCGTCGGGCCGGCGGTGGCCCTTGCCGTCGAGGCCGACCAGGTCGAGGGTCTCGGGGACGAGGCGCTTGATCTCCTCGCGCGGCTTGCCGATGACCTCGAGCGCGTACGCGACGTTCTCGAACACGGTCTTGTTCGGCAGCAGCCGGAAGTCCTGGAAGACGGTGCCCAGCTGACGGCGCAGCTTCGGCACCTTCCAGCTGGAGAGCTTGTTGATCTCCTTGCCCGCGACGTAGACGTGGCCCGAGGTCGGACGGGCCTCACGCAGGATCAGGCGCAGGAAGGTCGACTTGCCGGAGCCGGAGGCGCCCACGAGGAAGACGAACTCGCCCTTCGTGATCTCCAGGTCGAGCCGGTCGAGGGCGGCGCGCTTCTGGCCGGGGTAGGTCTTGGTGACCTTGTCGAAGCGAATCACCCGATTGAGTGTAGGTGTGTGACCTGAGGAAACCCGGCAGCCGCCGGGCCCGTTTCCCGTGAGGAGTGCCTCACTGCGGATGCGCCCTCGAACGCGGGGCAGGGCCGTCCGAGGGGCGTTCCTCCGGCGCGACCTGCCGTGGTCGCGGCGGCTAGGGTGAGAGCGAGTCAGCACGCCGGGAGTTCACATGAGTCTGCATGCAGTCGAGGCCGCCGCCTCGATGCTCTCGGCTCGGGGCACCGACCTGGAGGAGCTCGTCCGCGAGGCCGGACGAATCCGCGACGAGGGCCTCTCCCGCGCCGGCCGGCCCGGCGTCATCACGTGGTCGCGCAAGGTGTTCGTGCCCGTCACCACGCTGTGCCGCGACCGCTGCCACTACTGCGTCTTCGTCGACACCCCCGCCAAGCTCGAGCGCAAGGGCATCGCGCCGTACCTCTCCGAGGACCACGTGCTCGCGATCGCCCACCAAGGAGCGGCGCTCGGCTGCAAGGAGGCGCTGCTGACCCTCGGCGACCGTCCCGAGGACCGCTGGGACGTCGCGCGCGAGTGGCTCGACGCGCACGGCTTCGCGTCCACGCTCGACTACGTCGGCCACCTGGCCCGGCGGATCACCGCCGAGACGGGCCTGCTGGCGCACCTCAACCCCGGCGTCATGACCGCCGAGGAGCTGCGGGTCCTGCGCCCCACCGCCCCGTCGATGGGGATGATGCTCGAGACCACCAGTCACCGGCTGTTCGCCGAGCCCGGCCAGGCGCACTTCGGCTCCCCCGACAAGGACCCGGCGCTGCGGCTGCAGGTGCTCGAGGACGCCGGCCGCCAGCGCATTCCGTTCACCACCGGCATCCTCGTGGGGATCGGCGAGACGGTCGAGGAGCGCTTCGACTCGATCCTCGCGCTGCGCGACCTGTCGGACCGCCACGGCAACGTGCAGGAGGTGATCGTGCAGAACTTCCGCGCCAAGCCCGCCACCGCGATGCAGGGCGTCGCCGACGCCGAGACCGATGCCTACATCGCCGCCGTCGCCACCGCGCGCATCGTGCTGGGCCCCGACGCCCGCATCCAGGCGCCTCCGAACCTCTCCGATCCCGCCGAGCTCTCCCTCCTCGTCGCGGCCGGCATCGACGACTGGGGCGGCGTCAGCCCGCTCACCGCCGACCACGTGAACCCCGAGCGCCCGTGGCCCCAGGTCGACCAGCTGGCCGAGCTCACCCGCGCCGCCGGGTTCGAGCTGCGCGAGCGCCTCACCGTGCACGCGCACTACATCCGCGACCGCGACACGTGGATCGACCCCGCTCTGCACGACGCCGTGCTCGCGCTCGCCGACGACGACGGCCTGGCCCGGGGAAGCGCTGGCAGTGACGTTCCCGGGGCGGAATCGGCCGAGACGCCCCGCAGACGTCACGCCCAGCGGGTGCGGATCGAGGACGACCCGGCCGGGCTCTCCGACGACGAGTACGTCCGGCTGATGACCTCCACCGGTCGCGACCTCGATCGGCTCGCCGGGCTGGCCGACGAGCTGCGGCGCTCGGTCGCCGGGGCCACCGTCTCGCTGGTGCAGAACCGCAACCTCGGGTCCGACCGGGTCACCGACCCCGACCTCGTCGCGCAGGTCGCGGCCGACGCCGTCGACCTGGGGGCCACCGAGCTGTGCATCCAGGGCACCGCGCCGGCCGGCACGCCGGACGACGTCTACGAGCAGATGCTGCGCGCCGCCCGCTCCGCCGCGCCGGGCCTGCACCTGCACGCCTTCCGCCCTGCCGACGTCATCGACGGCGCGCGCCGTACGGGCCGCACGGTGGCCGAGCAGTACGCCGCGCTGGCCGCCGCCGGCGTCGACACCGTGCCCGGCACGGGCGTGAAGGTCCTCGACGAGGAGCACCGCGCCCGGCACTTCCCCGCCGACCTGCCGGTCGACGACTGGGAGCAGGCGATCCGCGCGGCCCACGGGCTCGGCCTACGGTCCACCTCGGTGCTGTTCTACGGTCACGGCGAGTCGCCCCTGCAGCGCGTGCGCCACCTGCGCCGCCTCCGCGCGATCCAGTCCGACACCGGAGGCTTCAACGAGCTCGTGCCGATGGCCTTCCCCGGCGGCGACCACGACGAAGACCAGCACCGCGCCGTGCACGCCGTGGCCCGGCTCCTGCTGCACGGCAGCATCAGCCACGTGCAGGCCGCCTGGACGCGTCTGGGCGTCGACGGCGCCACGGTCGTCCTGCGTTCGGGCGCCGACGACCTCGGCGGCACCCTGTACGACGGCCGGGTCCTGCCCGAGGACGGTGTCGAGTTCGGCCGCGAGCTCACCGTCGAGGCCGCCGAGCGCATCGCCCGCTCCCTCGGCCGCCAGCTGCGCCTGCGCACCACCACCTACGGCGTCGCGCGATGACCCGCGTCCGCGTCGCGGTCGTCGGCGCCGGCTTCGCCGGGGTCGCCATGGCCCGCCGTCTCGCCGCAGCAGGCGAGTCGTTCGTCGTGCTCGAACGACGTCCGGGCATCGGCGGCACGTGGCACGACAACCGCTACCCCGGCGTCGCCTGCGACGTGCCCGCGCACCTGTACGGCTACTCCGACATCGCCCACCCGGGCTTCAGCCGGGTGTTCGCGCCCGGCGCCGAGATCCGCGAGTACCTCGAGGACGCCGCCGCTCCCGTCGCCGACCGCATCATGCTGTCCACGCGGCTCGACGACGCGCGGTGGGACGGCACCCACTGGCAGCTCGCCACCTCGCGTGGCGCGCTCGAGGCCGAGGTCCTCGTGATGGCTGCGGGCCGACTCACCGAGCCGCGCCTGCCCGACGTGCCGGGCACCTTCGACGGCCCCGTCGTGCACACGGCGCGCTGGGACGACGAGCTCGACCTCGAGGGCCTGCGGGTCGCCGTCGTCGGCACCGGCGCCTCCGGTGTCCAAGTGGTCCCCGAGCTCGCGCGGCGTGCCGAGTCCGTCGTGGTGCTGCAGCGCAGCGCGCCGTACATCCTGCCCAAGGGCGATCGCGCGTATGCCGACGCCGAGATCACCCTGTTCGAGCAGCAGCCCGAGCGGCTCGCCGACCTGCGTGGCGCGCTCATGCGCGAGACCGAGGAGGTCTTCGACCAGCGCGCCGGGGACGGCCGGGCCGAGGCGCGCGCCCGGGCCCTCGGCCACCTCGCCGACCAGGTGCCCGACCCCGTCCTGCGTGCGGCATTGACGCCCGACCACGAGTTCGGCTGCAAGCGCGTCCTGTTCAGCGACGACTACTTCGCCGCCCTGCGACTCCCCCACGTGCGGCTCGTCCCCGGCGCCCTGACCGGCTACGAGCCCGGCGCCGTGCTGGCGGCCGACGGCTCGCGCCACGAGGTCGACGTCGTCGTCACGGCCACGGGGTTCCACAGCACGCGCCAGCCCTACGCCGAGCTCGTCACCGGGCGCGACGGGATCTCGCTCGACCAGTACTGGTCACAGGGCATGCGCGCCTACGCCTCCACCGCGGTGCACGGATTCCCCAACCTGTTCGTGCTCGACGGCCCCAACGCCACGCTCGCCCACAACTCGGCCGTGCTGATGATCGAGGCCCAGGCCGACTACGCCATGTCCGCGATCCCGTGGACCGCGCACGGCCCGCTCGAGGTGTCGGTGGAGGCCGAGCAGGCCTACATCGACGAGATCCAGGGGCGCAGCGGCGTGTGGACCTCGGGCTGCAGAAACTGGTACGTCGACGAGCAGTCGGGCCGCCAGGTGCTGCTGTGGCCGGGCAAGGCCCAGGAGTTCCGCGACCGCTTCGGGTACTTCGAGCCCGAGCCGTTCGGACTGGCGCACCTCGACCCCTCGGAGTCCGCGGGTGCCTGACCGGCGGGGTGCCTGGACGGTCGTGATCCCGGTGAAGCCCCCGCACCTGGGCAAGTCCCGTCTCGACCTGCCCGGGATCGACCGGGTCGAGCTCGCCCGCGCGATCGCCCTCGACACGATCGAGGCGGCCGCCGAAGTGGCCCGGGTCGTCGTCGTCACGGCCGACCCGATGATCGGCGCTCCCGGCGTGGAGGTCGTACTGGAGCCCGAGCCGCGCGGCATCGCCGCCGCCGTCACCGACGGCCTGGCGGTCGCAGCCCACGGACGTCGGGCCGTGCTGCTCGGCGACCTGCCGGGCCTGCGTCCCGACGACCTCGCGCTCGCGCTGGAGCTGGCCGAGGACGTCCGGCTCGGAGCCGTGCCCGACGAGGAGCGTCAGGGCACCACGCTGGTCAGCGCGCGCGAGGGCGACCTGCCGGCCGCGTTCGGGCCGGGGTCGTGGCAGCGCCACCGCGAGGCCGGCTTCGTCGAGCTGCCCGTCCCCGTCTCGTCCACGATGCGCCGTGACGTCGACCGGGCCGACCACCTCGTCGGCACCCTCGGCCCGCGCACCTCGGCAGTGCTGCGGCGCGTGGTCTGAGGGTCAGTTCCTGCTGAAGACGGGGCCCGTGCCCTCGGGCACCAGCCGGCCACCGTCCACGGTGAGCGCCGCGGGCAGCTCGGCCGGCGGGTCCTCGTCGTCACCGCAGTGGACCACCCCGCGCTCGTCGGGCGTCAGCAGCACCTGGCCTCCGCGCAGGTCCCAGCGACCGGGCATCTCCGAGCACGTGTCGGTGATGACGTAGGTGTCGTCGTCCAGGAGCGTGAGGATGAGCCGGCGGCCGGTCTCGGGCACCGGCTGGGAGACCCAGGCACCCAGCACGGGCAGCGTGTCCTCGGGCTCACCGACGCCCGCCGACGAGGTCTGCGCGGGGTAGCCCTCGGGCGTCTCGCCCGCACAGCCGGCCAGCACGAGGACCGCCAGGACGAGGGCCGACAGGGTGCGCATGGCCACAAGGTAGACCCGGCCCGCGCCGCGGTCAGCACCTCTGAGGGATGGATTTCAGGCTGGAATGCGAGCATCCTTCACAGCAGTCGCTCTGGCCCCTCAGTCCTTCGTGAAGGTCGGCCCGACGCCCTGAGGAACGAGCTGGTCGCCGTCCACCGTGAGGGCCGGCGGCAGCTCCACCGGCGCGCCCACGTCCTCGCCGCACTGGGTCCCGCCGTCGTCGGGCGTCAGCACGACCTCGCCTCCCGTCAGCTCCCAGCGCCCGGTCAGCTCGAGGCACTCGTTCTCGGCGACGTAGGTGTTGTCGTCGGAGAGCGTGAGGATGACGGTCTGGCCCGACTCGAGCGGCTCGGACGTCCAGCGGCCCAGCACGGGCAACGTGTCCTCCGGCTGCTCCTCCCCCGGCGAGGTGCCCGGGTCCGATGCGGGGTCGGAGCCGGCCGAGCACCCGGTCAGCAGGGCGAGCGCGAGCAGGAGTGCAGCGAGGAGGCGCATGCGCCCACGCTAGCGACCGCCCTGAGACTGGTCGATGCGCGCGGTGGGCGGTGAGTCCTCAACCCTTCCCGTTTGGGGGCGGTGGGTGGTCAACCGCTCAGGGGGTCCATTCGGTTGACAGCTCACCGCCTCTCTGCGGGAGGGGTTGAGGACTCACCGCCACCCCGGCGCGTCAGGGGCGGAGGGCGGCGCGGGCGAGGGTGGCGGACCTCTCGGGGTCGGTCATCCAGAGCGGCTCGACGCGCACGTCCCAGCCCTCGGCCTCGAGCCCGGGGGCGAGCGCGGCATCCTCCTCGGCCACGAGCCAGGTGTCGAGCACGCCGCCCTCGGCGCGGCGTCCGTAGTGGCGCGCCACGGCGTCGGCCGCGGTCTCCACGCCGATCGCGGCGAGGCAGGCGTCGGCCATCCCGCGCACGACCTTGCCGCCGATGATCGGCGAGACGCCCACGACCCGGCGCGCGCGGCCCAGCGCCTCGCGCACGCCCGGCACCGCGAGGATCGGGCCGATCGACACGACGGGGTTCGACGGCGCGAGCACGACGACGTCGGCCTCCTCGATCGCCTCGACCACCCCGGGCGCGGGACGGGCGTCGGCGATCCCGGGGCTCTCGAACGCGGTCGCCCGCAGGGAGGCCCGGTGCCGCGTCCACCACTCCTGGAAGTGCATCCGGGTGCCGTCCTCCACGACCACGTGGGTGTCGACCTCGGTGTCGGTCATGGGCAGCAGCCGCACGCCGATCGGCCACCGCGCGCCCAGCCGCTCGGCGACCTGCGACGGAGCCAGCCCGTCGCGCAGCCAGCCCGTGCGAGCCAGGTGGGTGCCGAGGTCGAGGTCGCCGAGGGTGAACCACGGCCAGCCGGCGCCCCACGCCTGGAGCTCGGCGCTGACGCGTTCGCTCTCCCCCGCCCGGCCCCAGCCGCGCTCGGTGTCGTTCACGCCGGCCAGCGCGTAGAGGATCGAGTCGATGTCGGGCTGCAGGCGCACGCCGGAGAGCCACAGGTCGTCGCCCGTGTTGACCACGACCGTGATCTCGTCGGCGTCCTCGACCGCGCCGCGCAGGCCCTTGACGAAGCGGGCGCCGCCGACCCCGCCGGCCAGCACGGTGACGCGCATCAGCCGCCCGTCCGGAAGAGGTCGTCCTCGAGCGGACGCAGGATGCTGCGCGCGCCCGGCAGGTCGAGGTCGCCCACGAGGTCGGACCGACCGCGCACGACCGCGACCGGCACGTGTCCGTCCTTGGGCTTGACCAGCTCGGCCGCCGAGCACAGCTCGTCGCCGACGCACGGCAGGGTGACGGCCAGCGGCCGGCCGTCGGCGTCCCGGTCGGGCCGCTCGAACAGCCGCACACCAGCGGCACCGATCGCGACGTCGGTCTGACCCAGCCGCCACGGTCGGCCCAGGGTGTCCGAGACCAGCACGCCGACGTACGTCTCGCGCCGCAGGTCCTCGGCGAGGGCCCGCGCCGAGGCGTCGGGGTCCTCGGGCAGCAGCAGCACCTGACCCTCGGGCACGTTGCTCGCGTCGATGCCCGCGGCGGCCGCGACGATGCCGAGGCGGTTCTCGACGATCCGCACCGGACCCCGTTCGGCCACCACGCGCACCGTCTCGGCGGCGATCGCGGCCTCGCGGTCAGCCGCGGGGACGAAGCGCCCCTCGGCCTTGCTGACGACCTTCGAGGTCACCACGACGATGTCGCCGTCCTGCAGCTCCGCGTGCTCGCGGATCAGGGCGGCGAGGTCGTCGCCGGGACGGATCTCGGGCAGCCCGGAGATCCCGAGGACGGTCAGCATCGGGACGGTCAGGCCGCGGTGGACTGGTTCCGGCGCCAGCGGATGCCGGCCTCGATGAAGTCGTCGATCTCGCCGTCGAGGACCGCCTGGGTGTTGCCGGTCTCGTACTCGGTGCGCAGGTCCTTGACCAGCTGGTACGGGTTGAGCACGTAGTTGCGCATCTGGTCGCCCCAGGACGCCTGCACGTCGCCGCGGAGCTCGTCGAGGTGGGCGCGCTCCTCGGCCTTCTTCAGCGCGAGCAGCTTCGCCTTCAGGATCACCATCGCGCTGGCCTTGTTCTGCAGCTGGCTCTTCTCGTTCTGGCAGCTGACGACCACGCCGGTGGGGATGTGGGTCAGGCGCACCGCCGAGTCGGTGGTGTTGACGCTCTGGCCGCCGGGGCCGCTGGAGCGGTAGACGTCGACGCGCACCTCGTCCTCGGGGATCTCGATGTTGTCGGTCTCCTCGAGCACCGGGACGACCTCGACCGCGGCGAACGAGGTCTGGCGGCGGCCCTGGTTGTCGAACGGGCTGATGCGCACGAGGCGGTGGGTGCCGGCCTCGACCGACAGCGTGCCGTAGGCGTAGGGAGCCCGGATCGCGAAGGTCGTGGACTTGAGCCCCGCCTCCTCGGCGTAGCTGGTGTCGTAGATCTCGACCGGGTACTTGTGGCGCTCGGACCAGCGGATGTACATGCGCTGGAGCATCTCGGCGAAGTCCGCGGCGTCGACGCCGCCGGCGCCGGAGCGGATCGTCACGAGGGCCTCGCGCTCGTCGTACTCGCCCGAGAGCAGCGTGCGCACCTCGAGGCTGTCGATGGAGTTGGCCAGGCGGTTGACCTCGGCCTCGGCCTCGGCGAGGGAGTCGGCGTCGCCCTCCTCGGCACCGAGCTCGAGCAGGACCTCGACGTCCTCGAGCCGCTGGCGCAGGTTGGAGACGCGCTCGCTCTCGGCCTGGAGCGCCGACAGCCGCCCGGTGACGCGCTGGGCGTTGGCCTGGTCGTCCCAGAGGTCGGGGGCGCCCACCTGCTCCTGGAGGTCGGCGATCTCGGCCTCCATCTTGGGCAGGTCGAGCACGCGCTCGATCGACGTCAGCGTCGCGCCGAGCTGTTTGATCCGGTCGTTCAGGTCCGTGGTGGCCACCTGTCGAGGTTACCGCTGCGGGCGAAGCACGGTGTCCTCGACCGCCGTCGCGGGCCGTCGTTCCAGAAACCGTCGGTATCTTCAGTGATTCACGTCACATCACCCGAGGGTGACCGGCATGATCATCGACCGAGGGAGTCGATCACCGAATCGGAGACGCCATGACGAACGAGCGCATCGCCGCCACTGCTGCGGGCGGCGAGCTGGGATTCCTCGCCTTCGGGCTCGTGCCGCACGCCGAGACACTCGGACCGCTGGGGAGTCTCGTGATGCTCGTCGTCTCGGCGGCGGTCACCGCCGTGGCCGCCCGACTGGTGATCGCCGCATGCGGGGCGGACGATCCGTGGCGCGAGGTGGCACTGGACCCCACGTGGGACCTGTCACTCGCCGACCTGTCCGCCTGACACGCCAGCGGCGGGCCGTCTCGAGGGAGGCGACCCGCCGCTGCTTCGTCCGACGCCCTACCTCCCCAGGCGCAGCGCGTCGCGGATCGTGAAGAACACGTCGGTCTGGTCGGTCAGCCCCACCACGTTCGCGGCGCGCGGCCCGTACCCGGCGATGCGCAGCTGCGAGCCGGTGTGCTGCTGCGAGCCGGCCGCGGCGCTCGTCGCGTAGTTGATCGTCATCGGCTGGCCGTCGCGCGTCAGCAGGTTCACCGTGGCACCGGGAGTCGTCGAGCCCGCCTCCACGATCTGGCTGGTGTGGGCGTGGTCGGCGGTCACGATCACCGTCGTGTTCTTGTCCTTCTTCGCGTAGTCCAGCGCGACCTTCACGGCCTCGTCGAGGTCGAGCGTCTCGCCGATCTGGCCGCAGGCGTCCGACGAGTGGTTGCGCTTGTCGATGCTCGCGCCCTCCACCTGGAGGAAGAAGCCCTTGCGGCCCTTGCGATCGAGCAGCTCGATCGACTTCTCCGTCATGTCGGCCAGGCTCGGCAGCGAGGCCGTGCGCGCGGGGTTCTCGGTGCAGGAGACCGGGGCCTTCGTGCCGCCGTCGGCCGTGGCGGCCGGGCCGGTCCACCGCACCGGGAAGTTGCCCGGCGCGAAGAGGCCGAGCAGCGGCTCGTCCTGGTCGGCCTTCTTGACCTTCGACAGCGCGGCGAGGTCGTCGACGACGCGGTAGCCCCGCTGCTGAGCCTGCTCGCGCAGCGTGCGGCCCTGCCAGCGACCGGCGGTGGCGGTCTCGGCGAACGTGGTCGCGCCGCCGCCGAGGCTGACGTCCGGACGCGTGTCGAGCAGCTGCTCCGTGATGCTGCCGGCGCCACCGTTCTCCTTGGCGTTGGTCGGGCAGGTCTTGGTGGTCGCGGTCGGGCCGTAGCAGCTGCGCGCGGTGACGTGCGCGACCTGCACCGCCGGAGTCGCGTCCTGGAGCTCGGCGGTGGAGACGTTGCCGGTCTTGTACCCGGCCCGCTTCGCCAGCTCGAGCAGGGTCCGCTGAGGCTTGCCGTGGATGTCGACGCTCACCGCGTTGTCGTACGTCTTGGTGCCCGTCGCCCAGGCCGATCCGGTGGCGGCCGAGTCGGGCACGTAGTCGGGCTTGCCGTCCTTGGTGAGCGAGTACGTCGTGTACTGACCCGTGAGGGGCAGGGCGTCGATCCCGGGGAACCGGCCGGCGGCGCCGTGGACGTAGTTGCGCGCACTGGTGATCTCCGAGTCGCCCATGCCGTCGCCGATGATGAGGATGACGTTGTCCGGTCGACCGCCGTCGATGGCCTTCTTCACGGCCTGGGTCTGGTCGCCGGAGAGGCGGGCCGCGCCGCCGTGGCGACTGAGGTCGCGCTCGGCCGTCGCCACCGATCCGACCACTGCTCCCCCGAGAAGCAGTGAGGCGGTGCCGAGGACGAGCACGCTGCGGGTGCTGGTGCGTAGGTTCATGGCCTCAGCCCAGCGCCCTGCGGTGACGACCGGGTGAACCGCGGGGGAAGTCCGGCGGTCCAGTCGGGCACGCGTCAGCGCGCCTGGGCGAGTCGGTGGGTGGGATCGGGAGCCGGGCCGGGGTCGGCGACCTGGCCGATGACCGTGAAAGTCGTGAAGAACGTCGCGCACGAGAGCACGAGCGCGGTGCGCCTGGCCTGTTGCCACGTGATGCGGTTCATGACACCAGCGCAGCCGATCGGGGTGAACCCGTGGTGAACCCGGCTGGAAGAGTGCGCGGCGATCGGTCGGCCACCCGTGGCCCCTCGCGCGGCATGATGGGGTCATGGACGCTCCCAGGCCGATCACCCCGCCCGGCTGGTACGACGACGGTCACGGGCAGCTGCGCTGGTACGACGGCTCGCAGTGGACCCAGCACACCGCTCCCCTGCCGCAGGCCGGTCCTCCGCGGGTGCCCCAGCAGCCCGTCGCGCCTCCGCGCCAGCAGGTCCGACGGGAGGACCTCGTCCAGGTCAAGCGCTCGAAGCTCGTCTGGATCCTGCCCATCGTGTTCGTGATCGCGGCACTCGTGGGCGCCCTGTCGGCCGTGGCGGCCTGGAACGCGGGCGGCTTCGACGCCGACCCGCTGGAGCGGACCTACGCGGACTTCGTGCGCGCCGAGCAGACGCGCGACTGTGCCGCGCTCGAGGAGGTCACGACCCGCAGCTTCCGCGACGACCTGTACGACGAGCCGTTCACGTGTGCCCTCCTCGCCTCGCGCCCGCCGGTGATGCAGGGCGGTGATCCGGTGTGGGGCATGCGCCTCGGGCCTGTGGGGATCCTGCTGGTGGACGACTCGGGCTGGGTCGGCCTGGACGGCGAGCGTCAGCGGGTCTCCTCGGTGGAGACCTACACGCTGATCCGCCAGGACGGCCGCTGGAAGCTGGACGCGAGCGACTGATCCGGACTTGCCCCTCGCGCCCGTCCGGGTGATGGTGGTCACATGGTGTGGGGGCGCCGCCGGATCCGAATCGCGCTGGTCGCGTCGGCCGTGCTGGGCGCCGGCGCCCTGCTCGCCGTCTCCGAGTCCACCGAGCAGCGGAGGTCATCCGGCACGACGGCCACCGCGCCCGTGGCGGCGACGGTCATCGCTCCAGCCCCCGCGGCCGTCCGGGTCGCCGCCGCCACGCCGCGCTGCTTCGGCGCCGCGTCGATGGCCAGGAAGCGGTGCCACAACCCGGCGCTCAAGGGACGGCTGATCCCGAGGCCGAGCATCGCCAGGCGCGAGACGGCCCGGTACCCGGGCAAGGAGTGCTACCAGTCGGGCGTTCAGCAGATCCGCCTCAACCGCGGCTGCACGTTCGGCACCCGCGCCGCGGGGCGGCCTCACGTGATCCTCGTCGGCGACTCGCACGCGAGGGCCCTGATGCCCGCGTTCGTGGAGATGGCCGAGGCCGGCCACATCTCGCTGGAGGCGCAGGTGCGCGGCTCGTGCTCGTGGACGACCTCCCGCGTCAACCACCCCGACAAGTCCCGCATCCGACCGTGCACGCTCTACCGGAAGAACCTGCAGCGGTGGCTGCTCAGGCAGGCGCGCACCACCGACGTCGTCGTGACCACCGGCTATGCACGCCAGGTCTCGGGCAGCGCGAAGTCGCAGGTCATCAAGATGCGCGACCTGTGGCGACCGGTCATCAAGCGCGGCGTGCGCGTGATCGCGATCAGCGACAACCCGCGACTCAGGCGCGAGCCGCAGAAGTGCCTCGTGAAGCACGGCGCGACGCGCGGCGCGAGGAAGTGCGGCGTCTCGACGAAGGCCGGGCTCCACCGCGACCCGTTCCTGCTCACCGCGAAGAAGACGCGGGGCGCCACCGCGCTCGACCTGCGTCCCCGGTTCTGCAAGAAGGGCTTCTGCCCAGCGGTGATCGGCGGCGCGAACGTCTACCGCGACCACACGCACATCACCGTGACCTACTCCAAGACGCTCGCCCCCGTCATCACCGGCAAGTTCCGGGCGATGCGGATCATCCGCTGACCCCCGACTCGTACAGCGTCAGGCCCTCGCAGAGATCGGGAGCGGCCGTGGGAGGCGTGCACCCGTACGGAGAGTGAACGACGGCGGCCGCGCCGAGGCCCGTCGTCCGGAACACGTCCGCCTCCTCACCCTCCGCGGTCCCGGGACCGACGACGACGTGGCCCCGTTCGCCGTCCGCCGTGCTGTAGGCGAGGTCCAACTGCCACGAGCACGCGCAGTCGCGCGCCGACGCCAGGACGTCGACGAACTCGAGGTCGGAGCTGGTCACCTCGAGGGTCTTCGGCTCAGTCTCGGCCCCGGAGACGGGATCGCGCCAGGCCACGCGCTCCTCGTCCAGCGACACGCTCAGGTAGGAGACGTCGGCGACGCCGCCCTTGTCGCCGGTGAACCAGTAGCCGGCGAGGGGCCGGTCCCGCTCGCTGACCCGGACCGTGAACTGGTGGATCGTCACCGGGTCGTCCGTCGCGGCACGCAGCTGGAGGCGGAACATCGTGGTGCCGGCGTCGAAGGCGCCCGCGGCGTCCTCCTGCTCCATCGCGGCCTCGCCGCCCTCGCCCGCGATGTGCTCCTGGGCGTGCTGCCGGACGTCGGGCGCGCCGGGCGGCCACACGTGCTCGTCGCGGTGCTCGGCCTCCACCATGGAGTCGAACTCGTCCGTGGCCAGCACGGTGACCTGGAGCGGGTCACGCCCGGTGGCGTCACGGACCGACGACCACAGACCGGGTCCGAAGTAGGAGACCGCCCAGGCGGCCACGATGGACGCGAGCCCCGCGGCGATCACCTTCGAGCGCTGCGTCAGCCACGAGACGGCCCCGGCATCGCGGATCGACCGTCCGGCGCGCGCGGCGGATCGACCCGTGCGCTCGCCCCGGCCCGCCATGTCGCCCCCGACCGGAGGAGCCGTTCAGCGGGAGTCGATTCCCGAGACCGGTCCTCCGGCTCCAGCATGATCCCGCGGTCCCGCGGCTGACAAGGGCGTGTCGCGCGCAGGGCTCAGTTGGCGGCGTCGAACGCCTCGAGGATCTCCTTCTTGATCCGGCCGCGCTCGTTCACCTGGTGGCCGTTCTCCTTGGCCCACGCACGCACGTGGGCGAGCTCCTCGGGCGACCGGCCCGAGCCGCTGCCGGTGCTGCCGCGGCGGGAGGAGGACGCCGACGAGCGGGTCGTCGTCCTGCGCCCGGCCTTGATGTAGGTGGCGAGGGCGGACCGCAGCTCGTCGGCCTCCTTCGTCGTCAGGTCGATCTCGTAGGCGGTGCCGTCGAGCGCGAAGGAGACGGTCTCACCCTTGCCGTCCTCGATCTCCTTGCCGGAAATGTCGCTGGAGAGAATGGTGACCACGCGCTGCGCCATGGTTTCTGCCTTTCGCCGTGAATTCCCTATTCGGCGAGAATTGTCATTCCGCCGTCGAATTCACCTTATCGACAGAGAACACGAGAAAGTCGTCCCGTCGATATCGATATCTCGAGAAAAAGAGAATTCAGCGCTCGTTGCCGCGCTTGAAGTTCCCCGTGGCCCGCGCGAGCAGGTGCTGGACCTGGCGACGGTCAGCCGACGCGAGTCGCGCGGCGAGCCGTTCGGCGGCGCGGCCGGACACGGTGGTCACGGTGCGGCCCTGCCAGTCGATGAGGACCGTGCCGTCCTTCGTGACGCGATGGGTGAAGACGTCCTCGGCGAACCGGTCGCGGGCGTCCTCGACCACGATCAGTGCTTCGGGGTGCCCTCGGCGGCGGGAAGCGGCATGCGCTGCGTGGCCTCGATGTCGTGGCCGTCCGTGGCGGTCTCCGGCGGGATCACCGGGACGTGGTGCTTGCTCTTGGCGTTGACGGCCATCGCGAGGATCCAGATGACGACGTACACCAGCGCGGTGCCGCCGATGAACAGGCCGATCCACTCGATCGTGGACAGGGCGTTCTCGTCGACCGGCCAGGAGTCCGAGTCGGGGACGGTGCTGGCCATGGCCGGGGTCGCGGCGGCGACGACGGCGAGCAGGGCTGCGGTGACGGCGGTGATCACTCGGGCGAGGCTCATGGGGCCATGGTATCGGCCACCGTCTGGGCCTGACCGCTCACCCGTAGGGTTGAGGGGTGGAATGGACATGGACCCCTGAGGACGTCGTGGCGTGGCTGCTCGACGTGCCCGGGCGAGCCCTGCTCATCGTGCTCATCGCCATCGCCATGCGGTGGCTGGCGCACCGCTTCATCAACCGACTGACCGGTCGCGCCGCGAAGGGCGCCGTGCCGGGAGTCCTGGCGAACTCGAAGGCCGGCGTCTTCCTGGCCGACCTGCGCAACGGCTCGAGCGAGCGCCGTCGCCAGCGCGCCGAGACGATGGGATCGCTGCTGCGCAGCATCGCCTCGGGCGTCATCTGGAGCATCGCGTTCGTCATGGTGCTCGGCGTCTTCGGCCTGCCGATCGCCCCGCTGCTCACCGGCGCCGGCGTCGCGGGCGTGGCCCTCGGCTTCGGCGCGCAGACGCTGGTGAAGGACTTCCTCTCGGGCATCTTCATGATCCTCGAGGACCAGTACGGCGTCGGCGACGCGGTCGACGTGGGCGAGGCCGTCGGCACGGTCGAGGCGGTGGGCCTGCGGGTCACGCGGCTGCGCGACGTGAACGGCACCGTCTGGTACGTCCGCAACGGCGAGATCCTGCGCGTCGGCAACCACAGCCAGGAGTGGGCGCGCACCGTGCTCGACGTGACGGTCGCCTACGACTCCGACCTCGAGCTCGTGCAGCAGATCCTGCGCGAGGAGGCGCACGGGCTGTTCACCGACTCCACCCTGTCCGCCGTCATCATCGAGGAGCCCGAGGTGTGGGGCGTCGAGCGGTTCGACAAGGACGGCGCGGTCGTGCGCACGGTCCTCAAGACCGCTCCCCTGCACCAGGCCGACGTGGGTCGCGCGCTGCGCAGCCGCGTCCTGCGCCGCTTCGACGAGAACGGCATCCGCATCCCCTCGACCACACTTCCGCCCTCGGGAGGCACCGCATGACCGAATCACCCGCGCAGGAGACGTTCTACGAGGCCATCGGCGGCCGCGCCACGATCGAGCTGATCGTGGACGTCTTCTACCAGGGCGTCGCGCAGGACGAGGTGCTCAAGCCGATGTACCCCGAGGAGGACCTCGGTCCCGCGGCCGAGCGGCTCACGATGTTCCTCGAGCAGTACTGGGGCGGCCCCACCGAGTACTCGCAGCGTCGCGGTCACCCGCGCCTGCGGATGCGGCACGCGCCCTACGCCGTCACCGAGGACGCGCGTGACCGCTGGCTGAAGCACTTCCGCGAGGGACTCGACGCGGCGCGGCTCGATCCCGAGCACGACGCCCAGTTCTGGGCGTACGCGCAGCACGCCGCCAACTTCATGATCAACTCGCCGAGCTGATCAGGACATCGCGGCCGCGAGCGACTCCTTCTCGCGGTCGCTGAACGGGCGCGACGACTGGGTCGCGGCGTCGAAGCCCACCAGCACCGCCAGCGACGAGGCGAACGCGACGCCCTCGTCGCCGAGCTGGGCCTCGATCGTGAACGAGGCGTTGCCGACGCGACCCACGCGCGCCGTGGACTCCAGGCGCGCCTGCGCCGGGATCGGGCGGTGGTAGCGCGCCTCCACGCTGGCGACCACGAAGTTGCCCGGCGTGAGCCGCGTGAGGACGCCGTTGATGAACGGCACGCGGGTCTCCTGGAAGAGCTCGAAGACCTGCGCCTCGTTGACGAGGCCGGTGGCGTCGAGGTCGGTGTGCCGTAGCGCGATCGAGCCGGGCTGGGCCGCGGCGTTGAGCCGCTCCTCGGGCGCGAGGGCGCCGTAGGTGACGTCGACGACCGCGAACTCGTCGTCCGAGCCCTCGACCCCGATGATCTGCTGCACGCGGTCACCCTCGACGCGGCTGGTGACCACGACGGGGCGCCTCCCCAGCAGCATCGGGCGCTTGAACTGGATGTTCATCGCGCCGATCGGGCCCGCCGGCAGCTCCGGGATCGCAGCCCGCGCGTTCTCGGCGTACTTGAGGTAGACGACGTTGTTGACGTGGTTGAGCGAGTCGAGGTCGGCCCACCGCATCGGGATCTCGTGTCGGTACTCGGTCACCCGCGCATCCTGTCACGGCGCCCGGAGTGATGCTCAGGCGCCGAGCGTGTCGTCGATCTCGACGACGGAGTCGCCCTCCTGGACGATCTGGCCCTCCGCGACGAGGATGCTCGCGACGTGGCCGTGGGCTGGCGCGACGACGGGGATCTCCATCTTCATCGACTCGATGATGACGAGCGTGTCGCCGGGACCGACCTGGTCGCCCTCGCGGGCGAGGATCTTCCACACGTTGCCGACGATCTCGGCCTTGGCGTCGATCACGCGTGCTCCAGCAGGCGCAGCGAGGCGGCGAGGCGCTCACGCGTCTCCTCGGGGTGGATGACGTCCTCGATGATGCCGTTCTCGGCCGCGACGAACGGACGGGCGACGTTCTCGCGGTAGTCGGCGGCCAGCTCGTCGCGCAGCGCGGCGGGGTCCTCCGCGGCGGCGAGCGCGCGACGGTGCAGCAGCGCCACGGCGCCGCCGGGGCCCATCACGGCGATCTCGGCGTTGGACCAGGCCCACGCGTGGTCCGCGCCGAGCGAGGTCGAGCCCATCGCGATGTACGCGCCGCCGTAGGCCTTGCGCACCACGACGGTCAGGCGCATCGACTTCTTGGCCTCGACGTACGCCTTGAGCACCTTCGCGCCCTGCGTGATGATGCCGCGCCCCTCCTCGACCGTGCCGGGCAGGAAGCCGGGCACGTCGACGAGCGTGACGATCGGGATGCCGAAGCGGCCGCAGAACTCGACGAAGCGGGCGATCTTGACCGAGTTCTTCGAGTCGAGGATGCCGCCGCGGACGGCGGGCTGGTTGGCGACGACGCCCACGGGGCGGCCGTCGATCCGGCCGAACAGCGTCAGCGCGCTCCCGCAGTACTCCGGCGACAGCTCGAGGCGGGCGCCGTTGTCGAGCACGCCGTCGATGACCTGGTGCATGTCGAAGACGACGCTGGCCTTCTCGGGCACCACGGTCGGCAGCGCCTCCGCCGCGATCGGGTTGACCGGCACGGGGGCGGTCACCGGCAGCGGCGCGTCGGCGTTCGAGGGCACGTAGGACAGCAGGTGGCGGACCGACTGCAGGGCCTCGACCTCGGTCTCGACCTCGAGGTGCGCGACACCGCTCGTGCGGGTGTGCATGCCCGAGCCGCCGATCTCGTCGGCGGTGGCGTCCTCGCCGGTCGCGGCGCGGACGATGTCGGGGCCGGTGAGGAACATGTGGCCGTGACCCTTGACCATGACGGTCCAGTCGGTCAGCGCGGGCGAGTAGGCCGCGGCGCCGGCGCACGGGCCGAGGATCACCGAGATCTGCGGGATGCGCTGCTGGGCCTCCACGTTGAGCGCGAAGATCTCGCCGCAGCCGTGGAGGGCGAGGATGCCGTCGGGCACGCGGGCTCCGCCGGAGTCGTTGACGTAGACGATCGGGAAGCCGCGATCGATCGCGAACCGCTGGGCGCGGCAGATCGCCTCGGCCATCACGGCGCCGATGGCACCGGAGGCGATGGCGGCGTCGTGGCAGGCCACGACGACGGGGCGGCCGTCGACCAGGCCCCATCCGGTCACCACGCCGCTGCCGGCGCCGGGGGTGGCGGCGCGCAGCGGGGCGAGCTCGACGAAGGTGCCCTCGTCGAGGAGGAGCTCGGCGCGCTCGCGTGCGGTGTGCACGCGGGCTCCGCGGGGCTCGACGCGAGCGAAGCGCTCGCGGCGTCGGGTGTCGAGGCCGGCGCGCGGGGCCGACTCCGGGGCGGTCGTCTGGGTCGTCAGCCGGTCGTCCGAAACATGAGGCATTCCTCGACTATAGACCAAACGTGAGGATTCCCTCATATTCGTTCGGCGTGTTTTCGATGTGACCTTTCGCACCAGAGGGGCGTGCGATACGGTGACGACTAAGCAAGCGCTTAGACAACCGAGGAGACCTACGTGTCCGAACCCCGTACCGCCATCATCACCGGAGCCGCCCGTGGCATCGGCGCCGGCATCGCCAAGCGATTCGCCGCCGACGGCTTCAAGGTCGCCGTCCTCGACCTCGACGAGGCCGCCTGCCAGACCGTCGTCGACGAGATCGTCGCGAACGGTGGCCAGGCCCTCGCCGTCGGCGCCAACGTGGCCGACGCCGACGCCGTCGAGGCGGCCGTGAGCAAGGTCGCCGAGGAGCTCGGCGCGCCGACCGTGCTGGTCAACAACGCCGGTGTCATCCGCGACAACCTGCTGTTCAAGATGACCACCGACGACTGGGACCTGGTCATGGACGTGCACCTCAAGGGCTCGTTCCTCATGACGAAGGCCGTCCAGAAGCACATGACCGAGGCCAAGTACGGCCGCATCGTGAACCTGTCCAGCACCTCGGCGCTGGGCAACCGCGGCCAGGCCAACTACTCGGCCGCCAAGGCCGGCCTGCAGGGCTTCACCAAGACCCTCGCCATCGAGCTGGGCAAGTACGGCGTGACCGCCAACGCGATCGCCCCGGGCTTCATCCAGACCGACATGACCGCCGCGACCGCCGAGCGCATCGGCGTGCCGTTCGACGACTTCATCGAGTACGCCTCGAAGGAGATCCCGGTGCAGCGCGTCGGCCAGCCCGAGGACATCGCGAACACCGCGGCGTTCCTGTGCGGCGAGGCCGCCGGCTTCGTGTCGGGCCAGGTCATCTACGTCGCCGGCGGACCGAAGGACTGACGTGACCGCTCCTGACGTCGTCAAGGGCCTCGACCTCGAGGCACTGCGCACGTGGCTGGACGCCGAGGCCCCCGGGGAGCTCCCGGGGGCGCTCAGCGCCAGCCTGATCACCGGTGGCAAGTCCAACCTCACGTACGCCGTCACCAACGGCGAGCGTGACGTGATCGTGCGCCGTCCGCCGCTGGGCCACGTGCTGGCCACCGCCCACGACATGGGCCGTGAGCACCGCGTGATGGCGGCGCTGGCCGGCACCTCCGTGCCCGTCCCGCGGATGATCGCCGAGTGCACCGACGAGTCGGTCATCGGCGCCACGTTCTACGTCATGGAGCGCATGTCGGGCACCGCCTTCCAGCGGGCGTCCGACCTCGAGGTGATCGGAGCCGAGCGCACCCGCGCCGTCACCGAGCGCCTCGTCGACACCCTCGCCGACCTGCACGCGGTGGACTACCAGGCGGTCGGCCTGGGCGACTTCGGTCGCCCCGACGGCTACCTCACCCGCCAGGTCGCGCGGTGGAAGAAGCAGCTCGACTCCTCGCGATCGCGCCAGATCGACGGCATCGACGAGCTGGCCGACCGCCTGACCGCTTCGGTCCCCGAGACCGGCGAGAGCACGATCGTCCATGGCGACTACCGCCTCGACAACGTGCTGGTGGACACCGAGGACGGCGACCGCATCACCACGGTCCTGGACTGGGAGATGAGCACGCTCGGCGATCCGCTCACCGACGTGGCCGTGATGCTGGCCTACCAGCACCTGGCCCTGGACGCCGGACCGTCGAGCGGTCAGGTCACCGACGCCCCGCAGGCGCCCGGCTACCTCTCCCCCGACGAGTCGGTCGAGCGCTACGCGAAGCGCTCGGGCCGCGACGTCAGCGAGCTCGGGTTCCACCTGGGTCTGGCCTACTTCAAGCTGGCCGTGATCCTCGAGGGCATCCACTTCCGCCACTCGGCCGGCCAGACGGTCGGCTCGGGCTTCGACGGGATCGGCGCCATGATCGATCCGCTCGTCCAGCACGGACTTGCGGCTACTTCCAAGTAAGTAAGGGTAGTCTGGCGCGCGTGACGGCCCAGATCCTCGAACCTCGCCGGCGTCCCACGCAGGAGCGCAGCAAGGTCAAGTTCGACAGCCTGCTCCAGGCGTCGCGCGACGTGCTGCTCGAAGCAGGCTTCGAGTCGTTCACGTGCGAGGAGGTGGCTCAGCGCGCCGGACTGCCCATCGGCACCCTGTACCAGTTCTTCGCGAACAAGTACGTGATCGTGTGCGAGCTCGACCGCCAGAACGCCGTCGCGATCCAGTCCGAGCTGGACAAGCTGGCGTCCGAGCTGCCCACGCTCGACTGGCTCGTGCTGCTCGACCGACTGGTCGACCACATGGCTGCGCTGTGGCTGAACGACCCGTCACGCAGCGCCGTCTGGTACGCCGTGCAGTCCACGCCGATCACCCGCGCGACGGCCGAGGTCACCGAGCAGCAGCTTGCGGCCCGCGTCGCCCACGTGCTCGCGCCGCTGACCCCCGGCACCCCGCGCGAGCGCCGCAAGATCATGGCCGAGGTCCTCGTGCACATGTCCTACTCGATGCTCAACTTCTCGGTGCGCGACCTGCAGGAGCACGCCGAGGCCATCATCGAGCTCAAGCGCCTCCTGGGCACCTACCTGCTGGCCGCCGAGGCCGGCGCCACCTGAGCCGACCGCCCCTCCCGAGATGTGCTCCGGTTTCCACCTTTCAGCCGTGCTGAAAGGTGGAAACAGGAGCACATCTCGTCAGAGGGCGGCCAGGACGCGGCGCTCCTCGTCGTCGGTGAGGCCGCACCGGCGCGGCTCGGTGCGGGTCTCCTCCCACGCGAGCGTGTCGGCGAGCGTGTCCTCGAGCGGCCGGGTGACCAGGCCCTCGGCGCGGGCGCGCCGCGTGTCCAGGGTGGCGAAGCCGCGCCACTTCGGGTCGTCGATCCACAGCGGCAGCGACGCGGGCCCCATCCAGTGGCCGATCCCCAGCTCGCGCAGTCGCTCGACCGGCACGCGCCGCCGGGTCGCCGCCGAACCTGCCACGCGCGCCGCCACGTCGAGCACCGATCCCAGGTCGGTCGTCGGGCCCGTGGCGTTGAAGACGCCCTCGACCTGCCGCTCCGCGAGGTCGACGATCCAGACCGCGAGGTCGCGGACGTCGACCATCGCGCAGGGGAAGTCGAGCTCGTCCGGCACGACGACCTCCGGGCCGACGGGGTGCGCGAGCCTCCACGGCCAGTAGCCCGTGCGGCCCGACCAGTCCCCCGGTCCGGCGATGAGGCCCGAGCGCACCACGGCCGCGGGGCCCGCCGCCAGCACGGCCTGCTCGCATGCCACCTTCGCGGCGCCGTAGTCCTCGTCCGAGGCCATCGTGTCGGCCTCGAGCGGCGGCAGCGTGGCGGCGTCCTCCGACTGCTCGATCGAGGAGAAGTCGGCGTACGCGTTGCCGCTGGAGACGAGGACGCGGTGGTCGGCCTCGACGTCGCGCACCGCACGCCGCACGTGGCCGGGCTGGCGCGCCACGTCGATCACGCCGTCCCAGCGACGGCCGGCGAGCGGCGCGAGGCCGTCCTCCTCGTCGCGGTCCACGCGGACGAAGGCGGCGCCGTCGGGAGGCGCGGACGAGCCTCGAGCCACGCACGTGACGCGGTGCCCGCGCGCGAGCGCCGTCCGCGCGATCTCACGACCGAGGAACGCGGTACCGCCCAGCACGAGGAGCTCCATCGCCCCAGCCAACCCCCGCCGCCGGGCGGTGGGAAGCCCTGTTCGCCGACGGCACCATCCCCGCCGGCCCCGAGACGTGCTCCCTTATCGACGTCTCAGACGTGCTGAAAGGTGGAAATCGGAGCACATCTCGCTAGGGGCGGGACAGCGTCACCATGGCGATCGCGGCCGGGCCGTCGTGGCTGAGGCTGACGTGCACCGTGACGTCCTCGAGGTGCTTCGCGACCTCGCCGAGGAGGCGGATGCGGGGCCTACCCCAGGCATCGCGGATGATCTCGATCTGGTCGTGCACGTGCTCGCCGACCGGCGGCGGACTCCCCCACAGCGACTCCGACCAGGCCTTGATGAACGCCTCCTTGGCGGCCCAGCGGGCCGCCAGGGACGCCATCTCCTGATCGGGGGTGCGACGCCCGGAGCCAGAAGGAGAGCTCCGGGCGTCGCGGCGCTCGGCAGCAGTGAAGGCGCTGCCCGCGCGGGTACCCGGCTGCCGATGCTGCTCGGCGAATCCGGGCACGTCCACGAGGTCGATCCCCGTGCCGATCACCGGCACGCGTACACCCCGTCCTCGCCGAGGCGACCGCTGTCGTCGAGCAGCAGCGCGGCCTCGCGCTCCCGCACGCCCGAGTCGCCCAGGCGGCGGTCCGCCGGGCGCCGGTACAGCGCGTCGCCTCCGTACATCGCGTCCACGAGGCGCGTGCGACCCTCGATGCGGCGACGCTCCGCCGCCTCGAGGTAGCGGTCGCGCTCGTCGGCCGCGAGCGACTCCACGAACGCCTGCGCGTGCACCACGGCGATGAGGCCGGCCACGTGGCCGAAGCCGAGGCTGGTCAGCAGGCCCGCCTTGAGCGGACCGGTCGCCAGCGGCTCGCGCAGCCACACGAGGTGCTCGTGCTCGGCCAGGTCGTCCATGACGCAGTCCAGGCTCCGGTTCGGCGGCACGACGCCGCCCTCCAGCACCTGGCACAGGCCGATGAGCTGGAACGCCGCGGCGCCGCCCTTCGCGTGGCCCGTGAGCGTCTTCTGGCTCATGACGTACAGCGGGTTGCCGTCAGAGCGACCCAGCGCCGCCGCGAGCCGCTCGTGCAGCTCGGACTCGTTGCGCTCGTTGACGCCCGTCGACGTGTCGTGCTTGGACAGCACGCCGATGTCGTCGGCTCCCACGCCCAGCGCGGACAGCGACCGGGCCAGCTGCGACTCGCGCCCACCGCGGCCCGCGGCCAGGGCACCGAGGCCCGGCGCCGGGATCGAGGTGTGCACGCCGTCGGCGAACGACGCCGCGTAGGCGACGACGCCCAGCACCGGCAGGCCCATCCGCGCGGCCAGGTCGCCGCGGGCCAGCAGGATCGTGCCGCCGCCCTGCGACTCGACGAACCCGCCGTAGCGGCGGTCGTTGGCCCGGCTGAAGTAGCGGTCCTCGAGGCCCTTGGCGGCCATCGCCGCAGAGTCCGCGGTGGCCGACATGTCGCCGAAGCCCACGATGCCCTCGACCGAGAGGTCGTCGAAGCCACCGGCCACGACGAACTCGGCCTTGTTCAGGCGGATCTTGTCGACGCCCTCCTCGACCGACACGGCGGTCGTGGCGCAGGCGGCCACCGGGTGCACCATCGCGCCGTAGCTGCCCACGTAGGACTGCACCACGTGCGCGGCGATGACGTTCGGCAGCGCCTCCTGCAGGATGTCGTTCGGCTTCGCCTCGCCCAGCAGCGTGTCGATGTACAGCGAGTGCATCGACGTCATGCCGCCCATGCCGGTGCCCTGGGTGTTGGCGACCAGCGTCGGGTGGGTCCAGCGCATCAGCTCGGACGGGGTGAAGCCCGACGAGAGGAACGCGTCCACGGTGCAGACGAGGTTCCACAGCGCCACGCGGTCGACGGCCTCGACCATCTCGGCCGGCACGCCCCACACCGTCGGGTCGAAGCCCGTCGGGATCTGGCCGCCGACCGTGCGGGTCAGCTTCATCTTGCGCGGCACGCGGACCTGCGTGCCCGCCTTGCGGGTGACGGTCCACTCGCCCTCGGCGTCCTGCGCGATCACGGTGTGCTCGGGGTCGGCGTCGCGCATGGCCTGCGCCTCCGCCTGTCCCGAGACCGTGAAGGTCAGGTCCTGGTCGAGGTAGACCGACGCCAGCAGCGGGGCGCTGTTGTCGACCATGTCGCCGTCGTCGGCGTACCGGCGCACGCCGACCCGCTCACGGACGGCGTCCTCGTAGCGGTCGGCGATCTCGTGCTCGGGCACGGCCTCGCCGGACTCGGCGTCGTACCAGCCGCGGTTCGTCGCGTCCCAGCTGAGCAGGCCCGTGGACCACGCCAGCTCGAGCACGCCGGCGGCCGAGAGGGTGTCCTCGACCTCCATCTCGAAGCGCGTGCGCGCCGAGCCGTACGGGCCCAGCTCGCCGGCGCCGACGATGACCACGAGGTCCTCGGGGCGGGCGGTGACCTCGGCCCACTCGGGCGTCTCGACCCGGTCGAGGCGCGACGGCGGCGCGGGCAGCGCCGGGATCGTCGCGGTGTCGTCGGACGAGGGCTCGTCCTTCTCGAGCACGACCTGACCGGCGAGGGCCTTCATGTCGAGGTCGGCCTCGCCGAGACCGCCGGTGAGGTCGAGCGTCAGCGGACCCTCGGTCGCGCGGACGCGGGCCTCGGGCGTGCAGGCCTCGAGCAGCGCGGCGGCCATCTCGTCGGGCGACCAGGTGCGGACGCCGGCGGCCTCGACGGCCTCGACCAGCGGGTCGTTGCCGCCCATGAGGCCCGTGCCGCGGACCCAGCCGATGATGGCGTGGGCCAGCGTGACCTTGTCGGCCCAGCGCTTCTCCGAGCCCCACTTCGTGACGAGCGCGTCGAGCGCGGCCTTGGCCTCGCCGTAGGCACCGTCGCCGCCGAACATGCCGCGGTTGGGCGAGCCCGGCAGCAGCACGTGCAGGCGGGCGTCGAGGTTGCGGTCGGTGACCGACGACGACAGCGCGCCGACGAGTCGCTCGACCGACCACAGCAGGATGCGCATCTCGAGCTCGGCGCGCGGGCCGGCCTCGGTCGCGTCGCCCATGACCCGGCCGGCCGCGAACGGCACCAGCAGGGTCGGGGTCAGCGACGGCTTGGACACCGTCGTGACACCGGCGGCGGTGCGGGACTGCTCGGCCCCGATCCACTCGACCAGCGCGTCCACGTCGGCGAACGACGCCAGGTTGGCGGGGACGACCCACAGCGTCGCGCCGGCGCGGGCCGAGCGGCGGTAGAGGTCCTTGAAGAACGCGAGCTTCCGCGGCGCGAGCGACGAGGTGGTCGCCACGACCGTGGCGCCGCCGGCGAGCAGCTCGCCCACGACGGACCCCGCGATGGAGCCGTCGGCGGCACCGGTCACGACCGCGACCTCGCCGGCGAACGCTCCCGGCGTGGTGTCGCGGGCGTCCTCGGCGATGCGGGCGAAGCGCTCGTCGCCGGTCCGCGCGAGCCAGTGCTCGGCCTGCTTGGCGACGACCTCGCCGGTGCCCGCGAAGGAGCCCGTGACCTCGTCGCCGTGGGCCAGGCGCGCGAGGTCCTCGCGTGCCGACGCCCAGCGGTCGTCCAGGACGACGGCGTGCTCGGCGTCGAAGACGCCCGCCGTGGCCTTGATCCAGTCCGAGCCCAGCTCGGCCTCGACGCGCTCGACGACCGCGGCCGCCTGCTCGTCGGGCTCGACGGCCTCGGGCACGTCGACCAGGTCGAGGTGCTCGAGCACGAGGCGCGCGGCCGAGGCGAGCACGCCGTCGCGACCGGTGATGGCCGCCGTGAACTCGCCGAGCGCCGCCGCGTCGATCGTGGCGCCGTCTCCGCCGCCGGCCGACGGCATCTGCACCGTCACGCCGTGGCGCGCGGCCACCGCCTGGACCGCGGCGTCGATCGCCGCGTCGACGTCGCCGGCCGAGGCGATGGTCGCCTCGCCGAACGCGCCACCGCGGACGCTCTGGCCCTCACGGGTGACCATGGCCAGCTCGGCCAGGACGTGCGACGCCCAGCCGGCGCCGAGCTGCCACGCACCCGTGACGCGCTCGGCGACCGCCGACTGCTTGCGACCCGTCGGGCCGAGCACCTTCTTGAGGTGGTCGCCGAAGGCCTCGCCCAGGACGGGGCCGAAGGGCTTGTAGGTGCGCGCGAGGGCGTCGACCTGGCCACCGAGGGTGGTGAGGTCGGCCTCCGCGGCGCCGTCGATCGCGCCGAGCGACAGCTCGCCGCCGAGGTCGATCAGCAGCTGGTTGCGGCGGCTGGAGGCGCCGTCGGTCAGCGACTCGATCGTGTCGGCCGCGCCGAGCTGGTCGAGACGCAGCTTCGTCCACCAGGCGATGAGCACGCGGGTCGCGTCGGCCGCCGAGAACGGCAGGTCGGCGGCGGTCTGCGTGACCGGTCCGCCGGCGGGAGCCGCGGCCGGGGCGGCCGCCTGCGGGGCCGTCTCGGTGGCGGTCGCCTCAGGAGCCTCCGGGGCATCGTCCTCCACCGGCGCCGGGTCCTCGTCGGTCCCGTAGACGGCGGCGGCGTCGCGCTCGACGTTGAGCACCTCGACGCGCGGGTAGCCGGGCAGCTTGAGGGTGCCGGAGGCGAGGTTCGCGACGGTCGGGGCCGAGCCGACGCCGACCTCGACGAAGCGCTCGACGCCCAGTCCGCCCTCCTCGACGGGGGTGAACATGAGGTCCTGCGTCTCGATCCAGCGCACGGGGCTGGCGAACTGCCAGGCCAGCAGCTCGATCAGCAGGTCGCGGCACAGGCGGCCCGGGTCGTCCGACCGCGGGACCGTGGTGCCGACGTACTGCTCGACCTCGCGGATGAACTCCTCGTCGAGGCTGAACGGCCGCGGCACGAGGTTCGGCACGTAGCGGCCCTCGAGGATCGACGGGTCGATCGTGGGCGGCAGCAGGTCCTGCAGCTTGTGGCGGAAGTCCGGCACGCCGCCGTGCAGCACGCGGCTGTGGAACGGCACGTCGATGCCGGGCACGAGGATGAACGCGGCCTTGCCGCCGAAGCGGTCGCGGCGCTCGGCCACGTCCTTCTCCAGCGCCTCGAGTCCACGCACCGTGCCGGCGATCGCGTACTGCGAGCCGCGCAGGTTGTAGTTCACGATCTGCAGGAACTCGCCCGACGCCTCACCCACGCCCTCGACGTAGTCCTTGACCTCGTCGTCGGCCAGGCCGATCTGCGAGGGACGGATGGCCGCGAGACGGTAGTCGCTGCGGCCCTTCTCGTCGCGCGGGACCAGCGTGTGCATGACCGAGCCGCGCTGGAAGACGACCTCCACGACGGCCTCGAGGCTGATGACGCCCGAGACCGCGGCGAGCGCGTTGTACTCGCCCACCGAGTGGCCGGCCAGCACCGCGCCGTCGACGAACGCGCCGCCCTCGCGCAGCTCGGCCATCTGGGCGGCGCCCAGCACGGCCATCGCGACCTGCGTGAACTGCGTCAGGTAGAGCACGCCCTCGGGGTGGTGGTGCGTGACGCCGCGGACGGTCAACTCGGTCGGGTTGTCGCGCACGACCGTGAGGATCGAGAAGCCGAGCGCCGCCCGCGTGTGCTTGTCGGCGCGGTCCCAGACCTCGCGCGCCGCGGGGCAGCGCTGGTAGCCGGCCATGCCCATGCCGGGGCTCTGGATGCCCTGGCCGGGGAACGCGTACGCGGTGCGGGGCGCGTCGAGCACGGCCGAGGCGGCCATGACGATCTCACCATCGGCGCGCACGGTCACGTCGAGCACCTCGCGGCCGTGCGAGAGGCCCACGCGGTCGGCGCGGATCTCGACGTCGGCACCGGGGCGGACGGGCGCCATGAAGCGCGTCGTCCAGCCGGCGATACGTCGGCCGGTCTCGTCGGCCACGGCGTGCTGCGCGGCGGCCGAGGTCCACATGCCGTGGACGATCGGCTCGCCCAGGCCCGCGAGGCGGGCGGCGGCGACGCTCGTGTGGATCGGGTTGTGGTCGCCCGTGACCGCGGCGAAGGAGCCGAGGTCGGACGGGGCGGTCACGGTCACCTTGGCACGCGTGCGACGCGGGGTGTCCTTGAGCTCGTCGTCGCCCAGGGCGCCGCCGGCGCGCGCCGGGTCGGCGAGGGCCGCCGCGCCCGTGCGGCCGCGGATGGCGAACCGCTCGCGCATCGTGGCGACGTCGCCGACGGTGACGTCGACGGTGACGACGCGACCGTACTGCGACTCCTCCACGTCCACGAGCGCGGCGCGGACCGCGAGCGGGGTGCGCTCGGTGGGGAGGACCTGCGTGGTGATCGCGTGGTCGAGGTGGACCAGGTCGAGCATGCCCTCGACGACCGGCAGGCCGTCGGCGTTGCGGGCGGCGCCGATGACGGCGAACACGGCCGGCCAGGCGAGCCCCACGAGCACGTCGGGCACGCGGTGGCGGCCCAGCACGAGCGGGCCCGCGCTGACGGCGGCGTGGTCGGCGGCGAGGTCCGGATCCCAGTCGACGTCGAGGTGGGCGACGCCGTCGGAAACCTCGGGCAGCTCGCCGGCGACGGCGCCGCTGACGATCTGCGCCATGGCGGCGACGGCGGCGTCGGTGGAGACGACCGGGGCGTGGCCGCGCGAGGCACTGGACGGGACCTCGATGCGCAGGGTCAGGTCGCGGCCCTGGCCCAGCGGCACGGTCAGGTCGACGGCCGAGTCGCCCGCGGTGGACAGGCGCGCGCCGGTGGCGGCCTGCTCGGCGGTGTCGGCGTCGGTCAGCACCCACTCGGCGCCGAGGCGCTGGACGGGGTTCGTGACCGTGCGGCCGGCCCACGCCACGTCGGGCGCGGCCAGGACGACCGCGAGCGGCGAGGACAGGTGCGCGTCGCCCTCACGGCGACGGCCGGGCACCCGCTGGGGCGCGCGGCCCGAGGCGAGCAGGGCGTCGACGGCGGCGTCCTCGAAGCGCTGGAGCAGCTCGGCGACGGGCTCGTCCACCCGCGTGATGCCGGCGACGCTCGCGGTGCCGGGGATGATGCAGACCTCGTCGGCGCCGTAGCGCGGGTCGTGCGCCTGCCACAGCGAGTCCGAGCGCCACCAGCGGCGCACGTCGGCGTCGATGACGGGCACGAAGTTGACGGGCTTGCCGGCGCGGCGGCAGACCTCGACGAAGAAGGCCTCGTCGGCCGGGTGCAGCGTCACGGACGCGGCGTCGGCGTGCGCCTCGAGCAGGCGCGCGAGGGCGGCGGGGCCGTCCTCGACGTCGGAGGCCTCGGGGAACAGCGTCGCGATCTCGCCGCGGTCCTGCGTGGCCAGACGGGCCTCGGCCCGCTGGAGCATCGCGTGGAAGCGGTCGCGCAGCGACACGTCCAGCCACTGCGCCGAGCCGTCGGCGGCGGTGCCGGAGAGCTCGACGAAACGGCCCAGCCACTGGGCGTACGTCATCGTGGCGACGTCGCCGAAGTACGGCTTCGCGGTGCGGTCGAGCGCCTCGACGATCTCGTCACGGCGGGCGGCCACGGCCTCGGCGTCGCCGGCGACCTCGTCGAGGAGACGGCCGGTGCGCGAGGCGGTGTTGTCGATCTCGTGGATGTCGGCGCCGAGCTGGCTGCGGCCCGAGGCCATGCCGTTCTTCGCGGTGCCCGCGCCCACCCAGGCGCCGGTGCCGCGCGTCTCGACGAGCAGCTGCTTGACCTCGGGGGCCGTCGTGGCCTCCAGGGTCGCCATGGCGGCGGTGCCGACGAGGATGCCGTCGACGGGCATGTCGGGGAAGCCGTGGCGCTGGGCCCACGTGCCGGTCAGCCACGCGGCCGAGGCCTCGGCGGTGCCGATGCCGCCGCCGACGCACAGGACGACGTTCGACTGCGCGCGCAGCTCGCCGTAGGTGGCCAGGATCAGGTCGTCCAGGTCCTCCCACGAGTGGTGACCGCCGGCGCGGCCGCCCTCGACCTGCACGATCACGGTGCGGTCGACCTTCTTGGCGATCGCGAGGACCTCGCGGATCTGGCGGATCGTGCCGGGCTTGAACACGACGTGCTCGATGCCGGCCTCGGTCAGCTCGTCGACCAGCGCGACGGCCTCGTCGAGCTCGGGGATGCCGGCCGTGACGATGACGGCGTCGATGGGGGCTCCGGCGGCGCGGGCGCGCTGCACGAGGCGGTTCTGGCCCAGCTGCAGGCGCCACAGGTAGGGGTCGAGGAAGAGCGAGTTGAACTGGTAGGTCGCACCCTCGTCGAGCAGCTCCTCGAGCTCGGCGACGCGGGCCTCGAAGATCTCCTCGGTCACCTGGCCACCGCCGGCGAGCTCTGCCCAGAAGCCGGCGTTGGCCGCCGCGGCGACGATCGGGGCGTCCACCGTCGTCGGCGTCATGCCGGCGAGCAGGATCGGCGACTTGCCGGTGGCACGGGTGAAGCCGGTCTCGACGGCGGTCGAGCCGTCGGGCAGGGTCACCAGGCGCGGCGCGAACGCCGACCACGCCACGGGGCGCGCCGGCTTGGCGCCGGAGATGGTGAGCTCGCGGTGGCCGCGACGGGTCGTGGGGGCGACGAGTCCGGCACCGCGCACCTTCGTCTCGGTGGCGCTCAGGCGCGAGGCGAGGTCGGCGGGGCCGAGGTCGAGGACCCACTCGGCGCCGGCGTCCAGTGCGGAGGTGATCGAGGCGACCCAGTCGACCGGGTCGACGATCGCGCGCTGCGTGGCGCTGCGGGCGTGCTCGGCGTCGATGCCGATGCGGGCGGCCCAGCCGGCCACCAGCTCGGTGGTCTCGGCGAGGTCGGGGTGGTGGAACGCGAGCGAGGACTCGACCGGCTCGATCACGGGCGAGAACGGGGCGCCTCCGGTGACCTTGCGGTCGCGCTCGTCCTTCTCGCGGGCGGCCTCCTGCTCGAGGCGGGCGGTGGCCGCGTCGAGGGCGGCGGCGGGACCCGACAGGACCACGGCGCGACGGCCGTTGCGGATGTGGCAGACGGCGCCCGTACCCTCCACGAGCTCGGCGACGCGCTCGGGGACGACTCCCGAGACGGCGAGCATCGTGCGGCCGAGCAGGCCGCGGCGACGGCCGACGAGCTGGGCGGCGGTGCCGATGAGGCGGGCCAGCGCGAGCACCTCCACCTCGGGCACGCCGGCGAGCGCCTCGGCGGCGAGCACGCCCTGCGAGTGACCGGCGACGGCGACCGGCGGGTGCGCGGTGACGTCGAGGCCCTGGCGGGCGAGGGCGTGGAGGCCGGCCAGCTGGGCCAGCGTGATGCCGGGGACCGAGGCGGCCGGCGCGGCGACGTCGGCGCCCGCGGGCAGGCCGGGCGCGTCGTCGTCCTCGGCGGACTCCCCGACCGCCAGGACGTCGACCCACGCGACGGGATCGAAGGCGACGCCGGCCCGGGCGAGCTCGGCGGCGACGGGCGCGAGGAGGCCGTCGGAGCGGCGGACGAGGTCGGCGACCTCCGCGTCGAGCGCGAAGTCGCGGACGAGGTCGGCGAGCGGCGTCAGCCAGTCGCCGCCCTGCCCTCCGAGGACCAGGGCCCACGGCGTGCCGGAGCGGAGGTCGTCGAGGAGGCTGTCGGTGCGGCGGTCGCGCGTGGAGGGCGCGTGGAACACGGAGGTGTCGAGCGTCGTCATTCCCCTATCGTGACACAAACATGAGGCTTTCCTCATCTTTGACCCGAGGGTTTCCTCATGTTTTAGATCACATCGCGGCCCGTGGTGCGTGGCGGGTGTGGCGCGAGAGGTTCAGGCGACGTGTAACTGCTAGTTGCACACAGGATTGTTCACATGTGGGGACAAGATCTCCGCCAGACCGTCATCTGAGAGCGGTTATGTGCAGGATTTCGCAAATCGACGGCGAAGGGCCCCGGGACCGAAGTCCCGGGGCCCTTCGTCTCAATCGGTGGTCAGACGCCGCCGGTGAGCAGCAGTCCGCCGTCCACCGTGAGGCACTGGCCGGTCACCCAGGCCGCGTCCTGCGAGAGCAGGAACGTCGTGACGCCCGCGATGTCCTCGGGCAGGCCGAGGCGCTTGAGGGGGTACGCCGCGGCGACCTCCTCCTCGCGACCCTCGTAGAGCGCACCGGCGAACCGGGTCTTCACGACCGCGGGAGCGACCGCGTTCACGCGCACGTTCGGAGCCAGCTCGAGCGAGAGCTCCTGCGTGACGTGGATGACCGCGGCCTTCGACGCGCCGTACATGCCGATCATCGGCGCGGGCTTGAGACCGGCCACCGACGCGATGTTGACGATCGCGCCACCGTGGTCCTTCAGCGAGGCGTTGTACGCCTTCTGCGCCCACGACACCGCGGCGAGCACGTTGACCTCGAAGATCTTGCGACCCGCGTTGAGGTCCATCTCGATCATGGGGCCGTAGGTCGGGTTGATTCCGGTGTTGTTCACCAGGAAGTCCAGCCCGCCGAACTGCTCCACGGCCTTCGCGATGGTCTCGTCCTGGTGCGCGGCGTCGTCGGCCGCACCCGCGACGTACGCCGCGTTGTCGGGACCGAGCTCGGCGACCGCGGCCTCGAGGGCCTCGGTCTTGCGCGCCGTGATGACGACCTTCGCGCCGTCGGCCACGAGGCGCTGCGCGACCCCGAGGCCGATGCCGCGCGACGCGCCCGTCACGATCGCGACCTTGCCGGCGAAGCGACCCTCGGTCACGAAAGACGCTCCAGCACCATGGCCATGCCCATGCCACCGCCGACGCACATGGACTCGACGCCGAACTGCTTGTCGTGCCACTGCAGCGAGTTGATCAGCGTGGACGTGATGCGGGCGCCGGTCATGCCGAACGGGTGGCCGACCGCGATGGCGCCGCCGTTGACGTTGAGCTTGTCCATCGGGATGCCGAGCTCACGCGCCGAGCCCCACGCCTGGACCGCGAAGGCCTCGTTGATCTCGTACAGGTCGATGTCGTCGATGCCCATGCCGGCGTGCTTCAGCGCGGCGGGGATCGCCTCGACCGGGCCGAGGCCCATGATCTCGGGCGACAGGCCGGTGACGGCCGTGGACACGATGCGCGCGAGCGGGGTCAGGCCCAGCTCCTTGGCCTTGGTGTCGGACATGATCACCACGGCGGCGGCGCCGTCGTTGAGCGGGCAGGCGTTGCCGGCGGTGACGGTGCCGTCGGGGCGGAACACCGGCTTGAGGCTGCTGACGGCCTCCAGCGTGGTGCCGGCGCGCGGACCGTCGTCCTTGTTCACGGTCGTGCCGTCGGGCAGCGTGACCTCGGTGATGTCCTTGGCCCAGAAGCCCTCCTCGATGCGCTGCTCGGTGAGGTTCTGGCTGCGGACGGCGAACTCGTCCTGCTCCTGGCGGCTCATGCCCAGGTGCTGCGCGACGTTCTCGGCCGTCTGGCCCATCGCGATGTAGAGGTCGGGCAGCTCGCTGTTGCCGCGGGGGTCGACCCACGTGTCGGCGCCGCCCTCGGCGCGCTTGGCGGTGCGGGCGATGGCCTCGGCGAACAGCGGGTTCTCGGTGCCCGGAATGTCGGCGAAGCCGTTGCCGAAGCGGCTGACGGTCTCGACGCCGGCGGAGATGAACGCGTCGCCCTCGCCGGCCTTGATCGCGTGGAAGGCCATGCGGGTGGTCTGCAGCGAGGAGGAGCAGTAGCGGTTGACCGTCACGCCCGGCAGGTGGTCCATGCCCGACAGCACGGCGACGGCGCGCGCCAGGTTGTGGCCGGCCTCGCCCGCGGGCTGGCCGACACCGAGGTGCAGGTCGGTGATGTCACGACGGTCCAGGCCCGGCACCTTGGCCAGCGCGGCCTCGATCATCTGGACGGTCAGGTCGTCCGGACGCATGTCCTTGAGGGATCCCTTGCCGGCGCGGCCGATGGGAGAGCGCGCGGTGGAGACGATGACTGCTTCGGGCATGATGTAGGCCTTTCGAATGTGTCGACGGGGCGACCCGCCGATGACTAAGCGCTTGCTTAGTGTGACATTCCTGCGTCATGCTGTCCACCATGACCACCGACGCCGCGAACGGTCGCGATCGATCCGCCACGACGCGCGAGCGCCTCCTTGCGGCGGCCGTCGAGGCGTTCGCCACCTCGGGCTTCGCCGGCACCACGACTCGCGACATCGCGTCCCGTGCGGGCATGAGCCCGGCGGCGGTCTACGTGCACCACGCCACCAAGGAGGAGCTCCTCTTCGAGATCTCCCGGCGCGGCCACCGCAGCGCCGTCGAGATCATCGAGAAGGCCTCGCAGTCGGCGTCCGACCCGGCCGAGCGCACTCGCACGATGGTCGCCGAGTTCAGCCGATGGCACGCGGTCAACAGCCGCGTCGGCCGGATCGTGCAGTACGAGTTCGACGCCCTGACCCCCGAGCACCGCGCCGAGATCGCCGAGTACCGCCGCGCGATCGAGGCGCTCATGCGCGAGGCCCTCGAGGCCGGCGTCGAGGCGGAGGTCATGACCGTGGCCGACCTCAAGGGCACGGCGCTCGCGCTGCTCTCCCTCAGCATCGACCTGGTGCGCTGGTATCACCCGGACGGGCCCACCACGCCCGACGAGATCGCGACCCTGCACGGCGAGCTGGCCCTGCGGATGGTCGGCGCCGCCTGAGCGTCGCCGACCTCAGCGACGCTCGACGCGCGTCAGCGGAGCCCGGCAGACGAGCGCGAACAGCGAGGCCAGACCCAGCACCGCCGCGCAGACGACGATGTTCCCGCGACTGCTGATCGCGTCGGCGAGGACACCGCCCGTCGCGGTGCCCAGTGCCACTCCGGCCATGCTGCCGGTCGAGCCCCAGGCGAAGACCTCCGTGACCCGGCCCTCGGGCGCCGACCTCCCCAGCAGCTCGTAGAACGCGGCGAACATCGGAGCCGCGGGCAGCCCCGCCAGGAGGAGGGTCAGACCCAGGACGAGCGACGTGGTCGCCGCCGCGACGATCAGATGGGTGAGTGCGAGCGCGGCGAGGAAGACGATCAGGCGACCGGCGAGTCGGCCCCGGCCCGCGGCTCGGAGGTTGACGAGCCCGCCCACCAGACTGCCCGTCGCCCAGAGCCCGTAGAAGACGCCGATCAGGTGGGACGCGTCGAGCTGGGCGGAGCGGCGCACCACCGCGACCTCGAGGATGCCGATCGCGATGCCGACGGTGAACGTCACGGCGACGAGGATCCAGACGGTCGCCGGGAATCGGCTCGGGGTCCCCATCACCGGGCGGCTCGACCGGCGCGAGGCCGTCCGGGACTCCGGCGTCAGCGCGAACACCGTCGTGAGCACCAGGACGAGACCCGCCGCCAGGCCCAGTGCCTCGTGAGTCCCCCGCACCGTCGCCCAGGACACCACGGTCAGGGGACCGAGGATGAACGTCACCTCCTGCAGTGACGCGTCCAGGGACAGCATCCGGCTGAGGTCCACCGGACCGAGCCGCTCGTTCCAGATCGCCCGCGCGCAGACCGCCAGCGGCGGCTGGGTCAGGCCCGTCACCGCGGCCAGGGCCACGGGCACGGCCGGAGCGATGCCGTGCGGCAGCGCGGACAGTCCGACCATCATGGCCGCAGCGACGACCGTGACGGCGAACAGCGGCATCGTCTGGCCCCAGCGGTCGATGCCTCGACCGACGACGGGGGCCCCGACCGCGATGCCGAGGGCGTAGGCCGCCGCCATCAGCCCGCTGACGGTGTAGGTCTGCCCGAGCGTCAGTCCGTGCAGGACGATCACCAGGCCGAGGGCGCCCGCCGGGACCCTCGCGAGGAAGCCGAGGACCAGCGTCCTGACGGCCGTGGCCGGCAGGCCGAGGATCTGCCTCGTCTCCGGGCCGCGGACCTCCATCGGTCTCGACCCGGCGCGCTCCATCACCGCACCCTACTTGAGTTCGACTTCAACTTCACCGAACTCGTCGGGTCCGATCGCGCGGTCCGGACATGACGAAGGGGCCCGCGACGCCGGGGGGTGTGCGTCGCGAGCCCCTCCGAGACAGGGGGTGTGCGGGTCAGGCCTGCAGCACGGCCTCCGCGGTGATGAGCAGCGTGATCTTGTCGCCGATCATGACCTTGTCGCCCTCGAGGGGGATGTTGAAGTCGATGCCGAACTCCTTGCGGCTCAGCTGGCCCTTGGCCTCGACGCCCACGCGGGTGCCGCCCCACGGGTCCTTGCCCTCGCCCAGGAACTCGACGTCGAGCTCGATCGGCTTGGTGACGTCCTTGATGGTGAGGTCGCCGGTGACGACGAAGTCGGTGTCGCTCTTGCGGACGACGCCGGTGGACACGAAGGTCATGGTCGGCGTGCTCTCGACGTTGAAGAAGTCACCCGAGCGCAGGTGGTTGTCGCGGTCGGCGGTGCCGGTGTTGATCGAGGAGAGGTCGATCGTGGCGGTGGCACTGGAGGCGGTGACGTCTTCGGCGGTGACGATCGTGCCCTCGAACTTCTCGAACTTGCCGCGCACCTTGCTCATGATGTGGCGGACGGTGAAGCCGATCTCGGTGTGCGTGGGATCGAGCTGCCAAGTACCGGGGGTGATGTCGCTCATTGCTGCTCCTGTGTCAGTCTGTGTCGTCGAGTCGTTGATCGTTCAACATGATCGACGATACACATGATTGAACTTTCAATCAAGTCGTTGAAGATGTAAACTAGTTCACATGACTGACCTGCCCATCGCTTCGGTGAACGACACCCGCTGGCTCGACGAGTCGCAGCAGCGCGCCTGGCGCGCGTTCCTGGGCGGATCCACCGTGCTGATGGACCGCCTCGACCGCGACCTGCGCAGCGAGCACGGCCTGTCGATGTCCGAGTACGAGATCCTGGTCCGCCTGTCCGAGGCGCCCGACCGGTCGATCCGCATGGCCGACCTCGCGGCCGCCCTCTCCCACTCCCGCAGCCGCATCACCCACACGATCGGCCGCCTGGAGCGCGACGGCATCGTGCTGCGCATGCAGTGCGACACCGACGGCCGCGGCGTCACCGCCGTGCTGACCGACAAGGGCTTCGCGCTGCTGGCCACCGCCGCCCACACCCACGTGCGCGGCGTCCGCGACTACCTCATCGACCAGTGCTCCGACGAGGACCTCGCCGCCGTGCGCCGCGTCATGGAGGCGGTCCAGGAGGCCATCGGCGGCCGCCGCTTCTGACCCGGCCCCGAGATGTGCTCCATCTTCGACCTTTCAGACGTGCTGAGACGTCGAAAAAGGAGCAAATCTCGGCGCAGGCGGGGGCTTAGCGGGACAGGTGCCTCAGGTACACGTCCTGCCCGCGATCGAGATCCTCGGCGTGGAGCCTCGCGAACGACGAGAACGCGACCGCGCGACCGTCTGCGGAGATGGCCGGCTCGTCCGAGCCGCCCGACGCCTCGCGGCCGTTGCGACCCACGCTCGCCCGCGTCACGGAGCCGGTCACGCGGTCACGCACGAAGACGTCGCGCGCGACGTTGGCGTCCCCCGCCACGAGCTCCGGGGAGTCGGAGGCAAAGGCGATGAACCGGCCGTCGGCCGACATCGTCGGCGCTCCTGCGACGCCCACGGCACCGTGGGGTGAACGGCTGATCACCTCGGTGAAGCCCGTCGCGAGGTCGTGCACCAGCACATCCGGCAGCCCGTTCCCGTCGCCGGGGCCGTCGTCGCACGAGACGTACGCGATGAATCGTCCGCCGTCGGACACCGTCGGTGCCGCGACTCCACACGGCGCCACCCCCGTGTTGACGGTGGTGCCGAGCCGGACGTCGTGCAGGAGAAGCTGAGGGGCAGCACCCTCGGGCCGAACGGTGAAGGCGACGTGGCGACCATCGCTCGAGAGGGCCGGCGCCGTGGAAGGCGACGCCAGCTCCGAGCCGTCGGGCGCCTGACTCACGCGGGTCGTGCGACCGGAAGCGATGTCCCGCACGAACACGTCGGTGACGCCGTTGGTGTCGCCCTGAACGAGATCGTCCGCACCGGAGGTGAACACGACGACGCTTCCGTCGGAGGCGAGACGGGGCCTGCCCGAGGGTCCCGAACCGGCGCCACCGCCCTCGGACGCGCTCACCAGCACGGTGGTCCCCCGGTCCAGGTCACGGAGATAGACGTCCTGGCGGCCGTTGAGATCCTCCGGAACGGCAGACGCCCCGGTCACGAACGCGACCCTCGAGCCGTCACCGGAGATCGATGACTGCGCGGACGACTCCGCCAGCTCCGCACCGTCAGACGCGAGCGACGCGCGGACCACCCGCCCCGATCCGACGTCGCGGACGAACACGTCGGCCGCGTCGTTCGCGTCGTCGACCGTGAGGTGGGGGACGAACGAGGAGAACGCCACGGACCCGCCGTCGGCGGACACGGAAGGTGCCCAGGACTCATGGTCCGTCGCCGTGCCGTCCGCGGGACGGCTGATCAGCGTGGGCGGCGGGACGGGACCCTCGGTCACGACGACCGTGCGCGCCGGCGAGATCACGCTCAGTCCGCCGCCGGACGTGCGCAGCGCCACCGCACGTAGCCGCATCGAACCGAGACTCGACGCCTCGACCGAGAGCCTCGCCTGGCCTCGGGCGTCCTGCCAGCCCGATGCGACGGTCACCCACGCTCCGTTCACGAGGCTCTGCACGTCCACCCGGCGATCGGCACGCGCGGGCGTGAAGACCGCTGTCACGTGGACCCTCTCCTCGAGGTACGCGGTGTCCGGCGCCAGCACTTGCGCGGTCTGGGACCTCATCGCGGTACGAGACGGGCTGGACACGGCGCCGAGCCGACCCGATCGCGGCGCGTGGAGGCGGTACCGGCCCTCCCCGGCTGTCGCCATCACCCGCACCGGGAATCGTGCCAGCCCGTCCGCCCGGGAGGTGCCTCGATCGATCGTGCGCCACGCGGCGCCTGACCACTGCTGCAGCTGCACGGGGCGACGGCGGTGCCCCGGCACGATCCCCGAGAGAATCGCCCGCTCGCCGGGGATCACGGACGTGATGTCGAGGGCAGGGCGCACGCGGACCCGGACCGTGCGGGACGTGGCAGGCTTCAGACGCTCGTCACCGGCGAAGCGCACGCGCCAGCGGCGTTCGCCCACGGGTGGAACGAGGCTCAACCGGTAGGCCCGGCGCTTCGTCACGCGGCTCACGGCCTGCGTGTGCCAGCGGGAGCCGTTCCAGAACTGCAGGCGCACGCTCTCGCCCCCGCGGGCTCGAGCGAGCCTGCCCCGCATCACGATGGCGGTGCCGGAGTCGATCGTCGACCGCGTCGGCCCCTCGACGGTCAGCCGAGTCGCCGGTCGCGCCTGCGCCGGCGCGGTCAGACCCAGCAGGGACACGAGCACGGTCATCACCACGATGCGCGGCAACCCCCGAGAACGCATGGACCCTCCCGTGCCCGGACCGCCCGTCCGCGGTCGTCGCGACAGTCTCACACGTGTCGGCGACGTCACGGACCTGATTCGTCGATCCCGCCCGGACGCGAGCCCGGTGCCTAGGTTGCGTCCGTGTCCACACGCCTGCGCTGGTCGATCGCGATCGCCTTCGTCGTCCTGCTCGTCGGCGGCTACGCCGCGTGGGTCGGCGCCTCGGCCTGGCAGGCCTCGAAGGTGTCGATCACCGCTGCCGAGCTGGTCGAGTGCAAGGACCCGCGCTCGATCGTCCCCCTGCCCGAGGGGATCGAGGATCCGCTCGATCACACCGGTCCCCTCCGCGCGATCAGCGTCGATCGACGGCTCGACTGCGTCCTGCGCACCATGGTCGTCAGCGATGCCTCCGTGCCCGTCGAGGTCGAGTTCCTGGAGTGGCCGTACATGGGTCCGGCCACCGGCATGGGCGTCCGCGCCGGGTGGGCTGTCGGAGGCGAGCCCGGGCTCGTGAAGGACGCCGACAGCTTCAGCGCGAGGGACAGCATCGATGCGGTCTTCGACATGGACGGCTTCAGAGAGCTCTACGATGACGAGCGCACGCCCTTCACGATCCGAGCCGTGTTCAACGCCAGCTGCAACGACGCCGGGATGTCGTCGGTGCCTGACTCGCCTCGAGCCACCATCCGGGTGCTCGGCCGCAGCCACGTCATCGCCGCCACCGGCGCAGGCATCGGCCTCGTGCATTCCGGTCCCATCGACTGCGACGAGGACCTCGGCGACTCCTGACACGAGAAATGCTCCGATTTCCACTTTTCAGCCGTGCTGAAAGGTGGAAATCGGAGCAAATCTTGCCCGGGCGGGACTTCAGTCGCGGGTGAGGCGGCGGTGGGTGACGCGGTGCGGGCGAGCCGCCTCCTCGCCGAGGCGCTCGATCTTGTTGGCCTCGTAGGACGCGAAGTTGCCCTCGAACCAGAACCAGTTGCCCGGGTTCTCCTCGGTGCCCTCCCACGCCAGGATGTGCGTGGCGATGCGGTCGAGGAACCAGCGGTCGTGCGACGTGACGACGGCACAGCCCGGGAAGTCCAGCAGCGCGTCCTCGAGCGAGGACAGGGTCTCGACGTCGAGGTCGTTGGTGGGCTCGTCGAGCAGCAGCATGTTGCCGCCCTGCTTGAGCGTCAGCGCCAGGTTGAGGCGGTTGCGCTCACCACCGGAGAGCACGCCGGCCTTCTTCTGCTGGTCCGAGCCCTTGAAGCCGAACGAGGCCACGTAGGCGCGGCTGTTCATCTCGAAGTTCGCGACCTTGATGAAGTCCAGGCCGTCGGAGACGACCTCCCAGACGTTCTTGTTCGGGTCGATGTTGGCGCGGTTCTGGTCGACGTAGCTGATCTTGACCGTCTTGCCGACCTCGAGCTCGCCGGAGTCCGGCTCCTCGTTGCCCGTGATCATGCGGAACAGCGTGGTCTTGCCGACGCCGTTCGGGCCGACGACGCCGACGATGCCGGCGCGCGGCAGCGAGAAGCTGATGTCGTCCCACAGCGTGCGGCCGTCGAACGCCTTCGTGAGGCTCTTCGCGTCGAGGACGACGTCGCCCAGGCGCGGACCGGCCGGGATGTTGATGTCGGTGGTGTCGATCTTGCGGGCCTTCTCGGCCTCGGCGGCGAGCTCCTCGTAGCGGGCCAGACGCGACTTGCTCTTGGTCTGGCGGCCCTTGGCGTTGGAGCGGACCCACTCGAGCTCGCGCTCGAGCATCTTGGCGCGCTTGGCGTCCTTCTGGCCCTCGATCTTGAGGCGCTCCTTCTTCGTCTCGAGGTACGTCGAGTAGTTGCCCTCGTAGCCGTGGATCTGGCCACGGTCGACCTCGGCGATCCACTCGGCGACGTTGTCGAGGAAGTAGCGGTCGTGGGTGACGGCCAGGACGGCGCCCGGGTAGCTCTTGAGGTGACCCTCGAGCCACTGCACGCTCTCGGCGTCCAGGTGGTTGGTGGGCTCGTCGAGCAGCAGCAGATCGGGCTGCTGGAGCAGCAGCTTGCACAGCGCGACGCGGCGGCGCTCACCACCGGAGAGGTTGTCGACGAGCGCGTCGGACGGCGGGCAGCGCAGCGCGTCCATCGCCTGCTCGAGGCGGCTGTCGACGTCCCACGCGTTGGTGTTGTCCAGGTAGGTCTGCAGGTCGCCGGTCTCGGCCATGAGGGCGTCGTAGTCGGCGTCGGGCTCGCCCATCTCGGCGTACGCCTCCTCGAGGCGCTTCATCTTGCCCTTGATCTCGGACACGGCCTCCTCGACGTTCTCGAGCACCGTCTTGCCCTCGGTCAGCGGCGGCTCCTGCTGCAGCATGCCGACCGACGCGTCGGGATCGCGGACGAGGTCGCCGTTGTTCGGCTGGTCGAGCCCGGCCATCAGCTTGAGCAGGGTGGACTTGCCCATGCCGTTCGGACCCACCACGCCGATCTTCGCCCCGTGCAGGAACGAGAGGGAGACGTTGTCGAGGACGACCTTGTCGCCGTGGGCCTTGCGGACGTTGCGCAGAGAGAGAACGTAGTCAGCCATGATGGCCCCAGCCTAGCGAGAACGCCGGAACGACGGCCGACCGGCAGCGCTCAGCGACCGGCGGTGGACAGGCCGTTGCGCCAGCGGTCGTAGCGGTCGAGCTCGCTGCGCAGGCGCGCCACCACGATCCGCTCGGTGGTGCGGTTGATCGCCTCGGTGAGCTTCTTCTCCGCTCTGGCCCCGGCCCGCCGCGCGCCGACCCCGCCGAGCCAGCGCGAGAACAGCGTGAGCGCGATGCCGAACAGCAGGCCTCCGGCGATCAGCACGAGCGGCAGGCTCATGCCGAGCGGCCGGGGCGCACCGGTCCAGGGATCGGGGTCCACGAGGCCGAAGGCGGCCGCGACGGACCACGCGAGCCCGCCGACGACGGCCAGGAACGTGAGCCACTGCAGGGCTCCGACGGCGGTCCACCACAGCGGACGCTGCTTGAGCCCGAGGTCGACGCCGGCGACGGCCTCGTCGAGCTCGTCGATGACGTCGCGCGCGCTCTCGCCGGCGACCGCGTCGACGACGGAGGCCCGCCACGGGCGGGACATGCCCTCGGTGGCGACCTCGGTGGCCTCGCGCAGCGCCAGGTCGGCGCGGGCGCGCTGCACGGACGGCGAGATCGGCATGACCTCGGCCACGGCGTCGCGCGCCGACCGGCCGAAGCCGAGCTCGCGCAGCGGGTCGTGGCGCAGCCGACCCACCCAGCCGATCAGCGGCCAGTCGGTGGCGACCACGGCGCGTCGGGCCATGGACTCCTCGACCGCGTCGGCGATCTGCGGCACGCCGGCGCACTGGACGAACGTCTCGACGAGGGCGTCGCGGACCGGGCGGTCGAGGCCCGGCACGGGCTCCACTCCCCCGGCGTCGGCGAGGCGGCGCGCCACCTGGCGCACGTCGGCGACCAGACGTGCCTGCGAGGCCCGCTTGGAGGTGATCCGGCGACCGATCTCGGCCCGCAGCTCGGGCAGTCCCTTGCCGCTGGTGGCGCTGGTGGCGATCACGGGCACGCCGCGGAAGCCCTCACGCTCGAGAATCAGCTCGAGGTCGTCGACCGCGATCTTGAGGTCGGTCTCGCTGAGCCGATCGGCCTGGTTGAGCACCACGACCGACGACTCCGCGTGCGTCGCCAGCGGCTGGAGGTAGCGCGCGTGGATCGCGGCGTCGGCGTACTTCTGCGGGTCGAGCACCCACACGAACAGGTCGGCGTAGCGCGCGACGTGGTCGACGACCTCCTGGTTCTGGGTGACGACCGAGTCGTGGTCGGGCAGGTCGAGCAGCACGAGGCCCTCGAACGCGTCGTCCTGCGGCGCGTCGAGGATGCTGCGCCGGGCGATCTGGTCGCGGCGGGCGACGCCGATCCAGTTGAGCAGCTCGGTGGCGCCGGCGGGGCCCCACGCACACGCCAGCGGTGTGGAGGTGGTGGGCCGCAGGTAGCCGACCTCGGCCAGGTCCAGGCCCGCGAGGCGGTTGAACAGCGACGACTTGCCCGAGCCCGTGGCGCCCGCGAGCACCACGACCGTGTGCTGCGTGGAGAGCTCGAGGCGCTCCTGCGCGTGGCTGAAGGTGGCCTCGGCAGGCGCGACGACGTCGGGGTCGATGACGTCGCCCGCGGCCTCGATCGCCGACTGCAGGGCTGTGACCCGCTCGTCCAATGCACTCATCGCGTCACCGCCTGAAGAAGGGCACGGTAGGACGGTGCCGCGATTCGATGCGTGGAATCGTTCGCTCGCTGGCGCTCGCTCATCGCGACCGCCTCCCGCGCGGAGGGGCGACGGACGCGATCGCGGCCTCGAGCTGCCAGTGCGCGGACTCGAGGGCCACCTCGTCGGGCAGCAGGTCGAGGTAGCGCTCCGCCTCGGACTCCAGCAGGTCCTCGAGACGGCGCGCGAGGTCCTTGCCGGCCTGGTCGGCGAGGTCGCGGACGGCCTGGTCGCCGAAGACGGCGTTGAGGACGGCCTGACCCGCGGCGGCGGTGCCGCCGGCGATGCCGAGCTCGGCGCCCGTGAGACCGGCCGTGCCGGCGAACACCACGACCATGAGGGTGACGCCCGCGGCGTTGACGCCCAGCGACAGCGCACGGGCCTTGGTCTTCTTGTCGGAGCCCTGCTCGGCGACGAGCTCGAACACGGCCTCGCGCCACTCGCGCGCGATGCGCTCGGCGCGCACCCGGACGTCGCGCGAGGCACGGTCCAGCCCTCGCTGGCTGTCGAGCAGGGTGCGACCGGCCTGCGTGGAGTCCCAGGCGCGGGCGACCTCCTCGGCGGCGCGCTCGGCGCGGTCGAGGATCAGCAGGTGCAGGCCCGAGACGGCGGCCTCCTCGACCTCCTCGGGCGTGGTGGGCTTGCGACGGAACAGCTTGTCGCGCCACGAGCCCACGGTGCGCTCGAGCTTGCGGAAGATCTCGCCCGAGCCCACGAAGTCCTGCCAGCGCGCGAGCACCTCGCCGCGCAGCATGGTGCCGTCGGTGGCGGCGGTCATGAGATCGGCGTGCGCGCTCCAGTAGACCGACGCGACGTCCTGGCGCAGCTGGGCCGCGGCGTCGACCTGACGGGTCAGCGCACTCTCCAGCCGGCGCGACTCCTGCACGTCGTGCGTGATGGCGCCCTGCAGGGTGCGCAGCACGATCTCGCGGCGCTGGGCCTCGTCGTCGGCGAGGTGCCGCAGCCACGACACGACCTGCGCGACGTCGCCCGTCGGCAGGACGCCCTCGGAGTCGGGCGTGGACTCGGGCACCGAGAACAGCGCCACGTCGGAGAGGCCGTGCTCGCTGAGCATCCGGGCCAGGTGACGCCGGACCTCGCCCAGGGCCTCGGGAGAGGTGCGGTCGAGCACGACCGCGATCGAGGCGTTGCGGTCGGCGGCCCGGCGCAGGTAGTCCCACGGCACCTGGTCGGCGTAGCGCGCGGCCGAGGTGACGAACAGCCACAGGTCGGCGGCCCCGAGCAGCTGCTCGGCCATCTCACGGTTGGTCTCGTCGATCGAGTCGAAGTCGGGGGCGTCGAGCACGGCCACGCCCGGCCACAGCGTGGAGCAGGCCACCTGGCGGATCGTGTTGGCGCGCCGGCTGTTGGAGCCGGTGCGGACGACGTCGGGCAGGACACGGCCCGAGCGGAACCACTCGGTGTCGGCGGGGTGGTGGACCAGCACCGGGGTGCGCGTGGTGGGTCGCAGCACTCCTGTGGCCGACACACGGCGGCCGACGATCGAGTTCACCAGCGTGGACTTGCCCGCGCCGGTGGAGCCGCCGACCACGACCAGCAGCGGGGCGCCGAGATTCTCGAGTCGGGGGACGACGTAGTCCCCCAGCTGCTCGGCGATCTCGCGCTGGAGCGCGCGGTCCTGCTCGACCCCGGGTATGTCGAGTTCCAAGGGCATGGCGACGACCGCTGCCGCCAGTCCTGACAGGCCCTGGAGCAGACCGTCCTCGACCATGGCCTCGCGCTGGGGAATTGCGGCAGGCTCAGTCATCTCAGATCACTACGAATGGTAGTGCAGTGGACACACCCCGGAGTCCCATTCGTCACACCAGCCCCAGATCCGCAGAAGTGGGGTCAGGAGGCGTCGAGCGAGCGGGCCTCGTCGACCAGCATGACCGGGATGTCGCGGCGGACGGGGTACGCGAGGGCGCAGCCGTTGCACACGAGCTCGTCGGCCTCGGCGTCCACGAACAGGCCGGAGCGGCACTGGGGGCACACCAGGATCTCGACGAGCGCTGGATCGAGGTTCACGGCACCACCGTAGCCGAGTCGTCGCGCACGAGCCGCAGCACCGGCGAGCCGTCGTCGGAGGGCTGCTCGGGCGCCGGACGGCCCGCCTCGCGGACGGCCTCGGCCAGTGCCACGAGGTCGTCGTGCGTGGGCTCGGGCTCGGTGAACTCCGGGGCCAGTCGCACCACGCTCCAGCCCTGCGGCGCCGACAGGCGCTCGGCGTGACGCGAGCACAGGTCGTACGCGTGGGGCTCGGCGTAGGTGGCCAGCGGGCCCAGGACGGCGACCGAGTCGGCGTACACGTACGTCAGCGTGGCCACCGCGGAGTTCGGGCAGCCTGCGCGCGAGCATCGACGTTGCAGTCCCACGGGGCGAGGTTAGCCCGCGACCCCAGCGCTCCGCAGTAGGCTCACCGGATGGCCAGCGAACCGGGATCCCGCATCGGCGTCCACGGTCCGCGTCCGGGCTCCGCCCGCGACCGTCGCGGGCGCGGACCGCGCGGCGTGATGTCGCTCCCGGGGCCCCTCTCGCCGCAGGGCGCTCCGGTCCACCGCACCCCGCGCGAGGCGTTCGACGACCTCGTCGCCGAGATCCTCACGCGGCTCGACCACCACTTCGCGCGCGAGCCCGACCACGTCGAGGTCGCCGTCGAGGAGGCGCCGATGCTGCCGCCCGGCTGGGACGAGCCGGTGCCCCGCAGCATCGTCAACCCGGCGCCGGGCGGGTACCGGATCGTGGTCTACCGCCTGCCGATCGTGGGACGGGCACGCTCGGCCGTCGACCTCGAGGAGCTGGTCTGGACCGTGCTGCTCACGCGGCTCGGCGAGGTCTGGCACCACGACCCCGAGGACCTCGACCCGCGCGCCTGAGCAGCGGCACCGGTCAGCGCACGGAGACGCCGGGAGCGACCACCGAGACGGGCGCGGGACGCACCGCCGTGGCGGCGATCCTGCCTCCCCCGGACTTCCAGAGACCGGCCATGACGCGACGGCCCTCCTGCGGGGTCAGCACGAGATAGGCGGCGTCGTCCTTCGGCGCGGGGACGAGGGCCGAGGCCCCTGCACCGACGCTCACCCGGCTCGTGCCGAGCGACTCCATCGACGCCGAGAAGGACTCGACCTCGACCACGGCGGCCTCCTTGGCCGTGACGACCGTGCGCACGGCGCCGCCGGCGAGCCGGACGGGCACGACCGCGGGACCCTCGATGGCGGCCGACGGCGTCACTCGGGCGACGTCGTCGTCGGTCTCGGTCGAGGCGGAGGCCACGACGGGCAGGTCGGACGTGATCGCGAGGGACGCGCGTCGCAGGTCGACCGAACCCGGGACCGCGACGACCCGCGTGGACTCGGGCTCGACCGAGACGTCCTCGAGGCCCTCGGCGGCGAAGGCGCCACCCGGACCGCGGACCGACACCGCGACGTGCGCGGTGGACGTGCCCGGGTTCGCCAGCGCGAGGCGCGTGCCGTCGCCCTCGGGCAGGCCGGCCAGCACCTGCTCGGTGGCGGGGCCCGGCGCGGGGGCGAGCAGGTCGGCACCGCCGGTGCCGGCGTCGAGCGCGATCGCCGTGAGCGAGCCGCGGCGGCGCGAGACGTGGGCCGAGACGGCTCCCTCCCCCGCGGCGACGTCGTCGACCGAGATCTGGCGCCGCTGACCCGGCTCCACCACGAGGCCCGACGTGTCCAGCGACTGGATCGGGCCGTTGGCGCCCCACCAGCTGAGGTCGGCCACGGCGCGGTTCTCGCCAAGGTTGACCAGGGTGATCGTGGCGTCGGAGCGGCCGCGGTCGCCCAGGCCCGCGAACCAGGCCTCGTCGACGACGGGCGGGCAGGCCGCCAGCACCGCGTCGCCCTTCAGTCGGCCGGCGACGTAGCCGACCGATCCGGAGCCCTCGCCGGACTGCTCGAGCACGAGGGCGTCGCCGCCCGGCTCGGCGGTGCGCCAGCGGTCGGCCCGCGCCCACACCGGGTCGGCCGCCGCCTCCTCGGGGATGGGGCGAGCCACGGCCTCGTCGCCCGGCGCCACCTGACCCGCCGCGACGGTCCACCCGGACTCGACGGGGCAGGCCCACGTGGTCTGGCGGACCTCGACGGTCTGGCTGCCGCCGGCCACGACGGGCGGCTCGGGCTCGGGCACGAACGAGATCGCGGCGACGAGCAGCGCCGCCACGAGGGGGAGGACGTAACGGGCGGGGAACCGGCTGCTCATGCGTCGTCCTCCTCGTCCGGATCCGGCCCGGAGGCCGCGTTGCGGCGCACCGGCAGGGCACCCACGAACGCGCCGACCCAGGCCAGCACCCACACGCCTGCGATCCAGGGGCGGGCGGGTCCGGCCTCGGGCGCGGGCTCGGCCTCGACCTCGGAGGTCACCGACCAGACGCGCGAGTCGGGCGAGTCGCTGCCCTTCTGGGCCAGCCCGGGCGCCGCGTCGATCCGTCGCGCGAGGTCGAGGTCGACGTCGGGCGCGTAGATGCTGTCGACGCCGAGTCGCGCCAGCTCGTCGACGTCGTCGCGTGTGGGCGTGGTGACCAGCGAGGTGACGGTGTCGCGCAGGCGGTCCTCGCGCTCGGCAGTGGTGCGCAGCGCCTCGGCCCCGAGGTAGGGGCCGGGGCCCACGACGGCGTCGGCGACGATGCCGGACTCGGAGTCGCCGGTCAGCACGACGGTGGTGCCGGGTCGGGCCGCGAGGAAGGCGGGTACGACGCGGGCGTCACCGGACTCGAGCGGGTCGTCGATGCCGCGCACGACGAGCCAGCCGCCGGCGAGGATCGGGAACGCTGCCAGCAGGGCGATCGCCGGGCGTCGCCAGCGGCGGTGCTTGCGCGTGCGCAGGGCGGGCCAGGCGAACAGCACCGCGGTCAGCAGGCCGCCGAGCCAGATGCCCGCGCCGAGCCCGGACCACGCCCTGACCTCCGGAGCGCCGGGGAACGGCACGTAGGTCGAGATCGAGGCCAGCAGGCCCGTGGCCAGACCGGCGACCGCGACGATCCAGGCGCCGGCGACGGCGCGACGGGTCGCCTCGGGGACGAGGGCCGCGGCGGCGAGCACGATGAGCGGGACCGCGATCCACCACGGCGCCGATCCGGGCCCGCCGCCGGTGCCGGTGACCACGTCCCAGGCGGAGGCGGGCGCGTCGACGGGGTTGCCGACCTCCCACCAGATCCGCCCGGACAGGACACGGTCGAGCAGCCACGGACCCAGCAGCACCGTGCCGATCACGCCGCTGAGCGCGAGGTAGCGCGCGGACGACCGCACCAGCAGCGCGCTGACGACGAGCGCGACGATGCCCAGCGCCCAGGCGACCGGCGCGAACGCCGCGACCAGCGCGATCCACAGGCCGACGAGGGCGGCACGGGTCCACGTGGGCTCGAGCACGAGGCGCAGGAGGACGTTGGCGAACAGGGGCGCCACGACGAGGGTGACCACCGTGCCCAGGCGGCCGCCGGCGATCGCGCCGGTGACGCCGACGACGAGGCCGTACGACACGGCCCACGTCATCCGGACGGCACGGTCGTCGCTGACGAGGCGGCCGAAGCGGTGGGCGGTGAGCGCCGCGAACGGCACCGCCAGCACCGTGAGGATCCAGGAGATGAGTCCCGGCGCGAACCACACCAGCAGCCCGACGAACGCGAGCGGGACCACGTAGGCCGGCGCGACGTCGGCGCTGCCGAGGCCGACCGCGTGCGACCGCTCGAACAGCAGCCGCCACCACGACGAGACCGCGTCGGGCGACGCGGGCAGGACCGGGCTGAACAGGTGACCCGCGGCCACGGAGCGCGCCGCGACGAGCGAGCCCACGAGCAGCACCAGCACCCAGGTCAGCCACGGACGACGGCGCCACCACGGCGGCTGGTCGACGACGACCGGGTCCTCCTCGTCCTCCTCCGCGACGCCGATCGACCGCAGGCCGAGTGAGTCCACCGACTCGGGGCGGACGACGGCCTGCACGGTGGTGGCGGCGACGTCGAGTCCGTGCTGGTACGGCATCCAGAACGGGGCGAACAGGTCCTTCAGCTCGCGGTTGCGGCGCACGACGTTCGGCTTGCGTCGGCGGCGCGCCGCGATCATCGGCCCGGGATTGGCGAAGACCGTGACCATCGCCATGATCTCGCCGCGGGCCGACCGCAGGTCCTTGCCGAAAAGGAAGCCGACGAACCTCAGCAGCGAGCCCACGAACAGACGGATGCTCAGCGGCAGGAACCGCAGCGGGTCGCTGTTGGCCAGCATCGTGTGCAGCGCGGCGGCACGGCGCTCGCCCGCGTGCTCGCGGACGCCCTTGCGGCGCACGCGACGCCGGTTGGCCGTGGCCTCGGCGTGGAACACGATCGAGCGCGGCGCCGTGCGCACGCGGTAGCCGGCGCGGTTGGCGCGCCAGCCGAGGTCGATGTCGTCGAAGAACAGCGGCAGCCGCGGATCGGTGCCGCCGAGGCGCTCCCACACGTCGCGGCGGACCAGCATGCCGGCGGAGCCGACCGCCAGGACGTCCTGCGGCCGGTCGTGCTGGCCGGCGTCGGGCTCGCCGGACTCCAGCATCGTCTCGCGCTGGCCCGTGCCGGTGACCGTGAGGCCGACCTCGAGGAGCCGCCGGAGCGACGGCCACTCGCGGACCTTGGGGCCGACGATGCCGATGTCGGGGTCGCGCGTGGCCTCGTCGAGGAGGCCGGAGAGCGCGTCGGGATCGCAGATCTGGTCGTCGTGGAGCAGCCAGATCCAGTCGTAGGCCTCGGTCTGCGACTCCACCGCCACCGCGACCTGGCCGCCGAACCCGCGACGGGCGGGGGCGGTGACGATGCGCGAGGCGTGCGCATGTCCCTCGAGGAGGTCGCGCGTGGCCGGGTCGCTGTCGTCGTGGACGAGCACGAGGTGGTCGGGCCGGTGGTGCAGCCGGTCGAGGGCAGCGAGGGTCTGGGGCAGCCATCGCGATCCGCGATGGGCGACGAGAACGGCGAGGACGGAGGGAGGGCTGGCACGCCACGCCGGGACGGATTCGTCCTCGAGGTCGTCGTCGTGCATGATCGCCACCTTAGGCGGTTGCGACCAACCGTCAGGTGTCAGCGGCGCGGGGAGGTCAGGCGCGCTTCTTGAGCTTGCGACGCTCTCGCTCGGACAGGCCACCCCAGATGCCGAAGCGCTCGTCGTGGGCCAGTGCGTACTCGAGGCACTCGGTCTTGACGTCGCAGCTCAGGCACACGCGCTTGGCTTCGCGCGTGGAGCCGCCCTTCTCGGGGAAGAACGACTCGGGGTCGGTCTGAGCGCACAGAGCACGCTCCTGCCACATGAGCTCGGGGTCGTCGCCCTCGATCCAACCGACTAATGACATGCCTGTAATTACAGTCGGATGCCTGCCAAACGTCAAGCCGAATAGCAAATGTCCGGCGATCCTCGGCGTGTCGCGCCTCCGGGCTCCGCGCTAGCGTCGAGGCGTGACCACCACCCTCGCCGCCGTCCTGACCCCCACGCCCTCCCCCGTCGTCACGTACTACGACGTCGCGACCGGCGAGCGCGTCGAGCTCAGCGGCGTGACGCTGGCGAACTGGGTGTCGAAGGTCGCGAACTTCCTCGTCGACGAGCTCGACGCCGAGCGTGGCACCCGCGTGCGGATCGGCCTGCCCAGCCACTGGCTGCGCTACGTGTGGATCCTGGGCGCCTGGCGCGTCGGGGCCGTGGTGGCCGACTCCGACGCGCAGATCGGCCTGTCGGGCCCCGAGCTCGAGGCCGCCGAGCAGATCCGGCTGGCGGCGTCGCTGCGTCCTCTCGGCGGCCGCTTCCCCGCCGAGCCCGACGGCTTCCATGACATCGCGGTGCACGTGCCCGCGAGCCCGGACGTGTTCATCGACCTCGACCCCCCGGCGCCGGACGACCTCGCCCTCGACGTCGCGGGGCGCCGCGCCACGCACGCCGAGCTGCTCGCCGCGCCCGCCCTGACCGACCGGGTCGTGCGCGAGCCGGGGTCCGTGGCCGACGACGCCGCCGACCTCGCGGCGGCCCTCACCGGCGGCGGCTCGCTGGTGATGGTCGCCGGCGGCGGACCCGACGACCTCGTGCGCATCGCCGCGCAGGAGCACGCACGGCTCGACGGGCCGGGACGTTGAGCCGATCCGCGATGGTGGGTGCCCTAGACTCGACGGGGCATCCGGGCCGACGGCCGATGCCCCCGAGACATCACGACAGGAACCACGCATGACCCCAACGGTCGACGACCCGCAGGCCCACGGCCTGACCCGGGTGGGCGGCCGACCCCCGCTGACGGAATACCTGCGGGGAGTCGCGCAACGCAAGGACTTCATCGTCTCGCTGGCGAAGTTCCGCATCGAGGCCGAGAACCAGCGTCAGCGCCTGGGCATGCTGTGGATCGTCCTCAAGCCCATCCTCAACGCCGCGGTGTTCGGCATCGTCTTCGGCATCCTCATGGCCAGCACGAAGTCGGTCCCCGACTTCGTGCCGTTCCTGATCATCGGCGTGTTCATGTTCGAGTTCTTCTCGGCGTGCATGGGCAGCGGCTCGAAGTCGATCACGTCGAACCAGGCGCTCGTGCAGAGTCTGGCGTTCCCCCGCATGTCGCTGCCGATCTCGGTGGTCGTGCAGAAGTTCATGCAGCTGATCCCCACGGTCGGCCTGCTCATGGTCTTCCTGCTCCTCATGGGGCACGTGCCGAACTGGAACTGGCTGCTGATGGTGCCCCTGATCGGCCTGTACTTCCTGTTCTGCATGGGCGTCGCGTTCATCACCGCGCGCCTCACGGTGCACCTGCCCGACCTCACGAACCTGCTGCCGTTCATCACGCGGTTCTTCTTCTACACGACCGGCATCTTCTTCAGCTTCGACATCCGCTTCGAGGGCAACCCGAAGCTGCTCGAGATCGTCCAGTACCAGCCGGTCTACGCCTTCCTGAGCCTGTCGCGCGAGCTGCTGCTCGACTCCGACCCGCTCTACGACGTGCGCCTGCAGTTCTGGCCCATCATCGCCGTCTGGTCGATCGGGCTGTTCCTGATCGGCGTCGTGTTCTTCTGGGCCGCGGAGGAGCGTTATGGTCGCGTCGACTGAGTCCGTGGAGACGGCGGACACCGAGCAGCGCCGACCCGTCGTCGTCGTGCAGGACCTGCACGTCGAGTACCGCGTCTTCGCCACCGGCAAGCGCGCCACCGAGGCCGACCGCGGCGGCGTGCTGCGCCGCGCCAAGCGCACCCGCACGGTGCACGCCCTCAAGGGCATCTCGTTCACCGCGTACGAGAACGACAGCATCGGCGTCATCGGCTCCAACGGCTCGGGCAAGTCCACCCTGATGCGCGCCATCACGGGTCTGACCCCCGCCACCCGCGGCTCGATCTACGCCAGCTCGCGGCCCAGCATGCTCGGTGTGGGCGCGGCCCTCATCAAGCAGCTGTCCGGCCAGCGCAACGTCATCCTCGGTGGCCTGGCCTTGGGCTTCTCCAAGGCCGAGATCGAGGAGCGCTACGACGAGATCGTCGACTTCGCCGGGATCCGCCCGTTCATCGACCTGCCGATGCGCACGTACTCCTCGGGCATGACCGCCCGCCTGAAGTTCGCGATCGCCACGATCCGCGACCACGAGATCCTCATCGTCGACGAGGCCCTGGCCGTCGGCGACCGCAAGTTCCGCAAGCGCTCGGAGAAGCGCATCCGCGAGATCCGCGACAACGCCGGAACGGTGTTCCTGGTGAGCCACTCGATGCAGTCGATCCGCGACACGTGCAATCGCGTCATCTGGATCGAGAAGGGCGAGCTCATGATGGACGGCGATCCCGACGAGGTCATCGCGGCCTACGAGGAGAGCCGCTGACCCCAGCGCTCCCCGCCCCGCCACCGCTTCCCGGTCGGCTCGGCGCCGGGGCCGGGATCAGCAGGTGGCGGCGAGGTCGTCGGTGTTGTTCGCGGCTGACGGCGACTCGGTCTTCGGCGCCTCGGGCGTCTGCTGCGTCTCGGGGGCCTGCGTGGTCGCCGTGGAGTCCGTGGGCTTCGGCTGCGCGGCCTTCTTCTGCTGACGCTCGCTCTTCTTGACCAGGGCCGCGACGTCGGCGCGGATCTGCTCGAAGTTCGGCGTGACGGTGCTGTACTCCGGCGGCACGACCGACAGCGTCGCGATCTGCTGGTCCTTGGCCTTGAGGGCCAGGTCGCCGAACGCGCCCAGCTCGGAGGCGGGGATGTCGGTGCTGAGCATCTGCGCCGAGCTCTTGGCGATCTTGCCCGCGTTCAGCACGACCTGCTCGGGGCTGAGCTGCTGGAGCATGGCTTGCATGAGGCACTTCTGACGGCCCATGCGCGTGTAGTCGTCGGACTGCACGCGGCTGCGCCCGTACCAGAGCGCCTCCTTGCCGTTGAGCTTCTGCTTGCCCGGCTGGATGTACACCTGCTTCCAGGCGTCGTCCTTGCCGAACATCGCGATGGGCTCCTTGATGTCCATCGTCACGCCGCCGGTGGCGTCGACGAGGCTGGAGAAGCCCTTCATGTTCACGAGGACGTAGTAGTTGACCTTCAGGCCGGTGACGCCCTCGACGGCCTCGAGCGTGGCGTCCAGGCCCGGGTCCTTGCTCTTCGGGTAGAGGTCGGACCGGTCGGCCGCGGCGGTGTGCACCGCGTTCAGCAGGCACTCGGAGCCGCAGTTGTAGCCGTAGGGGTAGACCGTCCGCATCGGCGAGTCCTCGGGGAACGGCACGTTCTGCAGGTTGCGCGGCAGCGACACCATGATCGGCACGCCGGTCTCGGCGTCGATGCTGACGAGGTTGATCGAGTCGGGGCGCAGGCCGGTGCGGTCGTCGGCGGAGTCGGCGCCGAGCAGCAGGATGTTGTAGCGGCCCTGAAGCGGCGACTTGACCTCGGTCTCGTGGAAGACCTGCTCCACGACCTCCTTGGAGGCCGAGACGGTGTTCCAGCTCAGGTACGTCGTGGAGGTGACCAGCGCGACGATCGTGACGTTGACGACCGAGATGATGCCGAGTCGCCACCAGCCCAGGCTGCGCACGAGGGCGAGCCGCCAGGCGTCGACGAACAGCAGCATCCAGCCGATCGCCAGGACGAGGGCGGCGACGCGCGCGGTCTGGAGCACGGACGGGTCGGTGAGCCAGTCGATGACCTGGGCGCGATCGGGGCGGAAGCGGAACCAGACCACCAGCAGAGCCGTCAGCACGGCCACCCAGGCGACCATGACGACCGCGCCGAGGCGGCGCGCGCCGGCCAGGAACTGCGCGATGCCGGGCCAGACGACCGTGCCGAGGATCAGCACCAGTGCACGGCGCAGCCCACCGCGCTGCGCGACCCGCGTGGGTCGGGCTCCCAGACCGCTCACCCCGCCACCTCTCCTGCCTGCCGTGGCCGATCGTCCGTGCGCGACCGACGCCCCATTAAACCCTCCGGTTCCCAACGCCGACGAACCAGCGCCGGTCGGGCGGGTCGGCTCAGCAGCTCTCGTTGAGGTCGGCGCTGCGGTTGGCCTTGCGCGGGTCCTTCTTCTGCGCCTCCCCGCCGAGCTCGAGCAGCGGGAGCTTCGCGGTGACGAGGGCGGACTTCTGGACCTCCTCGCGGGCCTCGGAGCTGCCGACGGCGCTGGAGACCAGGCGGCGCACCTTGTCGAAGTCCGGGTTGCCCGTGTAGATCACCGGCGGCACGAGCGAGACCGACGAGATCGGCTGCGACTTCGTCTTGAGCGCGAGGTCCATGAAGACGTTGAGGTCCTGGCGCGGGATGCTCGTGTGCAGCATCGCCGAGCTCGAGTTCGCGATGTCCTGCATGTTCATGAGGACCTTCTGCGGGTTGAGCTGGCGCACCATCGCGTTCATCACGCACTTCTGGCGGCCCATGCGCGACCAGTCGTCGTTCTCCACGCGTGAGCGGGCGTACCAGAGGGCCTTGTCGCCCGAGAGCTTCTGCTCGCCGGCCTCGATGTAGCCGCGGATCGGCGAGCCGATGCCGCCGATCGCGGTGCGCTCGCGCACGTTGAGGCGAACGCCGCCGACCGCGTCGATGAGCTTCGAGAAGCCCTTCATGTTGACCAGCGCGTAGTAGTTGAGCTTCAGCCCCGTGATCTCCTCGACCGCGTCCATCGTGGCGTCGATGCCGGGCTCCTTGGCGTCGAAGAGCTGCGCGTGGTCGTTAGCCCAGGTGTTCACGGCGTTGAGGTAGCAGCCGTCGCAGTCGAAGCCGTTCGGGAACTGCTCGCGCATGACCGAGCCCTTCGGGAAGGGCACGTTCTCCAGGTTGCGCGGCAGGCCGATGATGACGGCCTTGCCGGTCTCGGCGTCGATGCTGGCGACGTTGATCGAGTCGGGGCGCATGCCGCTGCGGTCCTTGCCGGAGTCGGTGCCCAGGAGCAGCACGTTGTAGCGACCCTCGTGCGGCTTGGAGACCGTGTTGGAGGCGAAGACCGTGTCGGTGAAGCCGTTCATCACCGAGACGGTGTGCGCGGCGAAGAACAGGACCGCGGCCGTGGCGACCACGAGACCGGCGTGCAGCGCGGTGGAGATCGCCAGGTGCGGACGGGCGAGCTCGCGCGGGCGGCCGAGCCGCCAGGCGTCGACGATGAGGGCGACCCAGCCGATCGCGAGGCCCACGAGGACCCAGCGGCCGAGGGTCAGCAGGGCGGCGTTGGTGGCCAGGCCGAAGACGAGCTGGCGGTCGAGCAGCGCCAGCAGGACGAGGGCGGCGACGAGCGCGAGCACGCCCAGCCAGATCCGGATCGCGATGCGACCCACGCGCTTGTTGCCCTGGACCAGCTGGGCGGAGCCCGGCATCACGAGGGTCATGGCGGCCAGGGTCAGGGCGCGCCGGAAGCGGATCCGGGCGGTGGCGCTGGCCGGGTCGGCGTAGGTGCCGCCCAGAGCGCTCGTGCGGTCGTCGTGCATCGCTGTCCTCACGGTGGGGAAGAGTCCGAAGGTTCCCTCAGTATCGAGCGCCGCTCCCGATCCCTCGGGATGACGCGCCGGAGGCCGGGCAAGGGAATCGGAGCGAGGTCCGACGGGGTACCTTCACCCCATGCCCCCCTCAGGTCCCAAGGATCCGGACGGATACGACTGGCTGTACGACGATCAGCCCGGTCGGTCCTCGGCGCGCCCCGCGGCGTCCGGCTCCTCGATCCCGCCGCCGAACCTGCCCCCGCCGGGCTCCGGCAAGCGCGGCGCGAAGCCCCCGAAGGAGCGCAAGCCGCGCGGTCGACTGCGGCTGCTGTGGCTGGTCCTCGTGGCCTGGATCGTGTTCCTCGTGCTCGTGCCGGTGGTCGCCTGGTCGAAGATCACCAAGGTCGACGCCACGCCCGACGGCGAGCGCCCCCAGGACGAGACCACCACGTGGGTCCTCGCCGGCACCGACAAGCGCCCCAAGGACAAGTCCCGGGGCCGCACCGACACCATCCTGCTGCTGACGTACGGCGGTGGAGGCCCCTCGGTGCTGACGTCGATCCCGCGCGACTCGATCGTCGACATCCCCGGCAACGGCCGGACCAAGATCAACGCCGCGTACGCGTTCGGCGGCCCGCCGCTGCTCGTCGAGACGATCGAGAGCGAGACCGGCCTGGGCGTCGACGGCTACGTCGAGATCGGCTTCACCGGGCTCGAGGACGTCGTCGACGCGCTCGGCGGCATCGAGGTCTGCCCGAAGGACGACATCAAGGACAAGGACGCGAAGCTGAACATCAAGGAGGGCTGCCAGGAGGTCGACGGCAAGACCGCCTTGGCGTACTCGCGCTCCCGCAAGGCGTTCGCCAGCGGCGACATCGCGCGCGGCCAGAACCAGCGCGAGGTCATCGGCGCGATCGGCGACGCGGCCCTGTCCCCCTCCACCGTCCTCAACCCGTGGAAGTTCACCCGTGTGGCCACGACGACCGCGGAGTCGCTCGCCGTCGGCGACGACGTCTCGATGTTCTCGTTCGGCCGCTTCGCGTGGAAGCTCGGCAAGGCGATGGGCGGCGACGGTCGCTCCTGCACCGTGCCGATCGCGGACATGTCGGTGCAGTGGGACCGCGAGCGCGCGGTCGAGTACTTCAAGCACCTCAAGGACGGCACGACCGACGAGCTCGGCGACCTGTGCACCCCAGACGGGCTGCGGAAGTAGCTGTCAGCCGCCGAACGCCTCGGCCGTGAAGGCCGCAACCTGCTTCGCCGAGCGGTCGAGCACGTCGGTGTGCTCGGCGCCGCGGTACGTCGTGTAGGTGAGGTCCAGCCCGCGCGCCCGGTAGGCCTTGGCGAGCGAGTCGGTGAGGACCTGCGGCACCACGCTGTCGGCGGTGCCCTGCACGACCAGGATCGGGCCGCGCACCTCGGGGAAGCTGGGGTCGTTCGCGTCCAGCGGACCACGCACGAGGTCGGCGTCGGCGTTCTTGGCCGCGAACCGGTTCATCGGCGCCAGCCCGAAGCGGTCGGGGCCGAGCAGGTCCATGAGGCACTCCTCGCGCACCTGCGGGTAGAGCTTCACGCCCTTCGCGTTGAGCAGCTCGTCGACCGGGATCTTGCCCGGGTAGGCGACCTCGAGGCCGCGCAGGATCATCGCGACCAGGGCGGCGGGGACGGCGACCTCGCCGGACAGGCCGACCTCGGCCGCGAGCGACATGTGCGAGGGCGGGGCGAAGGCGACCGTGCCCACGACGTCGAGCTCGCGCGTGTAGTGCGGCGCCATCGAGGTGGCCCACAGCGCCGCGTGACCGCCCTGCGAGTGGCCGGCGGTCATCACCCGATCGCTGAGGTCGGGATCGAGCTGGCGGGCGGCGCGCACGATGTCGAGCACGGCCCGGCCCTGCGAGGCGCCGATCAGGTACGGGTGGTCGCCGGGGGTGCCGAGGCCCTCGTAGTCGGTGGCCACCACCGCGTGGCCGCTGTCGATCCAACGCTGGAGGCGGGTGCTGGTGGTGCCGATCGCGGCCGGGTCGGCGATCGTCGCGTCGGCGCGGGTGGGGGCGCACTGGTCGGCGATGCCGGTGGTGCCGTGCGCCCAGGTGACGACCGGCCAGCCGCCGTCGGGAGCGGTTCCGTCGGGGACGGCGACGAAGCCGGAGGTGGCGACCGTGTCGCCGCCCACGCCCTGCTGCGCGTAGAGGACGAGGCTGACGTCGGCCTGCTCCAGCCCCATCGCGCCCTCGAGCTCGCGCGACCAGATGAGGTCGCCGTGCGCGTACTCCGAGAGGTCCGCGGGCGGCGTGTAGAACGCGGTGCCCTGCGGGGCGGAACGGGGCTCGTCCTCCTCGGCCGTGCAGGCCGCGACGGACAGCACGAGCGCGGCGCTCGCGAGCACCGGGACCAGTCGACGGATCACCGCGTCATCGTACGGCCGCGGACCCGCCCGCCGAGCCGAAACCGACGACCACGGCGGGTGGGTGCCGCCTCCCCGGCGCCCACCCGCCGCGAGCACCCTCCTGCGTGGATCAACCCCGCGACCGCTGGCGCGACCTGAGCGATCGGACCAGGTCGATGGCCAGGAATCCCACCGCGACGATGCCGCCCGCGACCCAGTCGGGCTCTCCGCTCACCGCCCAGGAGGCGATGACGACCGCTGCCCCGCACGTACCGATCGACAGCGCCTCCCAAGCGATCGCCCCGCCGACGGATCGGCTGCTCATGTCGCGGGCGGGGTCGCGCTTCGGGCGCGCCATCGGCGTGCGACGAGCTCCCATGCCACGGCTGCCACCGTCAGGACGACGGCCAGGGTCCAGAAGTCGCGGACGATCCCGCCAGGCGCCTCCGCGCCTTGGTTGAGACCCATCCAGTAGAGGCCAAGCGCGGCGACCAGCGCGACAGGTGTCCTCATCAGCACTTCTCCCTTCCCACGTCTACTCGGACTCGCACCGTAGGCCCGGCAGCCACCACCAGCAGCAGCGTTTTCCACATCGGCTCCTCCGTCAACGGCGGGACCGGCGGCGGATCGCGCGCAGAGTCAGATCGCCCGCGAGCACCCCGACGAAGCAGGCACCGGCCAGAGCCCAGGCGAACACACCGCGATCGCTGAGGAGAAGGACCATCGCGACGAGCGCCACCGCGAGGACGAGATATGCCACGAGATCGATCCGGCTCAACACTTGACGACCTTCCCACCCACGACCGCCACCGCGACGATCCTGAACTTCAGCTCGACGCACCTTCCCGCCTTCTTGGCCTCCTTGAACACCCCTCGCAGCTTGTAGAAGTAGGCGCTCACGGCGGCGGCGCAGACCGCTTTCACCGCGACCCCTGCCGGGTTCTTCGCAGGGATCAGTCCGCACAGCGTGCTCACCCCCGCCCCGAGCGAGACGAACATCGCGTCGTGCACCTTCTTGGTCTCCTTCTTGCTCAGCTTCACGCACACGGCCGTGCCCAGGTCGCAGAACTTCACCTTCGGGTCGGCGACGACGGGATAGGCGACGCCGCGGGCGCGGTGGTCGACGACCTGGCGGATCGTGCTCCCCCTCAGCTCGTAGCGGGTGGGCACCTGGCGCCCGGCCGCGTCGACGGCCCACGGCGCCTCGACCTGGGCGACGACGGCCCCGTCCGGTCCGACGAGGTCGACTCCTCCGTCGGGCGCCGGCCGCGGGGAGACGTCGCCACGGAGCCCGAAGTCGTAGGTGGCCGGGGCCTCCGCCGAGTCGATCCCGACCAGCACCTGCGTGCCGGTGCTGGTCGGCGTGACGGCGAGCGACGCTCCCTTGCGCCCCGGCAGGTGGTACCGCCCGTCGGCCTTCTTCGCGGTGACACCCCTCGCCGGCAGGTCGAGTGCGAGCGAGGCGCCTCCGACCGTCTCGATCGGCACGGCTCCCTTCCTGACGGCGCCCGTCGGCGAGGCGCTCAGCGGGACGGCCGACTCGACCTGGGCGAGCTCGCCGAGGCGGTCGCCGAAGGTGGCGCGCGGCGTGCCGGCCTGTGTCGGTGGCAGGGCCGAGAGTGTGAGCGCGGCCGAGGTGGCCAGGACCGCGAAGGCCCGTGTGACGATGTGCATGAATCCCCCGATTCGGTGATGGGCGAGGCCCGTGACGAACGAACTGACGCACAACTTATTGTGCTTCAGGGGACGCGTCAAGCACCCATTCCCCCGGGTGTGGAGACGTCAGGTGAGTCGCTGCAGCTGCGGGATCCGTGAGACTCCCGGCGCCGGGAAGAGGCGCATCGCGACGAGCAGGATCGCGCAGGCGACGATCCCGTCCATGAACCAGTGGTTCGCCGTGACGGTGACGACCACGATCGTGATCGCCGCGTGCCAGACCGCCAGCCGGCGCACCAGGCCGTTCGCGGTCCGCACCACCACGACGGCGATCAGCACCGCCCAGCCCACGTGCAGGCTCGGCATGGCGGCGTACTGGTTGGCCACCGCACCGCTCGCGCCGTCATACGCCGAAGGGCCGTACTCGGTCATCGAGTCGACGAACCCCCACTGCGGGAACATGCGCGGCGGGGCCAGCGGGAACGCCATGTGCAGCATCACCGCGCAGGTCGTCTGGATGATGATGAGGTTCCGCGCCCAGCGGTACTCGGCCCGGGGGCGCCGGACGAATCCCCACACGAGGAACGCCACCGTGGCCGGGAAGTGCACCCCGACGTAGTAGACGTTGGCTGCCTGCAGCAGGTCGACCGACGGGACGAGGTCCTGGATGAAGGCCTCGTGCGACAGCCGCAGGGCGCGCTCGAGCCCGCGCACCGCGGCGGCGTTCGCGTACGCGGTCTGCTCCGCGTCGATCGTCACCAGACGACCGACGCGGTACAGCACGTAGACGAGCGCCAGCAGCGTCAGCTCGAACACCGCAGGCAGGATCCCGTCGCGCAAGCGAACGACGACCTCGGACCGCCGCGGGAGGGCCATTGCACCAGACTCTCAAACCACTCCCGGTAGCAACACCCTTGGACGACCCCGAGATCACCCTGAGGGCCGCGAGTGGATCAGAGGGTGGACTGGATGCCGGCGAGCAGCTGGCGCGCCATGACGATCCGCTGGACCTGGTTCGTGCCCTCGTAGATCTGGGTGATCTTGGCGTCGCGCATCATCCGCTCGACCGGGTAGTCGCGGGTGAAGCCGTAGCCGCCGAGCAGCTGCACGGCGTCGGTGGTCACCTGCATCGCGACGTCGGACGCGAAGGCCTTCGCGGCGGCGCCGAAGAACGTGAGGTCCTTGTCGCCGCGCTCGGAGCGACCGGCGGCCGCGTAGGTGAGCTGGCGCGCGGCCTCGATCTTCATGCCCATGTCGGCGATCATGAACTGCAGGCCCTGGAAGTCCGAGACGGGCTTGCCGAACTGCTTGCGCTCCTGGACGTAGCCCAGCGCGTAGTCGAGGGCGCCCTGCGCCACGCCGACCGCCTGCGCGGCGATGGTGACGCGGGTGTGGTCGAGGGTCTTCATCGCGATCGCGAAGCCCTCGCCGACGTCGCCGATGATGCGGTCGCCCGGGATGCGCACGTTGTCGAAGTAGACCTCGCGCGTCGGCGAGCCCTTGATGCCGAGCTTCTTCTCCGGCGCGCCGAACGAGACGCCCTCGTCGGACTTCTCCACGACGAACGCGGTGATGCCCTTCGTGCGCTTCTCGAAGTCGGTCTGCGTCAGGACGGTGTAGTACTCCGACTCGCCCGCGTTGGTGATCCAGCGCTTCGTGCCGTTGATGACCCAGTCGTCACCGTCGCGCTTGGCAGTGGTCCGCTGGTTGGCGGCGTCGGAGCCGGCCTCGGGCTCGGAGAGGCAGTAGCTGAAGCCGCCCTCGCCGCGCGCGAGCTTGCCCAGGTACTTCGCCTTGATCTCCTCGCCGCCGCCGATCTGCACCGGCAGCGAGCCGAGCTTGTTGACCGCGGGGATGAGCGAGCTGGAGACGCACACGCGGGCGACCTCCTCGATCACCAGCACGGTGGCGAGCGCGTCGGCGCCGGCTCCCCCGTACTGCTCGGGCACGTGCGGCGCGTGGAAGTCGGCCGCGATGAGCGCCTGGTTCGCCTCGCTCGGGAAGCGCGCCTCCTCGTCCACGGCGGCGGCGTGCGGGGCGATCTTCGCCTCGGCCACGGCGCGCACCGCCTCGCGGATCGCCTGATGCTCCTCGGACAACGCGAAGAAATCGGACACGCTCGAACTCCCGGGGGTTGAAAAGGTAGGAACTCCGCGCATTCTACGCCGCGGGCTGCCGCGCCCCTCCCGGGGTGACCCGCCGCAGACACCCGGCGGCGTCAGTGACGCTCGAGCGCCTCGACGATCAGCCGGGCCAGCTCACGCGGCTTCGTGTACTGCGGCCAGTGCCCGGTGGGCAGGTCGACGTACTCGACCTCGCGCAGCCGGCCGACCTCGGCGGCCCACGCATCGCCGGCCTCGATCGCGTCGCGCAGCACCTGGGACGGGAACTCGCAGCAGATGATCGTCGCCGGCACGTCGAGGCGGCGATCATCGGCGTAGGAGATTCCGTCGGTCGCGACGCGGATCGGCTGCGGCACGGCCCGCGCCTCGAAGTCGGCCCGGATCGTCTCGTCCATGTCGACGAGGTCCATCTCGGTGAACGTGTCCCACGGCGGCAGCGGAATCTCGTCGCCGTCGGGCGGCAGCTCGTCGTTGATCGGCTCGCCCTCGGGCTGCGGACCCGAGTCGACGTAGATCGCGCGCGCGATCCGGTCGGGGCGCAGGTCGGCGACGCCGTGGATGACCGCACCACCACCGGAGTGCCCGACCAGCACGACGTCACCATCGAGCGCGTCGACCCGCGCCGCCACGAACTCGACGTGGTCGCGCAGCCCGATGTCCGCGCGGGGCGCGTCGCGCGACTCGAGGCCGGGCAGCGTCAGCGGGTGCACGCGGTGTCCGGCCTCGACGATCAGCGGCGTGACCTCGTCCCACGACGAGGCGTCCAGCCAGAATCCGGGAACCAGGATGATGTCCATGTCTCGGACGCTACTCCTGCGACTGGACGAGGTTTCCCGTCACTTCACGAGGTTTGCGAACCTCGCGAAGTGACGGTTTCCCCGGTTAAGCGGGGAAACCGTCACTCACCGCGGACCACGGCGCCCTTGGCGCGGGCGGCGTCGGCGAGGGTGGCCTGGAAGTCGACCATGGTCCGCGTGAGGGCGGGGTCGCCGGCGGCGAGGATCCGCACGGCCAGCAGACCGGCGTTGCGGGCGTTGCCGATCGCGACCGTGGCCACCGGCACGCCGGCCGGCATCTGCACGATCGAGAGCAGCGAGTCCATCCCGTCGAGGTACTTCAGCGGCACGGGCACGCCGATGACCGGCAGCGGCGTGACCGCGGCGAGCATGCCGGGCAGGTGGGCGGCACCGCCGGCGCCGGCGATGATGACCTCGATGCCGCGCTCGTGGGCGCGGCGTCCGTACTCGAGCATCTCGTCGGGCATCCGGTGCGCCGAGACGACGTCGGCCTCGTACGCGATGCCGAACTCGGCCACGGCCTGCGCGGCGGCCTCCATCGTGGGCCAGTCCGAGTCGGACCCCATCACGATCCCGACGCGTGCGCTCTCGCTCATCCTTCGACTCCGTCCGTCAGCAGGCTCGCGCTGCGCCGGGCCCGGCGGAGCACGTCTTCGAGGTCGTCGCCCACGGCGGTGACGTGGCCGACCTTGCGGCCGGGCTTCACCGCCTTGCCGTAGAGGTGGACCTTCACGTCGGGCTCGGCCGCGAGGGCGACCGCGCGCTTGGCCTCGAGGTCCTCCACGGCGCCGCCGAGGATGTTGACCATGACCGCCCACGGCTGGCGCGGGGTCGTCGAGCCGAGCGGCAGGCCGGTGACGGCGCGCAGGTGGTTCTCGAACTGACTCGTCACGGCGCCGTCGATCGACCAGTGACCCGTGTTGTGCGGGCGCATCGCGAGCTCGTTGACGAGCACGCGGTCGTCGTCGGTCTCGAACAGCTCGACGGCCAGCATGCCGACCACGCCGAGCTCCTCGGCGACCGTGCGGGCGATGCCGCGGGCCCGCGCCTCGAGGGCGGGGTCGAGATTCGGGGCCGGCGCGATCACCTCGGAGCAGACACCGTTGACCTGGCGCGACTCCACGACCGGGTAGTCGACCATCTCGCCGGTCGCGCTGCGGGCGACCTGCGCCGACAGCTCGCGGCGGAACGGCACGAGCTCCTCCACCAGCAGCTCGCCCTCGGCGCGGAACGGCTCCTCGAGGTCGGCCTCGGACTCGGCCTTCCAGACCCCCTTGCCGTCGTAGCCGCCGCGCGCGGTCTTGACGATCGCCGGGAACCCGAACGTGACGACGTCGGAAGGCTCGCCCACCTCGGCCCAGCGCGGGCACGGGACGCCCAGCTCGGTGAGACGGCGACGCATGACCAGCTTGTCCTGCGCGTGGATCAGCGCGTCGGGTCCGGGACGGCACTCGTGGCCCTCGGCGGCGAGGGTGCGCAGGTGCTCCGGCGGCACGTGCTCGTGGTCGAACGTCACCACGGGGGCGTCGCCGACCGCGGCACGGAGGTCGTCGAGGTCGGTGTGCGAGCCCACGCGGTGGGCACCGATCACCTGGGCGGCGGAGACGTCGGGACCCTCGGCCAGCAGCGCCAGCCGCAGGCCGAGCGCGATCGCCGGGGGCTGCATCATCCGCGCCAGCTGGCCTCCGCCGATCACGGCGACGTCAGGGGCGGGAGCTTCGTGCGTCACGGCGCCAGCCTAGAGCGAACCGGCCCGGGACCGCGGCGGAGGTCGCTCAGCGGGCGCGGAAGGAGCGACGCTCGGTGACGGTGATCGGCGAGAGGGTGCCGAAGCCCTTGATCGGGCGCGGCGGCAGCGCCCGGGTCTCGAACCTGTCGCCGAGCGCGTCGGCGGTGGACTGGTCGACGAGCACGCGGTTGGCGCGCGCCACCTGCGAGAGCCGCGCGGCGAGGTTCACCGGAGGGCCGAACACGTCGCCGAGCCGGCTCAGCACCGACCCCGTGGCCAGACCGACCCGGACGTCGGGCAGCTTCGGCCGGGCGCCGATCGTCGTGATGATGTCGAGCGAGATCCGCGTGGTGTGCACCGGGTCGTGGTGCACGAAGAGCATCGCGTCGCCGAGCGTCTTGATGACGCGCGCGCCGGCCGCCGTGATGAGATCGCCGCAGCGCGTCTCGAACTCCTCGACCACCGACGCCAGGGCGGTCTCGTCGAGGCGGTTCGACAGCGCGGTGAAGCGCGTCATGTCGGCGAACCCGACGGTCATGTCGGTGGTCAGCAGCGCCTGGTCGTTCTCGCCGAGAGCCGTGAGGCGCGCCGCGGCGGCGGCCAGGTGGCGGCGCCAGACGTGCACCATGAGGCGCTCGAAGCCGGGCACCGAGCTCTGCGCGAGCTCGAGGGCGGCCTCGGCGCGGCTCTGCGACTTGCCCCGCACGATGTCGGCCTCCAGCTGGTCGACGAGGATCGTCACCTGCCAGTCGGCCAGGCGCGACATCGTCTGGCCCAGCGCGCGGGTGAGACGGAAGACGGTCTCCTCGTCGAGGATCTCGTGCTCCATCGCGGTCGCCACGATCGCGACCGCGGAGACGTCGGCGTCGCCGAACGCCATCTCCTCGCCCGGATCCGGGAAGCCGAGGTTGCGCCACAGACGGGCGGCCTGCTCGGGGGTGAGTCCGCCCCGCTCGGCCGTCTCGGCGTTCGTGTAGTGCAGCTGCTCGGCGAGGATGACGTCGACCAGCTGCTGGTCGTCAGGACTGCTCATCGCGGCGCGCCTCGGGTGCGTGGGAGGCCAGCACGAGCCGCGAGATGCGGCGGTGGAAGTCCTCGATGTGGGGGATGTCGTGCAGCTGCAGGCCGGCCTGCTGGCTGGCGTCGTGGATGATCAGCGTGCCGCAGCGCAGGACCCGGTCGATCAGGCCCTTCTCGTAGGCGACGTCGTTGATGCGGGCGAGCGGGATGATCCGGCCGCTGCGCGTCAGGATGCCCTTCTGCTCGATCAGGCGCCGGTTCGTGAGGGTGTAGGTCCAGGTGAGCCAGCGCAGGAACGGCAGCAGCGTGCCCCAGACGAACAGCACCGCCAGGACGACGATCCCGGCCAGTCGCGGAGTGCCTCCGCCCGAGTCGCCGACCGCACCGGCGAAGTACCCGCCGACCAGCATGATCGCCAGGCCGACGAGGAAGGGCACGATCAGCACCTTGAGGTGGGTGCGGGTCTCGGCCTCGACCACCTCGTCGTCGAGCAGCAGCTTCTCGGACAGCATGCCGCCATGATCCCACGACGGACCGACGGCGGGGATCACGCCGGGCGCAGGTGCGTCACGTCACCGGCCGACCACGGCACGCCGTCGACGACGAGGCAGCCCGACGCGTCGATCCCGGTCGCCTCGCCCACCACGTCGGAGCCGTCGGCGCGCTCGATCCGCACCTGCCGCCCGATCGTGGAGCAGGTGGCCGCGTAGGCGTCGGCCAGCTCGGCGGCGCTCGCGGGGTCGCGCCAGAGCTCGAGCCGCTCGCGCAGGCGGCGCAGCAGCACCGGAAGGATCTCGGTGCGGTCGGTGGTGCTCGCGCCCTCCAGCAGCAGCGAGGTCGCCCGCTCCACCGGCAGGTCCTCGGCGGAGAGGCCGACGTTGAGGCCGACTCCCACCACCGCCGCCGCGCCGATCGAGGTCTCGACGCGCTCGACGAGGATCCCGCAGAGCTTGAGACGGTCCTCGACGAGGACGTCGTTGGGCCACTTGAGCGCGGCGTCGACGCCCAGCTCGCGCACGGTGTCGACGACGGCCAGGCCCGTGACGAGCGGCAGCCACGGCCAGCGCGTCGGCGGCACCTCGGTGGGACGGACCAGCACCGAGACGGCGATGCCCGTGGACCGCGGCATCGTGAAGGTGCGGTCGAGACGACCCCGGCCCGCGGCCTGGTGGTCGGTGGTGTGCACGGTCCACTCGGGCGCGCCGTCGTGAGCGGCCTGCGCGAGGTCGGCGTTCGTGCTGGCGGTCTCGTCGGTGACGTGGACCTCGAACCCGACGGCGTCGGCTCGCAGGCGGTCGCGGTCGAGGGGGGCCAGGTGGGGCTGCTGCACGGGCCCACCCTCGCACAGTCGACGGTGCGCCCAGTCCCTTGATGAGGCTCGGATCACTGCCGGTTAGGGTGTTCGCCATGACCGACGCCCTGCCCGACACCCCGCTGGAGGAGCACCCCGAGCTCCACACCACCGCCGGCAAGCTGGCCGACTACGAACGCCGTCACCACGAGGCGACCGTGGAGGTGGCCGAGCGTGCCGCCGAGAAGCAGCATGCCCGCGACCGCAAGAGCGCCCGTGAGCGGATCGAGCAGCTGCTCGACGAGGGTTCGTTCGTCGAGCTCGACGCGCTGGCCCGCCACCGCGCCACGTCGTTCGGCCTGGACAAGAACCGTCCGCTCGGCGACGGCGTCATCACCGGCTACGGCACGATCGACGGCCGCCAGGTGTGCGTCTTCAGCCAGGACTTCAGCATCTTCGGCGGCAGCCTCGGCGAGGTCTACGGCGAGAAGATCACCAAGGTCATGGACCTGGCGATCAAGTCCGGCTGCCCCATCATCGGCATCAACGAGGGCGCCGGCGCGCGCATTCAGGAGGGCGTCGTCTCGCTCGGCCTGTACGGCGAGATCTTCCGCCGCAACGTGCACGCCTCGGGCGTCATCCCGCAGATCTCGCTCATCATGGGCAACTGCGCCGGCGGTCACGTCTACTCCCCCGCGGTCACCGACTTCACGGTCATGGTCGACGGCACCTCGGGCATGTTCATCACCGGACCCGACATCATCAAGACGGTCACCGGCGAGGACGTCACGATGGAGGAGCTGGGCGGCGGTCGCACGCACAACACCAAGAGCGGCAACTCGCACTACCTGGCCTCCGACGAGGACGACGCGCTCGAGTACGTCAAGGCGCTCATCTCCTACATGCCGCAGAACAACATGGAGGAGCCCGAGGCGTTCCCCGAGGTCGTCGACCTCGAGCCGACCGACCTCGACGTCGCGCTCGACACGCTCATCCCCGACTCGGCGAACCAGCCCTACGACATCCGCACCGTCATCGAGACCGTGCTGGACGACCAGGAGTTCCTCGAGGTCCAGGCGCTCTTCGCGCCGAACCTGGTCATCGGCTTCGGCCGCGTGGAGGGCAAGAGCGTCGGCGTCGTGGCCAACCAGCCGATGCAGTTCGCCGGCTGCCTGGACATCGACGCGTCCGAGAAGGCCGCGCGCTTCGTGCGCACGTGCGACGCGTTCAACATCCCGGTCCTGACCTTCGTCGACGTGCCCGGCTTCCTGCCCGGCACCGACCAGGAGTGGAACGGCATCATCCGCCGCGGCGCGAAGCTGATCTACGCGTACGCCGAGGCCACCGTCCCGCTCGTCACGATCATCACGCGCAAGGCCTACGGCGGCGCCTACGACGTCATGGGCTCCAAGCACCTCGGCGCCGACATCAACCTGTCGTGGCCCACCGGCCAGATCGCCGTCGTCGGCGCGTCGGGTGCGGTCAACATCCTGTACCGCCGCGAGATCGCCGCGGCCGACGATCCCGAGGCGCTGCGCGCGGACCTGATGACCGAGTACGAGGACACGCTCTGCAACCCGTACGTGGCGGCCGAGCGTGGCTACATCGACGGCGTCATCAAGCCCAGCCAGACCCGCGCCGAGATCGTCAAGGCGCTGCGCCTGCTGGCGACCAAGCGCGAGACGCTGCCGCCCAAGAAGCACGGGAACATCCCGCTGTGAGCGACGCCGTGGACGAGACCACCGAGACCCCGGAGAGCAAGCCCGTGCTCCGGGTGGTCAAGGGCGACCCGACCGCCGAGGAGCTGGCGGCGCTCGTCGCGGTCGTCGCCGCGCGCAACGCCGCCGCGGCCGCCGCGGCTGCCGACTCGAAGCCGAGGCCGCGCAGCCAGTGGGGCCACCCCACGCGCCAGCACCGCACGCCGCACCGCTTCGGCCCCGGCCAGTGGCGCGCCTCCGCCTTCTGACGCACGACTGACGGGAAACGTGTTCTCCGGGCACGTGTGGAACGATCGAGGCATGACCCTGCGCCCCGAGCCCGACGTGTCGCACGCCGACTGGTTCACCGGTGCGGCCGAGGGCTGGCCGATCCTCGCCATGCAGGGCCCTCCGGGGTTCGAGGCCTACGCGACCGTCCCGTACGACGACGGCGAGTCCGAGACCTACCGCAGCGACGACGCGATCATGGCGATCGTCGTCGAGATCGCCGCACGGCACACGCGCACCCCGGACGACGTCTTCTTCGGCCTCTGGGACGGCTGGGGCGAGCTGACCGACGCCGGCCGCGCCTACACGACCCTGCGCGGCAACTGGCTGCGCGACCTGTGGTTCCGCCCCACCCCGCCGCGCATCAGGCCCGCGTTCGACGACGACGTCCTCGACGCCCCGAAGATCGACCTCGAGGGCGAGCGCTCCTACCTGCTGTTCCGCGGCCCCGCCTCGGACGTGGGCGACTGGGGCGCGCGCCCGTACGGCACCGACGTCGAGCGCACCCTGCCGCCCGCCTCGCTGACGTGGCCCGCCGATCGCGCCTGGTTCGTCGCCGCCGACGTCGACCCCACGTGGCTGTGCGTCGGCGGGTCGCAGCGACTGATCGACGAGGTGCTGGCCCACCCCGACCTGAGCGCCGAGGTCGCCACCCACGGCGCCGTGCCCGCCCTCGACCCGGAGGACCGATGAGATTCGTCCTGGCCTCGCAGTCCCCCGCCCGACTCAGCACGCTGCAGCGGGCCGGCATCGACCCCGAGGTCGTCGTGTCGGGCGTGGACGAGGACGGCATCGCCGCCACCACCCCGGCCGAGCTGTCCACCGAGCTCGCGCGCCTGAAGTGCCGGGCCGTCGCGCCCGACCACCCCGACGCCCTCGTGCTCGGCTGCGACTCGGTGCTGGAGTTCGACGGGCGAGTCCTCGGCAAGCCCCACGACCCCGAGGTCGCCCGGCGCCGCTGGTACGAGATGCGCGGCAACGTGGGTGTCCTGCACACCGGGCACTGCCTGCGCCTGGGCGACGACGAGGTCGTGCGTCACGCCGCCACGCGCGTGCACTTCGCGCACGTCACCGACGAGGAGATCGAGGCCTACGTCGCCACCGGCGAGCCGCTGCACGTCGCCGGCGCCTTCACGATCGACGGCCTCGGCGCGGCGTTCGTGACCCGGATCGAGGGCGACCACCACAACGTGGTCGGCGTCAGCGTTCCCGCGGTCCGCGAGATGGCCCGGGACCTCGGAGTGGAGTGGACCGACCTCTGGCGCTGAGCATGGCACGATGGCGGCGTCACGCCGCTCGTCTCGGGGAGAGAACGTTGATCAAGATCGTCGCCTGCGCCGGCTCCGTCCTGCTCGCCATCACGGCCCTCAGCTGGCCCTCCACTGCCGAGGAGCCCGCGGCCGACACCGCGATGATGCTCGTCATGGACGCCTCGGGCTCGATGGCCGAGCGCACCGGCGGCGGGACCACACGGATCCAGGCCGCGAAGGATGGCCTCGAGGCAGTGATCGACGGCCTGCCGGACGAGCAGCGGGTGGGCTTTCGCGTGTACGGTGCCAGCGACGTCGCCGAGGACGACCCGGCGGCGTGCACCGACTCCGAGCGCATCGTCGACCTCGGCACCGACAACCGCGACGACCTGCGCCGGGCCGTGGCCGACTACGAGCCCGTCGGCTGGACGCCCACGAGCCATGCGCTCCGCGAGGCGGCGAAGGACCTCGGCGACACCGGCCAGCGCACGATCGTGCTGGTCTCGGACGGGGAGCCCACGTGCGACCCCGACCCGTGCGTGGTCGCTCGCGAGATCGCCGCGAACGGGATCGACATCCGCATCGACGTCGTGGGCTTCGACGTCTCCGGCAGGGCCAAGAAGACGCTTCAGTGCGTCGCGGACGAGGGCAACGGCACGTACTACGACGCCGACGATGCCGAGAGCCTGACCGACAGCCTGCGCGTCTCCTCCGTGCGGGCGGCACGCCCCTTCGACCTCACCGGCACGCCCGTACAGGGGACGCCCGGCGAGGACGGCGCGCCGCTGCTCGAGCGCGGCCAGTACACCGACACGATCGCGGCCGACGGCGCGGCGCACTACCGCCTCGCGCGCACGGCCCCGGACTCGACCCTCCACGTCGGCGCGGTGATCCGCGGCATCAGCGGCGACCTCGGCGCCGCCGCCACGCTGCGCGTCCAGCGCATCGCCGGACTCATGTGCGCAGCGTCCACCACCTACGGCCTCGACATGGCCAGCCGGGCTCCGGTCTACTACGGCGGCGTCGCGAGCTGGGTCAAGGACCCGGAGTCGCAGTGCCGCACGGACGAGGAGCTCGGCCTCCAGGTCGACCGCACCGTCGGCAACCTCGAGGGCCGCCCGATCGAGCTGTCGGTCTACGAGGAGCCGCCCATCACGTCCGACCTGGCCGCGGGGACCGCCGGCGACGAGCCCGGCTGGAAGGCACCGACCCCCGGCACCCCCACCGAGGCCGTCCCCGGCACGAGCATCGCCAACGCCCCCGAGGTCGGACCCGGCACGTACCAGCTCGACATCAGTGCGGGTGAGACCCAGGTCCTGGCCGTCCCCGTCGACTGGGGCGAGCAGGTCCGTGCGCAGGTCGACGCCCAGCTCACCGACGAGGTCCGCGAGGCAGCCAGCATCGGCAGCGGCCTGGAGGTCACGGTCATCAATCCGCTGCGCCGCGACGTCACGATCAGCCAGTACGCCAAGTGGCCCGGCGACTGGACGCGCGACCCGTGGGCGAACCTGCGGGAGAACGTCGCGTTCCGCACCGGCGCGATGTCGTGGCCGCTGCACCCGGCCAACCGCGCGCAGAACGACCCTCGCCGCCAGGGGGCGTCGCTCGCCGGGATGCACTACGTCCTGGTGAGCCTCAAGCTCCGCGGCGACGAGACGAATCTTCCGTACACGCTGACCCTCGGCCGCGAGAACGTGCTCGGCGACGTGGCGCCCACCTACGCCGAGGTCGACGGCCTCACCGCGCCGGAGGCCGGCTCGCGACTCGTCGACTCGCCCGTGACGGCAGCCGACGACGAGCCCGCGGACGGAGCGGACGACGCACCGGACACGGCGTCCGACGAGTCGGGCTCGATCATCGGGTGGGTCGTCGGCGGAGCGGTCGCCCTCGGCGTGCTCGCCGCGGCGGTCGTGCTGGTCGCGCGTCGCCGCCGCTGATCAGCGGTCGTCGCTCGCGGCGGCCCTCCCGGCCTGCGGCAGGACCACCGAGGTGCCGGTGGATCCCGGCCAGCAGGAGAAGCCGATCGGCACCTCCTGGCCGGCCTTGACCATCTCCTCGAGCGTGTCGAGGCACTTCGAGACGAGCACGTTGGGATCGCGCGAGACCGAGCCGGCCAGGTTCTTGTTGGCCTGGGCCTGCGCCTTCGCGGTCGCCTCGCGCTGCTCGGCGATGCGCGTGTTGGCGACCTCGGCCTGGTAGGCGTTGATCTTCTCCTGCGTCTGCTGGTCGAAGCGCACGATCGGCAGGATCACGGACTTGACCTCGACGTCGTCGCCGACGCGCTTCGCGAGCGCCTCCTGCACGAGCTGGGAGAACGCGTTGAGGTCCACGCCGGCCGAGGTCGTGGTGCCGTCGGCCGACGTCCCCTGCTTGACCGAGGCCAGCGGGTCGTAGTCGCCGAGCACCTCGTTCAGCGCGGCCTTGAGCTCACGCGTGACGAGCGAGTCGCGGATGTTCTCCATCTGTCGGTAGTCCTGGTAGAGCTCCTTGCCTGCGTCGAGCTTGATGCGCCACCGGATCGTCGCGTCGACCCCGGCCGTGGACCCGTTGCCGATGCGCACGTCGATCGCGTGGTCCTGACCGGTGAAGTTGTCGGTCTGGATCGTCCCGTCGAGCTTGTTGACCTTCTCCCACGGCGCCTTGAGGTGCAGGCCGTTCGACAGGACGTCGACCGGGCGGCCGAACGAGGTGACGACGCCGATCTCACGAGTCGGGACGATCGCGGTCATCGACACGAACGCCACGACGAGCGCCAGCAGCCCGAGGCCGAGCGCGGTCAACGTGGCGGGAGCCGCGGACCTCCCGGACGACCGCAACTGGCGACGCACCAGCAACGACACCACGAATCCCACGACCAGGACCACCAGCACGAACACCATGAACACCGCGAGACCTCCCGAGACGGCACGAGACAGAGCGCCCCACCCTATCCACGACGGGCCGCCGACCGGGCGTGGGACGGTCAAGTGGCCCACAGGTCATGGTCGACGTGGGACCATGGAGACATCATGGCTACGTCACAGCGTCCTCGACGCCACCTCGCAAGCAGCCCGTTCGCGCCCAAGCCGGTCGTCGTCGACGAGGTCTACGAGGCGGGCGCCCGCGTCTCCCACGACTCGTTCGGACTCGGCCGCGTAGTCAGCGTCCAGGGGTCCTCGTCGGTCCAGGTCGACTTCGGCTCCGGCGCCAAGCACGTGCCGCTGCCGTGCCGCTCGATGACCGCCCTCTGACGGTCCCTACTCCACCGGCAGGCCGAGCGAGCGTGCGATGAGCATGCGCTGCACCTCGCTCGTGCCCTCGCCGATCTCGAGGATCTTCGCGTCCCGGTAGAACCGGGCCACGGGGTACTCCTCCATGAAGCCGTAGCCGCCGAACACCTGAGTGGCCACGCGGGTCGCCGTGACGGCGGCCTCCGAGCTGTAGAGCTTCGCCACCGACGCCGCCTGCTTGAAGCGCTGGCCGGTGATGCCCGCGTCCTTCATCGCCGCGGCCTGGTAGGTCAGCGCGCGCGACGCGTCCGCCATCACCTTGAGGTCGGCGATCTGGAACGCCACGCCCTGCTTGCGGCCGATGGGCCCGCCGAACGTCTGCCTCTCCCCCGCGTACCGCACGCACTGCTCGAGGCACGCCTCGATGAGGCCCACCGCGAGGGCCGCGATCGCGACGCGACCGTCGTCGAGCGTCGCGAGGAACTGCGCGTAGCCGCGGCCTCGGTCGCCGAGGAGGTGGTCGGCCGGCACGCGCACGCCGCTGAAGCTGAGCGCGTGGGTGTCGCTGATGTGCCAGCCGAGCTTGTCGTAGCCGGCCTCGGCCACGAACCCGGGCGTGCCCGCCGGCACGACGATCGCCGAGATCTCCGGACGGCCGTCCTCGCGGGTGCCCGTGCGGGCCGTGACCGTGACGAGCGAGGTGATCTCGCTGCCGGAGTTCGTGATGAACTGCTTCGCGCCGTCGACGACCCACGTGTCGCCGTCGAGCACGGCCTTCGTCGCGGTGGCGCCGGCGTCCGACCCGGCCCCGGGCTCGGTGAGGCCGAAGCCGGCGAGCGCGCGGCCGGCGACGAGGTCGGGCAGCCACCGCTCCTTCTGCTCGGTCGTGCCGAAGGTCTGGATCGGGTTGATGCCCAGGCCGACGCCGGCCTCGAGGGTGATGCCGATCGACTGGTCCACCCGGCCGAGCTCCTCGATCGCCAGGCACAGGCTGGTGAAGTCGGCGTCGGAGCCGCCGTACTCCTCGGGCGCTGTCAGGCCGAACAGGCCGAGGTCGCCCATCGCGCGCACGACGTCGACCGGGAAGTGGTGGTCCTTGTCCCACTGCGCGACGTGGGGAGCGATCCGCTCGGCGGCGAAGTCCCGGACGACGCGACGGAAGTCCTCGTGCTCGCGTGACAGTTCGAAGTCCATGACCGAAGGTTAACAGGCGTTAACCTCGCTGGGGCGACGAAATGGCCTGCACCACACTCCCTTAGACTCGCGACTGCCGTTCAGACGCGAGGAGTATTCGTGAGCAAGCCCCTGCAGAAGGTCCTGGTCGCCAACCGTGGTGAGATCGCGGTCCGTGTGATTCGAGCCGCGAAGGATTCCGGCATCGGGAGCGTGGCGGTCTACGCCGAGCCCGACCGCGACGCGCTCTTCGTGCGTCTCGCCGACGAGGCCTACTCGCTCGAGGGTTCCACCCCGGGCGACTCGTACCTGTCGATCGAGAAGATCATCGCCATCGCGCAGCGCAGCGGCGCCGACAGCGTGCACCCCGGCTACGGCTTCCTGGCCGAGAACGCCGACTTCGCCCAGGCCGTCATCGACGCCGGGCTGATCTGGATCGGCCCGCCGCCGGCCGCCATCGAGAGCCTCGGCGACAAGGCGAAGGCCAAGCACATCGCGCAGATCGCCGACGCGCCGCTCGCGCCCGGCACCAAGGACCCGGTCAAGGACGCCGACGAGATCGTCGAGTTCGCCAAGGAGAACGGCCTGCCGGTCGCCATCAAGGCGGTCTTCGGCGGCGGCGGTCGCGGCCTCAAGGTCGCCCGCACGCTCGAGGAGATCCCCGAGCTCTACGACTCCGCCGTCCGTGAGGCCGTCAGCGCCTTCGGCCGCGGCGAGTGCCTCGTCGAGAAGTTCCTCGACAAGCCGCGCCACGTCGAGACCCAGTGCCTCGCCGACAGCCACGGCAACGTCGTGGTCGTGTCGACCCGCGACTGCTCGCTGCAGCGTCGCCACCAGAAGCTCGTCGAGGAGGCCCCCGCGCCGTTCCTGAGCGAGGACCAGCTGGCGCGCCTCTACTCGTCCTCCAAGGCGATCCTCAAGGAGGCCGGCTACGTCGGCGCCGGAACCTGCGAGTTCCTCGTCGCCCGCGACGGCACCATCAGCTTCCTCGAGGTGAACACCCGCCTCCAGGTCGAGCACCCGGTCTCCGAGGAGGTCACCGGCATCGACCTCGTCCGCGAGATGTTCCGCATCGCCGCCGGCGAGGAGCTGGGCTACGACGACCCCGAGATCATCGGCCACTCGATCGAGTTCCGCATCAACGCCGAGGACGGCGGCCGCGGCTTCCTGCCCGCGCCCGGCACCCTCACCAAGTGGGCTCCCCCGTCCGGCCCCGGCGTCCGCCTCGACGGCGGCTACGAGGAGGGCGAGACCGTCCCCGGCGCGTTCGACTCCCTCGTCGCCAAGCTGATCGTCACCGGCCGCACGCGTGAGCAGGCCATCGAGCGCTCGCGCCGCGCGCTGGACGAGTTCGTGGTCGAGGGCATGCCCACGGTCATCCCGTTCCACCGCGACGTGCTCGACAACGTGGCGTACAACGCCTCCGAGGGCTCGTTCGACGTCTACACGACGTGGATCGAGACCGACTACGACAACCAGCTCGAGCCGTACTCCGGCCCGCTGGCCGACACCGACGAGCCCGCCGAGCGCGAGCGCGTCACCGTCGAGGTCGGCGGCAAGCGCGTCGAGGTCGTCCTGCCGGGCGGCCTGGGCGCCAGCGCGGCGGCTGCGGGCGGCGCGAAGAAGGCCAAGCGCAAGGGCGGCAAGTCCGCCGGCGCGGCCGCCAGCGGCGACTCGCTGACCTCGCCGATGCAGGGCACCGTCGTCAAGCTCGCCGTCGAGGAGGGCCAGGAGATCGCCGAGGGCGACCTGGTCGTCGTCATCGAGGCGATGAAGATGGAGCAGCCCATCAACGCGCACAAGGCGGGCACCGTCACCGGCCTGTCGGCCGCGATCGGCGAGACCATCGGCGCCGGTGCGGTCATCTGCGACCTCAAGGACGCCTGAGTCCCACCACCGCATCGCGACGCCCCGGCCTCGGCCGGGGCGTCGTGGCGTTCCGGGGTCAGCGGCCGAGGATGCGACGCAGCCAACCGTCGTTGTTCGGGTCGTCGTGGCCTCCGCACCACTGGCCCGGGGGCGTCGCCGCCTTGACCGCGGCGACGTGCTGGCCGCATCCGGCCCAGGTGGTCTTGCCGCAGGTCCGGCATCGCGTCGGTCGGCACATCAGGACGCCGCCTCCCCCGCCTCGAGCGCGTCGGCGAAGTCGCACACCGCGCTGTAGGCGCGCGCGCCATGGATCGTCGCCGGACCACCGTGCATGAGGAAGGTGACGCCGATGGCCTCAGCCGCCTCCTGGCGCGTCGCACCGGCCCGGACGGCCGCCTGCGCGTGCGAGGCGATGCAGCCGTCGCACCCTTCGACGACGCCGATCGCCAGCGCGATCAGCTCCTTCGTCCTGCGATCCATGGCGCCGTCGGCGAAGGCGGCGCCCGACAGCTCGCCGAAGCCTCGGTAGACGTCGGGGATCGCCCGGCGCAGCTGACGGTGCAGTGGCGACAGCTCCTTCAGGACGGCCGGGCCGTGCTGGCCGGGCTCGGGGGCGGGGTGGGTCATGTCGGTCCTCTCATGGGTTTGGCTCGATCCCCCCAGGGGGTTACGATGAAGCGTAACCACATCCCCCTAGGGGGTTCAAGCGAGAGGCCGCGACATGACGGACTTCACGATCGGCACACGCGTGCCGACGCCCTACGAGCAGACGGTCGAGCGCGTCCGCACCCTGCTCGCCGACGCCGGCTTCGGGGTGCTCACCGAGATCGATCTCCGCGCGACGCTGATCGCCAGGCTGGGCGTCGAGACCCCGCCCCGCGTGATCCTCGGTGCGTGCAGGCCCGAGCTCGCCCACCGCGCCCTCGCGACGGACCCGCGGATCGCGACGCTGCTGCCGTGCAACGTCGTCGTGGCGCAGGACGGCGACGGCAGTCGGGTCGACGTCTTCGACCCGGCCGTCATGACCGAGCTGGGATCGTCACCCGAGCTGGCCGAGGTGGCCGCCGAGGCGCGCCGCCGCCTGACCGGCATGATGGACGCACTGGTCCACCACGAGGAGGTCGACGATGCAGCTCGAGCCTGACGAGGTCAAGGCGATCGCCACGCGGCTGAAGCGCGCGAACGGTCACCTCGCGTCGGTGATCCGGATGCTCGAGGAGGGCGCCGAGTGCGAGGACGCACTCACCCAGCTCGCCGCGGTCAACAAGGCGATCGCGCGCGGCGGCTACGCCCTCGTGGCGACCGGGCTGCAGAAGTGCCTCGCCGAGGAGGGTCCCGACAGCGTGGACGCCAAGAAGCTGGAGAAGCTCTTCCTCGCGATGGCCTGACCCGGGATCAGGAGGCGCGGCGGTCGCCCTCGCGCGCCGCGGCGCGGATGTCGGGCGACAGGCCCGGCGTGGCCGCCGGTGCGTGGTGGTCGACCTCGCCGAACGCGACGCCGGTGGCCCACACGATGAGCGTGACCACGACCCACGTTCCCCAGCCGTCGATCTCGAAGCCGGAGTCCGGCACGATCAGGTCGGTCAGCACGAGGGCGATCGCGGTGAGCGCCAGTCCCCCGGTGATCGTGTAGACGCGCAGCCACTTCGCGCCCATCATCCGCAGCGCCAGGGTGCGCAGCACGACGCTCAGCACCGTGAAGAGCGCGACCGCCGCGACCCACCAGCCGACCGTGAGGTCGAAGCCGTCGAACAGCCACGCCGCGACCCCGAGGGAGACGGCGTTGGCCAGGGCGGCCGAGACGATCGTGAGCCAGAGACGGGGGCTGCGCATGGGACCGATCATCCCATCCGCGACCCTCAGAAGCCGAACCAGTCCGACTTGAGTCCGAACGCCCAGCGCGCGTCGACGCCGGTGATGGTCCTGTTCGCCTTCGAGCCCTTGAGGGTGAGCGAGACGACGCGACCGCCCTGCGTGCCGTGACCGTTGCGCTTCGTGATCGAGATCGACTTCAGCGTGCCGATGCTCGGGTACTTCTTCTGGATCGCCGAGGCGGTGACGGTCTGGCTCCAGGCGTGGTTCTTGTTGCCCGACCAGTTGTCCCACGGATCGCTGACGGCCTTGAGGTAGGCCGTGGAGCCCTGGTTGGTGAAGCCGCCCGACGAGCTCGAGAACTGCGTCAGCGCGGGCGCGCCCTGGTAGGTCAGGATCTTGCCCTTCGTGCCCAGGATCGCGTCGTTCGTCCGCTTGGTCTCGTCGGCGTAGCCGCCGTAGACCTGGCACGAGACGGTGTCGCAGATGTCGTAGTGACGCGACGAGCCGAGGTAGCGCGAGCCGAACGTGCGGGCCGCGACGGACTGCGCCTTGAGCGCCTCCATGCTCCAGCTGGACGGCATCTCGCGTGCGACGACGCCGCGCGTGTAGGCCTCGAGGCTCAGGACGTTCACGGTGTCACGCGTGGTCGTCGACGGCTTCGTCGAGCGCAGGGCACCTCGATAGGCCCGCGTGCTGCCGTTCGGCATGACGAGGCGGATCGTGGCCGGGCCCTCGAACTGGGCGTCGGTCTTGAAGGTGCGGAACGCGTACCACTTCGACCCCGACTTGTACGAGACCTGGTTGAGGCCGCGGTTGCTCGGCGAGGTGTCGATGGTCCAGTCCGAGACCGTGCGGCCGCTGACGCTGTTCGGCAGCGTCTGGACGGCGTTGTTGGCCAGGGTGCGCAGCTTGAGGCCGCTCTGGTGCTTCACCTGGACCGAGTTCGTCGTGTCCGCCGAGATCTGCACGCGGATGGTCGCGGACTTGAAGCTCAGCTTCGTGCCCGGGTAGTACTTCTTCAGGATCGCGTCGTACTTCGCGCCGGCGCGGGCGCCGCCCTCGGCGCCGTACTGGCTCATGCCGATGCCGTGGCCGTAGCCGTGACCCTTGAAGGTCACCTTGCCAGCGGAGGGCGTCACGGCGTTCTTCGCGCTCGGCGCGGGCGCCGGCTTGGGGGCGGGCTTGGGCGCGGACGGCTTCGGCGCCGGGGCGGGCGCGGAGGCGCCCTTGTAGCCGACCGTGGGGCCGGTGGCGTAGGGCTTGCCCGAGTAGGCGCTCACCCGCTCGCGGGTCGGGGTCGACCACACCGACACGCGCACCGAGTACATCGTGCCGCGCTTGAGGCCCTTGATCGCGATCGCGTTCTTGTAGGCCATTGCGTAGCGCTTCTTGCTGCTGCCGGCCTCCCAGTACATGACGCGGTAGGCCGGAGCGCCCGCCTGGGCCTTCCAGGCGAACCGCAGGCCGGTGGCCGTGCGCGTGGTCAGCTTGACGCCCGTGGGGGCCGTGAACGCGCGGGTGCGGGCCGTGGGCATGGGCTTGCCCGTGTAGGGGCTGACGCGCTGCTTCACGGTCGGGTTCCACACGGACACGCGGAAGACGTAGGTCCGGCGCGAGTTCAGGCCGTAGACGACGGCCTTGGTGCCCGAGACGTTGTAGTACTTCGCACCGGCCGAGCTGCCCGTGGGCGAGACCATGACGCGGTAGCCGGGGGCACCAGAGACGGCGCTCCAGCTGATCGTGGCCGCCGTCGTCGCGGGGGCGACGCGAACGTTCTTCGGGGTCGCGAACTGCTGCGGGGCGGTCGGCGTGGGTGCGCCCGCCGCCGAGGTCGCCTTCGAGATGTAGGTGGCCACGCGGTCGCGCAGGCCTCCCACGGCGCCGATCCAGGCGTAGCCGTACTTGCCCGGGCACGCGGTGGACTTCACGTCGCGGTGGCCGTTGATGACCGAGTACTTCTTGCCGCCGGCGGAGTAGGTGCCCTTCGGGTTCGCGCCGAAGTACTTCACGCGCCAGCCGACCAGCCGCACGACGGCGCTCTTCATGGCGTCGCTGGGCTTCACGTAGTCGAAGTGGCCCATCATCGAGACGCCCGTGGCGTACTGGTTCACGGCGTCGACGCCGGAGTGCGCGGCGCGGACCTGCTTGGTCATGCCGCCCTTGCGACCCTCGAAGATCTGGCCGAAGCGGTCGACGAGGAAGTTGTAGCCGATGTCGCACCAGCCGTGGCCCTTGACGTGGTACGTCTGGTAGCTGCGCACGAGGCCCGCCGACTCGGACTTGCTGTAGGTGTTGGAGCCCGCCGTGTGGTGGATGACCACGCCGAGCGCCTTGGGGCGCGTGACCGGGGCGCTGCAGCTGGTGCCGGCGCCGGCCTTCCACTGCGCGCGCGTGATGATCGACGGCATCGGCACGACCTTGGGCGTGCCGTCGGCGGCGACGCTCTCGGTGGTGGCGTCGTCCTCCTCGCCCTCGAACAGCGCCGGGCTGACGGGCGTGACGACCTCGGGCTTGCCCGGGTCGATCGTGGTGACCTTGACGTCCTGCGCGGCGCCCGAGGCGGCCTTCACCTCGACGGCGACGCCGTCGGAGGGCGCAGAGGTCCACAGGGGCGAGGTGCCGGGGCGGCCGCCCTCGACGCTGTCCTCGACGTCGAGCGTCTCCCAGTCGCTCCACTTCCCGTCCGTGCGCACCTGCACGCGCACGGTGACGTCGCTGGCGTCGGAGTCGGCGCTCCAGGTGACCCCGACCATCCGGAAGGGGTCGACCGACGTGCGCTCGACCGCGTCTCCGCCGGCCTCGGGGTCGGGCTCGACCGCGGTCTGCTCGACCTCGACCTCCTCGGACACCGGAGCCGTCGTCGCGGCCTCCTCGGTGGCGGCGGAGGCATGCGGGCGCGACTCGACGATGTCGGTGCCCGCGGCCTGCGCGGGGGCAGGCAGCAGGAGAGCGCCGGCGACGGCGAGTGTGGTCAGACCGATGCTGCAGCGGGTCAGCCAGGAATGCATGGGGGAAGTCCATTCTGTGGCGTTGTACATCTGTTGCTCATGTTGCTGGGGAGCACAGGCATCAGAACACATATCGCGAGGCCGTTCCAGCAGTTCCGGTCTGACCTGCGAAACAACACGCGTGTGATTACAGCCGTGACGACCCGAAATTCAAGTACTGCTTCAGACTTGGCGGTGCAGCCGCCGCGCGACCTCGCCGACCGTGCCCGACATCGACGGGTAGACGCTGAACGCGTCGGCCACGTGGTCGACGGTGAGCGACGCCGAGACGGCGACCGACACGGTGTGGATCAGCTCGCTCGCTCGCGGGCCCACGACGACGCCGCCGATGAGCGCGCCGATGCCCTGACGGGCGTACAGCTTCACGAAGCCGTCGTGCACGCCCTGCATCTTCGCGCGCGGGTTCGCCGCGATCGGCAGGATCGCCGTGTCGACCAGCAGGCCCTGCTCGTCGATCTCGCGCTGACCCACGCCGACGGTGGCGATCTCGGGCGAGGTGAAGATGTTGCTCGAGACCTTGCGCAGGTCGAGCGGGTGCACGGCGTCGCCGAGCAGGTGCGCCATCGCGATGCGGCCCTGCTGGGCGGCGACCGAGGCCAGCATGAAGACGCCCGTGCAGTCGCCCGCCGCGTAGACGCCGGGGATGTTCGTCCGGGAGACCTTGTCGACCGCGATGAAGCCGCCGTCGTCGGTGTCGATGCCGACCTCCTCCAGGCCGAGGTCGGCCGTGTTGGGGATCGAGCCGAGGGCCAGCAGGCAGTGCGAGCCGGTGACCGTGCGCCCGTCGGTGAGCGTCACCACGACCTGGTCGCCCTCGCGGCGAGTGGACGCCATGCGGGACTTCCCGAGCACGTTCATGCCGCGGCGGGTGAAGACGTCCTCGATGAGGTTCGCCGCGTCGGGGTCCTCCCCCGGCAGCACGCGGTCGCGGCTGGACACGAGCGTGACCTCGGCGCCGAGGCCGTTGTAGGCGCTGGCGAACTCCGCGCCGGTGACGCCGGAGCCGACGACGATCATGTGCTCGGGCAGCTCGCGCAGCGCGTAGACCTGCTCCCACGTGAGGATGCGCTCGCCGTCGGGCTGGGCGTCGGCGCTGACCCGCGGGTGCGCACCGGTGGCGATGAGGATGCCGTCGGCCGCCAGCCGCACCTCGCCGTCGGGCGTCTGCGCGATGACCGTGCGCGCGTCGGCGATGCGAGCGATGCCCGAGAGCACGGTGACGCCGGCCGAGACGACGCGCTCGGCGATGTCGTCGGACTGCGCCGACGCGAGCCGCAGGACACGGTCGTTGACCGCGGCCAGGTCGGCGCGCGGCGCCTTCGGGACCTCGACGCCCAGCTCGGCCGAGCGGCTGACCTCGTGCAGCAGGTCGGACGTGGCGATGAGCGTCTTGCTGGGCACGCAGTCGGTGAGGACCGTGGAGCCGCCCAGCCCGTCGCGCTCGACGAGCGTGACCTCGGCGCCCAGTCGCCGGGCGACCAGCGCCGCCTCGTAGCCGCCGGGTCCGCCACCGATGATCACGACATGGGTCATGACCCGATTGTCCCGCATGTGGGCGTCACCGCCCGCGGCGAGGGTCTCAGCGGGCGAAGCGCGGGAGCTGCGTGGACAGCTCCTCGAACAGGGCGCCGTTGAGGCCGAAGACCACCTTGACCTCGTCGACGACGCGCTGCTGGTCGCGCGGGGTCAGCGGGAGGGAGTCGAGACGGGCACGGTACGCGTCCTTGTACGGCTTGGGCTTCGGCACGGCGTCGAACTGGTAGAACGCGATGCCCTGGCCCTCGGGCAGCTCGAAGGTGCGCGCCAGGATCCGGCCGATGGCCTGGCCACCCGACAGGTCGCCGAGGTAGCGCGTGTAGTGGTGCGCGACGAACAGTGCGGGATCGGCGGCCGAGGCCTCGATGCGCGCGACGTAGCGGTCGACGGCGGCACTCTGCACCGGCGGCACGCCCGCGCCGCCGGACCAGTACGCGAGGTCCCGGTCGATCGCGTCGAGACGGTTGATCGCCGGGTCGATGACCGCGCCGGCGATCGGGTCGTCGGCCAGGCGCGCGCCCACGGACTCGAGCGCGGCGTAGATCGGTCGCAGCATCGCCAGGTACTCGGTGTAGCCGGTCTCGTTCACCTGGCCGTCGAGCAGGCAGGACATGAAGCTCGAGCCCTCGGCGTCCTTGTGCTCGGCCTGGGAGCCGTCGCGCATCTGGACGGACAGTCCGGTCTCGGTCGGCAGCACGGTCATGGTCGCGCCTCTCTGTGGGGGTGGGACAATGATATGACACGTTGTCAGATCAAGGTGACACAGTGTCTGAAAGACCACGATGTGGGACGACGATCAGGTGGCCGTCGGGCGCCGGCAGCACGTGCACGCCGATCCCGTAGACCTCCTCGACCCGCTCGGGGGTCAGCACCTCGGCCGGTGTGCCGACGCTGACGATGCGGCCGTCGTGCACCATCGCGATGCGGTCGGCGCGGGCCGCGGCCAGCGAGAGGTCGTGCAGCACGACGACGACGGCACGGCCGGTGGCGGCCAGGTCACGGGCGACGACCATGACCTCCTCCTGGTGGCGCAGGTCGAGCGCGGCGGTGGGCTCGTCGAGCAGCACCACGTCGGTGCGCTGGGCCAGCACGCGCGCGAGCGACGCCCGCGCCTTCTCGCCACCCGAGAGCGCCGTGAACGGCCGGTCGAGGAGGTGGGCGACGTCGCTGCGGTCGATGGCCTCGGCGATGGCCGCGTCGTCGTCCGCGGCCGAGGCGTGTCCGGTCCACGGGTTGCGGCCCATCTCGACGACCTCGCGGACCGTGAACGGGAAGCTGACCTGGTTGGCCTGCAGCAGCACCGCACGGGTGCGGGCGAGGTCGCCGGCGGACCAGTCGCCCAGCGGACGGCCGTCGAGGCGCACCTCCCCCTCGGCGATGGGCACGTCGCCCGTCAGCGCGCCGAGCAACGTGGACTTGCCGGCGCCGTTCGGCCCGACGAGCGCCAGCACCTCGCCGTGCCGGACGTCGAGGTCGACCCCGCGGACGATGGCACGCCCGCCGAGCCGGCAGACCAGGCCCCGGACCTCGTACGCCGCCGTCATGCCCAGCCTCCAGCCTTCGAGCGCGTGGCGCGCACCAGGTAGAAGAAGAACGGACCACCGATGAGCGACGTCAGCAGACCGATCGGGAGGTCGGACCCGGACACGAGGGTGCGGGCGAGCAGGTCGGCCCACACCAGCAGGGCGGCGCCGCCGATCACGCTGGCGAGCAGCAGGGTGCGGTGCGACGGTCCCAGCAGCATGCGCACGAGGTGCGGCACCACGAGGCCGACGAACGAGATGATGCCGGCGAACGCCACGGCCACGCCGGTGAGCAGCGCCACCAGCAGGATCGAGCCGATGCGCAGCCGCTCCACCCGCAGGCCGAGGTGGGCCGCGGTGCGCTCCCCCAGCGACAGCAGGTCGTAGCGACGCGCGAGCAGGCAGGCGACGACGCAGGCCGGAAGGCCCACGGCGGCGACGATGAGGACCTCGCTCCAGCGCGAGCCGTTCATCGAGCCGAGCTGCCAGAAGACGATTTGCTCGCGCGAGCCGGTGTCGGACGCGAACATCACGAGCGCCAGGCCCGCCCCCGCGAACGCGTTGACGGCGATGCCGGTGAGCAGCAGGGTGACGACCTCGGTGCGCCCGCCCACGCGCGCGGTGGCGTAGACGAGGACCGTGGCCGCGAAGCCGCCGACGAACGCGAGGACCGCGACGCCCCAGCCCGCGAAGGCGGTGATGCCGAACGCGATCGCGATGGACGCGCCGAGGGCGGCACCGGCCGAGACGCCGACCACGCCGGGCTCCGCCAGCGGGTTGCCGAAGATCGCCTGCATGACGGCGCCCGCGACGGCCAGCGTGGCACCCACGAGGATGCTCATCGCCACGCGCGGGAAGCGGATCTGCAGGAGCGTCTGCTCGATGATCGTGTCGTCGGGACGCCACGAGGTGTCGATCCCGATGCCGTGCAGCATCGCCCCGGCCACGTCGCGCGGCCCGACGGGCAGCTGGCCGACCGAGGCCGAGACGAACGTGCCGACCACGAGGAGGACGGCGAACCCGGCCAGGACCAGGGTCCGCCGGCCGGTGCTCACCACGCCCGGATCACTGGTCCGCCTCCGGCACGTAGATCGCCCGGGCGAGCGCCTCGACGACACCGGCGGAGCGCGGGCCGAACGACAGGACGTCGCCGTCGGACATGTCGACGAAGCGCTTCGACTGGCCCGCGGGCGTCAGCGCGATCGCGGGCTTCTCGGCGAGCAGGCCGTCGACGCCACCGGTGGACTCCAGGCCGTGCGTCATCACCATGATGAGGTCGGGCTTGGCCTTCACGAGCGCCTCGTCGGTGAGCGGCTGCATGCCCTTCCAGCCCATCTCGCGCGCCACGTTGACGCCGCCGAGCGACTCGACGAGGTCGCCCACGCCCGAGTCGTCGGCGAACAGGTAGTACACGCCGGAGTTGCCGCGCAGGTAGAGGAAGACCATCCGGAGCCGGTCGGACTCCCGCTCCGGGACGAACCGCTTCACCTCGGCCTGCGCGGCCGCGACATCGGAGGTGATGCGCTCGGCCAGCGCCTCGCCGGACTTCGGCAGGCCGACCGCGGCGCCCACGTCGCGGGCGAGCTGGGCGGCTCCCTCGAAGCTCGAGTCGTTGTCCAGGAAGACGACGGGCACGCCGGTGTCGGCGAGCTGCTCGACCACGTCGCGCGGGCCCATCGAGCCGTCGGTGATGATCACCGTGGGCTTCTGCGCCATGACGGCCTCGGCGTTCACGGCGTGGCCCTCCGACGTGATGAGCGGCAGGTCCTCGGCGCCCGGGAAGTCGGTGGACACGTCACGCGCGACGAGGCGGTCGCCCAGGCCCAGGCCCCACAGCGACGCCGCGATCGAGCCGGACATGTCGAACGCGACGATGCGCGAGGTGTCGGTGACGGTGACCTTCGTGTCGCCCGAGCGCACGTGCGAGACGACCGTGGCGGGCAGGCTGGCCTGCTCGTCGACGTCGACCGGCTCGATGTGGCGGTCGGTGAGCTTCGCCGTGCTGGGTCCGGTGATCTCCTTCGGGGCCTGCGAGGCCTCGAGCTCGGACAGGGGCGGCAGGTCGGCGCCGGAGCCGGGGTCGCTGCCCTCGCTGCCGGAGCCGCACGCGGCCAGGAGGGTCAGGCACAGGGCGGTCAGCAGCGCGGCGGCGCCGCGGGCGGGCCGCCTCATGCGTCGACTCCGGACGTCCGGCGGCGCATGACGAGCACCGTGCCGCCGATGGAGACGAGCACCGCCAGCACCGTGCCCGCGAGCCACGGTAGCCACGTGGTGGCCTCGGTGGGCGTGATCGGGTCGAGCACCACGGCGGCGGCATCGTCGGCACTCGCCGCGGGCGCGGCGGCGGGCGCCGCGCAGTCGCTGGCCACTGCGTAGGTGAGCGTCACGGGGTCGAGCGCGGCACCGGTCTCGTAGTTGGGGAACGCGGCGCTGCCGGCGCTGGTCAGGGTGGTCGGGACGTCGGAGATGGTGACCGTCTGACCCTCCTTCGAGACCGTGCCCGCGCTCAGGTCGAGATCCGCGAACGGCACGGCCGCGATTGTGCGGCGGTCGTCCTTGCCGGCCATCGCGGCGTCCATCGTGCCGCCGGTGTAGTCCACCGCGAGCGTGGCCTTGCTCTCGTCGACGATCGTCACGACGGGGTTCGCGATCGTCGTGTCGAGGGCGCCGTCGTGGCCCGTGAACTCGACGCCGCCCTCGAAGGAGAGCTCGCCGGCACCCGACTCCTCGTCGAGCACGCCCGTGCCCTGCGACCAGGAGAACTGCGGGGTCTCGTAGCCCGCGTTGCCCGTGGTGGTCCAGTCGCCGTTGGCGATCGAGCCGGAGACGTAGGCGCGGAACGACTCCTTGAAGCCCCAGTCGAGGCGGGCGTCGCTCAGCTCGCAGCCGACGATCGCGTCGGCGGCGGCGACGTCGATGACGACACCCCGGTCGACCGATCCCTGGAACGTGAGCGTGTGCTCGCCGGGTGCGATCGTGGGCGGGATGGCGCCCTTCCACGTGGCACGGCCGGTCGCGTCGGCCGTGACGTTCTCGGCCAGGACCAGCGGGGTCGAGTAGAGCACGACGCGGATGCCGGACTCGTTCGGCAGGAAGCCCGTGCCCGAGGCGGTGACCTCGTCGCCCGCCTTGACCTCGTCCTGCTCGAGCACGAGGCCAGTCGTCGCGGGCGGGGCGGTCGGCGGGGTCCACGCCGTCGTCGGCGTCGTCGAGCCGGCGACGGACGTGGCGCCCGAGCCCGAGCCGGCGGCGGCCGTGGAGCCGACCGAGAACGTGACGGGGTCGACGACCGTGCCGGCCGGGTAGAAGGCGTTGCCGTTGTAGGAGAACATCCCGGCGCCGGCCGACGTCAGCGCGGCGGGCGCGTTCGCGTACTGCGCCCAGCCCGTGTCGGTCGACCGCGAGGCGCGGCCGAGGTCGATGACGGCGACGTCGATGCGCCCGCGGCCCGTGACCTGGGCCGAGAGCGTGGCTGTCGTCGCCGAGGTCACGCGCACCGAGGGCGCGGTGAGGGACATGTCGAGCTGGCCGTGATGCCCGTGGAAGCGGACGGTGCCGCGGTAGCCGGTGGTCCCCTGCGCGCTGGGCGGCGTGGCCGACGTGGTGCTCTGGCCGAAGCGGTAGCCGCCCGACACGGCGGTGGCGCCGCCGGAGACGCTGACGGATCCCTGCGCGATCGGGCCGGTGATGTACGACCGGAAGCTGGCCTTGACGCCCCACGTCAGGTCACCGGCGCGCCCGGTGGTGGTCGAGGACTTCGCCGGCTTCGGGTCCTTCGGCGTCTTCGTGGGCTTCGTCGTCGGCTTCGGCGTGGGCTTCGTGGCCGGGGGCGTCGTGGGCACGACCGCACCCTCGACGGAGAGGGTCGCGCTGACGGGGTCGAGCTCGGTGCCCGCGGGGTACATGGCGCTGCCGCTGTAGGAGAACAGCGCGGTGCCCGCCGAGGTGAGCGTGGCCGGAGCGTTCGCGATCGTCACCTTGCCGCTGCCCGCGCTGATGCGGCCGGACAGGTCGAGGGTGGCGACGGCCAGGCCCGAGTGGGTGCGGCCGTCGCTGGTCCTCGCGTCGACGAGCAGGCGCGCGCCCGAGGCGTTGAGGACGACCCGCGGCGACGAGATCGTCAGGTTGAGCTCACCGTGGTGCCCGGTGAAGTTCACGCCGCCGGAGGCGCGCACGTCGGCGGCCTTGTCCGACCACGTGCCCTTCGCGCGGGCGAAGGTGGTGCGGGTGCCGTTGTCGGTGGCCGGAGCGGTCGTCGTGATCCTGCCGCCCGCGATCGGGCCGCGGATGTACGTGCGGAACGAGGTCTTCAGGCCCCAGGAGATCGAGCCGCCCGTGATCTGCGACGGGTCGGTCGTCGGCTCCGTGGTCGGCTCCGTCGTGGGCTCGGTCGTCGGCTCCGTCGTGGGCTCGGTCGTCGGCTCCGTCGTGGGCTCGGTGGTCGGCTCCGTGGCGGGCGTCTCGACCTGCAGGCTCGCGTCGAGCGGGTCGACCTCCTGACCCGCGCTGTAGGAGCCGCCCATGAACCCGGCTCCCGCGGCCGTCAGCGTGACCGGCGCCTTGTCGATCGCGACCGTGGTGCCGCTCCAGTCGACGCGACCGTCCAGCGCGACGTCGGCGAAGTGCACGCCGCTCGTGGTGCCCGACGCGTCGGTGACGTCGAGGACGAGGCGACCGCTGGTCCCGCTGACCTCGAGCCGCGGGTCCGCCAGCGTCAGGTCGAGAGCGCCGTGGTGACCCGTGAAGTTCACCGAGCCGCGGGCCGCGACGGTGGACGACTCGCTCCACTCCCCCGACGCCTGCGGGAACGTGGTCCGGGTGCCGTCGTCGGTGGCCGGCGCGGCCGGCGTGACCTTGCCGCCGGCGATCGGACCGGTGAGGTACGACCGGAACGAGGCCTTGAGGCCCCACGAGATGGTGCCGCCGGTGACTTTTGTTCCAGCCGGTGCAGCATCCGCACGGACGTTCGGCACCGCGAGAGCAGCCAGCGCGGCCACCATCAGCAGGACGAGGACACGCACGGGCATCGAGCGGTGGGCGTGGTCGATCACGGAGACTCCCGTCGGGATTCGGTCAGGATGCGGACCCGGTCAGGGCACCCTTACTCGCCGAGTATAAGGTGTGCCTTACCTACCGAGGTCGCCGGGTCGGCGACTTCTTTTCCGAAAGGATCTGCATGTCTCCCCAGACCCTGGTTCGCGGGCGTCGCCTGCTCGCCGGGACGACCGCCGCGGCCCTGTCCGCGGGCGTCCTCGCCCTGACCCCCACCACCGCACAGGCGGCCGACGACGTCGTCGCCCCCACTCTGCAGTGGAAGATCTCCGACCAGTTCGCGGCGCACTTCACGCCGAACCCCGCGTTCTCGCCCTTCACCACGCTCGAGGCCGCCGACGGCGCGACGATCGACCCCACCACGAAGGTCACGACCTTCGGCGGCGGCGTCGGCACGTTCGACTCCGGCAACGGCGCCACGTCGGTGGCCTACGAGGGCTCCATCACCGGCTCCTTCATCACCGGCACCACGGCTCCGGGCACGCTGCAGTACTCGCTGACCATCGCCGATCCCACCGTCACGGTGAACGCGGCCGGCGAGGGCAAGATCACCGCCGACGTCGCGTGGAACGTGCCGACCGCGACCACCACCACCGGCAGCACCGACGACGTCACCGTGGTGGAGTTCGACGCGACCGCGTCGGACTGGAGCACCGACGGCTCCGTCGCCTCCCTGACCGAGACGCCCGACTTCCTCGGCGTCCTCCAGCCGGGCTCGGCCGAGGCGCTCGACCTGGGCCTGCCCGCCGGCCGTCCCACCGACGGCGGCTCGTTCCACCCCGACTTCCTGCGGGCGCTGGACTCGGGCCTGCGCGCGCACTTCTTCCTGTCGGGCTCGGCCAGCGGCGATCCCCGCAAGCCCGCCTCGCCGTTCACCGCCACCGCCCCGCGTCCCCGCGTGACGGTCGACTCCCGTGCGGGCGCCACCGTCAAGGTCTCGGGCACCGGCTTCACGTGCCTCACCAACACCGGTGACGCCGGCATCTACGTGGGCGTCGCGCCGTCCGGCGAGCTGCCCGACGTCTCGTCGCCGACCGGCACCGCGAACTTCGTGGGCGTCGCGGCCAAGTTCTGCTTCCCGCCGACCCCGTCCATCTCCGGCCCGGCCGGCACGTGGGACGCCACGCTGAACCTCGACCTCGACCAGGTCACGCCGGGCACCAGCTACTCGGTCTACACGTGGCGTGCGCACACGCACTCCACCACCAGCCAGGACACCGAGACCCCGCTGGGCGTGCTGAAGGAGAAGGCGGTCGCCCCGGCCGTCACCGTCAAGAGCCTGTCGACGAAGTACGGCAAGGGCGGCACGGTCGGCGTGACCTCGCCGACCGCCGGCTCGGTCACGGTCGCCGGCCTCGGCACCAAGACGGTCGCCGCGCGCGGCACCGCCTCGTTCGCGATCTCGAAGCGCCACGCCGTCGGCACGAAGTCGTACCGCGTGACGTTCGCCCCCTCGGACACGACGGTCACGGCCCCGGCCGCCACCGCCGTGACGGTGAAGGTCGCCAAGACCGCCGCCTCGAAGGGCCGCGTGAAGGTCACCCGCAAGCCGACCTCGAAGAAGAAGGGTCTCGCGGTCGTCTCCGTCAAGGGCGCCTCGGGCGCCGCCCCGCCCACCGGCAAGGTGAAGATCAAGCTCACCCAGGGCAAGAGGAGCAAGTACGTCACCGCCAACCTGTCCGCGGGCAAGCGCACGGTGAAGCTGCCGAAGCTGGCCAAGGGCACGTGGGTCGTCCGCGTGGCCTACTACGGCAACGCCAACTACACGAAGCGCGGCTGGGTGAAGACGGGATCCTTCAAGGTCGCCAAGTGACCTGAGCTCCTCCGGCCACGGCCCCGTCACCTCGGTGACGGGGGCCGTGGCGTTCCGGGGCGCGCCTCGTCGCCGCCTCCGCACCACTCCTCGGGACGCCGACTGGCGCAAGCCCGGGTCGCGAGTGGCGCGAAAACGCCCGCCACTCCTCGAGTGGCGGGCCGCTTTGCGCCACTCGCGAACAGGGAGGCGGCGGTGCAGTTGCGGGTCAGGAGGGGGAGACGGCGGCGAGGACGAAGCGGGTCGTCGTGTCGGCCGAGGCGTGGCGGGCCGAGAGGGTCGCGTGCAGCAGGGAGACGGTGGCGTCGACGTCGTCCACCGTGAACTCGCCGGAGGCGGCCCCGTCGACCAGGATCTGCCGCAGCACCTGCTCGACCGCGACGACGTGCTCGCGCATCGCGGTGACGGACTCCGGCGACAGCATCGCGCGCAGCTCGGGGCCCAGGCCGATGTGGAAGTCCTTCGACGTGTCCACGTGGTGCCGCACGTAGGTCTCGAGGCGCTCGGTCGGCGTGGTCCGGTCGGCGAGAGAGGCGTTCAGCTGTTCGAGGTAGCGCGAGGTCTCGTCCGTCGCGAAGGCGACGACGACGGCCTCCTTGTCCTTGAAGTGGTTGTACAGCGAGGACCGGCCCACCCCGGCGTGCGTGGCCAGGTCGGCCATCGTGATGAGGTCGAACGGGCGCTCGCGCAGCAGCTCGACGAGCGCGTCGAAGACCCGGCGACGCATCGTCGCGCGGTGCTCCTCCAGGGAGTCCCCGATGATCTTCGGCACGTCCGTAGAGTACGCGCCCTCCCCCGCGGGCGCCCTCCGCGGCGCAGCGCGCGAGCGGCCGCCGAATCGCAACCATTTCGTCATCGTCGGGCGTCTCCTGCGCCCGAACGCCGTCGGTAGGGTGACTCGGGTGAACGCCTACGACCTCGCCCGCGAAGCCGCCGACGCCCTGCGTGACCGCACCGGAGGCGGCGACCACGACGTCGCTCTCGTGATGGGGTCGGGCTGGCTGCCTGCCGCCGACGCGCTCGGCGAGCCCGAGTACGAGGTCCCCACCGAGGAGCTGCCCGGCTTCAGCAAGCCGGCCGTCGCCGGTCACGGCGGCACGATCCGCTCGGTCCGCGTGGGCGACCTGCGCGCCCTGGTCTTCCTCGGCCGCACCCACTACTACGAGGGCAAGGGCGTCGAGGCCGTCGTGCACGGCGTTCGCACCGCGGCGGCCGCCGGCGTGCGCACGATGGTGCTGACGAACGGCTGCGGCGGCCTCAACCCGGCGTGGACCCCCGGCACCCCCGTGCTCATCCGCGACCACATCAACCTCACGGCCACGTCGCCGATCGTCGGCGCGAACTTCGTCGACCTCACCGACCTGTACGCGCAGCGCCTGCGCGACCTCGTGCGCGAGGTCGACCCGTCGATCGACGAGGGCGTGTACGTGCAGTTCCCCGGCCCTCACTACGAGACGCCGGCCGAGGTGAGGATGGCCGGTGTCATGGGCGGCGACCTCGTGGGCATGTCCACCACGCTCGAGGCGATCGCCGCGCGCGAGGCCGGCATGGAGGTGCTCGGCATCTCGCTGGTCACGAACCTCGCCGCCGGCATCTCGGACGAGCCACTCAACCACGAGGAGGTCCTCGAGGCCGGCAAGTCCGCCGCCACGCGCATGGGCGCACTGCTCGCCGACCTGCTCCCCCGCGTCTGATCCGGATCCGTCCCACATCCCGAAACGGCGCTCCTCAGGGCCCACTGCGCATGGCCTAATACAGTAGACTTCGAACATCGGTTCGGAGGGGTTCGGGGGGATCTGGTGGACGTCGTCGGTGGGCTCAGGTCGGGGCAGCGGTTCCTGGCTGACGCGCGCTCGCGCGACCTGTCCGCTCTGTCTCCCGAGCAGCTCGCTGCTGAGGTGGCGGCGGTGCAGGCGCTGCGTCGCGAGGTGGACGCATTGCACCTCGCGCTGGTGGCCGCTGCCGACCGCAACGACGCCCACCGCGCGACCGATGCCGCGAGCCTGACCGCGCTGGTCGCCACGGAGTCCGGGGTGACGCGGCGCGAGGCTGCGAAGGAGATCCGTCTGGCGCATCGGATCGAGGCTGCCCCGCGGGTGAGGGAGGCGCTGGCCGAGCCGGGCATGTCCACCACCAAGGCCGCGATCGTCACCGACGCGCTCGACACGCTCCCGACCAACCTGACGACCGAGCAGCGTGACCTCGTGGAGGCCGACATGGTCGCGGCGGCGCGGGTGATGACGGCCGATCAGCTGCGTCGCAAGGCCCGCCGCGCGATCGAGGTCGTCGACGTCGCCCGGGCGGATCGGATCGAGAACGACCAGCTCACCCGCGAGGAAGCCGCCCAGCGGCAGCAGCGTGAGTTCTGGATCGGACGTCCGGACGAGGCCACCGGGCTCGTCCCGTTCGGCGGCAAGACCGACGCCCTCACCGCCGACATGCTGCGCGCCGTGGTCGAGTCCAAGACCAGCCCCCGTGCGAGTGCGCCCGAGGATGCCCGGCTCAAGCCGCAGGAGAAGGCCGGCGACGCGTTCGCCGAGATCGTCCGCCACCTGCCCCGCGACGGCTACGGCAACCACGGCGGCGTCGCCGCCACCCTGGTCGTCACCGTCGACGAGCAGACCCTGCGCGACCAGACCGACCGCGCCGGCATCACCGAGCACGGCACCCCCGTCTCCGCCGGACAACTCCGTCAGCTCGCCTGCAACGCCGGCATCCTCCCCGTCGTGATGAACGGCCAGTCCCAGGTCCTCGACGAGGGCCGCGCCAAGCGCCACCACACCGCCGCCCAACGCATCGCCCTAGCCCAACGCGACCAGGGCTGCGCGTTCCCCGACTGCGACCGACCACCCGGCTGGACCGAAGCCCACCACGTCATCCCGTGGAGCCGCGGCGGACCCACGAACCTCACATCAGGGGTACTGCTCTGCGCGCATCACCACCACCGCGTCCACGACGCCCACATCGCCATCCGGTTCGGTCACGACGGCACGCCCGAGTTCCGCCTCCGCGACCAATGGCGCCGCAACCACCGCTACCGACCCGAGGCCGCCTGACGGGCGTCGATCCATCCCCCCGCTACGGTGGGCGGATGGACCCGATCCTTGCTGCCCGGGACTGGATCTCGCAGGATCCTGATGCACAGACCCGGAACGAGCTGACCGCCCTGATCGACGCCGGAGACGAGGCCGAGATCGCGGCCCGCTTCGCCGGCCGCCTGCAGTTCGGCACGGCCGGACTGCGCGGCGAGCTGGGCGCCGGCCCCATGCGCATGAACCGCGTGACCGTGGCGCGTGCCGCCGCCGGACTCGCCCGCCACCTGCTCTCCGAGGACCCCCATCCCAGCGTGGTGATCGGCTACGACGCCCGCACGAACTCCGACGTCTTCGCCCGCGACACCGCCGAGATCATGCAGGCCGCCGGCGTGCGGGCCATGCTGCTGCCCGAGCACCTGCCCACGCCCGTGCTGGCGTTCGCGATCGGTCACCTGAGCGCCTCCGCCGGCGTCATGGTCACCGCGTCGCACAACCCGCCCCGCGACAACGGCTACAAGGTGTACCTCGCGGACACGAGCCAGATCGTGCCGCCCGCGGACGCCGACATCGCGGCGCAGATCGACGCCGTCGGCCGGGTCGACGAACTGGCGCGCGACACCGACTACACGGTCCTGGGCACCGACGTGGCCGAGGCGTACCTCGACGCCGTCGCCGACCTCGTGCCGCCGGGCCCGCGCGAGCTGACGGTGGCGTACACGCCGATGCACGGGGTGGGCGGCCAGCTGCTGACCCATGCCGCCGAGCGCGCCGGCTTCCCCGCGCCCCACGTGGTCGAGGCCCAGGCCGACCCCGACCCTGCCTTCCCCACCGTCGCCTTCCCGAACCCCGAGGAGCCCGGCGCGATGGACCTGGCCCTCGCACTGGCGAAGGACCTGGACGCCGACATCGTCATCGCGAACGACCCCGACGCCGACCGGTGCGCAGTGGGAGTCCGCACCGTCGGCGGCCACCGGATGCTCACCGGGGACCAGGTCGGCGCGCTGCTGGCCGAGGCGCTGCTGCGCCAGGGCGTCGAGGGTACGTACGCCTCCTCGATCGTGTCGTCCGACCTGCTGGGGCGCCAGGCCGCCGCGCACGGCCAGCCGTGGCAGCAGACGCTCACCGGCTTCAAGTGGATCGGCAAGGTCGACGGGCTGGTCTACGGCTACGAGGAGGCGCTCGGCTACTGCGTGGCACCGCACATCGCGCGTGACAAGGACGGCATCTCGGCGGCGCTGCTGATCATGTCGCTGGCGTCCACCCTCCAGGCCGAGGGCCGCACGCTGCTGGACCTGCTCGACGACATCTACCGCCAGCACGGCTGGCACGCCACCGGCCAGCTCGCCGTGCGGGTCGAGGACCTCGCGATCATCGCCGAGGCGATGGAGCGGCTGCGGTCCGAGCCGCCCACGTGGCTCGCGGAGACCGAGGTCACCACGGTGGACGACCTCGCGAAGGGCTATCAGGGCCTGCCGCCCACGGACGGCATCCGCCTCGGGCTGGAGGGCGGCAGCCGGGTCATCTGCCGTCCGTCGGGCACCGAGCCCAAGCTCAAGTGCTACGTCGAGGCCGTCGTCCCGGTGGGCTCGTCACTCGAGGACGCGCGCACCCGTGCGGCCGACACCGTGCGAGCGATCATCGGCGACCTCAGGAGCTACCTCGGCGTGGAGTGAGCACGGAACCGCCGCCGAGGCGTCGGAGCCGGCGGCAGAGGAGCCGAGGGAGTGCGACTTTGCCGCGCTCACGACGAGGGAGTCCCCGGCGGCGGCGTCCATGGGCGAGCCGTGCGGCCCGCTGGGCGAAACGTCGTCGCCTTCCCATCCAGCGTCAGCGCCAACCATCGACCTGTCAATTCGAAATCGCCGTCGCCACGTCGATCCAGCGACCCTCCTCGGCGCTGCGTCGGGCCGCGTCGAAGATCTCCGCGACGTGCACGGCGTCCGCCGGCGGGACGGGCGGTGGTGTCCCCGTGCGGACCGCGGCGGCCACGGATGGGTAGAACGTGTCCCATCGCCCACGAGCCAGGGGGCGGCGTGCAGGGCCGTCGCCCTCCCAGTGCGCCGCGCGGGCGGGATCGTCGCTCCCCCATCGCTCGCCGAGGCTCGTCGGGGTCGCCCCGGCGAAGAGGTCCGACTCCTGGGGGTCGAAGCCCTCGATGCGCAGCCCGCCCCGGGTTCCGGACACCCGGAACCGCGGTCCCTCAGCGGCCGCGTGCACCGACGCGACGATCGTGGAGCGGCTGCCGCTCGCGTGCCGCAGCATGACGACCGCGTCGTCCTCGCTGCGCCGGTCGTCGCCCAGGACCGCGAGGTCGGCGAAGACCTGCTGCACGGGTCCGAGCAGGTGCACGGCCTGGTCGATGAGGTGGGGGCCGAGGTCGACCAGGACGCCTCCGCCGTGGACCGAGTCGCGGTCCCGCGTCCAGCGCGGCAGCTCGGGGCGGAAGCGCTCGATCCGCGACTCGAGGCGGTCGACGCGGCCCAGCTCGCCGGACTCCACGAGCTCTTGGATCGTCAGGAAGTCGCCGTCCCAGCGGCGGTTCTGGTAGACGGTCAGCACGGTGCCGGGCGAGGCCGCGGCCACGATGCGGCGGGCGTCCTCCGCGGTGGTCGCGAAGGGCTTGTCGACCACGACGTGCAGGCCGAGCCCGAGCGCCTCGACGGCGAGGTCGGCATGGGTGCCGGCCGGGGTCGTGAGGGTGACGCCCTCGACGCCGGCGTCGTGCAGGCTCTCGAGGTCCGGCAGCGCCTCGAGTCCGGCCGACCTGGCGTCGCGGGCCCGGTCGGGGTTGGTCGAGACGACCGCCACCAGGTCGAGTCCGTCGGCGGCGGCGATCATCGGCGCGTGGAAGACGCGTCCACCGGCGCCCCATCCCGCGACGGCCCACCGCACGGGCTCGAACGGCGCCGTCATCGGTCGACCTCGTCGAGGAAGCGGGCGTAGCGCTGTTCCAGGGGTCCGGAGTCCCCTGGACGCACGCCCACGCCACGCCGCGGCGGTGGCTCGGGCAGGTCGAGTCCCGCACCGCGGAACGCCAGCAGGGCCGCGCCCACCGCGGTCGCGTCCTCGAGGTCCACGCGGCACAGCTCGCGGCCGAGCACGTCGGCGAGCAGCTGGGCGAACACGGGCGACCGGGTGCCGCCGCCCGCCACGTCGATCGCCGTGTCGGCGAGCTCGGGCATCGACTCGACGCCGCGGCGGATCGTGAAGCACAGACCCTCCAGCGCGGCCGCGAACAGGTCGGCGCGCTCGGTCTCGAGGCCCAGGCCGAACCAGCGCCCGGAGTTCGGCGCAGCGGCCGTCGGCAGCCGCTCTCCCGAGAGGAAGGGCACGAATCCCGGGACCGGCCGCTGCCGGTCGTAGTCGCGGTAGAGGTCGTCCCACGAGCCACCGAGCAGGTTGACGACCCGCGTCAGCGCGATGCCCGCGTTCATGACGGCGACCATCGCGTAGGCGCCGCCGGTCGCGGCCCGATAGGTGTGGTGCGTGATCGGCCCGTCGAACGTCGGCGTGATCCCCGGCAGCACGACCTGGGCGCCCGAGCCGACGGTCACGACGAGGCGCCCCGGCGCGGAGGAGGAGCCCACGAGCGTCGCGGCGGCGTCGGCGCACCCCGCGACCACGGGGATGCCCGCGGGCAGGCCCCAGGCAGCCGCCTCGGTCGCGTCGAGCGTGCCGACGACCTCGTCCGACGGCACGACCTCGGGCAGCAGGTCCGCCCGGATGCCGGTGGCCGCGAGGACGTCCCGGCTCCACTCGTCGCGCTCGAGGTCCCACAGCAGCGTCGCCGAGGCGTCGGAGTGGTCGGTGACGAGCGCGCCCGGGACGAGCCGCGTGCGCAGCCAGTCCTTCGGCAGCAGCACCCGGTGGGCGCGCGCGACGACGTCGGGTTCGTGACGGGTGAGCCAGGCCAGCACCGGGCCGGTCATGCCCGGCGCCAGCGGGTTCGCCAGGGCGCGCAGCCGCTCGGGCGCCAGGGCCTGCCAGCGCGCCAGCTCGTCGCCCGCGCGGCCGTCGGGCCACAGGACCGCGGGTCGCACCGACTCGCCGGAGGCGTCGACGAGGACGGTGCCGTGCATCTGCCCGTCGAGGCCGATCGCGACGACGTCGGCGTCGACGTCGGCCAGGACGGAGGCCACGGCGTCACGCGCCGCCGCCTCCCACTGCGCCGGGTCGGTCTCGGCCCAGCGCGGGTGCGGCGACGCGACGGCGTAGCCGCGGTCCGCGCGGGCCAGGACCGAGCCGTCGGTCGCCACGAGGACGGCCTTGACGCCGCTCGTCCCGAGGTCGAGGCCCAGGACGCACCGACGGCTCATGCCCGTGCCGTCACGCGTCGATCGAGGCGGACGCGGCGAGGTGCGTGTCGATGAAGCCGCGGGCCCGGCGGGCGAGGTCGTCGCCGTCGGTCCACAGCGAGCGCCACACCGCGAGGTCGTTCGACAGCGTCGGGCTGACGACGGCCGAGGAGAAGCTCTCGAACGTGATCGGGCCCGTGAAGCCCACCCGCGACAGCGCGTGGAAGAACGCCGGGAAGTCGATCGAGCCCGAGCCGAGGTAGCCGCGGTGGTTCTCGCCGATGTGCACGTAGCCGAGGCGGTCGGCGACGTCGAGGACGGGCGTCACGAAGTCCGACTCCTCGATGTTCATGTGGTACGTGTCGAGGTGGATGAAGACGTTGTCCTCGCCGATGTCGTCGGCGAGGCGCAGCGCGTCCCGCGCCGTGTTGACGACGTTCGTCTCGTAGCGGTTGCAGATCTCCAGACCGAGGCTCACGCCGCGACCCGCGGCCTCCTGCGCGAGGCTGCGCAGGACCGACACGACGTTGGCGCGGCCCGCGTCGCTCAGGGGACGGCCGTACTTGCCGAGGGCGCTGTAGAGGGCGCCGGTCAGGATCGTGCTGCCCAGGCCCGACACGACGTCGAGGGACTGGTGCAGGATCTTCTCGCCGCGCGCGACGACCTCGGGGTCGTCGCTCGAGACGTCGGCGTCGAACGCCAGGCCACGCGAGCAGGCGAGCGCGAGCCCCGCCTCCTCGGCGGCCGCGCGGGTGCCCTCGAGGTCGAGGGTCTCCATCTCGTGCAGCGACAGCTCGAGCAGGTCGAAGCCGGCGTCCTTGGTGCGCTGCACGGCCTGGGCGATCTCGTCGGGGCGGGTGCCGCCGACCCAGACGAGGGCGTGCACGCCGATGGGGTTGCGCTGGTCCACGGTGGGGGTCTCCTTGGGGTGGGTGGTGGTCATCCGGCGATCGCGCCCGTGATGAGGCCGACGATCTCCTCGCCGCTGGTCTCGGCGGTCCGGCGTCCTGCGACGCACCGTCCGGCGCGCATGACCCAGACCTGGTCGGACAGGCGCATGACCTGGTCGAAGTTGTGGCTGATGAGCAGGACCGCGTGGCCCTCGTCGCGCAGGCGCAGGATGAGCTCCTCGACGCGTGCGGTCTCCTGGACGCCGAGCGCCGCGGTGGGCTCGTCCATGATCACGAGCTTGGAGCTGAAGCCGGCGGCGCGGCAGATCGCGACGGCCTGGCGCTGGCCACCCGACAGGCGGCGAACGGTGGACGTCACGGCGGGCACGTTGACGGCGAGCTTGGACACCATCTCCTGGGCGCCCGCGCGCATCGTGCGCTTCTTCAGGTAGCTGAACGGGCCGACGCCGCCGGTGATCTCGCGGTTGAGGTAGAGGTTCTGCCACACCGTGAGGTCCTCGACGAGCGCGAGGTTCTGGTGCACGGTCTCGATCCCGGCGTCGCGCGCCTGGTCAGGCGCGTGGAACGCGACGGTCTGGCCGTCGAACCGGATCGTGCCCTCGTCGGCGGTGTGGACGCCGGCGACGACCCGGACGAGGGTCGACTTCCCGGCGCCGTTGTCCCCCACGAGCGCGGTGATCTCGCCGGCACGCACCTGGACCGAGACGTCGGCCAGCGCGCGGACGGAGCCGAAGGACAGCGAGAGTCCGTCGACCTCGAGCAGCACGTCGCCCATCGGGCGCGCCTGCTGTTCGGTGCTGTGGGTCGTCATTTCTCGAACCTCGTGAGGAAGGCCGCGCCGACGACGACGATGCCGACGGCGAGCGGTTGGTAGAACTGGGAGACGCCGAGCAGCGTGAGGCCGTTGGCCAGGGCGGTCAGCAGCAGCGCACCGAAGACCGGGCCCTTGATGGAGCCCTTGCCGCCGAACAGGCTGACGCCGCCGAGGACGACCGCGGCCACCGAGTTCAGCAGGAACGTGGTGTTCGCGGCGGGCTCGGCCGAGCCGACGCGGGCCACCAGCAGGATCGCCGCGAGTCCAGCCAGGACGCCGGCGATCAGGTAGACGGCCATCTTGATCCGGGCCGTGCGCACGCCGGTCGCCTGCGCCGCGTCGACCGATCCGCCGGTCGCCAGGACGTGCGTGCCGAACGGCGTCGAGAACAGCACGAGGTGGGCCAGCACGGCCACCGCGACAGCGATGAGGAACGTGTACGGGATCATCCCGAAGCCGCCGGCCGACAGCTTGAACAGCGGCGCGCTGATCACGGTGATCGGGCGCCCGTCCGAGAGGATCAGCGCGAGTCCGGAGGCCGCCGAGAGCGCGCCGAGCGTGACGATGAAGTCGGTGATGCCGCCCTTGGCGATGAGGAAGCCGTTCACCAAGCCGACGGCCGCGCCGGCGGCCACGGCGATGAGGCACGACAGGGCGAGGCCCTTGCCGCTCGTCATGGCCATGCCGAAGGTGACGGCGGCGAACGTCATCGTGGAGGCGATCGAGAGGTCGATGCCGGCGGTCAGGATGACGAAGGACTGGCCGACGGCCAGGATCGTGAGGATCGCCGAGGCCAGCAGCATCGCCTTGATGTTGCCCGAGCTGAGGAACCGCGGGTCGAGGGCCGTGAAGATCGCCACGAGGACGACGAGTCCGATCACGGACGCCCACTCGACCCAGAACGACGGCTGGCGCAGGTGGTCGGCGAGTGCCGATCCGCGGGTCGCCGGGGGTGCCGTGGTGGTGGTCATGTGTTGTCTCCGGGTTGAGGCGGTGGGGTGCGGGCGACCGGGGCCGCCCGCACCGTCACGTCAGCGGCCGAGCATCTCCGCGAACGGGTTGTCGTACTCGTTCGGGGGCTCGGGGAACGCGTCCTGCGCGTCCTTGGCGTTGTCGGGGGTGATCAGCGCGATCGGGGTGTCCACCTTCTCCGGCAGCTTCTCGCCGAGCGCGGCCGCCTCGCACGCCTGCAGGCCCATCTTGCCCACGACGAACGGGTACTGGGCCACGGCGGCGTCGATGTCGCCCGAGGCGACGCCGTCGATGCCGTCGACCGAGACCACGAGGGTCTTGCCCTTCTTGTCCGCGGCGGCCACGGCGCGCGCGACGCCCATCGCCATGTCGTCGTTCGCGACGAAGAACGCGGCCAGGTCGGGGTTGGCCTGCAGGATCGTCTCGGCCTGCGTCTGGGCCTCCTGGCGGTCCCAGTTCGCGGCGACCTCCTGGACGACCTCGAAGTTGTCCGCGAGGCCCTCCTTGAAGCCGTCGATGCGCTGCGCGCTGGTGACGTCGCCGGCGATGCCGCCCACGGTGGCGACGTCGCCGCCGTCGGAGTCGAGCTTCGCGAGCTGGTCGGCGACCATCTTGCCGGCGGCGACGTTGTCGGTGCCGATGTACGTCGCGATCTCGGCGCCCGCGGCGTCAGCGGCCTTGGCCTCGACCGGGTTGTCGATGTTGACGATCGGCGTGCCCTTGGCCGCGATCTGCGCGATGCCCTGGATCAGGTTCGTGCCGCTGATCGGGTTCACCAGGTAGCAGTCGAACTCCTGGTTCGCGAGGTTCGTCAGCTTGTCGGCCTGGCCGGAGGTGTCCGTGATCGAGGCCGCGGCCTGGATCTCGATGTCCGCGCCGGACTCCTTCTGCTCGGCGTTGATGCCGTCCTCCATGTGCTGGAAGAACGGGTTGTCGAGGCCCTTGATGACGATGCCGATGTTCGTGTCGGCGGCGTCCTTGCCGCCGCCGGAGCCGCCGTTGTCGCCGTCGTCCGACGATCCGCACGCGGCCAGCAGCAGACCCGCGCTGACGGCGACGACGCCGAGCGAGAGCCGCATCCTCTTCCTGGACTGGAAGGTGCTCATGTTGGTTCCTCTCACCATCGCGCGCCGGGCGACGCGGCTTTTGATCTTGAGTGTTGTTAATACGACACTTTCTGTCGTGTAATGTACGACACACCGTAGAACACGCGCAAGCAGCATCCGAAATCAGCCTCGGCCCGCTGCCGAGAACGCCAGAATGGGGGGCCATGGCCACCTTCGATGAGGGGATCAGCGAGACGCTGTCCCTGCTGCGACGCAAGGGCGGCATGACCCGCGCGGAGATCGTGGCCGAGACCGGCCTGTCCCGCAGCGGGGTCAACCTGCGGATCGACGCGCTCCTGGAGGGGCGCCTGGTCACCGGCTCGGCGCGTGAGGTGGCCACGAAGGGCCGGCCCGCCGAGGTCTTCTCCTTCAACAGCGAGCGCGGGAAGCTGCTCGCCGCCGACGTCGGCGCCACGAAGTTCCGCGCCGGCCTGTGCAACCTCGGCGGCGACGTCGAGTCCGAGATCGAGCGGCCGTCCGACGTCACGGCGGGGCCCGAGGTGCTGCTCGCCTCGATCCTCGAGTGCTTCGAGTCCTTCCTGCGCGACACCGGCACCGACGCCGACGAGATCCTCGGCATCGGCCTGAGCCTGCCCGCGCCGGTCAAGCGCGGCTCCGGCATGTCGGTGAACCCGCCGATCATGCCGCTGTGGAACCGCTTCGACGTCCCGGCCTGGTTCCACGAGCGCTTCGCCTCCTCCCCCGTCTTCCTCGAGAAGGACGCGAACGCGATGGCGTACGGGGAGGCGCGCTTCTCCCACCCCGAGGCCGACGACCTGCTGCTCGTGAAGATCGGCACCGGCATCGGCAGCGGCCTCATCCGCGAGGGCAGCCTCTACCGCGGCGCCGACGGGGCCGCCGGCGACCTCGGACACATCCCGATGACCCTGCCGGGCGACGACGAGGGCCCGCTGTGCAAGTGCGGCAACCACGGCTGCCTCGAGGCCCGCGCCGGCGGCTGGGCGATCCTGCGCGACCTGCAGGAGACCGGCTCCACGGCGACGTCCCAGGACGACCTCATCGCGGCACTCGCGTCCGGCGACCCCACCGCGGTCCAGCTGGCGCGCCGGGCCGGCCAGGTGATCGGCACCGCCGTCGCCACCGCCGTCAACCTGCTCAACCCCCGCGTGGTCGTGTTGGCCGGACACCTCGTCGCGGCCGGGGGCGACCACCTGCTGCCGGCGATCCGCGAGCGCGTGTACAGCCGGTCCCTGCCGCTGGCCACCTCCGAGCTCTCCATCGTCGCCAGCAGCCTGCACCCGCGGGAGGGGCTGGTGGGGCTGGCGCACCTGGTGAGCGACGGAATCCTCGAGCCGGCCGAGATCGGACGGCTGGTCGACCGCGGCGGCTCCGCCTGACGTACTACGGTGTCGGCCAGAGATCACGAGGAACGACGAGAGGCGACGGGGTGTCCGGTCATGGTGGGGTCCTGGCACTGTTCCGCGCCCACGGGCCCCTGACCCGCGCGCAGGTCGTCGAGCTGTCCGGCCTCTCGCGCGCCACGGCCACGCACCGACTGGAGGGCCTCGTGCGCTCCGGACTGATCCACGCGCGGGAGGACGACCGCACCACGGGCGGCCGCCCCGCCGGCGTCTTCGACCTCGCCGAGACCCGCGGCGCGCTGCTCGTCGCCGACATCGGCAGCAGCCACGCGCGCTACGGCATCGCCGACCTGACGGGCCGCGTCCTCACCGCACTCGACGAGGACATCGCGATCGACGACGGCCCCGACGTGGTCCTGGCCGGTGTCGCGCGCGCCTTCGAGCAGCTCGAGGCCGAGGCCACCTCCCCCGTGCTGGGCGTCGCGATCGGCGTGCCCGGGCCCGTCGACCAGCGCACCGGGCGGCTCGTGAGCCCGCCGACGATGCGCGGCTGGGACGGCGCCGACGTGGCCGCGCGCCTCGGTCCGCTCGTCAACGCGCCGATCGTGGTCGACAAGGACGCCAACCTGGTCGCGCTCGGCGTCCACCGCGCCCTCCGGACCGACGCCGTGCCCGGCGCGGACGACCTGCTCGTCGTGAAGGTGGGCATGGGCATCGGCGCCGGCATCATCTCGCGCGGCAGCGTGCTGCACGGCGCGCGCGGCGGCGCCGGCGACCTCGGGCACATCCCCCACGACGACGGGCCCCGCTGCCGCTGCGGACAGCGCGGCTGCGCCGAGGCCTCGGCGGGGGCCTGGGCCATCGCGGCCCGCCTGCGCGAGCTCGGGCACCCGGTCCGCACGTCGGCCGACGTCGTGGCCCTGGCCACGAACGGCGACCGGGATGCCACCTCGGCCCTGCGCGCCGCGGGACGGCGGATCGGCGACGTCGTCGTCGAGGCCGTCGGGGTGCTCAACCCGGCGATGGTCGTGGTCGGCGGCGACCTCGCGGAGTCCGGTGACCTGCTGGTCGACGGTGTTCGCGAGCGCGTCTTCGAGCGCTCGCACCCGCTCGCGACGACCGACCTCAGCGTGATCGCGTCGCCCCTCGGCGCGGACGCGGGCCTGCTCGGCGCGGCCCAGATGGCGGCCGACGCGGCACTGGCGCCCGAGCGCGTGGACGCGCTCGTCGACGCCTGAAGCCCGGCGCCCTCGGGACTTTTGCGCAACGTTAGACAAAAGCCCGCCGGACCTCTACGGTTGACCCCGTGGCCCCTACCGAGAACACCTCCCCGACCGGCTGGCGCGACCCCCTCGACCTCGAGGCGGTGCGGCACGCACGTGTCCTGCCCCTCGACGTGGTCCAGGCGAAGGGCAACGGGCACGCCGGCACCGCCGTCAGCCTGACCCCCGCCCTGTACGTCCTGTTCCAGGAGTACCTGCGTCACGATCCCGCCCACCCCGACTGGGAGGGCCGTGACCGGTTCGTCCTGTCGGCCGGGCACACCAGCCTCTCGCTGTACCTGCAGCACTACCTCAGCGGCTACGGCCTCGAGCTCGACGACCTGAAGAAGGCCCGCGCGCTCGGCAGCCTCACCCCCGGGCACCCCGAGTGGGGTCACACGCCCGGCGTCGAGACCACCACCGGTCCGCTGGGCCAGGGCGTCGGCAACGCGGTCGGCCTGGCGATGTCGGCCCGCCGCGTGCACGCGCTGCTCGAGCCCGAGACCACCCCCGACGAGGGCCTGTTCCGCTACCGCACGTGGTGCGTCGCGGGCGACGGATGCCTGTCCGAGGGCGTCTCGCAGGAGGCCTCCTCCCTCGCCGGCACGCTCGGCCTGGACGGGCTGATCCTCGTCTGGGACGACAACCGCATCTCCATCGAGGGCGACACCGCCATCGCGTTCACCGAGGACGTCGTCGCTCGCTACCGCGCCTACGGCTGGGCGATCGTGGAGATCGAGGACGCCGAGGACCCGGACGCGATCCGCGCCGGCTTCGACGCGGCGGTCGCCGTGACCGGCCAGCCCGTCTTCGTCCGCCTGCGCACCCGCATCGGCCACCCGATGCCCACCGTCGGCGGCACCGCCGGCGCCCACTCCGGCGCGCCCGGCGACGCCGAGGTGGCCGCCACCAAGGAGGCGCTGGGCCTGGATCCCGAGCAGTTCTTCGCGATGCCCGCCGAGGCCCTCGCCCACGCCCGCCGCGTGCGTGAGCGCGGCGCCGCCGCCCGGGAGGACTGGCAGACGCGGTACGACGCGTGGCGCAGCGCCGACCCCGAGCGCGCGGCCCTGCACGACCGCATGCGCGAGCGCGACGTCACCCCCGCCGCCCGCGAGAAGCTCTCCGCCCTGCGCGCCGAGCCGCAGAAGGTGGCCACCCGCATCGCCAGCGGCGCGGTCCTCAACACGGTGGCGGCCGAGCTGCCGTGGCTGTGGGGCGGCTCCGCCGACCTCGCCGAGACCAACAACGTGGTGATCTCCGGCGCCCGCAGCTTCACGCCCACCGACTACGCGGGCGACGAGTGGCCCGGCGGCCCCGACGGCAGCCTCGTCCACTTCGGCATCCGCGAGCACGCCATGGGCGCGGTCCTCAACGGCATCGCGCTCGCCGGGTACTCGCACCCGTTCGGCGCCACGTTCTTCGTCTTCTCCGACTACATGCGCCCGTCGGTGCGCCTGGCCGCGCTCATGGGCCTGCCCGTCACCTACGTCTGGACGCACGACTCGGTCGGCGTGGGCGAGGACGGGCCGACGCACCAGCCGGTCGAGCATCTCTGGTCGCACCGCGCCATCCCCGGCCTCGACGTCGTCCGCCCGGCCGACTGGACCGAGACCGTGGACGCGTGGACGCGGATCCTCACCGCCGACCGCCCGACCGCCCTCGTACTGAGCCGCCAGGGCGTGCCGGTCGTGAGCGCGGACGTGCCGGCCGGCGAGGGCGCCCACCGCGGTGCCTACGTGCTGGCCGACGCCGACGCCACGCCCGACCTCATCATCGTCGCCACCGGCTCCGAGGTGGGCCTGGCGATGCAGGCGCGCGACCTCCTCACCGCGGAGGGCATCGGCGTCCGCGTCGTCTCGGCCCCGTGCCTCGAGTGGTTCGAGGAGCAGGACCTCGCCTACCGCGAGTCGGTCCTCCCCCGCGCCATCGCCGCACGTGTCAGCGTGGAGGCCGGAACCGGCACCGGTTGGCATCGCTACGTGGGCACCCACGGTGAGATAGTGAGTGTCGAGGAGTTCGGTGCCAGCGGAGCCGGCGATCTCGTGCTCGCCGAGCGCGGCATCACCGTCGACGCCGTCGTCGCAGCGGCCCGCCGCAGCCTCGACGCCACGCGAACCGAACAGAACCCGCTCTCCGAAGGGACCAACCGATGAGCACCAGCCTGAAGGCGGGACTCGACCGCCTCCCGGGCGTCGACCAGGTCGGCCTCGAGGCACGGGCCGCCCAGCTGGGCACGCGCTCGATCAAGACGACATCCAAGCAGTGGGCGATCGACCTCGCCATCTCGATGGTCGACCTCACCACGCTCGAGGGTGCGGACACCCCCGGCAAGGTGCGGGCGCTGGCCACCAAGGCGCTGCGCCCCGACCCCACCGATCCCTCGTGCCCCGCTGCCGCGGCCGTCTGCGTCTACCCCGACATGGTCCCGTTCGTGCGCGAGGTCGTCGGCGACCGCCTGCACGTCGCGGCCGTCGCCACCGCGTTCCCGTCGGGCCGCGCGCCCATCGAGGTCAAGCTGGCCGACACCGCCGCCGCCGTGGCCGCGGGCGCCGACGAGATCGACATGGTCATCGACCGTGGCGCGTTCCTGTCGGGCGACCTCGAGAAGGTCCACGAGCAGATCGTGGCCGTCAAGGAGGCCTCCGGCAGCGCCCACCTCAAGGTGATCCTCGAGACCGGCGAGCTGCAGACCTACGACAACATCCGCCGCGCCTCCTGGCTGGCGATGGACGCCGGCGCGGACTTCATCAAGACCAGCACCGGCAAGGTGCAGCCCGCCGCGACGCTGCCGACCACGCTGCTCATGCTCGAGGCCGTGCGCGACTACCGCATCGCCACCGGCCGCCAGGTGGGCGTCAAGCCCGCGGGCGGCATCCGCACCTCGAAGGACGCGATCAAGTACCTGGTCGTCGTCAACGAGGTCGCGGGCGAGGACTGGCTGGACCCCGACTGGTTCCGGTTCGGCGCCTCCTCGCTGCTCAACGACCTGCTCATGCAGCGCCAGAAGATGCTCACCGGCCGCTACTCCGGCCCCGACTACGTGACCCTGGACTGATCAGACATGCCCAAGTTCGAATACGCCCCCGCGCCGGAGTCGCGCTCCATCGTCGACCTCCAGGCCAGCTACGGCTTCTTCGTCGACGGTGAGTTCACCGACGGCGGCGGCACGGCGTTCAAGACCGTCAACCCCGCCACCGAGGAGGTCCTCGCCGAGGTCGCCGAGGCCAATGAGGACGACGTCGACCGCGCCGTCCGCGCCGCCCGTCGCGCCTACGACCGCGTGTGGGGCCCCATGCCCGGCCGCGAGCGCGCCAAGTACCTGTTCCGGATCGCCCGCATCCTGGCCGAGCGCAGCCGCGAGTTCGCCGTCCTGGAGACGCTCGACAACGGCAAGCCGATCAAGGAGTCGCGCGACGTCGACGTGCCCCTGGTCTCGCAGTGGTTCTTCTACCACGCGGGCTGGGCGGACAAGCTCGATCACGCGGGCCTCGGCGCGAACCCGCAGCCGCTCGGCGTCGCCGCGCAGGTCATCCCGTGGAACTTCCCGCTGCTGATGCTGGCGTGGAAGGTCGCGCCCGCCCTCGCGGCCGGCAACACGGTCGTCCTCAAGCCGGCCGAGACCACGCCGCTGACGGCCCTGCTGTTCGCCGACGTGTGCCGCCAGGCCGAGCTGCCCGCGGGTGTCGTCAACATCGTCACGGGCGCCGGCGAGACCGGTCGCCACCTCGTGTCGCACCCGGACGTGAACAAGGTCGCGTTCACCGGCTCCACCCCGGTGGGCCGCGAGATCGCCCGCGCCGTCGCCGGCACGGACAAGCGCCTCACCCTCGAGCTCGGCGGCAAGGCCGCGAACATCGTGTTCGACGACGCGCCGATGGACCAGGCCGTCGAGGGCATCGTCCGCGGCATCTTCTTCAACCAGGGCCACGTGTGCTGCGCCGGCTCGCGCCTGCTCGTGCAGGAGAGCGTCGCCGAGGAGGTCCTCGACCGCCTCAAGACCCGCATGGCCACGCTGCGCCTGGGCGACCCGCTCGACAAGAACACCGACGTCGGCGCGATCAACTCGGCCGAGCAGCTGGGCCGCATCCGCGACCTCGCCGCCACCGGCGACGACGAGGGCGCCGACCGCTGGAGCGCTCCGTGCGAGCTGCCCGAGCGCGGCTACTGGTACGCCCCGACGATCTTCACCGGCGTCACGCAGGCGCACCGGATCGCGCGCGAGGAGATCTTCGGCCCGGTCCTGTCGGTGCTGACCTTCCGCACGCCCGCCGAGGCGATCGAGAAGGCCAACAACACGCCCTACGGCCTGTCGGCCGGCGTGTGGACCGAGAAGGGCTCGCGCATCCTCGCGATGGCCGACCAGTTGCGCGCCGGCGTGGTGTGGGCCAACACGTTCAACCAGTTCGATCCCGCCTCTCCGTTCGGCGGGTACAAGGAGTCCGGCTACGGCCGCGAGGGCGGCCGCCACGGACTCTCCAGCTACCTGGAGGCCACCCGATGAGCGAGCGCGTCGACGTCCGCAAGACCTACAAGCTGTTCATCGGCGGGGCGTTCCCCCGCTCGGAGTCCGGCCGCACGTACGAGGTCGCGTCCTCGCGCGGGAAGTTCCTGGCCAACGCCGCGAAGGCGTCGCGCAAGGACGCCCGCGACGCGGTCGGCGCCGCCCGCAAGGCCTTCGGTGGCTGGTCGAAGCGCACGCCCTACAACCGGGGCCAGATCCTCTACCGCGTGGCCGAGGTCCTGGAGGGCCGCCGCGACCAGCTGGTCGCCGAGGTCCGCGCCGCCGAGGGCGTCAACGAGCGTCGTGCCAACGCGATCGTCGACGCCGCCGTCGACACGTGGGTCTGGTACGCCGGCTGGGCCGACAAGCTCTCGCAGGTCACCGGCAACGCCAACCAGGTGAACGGGCCGTTCTTCAACCTCACCTCGCCCGAGCCCACGGGCGTCGTGGCGATCGCCGCGCCGCAGCAGTCGTCGCTGCTGGGCCTGGTCGAGGTGCTCGCCCCGGTGCTGCTGTCGGGCAACACGGCGGTCGTCGTGTCGTCCTACGAGCGTCCGCTGCCCGCCATCACGCTCTCGGAGATCCTCTCGACCTCCGACGTGCCCGGCGGCGTGGTCAACGTGCTGACCGGCGACATCGCGGAGATCGGCCCGTGGCTGGCCACGCACCTCGACGTCAACGCGCTCGACCTGACCGGCGTCGACGACGCCGACGTCGCGCGCGACCTGGAGGCCGAGGCCGCGGTGAACCTCAAGCGCGTCGTGCGCCCCGGCACCTCCACGGCCCAGGCGCTCACCCGCATCACGCCGTTCCTCGAGCACAAGACCGTCTGGCACCCGATCGGCGTCTGACGTCCCGCTGGAGCGGTGAGCTGTCAACCCTTCCCTCGGCGTGGCGGTGAGCCGTCAACCTCTTCGCACCTGATGCGGTTGATCGCTGACCGATACCCGAGTCGAGAGGTTGACAGCTCACCGCTCCCGGGGCGAACGGACGCCGACGCGTCTCGATACGCTCGCACCCATGCCGCACGTCGTGATCCTGGCCGGCCCGTCCGGGTCGGGGAAGTCCCACCTGGCCGAGCGGCTCGGCTGGACCGTGCTGCGGCTCGACGACTTCTACCACGACCACGACCACCCCGGGCTCCCGCTGAGCACGCTCGGGATCGTCGACTGGGACGACGTCCGCTCATGGAACCTCGAGGCAGCCATGACGGCCATCGAGGAGCTCTGCCGCCACGGCCGCACCCAGGTGCCGGTCTACGACATCTCGGTCAGCCAGGCCGTCGGCACGCACGAGGTCGTGCTGAACGGCGACCGCTTCATCGCCGAGGGCCTCTTCGCCACCGACATGGTCGCGCCGTGCCGCGAGGCCGGTGTGCTCGACGCGGCGATCTGCCTCACCCGTCCGCGGCCCGTCGTCTTCTGGCTGCGGCTCGTGCGCGACCTGCGCGAGTCACGCAAGCCGCCGATGACCTTGGTGCGCCGCGGGTGGCGCCTCATGAGGGACCAGCCGCGCGTCATCGCCGAGGCCGTCGCCGCGGGCTGCGTCACGATGCACCCGCGCCGCGCCTACCGCTTCCTGACCTCACGCCGCTAGCGAGAGACGGGCGGGCGGTCAGTGGCCGAGGGCCGCGTAGCCGGGCTTGATGACCTCGTTGATGAGCGTGAGGCGCTCGTCGAACGGGGCGAAGGCGCTCTTCATGGCGTTGACGGTGAACCAGCGCAGGTCGCCCAGGCTGTAGCCGAAGGCGTCGGTCAGCAGGTTCATCTCGCGGCCGATCGAGGTGCCGCTCATGAGCCGGTTGTCGCTGTTGATCGTGACGCGGAAGCCCAGCTCGGCCAGCGGGCCGATCGGGTGGTCGACGATCGACGTCATCCCGGCGACGGCCCCGGTCTGCAGATTCGACGACGGGCACATCTCCAAGGGGATGCGCCGGTCGCGGATGTACGCCGCGAGACGGCCGAGGTGCGCAGTCGGCGAGGCCGAGAAGTCGATGTCGTCGACGATCCGCACGCCGTGGCCGAGGCGGTCGGCGCCGCAGCGCTGCACCGCCTGCCAGATCGAGGGCAGGCCGAACGCCTCGCCGGCGTGGATCGTGAAGTGGGCGTTCTCGCGGCGCAGGTACTCGAACGCCTCGAGGTGCAGGATCGGCGGGAAGCCGTCCTCGGCGCCCGCGATGTCGAAGCCGAGCACGCCCCGGTCTCGGTACTCCACCGCGACCTTCGCGATCTCGAGCCCGCGCGACGCGTGCCGCATGGCGGTGAGCAGCTGGCCGACGACCATCGCCCGGCCCTGCTCGCGCACGAGCGCGACGCCCTCGTCGATGCCGGCCTGGACGGCCTCGACGGCCTCCTCGATCGACAGTCCGGCGTTCTGGTGCTGCTCGGGGGCCCAGCGCAGCTCGGCGTAGACCACGCCGTCGGCGGCGAGGTCGAGCACGGCCTCGCGCGCGACGCGGGCCAGGTCCTCGGGGCGCTGCATGACGCCCACGGTGTGCTGGAAGGTCTCGAGGTAGCGCACGAGCGAGCCCGACGAGGACGCCTCCTCGAACCAGGCGCCGAGGTCCTCGGGCGCGGCCGGCAGGTCGTGACCGATCTCGAGGGCGATCTCGGCGACCGTCTCGGGGCGCACTCCCCCGTCGAGGTGCTCGTGCAGGGCGACCTTGGGGGCGGCGGCGATCTGCTCCGGCGTGGCCCTCATGTCAGGCGTCCATCAGCAGGGTGACGGTCTCGGCGATGCACGCCGGCTTCTCGCTGCCCTCGATCTCGACGGTGTGCTGCAGCGTCACCTGCTGTCCCTTCTCGATGTCGCGGACGTCGAGGACCTCCACACGGTTGCGGACCTTCGAGCCGACCTTCACGGGCGCCATGAAGCGCACGCGGTTGAGGCCGTAGTTGACGCGGGCGCGGTCGCCGGCGAACGCGTAGACCTGGGCGCCGAGGAACGGCAGCAGCGAGAGCGTGAGGTAGCCGTGGGCGATCGTGGCGCCGAACGGGCCGTCGGCCGCGCGCTCGGGATCGACGTGGATCCACTGCCGGTCACCGGTCGCATCGGCGAACATGTCGATGCGGTCCTGGTGGATCTCGATCCATGAGCTGACGCCCAGCTCGGTCCCGGAGGACGCGGCGATCTCGGCTCTGTCGTTCAGGATGCGCATGGGTCCGAACCTACCGTGTCCCGCGCCACACCATGGGCCCCGGATGTCCCACGGGACGCTGCCGTCAGCCGCCGATGCGGTCGATGACGATCGGCGTCGCCCGGGGCGCCGAGGCACCGATCGACCAGCCGCCCTCGAGCGCCTCGCGTGCCCGCTCGAACCGCTCGGGCGTGTCGGTGTGCAGGGTCAGCAGCGGCTGCCCGGCCCGGACGGTGTCGCCGGGCTTGGCGTGCAGCTCGACGCCGGCACCGGCCTGGACGGCCTCGCCCGGACGCGAGCGGCCCGCGCCGAGTCGCCACGCGGCCACGCCCACGGCGTAGGCGTCGAGCGAGGTGAGCACGCCGTCGGCGTCGGCCGTGACGGTCTCGGTCTCGCGCGCGACGGGCAGCTCCGCATCGGGATCGCCGTCCTGCGCGCGGATCATGGCCTTCCAGGCGTCCATCGCGCGGCCGTCGGCGAGTGCGTCGGCCGGGTCGACGTCGGTGACGCCGGCCGCCTGGAGCATCTCCCGGGCCAGCGCGACGGTGAGCTCGACGACGTCGGACGGGCCGCCTCCGGCCAGCACCTCCACCGACTCGCGCACCTCGAGGGCATTGCCCGCCGTGAGGCCGAGCGGGATCGACATGTCCGTCAGCAGGGCCACGGTGCGCACGCCCGCGTCGGTGCCGAGCGCGACCATCGTCTCGGCGAGCTCGCGGGCGTCCGCCTCGTGCTTCATGAACGCGCCCGAGCCGACCTTCACGTCCAGCACGAGCGCGCCCGTGCCCTCGGCGATCTTCTTGCTCATGATCGAGCTGGCGATGAGCGGGATCGCCTCCACCGTGCCGGTGATGTCGCGCAGGGCGTAGAGCTTCTTGTCCGCCGGCGCCAGGCCCGAGCCCGCGGCGCAGATGACCGCGCCGAGGTCCTCGAGCTGGGTCATCATCTCGTCGTTCGACAGCGCCGCGCGCCAGCCGGGGATCGACTCGAGCTTGTCGAGCGTGCCGCCCGTGTGGCCGAGACCGCGGCCCGACAGCTGCGGCACGGCGACGCCGCACGCGGCCACGAGGGGCGCGAGGGGCAGCGTGATCTTGTCGCCCACGCCGCCGGTGCTGTGCTTGTCGGCCGTCGGCCGCGACAGCGAGGAGAAGTCCATCCGCTCGCCCGTGGCGATCATCGCCGCGGTCCAGCGGGCGATCTCGCGACGGTTCATGCCGTTCAGCAGGATCGCCATCGCGAGCGCCGACATCTGCTCGTCGGCCACGACGCCGCGCGTGTACGCGTCGACGACCCAGTCGATCTGGTCGTCGGTCAGCTCGTGGCCGTCGCGCTTGGCGACGATGACGTCGGTGGGGGCGAACTTCTCTGTCGTCATGCAGACACCTGGATGCTCTCGTAGCCGCGCAGGACCCACGTGGGCCGACGCGGGGACTCGCCCGCGAGGACGAGATCGGGGAAACGGTCGAGCAGGGCACGCAGGGTGATGCCCAGCTCGAGGCGCGCCAGCGGCGCGCCGAGGCAGAAGTGGATGCCCAACCCGAAGCCGACGTGAGGGTTCGGGTCGCGACCCACGTCGAACGTGTCGGCGTCCTCGAACACCGCGGCGTCGCGGTTGGCCGAGCCCATCAGGCACGCCACCTTCTGCCCGGCGGTGACGAGCTGGCCGGCGACCTCGACGTCCTTCGTGGCGGTGCGCTCGAAGAGCTGCAGCGGCGCGTCGAAGCGGATGAGCTCCTCCAGCGCGAGATCGATCGGCACCTCGCCGCTCGTGACGCGGGCGAGCTGATCGCGGTGCGTCAGCAGGGCGTGGAAGCCGTTGCCGAACGTGTTGACGCTGGCCTCGTGGCCGGCGTTGAGCAGCAGCACCACCGTGGCGACGAGCTCGTCGTCGGTGAAGCCCTTGCCCGCGTCGGTCTCGGCGATGAGGTCGCTGACCAGGTCCTCGCCGGGCTGCGCACGACGCATCGCGATGACCTCGCGCACGTAGTCGGCGAACGCCGTGCTGGCCTCGATGGCCTCGGCCTTCGTGGCCTCGTCGATGTCCTTCTCGTACATGTGCACGATCGCCTGGCTCCAGCGGCGCAGGTCCTCGTGGTCCTCGCGCGGGACGCCCAGCAGGTCGCAGATGACGTAGACGGGCATCGGCTCGGCGTAGTCGGCCAGCACGTCGAACTGCTCGGGCAGCGCGGCGACCATGTCGGCGGCGAGCGACTCGATGCGCGGACGCATGCGCTCGACGTGGCCGCGGCCGAACGCGCCGGCCAGCAGGCGCCGCATGCGGGTGTGCGCGGGCGGCTCGTTCTCCATGAGCTGGTTGCGGTGGAGCGTGTTGAACGGCTCCATCTCCTCCACCGGCTCCCAGTCGTGCCACAGCCGCCCGAAGGCGCGGTTCTTCAGCACCGCGCCGACGGTGGCGTGATCGGTGGCCAACCACGTCGACCACGGCTCGTGCCAGACCAGGGATCCCTGCCTGCGCAGATCGGCCAGGGCCGGGTAGGGATCGCGCAGGAAGTCGGCGTCGGTGGGGTCGAAGGTGGTCAGCGTGCTCATGAGTCGTCCAGGTCCGTCACGTCGAAGGCGTCGGGGAGCACCTCGGCCATCGTCTTGACGCCCGAGGCGGTCAACAGCTGGCACTCGGGGCCGCCGTTCTCCCACAGCAATTGTCGGCAACGGCCGCACGGCATGACCGGGCGCCCCTGTCCCTCGACGCACACGACCGCACGGAGCTTGCCGCCACCGGTGGAGTGCAGGGCCGAGACCATGCCGCACTCGGCGCACAGGGCCACGCCGTAGGCCGCGTTCTCGACGTTGCAGCCCAGCACGACCCGCCCGTCCTCGACGAGGCCGGCGGCGCCGACCTTGTACTTCGAGTAGGGCGCGTAGGCGCGCTGCATGACCTCGACGGCGTACTTCGTGAGGGCGTCCCAGTCGACGGGCGCCTCGGCCGGGGTGAAACCGAATCCGCTCATCCGACACTGCCCTTCCGGTAGACCTTGCCGTCCGCCGCGGGCATCCTCAGGTTCTGGCTGAACACCGCGAGGACGAGCAGCGTGGTGACGTACGGCGTCATGGTGGCCAGCTCGTTGGGGATCTGGTCGGTGGTGAGGTAGATGCCCGCGACGATGACGCCCAGCACCGCGGCGATGAGCGCCGAGCGCTGGCCGTGCTGACGCCACTGCCAGACGGCCAGCATCACCAGGAAGACGGCCACGAGCAGCAGCAGCGCGTGCACGGTCTCGCCGCCGCCGCGCAGGCGCAGCGTGTCGGTGTAGCCGAACAGCGTGGCGCCGGCGAACAGGCCGCCGGGACGCCAGTTGCCGAAGATCATGGCGGCGAGGCCGATGTAGCCGCGGCCTCCGGTCTGTCCGTCGCGGAAGGCGTTCGCGGCCACCAGCGCCAGGAAGCCGCCGGCGAGGCCCGCGAGGCCGCCCGAGGCGATCACGGCGATGAACTTGTAGCGGTAGACGTTGACGCCGAGCGACTCCGCGGCCGCCGGCGACTCGCCGACCGAGCGCAGACGCAGGCCGAAGCCGGTGCGCCACAGCACCCACCAGGTCAGCACGAACAGCGCGATCGCGATGAGCGTCAGCGACGACACGTTGGTGACGAACGCGCGCAGCACCGCGGCGACCTCGGAGACGAAGAACCAGTTCTCCTGCTCGATCTCGCCCAACGGCTCGGACAGGCCCGAGATCGTGATGCTGGGCAGTCGCTCGATCGGCGGCGACTGCGTCTGGCCGCCACCGGGGACGCCCGAGAAAGCCATGCCCGCGAGGTACTGGACGGCACCCGCGGCGATGATGTTGATCGCGACGCCGGAGACGATGTGGTCGACGCCGAAGTAGACCGTGGCGACGGCGTGCAGCAGGCCGCCGGCGGCGCCCAACAGGATCGCGCCCACCACGCCCTGCCACGGGCCGTAGAAGTAGCCGAAGTAGCCGGCGCCGAACGTGCCGAGGATCATCATGCCCTCGAGGCCGATGTTGACCACGCCCGCACGCTCGGACCACAGGCCGCCGAGGCCGGCCAGGCCGATCGGGACGGCGGCGATCAGGGTGGCGCGGATCGTGCCCGACGAGCTGAGGTCGTCGACGCCGGTGATGATGCGCAGCAGCGACATGATCACGAGGACGCCGGCGATGCCGATGAGGATCCATGGCCAGCTCAGGCGGAAGCGGCCCTGCGGAGTGCCGTGGACGTTGGTCACGGGGTCGGTCGCCACGCTCATCGGGCCACCTCCTTCTCCTGGGGCTGGGAGTCCAGGGCGGCCGCCACCTGACGCTGCTCGAGCCGGACGCCGTAGCGGCGGACGACCTCGTAGGCGATGACGACGGCGAGCACGATGACGCCCTGGGTGACCTTGACGATGTCGGGCGAGACGTCGAGCAGGATCTGCAGCGGGTTGGACTGCTGGTCGAGGAACGCGAACAGGAGCGCGCCGATCGCGATGCCGACCGGGTGGTTGCGGCCCAGCAGCGCGATGGCGATGCCCGCGAAGCCCAGTCCGGACTGGAACGTGGAGCCGTAGGCGTAGTCCTGGCCGAACAGCAGCGGCATGCCCACGAGGCCGGCCACCGCACCCGAGAGCAGCATCGTCACCAGGATCATCTTCTTGACGTTGATGCCCGACGCGACGGCCGCGCTCTCGGACTGGCCCGCGGCGCGCAGGTCGAAGCCGAAGCGCGTGCGGTTGATGAGCAGCCAGTAGGCGATGCCCACGATGATCGCCACGACGATGAAGCCGTAGACCTCGCCGCCGAGGAACGGGATGCCGGGGATCCGGCTCCCCTCGGGCACCGGCTTGGTCGAGATGATGTTGCTGCCCTCCTCGCGGACGGCCACCTTGCGCAGCAGGTAGGCCACCACGGCGGTCGCGATCGCGTTGAGCATGATCGTCGAGATGACCTCGGAGACGCCGCGGGTGACGCGCAGCAGGCCCGCGATGCCGGCCCACATGGCGCCGACGAGCATGCCGGCCACGAGGGCGAGGGCGATGTTCAGGAAGCCCGGCAGCCAGGCCTCGCCGGCCACCCACGCGGCCGCGAAGGACGCGATCCGGTACTGCCCGTCGACGCCGATGTTGAACAGGTTCATCCGGAAGCCGATGGCCACCGCGACCGCCGACAGGTAGTACACCGTGGCGGCGTTGAGGATGTTGACCATCGTGCGGTTGCTGGGCCAGCTGAGGATCTGGCTCCACACGCCGATCCAGTCGTCGCCGGCCAGGATCAGCACGAGGCTGGTGACCACGAAGGCCACGACCAGGGCGAGCGCCGGAGCGGCCAGCGCCAGCCCGATCCGGGTCAGCCGCGACTCTGTCCTCATGCGGACTCCTCCTCGTCGGTGGCGCCGGTCATGGCCGAGCCGAGTTGCTGGGGCGTGACCTCGCCCGGGTCGAAGGTGCCGACCAGCTGGCCGCGCAGCAGCACGGCGATCGTGTCGGACAGGCCGATGAGCTCGTCGAGATCGGCCGAGATCAGCAGCACCGCCAGGCCGTTGCGGCGGGCGCGCTTGATGTGGTCCCAGATGGCGGCCTGGGCGCCGACGTCGACGCCGCGCGTGGGGTGCGCGGCGATCAGCAGGCTCGGGTCGCTGCTCATCTCGCGGCCGACGATCAGCTTCTGCTGGTTGCCGCCGGAGAGGGCGCGGGCGAGCGTGTCGATGCTCGGGGTGCGGACGTCGTACTCCGCGACGATGCGGTCCGTGTCCTTGCGGGCCCCGTTGCGGTCGATGAAGGGCCCGGCGACGTTGGGCTCGCGGGTCTGGTGGCCCAGGACGCGGTTCTCCCACAGCGGGGCGTCCAGCAGCAGGCCCTGGCGGTGGCGGTCCTCGGGGATGTAGCCGATGCCGGCCTCCCGGCGACGGCGCGTGGACCAGTCGGCGATGTCGGCGTCGTCGAGCTCGACCCGGCCGGTGGCCTCGGGCCGCATGCCCATGATGGCCTCGACGAGCTCGGCCTGGCCGTTGCCCTCGACGCCGGCGATGCCCAGGATCTCGCCGCGGTGGATCCTGAAGGAGATGCCGTCCAGCAGGGGGCGGCCACCGCGCGGGTCGGGCAGGCCGAGGTCGACGACCTCGAGCACCTCGACGTCGGTGACGGTGGACAGCTCGGTGCTGGGGCTCGGCAGCTCGGAGCCGACCATCAGCTCGGCCAGCTGGCGCGAGGTGACGCTGTCGGCGGCCACGGTCTCGACCGTGGTGCCGCGGCGGACGACGGTGACGCTGTCGGCGACCGACAGCACCTCGTCGAGCTTGTGGGAGATGAAGATGACGGCGAGGCCCTCGGACTTGAGCTCGCGCAGGTTGTCGAACAGCTCGTCGACCTCCTGGGGCACCAGGACCGCGGTGGGCTCGTCGAGGATGATGATGCGCGCGCCGCGGTAGAGGACCTTGAGGATCTCGATGCGCTGGCGGGCGCCGACGCCGAGGTCGGCGACGAGGTCGTCGGGGCGGATGTCGAGGCCGTAGGTCTCCGACAGGCTGCGGATCTGCTCGCGGGCGCGGTCGCCGATGCCGTGCAGCTTCTCGGCGCCCAGCACGACGTTCTCCAGGACGGTGAGGTTGTCGGCGAGCATGAAGTGCTGGAAGACCATGCCGACGCCGTGCCCGATCGCGTCGGACGGCGAAGAGAACGAGACGTCGCTGCCGTCGATCTGGATCGTGCCCGAGTCGGGCTTCTGCACGCCGTACAGGATCTTCATCAGCGTGGACTTGCCGGCGCCGTTCTCCCCCACGATCGCGTGGATGGTGCCGCGGCGGACGTCGATGTCGATGTCGTGGTTGGCGATGACGCCGGGGAACGTCTTGCCGATGCCCCGGAGCCGGACCACGACGTCCGAGCCGCTGCTCGCGTTGGTGCCGGTTTCGGCCGATGTGATGCTCACGATGTCACCTTCTGGTGGTCGGCGGACCCAAAGGGGCGGCCCGGCCCCACGCTATCGCGCAGGGCCGGGCCGCGGGCCTCAGTGCTTCGAGGACACGCTCACTTCGAGGGCACCGTGATGGTGCCGTCGATGATCTGCTGCTTGTACTCGTCCAGCTTCTCCTTGATGTCGTCGACGTGACCACCGGTGGTGGAGTAGCCGACGCCGTCGACCTTGAGGTCGTAGACCTGCGGGCCGGTCTTGATGTCGCCCGCCTCGACGCCCTTGAGGAAGTCGAAGACCGCGACGTCGATGTTCTTCGTCATCGAGGTCAGGATGCTGTCGCGCACCGACTCGTCGGCGGTCTTGGCCTGGTCGGAGTCGACGCCGATGGCCCACTTGCCCGCGTCGGTGGCCGCCTGGAAGACGCCGCCGCCCGAGCCGCCGGCGGCGTGGTAGACCACGTCGGCCTCCTTCTCGAACATGCCGGTGGCGGCCGTGTTGCCCTTGGCCGGGTCACCGAAGCCGCTGAAGTCCGGCGGCGTGGTCAGGTAGACCGACTGGACCTTGATGTCGGGGTTGACGGCCTTGGCGCCGGCCTTGTAGCCCGCCTCGAACTTGTGGATCAGCTCGGTGTCGACACCGCCGACGAAGCCGACCGTGCCGGTCTCGGACTTGAGCGCGGCAGCCGCGCCGACCAGGAACGAGCCCTGCTCCTCGGCGAACAGCAGGTTGGTGACGTTGTCCGCGGCGACGGCGTCGTCGACGATCGCGAAGTTCACGTCGGGGTTGGCCTTGGAGATCTTGCCCACGGCGGCGGAGTAGGCGAAGCCCACGGCGACGACCGGGTTGTAGCCGGCATCGACCAGCTGCTGGAGACGCTCCTCGCGAGCCGACTCGGGCTCGCCGTCCTGCGCCTCGGCGTCCTTGACCTCGAAGCCCAGCTCGCACGCGGCCTTGTCGAGGCCCTTGGCGGCCGAGTCGTTGAAGGACTGGTCACCACGACCACCGACGTCGAAGGCCATGCCGACCTTGATGTCGCCCTTCTCGACGCAGTCCTCGCCAGCGGCACTCTCGTCGTCGGTGCTCTTCTTCGAGCAGCCGGCTCCGGCGAAGACCAGGGCGGTCACGGCGGCCGCTGCGGTCAGCTTGTTCAATCGACGCACTTTTCCTCCTCAAGGGCTGCGCCCGACACGAGGGGCGCACGCGATGTCAGGACGACCCTAAGTGCTCGGAGGGCGACCTCGGACCGAGTCGGGTCCGACGAGGGCAACTGTCACCGAACCGTAATCAAAAGCCCGGCCCCCGAGGGTCCTAGGATCAGGACATGCCCTTCTCCGGACCCATCGTCGTCGGCCACGACGGCTCCTCCTTCGCCGACCAGGCCCTGCGCTGGGCGCTCGTGCTGGCCGAGCGCGCCCACATGCCGGTCACGATCGTGCGCGCGTGGACGATGCGCACCGCACCCAAGCCCAAGACGCACGAGTTCGGCTACGTGCCGCCGGCGTCGGACTACGCCGACGCGGTGCGCGAGCGCCTCGAGGAGCAGACCCGCGAGCTGCTGGCGGAGCACCCGGACGTCGAGGTGACGCTGAAGGTCGAGCGCGGCCAGCCCGCCACCGTGGTGGTCGAGGCCAGCGAGGGCGCGTCGCTGCTCGTCGTGGGTCCGCGAGGCCTCGGCGGCTTCAAGGGCCTCATGCTCGGCTCGGTCAGCGAGCACGCCGTGGGCTCGGCCCCGTGCCCCGTGGTGGTCGTGCGCGGCGCCGACGAGGACCCGGCACAGTCCGAGCCCGAGGCCTGACCGCTCCCCCGCCGACGGGTCAGGCGATCGCGGCGTTGGCGAGCACGAGGGCGCCGACCGCGATCGCGCGCTCGTCGACGCGCAGGTTGCCCTGGTGCAGGTCGTACGTGGGACCACCCGGCGTGCGGGTGCCCAGGCGCGCCATCGTGCCGGGCAGCGTCTCGACGTACCAGGCGAAGTCCTCGCCGCCGAGGCTCTGCGCCGTGGTGGCCACGCCCTCGGGACCGAGCGCGGCGGTCACGGCGTGGCGCAGGCGCTCGGTGACGGCGAAGTCGTTGACCACCGGCGGCACGCCGCGCGTGTAGGTGAGGTCGACGCCCACGCCGAACGGCTCGACGATGTCGGCGATGATGCCGCGCACGAGGTGCTCGGCGTCGTGCCAGGCGGCGGCGTCGAGCATCCGCAGGGTGCCCTTGAGCTCGCCGACGGCGGGGATGACGTTGGCCGCGTTGCCGGCGCTGACCTGACCCCAGACGAGGCTCGCGCCCGCACGCGGGTCGAAGCGGCGCGAGAGCACGGCGGGCAGCTGGGTGATGAGGCTGCCGAGCGCGAACGTGAGGTCCTCGGTGAGGTGCGGGCGCGACGTGTGGCCGCCGCGGCCGTTGAGGACGACGTGGATCTGGTCGGACGCGCCGGTGATCGCGCCCTCGCGGATGCCCACGCGGCCCACGTCGAGCGACGGGTCGCAGTGCAGGGCGAAGATGCGGCTCACGCCGGCCAGGACGCCGTCGGACAGCAGTCGCAGTGCGCCGCCGGGCATGACCTCCTCGGCGGGCTGGAAGATCAGGCGGACGCGGTAGGGCAGGCCGATCGCGCGGTCCGCGGCGGCGAGCGCGGTGGCCGCGCCGATGAGCGCCGAGACGTGGACGTCGTGGCCGCAGGCGTGCGCGACGCCCGGGTTCTTGGACCGCCAGGGGTCCTGCGTGGTGTCGAGGATCGGCAGCGCGTCGAGGTCGGCGCGCAGGGCCACGATGGGGCCGCCGCTCGGGCCGATGTCGACCGACAGGCCGGTGCCGTCGAAGCGCTGGGGGCTCAGGCCGAGCTTGTCCATCCACGCGTACACGAGGTCGGTGGTGCGCTCCTCCTGCCAGGACAGCTCGGGAAACGCATGGAGGTCACGCCTCAGCTCGATGAGGTCGGGGGTCGCCGTCTCCACGGCGCGTGCGATGTGTTCCTGGAGCGTCATGACCTGTCCACTCTACGCCGCTCGACCCACCGGGGCCGGGCATCTCAGATCGAGGACACCGCGCGACTTCGCGAGGTTTCCTGTCACTTCACGAGGGTTGCAAACCTCGCGAAGTGACAGTTTCCCCGGTTAACCGGGGAAACTGTCACCCCTGCCGAGCCCGGTAGGCGGCCTGCGCCTCGCGGTTGCCGCAGGTGGTGCTGCAGAACTTGCGGGAGCGGTTGCGGGAGAAGTCGACGACGACGCCGTCGCAGTCGGAGGCGGCGCAGACGCTCAGGCGCTCCATCTCGTCGGCGCGGATGACGTCGATCATCGCCATCGCCGTCTCGACGAGCACGCGCTCGTGCAGCGGTCGGTCGTCGGCGATGGCGTGGACGTGCCAGTCGAGCCGGTCGTGACGGACCAGCCGCGGGACGGCGTGCTGCTCGGCCAGGATCGCGTTGACGAGGTCGACGGCAGCGGCACGGTCGGCGCGCAGCAGCTCGCGCAGCCGGGGACGGATGTCGCGCACCGCCTCGAGGTCGGCCCGCGTGCGCGGCCGGGCGCCGGTGTAGCCCCAACGGTCGAAGAACTCGGTGAGGTCGGACGGGGTCTCGAGCGTGTCGGGCTCCAGGGCCGAGTTGGCCAGCTCGGAGGCTGCGCCGAGGGCGTCGCTCACGTCAGGAGTGAAGACCATGTTGACACCTTACGACATGCGGTCTAGCGTCATGACCCATGAGCGTGGACACTCCTGACGCGGCCGTCGTCCGCCACACCCCCACCGGACTGCTCCTCGCGGTCACCTCGGCCCTGTCGTTCGGCACCTCCGGCACGATGGCCCGCGGCCTGATGGACGCCGGCTGGTCGCCCGGCGCCGCCTTCGCGGTGCGCGTGAGCCTCGCCGCACTCGTCCTCGCGATCCCGGGCCTGCTCGCGGTTCGCGGCCGCTACGGCCTGCTGCTCACGCACGCCCGCACGATCGTGCTCTACGGCCTGTCGGCGGTGGTCTGCGCGCAGCTCTTCTACTTCATGGCCGTGCAGCGGCTCGACGTCGGCATCGCCCTGCTGATCGAGTACACCGCGCCCGTCGCGGTGGTCCTGTGGATGTGGCTCGCGCACGGCCAGCGCCCGGGGCGGTTCACCCTGATCGGCGCCGTCGTGGCCGCCGTCGGCCTGGCGCTGCTGCTCGACGTCTTCGGTGGCGCCGAGCTCGACCTGATCGGCGTGATGCTCGCGCTCGTCGCCATGGCGGGCGCCGCCGCATACTTCGTGATGTCCGCCGACGACTCCAGCGGCCTGCCGCCGCTGACGCTCGCCGCGGGCGGCCTCGTCGTCGCGTCGGTGACGTTCTGGATCGTCGCGGCCACGGGCCTGCTGCCCCTCACGATGACCAAGGAGCAGGTCACGTTCGCCACCGGCTCGGTTCCGTGGTGGGTGCCGGTGCTCGTGCTGGGCTTCGTCGCCGCCGCCCTCGCCTACGGCACCGGCATCGCCGCGGCCCGCCACCTCGGCGGGCGGCTCGCGTCCTTCGTGGCCCTCACCGAGGTCGCGGCCGGCCTGGGGTTCGCCTGGGTCCTGCTCGACCAGGTGCCCAAGCCCCTCCAGCTGGTCGGCGCGCTGCTGATCCTCGGCGGCATCGTGGTGGTCAAGCTCGGCGAGCGTGAGGTGGTCTCAGTCGGCGGCGACCAGGACCTCCTCGTCGAGCCGCTGCCGGCGCAGGAGCCTCCGCACCGCGGGTGAGACCCGGCCGCGGGCCGACAGGTGGTGCGTGCGGGCGTAGAGCGCCGCGGCGACGCCCACGCCGAGCGCGGACAGCGCACCGCCCACGATCATCGTCCAGCGCGCGCCGAACGCCTCGCCGATCCAGCCGATCAGCGGCGCCCCGAGCGGCGTGCCGCCCATGAACACCATGAGGTAGAGCGCCGCCACGCGGCCGCGCATCTGCGGGGTGGACGTCAGCTGGATGAGGCCGTTGGCCGACGTGACCATCGTCAGCGACGACAGTCCGAGCAGGGGCAGGACGAGCGCGAACGTGAGGTAGCTCGGCATGAGGCCGGCGAGGATCTCGCCGATGCCGAAGGTCATGCCGGCGACCACGACGAACAGCAGTCGCGGCCGCGTGCGGCGAGCCGCCAGCAGCGCACCCGCCAGCGAGCCGATCGCCAGGACCGAGCCGAGGATGCCGTACTCGCTGGCGCCCTTGCCGTAGACCTCGGTGGCCATCAGTGCGGACGTCATCTGGAAGTTCATCCCGAACGTGCCGACGAAGAACACGCAGGTCAGCAGCAGCACGAGGTCGGGTCGGGAGCGGACGTACCGCACGCCCTCGCGCACGGCACCCTTGCGGCTGCCGGACACGGGCGAGGGTCGCAGCCGTCGCGTGTCGAGCGAGCTCAGCGACGCGATCACCGCGAGGTAGCTGGCGGCGTTCACGAGGATGACCCAGCCGGTCGCCTCGGCGCCGCTGCCGAGCCACGCGATCAGCAGGCCGGCCAGCGCGGGACCGATCATGCGGGCGGTGTTGAAGGACGCCGAGTTCAGGCCGACGGCGTTGGGCAGGTCCTCCTGCCCGACCATCTCGGCCACGAACGACTGGCGCGCGGGCGCGTCGAAGGCCGTGCCGACGCCGAACACGAAGGCGATGACGTAGACGTGCCAGGCCTCCACCGTCCCGGTGACGGCGAGCATGCCGAGCACCGCCGCAGGGATCGCCATCGCGAGCTGGGTGCACTTGAGCACCTGCTGCTTGGGGAACCGGTCGGCGACGACGCCGGCGACCGGGCTGAACAGCAGGGCGGGCAGCAGCTGCAGACCCGTCGTGATGCCCAGGGCGGTGCCGCTGCCGGTGAGGACGAGGATCAGCCAGTCCTGCGCGACGCGCTGCATCCAGGTGCCGACGTTCGACACCAGGGCGCCCATCGCATAGACGCGGTAGTTGCGGATCGAGAGGCTGCGGAAGGTGGGGCTCACGCGTCGTCCTCCGCGAGCCTGACCAGAAGGTCGGTGGCATCCCGGAGACGTGCGCGCTCGTCGGAGGTGAGGGAGGTCAGGCGGCTGTCGAGCCACAGGTCGCGGCGCTGGCGCTCCTCGGCGAGGACCTTCTCGCCGAGGTCGGACATCGAGATCAGGACCTGACGGCCGTCGTCGGGGTGGGGGTTCTTCAGGACGTAGGCGTCCTCGAGCAGGCACTTCAGGGTCCGGGCGACCGAGGGCTGGGACACGCGCTCGCGCGCGGCGATCTGGCTGGGCGTCGCGGACCCGAGGACGCGCACGGACCCCAGCACGGAGAGCTGGGTGGCGGTCAGGTCGGACTGGCGCTCCTGGCGCAGCCTTCGGTTGAGTCGGGCCACCGCCTGGGCGAGTCGCTGGGAGTCGGTGGGCATGTCCTTAGCATAGTTCATTAACCATGCTAAGGAAAGAGAGCGCGGTCACCCCCCGGGCACGACGAAGGGGCCCGCCGCAGTGGCGGGCCCCTTCGTCTCGAGCTCAGCGGATGGCGATCCTGATCGACCGCTGCGACGGTGTCGTGATCCAGCTGCCGGAGTAGCGGACCGTGTAGGTGCGCTTGCCCTTCTTCTGCTTCGCGATCGCGATCGTGGCCTGACCGCGGCGGACCGTGACCGTCTTGATGCGCTTGCCCTTGGCGTAGATCGAGACCCGGCCGTTGAGGCTGGTCGATCGGTGCTCAGGCGACGTGATCGTCACGGCGACGGTGGCCTTGCGCTTGCCGGCCTTCGCCTTCAGCCCGACCCGGCTCGGGCTCTTGATCCGCTCCTGCGTGGACAGCGCAGGAGCCTCGTAGCCTGCACGGCTCGGACGGACGATGACGCGGACCGCGTGGTTCGCGAAGCCGGCGGGGACGCGGAAGGTGCGCCCTGTCCCGACGACCTTGAAGCTGGCGTTGCCGCGCAGGTGAGCCGCCATCCACGTGTAGGCCACGGCCGTCGGAGCCGGGGAGTAGGTGCCGGGCTGCGCGGTCAGGACCTGCCCCGGCACGAGGCTGCCGGTGATCGTGGGCTCCTTCGTGAAGCGCATCTGCTGCGAGCGCCGCATCGAGACGTCCCGGCCGACGACCGAGCCGGCCGACACGTCGATGTCCACGGCGGCGTCCACGGTCGACGCGCCACGGGTGGTGCCGTCCCAGAAGGTCGTCACCACCTCGGGCGCGAGTCCGAGGCCGCACGACAGCTGCTCGGAGAGCTCACCGCAGTGCGGCTGCACGAACTTGAGGCGCACGACCGGGTGCGGTCCCTCGACCGCGAGCGCGAAGGTGCCGTCACGGTGGATGCGCAGCGCAGGATCGCCGTAGGTCAGCCGGTCGACCGAGCCGACCGGCTTCCACTCCCCCGCGACCCTGGCCAGCGCCACGACGTACAGGGGTCGGCCCTCCTGGAGCGTGTCGAGTTCGAAGTCCTCCATCGTGATCCGTCCCGACACCCGGGGCTGGGGGTCCAGCACGACGTCGGCGCCGGTCACGGCCGCTCCCTGACCGACCGTCACGGTGGCGGGGGCGCGCATCGCGACGCCCCACTCGTCGAGGTGGACCTCGACGCGGTACGTGCCTGCCGACTGCGCAGGCACCGTGTAGCGCTGTCCGACGACCCGCGTGTAGGCGTTCTCAAGTCGGAACACGCCCTCCGCGTCCCTCCGGTACACGCGGACCGACGCCTCGAGCACGTCGGACGGGAGGTCCGCGGACGAGGTGATGGTGCCCGAGATGGATCCGGCCGGCGCGGCCGCTGCGAGAGGCGCGGCAGGAGCCATCAGCAGGCTCGCGACGAGGGCGAGCACCGCGACGAGCGCGGCGCGGGACATCTTCTTCATGGTGGTGTCCTTCCCGCGTCAGCGGATGGCGATCTTCAGGGACGTGGTCGAGGAGCTGATGATCCGGTTCCCGGAGTAGCGCACCGTGTAGGTCCGCTTGCCCTTCTGCTGCTTGCCGATCGTGAGCGTGGCCTTCCCGTTCTTCACGGTGACCGTCGTGATGCGCTTGCCCTTCGCGTAGACCGAGGCCTTTCCGTGGACGCGCGACGTCGCCACCCCGGGCGCCTTGATGGTGATCGTGACGGTCGCCTTGCGCTTGGCGGGCTTGGCCTTCGCCGCGATCGAGCTGCGACTCGTGACCCTGACGTAGTCGGAGATGACGGTCGGGGCCTCGTGACCGAGCCGCGCGGGCAGGACCTCCAGCCTGAGGGAGCCGCCGAGCATCGCCGAGGTCGGACGGAACGTGGGACCGGTGCCGACCTGCCGGTCGTACTCGCTGTCCCCGCTCCCGTCGTGGCTCCCGTACCACCACACGTTCGTGGCCGAAGTGGCGCCGGGCGCGTAGGTCCCGGGGCGGGCGGTCAGGACCCGCCCGGGCGAGGCGACGCCCGCGATGGACGGGCTCACCTCGAGGCGGAGCTTCGGCGCGCGACGCAGCGTGATGTCCGCGTCGGCGACCGGCCCCGAGTCCAGGGCGATGTCGCGGGCGTCGGCCAGCGTGAGCGCTCCGGACGCCGTGCCGTTCCAGTAGGACGTGAGCACGTCCGGGGCGTCGTGGTAGCAATCGTCGTACTGGTCCTCGCAGCGCCGCTGCGCGAACTTCAGCCGGACCACCGGGTGGCCGGCTGCCACACGCAGCACGAAGGAGCCGTCGAGCTCGATCCCGTCGGCAGGGCCGTAGGCCGATCGCGTGGCGGCGTAGCCGACCGTCTCCCACGCGCTGCCGACCTTCGCCAGGGCGCGCACCTCGATCGGCGACCGCATCGCGAACGACTCGAGGTCGAAGGCCTGGGGGGTGATCCGGCCCGAGATGGTCACGGGGTCTGCCGCCGCGCGCGGCGTCGCGCCGGCGGGCGCCATCAGCAGGCTCGCGACGAGTGCGATGACCGCGACGAGCGCGGCACGGGTCATGCTCTTCATGGGGTCCTTCCCGCGTCAGCGGATGGCGATCTTCATCGAGCGCTCCGACGGGGTCGTGATCCAGCTGCCCGAGAAGCGCACCGTGTACGTGCGCTTGCCCTTCTTCTGCTTCGCGATCTTGATCGTGGCCTTGCCGCCTCGGACGTTGACGGTCTTGATCCGCTTGCCCTTGGCGTAGATCGAGGCCTTGCCATGGACGCGGGACTGCGAGATCGCCAGCGCCTTCACCGTGACCGCCACGGTCGCCGTGCCCTTGCCGGCCTTCGCCCTCAGCCCGATCCGGCTCGTGCTCTTGATGCGCACTCCGGGCCGGGAGATCGGCGCCTCGTACCCGAGGCGCGTCGGCACGACGGTGACGGTCACACCCCACTCGGAGTACGAGCTGGGTACGCGGAAGGTTCGTCCCGTCCCGACCACCCGCCTCGGAGCGCTGCCGTCGATCGGCGCTGCCACCCACTCATAGGTCACGCTGGTCGGCGCGACGGAGTACGTTCCCGGCTGCGCCGTGAGGACCTGGCCGGGCCACGGATTGCCCGTCACCCGCGCCTTGGACGTCACGCTGAGCTGCGGCGCCGGACGGATGGTGATGTCCCTGCCGGTCGCGGGGCCGCCGGACACGTTGACGTCGGCAGCGTCCTCGACCGTCAGCGAGCCGGCCGGCGTGCCGTCCCAGTACGTCGTCAGCACCTGCGGTGCGGCGCCCTCGACACAGGCGTGCCCGAACTGCGGGCAGTGCGGCTGCGAGAAGCGCAGTCGCACGGACGTGTGCGGGTGCGGGACCGCGAGGGTGAACGTGCCGTTGGGACGGATCTTCAGACGAGGGCTGCCCCAGGTGCGGCGGGCGACCGTGGCCACCACGGTCCAGCTGCCGCCGACGTTCGCCAGCGCCTCGACCCGGAAGGGCTGCTGCTCGTTCGGCGAGTCGAGGTTGAAGCCGTCGGTGGCGATCGTGCCGGAGATCGTCGGGTCGGCCTCGAACAGGAGGTCCACACCGGTGACCGTCTGCCCCTGGGCGACCGTGACCACCGGATCGGCGGCGCGCACGGAGACGCCCCACCCCTCGACCTCGGCGTGGACACGGTACGTCCCGGCCGACGACACCGGCAGGACGTAGGGACGCCCCATCGGCTCCTCGAATGACGCCTCCTTCACGAAGGTCCCGCTGGAAGCGCGCTTGCTGACGGTGAATCGCACGTCCACCGTCTCGGGGATGCCGGCCGTGTTCGTGACGCTGCCCGAGATCCGTCCGGCGGGCGCGGCGGTCGCGAGCTGGACGGCGCCGGCAGGCGCGACCAGCACGCTGGCGACCAGGCCGAGAACCGCGACCAGGGCGGCACGCATCAGATGCTTCATCAGGTCCTCCCGGTCAGCGGATGGCGATCTTCAGGGACTTCGTCGACGGCAGGATCCGCCAGGTGCCGGAGTAGCGCACCGTGTACGTGCGCTTGCCCTTCTTCTGCTTGGCGATCTTGATCGTGGCCTTGCCGTTCCTGACGTTCACGGTCTTGATCCGCTTGCCCTTGGCGTAGATGGAGGCCTTGCCCTGCATCTGCGCCTTCGAGGCGCCCGGGGCCTTGACCGCGAGCGTCACCGTCGCCGTGCGCTTGCCCGCCTTGGCCTTCACCGCGAGCGCGCTCCGGGCTCGCACGATCAGGTAGGGCGTCTGCAGGATGGGCGACTCGAAGCCGAAGACGTTCGGCTCGGCCTGCAAGGCGATCGAGGCGCCCACGTGGTCCGTGGTGAGCCGGAACGTGCGTCCCGTCCCCGCGGGCATGTCGTACTCGCCCAGCGTGGAGCCCGATCCGACGAGCCACGTCAGGCCGACGGACGTGGCGGCCGGCGACCAGGTGCCCGGCTGCGCGGTGAGCACCTGTCCGGGCACGGCACTGCCGGTGATGGTCGGCCGCACGGTGGCCCTGACCTTCTTCGACCGCGTGAGCGTGATGTCCCTGTTGGTGACGTTCCCATCGGTGACGTCGATCGCGGTGGCGTCCTCCACCCGCGGCGTGCCGAGCGGGCTGCCGTCCCAGTACGTCGTCTGGACCATCGACGCCGGGATGTCGACACCCCCGCCGACCTCGGGGCAGGCGTGCCCGAACTCGTCGATGCAGCGGGCCTGGTGAAACTTGAGACGCACCGACCCGAGCTCCTGGTCGACCGTGAGGTTGAACGTGCCCTCGGGCTCGGCGGGCGCCGGGTGCTCGGCGAATCGGACGGTGCCGTGCCCGACCCGCTCCCACGTGCCGCCCACGAGCGCGAGCGCGTCTACTCGAAGAGGCTCCACGGACGCGAACGTGGCGAGGTCGAAGTCACCGCCCGTGACGTTCCCCGAGATGCTCACGGGCGCCGCCGCGGCCGCCCGCGGCGCGGCGTTCGCGGGCGCGATCAAGAGACTCGCGGTGAGCGCGAGCAGTGCGACGACGATGCGCCGAGTGGCGGTGTTCATGGATCTCCCCGAAATTCGCAGACTTGTACCGCTTTGCACACCCTAGGTCACGAGAGTGACATCGGACGACCCTCAGCGAATGGCGATCCGCAGTGAGGTGGTCGGCGACGTCACCAGGCGGTTTCCGGAGTACCGGATCGTGTACGTGCGCTTGCCCCGTGCCTGACGTGTGATCCTGATCGTGGCCTTGCCGTTCCTCACCTTCACCGTCTTGATCCGCTTGCCCTTGGCGTAGATCGAGGCCTTGCCGTGCAGCTGGGTCTTCGAGACGGCCGGCGCCGTGATCCGGAGCCTCACCGTCGCTCGTCCCTTGCCGGGCTTGGTCGTGACCGCGAGCCGGGCCGCGCTCTTCACCAGGTAGTAGCGGCTCTGCTGGACGGGCGCCTCGAAGCCGGAGCGGGCCGGCCACTCCTGGAGGGCGAGCCGGTGACCCAGCAGGCTCGCCGGCACGCGGTAGGTGCGTCCGCGGGCGAGGAGGCGGTCGGACCCGCGAACCTGGCCGATCCACTTGTAGTCGCGGGTCGTGGGTCCCGGGGCGTAGCTGCCGACGCGGGCCCTGACGACCTCGCCCACCCCGACCGTCCCGGCGATCCGAGGCTCCGCGACGGCACGCAGCTTCGTGGCGGCCTTCAGCGTGATGTTCTTGTCGACGACGGGTCCGGAGCGGACGTCGAGGTCGGCCGCGCCGGCGAAGGTCGGCCCTCCGTCCGGGGTGCCGTCCCAGTACGTCCGCGCGACCTCGGGCGCCAGACCGAAGCGGCGGCACGGTGCCCACGCGTCGCACACCGATTGGTAGAACTGGACGCGGACGGCCTCGTAGAAGCCCGGCACCGAGAATGAGTACCGACCGTCGTCTGCCACGAGCACGGGCGCGCCCTCGAAGGTGCCGAGTCGCGTACGGTCCCCGACGCGCTCCCAGTGGCCGTCGATGCGCCCCCACACATGGGCGTTCAGACCACGATCGTCGGCGTCCCCGCCGGGCAGGAGCAGCGCGAGGTCGAAGCCGTCGGCCGTGATCGTGCCCGAGACGGTCGGATCGGGGCGGATCGCGAGGTCGACTCCCGTCACGCGGGTGCCCTTCGCGACGGTGATCGGGCGGCTCGGCGTCGCGGAGTCGGAGAACGTCATCCCGGCGCGGACCTGGTAGGTGCCCGCGGTCGGGGCGCCCAGCGTGTAGGTCGAGCCCGCGCCCACGAGCGAGCTGGCGACCTCGACCCACGCCCCCTCGGCGCTCAGCCGTCGCAGCGAGACGTCGATGACCTTCCCGCCCGGGTAGCCCGCGGGAGCCGTGACCCGTCCGGAGATCGTGCCCACCGCCGCCGGGCTCGACGGCTGGGCCGTGCCGGACGGAGCGATGAGCAGGCTCGCGACGACGGCGAGCACGGCGACCACTGCGGCTCGGGTGGCGTTCTTCATCTCGGCTCTCCTCGTGTCAGCGGATGGCGATCTTGAGCGACTTCGCCGACGACGTGATGATCCGGTTGCCCGAGTAGCGCACCGTGTACGTGCGCTTGCCCTTCTTCTGCTTCGCGATCTTGAAGGTCGCCTTCCCGTTCCGGACGTTCACCGTCTTGATCCGCTTGCCCTTGGCGTAGATCGACGCCTTGCCGTGGATCCGCGACGTCGCCACGCCGGGCGCCTTGATCGCGATCGTCACCGTCGCCTTGCGCTTGCCGGGCTTGGCCTTCACCGCGAGCTTGCTCGACGTCTTGACCATCACGTAGGTCGACGCCAGCAGCGGGGCCTCGTGGCCCGCGCGACTCGCCGTCACGTGCACGAGGAGCTTCTGGTGCACGAGGCTGGGCGGCACCGTGAAGGTACGGCCGTGTCCGACGACCTCGTCCTGCTCGCCCTCCTGACCCACGGCGGACGACCGCCAGGTGTAGGTCGCTCCGGTCGCGGTCGGCACGTGGGAGCCGACGCGTGCGGTCAGCACCTTCCCCGGGGCGGCGACCCCGGTGATGGTCGGTCGCGCGGTGGCACGAAGCCGCGGCGCCGCCTGCAAGGTGATGTTCTTGTCCACGACCGAGCCCGCCGACACGTCGATGTCTGCCGCGGCGGCCAGGTTTGCCGCTCCGGAGGGCGTGCCGTTCCAGAACGCGCGAAGCGCGACGGGCGTCGCACCGAAGTAATCCCCGCAGTCGACCGGCTCGACGCAGTGCGGCTGGTAGAACTGCAGCCGGATCGCGTCGAAGTACCCCGGCACCGGCACGGTGTACGCGCCGCTCTGGGTGTCGAGGTCCACCCAGGGACCCAAGTAGAGACCGCGTACCGTACTGGAGCCGTACGTCCCGTACGTGCCGCCGAACCGCTCCCAGTGCCCGTCGAGCAGGCCCCACACCGCCGCGCGCAGGCCGGCCCGGCCCTCGCTGAGGTCGGGCCGGAGCTCGGCCCGGTCGAAGCCGGACGCGGTGACGACGCCGTCGACGGTGGGGTTGGGCGCCATCGCCAGATCGACGCCGGTCACCTTCGTCCCGTTCGCGATCGCGATCGACCGCGAGGGTGCGGCGGCATGCGTCAGATCGATGTTCAGCCTCGCTCGTACGTGGTAGGTCCCGGCGGACGGAACGCGCACCGTGTAGGCACCTCGGAGGTCGGCCTCGACCGCTCCCACCTCGCTCCAGCCGCCGGTCGCCGAACGGCGGTGCAGCGTCACGGTGGCAGGGGCAGGCCCGGTCACCGTGCCGGAGATCGTGCCCACTGCCGCCCGGCTCGACGCCTGGGCCGTGCCGGAGGGCGCGATGAGCAGGCTCGCGACGACGGCCAGCACCGCGACGAGAGCGGCTCGGGTCAGGGTCCGCATGTTCGTCTCCCCCACGTCAGCGGATCGTGACCTTGAGCGACTTCGCCGCCGGAGTGATCGACTCGTTGCCCGACCAGCGCACCGTGTACGTGCGCTTGCCCTTCTTCTGCCTCGCGATCTTGATCGTGGCCTTGCCGTTCCGGACGGTCACGGTCTTGATGCGCTTGCCCTTCGCGTACACCGACGCCTTGCCGTAAATGCGTGCGGAGCTCAGTCCCGGTGCCTTGACGCGTACCGTGAAGGTGGCCTTGCGGTGGCCGGGCTTGGCCTTCACCGCCAGCGTGCTGCGGCTCTTCGCGAGGACGTACGCGGAACGGGGATTCGGTCCTTCGTATCCCTCCCGGATCGGGCGCGCCCGGACCATGAGCGAGTCGCCGATGACGTCCGAGGTGACCTTGAACGTACGTCCGGTGCCCACGAGCGAGTCGTACTCGCCGAGCACGGCGGCGCTCCCGGCGTACCACTCGTAGACCACCGAGTTGGCCGCGGGAGCGTAGGAGCCCGGCTGCGCGGTGAGCGTCGCACCCAGCCGCGGCGTGCCCGAGATCCGCGGCGCGGTGGCCGACGTGAACTTCGCTGCCAGCCTCAGGGTCGCGTCCCGCGAGTCCGTGCTCGGCGACGTCAGGTCGATCGGCGTGGCCTGCGCGAACGTGGGGGCGCCGTCCGGGCTGCCGTCCCAGAACGCCGTCCGCACGTCGGCCGCGGAGCCCAGCGCGCAGGGCGCGGCCGGGTCGTCCGGGCAGGGGCGCTGGTAGTACCGGATCCGCACCTCGTCGTACGGGTGCGGGACCGAGAGCGTGAACGAGCCGTCGTTGGCCACCTGCGCCTGGGCCGCGACCTCGGTCGACCACGACGGCTCGTCGGTGGTGTCGGCGGCGACCATGAGCGGCAGCTCGAGGTCCAGGTCCTCGATCCTGAAGCCGTCGGTCGTGACGTCCCCGGAGATCGTGCGATCGGGCATCAGCCGGAGATGGACACCGGTCCGCTTGACGCCCCCGGAGACCGAGACGGTGCGGAAGTCCGAGCTGCTCTCGCCGAAGACCTGGGCCTGCACGCGGTAGGTGCCCGCCTCGGCGATCGGCAGCGAGTACGTGCGGCCCACCGTGGTCGAGGTCGCGCGATTGACCCGGACCCAGTGGCCCGACGGGAGGCGGCGCTGCGCCTGCACCCACACGGTGTCGCCGGTCGGGACGCCCGGCGAGGCCGTGATCGTCCCTGAGACGGTTCCCGCGGTCGCGGCCTGGGCCGCGCCGACCGGAGCGATCAGCAGGCTGGCGATCAGCGCCAGGAGTGCGAGGGCCGCACGTCGGACCATGGTGTTCATCGATTCCCCCCCGGAATGCGTCCACATGTACTGCTCCCCGAAGGCTACGCCAGCCCAGCGCTTCCGCGGACCGATTCGCTCAGCGAATGGCGATCTTGAGCGACTTGGACGACGACGTGATGATCCGGTTGCCGGAGTAACGCACCGTGTAGGTCCGCTTGCCCTTCTTCTGCTTCGCGATCTTGAAGGTCGCCTTCCCGTTGCGGACGTTCACCGTCTTGATGCGCTTGCCCTTGGCGTAGATCGAGGCCTTGCCGTGGATCCGCGAGGTCGCCACGCCGGGCGCCTTGATCGCGATCGTCACCGTCGCCTTGCGCTTGCCGGGCTTCGCCTTCACCGCGAATCGGCTGCGGCTCTTCACGAGCAGATCCGCCGTCTGCACGAGCGGAGCTTCGAACCCGATCCGCGACGGCTCGACTTCAAGGGCGAGTCTTCTGCCGAGGTGCGCGGACGTGACCCGGAACGTCCGTCCCGTTGCGACGGTCGGGTACGAGTACGTGTACTCCCCGTTGTCGTACTCGCGGAGGGCCCATCGGTACGTCACGGAGGACGCTGCGGGAGCGTAGGTGCCGGGCTGTGCGGTGAGCACCTGTCCGGGCGAGGCCACGCCCGTGATCCGGGGACGGCTCGTGACGCGGATCTTCTCGGAGAGCCGCATCGTGATGTTCCGGTCGACCGCGGACCCGGTCCGCAGGTCGATGGGTTGGGCCTCGTCGATCGTGAGGGCGCCGCCCGGGGTGCCGTCCCAGAAGACCGTCTGGAGCTCCGCGGCCGGGGTGTCCGGTGCGGCAGGGGGATAGGGGATCCCGTAGTCCTCCAGGTAGCGGAGCTGCCGGACCTTCAGCCGGACGTCCTCGTACGCGACCTTGAAGGCGAGCGTGTACGAGCCGTCCGAGCGAATACCCAGCCCGTCGGCGCCGCCGCCGACGGTGCTCGTCTCGCTGACCTTCGTCCAGCGGCCGCCCACCCGCGCGTACGCCTGCACGACCAGGGGCTGCTCCATGCTGACGCCCGGGAACGAGTCGGGGCCTGCGTAGCCCTCCATGCTGACGGTGCCCGAGATCGTGGGCTCCGCGGCAGGGGCCGCGGAGGCGGTCGCCGCCGGCGCCATCATCAGGCCGGCGAGCAGCCCGAGGACCGCGAGAAGGACGAGTCGTGCGTGGTGCGTCATCAGTTTCCCCCTGAGGAAAGTCGGCGGCAGCGTGCCGCCCTCGCACCCTACGTCACGCCGGTCTCCTCACGAGGGGAATGACGAAGGGGCCCACCTCGCGGTGGACCCCTTCATGCGACTCAGCCGCTGCTCAGGCCTTGGTGAGGGCGTTGCGCATGTCGCGGTAGAGGTGGCTGATGACGTCCAGCGGGATGCCCTTGGGGCACGCCGCGGCGCACTCGCCGATGTTGGTGCAGCCGCCGAAGCCCTCGTAGTCCATCTGCTCGACCATGCCGAGGACGCGCGAGTCACGCTCGGGCTGGCCCTGCGGCAGCAGGCCCAGGTGCGTGATCTTCGCGGCCGTGAACAGCATCGCCGAGCCGTTGGGGCACGCCGCGACACAGGCGCCGCAGCCGATGCAGGTGGCGGCCTCGAACGCGTGGTCCGCATCCTCCTTCGGCACGGGGATGTTGTTGGCCTCGGGCGCCGAGCCGGTGGGCGCGGTGATGTAGCCGCCGGCCTGGATGATGCGGTCGAACGCGCCACGGTCGACGACGAGGTCCTTGACGACCGGGAACGCCCCGGAGCGCCACGGCTCGATGTCGATGACGTCACCGTCGTGGAACGTGCGCATGTGCAGCTGGCACGTCGTGGTGACCTCGGGGCCGTGCGGGATGCCGTTGATCACGACGCCGCACGAGCCGCAGATGCCCTCGCGGCAGTCGGAGTCGAACGCCACCGGCTCCTGGCCCTCGAGCGTGAGCTGCTCGTTGAGGACGTCGAGCATCTCGAGGAACGACATGTCCTCGCTGACGTCGTCCAGGCCGTAGGTGACCATCTCACCCTTGGACTCGGCGTTCTTCTGACGCCAGATACGAACGGTGATCTTCACTTGTAGCTCCTGGCCTTCATCTCGACGTACTCGTACTCCAGCGGCTCCTTGTGCAGGACGGGCTGGTTGTCGGCGAACTCCCAGGCCGCCACGTAGGCGAACTGGTCGTCGTGGCGCAGGGCCTCGCCGTCCTCGGTCTGGCTCTCGGCGCGGAAGTGACCACCGCAGGACTCGTTGCGGTTCAGCGCGTCGATGCACATCAGCTCGCCGAGCTCGAAGAAGTCGGCCACGCGGTTGGCGCGCTCGAGCGTCTGGTTGAGCTCCTCGGCCTCGCCGGTGACCTTGACGTTGCTCCAGAACTCGGCCTTGAGGTCGCGGATCATCTGGATGGCCTTGATCAGGCCCTCCTCCGTGCGCTCCATGCCGCAGTAGTCCCACATGATCTGGCCGAGCTCCTTGTGGAAGGAGTCCACCGTGCGGGTGCCGTTGATGGAGAGCAGCTTCTCGACGCGCTCCTCGACCGCCTGGCGCGCCTCGACGACGCGCGGGTGGTCCTCGGGCACCGGCTCGTACGGCGCGTGCGACAGGTAGTTCGCCAGCGTGTACGGCAGCACGAAGTAGCCGTCGGCCAGGCCCTGCATCAGCGCCGAGGCGCCGAGGCGGTTGGCGCCGTGATCGGAGAAGTTCGCCTCGCCCGCCACGAACAGACCCGTGAGGTTGCTCTGCAGGTCGTAGTCGACCCAGAGGCCGCCCATCGTGTAGTGCACGGCCGGGTAGATGCGCATCGGACGCGTGTACGGGTCCTCGCCGGTGATCCGGGCGTACATGTCGAAGAGGTTGCCGTACTTGGCCTCGACGGCCGGGCGACCGAGTCGCTCGATCGCCTCGGCGAAGTCCAGGTAGACGCCCAGGCCGCCGGGGCCGACGCCCTTGCCGGCGTCGCACTGGTACTTCGCGGCGCGCGACGCGATGTCACGCGGCACCAGGTTGCCGAACGCGGGGTAGATCCGCTCGAGGTAGTAGTCGCGCTCGTCCTCGGGGATCTCCGCGGGGTGGCGGTCGTCGCCGGCCTTCTTCGGCACCCAGATGCGGCCGTCGTTGCGCAGCGACTCGCTCATCAGCGTGAGCTTGCTCTGGTAGTCGCCCGAGACGGGGATGCAGGTGGGGTGAATCTGCGTGTAGCAGGGGTTCGCGAAGTAGGCGCCCTTGCGGTGCGCGCGCCACGTGGCCGTGACGTTCGAGCCCATGGCGTTCGTCGAGAGGAAGAAGACGTTGCCGTAGCCGCCGGTGGCCAGCACGACCGCGTCGGCCAGGTGCGTCTCGACCTCGCCGGTGAGCATGTCGCGGACGATGATGCCGCGGGCGCGCTCGGTGCCGTCGGCGTCGGGGACCATGATCAGCTCGAGCATCTCGTGGCGGGTGAACATCTCCACCGTGCCGAGGCCGATCTGGCGCTCGAGGGCCTGGTAGGCGCCGATCAGCAGCTGCTGGCCGGTCTGGCCGCGCGCGTAGAACGTACGCGACACCTGGACGCCGCCGAACGAGCGGTTGTCCAGCAGACCGCCGTACTCACGGGCGAACGGGACGCCCTGCGCGACGCACTGGTCGATGATGTTCACCGACACCTGCGCGAGGCGGTAGACGTTCGACTCGCGGGCGCGGAAGTCGCCGCCCTTGACCGTGTCGTAGAAGAGTCGGTAGATCGAGTCGCCGTCGTTGCGGTAGTTCTTCGCCGCGTTGATGCCGCCCTGGGCCGCGATGGAGTGCGCTCGACGGGGGCTGTCCTGGTAGCAGAACGACTTGACGTGGTAGCCGGCCTCGCCCAGCGTGGCCGCCGCGGAGGCGCCGGCCAGGCCGGTTCCCACGATGATCACGTTGAGCTTGCGGCGGTTGGCCGGGTTGACCAGGTTCATGTGCGCCCGGTGCTCGTCCCAGCGCTTCTCGATGGGGCCCGCCGGAGCGGCGGTGTCGCGGATCTCGTCGCCGACGACGTGAAAGTCCAAAGCCATGTTCGTGTCTCTCTCAGTCGACGAGCCCGAGCAGGATCGCCCAGGGCGGGATCAGGAAGCCGATGGTGATGACGCCCGCGATGATCCACGAGAGCGGAGTCAGGCGGGAGCCGGTGCGGGTGCCGCTGTGGTTGGCGCCGAGGGTGGTCAGAGCACTCCACACGCCGTGCCACAGGTGCAGGCCGACGGCCAGCAGCGCGATCGTGTAGGACAGCACGACCCACCAGATCTCGAAGCCGTTGACCACGCGGTCGTACGGGCTGTCGCTGGCGCCGCCCGGGTGGATCTGGTTCCCGGTCAGGTGCAGGAGGTGGTAGATCACGAACAGCAGGATCACGACGCCGCCCCACCGCAGGGTGAAGGAGGCGTAGCTGCGCTGGATGCCCCGGCTGCCGCGCGGCGAGTGGTAGCGCTTGCCACCGACGAAGCCCGCGGCCTTGCGGTTGCGGCGCCACAGGGTGACGGCGGCGTACGCGTGCCCGATGATCGAGCCGAGCAGCACGACGCGGATGATCCACAGGGCGCCGCTGTAGGGCAGGTAGGGCTCGCCCAGGGTGCGCAGGTGGTGCGAGTAGTCGTCGAACGCGCTCTGGCCGGCGAAGACCTTGAGGTTGCCGTACATGTGCAGGAGCAGGTAGCCGACCATGATCAGGCCGGTCACCGCCATCAGGAATTTCAGCGCCACCGTTGACCGCTGAGCGGGCAGGCGCGTCATCTGGGAAGTGGCCACGGCCACAGGTTAGGCGCGTTCCTCGATTCACGCGAAGTCGAAGTAAGGCGAACTTTCATAGACTTCGGCTATGGTTGCCCCGTGCAATTGCGCCACCTCGCCTACTTCGTGGCCGTCGCCGACGAGCGCAGCTTCACCCGCGCCGCCGACACCCTCGGCATCTCGCAGCCCACCCTGTCGAAGCAGATCCAGGCCCTGGAGAACTCGCTCGGCACCCGGCTGCTCGTCCGCGACCGCGCCGGGATCGAGCTCACCAGCGCCGGCGAGGCCCTGCTCCCCCACGCGCAGCGCATCCTCATCGAGGCCGACAACGCCACGCGCTCGGTGCACGAGGTCGCCTCGCTCCAGCGCGGGCGCGTGCGGATGGGCGCGACGCCGTCGATGGTCGAGGGCCTGCTGGCCCCGGTACTCGGACGGTTCCGCGCCGAGCACCCCGCGATCGACCTCGAGGTCCACGAGGCCGGCTCGCGCGACCTCACCGCCGAGCTGTCCTCGGGCCGCATCGACCTGGCACTGCTGATCGTGCCGCTCGCGTCCCAGATCCCCGACCTCGAGACGTCGATCGTCTACACCGAGCGCCTCGTGCTGGCCAGTCCCGCCGACTCGGACATGCCCGAGGAGATGGACGTGGCCGATCTCGCCGGGCTGCCGCTCGTGATGTTCCGCGAGGGCTACGACCTGCGCGACGTCACGCTGCGCGCGTGCCAGGCCGCCGGGTTCGAGCCGCGGCTGTCGGTGGAGGGCGGCGAGATGGGCTCGGTGCTGCGGTTCGTCGAGTCCGGGCTCGGCCACGCCGTCGTGCCCGACATCGTCATGGGCACGCGCACCGGGCTGCGGCGCACGCGGCTGGAGAACCCACCGCTCTCGCGCAGCATCGCGGTGGCACACCGGCCGCTGGAGACCCTGCCGCTCGCGGCCCGAGCGTTCCGCGCCACCTTGGTGGAGGCGCTCGAGAGCTGACTCAGCCCAGCGGGAAGGTGGAGGTGGGCAGCCAGCCCTGCTCGGCGTCATCGACGTAGAGGTGGAACGCGTCGACGTCGAACGAGCACCGGAAGTCGATGAGGTCGTGCAGGGCCTCGTCGAGCGCGGCGTCGGGCACGTTGTGTGCGATCGTCACGTGCGGGTGGAACGGGAACTCGGGCTCGGGCGCGCCGATCGCCTTGCGGACGCCCTCGGCGAGGGTCTCGATCTGGGCGATGCCCTCGCTCACGGCGATGAAGACGACGGGCGAGATCGGGCGGAAGGTGCCGGTGCCGAGCAGGCTCACCGTGAACGGCTGGAAGACGTCGGCCAGCTCGGCCAGGTCGTGCGTCAGCGACTCGACGCCGCCCTCGTCCACCACGAGCGGCGGGGCCAGCGTGATGTGACTGGGGATCCGGTCGGCCATCTCGTCGCCGAAGGAGCGGCGCTTGTCGCGCAGCAGCTCCCCGTGGGGCTCCGGGATGGCGATCGAGACGCCGACGGTGATGGTCACGCCCGGCCGCCCAGCGGCTTCGTGAAGCCGGAGCGCTCGTAGACCAGGTCGAGCGTGGGCGCGGCGACCTCGCGGGCCCGGGCGGCGCCGGCGGCGAGGATGCGGTCGAGCTCGCCGCGGTCGTCGAGCAGCTCGCGGGTGCGGGCGCCGAAGGTGCCGACCAGCTCGCCCACGATCTCGGCGAGGTCGACCTTCAGGTGGCCGTACTGCTTGCCCTCGTACGCCTTGACGATGTCGTCGATCGTGCGGCCGGTGAGCACGGAGTAGATGGTGAGCAGGTTCGAGACGCCGGGCTTGGCCTGGACGTCGTAGCGGATCTCGGTCTCGCTGTCGGTGACGGCGGACTTGATCTTCTTCGCGGCCTGCTTCGGGGTGTCGGTGAGGTCGACGACGCCCGTGTGGACGGGGTTCGACCCGCTCATCTTGCTCGTCGGCTCCTGCAGGTCGTAGATCTTCGCGGTCTCCTTGACGATGTACGCCTCGGGGACGGTGAAGGTCTCGCCGAAGCGGTGGTTGAACCGCTGCGCCAGGTTGCGCGTGAGCTCGACGTGCTGGCGCTGGTCCTCGCCCACCGGGACCTTGTCGGCCTGGTAGATCAGGATGTCGGCGGCCATGAGGATCGGGTAGGTGAACAGGCCCACGCTGGCGAACTCGGTGCCGGCCTTGGCGCTCTTGTCCTTGAACTGCGTCATCCGGCTGGCCTCGCCGAAGCCCGTGACGCCGTTGAGGATCCACGCCAGCTGGGCGTGCTCGGGCACGTGGCTCTGCACGAACAGGGCGCTGCGCTCGGGGTCGACGCCCGACGCGAGCATCTGCGCCGCGGCCACGTAGGTGCGCTCGGCGAGCAGCTGCGGGTCGTAGTCGACCGTGATCGCGTGCATGTCGGGGATGAAGTAGAACGCCTCGAAGTCGTCCTGCAGCGCGACCCAGTTCATGAACGCGCCGATGTAGTTGCCGAGGTGGTACGAATCGGCCGTCGGCTGGGCGCCGGACAACGCACGGGGGAGGCGTGACATGGGGTCGATTCTGCCAGCCGTCCGATGAGTAGGGTGAACGGCGTGGACGACGTGCGCCGTTGGCAGGTTCCCGGACGGGTGAACCTGATCGGTGAGCACCTCGACCACAACGGCGGCGCCGCGCTGCCCATCGCGATCGACCGCTCACTGCTGGTGAAGGCCCGCCGGCGCGACGACGGGGTCGTCAACGTGTGGAGCCGCGGCGAGCGCGCGTCCCTGAACGTCGACGTCTCCCCCGGCGACGTCACGGGCTGGTCCGCGTACGTCGCGGGCGTCGTCTGGGCGCTGCGCTCCGCGGGCGTTCGGGTGTCCGGCGCCGACCTCGTGCTCGAGTCCACGCTGCCGGTCGGCGCGGGGCTCTCGTCGTCCGCGGCGCTGACGTGCGGAGTGGCGCTCGCGCTCGACGACCTGGCCGGGGCCGGGCGCTCCCGCGAGGAGCTCGCGCTCGTCGCCCAGCGGGCCGAGAACGACTTCGTCGGCGCGCCCACCGGTCTGATGGACCAGTACGCGGTGCTGTTCGCGCAGGACGGGCACGCGGTGCACCTCGACTTCTCGGCCTCGCCTCCCGCCGCCGAGGCCGTGCCCGCCGACTGGTCCGACGACGGGCTCGTGCTGGCCGTGATCGACACCGGCGCGCACCACGAGCTGGCGGGCGGCGAGTACGCCGAGCGGCGGCGCGAGTGTGCCGAGGCCGCGTCCTCGGCGGGCGTCGACTCGCTCGCCGCGATCAAGCTCGACGGCCTGCTCTCGCTGACGGACGACACGCTGAAGGCCCGCGCCCGGCACGTGCTCACCGAGACCACGCGCGTCCGCGGCGCCGTCACGGCCCTGCGCCGGCGCGACTGGGCCCAGTTCGGCGCGATGCTGACCTCGTCGCACGAGTCCCTGCGCGACGACTTCGCCGTCTCGTGCGAGGAGCTCGACGTCGCGGTCGACTGCGCGCTCGCCTCGGACGCCCTCGGCGCCCGCATGACCGGCGGCGGCTTCGGCGGCAGCGCGATCGCCCTCCTCCGCCCCGACCAGGTCGACCCCCTCCGTGCCCGCACCGAGGCCGCCTTCGCCGCCCGCTCCTGGGCTCCCCCGCACGTCTTCACCGTCCGCCCCTCCCCCGCCGCCGCCCGGGTGGACCGCGGGGACGAACGATGAGGCATTGGGGTACCTGAGCGGGGCGCAATGCATCATCGTTCGTCTTCCACAGGCGCGAGACCGACCGCGCGGGCGTCCACAGCCAACCGCTGACCTCTGGTCGGGCGTTCCCGCGGGCGCGACGGTCGGCCCATGCTCGACGTCCTCAGCACCGCCCGCGCCATCGCCTTCCACGGCCGATCCGTCGTCCGACAGCGCCTCCGCACCGGCACGTGGCAGCAGCCGATGCGCGGGGTGGTGGTTACGCACAACGGTCCGCTGACCCCCGATCAGCTGGAGCGCGCGTGGCTCGCCGCCAGTCCCGCGGGCAGTGCGCTCGCCGGGCTCACGGCGGCTCGCCGCGGGGGACTGCGCGGCTTCGACCCCGAGCGCGTGTCGATCGTCCTGCCGGAGGGAGGCCGGCGACCACCGGGAGACCTCGAGCTGCACTGGAGCACGCAGCTCGGCCCCGACGACGTCCCGCCGAACGAGCCGCGGCGCACCAGCCTCGAGCGCAGCATCATCGACGCGGCCAGCTGGGCGGCCACGCCGCGGCGGGCGAGAGCGCTGGTGATCGCCGCGTTCCAGCAGCGACTGACGAGCGTCCGTCGCTGCGCGAGGTGCTGGAGCGGCGCGGCAACTGCAAGCGCAAGGCGCTGATCATCCAGTCGGTGCTCGACGCACGCGGCGGGATCCAGTCCCTCCCCGAGCGCGACTTCGACGGGCTTCGGAAGGCCGCGCGGTTGCCGAAGCCCACGCGCCAGGAACGCGCGAAGGGCAAGGACGGGCGGTACTACCTCGACGTCTGGTGGGCGCAGTTCAACCTCGCCGTCGAGATCCACGGGATCCCGCACCTCGCCGTCGAGCAGTGGAGCGACGACCTGCACCGGTCGAACGAGCTCGTCATCGACGGCCGCCGCGTGCTCGCGTTCTCGTCGTTCTCGATCCGCCACGAGCCCGACCGCGTCATCGACCAGCTGCTCCGGGCCACCCGCGCCACCGCCTGAGGACGAACGATGAGGCATTGCGCCCCGCTCCGGTACCTAAATGCCTCATCGTTCGTCCCAGCCGTGGGCCGAATGCCTCATCCTTCGTCCCCCGGGCCCCCCGATACGCTGAGCCGGTGACGCGGATTGCCTACCAGGGAGAGCCGGGCTCGAACTCGCACCTGGTCATCGACCTCCACCATCCCGATGCCGAGCCGGTGCCGTGCGCCTCGTTCGAGGACGCGTTCGCCGCGGTCAGCTCGGGCAGCTGCGACCTGGCGATGATCCCGATCGACAACTCCCTCGCGGGGCGTGTCGCTGACATCCACCACTTCCTGCCCACGAGCGACCTGCACATCGTGGGCGAGCACTTCCTGCCGATCCGGTTCTCGCTCATGGGCACGCCGGGCACGACGCTCGAGACGATCAAGACGGTCCACTCGCACGTGCACGCCCTCGGTCAGTGCCGCCGCATCATCCGCGAGCACGGCTGGACCCCGCTGATCTCCGGCGACACCGCCGGCGCCGCGCGCGAGATCGCCGAGGCGAACGACGTCACCGCCGCGGCCATCGCGCCGCCGCTCGCCGCCGGGATCTACGGCCTCGACGTGCTCGCGTCCGACATCGAGGACGAGCAGCACAACACCACGCGCTTCGTGCTGCTGTCGCGCGAGGACCGTCGCGCGCCTGCCGGCAACGGCCCTGTCGTCACGAGCTTCATCTTCAACGTCCGCAACCTGCCCGCGGCGCTCTACAAGGCGCTCGGCGGCTTCGCGACCAACGGCATCAACATGACCAAGCTGGAGAGCTACATGGTCGGCGGCGAGTTCACCGCCACGATGTTCCTCGCCGAGGTCGACGGTCACCCCGACGACCCGGGCCTGGCCCGCGCCCTGGAGGAGCTGCGCTTCTTCACCACCGAGATCAAGGTGCTGGGCGTCTACCCGGCCGACCCCTTCCGCGCCGAGCACCGATGACCGGGCCGGGCTGGCCGCTCAACGTCCCCGTCCTCAGCGACGGGATGGTCACGCTGCGCGCCCACACCCCGGCCGACATCGACCGCGCGCTGGAGATGGCGCACGACCCCGACATGATCCGCTGGACCGCGATCCCCACCCCGCACTCGCGCGCGATGAGCGAGCAGTTCGCGCTCGAGGTCATCCCGAAGGGCTGGAACGAGGGCACGGCCATGGGCTGGGCGGTCGAGTTCGAGGGCCGCTACGCGGGCAACGTCGACGTCCGCGGCAAGGAGGCGCTCGCCGACGTCGGCTACGCGCTGCACCCCGACTGCCGGGGCCGGGGCGTCATGACCGCCGCGGTCCGGCTCGCCGTCGACCACGCGTTCGTCGAGGCCGGCAAGGAGGTCGTCCAGTGGTCGGCCCACGTCGGCAACGTCGGCAGCCTGCGGGTCGCGCACGCCTGCGGGTTCCGGCTCCACGGCACCGAGCCCGACCGGCTGATCGAGCGCGGCCGCATCCTCGACGCCTGGACCGGATCGATCCGCTTCGGCGACGCGCCGATGCCGCGCACGCGCTGGCTCGAGTCCACGCTCGAGACCGAGCGGCTGCGGCTGCGTCCCCTCCGCGAGACCGACGTCCCGCGCATCGTCGAGGCGTGCAGCGACCCCTCCACGCGGCACTTCCTGTCGAACCTCCCCGATCCGTACGGCCCGGCCGAGGGACGCTCCTACGTCCACGACTCGTGGTGGCACGCCGCCACGGGCGACCGCGAGACCTGGGCGATCGCCGCACGGGACGACGACCGGCTGCTCGGCACCGTCTCGGTCATGGGACTCACCGGACCGACCCACGGCACCGGCGAGATCGGCTACTGGATGCACCCCGACGCCCGAGGGAGCGGCCTCATGACCGAGGCCGTCCGGGCCGTCGTCGACCACGCGCTGGACGCGGACGGGCTCGACCTCGCGCGGCTGGCGATCGTGGCCGCCGAGGGCAACACGGCCAGCCTGCGGATCGCGGAGTCGCTCGGCTTCGCGCGCTACGGCACCGAGCACGGAACCGCGCGCCTCGGCGACGGTGGAGTCACCGACCACCACCTCTTCGAGCGGATGCGCGCGCAGTAGTCGGTGCCCGGGCGTACATTCCCCGGGTGAGCGAAACGACCGCCGAGCGCGTCCTGCCGGCCAACCCGTGGCCGGCCCTGTGGGCCATGGTCATCGGCTTCTTCATGATCCTGGTCGACTCCACGATCGTGTCGGTGGCGACACCGGCCATCCGCGACGACCTGGCCACCGACTACAACTCGGTCATCTGGGTCACCAGCGCGTACCTGCTGGCCTATGCCGTGCCGCTGCTGATCACCGGCCGCCTGGGCGACCGGTTCGGCCCGAAGAACGTCTACCTGACAGGCCTGGCCGTCTTCACCCTGTCCTCGCTGTGGTGCGGCCTGACCGACTCGGTCGAGTGGCTGATCATCGCGCGCGTCGTGCAGGGCCTCGGCGCCTCGATGATGACGCCACAGACGATGGCGGTCATCACCCGCACCTTCCCGCCGGCCAACCGCGGCCGCGCGATGGCGCTGTGGGGCGCCACGGCCGGCGTCGCCACCCTGGTCGGGCCCGTCCTCGGCGGCGTGCTGGTCGACAACGCCGGCTGGGAGTGGATCTTCATCATCAACGTGCCGGTGGGCATCGTCGGCTTCGCGCTCGCGTGGCGGCTGGTTCCGGCGCTGGAGACCCACAGCCACCAGTTCGACTGGGTCGGCGTCGTGCTCAGCGCCATCGCGATGTTCCTCATCGTCTTCGGCATCCAGGAGGGCGAGAAGTACGACTGGGGCCAGATCGAGGGCTTGCTCTCGGTGCCGCTGCTCATCGCCGCCGGGCTGGTGGTCCTCGCGGTGTTCGTGGCCTGGCAGGCCCGCAACCGGCGCGAGCCGCTCGTCCCGCTGAGCCTCTTCCGCGACCGGAACTTCTCGGTGTCCACCCTGGGCATCTCGGCCGTCTCGTTCTCGGTCACCGCGATGGCGTTCCCGTTCATGCTCTGGACCCAGACCGTGCTGGGCTTCGACGCCACACAGGCCGGTCTGCTGTTCGTGCCGATGGCCGTGGTCACCGCCGCGATGGCGCCGGTGGTGGGCCGCATGAGCGACCGGATGCACCCGCGCTGGCTGGCCTCGGTGGGCTTCGCCTCATCCTCGGTCGCGATCGTCGGCACGACCCTGGTGATGGCACCGGACACCCCGGTCTGGCAGCTGCTCGTGCTCAACGCGCTGCTCGGCTTCGGCAACGCGTTCCTGTGGGCGCCGCTGGCCTCCACCGCCACCCGCAACCTGCCGATGTCCTCGGCGGGTGCCGGCGCGGGCGTCTACAACACCACGCGCCAGGTCGGCGCCGTGCTCGGCTCGGCCGCGATCGCCGCGGCGATCTCCGCACGACTGGCCCACCACCTGCCGCAGGCCACGGGCTCGGCGGCCGAGGGCGCCGGCACGAGCAGCCTGCCCGACGCGCTCGCGGGCCCGTTCACCGACGCCATGGCCGAGGCACTGCTCGTGCCCGCGCTGGCGTTCCTCGTGGGTCTCGTCGTGGCGCAGTTCCTCGTCAAGCCCACGCACGACCGGGGCTGACACGCACGACGGCCGCGCCCCCGAGTGGGGAGCGCGGCCGTCGTGGCGTGGACGTCAGAACGACGCGAGCGCCTCGTTGAAGGTCGTGCTGGGACGCATGATCTTCGCGGCCTTCTCCGGGTCGGGCTGGTAGTAGCCGCCCAGATCGGCCGGCTGGCCCTGCACCGCGGCCAGCTCGTCGACGATGGTCTGCTCCGCGTCGGACAGCTTCTGTGCCAGCGGGCCGAAGACCTCGGCGAGCTCGGCGTCGTCGGTCTGCTGCGCCAGCTCCTGGGCCCAGTAGAGAGCCAGGTAGAAGTGGCTGCCGCGGTTGTCGATCGTGCCGAGCCGGCGGCCGGGCGAGCGGTCGTGCTCCAGGAAGCTGGCCGTGGCCCGGTCGAGGGCGTCGGCGAGGACCTGGGCCTTGGGGTTGTCGGTGGCCGTGGCGTACTGCTCGAGGCTGGGCACCAGGGCGAAGAACTCGCCGAGCGAGTCCCAGCGCAGGTAGTTCTCCTTGACGAGCTGCTGCACGTGCTTGGGGGCCGAGCCGCCGGCACCCGTCTCGAACAGGCCACCGCCGTTGATCAGCGGGACGACCGACAGCATCTTGGCGCTGGTGCCGAGCTCGAGGATCGGGAACAGGTCGGTGTTGTAGTCGCGCAGCACGTTGCCGGTGACGCTGATGGTGTCCAGGCCCTGACGGATGCGCTCGACCGACAGCTTCGTCGCCTCGACCGGCGACATGATGCGGATGTCGAGGCCGTCGATGTCGTGCTCGCCGAGGTACTCGTTCACCTTGGCGATCAGCTGCGCGTCGTGGGCGCGGGTCTCGTCGAGCCAGAACACCGCCGGGTCGCCGGTGGCGCGGGCGCGGTTGACGGCCAGCTTGACCCAGTCGCGGACCGGGACGTCCTTGGTCTGGCACGCGCGCCAGATGTCACCCTGCGCGACGGTGTGCTCGAGGAGCACGTCGCCGGCGGCGTTCACCACGCGGACGGTGCCGGTCGTGGGGATCTCGAACGTCTTGTCGTGCGAGCCGTACTCCTCGGCCTTCTGGGCCATGAGGCCGACGTTGGGCACCGAGCCCATCGTGGACGGGTCGTACGCGCCGTGGGCCTTGCAGTCGTCGATCACGACCTGGTAGACGCCGGCGTACGAGCTGTCGGGGATCACCGCGAGGGTGTCGGCCTCCTGGCCGTCCGGGCCCCACATGTGGCCCGAGGTGCGGATCATGGCCGGCATCGAGGCGTCGACGATGACGTCGCTCGGCACGTGCAGGTTGGTGATGCCCTTGTCGGAGTCCACCATGGCCAGGCGCGGACCGTCGGCCAGCTCGGCCTCGAACGAGGCCTTGATGTCGGCGCCGTTGGCGACCTGGTCGAGGCCGGCGAGGATGCCGCCGAGGCCGTCGTTGGGGCTCAGGCCCGCCTCGGCGAGCGCGGCACCGTGCTCGGCGAAGGTCTTCGGGAAGAAGGCGCGCACGACGTGACCGAAGATGATCGGGTCGGAGACCTTCATCATCGTGGCCTTGAGGTGCACCGAGAACAGGACGTCGTCGGCCTTGGCCTGCGCGACCTGCGCCGCGAGGAACTCGCGCAGCGCGGCGACGTTCATGCTGGTGGCGTCGACGATCTCGCCGGCCAGGACCGGGATCGACTCCTTCAGCACGGTGGTGGAGCCGTCGTCGCCGACGAGCTCGATGCGCAGCGTGTCGTCGGACGCGAGGGTCACCGACTTCTCGTTGGAGCGGAAGTCGTCGACGCCCATCGTGGCGACGTCGGTCTTGGAGTCGCTGCTCCAGGCGCCCATCGAGTGCGGGTGGCCCTTGGCGTAGTTCTTGACCGAGGCCGGCGCGCGGCGGTCGGAGTTGCCCTCGCGCAGGACCGGGTTCACGGCCGAGCCCTTGACCTTGTCGTAGCGGGCGCGGACGTCGCGCTCCTCGTCGGTCTGCGGGTCCTCGGGGTAGTCGGGCAGGTCGTAGCCCTGCTCGCGCAGCTCGGCGATGGCCGCCTTGAGCTGCGGGACCGACGCCGAGACGTTCGGCAGCTTGATGATGTTGGCCTCCGGGCGCTTCGCGAGCTCGCCGAGCTCGGCCAGCGCGTCGGCCGCCCGCTGGTCCTCGGGGAGCAGGTCGCTGACCGCCGCGATGATGCGGCCGGCCAGGGAGATGTCCCGGGTCTCGACCTCCACGCCGGCCTTCGAGGCGTACGCCTCGATGATCGGGAGGAGGGAGTAGGTCGCGAGGGCGGGAGCCTCGTCGGTGTGCGTGTAGATGATCGTCGAGTCCGTCACGCCCCCAAACTACCCGGTGTGCAGGTCGCCGCTGCTCGCCGCACCCCGTATCGGACCGCCCATTGTCTAGTTGGTCAGTCCAGAATGTGAACAACGTCCACGACGCCGTTCCGCTCGCCTACGTTGGCTGCTCGAGCCCGCCGCACCGTGCGACGGACCGACCGAGAGGACCTCCCATGGCACATCGCTTGCGCCCCATCGCGGCCGCGGCCCTGCTGCTGACCGCTGCCACCGCTCTCACCGCCTGTGGGTCGGAGGCCGCCGAGGGGGAGCAGATCTCGATCGTCGGCTTCGCCGTGCCGGAGGCCGCCAACAAGAACATCCAGGAGGAGTTCGTCAAGACCGACGCCGGCGAGGGCACGACGTTCAAGACCTCCTACGGCGCCTCGGGCGACCAGAGCCGCGCCGTGGTGGACGGCCTCAAGGCCGACTACGTGCACCTGTCGGTGGGCACCGACGTCGACCGTCTGGTCGACGCGGGCCTCGTCGACGAGACGTGGGACGACGGCGAGAACAAGGGCATCGTGTCCAACTCGATCGTCGTGCTGGGCGTCCGCGACGGGAACCCCAAGAACATCAAGGGCTGGGACGACCTGGTGAAGCCGGGCGTCGAGATCGTCACCGCGAACCCGGCGTCGTCCGGCGCGGCCCGCTGGAACGCGCTCGCCGCGTGGGGTCACGTCACCGAGAACGGCGGCACCGAGGCCGAGGCCACCGAGTTCGTCAACGACCTGTTCGCCAACGTCGTCTCGCTGACCAACAGCGGTCGCGACGCCACGCAGAGCTTCCTCGGCGGCGCCGGCGACGTCCTGCTGGCCTACGAGAACGAGGCCATCCTGGCCGCGCAGAACGGCAACGGCTTCGAGTACGTCATCCCCGACACCACCCTGCTGATCGAGAACCCGGGCGCCATCCTCAAGGAGTCCAGCAGCGTCTCGCAGGACTGGCTCGACTTCGTCCTCGGCGAGGAGGGCCAGCGCCAGTTCGCGCTGACCGGCTTCCGTCCGCTGAACCTCGAGAGCCCCGGCACCGCCGACCTCGACGCGATCGGCCTCGAGCCCGGCGACATCAAGGGCGCGCCCGACGCGTCGGACCCGTACCCCGCCGTCAACAACCTGCTGACGCTGGAGAAGAACTTCGGCGGACCCGGCTGGGGCGAGGTCAAGGACAAGCTGTTCGGCGATGGCAAGGACGGCAAGCCCGTCGGCATCGTCACCGAGGCGATCGCGAAGTCCGGCAAGGCGTCCTCGTGACCTCTGCCGATCTGGCGACGCGAGCGGGCCGGCCGGGCGACTCCCGGCCGGCCGGCTCGCTGAACCGCGCCTCGGCCGTCGGCCTGGGCGTGACCATGACCTGGTTCAGCCTGCTCGTGCTGATCCCGCTCGCCGCCGTCGTCGCCACCGCGACCGAGGGCGGCGTCGGCGCGTTCTGGGACGCGGTCACGAACGCCCAGACCGCGCACGCCATTCGGCTGACGATCTCGTCGGCGCTGCTCGTCACGCTCACGAACATCGTCGTGGGCACGGCGATCGCGTGGGTGCTCGTGCGCGACAGCTTCCCCGGCAAGTGGATCCTCGAGATCCTCATCGACATCCCGTTCGCGCTGCCCACGATCGTCGCCGGCCTCGTGCTGCTGTCGCTCTACGGCAACGACGAGAGCCCGCTGGGCATCAACATCGCGAACACCGAGACCTCCGTGTTCCTGGCGTTCCTCTTCGTGACGCTGCCGTTCGTCGTCCGCACGGTGCAGCCGGTGCTGGAGGAGATCGACGTCGAGATCGAGGAGGCTGCGGCCTCGCTCGGTGCCAGCCGCCTCACCACGTTCACCCGCATCATCCTGCCGACGCTCACGCCCGCCATCGCCGCCGGCGCGACCCTGTCGTTCGCCCGCGGCGTCGGGGAGTACGGCTCGCTCGTGCTGCTGTCGGGCAACCTCCCGTTCGAGTCCGAGGTCGCCTCGGTGCGCATCCTCAGCGCGATCGAGAACGACAACCCGGCGGCCGCCGCTTCCGTGGCGACGCTGCTGCTGATCGTCTCGCTCGCGGTGATCCTGCTGCTCGACTTCATCCAGCGCCGGGTGGCTCGCCGTGGCTGACATCCGGCGCATCAGCCGCCGCAAGAGCCCGTTCACCTACGCGCTGCGGCTCCTCGTCATCGCCTACCTGTTCCTGCTGGTCGCCTGGCCGGTCTCGCTCGTCGTGACCAACACGTTCGAGAACGGCTTCGACGCGCTCAACGCCGTCTTCGCCGACGCCGACACGGTGGCAGCCCTGCGCCTCACCGCCACCGCGGCCGTCATCGCCACGGCGATCAACACGGTCTTCGGCATCACGATCTCGCTGCTGCTCGTGCGCACCACGTTCCCGGGCCAGCGACTGCTCGGCTCGCTGATCGACCTGCCGCTGGCGATCTCGCCGATCGTCGTGGGCCTGTCGCTCGTGCTGGTCTACGGCGGGCGCGGCGGCTGGTTCGGCCCGGCACTGGAGAGCGCCGGCGTCCAGATCATCTTCGCCACGCCGGGCATCGTCATGGCCACGGCGTTCGTGGCGCTGCCGCTCGTCGTGCGCGAGGTCGTGCCGGTGCTCGAGGAGATCGGCACCGAGCAGGAGCAGGCCGCGCGCTCCCTGGGCGCCAGCGGCTGGCAGACCCTCTGGCGCATCACGCTGCCCGGCATCAAGTGGGCCGTGGTCTACGGCGTCGTGCTCACCCTGGCCCGCTCGCTCGGCGAGTTCGGCGCCGTGAAGGTCGTCTCGGGCAACATCCTCGGCGAGACCCGCACCGCCACGCTCGCCGTCGAGGAGAAGTACCTCAACTGGGAGCAGGAGTCCGCGTACGCGATCGCGTTCCTGCTGGCCAGCGTCTCCGTCCTGTGCATCATCGTCGTGTCCCTCCTGCGCACGCGCACCGAGCGGCACTGAAGCGAAAGGCCACCATGAGCATCGAGATCTCTGGGGTGAACAAGAACTTCGGCGACTTCGTCGCGCTCGAGGGCATCGACCTGTCGATCCCCACGGGCCAGCTGACGGCCCTCCTGGGACCCAGCGGCGGCGGCAAGTCCACCCTGCTGCGGATCATCGCCGGACTCGAGGACGCCGACTCCGGTCGCGTCGAGATCGAGGGCGTCGACGCCACCCGCCTGCCGGCGCAGAAGCGCAACGTGGGCTTCGTCTTCCAGCACTACGCCGCGTTCAAGCACATGACCGTGGCCAGGAACATCGCCTTCGGCCTGGAGATCCGCAAGCGCCCGAAGGCCGAGATCGCCGCGAAGGTCGACGAGATGCTCGAGCTGGTGCACTTGGGGCAGTTCCGCGACCGGCTGCCCTCGCAGCTCTCGGGCGGCCAGCGCCAGCGCATGGCCCTGGCTCGCGCCCTCGCGATCGAGCCCACCGTGCTGCTGCTCGACGAGCCGTTCGGCGCCCTCGACGCGAAGGTGCGCAAGGAGCTGCGCGACTGGCTGCGGCGGCTGCACGACGAGGTCCACGTGACCACGGTGTTCGTGACGCACGACCAGGAGGAGGCGCTCGAGGTCGCCGACTCGATCGTCGTGATCAACGACGGGCGCATCGAGCAGGTCGGCTCCCCCGACGAGCTCTACGACTCCCCCGCCACCGACTTCGTGCTGAGCTTCCTCGGCCCGGTCACGCAGCTCGGCGGTCTGCAGCTGCGACCGCACGACATCGACGTCGCGCTCGAGCCGCGCCCGGGCGCGGTCCCCGGCCGGATCTCGCGCTCGACGCGCATCGGCTTCGAGGTGCGCCTCGAGGTCACGCCCACCGAGGGTCAGCAGCCGCCGGTGCAGGTCACGGTCACCCGCGCCGAGGCGCGCGGGCTGGGCCTCCAGCACGGCGACGAGGTCTGGCTGACGCCCACCGCGGGCGCCCAGGCGATCCGCCCGGCGAACGCCCCCGCATCGACCCTCGACGGGGCCGCAACTCATGGTTACAGTGTGACCCACGTCTCAGGTTGAGACGTCCATGAACTCCACGGGACGGTGGAGTACGAGGGCGGCCGGGCTTCGCGCCCGGTCGCCCTTCATGCGTCCTCAGGCGTGGACGCCGATGCGCTCGCGCACCGGCGCGAACCGCAGGCCCACGAGGAAGACCACGAGACCGGCGGCGGCGAGTGCGACGCCCACCAGCGCGGGGGCCACGTAGCCCGCGCCCGCGGCGATCACGAGACCGCCGAGCCAGGCGCCGAGGCCGTTCGCGATGTTGAGGCTCGCGTGGTTGAGCGCGGCGCCGAGCATCTCGGCGTCGCCCGCGGCCGTCATGAGCCGGATCTGCAGGCCGATGGCCACGACGCTGCCGAGCGCGCCCATGAGGAAGACGCTCACGAGCGCGGCCGGGGCGAAGGTGGCGAGCTCGTAGAACGCGAGCAGCACCACGACCGTGAACAGCAGGCCACCCACCACCTGGCGCACGTTGTCCCAGTCGGCGAGGTGCCCGCCGACCCACGTGCCCGACACCGAGCCGAGGCCGAACACCAGCAGGAAGACGGGGATGACCGCCGAGGGCAGGTCGACGACGTCGGTGACGATGGGCGCGATGTAGCTGTACATCGCGAACACGCCGCCGAAGCCGACGACGCCGGTCAGGAACGCCGCGATCACCGCTGGCTCGCGCAGGGCGCCGAGCTCGCCGCGGATCGTGGCGCTGGGGTCGCCCGGCAGGTGCGGCACGAACACGATGACCAGCGCGGCCGCGACCACGGCGATCACCACGACGAGCGCGTACGCGGCACGCCACGAGAGGGCCTGACCCAGCCAGGCACTCACGGGGACGCCGGCCACGGTGGCGGCCGAAAGGCCCATCATCACCATGCTCACGGCGCGACCGCGGCGACCCGACGGCACGAGCGAGGCGGCCACGAGCGACGCGACGCCGAAGTAGGCGCCGTGCGGCAGACCCGCGACGAAGCGCGCGAGCATCACCGGGACGTAGCCGTCGGCGACGGCCGTGAGTGCGTTGCCGACCGCGAGTCCGCCGAGCAGCCACAGCAGCAGGGCGCGCTTCGGCATCCGCGCGGCCAGCGAGACGCCGAGCGGCGCGCCGACGACGACGCCGAGCGCGTACGCGGAGATGATGTGGCCGGTCGTCGGGATGTCACGGTCGATGCTCTCGGCGACGTCCGGCAGCAGGCCCATCGTGACGAACTCGGTGGTGCCGATCGCGAAGCCGCCCAGCGCGAGGGCCAGCAGGGCGAGGCCGACGTGGCGGGCGGTCGGTTCGGTACGCGAGGTCACCTCAGGTACAAGGCCCGTACGGCGCGAACGATTCCGCGTCGTCCGTGCGACCCGAGTCACTGCTTGCCGCGCCCGGGCCCCGCGGGTCACCATCGGGTGTGACCCGCTTCGTCTTCAACACCGCCGCCACCCTCGACGGCTACCTCGCCGATCCCGACCACAGCCTCGCCTGGCTCTTCGCCGTCGACGGCGGGACGCCCGACGCCCCCGAGCACGCCGACGCGTTCACCGCGTTCCTCGACTCGATCGGCGTCACGGTGCTGGGCTCGTCCACGTACGAGTGGCTGCTGCGCGAAACGCAGGCCCTCGAGAGGCCCGAGGCCTGGCCGGACGCGATGTCCGGCAAGCCGGCGTTCCTGTTCACCTCGCGCGACCTGCCCGTGCCGGCGGGCGCCGACCTGACGGTCGTGTCGGGCGACGTCCGCGACCACCTCGACGCGATCCGCGAGCGCGCCGGCGGCCGCGATGTCTGGGTCATGGGCGGGGGGGACCTCGTGGGTCAGTTCGACGACGCGGGCGCTCTCGATGAGCTGCAGGTCAGCGTCGCCCCCGCCACCCTCGGCGCCGGCTTCCCGCTCCTGCCCCGCCGCCTCGGTCCCGACCGCCTCCACCTCACCGACGTCGAGCGCCGCGGCCAGTTCGCCCACCTCACCTATGCCGTCTCGCGCGGGTGACGGTTTCCCCGGTTAACCGGGGAAACTGTCACTTCGCGAGGTTTGCGAACCTCGCGAAGTGACAGGAAACCTCGTTCAGTCGCGACAGGTGAGCCGCGCCGCCCTAGCCTGAGGCCGTGACCAGCGTTGCGATCGCCGCCCCGAACACCGCCGCGGCGGACGCGGCGGAGCAGATCGTCCGGGCCGGCGGCAACGCGATCGACGCGGCCCTCGCTGCCGCGTTCGTGACCATGGTGAACGAGGTCGGCCTGGTGTCGCCGAGCGCGGGCGGGTTCCTGACGATCCAGCCGCCCGACGGGTCGGCGCCGGTGACCATCGACGGTTGGATGGACATGCCCGGCCGCGACGTCCCCGACCGGCTCGGGCAGGGCACGTGGGACGTCCACACCGAGTACGGCGGCGGCGTCACGGTGACGGTCGGACCCGGCTCGGTCGCCACCCACGGCGCCATCGCGGCGTTCGGGGAGGCGCACCGCCGCTGGGGGCGGCTCCCGTGGGCCGAGCTGCTCGCCCCCGCGATCGACGTGGCCCGGGGCGGCTTCCGGCTCAGCGCCGCGTCCCGGTACTACCTCGACTACGTGCACGAGTCGATCTTCGGCTGGGACGAGGCGAGTCACGCGGCCGTGCACGACGAGCAGGGCGCCGTCGCCGGCCACGACATCGTCGTGCCGCACCTCGCGGACTCCCTCGAGCGGATCGCCCGGCACGGCCCGGACGAGCTCTACACGGGCGAGCTCGGTCACGCGGTCGCCGACGACGTCCTGGCGCGCGGCGGCATCCTCGGCCCGACCGACCTCGCCGCCTACGAGCCGGCGGTCCGACCCGCCCTCACCGCGCGCATGGAGGGCTGGACGCTCGGCACGAACCCGCCGCCGGCGATCGGTGGCGTGAGCGTCGCCGCGATGCTGCGGCTCATGGCCGGCCACGGCCTGGACGACACCGAGCACCTGATCCGCGTGCAGCGGCGGGTGCTCGGCGAGCGGCTGCGGGTCTTCGACCACACCGACGACCTCGAGCGCGACGCCGCGGCGTTCCTCGACCTCGTCGACCGCGACGGTCTGGCGGCCCTGGAGTCGGGGTCGACGGCGCACGTCTCCACCGCAGACGCGCAGGGCACGGCCTGCGCGGTGACGATCTCGTCCGGCTACAGCTCGGGCATGATCGCTCGCGACACCGGCATCTGGCTCAACAACTGCCTCGGCGAGCAGGAGCTCAACCCGCGCGGTCTCCACGGCCTGCCGTTCGGCTCGCGCCTGCTCTCGAACATGGCCCCCACGGTGGGTCGTCACGCCGACGGCGGCGTGCTGGCGATCGGCTCGCCCGGAGCCGACCGCATCACCACGGCGATCGTGCAGGCGCTCACCGGCCTCGTCGAGGACGGCCTCAGCCTGCAGGAGGCGATCGACCACCCGCGGATCCACGTGCACCGCGCGGCGACGCCGGACGAGCAGGTCAAGGTCGAGCACCCCGACGACCTCACGATGTACTTCGGTGGCGTCTCGGGCACCCTCGTCACGGCCGAGGGCACCCTGGTGGCCGCGGCCGATCCCCGGCGCGACGGCGCCGTGCGCATCGTGTCCTGAGGGATGCCCGCCACTACGCTGACCGGATGACCGCCTCGCTCGTCGACGCGCCCGTCGTCATCGCCCACCGCGGCGTTCCCGGATCACGCCTGGAGCACACCCGGCCCTCGTACCTGCTGGGGATCGAGGAGGGCGCCGACTACATCGAGCCCGACGTCGTGGCCACGAAGGACGGTGCCCTCGTCGTGCGGCACGAGAACGAGATCGGCGGCACCACCGACGTCGCCTCGCGACCCGAGTTCGCCCACCTGCGCACCACGAAGTTCATCGACGGCGTTCCGCTGACCGGCTGGTTCACCGAGGACTTCACGCTCGAGGAGATCAGGACGCTGCGCACCCGCGAGCGCCTGCCGCAGCTGCGACCGCAGAATCTCGCCCTCGAGGGGACCGAGCCGATCCTCACCCTCGACGAGGTCATCGACATCGCGGAGGCCGAGAACACCCGACGCGGCGCGGGCGCCGACCCGATCGGCGTCTACGTCGAGACGAAGCACCCCACCTACTTCCGCGGGCTCGGACTCGACCTCAACGACCGGCTGCTCGAGGTCCTCGACCGCCGTGGCCTCAACCGCAAGGGCGCGAAGGTGGTCATCCAGTCGATGGAGACCGCCAACCTCAAGGCGCTGCGTGACCGCACCCCGCTGCCCCTCGTGCAGCTGATGGAGCGCAAGGGCGGTCCCTACGACCTCGTCGCCACGTACGACCCCCGCGACTACGCGGCGCTGACGCGCCCTGAGGAGCTGGCGAAGATCGCCGAGTACGCCCAGGGCATCGGCCCGAACAAGAGCCTCGTCATCGCCCGCGACCGCCACCAGAACCTGCTCGGCGAGACCGGCCTCGTCCGCGACGCCCACGAGGTCGGCCTGTTCGTCCACATCTGGACGATGCGCAACGAGAACAACTTCCTCCCCGTGCAGTGGCGCACGAGCCAGGACGAGGCCGACCCCGGCGACGCGACGGCCGAGCTGCTGGCCTTCTACGCCGCCGGGGTCGACGGGGTGTTCTCGGACTTCACACGGACGGCGGTGGCGGCGCGCTCGGCCCATCTGTCGTCGGCGGGCCCCACACGTCGGGCGCCTGCGCCTGGGGCATGAGCAGCCACGCGGCGAGGTAGACCAGCAGCGTCGTGCCCACGCCCACCACGACCAGCACGATCGTGATGATGCGGATGAGCGTGGCGTCCACGCCGGTGTACTCGGCGAGTCCTCCGCACACGCCGCCGAGCCACTTGTCGGTGGTGCTGCGGGCGAGCTTCTTGGGGCCCTGGTTCGGGTTCATGAGGTCCTCCTGAGGGTGAGGGCGATGCCGGCGAGTCCGGCGACGATGAGGGTGACGAGTCCGGCGACGGCCAGGCCGTCGACGCTCGCGAGGTCGTAGGTCAGCAGGGCCCAGCCCACGAGGACGAGGGCGAACAGGACGCCGAAGACGAGCGCGTCCCAGCGCAGCGGATGGGTGTTCATCGTCGAGTCACCTCGATCTCGCCCGCCGTGCCGGTGATGACGATGCGATAGGCCCCGGGGGCGTCGGAGGGCCAGTCGATCGAGGGGCGCTGGCCGTCGGACACGCGGCCGAAGACCTCGATCCGACCGCCGGCGGACAGGGACGTCTCGACGTCGACGTCGAGTCCCTCGGGCACGATCACGGTCGTCTCTCCCATGCCGTTGTCGATCTCCAGCGTACGGCCGGAGAGGCTCTCGAGGTCCTGGATCGCGGTGAGGTCGACCCGCACCCGGCCGAAGCCCTGCTCGATGGGCTCGGCGACCGCGGCGGCCGTGACGGGCCGCAGGTCGATGTCGCCGGCCGAGAGGTTCGGGGTCACCGAGGCGACCGCCAGCACGGGCAGGATCAGGACGCCCAGCGGCACCAGGGCGCCGGGGTGGCCGATCCTCGAGCCGACCAGCAGGCCGATCGTGACGATGCCGAGGGCGACGGCCGGGTAGATCGCGGCGTCGACCGGCTCCTGCGCGATGGACCAGAGGCCCAGGCCGCCCAGGGCGACGAGGATCGCCGAGAGGGTCAGCAGCAGCAGGGCGGGCGACCAGCGCTCGCGCGGCGGACGCGGGGGCAGGACGGAGGCCGGCGGCGCACCGGGCGGCGGGGCGGGCGGACCGGGCTCGTGGAGCACCGTCGTCGGCTCGTCAGCGCCCTGCGCGAGCGCCGGGTCGCCCGTGGACACGGGGGTGGTCATGACGTCGTCTCCTGTCGAGAAGGCGGGGGTGGGATCGGTGGGGGCCTGGGCGGTGAACGCGTCGGGCCGGTAGGGCGGGGGTGGCGCGTAGGCCGGCGGCGGGGTGGTGCGGGTGCGGTTCCTGACCACGAACAGCCAGTAGAGGAACCCGAACGGCAGCGCGATCCAGAACAGCGCCCACATCGGCCACCAGAACCAGCCGCCGACGCCCCAGGCGGTGTCGCCGAGGACGGCGGCCAGCGCGAGGACGCCGGCGACGATCAGGCCGACGGTGCGCAACTGGGAGTCGGACTTGAGGTCGAAGGCCTCGGCCAGGACGCTGCGCTCGGACCCCTCGGCGGGGATGAGCAGCCAGCAGGCGACGTAGAGGATCGGACCGGCGAACCCGGCGACGGTCAGGACGACGAAGCCGATCCGCACGATGACGGGGTCGATGTCGAGTGCGCGGGCGATGCCGCCGGAGACGCCGCCGAGCAGCTTGTCTCCCGTGGTGCGCCGCATCGCATCGAGCTGCGAGCCGGAGGTCGGTGTGGTCATGGCTCCAGCCTGCCCGGGGGTCGGGGTCCGCCACCATCGGGTGAACCCCTGGTCCTCCCCCGAGGCGGCGTCGGCACGGACCGGGGTCGCACCTGATGGCGCCTGCGCGCGCCCGCGTGTGAGGGTGGTCCCATGACGACCGCTGCCCCCGACGCCGCCGGCGGCACCCGCCGCTCGGCCGACGGGTTCCGCCGGGCCTACCGGCCGGTGGACGCGCGCGTCGTCGCCGGCGTCAGCGCCGGTCTGGCCGAGCACCTGCGGCTGCCCGTGGTGTGGGTGCGGGTGGGCTTCGTCCTGGCCACGTTCGTGCACGGCACCGGACTGCTGGCCTACCTGCTGCTGTGGTGGTTCCTACCGCTGCAGGCACCCGTGGACGGCTCACCCGGCCTCGAGTCCGCGCGCCGTCGCGGCCTGCGCACGGGCTCGCGCGGACCGTCCCGCCGCGACGTCGTGCAGAGTGCCGCGATCGGCGCCGTGGGGCTGGGCGTCCTGGGCCTCATCGCGCTCGGCGGCGGCTGGCTCGAGGGCTGGATGCTGCCGCTGCTGCTGGTGGTCACGGGCATCGCGGTCGTGTGGCGGATGTTCGACGACGCCGCGTGGAACTCGTGGCTGCGGCAGACCGAGGGGCCCGCGTTCGCGATGCGGCTGCTCGTGGGCCTGGCGTTCATCGGCCTCGGCGCGATCTACATCCTCACCGTCAACCGCGGCTGGTCGGCCGCCGTGGACTTCTTCGCCGCGCTCGCCATCGCCGTGGTTGGCCTGAGCCTGATCCTCGGGCCGTGGATCCTGGGCCTCTGGACCGACCTCGGCACCGAGCGGCGCGAGCGCATCCGCTCGCAGGAGCGCGCCGACGTGGCCGCCCACCTGCACGACTCCGTGCTCCAGACGCTGGCCCTGCTGCAGAAGAACGCCGACGACCCCGCCACCGTGGCCACCCTGGCCCGCCGCCAGGAGCGCGAGCTGCGCGACTGGCTCTACGGCCGCCAGGACGACACCGCCACCTTCGCCACCGCCCTGCGCGACCTCGCCGCCGAGGTCGAGGCCAACCACCGCGTCCCGGTGGAGGTCGTCACGGTCGGCGACGCCGCGCCCGACGACGGCCTCCGCGCGCTGCTCGCCGCCACCGGCGAGGCCGTGGTGAACGCCGCGAAGCACTCCGGCGCGAGCCGGGTCGACGTCTACGCCGAGCGCGTCGCGAACGGCTCGGGCGACCGCATGGAGGTCTTCGTCCGCGACCGCGGCACCGGCTTCGACCCCGACGCGGTCCCCGCCGACCGGCTCGGCGTGAAGAACTCGATCATCGGCCGCGCCGAGCGCCACGGCGGCACGGCGCGCGTCCGCAGCACCCCCGAGGACGGCACCGAGGTCGCCCTCACCATGCCGGTCTCGCCCGGCGACAAGGAGAGCGCATGACCGTCCTGTCCGTGCTGGTCGTCGATGACCACGCGATGTTCCGCACCGGCGTCCGTGCCGAGCTCGAACGGCTCGGCAGCGGGCGCGTCGAGGTCGTCGGCGAGGCCGAGGACGTCGACACCGCCGTCGCCGCGATCTCGGACCTGCGTCCCGACGTCGTGCTGCTCGACGTGCACCTGCCGGGCGGCGGCGGCCCCGAGGTCATCCGGCGCGCGGGCGCGTCCACCACGTTCCTGGCGCTGTCGGTCAGCGACGCCGCCGAGGACGTCATCGGCGTGATCCGCGCCGGTGCGCGGGGATACGTCACCAAGAACATCTCGGCGCCCGAGCTGCTCGACGCGATCGACCGCGTCGCCGGCGGCGACGCCGTGTTCAGCCCGCGCCTGGCCGGGTTCGTCCTCGACGCGTTCGCCGGCACGATCGCCGTCGCGCAGGTCGACGAGGACCTCGACCGCCTCACCGAGCGCGAGCGCGAGGTCATGCGGCTCATCGCGCGCGGCTACGCGTACAAGGAGGTCGCGAAGGAGCTGTTCATCTCCGTCAAGACCGTCGAGACCCACGTCTCGAGCGTGCTGCGCAAGCTCCAGCTCTCCAGCCGCCACGAGCTGACCCGCTGGGCCAACGACCGCCGCCTCATCTGACCTCGCGCGCCCCTCCCCCACTTTTGGAGCGGGATGCACGCTTTCGGGCACGAGGAAGGTTCATCCCGTTCCAGAAGTGGAGGGGGGTCCGGCGCGTGGGACTGACGTGACCGATTCGCCGGACAGGATCGCTGAGCCTTCGTACGGTGGACGTTCTCCCCTGGAGAAGGAGCGAACGTGCGCAAGATCCTGATCGCCGTCATGATGACGAGCTCCCTCGTGCTGGCATCCGCGCCGGCCGAGGCGGCCCCGAAGTTCAAGAACTGCAAGGCCCTCAACAAGAAGTACCCGCACGGCGTGGGCATGCCCGGCGCGAAGGACAAGACCTCGGGCAAGCCGGTCACCAACTTCAAGCGCAGCAAGGCGCTCTACCAGGCCAACAAGGGCAAGGACCGCGACAAGGACAGGATCGCCTGCGAGAAGCGCTGAAACGCCTCAGGGCAGCGTGATCCGCAGGAACTCGGGGCGGTAGAGGCTCGGGTCGGCCTGGACGTCGCCGTCCTTGGTGTTGCGGCTGACCGAGACGACCATCGTGCCCTTCTCGGGGAACAGCTGCGGGTGCGCGAGCGGCATGTAGCGCAGCGCCGATGCCGTCGAGGGGATCTTCGCCACCGGAGGCGCGGGAGTGAACGGTCCGGTGGGACCGGGCGCGGTCCAGACCACCAGGTCGGTGCCGACGAAGTCCGCGCGCTTGCTCAGGGCGTACCAGCGCTTGCCCTCGCGGAACACCGAGAAGGTCTGCGACACCCCGCCGTCCTGGCCGATCAGCTGCGCGGCCTGCTTCGCGTCGCGCTGCCACCGCTCGCCGTCCCAGTAGCGCCACTTCGACTGGTCGGTCACGTCCACCAGCCTGGTCTTCGCGACCGACACCGCCCACCCGAAGCCGCCGTCGCTCGTGCGGCTGGTGCCGTAGAGGTAGACGGAGTCGCCGACGACCGTGGCGGCCGCGCCCCACACGGGCCGGCTCGTGTCGGGGTCGTCCTCGCCCAGGTCGACGACTCGCTGGAGCACCGGCGCCCGGCCCGGCTCGACCTGGAAGATCGCCACGGCGGGCCCCAGGTTCCGGAACCCGAAGAGGTCGTCGCCGGTCTGCTCGACCCGCTGCGCCATGACCCCGACGAGGTCGCGCCCGAGGTCGACCGCCGCCACGGACATCGGCCAGTAGCCGACCCCGTCGGCGCGGTCCGGGATCACGGCGTCGCGGTCGCGGCGCTGCACCAGGCCCGCGCACGTCTTGTCGAAGATCAGCATCGAGTTCCGCACCATCGTGCGGCTCGAGTAGTCCGTCCGCCGGATCGTGTCGCCGAAGACGAACAGCCCGCGTCCGTCGGCCAGGAACGTGCTCGCCCCCACGTCGCCGCCGACGAAGCCGTCGACGTCGCTCACGGTCTCGATGCGCTCGTTGAGCTCCTTGACGTTCGTCGGCGTCCGGGTCGTCTGGCACGTGACGGTGACCGGAGCGTCGAGGTCGGTCGCGGTGAACGCGGGCAGCGCGGGCGTCACGACGAGGATGCCAGTGAGGACGAACGCGCCGATCGTGGCCCCGACGGGATGGGCGCGCAGCGACGGGTGCAGGTCGCGCAGGGCCCGCCGCGGCTCGACCGCCGTGGCCGCCACCGAGGTCGCGGTGAGGCCGATCATCGTCCAGAGCATCATCATCAGCAGGACCCGCTCGACGTCGACACCGTCGAAGTAGGCCAGGCCGCGGACGGCCCAGGTCGCCGCCCCGGGCGGGAGCCAGGCCAGCAGGGTGGGCCACACCACCGGCATCGGCGTGAGCGGCCAGGCGCCGATCGCGCCGGGGATGCCGATCACCAGCCCGACGATCGCCAGCGCGAGCCCCAGCCTGCCGAACCACGCGATGAGCGCCAAGGTCATCGAGCCGACTCCGAGGACGACGAGGGCGCCCAGGCCGGCGAGCGCGAGGAACGGCGCGTCGATCCGGCGCACGACGACCTCGCTCAGGAACGCACCGCCCAGACCGGCGACGACGGCGCCGGCCGCGAGTCCCGCGAACCGCACCACGACGAGCGAGGCCGACGCCGACCTGGCCCCGAACACCAGGCCGAGCAGCGCCGCGAAGGCGACACCGAGGATCGCCCACGCCGTGCCGAGGCGGAACGGTCCGACGCCGTGGGGGTCGCGCTCGGCCACCGGGATCCGGTCGACCACGCGCACGGTCTGCCCGCTGACCGCCAGCGTGCGGGACACGACCTCCTCGACCTTCTCCGCCTCGGCCGTGCCACCGCCGCTGGCGACCCAGAGCTCGTGGTCGGCGCCGTCGCCCATCACGACGACCGCGCTGACGGCGCGGTCCCGCAGGCTCGCCTCCGCGGCCTTCTCCGAGGGGCTGACCCGCGCGGCGACCTCGTGCTCGCTCGGGCCGTTGAGGGCGTCGCGCATCGTGGCGGCGTCGGGGTCGGGTCCGACGACCGCGACCGGGATCTCGCGCGGGGCGGCCTGGCTGAGGCCCGGCAGCTCGGACGCCGGGTCGACCCGGACCAGCACGGCGGTCAGGACCATGGCGATGACGAAGCCGGCCGCGGTGAGCCCGACTCCGCGCTGGCGCATGTCCGACACGGTAGCGCGGCGCGGCACCGGGGACGTCCCCGCGTCGCGCCCTCTCCCGCCCACGCTGTCGGAGCGCGCGACTAGGCTGGATCCTGCGATGACCCTGCCATTCCCCGTGCCCTCCGCCCATCCGCCACGTCCCGGCCCGGGCGGTCCCGACGCCCCCTCGCCGAAGCGGCGCACCGCCCGCTCCGACGAGCTCCTCGAGGGACTCAACGACGCCCAGCGCACCGCCGTCTCGCACACCGGCGGACCGCTCCTGGTGGTCGCGGGCGCCGGATCGGGCAAGACCCGCGTGCTCACCCGCCGCATCGCGTGGCTCATCGCGGCTCGCGGCGCCCACCCCGGCTCCATCCTGGCCATCACGTTCACCAACAAGGCCGCCGCCGAGATGCGCGAGCGCGTCGCCGACCTCGTGGGCGGCCGCGCCCGGATGATGTGGGTCTCCACGTTCCACTCCGCGTGCGTGCGGATCCTGCGCCGCGAGGCCGAGAAGTTCAGCTACACCTCGTCGTTCAGCATCTACGACGCCGCCGACTCGCGCCGGCTCATGACGCTCGTGGTCAAGGACCTCGACCTCGACCCCAAGAAGGTCAACCCGCGCGCGGTCCTCAACTGGGTCTCGAACCACAAGAACGAGCTCGTCGACCACGAGGAGGCCGCCAAGCGTGCCTCCAACGGCACCGACGAGACCTACGCGCAGTGCTACGCCGAATACCAGCGCCGGCTGCGTGCGGCCAACGCGATGGACTTCGACGACCTCATCATGAACACGGTCCACCTGTTCCAGGCCTGGCCCGAGGTCCGCGAGACGTACCGCCGCCGCTTCCGGCACGTGCTGGTCGACGAGTACCAGGACACCAACCACGCCCAGTACAGCCTCATCAAGGAGCTGTGCGACGAGGAGTCCGACCTCATGGTGGTGGGCGACTCCGACCAGTCGATCTACGCCTTCCGTGGCGCCACGATCCGCAACATCCTCGAGTTCGAGGACGACTTCCCCGACGCCGACACCGTCCTGCTCGAGCAGAACTACCGCTCCACGCAGAACATCCTCGCCGCCGCCAACGGGGTCATCAGCCGCAACCCGGCGCGCCAGGACAAGAAGCTTTGGTCGGCCGAGGGCGACGGCGAGCTGCTGGTGGGCTACGTCGGCGACGACGAGCGCGACGAGGCCCAGTTCATCGCCGACGAGATCGACCGGCTCTCCGACCAGGGCATCGCCGCGGCCCGCGACGTGGCGGTGTTCTACCGCACCAACGCACAGAGCCGTGTGTTCGAGGAGGTCTTCATCCGCGTCGGCCTGCCCTACCGGGTCGTCGGCGGCGTGCGCTTCTACGAGCGCAAGGAGGTCAAGGACGCGCTGGCCTACCTGCGCGTGCTCGTGAACCCGCGCGACGCCGTGTCGCTGCGACGCGTGCTCAACGAGCCCAAGCGCGGCATCGGCGACCGGGCCGAGGGTGCCCTCGAGCGCTTCGCCTCGCGCCACGACGTCAGCTTCTGGGAGGCGATGACCCGCGTCGACGAGATCGACGAGCTGGCCACCCGCTCGCGCACCGCGATCTCCTCGTTCGCGCAGGTCCTGTCCGAGCTGATGGAGCTCGCCGCGTCCGGCGCCCCCGCCGACGCCGTGCTCGAGGCCGCCCTGACGAAGTCCGGCTACCTCACCGTGCTGGAGAACAGCACCGACCCGCAGGACGAGACCCGCGTGGAGAACCTCGCCGAGCTCGTCGCCGTCGCGCGCGAGTTCGTCGCCTCGGCCGCCACCCTCGACGAGGACGAGGAGCCCGACGACGGCGTCGTGCTCGCGGCGGGCTCGCTCGACGCCTTCCTCGAGCAGGTCGCGCTCGTCGCCGACGCCGACTCGGTGCCGGACTCCGACGACGGCGTCGTCACGCTGATGACCCTGCACACGGCCAAGGGTCTGGAGTTCCCGGTCGTGTTCCTCACCGGCCTCGAGGACGGGGTGTTCCCGCACCTGCGGTCCCTGGGCGATCCGGCCGAGCTCCAGGAGGAGCGCCGGCTGGCCTACGTGGGCATCACCCGCGCCCGCGAGCGGCTCTACCTCACCCGCGCCACCGTGCGCTCGGCGTGGGGCGCCCCCTCGTACAACCCGGCGTCGCGGTTCCTCGAGGAGATCCCGCCCACGCTGATCGACTGGAAGCGCGAGGCCAGCGCTCCCACCCAGTGGGCGCCGCGCACCCCGGCGGCCTCGTTCCGCACCTCCACGGTCGCCGCGCGCTCGAAGAAGAAGTCCGCGGGTGAGGTCGTCTCGCTCTCGCCGGGCGATCGGGTCACCCACGACAGCTTCGGGCTCGGCACGGTGGTCACGGTCGAGGGCACGGGCCAGAACTCGGTCGCCAGCGTCGACTTCGGATCAGCGGGCGTCAAGCGCCTGCTGCTGCGCTACGCGCCCCTCGAGAAGCTCTGACCACCCAGACGTGAACGACGAGAGCCCCCGGCCTGGCCGGGGGCTCTCGGGTGTCGATCGGTGCTGACTGGTGTCAGGGGGTGACGCCGTGCGCGACGAGCGCCGCGTACGGGTCCGTGGGGCCGCCACCGGCCGGGTGCACCTCGAGGTGCAGGTGCGGGCCGGTGACGTTGCCGGTGGAGCCGGTGGCGCCGATGACGTCACCGGGGGCGACCTGCTGGCCCACGCTGACCGAGACCGAGCTCTGGTGGCAGTACCAGATCTCGGTGCCGTCGGCGAGAGTGATGATCGTGCGGTTGCCGTAGGCGCCCTCGTAGCCGGTCGAGGTGACCGTGCCAGCCGCGATCGCGACGAGGGTCGAGCCCGACGGACCGGCGAAGTCCAGGCCGGTGTGACGGCCGCTGCTCCAGTAGCCGCCGCCCTGGCCGAAGCGGGCGGTGAGGCGGTAGCCGACGACCGGGATGACCCACTGGTTGCGGGTGATCTCGTCCTGGCGCTTCTCGGCCGACTTGGCGGCCGCCGCGTTGTACTGCGCGAGCGCCTTCTGGACCTGCTGGGCCTGCATCGGCTTCTGGATCGCGAGCTCGCGGTCGTAGCTGCGCGAGACGTCCACCGCGTTCGTGGCGTTCGCGCCGACATAGTTCTTGGCCAGCGCGGCGTCGGCGCCGGCGAGCAGGCCGGGCGAGGTGACGCTGATCGAGCCGACCGCGGCGATCACCATGGCGGCGACGCCGGCGAGCAGCCGGGTGCGGCCCGTGGCCGCGGCCGCACGGCGTGCACGACGCGCGCCGGGGATGCGGCCCTCGGGGATCGCGCCGATCGCGGGGAACACGATGGTGTCCTCGGCCGGGACGGCGGCCACCGGCTCGGGGAGCGCGGCGGCGGGAATCGGGTTACGGTCGACGGGAGCGGCCGCGCGACGCGAGCCGGGCACCGGGGTGGGCTGCTTCGCACGGCGGCCCACGCTGTAGGTCTGCGAGGTCGACTGCGGGCTCAGGGCCTGCATGACGACGGTCGAGTCGGAGTCGTGCTCCACCGGCGCCTTGGCGCGCCGGGAGCCGACGGTCCGGGGTGCCTCGGGTGCATCCGGGGTCGACCGACCGCTCGCTCGGGAGCGATCGACTTCGGCCATACGTGAAGCCTCCGGGGGTCAGGCAAACGGACTCGCCGAGTCTAGGGGAACCGCGGTGTCCGATTCCAACCCTTTGGCGAAGTGACTCACGGTTCGGACACGGATAGCAGAGGAAACTCATGCCCGCACCTCCGTCGGAGGCCCCCGTGTTTCAACTCACGTTTACGCAACCCACGCCGAAGCACCCCTCTCCCGGCAGGTAGAGTCGCGAGGGCTTCGGCGACGTCGCGTCCACGGCGCCCGCCGAACCACAGCGAATCCCACCATTAAGGACGTCACCGTGGATCTGATGGAGTATCAGGCGAAGGAGCTCTTCGCCAAGCACAACGTTGCGACGACCCTCGGCACCGTGGTCACCACGGCCGAGGAGGCCAAGGCCGCCGCCGAGCAGATGGGCGGCGTGACCGTCATCAAGGCGCAGGTCAAGGCCGGAGGCCGCGGCAAGGCGGGCGGCGTGAAGCTCGCCAAGACCGCCGACGAGGCCTTCGAGCACGCCTCGAACATCCTCGGCATGGAGATCAAGGGCCTCACGGTCAACCGCGTGCTCGTCACGCCGGCGACCCCGCCCGTCGAGGAGTACTACTTCTCCTTCCTGCTCGACCGCGCGAACCGCAGCTACCTGTGCATCGCGAGCGTCGAGGGGGGCGTCGAGATCGAGGAGGTCGCCAAGACCAACCCCGAGGCCGTCCGCCAGATCCCCGTCGACGCCGGCACCGGCGTGGACGAGGCGAAGGCCCGCGAGATCGTCGCCGACGCGAAGTTCCCGGCCGAGCTGGCCGACCAGGCCGTCGAGATGATCCAGGCCCTCTGGAAGGTCTTCGTCGAGGAGGACGCCACGCTCGTCGAGGTCAACCCGCTGGCGCGCCTGGAGGGCGACAAGCTGGAGGCCCTGGACGGCAAGGTCTCGCTCGACGAGAACGCCGACTTCCGTCACCCCGAGCACGAGGCGTTCGTGGACAACGACGCCACCGACCCGCTCGAGGTCAAGGCCAAGTCGAAGGGCCTGAACTACGTCAAGCTCGACGGCCAGGTCGGCATCATCGGCAACGGCGCCGGGCTCGTCATGAGCACGCTCGACGTGGTCGCGTACGCCGGTGAGGCCCACGGCGGCGTCAAGCCCGCCAACTTCCTGGACATCGGCGGCGGCGCCTCGGCGCAGGTCATGGCCGACGGCCTGGACGTCATCTTGAACGACGAGCAGGTCAAGAGCGTGTTCGTCAACGTCTTCGGCGGCATCACCTCGTGTGACGCGGTCGCGAACGGCATCAAGGGCGCGCTGGAGATCCTCGGCGACGAGGCCACCAAGCCGCTCGTCGTGCGCCTCGACGGTAACAAGGTCGAGGAAGGCCGGGCGATCCTGAACGAACTGAACCACCCGCTGGTCACGCTCGTCGACACCATGGACGGTGCCGCCGACAAGGCCGCCGAGCTCGCGAACGCATAAGGACGAAACATGGCGATCTATCTCACCTCTGAATCCAAGGTCATCGTCCAGGGCATCACCGGCGGCGAGGGCACCAAGCACACCGCCCTGATGCTCAAGTCCGGCACGAACGTCGTCGGTGGCGTCAACGCGCGCAAGGCCGGCACCACGGTCACGCACGTCGACGCCGACGGCAACGACGTCGAGCTGCCCGTGTTCGGCTCGGTCGCCGAGGCGATCGAGAAGACCGGCGCCGACGTGTCGGTCGCGTTCGTCCCGCCGGCGTTCACCAAGGACGCCGTCGTCGAGGCCATCGACGCCGAGATCGGCCTGCTCGTGGTCATCACCGAGGGCGTCCCGGTCCAGGACACCGCGGAGTTCTGGGCCTACGCCCAGGGCAAGAAGACCCGCATCATCGGCCCGAACTGCCCCGGCATCATCAGCCCCGGGCAGGCGCTCGCCGGCATCACGCCGGCGACCATCGCGGGCGCCGGCCCGGTCGGCCTCGTGTCCAAGTCGGGCACGCTGACCTACCAGATGATGTTCGAGCTGCGTGACTTCGGCTTCACCACCGCCATCGGCATCGGCGGCGACCCGGTCATCGGCACGACGCACATCGACGCGCTCGAGGCGTTCGAGAACGACCCCGACACCAAGGCGATCGTGATGATCGGCGAGATCGGCGGCGACGCCGAGGAGCGCGCGGCCGAGTACATCAAGGCGCACGTGACCAAGCCGGTCGTCGGCTACGTCGCGGGCTTCACCGCTCCCGAGGGCAAGACCATGGGCCACGCCGGCGCCATCGTCTCGGGCTCCTCGGGCACCGCCCAGGCGAAGAAGGAGGCCCTCGAGGCCGCCGGGGTCAAGGTCGGCAAGACGCCGTCCGAGACCGCCGCCCTGATGCGGGAGATCCTGCAGGGTCTCTGACACCCGTCAGCACGACGCCCCCGCGAGCCTCGGCTCGCGGGGGCGTCGTCGTTCGTGGTGACAGTTTCCCCGGTTAAGCGGGGAAACTGTCACTTCACGGGGTTTGCGAACCTCGCGAAGTGACAGGAAACCTCGTTCAGTCGAGGCCGGGACGACCGCCCGGGGTTCTCGGTCACTCCCCGGGGATCGCGAACCCCGGTCAGTGACAGGAAACCCAGGTAACCGTCACTCCGGGACGTACGCGAGGCGCTCGCCGGCGCGCTTGAGGACGGCGCGGAACTCGCCGCCGGAGATGGCGTACTTGCCGGCGGGCGGGAAGAGCACCTGGGTGACGTCGGCCCCGCGGCGAACGACGCCCATCCGGTAGTAGACGGTGCGGTCCTTGCCGATCTCGAGGCCGACGCGCCACGAGGTGCCGGCGAAGCCGCTGCCGCGGACGCGCTTCTGGTCGTCGACGGTGGCGGGCAGGTCGCCGTCCTCGCACTCGTCGATCCGCTTGGCGATCCCGTCGACGAACTTCTTCGCCGCCTTGGGGCTCGACATCCGCGCGACCGTCTGCGTGAGCGCGAACTGGTCGGGCAGCACCTCGGCCTCCGGGATCGCGAAGACGCGCGACTGGGCCGAGCTGACGGACTTGCCGGTGAAGGTGGTGTCGTCGCAGACCGTGGCGGTCGGGTTCTGGTTCGTGACCGCGGCGGGCGCGCTGGCGCTCCAGACGCTGTCGATCGTCTTGACCGGCGGCAGGTCGACGACGCCGAGGAACGACGGGTACTTGCCCACGGCCGGCGGCAGCGCCGAGGTCACGGTGAAGCGCTCGGTGCAATCGCCGCCCGAGTCGGCGCAGACGCGACTGATCGACTCGTTCAGCACGCGCGCGAACTGACGCACGTCGGTGCGCTCGGTGCCCGGCGACTCGTGCACGAGCGTGCTGGTGAGGGTGCCCGACTGCGCCAGGCCCACGGTGATGAAGCGGGCCGGGGAGCGGTAGGACTGCAGGCGCAGGATCTGGAAGTCACCGAAGGGCCGCTCGACGCGGTAGGCGTCGACGAGGCGCGTGCGCGGGTGCTCGCACCCGGCGTAGAAGGAGACGAGGCGCGAGAACGCGGCCTCGGACGCCTCCTCCGAGCGCGAGACCTCGATCGCCTGCGCGACACGGTCGTCCGCGTCGTCGGTGAAGGCGCGCACGAAGACCTTGAGCGGGTCGGGGTCGGCGAAGCGGGTGGTGGGACACGTGGCGTACGGGGTCTGGTTGGCCAGGTCGGTGTCCGTGGCCTCGACCGACCAGGCGGCATCGGGGTTGAGGTTCGCGACCTCGCCGCTGGAGAGCAGATCGTCGGTGCCGATGTTGTGCGAGTCGAGCACGACGTCGCGCGACTCGGCGCCGATCTTCTCGCGATCGGGCAGCGCGGACTGACGGGCCATCGCGTCTCCCTGCGCCACGAACGCGCCGCCGAACAGCGCCACGGCGAGCGCGGCGGCGACGAGCACGACCGCGTTGCGGCGAGCGCCGCGGGTGGCCGAGCGGCGCACCTCGCCGGCCGACGGCAGGTCGAGCCCGGCGGTGACCACCGCGAGGGCGCGCATGCGCTCGACGACCTCGTCGATCGTGGCGCCGAGGCCCTCCTCGATGCGGCTGAACCCGCGCGACGCGAGCTCGAGCGCGGACTCGTCGTCGACGCCCACCTCGCGCGCCGCCTCGTCGAGGTCGACGTCGGCGATCGTCATGAGGCTGATCAGCCGGCGCGAGGGCTGGTCGAGGTCGGCCAGCTGCGCCAGCAGGGCGTGATCGGTGTCGTGGGTGCGGGTGCGGCGCCATGGGTGCGTGCCGCGGCTGAGTGCCGTGCCCTTCCACGCCTCGGCGCGTACGAACGACGCCGGATCGGCCGCGGAGACGCGCGACCACTGGCGCCACGCGTGGCGGTACGCCTCGATCGTCGCCTCGCGCGCGACCTCGCGATCACCGCACTTCGCATACGTCGTGACGAGCGTCACCCGCTGCGTCGAGGCGTAGAAGGCGTCGAACTCGTCGACCCGAGTCATGCTGCCTTCCTCCTTCTCTCCACCCCGGCGTGTGCTGTCACGATCCCCGCCACGATACCGGTTGGATGGTGAGGTGACCGAGTCCCGTGCTGCCGATCAGTGGCGCCCGGCGATCCTCACGGCCGTCGGATCGACGGTCCTCAGCCTCCTGATCGCCGGTGCCGCGGCCTCGGCGACGACACTCGCGGCGTCCACTCCCGACCTGCTCCGGGCCTCGATCCGCGCGTGGCTCGTGGCCGTCGGCGCGACCCTCACCACCGGCGACGAGCGCATCGACGTGGTGCCCCTGGGAGCGACGATCGTGGTGGTCGTCCTCGTCCTCGCGCTCACCCGGCTGGCGCTGCGGACGCCGATCGTCGACCCCGTGGCGTTCGGCGCCATGACGGGCGGAGTCGCCGGCGTGCTGGCCGGGATCTGCTCGGCCGCCACCAGCACCGAGACCACCTCCACCTCGTTCGTCCGGGCCGCGTTCGGCGCGTTCCTGGTCGTCGGACTGCCCGCGGCGTGGGGTGCCTCCCGGCGTTCCGGCATCGCGTGGATGGGCCTGCCCTCCCGCTGGATCCCGGTGGCCGACGGAGCGTCCAGCGGCGTGATCGGGCTGCTCGGCGGGGCCGCCGTCGTGACCTTCGTGATGCTCACGCTGCACCTCGACCGCGCCGCCGACCTCTGGGCCACGCTCGACCCGGACGGCCCCCTCCTGCTCGGCCTCATGTGCCTGCTGGCGCTGCCCACGCTGGTGCTGTGGACCGCCGCGGTGATCCTCGGACCCGGCTTCACGCTCGGCTCGGACACCACCGTCGACCTCGCCGGCTCGGCACTGGGCCAGGTGCCCGGGTTCCCGCCGCTGGCCGCGCTGCCCGACCCCGGTCCCTTCGGCGGCTGGGTCGTCGTGCTGACGCTGGTCCCGCTCGCGGCGGGCGTCGCAGCCGGCCTCGTCACGTACACGCGCACGACCGCCGAGCAGCGTGGCTGGGGCCGCGCGGCCGGCGACGGCGCGCTCGCCGGAGCCGTGGCCGGAGCGATCGTCGGCCTCCTGCTCGAGACCGCGCGCGGCGGCCTGGGCCCGGGACTGCTGCAGACCGCGGGCTCCCCCGCCTGGCAAGGACTGCTGGTCGCCGTCCCGCTGCTGGCGGCGGGCGGCGCCCTGGGCGCGATCGGCGCCCACTATCGTTCTGCACGTGACCGAGCCTCGTCCTGAGCCCGCCCGGCTCGTGGTGCTGGTGTCGGGATCCGGCACCAACCTGCAGGCACTGATCGACGCCGCCGCCGACCCCGGCTACGGCGCCCAGGTCGTCGCCGTCGGCGCCGACCGCGACGGCATCGAGGGCCTCGCCCGCGCCGAGCGGCACGGCATCCCCACGTTCGTCGAGCGGGTCTCCGACCATCCCGACCGCGCCGCCTGGGACGCCTCCGTCGCCGAGACCGTGGCGTCGTACCGCCCCGACCTCGTGGTCCTGGCCGGCTTCATGAAGCTCGCCGGCCCGGCGTTCCTCGAGCGCTTCGGCGGCCGCACGGTCAACACCCACCCGGCGCTCTCGCCGTCGTTCCCCGGCATGCGCGGCCCGCAGGACGCGCTGGAGTACGGCGTGAAGATCACCGGCGCCACCCTGTTCGTCGTCGACGCCGGCGTCGACACCGGCCCGATCGTCGCGCAGGTCGCCGTGCCGGTCGAGGACGACGACGACGTCGAGACCCTCCACGAGCGCATCAAGACCCACGAGCGAGCCATGCTGGTCGAGTGGGTGGGCCGCCTCGCGCGCGAGCCCCACTCGATCGACGGCCGACGAATCCGCTTCCACCCGAAGGAACAGTCATGACCGACACCCGTCCCATCAAGCGCGCCCTCGTCTCGGTCTACGACAAGACCGGGCTGGCCGAGCTCGCGCAGGCGCTGCACGCCGCAGGCGTCTCGATCGTCTCCACCGGCTCCACGGCCAAGACCATCGAGGCCGCGGGCGTCCCCGTGACCCCCGTCGAGCAGGTCACCGGCTTCCCCGAGTGCCTCGACGGGCGCGTCAAGACGCTGCACCCGCGCGTGCACGCCGGCATCCTCGCCGACCTGCGCCTGCCGGAGCACCAGCGCCAGCTGGAGCAGCTCGAGGTCGAGCCGTTCGACCTCGTCGTGGTGAACCTCTACCCGTTCCGCGAGACCGTCGCCTCCGGCGCGACCCCGGACGAGGTCGTCGAGCAGATCGACATCGGCGGCCCCTCCATGGTGCGCGCCGCCGCGAAGAACCACCCGAGCGTGGCCGTCGTGGTCTCCCCCGACGCCTACGGCGAGCTCACCGACGCGCTGGCGCAGGGCGGCTTCACGCTCGAGCAGCGCAAGCGCCTCGCGGGTCGGGCCTTCGCGCACACCGCCGCCTACGACGTCGCCGTCGCCTCGTGGTTCGCCTCGGCCTACGCACCCGCCGACGACGAGCAGTTCCCCGCCTTCCTGGGCGCCACGTGGGAGCGCTCGGCCGTGCTGCGCTACGGCGAGAACCCGCACCAGCCCGCCGCGCTCTACACCGGTGATCACCCCGGCCTGGCCGGTGCCGAGCAGCTGCACGGCAAGGAGATGTCGTTCAACAACTACCTCGACACCGACGCCGCCCGCCGCGCCGCGTTCGCGCACGAGAAGCCCGCCGTCGCGATCATCAAGCACGCCAATCCGTGCGGCATCGCCGTGGGCACCGACGTCGCGCAGGCCCACGCCCGCGCCCACGCCTGCGACCCGGTCTCGGCCTTCGGCGGCGTCATCGCGGCCAACCGCCCCGTGAGCGTGGCGATGGCCGAGCAGGTGGCCGAGGTCTTCACCGAGGTCATCGTCGCCCCCGACTACGAGGACGGCGCCGTCGAGGTGCTGCAGGCCAAGAAGAACATCCGCATCCTGCGCTGCCCCGCCCCCACGCACGAGACGCCGGTCGAGTTCCGGCCCGTCAGCGGCGGCCTGCTGCTGCAGGAGCGCGACCGCGTGGACGCCGAGGGCGACGACCCCACCACCTGGACCCTCGCCGCCGGCGAGCCGGTCGACTCCGACACCTTCGCCGACCTCGTCTTCGCCTGGCGCGCGTGCAAGGCCGTGAAGTCGAACGCGATCCTGCTGGCCAAGGGCGGTGCCTCGGTGGGCGTCGGCATGGGCCAGGTCAACCGCGTCGACTCGTGCCGACTCGCGGTGGAGCGGGCGGGCGAGGAGCGCGCCCGTGGCGCCGTGGCCGCGTCGGACGCGTTCTTCCCGTTCTCCGACGGACCTCAGATCCTCATCGACGCGGGCGTCAAGGCGATCGTGCAGCCCGGCGGATCGGTGCGCGACGCCGAGACCGTGGCTGCGGCCGAGGCCGCCGGCGTCACGATGTACGTCACGGGGACGCGTCACTTCTTCCACTGATCGCGCTGTCGCGCAGGTCCATCAGCATCTGCGTGCCCGTCTCGTCGTCGACGAGGTGGCCGATGATCATGCTCCGCATCGCGCGGACGACCTTCGCGGCCTCCTCGTCCTCCTCGTTCACGCCGGCCGTCCGCCGCAGCGCGATGCCGGCGATGAACGCGGCCATGTCCTCGGCCAGGCCCTCGGGGTCGGGGATGCCCGCCCGTCGCAGCACCTTCACCAGCACGTCCTGACCCGTGGTCAGGGCGGTGACGGCGGTCTCGCGCAGCTCGGGATCGCGGGCGGCGCCCAGGATCACGGAGAGCTCGCGCGTGGCCGTCTCGGGTGGCCGCAGGGCCAGGATGCTCGTGGCGAAGTGCACCGAGGAGTCGGCGGTGACCAAGCTCATCATGCCTTGGACGTCGACGTCGGCGAGGCTCTCCATCGTCGCGATCCAGGCCTCGATGTGGTGGTTGAGCGCCTCGCGCAGGAGCTCCTCGATCGTGGAGAAGTAGTAGGTCGTCGTGGCGGCCGGCAGGCCGGCCGCGGCGGCCACCGCGCGGTGCGTGACCGCGCGTGAGCCACCCTCGACGAAGAGGTCGACCGCGGCCTCCAGCAGCGCCTCACGGCGCTGTCGGCTCCGCTCCTGCGACAGTTGAGCCCTCGGTGCCATGCCGAGCAGTCTAGGGGTGCCGCGGCCTCCGACCGGGGCGGTTCGGCCTCAACCGGTCCACCAGGTGTCGGCGTCGAGCAGCCAGTGGTGGCGCATCGACAGCGCTCGCTCGATGATCGCGAGGACGCCCGCGACGGTCAGCGCCGTGGCCGCGGAGCCGCTCAGGGCGAGCGGCGTGGAGAAGGTCCAGCCGAGGGTGTCGGCGACCTGCGGCACGTCCGTGACGGTGTCGAGCAGGCTCATCCCAGCCACCACGAGACCCACCACGAGCACGACCACCGCGGCCGCGGCCATGAGCGCGCTCAGCGCCGGCCGGCGCTCGGCGAGCCGCTGGCGCCAGGCTTCGAGCGTCTTCGGATGCGGGCCCAGCGGGAGCTCGGTGCCCGTGCCCAGCACGAGGTGCGCGCGCTTCACGCCGTAGAAGGTGGTGGCGAACTCGATCCGGCCGCCCGGTACCGGGAACGAGGCCGGCGCCTTGGCCGAGGCCGCGCGACGGCCGTCGCGGTAGAGCGACACCCGGTCGTCCCAGTCGAAGAAGTCGTAGTCGACGGCCCAGACGTGGCCGGCGTGCGTGATGCCCAACAGGCTCCGGTTCACCACCTGCAGCCGCGAGTACGGCTTCAGCGGCTCGTCGTCCCCGGGCTCGATCGCACCCTTGCGGCTCATGTCGGCGTTCCCCCTCGCGTCGGCACGGTCCCAGTATCCCCTTCGCCCTCCCGGGCCAAGGTGGCGACCGTGCCGGCCGGCGCACGTGAAAGACTCGGACCCGTGACCGCCCAGACCCTCGACGGCAAGGCCGTCGCCGCCACGATCAAGACCGAGCTGCGCGAGCGCGTCGACGCCCTCCGCGCCCGCGGCATCACCCCCGGACTCGGGACCATCCTCGTCGGCGACGACCCGGCCAGCCGCTGGTACGTCGGCGCCAAGCACAAGGACTGCGCCGAGATCGGCATCGAGTCGATCCGGATCGACCTGCCGGCCACCGCCACCCAGGAGCAGGTCGAGGCCGCCGTCGACCAGCTGAACGCGGACCCCGCCTGCACCCTCTACATCGTGCAGCTGCCGCTGCCGAAGGGCCTCGACGAGAACGCCGTGATCGGCCGCATCGACCCGATGAAGGACGCCGACGGCCTGCACCCGACCAACCTCGGCTGGCTCGTCCTGGGCAAGCCCGCTCCCCTGCCGTGCACGCCACGCGGCATCATCGAGCTGCTGCGCCGCCACGAGGTGGAGATCGCCGGAAAGCACGCCGTGGTCATCGGCCGCGGCATCACCGTGGGCCGCCCCATGGGCCTGCTGCTGACCCGCCGCAGCGAGAACGCCACCGTGACGCTGTGCCACACCGGAACGCAGGACCTCGCCGCCGAGGTGCGCCGCGCCGACATCGTCATCGCCGCCGCAGGCGTGCCGGGGATCATCACCGGCGACATGGTCAAGCCCGGCGCGGCCCTGCTCGACGTGGGCGTCAGCCGCGACGAGGACGGCAAGATCGTGGGCGACCTCGCCCCCGACGTGTGGGAGACCGCCGGCTGGGTCACGCCCAACCCTGGCGGCGTCGGCCCGATGACCCGAGCGATGCTGCTGAGCAACGTCGTCGACTTCAGCGAGGCCGCCGCCGAGGACGCGGGGTGAAGCTCCCCCGCAGCCACGGCTCGCGGATCTACCTGCTGCACCTCGTCGCGGTGGCCGTGGGCCTGGTCCTGGTCGCCACGGGACCGTGGCGCGCCGGCGTCGTCGTCATCGGCGCGTCGTTCCTGGTCGCCGCGGCGTTCCGCCTGGTGATCCCGCTGGACCACACCGGGATGCTGCGCGTGCGCGGCAAGCTCTTCGACGTCGTCTGGATGTCGTTCCTGGGCGCGTCGCTGGTGCTGCTGGCGATCATCGTCCCGAGCTGAGCACCCCGAAGCACGAAGCAGGGCCGCCCGGATCGGGCGGCCCTGCTTGCGTAGGTGCTGCGTGGATCAGATGAGGCCCAGCTGCGTGACGGCGTCGCGCTCCTCGGCGAGCTCGGCCACGCTGGCGTCGATGCGCGCCCGGCTGAACTCGTCGATCTCGAGGCCCTGGACGATCTCCCAGTCACCGTTCTTCGTGGTGACGGGGAACGAGCTGATGAGGCCCTCGGGCACACCGTAGGAGCCGTCGGAGGCCACGGCCATGGAGACCCAGTCGCCCTCGGCCGAGCCCTGCAGCCAGTCGCGGGCGGCGTCGATCGTGGCCGAGGCGGCCGAGGCCGCGCTGGACGCGCCACGCGCCTCGATGATGGCGGCGCCGCGCTTGGCGACCGTGGGGATGAAGTCGTTCTCGATCCAGGCCTGGTCGCCCACGACCTCGGCGGCGTTCCGGCCGGCGATCTCGGCGTGGAAGATGTCGGGGTACTGGGTGGCCGAGTGGTTGCCCCAGATCGTCATCTTGCTGATGTCGGAGACCTTGGCGCCCGTCTTGGCGGCCAGCTGGCTGATCGCGCGGTTGTGGTCGAGGCGCGTCAGGGCGGTGAAGCGGTCGGCCGGGATGTTCGGCGCGTTCTTCATCGCGATGAGGGCGTTGGTGTTGGCCGGGTTGCCGGTGACGCCGATGCGGATGTCGTCGGCCGCGACCTCGTTGAGGGCCTTGCCCTGCGCCGTGAAGATGGCGCCGTTGGCCTCGAGCAGGTCGCCGCGCTCCATGCCCTTGGTGCGGGGGCGCGCGCCCACCAGCAGGGCCAGGTTGGCGCCGTCGAAGATGTGGTTCGGGTCGTCACCGATCTCGACCGAGTCCAGCGTGGGGAACGCGCAGTCGTCGAGCTCCATCACGACACCCTCGAGCGCCTTCAGCGCCGGGGTGATCTCGAGGAGTCGGAGCTGGATCGGGGTGTCCGGGCCGAGCAGCGAGCCGCTCGCGAGACGGAAGAGAAGGCTGTAGCCGATCTGGCCGGCGGCGCCGGTGACGGCCACCTTGACAGGAGAGGTGCTCACGTCGATGTGCTCCTTGGGGTGGGGTGTCTGCCCTCGAAACTAGCGCAGGACGGATTCGGGCCCGCCACCGCCCGGCCTCAGAGGTCGTCGGTCTCGTTGTCGAGCGAGATCCATTCCTTCGAGGGCTCGACCCGCGTCGTACCGTCGCGCGTGACGTGCAGCGAGCCGTCCACGGCGTGCAGCACGTAACGGTCCCCGTCGTGCGTGGCGACGTAGGCGTCGCGGCGCCAGTCGTAGGTGCCCGAAAGATCCAGCGTGTCGGACCCGTCGGGCTTGATCACGACGCGGAACCGGTCGCCCACCGCGTCCTTGCCGCAGATCGAGGCCTTCGAGCCGTTCGTCGTGGACTTGTAGAGGATCACGGGGTAGTCGCCGCCGCAGGCCAGCGAGAGGCCGTCGGTCTGCTGCTGGGCCTTCGTGACTGGCTGCTGGCCGCAGTCGGGCAGCAGGCTGTCGCCCTGGGTCCCGTCCGCGTTGAAGCGCGTGTTCTCGTCCTCGCAGGCCGTGACGGTGGGCTCGGTGGTCGGCTCGGTCGTGGGCGACGGGGCGGGAGCGTCCCGCGTGGGGTCGACCGAAAGGACCGGCGCACTAGGGGTGGAGGTGGTCGCCGGAGCCGCGGCCTCGTCGTCGGACCCGCCCCCGGACAGCAGCGACCAGCCGAACGCGCCGAGGGTGGCCACGACGGCCAGCACCAGCAGGACAGGACGTGCACCGCTCCAGCTCATCGGTCCAGCCTAACCGCCGTCGTCATGACGTCCGGCCCGCGCCCGCAGGAGTGTCCGCTCCCGGTCGTTCGTGGCGAGGTCGGCGGCGCGGTCGAACTGGGCCGCCGCCTCCTCGAGCCGGCCGAGCTGCTCGAGCAGGTCGCCGCGCACGCTCGGCAGCAGGTGGTACCTCGCGAGCGCCGGGGCGGTGGCGAGGTCCTCGACGACGGCCAGGCCCGCCTCCGGACCACGGGCGCGTCCCAGGGCGACGGCCCGGTTCAGCTCGACCACGAGCGAGTTCGTCGCCCGGGCGAGGCGCTCGTACAGGGCGGCCACCCGCTCCCAGTCGGTCGACTCGACCGACGCCGCGCGCGCGTGCTCCCAGGCGATCGCGGCCTGCAGGACGTAGGGGCCGTCACCGCCCAGCCGCACGGCGACGTCGAGTGCGGCCGCTCCGCGTGCGATCGCGTCGGCGTCCCACCGGGACCGGTCCTGGTCGGCGAGCAGGACCGGCTCGCCGGCCTCGTCCACGCGCGCGGCCAGGCGCGACGACTGCAGCTCCAGCAGCGCGAGCAGACCGTGGACCTCCGGCTCGGACGGCACGACCGACGCCAGGATCGCGGCGAGCCGGACCGCCTCGCGGCACAGGTCGGGGCGGGTCCAGTCAGCGCCCTCGGTCGCCGTGTGTCCCTCGTTGAACACGAGGTAGATCGCGGCCATCACCGAGTCGAGCCGCTCGACCCTCTCTGGTCCGACGGGCTCGTCCATCGGCGCGCGGGCATCGGCGAGCGTGCGCTTCGCGCGGGAGATGCGCGAGGCCACGGTGGACTCCGAGGACAGAAACGCCCGCGCGATCTCACGGGTGCTCAGACCGGCCACCAGCCGGAGCGTCAGCACCGTGCGGCTCTCGGGGGTCAGCGACGGGTGGCAGCACGTGAACATGAGGCGCAGCACGTCGTCGCGCACGTGCTCGTCGGTCAGCGCCTGGTCGAACTCGGCCTCGTACGCCTCGCGGGTGGACTGACCGACCTCCGCATAGGCGCGCAGCTGCCGCTCGCCCGCGCGGAACTGGTCGATCGCCCGCCGCTTCGCCGTGCTCATCAGCCAGGCGGCGGGGTTGTCGGGGATCCCGGTGCGGGGCCACGACTCGAGGGCCTGGGTCAGCGCCTCCTGGGCGAGATCCTCGGCCCGGTCGACGCTGCGGGTGATGCGCAGCAGCGCGCCGAGCAGGCGCGACGACTCCTGTCGCCACACCTGCTCGACCACGCGGGCCTCGTCGGCCATGCTCAGGCCGGCGGCTCGAAGATCGCGCGGACCTCGACCCAGCCCTCCCAGCCCGGCCAGGAGTCGAGGTGGGCCTGCAGGAACGAGCGGGCCTTCTCCACGGCGGTCTCGGTGTCGGCCACGTCGTAGACGGCGTAGCCGCCGACCAGCTCCTTGACCTCGACGAACGGGCCGTCGGTCGTGCCGATGGACCCTCCGGTCAGGCTGACGATCGCGCCGGCGGCCGCCATGGGCGCCAGGCCGCCGGCCTGGACGAACGTGCCGTCGGCCGTGCTCTTGGCCTGCAGGGCGCCGATCGCGGCGAACAGCTCCATCGGCGGCTCGTCGGTCGGGCGGTGGGTCTCGTGAACCAGGGTCATGAACTTCATGGGTCTCTCCTTGTTTCGGGTGTGATCGTTCCGGATGGGATGGGGTGGGGCAAGGGTCAGCCGCGCACGAGCGCGCGCAGGCGGGCGTCCCGCGGCCAGGCGCCGGCCCAGACGAGGACGGCGGTCAGGATCGCGAAGCCCGAGTTGGCCCAGGGCTGTCCCGCGACGAGGTTCACGGCGACGGCACCGCCGAGGTACGCGGTGATGAGCACGACGGCCATCGCCCGGGTGGCCGGGACGAGGTGGGCGACGACGAGCGCGCCCAGCACCGCTCCGCAGAGCACGATCATGTCGTCGGGAGTGCCCAGGTCGGCGCTGGCGTCGCGGACCTGCTGCACGCGCAGGAGGTGGGTCACGGCGTCGAAGCCCAGGAAGAGCGTGACGAGGCCGGTGACGATGCGGCCGGCGCGCTGGGCGGCGGGGCCGAGGGTCGCGGGTGCGTTCGGTGCGGTGGTGGTGGTCATGACGGTCTCCGTTCGGCGGGATGAGGGCGTTCTCATCCGTACGTCGCGCGAACGGGGACCTTCTTGACATGCGTCCGGAGCTTTTTCTCCGGACGCCTCCTCACTGCGTCAGCAGCGGTGTCGTCACTCCCACTCGATGGTGCCCGGCGGCTTGCTCGTGACGTCGAGGACGACGCGGTTGACCTCGTCGACCTCGTTCGTGATGCGGGTGGAGATCCGCTCGAGCAGCTCGTACGGCAGGCGGCTCCAGTCGGCGGTCATCGCGTCCTCGCTGGAGACCGGACGCAGCACGATCGGGTGACCGTAGGTGCGACCGTCGCCCTGCACGCCCACCGAGCGGACGTCGGCCAGCAGCACCACCGGGAACTGCCAGATGTCGCCGTCGAGGCCGGCAGCGGTGGTCTCCTCGCGGACGATCGCGTCGGCACGGCGCAGGATCGCCAGGCGCTCCTCGCTGACGGCGCCGACGATGCGGATCGCCAGGCCGGGGCCCGGGAACGGGTGACGCGACACGATCGCCTCGGGGATGCCCAGCTGGCGACCGACCTCGCGCACCTCGTCCTTGAACAGGGTGCGCAACGGCTCGATCAGGCTGAACTCGAGGTCCTCGGGCAGGCCGCCGACGTTGTGGTGGCTCTTGATGTTGGCCGCGCCCTCACCGCCGCCGGACTCCACGACGTCGGGGTAGAGCGTGCCCTGGACGAGGAACCTCACGGGCGGGCCGGGTGTCGCGAGCACCTCGCGCTCGGCGGCCTCGAACGTGCGGATGAACTCGCGCCCGATGATCTTGCGCTTCTGCTCGGGGTCGGTGACGCCGTCGAGGAAGCCGAGGAACTGGTCCTTCGCGTCGACGACCTTGAGGTCAACGCCGGTGGCGGCCACGTAGTCCTGGCGGACCTGCTCGGCCTCGCCCTCGCGCAGCAGCCCGTGATCGACGAAGACGGCGGTCAGCTGGTCGCCGATCGCCTTCTGCACCAAGGCGGTGGAGACGGCCGAGTCGACACCGCCGGAGAGCGCCGAGATGACGCGGGCGTCGCCGACCTGCTGGCGGATGAGCTCGACCTGGTCGTCGACGATGTTCGCGCTGGTCCACGTGGGCGAGCAGCCGGCGATGCCGAACAGGAAGTGCTCGAGGATCTTCTGGCCGAACTCGGAGTGCATGACCTCGGGGTGCCACTGCACGCCGGCGAGGCGACGGTCGATGTTCTCGAACGCGGCGACGGTGGCACGGTCGCTCTTGGCGCTCAGGGTGAAGCCCTCGGGCTGGCGGACGACCTCGTCGCCGTGGGACATCCAGCTGACGAGCTTCTCGGGCAGGCCCTGGAGCAGGGTTCCGGGCTCGAGCACCGAGACGCTGGTGCGGCCGTACTCGCGCTGACCGGTGCGGGCGACCTCGCCGCCGAGCGCCTGCGCCATGGCCATGAAGCCGTAGCAGATGCCGAAGACGGCGGTGCCGGAGTCGACCAGGCCGACCGGGAGCTGGGGCGCGCCCGTCTCGTAGACCGACGACGGCCCGCCGGACAGGATCACGGCCTTCGGGTTCTTCGCCAGGATCTCCTCGGACGTCGCCGTGTGGGGCATGATCTCGGAGAAGACCCGGGCCTCGCGCACGCGCCGTGCGATCAGCTGGGCGTACTGGGCACCGAAGTCGACGACGATGACGGTGTCGTGGTGGGCTTCGGCGACGGACTCGGGAGTATCAAGGGCCACGGCCCAATCCTAGAGCCGCCCGCCGTCCGTCCTTCGCGCGGTGCGGAGGGCTCAGACCTGCTCGCGGATCTCGCCGACGAGCTCCTCGAGGACGTCCTCGAGCATGACCACGCCGATGACCGTGCCGCTGGGGTCGGCGACGCGCGCCATGTGCGAGCCCTTCGCCTGCATCGTGCGCAGCGCGTCGTACAGGCCGCTGCCGACCCCCACCGTGGACAGCGGACGCAGCCACTTGTCGGCGATGGGGCGCACGCGCGTGGCGTCCTCGGTCTCCAGCACGTCCTTGATGTGCAGGTAGCCGGTCAGCTCGCCGTCCTCGCCGGCCACCGGGAAGCGCGAGTAGCCGGTGCGGGCGCAGGCGTCCTCGACGTCGACCGGGGTGGCACCCGGCGGGATCGTGACGAGCCCGTCGCGCGGCAGCAGCACCTGCGCGACCGTGCCCTCGTGGAAGTCCAGGGCGCCGCTGACGAGGCCGTACTCGTCCTCGTCCAGCAGGCCCTCGCGGCGCGACTCCTCGACCAGGCCGGCGACCTCGTCGTGGGTGAACGTGGAGGCCACCTCGTCCTTCGGCTCGACGCCCGCGAGCCGGACCGCGCCGTTCGCGATCGCGTTGAGCGAGACCACGAGCGGCTTGAGCACGGCGATGACGACGAGCATGAACGGGCCGAGGATGAGCGCGGCGCGGTCGGGCGCGGCGAGCGCGATGTTCTTCGGCACCATCTCGCCGTAGACCACGTGCAGGAACACCACGAGCGACAGCGCGATCGCGAACGAGATCGGGTGGACGAAGCCGTGCGGCACGCCGAGGTACTCGAAGACGGGCTCGAGCAGGTGCGCGATCGCGGGCTCGCTGATGGCGCCCAGGCCGAGCGAGCAGATCGTGATGCCCAGCTGCGCCGCGGCCATCGCGAGCGTGACGTTCTCCATCGCCTTGAGCGCGAGCTTGGCGGTGCGCTTGCCGGCCTGGGCCTCCGGCTCGAGCTGCGTGCGGCGAGCCGAGATCAGCGCGAACTCGGCGGCCACGAACAGCGCGTTCAGGACCAGGAGGAGGAGAGTGAGGGCGAGTGCCGGCCATCCGCTCATCGGGCCACCGCCTTGGAGAAGCCACGGTAGGACGATGGTCCGATTCGTGGCATCGAATCGTTCGCTCGCTGGCGCTCGCTCATCGCTGTGCCTCCTCGGCCGGGGCGTCGATCGTGAGGGCGAGGCGGTCGATGCGCCGGCCCTCCAACCGCTCGACGGCGAGGTGGACGGTGAGCGGCTCGACGTCGTCCTCGTCGTTCTCGGGGGTCGAGTCGACCTCGAGCGTGACGACGTCGCCGCGGACGGCGAGGCGGCCGAGCCGCTCCAGCACGAGGCCGGCGATCGTCTCGTAGTCCTCGCTCTCGGGCAGCTTCACGCCCGTCTGCTCGAAGACCTCGTCGGGACGCAGCAGGCCGGACAGCGACCACGTGCCGTCGCGGCGGTGGCGACTGCGCTCGGAGAGGCGGTCGTGCTCGTCGGCGATGTCGCCCACGATCTCCTCGACCAGGTCCTCCAGCGTGACGATCCCGTCGGTGCCGCCGTACTCGTCGACGACGATGGCCATCTGGTTGTTCTGCTCGCGCAGCTGCACCAGCAGCGGGTCGAGCTCGAGGGTGTCGGGCACCGTGGCGGCGGCCTCGGCGATCTCCGAGACGCGCACCGAGCGACGACGGTCGGGGTCGACCGCGACGGCCTGCTTCACGTGCACGACGCCGATGACGTCGTCGGCCGAGCGGCCGATCACGGGGAACTTCGAGTGCCCGGTCTGACGGGCGGCCTCGATGAGGTCCATCGCGGTGTCGCGCTCCTCGAGGAAGTGCACGCGCACGCGCGGGGTGCGCACGTCGGCGGCCGTGCGGTCGCCGAACGCGATGCTGCGCGCGACCAGCTCGGCGGTCTCGTCGTCGATCGCGCCCTCCTGCGCCGACCGCAGCACGAGCGAGCGGAGCTCCAGCGGCGAGCGCGCCGAGCGCAGCTCCTCCTGGGGCTCGACGCCGAGCCACTCCAGCGTGCGGTTGGCCATCGAGTTGAGGCCGCGGATCGGCCATGCCATCGCGTGCGTGAACGCGCGCTGCATCCACTGCGTGGTGGCAGCGGTCTTGCGGGGCAGCGACAGGGCCAGGTTCTTGGGGATCAGCTCGCCCACGAGCATCGTGACGATCGTGCTGAGGAACAGCGCGATCGCGTAGGACGCGACGCTCAGCCCGCTGCCGGACAGGCCCAGGCTCTCGAGCGGGCCGCGCAGCAGGCGGCCGATGGCCGGCTCGGCGAGGAAGCCGATCGCCAGGTTCGTGATCGTGATGCCCAGCTGGGCACCGCTGAGCTGCGTGGAGAGGCTGCGCAGGGCCTTGAGGGTTCCTTGTGCGCCGCGGTCGCCCGCCTGTGCCTCGCGCTCGACGGTGGCGCGGTCGACGGTGACGAAGGAGAACTCGGCGGCGACGAAGACACCACAGGCGAGCATCAGCAGGAACGACGAGAACAGCAGAAGCCATTCGGTCACAGTGGGTGGGTCCTCAGGTAGGCGTCGTGGTGGCTCAACGATAGCGCTGGGCGATGAAAGGTATCCTTCTCGTCGTGCCCACCTACCAGTACCGCTGCGTCGACTGTGCCGAAGAGCTCGAGGTCAAGCAGAGCTTCTCCGACGCCGCGCTGACGACGTGCCCCTCCTGCGGTGGTGACCTCCGCAAGGTGTTCGGGGCCGCGGGCGTGGTGTTCAAGGGCTCGGGCTTCTATCGCACCGACAGCCGCTCCGCCTCCTCCAGCTCCGGCAGCTCGTCCTCGAGCTCCAGCTCCAGCAGCTCCTCGTCGAGCACCTCCGGCTCCGGCGCCGCCTGAGTCTCCTGCCGCGCAGGCCTGTGGACGACGCGGGCCGGGATCGTCCGATCCTGCCTAGCCTCGCGCCATGGAATCGGCCGTCCGCTTCGTCCTGACCCACCGGCGCGTCCTCGCCGCGACCCTCACGGGGCTGGCCGTGTGGGCGGCGGTCACGGCCGTCACCCGCTCCCCCGACACCCGTGAGGTGCTCGTCGCCGCGCGCGACCTCGGCAGTGGCGCCACCGTGCTGCGCTCCGACCTCGAGACCCGCCGGCTGCCCGACTCCGCCGTGCCGGCCGGTCTCGCCGCCTCACCCGAGATCGTCGGCCGGGCGCTGGCCGGACCGATGCGGGCCGGCGAGGTGTTCACCGACCGTCGTGTCGTCGACCCGCGCGACCTCGGCCGCGGGCGCGTGCTCAGCACCGTCGAGGTCTCGTCCGCGACGGCCGAGCTGCTGCGACCCGGCGACGCCGTCGACCTGCTGGCCGTCGCCGAGGAGGGCGCTGCGGAGCCCGTGGCCGAGGCCGTCGAGGTGGTCACCGTGCGGTCCGACCCCGAGCGCGAGACCGCCGTCCTCGGCGTCGCGGCCGATCCCGAGGTCGCCACCCTGGTGGCGCGGGCCTCCGTGACCGCGCGTCTCGCCGCAGTCGTGGTGACTCGTCACCGCGCGCCCTAGGTCCTAGGGTCGGGACGTAGCCTTCCCATCGCCCACCTACGAGGAGCGCCCATGCTTCAGGGTTTCAAGGACTTCCTGTTCCGCGGCAACATCGTCGACCTCGCCGTCGCCGTCGTCATCGGCACCGCCTTCACCGCACTGGTCGGCACCGTCACCGCGTCGGTGATCGAGCCGGTGATCAACTCGCTCGGCGGCACCAGCGTGAAGGGCCTGTCGTTCCAGATCGTCGACGGCAACCCCAAGACGGTCGTCGATCTGGCCGCCGTCATCAACGCGATCATCACGTTCGCCATCACTGCCGCCGTCGTCTACTTCGTCTTCGTCGTCCCGTCGAAGAAGCTCATGGAGCGTCTCGCGAAGGGCGAGGAGGAGGAGCCCGCGGGTCCCAGCGAGGACATCCTCCTGCTCCGCGAGATCCGCGACGCGCTCGGCGGCGGCACGTTCCAGCGCCAGGCCGGTGGCGATCCGCGGGTGGATCCCACCCTCTAGGACTCAGTCCTTCCCGTGGTGAGGGGGCACATCGCGTCGCAGCTCGTCGTCGCGCGACGTGCCCTTCGCCTGGTCACCCCATCCCTCGGAGGTCTCGTCGCGCGTCGTCGACGGCATGAGGTCGCCCAGCAGCCGCGCGGCCCGCTCGAGGCGAGCGCGGCGCTCGGCGGGCGTCTCGGCCTCGCGGTCACCCGGCACGGAACCACTCCGCCGTGAGGACCGGGCGCATCGGCTTCCAGCCGGTGGTGTCCATGAAGCGCTGCGAGGTGACCCGTTGCGACCGCGCGAGCAGCTCGAGCTTGTCGGCGGTGACGCTGAACAGCCAGCGGCGGAAGAACCGTCCCTCGCTGTGGCCGGCGGCGCGGGCGATCGCGTTGACGTAGTCGAGGCGCTTGAGCGGCTCGGCGCCCACGTTGTAGGCGCCGCTGGGCGCACCGAGCGCCGCGACGGCCGAGGTGCCCACGTCGAGCGGGTGCACGACGTGCATCCACGAGTCGGGGTCGCCCAGGCCGATCGGGCGGCGCTTGCGGGCCCTCCGGACGAGGAACTGCGAGTTCGGGTCGTCGCCGCAGATGAGGCCGTAGCGCAGGCGCACGGTCACTCCCCCGGCCTCCTCCACGCGCTGCGCGTGCTGTTCGGCGACGGTGAGCGGCTCGGTGACCATCGTGACGTCGATGGGGGTGGACTCGTCGATCCACTCGTCGCCGCGTGCGACGTAGATGTGGCTCAGGCTCTGCTGCACCATGAGGCCGATGTCCGACTCGATCGCGGCATCGGCGACCAGGCCGGCGCCGACCGTGCGGATGCGGTTGATGCGGTTGAGGGAGCCGGGCAGCATCGCCCGCGCGCCGACCGGGACGTTGGTGGCGAAGTTGACCACCGCGTCGCAGCCGATCATCGCCTTCATGAGCGAGCCGCGATCGAGCACGTCGCCGTGGATCGCCGTGGCCCCCGCCGACTGGACGAGCCGGGCGGCCGAGGGGGAACGGACGAGTCCGACGACCTGGTGTCCCGCGTTCTGCAACGCCGGGATCGTCGCTCGTCCCATGACGCCGTTGGCGCCCGTGAGCAGGATCCGCACTCATCGAGTCTACGACCGCCATCCGCATCGTGAGACAGGTCCCGGTGCCACGTGCGCCACAGGCGTCACGCCGGGACCACTCGGCACCGTCACCGCGGGGCTCGTGGAAGGATGGACCGGTGCGCCCCCGTAGCTCAGGGGATAGAGCAACGGTTTCCTAAACCGCAGGTCGGAGGTTCGAATCCTCTCGGGGGCACCCCACATATCGCTGAAACGCTAGCGGCGGCAGTCGCGGCACCTCACTTGCTCGGGCGCGCCAAGACCACGGCGAGACCATTTGCGTCGAGCGGCACTCGACCATTTCGGCTCAGCCCGGATCGCTCCGTACCTGCGCAGAGCCGCCCGTATCGGCGGTATGCTTGTCCCAAGACAACTGAAGAACCCCCATCGCAGGGTGAAATGCGTCAACGCCGGGAGGCATCCGATCGTCAGGGGACGATCTGTTGCCACCGGCTTTTTTGTTCCCTTTTCGACCGGATGCCGAGTCGAACAAGGAGGAACAGCATGCCTGCAAAGCGCAGCGTCAAGAACGAAGCTCTACTTACGAACCGCGAAGTCGCGGAACGTCTCAACGTCAGCCTGTCCACCGTCAAACGGATGAGATACGCGGGCGAACTGCCGACCATCGAGGTCCGCGGGACGCGACGAGTCCCGTTGTCCGCCATCGAGTCGATCCTGCGCGGCGAATGAGCGCCAGCACCTCCCGACGGACGACGAGTTCCGGCTGCGGATACGCGGACCGAGCGCCCCACCGGACGAACAAGAAATCCAAGGAGTAACCCCAGCATGCAGAAGAACTCTGGCACCTCGCATGGCAACGATTCATGGACCGCCGTCGTTACCGCACTAGGCCTGACGCTGAGCGGTGGTGATCAGGCCTACGGACCATGCCCCGTACACGGAGGGAACCGTAAGACCGCCTTCAGCGTGGGGCGAACGAAGGACGGCTCCCTGCTCATCACCTGCTGGACAAAGTGCAAGGACTCGCAACCCGAGGCTTCCGACGCCCGCCGGAGGAAGTGGTTCAAGAAGGCGTGCAAGGCGATTGCCAAGGCGCATCCAGAAGTCGCGTGGGCACTTCCGTACGGGGATATGTCCAGAGGCAAGGGAGCATCGTCGCCCACCACTGAGACCGTTGATCGAACCCCGCTTCCTTCGGAGGCGCAGCTCGAGAAGTGGTGCGCGGCGTTGGCCGATGGATCCTCATCTGTGCTCGACAAGACCCGCGATTTTCTCCAGAGCGAACGTGGCCTTTCGATCGAGACAGTTCGACGGTTCAAACTCGGCGTCTACTACAACCGCGTCGCAATCCCGATCAGGGACGGTCAGGGCAGATTGCTCAACATACGCCGGTACGAGCCACATCATCAGGGCAACGCCAAGGTCATTGGCTGGAAGGGGCACAACGAGCCGCGCCTCTTCCCGGTTGAGGTCCTGGACGGCGACCCAGCCGAAGTGCTGATGTGCGAGTCCGAGTTGGACGCCCTCGTAGCAATCGAGAATGGGTTCACTGCCGTCACCGGCACGGGTGGCGCTGGCAGCATTCCGAACGACGTGGGTCTATTGAAAGGCCGGTCAGTGACGATCGCCTACGACTGCGACGAGGCTGGCAGGAAGGGGGCAGTCAAACTCGCAAGAGCGCTTCGCGATCTCGATTCTGCCGCTGACGTTCGAATCCTTGACCTCGGCCTTGGTGAAGGCGAGGACATTACCGACTGGTTCGTAACCCACGGGCGATCCGCCAAGAAGCTCCGCAAGCTCATGAAACGCGCTGATCAGTTCAATGGGGACGACCCCAACGACGAGATCCTGTGGCTCAGTGACGTCGAGGAATCTCGCTTGGAGTGGCTCTGGGACGGGCGGCTGCTCTTCGGAAAGATCAACGTGCTTGAAGGCGACCCAGGGCTCGGTAAGTCCACCATCTGGTGCGACCTCGTCTCACGTGTCACAACTGGGAAGCCGTTCCCGGACAGCAACCGCGATACAGCGCTCGGCCGGGCGCTCATCATCGCGGCAGAAGACGACTTAAGCGACACCATCGTTCCAAGACTGCGAGCGGCCGGAGCCGATCTCCGTCGTTGCGGTCAGATCCCGCTTCGTCGAGACGAGAACGGAATGCTCATACCGCTGTCGCTACCGGAAGATCTCGACCGCATAGAGCGGCACATCACGCGCAGCGGAATCACACTGCTGGTGATCGATCCACTCATGGCCTTCCTGAGCGAGGACATCAACTCACACAGCGACGCAAGCGTGAGAAGGGCGCTCACGCCGCTCGCTGAGATCGCGCAGACGACGGGCTGCGCGGTCCTGCTCGTGCGCCATCTCAACAAGGCCGGCGATATGAAAGCCATGTATCGAGGCGGCGGCTCCATCGCCGTCGTGGGTGCAGCACGAAGCGGTTTGGTCGTGGCCGAACATCCGGATGACCCAGACGTCAAGGTCCTATGTCAGGTCAAGACGAATCTCAGCGCGCCGACCGCCGCCATCACCTACACGATCGAGAAGGCGTCAGACGACCCCGGCAAGGCGGACACCTACATCGAATGGGGCGATTCGGAGAACCTCACCGCTGACGGAGTACTCGGCGGAACGAAGAGCCCTTCCCCGGAGCGCGCTGCTGCACGTGACTTCCTGAACCTCGAACTCGGCGATGGTCCCCGCCTCGTGAAAGACATCAAATCGAGCGCTGATGCGGCAGGGCTTTCGTGGAAGACGATCGATCGGGCGTCGCACGATATCGGGGTCGACAAGCATCCGCAGCGCAACGACGACGGCACCACCGAGGCTTGGGTGTGGTCGATCGGGCCGAGAGTCACTATCGCCAAGGGGGAGGTCGGATGAAGCCCCATATTTGGGTGAGCATCCCGACTGAAGTTCCCGGCCCTAGCCCGCTGGTACAGGGATTGTTGGGGACCCTGGCGGGTTGCTCAGTGAAGTCCAAGCCACACTCCCCCAGATCACCCGTGCCCGAACTTCCGGCCACACTCCCCCACCATCCCCACGTCCCAGGGCCCGAGCACAGATGTTCGGGCGGTTGTTCGGCGGCCAGCGCCCCCGTGTACACGAGAAAGGTGATTTGAGATGGGCAACAAGAGGCGTTCCAAGAGGCTGCGACGAGAACTGGCCGCCGAGGTCGGCCTGTTCGGAGGCATGGGTCTCCAGAAGTGCAAGCGCATTAAACGGAACGGGGAGCGTTGTAAGAACGCACCCATGAAGGGTCAGACCGTGTGCCACAAGCACGGCGGCAAGGCTCCCCAGAACCTGCGCAAGGCGGCTGAGCGGATCGCGGCTGCCTCACCCGGTGCGGCCAGCCGGGTCGAATTCCTGTCCAAGAACGCAAAGAGCGAGCACGTGAAGCTCCAGGCGAATCAGGACATCTTGGACCGCGCGGGCATCGGCAAGAAGGAACCGGCAGTCGACGTCACGATCAACCACGCTCGGTGGATCGGCACGCTCGACGAGATCTTTGTGGACTTCAACGACGAAGAAGTTGACGTACCGAAACCTCCGACTGAGGATCGCCCCGCGACACCGGATGCCGCCGCCCCTTCCCTGCCAGCCCACGACCCGCACCCACCGCGCTACGGCACGGATTAGAACGCGGAGCAGGCCCGACAGGCTGCCCAGCGCCAAGCCGCATTCTTCAGCGCTAGGGGCCGCCTCCGTGGCTGACGGCGCCCGTTCGCTGGTCCGATTCGTGGTCGAGAACCGGGCCAAGCGTGTATCCGAGCAGGCCAACGCAGGTGCTGGCATCAGTTGCCTCAACCGCGTGTCGAGATGGAGCGCCTCGATTCGTGGCGTTCCCTAACTGCCGCTCTGCACGGTGGTCGCCCAGCCCAATCGAACCCAGGAGACCAGATGAGCAAGTCAGGCAGAGTCCCCAATCGCCCCGGTGTGCGGTGGCGGCTCACGGGAAACGGCGCCAAGACCTACGAGGCGCGCTGGCACGACTCCTTAGGGAAGCTCCAGTCCAAGAGCGGCTTCAACACCGCCAAGGCGGCGTCCGAATTCCGCGAGGACATGATGAGCGAGATGCGTAAGGGCTGGTCTGGAGACTTGGCCGCTCAGCGGCGCACGTGGAAGGAAGTCAGCGAGCAATGGCTCTCGGTCAAGACCTCAAGCGGAACCAAGTCGCGCACGATTGACGGATACCGGCGCATCCTCCATCAGCACTACTCGACGTGGGACAACCGCAAGATGGGCTCGCTCACGCCTGCCGACGTCACGACGCTGATCAGCCGCGCGCGGAAGGCCAACGGTCAAGAGTTGGGCGATCTGACCAAGCACAACATCTTCAATGTCGCGAGCGCCGTCTTCGACTTCGCGCTCAGGCATCGCATCATCGCGAGCAACCCCGCGAGAGTCGTCCGCGAGGACTTGCCCAAGCGCGCACCCGCGATGGAGGACGCCAAGGAGCGCGTCCGGTTCCTCACCCCGCCTGAGGTGAATCGTCTCGCCGAAGCCGTGCGCTCCGCAGGCCTCGCCGCCGACCGCCGCAAGGGCATCCGACCCGATGAGCTCAAGGCCGAAGGCGACGCGCTCATGATTCAGTTCCTTGCGTGGACGGGTCTGCGGCGCGGGGAAGCGGGTGGCCTCCGACTCGTTCATCTGGACCCGCTTCGAAACGTGGTCCGGGTCCAGGAGACGGTCGTCCGTCAGAAGGACGTTGGCTGGATCGTCGGCACGCCTAAGACGAAGCGCAGCCGCCGGAGCGTCCCGGTTCCGCCCACGCTCATGAAGTCGATCATCGAGTGGTGCCAGCGGAAGGGCACCGGTCCAGAGGACTACATCTGGGGCCGAGGGGATCAGCCGCGCGACATGGCGAGTTTCCACCGCCGCCGCTTCACCCCGGCGACCAAGGCCGCTGGCCTAAACCCGATGCGGATTCACGATCTGCGGCACACCTACGCGAGCCTTATGGCGCATCTCGGCCACCGGCCATTGGAGGTCTCAACGTGGATGGGGCACTCCAACATCTCGTTCACGCTCCAGACCTACACACACCTGTTCGAGGACCACGAGCAGGACGTTGCCCGCAGCGAAAAGCTCGACGCCGCCTACCTGAGTTCTGGCACGGCGGGTGTTCCCTGATGAGACGATTTAGAGGCGAAGTCGAGGCGTCTTCATGTAGACACCCGAGCTCATATCTCGAAAAAGGTCAGGCTCTTCCTGTACCTTTGACACAGTTGCACCGTGTGCTTGACAAATGTCGATGCGTCGGTGTAGGGGACCGAAACACGACGAATGAGTCGTCTTGTTTTGGGGGCGAAAGGACGAGCCAATGACCGCCACAACCGCATATAACCAAACAAAGTTCACCGAGCTTCTCCTGCACGTTGCGGAGAGGTCCTCGGGCGATCCCCGGTTCGGAAAGACCAAGCTCAACAAGATCTTGTTCTACATCGACTTCCTCGCCTACAAGACCAAGGGAAATTCCGTGACTGGGGCGACGTATCAGCGTCGTCCAATGGGTCCGGTGCCTATGCAGATCGTGCAGGCGAAGGCGGCACTCATTGCCGAGGGCGCTGCGACGAACGAAACGCGTGACTTCATGGGCTACAAGCAGGAACGCCTCATCGCCGCGCGCGAGGCTGACTTGTCTGTGTTCTCCGAGGCTGAGCTTCAGGTCATCGATAGCGTGATTGTGGGCCTCTGGGACCACACCGGATCGAGCGTCAGCGACATCTCACACGGCGAGCCGGGATGGCGACTCGCAGACGAAAAGGACACTATCCCGTACGAGTCAGTGTTCATCGGGGACCGAGAGTTGACCGGTGCGGACATCGCGCGCGGGCAGCAGATCTGGGCCGAACTCCAACTTGCCCCTGCCTAAGGGCTTCGGAGAGGTTACGAGACGACCGGCTCGTCCGGATCGTCACCTTCGGCGCGCTCGATCACGAGGAGATCGACGTACTGGTCGTCCTCGCTGATCGTAAAGAAGATGCGCATCTCAGGAACGCCAGGCGCCGCGTCCACCGCGGCAAACCGAAGGCCCGTCTCCGGGATCTCGGGAAAAAGCGATGCGTGCCTCGGGTTCTTCGATAGACCCCAATGCACGCCCATCAGCACCTCATCCATGCGTACTACCCCGAGACCAGCGCATGTCGCCGTGAACTGGGGGCTCTCTCGAATCGTCCGCATCAGCCTGCCTACTTACTCCCTGATCGGAGACCGGCTGGGGAAGATGGCCGCGCCTACGCGAGAAGCATCTCAACCGCCAAGTCCTCGACCCTGACGGTCATTTGAACTTCACGTGATCCAGAATACACCCACCAATTACACGATTGGGATTCTCGCGAGTTGGGAAATAATGGGCAGGCTCCGTCGCCGAGATAAGGGCTCGCACTACCAAACCGAAGGTCGACGTGCCGCTGGCCTGCGCGGACGTGCGCGAATCCGACCACGCGACCACTCTGCGACCACTTGCACCCGCCGTGGCGCTTGTCCCACGGCCCTGTCACCGAGCAGAACCGACGCAATCAGGCATGGAACCGCTGAACAGGGCCGCACTCGGGCATGGGGCTGATGTTGTTTTCTTCAGCGCCCAAAGTGGGTCGTTTCTGTCCGTTTCGCGTGTAGGCTCATCCGCCATGGGCAGCGAGAAGTCGAGGTGGAGCCTCCTTCTCGGCTGGTCAGGAGGCCTCCTTGGGGCATCAGTGATCGTGTGCGTCCTGACTGTCGGAGTTGCGGTCCAGAAGGATCCGAGCCGTCTCGCGGTCGGACTTCTGCAGGGGATCGCCTTGGTGCTTGGTACGGCCGGATCGTACGTCTTCGGACGGGACGCCAGCCGAGAGAACGCCGAAGCGATCCGCGAAATGGAAGCCGAGCGGTTGAGCCTGCCCGCGCGTTCCGCTTTCAGACGGGTTCGTACCCTGTGGCGAGCGCTGGGGAGGCAGCAGGAGGCTATACGCGCTCAGGAGCAACGGCTCGACGCACTCGCTGATCTCAGCGCAGGGACAGTTCAGCTCGAACACGCGCGCAATGCGCTCTTGGCGTTGGAGTACATGGTGATCGAACAGATCGGAACTGTGGACGATGCTCTTGAGGACTGGCGCGATCTCGTTCCGGATGAAATTGCGAAGATTGAAGAAGCCGGAAGGCAGGAGGAGTTGACGGATGACTGACCGTTTGACCGGAAAGGTCGTTCGACTCATTACCGATGACGAACTGCTCATCAACCTCGGGTCGGCCGCAGGAGTCGCAGTTGGCGACACGTTCAAAGTGCTCGACTCCCGCACGATGAATGTCCGAGAGCCTGGGACGAATCGGGACCTTGGTTCACTTGAGCGTGTGAAGTCCCGGCTTCAGGTCGTGCAGGTCAGCGAGCACATGGCTCTCGCGGAGGTCATGGGTCGAAGTACGGGGATTTCCGGTGCAACTCGAATCTTGACCGGTGGTTCCATCAGTAGCCGTCTGACGTCCGGGACGTGGCCGGAGGGCGTCGAACCGGGGGACCCCGTAGTCAGCGTGCCAAGGCCGAAGTCGCGGTCAACCAACTAAACCTTGGCTTGAGTCGAGTTCGCGCGTAGGACTCAAGCAGAACCGCCGTCCTGCCCCACGACGGATACGACGACCTTCAATTCACCGGGTGTGTACTTGTCCGCGTAGAACCCATCCTCGATCTGCTTGGCCAGCAGGAGATTCGTGATCATCCGGCGCACGGTGGCGACGGATAGGTTCAGGTCCTCAGCGATCGTGCCCACGGTCTCGCCAGTCTCGCGCCGCTTGGCCACGGCCTCGGCTTCCTTGCGGGTGTCCGACCCCGGCGCGAGGTAGGGCATAGAGCGCAGGGTGCCGTTCTTGCGCTGACGGAACAGGCGCACGGCCCCAGCCGCAGCGGCGTCCTTGAGCGTGGCCGGAACGGTCTTATCGTCCTGGGCCTTGGCGGCGGTCTTCTTCGCGGTCATGATGCCTCCCGGCGGTGCTGGTCGAGCCCGGTTGCTCGATGCCGTGAGCCAGCCTGCAGAGGAAGTCTCGGAATGTTCAGAGAAATTCTCAGCGCTCGCCGGAGAGGCATTGCGCTAGTTGCCAGCCCTACGCGCGCGTGAGCAGCGTGGTTCCGAGCCTCGCGCGGAGCAGGGAGTTGGGGCGCGCAGATCGACCTCGCATCCACACCTCGGGTGCGAGGTCGAGCGGTGTTCAGCGAGGGCGGCGCGTGTTCGTCGCGGGTCCGAAGACCGTTGACCACTGAGTCGAACGTCGCCCTCCGAGCGGGACGCCGCGCCGATTGCTACCGCTTGCCCGAGGTGTCTTGGATCGCTTCTTCCTGGCCGCCATGGGGTTCCTTCCGTACGTGGGTGGTGGAGCCATTACACAGAGCGCGGCGGTGATCCGGTGCATCGCCGGCGAGTCCCCGGTCTCGTGATCGTCGGTCTCGATACGTCCTGTGATTGCAATGGAAACAAGACTGCCCAGATGGGCGGCTGGGTTCTGTGTACTGGTTAGGCAAGCCACTGACACACAGCCAAAGGAGGCACCCCGATGGGTAAGCCGAAGAAGCACTCCAAGACCAAGGACCGGCCCAAGCCGAACGGTCGCCCGAAGCAGTTCGACGAGGTGATTCACCTGCGTCTGGACTTCATGCAGAAGGCGTTCCTCATCGAGCTCGCGAACATCGGCGGGATCACCATCTCCGACGCGCTGCGAGCCGTCATCGAACACGCCATGCAAGACGTCCTCGACGCCCGTGGGGCCGATGCCCGATGAGGCCGCCAAAGGTCACCAAGGCCGGAGAGCAGATCGCGGCGCTGCACCAGTTGGACAAGGACCTGCGCGCCACCGTGCTCGCCGCCCGCAAGCGCGAGACCGAACTGGCAGCGCTCGACGCCGAGGCCGCCGAGCACCGCAAGACCCACACGAGGAAGAACCTGTGATGGACACCTTCGATCAGATCGCCGAAGACGCTCTGGCGGACCCGCGCATGACCTACGCGCTCGCAGAGAAGGTCAAGAAGTTCCCCGAGTGGGCGCGGCGTCAGGAGCAGGCCAAGGCCACCCAGCACGCCGTCCAGCAGCGCGAGGAAGCCGTCTCCACCGCCGCGGAGATCAGCGGGCGGCTCGATGAGGTGCGCGACCGCTACCGGGCCATCAGCGACGCTGTGGAGGATGGCAGCATGTCCGCGCTCGATGCGGTCAACGAGATGAACAACCTGCGCATGACGGTCGGCAGCGAGGAACGCCGCTTCGACATGGTCTGCTCCAGCCTCGACCGCGCCGACACCGTCGCCGACGACCCCGTGGGCTACTTCGACCGCATGTACGCCAAGTACCCGTCACTGGCCAGAAACCGACCGACCCTGTCGGACTACCTCGACGCCCAAGCGCCGGTCACCCCCGGCAGGATCGGCGGACTCCCCGCCTTCCGCACCAGCGAGAACCCACCCACCTGAGAAACCAGCGCGCCGGGACGACCACGTCGTCGGCTGGGCCGACGGAGGCTAGCGTCCCGGCGCACCACCCAGAAAGGAACACCCATGCGCGCCCAGCGTAAAGACCCAGCCACCCCGTTCACCTGGAACGACATCAACCACCTCCAAGGCACCCACGCCGTCAAGTTCATCGACGACCGCGCGGGCACCGACGACGCCGAAGCCGTCCGGACCCTCATGCTCCGCTGGCTGAACTGCCAAGTCCTGCCCCCAGAGCCCAGCATCTACGCCGTTCCGCTCTCAGGACTCCTGACGCTGATGGCCTACAACGGCACCGAGCGCGTCTCCCAGCGCGCCATCCTGGCGCAGCAGAAGGGCCTCGTGAACGCGCTCAACGACCCCGACAGCGGACTCACGGTCGTCCCCCAGCGCCACCACATCGAAACGCTCCGCGCCTCCTAGACCGGTCGAGCGGGTCGGGTCTTCCAGCAGCCCCGACTGCGTCAGCGCCCCGGCCCGCTCGGCCCTAGACCAAGCCCCACGGCCCAGCCGTGGCACCAGAACTGCAAGGAGTGCGGAACCACCCATGAACCCTACGAACGCGCCGTTCAACGGCCAAGACCGCCCGACGCGAGCGCCCGACCACATTTCGACCACGGATCACATCGGATCAGCGAGTGTCACGTGGTCGCACTTAGACATGCGGATACGCAGGCGTATGGCTTAATTCACTGTCATTCCAGCCATTGCGCCGACAGCCGTGTTCGCGTTCCTAAACCGCAGGTCGGAGGTTCGAATCCTCTCGGGGGCACCCGCATCCGCGTCACCGTCCGTTAGGGTCGCTTCCATGGGTCAGCTGATCAGCGTGTTCGCGGCGACGCACACGCTTGCCGTTCGCGACCGCCGCGCCTGACGGCGCGTCTCGCTCAACGCCTCACGCGCCGTCCGTCCGAGAGACCTTTCGCGTCTCGGGACGGCGATCCTGCGACCCATCCGGCCTGTTCGCCCACGTGCTCCCGAGACGCTCCACCCCACTCTCCCTGGAGCGCGAACGTGCCTCGTTCAACCCACGGCGGCCGACATGAGCTCGGCCAGAACTTCCTCGTCCACCCATCCACCATCCGTACGATCGTCGAGCTCGTCGCCGCCACTCGAGGGTCCATCCTCGAGCTCGGCGCCGGCGACGGAGCCCTGACCAGACCCTTGGCCCGACTGGGCAGGCCGCTCACGGCCGTCGACCTCGACGAGCATCGGGTCGCCAGCCTGCGGGCGTCGCTGCCCGCCGTGACGGTAGAGCACGTCGACGCACTGACTGTCCCCTTGGTCCATCCGGTGATCGTGGGGAACATCCCGTTCCACCTCACGTCCCCGATCCTTCGTCGCCTGCTCGCCGCCGACACCTGGAACGACGCGGTGCTGCTCACCCAGTGGGAAGTCGCCCGCAAGCGCTGCGGCGTCGGCGGCTCCACCCTGCTCACCGCGCAGACGGCGCCGTGGTTCACCTTCGCTCTCCACGGCCGGGTCCCCTCAACCGGGTTCCGGCCCCGGCCCAGCGTCGACGGGGGCGTCATCGGCATCCGCCGCCGCTCGGCTCCTCTCGTCCCGAACGGCCACCGTTCCCGCTACGAGCGCTTCGTCCGCGCGATCTTCACCGGGAGGGGCGGGACGTTCGACCGCATCGTCGAGCAGGCGACGCGAGCTCCCCACGCGCTGATCCACGTCGCGCTGCGCGAGGCGGGCGTTCGAGCGGGGACGCTCCCCCGGGACCTCTCCGCCGAGCAGTGGTCACGGCTGTGGCTCCGACTCCAACGGCAAGGCGGGTGACGTTGTCCCACGGAGTGTGCCGCGGTGTCCCTGTCGGGCGGGACGGCCCGCCTTCCAGTGTGAGTGCATCACCACTTCGGAAGGACACACGATGACCACCCACATCACCACCGAGCAGCGCGTCCGGGACGACCTCCCGCAGGACAGCGCCGCCCGCCCCGGACGCGGCTGGGCCCTCGCGGGCGTCGCCGCCGGACTCCTCGGCTTCGCCACGACGATCCTCAGCGCGGAGGCCGGTGCGGCCTACGTCGACGGGAAGGTGCAGGAGGCCGACGGCGTCATCGCCTCGCTGAACGGGCACGTCCCGCAGCTGATCGCGTTCCACGTCGTCGCCACGCTCACCGTGCTCGCGCTGGTGCCGTTCGGCGTCGGACTGCACCGACGCCTGCGGGCCGCGCTGGGCGCTGACAGCCTGGTGCCCGGCGTCGCCGCGTTCGGCATCCTCGGCACGGCGATCGTCGTGCTGATGGGCACCGCCCTCAACACGGAGTTCATCTTCGGGGTCGCCGGGGACACGCCCCTGGCCGTTCCCGAGGCCGCCACCGTGTTCAACCACTGGATCGCGACCGTGCCGTGGGTCTGGGGACTCACGGGCCTCACGGGCTGGGCGCTGTTCCGGGCCTGGCGCCAGGGCGCCGTCCGCGCCTGGCTGGGGATCGCCGCCGGCGTCCTGGGCACCCTGTCGCTGCTGCTGACCGTCGTGCCGCTGCAGTACATGGCCGGCTGGACCGGCTCGGTCATGGTCGTCCTGGTCGGCCTCGGGCTCGCCTTCGGGGACCGCGGCGCCCAGTGACCTCGCTCCTCGATCGCCAAGGCGGCGGTTCGCTCCCCTCGGACGCGAACCGCCGCCATGATCTACGCATGAGGTCCTCGCAGACACCGGTCGGCGGTCTCGCCGCGTTCGGCGTCGGCCTCGCGCTGTTCGCCGTGGCGGCGGCGCTGGACCTGCGCGTCGGCGACGCCGTGGTCCCGGAGTGGACCGAGGAGCCCGGCTGGACCTTCGCCGCGATCGGCCTGGTCCAGGCCGGGCTCGGCGTCGTCGTGCTGTGGCACCGCCACCGCCATCCGTTCGGCTGGGCGCTGATCGGCCTGGGGATGCTCTGGGTCCTCGACGGCCTGGCCCAGTCGTACGTCCGGCTCGCCGTCCACGAGCAGGAGGCCCTGCCGGGACTGACCTGGGTGCTGTGGTTCCTCTTCCGCTTCACCGCCGTGCTGCCCATGAACGCCGCCGCGGTCCTGCTGCTGTTCCCCGACGGACTGCCCCGAGGTCGCTGGCGTGCCGCGGGATGGACGAGTCTGGCCCTCATGGGAGCCGGTCTGGCCCTGTTCCTCGTCGTGCCCAGCACGCAGACCGAGATCGACGCGTCGCTCGCGGCGCTCGTGCCCGGGGTGGACACCGACCCCACCTCGATCGAGGCGCTGCGCCCCGCGGCCGAGCAGGTCGTGACCCTCTCGTGGGTGCTCGGGAGTGTCGGGTTCGTGCTCGCGCTGGTCACGGTGGTCGCGCGGTACCGCGCGTCGCGCGACCGCGAGCGCGAGCGGATGCGGTGGCTCGCCTGGGCCGTGCTGGTCATGGTGCTGCTGATCGCCACGAGCCTGGTCGTCGACGTCCCGGCCCTGAACGCGATGCTCCTCGGCGCCGCCCTCCTGGTGGGCCCCGTTGCCATGGTCATCGCGATCGTGCGACCGGACGTCATCTCCGTCGAGAACCTGCTGGTCCGCACGCTCGTCTACGGCGGCATCAGCGTGGTCATCGTGCTGGTCGACCTGCTGGCCCTCGCGATCATCTCGGCCACGCTCGGCGACGCGTTCGGCCAGCGCGAGGTCGTGCTGCTCGTCCTGCTGCTCGCCGCGATCCTCTACGGCCCGATGCGGCTGCGCATCGAGGCGTGGGTGCGGCGGCTGGTCCTCGGCGAGCGCCGCGACCCGTACTCGGTCGTGGCGAGCCTGGCGTCGACCCTCGAGCGCACCGACGACGACGGGTCCCAGCTGGCGGCGGTCGTGGAGGCCGTCTCGACGGCGTTCGGGCTCTCCTACGTGCAGGTCGAGGTCGACCGCTCGGCCGGTGAGCGCCTCGTGGCGTCGCGCGGCGTCCGTCCGGACGACGTGCGGTCCTTCCCCATCGCCTACCGCTCGCGCACGATCGGCCGGCTCACCCTGCCGGCCCACGGCGTGCGCAACCACCTGACCTCACGCGACGAGACCCTCCTCGCCGACGTGGTGCGCCAGGCCGCGGGCGCGATCCGCGCGAGCCAGCTGAGCGACGAGCTGCAGCGCAGCCGCGAGGGCCTCGTGCTGGCGCGTGAGGAGGAGCGGCGGCGGATCCGGCGCGACCTCCACGACGGCCTCGGGCCCTCGCTCTCGGCCGTGGTGTTCCGACTGGAGTCGGCGCGGCTCACCGTGACCTCCGACCCCGCGTCCGCCGACGAGCAGCTCGCCGAGACGCGCGACGTCGTGCAGGACATCATCAAGGACGTCCGCCGGCTCGTGCACGACCTGCGCCCGCCCGCGCTCGACGACCGCGGCCTCGTCGGCGCGCTGTCCCAGCTGGCCGAGCACGCCGACGCCGCGGTCGACGTGCGGGTCGTGGCCGACCTCGACGGCGCCCTGCCGGCCGCGGTGGAGGTGGCCGCGTTCCGCATCGCCTCGGAGGCCATGAACAACACGCTGCGGCACGCGCACGCGCGCACCTGCTCGGTCTCGCTGACGGCCGACCCGGACGAGCTGGTCGTCGAGGTCGCCGACGACGGCGTCGGCATCGCGGCCGACGCCAAGCCCGGCGTGGGGCTGCTGTCGCTGCGTGAGCGCGCCGCCGAGCTCGGCGGCTCGGTGGACCTGCGCTGCCCCGACCACGGCGGCACGATCGTCACCGCGCGACTGCCCCTGCACGCGAGGATGGAGCCATGAGCGAGCCCGTGCACGTCGTCGTCGTGGACGACCACCAGATCCTGCGCGACGGCCTGGTCGCGCTGCTCGGCGCGATCGACGGGATCGCCGTGACCGGCACCGCCGGCGACGGGCGCGACGCGATCCACGTGGTCGACGCCGATCCGCCGGACGTCGTGGTGATGGACATCCAGATGCCCGTGCTGGACGGGATCGAGGCCACGCGGCACATCACCGGGCGTCACGACGACGTGCGCGTGCTGATGCTGACGATGAACGAGGACGACGACACGATCCTCAGCGCGCTGCGCGCGGGCGCCTCGGGCTACCTGCTGAAGGGCGCCGACGCGGCCGAGGTCCACCGCGCGATCCTCGCCACGGCGGGCGGCGGCATGGTGTTCGGCGCGTCGATCGCGGGACGCGTGGCCGGCCTGTTCGCCGGGCGCACCCGGCACCGGCCGGAGCACCCGTTCCCCGACCTCTCCGAGCGCGAGCGGGCCGTGCTCGACCTGCTGGCCGCCGGCCGCAGCAACGACGCGATCGCGGCCGAGCTGTTCGTCTCGAACAAGACCGTCCGCAACGCCGTCTCGTCGATCTACGCCAAGCTGCACGCGGCCGACCGGGCCGAGGCGATCATTCGGGCCCGCGAGGCGGGCCTGGGCCGCGACCGCTGAGGCGAGTGGCTCAGGCGCGGCGGGTGGCGATGCCGCGCCGGAGCGCCCATGGGGAACGGGACCTCCGGCGCGGCACCTTCACGCCGTCTTGGGGGAAGAACGGCGTGCGTGGGTGCAGACACCCCCCGTGAGTCCGACCCACCGGCTCCTGGGAGGAGAGCCGACCGGACGTCACGATGCCCCAACCGTCACATGAGTCACATGCCCGGCACAAGTTCCCCGCGAGTAATGTCGCCCACGTGTCGCGCGGCGACGGCTCATCCCGTGCGGATGAGGCCCGCGGGTCCGCGCCTCGGCCATGCTGAGCGCGTGACGACTGCCGTCACCGGGCTGCGGCCCAGGGCATCGAAGGGACCCTCATGGACAGCTTCTGGGACTTCTTGTGGTTGACGATCTCCGTCTTCTTCTTCATGGCGTACCTCATGGTCCTGTTCAACATCATCGCGGACCTGTTCAGCGACCACGAGGCGTCGGGATGGGTGAAGGCCGTGTGGGTCTTCTTCCTCATCTTCGTGCCGGCGCTCACCGCGCTGATCTACCTCATCGCCCGCGGTGGCGGCATGGCCCGCCGCCAGCGTGCGAGGTACGACGCCGCTCGAGCGCAGAGCGACGCCTACATCCGCGAGGTCGCGTCCTCGTCGCCGGCCGACCAGATCAGCTCGGCCAAGTCGCTGCTGGACTCCGGCGCCATCAGCCAGCAGGAGTACGAGCAGCTGAAGGCGAAGGCGCTGGCCTGACTCAGGCCGAATCGCCCGAGCGTCGCAGCTCGATGCCGATCTGGTCGGCATCGAGCTGCGCCAGCATCCGGGTGAGGACCTCGCTGCTGTAGGTGCCCTCGGCGCGCTCCTGGAGCAGCACCTGACGCTGGCGCTCGATGATCTCGAGGCGCACGTCGTACATCACGGCGGGATCGAACGACTCGTCCTGCATCGCCTGCGTGACCCGGCCACGGACGTCGCCGAGCCCGGCCGGGAGCTCGACGTCGTCGAGCACGTCGCCCGCCGCCGCCATCATGCGAGCGTTGACTCGCTGCCACTCGTCGTCGACGCCCTCCTCCTGCCCGGCGAGGCCGAGCCGGCGGACGAACCAGGCGAGCGTGCCGCCCTGCACGACCAGCGACGTCAGTGCGACGAAGAACGCGACGAGCACGAGCAGCGAGCGGTTCTCGGTGTCGGTGGGCAGGGTCTGCGCCGCGGCGAGCGTGACCGCGCCGCGCATGCCCGCCCAGACCAGGATGAATCCCTCGCGGCGGCCGAACCGCGACGCGTCGTAGAAGTCGATGTCCGCGGAGAACCGTCGCAGCCTGCGTCGGATGCGCTCCGCCCGCGGGTGCTCGCTGCCCTCGACCTTCGTCGACCACTCGTCGAGCGCCTCGCGCAGCTGGGGCGAGCGTCGGTAGCGTCGCCGCTCCATCACGACGATCGCGAGCGTGTAGACGGCACGGATCGCCAGCGCCACGGCGAGCGCGACCGCGGCCAGCACCATCGCCTTGAGGACACCGCCCTCGGTGGTCTCCTCGACGTCCTGCACGAGCGCCGAGACCTCGAGGCCCATCACGAGGAACACCAGGCCCTCGAGGAGGAGCTCGATCGTGCGCCAGTTCTGACGGTCGGAGAGGCGCTGCTTCGGGCCGAGGTGCCGCGCCTGGCCGTGGCCCATGACGAGGCCCGCCGTGACGGCGGCGACCAGCCCCGAGGCGCCCAGGTGCTCGGCGGGCAGGAAGGCCACGAACGGCACCGTGAACGAGATCGCCGTGGTGAGCGCGGCGTCCTCGATGCGGGCGCGGATGCGCAGCACGACGGCGCCCACGATCCAGCCGATCGAGACGGCGCCGACGACCGCCCACACGAAGTCGACGAGGATGCCCGCGAGGCTCACGCTCGCGGCCGTCGCCGCCACGGCGGAGCGCAGCAGCACGAGCGCGGTGGCGTCGTTGAGCAGACTCTCGCCCTCGAGCACGGTGACGACGCGCGACGGCACCCCGAGCCGCTTCGCGATCGACGTGGCCACGGCGTCGGTGGGGCTGACGATCGCGCCGAGCGCCACGGCCAGCGCGAAGTCCAGGCCGGGGATCACCAGCATGAACACGCCGCCGAGGACCAGCGAGCTGACGATCACGAGCAGCACCGACAGCCCACTGATCGTGCGGAAGTCCCGCCGGAAGTCCATCGTCGGCATGTTGACCGCCGCGGAGTACAGCAGCGGCGGCAGCAGGCCCGCGAGGATGAGCTCGGGATCGACCTCGAACTCGGGCGTGAACGGCAGCAGGCTGACGACGAGCCCGATGGCCAGCAGCACCAGCGGCGCGGCCGTGCCGATGCGTGGCGCGAGCACCGACGCCGAGACGATGGCGGTCACCACCAGGACGGCGACGAGGATCGAGTCCATCAGGTCAGCGTAGGCGGGCGGCGCCGGGTCAGGCGAGCATGTCGCGCACGAGCGGCGCGACCTGCGTGCCGTAGAGCTCGATGCAGCGCATCAGCTGGTCGTGCGGCATGGCGCCGTTGGCGTACTTGAGGTCGAAGCGGCTGACGCCGAGCGCCTGGAGGTTGGTGGCGATCTTGCGGGCCACCGTCTGCGGCGAGCCGACGTAGAGCGCGCCCTCGGGACTGGCGTCGCGCTCGAACTGGATGCGGGTGGTGGGCGGCCAGCCGCGCTCGCGGCCGATGCGGTCGCGCTGGGCCTGGAAGTGCCCGAAGAGCTCGTCGCGCGCCTGCTCGTCGGTCTCGGCGACGTAGCCCGGCGAGTGCATGCCGACGGGAAGCGGCTCGACGCCGTCGGCCGCGAGCAGCTCGCGGTAGTAGTTCGCGAACGGCACGAACTGCGCGGGCGGCCCCCCGATGATCGCGAGCATGAGCGGCAGGCGGTAGTGCGCCGCGCGGACGACCGACTGGGGCGTGCCGCCGACGCCGATCCAGACCTTGAGCCGGCCCGACTCGGTGGGCGGGTAGATGCGCTGGTCGGTCAGCGGCGGGCGGATCGAGCCCGACCACGTGACCGGCTCCTCGGTGAGGATCTGCGCGAACAGGTCGAGCTTCTCGGCGAAGAGCCGCTCGTAGTCCTCGAGCGCGAAGCCGAACAGCGGGAACGACTCGGTGAAGGAGCCCCGCCCGAGGATGACCTCGGCGCGGCCGCTCGACAGGGCGTCGAGGGTGGAGAAGCGCTCGAAGACGCGGATCGGGTCGTCCGAGCTGAGCACCGTGACGGCCGAGCCGAGCCGGATCCGCTCGGTGCGCGACGCGATCGCCGCCAGCACGACGTCGGGCGCGGTGATGGCGAAGTCGTCGCGGTGGTGCTCGCCCAGGCCGATGAAGGCCAGCCCCACCTGGTCGGCCAGCACGGCCTGGTCGACGACGTGGCGCAGCACGACGGCGTGGTGCTCGAGCCGGCCGCTCGCGTCGAGGCTGACGTCGCCGAAGGTGTCGAGGCCGAGCTCGACGGAGGCGGGATCGATGGCGCTCATGAGCCCACCGTAGTCGGGTCAGCGCCAGCGACGGATGCTGTAGACCAGCAGCACGATCGCGATGAGGTCGGAGAACCAGATGCCGGTGGCGCCGACCCAGCCCGCGGCCGGCAGTTGGGGACCGAAGCCCACGCCGAGGATCTCGAACTCGGGGATGGTCGGCGAGATGAACCAGACCACGCCGACGGCGGCGACCCAGATGATGCCCAGGACGCTGACGATGATGCGCGGGATCGTGGCGACGCCGTACTTGGCGGCCTCGACGGCCTTCTCCTCGAGCGGGTCCACGAGCCGGTCGGCCCACGTGTAGTGGCGCGCCAGCAGCGCGATGCCGGCGAACATGCCCAGCAGGCCCGGGCCGGGCAGCACCAGCATGAACACGCCGAGCACGACCAGCGTCCAGCCCAGCGCCTCGGATCCCGTGCGGTTGAACCAGCCACGCACGCGGGCACCGAAGCTCATGGAGTCATCCTGCCAGCCCCGGACCAACCCCCCGGGCGGGTCGACGCAGGCTGAGGCATCGGCGGGGCCTCAGCGCGAGACGAAGATGTGGGCGGCGGCGTCGGCGTCGATCTCGGCCGTCTCGGACTGCCGCGCCACGACGAGGCCGTCGTGACCACGCGAGGCGAGCACGTCGTTGCCGGGCAGGGCGCCCACGCGACGCAGCACCGACATGACCTCGGTGTCCTTCTGCAGCTCCTCGGCGATGCGTCGCACGACGACGCGCACCGGCTCGCTGCCGACCGCCGCGGTGAGCAGCGACTCGACGCCGTCGAGGAACTCGGGGGGACGCACGACCTCGCCCAGCTCGCCCAGACCCGGGATCGGGTTGCCGTAGGGCGACTCGGTGGGGTGGCCCAGCAGCGCGACGAGACGACGCTCGACCTGCTCGGACATGACGTGCTCCCAGCGGCACGCCTCCTCGTGGACGTACTCGATCTCCAGTCCGATGACGTCGGTGAGCAGGCGCTCGGCCAGGCGGTGCTTGCGCATCACGCGGGTGGCCAGCGAGCGTCCACGCTCGGACAGCTCGAGGTGGCGGTCGCCCTCGACCGTCAGCAGTCCGTCGCGCTCCATGCGCGCCACCGTCTGGCTGACAGTCGGGCCACTCTGGTGGAGGCGCTCGGCGATGCGCGCGCGCAGCGGGATGATCCCCTCCTCCTCCAGCTCGAAGATGGTCCTCAGGTACATCTCGGTGGTGTCGATGAGCTCGCTCACGCTGGCCATTGTTCCATGGGGGGTCCCATGCTCGGGCCGGTGCGTCGAACCCGGGCCCCCGGCGTGATCGGCCTGTCGGCCCGGGTGCGGAGCCGCCGCGCGCGGGGGACGATGCGGTCGTGACCGTCTCCGTGATGTGGTTCCGTGCCGACCTGCGCCTGGCCGACCACGGCGCCCTCCGCTCGGCGATCGATTCCGGACCCGACGGCGTCGTCCCGCTGTTCGTCCTCGACGACCACTTCGACCCGTCGAACATGCCCGTCCGATCCGCCTACCTGGCGCGACTGCTGGCCGACTTCGATGAGCGCATCGGCGGCCTGCACGTGGTGCGCGGGCGGCCCGAGGTGGAGGTGCCGCGCGTGGTCGAGCAGGCGAGCGCGAGCAGCGTGCACGTCACGGGCGGGCACACGCCCTACGCGATGCGCCGGGACCGACGGGTGGCCGACGCACTGGGCGACGTCCCGCTGGTGGACGCCGACTCGTCCTACGCCGTCGCGCCCGGCACGGTGCGCAAGGGCGACGGGACCTCCTACAAGGTCTTCACGCCGTTCTTCCGGTCGTGGCAGGCACAGGGCTCGCACCCGCCCGTCACGGCGGTCCGCTCCCACGCGGTGCCGTGGCTGCGGCCCGGGAGGTCGGCGGCGCTGCCCGAGGTCACCGAGACCGATGTGGACCTGCCGCCCGTCGGCGAGCAGGCGGCCCGCGCGCACTGGCGGCGCTGGCTCGACGACCACGTGGACGACTACGACGGCGAGCGCGACCGTCCCGACCTCGACTCCACGTCGCGCATGTCGGTGCACCTCAAGTGGGGCACGATCCACCCGCGCACCCTGCTGGCCGACCTCGCCGAGCGCTCCTCCGCCGGGGCGCGCGCCTACGAGCGGCAGCTGGCGTTCCGCGAGTTCTACGCCGACGTGCTGCACGAGTGGCCGCACTCGGCGTTCGGCTACTACCACCGCGACTACGAGCGCATGCAGTACGACGAGCCTGCCGGCGACTTCGAGGCGTGGAAGGAGGGCCGGACCGGCTTCCCGTTCATCGACGCCGGGATGCGGCAGATGCTCGCGCAGGGGTGGATGCACAACCGGGTGCGGATGGCCGTGGCCAGCTTCCTGGTCAAGGACCTGCACCTCGAGTGGACCCACGGCGCGCGCTGGTTCCGCGAGCGGCTCGTCGACGCCGACCTCGCCAACAACCAGCACGGCTGGCAATGGGTGGCCGGCTGCGGCACCGACGCCGCCCCCTACTTCCGCGTCTTCAACCCCGTGGGTCAGGGCAAGCGCTTCGACCCCGACGGCGCCTACATCCGGCGCTGGGTCCCCGAGCTGCGCGGGGTCGAGGGACGCGGCGTGCACGAGCCGTGGACCCTCGAGGAGCCGCCGGCCGACTACCCGCCCCCGCTCGTGGACCACGCGCAGGAGCGGCTGGAGGCCCTCCGCCGCCACGACGCGCTCGGAGGATAGCGTCGGGTCATGGTCACCATCCCCCGCCAGTTCAACGGTCCGCCCGACTCCGGCAACGGTGGCTGGGTGTCCGGCCTGGTCGCGCAGGCCCGTCTCGAGCAGGGCCACACCGGCCCGGTCACGTCGAGGCTGCGGATGCCGCCGCCGCTCGACACCCCGCTGGCGTGGGAGCACGACGCCGACGAGACCCGCCTGATGACCCACGGCGGCGCGCTCGTGGGCACGTCGGCACCCGGCTCGTTCACCCGCGAGCCCCCGCCGTTCCTCGACGCGAAGACGGTGCAGGCCGGCTACGACGGCTACCCCGGCTTCACCACGCACCCGTTCGACCAGTGCTTCACGTGCGGCACGGGCCGCGGCGAGGGCGACGGCCTGCGCATCTTCACCGGGCCGGTCGGCGACGACCTCACCGCCGCGCCGTGGCACGTGCACGAGGCGTTCGGCGAGGACGACGGCACGGTGGGCGTGCCGGTCGCGTGGGCCGCGCTCGACTGCCCCGGCGGGTGGGCGGCCGACTTCTCGGTGCAGCCGATGGTGCTGGGCACGATGACCGCCGAGGTCTACTCGGCTCCCGTCGTCGGCGAGACCTACCACGCGATCGGCCAGCTGGCGCAGCGCGACGGCCGCAAGTTCTTCACCAGCACGGCGCTGTACACGCCGGACGGCGAGCTCGTCGGCCGCTCCGAGCAGGTCTGGATCGAGATCGACGTCGCCACCTTCGGCCGCTGACCCTCGGGGAGCGGTGAGTCCTCAACCCTTCCCCCGTGCGGGCGGTGCGTCATCAACCTCATGGGGACCTCATGCGGTTGACCACTCACCGGGCCCCGCGGGGAAGGGTTGACAGCTCACCGCCCTCGCAAGGGTCAGGGCGTGGGATGGCGGCCGTCGTAGGCGAGGAAGCGGCGGCGCAGGGCGACCGAGACCAGGACGCCGGTGATGCACAGGGCGCCGCCGAGGACCATCGCCCACGGCTCGCCGACGACCTCGGCGACCGACCCGATGACGAAGTCGCCCAGGCGCGGCCCGCCCGCGACCACCACGATGAACAGGCCCTGCATCCGTCCGCGCATCTCGTCAGGAGCCGCGGTCTGCAGGATCGTGGAGCGGTACGCGGCGCTGATCATGTCGGCTGCGCCCGACAGCGCGAGGAACGACACCGCGAGCCACAGCAGGCCCGGCACGCCGATCGCCGAGAAGCCCGCCGCGGCCACGCTCGCCCCGTAGACCACGATCGCCACCACGATCGCGATGCCGTGGCGGTGGACCCGGCTGACCCAGCCCGAGACCACGAACGCGATCAGCGAGCCGATCGCGGGCGACGCTTGCAGCAGACCCAGTGACGAGGCGCCCGCGTCGCTGCCGCTCGAGGTCGCGTAGACCGTGGCCGCGAGGGCCGGGAACAGCGCGCGCGGCTGGGCGAAGACCATCGCGCACAGGTCGACCACGAACGACATCGCGATGTTCGGGGCGGTGCGCAGGAAGCGCAGGCCGTCGACCACCGACTTCAGGCCGGGCACCGGCATCGGCGTGGCCGGCGGCAGCGGGGGCAGGCGCAGCACCGAGTAGAGCGCCGCGACGTAGAGCAGCACGTCGACGACGTACGCCGCCTCGACCCCGCGCCACGCGATCAGGGCGCCGCCGAGCAGCGGGCCGACCGTGAAGGACAGGTTGGTGGCCGCCATGCCCAGGGCGTTGGCGGCGGGCAGCAGGTGCCCCGGCAGCAGCTGCGGCAGCATCGCCGCGCGGGCCGGGTTGTTCACCGCGAAGAACAGCGCCTGCACGGCGACGACGCCGTAGAGGAAGGCGACGGACTCGACGTCGGCGACGCTGTGGACGACCAGCGCGATGGCCGACAGCCACAGCCCCATCGCCGAGGCCAGCGCGACCGTGCGTCGATCGAACGCGTCGACCAGCGCGCCGCCGTAGAGGCCACCAGCGATCAGCGGCAGCAGGCCCGCGAGGCCCACCAGTCCGACGGAGAAGGACGACTCGGTGAGGGTCCAGACCTCCCACGCGATCGCGACGACCGACATCTGCTGGCCGAAGCCCGACACGGCCTGCCCGATCCAGAGCCGCCGGTACGCCGCCGATGCGCGCAGCGGTCGGATGTCGGTGAGCAGCCTGGGCACCGCAGCAGCCTAGGCCGGGCCCTGACGGCCCTCGCGTTCGCGGTGCACGGTGTCGTGGCGGAGGCGCCTAGAATCGGTCATCGTGCCCGAGAATCTCCGAACCGCCACCGCCGGCGTCGCCCCGCGGTCACGCGGTCACCGGAGAAAGGCGCCCGCGGTGCGCACCGACATCCAGGCCCTGCGCGCGCTGGCCGTCACCGTGGTGGTCGCGTTCCACCTGTGGCCCGGCCGGGTCTCGGGCGGCTACGTCGGCGTCGACGTCTTCTTCGTCATCTCGGGCTACCTGATCACGCTGCACCTCGCGCAGCGGCCGCCCACGTCGATCGCCGGACTCGCCGACTTCTGGGCCCGCCGTGTGCGCCGCCTCATCCCGGCCGCCGCGGTCGTCCTCGTGGCCACCGTCGTCGCGTCGCGGCTGTGGCTGCCCGCCACACAGTTCGCCGACATCGGCCGTCAGGTCGTCGGCTCGGCGCTCTACGTGCAGAACTGGGTGCTGGCCGACTCGGCCACCGACTACCTCGCCGCCGAGAACGCGCCGACGCCCGTCCAGCACTACTGGTCGCTGAGCATCGAGGAGCAGTTCTACCTCTTCTGGCCGATCCTGATCGCCGCCGTCCTGGCGTTCCGTCGCGCGTGGCTGCCGCTCGTCACGGTCGCCGTGTTCGCGGCCTCGCTGGCGTGGAGCATCCGGCTGACCGACATCGATCCCGGCGCCGCCTACTTCGTCACCCCGGCCCGCGTCTGGGAGCTGCTGCTGGGCGCGCTCGTGGCGATCGCGGTGCACCGCGGTGTCACCCTCCCCCGCTGGCGCGGACCCGTGGCGCTCGTCGGCCTCGCGATGATCACGTACGCCGTCTTCTGGTTCGACCGCGCCACCGCGTTCCCGGGCTCGGCCGCCCTCGTCCCCACCGTCGGCGCCGCGCTCGTCCTGCTCGCGGCAGTGGACACGCGAGGCCCGTGGGAGGCCCGCTCGATCCAGCTCGTGGGCGACTGGTCGTACCCGATCTACCTGTGGCACTGGCCGCTCGTGGTGATCACGCCCCTCGCGCTCGGCGTCGACAAGACGCTGCGCACCGATGCGGTCGTCCTGGTCCTGACGATCGTCCTGTCGGGCCTCACCGTCCACTTCATCGAGCGTCCGCTGCGGTTCCACCCGTATCTCGTCGCCCGCAAGCGCGCCACGTTCGCGATGCTCGCGGCCTCCACGGCGCTCACGTGCGGCGCCGCGTGGGCACTGACGGCGGCGCCGGACGGCACCGAGGACAGCGGCCTGGCGATGACGCCGGTCGAGGCGAAGGCCGACCAGCCCGCCGTCTACCCCGACGACTGCTGGGCCAGCGCCCCGTTCACGACGCACCCGGTCTGCCACTACGGCGACGAGGACTCCGACCAGCGGGTCGCGCTGATCGGCAACTCGCACGCCGGGCACTGGCAGCCCGCGCTGGACGAGGTAGCCACCGAGCGCGGGTGGGCGCTCGACACCTACCTCGCGTCGCAGTGCTACACCGTCGACCTCGACATCGCGTTCCCGAACCCGAAGTCCACACGCAACTGCCGCGCCTGGAACGCCGAGAGCCTGCAGCGGATCATCGACTCCGACCCGAGCCTCGTCGTGATCTCCAACCGCACCCGCACACTGCCGCTGGCGGGCCTCGAGCAGCCCGAGGCCGACCGTGTCGCCCAGGCCGCGTACGCCGACACCCTCGACACGCTGACCGACGAGGGCATCCCGGTGCTGGTCATCCGCGACACCCCGGCCGCGGCGGGCAGCGTGCCCGACTGCGTGGCGCTCAACGCCGACGACCCCGCCGTGTGCGAGCGCCCGCGCGACGAGGCCGTGGAGCCCGATCCGCTGGCCGCCGCCGGGCGCGCCGACGACTCGGGCCTGGTCTCGGTCCTCGACGTCACCGACCGCCTGTGCGACGACGAGACCTGCCGGTTCGTCGTGGGCGACCAGATCGCGTACTTCGACCACGGCCACCTGACGGCGACGTTCTCGCGCGAGCTGGCGCCCGAGGTCGACGAGGCGGCCCGGAAGGCGATCCGCTCGGCCGCCTAGGAGCCGAAGACCTCGTCCACGACGCGCTCGGCGGCGTGACCGTCGTCGAGCGGGGCGAACCGCTGACGGAACTCGTGGCGACGGGTCGCGTAGGCGTCGCCGTGGCCCTCGGCCTCGAGCAGCGCCGCGCGCAGCTCCTCCTGCGTGGCCACGATCGGTCCCGGCGCCTCGGCCTCGAAGTCGAGGTAGAAGCCGCGCAGGTCGTCGCGGTAGTGCGCGAGGTCGTAGCAGAACAACACGATCGGCCGGTCGAGGATCGCGTAGTCGAACATCACCGACGAGTAGTCCGTGACGAGCACGTCGGCGACGCACAGCAGGTCCTGCATGTCGGGGTAGCTCGAGACGTTGAGCACCCGGTGCGCGAGCTCCGGCGGGATCTTCAGCGAGCCTCGCACGACGCTGTGGCGACGCACCAGGATCACGGTGTCCTCGTCGAGGCCCTCGACGAGCGGCTCCCACTCGAGCGCGCCGTCCCACACGAACTGCTTGCCCTGCTTGACGTCGTCGCGGAACGTGGGCGCGTAGAGCACGACACGGTCCTCGGGACGCAGGCCGAGACGGCGGCGGGTGACCTCGCCGACCTCCTTCGCGTCGCGGGCCAGCACGTCGTTGCGCGGGTACCCGGCCTCGAGGACGCGGCCCTCGTAACGGAACGCCGAGCGGAACGCCTCCGTCGCGTACGGGCTCGGCGACAGCAGCATCGACCACGTGGCGGTCTTGGCCGAGACGCGCTCGAGGTAGCCCGGGGCGCGGCCCGTGGTGGAGACCGCGTCGTACTGCATCCGCTTGAGCGGGGTGCCGTGCCACGTCTGGAGGTAGGTGGTGCCCTTCGCCGGCTTCACGACCGGGCCGAAGTTCTGGTTGTTGACCCAGTACCGGGCGCGGGACAGGTGCCAGTGGAACGCGGGCGAGCCCGGCTCGACCTTGCGCGTCGTGACGTCGAGCGGACGGAAGGTGCTGCGGGTGCTCCACACGTAGCGGAACGGGGCACCGCGACGGACCAGCTCCTCGTAGATGGCGCGCGGGCTGTCGGCGACGGCCCGGCCGGTGTCGCTCTCGAGGACCACGAGGTCGCGGCGTGGCAGCATCCGGCCCACGGCCGCGATCGCCTTCATCGACGGCTGGAAGAGTCGGCCCTTGCGGAACGCGCGGTACGTGCGGCGGCCGTACGACGAGTCGCGCAGACGCCACAGCGGCACCCACGCGGAGCGCGCGGTGCGGACGGACTCGAAGACCTGCTCGCTGTAGGAACCCGTGGCGGGCTCGAGGAACAGCGCGCTGCGGCGGGCGTGCTCGGCGTCCTGCGGGAAGCCGACGCGCCACGAGGCGACCACGGCCTCGGCGAGCGGCTCGACCTCGCGGAAGACGTCGCCCGGCAGGTCGAGGTCGAGGTCGAGGTGGGACGGCCTCTTGCCGAGGAAGCGCTGCCGGTCGAACTGGTGGTAGAAGACCGGGCGGCCCTGGAAGCTGAAGTCGAAGCCCACCGAGGAGTAGTCGGTGACCATCGCCGCGTGGCTGCGCAGCAGGGTCTGCACGTCCACGTCGCCCTGGCGCAGGACGGTGGCGCCCTCGACGGCGAGCGCATCGCCGAAGAAGCGCATGTTCGGATGCAGGATCACCGTGACCGGCAGGCCCTCGGCGATCGCCTGCCGGATCGGCTCGGAGGTCAGGAAGGCGCGCCAGCGCTCCAGGAACTCGCTCTCCTCGAACGCGGCCGGGCGACTCAGCCAGTCGCGCCACGTGGGGATCACGAGGATGCCGCGCGGCGGCTGCTCCGTGGGCTCGAGGAGGCGGTCGAAGCGGCTCAGGCCCGTGACGCGCACCTGCTGCGGCCGGTACCGCAGGTCGTTGATCATCAGCTCGCGCTCGCGCGGGGAGCTGACGTGGACGAAGTCGGTGTGGAACGCCGGGCTGAGGCGGCCGTACGTCTCGGCCATGTTCTTCGTGCCGAGGACGCCGTGCTGGAGGAACACCCGGTTGCCGCGCATCCACCGGACCGCGCGGCGGTCGGACGTGGCCAGCACGAAGCTCGCGTTGTGCGTCGTGACGAAGCGTCGCGCCAGGAAGCACGCGCGGATGTGCTCGCGCGAGCGCACCGTCACGACGTTCCCGAGCGGGTCGACGTTCGCGCGCTCGGGGCTGTCCTCGGTGATGACGTAGTACGTACGGCGGCCGGGGTGGTGCTCGCGGATCCAGCGGAAGAGGTGGAACCCGGCGTCCTGCGCCTTGTACGGGGTCTCCCCCACGACCCACACCGAGGAGAACGCGCGGATCACGGTCCACAGCGGGCCGAGCCGGCGCAGGCGCGTGAGGTAGCGGTGGGCGTCGCGCGTGAAGAGCTCGCGGGCGAACGACAGGTTCTTGGACTTGAAGGTCAGGAACGGCACGAGGACCTGAGTGAAACCCTCGTCCGAGCCGGTGAGGGGCTTGAGCCGGCGGAAGCCCCGCAGGTCGCCCGGGACCGCGAGGCCTCGACGCAGGGGCGTGCCGTCGTTGCCGTCCACGACCACGGCGATGTCGACCGACTGCTCGTTCGCGGGCATCCCGGCGGCCACGAGGGCAGTGACGTCGATGGCGCCCGCGATCGGGTGCGTGATCTCACGGCTCAGCGGATCGCGGGTGCCCGCGCCGACCTGCAGCGGCAGCCGGTGGGCGAACTCGGTGGCACGGACCGTGACCTCGAGCTCGGCGTTCCGACCGTCCGCGTGCATCGTGATCAGGTCGGCCTCGAACGCGAAGCCATGGGCCGAGCCGCGCACCGCGGTGACCTTCGTGAGGATCTTCGGGATGCGCTGCACGCCCACGCGGATCGACAGGTAGCCGTCGCGGGTGGCGTACCACCAGACCGGGCGCTCGCGGGTCTCACCGATCTCGGAGACGATCGCGGACCGGTCGCCCGGGCCCGCCGTGAGCCGGCGGGTGACCTTCTTGCCCGCGGCGCTCTTCAGGTGCAGCTGGACGTCGATCGAGTGGGAGCTGGTGGGCGCGCGGTCGGGCACGTCGGCCGTGACCGCGAACTCGGCGCGGCCGCTCGCGGGGACCTTGACCTTCGCGCCCCCGCCGCGGACCTGCAGCGTCACGGCGTCGACGACCATCCCGTCCCGGGCGGTGCCTGCGAGAGTGACCCGACCGTCGGCGTCCACCGCGACCCGGACCGCGTCGACGATCGGCGGGGCCGCGTCGTCGCCGCGGGTGACGGCACGCTTGACGCGGGCCAGTCGCGCCCTCAGGGCTGCGGGAATCCGTGGTGCCACCTGGTCGCCTCCGCCTCTTCTCGGTCGTGTCTCCCGGGGCCGAACGGCCGGAGCCAAGTCAAGCACGACGGCGTCTGCCCGGAGCGATAGCGTGGCGCCATGAGCGCCACCGTGAAGCCCACCGCCCAAGTCGACGACCGCGCCACGCTGGGGTCCGGCACCACCGTGTGGGAGCTCGCCCAGGTGCGCGAGAACGCCACGCTCGGCGAGCAGTGCATCGTCGGCCGCGGTGCCTACATCGGCTCGGGCGTGCAGATCGGCGACCGGGTCAAGATCCAGAACCACGCGCTCGTCTACGAGCCCGCGCAGGTCGCCGACGGCGTCTTCATCGGCCCCGCCGCCGTGCTGACCAACGACGAGTTCCCGCGCGCGGTCGCCCCCGACGGCTCGCTCAAGTCCGGCGCCGACTGGACGCCCGTGGGCGTCACGATCGACGAGGGCGCCTCGATCGGCGCGCGTGCCGTCTGCGTCGCCCCGGTGCGGATCGGCGCCTGGGCGCTCGTGGCCGCGGGTGCCGTCGTGACGAAGGACGTGCCCCCGCACGCGCTCGTGGTCGGCGTGCCGGCGCGACGCATCGCGTGGGTCGGCCGCGCCGGGCGCCCGCTCGACGACCAGGGCGACGGCACCTTCACGTGCCCCGAGACCGGCGAGACCTACCGCGAGACCGACGGGCGGCTCGCGCTGGCCTGAAGGCCCACCCCGCTCAGCGGCTGAGGGCCTCCACGACGCGCTGGGCGGCGCGGCCGTCGCCGTAGGGCGTGGCGTCCGTGGGCTGCGGGTCGAGGCTGGCCAGGGCCCACGCGATCGTGCGCGGGTCGGACGCCAGCACGTTCCAGCCCAGCTCCACCGTCTCGACCCACTCGGTCTCGGTGCGCACGGTGACGCACGGGACCCGCAGCAGGAAGGCCTCCTTCTGCAGGCCTCCCGAGTCGGTGATCACCGAGTGCGCGCCCGCCGCAGCGGCCACGAGGCGTCCGTACGGCAGCGGCTCGTGCACGCGCACCGAGCCCTGCTCGAGCACGATGCCGAAGTCGGCGCAGCGCTGCACGAGGCGCGGGTGCGCCAACAGCACGACCGGACGCTCCAGGCCCTGCAGGCCCTCGACGATCGCGCGCAGGCGCTCGGGGTCGTCGGTGTTCTCGGCCCGGTGGATCGTGGAGACGTGGTACTCCCCCGGCGTGACGCCGAGGTCGGGGATCTCGAGCTCGCCGGAGTCGATCCGGCGCTTGATGCCCGTCAGCACGTCGGTCATGACGTCGCCGACGAGCACGGAGCGCTCGGCGAGACCCTCGGTGGCGAGGTGCGCCATGGCCTGCTCGGTGGGCGCCAGCAGCAGGTCGGCGGCGTGATCGGTCAGAACGCGGTTGTGCTCCTCGGGCATCGCGCGGTTGAACGACCGCAGCCCGGCCTCGAGGTGCGCGAGCGGGACCTGCAGCTTCGCGGCGCTGACCGCTCCGGCCAGCGTGGAGTTCGTGTCGCCGTAGACCAGGACCCAGTCGGGACGGTGCTCGAGGATGACGTCGTCCATCCGCGCGAGCATCGCGCCGGTCTGGGCGCCGTGGCCGGCCGAGCCGATCTCGAGGTTCACGTCGGGCTCGGCGATGTCGAGCTCGCGGAAGAACTCGCCCGACATCCGCTCGTCGTAGTGCTGGCCGGTGTGCACGATGACGTGCTCGACGCCGGCCGCGCGGAACGCGTGGTCGATGGGCGCCAGCTTCACGAACTGCGGGCGGGCCCCGACGATGCTGAGGACCTTCACGTCAGCCGCCGATGACGACGCGGCGGACACCGGTCCAGCGCTCGGGATCGGTGACGCGGCGGCCGTCGACGATGACCTCGACCCCCGGGAAGTCCGAGGCCGCGAGCTCGCGGTACTCCGCGTGGTCGGCCTGGACGACGATCGCGGCGACGGGCTCGCCGTCGTACGCGGGCAGCTTGAGCGCCTCGAGCTCCTCGGGCTTGTACATCGGGTCGCTGACGTGGACCTCGGCGCCGCGGGCGCGCAGCTCGTCGACCGTGCCGAAGACGCCGGAGAACGCCGTCTCCTTCACACCGCCGCGGTAGGAGGCGCCGAGCACCAGGACGCGCTTGCCGGTGAGGTCGCCCGCGGCGGCCGCCAGCAGGTCGACCGCGTAGGCGGGCATCGCGGCGTTGGCCTCGCGGGCCGAGCGCACGACGGTGGCGTCGGGGTCGTTCCACAGGTACAGCCGCGGATAGACCGGGATGCAGTGGCCGCCGACGGCGATGCCCGGCAGGTGGATGTGGCTGAACGGCTGACTGTTGCAGGCCTCGATGACCTTGAGCACGTCGATGCCGTGCTGGTCGGAGAAGCGGGCGAACTGGTTGGCCAGGCCGATGTTGACGTCGCGGTACGTGGTCTCGGCGAGCTTCGCCAGCTCGGCGGCCTCGGCGGTGCCCATGTCCCAGACGCCGTTCGGGCGGGGCAGGTCCTGGCGCTCGTCGAAGTCCAGCACGGTCTCGTAGAACTCGACGGCCTTGGCGGTGGCGGCCTCGTCGAGTCCGCCGACCAGCTTGGGGTACTTGCGCAGGTCGGCGAAGACGCGACCGGTGAGCACGCGCTCGGGGCTGAAGACGAGGTGGAAGTCCTGGCCGGCGGTCAGGCCCGAGCCCTCCTGCAGCATCGGCGCCCAGCGGGTGCGGGTGGTGCCGACCGGGAGGGTCGTCTCGTAGATGACGGTGGTGCCGGGTTTGAGGCCGCGCGCGATGTCCTGCGTGGCCGAGTCCATCCAGCCGAAGTCGGGCGTGCCGTCGGCGCCGACGAACAGCGGCACGACGATGACGACGAACTCCGACTGCGAGACGGCGTCGGCGGTGTCGGTGGTGGCGACGAGGTGGCCGGAGCCGACGACCTCGGCCAGCTTCTCGGCGAGGTGGGCCTCGCCGGGGAAGGGCTCGGTGCCGGCGTTCACCGTCTCGACGACGGTGGGGCTGACGTCGGCGCCGAACACCTTCTGGCCCTTCGAGGCGAACTGGACGGCCAGCGGGAGGCCGATCTTGCCCAGTCCGACGACGGTGATGTTCATGGGGTTCCTTCGAGGGTGGGGGTCGGGGCCGCGCCGTAGGCGGCGGCGAGGGTCTGCGGGTCGCGGGCCTTGACCGTGGCGTCGGCGCGGTGGCCGTACTCGGCGACCAGCAGCGGGCGCGCCTGGGCGGCCCACGGACGCTTCGGCTTCTTCTCGCCGGTGCGGTCCCACACGACGCGGACCGGGTGGTCGATCCGGGCGGCGGCCCGCACGGCGACGGACATCATCACGGGGCCCTCGGCGTGGATCACGTCGGGCGCGAGCTCGTCGAGGGCGGGACCGAGGTGCAGCTCGGGATCGAGCAGCGCGGGGTCGAGGCGTGCCCACGCGTGCTGACGCGACGTGGTGCGCCACAGGCGGCGGGCCGCGCGGTCGACGGGACGGCGACGGCCCTTGCGGACCTTGTAGGCCTCGCGGGTGGCCTCGGTGCGCTCGGCGACCCAGCGGCGCTCGGCGCGCGCCAGGAAGAGGCGAGCGCGCGGGACGAGGGGCACCTTGGTGTTGCCACTCTTCACGTAGGCGACGTCGCGCTGGAACATGGACTCGCTGACGCGCGCCTGCGCCGCGGCCTGGCGGACGCCGGCCTTCAGCAGGGTGCGGTAGCCCAGCGGCTTGGTCCAGCGCGGCGAGCGCGCACCGTGACGGCCGGCACCGAGCCACTTCGGCACGGGCACCGTGGAGACGGCGACGTCCTCGACGAGCAGCGGCCCGTCCTCGAGGGCGTCGCCCTTGGCCAGCACGTGCACCTCGAACCCGAGGTCGCGCAGGGCGGTGACATGGGCGCCGAGGGGCTCGGCGGCGGTGTCGCGCAGGACGACGACGCGCAGGGCGCTCATGCGGTGGCTCCGATCACGGCGGGGTCGAAGCCGACCAGGTCGCGGTAGACCTCGTGCATCGCGTCGGCCTGGTGCTCCCAGGTCCACGCGTCGAGCAGGCCGGGCTGGTCGTAGGCCGCAACGTAGCGCTCGCGGTCGGCCAGCACGGCACGGACGGCGCGGACGAAGTCGTCGACGTCGCCGACGCGGAAGACCTCGCCCTGGCCCGTGCGGCGGATCGTCTCGGCCATGAACCTCACGTCGCTGCCCACGATCGGCAGGCGGGCCTGCGAGTACTCGTAGAACTTCGTGGCGAGCGAGATCTCGTGGTTCATCATGTGGATCAGCGAGTGCACGCCCAGCGTGGCCGACGACAGGTACGGCACGATCTGCTCGACCGGCACGTAGGGCAGGATGTGCAGCCGCTCGGCGGCGCCCAGCTCGGCGGCACGCTCCTGGAGCCCGAGCACGACCGGCGAGTCGGGCTGGCCGACGACGAGCGCGACGTGCAGGTCGGGCAGGTGGCCGAGGGACTCGATGACCACGCTGACGCCGCGGTTGGGGTCGACGTAGCCGCTGTAGACGATCAGCGGGACCTCGTCGGCCAGGCCGCAGCGGGCGCGGACGCTGGGCGCCTCGGGCGGCGGGTCCTGGACGATCGGCGTGTTGAGCACGATCGTGGGGCGCTCGGGCAGGCCGTGGTGCTCCTGCAGCAGGTCGGCGATCGGGTCGCTGACGGTGAGCACGGCGTCGGCGTACTGCGCGTGCTCGGCCTCGAGCTGCTGCAGCGACGGGATCCAGCGCGGGTGCGCCGTGGCGTGCTCGACGCCCGGCATGAACTCGTGCGCGTCCCACACGAGCTTCACGTCGCGGCCGGCGGCGCGGGCGCGGAACGTGGCGCGCGCGGCGACGAACAGCATGCGGAAGTCGTTGGCGTGGATGAGGTCGGGCTGCAGGCGGTCGATCGCCGGCGCGAAGGCCTCGTCCCACGACTCGATGTTGGGGTCGAGGTGGTTCCAGGACTTCGTGCCGAGGACCTTCATCCACGCGGCGGTGCTCAGGCGGTCGACGAGGCCGTGCATGCGGTGGCGCTTGCGGCGCACCTCGATCGTGCGCTCACGCCGGAAGCCACGCCAGGACGCGAGGGCCCGGTTGGCGGCGATGCGCGCCGACAGCACGACGCGCCCGGGGCCCGACGCGCTGCGGCGGCGGTCCTCCAGGACGCGCGCCTGCGCCTCGCACCAGCCGAACAGCTGGTTGGCCCGCGCGCCCGTCCGGTAGGCCAGCGGGTCGCGCCAGCGCGGCGACCGCGCGAGGTGCGCGCGCTCGATCCGCTCGGGGCGGTAGTCGACGAGCTCGACCGTGGCGTCGCCCACCTTCCACGCCGGGATGACGTCCTCGGTGCGGTTGATGCCCAGGAGCGTGACCTCCCAGCCGCGATCGGCCATGGAACGCGCCTGCTTCTGCACCCGCGAGTCGCGACGCACGTCGTTGTCGACGAGCATCACGACCTTGTTCGGCTGGTCGCTCACGCCAGATCGACCCGCTGACCGCCTCCGTCGGCGGAGTCGATCATCGCCTGCGCCACCTCGACGGTGCGGCGGCCCTGCGCGAGGGTGACGATGTCGGTGTCCTGGCCGAGGACGGCATCGCGGAAGGTCTCGTGCTCCACCAGCAGCGGCTCGCGCTTGGGGATCGCGAAGCGCGTGACGTCGCCCTCGGCGACGCCGCGGAACGCACTCAGCGCGTCCCAGTCGAGCGCGACGGTGGCGTTGCGGTGGAAGGTCAGGTCGGCGGTGAGCGTGTCGGCGACGTAGGCGCCGCGCTCGCCGGTGATGACGGTGCAGCGCTCCTTCATCGGGCTGAGCCAGTTCACCAGGTGGCTGACGATGATGTCACCCGACAGCGTGCCGACGGCGGCGACCATGTCCTCGTGCGGGCGGCCGCTCTTGGTGACGGTGCGCGCGCTGATGTCGAGGTAGGACTCACCGGTGACGAACGACGCGATGTCGATGTCGTGCGTGGCGAGGTCCTTGACGACGCCCACGTCGGCGATGCGGTGCGGGAACGGGCCCTGGCGGCGGGTGACGACCTGGTAGATCTGGCCGAGCTCGCCCTCCTCCAGCTTGGCGCGCAGCGCCTGCAGCGAGGGGTTGTAGCGCTCGATGTGGCCGACACCGCCGATCAGGCCGGCGTCGCCGAAGGCCTTCTCGAGGCGGGCGGCGCCCTCGACCGTGGAGGCGAGCGGCTTCTCGATCAGCGCGTGGATGCCGGCGGACGCGAGCGCCAGGCCGACCTCCTCGTGCAGGCTCGTGGGGCAGGCGACGACCGCGTAGTCGATGCCGAGCGCGATGAGCGACTCGACGTCGGGCACGACGTCGGCGCCGAACAGGCCGGCCTCGAGGGCGGGGTCGCTGATCGCGACGAAGTCGACGCCGTCGAGCTGTCCGAGGATCCGCGCGTGGTTGCGACCCATCGCGCCGGCACCGATGAGGCCGGCGCGCAGCGGGGCGCTCACGCGGTGGCTCCGGCCTCGTTGACGGCCGCGACGATGCGGTCGACGTCGGCGTCGCTCAGGCTCGGGTGCACCGGGATCGAGACGACCTCGGCGGCCGCCTTCTCGGTGGCGGGCAGGTCCCAGCGCGGGTCGGGCGCGCCGCCGACGAGGTACGGGCGCAGGCGGTGCACCGGCGTCGGGTAGTAGACGGCGTTGCCGATGCCGGCGTCGGTGAGGCGCTTCTGGAAGCCGTCGCGGTCGTTCTCCACGCGCACCGTGTACTGGTGGTAGACGTGGCGTGCGCCCTCGGCGACCGGCGGCACGACGACCGAGGTGATCTCGGCGTCGAAGCGGGCGGCGATCGCGCGGCGTCGCTCGGTCCACTCGTGCAGGCGGGTGAGCTGCGTGCGGCCGATCGCGGCGGCGACGTCGGTGAGGCGCATGTTCACGCCGACGATCTCGTTGGCGTAGCGCTGCTCCATGCCCTGGTTGCGCAGCAGGCGGATCGTGCGCGCGACCTCGGCGTCGTTCGTAGTGACCATGCCGCCCTCGAGCGAGTGCATGTTCTTGGTCGGGTAGAAGCTGAACGCCGCGGCGGAGCCGAAGCCGCCGACCGGCTTGCCGTCGATCGCGGCGCCGTGGGCCTGGGCCGCGTCCTCGACGACCGCGAGGCCGTGGGTGGAGGCCAGCTCCATGATCGTGGTCATCGCGGCGGGGTGTCCGTACAGGTGCACCGGCATGATGCCGGCGGTCTTCGGGCCGATCGCGGCGCGGACGGCCTCGGGGTCGACGCAGAAGGAGTCGAGGTCGATGTCGACGAACACCGGCTCGGCGCCGACGAGCCTGATCGCGTTGCCGGAGGCGGCGAACGTGAACGACGGGACGATGACCTCGTCGCCCGGGCCGATGCCCAGCGCCATCAGGGCCAGCTGGAGCGCCGAGGTGCCGGAGTTGACGGCGACGGCGTGCTCGGAGCCGGCGACCTCGCTGAACTCCTCCTCGAAGGCCTTGACCTCGGGACCCTGCACGACCATGCCGCTGCGGAGCACGCGCACCGCGGCCTCGATGTCGACCTCGTCGATGATGGGCTTGGCGGGCGGGATGAAAGGCTGTTCAGACACGGGTAACACCCTACTTCGTATGTGGGGACGGGCCATGTTCCGGCACCGCCGTGGGGGCAGAGTTCTCGAACCAGCGCGCCAGCACCTCGGCCGAGCGGCGGCCGTCGTGGACGGCCTCGACGAAGGCCCGTCCGTCGCGGGCGGCGGCGCGGCCCGCCTCGCGGTCGGCGAGCAGCCCGAGGACGACGTCGCGCAAGGTCTCGGGGTCGGCCTGCAGGATCGGCACCTCGAGGCCCGTCTCGGCGCGGACGTGCTCGCGCACGCCGGGCGACACGTGACTGACCACGGTGCGGCCCGCGGCGAGCGCCTCGCACGCCGCGACGCCGTAGTCGGCGGCGCCGAACTGGTCGATGACGATGTCGGCGGTGCCGAACACCTGCGGCATCTCCTCGATCGGGACGCCCTGGACGCGGCGGTACTCGATGAGGCCCTGGGCGTCGAGGTCGGCCAGGACGGGGTCGATGTGGTGCGACCCCTTCTGCTTGCTGCTGGGCGCGTGCGCCACGACGGGCCGGTCGCGCTCGAGGACGGGCTCGTCGCTGTGCCAGCGGTCGACGTCGACCACGAGCGGCAGCCACGTGCCGTTCGGGACGAACTCCAGCAGGCCGGGCGTGGAGAGGAAGACCGGCCCGGGGTCGCTCGTGTAGACCTCGACGTTGCGCCGCGAGGAGTGCTCCAGCTGTCGCACCCAGGCCGCGTCCATGCCGTCGTACTGGGCCCAGCGCTCGTTCGCCGCGTGCACCGACGGGATGCGGGCGTCGCTGCCGTGCGAGAGCAGCGCGACGCGCAGGCCGGCGTCGCGCAGCTCGGCGACGACGTGCTCGAGCGGCATGACGGACTCGCCCAGCACCGGCAGGCCGGCCTCGACGATCACGTGCGTGTAGGTGGCGAGGACGTGCTCGCGCCAGGCGCGGCGCCAGCCGAGGTCGCCCTGGAAGCGGCGACGGTCGACCGTGAGGTCGGCCGGGTACGGGTGCAGGAGGCGGCGGTCCTTGAAGTTCTGCGCGGCGGCGCCCGGGACGTGCGCGTCGACGGCGCGGGCCCAGGCGTGCGCCTGTCCGGCGTAGTTCGCGGGGGCGATCAGGAGCCGGGCGGGCTCGTCGGCGATCGGTGGCATCGTGGCGTCGGCGGCGTCGGGTCCGGCGGGTGGCGTGGGTGCGGGCACGTCGACGCGCTCGGCCTCGAGCGCCTCGCGGACGCGCGCGGCACGGTTGACGAACACGGTGCCCTCGACGCGGCGGCCGAGCTCCCACACACTGCGGCAGGCGGCGTCGTCCATCGCGACGACGACGTCGGCCCACTGCGCCAGCTCGGCGGGACGGTCGTCCTCGCGGCACCACGTGGCGAGGCGCTCGCGCAGCTTCGGGGCGGGCGCGGGCTCGGGGGGCGACGGGGGCGTGGGACGCGAGCCGGTGACGAGGCTCCACACGCGGGCGCCGAGGCTGCGCGGGGCGGGCTCGACCTTCGGCGGCTTCGGCAGCGGCGGCATCACCGCGAACTCGGCCTCGAAGGCGGGCTTGGGGCGCTTGGCCGCGAGGACGCGCACCTCGACATCGCCGCCGAGGTCGAGCTTCTCCAGCAGGTTGTCCAGCCACGTCTCGGGGTAGCGGGCGCGGGCCGTGACGGCGAGGACGCGGGTCATCGACGGTCCTCCTTCGCGTCGAGGTCCTCGAGGGCCGCCGGCCAGGCCGAGACGCGCCACGTGGGCACGACCGTGGCGGGGTCGAGCGCCAGCGCCGTGCGGATCGCGTCGGTGATGGCCTGCGGGGTCAGGTCGGCGGCGCGGACCACCTGGCTGGCCTCCTCGAACGGGTGGCCCGGGCCCGGCTGCTGCGCCGTGCACCAGACCACAGGGACGCCCGCGGCGAGGTGGTCGGCGGTGCGGCCCGCTGGCAGGTCGCCGCGTGAGACGACGACCACGAGGTCGAGTCCGCGGTGCACCTCGGGCAGGTCGTCCACGGACGGCGAGGCCTCCGCGACGACGCCGGCCGGGGCGGCCTGCGCGAGCACCGAGGGGGCGACGCCGGCGGCTGGAGGGCGGCCGAACACCGCGAGGATGGCCTCGGTCAGGACGGGGTGGACGGCGCGGGCGGCGATCCAGCCCTCGACGACCTCGACGAACGCGCTCCAGGCGTCGGGCTCGACGAAGCAGCCCACACGCAGCGGCCAGTGCTCGCGGCGGGCCGGGAGCGCCGCGCCGGGCTCGGGCTCGGTGCCGAAGCCGTCGGGCACGACGAGCGCGCGCTCGGCGGCCGTGGGGTCGACGTCGCGCAGGCGTGCCCGGGTGCCCTCGTCGGGGCACCACACGGTGGCGCGGGAAAGGGCGTCGCGAACACGCTGGCCACCGATCTCGAAGTCGCCGCCGGTCGTGCGGGCGAGGTCGACCACGAGGTCCGCGCCGTGACGCGCGCTGACGTCGGCGGCGACGGCGACGGTGACCATCGGGGCCGCGACGGCCACGACGAGGTCGACGCCCTCGGTGTCCGCGACTCGCAGCGCCTCCTCGCGCAGGCGGTCGTGCACGTGGCCGAAGCCCGGCTCGTCGAACTGGGCGGCGGCGCGGGCCAGCCACTCGTCGCGCCAGCCGGCCGGGTCGAGGGCTCGCTCGTACGACCAGCGGTCGATCCGCTGGAGCTCGTCGGGGTGGTCGTCCGCGATGCGGATGATGCGGACGTCGTCGGGGATCCGGCGCGCGAGTGCGGGGTCGAGGCCGTCGTCGCGCACGGCGGCGGGGCTGTCGACCGTGATCACGGTGACGAGGCAGCCGGCGTCGGAGAGCGCCGCGACCAGATCGGCGGTGCGACGGGAGAGGGAGGAGTCGATCGGAGGGACACTCCACCCGAGGACGACGGCGCGCGAGACGGCCGCGCCTCCCCCTACAGATCGCACGACGCCCACCCTAACGGCCGGGTGCACACCGCCCGCGACGGCCGCGCAGCCACCGCGTCGCGTTGTTACGTTCTTCGGGTGACGACTGCGACTACACCGACGGCCACCGAGTCCACGGTGTGGATCTCCTGGCTGCGCGCGATCGCCATCGTCGGCGTCGTCACGATCCACTCGGTGGCGCCCAACGCCGCCGCCGAGGACGCCCGCTCCACGACCGTGGGGACCCTGGCCATCTGGCTCGACATCGGCGCCGTGTGCGCGGTGCCGCTGTTCGTGATGCTCAGCGGCTCGGTGCTGCTCGACCCCCGCCGGTACGGCAGCCACTCGGTCTTCCTGCGCAAGCGCGCGGCCCGGCTCGTCCCGGCCCTGGTCTTCTGGCACCTCTGGTACTGGGCGCTGGTCAGTCGCCAGGACGGCACGGTGCTGCCGTGGCGCGACGCCCTGCTCCAGACGGTCACCGGCGAGCTCTACACGGCGCTGTACTTCTTCTGGATCATCATCGGGCTCGCCCTGATCACGCCGCTCGTGATCGGCTTCGTCTCCACCTCGAGCCGCCGCGCCGTGCTCGTCGCCGGTGCCGCGCTCGCCACGATCCCCGCGCTCTCGCTCGCCACGATCCAGCCGCGCGAGGCATCGGTGGTCCTCGTCGAGACGGCCTGGACCTGGTGGTTCGGCTACCTCGGGGTCTACCTCCTGGGCTGGGGCCTGCGCGGGCTGCGGCTCCGCGGGCTCGCGCTCGCGGCGGTCTCGGCCGTGACCCTCGCGCTCGGCGCCCTCGGGTGCTGGCAGTGGCGCAACCCCGAGGCGCCTCAGTGGCTCCAGACGATCAGCCCGGTCAGCTACTACGGCGCGGGCACGATCCTCTACACGATCGGCGTGTTCCTGGTGGCGCAGGCGCTCATCCAGCCCGACGGGCTGCTGCGCGTGCTGGCCCGCGGCATCGGCGCCCGTCTCGGCACCACGCTCGGGGCGGCCACGCTCGGCGTCTTCGGCCTCCACCTGACGTTCGTGTGGCTGCTGCCCGAGCTGGGCATCGGCGGCGACCTCCCCGCCGCCGAGGCCGTGGGTCCCCTGCTCGGTCGCCTCGCGATCACCCTCGTCGCCAGCTTCGCCATCGTGCTGGTGCTGCGGCGGGTTCCCGTGGTCCGCTCCGTCCTGTGATCGCGGCGTCCGTCCGCCGCTCGTCGCCGTGGGTTCACCGTGACGCAGCATGGTGCCGATAACGTGAGGCGGGACCTCGACGCACGCGACGACCGGGAGAGGGTGGAGCGAGACCGATGGACGTGAGCACGATCCGCGACCTCGTCGACCCCTTCCCCGACGTCCATGCCGCGTCCACGCGCGTCTTCCTCGGCCCGGCGAACTCCGCCGGTCAGGCGGGTCAGTGGGCCAAGGCGCTCGGCCGGCTGGCTGACGACACGTGGGCGATCAGCTACCGCTACTGCGTCACGCCCCACCTCGCGCCGGCGCACCTGCGGGTGGACTCGAACCTCGCCCGCTACTCGATCGACTGGAACCCGCGCCTGCGCGACTTCGTCGTCGAGAGCTTCACGCACGTGCTGATCGAGTCGAACCACGCGCTGTGGAGCGGGCCCGACCTCGACTTCGACAACCGCGCGGTCCTCGAGGAGCTGAAGGCGGCGGGCGTGTCCGTGGCGATGGTGGCGCACGGGTCCGACGTGAAGATCCCGAGCGTCTACCGGCACCTGCACCCCGACACCCAGTACGAGCAGCTCGACCCCGACCTCGTCGACACCCTCGAGACGATCGCGCGCCGCAACGTCGAGGACTTCGCCGCGTTCGACGGTCCCACGTTCGTCACCAGCCCCGTGCTCATCCCGTTCGTCCCCGGCTCGCGCTGGCTGCCGCTCACGCTCGACGTGGAGCGGTGGACGTGCGACCGTCCCGTGCTCGGGCGCGAGCGGCCCGTCGTCGTCCACAGCCCGAGCTCGGCGCAGAAGAACAGCGTGTGGATCGACCCCGTCCTGCAGGAGCTGCACGACGAGGGCGTCCTCGAGTACCGGCGCCTCCAGGGCATCCCTCACGACGAGATGCCCGACGTGATCCGCGACGCCGACATCGTCGTCGAGCAGCTCGGCGCCGGCGGCTACGGCGTGGCCGCGTGCGAGGCGATGGCGGCCGGGCGGGTCGTGGTGGGCACCGTCGACCCCACGATCCGGCGTCACATCAAGGCGGTGACCGGCCACGACGTGCCCATCGTGCGCGCCACCCGCGAGACGATCGCCGAAGTCGTGCGCGAGCTCGTCGCCGACCCCGAGCGCTCGCGCCGGCTGGGCGCCGAGGGCGTGGAGTACGTCAACGCCATCCACGACGGGCGGTACGCCGCCGACGTCCTGCGCACCTGGATCGACCCGGAGGGCGAGCCCCTCAGCGACGTGCGTCCCGCCGAGACCCCGCCCGAGCCGGACTGCACCGTGATCGTGGCGGTCCACAACACCGCCACCTACCTGCCCGAGGCGCTGGCCAGCCTCGAGCGACAGACGATCGGCCTCGACGCGCTCCAGCTCGTGCTGGTCGACGACGGCTCCACGGACGACAGTGGCCGGATCCTCGACGAGTTCGCCGCGCGCCACGGCGACAACGTCGTCGTGATCCACCAGCCGCCGTCCGGGACCCCGGCCGTGCCGTTCAACCGCGGCCTCGAGCGGGCCACCGGGCGCTACGTGTTCTTCCTGGGCTCCGACGACGTGCTCGACGACGACGCCCTCGAGCTCCTCGTGGGCCACGCCGACGGGTGGGAGTCCGACGTCGTCTTCGGCCGGATGGAGCCGATCGGCGAGCGCGCCGTGCCGATCCTCATCTACCGCGCCGGGCGCGTGCGCGACATGGACCTCTACGCGTCGCGGCTGCCCTACAACCTCTCGAACACGAAGCTGTTCCGGCGCGAGCTCGTCGAGCGGCTGGGCCTGCGGTACCGCGAGGACATGCGTCAGCGCTGCGACCAGCCCTTCACGCTCACCGCCATGGTGAACGCGCGCCGGATCTCGATGATCGGCGACGGGGCGACCTACCACGCGCGCGAGCGGCACGACCGGTCCAACGTCACGTACACCGCCGACGCGGTCGAGAAGTACGCCTCGACCGAGATCGTCATGGAGACGATCGCCGACTGCATCCCGCCCGGCCCGCAGCGCGACCACGTGATGAAGCGCCAGTTCGACAACACGATCCGCGGCGACCTGCGCGACTCGCTCGCCCTGCGCGACGACGTCGAGCGGGCGTTCGTGTTCGACCGGATCGAGGACCTCGCGCAGCGCTACCTGACCGACAACCTGTTCCGGCGGATGCACGTGATCCACCGCGCGATCATCGCGGCGGCGCTGCGGCGCGACGTCGAGACGACGCTCGCGCTGCTGCAGGCGGACGAGGACAAGGGCCGCGGCGTCGACCTCCACGTCGTCGACGGGCGTGCGCACTTCGCCTACCCCGGCTTCGACCCTGCCGACGCGGAGTCGCGCCCGGCGTACGAGATCACGTACGAGAAGCCCGTGAAACGGATCGCCTCGCTCTTCGGTCGCGCGAAGGCCCTGCTCGACGGCGGCTCCGTCGTCATCACCGGCCGGTCGCGCGTGCGGGGCGCGCCGACGTACGCGGGTCGCCTGGTGCGAGACTCCAGCGCGCCCAGCGAGGCGACGCACGCGAAGCGACCTCCCCAGCGCGGGCGCGAGATCGACGCGCACCTCGACACCGAGGCAGGGACATACCGGCTCACGATCGACGCCGGCACCCTGGCCGAGCGCGTCTACCGCCCGAGCATCGCACTGCAGGTCGGCGACCTCTGGTACGACGTCCCCCTGCGGTTCGAGGGCGAGCACCCGCTCCGCACCGGCCTGCTGCGCAGGCGTTCGATCGGCGTCGCCCGCGCGGACGACGCCGGGCACCTCGTGCTCGACGTGGAGTGACTCAGGGCGCCAGGCGGTCGCGCGCCCAGGCGTCGCCGTCGCGCGTGAAGCGGATGCGGTCGTGGAGGCGGTTCTCGCGGCCGTGCCAGAACTCGAGGACCTCCGGCGCGATCCGGTAGCCGCCCCAGCCCTCGGGCCGGTGGTCGGCGGCTCCCCCGCGCTCGGCCTCGTGCCAGCGGCGGTCCAGCTCGTCGCGCCCCTCGACGACCTGCGACTGCGGCGACGCCGCGGCGCTGATCCGCGCGCCCTCGGGTCGGGCGGCGAAGTACGCGTCGGACTCGTGCGCCTCGAGCCGGGTCACGGCGCCCTCGATCCGCAGCTGGCGGTGCAGCGCGTGCCACAGCAGCACGGCCGCGGCCCGCGGGTTCTCGGCCAGCTCGCGGCCCTTGCGCGAGTCGTAGTTCGTGAAGAACACCGCGCCCGACGCGTCGAAGCCCTTGAGCAGCACGATCCGCACCGAAGGCTCGCCCGCCGCCGTGGCGGTGGCCAGGGCCATCGCGTTCGGCTCGTGCACGCCCGCGGCCACGGCCTCGGAGATCCACGTCTGCGCCAGCGCGACCGGGTCGTCGCCGGCCGTGCCCTCGTCCAGCCCAACCCGCGCGTACTCGGTTCGCATCCGCGCCAGCTCGTCGCTCATGCGCCCACCGTAGCCAGCGACCGCGTCCTCCTCAGCGCCACTTCACGAGGTTTCCTGTCACTTCACGAGGGTTGCGAACCTCGTGAAGTGACAGTTTCCCCGGTTAACCGGGGAAACTGTCAGCGCTCCGCCGACCAACCGGCGGGGCGGGAAACGGACCGTGCCGCACGGCGTGAGACGCGCGCAGGGCACTATTGAGTCATGACTCAAGTGCACCACGGACTGGAAGGCGTCGTAGCGTTCGAGAGCGAGATCGCCGAACCCGACAAGGAAGGCTCTGCGCTCCGGTACCGCGGGGTCGACATCGATGACCTCGTCGGCCGCGTGCCGTTCGAGAAGATCTGGGGCCTGTTGGTCGACGGCACCTACGACCCGGGCCTGCCCCCGGCCGAGCCGTACCCCATCCCCGTGCACTCGGGCGACATCCGCGCCGACGTCCAGAGCGCGATCGCGCAGATGGCTCCCGTGTGGGGCCTGCGCCAGCTCTACGACATCGAGACCCCCGAAGAGGTCCGCGACGACCTCGCCCGCACTGCCGTCATGGTGCTCTCCTACGTCGCCCAGGCCGCCCGCGGCCTCGGCAAGCCGATGGTCCCCCAGAGCGAGATCGACAAGTGCGACACGATCGTCGAGCGGATGCTGACCCGCTGGCGCGGTGAGGTCAACCCCGACCACGCCAAGGCCATCGACGCCTACCTCGTCTCCGCCGCCGAGCACGGCATGAACGCGTCCACCTTCACGGCGCGCGTCATCTCCTCCACCGGCGCCGACGTGGCCGCCGCGCTGTCCGGCGCGGTCGGCGCGATGTCCGGTCCGCTGCACGGCGGCGCCCCGTCGCGCGTGCTGGGCATGATCGAGCAGGTCGAGAAGACCGGCGACGCCGAGGCGTACGTCAAGAACCTCCTCGACTCCGGCGAGCGCCTCATGGGCTTCGGCCACCGCGTCTACCGCGCCGAGGACCCCCGCGCCCGCACGCTGCGCCGCACCGCCAAGGAGCTCGCCGCGCCCCGCGCCGAGGTCGCCGAGGCCCTCGAGCAGGCCGCCCTCAAGGAGCTGCGCGAGCGTCGTCCCGACCGCGTCCTGGAGACGAACGTCGAGTTCTGGGCCGCGATCGTGCTGGACTTCGCCGAGATCCCGGCGAACATGTTCACCGCGATGTTCACCTCCGCCCGCACCGCCGGCTGGAGCGCCCACATCCTCGAGCAGTACAAGACCGGCCGCCTGATCCGCCCCTCGGCGATCTACACCGGTCCGGCCGAGCGCCGCGCCGACGAGGTCGACGGCTGGAACCCGGCCTGGGGCGAGTCCAAGGCCTGAGCCTCGCACGATCCCGCACGGGGTGTCGCCACGGTCGTGGCGACACCCCGTCGCCGTTTCCCCTCCCCTTGCAGCCGTTTCTGGCGGCAGGTGTGCTTCACTCCTGTCCGTGACCAGGATGCGCGCGGTGACGCTCGCCCTCGGCGCATTCCTGACCGCGGGCTACGCGCCCACCGTCGAGCGCACGACACGCCGCGGGGTCGCCGGCGTCCGCGACGACCTCTTCACGATCGCGCCCGGTCTCGACCCCGACCGGGTCCTCACGGTGGGTCCGCACCCGGGCTGGGAGCCCCGGCCGGGCCTCGAGCTCGACGCGCAGCTGCCCGTCCCGTGGCCCGAGTCCTACCTGACGACGTACCACCAGCACTTCGCCCCGTGGCCGTTCCAGGTCAACGCCTCCCTGCTCGCCTCTCACGTCCGCCGGCACCCCGAGAGCCGCGACCTCGTGCGGCCGATCGCGGACGCCCTGTACGACCGCCTGCTGGAGCACACCGAGCCGGTCGGTGAGGCACGCTTCGTCGTCTACCGGTTCGGCCGTCGGTACGAGGGCGTGCGGGTCAGGGCGCCGTGGACGTCCGGCCTCGGCAACGGTGCCGCGATCTCCGGCCTCGTCGCGCTCGACCACGCCTTCGGCGACCCTCGCTACCTAGCCACGGCACGTGAGCTGGCCGCCGCGTACCGGATCCCCGGACCGTCGACCGAGCACCTGTGGTTCAGTCTCGTGGCCGACCAGGGCTACCTCTGGTTCGAGGAGCAGCCGCTCGACGATCCGGTCCAGCCGATGATCCTCAACGGGCACGTCACCGCGCTGACCGGGCTGTACTACCTGTGGGACCGTGGCGGCCGCGACCCCGAGGTACTGGAGCTGCTGTCGGCCGGACTGACCGCCGCCGCGCACTACGGGCCCCGGTTCCGGGTGCCCGGGGCGGCGAACCGCTACCAGCTGCGCGAGCCCGGGCACCCGGACTACGGACCCGCTCGGACGGTGAGGCAGCAGCAGGTCATGTACGCGATGACGGGCGATCCCCGGTTCCTCGAGCTGCGCGACCAGTTCGCCACCGACATGGGCATCGATCCCGAGGGCTTTGCGACACCGCTCGCCTGAGATTCGCTCGCGCAGATCGTTGCCATATTGGGCCCAACACAGTAGACTTCGAACATTGGTTCGGAGGGGTTCGGAGGGGTTCGGAGGGGTTCGGAGGGGTTCGGAGGGGTTCGGAGGGGTTCGGAGGGGTTCGGAGGGGTTCGGAGGGGTTCGGAGGGGTTCGGGGGGGATCTGGTGGACGTCGTCGGTGGGCTCAGGTCGGGGCAGCGGTTCCTGGCCGACGCGCGCTCGCGCGACCTGTCCGTCTTGTCGCGCGAGCAGCTCGCTGCTGAGGTGGCGGCGGTGCAGGCCATGCGTCGCGAGGCTGACGCACTCCATCTCGCGCTGGTGGCTGCCGCCGATCGGACTGACGCCCACCGCGCGACCGATGCCGCGAGCCTGACCGCGCTGGTGGCGACCGGGTCCGGGGTGACGCGTCGTGAAGCAGCGCGGGAGATCCGTCTGGCGCATCGGATCGAGGCTGCCCCGCGGGTGAGGGAGGCGCTGGCCGAGCCGGGCATGTCCACCACCAAGGCCGCGATCGTGACCGACGCGCTCGACACCCTCCCGACGGGCCTGACGGTCGAGCAGCGTGACCTCGTCGAGGCGGACATGGTCGCGGCGGCGCGGGTGATGACAGCCGATCAGCTGCGCCGCAAGGCCCGCCGCGCGATCGAGGTGATCAACGTGGTGCGTGCCGATCGGATCGAGAACGACCAGCTCACCCGCGACGAGGCGGCCCAGCGGCAGCAGCGCGAGTTCTGGATCGGCCGTCCCGACGAGACCACCGGCCTGGTCCCGTTCGGCGGCAGGACCGACGCCGTGACCGCGGACATGCTGCGCGCGGTCGTGGAGTCCAAGACCTCCCCGCGCGCCACCACGGATGAGAACGCAGGCTTGCGGCCGCAGGAGAAGGCGGGCGAGGCGTTCGCCGAGATCGTCCGCCACCTTCCGCGTGACGGCTACGGCAACCACGGCGGCGTCGCCGCCACCCTGGTCGTCACCGTCGACGAGCAGACCCTCCGAGGCCAGACCGACCGCGCCGGCGTCACCGAGCACGGCACGCCGGTCTCGGCGGGACAGTTGAGGAAGCTGGCCTGCAACGCCGGCATCCTCCCCGTCGTGATGAACGGCAACAGCCAGGTCCTCGACGAGGGCCGCGCCAAGCGCCACCACACCGCCGCCCAACGCATCGCCCTAGCCCAACGCGACCAAGGGTGCGCGTTCCCCGACTGCGACCGACCACCCGGCTGGACCGAAGCCCACCACGTCATCCCGTGGAGCCACGGCGGACCCACGAACCTCACATCAGGGGTACTGCTCTGCGCGCATCACCACCACCGCGTCCACGACGCCCACATCGCCATCCGGTTCGGTCACGACGGCACGCCCGAGTTCCGCCTCCGCGACCACTGGCGCCGCAACCACCGCTACCGACCGCTGGCGGCCTGACCTCAGTCGGGGATCGCGCCGCGCTCGGACTCGCTGAAGACCTCGTCGATGACGCGGTCCGCGGCGTGCCCGTCCTCCAGGCCGCCGAAGCGCTCGCGGAACGCCGCCAGGCGGTCGGCGTAGCGCGTCTCCAGCTCGGGCAGGCTCGCCACGGCGTCGATGACCTCGTCGCTCGTGCGCAGCACCGGGCCGGGCGCGATCTCCTCGAGATCGACGTAGAAGCCGCGCAGGTCGTCGCGGTAGTGCTCGAGGTCGTACACGTAGGAGATGATCGGCCGGCCGCGCTGGGCGTAGTCGAACATGATCGACGAGTAGTCCGTGATCAGGGCGTCGGCCACCAGCAGCAGGTCCTGCGTGTCCGGGTACTTCGAGACGTTGACGATGCTCGCGTCGAGGTCCTTCGGCCAGGCGAACTTCACCAGCGGGTGCAGGCGCACCAGCAGCGTGACGTTCTTGCCCAGCCGCTCCGCGAAGCGACCCAGGTCGAGCGCCATGTCGTGCGCCCACGCGCCCTTCGCACCCGCGGCGCGACCGTCGTCGCGGAACGTCGGCGCGTAGAGCACCACCGTGCGGTCCTCGGCCAGACCCAGCCGCAGTCGCGTCTCCCGCGCCCGTTGCGCGCCCTTCACGGTGTGGAACACGTCGTTGCCCGGGTAGCCCGACTCGATGATCGGCCCGGTGAAGCCGAAGGCGCTGCGGAACGCCTCGGTCGCGTAGGGGCTCGGCGAGACGAGGCTGGACCAGCGATCCACCAGCTCCTGCGCCTTCGCGTGATAGTCGTCGGCCCGGCCGTACATGACCGGCACGTCGTTCTGCATCCGCTTGAGCGGGGTGCCGTGCCACGTCTGCAGGTAGTGGGTGCCACGCGGCCGCTGGCAGAGGTCGTGCACGTTCTGGTTGAACACCCAGTACTTCGCCCGCGAGAGGGTCCAGAAGTAGCGCGGCGTCGGCCGGAACACCTTGTGCGTGCCCGGCGGCACCCGCAGCGTGGAGTTGTTGACGTACCAGAGGTCGAGCGACGTGCCGCGCTCGTGCAACCGCTCGAACAGGGCGCGCGGGCTGCCGCCGTAGGCGTTGCCGCGGTCGCTCTCGAACACCGCGATGTCGCGCCGCGGCAGCAGGCTGCCGAACCGGAACATCAGCGACATCGCGCGGTAGTAGTGAGGCCCGGCGCGGAAGCGCTTGAAGGCGTCGCGCACCCAGCGCTGGTTGCGCAGCCGCAGCAGCCGCGTGGACAGGCCGTCGGCCGTGCGGACCATCTCGTAGTTGCGCTCGCCGTAGCCCGAGGTCGGCAGCTCGAGGTACTTCGCCGCCCGGCGGGCGTACAGGTCGTCCATCGCGAACCCGGACTCGGCGGACGTCGCCACCTCGGCCGCGAGGTCGGCGGCACGGTGCGCGATCGGGCCGGGCAGCTCGGTGGCGGCGTCCACGAAGGGCGTGCGGGCGCCGGTCAGCACGGCGTCGTCGAAGCGGAAGAAGAACACCGGACGGCGCAGGAACGCGGCGTCCCACGCCACGCTCGAGTAGTCGGTGACGAGCGCGGCGCTCGTGCGGATGAGCTCCTGCACGTCGGCGTCGCGCGGCGCGATCGAGATGCCCTCGAGCGGCAGGTCGTCCACCAGCGCCCGCAGGTTCGGGTGCATCACCATGAGGATCTCGACGCCCTGCTGCTGCAGACCCTGGATCCGCGGATCGTTCAGGAACTCCAGCCAGTTGGCCAGGTAGGTGCTGGTCAGCACGCTCTCGCGGCTGGTCAGCCAGTCGCGCCACGTGGGCATCACCAGCAGGCGGCGCTGCACCTGCGGCTCGCCCTCGAAGAGCGAGTCGTAGCGGGCGAAGCCGGTGACGGCGACCTGCGACGGGAAGAAGTCGAGGTCCTCGATGAAGATCTGGCGCTCGGCCGCGGAGTTCACCACGACGCGGTCCGGCGGCATCTCCTGCATGTGCAGGCGGCCGTAGTTGAGGCGCACGTTCTTCATGCCGGTGACGCCGTGCTGGAGGAACACGCGCAGGCCGCGTGCGTGGCGGGCCAGCCGCGGCGAGCGCGAGGCGTGCAGGTACTCGGCGTGGTGGCTGCCCACGAAGCGCGAGGCCAGCGCGGTGTACCGGATGTGCTCGCGCGAGCGGGCGGTGACGACCTGGCCGAACGGCTCCACCTTGTCGCGGTCGGGCGAGTCCGCGTCGATCACGTAGTACGCGCGGCGCTCGGGGTGGTTCCGGCGGATCCAGCGGAAGAGCGCGAAGCCGTTGTCCTGCGCCTTGTAGGGCACCTCACCGACGAGCCAGATGCCCGAGAACGGTCGCAGCGGCGTCATCAGCCACGCCCACCGCGAGATCCGGCGCAGGTAGCGGTGGTTGTCGACGGTGAACCGCTCCGACCAGAAGGCGAGGCGCTTGGCGCGGAAGGTCAGGTAGGGCACCCACTGGTCGACGTGGCCGCCGCCGGTGGTGGGCACCGGCAGGTCGCGCAGCCGGAAGTGGCGGAAGCTCTTCTCCGCGAACGGCACGCGCACCGGCAGGTCGAAGCCGCTCAGGTCCATGATCAGGTGCGGGTCGATGATGCCCTCGCGCTCGTCGTCGGAGACGGCGTCGGGCATGAGGTCGAAGCTGATCGCGTACTCGTACAGGCCGTGCGTCGCGGTGGCGTCGCGCTCCACGATCTGCACGGGGATCTCCTGCGTGCTGCCGGAGAAGCGCCACTGCAGCGACAGCCGGATGTCGCTGGCGGGCCGCGAGAAGGTCTTGAGCAGCAGCTCGGTGGCGATGCCCCTCGGGCCGACGTCGAGGCGCGTGCCCTCCACCTCGAAGCGGCGGATCGGCTCGGCGGCGTAGCGCACCGAGACGTTGCCCTGGTCGGTGACGTGCGTCCAGGCGTGCACCTGCTCGCCGAACGGCGAGGCGGCGCCCTCGAGCTCGATGCGGTCGAGCGCGGCGGCCGTGTCGGTGTGGTCGAAGCGGCCCAGGCGGAGCTCGGAGCGCTTCGTGCCGCTGCCCTCTACCTCGACGAAGAGGTCGAAGCGGCCGGCGGCGCGACCGCCGAGCTCCCACAGCTGCACGGGGTCGAGCGTGAACGCGAAGCGGGCGGAGGCCGGCTGCTCGAGCCGCACCGCCACCTGGTCGAGGCGGCTGGCGGGCCGCACCACGAGGGCGACGACGCGCACCGGGTCGCGGAACTCGCCGGAGTAGTGGATCAGGCCGGCATCGTGCCGGATCGCGAGACGCGCGTGGGGGCGGGGAGCCGGACCGCGACCGAGGGCTCGGCGCAGGCGGTCCTTCGCGCGCTCGGGGACCATCGCCACGACGCGGCGACGCACTCGACCCACGTCAGGCATGCTCTCCTCGGTTCCCGTCGACATCACGGCGGGTCGACGCCCACCGGGTACGCAGGTGTCGATTCTAGTGGTGCGGACCCGACGGCTGCCCGTCACCCGCCGGACGGCGGATTGGGCGCGACGAGGTCCGGCCTCGTATCGTGGTGCGGTGCCCGCCAGCCCTCCTCGCGACCGTTTCCGGGCCGAGATCACGGCCCTGCGCGCCGTCGCCGTGATGCTCGTCGTCCTCTTCCACCTGTGGCCGGGGCGTCTGCCCGGCGGCTACATCGGCGTCGACGTCTTCTTCGTGATCTCCGGATTCCTCATCACGGGACACCTGCTGCGCGAGACGGCCGACACCGGCCGCGTCGATCTGGCGAGGTTCTGGGCCCGTCGGGCCCGCCGCCTGCTGCCCGCCGCGTACCTGGTGCTGGCCGTGTCCGCGATCGCCGTGTGGCTGTGGATGCCGCTGGTCTCGTGGGGCCAGAACTTCAAGGAGATCGTCGCGTCGGCGCTGTACGTGCAGAACTGGGCGCTCGCGGCCGACTCGGTGGACTACCTCGCCGCCGAGAACGACCCCACCGCGGTGCAGCACTACTGGACGCTCTCGATCGAGGAGCAGTTCTACCTCGTGTGGCCGCTGCTGGTGCTGCTCGCCACCGTGCTCGCCGTGCGGATGGGCCGCTCGCGCAGGCTCATGGTGGCGATCGTGCTGGGCGCCGCCACCGCCGCGAGCCTGGCCTACTCGCTCTGGATCACCCAGGCGAACCCGCCGGCGGCGTACTTCGTCACCCCGGCCCGCGCCTGGCAGTTCGGCGCCGGCGCGCTCCTGGCACTCTGGATGGGCAGCGCCACGGTGCGCCGCGGCACCCCCACGGCGCTGCTGTCGTGGGCGGGCTTCCTGACCCTCGCCTGGTGCGGTTTCGTGTACGACGAGTCCACGCCGTTCCCCGGCACCGCGGCGATCGTGCCCGTCGTCGCGACGCTGGTGGTCATCTGGGCCGGCGAGCCGCGCGGCCTCCTCTCCCCCGCGCCGCTGATGCGCTGGCGTCCCACGCACACGCTGGGCGAGATCTCGTACTCGATGTACCTGTGGCACTGGCCGCCGATCGTCATCCTGCCGTTCGTCCTCGGCGCCGAGCTGGGCTTCTGGGAGCGCGTCGGGATCCTCGTGTTCACGATCGTGGTCTCGTGGGCGACGAAGCGCTGGGTCGAGGACCCGGTGCGGTTCACGCACCGGTTCGGCCTGCGCCGCCCGGCCACCACCGGCCTCGCCACCCTGGTCGGCGCGGCGCTGCTGGTCGGCGGCTCGATGGTGGGCGTCCAGTCGGCCGCCTCCGCCCAGGAGCGCGCAGCCAAGGTCGCCGCGCAGCTCGAGGAGGACGCGCCGCCGTGCTTCGGTGCCGCTTCTCGCGATCCCGAGAACCCGTGCCACAACCCCGACCTCGACGACCAGCTGATCCCGACGCCCGAGGCCGTGGTCACCGACTACGCGAAGGACTACCCCGGCTGCTTCGCCGGCGTCCACGACACCGAGCTGAACGACTGCACGTTCGGCGACCTCTCCGACCGCTCGCTGCCGCACGTGACGCTGCTGGGCGACTCGCACGCGCGCTCGTTCCTGCCGGCGCTGGTCCGGATGGCCGACCAGAAGCTCATCACGCTGTCGGCGCAGCTCAAGTCCAGCTGCTCGTGGACGCGCGACGAGATCCGCCACGACGACCCGCTGCGCGTCAGCAGCTGCCAGGAGTGGAAGCAGAACCTCCAGGAGTGGCTGCTCGACCGCACCGACTCCACCGACCTGATCCTGACCACCGGCTACGCCCAGATGCTCACCGGCTCGGACGACGAGCGGGTCGAGAGCATGGAGGCCGCCTGGCAGCCGGTCGTCGACCGCGGCGTGCGCGTCGTCGCGATCCGCGACAACCCGCGCCTGCCGCGCGCGCCGCAGAAGTGCCTGTCGCAGCTCGACGAGATCACGCCCGACGCCTGCGCGTTCACCCGCGAGGAGGCGCTGTCGAAGTTCGACGCGTTCGCCGCCACGGGACGCCGGGTGGACGGCGCGCAGACGCTCGACCTGAGCGACCTCTACTGCGACGACGAGACCTGCCCGGCGATCATCGGCGGCGTGAACGTCTACCGCGACATCACCCACCTGAGCGTCACGTACGTGCGCACGATGACGCCCTACGTGTACCGGCGCCTGGTGGACATGAACGCCCTGCCGCGACCCTCCTGAGGGTCGAACGGGCGGAGAAAGAACGATGCCGCGGCGCCGTATCACCCCCCCGAGGTGATGCGGCGACGCGGCGGTCGCATGAGGAGACATTAACCCATGCGCTAGTCCTTTGGAACTAGTTCCGTGGTTCTTTCCGGCGTGTTGTCACTGAGAGTTGAACCCTGAGGGACTCAGCCGAGGGCGACGAGCTCGGTCACGTCGTCCTGCGGCAGCTCGTCCACGACGGCCGTCACCGTCAGCCGGTTCAGGTTCACCGCGGCGTGGTGCTGCGACAGGAACGCCGTCTCCGAGGCGTCCATCCCCGTGGCGATCCGGACCATCGTCTCGCGGGGAGCCAGCGCTGTCGCGTCGACGACGTGCCACTCCCCGTCGATGTACGCCTCGGCGACCGCGTGGAAGTCCATCGGCTGCAGGCCCGGGGCGTAGACCGAGACCAGCCGGGCGGGCACGTCGTGGGCGCGCAGGAGGGCGATCACGAGGTGCGCGTAGTCGCGGCACACGCCCTGGCGCTTGAGCATGGTCTGGACGGCGCCGTCGGTCGGCCGGCTGCTGCCCGGCACGTAGGACAGATGGGTGCCGACCCACGACGTGACCGCGTCGAGCAGGTCCTTGCCGGCGAGACCCGTGAACTCGGCCTTGGCGATCGCGAAGAGCGAGTCCGAGGGCGCGTAGCGGCTGGGCCGGCGGTACTCGATGATGTCGAGCTCCTCCGTGGCGATCGGGCCCGCGTGACCCGTGACGACGGCCTCGTAGTCGATCGTGATGGGCCCGGCGGGAGCGTCGACGCGGTGCAGCCGGGTCTCGTGGCGCCCCGCGATCTCGCGGGCCTCGAGCGCGGTCCCGTCCTGGACCACCCGCAGCGTCTCGCGCTCGGTGGCGATGTTGGCGGCGACGGCGATCGAGAGGACGAGGTCGGCGCGGTCGAAGGCGTGCAGTTCGAGGTGGGCGGTGACGGTGCGCTTCACCGCACCATGCTGGCACGCACGTCCGCGTACCGCGATCCGGCGGTCAGGAGTCGAAGGCGGCGAGGATCTCGTCGGCGGCGGCCGCCGGCGAGAGGCGCCCCGCGAGGACCTCGTCGCGCACCTGCTGGCGGACCTGCGCGACGGACTCGTCGGTGGCGAGCCGCTGCTCGATCTCGTCGCGGACGAGCGTCCACGTGAAGTCGAGTTGCTGCTGCGCGCGCTTCTCCTCGACGCCGCGGTGGCCCATGAACTCGCGGTGACGCAGGACCCGGCTCCACACGGTGTCGATGCCGGTGCCCTCGAGCGCCGAGCAGGTCAGCACGGGCGGCACCCAGTCCTGCGTGCCGGCGTAGACCAGGCGCAGGGCGCCGGCCAGCTCGCGGGCGGTGGACTCGGCCTCGCGGGCGCGCTCGCCGTCGGCCTTGTTGACCGTGATGACGTCGGCGATCTCGAGGATGCCCTTCTTGATGCCCTGCAGCTGGTCGCCGGTGCGGGCCAGCGTGAGGAACAGGAACGTGTCGACCATGCCGGCGACGGTGATCTCGGACTGGCCGACGCCGACGGTCTCGACCAGCACCACGTCGTACCCGGCGGCCTCGAGGATCGTCAGGGCCTGGCTGGTGGCGCGCGCGACGCCGCCGAGGCTGCCCGCGCTGGGCGAAGGCCGGATGTAGGCGTTCGGGTCGGTGGACAAGCGGACCATGCGGGTCTTGTCGCCCAGCACCGAGCCGCGCGTGCGCACGCTGGAGGGGTCGACGGCGAGGACGCCGACCCGGTGGCCGCGCTCGGTGAGGTGCACGCCGAGGGCCTCGATGAACGTGGACTTGCCGACGCCGGGGACGCCGGAGATGCCGACGCGGACCGCTCCCCCGACCTTCGAGTCGGGCGCCGAGGACAGGCCGGCGAGCAGCTCGCGGGCGGCAGCGCGGTGGTCGGTGCGGCGTGACTCGACGAGGGTGATCGCTCGCGAGACCGCTGCCCGCCGGCCGGCGCGGACCCCCTCGGCCACCTGCTCCACGTCGATCACGCCAGTGAGTCTAGGGCGTGGGCCGGAGTCACCACGGCAGAGGCGGTCCCAGGTCGAGCTCGTCGATCACGTCGTGCACGATCGCGAGGAGCGCCTCGTCGGAGTTGTCCCCGCCGGGCCGGAACGCGACGGCGTTGATCACCACGCGGCCGCCGGAGAACGTGACGCCCAGGAATCCCTGGCCACCCATCCGCACCAGCTCCGCGGTCGGCCGCCCCGGCTCGTTGAACTGGCCGAAGGCGTACTGGCACGGCTGGCCGTCGATCCGCTCCACCGGATCGGGCACGCGGCCGAGGTTCGAGCAGCCCACCGCGTTGACGTCGGCGCCCAGCGCGAACCGCTCGAGGCGGCGCAACAGCCGGACGGGCACGAAGGGGACGAGCGGGAGCGCCGCCAGCAGCGGCAGCTGCTGCGCGTCCTGCGCGCTCAGGGCGGCCTTCATCGCCGCGCGCGCGGGACGGAGGTCGCGGGTCACCTCGGCGGGATCGAGCGTGACGACGACCGACGACAGGGCGTTCCCGCGCAGGTCGTCGTCGCCCTCGCGGACGCTGACCGGGATCGTGAGGTTGACCGTGCCGTTGCGCTGGACGCGCCCCAGGTGGTGACCGAGGCGGGCGGCCACCGCCGCCGCGAGGACGTTGGACGTGCCGCCGAGACGCTCCGCGCACGCGTCCCAGGCCGCCTCGGACACGAAGGTCACGATCCGTGCGGCGCCGTCGCGGTCGGGCAGCCGGGTCGTGCGGGTGTGAGTGGGCGTGGCCGGGAGCGCGGCCGTCGACTCGCGGTGCGGCAGTCTCCGCTCGGCGCGCATCTGGCGGACGACGTCGCCCAGGGCCCGCGCCTTCTCGGGCAGCGATGCCAGCACCTCGCTCCACTGGGACAGGCGGCTGCCTTGCGCGGCCCCACGTCGCGGGTAGGTGAGACCGAGGTCGCGGCCCTCGACCGCCTCGCGCAGGCCGAGCAGGACGCCGACCCCGTCGGTGACCGTGTGGGAGACGACGATCGCGACCGCACTGCCGCCGTCGTCGAGCCGCACCACGCCGAAGCGCCACGGCGGACCCGACACCGGGTCGATGGGCCGGCGTGAGACCTCGACCGACCACTGCTCGACCTGCGACCGCGGCCGCGGGGCGGGCTCCACCTCGATCGGCACGGGCCGGTCGGGACGGACCCAGCGCGCCCGGCCGCCCCACACCGAGGCGGGCTCGACCACGCGGGCGAACCGCCCGTGCTGGAGCCGCTCGGACAGCCGCCGCAGCGCCGCGAGGTCGACCGCGCGGTCGTAGACCCACGTGTAGTGCAGCGTCGGGTGGTGCCCCATCGCACGGAACGCCAAGTACGAGGCGTGATCCATGTAGTCCAGACGCGTGTCCACGCCCGCAGGCTAGTGCAACCGACAGTTACACGTCACGCGTCGGAGGACCGCAGCTTCTCCAGCAGGTCGAGCGCCGAGTCGGCGATGACCGTGCCGGGCAGGAACACCTCGGCCGCGCCCATCTCCTTGAGCGTGGGCACGTCGTCCGGGGGGATCACGCCGCCGATGACGACCATGATGTCCGGACGGCCCTGCTCCTCCAGTGCGGCCTTGAGCGCCGGCAGCAGGGTGAGGTGCCCCGCTGCGAGGGAGGAGACGCCCACGACGTGGACGTCGGCGTCCACGGCCTGCTGGGCGACCTCCTCCGGCGTCGAGAACAGCGGGCCCACGTCGACGTCGAAGCCCATGTCGGCGAATGCCGTGACGATGACCTTCTGGCCGCGGTCGTGGCCGTCCTGGCCCATCTTCGCCACGAGGATGCGCGGGCGGCGACCCTCCTCGCGCTCGAACTCGTCGGTGGCCTCGATGACCCGGGCGATGTTGCCCGACTGGCCGGCCTCGCTGCGGTACACACCCGAGATCGTACGGATGACCGCTTGGTGACGCCCGTAGACCTTCTCCAGCGCGTCGCTGATCTCGCCGACGGTGGCCTTGGCCCGCGCCGCGTTGACCGCGAGGTCGAGCAGGTTGCCGTCGAGCGAGCCGTCGCGGCGCGAGCCGCGCTCGGCCGAGTTCGTGAGCGCCTCGAGGGCCGACCGCACGTCGTCGTCGTTCCGCTCGGCGCGGAGGCGCTCGAGCTTGGAGATCTGCGACGCGAGCACGGCCTTGTTGTCGACCTTGAGGACCTCGAAGGGCTCCTCGTCGGGCACCCGGTAGGTGTTGACGCCGACGACGACCTGCTGGCCGGAGTCGATGCGGGCCTGCGTACGCGCGGCGGCCTCCTCGATGCGCATCTTGGGGATGCCCTCGTCGATCGCCTTGGCCATGCCCCCGGCAGCCTCGACCTCCTGGATGTGCGCCCAGGCGCGGTTCGCGAGGTCGTGCGTCAGCTTCTCGACGTAGTACGAGCCGGCCCACGGGTCGATCGTCTGCGTGGTGCCCGACTCCTGCTGCAGCAGCAGCTGGGTGTTGCGGGCGATGCGGGCGCTGAAGTCCGTCGGCAGCGCGATGGCCTCGTCGAGCGCGTTCGTGTGCAGGCTCTGGGTGTGGCCCTGCGTGGCCGCCATCGCCTCGATCGCCGTGCGCTGGACGTTGTTGTAGACGTCCTGCGCCGTGAGGCTCCAGCCCGAGGTCTGCGAGTGCGTGCGCAGGCTCAGCGACTTGGGGTTCTTCGGGTCGAAGTCGCTGACCAGCCGGGCCCACAGCGCGCGGGCGGCGCGCAGCTTGGCGACCTCCATGAAGAAGTTCATGCCGATGGCCCAGAAGAAGCTCAGGCGCGGCGCGAACGCGTCGATGTCCAGGCCCACGTCGAGGCCCGAGCGGATGTACTCGACGCCGTCGGCGAGCGTGTACGCCAGCTCGAGGTCGTTCGTCGCCCCGGCCTCCTGGATGTGGTAGCCGGAGATCGAGATGGAGTTGAACCGCGGCATCCTGGCCGCCGTGTACGCGAAGATGTCGGAGATGATCCGCATCGACGGCGCGGGCGGGTAGATGTACGTGTTCCGGACCATGAACTCCTTGAGGATGTCGTTCTGGATGGTCCCGGCCAGCTGCTCGGGCTTCACGCCCTGCTCCTCGGCCGCCACGATGTAGAGCGCCAGCACCGGCAGCACGGCACCGTTCATGGTCATCGAGACGCTCATCTGGTCGAGCGGGATGCCGTCGAACAGGGTGCGCGTGTCGTAGATGGAGTCGATCGCGACGCCGGCCATGCCCACGTCGCCGACGACGCGCGGGTTGTCGGAGTCGTAGCCGCGGTGGGTGGCCAGGTCGAACGCGACCGACAGGCCCTTCTGGCCGGCGGCCAGGTTGCGGCGGTAGAACGCGTTGGACTCCTCGGCGGTGGAGAAGCCGGCGTACTGGCGGATCGTCCACGGCTGGGTCGTGTACATCGCCGGGTAGGGACCGCGCAGGAACGGGGTCATGCCCGGGTAGGTGTCGAGGGCGTCGAGGCCCTCGAGGTCGGCCGGCGTGTAGAGCCGCTTGATGCCGATCCCCTCGGGGCTCTGCCACGGCTCACCGGCGAAGGACTTCGGTGTGGTCATGCGAGCACCTCACGCATCTGTCGGAGGAAGGCCAGCGCGTCGAGGCCCATGGCTGCGGACGCGTCCTGGCCGAGGTCGGTCTTGCCCGCGACGACGACGTAGGAGGCGCCGTTCTCGCGCAGGGCGGCGACCAGGTCGGCACCCCACTCGCCGTAGGCGGCGTCGGTGCCGGCGAGGCAGACCACCGGGGGCGACCCGGCCTCGAGGTACTTGTCGAGGACCTCGGCGACGTCGGCGGTGGGGCCGGCCGAGCCGATCCCGATGCCGCCGGCGGCCAGCAGGTTGATCGCGAACGTGGCGCGGGCCGTGTGCGCGGCGATCGGACCGAGCGTGGCCAGGAAGACCGGCTGGGCCATCGGCTCGTCGCGCATCTGCTCGAACTCGCCGGCGTACCGGTGGACCTGCGGCGCGACGGGGTACGGCGCGCGCTCGGGCAGGGTCTCGGCGGCGTTCGGGAACTCGCTGATGCCCGTGATCGGGCGGCGACGCTGGGCGATCTGGAGGGCGCGGTCGTTGCGGACGGCCTCCACGAGGGGCACGAGGCGCTGGGCGGCAGCGTCGAGGTCGGCGACGCCCTCCAGCTCGTCGAGGCCGTCGAGCTCGGCGAAGAGCTCCCACGCGGCCATCGCGAGGTCGTCGGTGAACTTCTCGACCGCGTAGGCACCACCGGCGGGGTCGGCCACCTTGGCCACGTGCGACTCGTGGATCAGCAGGCTCGACGTGTTGCGCGCGATGCGTCGGCTGAACGGCGTGGGCAGGCCGAGCGGCTCGTCGAACGGCAGCACGGTGATCGCGTCGGCACCACCGACGCCCGCGGCGAAGCCGGCGACGGTCGTGCGCAGCATGTTCGTGTAGGAGTCGTAGCGCGCCATCATCGGCCGCGACGTGACGGCGTGCTGGCGCTGGGCGCGGGCCTCCTCGCCGATGCCGCTCATCTCGCCGACCCGGTTCCACAGGGCGCGGGCGGCGCGGAGCTTGGCGATCGTGGGGAACTGCTCGTCGGTGGCGGCGTAGCGGAACTCCAGCTGCGCGGCGGCCTCGTCGGTGGTGAGCCCGGCGGCCTCGAGGGCGCGCAGGTACGTGACCGCGACCATCATCGACCAGGCCAGCTCCTGCACGTCGGACGCGCCCTGGTCGTGCAGCGCGCTGGCGTCGACGACGACGCCGCGGACGCCGGCCTCCTTCGCCAGCGTGGCGACGCGGACGATCACGTCGAGGTCGGTGCCGGTGGCGCCGAGGTTGGTCAGGGGATGCGGGCCGACGCCCTTGTCGCGGCAGACCGCGAGGAACGCCTCGGCGGCGGCGACGGGGTCCTCGGGCGCGTCGAGCACGACGGGCGCGAGGTCGAGGAAGACCGGCTCGAGCAGCTCGGCGAGGCGGTCGGCGGCGATGCCGCGCTCCCCCACCGTGAGCCACAGCGAGTTGCCGCCGTTCTCCAGCTCGGTGGTGAGGTCCTCGGCGCGCGTGGCCGGGTCGGTGAACCAGCCGCGCACGTCCCAGCCCTCGAGCTCGGGATCGGCGGTGCCGGAGCCGCGCGTGTACGGCGCCTCGCCCGGCAGGCCGGTCTCGGGGACGTCGGCGACGAGGTGGGCGGTGCCCAGCGGCGTGATGCTGAGCCCGTCGAGCGTCGTGGTGGTCAGCGCGGACCACACGTCGGTGTCGGGGGCGTCCTCGGCGAGCCGGCGCGTCTTGCGCAGGACGGCCGCCGTGGCCTTCTCCCACTCCGACAGGTCGTGCTCGATGCCCTCGGCCAGGGGCACCACGGGCTGGTCTGCTGCCATGCGTGGCATGGTATCCGTCCCCCTCGGCCGACCGTTCAACGCATCGTTCCCGGGCCTCCTGCGAGAATGACGCCGTGCAGATCCCCGACGAGCTCCTCCCCCGCGACGGCCGCTTCGGCTCCGGTCCCTCGAAGGTGCGCACCGAGGCGCTCGACGCCCTGGCCGCCACCGGCACCTCCCTCCTGGGCACCTCGCACCGCGGGGCGCCGGTGAAGTCGCTCGTCGGCAGCGTCCGGTCCGGCCTGTCCGACCTGTTCTCGCTGCCCGACGGGTACGAGGTCGTGCTCGGCGTCGGCGGCTCGCACGCGTTCTTCGACGCCGCGATGTTCGGTCTGGTCGAGCGGCGCAGTCAGCACCTCGTGCACGGCGAGTTCACCGCCAAGTTCGCGCGGGCGGTCGCTGCGGCGCCGTTCCTGGAGGACCCCGAGCTCGTCGAGTCCGACCCCTCCACGCACCCCGAGCCGCACGCGACGGCGGGCGTCGACGCGTACGCGTGGGCGCACAACGAGACCTCGACCGGCGTCATGACCTCGGTGCGACGGCCCGAGGGGATCGACGACGGCGCGCTGGTGCTGGTCGACGCCACCTCGGGCGCGGCCGGTCTGCCCGTGGACGTGGCCGAGACCGACGTCTACTACTTCGCGCCGCAGAAGGGCTTCGCCTCCGACGGAGGCCTGTGGGTGGCGCTCATGTCGCCCGCCGCGATGGAGCGGGCGCGGCGGATCAAGGAGTCCGGCCGGCACATCCCGGGCTTCCTCGACCTGCCCACGGCGATCGACAACTCGCTGAAGGACCAGACCTACAACACGCCCGCCGTGGCCACGCTGTTCCTCATGGACCAGCAGGTGCGCTGGCTGAACGAGAGCGGCGGTCTCGACTGGGCCGTCTCGCGCACCACCGAGTCGTCGCAGCGGCTCTACGCGTGGGCCGACGCCAGCTCGTACGCGACGCCGTTCGTGCCCGACCCGGCCGACCGCTCGCTCGTCGTCGGCACGATCGACCTCGAGGGCGTGGCCGCGGCCGACGTCGTCGCCGCCCTGCGCGAGAACGGCATCGTCGACGTCGCCGGCTACCGGGGCCTGGGCCGCAACCAGCTGCGCATCGCGATGTTCCCCGCCATCGACCCCGACGACGTCTCCGCGCTCACGCGCTGCCTCGACCACGTGGTCGAGCGCCTCGGCTGACTGGGTTCAGTCGACGACCGTCGCGTCGCGGTGGAGCTCGCGGTGCTCCTCGTAGATCGCGGCGTTGAGGTGCAAGGTGGCGACCTCGTCGTCGGTGAGCTCGCGGCGCACCTTGCCGGGGACACCGGCCACGAGCGAGCGCGGCGGGATGACGGCGCCCTGGGGCACGAGGGCGTTCGCGGCGATGAGGCACTCGTCGCCGATCTCGGCGCCGTTGAGGATCGTGGCACCCATGCCCACCAGGACGTGGTCGCCGACGGTGGCGCCGTGGATGATCGCGCCGTGGCCCACCGAGACGCCCTCGCCGAGGGTCAGCGGCTTGCCCTGGTCGACGTGGAAGACGCAGTTGTCCTGCACGTTGCTGCCGCGACCGATCGTGATCGGCTCGTTGTCGGCCCGCAGGACCGCGCCGTACCAGACGCTCGACCCCTCCTCGAGGACGACCGAGCCCACCAACGTGGCGTTGGGGGCGACGAACGCCGACTCGTGGACCTGCGGTGACCTGTCTCCCAGCGCGATCTTCATGGCCTCACCGTAGCGCTCGGCGTCAGGCCCTCGACCGCCCCCGCCGGGCCACGAACAGGACCGCCAGCGCCAGCACCGCGGCGAGGCCGATCCCGCCCACCACGAGCGTGCGAAGGTCGATCGCGAACCCCTCGGACTGCTCCGAGGACGTGGCGGCCGGCTCGGCCGACGGAGTCGGCTCGGGCGTCGAGGTGGCCACCGTCGCGACGCGGTCGGCCGCGACCTCGGACACCGGAAGGTCGAGTCGGTACAGCGGCGAGGCCTCGCCCTCGCTGCCCACGAGGACCGCGTCGTCCGACACGAACGCCACGGTCTCGGACTGCTCGAGCGGCGGCAGCGACCCGCTGCCGACGGGGCTCCAGTCCGCGGGGTCCATCGACCACAGGGCACCGTAGGACACCAGCGCCACGCGCGTGCCGTCGGGCGAGTAGGCGCCGTCGGTGACGAGCGGCGGCATGCCCGAGGTCGTCACCTCGAACTCGGTGGACCCGGCGGGATCGAGGTCGCCCTCGGCGAGGGTCAGGAGCGTGGCGTCGGCGACGGTCTTCGTGACGACCTGCAGCAGGTCGGACCCCGGCGGTGCGAGCAGCGTCTCGACGTCGGCCGGCCCGCCCTCCAGCGAGACCGCGAAGCGACGCGGCTCGACCGTGGCGGTCGCGCGACCGGGCTCGTCGATCGCGAAGAGCGCGAGGTCGTCGCGCTCGCGCCGGTTGTCGCCCACGTCGCCGATCCACAGCGTGCCGTCGCGCAGCGCGAGCGCCTCGACGTCGCGGAAGTCCGCGCGCACCGTGGTGACGCCGGCGACCTCGCCGGTCGAGAGGTCGACCGCGAAGACCTCGGCGGCGTTGCCGGAGTCGTTGACCGTGTAGGCGAGGTCGTCGTGCTCGGCGCTGACCGCGAGTCCGCTGGACTCGGTGATGCGCGGGTCGCTCAGCACGACCTCGGGCTCGGCGCTGGCGGCGCCCGCGCGGTCGGCGAGCGAGGCCACCACGACCACGACGATCAGAGCGATGAGCAGGCCGGGGATCAGCAGCCTGCGGTGGCGGGGGTTCACAGGGTCACCTTCGTCCCTCGGGGGCGGGTTATCGTGGAGGCATGGCCCGCGACAAGCGCTCCCGCATCCCCGACCTGGGCCGTCCCGAGGTCACCGAGCTCGAGTTCGGCAAGACGACCCACCGGGTCGCCGCGGTCGAGCCGATGGACGTCGACGGCGTCCGCACGATGACCGTCGGCACGATCGGCTGGGGTGTCGTGGCGCTCGCGCTGCTGCCGTTCTGGGGCAACCTGCAGGACCAGGGCCGCACGTGGTGGCTGTGGACCGCGTTCGCCGGACTGGGACTGGGCCTCATGGGCATCGAGTTCTGCAAGCGCCGTCGCGACATGCTGGCCGAGCGCGCCGCCACCGCGCCGGTGCAGACCGTGATCCCGGCCGACGACGTCCCGTCGCCGATCGCCTCGCCCCTCGTGGAGACCACGCCGGAGGAGCCTCAGGCCGCGGCACCCGCCCCGACCAGCCAGTCCACCGACCGGCCCGTCGGTCGGCGTCGCCGCAGCTGAGGCCACCCGGCCCCGCATCGCACCGCGCACGACCGACTCAGAAGTCCTCGAGCTCGGCACGCGTCGTGTCGAAGACCGGATCGGGCAGCTTCGAGGCCGACGCGGAGCGCTGGGGCCGCGTGCCCGAGTGCGCGCCGCACCCGTGGGTGAGCGCGACGACCCGGCCGTCGGCGTTGGCCATCTTGTTCGCGCACACGCCGAACCGGTCGGACAGATCGCCCGCGAGCGAGACCAGGAAGCCGCACGTGCCGCACACGCCCGGCGCCTGCTTGGCGATCGGGGCGTCGGGGCCGGACTCGCCCTCGTACCAACGCTCGGCGGCGTCCTCGCGCCCCTCGAGCGACAGGACCCACTCGCGGCCGAGACCGATCTCGCGCGCGTAGTGGCGGTCGACCACGCCGGTGCCGTCGCCGTCGCCCGCGGACCACGCGGGCACGAGACGGATGTCGTCCTCCTCGGGCGGCAGGACGTCTCCGGGACCGAGGTCGCCGGGGCGGATGCGCTCGCGGTAGGGCGTCCACGCGGGCGCGACGATCGCGTCGTCGCCGGGCAGCAGCACGATGTCGTTGATCGTGACCTCGTCGCCGAGCACCGAGGTGCTGACGGCCCAGTACCAGCCGCGGTAGCCCGGCAGCAGGCAGGCGAAGCGCTCGGTGACGAGGCCGGGCGCCTCCTCGGTGCTGCCGAGGTGGTCGCCGACCGTGCCGTCGTCGGCGCTGGCGTCGAGGGCCGCGCGTGCAGGAGAGGTCGACGTGCTCATGGCTCGATTGTCCCCCACCGCCCCAGAGCGGACCAACAGGGCCGACCCGTGGCGCGCGGCAGTCGTCAGGGCACCAGCAGACCCGCCAGCAGGACCATCACCGGAAGGGACACGAGCGTCGTGATGACGACGCTGTCGCGTGCCAGCACCTCGCCGCGGCCGAACTGGGCGGCGTAGACGAAGACGCTCTGCGCGGTCGGCAGGGCGGCCATGACGGTGACGCCGGCGACCTCGTAGGCGTCCAGCCCCAGACCGTGCCGCGCCACGAGGTAGGTGACGAGCGGCTGCCAGACCAGCTTGAGCACGGTCACGAAGGCCACCTCCGTCCGGTTGCCGTGCCCGATCCTGGGTCCGAACCGCAGGGCGACGCCGAACGCCAGGACGGCCGACGGGATCGCCATCGCGCCCAGCAGGGAGATGGGCTCGTCGACGAACCGCGGCAGGTCGACCTCGCCCAGCGAGAGGGCGACGCCGATGATCGCGGCGATGGAGATCGGGTTGCTCAGTCCTGCCTTGAGGAAGCCGCGCACCGTCACCCGCCGGCCGTCCTCCATGCTCAGCAGGGTGACGGCGATCGGCGTCATGACCATCAGCTGCAGCATGATCGTGGGCAGCGCGAAGGCGACGTCGCCGGCCACGTAGGCGGCGATCGGCAGGCCCAGGTAGCCGGAGTTGGCGAAGGAGGACGCGAGTCCGCCCACGACCACGTCCTTGCCGGGATGGCCCCGCCACCGGGCCCACGGCACGTAGACGAGCAGCACCGCCACGACGCCGATCGCGGCGACCAGGAACCAGGGGCCGAACACCGTGGCCAGGTCCGTCGAGCCGAGGATCTCGATCAGCAGGGCCGGGGTGGCGACGAAGTACACCAGCCGCGCGAGCACGACCTGGCTGGACTCCTCCAGCACGCCCGTCGCCGCGAGGAGGTACCCCACCGCGATCAGGGCACCGATGACGGCGAAGCCCTCGAGCGCGCCCGTCACGCGTCAGGCGTCGAGATCCGTCGCCAGGCGACGCAGCAGCTGCGCGACCTGGCGGGCGCGCTTGCCCTCGGGGTGGCGGCCGTGGCGGTAGCCCTCGCCGAGGCCGTCGAGGAGGTTGACGAGGTCCTCGACGATGACGACCATCTCCTCGGGCGACTTGCGGCGGGCGTGCGCCTGGGCCTGGGAGACCGACGGGGTCGGGTCGAGCACGCGGACCTGCAGGGCCTGGTCGCCGCGACGGCCGGCCGCGATGCCGAACTCGACGCGCGTGCCCGCCTTGAGGGTGGTCACGCCGTTCGGCAGCGCGTCGGAGCGCACGTACACGTCCTCGCCGTCCTCACGACTGAGGAAGCCGAACCCCTTCTCGGGGTCGTACCACTTGACCTTGCCGGTGGGCATGACCGTTCCTTTGCGTTCTCTCGATGCGACCCCTGCAGTCTAGTCGGGCGGGCACCCGCGGCGCGCCCGCGACGCTCAGGCCTCGTCGTCGAAGTCGACCGAGATCGTCTGGAATCCCTTGTGCCGCTGCATGCGCGCGTACTGGGCGTAGGCGCGGCGGTCGCCCGCGGTCAGCACGACGTTGTCGGTGAACGGCGTCAGCAGCGCGCGCGGGTAGAGGTGGCGGCGGCGCACCACGTTGATCTGCAGCCCGATCACGATGGTCGAGGTGAGCAGGAAGAGCAGCGCGATGAGGCCGAGGACGACCGCGAAGGTCTGGTTCATCGACGAGGCGCGCACGACGACGCCCTGCACGTAGGCGTCCCCGCCGAACTGCAGGAGCTGCCAGCCCAGGGCGCAGAACAGCGAGCCGGGCAGGACCGACCGCCACGACGCCCGCTTGAGGCTGACGAGCTTGAAGACCGTGACGAAGATGCCCCACGAGACGAGGAAGCCGACCACGCGCATGACCCAGCCGAGGTCGGGCAGGTGGTCGATGCCGACGACCTGGGGGTTGTCGACGATGGACTGCAGGATCGCGATGAACGCGATGCCCAGGCCGCCGATGCCGAGGACGACGAAGCTGCGCAGCCGCATGACGATCGGGTTCGGCCGGCTGTTGCGCGGGACGCCCCAGGCCACGTTCGCCGCGTTCTGGGTGGACTGGCCCACGCCGAGCGCACCGTAGAGCGCGGCGAGCGAGCCGACGACGATCGCCGTCGTGCTGCCGGTCAGGCCCTCTGGCCGACCGAGCTGGTCGCCGACGATCGGGAACTGGCCGAGCGCCGTGTCGAGCAGACGCTCCTGCAGCTCGGGGTCGTCCTGCAGCACGAAGCCGAGGACCGACGAGGCGATCAGCAGCAGCGGGAAGATCGCGATGAACGAGTAGTACGTCATGATCGCCGCCAGGTACGGGCCCTGGTCGTCGAAGAACTTGTAGAGCACCGCGATCGGGAATCCGAGGACCGGGTGCTTCCGCTGGAAGCGGTCGACCCGGGCGACGATGCTCATGGCAGGTATTGTCGCGCAGCCTCCAGCACGCGTTCGTACACCCCGCGGGGAAGGATGGCTCCTTCTCGGCGGACGTCGGCCTCGCGGACCTCGATCAGCCAGTTCAGCCGCACCTCGCTGGGCCGGCCCTTCGCGTCCCACGCGCCCGAGCCGATGTCCATCCAGAAGCGGCCGGCTCGCGCCTCCTGGGCCCGGTCGCGGTCGTGGTCCTTCGAGGTCAGCTGGAGCGCCACGAGGGAGCCGTCGCCGCGGCGACCGATGATGAGGACTGGACGGTCCTTGCCCTGGCGGGGGTCGTCCTCGTACGGCACCCACGTCCAGACGATCTCGCCCGGGTCGGGGCGGCCGTCGTGGTCGCCGGCCCACGTGTGGTCGATCCCGGACGACCGTCCCGGACGCGCCGACGGCGCCCGCCCGGACGCGCCGGAGGGCGCCGACGACGAGACGGAGCGGCCGATCGCGACCAGCCGTCGCAGGACGGCGGGCAGGTCGGGTCGCGCCACGCGCTCAGGCGGTGGTCTCGAAGGCGGGCAGCTGGCGCTTCATGACCTTGCCGGTGGGGTTGCGCGGCAGCTCGTCGAGGAACATCACGCCGCGCGGCACGGCCGAGCGGGCGACGTTGTCCTTGGAGAACTGCACGAGCTCGTCGGCGGTGACGTCGCTGCCCTCCTTGCGCACGACGTAGGCGGCCAGGCGCTGACCCCACTCGGGGTCGGCGATGCCGGTGACGACCACGTCGGCCACCTCGGGGTGCTCGACGAGGCAGTCCTCGAGCTCGCGCGGGAAGACGTTCTCGCCGCCGGAGATGATCATGTCATCGTCGCGGCCGGCGACGAAGAGTCGACCGTCCTCGTCGAAGTAGCCCAGGTCGCCCGAGTCCATGAGGCCCGAGTGGAACGCCTTGTTGCGGCCGTCGGTGTAGCCGCCGAACGGCATGTCGTTGACCACGTGGATCACGCCGATGTCGCCCTGAGGCACCTCGTTGCCGTCGTGGTCGAGGATCTTGACCGTGGTGCGCCACGGGACGCGGCCGGCGGTGCCGGGCGCGGCGCGCAGGTCCTTCGGGTCGGCGATCGTGATCCAGCTGGTCTCGGTCGCGCCGTAGAAGTTGTAGATGGAGTCGGTGTACATGTCCATGAAGTGCAGCGCCAGGTCGCCGGCCAGGGCCGAGCCGCTGGAGGCGGTGATCGCCAGGCTGGACACGTCGGTCTCCTTGACCACCTTCGGGTCGGCCTTGACCATGCGCTGGAGCATGAGCGGCACGACCACCAGCACGCGCACCTTGTACTTCTCGATGTCGCGCAGAGTCTGCTCGGGGATGAACTTGCGGCGCAGCACGAACGTGGGGCACGTCGAGAGGCCGAAGCCCAGGTTGATCAGGCCCCACGAGTGGAACAGCGGCGCGCCGATCGCGACGACCGAGTTGCTCTGGTACGGGATCGCGCCGAAGTAGGCCAGCAGCGGCTTGAGGTCCTCGGGCTCCTTGCGCTTCGCGCCCTTGGGCAGGCCGGTCGTGCCGGAGGTGAAGATGATCATCTCGCCGTGCTTGGGCGGCACGGGCTGGTCGGCGCCGGGCTTGCCGGCCGTGACGGACTCGATGGAGGGGATCTCGGCGGGTGCGTCGGCGTCGGCCCAGGCGAGCAGCAGGCGGCTGCGGCGGACGTCCTCGACGAGGGGCAGGAACTCCTGGTCGAGGATGAGCAGCTCGGCGCCCTCGCGCTCGGCCAGGTCGGTCAGCTGGGCGCGGCTGGACATGGTGTTGAGCAGCAGGATGCGACCGCCCATCTGCACCACGGCGACCAGGGCGATGACGAGGTAGCGGTGATTGCGCGCCAGGACGGCGACCGAGTCGCCCGCCTCGATGCCGCGCTCGCGCAGCACCTCGGTGAACTGGTTCACCTGCTTGACGAGGTCCTCGTAGGTGATCTCGCCGGCGTCGTCGATGATGGCGATCTGCTTGGGGTAGCGCTTCGCCGCGGCGTTGATGCCGGACGGCAGGCCCGGTCCCCACTTCTTCAGGACGCGCGCCGCGCCGATGAGCTTGTGCGGCGGGAGCGCCTTGATGATGCCGATGCGCCGCAGGACCTTCAGCTTGTAACCCAAATCACCCATGGCGCAGAGCGTAACAGTCGAAATCCGTGGGTCTGAGGCTTTCCTCAGGCTTCCGACGTGGGACGTGTGCGCCCCGTGTGACTGATGGGAAAAATGCCTCGAACGGGTGGTCGTTCATGGTCCCGACGGGTCCGCGGTCGACCGGCTCGGATCAGCCGCTCACCCCGCCCCGCACCACGGGTCCCATCCGTGCCGTCTCCTCCTCGGTGAAGACCCGCGACCGGATGATGAACCGGTGCCCCGTCGGACCCTCGATCGAGAAGCCGGCACCGCGTCCCGGCACGACGTCGATCGTGATGTGGGTGTGCGACCAGTACGCGAACTGCGCCGCCGAGATCCACACCGGGACCGGCTCGGGCGTGCCCGGCTCGAGCTCGCCCAGCAGCACGTCGGCGGCGCCGATCAGCAGGGTGCCCCGGGTGTAGCACATCGGCGCGGACCCGTCGCAGCATCCACCGGACTGGTGGAACATCAGCGGCTGGTCGTGATCGGCCCGGAGGCGGCGGAGCAGGTCCGCCGCCTCCGGGGTCACGGCCACCCGGGCCGTCGGAAGGGAGGAGCCGACGGACTCGGGTGACATCTCGGCCTCCACGGGGATCAGAAGAAGCCGACGGCGTTGGGCGAGTAGCTGACGAGGAGGTTCTTCGTCTGCTGGTAGTGGTCGAGCATCTGCGAGTGGTTCTCGCGGCCGATGCCGGAGTTCTTGTAGCCGCCGAACGCCGCGTGCGCGGGGTACTGGTGGTAGCAGTTGGTCCAGACCCGGCCCGCCTCGATCGTCCGGCCCGCTCGGTAGGCGGTGTTGGTGTCGCGGCTCCACACCCCGGCGCCCAGGCCGTACAGGGTGTCGTTGGCGATGCCCATCGCGTCGTCGAAGTCGTCGAAGCCGGTCACCGAGACCACCGGACCGAAGATCTCCTCCTGGAAGATGCGCATCTTGTTGTGGCCCTGGAAGATCGTCGGCGCCACGTAGTAGCCGCCCGACAGGTCGCCGCCGAGGTCGACGCGCTCGCCGCCGGTGATGATGCGGGCGCCCTCGTCCACGCCGATCTGGATGTAGGACAGGATCTTCTCGAGCTGATCGTTGCTGGCCTGCGCGCCGATCATCGTGTCGGTGTCGAGCGGGTTGCCCTGCTTCACCAGCTTGGTGCGCTCGGTCGCCGCGGGCAGGAACTGCTCGAGGATCGAGTTCTGGATGAGCGCGCGGCTCGGGCACGTGCAGACCTCGCCCTGGTTGAGCGCGAACATCGTGAAGCCCTCGAGCGCCTTGTCGTAGAACGCGTCGTCCGCGCTCGCGACGTCCTCGAAGAAGATGTTCGGGCTCTTGCCGCCCAGCTCCAGGGTGACGGGGATGAGGTTCTGCGCCGCGTTCTGCATGATGAGGCGGCCCGTGGTGGTCTCACCGGTGAAGGCGATCTTGCGGATGCGGCTGCTGGACGCGAGCGGGGCGCCGGCCTCGGCGCCGAAGCCGTTCACCACGTTGAGCACGCCGGCGGGCAGCAGGTCGGCGATCAGCTCCATCAGCAGCATGATCGACGCGGGCGTCTGCTCGGCGGGCTTGAGGACCACGGCGTTGCCGGCCGCGAGCGCGGGGGCGAGCTTCCACGTGGCCATCAGCAGCGGGAAGTTCCACGGGATGATCTGGCCGACGACGCCCAGCGGCTCGTGGAAGTGGTAGGCGACGGTGTCGTCGTCGATCTGGCTGATCGATCCCTCCTGGGCGCGGATGCAGCCGGCGAAGTAGCGGAAGTGGTCGACCGCGAGGGGGAGGTCGGCGGCCAGCGTCTCGCGGACGGGCTTGCCGTTGTCCCACGTCTCGCCGACGGCCAGCATCTCGAGGTTCTCCTCGATGCGGTCGGCGATCTTGTTGAGGATGTTCGCCCGCTCGGTGGTCGAGGTCCGGCCCCAGGCCGGTGCGGCGGCGTGGGCGGCGTCCAGCGCCTTCTCGATGTCCTCGGCGGTGCCGCGGGCGACCTCGCAGAACACCTTGCCGTTGACCGGGGAGACGTTCTCGAAGTACTGACCCTTGGCGGGGGCGACGTACTCGCCTCCGATCCAGTGGTCGTAGCGCGGCTTGTAGGAAACGACGCTTCCCTCGGTGCCGGGTGCTGCGTAGACGGCCATCGGTGACTCCTTCGTCGGGGGGGGCAGGTGTGAGGGGGCTCACACCCGATGACCCGACGGTAGGCAGCGCAACGTTGCAGAAAGGTACGCGCGGTCAGCCCAGCTCGGCGTCGAGCCGCTCGAGGTGGTCGGCCACCTGCGCGAACCGCGGGGAGGAGGCCGGCAGGACCCGGGCGATGCGCTCCCAGATCTCGTAGTCGTCGCGGCCGTGGCCGGTGTCGGCGAACGAGAGCAGCGCGTCGGGGTCGTCGCCCACGAGCAGGTGCGAGCGCACCAGCTGGTGGAGGTCGTCGCGCGCCGCGGCGATCGCGGGCGACTGCGAGTCGGGCAGGATCGGCCCGCGGTAGCGCGCCACGGCCTGTCGCAGCCGGTCGGCGGCGAGGTCGTCGCGCACGCGCTGCACGTCGGTGTCGACGGCCGCGGCGAACCGGTAGGGGCGCGACTCCAGGCGCAGCCCGCCGAGGACCTGGCGCAGGCGCGACAGCTCGGCGCGGATCGTCACCTCGGGCAGCTCGTCGTCGCTCAGGGCGACCGCCAGCTCGGCCGTGGTGAGGCCACGGTCGGCGGCCGCCACGAGCAGGGCGATCTCGCTGTGCCGGGCACTCAGCCGGGTGGTGGTCGTGCCGTGGTGCAGCACCGCGCCGCGCACGCCCAGCACGTCGAGTCGCGGGCGTCGCACCCCGGGCGTGCCGACCGTGCGCGAGGCCGCGGCGCCGCGGACGCGCTCCAGGCGCAGCTCGGCCTCCACCGCCGCCGCCGTGGCGCGCACGAGCCCGAGACTGGTCGCGCTGGCGACCTCGGCCCCGCCGGTGAGGTCGATGACGCCGAGGACGGCACCGGTGTCGGGGTCGTGGACGGGCGCGGCCGAGCAGCTCCACGGCGTGACGGGTCGGGCCAGGTGCTCCGGTCCCAGCAGCGAGACGGCGCGGTCGAGCGCGAGGGCCGTGCCGGGCGCGTTGGTGCCGGCACTGGCCTCGCTCCAGTCGGCGCCCTCCACGAAGTTCATCTCCTCGGCCATGCGGCGCAGCTGGGCGGCGCCCTCGACCCACAGCAGCTGGCCGGCCGCGTCGCTCACCGCGACCAGCAGCCCGGCGTCGGCCGCGCTCTCGACGAGGAGCCGCCGCACCACGGGCATGCCGGCGGCGAGCGGGTGGTGGCGGCGGATCTCCTCGAGCCGCGCGGAGTCGAGCGTGATCGCGGCGAGGTCGCGCTCGGGGTCTAGCCCGCCGAGCAGGCTGCGCCGCCACGACTCGCTGACCACCGAGCGGACCGGCCCGTCGACGGCGCCGGTGGAGAGGAAGGAGTCGTGGGCGTCCTGCAGCGCCCGCGCCAGCGCGTCGGGATCGACTCCCGGCGGCACGGCGAAGGGCGATTCGGTGGACCCCGGCATGAGGGGATCCTAACGCGTCGTGTGAAGCGGATCACACGATCGGCCCGGGACCGCGGCCCTCAGGACCCCGCGACGACACCCCGCTCGCGCAGCAGCCCCACGACCGCCTCGACGCACTCGCCGACTCCCATGAGGGACGTGTCGATCGTCAGGTCGGCGTCCTCGGGTCGCTCGTAGGGCGAGTCGATCCCCGTGAAGTCGCGGATCAGGCCCGCCCGCGCCTTGGCGTAGAGACCCTTGCGGTCACGGGCCTCGGCCACCGCCAGCGGCGTGGCCACGTGGACCACGAGGAACGGCGAGCGCGGCTCCACCCGCTCGCGCATCGCGTCGCGGACCGCGGCGAACGGGGCGATCGGGGCGCAGACGGCCAGCCCCCCGCCCTCGGCGACCCGCGCCGCCACCCAGGCGATGCGGGTGAGGTTCCGGGCCCGGTCCTCGCGACTCCAGCCGAGACCGTCGGAGAGCTCGCGGCGCACGTCGTCGCCGTCGAGCAGGACGGCGTGCGTGAGGCCGCGCGCCGTCACCGCCTCGACCACGGCGCGGCCGACGGTGGACTTGCCCGCGCCGGAGAGCCCGGTGAGCAGCAGCACCGCCCCGCGGGCGTCGCGCACGTCCGGGCGGCGGAAGTCGAGCGGGTCGCTCACGCCGAGCGACCGCAGCGCGATCCCGAGCACCTCCTCGGGCGTCGTCGCGTCGTTCACCGCGGGGGCGGGGAGGTACCAGGCCTGCGCGTGCGGGACCTGCTCCGCGCACCGCCGCAGCTCCTCCATGAGCGTCATGTCGCCGGCCCAGCCGTCCTGCGCCACCCCGACGAGAGCGAGCGGCCGGCCGTCCGCGGCGCTCGCCGCCCGCATCACGTCGGCGGCGCTGACCCGGCCGCCGAACAGCGCGACGACGTGGTCGCGCAGGTCGACCGGGACCACGAGCCGCGCCCGCCGGGCCGGCGGGTGCTCGGCCGCGCGCACGGCGCGGACCCGGCCGGCGACCCACGTCAGGCCGTCCTGCCCGGCACGCGTGTCCGACAGCACGAGCACGGCGAGCGGCGTGTTGTCGGGGTCGGTGAGGGTCAGCGAGCCCTGGTCGACCGCGTCGCGGGCGGCCTCGGCGGACACCGCGAGCTGCGGCGCGACGGGCCAGTCGGCGGGCGTCCGCCCGGGCAGGCAGTACCCGTCCACCGGGTCGAGGAAGCCACCGAGGATCAGCTCCAGCCCGTCCAGCTGCGCGCCCCGGAGCACCGCCGTCGCGCTCATCGGCACGTCCCGGCGGACCAGTCCGCGGACAGGGTGTCCACGTTGTGGGCGCGTCCGGGGAGCCACGGGTCCATGGGCGACGATTGTGGCACAGCCGATGCCCGCGGTCGGCCGCGTCCGAGCGCCCACCGATCGCACCCACGGCACCGCTCGACCCCATGGGGAGGAACCCGTCGATGACCGACACGCGTGAGTCGCGTCGCTACGGCATGAGCCAGCTCGACCATCTCGAGGCCGAGGCGATCTACATCATCCGCGAGCTCGTCGCCGAGAACGAGCGCCCGGCGCTGCTGTTCTCCGGCGGCAAGGACTCGGTCGTGATGCTGAACCTCGCCGTCCGAGCCTTCGCGCCCGGGCCCATCCCCTTCCCGGTCGTGCACATCGACACCGGCCACAACTTCGACGAGGTCCTCGCGTTCCGCGACCGCGTCGTCGACGAGCTGGGCGTGCGCCTCATCGTGGGCTCGGTCCAGGACGCGATCGACGAGGGCTTCGTCCGCGAGGAGCCGAACGGCTCACGCAACCGCATCCAGACCCCCGTCCTGATCCGCACCGCCGAGCAGCACGGCCTCACCGCCCTGTTCGGCGGCGCCCGCCGCGACGAGGAGAAGGCCCGCGCCAAGGAGCGCGTCTTCTCCTTCCGCGACGACTTCGGCCAGTGGGACCCCAAGAACCAGCGCCCCGAGCTGTGGTCGCTCTACAACGGCCGCATCCACCCGGGCGAGAGCATCCGCTGCTTCCCACTGTCGAACTGGACCGAGCTCGACATCTGGCAGTACATCGCCCGCGAGGGCATCGAGCTGCCCGACATCTACTACGCCCAGAAGCGCGAGGTCTTCCTGCGCGGCGGCATGTACTTCACGATCAACCAGCACTGCGCGCCGCGCGAGGACGAGGAGGTGTTCGTCGAGTCGGTCCGCTACCGCACGGTCGGCGACGCCACCCTGACCGCGGCCGTCCCCTCCACCGCCGCCACGCCCGAGGAGGTCGTGGCCGAGGTCGCGGCCACCCGCATCACCGAGCGCGGCGCCACCCGCGGCGACGACAAGGTCAGCGAGGCCGCGATGGAGGACCGCAAGAAGGAGGGCTACTTCTGATGGACATCCTGCGATTCGCCACGGCCGGCTCGGTCGACGACGGCAAGAGCACCCTGATCGGCCGGCTGCTGTTCGACTCGAAGTCGATCTTCACCGACCAGCTCGAGGCCGTCGAGGCCACCAGCGCCCAGCGCGGCGACGAGTACACCGACCTGGCCCTGCTGACCGACGGCCTGCGCGCCGAGCGCGAGCAGGGCATCACGATCGACGTCGCGTACCGCTACTTCTCGACGCCGAAGCGCAAGTTCATCATCGCCGACACCCCCGGGCACATCCAGTACACGCGCAACATGGTCACGGGCGCCTCCACGGCCGATCTGGCGATCATCCTCGTGGACGCTCGCAAGGGCCTGCAGGAGCAGAGCCGCCGCCACGCCACGCTCGTGTCGCTGCTGCGGGTCCCGCACGTGGTGCTGGCCATCAACAAGATGGACCTGGTCGACTGGTCCGAGGACGTCTACCGCCAGATCAGCGACGAGTTCGTCGACTTCGCCGCGCGGCTGGAGTTCACCGACGTCACCACGATCCCGCTGTCGGCGCTCACCGGCGACAACGTCGTGTCGCGCTCGGCGAACATGGGCTGGTTCGAGGGCCCGTCGCTCATGCACCACCTGGAGAACGTCTACATCGCGAGCGATCGCAACCTCGTCGACGTCCGCTTCCCGGTGCAGTACGTGATCCGTCCGCAGAACGGCCAGGGCGACTACCGCGCCTTCGCCGGCCAGGTCGTCAGCGGCGTCATGCGTCCCGGTGACGAGGTGCTCGTCCTGCCCAGCGGCCTGCCCAGCCGGATCAAGGCGATCGACACCGCGAAGGGCGAGCTGGCCGAGGCGTTCGCGCCGATGTCGGTCACGGTGCGCCTCGAGGACGAGGTCGACGTGTCGCGCGGCGACATGATCGTGCGGCCGAACAACCAGCCCGTCGTCACGCAGGACCTCGACGCGATGGTCTGCTGGATGGACGCCAGCGCGATGACCGTGGGTGGCAAGTACGCCATCAAGCACACCACCCGCTCGGCGCGCGCCCTGGTCAAGGAGATCAAGTACGAGCTCGACGTGAACACGCTGCACCGGAACCAGGCACCGGGCAGCCTGGGCCTCAACGCGATCGGTCGCGTGGTGCTGCGCACGACCCAGCCGCTCATGGTCGATCCCTACCAGCGCAACCGCCAGTCGGGCTCGTTCATCCTCATCGACGAGGCCACGAACCGCACCGTGGGCGCCGGCACGATCACCGAGCACTGATCCGCGCCGCGCCCACCGACGACGAACGGCCGTCGCTCCCCCAAGGAGCGGCGGCCGTTCGTCGTGGACCGGTGGGGCCTACCAGGCGCCCTTGCGCCCCAGGACCACGCCGACGGTCTTGAACAGGATCGACAGGTCCATGCGCAGGTTCCAGTTGTTCACGTACATCAGGTCGAGGCGGATCGACTCGTCCCACGAGAGGTTCGAGCGGCCGCTGACCTGCCACAGGCCGGTCATGCCGGGCTTGACGTGCAGCCGGCGCCAGACCCACTGGCTGTACTGCGAGGTCTCGCTCTCGATGGCCGGCCGCGGTCCGACGAGCGCCATGTCGCCGAGCAGCACGTTGAACAGCTGGGGCAGCTCGTCGAGCGAGGTCTGTCGCAGCAGCCGCCCGACGCGCGTGACCCGCGGGTCCTGCGTCATCTTGAACAGCGGGCCCGCGCCCTCGTTCATCTCGCGCAGCTCCTCGACGCGCTGGTCGGCGTCGACGACCATCGTGCGGAACTTGTAGATGACGAACGGGACGCCGTCCTTGCCCGTGCGCTCCTGCCTGTAGATCACCGGGCCGCGCGAGTCGATGCGGATCGCCAGCGCGAGCAGGCCCATCAGCGGGGCGCCGAACAGGATCGCCAGCAGCGCGAAGCTGCGGTCGAAGAACGCCTTGACGGCCTGGCCGACGAGGTGGCTGTTCGGCGGGTCGAGGGCCAGCGCGAGCTGGTCGCCGACACGCGTGGGTCGCACGAACTCGACGTAGTCGTTCATGTCGGTCAGCACGAGGCACTCGATCTCGGCCCGCTGCAGGCCCCACGCGAGGTGGCGCAGCGACGGGTCGCCGAGGGCCTGGTCGGCCGTGATGACGACGCGGGCCCCGTGGACCGTGCGCAGCAGCTTCGGGACGTCGCGGACCACCGAGTTCACGGTGGCGCTGCCGAGCGGCTGCGTGGAGTCCCACGTGCAGCGCCCGACCACCACGAGGTCGTGGCGGTCCTCCCAGCGGGCGGCCAGCCGGTTGACCGCGTCGGCCGGACCCACCAGCAGGGTGGGCACCCGGCGCATCGCGGCGCGGTGGGCCAGGGCGGAGCCCACGATCAGGACCGCGGTGACGCTCAGGACCACGACGGCCGAGCGCAGCTCGGCGGACACGACGTCGGACACCACGAGGGTCGCCAGCGCACCGAGGGCCAGGACGGCGATCAGCCGCTTGGCGGGGCGCAGCGAGCCCGCACGCTCGTAGGCCGGCAGCGCGGCCAGGCTCAGACCCAGCCAGCCGACGACGCCGGCGGCCAGGACCGCGAGCGCTCCGGGGGCCATCCCGACGGCCACGCCGGCGATGACGGTGCCCGTCAGCACGAGCAGGTGCCCGAAGAGGCCCTGACGGATCAGGTTCTCCAGAGACGATCGCCCCGTGGGGATCGCCGTGAGTTCCCGGTGCACGGAAGGAGATCCGAGTCCGGGGTCGCTGGTGATGGGCTCCACCAGACGCAGCGGAAGGACGGTCTCATCTCGTCCGTCGATCGCTGAAGTCATTGCCACTCCCCAATGCAAGCCATCGGTGTCGAGCTGCGGACCCCTCCGCCTCACCGCTGACCCACGTGATGTCTGTGTGTCTGCGTACTCAGCCAAGAGCGACGTGGAGTGGTACCGATACATGTCCGTGGACAAGCCCCCCGGCCCGGCTCCAGGCCACTCGATGCTCTCCCTCGCCGGCTTCCCCCGCCGGCGGCCATCGACTGGCACGACGCCCCTGCTTTCCCCTCGAAAGTAGGCCATCGTCGAACGGCTGTCTGGTCATTTCAGAAATTCGCGGATGTCGTCCATGTCACACCATCTCGTCCTGCGGTTTACGGGTTCCCGTGCGGTCGCACGTCGACGAATCGGGCACGGGCACCTGGGGTAACTGGAAGTTTCGTGCAATGAGTCCCGGAATCGCGCCTCACGGCGTGTCGTCGAATGACCACGTGGTCCCCTCACGCACCACACGCCCCGGAGACCCCATCACGACCACGTTCGGAGGCACCTTCTGACCGCGCACGACGGACCGCATGCCGACGCACACGTGCGCGCCGATCTCGACGTGTCCGGACACCACGGCCTCACGGCACAGCCACACGTGGTGACCGATGCGGATCGTGGCACCGAACGGGTTGAGCCGCTCGCCCGTGGCCGCGTCCTCGAGGCGGTGCATGTCGTCGGTGGCGATGTAGACGCCCGCGGCCCACAGCTGGTCGCCGGCGGCCACGACGCGGCCCCCGTTGCGCGCGTCCACGACCGGCGACCGGGTGGCCACGAGGGGTCCGTGCAGCGCGATCGAGGAGCCGGGCCCGCAGTACAGCTCGCCGGCGGTCAGCACGACGCGCTCGTCGAGGAACACCGTGGCGTCGTCGCCGCCGACCAGCAGCGAGGTCAGGTGGTCCATCGGCGCCCCCACCACGAGGAGCGCGCCGGAGTAGTAGAAGGTCGTCAGGCCGGCCAGGACGTGGTCGGGCAGCCGGGCCCCGGGAGCGGCGTACAGCGCGTTGCCGAGGTCGTTCCACCACGACGGCAGCGGACCGTCCATCCGGCGCCAGGCGACGGCGTCGAGCCGCTCGGGGTCGACGCCCGCCGCGACGAGCCGGTCCCGGTGCTCGGGGGTCAGCGCGTCGTCGGTGCGGGACAGGTCGGGCCACGTGGTCACGCCGGTCATCCTCCCATCCCCCGGACGCACAGGACCCCGGCACCGCGCGGTACCGGGGTCCTGTGATCAGGCGTGGCTCAGAAGCCCATGCCGCCCATGCCACCCATGTCGCCCATGTCGGGCGCACCGGCCGGGGCCGCGGGCTCCGGCTTGTCGGCCACGACGGCCTCGGTGGTGAGGAACAGCGCGGCGATCGACGCGGCGTTCGCCAGCGCGGAGCGCGTGACCTTGGCCGGGTCGATGATGCCGGTCGCGATCATGTCGACGTACTCGCCGGTGGCCGCGTTGAGGCCCTGACCCTGCTCCAGGTTGGCGACCTTCTCCGCGACGACGCCACCCTCGAGGCCGGCGTTGACGGCGATCTGCTTCAGCGGGGCCGAGGTGGCGACGCGCACGATGTTCGCGCCGGTGGCCTCGTCGCCCTCGAGCTCGAGCTTCTCGAACGCGGCCTTGCTGGCCTGGACGAGCGCGACACCGCCGCCGGGGACGATGCCCTCCTCGACGGCCGCCTTCGCGTTGCGGACGGCGTCCTCGATGCGGTGCTTGCGCTCCTTGAGCTCGACCTCGGTGGCCGCGCCGACCTTGATGACGGCCACGCCGCCGGCCAGCTTGGCGAGGCGCTCCTGGAGCTTCTCGCGGTCGTAGTCCGAGTCGCTGTTCTCGATCTCGGCCTTGATCTGGGCGACACGGCCCTGGATCTGGGCCTCGTCGCCGCCGCCCTCGACGATGGTGGTCTCGTCCTTGGACGTGACGACCTTGCGGGCGGTGCCGAGCAGCGTCAGATCGGCGTTCTCGAGCTTGAGGCCGACCTCCTCGCTGATGACCTCGCCACCGGTGAGGATCGCGATGTCGGTCAGCATCGCCTTGCGACGGTCACCGAAGCCGGGGGCCTTGATGGCGACCGACTTGAAGGTGCCCTTCAGCTTGTTGACGATGAGGGTGGCCAGGGCCTCGCCCTCGACGTCCTCGGCGATGATCGCCAGCGGCTTGCCGGTCTGCATGACCTTCTCCAGCACCGGGACCATGTCCTTCACGGTGCTGATCTTGCTGTTGACGATGAGGATGTACGGATCCTCGAGCACGGTCTCCATGCGCTCGGGATCGGTGACGAAGTAGCCCGACAGGTGGCCCTTGTCGAAGCGCATGCCCTCGGTGAGCTCGAGGTCCAGGCCGAAGGTGTTGGACTCCTCGACCGTGATGACGCCCTCCTTGCCGACCTTGTCCATGGCCTCGGCGATGATCTCGCCGACCGTGGTGTCCGCGGCCGAGATGGAGGCGGTGGAGGCGATCTGCTCCTTGGTCTCGACGTCCTTCGCCATGGCGAGCAGCTGCTCGCTGATGGCCTCGACGGCGATCTCGATGCCCTTCTTCAGGCCCATCGGGTTGGCGCCGGCCGCCACGTTGCGCAGACCCTCGCGCACGAGCGCCTGGGCCAGGACGGTGGCCGTCGTGGTGCCGTCGCCGGCGACGTCATCGGTCTTCTTGGCGACTTCCTTGACGAGCTCGGCGCCGATCTTCTCGTAGGGATCCTCGAGCTCGATCTCCTTGGCGATGGAGACGCCGTCGTTCGTGATCGTGGGGGCTCCCCACTTCTTCTCCAGGACGACGTTGCGGCCCTTCGGGCCGAGGGTGACCTTGACGGCGTCGGCGAGCTGGTTCATGCCCCGCTCGAGCCCGCGCCGGGCTTCTTCGTTGAATGCGATGGACTTGGCCATGGGTGCGTGTCTCCGACATAAGTAGAAGTGGAACTAGCACTCTCACTATACGAGTGCTAATCCCGCCCGTTCAAGCGACCCCGCACCCGAGGTCGGCCGAGGCCCCGGCCCCGATGCCTAGTGCAGCGGCTGGACGTTCTCGGCCTCGCGCCCCTTGGGGCCGTCGACCACCTCGAGCTCGACGTTCTGGCCGTCCTCGAGGGTCTTGAACCCGTTGATCGCGATCTTCGACCAGTGGACGAAGACGTCGTCCTGGCCGTCGACGGCGATGAAGCCGTACCCCTTGTCGGAGTTGAACCACTTGACGGTGCCATGCACCATGAGACCACCTGTTCTGCGGGGGAAGGCCCGCTGCCGGACCCGGGACCAGCGTATCGGCAGGCGCGTGAATCGCCTACGGCGGACTGGCCGAAAGCCTGCTCAGCAGCCGCCGGCGACCGCGGGGATCACCGAGATCTGGGTGCCGTCGGGGGTCTTGGTGTCGAGGCCGTCGGCGAAGCGCACGTCCTCCTCGGCCACGTACACGTTGACGAAGCGGCGCAGCTTGCCGTCCTCGTCGACGATGCGGGCCCGGATGCCGGGGTAGGCGGTCTCGAGCGAGTCGAGCACGGCGCTGAGGCGGTCGCCCTCGGCGCTGACCTGCGACTCGTCGTTCGTGTAGCTGCGCAGGATCGTGGGGATGCGGACGGACACGGCCATGGGGGCTCCTCGGGTGGTTTCGGTCGGACGGCTCAGGCGATGCCGGCCGCGGCGAAGGCGTCGTAGGTGGGGGCGATCGTGGCGCGCGGGCCGACGGAACCGGCGACCGCGTCGAGCGTCTTGAGGCCGTGACCGGTGTTGATCACGACGGTCTCGAGCTCGGGGTCCAGCTGGCCCGTCTCGACGAGCTTCCTCAGCACGGCCACGGTGGTGCCGCCGGCGGTCTCGGTGAAGATGCCCTCGGTGCGCGCGAGCAGGACGATCGCGTCGCGGATCTGGTCGTCGTCGACCTCCTCGACGCCGCCGCCGGTGCCGCGCGCGATGTCGAGCACGTAGATGCCGTCGGCGGGGTTGCCGATCGCGAGCGACTTGGCGATCGTGTCGGGCCGCACGGGCCGGATCGCGTCGACGCCGTCCTTGAACGCGGTGGCGACGGGGTTGCAGCCCTGCGCCTGCGCGCCGAAGACGCGGTACGGCTTGTCCTCGACCAGGCCCAGCGCGATGAGCTCCTGGAAGGCCTTGTGCACCTTCGTCAGCTGGGAGCCCGAGGCGACGGGGATGACGATCTGGTCGGGCAGGCGCCAGCCGAGCTGCTCGGCGATCTCGTAGCCGAGCGTCTTGGAGCCCTCGGCGTAGAACGGCCGCACGTTGACGTTGACGAACGCCCAGCCCTCGTCCTCGCCGGCGATCTCGCTGGCCAGCTTGTTGACGTCGTCGTAGTTCCCGTCGACGGCGACCAGGTTGTCGGTGAAGATCGCCGAGTTCACCTGCTTGGGCGTCTCGAGGTTGCTCGGGATGAACACGACCGTGCGGATGCCGGCGCGGGCGCCCGCGGCCGCGACCGCGTTGGCGAGGTTGCCGGTCGACGGACAGGCGAAGACCTTGCTGCCGAACTCGCGCGCGGCGCTGAGCGCGCAGGCGACGACGCGGTCCTTGAAGGAGTTGGTGGGGTTCGTGCTGTCGTCCTTGACCCACAGCTTCGACAGGCCCAGCTCGGCCGCGAGGTTGCGCGCGTCGAGCAGGCGAGTGAAGCCCGGCTCGAGGTTGGGGCTGTCCTCGATGTCGGCGGGGACGGGCAGCAGCGCCTTGTAGCGCCAGATGTTCGTGGGGCCGGCCTCGATCTGCTCGCGGGTGACCGTGCCGAAGTCGTAGGCGATCTCGAGCGGGCCGAAGCACTCGTAGCAGGCGTAGTGGGGGCCGAGCTCGCGCGTGGCGCCGCACTCGCGGCACTTCAGGGCGGTGGCGGGGCCGAAGGCGCCCTCGCGAAGGGTGGTGCGGTCAGGGATCGTGACGCTCACGACGACTCCATTCATCTCTCCGGGCCGGCGTTCGACCGCGGACGGAATTAGCACCTGGCCGGTGGTCGGCTGGTTGCTGGGGCTTCGTCGGGCCGTGTCCCTCTGCCCCTCGGGATGAGTGATGCCAGCCTAGGGGCGCGTCTCACGATACGTCCACTTCGTCCGGATGCCGAGACGAGCGGGAGGGGTGAGCGTCAGACCGGGGCGAACCGGTCGGCGAGGTCGCCGAGCCAGGCCGCGACGTCGTCGGGCCCGTCGAGCACCACGTCGGCGAGCGCGACGAGCGCGTCCTGCTCCTCCGAAGCCGAGCACACGAGGGTGACGTCCATCCCCTGCTCGCGCAGGGCGATGGCCTCGCGGAACGCCGGCAGGTCGCCGAGGTCGTCGCCGGCGTAGATGACCGCACCGGGCGAGACGCGGCCGATGATGCCGCGCAGGGTCTGGCCCTTGTCGGTGCCCGAGGCGCGCAGCTCGATCACCTGGCGGCCGGGCTCGAGGTGCAGGCCGACCTCGGTGGCGAGCGCCTCGATCTGCGGGGCCAGCTCGTCGAGCAGGCCCGGCGCGACGCCGCGCGTGTGCAGCGCGATCGCCAGGCCCTTGTCCTCGACCCGGATGCGCGACGCGTCGTGCTCGCGCATCCACTGCGGCAGTCGCGCGGCCAGCTGCGAGACGGCCTCGGGGCGCGACGGCCGGGTCAGCTCGCCCGTGGCGGCGTCCCAGCGCTCGGCGCCGTACTGGCCGCAGACGACCAGGTGCTCCAGGCCGTCGCCCTCCTCGAAGCGGCCGAGCCGGCGCACCTGGTCGACGGGACGTCCGGTGATGATCGCGATCGTCCCCAGGATCGGCCCGAGACGCCGCAGCGCCGCGAGGGACTCGGGGTGGATGTACGCCGACGCGGGGTCCTCGACGATCGGCGCGAGCGTGCCGTCGAAGTCCAGCGCGAGCAGGGTGCGCCCCGGATCGGTCATGGGAAGAGTATGGCGCGGCCGCACGAGGGGTCAGCGGGGGCTGGCCAGCACGACCGTCAGGTTGCTGGTGGACATGTTCCCCGTGGCGGGCATGAGGCGCACGATCCCGAGGTCGCTGCCGAGCAGCGCGGCCTCGGCCTGGCGTCCCGCCGGGTAGTAGACGGTGTCCTGCGGGACCCCACCGCGCCAGTCGGCCACGGCGCCGACGGTCCAGCCGGCGGCACGGGCCTGGCCGGCGACGCGGGCGGCGAGGCCGCCGATGCCGATCTGGTTGTAGACCGAGACGCCGATCGACCGGGTCGCGGTGGGCTCGGTGGTCGGCTCGGTCGTGGGCTCGGCGGTGGGCTCGGTCGTCTTCTTCGGCTTCGGCTTCGCGGAGGCCTTCTTCGTGGGCTTGGACGTCGGGCCCGTACTGGTGCGCTGCGCGGACTGCGCGGGCGCCTCGTCCTCGCGGACGACCTCGATGATCGCCCAGCCGCCGAGGGCACCGAGGATCAGCCAGACGGCGGGCAGCACGACGACGTGCCACGGGCGACGACGCTCGGGCTCACGCCGGTCGTCGCGCGGTTCGAGGGGCGGCTGCTCCTCCACCTCAGCGGTCGGAGCCGGTACGCCGGGCCTGGCGCTGACGCTGGCGCTGCGAGCGGAGGCGGCGCAGGCGCTTGACGAGCAGCGGGTCGTGCGCGAGCGCGTCCTCGGAGTCGATCAGCGCGTTGAGGATCTGGTAGTAGCGGGTGGCGGTCATGTCGAACTTGTCGCGGATCGCCTGCTCCTTGGCGCCGGCGTACTTCCACCACAGGCGCTCGAGCTCGAGCATCTCGCGGTCGCGATCGGACAATGCGCCGTCGCGGACCGCTTGGTCGTGACTCTCCACCGCTGCCATGTGCCCGACTGTACCGGCGAAATCACACGCTTGTCATTCCCGTTCGCCGAAACCGTCGTCCCACCGCGTGAGGTCCGCGGCGGGCGGGCCCGTTCTCCTCTAGGCTGGCCGCATGGCGCCCGAGAAGACCGACTTCCTCGTGATCGCCAACCGCCTGCCCGTCGACCGCCGGATCGGCGACGACGGCGAGGTCTCGTGGCGCACGTCGCCCGGCGGTCTGGTCACGGCACTCGAACCGGTCATGAAGCTCCAGGGCGGGGCGTGGATCGGCTGGCACGGTGCCGCCGACGAGGACCTCCCCGAGTTCGAGCACGACGGCCTGCGACTCGTCCCGGTGCCACTGACCGAGCTGGAGGTCGAGGAGTACTACGAGGGCTTCTCCAACGGCACCCTCTGGCCGCTCTACCACGACGTCGTCGTCACCCCGGAGTACCACCGCGAGTGGTGGGACGCCTACGTCACGGTCAACCGCCGCTTCGCCGAGAAGGCCGCCTCCCTCGCCGCGCAGGGCGCGGTCGTGTGGGTGCAGGACTACCAGCTGCAGCTCGTCCCGCAGATGCTGCGCGAGCTGCGCCCCGACCTGCTGATCGGCTTCTTCCTGCACATTCCGTTCCCGCCCACCGAGCTGTTCCAGCAGCTGCCGTGGCGCCGCCAGATCCTCGAGGGCCTGCTGGGCGCCGACCTCGTCGGCTTCCAGATGCCCGGTGGCGCGCAGAACTTCGCCCGCCTCGTGCGTCAGCGCGTGGGCCACCGCACCGTGCGCGACACCGTCTTCCTGCCCGACGGCCGCAAGGTCCTGGCGCGGGCCTACCCGATCTCGATCGACGCGCGCGGCTTCGAGCAGCTCTCGCGCACCCCCGAGGTCATCGCCCGGGCGCAGGAGATCCGCGACAGCCTCGGCAACCCGCGGCACGTGCTCATCGGCATCGACCGCCTCGACTACACCAAGGGCCTGCCCCAGCGGCTGCGCGCCTTCGGCGAGCTCGTGCGCGACGGCGTGATCGACGTCGACGAGGCCGTGTTCGTCCAGGTCGCCACCCCGTCGCGCGAGCGCGTGCACCAGTACCGCCTGCTGCGCGACGACATCAACCGCCTCGTGGGCCGGATCAACGGCGACATGGGCCGCATCGGCCAGCAGCCGATCCAGTACCTGCACGCCTCGTTCCCGCGCGAGGAGATGGCCGCGATGTACCGGGCCGCCGACGTCATGGTGGTCACCCCGCTGCGCGACGGCATGAACCTCGTCGCCAAGGAGTACATCGCCACGCGCTGGGACGACCGCGGCGCGCTCGTGCTCAGCGAGTTCGCCGGTGCCGCCGGCGAGCTCCGACAGGCGTTCCAGGTCAACCCTCACGACATCAACGGCATGAAGCAGGCGCTGCTCGAGGCCATGCAGGCGCCTCCGGTCGACCTGCGCAAGCGGATGCGCGCGCTGCGCAAGCAGGTGATGGAGAACGACATCGAGCGCTGGGCCACCACGTTCCTGGCCGAGCTCGCCGAGGCCCGTGACACCGGTCCGGCCGACGGTGACGACTGAGCTTCCGGCCCGGGTCCGGCGCGGCTACGCGCTCGGCAGCGTCGCCACCGGGACCTTCGGCACCGTCCCCGGACTGCTGCTGCTGCCCTACCTGACCGACGAGATCGGCATCGGCGCGGCGCTGGCCGGCGTGCTGGTGTTCGCGCCGAAGGCGTGGGACGTCGTCCTCAACCCGATCGCGGGGCGCATCAGCGACCGCTCCACGCATCCCGCCGGGCGGCGCCGTCCGTTCCTCGTGCGGGCCGGGCTCACCCTGGCCGTGCTGTTCGCGGTGATGTTCGCCGGTCCCACCGAGCCGCAGGCCCTGGCCGCCGCGTGGGTGGCCGTGGCGTTCCTGGGCTGCGCGAGCGCCTATGCGTTCTTCCAGGTGCCCTACGTCGCGATGCCGGCCGAGCTGACGCTCGACTACGCCGAGCGGACGCGCCTCATGACGTGGCGCGTCGTCGTCCTCGCGCTGGCGATCCTGGTCTCGGGCGCCACCGCCCCGATCGTGGCCGACCAGCTGGGGCACGCGGCGATGGGCGCGTACGTCGGCCTCGTCATCGCGCTCGGCGTGCTGGGCGCGTGGTGGGGAACGCGCGGCGCGCCCGAGCACCCCACCGAGACCGCGGGCGGCACGTTCGCCGACCAGCTGCGGCTCGTGGCCCAGAACCCCGACTTCCGCGCGGTGCTGCTGACGTTCGTCGTGCAGGCCGCCGCGATCGGCACGGTGCTGGCGGGCGTGGCCTACGTGGCCGACGACCTGCTCGACAGCACGGCCGCCAACACGTTCCTGTTCGTCGCCTTCGTCGGTCCCGCGCTGCTCGTCACGCCGCTGTGGGAGCGCTACGCCACCACCCGCGGCAAGCGGTCGGGGTACGCCGTCGCCACCGTCTTCCTCGCGATCGGGATGGCCGCACTGCTGGCCGCGCACGAGGGCTGGCTCGCGCTCACCTATGTCGCCGCCGCGCTCGTGGGCATCGGGTACGCCGGGGCCCAGGTCTTCCCGATGGCGATGCTGCCCGACGTGGCCGCCGACGACGCCTCGCGCAGCGGGGCCAACCGCATCGGCGTGTTCACCGGCGTGTGGACCGCGGGCGAGACGCTCGGCCTCGCCCTCGGGCCCGGCATCTTCGCGCTCGTGCTGACGGCCGGTGGCTACGTGTCGTCGACGTCCGGCGTCACCGTCGACCAGCCCGACGGCGCCCGCCTCGCGATCGCGCTGGGCTTCTCGGTGCTCCCGGCCCTCCTGTCCGCGATCAGCCTCGTGCTGCTGCGCGGCTACCGACTCGACGACCGACTGAGGAGTGCCGATGTCGCCTGAGCAGGTCCTCGCCGAGCTCGCCGCCCGCCGCGAGGGCGACCTCCCCACCCACGGCGGCCGCACGCTGGCGTACGTCTACGACTCGGGACTGGCCGAGGCCGACGAGGTCGCCCGACAGGCCGTCGCGATGTACGCCGCCACGAACGGCCTCGACCCCACCGCCTTCCCCAGCCTGCTGTCGATGGAGGCCGACCTCGTCGGCTTCGCACGCTCGATCCTGCACGGTGGCGACGAGGTCGTCGGCACGGTGACGTCCGGCGGCACCGAGTCGATCCTGCTGGCGGTGCAGACCGCGCGCGATGCCGCCGGCGTGGAGCGCCCGGCGATGGTCGTGCCCAGCACGATCCACGCGGCCTTCGCCAAGGCCGCCCACTACTTCGGGGTCGAGCTCGTCGCGGTCCCGGTGGGAGCCGGACACCGCGCCGACGTCGCCGCGATGACCGAGGCGATCGACCGTCTGGGCGACCGCGTGGTGCTGGTGGCGGCCAGCACGCCCTCGTACGCCCACGGCGTCATCGACCCCGTCGAGGAGCTCGCCGCCGTCACCCGCGAGCGCGGGCTGCGCCTGCACGTCGACGCGTGCATCGGCGGCTGGATCCTGCCGTGGACCCCCGACGCTCCCCCGTGGGACTTCGCGGTGCCCGGCGTCACCAGCCTCTCGGTCGACCTCCACAAGTACGCGTACACGCCCAAGGGGGTGTCGCTACTGCTGCACGCCGACGCGTCGCTGCGCCGGCCGCAGTTCTTCGCGCACGCCGACTGGCCCGGCTACACGATGCTGAACTCCACCACGCAGTCCACGAAGTCCGGCGGACCGCTCGCCGCCGCGTGGGCCGTGGTGCAGCTGATCGGTGCCGACGGCTACCGCGACCTCGTCCGCCGCACGCTCGACGGCACCCGCGAGCTGGCCGACGGCATCGAGGCCACCGAGCACCTGCACCTCGTCGAGCGGCCCGACACCTCGCTCGTCGTCGTGGGCACCGACGACGCCGTCGACGTGTTCACGATCAGCGACCTCATGCTCGACCGCGGCTGGTTCGTGCAGCCGCAGATGCGGTTCGGCGACGAGCCGGCGAACCTGCACCTGACGATCTCGGCGGCCACGGCCGCGTCGGTGCCCGAGTTCCTCGACGCACTGCGCGCGTCGGTGGCGCAGGCGGCCGAGCAGGGACCGATCCACATCGACCCGCTGCTCGCCGAGGCGGCCGCGACGCTGGACCCGGACACCCTCGACGACGAGGCGTTCGACGGCCTGCTGGCGCTCGCGGGGCTGGCCGGCGAGGGCGGAGAGGTCGCGGTGCCCGAGCGCCTCGGACCGGTCAACGCACTCGTCGACGTCGCTCCGCCGCGGGTGCGGGAGGCGCTGATGATCGCCTTCCTGGACCGTCTGACACGCTGATCCCGTGACCGATCCCTGGACCACGCCGGTGCCGATCACCGGGCGCCTCGTGCGCCTCGAGCCCCTCGGACCCGAGCACGCCGAGGGCCTCGCCGCCGCCGGCGACGACCCCGCCGTCTTCGAGCACCTGCGCCGCTGGGACGTCATGTCCCCCGAGGTCGCGGCCGCCCACATCGCGCGTGCCGTGGCCGACCCGGCGCTGGTGCCGTGGGTGCAGATCGACGCCCGCACGGGCGAGGTCGCGGGGACGACCTCCTACTACGACGTCGACGCCGAGCTCCGCACCGTGGCGATCGGGCACACCTGGATCGGCCGGCGCTTCTGGCGGACCGGGCTCAACACCGAGGCCAAGCTGCTGCTGCTCACGCGGGCGTTCGACGAGCTCGGCTGCGTGCGCGTCGTGTGGCACACCGACATCCGCAACGACCGGTCACAGGCCGCGATCGCGCGGCTCGGCGCCCAGCGCGAGGGCGTGCTGCGCAAGCACAAGCTGCGCGACGACGGCAGCTGGCGCGACACCGTGACCTACTCGATGCTCGACGACGAGTGGCCCGCCGCGCGCGATCGGCTGACGGCGCGCCTCGCGGCCGACGCAGGATGAGGCCTTCGGGTACCGGAGCGGGGCGCGATGCCTCGTCGTTCGTCCCGGCGGAGCCGCGTCAGGAGACGATCTTGGCGTTCCGCAGGATGCGCTGCGTGGCCAGCGAGAGCACGAAGGCGATCGCCATGGCCGAGATCGTGACCGCGAACGCGGGGGTGGGGCCCGAGGGGCCGAACGCGCCGTCGGCCGCGCGACCCGCGAGCGACGCGCCCGTCGCGTAGCCCAGGCCCGTGCCGCCGGCCATGAACGTCATGGCCGTGCCGATCCGGGCGGGCGGCACGATGAGGCCGGCCAGCGCGAAGGCGCTGATCAGGTAGGGCGCGACCGCGAAGCCCAGGACCGCGATCACCGCGACGACCTGCGGGATCGTCTGGACGAGCAGCAGCGGCAACGCCAGGACGACCATCGCGCCCGACGCCCACAGCATGCGCGTGGCGTAGAGGACGCTGGCCGGGACGGCCGCCAGCGACAGCGCCGCGACCATGCTGCCGATGCCGAGCACCGCGTGGATGAGGCCCGCCACGTCGGGGTGGCCCTGCTGCGTGGCCAGCACGGTGGAGCCGGCCTGGATGCTGCCGAAGAAGGTGCCCATGAGGAACACGGCCACGGCCAGGACGATGAACGCCGAGGTCCACATCCTGACGCCGTGGGTGGGCGCGTGCTCGCTGCCGCGCGGCACGAGCGCGGCGGTGCGGTGGACCGCGAACCACGAGCCGAAGACCAGCAGCAGCGCGGCCGCGGCGAGCAGCGCGCCGTCGGCGCCGATCAGCACGCCGAGGATGCCGACGAGCGCCGGGCCGAGCACGAACGACGCCTCGTCGCCCGCGCCCTCGTAGGAGAAGGCCAGGTCGACGAAGCGGTCGACCTCGTCGGAGCGGATGCGGCCCTCGCTGACGCGCAGCGCGAGGACGGGGCGCCAGCGCACGCGGGCCAGCGGTCCGACCTGCGGCATGACCAGGCCGGTGGCGGCGGCGATGACGATCAGGGTCCCCGAGGACACGCCGTGGTCGGCCGCGTAGACGACCGTCACGAGACCGATCGCGCCGAGGATCGACTGGGTGAGCACGACGGGGCGCTGCCCGATGCGGTCGGCCGCGGCACCGAAGAAGGGCGAGCCGATCGCGCTGGCGACCGCGAGCGCTCCGGCGGTGGCGCCGGCGATGCCGTACTTGCCGGTGGCCTGGGCCACGAGCATCAGGACGCCCATCTGGCTCATGGCCAGCGGGATGCGCCCCAGGAAGGCCACCGCGACGAACGAGAATCCAGCTGCGCCCCAGAGGCGGCGGTAGTCGGCGATGGCGGAGGACACAACCCGCCCATGCTACCCGTCGGGGCCACGGGTGGGCCTCCTAGACTCGGTGCAATGGTGGAGGCGACGATCGGGCGCGCCCGGGTGGCGACATCCGGACTGCTGTTCAGCAACGGATTCCTGCTCGGCGCATGGATCGTGCACATCCCCGTGGTCATGGACCGCACCGACATCACGGCCGCCACGCTCGGCACGCTGCTGCTGTGGATGGGCGCGTGCGCGTGGATCGGCATGCAGGCCGCCGGCTTCTTCGTCGACCGCACCGGCAGCGCCAAGGCGGTCACCGCCGCGCTGCTCGCGATGGTGCTCACCGTGACGCTGCCCGGACTGGCCACCGACCTGTGGACCCTCGCGGCCGCCCTCGGCGTGCTCGGCTTCGCCAACGGCATCGTCGACGTCGCGCAGAACGCCCAGGCCGTCACGGTGGAGCGCGCGTACGGCCGGCCGATCATGTCCTCGGTGCACGCCTGGTTCTCGGCCGGCGGGTTCGCGGCGTCGGCGCTCGGTGCGGGCATGCTCGCCCTCGGCTGGCCCATCCCGCTGAACTTCGTCCTGTTCGCGGTGATCGGCCTCGTCCTGCTGGTTGTCATCCGGCCCCACCTGCTCGACCACGACGTCCGCGACGCCGACGACCGTCCCGGCCGTCCGCCGTGGACCGCGCAGATCGTGCTGCTCGGCGCGCTCGCCTTCGCCCTGATGCTGGCCGAGGGGGTCGCCTACGACTGGAGCACCGTCCACCTGCGCGACGAGCTCGGCACGACCGAGGCGCTCGCGGCCGTCGCTTACGGCGCGTTCAGTCTCGCCATGTTCGTCACGCGACTGCTGGTCGACCGCGTCGTCGCGGTCACCGGCCCGGGCCGATTCGTGCGGTGGGCCTCCCTCGTGGGCGCGGCCGGGCTCGCCCTCGCGATCGTCGCGCCGACCCCCGCCGTCGCGATCGCCGGCTGGGCCGTGGTCGGCATCGGCCTGGCCGGCTGCGTGCCCCAGTTCTTCAGCGCCGCCGGCAACGTGGACCCGCGGCACGGGGCCGCGATCATCGCGCGCGTCACGGGGATGGGCTACGTCGCGCTGCTCAGCGGCCCGTCCGTGATCGGGCTGCTGACGCACTGGGTGCCGCTCACCACTGCGTTCCTGGTGCCGCTGGCGCTGTGCCTCGTGGCGAGCGCGCTGGCACCCTCGGCCCTCAGGAGGCACCCGTGAGCCTGCGCGACCTCATGGCGCCCGACTGGGCCGAGGCGATGGAGCCGGTGGCGCCCCAGATCGCCGCGATGGGCGACTTCCTGCGCGCCGAGGTCGCCGCGGGCCACACCTACCTGCCCGAGCCCGACGCCATCTTCCGCGCCTTCCGCACCCCGCTGGCGCAGGTGCGCGTGCTCATCACGGGGCAGGACCCCTACCCCACGCCCGGCCACCCGATGGGGCTCTCGTTCTCGGTCCGGCCCGACGTGCGCCCGGTGCCCCGCAGCCTGGCCAACATCTACCGCGAGCTGGAGGCCGACCTCGGCATCGCGCCCGCGTCGCACGGAGACCTCTCGGCCTGGGCCGACCGCGGCGTCATGCTGCTCAACCGCTGCCTGACCGTGCGGCCCGGCGAGGCCGCGAGCCATCGCGGACGCGGCTGGGAGGCGGTCACCGACCGCGCCATCGCGGCGCTCGTCGAGCGCGGCGGCCCGCTGGTCGCGATCCTGTGGGGTCGCGACGCCCAGTCGCTCGCCCCGCGCCTCGGCGACGTGCCGCGGATCGAGTCGGCGCACCCGAGCCCGCTGTCCGCCTCGCGGGGGTTCTTCGGGTCGCGCCCGTTCAGCCGCGCGAACGACGCCCTGCGCGCCCAGGACGCGCAGCCGGTGGAGTGGGAACTGCCCCGCTAGGGTGGCCGCGTGAGCCAGACACGCATCCGGGACCGCGCCGTCCTCATCGACCAGGGCTTCGTGGTCATCCAGCGCTGGGGCCTGCGCATCATCGTGATCGCCGCCGCCCTGTACGTGCTGGGCTGGGGCGTCGGCCGCACCTGGATGATCTGGTTCCCCGTGTCGCTGGCGATCCTGTTCGCCACCGTCCTCGGCCCCCCGACGAAGCGCCTGCGCGAGCTCGGCGTCCCCGCGGCCGCCGCCGCGGGCGTCGTGATGCTGGCCTTCCTGGCCGCGCTGGGCTTCCTGTTCTCCATCCTCATCCCGCAGCTGGTCGACGAGGCCCCCGAGATCGCCGACCGCGCCGCGAAGGGCGTCAGCGAGGTGCAGGACTGGCTCGTCAACGGGCCGCTGCCGATCGAGGCCGGCCAGATCACGAACGCCCTGAACTCGGTGGAGGACTGGCTGCGCGACAGCGCCGGCGACATCAGCAGCGGCGTGCTCTCCACGATCGGCGTCGCCACCAACGTCGTCCTCAACACCGTCCTCGTGCTGATCCTGACCTTCCTGTTCATCAAGGACGGCCACCGCTTCCTGCCGTGGGTCGAGCGCCTCGGCGGCCACCGCGTCGGCGGTCACCTGCGCGAGATGCTGAACCGCGCGTGGAACACCCTCGGCGGCTTCATCCGCACGCAGGCGCTCGTGTCGTTCATCGACGCGGTGCTGATCGGCATCGCGCTCGCGGTGGTCGGTCAGCCGCTGTGGGTGCCGCTCGCGGTCATCACCTTCATCGGTGGCTTCATCCCGATCGTCGGTGCGTTCGCCAGCGGCGCCATCGCCGTGCTGGTGACCCTCGTGACGAACTCGCCGCAGGACGCGCTCATCATCCTCGTCGTGATCATCGTGGTGCAGCAGCTCGAGGGCAACGTCCTCTCGCCGATCCTGCAGGGCAAGAGCATGAACCTGCATCCGGCCGTCGTGCTGATGGCCGTCACCGCGGGCGGTTCGCTGTTCGGCATCACCGGCGCGTTCCTCGCAGTGCCCGTCACGGCCACCATCGCCGAGGTGCTGCGCTACGCGAACGACCGGATCGACTCCTCGCTCACCGCCGGTGGGGATCCGGTGGCGGCGATGACCGCGCCCACGGTGGCCGACGTCCAGGCCGACGAGGCCGACGCCGCGCAGGAGCGCGAGCGCGAGAGCTGACCGAGGCGCCGGCCTCGGCCGTCCGGCTCAGTCGAAGACGACCGTCTTCATCCCGTTGAGCAGCACCCGGTGCTCGGCGTGCGCCCGCACGGCGTGCACGAGCGCGCGGGCCTCGAGGTCCTGGCCCATCGCGGCCAGCTCGGAGGCCGACGAGCGGTGGTCGACCCGGCGGAAGTCCTGCTCGATGATCGGACCCTCGTCGAGGTCGGCCGTCACGTAGTGCGCGGTCGCGCCGATCACCTTCACGCCGTGGCGGTGCGCCTGCTCGTACGGGCGCGCGCCCTTGAAGCTCGGCAGCAGCGAGTGGTGGATGTTGATGGCGCGGCCGTGCACGTCGCGGCACATCTGGTCGGTGAGGATCTGCATGTAGCGCGCCAGGAGGAGCGCCTCGGCGCCCTTCTCGTCCATGAGGTCGAGCACGAGCTGCTCGGTCTCGCGCTTGGTCTCGGGCGTGACACGGATCTGGTGGAACTCGATGCCGTGCCACTCCACCGTCTCGCGCCAGTCGGGGTGGTTCGACACGACGGCGACGATCTCGATCGGCAGCTGGCCCTGGCGCGTGTGGAAGAGCAGGTTGTTGAGGACGTGGCCCTGCTTGGAGACCATCACGACGACACGCAGCGGCGCGGTGGCGTCGTGCAGGTCCCAGTCCATCTCGAAGGGCTCGAGCACGGGCGCCAGCGCGGCGCGCATGTCGTCGAGCGCCACCTGGCGGTCGGCGGCGAACCGCACGCGCATGAAGAAGCGGCGCGTGTCGGGGTCGGCGTACTGCTGGCTCTCGGTGATCGTCCATTCGTCCTGCGCCAGCGTGGAGGCGATGGCCGCGACGATGCCCACCCGGTCGGGGCAGGCGAAGGTGAGGATGAAGTCGCTGTGCGGCTGGGGGGTCTCCATGAGGTGCATCGTCTCAGGTGCGCACCGCGAGGACGACGCCCAGGTACAGGACGTAGGCGAGCACGGCCGCGACGCCCTCGGCACGCGACATCCGGCGGCCGGTGGCCAGCACCGGCAGCAGCATCACCGCGACGAACGCCATGAGGGGCAGGTCGACCCGGATCAGGTCGCTCGTGACCTCCAGTGGCGCGACGAGCGACGTCACGCCCAGGATCAGCGCGAGGTTGTAGACGCTCGAGCCGATGAGGTTGCCGACCGCGATGTCGCGGTTGCCGCGCAGCGTGGACACGACGGTCGTCACCAGCTCGGGCGCCGAGGAGCCGATCGCCACGACGGTGAGGCCGATGACGACCTCGCTCACCCCGAGGGAGGCCGCCAGGTCGACCGCGCCGTGCACGAGCCAGTCGGCGCCCAGCACGACGACCCCGAGTCCGGCGACCAGCACGACGAGGTGCCGGACCAGGCCTCCGCCGGACGCCTCGGGCTCGGCCGGCGGCCGAGCGGGGTCGCGCACGGCGAGCACCACGACCGCCAGCGTGTAGACCGCGGCGATGACGACCAGCAGCGTGCCGTCGGCGCGCGAGAGCCGTCCGTCGAGCGCCAGCACCACCACGAGGATGGACACGGCCGCGACGACCGGCAGCTCGAAGACGATCGTGCGCGACTCGACGGCCAGGGGCACGAGCGCCGCGCTCAGCCCCAGGATCAGCAGCAGGTTGACGATGTTGGTGCCCGCGATGTTGCCCACGGCGAGCGGGCCCGCGTCGCGCAGCGCCGCGTCGATCCCGATCGCCAGCTCGGGCAGGCTCGTGCCGATCGAGACGACCGTGAGCCCGATGACCATCGGCGGGACGCCGAGCCGGGTCGCGACGGCGGCACCGCCGCGCACCAGCAGCTCCGCCCCGATCACGAGGGTCGCCAGGCCGGCCGCGACCAGCAGGACGGCCACGCGGCGGCCTAGTCGCGCTCGCCGCTGGACCGCTGGAGGCGGTCCTTCAGCAGCAGCGCGTGGTTGTGCTGCTCGTCGCGCGCGGCGTACAGGAGGGTCACGACGTCGTGCTCGGCGACCAGGCCGCGCAGCTCGTCGAGGGCCGGGTTGGCGTCGAGCTCGTTCGCGTACTCGTCGGCGAACGCCGAGAAGGCGATGTGCTCGTGGTGGAAGAGCTGGCGCAGCTCGGTGCTGGGCGCGACCTCCTTGAGCCAGACGTCGACCGCCGCGCGCTCCTTCGTCATGCCGCGCGGCCACAGCCGGTCGACCAGCACGCGCAGCCCGTCGTCGGGCGACGGGTCCTCCTGCACGCGGCGGACGCGGATCATGAGCCCGCGGGAACGAAGGTGGTCAGCAGGACGGCGGCGTCCTCGAGCGCCAGCAGGTCGTGGCGGTGGTCGGGGATCACCAGCAGCTCGCCCGCGGCGCCCTCCCAGGACTCCTCCCCCGCCGTCAGGCGGACGCGTCCCGACAGCACCTGCAGCGTCGCCTCGGGCGGCGCCTCGTGCTCGTCGAGTCGGCGATCGGCCGCGAGCGCGATGATCGTCTGGCGCAGGTGGTGGTGGCGCCCCCGGTGCAGCGCGACGGCGCTGCGGCCGCTCGAGGCCTGGCCCGCCGCGGCGAGCTGGTCGCGGACGAGGGACGGGAGGTCGGTGGAGTCCATGACCCGACCGTAGCCCGAGCGGGGTGCCCCGCGCGCCGCCGCATGAGAGAGTCCTGACCCATGCGCATCAAGCCCGGCCGCCCCGACCTCTCGACCCACGCCGCCCTGTTCGACCTCCCGGAGGCGGCCGCGGGCGCACCCTCCGTGACCTTCGGCGGGGTCTCGACGCTCGCGTTCGACGACGGCCGCTCGGCCCTGCTCACGGACGGGTTCTTCTCGCGCCCGTCCCTGCTGCGCGTGGGGCTGGGCATGATCGCGCCCGACCTCTCCCGGATCGCCGACGGGCTGCGGCGGGTGGGCCTCGCCGGGCCCGAGGCCTCGCGGCTCGAGGCGGTGCTGCCCGTGCACAGCCACTTCGACCACGTCATGGACGCGCCCGAGGTCGCCCGGCGGACAGGCGCCGCCCTCGTCGGCGGCACCTCGACGCTGAACGTCGGTCGTGGCGCCGGGCTGCCCGACGACCGCCCGCGGCCCGCGACGCCGGGCGTGCCGATGGAGCTGGGCCCTTGGCGCGTCACCGCCGTGCCGTCGGAGCACTGCCCGCCCGACCGCTACCCCGGCACGATCGACCAGCCGCTCGCGGTGCCCGCGCGCGCCGGCGCCTACCGCTGCGGGGAGGCCTGGTCACTGCTCGTCGAGCACGACGCGGTGGGCGCCACGCTCGTCCAGGGCAGTGCCGGCTTCGTACCGGGCGCCCTCGACGGGCTGCGCGCCGAGGTCGTCTTCCTGGGCATCGGCCAGCTCGGGCTGCTGGGCCCGGAGTACGTCGAGGGGTACTGGACCCACACCGTCCTCGCCGTGGGCGCGCGTCGCGTCGTGCTCACGCACTGGGACGACTTCTTCCGCCCGCTGGACCGGCCGCTGCGCGCGCTGCCGTACGCGGGCGACGACCTCGACGTGACGATGCGCGAGCTGCGGTACCTGGCGGGCCGCGACGGCGTCTCGCTGCACTTCCCGACGCTGGGGCGGCGCGAGGACCCGTGGCGGTCCTGACGGCCCAGAGCCCCCGACAGGATTCGAACCCGCGACATCCTCTTTACAAGAGAGGCGCTCTACCGACTGAGCTACAGGGGCGCGGCCGTGGCCGACCGCCTCATCCTAACGACGCTCAGACGCGGCCGGCCCGGCACGCTCGCGCGAAGTCCTCGTCGACCTGGTCCTCCTCCGGCAGGGCCGGCGTGACCGCCTCGTCGCCGTTGCCGATCTCGGCGAACTGCGTGAGGTCGGTGACCTGGTCGTCGGAGTCGCCGCCCGGCGTGAGGAACCCGTCGAGCACGATCGCGCAGTCGGCGGCGCCGAACTCCTGCCAGCCGGTGAGGGTGCCCCACTCGTCGGCGCCGTCGCTGGCGATGACCCCCTGGGTGCGCAGCACGCCGATGACGCGGACGAGCCCCTCGTCGTTCTCCACCTCGTAGGCGGTGCGGGTCTGCAGCGAGAGGTCGACCGACCCGGCGTCCTGCGAGGTCTCCCAGACCGCGGTCATGCGCGTGTCCCGCAGCTCGAGATCGGGGTCGAGGACGGTGGCCCGCGCCAGTGCGGGCTCGGTCTGCGCGTCCGCGGCGTCGTCGATCGCGGCGACGAGGGACTTCGGCAGGTCCTCGCCGACCGCCCCGGGGTCGGTGGCGGCCTGCAGACCCCACGTCGCGACCGCGTCGGTCATCTCCTCGTACTCCGCCGCGGACACGCCGTCGGGCCGGGCGGGCGGCTCGGGGATCGCGCCGTCGGGCGCGGGCCAGCCGGCGATCCCGAGGTCGTCGAGCGTGATCTGCTGCGTGGGCGCGGGCTGCGGATCCGGCGTCGCCGCGGTCTCCTCGGGCTCGTCCGACCCTCCGGTGCATCCCGCCAGCACGAAGGTCACCAACACGAGCAGCAGGACCGGTCGACGCACCCGTCCAGTATGCATACTGGCCCCGTGGCTCCTGCGAACCCGACTCCCCCGTACCCCCGCCTGCTGCGCGCCACGAGCCTGCTCGACACCCCGTACGCGGTGATCGACGAGGAGGCGCTGTGGGCCAACGCGTCCGACCTCGTCCGTCGCGCGGGCGGCAAGCCGATCCGGCTGGCCACCAAGTCGATCCGGGTGCGCTCGATCATCAAGAACGCGCTCACGCTCGACGGCTTCCGCGGGGTGATGACCTACTCGCTGGCCGAGTCCGTCTGGCTGGCCGACCAGGGCGTCGACGACATCCTGCTGGCGTACCCCAGCGTCGACCGCGAGGCCTACGCCGACCTGGTCGCCGACGAGCGGCGGCTCGCGTCCATCACCGTGATGATCGACTCGATCGAGGCGCTCGACCTCATCGACTCGTTCCTGGGACCCGACCACCCGCCGATCCGGGTGTGCCTCGACGTCGACTCGTCGCTGCGGATGCTGGGCGCGCACCTGGGCGCCCACCGCTCCCCCGTGCACACCGCCCGCGACGCGAAGCGGATCGCTGCGACGATCACCGCCCGCCGCGGGTTCGACCTCGTCGGCCTGATGTTCTACGACGCACAGATCGCGGGCCTGCCCGACGGCGGCCCGGCCATCGCGATGGTGAAGCGGCGCTCCACGGCCGAGCTCCGGCGCCGCCGCCGCAAGATCGTCAAGGCGGTCGGCGCGATGACCGACCTGCAGATCGTCAACGCGGGCGGCACCGGCAGCCTCGACGTCTGGCGCGACGACGCGTCGGTCACCGAGCTCGCGGCCGGCTCGGGACTCTTCGTGCCCACCCTGTTCGACGACTACCGGTCCTTCACCCCGCGACCCGCGGCGTTCTTCGCCCTCTCGGTCGTGCGCAAGCCCAGCCGCGACGCGGCCACGTGCTTCGGCGGCGGCTACATCGCCTCGGGGCCGGCCTCGACGTCGCGCGTGCCCACGCCCGTGTGGCCCGAGGGCCTCGAGTACTACCCCAACGAGGGCGCCGGCGAGGTGCAGTCGCCGCTGCGCGGCAAGGTCGCCCGCACCTTGGCGATCGGCGACCGCGTGCTGTTCCGTCACGCCAAGGCCGGCGAGATGTGCGAGCGGTTCGACCGGGTCGCGATCGTCGACGCCGCCGGCCAGGCCTCGCTGACCCCCACCTACCGCGGTGAAGGGAAGAACTTCGGATGACCTCGTGGAGCAACTGGGCCGGCAACGTCACGGCCTCGCCCGACGCGATCGAGCACCCCGGCTCCACCGACGAGGTGGTGGCGCTCGTCCGCGCCCACCCGCGGGTCAAGGCGGTCGGCGCGGGCCACTCGTTCACGCCCATCGCGCAGCCCGAGGGCGTGCAGCTGCGGCTCGACCGCATGGACCGTGTGCTGAGCGCCGACACCCGCACGGGCCTCGTGCGCGTGCAGGCGGGCATCTCGCTGCACGACCTCAACCGCCGCCTCACGTCGCTCGGGCTGGCGCTGCCGAACCTCGGCGACGTCGATCCGCAGTCGGTCGCCGGCGCCACCTCCACAAGCACCCACGGCACCGGCGCGCGGCTCTTCGGCATCGCCAAGGCGGTCGCCGGGATCCAGCTCGTCACCGCCGACGGCGAGGTGCTCGAGATCGGCCCCGACCACGAGCTCTTCGACGCCGCCCGCGTGGGCCTGGGCGCGCTCGGCATCGTCACCGAGGTCACGCTCCAGTGCGTCCCGTCGTTCCTGCTGCACGCACGCGAGGAGCCGATGGCGCTCTCGGACGTGATCTCCGGCCTCGACGAGCTCGTCGACGGCAACGACCACTTCGAGTTCTACTTCTTCCCGCACACCGACAAGGCCCTCACGAAGCGCAACAACCGCGTGCCCGACGGCACGACGCGCGCGCCGCTGCCCCGCTGGCGCCACGCGCTCGACGACGAGCTCCTGTCGAACACCGTCTACGAACAGGTCCAGCGGCTCTCGACGCGCAAGCCCTCGCTGATCCCGCGCATCAACGCCCTCTCGGGCTCGCTGCTCGGCGCCCGCGAGTACACCGACGTGTCGCACGAGGTCTTCATCTCGCCGCGTCGCGTCCGCTTCCGCGAGTCGGAGTTCGCGCTGCCGCGGGCCGCCGCCGCCGACGCGATCGCCGAGATGCAGCGCTGGTACGCACGCACCGACCAGTACGTCTCGTTCCCCGTCGAGGTGCGCTTCACGGCGGCCGACGACATCTGGATGTCCACCGGGTACGAGCGCGACAACGTCTACATCGCGGTGCACCAGTACCACCGCACCGACCCGGCGGAGTACTTCGCGGCGATGCAGGACATCTTCGTCGCGCACGAGGGCCGGCCCCACTGGGGCAAGATGCACACCCTCGGGCCCGACCACTTCCGCGCGGTCTACCCGCGGTTCGACGACTTCGTCGCCGTGCGCGACCGGCTCGACCCCGAGCGCCGGTTCGGCAACGCCTACCTGCGCCAGGTGCTGGGCAGCTGACTCAGGCGCGCGCCTGGCTGATCGCGTAGAGCGAGATGCCCGCCGCGACGCCGGCGTTGAGCGACTCCAGCGTCGAGGACATCGGGATGGACACGAGCTGGTCGCACGTCTCGCCGACCAGTCGCGACAGGCCCTTGCCCTCGCTGCCGATGACGACCACGAGCGGGCCGTCGCCGAGGTCCATCTCGGGCAGCGCGACGTCGCCGTCGGCGGCCAGGCCGATGACCATGAGGCCGGCCTCCTGGTACGCCTTGATCTGGCGGGTGAGGTTCGTGGCGCGTGCCACCGGGACGCGGGCCGCGGCCCCGGCCGAGGTCTTCCACGCGGCAGCGGTCATCTGGGCCGCGCGACGCTCGGGGATGACGACGCCGTGCACGCCGAAACCGGCCGCCGAGCGCACGATCGCGCCGAGATTCCGCGGGTCGGTGATGCTGTCGAGCATGACGATGAGCGGCGGCTCACCGCGCTCGGCCGCGAGGTCGAGCAGGTCGTCGGGGTCGGCGTAGTCGTACGCCTCGAGCTTGGCCGCGATGCCCTGGTGGACGGCACCCGACGTGATGCGGTCGAGCTCGTTGCGGGCCACCTCGAGCAGCGGCACGTGCAGGTCGGCCGCGAGCTGGAAGATCTCGCGGACCCGGTCGTCGCGGTCGATGCCCTCGGCGACCTGGAGCGACACGACCGGCACGCTGGCGCGCAGCAGCTCCACGACGGAGTTGCGGCCCACCACCAGCTCGGGACCGTCGTCGCCCCGTCGCTTCGGCCGGCCCGACTGACGCCGGTCGGCCGCCTGGGCCATCTTGTACTTCTTGTGGTTCGGACGGTCCTCGGCGCGGGGCGTGGGGCCCTTGCCCTCCAGACCCTGTCGGCGTCGTCCGCCCGAGCCGGCGGTGGGGTTGCCCTTGCCGGTCTTCTTGATCGCGCCCTTGCGCTTGCTGTTGCCGGCCATCAGCGGCCACCCTTCAGGTTCCAGCGGGTCCCCGAGGGCGTGTCCTCGAGCTCGATCCCCGCAGCAGTCAATTGGTCGCGCAGCTCGTCGGCGCGACCCCAGTCCTTCGCGGCCTTGGCCTCCGCGCGCGCCGCGACGAGCGCGTCGACCAGCTGGCCGAGCGCGTCGGTGGCGACGCCCGAGCCGTCCTGCGTGCCCCACGTGAGCGGGTCCAGACCCAGCACGTCGAGCATCGCGCGGACCGAGGCCAGCGTCGCGGCGAGCGCCGCGGTGTCGCCGTCGGCGAGCTGGCGGTTGCCCTCGCCGATCTCGGCCTGCAGCACCGCGAGCGCCGCCGGGACCGAGAGGTCGTCGTCCATCGCGTCGGCGAACGCCTGCGGCACCGTGCCGGGCTCGCCCTCACCGACCAGCTCGGCGGCGCGCACGCAGAAGCCCTCGATGCGCTCGAACGCCGTGGCCGCCTCGGCGAGCGACTGCTCGCTGAACTCGATGATCGAGCGGTAGTGCGCGGCGACGAGGTAGTACCGCACCGCGATCGCCGGGACGCGCTTGACGACCTCCCCGACCGTGAGCGTGTTGCCGACGCTCTTGCTCATCTTGGAGTTGCCCAGGTTGAGCATCGCGTTGTGCATCCACACCCGCGCGAACCGCTGGCCGGCCGCGCGCGACTGGGCCAGCTCGTTCTCGTGGTGCGGGAAGCGCAGGTCGAGGCCGCCGCCGTGGATGTCGAACTCGTGACCGAGGTACTTCGCGGCCATCGCCGAGCACTCGAGGTGCCAGCCGGGTCGGCCGCGACCCCACGGCGTGGGCCACGAGGCGGACTCGGGCTCGTCGGCCTTGCGGCCCTTCCACAGCGCGAAGTCGCGCGGGTCGCGCTTGCCCTCGGGCGGGGCGTCGGGCGCGGCCTGCATGTCGTCGAGGCGCTGGTTGGACAGCTGGCCGTAGTCGGGCCAGGAGCGGACGTCGAAGTACACGTCGCCCGATCCGTCGGTGGCCGGGTAGGCGTGGCCGCGGTCGATGAGCTCGGTGATCATCTCGATCATCTCGGGCACGTGGCCCGTGGCGCGCGGCTCGTACGTGGGCGGGCGGCAGCCCAGCACCTCGTAGGCGGCGTGCAGCGCGCGCTCGTTCTCGTAGGCGACCTCGAACCACGGCTTGCCCTGCTCACGGCCCTTGGCGAGGATCTTGTCCTCGATGTCGGTGACGTTGGCGATGATCGTGACCTGGAGGCCCGCGTGCTCGAGCCAGCGGCGCAGCACGTCGAAGACCAGCTCCTTGCGGATGTGGCCGATGTGCGGCGGACCCTGCACGGTCAGCCCGCAGTGGTAGATGCCGACCTGGCCGGGCACGACGGGGTCGAGCGGTCGCAGCTCGCGGCTGGCGGAGTCGTAGAGGCGCATCGTCACGCCCCCAGCGTATCGGCCGCGGACAGGCCCACGGACCGCGACGAACCGCACCAGCGCCGTCACTTCGCTACCAACCGCCACAGTTTTCACTTAGCCTGATCCGGTGATCCGCCGACTCTTCCCCGTCGCGGCAGCGCTCACGGCCCTGCTGACGTCCGTCCTGATCGCGCCCGGCCTGGCCACCGCGCCCGCCGAGGCCGCCTCCTACCCGCGCCCGAAGCTGACCCAGTTCACGCCGAAGCTGACGATCCCCGCCGGCGCGAAGGCCAAGTCCTGGCGCTCGCCGTGGGTCGCGACCCCGCAGGCCAGCACCGCGCTGATCCCCTCGTGGAACGTCACCCGCATGCCCAGCGGCACGTGGATCAAGGTCAAGGTGCGCGTGTCCAGCGGCTCCACCGTGTCGTCCTGGAAGACCGTCGCCCAGTGGCGCCACGCCCTCGCGGGCGGCCAGCGCCGCACGTACGGCGCGCAGGCCGATCGCTTGGCCCGCGTCGACACCGACGTCGTCCGCGCGGTCACCGGCAAGACGTTCACGAAGTGGCAGGTGCAGGTGTCGGCCGGCCGTAGGACCGTCAAGACCAAGACTCCGATCGTGCGCACCGTCGCCGGCGTCTCGTCGACGTACGTGAGCAAGACCGCGGGCACGTCGAAGACCACCATGACGAGCACGGTGGACCTCAAGGTCCCGGCGTCGTCGCAGATGATCCACTCCGGCCACTACCCGCAGTACGGCGGCGGCGGCGAGGCCTGGTGCTCGCCCACCTCGACCTCGATGGTGCTGCGCTACTACGGCCTCCGCCCGAAGGCCGCCGACTACGCGTGGGCGTCCGGCGCCGACCGCTGGGTCGACCACGCCGCGCGCTACTCCTACGACTCGTCCTACAAGGGCACGGGCACCTGGCCGTTCAACACGGCCTACGCGTCGATGTACAGCACCGACGCCGTGGTCCACCGCCTGGTGAACCTGCGCGAGATCGAGGCCTACGTCAAGAAGGGCGTGCCGGTCGTGACGTCCGTGGCGTTCGGCCGCGGCCAGCTGAGCGGCTCGCCGATCAGCGCCACGCCGGGCCACCTCATGGTCGTGCGCGGCTTCACGAAGGGCGGCGACGTCCTGGTGAACGACCCCGCCGGCCGCACGAACTCGCAGGTCCGCCGCACCTACGACCGGGCGCAGTTCGAGCGCGCGTGGCTGAAGGGCAGCGGCGGCGTCGTCTACGTCATCGCGCCGCGGAACAAGCGCCTCACGTTCTGAGCCCGACTAGGGTTCAGGCGTGAGCGCTCCCCGGGTCGGCATCGGAACCGACGTCCACCAGCTCGTCGACGGCCGTCCCCTCTGGGTGGCCGGTCTGCACTGGCCCGACGCCCCGCGCGGGCTGGAGGGCCACTCCGACGGCGACTGCGTCGCGCACGCGATGGTCGACGCCGTGCTGACCGCCGCAGGGCTGGGCGACATCGGCAGCCGCTTCGGCACGGCCGACCCGCGCTACGCCGGAGCGTCGGGCACCGAGTTCCTGCGCGCCACGGCCGACCTCGTCCGCGAGGCCGGGCTGTCCGTCGGCAACGTGAGCGTGCAGCTGATCGGCAACGAGCCGCGCCTCTCGGGCCGCCGCGACGAGGCCACGCAGGTCCTCTCGGAGGCCATCGGAGCCCCGGTCTCGCTCTCGGGCACCACCACCGACGGCCTCGGCCTCACCGGCCGCGGCGAGGGCATCGCCGCCATCGCCGTCGCCTTGGTCGTCTAGCCGCCGCGCCCCCTGCGCCCCGCCCCCTCTCCCCTTGTGGAACGCGTTGCACGTTCCTCTCGCGTGAAAGCGTGCCACGCGTTCCACACGTGGGGCGGGCGGTGGCTCGGCTCAGGTCGGGAGGTCGGCGACGGCGCGGTCGTCGGACGCGTAGTACTCCGCGAGGATCCGCTGGGCGACTCTCGCGCCGCCGTCCTCGAGCCGCTCGCGGCCGCCGGGAAGGTGCCCCAGCACGCGGTGCCGAGCGCTGTTCGCGACCCAGAGCATCGCGTGCGCCCACGGCGGCCGCCAGGGCAGCCCGAGCTCGCGCATGCTCTCGCGGCCGAGGAACAGGCTGAGCATGCTCAGCGTGCGCTCGGTCTTCCAGCGGCCGTGCGGCAGCTCCCCGAGCACCGAGATGATGTCCTGCGAGAGCCGCGGCCCCGCCTCGGTGATGGTGTCCTGCGCCAGCACCACGTGGTAGTTGATCCGCTGACGCTCGCGCTCGCTGTCGACGAGCCACTGCTCGTCGACGCCCATGAGCCAGCCCACGTACTTCCACAGGTGCATCACGGCGTCGGAGTCGCGCCGGCTCACCGGGACACCGAGCGCCTTCACGCCGATCAGCACCGTGCCGTCGAACAGGCCGAGCGTGCCGGCCTGGTCGGCCTGGTTGATCGGCAGTCCCCACCGCGCGGTGTCCCAGCGCGACGCGAACGTGTGGTTCACCAGCGCGTGCATCGCGCGGACGTGTGCCGTCGTGCGCCAGCCCTCGCCGCGCACCGCCAGTCCGCCGGGCGTGGTCACCGCCACCGCCCACGACTGCGTCTCGGCCAGCCGCCGGCGGGTGGACGACCCGGCCAGCGCGCCCGTCGCCACGAGCAGGTCCGGCGGTCCACCGAACCGGTAGCCGCCGATCAGCGAGAGCTGCAGGAGCACGTCGGCGGCGTTGCGGCCGAACCGGCGGAACACCCGCGCGCCCTCGTCGACGAGGTCGCGGTCGAGCCACGGCGGGTCCTGCTCCAGCGTCCCCACGAATGCGGCGAGCGAGGGAGGCGTCGCGTCGTCCACCCCGTGCTCGAGTGCCGCGCGGAACTGCGCCATCGAGACCTTCTCGGGGTCGCCGGCCGGCAACCGCATCGCCGCGGCCAGGCGCGCCCCCAGCTCGTCGCGCTCGGTGAACCCCCGCCCGATCCGCTCCATGAGGTCCTCGTCGACCTCGCGGACCCCGGCGAGCGTCCTCAGCACCCGCCCCAACCGCACATTGCGCTGTCCCCCGGCGCGAAACCGCGTGGGCGGGACCTGGACCGTCGTCATGGGAACACCGTGACACGAGCATTTGCTCGCATACAATTCGCGTCATGGCCCTGAGGAAGCTGCCGCGGCAGCAGCGCTCGCGTGAGATGGTGGACCGGATCGTCGCAGCGGCTCGCGACGTGCTCGTGGCGGACGGCTACGACCGGCTCACCACCAACCGCGTCGCCGACCGTGCCGAGGTCAGCCCCGGCTCGCTCTACCAGTACTTCCCGGACAAGGCGTCGATCGTCGAGGAGGTCACGGCCCGCTACGTCGGCCGGCTGGGCGAGGACGTCGTGGCCTCGCTCGTGGACCACGTCCACGAGGACCCCGAGGCGATGGCCCGCGCCACGGCCGAGGCGCTCCTGTCGGCGCTCGAGCGCGACCCCACGCTGCTGCGGGTGGTCTGGGAGGAGCTCCCCGCCGCGCGGCACCTCGACGATCGGCTCGGGCTCGAGCGGCGCGTGCGCGACGTGCTGCGCGCCTACCTCGGCGGCCGGCAGTCCCCGGCGGCACGCCGGCGCGACCCCGCGCGCTCCTCGTGGCTGATCGTGCTGGCCGTGGAGTCGCTGGCCGTGCGCTTCGTGCTGGACGAGGACCCGCCGCTGACCCGCGACGAGCTCGTGGACGACCTCGTGGCCCTCGGCCTGGCCTGGTGGTGAGGCGCCCGCAACGCACGAACGCCCGGCCGGAGCCGGGCGTTCGTGGTGCTGCTGGTGATCAGGAGGCGAGGACCTCGTCGAGACGGATCTCGGCCTTGTCCTCGTTCGTGTTCTCGGCGAGCGCGAGCTCGGAGACGAGGATCTGGCGAGCCTTCGCCAGCATCCGCTTCTCACCGGCCGAGAGGCCACGCTCGTGGTCGCGGCGCCAGAGGTCGCGCACGACCTCGGCCACCTTCAGGACGTCTCCGGAGTGCAGCTTCTCCAGGTTCGCCTTGTAACGCCGGGACCAGTTGGTGGGCTCCTCGACGTGCTCCGCACGGAGCACGCTGAAGACCCGCTCGAGACCGGCCTCGTCGACCACGTCTCGCACCCCCACCAGGTCGACGTTGTCGGCCGGCACACGTACGACCAAATCGTTCTGAGCGATGATCCGGAGGACGAGGTACGTGCGGTCCTCACCCTTGATGTTCCGGACCTCGATGTCTTCGATCACCGCAGCACCGTGGTTGGGGTACACAACGGTTTCGCCGACAGAGAAAGCCATGGAGAAAGCACCTTTCCTAGGTGACCAGAATAACATGCGCAGTGGAGTACCCTGCCTGCCTTCGTCCGCGGTGGGCCTCGGTACCATGCCAGCGTGAGCACACGTCGTCGCACCATCGCCGCCATCGCCCTGGCCGTCTCCGCCCCGTTCGCGCTCTCCGCCTGCGGTACGAGCTTCGGCGCCCAGACGAACCAGCAGTACCAGGCCGGAGTCGGCGCCAACCTGCGCACCGGCCCGATCGGGGTCTACAACGGCCTGTTCGTCGACAATGGCGACGGCACGGCCACCTTCTCCGGCGGCCTGCTGTCCGACGAGGCGCAGACCATCGAGTCGGTCACCGTCGACGGCGCCGCGAAGAAGCTCGCGCGCCCCATCTCGCTGGAGCCGAACGCGCTCCTCACGCTCGGCGCGGCGGGCGAGATCGTGGTCCGCAGCGACGTCGCGGCCGGCGACTACGTCACCATCAGCTTCGCCGCGACGCCCGGCGGCGACGTGAGCATCGAGGTCCCGGTCGTCACCCGCACCGAGATGTACTCCGACGTCGCGAAGCGTCCCACCTCCCCGGCCGAGGCCGAGGCGCCCCAGGCTCAGGAGTCCGCTCCCGCCGAGGGCGACGAGGGCCAGTCCGACACCGAGCAGGGCGACACCTCCCCCGGCGGCAGCTGAGACTCCCCCGACACACGACGAAAGGGCCCCGGCGGATCGCCGGGGCCCTTTCGCGTGCGGTCGTCAGGCGACGGGCAGCTCGCCCGTGACGAGGTAGACGACGCGGCGGGCCATGCTGACGGCGTGGTCGCCGACGCGCTCGTAGTAGCGCCCCAGCAGCGCGAGGTCGATCGCGGTGTCGACGCCGTACTCCCACGTGCCGTCGAGCAGGACGCGGAACAGCTCCTGGCGGAGACGGTCCATCTCGTCGTCCTCGACCTCCAGCTCGGCCGCGGCGTCGAGGTCGCGCTCCGACACGATCCGCGCCGCCGACCCGATCATCGAGTGGGCCACGCTGGCCATGTCGCGGATGAGCGGCTGCACCGGGAGCGGCACCGCCATCTCCGGCGCGCGGCGGCGCGCGATCTTGGAGACGTGGACGGCCAGCGCGCTCATGCGCTGCAGGTCGGCGACCATCCGGAGGGTCGAGACCAGCTGGCGCAGGTCGGTGGCGACGGGCTGCTGGGTCGCGAGCAGGACGAGTGCCCGCTCCTCGACCTCGTCGATGGCCTCGTCGATCCCCCGCTCGCCGGCGATGACGGTCTCGGCGGTGGCGATGTCGGTGTCGAGCAGGGCCCGAGTGGCGTCGGCCACGGCGGCTCGCACCCGGTCGGTGATGATGACGAGCTCGTCGACGATGAGGTCGAGCTGCTCGTAGTACTGGTCGCGCATGGGTCGACCGTAGGCGTGCTGCGTGAATGATCGGCGACCTGCGGTGAACGGGCGGTGAACGCCAGCGGAAAGCGTGCTCGCAGGGCCTGGCGCGATGGCGGTCCGGGCGGACGGTCGGCCTACGATCGGTCTCGTGGAGGTCTCAGAGATCCTGGCCGGCGCCGCCGGCATCGTGCTCGGCGCGCTCATCACCTATGTGTGGTGGTTCTCCGAGCGGTCCCGGGAGGCCGCCCCTCCCGCCCCCGTCCCGGCCGTGCCGCCGGACATCGCCACCGTGCTGTCGGTGCTGCGCTCGTCGGCGCTCGTGCTCGACCAGGAGGAGCGCGTGCTGCGGGCCTCCGCCGCCGCGATCGGCCTCGGCCTGGTGACCGACGACGACCGCCTGCGCAGCGAGGAGCTGCTCGACCTCGTCCGCCTGGTCCGCCGCGACGGCGAGGTGCGCGAGGACGAGTTCGAGATCCGCATCCGCCGCCGTCCCCCGGTCTACGTGCGCGCCCGCGTCGCACCCCTCTCCCACGGGCTCATGCTCGCGCTGGTCGAGGACCGCACCACCGAGCAGCGCGTCGAGACCCTCCGCCGCGACTTCGTCGCGAACGTCAGCCACGAGCTGAAGACCCCGATCGGCGCGATCAGCCTGCTGGCCGAGGCCGTGGGCGAGGCCAGCGACGATCCCGAGGCCGTCGTGCGCTTCGCGTCGCGCATGCAGGCCGAGAGCGAGCGCCTGACGCGCCTCGTGCAGCAGATCATCGACCTCTCGCGCCTGCAGGCCGACCTCGGGAGCGACGATGCGGCCGTCATCAAGGTGGGCGAGCTCGTCGCCGAGGCGGTCGAGCACTCGCACACCGACGCCGAGGCGAAGTCGATCACGATCTCGCAGGACGTCGAGCCCGACCTGTTCGTCCAGGGCGACCGGGCCCAGCTGCACGCCGCCGTCAGCAACCTCGTCGAGAACGCCGTCACCTACAGTCCCGAGGGATCGGTCGTCGCCGTGGGCGCGACCGGCGACGGCGAGGACGTCCGCATCACCGTGTCCGACCACGGCGTGGGCATCGCGCCGGAGGAGCAGGACCGGATCTTCGAGCGGTTCTACCGGGTCGACCCGGCGCGCGCCCGCGCCACCGGCGGCACCGGTCTGGGACTGTCGATCGTCAAGCATGTCGCCGCCGGCAACGGCGGCTCCGTCGAGGTCTGGAGTGAGCCGGGCCTCGGATCGTCCTTCACGCTGGTGCTGCCGGCGCGGGACGTCGATGAAGGAGAGCGCGAGTGACCAAGGTCCTGATCGTCGAGGACGAGGCCAGCTACAGCGAGGCCCTGTCCTACGTCCTGCGCAAGGAGGGGTACGACGTGGCCGTCGCCGAGACCGGCCCGGACGCGCTGACCGCCTTCGAGCGCGGCGGTGCCGACATCGTGCTGCTCGACCTCATGCTGCCGGGCCTGTCCGGCACCGAGGTGTGCCGCACGATCCGCCAGACCTCGTCGGTGCCGATCATCATGGTCAGCGCGAAGGACACCGAGGTCGACAAGGTGGTGGGACTCGAGCTGGGCGCCGACGACTACGTCACCAAGCCGTACTCGCCGCGCGAGCTCGTGGCGCGCATCCGCGCGGTGCTGCGTCGCGGTGCGCCCGAGGAGGTCGACGACGACAGCGTCATCGAGGTCGGCGGCGTGCGGATGGACGTCGACCGCCACCTCGTCACGGTCGACGGCGCCGAGGTGCGGCTGCCGCTCAAGGAGTTCGAGCTCCTCGAGTACTTCCTGCGCAACAGCGGCCGCGTGCTGACCCGCGGCCAGCTGATCGACCGCGTGTGGGGCGCCGACTACGTGGGCGACACCAAGACGCTCGACGTCCACGTGAAGCGCCTGCGCGCCAAGATCGAGGACGACCCCGCGCACCCCACGGTCCTCACGACCGTGCGCGGTCTGGGCTACAAGTACGCCTGAGTCCGCGGGAAGCGCTGGGCGTGACGTTTCGGGGCCGGATACGGCGCTTCGACCCCGCGAACGTCACTGCCAGCGTTCTCAGCGGCCCTGGTTGGCGACCGCGGCGATGGCGGCCGCGGCAGCCTCGGGGTCGAGGTACTGGCCGCCGCGCTGCGTGGGCTTGAGGTCCTCGTCGAGCTCGTAGACCAGCGGGATGCCGGTGGGGATGTTGAGGCCGACGACCTCGTCCTCGCCCAGCCCGTCGAGGTGCTTCACGAGCGCGCGCAGCGAGTTGCCGTGCGCCGTGACGAGCACCGTCTTGTCGTCGCGCAGGTCGGGCACGATCTGGTCGTACCAGTACGGCAGCATCCGCACGAGCACGTCGGCGAGGCACTCCGTGCGCGGCAGCAGCTCGCTGGGCAGGTCGGCGTAGCGGGGATCCCCGGCCTGGCTGAACTCGGAGTCGTCGTCGAGCGCCGGCGGGGGCGTGGAGTACGAGCGGCGCCACGTCATGAACTGCTCCTCGCCGAACTCCTCGAGCGTGGCCTTCTTGTCCTTGCCCTGGAGGGCGCCGTAGTGGCGCTCGTTGAGGCGCCAGCTGCGCTTGACCGGGATCCAGTGGCGGTCGATGCCGTTGAGCGTGATCTCGGCGGTGCGGATCGCGCGGCGCAGCAGCGAGGTGTGCGAGACGTCGGGCGCGATGCCCGCGTCGTTCAGCAGCTGGGGCGCGCGGAGCGCCTCCTGGACGCCCTGTTCATTGAGGTCGACGTCGACCCATCCGGTGAACAGGTTGAGGGCGTTCCACTCGCTGTGACCATGACGCAGCAGGACCAAGGTGCTCATGCCGACAGCCTAGTGCCGGGCGCGGGACGCCGGCTCAGGGCTGCGCGCTGATGGACTGCAACGCGCGCAGGTAGTCGTCCTGCGAATGCACGCCCGCGAGCGTGTAGCGCGCGTCGACGACCACGAACGGCGACGCCTCGGCGCCGATCGCGCGGGCGGTCTCGCGCTGCTCGTCGACCTCGGCACCCAGCTCGTCGCTGGCCAGCAGCGCCTCGGCCGTCTCGAGCTCGAGGCCGACCAGCGCGGCCCGGCTCGCCAGGACGAAGCCGTCCGACACGTCGGCGCCCTCGAGGAAGTGCGCCCGCCACAGCTGGTGCAGCAGCTCGCGCTGGACCTCCGAGCCCGATTCCTCGGCCCACGTCAGCAGCCGCCATGCGTCGGTGGAGTCGGCCGGGACGACCTCGTCCACGTTGAGGTCGATGCCGGTGATGCGCGCGGCCGCGGCGACGTCGTCGGCCGTGCTGGCCGCACCGAAGGTCGCCGCGCGGTACGAGACGTCGATCGGCTCGCCGGTCAGGATCGTGTAGAGCGCCGCGGCCCGCTCGAAGCGCACCGCGCCCACGTAGGACCAGGCGTCGACGACGTCGGCGAAGACGATGGCTTTCACGCCGACCACGCTACGGGACGGGGCCCGGGGGCTCAGTCCTGCGGGCGCAGGTGGCGGAAGGCGTCGAGGTTGCGCGTGGACTCGCCGCGCGACTCGCGCCAGCGCCACTCCTTGCGGATGCTCGACGCGAAGCCCAGCTCGAGGATCGTGTTGAACGACTCGTCGGCGTAGGACAGCACCGAGCCCAGCAGCCGGTCGAGCTCGTCGGCCGTGACGGCCTCCAGCGGCAGCCGGCCGTCGAGGTAGATGTCGCCCGCGGAGTCCACCGCGAACGCGACGCCGTAGAGTTTGAGGTTGCGCTCGAGCATCCAGCGGTAGACGGCCTCGTGGTTCTCGTCGGGGTGACGCGCGACGAAGGCGTGCACGCCCAGCGCGTGCTGGTTGACCTCGAGCCGGCACGTGGTCTTGAGCTTGCGCTCGCCCGGCAGCTCGACCTCGAACACGTCGTTGCCGTGGCGCGTGTACTCCAGCCCGGCCTCGTCGAGCGCTGCCTCGATCACGTCGCGGACGTCGGTCATCGTGCCTCCTCCTGCGCCGCCACGCGGTCGTGCAGGGCGGCGGCGTAGACGTCGAGGGTGCGCTCCGCAGTGACGTCCCAGCCGAACGACTCGGCGTGGCGCACCGCCTTGGCACCAGCCTCGGCCCGGAACGCGGGGTCCGCCAGGTAGGGGCGGATCGCGGCGGCGTACGCCGCCGGGTCGTGGCCGTCGACGAGGGTGCCCGTGACGCCGTCGGCCACGGCCGTGGTCAGGCCGCCCACGGCGGCGGCCACGACGGGGGTGCCGCAGGCCTGGGCCTCGATGGCGACCAGCCCGAACGACTCGTTGTGCGACGGGACGCACACGACGGCGGCCCGCGAGTACCACTGTGCGAGCTCGGCCTGGCTGACCGTCGGGACGAAGTCGACGCGGTCGGCGATGCCGAGGCGGTGGGCGAGGTCGGTGAGCTCGGTGGGACGCTCCAGGCCGCTCCCCGAGGGACCGCCGATGATGGCGACCCGGTGCGGCTCGTCGATCAGCGCCGACGCGTGCAGCACGACGTCGGGCGCCTTGAGCGGCTGGATGCGACCGGCGAAGACGATCAACGGCGGCTCGTCGTCGGGCTGGGACGCGCTGAAGACGTCGAGGTCGACGCCGGGGTGCACGACCTCGACGGCGAGCGGGTCGGCCTCGTACAGGTCGATCAGCTCGCGGCGCTCCTCGGCCGTGTTGGCGATGAGGCGGTCGGCGAGGCGCACGATCTCCTCCTCGCCGGCGACGCGTCCGACGGGCTCGGGGGTGTCCCCCGTGGCCAGCGCCGCGTTCTTGACCTTCGCCATCGTGTGCATCGAGTGCACGAGCGGCACGCCCCAGCGCTCGCGCAGGACGGTGCCGACCTGACCCGACAGCCAGTAGTGCGAGTGGACGAGGTCGAAGTAGCCGGGCTCGTGCCGGGCCTCGACGCGCAGCACGTCGCGCACGAACGCACAGAGCTGGCTGGGCAGGTCGCCCTTCGTCAGTCCCTCGAACGGGCCGGCGGCCACGTGGTGCACGCGGATGCCGTCGGCGGCCTCGACGACCGGGGGCAGGTGGCGCGAGGTGGCGCGGGTGAAGACCTCGACCTCGATGCCGCGCGCGGCGAGGCGCCGCGAGAGCTCGAGGACGTAGACGTTCATGCCGCCCGCGTCGCCGGTGCCCGGCTGGTCGAGCGGGGAGGTGTGCGCCGACAGCATCGCGACACGTCGGATCCCTCGGGCAGCCATGGGCTCCATTCTGGCACGCTGTCCCCATGCCCACCGCCGTCGTCACCGGAGCCAGCAGCGGGATCGGAGAGGCCACGGCCCGCGCCCTGTCGGCCGCCGGGTTCACCGTCCTCGCCGCCGCCCGACGCCGTGATCGCATCGAGCGACTCGCCGAGGAGATCGACGCGATCGCCCTGCCCTGCGACATCACGAACCCCGACGACGTGGCTCGTCTGGCCGACGCGTTCGGCGACCGGCTCGACCTGCTCGTCAACAACGCCGGCGGCGCGAAGGGGATGGTCGACGTCACCGACGCCGACCTCGACGACTGGCGCTGGATGTACGAGACCAACGTGCTCGGCACCGTCGCGGTGACCCAGGCGCTCGCGCCGGCACTCATCAACTCGGGCGCCGGCACGATCATCAACGTGGGCTCCACCGCCGGACGCGTCGCCTACGAGGGCGGCGGCGGCTACACCGCGGCCAAGCACGCGCTCGCGGTCGTCACCGAGACGCTGCGACTCGAGCTGAACGGCCAGCCGGTGCGGATCAGCGAGATCGCCCCGGGCATGGTCAAGACCGAGGAGTTCAGCCTCACCCGGTTCGAGGGCGACGTCGCCCGCGCCGAGGCCGTCTACGCCGGCGTCGACGAGCCGCTGCTCGCGCAGGACATCGCCGACGCCATCACGTGGGTGGCCACGCGGCCGCCGCACGTGGACATCGACCTCATGGTCATCAAGCCCGTCGCGCAGGCCGCGCAGCACAAGGTGCACCGCCGGCCCCAGTAGACCGGGCCGGCGACGCGCCTCAGTCCGAGGCGGGCGTGTCCGCGCTCGCCGGGTTGTCCGGCGTGGCCGGCGGCGTCGCGGGCGATGCGGCCGGCGTGGCGGCCTTCGTGGCCTTGCGCGCGGCGGTCTTGCGACCCTGGGCGCTCGTGCGCTTCGCGGTGGAGGTGGCGCCGGCCTTCTTCGCCGGTGCCTTCGTGGCGGTGGCGGTCTTCTTCGCCGGAGCCTTCTTGGCCGTGGTGGTCTTCGCCGTCGTCGCCTTCTTCGCGGTCGTGGCCTTCTTCGTGGTGGTCTTCCTCGCCGAGGTCTTCTTCGCGACGGGGGTGACCTCGGCGGCAGGGGCCGTGCCGGGGACCTCCGCGTCGACCGGTCCACTCGCGTCGGAGGCGGCCAGCGCCTCGCCGGCGAACGAGGTGGTCTCGTCGGCCTTCGCAGGAGCCTTCTTCGTCGTCTTCTTCGCGGGCGTCTTCCTGGCGCTGCGGGCGGCCGAGCCGAGGGGGTCGCCGTGCGCGGCCTCCACCGGGGAGTCCGTGGGTCGCGAGGGCTCGGCCGGCGCGGGGGTGGGCTCGGCCGGCGGCGGCGTCGCGGTGGAGCCCGGCTTGACCACGTCGGGCGCCAGGCGCGCCACCATCGCGGTGAGGTCGGCGATCTGCTTCGCCGTGGTCTCGCGCACCTGCGCCAGCTCCTCGCGGACCTTCTTGATCTCCGACGAGGTGGACTTGGTGGCCGCCTTGCGGACCTTCTTCAGCTCACCGCGGAGGTCGTTGATCGTGGAGATCGTCTCGCGGAGCTTCTTCTCGACCTTGCTCGTGGCCATCGGGGATCCTCTCGGTGGTGCGGAGTCGGTGCTGCCAGCCTAGGAGGATCGGGGCTCACCCGCCTGCCGCGTCAGCGCGTGCCGGCCTCGGTGCGGCCGCGGTCGATCGAGCCGTCAGGCTTCCACCCGGGCGGCCCGAGCACGTAGCCCACGCGCTCGCGCCACGACGACGCCGCACGGACGTCGGCGGCCATCTTGCGGTAGTCGCCGTACTGCAGCGTCAGCAGGTTGTACGTCTCGACCGGGTGGGTGAGGCCGTAACGCGGCCGGTGCAGCTCGGCCTGGAACGTGCCGAACAGCCGGTCCCAGACGATGAGGATGCCGCCGTAGTTCTTGTCCAGGTACTCCGGATCCGAGCCGTGGTGCACGCGGTGGTGCGAGGGCGTGTTGAACACCCACTCGATCGGCCGCGGCAGCTTCCCGACGACCTCGGTGTGCACGAAGAACTGGTAGATGAGGTTGATCGCGAAGGCGGCGAACAGGGTCCACGGCGCGAAGCCCAGGAGCGGCAGCGGCAGCCAGAAGAAGAACTCGAACCACGGATTCCACTTCTGCCGCAGGGCGGTGCCGAAGTTCATGAACTCGCTGGAGTGGTGCGCCTGGTGGCCGGCCCAGCCGATCCGCACGCGGTGGCTGAAGCGGTGGTGCCAGTAGTAGCAGAAGTCCAGGCCCACGATCAGGGCCGGCCAGTACCACCACGCGCCGGTGTCGAGCTCGAACAGCGCGAAGTGCGCGAACACGAAGACGAAGGCGAAGAAGGTGATGATCTTGAAGACCGTGAGGAACAGGATCGAGCCGACGCCCATCGAGATGGAGGTCCGTGCGTCCTTGAGCGCGTAGCCGGTGACGTTGTCGTCGTGGTCGAGCCACTTCAGGGCCGCCAGCTCGATCGCGATGCTCAGCAGGAAGAACGGCACCGCGTACGTCAGCGGGTTCTTCATCGGGTCCAGGAGTTCGGCCAGCACCCCACCACGATACGCCGTCGCCTGTGACTACGATCACAGCCCATGGGCATCGATCCGGCGGGTCAGGTCATCGTCATCACGGGGTCCTCGAGCGGCATCGGCGCCGCGGCCGCGCACCGGCTCGCCGCGCGGGGCGCCACCGTGTGCCTGCTGGCCCGCCGCGCCGACGAGCTGGCCGCCGTCGCCGAGGCGATCCGGGGTTCCGGAGGCGACGCGCACGCCTATCCCGTCGACCTCACCGACGACGACGCCGCGCGCGATGTCGTCGGGCGGGTCCTGGCCGAGCACGGCCGCATCGACGTGCTCGTGAACAACGCGGCGCGCTCCATCCGGCGGCCGATCACCGCATCGCTCGACCGCCTCCACGACCACGAGCGCGTCATGGCCATCAACTACTTCGCGGCCGTGCGGCTCATCTCGCTCGTGCTGCCGTCGATGCTCGAGCAGGGGCGCGGGCACGTCACGATCAGCTCCACGCTCTCGACCCAGGTGCCGATCCCCCTGTTCTCGGCCTACCTGGCCAGCAAGAGCGCGCTCGAGTCCTACCTGCGGTCGCTGTCGGCCGAGCTCGGCCACCGCGGCATCACCACGACGGTCGTGCACTTCCCGATGGTGCGCACCGAGATGTCGGGCGGCACCGAGATCTACCGCGCGATGAGGATGATGGGTCCGGACGAGGCGAGCCGCTGGATCGAGCGCGCCGTCGTCTCGCGGCCCTCGCGCGTGACGAGCGCGTTCGGCGTCGCCGGCGAGACCTCGATGGCGCTGCTGCCCGGCGTCGTCACGCGCGCGACGGCGCCGTTCTTCCGGCGCATGGACCGCAACCTCGCCCGTCGTGCCGCCGCCGGGGACGTGCACGAGTAACGTGGGTCACAGCGGCCACCACCCCCGGCCGCGCACCAACCACACCGACAGGCCGGCACCACCCCCGCCGACCCAGGAAGAGGGAACATGAGCACGCCCAGCAGCTTCGGCACCCACCACGAGCAAGTGGTCTTCTGCCACGACGAGGCCTCCGGACTCCGGGCGATCATCGCCCTCTACTCCACGGCCCTTGGGCCCGGCCTGGGCGGCACCCGCTTCTTCCCGTACGCCAGCGAGACCGACGCGCTCGCCGACGTCCTCAACCTCAGCCAGGGCATGGCCTACAAGAACGCGCTCGCCGGGCTCGACCTCGGCGGCGGCAAGGCCGTCATCATCGGCGACCCGCACACCGACAAGTCCGAGGCCCTCCTGCGCGCCTACGGCCGCTTCGTGCAGACGCTCAACGGCCGCTACTTCACCGCGTGCGACGTGGGCACCTACTCGGCCGACATGGACGTCATCGCCCGCGAGTGCGACTACGTCACGGGCCGCACGGTCGACCACGGCGGCGCCGGCGACTCCAGCGTCCTGACGGCCTTCGGCGTCTACCAGGGCATGCGCGCGGCCGCCCAGTTCACGTGGGGCGGCACGTCGCTGGCCGGCAAGCGGGTCGGCATCGCCGGCGTCGGCAAGGTCGGCCGCCACCTCGCCGAGCACCTCGTCGAGGAGGACGCCCGGGTGGTGGTCACCGACATCGACGCCGAGGCCGTGGCGCGCCTGCGCGACCGCTTCCCGTCCCTCGAGGTCGCCGGCTCCACCGAGGAGCTGATCGCCGCCGACCTCGACGTCTACGCCCCGTGCGCACTGGGCGGCGCGCTGAACGAGGTCTCCGTCGAGGCGTTGACGGCGAAGGTCGTCGCCGGTGCGGCCAACAACCAGCTGGCCCACGACGGCATCGGCAAGCTGGTCGCCGACCGGGGCATCGTCTACGCGCCCGACTACTGCGTGAACTCCGGCGGCGTCATCCAGGTGGCCGACGAGCTCGACCCCAGCGGCTTCTCCTTCGACCGCGCCAAGGCGCGTGCCACGGGGATCTTCGACACCACGCTGGCCGTGCTCGAGCGCTCCGCCGCCGAGGGCATCACCACGGCCGAGGCGGCCGACCGCCAGGCCGAGCAGCGGATCCGCGAGATCGGGCGACTGAGCCAGATCCACCTGGGCTGAGTCGAGGCGGGCGGGGCCCGCCCGCCGTCAGCGGGAGATAGTTAGATCGCTTAGCCTTCTAGCGTGAAAACCGTCGACCATCGGTCCTTCCCCCTCGCGCGCCTCGTCGGCCCGCGCCGATCCATCGTCGTGGTGCTGCTGGGACTGATCGTCTCCGGTCTGGTCATGTCCTTCGCCCCCGAGCCGACCTCGGGCAACGAGGCCGGCTCGAACCTCCCCGACTCGGCCGAGGCCTCGCGTGCCGCGGCGCTGCTCGACCAGCTGCCCGAGGCCGACGAGTCCCCCGCGATCGTCGTCTACTCGCGTGACGGGGGCCTGTCGCCGCAGGACCTGCAGGCGCTCGGCGAGCGCGCGCAGACCCTGGGCTCCGAGCTCGACCTCCAGGCCAGCCCGCCCGTGCCGTCGGAGGACGGCGCCGCCGCGATCGTCGCGATCCCGGTGAAGTCCGGCCTGAGCAACGACGAGAACGCCGAGCTGGTCGACCGCATCCGCGAGGTCGCCAAGCAGGACCTGCCCGACGGCGTCACGGCCGAGGTGACCGGCGCCCCTGCCGTCCAGGCCGACCTCGGTGCCGTGTTCGACGGCGCCGACGTGCGCCTGCTCGCCGTCACCGCCGCGGTCGTCGCGGTGCTGCTGATCGTCACCTACCGGAGCCCGTGGCTGTGGCTCGTGCCGCTCACCGTCATCGGCATCGGTGACCGCGTGGCCGCGAAGGTGCTCGAGGGCGCCTCCGGCCTCTTCGGCTTCGAGATCGACGGCTCGATCACCGGCATCACGTCGGTCCTGGTGTTCGGCGCCGGCACGAACTACGCCCTGCTGCTCATCGCCCGCTACCGCGAGGAGCTGCGTCGCCACGAGTCCCGCCACGAGGCGATGCGGACCGCCGTCGGCGGCGCCGCACCGGCCATCCTGTCGAGCTCGGGCACCGTGATCCTCGCGCTGCTCTCCCTGCTGATCGCCGACTCCCCGTTCGTGAGCGGCATCGGCCTGGCCGGTGCCATCGGCCTGGTCATCGCGGTCGCGTTCGCGCTGCTGATCCTGCCGTCGGCGATGGTGCTGCCGGGCCGCTGGCTGTTCTGGCCGTTCGTGCCCCGCAACGGCGACGACGACCCCAGCGAGCGTGGCTGGTGGTACCGCGTGGGCAGGACCGTCACGTCGCGCCCGTGGCCCGTCGCGATCGCCTCGATCGCCGTGCTCGGCGCCATGGCCGCCGGCGCGCTGACCCTCTCGACCGGTCTCGGGCAGAGCGAGCAGTTCCTCGACACGCCGGAGTCGATCCAGGCCCAGGAGACGCTGCAGGACGCGTTCCCCGCCGGCATCTCGGCGCCCACCACCGTGGCGACCACGCCCGACAAGGTCGAGGACGTCACGGCCGCCGCGAACGAGGTCGAGGGCGTCGAGAGCGCCCGCCCCGCCGGCGCCTCCGACGACGTCGCCGAGGTGCAGGTCGTGCTCTCGGTCGCGCCCGAGAGCGAGCAGGCCCTCACCACGATCGAGGACCTCCGCAGCGCCGTGAAGGACGCCGATCCCAACGCCCTCGTCGGTGGACCGGACGCCCAGGCGCTCGACGAGGCTCAGACCGCCGCCGACGACCGCCTCAAGGTCATCCCGGTCGTGCTGGCGATCGTCCTGCTGATGCTGCTGATCCTGCTGCGCTCGGTCGTGGCCGCGGTGGTGCTGTGCGCGACCACCGTGCTGTCGTACCTGTCGGCGCTCGGTGTCGGCTGGCTGCTGTTCGACCACGTCCTGGGCTGGTCGGCGATGGACGTGAGCACGCCGCTGCTCGCGTTCATCTTCCTGGTGGCCCTCGGCGTGGACTACAACATCTTCCTCACCGCGCGGGCGCGCGAGGAGATGGCCGTGTCGCACGACGCCACCGAGTCGATCGTCAAGGCGCTCGCCGTCACCGGCGGCGTCATCACGAGCGCCGGCGTCCTGCTGGCCGCCGTGTTCACCGTGCTGGGCGTGCTGCCGCTCGTGCTGCTGGCACAGCTCGGCGTCGTCGTCGGCTTCGGCGTGCTGCTGGACACCGTGCTGGTGCGCGGTGTCGCGACGCCGGCGCTGGTGGCCCTGTGCGGCCGCCGGTTCTGGTGGCCCAGCCAGCTGTCCCGCTGAGGGAGCAGCACCGAGACCCGTGGGGCACACAGGTGCCCCACGGGTGACGATTCGGTGGGTTCCGCCCGAGGGCGGGGAGAGACGTCTGCCCTACCGCTCAACTGGCGGCAGGGCCTCCCAGTTTCTTGGCGAGATCAGCGTACTGATCCGGGATGGGATCCCCGGACTCTCCGTGAAGTTCTCGTTCGAGATCATTGAAGTCAGTGTCCAATGTCCGATACTTGAGATCGCGAGCGACCTTGGTCTGCTTCGCTTTGGCACGGCCGCGGCCCATGGGCTCGACCCCCTCGCACTCAGTGGTCCAGTATGTCGTGGTACCAGCGTACCCAAACACTCCCAGAACGCATGAAGCGGCCCCGGCTCGGCGAGTGCGGGAGCCGGGATTGCAGCGAATATTCTCAGCCGAGGGTGACGGAGCCGCCCTTGCCGTGCACATCGGCCGCCGCGACCTCGCCCGCGATCCACGCGTCGACGCCCTGATCGGACAGCAGCGAGACCGCCGCGTCGGCCGCGTCCTGCGCGACGATCGCGACCATGCCGACGCCCATGTTGAGCGCCTGGTCGAGGTCGGCCTGGGATACGCCGCCGAGCTCGCCGACGAGGGTGAAGACGGGCGCCGGCGTCCACGAGGACCGGTCGAGCAGCACCGACACCGTGTCGGGCAGCACGCGCTCGAGGTTGGCCGCGAGGCCGCCACCGGTGATGTGGGACATCGCGTGGACCTCGACGCCGTCGGCCAGCGCCAGGCACGGCTTGGTGTAGAGGCGAGTGGGGGTCAGCAGCTCCTCGCCGAGGGTGCGGCCGAACTCGGGCACCTCGCGGTCGAGCGCCCAGCCGGCCTTCTCGAAGAAGACGTGGCGCACGAGCGAGTAGCCGTTGGAGTGCAGGCCGGACGAGGCCATCGCGATCACGACGTCGCCGTCGCGCACGAGGTCGGCGCCGAGCAGGCGGTCGGCCTCGACCACGCCGGTGGTGGAGCCGGCGACGTCGTACTCGTCGGCGCCCAGCAGGCCCGGGTGCTCGGCGGTCTCGCCGCCGAGCAGCGCGGTGCCGGTCTCGGCGCACGCCGCGGCGATGCCCTTGACGATGTCGGCGATGCGCTCGGGGACGACCTTGCCGCAGGCGATGTAGTCGGTCAGGAACAGCGGCTCGGCGCCGCAGACGACGAGGTCGTCGACGAGCATGCCGACCAGGTCGAACCCGATCGTGTCGTGGCGATCCATGCGCTGCGCGATCGCGACCTTGGTGCCCACGCCGTCGGCGCTGGTGGCCAGCAGGGGGCGGCGGTAGTCCTTCAGGGCCGAGGCGTCGAAGAGACCGGCGAAGCCGCCGATGCCGCCGACGACCTCGGGGCGGGTGGCCTTGGCGACCCACTGCTTCATGAGCTCGACCGCGCGGTCGCCCTCTTCGATGGAGACTCCGGCGGAGGCGTACGAGGTCACTGGATCACCTTCAGGGGCTCGGTCCCGTTCTGCGGCAGCTCCAGCAGGTGCTTGCCGATGAGGTCGTCGTCCGGCAGCTCCACCGGATAGATGCCGTCGAAGCAGGCGCGGCACAGGTTGTCCGCGGGGACGTGCGTCGCCTCGATCAGGTCGTCGAGCGAGACGTAGGACAGGCTGTCGGCGCCGATCGAGCGGCAGATCTCGTCGACGCTCAGGCCGTTGGCGATCAACTCGGCGCGCGAGGCGAAGTCGATGCCGTAGAAGCACGGCCACTTCACCGGCGGGCTGGAGATGCGCACGTGCACCTCGGCCGCGCCGAACTCGCGCAGCATCCGCACCAGCGCGCGCTGGGTGTTGCCGCGCACGATCGAGTCGTCGACGACGACGAGGCGCTTCCCGGCGATGACGTCGCGCAGCGGGTTGAGCTTGAGCCGGATGCCGAGCTGGCGGATCGTCTGCGACGGCTGGATGAACGTGCGGCCCACGTAGGAGTTCTTGACCAGGCCATGGCCGAACGGGATGCCGCTCTCCTCGGCGTAGCCGATCGCGGCGGGCGTGCCCGACTCGGGCACCGGGATCACGAGGTCGGCCTCGACGGGCGCGGTGTTCGCGAGCTTGCGTCCGATCCGCTCGCGCACGCTGAACACGCGCTGCTCGTTGATCGTGGTGTCGGGGCGGGCGAGGTAGACGTACTCGAAGATGCAGCCCTTCGGCGCCGCCTCGGCGAACCGGCTGCTGCGCAGGCCGTTCTCGTCGATCGCCACGAACTCGCCGGGCTCGATCTCGCGGATGTACGAGGCGCCGACGATGTCGAGGGCGGCGGTCTCGCTGGCGATGACCCAGCCGCGCTCGAGCCGGCCCAGCACGAGCGGGCGGATGCCCTGCGGGTCGCGCGCGCCGTAGAGCGTGGTCTCGTCCATGAAGACCAGGGAGAAGGCGCCGCGCAGCTGCGGCAGCACCTCGAGCGCCGCGTCCTCGACCGAGCGGTCGCGGTAGGACGCCAGCAGCGAGGCCATGACCGACGTGTCGGTGGTGGCGGTCTCGGCGGAGGCGGACTTCGCGTCGCCCTCGGTGCGCTCGCGCAGCAGCTGGACGAGCTCGTGGGTGTTGGTCAGGTTGCCGTTGTGGCCCAGCGCGACCGAGCCCTGGGCGGTGGGCCGGAACGTGGGCTGGGCGTTCTGCCACACGCTGGCGCCGGTGGTGGAGTAGCGCGCGTGGCCGATCGCGATCTGGCCGGCGAGGGACTCCAGGGTGGCCTCGTCGAAGACCTGGGACACCAGGCCCATGTCCTTGTAGACGAGGATCTGCCGGCCGTTGCTCACGGCGATGCCGGCCGACTCCTGCCCGCGGTGCTGCAGGGCGTAGAGACCGAAGTAGGTGAGCTTGGCGACCTCCTCACCGGGGGCCCAGACCCCGAACACGCCACAGGCGTCCTGGGGGCCGGCGTCGCTGGGGTCGAGCTCGTGGGTCAGGAGACCATCTCCGCGGGGCACGGGTCCCAGTCTACCGGCCGTCCGCGCGTTCCCCGACCGGCACCGGAAAGCCGGAATCCTCATTAACAGTCAACCTTGACTGGAAGTCTTCCCTACGGCGCTTCGGAGCACTAGCGTGTGACGCACCTCACCACCGGCCTCCAGGAGACCTCATGACCGATGCCGCCTTCATCGCCGACCACGCGCGCGCCGCCGCGCAGGCCTCGCCCGACGAGACCGGCTGGATCTACGAAGGGCGCGAGTGGACCTGGGCGCAGGTCTGGGAGTCGGTCCGGCGCACCGCGGGCGCGCTGCGCGCCGAGGGCATCGGGCACGGCGACCACATCGCCGTCGTCGACAAGAACAACCCCGCGATCCTGCAGCTGGTGCTGGGCGCGAGCCTGGTCGGCGCGGCCACGGCGATCGTCAACTGGCGCCTCGCCGGCGACGAGCTCGACTACACGATCAACGACGCCGGCGCGAAGCTGCTGTTCGTCGGGCACGAGCTGCTCGACCAGGTGGAGGTCATCCGCGAGAAGCTCACCACGGTCGAGCGGATCGTCGTCATGGGCGGCGACGCCGACGAGTTCGAGGCCTGGCAGTCCGCGGGTGAGCCTCTCGAGCAGGCCGACGACGTCACCGCCGACGACCCGGTCGTCATCATGTACAGCTCGGGCACGACCGGACGCCCCAAGGGCGTGCTGCTGACCCAGCGCAACCTCGTCGCCCACACCGAGGCCGCCGACACCGGCATCGCCTACGGCGAGGGCGCCAAGATGCTCATCGCGATGCCGATGTTCCACGTCGGCGGCACGTCCTACGCGATGTTCGGCCTCAAGAACCGGGTACCCGGGCACATCATCCGCGAGGTCGAGCCCACCGCCCTGGCCGGCGCGATGATGTCCGGCGTCACCCACGCGTTCCTCGTGCCCGCCGTGGTGGCGATGCTGCTGCAGGCCGGGGCCGACGCGATGAAGCTCTTCAGCGGCCTGCGCGGCTTCTCCTACGGCGCGGCGCCGATGCCGCTCACGATCCTGCGCGGGGCGCAGGAGCACTGGCCCGACACGGCGTTCTACCAGGTGTACGGCCTCACCGAGTTCTGCGGCGTCGTGACGATGCTGCACGACGACGAGCACCGCGACCTCGAGCACCCCGAGCGCCTGCTGTCGGCCGGCAAGCCGATCCCCGGCGTCGAGGCGCGCGTCGTCGACCCGGCGACGCTGCAGGACGTCGCTCCCGGCGAGCCCGGCGAGCTGTGGTTCCGGACCGACCAGGCCACGCCCGGCTACCACGGCAAGCCCGAGGCGACCGCCGAGCTCTATGCCGGCGACGGCTGGGTCCGCACCGGCGACATCGGGCGGATCGACGCCGACGGCTACGTCTACGTCGAGGACCGGATCAAGGACATGATCATCACCGGCGGCGAGAACGTGTACTCCCCCGAGGTCGAGCGCGTGCTCTCCGAGCACCCGGCGCTCCTCGAGGTCGCGATCATCGGCGTCCCCGACGACACGTGGGGCGAGTCGGTCAAGGCGGTCGTCGCGCTGCGGCCCGGCGCCGAGGCGACCGAGGCCGAGATCATCGCGTGGGCGCGCGAGCAGCTGGCGCACTACAAGGTGCCGCGGAGCATCGACATCGTCGAGCTCCTGCCGCGCAACCCCTCGGGCAAGATCCTCAAGCGCGACCTGCGCAAGCCCTACTGGTCGAGCGGCCGCCAGGTCTGAGTCAGGAGACCGACTCGATCACGACGTCGTTCTTCGGAGCGACGCCGTCCGCGCCGTTGCCCTCCTCGGCGATGGCGCGGGCGGCCTCCATCCCGGCCTCGTCGACCGTGCCGAAGACCGTGTAGGCGGCGGGCAGCGCGGCGTCCTCGAGGACGATGAAGAACTGCGAGCCGTTCGTGTCGGGGCCGCTGTTGGCCATGGCGAGCGTGCCGGCGAGGTAGGTCTCGTCGCCGGTCAGCTCGTCGTCGAAGCTGTAGCCGGGGCCGCCGGTACCCGTGGCGGACGGGTCGCCGCACTGCAGCACGAAGCCGGGCACGAGGCGGTGGCACTTCGTGCCGTCGAAGTAGCCCTGCTCGGCCAGCGACGCGAACGAGTTCACGGTGCACGGCGCGGTGTCGGGCGTGAGCGTGAGGCCGAAGTCGCCGCGGTTGGTCTTGACCGTGAGCTGCTCGGGGGCGAGCAGGTCGGACGGCGGGAGCTTCGCGTCCTTCGCGGCCGCGGACTCCTCGACGTACGAGCACTCGCTCGAGCCGGCGTCGGAGTCGGCGCCGCCTCCGCAGGCCGCGAGGAGCGGGAGGGCCAGGACCGACAGGAGCAGGAGTCGCACGCGCATGGGGAAGACCCTAGCGAGCGGCTTCAGGGGACGAGCGGCAGCAGTGGCGAGAGGTCGGATCGCTCGCCACTGGCCCGCACGGCCGCGTCGGCCCAGGCGAGCCGGCCGCGCGCGAGGGCGATCCAGGTCTCGGCGTCGGTCTCGACGACCGCCGGCGGGGTGCCGCGCGTGTGGCTCGCCCCGGCGATGCACTGGATCGCGGCGAACGGCGGGATGCGGACCTCGACGCTGTGCCCCGGCGCCTTGCGCTGGAGCAGGGCCAGCAGGTGCTTCGTGGCGGCCTTGAGGTCGGCGCGGTCGGCCTCGCCGGCGTCGATGCGCGCGCAGATCTGCGCGAACTCGGCGGGGTCGATCGGGGTCAGGGTGCGCGCCACCCGGTCACCCTATCCGGCCCACTGAACGAGGTTTCCTGTCACTTCACGGGGTTTGCGAACCTCGTGAAGTGACGGTTTCCCCGGTTAAGCGGGGAAACCGTCACTCCGGCAGCCGCAGCGCGGAGTGGCGGGGGCGGGGGGCGGCGGGGCGGCCGGCGAGGTACTCCTCGGTGCTGACGCCGCGGACGTCGGCGGGGTCGCGGCCCTCCTCGGCGAAGACCCGGCGCGCGATGTCGGCCCACGACTCCACCGGGCCGCGGCCCGTGACGTGGTGGATGCCGTACGGCGCCTCGGACCGCAGCAGGTCGACGATGCCCTCGGCCAGCACCGACGCGGGCGTCAGCCGGCCGTGCTGGTCGTTCACCACCGACGGCGAGACGCCCTCGCGCGCGAGCCGGCGCATCGTGTCGACGAAGTTCGCGCCCTCGCCCACGACCCAGCTGGTGCGCACGAGGTAGTGCCGCGGGACGACCGACGTCACCGCCTCGGTGGCCGCCTTCGTCTGGCCGTAGACGCCCAGCGGGGAGACGGGCTCGTCCACGCGGTGCTCCTCGACCGTGCCGTCGAAGACGTAGTCGCTCGAGACGTTGACGAACGTCAGGCCGCGGTCGTTCGCGATCCGCGCCATCGCGGCGACCCCGGTGACGTTGATCGCCCAGCACAGCCGCCGGCCCTCGGGCGTCTCGGCGCCGTCCACGTTCGTGTAGGCGGCGGCGTTGATCAGCGTGCCGACGCCGCTCCAGTCGATCGATTCGAGGGTCTCGGGGCGCGCGAGGTCGACCTCGGGGAGGTCGTGGAACTCGGCGTCGGGCAGCACCTGCTGCAGCGCCCGGCCGAGCTGGCCGCCCGCGCCGATCACGACCGTGCGTCGCGGCCCCATCGGGGCGACCTCGGCCAGCAGCGGGTGGGCGCGGTCCTTCTCGGACATCTCGCCCACCGGCAGCGGCCACGGGATCGCGACCTCGGGATCGAGCAGGTTGACGTTGGCGTAGACCGCGTCGGGGCTCCAGTGCTCGTTCACGAGGTACGAGTAGGCCGTGTCGTCGTCGAGCACCTGGAACGAGTTGGCGACCCCTCGCGGCACGAAGACGGCCGTGCGCGAATCGAGCTCGGTCCAGAAGGTGGCGCCGAAGGAGTCTCCCTCGCGCAGGTCGACCCACGCCCCGAACGCCCGGCCCGCCGCCACCGACACGTACTTGTCCCACGGCTCGGCGTGGATGCCGCGGATCGTGCCCGCGGCGGCGTTGAAGGAGACGTTCTGCTGCACCGGCCCGAAGTCGGGCAGGCCGGCCGCGACCATCCGCTCGCGCTGCCAGTTCTCCTTGAACCAGCCGCGGTTGTCCTCGTGCACGTCCAGGTGCACCACCAGCAGGCCGGGGACGGGTGTCGTCTCGATCCTCATCGCGCTCCCCTACTGGCCCAGCGCCGCGTACTTGGCCTCGGTGGCCGCCTTCGCGGGCCGCCACCAGTCCTCGTGGTCGCGGTACCACTGCACGGTGTCGGCGAGTCCCGCCGAGAAGTCGGCGAAGCGCGGCGTCCAACCGAGCTCGGTGCGCAGCTTCGTCGAGTCGATCGCGTACCGCAGGTCGTGACCCGCCCGATCGGTGACGTGGTCGAAGTCGTCGGGCTCGCGACCGAACAGCGCCAGCAGCGCCTCGACCACCTCGCGGTTCGACCGCTCCCCGTCGGCGCCGATCAGGTAGGTCTCGCCCAGGCGGCCGCGCTCGAGGATCGTCAGGACGGCGGCGTTGTGGTCGTCGACGTGGATCCAGTCGCGCACGTTGAGGCCCTCGCCGTAGAGCCGCGGCCGCACGCCGTCGATGAGGCCCGTGATCTGGCGCGGGATGAACTTCTCGAGGTGCTGCCACGGCCCGTAGTTGTTGGAGCAGTTCGAGATCGTCGCGCGCACCCCGAACGACCGCACCCATGCCCGCACCAGCAGGTCCGAGCCGGCCTTCGTGGACGAGTACGGGCTCGACGGGTTGTAGGGGGTCGACTCGGTGAAGCGCTGCGGGTCGTCGAGCTCGAGGTCGCCGTAGACCTCATCGGTGGAGATGTGGTGGTAGCGCACGTCGTGGGCGCGGACGGCCTCGAGCAGCGTGTACGTGCCGACGATGTTGGTGTCGAGGAACGGCCGCGGCCCGACGAGCGAGTTGTCGTTGTGCGACTCGGCGGCGAAGTGGACCACCGCATCGGCGTCGGTCACGAGCGAGTGGACCAGCTCGGCGTCGGCGACGTCGCCGACCACGAGGCGCACCCGGTCCTCGGGCAGCCCGGCGAGCGACTCACGGCTGCCTGCGTAGGTCAGCTTGTCCAGGACGGTGACGTGGTCGTCGGTGTGCTCCACCACGTGGCGGACGAAGTTGGACCCGATGAAGCCGGCTCCCCCGGTGACCATCAGTCGGCGCATGGGGCCGAGCGTAACGCTGATCGAACCCCCTCCGGGGCGGTCTTGGCCACAGTAGGGTGCACCCATGCGCGGCATCATCCTGGCCGGAGGAACCGGATCGCGGCTGCACCCGATCACGCTCGGGGTCAGCAAGCAGCTGGTGCCCGTCTACGACAAGCCGATGATCTACTACCCGCTGTCGACCCTCATGGCCACGGGCATCCGCGACATCCTGGTGATCACGACGCCCCACGACGCCGAGGCGTTCCAGCGCCTGCTCGGCGACGGGTCGCGGTTCGGGATCAACCTGACGTACGCGCAGCAGCCGTCGCCCGACGGCCTCGCGCAAGCGTTCCTCATCGGTGCCGACCACATCGGCGACCAGGGCTCAGCGCTGGTCCTGGGCGACAACATCTTCTACGGTGCGGGCCTCGGCACGAACCTGCAGCGCTTCGACCAGACCGTCGGCGCCGCGGTGTTCGGCTACCACGTGGCCAACCCGCGGGCCTACGGCGTCGTGGAGTTCGACGCCGAGGGGCGGGCGATCTCCCTGGAGGAGAAGCCGAGCGTCCCGCGCAGCAACTACGCCGTGCCGGGCCTGTACTTCTACGACGACACGGTGGTCGAGCGCGCCCGCGCGCTGCGGCCGTCCGCGCGAGGCGAGCTGGAGGTCACCGATCTCAACCGCACGTACCTCGACGAGGGCACGCTGCAGGTGGAGGTGCTGCCGCGCGGCACCGCCTGGCTCGACACCGGCACATTCGACGACCTCGCCGACGCGGGCGCGTTCGTCCGCACGATCGAGAAGCGGCAGGGGCTGAAGGTCTCGTGCCCCGAGGAGATCGCGTGGCGGCTGGGCTGGCTCTCCGACGAGCAGCTGGCCGAGCTGGCCCGCCCCCTTGTGAAGAGCGGCTACGGCGGCTACCTGCTGGGGCTGCTCGGCTCCTGAGGTCCCAGCCACGCGTCGACCACGCGCGCGGCGGCGTGGCCGTCGTCGAGCGGGGCGTACCGCTGGCGGAACGCGCGCGCCTGGTCCGACGAGGGTCCCGCGAGCGCCTCGATCACCTGGTCGGTGGAGGTCGCGATCGGTCCCGGCGGCGTCTCCTGGAGGTCGAGGTAGAAGCCGCGGTCGTCGCGGTACTCCTCCACGTCGGGCACGAGCAGCACCTGGGGCCGCTCGGTGACGGCGAAGTCGAACATCACCGAGGAGTAGTCGGTGACGAGCACGTCGGCGGCGGCGAGCAGCGCCGTGATGTCGGGGTGCGCGGTGACGTCGAGGACGCCGGGTGAGCTGATCCGGCCTCGCCCCGCCGCGGCGTTGCTGTGGCTGCGGAGCAGGACGGTGGCGCCGGTGCGCTCGTGCACCCGCGCCGCGTCGAGGTGCGACACGAAGGCGCGGCGGCCCTGCTCGGTGCGGGCGGTGTCGCGCCACGTGGGGGCGTACAGGACGACGCGCTCGTCGCCGAGCCCGAGCGCCTCGCGCGTGGACTGCCGCAGGAGATCGGCCCCCTCTCCGGCGAGCGCGTCGTTGCGCGGGTAGCCCTCGAGGATGACCCGGCCGTCGAAGCCGAGCGCCTGCGGCAGCACGCCTGCGGCGAAGGAGTTCTGCGCGAGCAGCGCCTCCCACGCGCCGGCCTCGCGCGCCATCGCCGCGGTGTAGCCGGCCGAGAGCCGCGGCGAGGCGATGTCGCGGCCGATCCGCTTGAGCGGGGTGCCGTGCCAGGTCTGGAGGTAGCGCTGACCCTCGCGGAAGCGGACGTAGTGCGGGAACTCCGCATTGTTGACGAGGTACCTCGCGTGGGTGAACGCGTCGTGCCACTCGCGGGAGTGCAACAGGATCGGACGGGAGCCCTCGGGCACGGCGACGGAATGGTCGGTGACGACGAAGTCGACGGGGATGCCGCGACGGACCAGCTCACGCGCGACGGGTGCCACGCTGTCGCCGGCACCGCTGCCGCCGAAGCACATGGCGACGGCACGGTCGCGCAGCGGACCGGCGTTCTCGCGGACCTCGTCGAGGAGGAGTCGCTGACGACGGCGGCCCCGGTCCTCCACGGGGATCGGGTTCCTGACGACGAGGGCGACGCCGGGCTCGCCGGAGGTCCAGCCGCGTGCCGTGACGAGCAGGTCGACGAGGTCGATCGCCCGCTCGGTCAGGGGCAGCGCCAGCGCTGCCGGGTCGGCGAGGTCGAGGGGCACGTCGGCGGTGACGGCGAAGCGACCGGCGGGGATGGTGGCGGCCGCACCGAACCGGTCGACGCGGGCGTCGAGGTGCAGTGGGGACGGCCCGCCTCCCCAGGCCTCGGAGACGGCCGCCACGGTCAGCTCGTGGTCGCCGGCGGCGAGGCGGACGCCGGACGCGGTGGGGACGACGGCGAGGGGCACGGCTCCGTCGAGCGCGGGCACGACGACCTCGGCCGTGCGGACGACCTGGTCGGACGTGACCGTGACGGTGAGGGTGATCGGCTGGCTACGGTCGAGGCCGATCGCGGTCCACCAGGACGCGCCGGTCTGGTCGGCCCACCGCTCCCCGCTCTCGGCGTCGGCGACCGGGTCGGGCCGCATCGTGACGTCCGCCTCGACGGTGCCGTCGCTCGTCGTCGCGGTCACCGTGACGGTGTCGGCGTCGGGGTCGAAGGCGAGGCCGGAGATGAAGCTGGTGCCGGCGACGTACACGGGCGACGAGCCGGCGGCCTCGACGGTGACGCGGAGGGCGAGGTCGTGCTCCTGCGCGGCGAGCAGCCAGCCGGGAACCTCGATGCCCTCGCCGAGGTCGATGCGATGCGTGCCGCGATGGACGAGGAACGAGGGCCCGTGGACGGTGCGCGACTCTGCCAGCCGGTCCACGGTCTCGCGGTCGCCGTGCGCGGCCGCGTAGAGGGCCGCGCGGTCGCGGACGGGCAGGTCGAGCCAGTCGGCGCGGTTCCAGGTGGCGGCTCCGGACTCGACCTCGGCGACGAGGGCCCGCCATTGCTGGGCGTCGAGCCGGAAGGCGGTGCGCACGCGCTTGGCGAGGGCCGGCGGCGACGGGGCGTCGCCGTGCCGGCGCAGCCGCTGCACGATCCTGCGCACGAGATCCATCCGGTCAACCTACCGATCGGTGGGCGCGGGTCGGGTCACCCGGTGAGGCTCAGGGGTCGGTAGTGGTGGTTGCGTCGCCAGGGCTCGCCGGGACGCCGGCGAAACTCGACGATCTGGTCGGTGGGATGGAGTCGGAGATCCCAGTCGCGGTCGTGCACCTCGTGGTGGTGGCGTGAGCAGAGCAGCACCCCGTCGTCGACGGTGGTGGGACCGCCGCGTGACCACGGCACGAGGTGGTGGCTCTCGCACCAGCCGGGTGACCGGTCGCAGCCGGGGAAGGCACAGCCGAGGTCGCGCTGCGCCAGTGCCCGTCGCTGGGCGACGGAGTGGAGCCGCTCCTCGCGCCCGAGGTCGAGGACCTGGGACTCGCCGCTCAGCACCAGGGGCAGGATGCCCGCGTCGCAGGCGAGACGCCGGAGCTGGCCGGCGGAGACGGCCGTGCCGTGCTCGGTGACCCCGGCGCGGTCGGTGGCGCCTCGCAGGCTGGCCTCGTCGACCGTGACGACGAGCGTGGCCGGCACGCCGCCGTGGTTGCCGAAGCCGTCCTTCGGCAGGTGGCGCACGAGCCGGACGAACGCCTCGCCCTGGGCGCGCCGACGATCGATGACGCCGTCCTGCTTGCGGGGCGCCGTGGCGGAGTCCATGAGGGAGCGCAGGAGGTCGCCCGTGACGGCGTCGACCTCGAAGCCGCCCTTGACCAGGCCGGTGGCGGGATCGGGTCGGGTCATCCAGAACGAGGCCTCGGCGGCCTGCTGGCGCTCCTCGCGGTCGAGGAGCTGGTTCTCGATCGCGTCGGCGCGGCGCACGTCGACGACCTCGACCGCGCGGCGGGCCTTGCGGCGCAGCTGCTCGAGCGGGAGGTCGGGCGCGGCCGCGGTGAGGTCGGACTCGACGGCGCGCCGCTCGTCGGTGGTGAGGTCGGCCGGAAGGCCTTGGAGGGCGTCGGTGACGATGCGGGCCTTGTCGGCCGACATTCCGTCGCGACCGAGCGCCTCGCGCAGCACGGGCGCGGTCTCGAGCTGCTGGGCCAGGCGGACCTGCTGGGCCGCCTCGCGACGCGAGACCCCGGCCTCCCGGGCGACGAGCGCGGCCATCGAGATCTCCCCGGCCGCACGGTGCGCCTCGGCGCGGGAGGCCTCGGCCATGGCCGCGAGCCCCAGCGCCGTGGCCTTGCGGACGAGGTCCTGCGCCAGCCGGTTCAGTCGCACCAGCTCGTCGGCGGTGAGCTCGGTCAGGTCGCACGCCAGCGCCGCGTCGAGAGCCCGCGGCCCCGACTCGATCTGACTGAACACCCGATGCATGCGTCCCCCGACGACCCTCGAACTGATGTTCGGAGTCTACCGCATTGGGCCCAACACAACAAGCATCAATCCGGGCTCGATGCGTGGTCGCGCTGCCACCAGAAGGTCAGCTGCTCGCGCGGCACCTGCGGCTGCACGACCACCTTCAGCCGGCGCGGCCCGCCGAGCGCGAGGTACCCCTGCCGGTCCCCCAGCTCGACGTCCCACGGCAGCTGCAGCGCGAGCGACTGGTCGACGAGGCCGTGCACCTCGTGCTCGCCGATCTCGGTCGGGATCTCGATCGCTGCGGGGTCCTTCAGGTCGCCCTCCCACGGCACGACCTCGTCGATCGTCAGCGCCCACGGCTCCTCGCCCGTCAGAGCGACGTCGCCAGCCCGCTGGCGGATCGCGGCCGAGCCCGTCGGATCGATCCGGGTGACGACCTCTCGACGCGTTCGTCCGCGATGTGTCACCTCCAGCACGAGCTCCGACGAGTCGACGTCGTCGAGGTCGGGCAGCTCCAGCTCGAGATCCCAGACGCTGTCCTCGTTGCTGCGGCGGGTGGTGCGGACCCGATGGCCGATGAACTCCGCGGAGGGCGCCACGGTGAACTCGCGCTCCCAGCCCGTGATGTCGCGCAGCCAGGCACGACACGTCGGTGCATCGCCGTCGACATGGCGCAGCCACGCGGCGACCGTCAGGCGCAGGCCGGACTCGTCGAGGTGCGCCCGCAGGATCGTCGCGTCGAGCGGCGTCTGCCGCTGCGACAGGACACGCGCCTCGTCGGGCACGTCCGGGTCGCCCGTGAAGGGAAAGACCAGCGCGGGCTCCCCACCCACCTCGTCCGATCGGAGCGAGGCGAGCTCGAACCCGCCTTGCTCGACGAACGTCGCGACGTCGGACGCGCGTCCGGCCCGCAGCAGTGCGTAGACGACCCGCGCCTCGGCCGGTGCCTCGGCGAGATCGAGGTCCGGCTCCGCCAGCAGGTCGAGCGCCCCGCGGAGCAGCCGCTCGCGGTACCCCTCGTCCTCGACCTTCGCGAGCGTGCGGAGGTACCGCGGCACGTCGTTCGACAGCACCTGCGAGGCGCGCGCGGCGCGGGCACCGGGCACAGTGTCGAGCGCATCGAGACTCAACGCGATCGCGTCGAAGAACGCGCCGATGGACCGCTCGGTGGCCTCACGCGTGATGGAGCCGGGCCGCACCCGCCAGAGGTACGTCGGGTACGGCACGAGGTCGATGCGATCGGCCGCCGCGAACGCCCGCGCCGTGACCTCCTGGTCCTCGTAGAGGACGCCCTCGCGGAACGCCAGACCGGCACGGTCCCAGAAGGAACGGCGATACACCTTCGACCACGCCGTCGCCTGCGCCAGGATCTCGGGGTGCTCGTGCGCGACGACCGTGCTCGTGCGCTCGTCGTAGAACTCGGCGACCCAGGGCGGCGTGGGACTGATGGATCCCAGGTCGCGGAACTGCTGGTACGGCAGCAGCGCATAGTCCGCACTCGTCCTCTGCAAGGAGTCCAGCGCTTCCCACAGACCGATCGCGTTCACCCGGTCGTCGGAATCGACGAACGTCAGGTACGGCGCCGTGGCGTGCTCGATGCCGGTCATGCGCGCTGCGCTCAGACCACCGTTCGGGCGGGTCACGACCGTCACCCGAGCATCGCGGCGGGCGTGCTTCCGCGCGATCTTCGCACTGCCGTCCGGCGACCCGTCGTCGACCACGATGACCTGGAACGGCGCCTCCGGCTGTTCGAGGATCGACTCCAGGCACTCCGCCAGGTACTCCTCGACGTCGTACACCGGCACGATCACGCTCAGCAGCGGCTCGGGAGCCGCCTTGCGGAACAGCCTCACCCGTCCCACCCGAGCAGCCCGTCGACGGCGCGCTCGGCGGCGTGCCCGTCGTGGAACCGGTTGAACCGCTGGTTGAACGCGGCATACGCCTCGGCGTACTCGGAGCTCCACGCGGTGTCGCGCACGAGTGCCGCCAGCTCGCCGGAGTCACGCACGACCGGACCGGGTGCGGACTCCTCGAACGGGAACAGGAAGCCGCGCAGCTCCTGCTCGTACTTCTCCAGGTCGGGGACGAAGAAGATCATCGGCTTGCCGGTGATCGCGTAGTCGAACCGCACCGACGAGTAGTCGAGGATCGCGAGGTCGGAGGCCAACACGAGGTCGTTGATCTCGGGGTGGTCCGTGACGTCGACGACGCCTCCCCCGCTGCCGTGGCGCTGGTCGGACCGGGCGACGGAATGGTGGCTGCGCTGCAGCACGACGACGTCGTCGCCGAGCTCCTCGGCGAGCGCCTTCACGTCGAGCAGGCCGGGATCGGCCGACGTGTTGTCGCCGCGCGACAGGTCCTCGCGCCACGTGGTGGCGTGCAGGACCGCCACTTGGTCGTCGCGGATGCCGAGCAGGCGGCGCGTCGCGCGGCGCGCCTCGTCGGCGTCGTCGGCCAGCAGCGAGTCGGTGCGCGGCAGACCGTGGTCGAACGCCGGCCCCTCCCAGTTGTAGGCCTCGCGGTAGAACTCCGCCGCCTCGGGATAGGGCAGTGCGATCACGTGCCAGTAGGCGGAGCGGCGCTCGGTGGCCTCGTACTGCGCCTTCCACGGCGCCATCCGGCGCGCGAAGTCGGGCCGTCCCATGCGCTTGAAGGGCTGGCCGTGGAAGGTCTGCAGGTAGACCTGGCCCGGCCGCAGGCGCGTGTACGTGCCGACCTCGGTGTTCTTCACGAGGTACTTCGAGGCGGCGAGCGCCGAGTACCACTCGCGGGTGCCGGCCACCACGCGCTTGGCGCCCTCGGGCAGCGGCACGGAGTGGTCGACCGCGCCCCAGTAGAGCCGCATCCGCGGGTCGCGGCGGTGCAGCTCGCGGTGGATCGCGGCCTGGCTGTCGGTGGCGACCTCGGCCCAGTAGCACTGGAACATCGCGGCGCGGGCGTCCACGTCGACCTCGAGCGCCGCGTAGGCCTCGCGCAGGTCGCGCTGCCCGTACATCGCGTTCTCGTCGCGCTGCCGCGGCTTGATGAGGCGCAGACCCACGTCGGTGGTGTGGCCGACGAGAGGTCCGTCCTCGAGGTCGGTGGGCCAGCCGGCGAGGTCGGCCGAGAGCGGCAGCGCGTCGCCCTGGGACACGACGGCGTAGTCGCCGACGGGCAGCGGCAGGGCGCCACGGCCCCAGCGCTCGGCGGTGGCCGGGAAGACGGCCCGGAAGCTCGAGCCGAGGCGAGCGAACTCGGTGGCCTCCAGCGTCACCGACGCGGACTCCAGCGTCGGCGCGGCATCGAGGCCGCGGCCGTTGACGACGATCGTGCCGCGCTCCAGCGAGATCGTGTCGACGGCCGGTCCGATCGGGTCGGGCGCGGCGACGAGGCCCACTCGACCGGTGGCGGTGCGGCCGGCGAGCCGGACCTCCACCTCGACCTCGAGCGCCTGCTCGGGACCGAGCCGCGAGAGCGCCACGTCGACGGCCCAGGTGCTGCGGTCGTAGGTCTCGCGCCAGGTCGCGGCGCCGCCGCGGTGTCCGGAGGTCTCCCCCGTCCACTCGGCGCGGACGCCCGGCGTGAGGACGGTCAGCTCGGGAACGGCGCCCGGGACGTCGATGTGCGCGAAGCCGGCCCGGAACACGGCCTCGAAGCGGTCGCCGACGACGCGCGACCGGACGACCTCGCCGGCGAACCGGGTCTCGGAGTCGGCCAGCACGAACGCCTCGCGCGGGATGCTCGGGTCGTCCCAGCCGGGCAGGTGGGCGACGGGCTCGCCCTCGTGCACGCCCGCGGCGAACTGGCGCACGTCGGTCAGTCCGAGGTTCAGCGCCGCGTGCAGGGCGTCGAGGTCGTCGTGCTCGAGGTGGTGCAACGCGACCTTCGCCCAGGACGGCAGCCGGCGCACGAGCTGCGTGCGGTCGACGCCGTGGAGGAGCTCGGGGAGCCGGGCGAGGAGGTCGGCCTCCACGCTGCCGTCGACGTCCTTCGGCAGCCGGCGCACGAGCGGCGGCAGCTCCTTCGCGAGCACGTCGAGGGGCTTCGCCGGACCCGTCGCGAGGTCCAGCACCCGCCGCGAGAGCGACCGCAGCCTGCCCATGTCACCTACGCCTTCGACGAACATCCCGGACGGCGTCGATGCTATACGCTCGCCGCGTGTCGCCTTCCCCTGCAGCACCGGGCGCGCCCGCCGCGGCCTTCCCCGACGGAGCCTGGTTCTCGGTCGTGGGCAACGTGCGGCTCGGCGCCGGCGGCCAGACCCGCATGGTGCTGCTGCGCCACCGGCTCTTCCTCGCCGCCGGGCTCGACTTCCCGATCCTGACCTACAACCCCGTGCCGTCGTACGAGCCGATCCGGGCGGGCCTGCGCGCCGACGGACTGCTGCTGCCCGAGAGCCGGCTGCTCAACCTCCACGAGGACCTCCGTGAGCGCGACCTGGGCGCGCTGCCCGCGGTCGAGGCTGCCCCCGTGCCCGCGCCCGCCCGGACCGAGGACGACGCCGAGGACGGCTACGTGTGGCGCCGCCGTCACCTCGACGCCGACGGCACCGAGACCACGTGGGAGTACCTGCGCCCCGACGGCACGACCTACGCCTTCACCCCGCCTGACGTCATGGACGGCGACACCCGCGTGCTCGACCGCGACGGCCGCGTCGTCCTGGCGGGCGACGGGCTCGGCGCGCTGTGGCGGTGGTGGACGCGTCAGCTGGCCCCCGCCGGCGGTGCCGTGTTCCTGGTGAGCGACAGCCGGTTCGTCGCCGAGGAGCTCGGCCTGCTGGACGACCCGCGCTTCGTGCTCATGCACCAGATGCACAACCCACACCTGCGCGGCGACCGGCGCTGGGACTCCCCGCTGGAGCCCTCGTACGCCTCGTCGCTGGAGCACGTCGACCGGTTCGACGCGATCAACACCCTCACCGAGCGCCAGCGCCACGACCTGCGGCTGCGCTTCGGCGACCTCCCGCAGTTCCACGTGGTGGCCAACCCGGTGGAGGCCGTGGAGCCGCCGTCGCCCGCGCCCGCCCGCGTGCCCGGGCGGATCGTCGTCATCGCGCGGCTGCACCCGCAGAAGCAGCTCGACCGCGCGATCGACGCCTTCGCGCTCGTGGCGCCGCGCCACCCCACGGCCACGCTGGAGATCTACGGCGACGGCGACGAGGAGGAGGCGCTGCGCGCCCGTGCCGCGAAGCGCGACGTGGCCGACCGCGTGGTCTTCCACGGGCACGTCGCGGACGCGGCCGAGCGGCTCTGGGAGGCCGACCTCGCGTGGCTCACGAGCCGCTTCGAGGGCTACGGGCTGTTCATCCTCGAGGCGCGCATGCGCGAGTGCCCCGTGCTGGCGTTCGACGTGCCGTACGGCCCGGCCGAGCAGATCGAGTCGGGCGTCGACGGCGTGCTGGTGCCGCCGGGCGACGCCGCCCGCCTGGCCCACGCCACCCTCGACCTGCTGGCCGACCGCGAGCGGCTCGAGTCGATGCGCCCCCGCGCCCGCGCCGGGGCCATCGCGCACGGACACGAGTCGTTCCTGGCCGACTGGGCCGAGGTCGCGCGCGACGCGCTCGCCCGCAAGGACTCGCGCGTGCGCCTACGGGGTGTGACGGCCACGTTCGACGGCCGCACGGCCCGGCTCGAGGTCGACGGCGACGGCGATCTCGGTGAGGTCACGCTGCGCTGGCAGGCCTGGCAGCAGGGCGACGACGCCCCGGCCGACCTCACCACCTCGGTGCAGCGCGACGGCGCCACCTTCACGATCAGCGCCGCACGAGCGCCCAAGGGCGCCCACGAGCGGCTCCTGCTGACTTGGCGCAACGCCACGTGGCAGCACGACGTGCCGCCGCCGCGCAGGTTCTGGCGTCGGCGGTGAGTCCTCAACCCCTCGCTCGCTTCGGCGGTGAGCACTCAACCGAATGAGGGCACCGTTCGGTTGACCGGTCACCGCTCCTCCAGACGGACGAAGGCTCAGGCGGGTGAGGGACCGACCTCGGTGGTGGTCTCCTCGTCGTCGCCCGACGGGAGCCGGCAGGCCCACTCCAGGCACAAGGCGGCGACGAGCAGCAGCAACGCTGCACCGGCGGCGGCAGCGGCACGCCAGAAGCGCAGCTCGCCGAGCTCGGTGGACGAGCCCAGGTAGGCCAGTGCGTAGCCCGCGTAGCCGCCCGTGAAGACGCCGCCGACGAGGACCGCGGCCTTGGCCAGCGCGACGAGTCGGATGGCGTGGTGGGCGGTGAAGCGGCGCTTGTCGCGGTGCAGGCGCTGCCACGTGCCCCACGCGAGGGCGCCGACGGCGATGGCCCCGCAGAGCAGGACGATCGCGGCGCCCCAGCCGGGGACGGGCGGCGACGTGCCGTCGAGGCGGACGGCCAGCGGCGGCAGCAGCCGGCCGACCACGAGACCCGACGCGACGAGCAACGCGACGTAGAGCGGCGAGCTGCGCCGGGCCTTCCTCATCGGGACGTCACAGGATGATCTCGACGTCCTCGCGCTTGGTGACGCCCGAGGTGTCGATGCCGGACAGGAGGTCGGCGACGAAGCCGTGCCCGGGGATCTCGCCCTCGGGGTCGATCTCGAGCCACGGCACGAGCACGAAGCCGCGCTCGTGGGCCCGCGGGTGCGGCAGCACGAGGGAGTCGTCGTTGGCGATGCGGTCGCCCACGACGATGATGTCGACGTCGAGGGTGCGCGGGGCGCCCGGCTCGCTGCGCTCGCGCTCGAACGCGTCCTCGATCGCCAGCGCGCGGTCGAGCAGCGTGTGGACCGTGAGGGTCGTGTCGATCAGCACCACGGCGTTGAGGAACGCTCCGGAGCCCTCGGGCGCGCCGACGGGCTCGGTCTCGTAGACCGACGAGATCGCGACGACGGTCACCTCGGGGGTGTCCTCCAGCGCGGAGACGGCGCCCTGCAGGCGGCCGGCACGATCGCCGAGGTTCGAGCCGATCGACAGGACGGCCTGACGGATGGGTCGCATGCCCCCGGTCATCGTGTCGGCGTCGAGTTCGTACGGCGTGGGTGCTTCGGTCACAGCTTGCTCCGCTCCATCGTCACGGTGACGTCAGTGAACGCCACCTCGATCGGCGCCTCGGGCTTGTGCACCGTCACGCTGACCCAGCGGACGGGCTCGTGGCCCAGACACGCCCTCACTATACGGAGGGCCAACGTCTCGATGAGATCCACGGGGTCGCCCGTGATGATCGCGTGCACCTGCTCGGCGAGTTCGCCGTAGTGCACGGTGCGCGTCAGGTCGCCGGACTCGGCGGCGGGCTGCAGGTCGACCGACAGCACGAGGTCGACCACGAAGGTCTGTCCGTCCCGTCGTTCGTGGTCGAACACGCCGTGGTGGCCGACGGCGGACAGGCCGCGCAGCTCGATGCGGTCGCCCTGGTGCTCGGTCATGCGTCCTCCGGTTCGATCAGCGGCGAGGCGTGCCGCGCGAAGAACCGCCAGCGTCCCGCATCGCGGACGAGCACGCTCGTGGCGACGGCCTTGCCGCCGTTGAACGACTCGACCGAGCCCGCGTCGGACAGGATGTTCTCGGTGCACACCACGACCGCGGTGGTGGGGTCGGTGGCCGGCAGCAGCGTGACCTCGACGTCGGTCAGGAAGAACTGGATGTACCCGACGCCCGCCATCAGGACGGTCCACGACCGCAGGATCGGGCCGGTGCCGCTCAGCGGCTGCGCGCCGGGGTGCACGCAGGTGGTGGCGACGTCGTCGACCCACAGCGAGGCCATGAGGTCGACGTCGCCCGTCTCGATCGCGTCGTAGAAGGCGCGGTGGGCCGCGAGGACGTCAGCCACGGCCGGCCTCGCTGCGCAGCCGGGCGGCCACGCGGACGGCGTCGGCGCTCGGGCGGGGGTCGTGGACGCGCACGCCCCACGCGCCGGACAGCGCCGCGAGGGTGCTCAGGGCGGCCGTGGCGTCCTCGCGACCGTCGACCGGGCGCGGACCGACGGAGTCCGCCAGCAGCGCGCCGAGGAAGCCCTTGCGGCTGGCCGCGACGAGCAGGGGCCGGCCGAGGTCGGTGAAGCGGTCGAGGTGCGCGAGCAGCGTCCAGTTCTGGTCACCGGTCTTGCTGAAGCCCAGGCCCGGGTCGAGGATCACGCGCTCGGGGTCGACACCGGCCTCGCAGACGGCGGCGTACTGCTCGCGCAGCTCGCCCACGACGTCCTCGACCACGTCGGTGTAGTCGGTGTGCTGCTGCATGCGGTCGGAGTGGGCGCGCCAGTGCATCACGACGAACGGCACCTCGGCATCGGCCACGAGGGGCACCATCTGCGGGTCGGCGCGGCCGCCCGAGACGTCATTGACGATCGCGGCGCCCGCCTCGATCGACTGGCGCGCGGTCTCGGCCCACATGGTGTCGACCGAGACGACGACCCCCGCGTCGGCCAGGCGGCGCACGACGGGCACGACCCGGCGCAGCTCCTCGTCGCGGTCGACCGGCAGGGCGCCCGGGCGCGTGGACTCGCCGCCCACGTCGACGAGATCCGCCCCGCGGCGGACGAGGTCGAGCCCGTGCTCGACGGCGGCGCCGGGGTCGAACCACCGGCCGCCGTCGGAGAACGAGTCCGGCGTGACGTTGACGACGCCCATCACGACGCACCGGTCCTGCGGCAGGCCGGGGATCGGGGGCGTCACCATGGGGAGCTCACCGGGTGATGAGGTTCATCGCCTCGGCGCGCGTGGCGGGGTCGAGCAGCTGGCCCCGCACGGCGCTGGTGATGGTGCGGGCGCCGGCCTTGGCGACGCCCCGCATCGTCATGCACAGGTGCTCGGCCTCGACGACCACGATGACGCCCTCGGGGTCGAGGACGTCGACCATCGCCTCGGCGACCTGCGTGGTGAGGCGCTCCTGCACCTGCAGGCGGCGGGCGTAGACGTCGACGAGCCGCGCCAGCTTCGACAGGCCCGTGACGTGGCCGGTCTCGCCGGGGATGTAGCCGATGTGCGCGACGCCGAAGAAGGGCACCATGTGGTGCTCGCACATGCTCCACAGCTCGATGTCGCGGACGAGGACGAGCTCGCGGTGACCGACCTCGAAGACGGCCGAGAGCACCTCCTTGGCGTCCTGGTCGTACCCGCGCAGCAGCTCGGCGTACGACCGCGCGACGCGCGCGGGGGTGTCCTCGAGGCCGTCGCGGTCGGGGTCCTCTCCGATGGCCGCGAGCAGCTCGCGGACGGCTGCCTCGGCTCGGGGCTGGTCGACGGACACGGCCGCTCCTCAGTTCGTGGGTGACTCGCCCGGCTGCGGCTGGTCGGCGGGAGGCGCGTCCGAGCCGGAGTCCGGTCCGACGACGATACCGTCCTCGGGCCCGGCATCGGCGTGTGAGCCGTTGCGTGCCGGCACGACGATGGGCGGCTGCGTCGACGGCAGGCGGTTCTCGGAGCCGGTCCACGCGGGACGGATCTCGCGCATGGTGAGGGCCTCGAAGATGCGGGCGACCTGGGCCTTGTCGAGTGTCTCCTTCTCCATCAGCTCGCGCACCAGCGTGTCGAGGACCTCGCGGTTCTCCACGAGGATGTCGAACGCCTCCTGGTGGGCGTGCGCGATGAGGGCGGAGATCTCGTCGTCGATCGTCGCGGCGATCTCCTCGGAGTAGTTGCGCGAGTGGCCGATGTCGCGGCCGAGGAACGGCTGGCCGTTGTCCTCGCCGAAGCGGACGGCGCCGATGCGCTCGCTCATGCCGTACTGCGTGACCATCGCGCGGGCCAGGCTGGTGGCCTTCTCGATGTCGTTGCCCGCACCCGTGGTGGGGTTGTGGAACACGAGCTCCTCGGCGGCACGGCCACCGAGCATGTAGGCCAGCTTGTCGAGCAGCTCGGCGCGGGTCTGGCTGTACTTGTCCTCGTCGGGCAGCACCATCGTGTAGCCCAGGGCGCGACCACGCGGCAGGATCGTGATCTTGTGCACGGGGTCGCTCTGCGGCAGCGCCGCGGCCACCAGGGCGTGCCCGCCCTCGTGGTAGGCGGTGACGAGCCGCTCGTGCTCGTTCATGAGGCGCGTGCGCTTCTGCGGGCCCGAGATCACGCGGTCGATCGCCTCGTCGAGGGAGGCGTCGTCGATCGTGGTGGCCGAGCTGCGCGCCGTGAGCAGCGCGGCCTCGTTGAGCACGTTGGCCAGGTCGGCGCCGCTGAAGCCGGGGGTGCGGCGGGCGACGGCCTCGAGGTCGACGCCGGGCGCGATCGGCTTGCCCCGGGCGTGGACCTTCAGGATCTGGGTGCGTCCGGCCAGGTCGGGCGCCTCGACGGCGATCTGGCGGTCGAAGCGACCGGGGCGCAGCAGCGCCGGGTCGAGCACGTCGGGACGGTTGGTCGCGGCGATGAGGATGACGCCGCCGCGCACGTCGAAGCCGTCCATCTCGACGAGCAACTGGTTGAGGGTCTGCTCGCGCTCGTCGTGACCGCCGCCCATGCCGGTGCCGCGGTGACGGCCGACGGCGTCGATCTCGTCGATGAAGACGATCGCCGGGGCGTTGTCCTTCGCCTGCTCGAACAGGTCGCGCACGCGGCTGGCGCCGACGCCGACGAACATCTCGACGAAGTCCGAGCCGGAGATCGAGTAGAACGGCACGCCGGCCTCGCCCGCGACGGCGCGCGCCAGCAGGGTCTTGCCGGTGCCGGGAGGACCGTAGAGCAGCACGCCCTTGGGGATCTTCGCGCCGACGGCCTGGAACTTGGCGGGCTCCTGGAGGAACTCCTTGATCTCGCCGAGCTCCTCGATGGCCTCGTCGCAGCCGGCGACGTCGGCGAATGTGGTCTGCGGGGTGTCCTTGGTCATCAACTTCGCCTTGGACTTGGCGAACTGCATGACGCGGCCTCCGCCGCCCTGCATCGAGTTCATCAGCCACAGGAAGATGAGGATGAAGATGACGAACGGCAGGAAGCTCAGCAGCACCGAGAGGAGCGTGTTCTTCGGCGGGACCTTGACGTTGTAGGAGGTCATCTTGTCGTCGTTGACGAGCTCCTGGGCCTGCGTGACGAGCTGCGAGCCCTGGTCCTGGCCGAGCCAGGTGGCCTTGACCTTGTCCTCCTTGTCACCCTTCAGGGTGGCGCGGATCTCCTGGTCGCCGTCGACGAAGGTGACCTCCTTGACCTTCGCGTCGTCGAAGTAGCCCACCATCGTTGCCGTCTTGACCTCGCGGTAGCCGTCGGCCGAGCCGGAGAACGTCAGGACGCCGATGACCACGCCGGCGATCAGGATGATCCACAGCCACGGTCCCTTGAACACGCTCTTGATGTTCATGCCGCCTCGTCGTTCATGCAGGTCTGGTTCCGTCCGGTGCTCTCAGCCACGTGCTCAGGAGTACATGTGCTCAGCCAGTGTGCCGATGCTGCGCAAATTCCGGTACTTCTCGTCGTAGTCCAGTCCGTAGCCGATGACGAACGCGTTCGGGATGTCGAAGCCGACGTACTTGACGTCGACCGGCATCTCGAGGGCCTCGGGCTTGCGCAGCAGCGTGGCGATCTCGACCGACGCGGGGCCGCGGGACTTCAGGTTGGCCACGAGCCACGACAGGGTGAGGCCGGTGTCGATGATGTCCTCGACGATGAGGACGTGGCGTCCCTCGAGGTCGGTGTCGAGGTCCTTGAGGATCCGCACGACGCCCGACGACTTGGTGCCGGCGTAGGACGACACCGCCATCCAGTCGATCTCGACGTGGCGGTTCAGCTCGCGCGCGAGGTCGGCCATCACCATGACCGCGCCCTTCAGCACGCCGACGAGCAGGATCTCGCGGCCCTCGTAGTCGGTCTCGATCCGCCGGGCCAGCTCGGCCAGCCTCTCCTTGATCTGCTCCTCGGTGAAGAGCGTCTGGGTCAGGTCGAGGTCGGCTTCGACGTGCGAGGTGTCCACGGTGTCAGCGTGCCACAAGGGACGACATCGGGCGTCGCCTGGTGGCCGGGACGAACGATGAGGCATTCGGGCACCCCAGCGGGGCGAAAGGCCTCATCGTGCGTCGAGGAACCGGACCCCGCGGCCGTCGCGCACGGCGGTGACGTGACCGGGGAGCTCGATGCGCGTGCCGCCGCGGGCGTCGAGCAGGCCGTCGAGGGCCCGGGTGTGCGCGTGCGAGAGCTCGCCCGCCGCGGCGCCCGCGGCCACAGCGAGGCGTCGCCAGACGCGCATCCGCACCGCCGGGTCGAGGTCGGCGAACGCCGTCACGTCGTCGATCGCGCCCGACGGCGGCGCCTCGTCGCAGGCCATCGCGTCGAGCAGGTCGGCGTCGGCGCGCACGAGGTCGGCCGTGCGGGCGAGCGCCTCGGCCACTCCCCCGCCGAGCACCTCCTCCATGAGCGGCAGCAGCTCGTGGCGCACCCGCACGCGGCGGTAGGCGGGGTCGTCGTTGTGCGGGTCGTGCCACGGCTCGACGTCGTGCAGCGCGCAGATCCGCTCGGTCTCGGCGCGACGCAGCGCGAGGAACGGACGGCGCAGGGCTCCGCTGGCGGGCCGCATCCCGTCGATCGATCGCGGCCCCGAGCCGCGGGCGAGTCCCAGCAGGACCGACTCGGCCTGGTCGTCGAGCGTGTGGGCGAGCAGGATCGGAGCCCCGTCAGCCTCCGCGTGCAGGGCCCGATGGCGAGCCACGCGGGCGGCGTCCTCGGGTCCGCTGCCGAGGTCGCGGACCTCGACGCGGCACACCGTGGCGGGCAGGCCGAGGGCCTCGCACTGCGCGGCGGCGCGGGACGCGACCTCCGCCGACCCGTCCTGGAGGCCGTGGTCGACGACCACCGCGCGCGCGTCCAACCCGCGGCGGCGCACGAAGAACCCGGCGACCGCGGCCAGCGCGAGCGAGTCGGCACCGCCCGAGACCGCGACGACCGCACCGGGCGCGAGGTGCGGCTCGACGAGCCGGCGCGCCCGCGCCACGAGCGCGTCGAGGCGGCTCGTCGGTCGGTCCTCACCTTCGGGTGGTCTCACCGACCCAGCGTCTCAGCCGTGGACGCGGGAGACCCACGATTTCGGGTCGACGATCTCGGCCCGGGTGGGCAGGTGGGCGGCGTCGGCCCACACCGCGTCGAAGCCGTCCTTGCCGACCTGGTCGGTGACGGCGCGCACGAACTTGGCGCCGTCGCTGTACTGGCGCATCTTGGCCTCGTAGCCGAGCAGGCGGCGCAGCACCTTCGACAGGGCCGAGCCCGAGCCGCGGCGCTTCGTGAACTTGCGGCGGATCTCGGCGACGCTCGGCACGACCTCGGGACCGATGTCGTCCATCACCACGTCCGCGTGGCCCTCGAGCAGGGACATGAGGCCCGTGAGACCGTCGATGACCTCGCGCTGCTGCTCGTTCTGGAACAGGTCGGAGAGCGACTTGTCGGACTCGCCGCGGACGATGCGCACGAGCTCGGGCAGCGCCTCGGAGAGCATGTCGGTGACGGCTCCCCCGCCCACGTCGGTGGCGTCCATGAGCCGGGCCACCTGGGCCAGCATGTGGTCGCGCATCCAGGGCACGGCCGTGAACTGCGCGCGGTGCGTCTCCTCGTGGAGGCACACCCAGCGGCGGAAGTCGGTGGGGTCGACGCCGAGCTCGCGCTCGACGTGCACGACGTTGGGAGCCACCAGCAGGAGTCGGCCGGGGCCGTGCTCGCCCTCGGCGAACGGATCGAACTGGCCGAGCACCTTGCCGCCGAGGAACGCCACGATCGCGCCGAGCTCGGCGCCGGTGACGCGTCCGCCGACCGCACGCGGGATCCCGGTGGGCATCTTGCCCGCCGCCGCCAGCTTCTCGTCGAAGGGACCCATGAGGACCTCGAACGCGGCGAGGTTCGCGTCGGCCCAGCGCGGACGGTCGACCACGAGCACGGGCGTGGGGTACGCCGGGACGAGCCCGGTGAACTCGCGCACGGGCCCCTCGGCGATGCGCGAGGCCTCGCGGAGCTCGGCGACGACGTCCTCGACCTCGGCCGGGCTCAGGTCGGGTCCGGGCCGCATGAGGCGCCGGGCCGTGGAGCGCGCGACGTTCCAGTCGATCATGGCGTCCAACCTACGGCCTGCGCCCTCGCCCGGCCCGCCCTCACTTTCGGAACGGGATCCACGTGAATCCGGCGACAGACGGTGCATCCCGCTCCAAGAGTGGGGAGGGGGTAGGGCGCGGAGGGTCAGCGGGGGCCGACGTCGAGGACGCGCACGACGGGCTCGCCCTGCTCGTCGGAGGCGTCGAGGTCGACCTCGGCGGCGATGCCCCAGTCGCGGTCGCCCTCGGGGTCCTCGAAGACCTGGCGCACCTTCCACGTGCGGGTGCTGTCGTCCTCGACCATGAACAGCTCGGGCCCGCGGGCCGACGGGCCGGTGCCGAGCTCCTCGTACTCCTCCCGGTAGCCGAGCATCGCCTCGCGCCAGGCGAGCGCGTCCCAACCGTCCTCGGCGTCGAGCTCGCCGAGGGCCTCCCAGCGGCCGAAGGCGGCCAGCTCGACCCTGCGGAACATCGCGTTGCGGACGAGGACGCGGAACGCGCGGGCGTTGGCGGTGAGGGGGCGCGGCGTCTCGGCGCCGGTGGCCTGCGGACGCACGTCGGCCGGGTCCTCCCCGGGCGCGATGAGCTGCTCCCACTCGTCGAGCAGGCTCGAGTCGGTCTGGCGCACGAGCTCGCCGAGCCACTCGGTGAGGTCGGTCAGCTCGTCGTCGCGGACCGCCGTGGGCACGGTGCGGACCAGGGTCTTGTAGACGTCGGAGAGGTACCGCAGGACGAGGCCCTCGGACCGCGCGAGACGGTAGTCGGCGATGAGCTCGGAGAACGTCATCGCCCGCTCCCACATCTCGCGCACGACCGACTTCGGCCGCAGCTCGTGGTCGGCGACCCACGGGTGCCCCTGGCGGTACATCTCGTAGGCGGCCTCGAGCAGGTCGCGCAGCGGCTGCGGGTGCTCGACGTCCTCGAGGAGCTCCATCCGCTCGTCGTACTCGATGCCGTCCATCTTCATCTCGGCGACGGCCTCGCCGCGGGCGCGGAAGCGCTGGGCGCTGATGATGGGGCGCGGGTCGTCGAGCGTGGACTCGACCACCGAGACGACGTCGAGCGCGTAGGTGGGCGACTCGCGGTCGAGCAGGTCGAAGGCGGCCACCGCGAACGGCGAGAGCGGCTGGTTGAGCGCGAAGTTGGCCTGCAGGTCGACGGTGAGGCGCAGCGTGCGACCCTCGGCGTCGGGCGGGTCGATCCGCTCGACGACCTCCCCGGCCAGCAGCGCCTCGATGATGTGGTCGACCTGCGCGAGCAGTCGCTCCTGCGACTCCTCGGTCTCGCCGCTCTCGCGCACGAGGTGCTCCAGGGCGGCCCGCGCGTCACCGGGCCGGGTGATGACGTCGAGGACCATCGCGTGGCTGACCTTCATCCGCGAGTGCAGCGCCTCGGGCGTGCCGTTGACGAGGCGCTCGAACGTGCCGTGGCCCCACGAGACGAACCCCTCGGGGGGCTTCTTGCGCTGGATGCGCTTGAGCTTCTTCGGGTCGTCGCCGGCCTTGCGCACGAGCTTGGCGTTCTCGATCTCGTGCTCGGGCGCCTCGACGACCACGTGGCCGACGGTGTCGAACCCGGCCCGCCCGGCACGGCCGGCGATCTGCTGGAACTCGCGCACCTGGAGGTGTCGCTGACGGGTGCCGTCGTACTTGCTCAGCCCGCTGAACAGCACCGTGCGGATCGGCACGTTGATGCCGACGCCGAGCGTGTCGGTGCCGCACACGACCTTGAGCAGTCCCTGCTGCGTGAGGGTCTCGACGAGGCGGCGGTAGCGCGGCAGCATGCCCGCGTGGTGCACGCCGATCCCCATGCGGATCAGCCGCGAGAGCGTCTTGCCGAACGCCGAGGTGAAGCGGAAGTCGCCGAGCGCCTCGGCGATCGCGTCGCGCTCGGCGCGCGTGGCGACCTTGGCGCTGGTGAGCGCCTGCGCCCGCTCGAGCGCGGCGGCCTGTGAGAAGTGCACGACGTAGACCGGGGTCTGGTGCGTCTCGACGAGCTGCTCGAGCGTCTCGTGCACCGGCGTCGTGACGTACTCGCTGACGAGCGGGACGGGTCGCTCGACCGACGTGACCGCGACGGTCTCGCGGCCGGTGCGGCGGGCGAGGTCGGCCTCGAGGCGCGTGGTGTCGCCGAGCGTGGCGGACATCAGGAGGAACTGCGCGCGCGGCAGCTCGATGAGCGGCACCTGCCAGGCCCAGCCGCGCTCGGGGTCGGCGTAGAAGTGGAACTCGTCCATCACGACGAGGCCGATGTCGGCGTCCGCGCCCTCGCGCAGCGCCATGTTCGCGAGGATCTCGGCCGTGGCGGCGATGATCGGGGCGTCGGCGTTCACCGCGGCGTCGCCCGTGACCATGCCGACGTTCTCGGCGCCGAAGATCTCGCACAGGTCGAAGAACTTCTCGCTCACGAGCGCCTTGATCGGCGCGGTGTAGACGCTGCACTCGCCACGGGCGAGGGCGGCGCCCATCGCGGCGGTGGCGACGAGGCTCTTGCCCGAGCCGGTGGGGGTGGCGAGGACGACGTTCGAGCCGGCGACCATCTCGAGGATCGCCTCGTCCTGCGCCGGGTAGAGGGTCAGTCCGCGGTCCTCGACCCACTGCAGGATCGCCTCGTGGACGGCGTCGACGTCGTCGGTGGTGCCCGACGGGAGGCGGTCGACGAGGCGCGCCATCAGCGGGCCCCGCAGGCGCAGTCGGCCATCGCGACCGTCACGCGGTCGAGCGCGGCCTGGGTCTCGAACGGGTTGACCTGCTCGGTGTCGTCGGCCATCAGCGCGAACGCCACGGGCCGCCCGCCCGAGAGGGTGACCACCCCGGCGAGGGAGTGGACGCCCGTGAGCGTGCCGGTCTTCGCCCGGATGCGACCCCGTGCGTCGCCGGCGCGGTCGTAGCGGTTCTCGAGGGTGCCGCTGAAGCCGCCGACGGGCAGGCCGCTCAGCACCGACCCCAGGCGAGGGGTCGCCGCCACCTCGACCATCGTCTCGGCCAGGGTGCGCGCCGCGATGCGGTTCTTGCGCGACAGGCCGCTGCCGTCGTACAGCACGAGTCCCTCCGTCGTCACGCCCGCCTGCCGCAGGACCTGGCTCACCACCTTCGCACCCCCGGCGAACGAGCCGGGCTCCCCCGCCGCGATCGCGGCCTGACGCAGCAGCACCTCGGCGACCTCGTTGTCGGAGTCGGCGAGAAACTGCTCGACGATGCGCGAGAGCCGGGCGCTGCGGACGGCGGCCACGCGCGTCGCGTCCGCGGGCGCCTCGGCCTGCTGCGGCTCGCCCGTCACGTCGACCCCGCGCGCCCGCAGCAGCTCGGCGAAGCGGCGCGCGGCGTCGCCTGCCGGATCGGTGGAGCGGGCGGCGCCGACGCGGCCGCGGTCGATCCACAGCGAGCTGACCGGCGCGACGACCGCACCGACGTAGCCGTCCTCCCACGCCGGGCTCACGGACGGGCCGGAGAACAAGGAGACGTCGTAGCCGAGGCTGACCTGCTGGTCGCCGACCTGCTTCGCCGTGGCCGCGGCCAGGGTGGCGAGGTCGGCGCGCTCGACCGGTGAGCCCTTCGTCCGGACGTCGCTCAGGTAGGGGTCGCCGCCGCCGACCAGGACGAGCCGGCTGCCGTCGCGCACGACCGAGGTGGTGAAGGTGGCGTCGGGGCCCAGCTCGGCCAGGGCGCCGACCGCCGTGAGGACCTTGGTCGTGGAGGCCGGGACGTGGGCTCCGTCGGACTCGTCGGCCAGCACCGTGCCGTCGCGCGCGTCGAGGGCGACCAGGCTGGTGCGGCCGCCGAGCGCGTCGGAGCGGAGCGGACCCGCCACCGCGGCCTCCAGCTCGCCCGCCGTGATCGGACCCGAGCCGACCGAGGCCGCCCGCGCGGGGTCCGGCGAGGCGGGCTCCAGGCCCACGGGCGCGGTCACGAATTGCGGTCCGCACGGCCCGTCGCACAAGATGGGGTTCAGGTCGCCGCGGACGTACAGCCAGGTGATCGACGCCAGCGTCACGAGCACGAGCAGCGGCAGCACCCAGGCCGCATGCACTCTCTCCCCCCTGCGGGGACCACGGGCCGTCACGTGCGTCAGACTATGTGACACCCATCAAGACCAAGCCGGAGGAACCGTGTTCTTTGACGTCACCGTGGAGATCCCCAAGGGCGAGCGGAACAAGTACGAGCTCGACCACAAGACCCACCGCATCCGGCTGGACCGCACGCTCTTCACGTCGATGCAGTACCCGGCCGACTACGGCTTCATCGACAACACCCTCGGCAACGACGGCGACCCGCTGGACGCGCTGGTCATCCTGCCCTTCCCGACCTTCCCCGGCTGCGTCATCGAGTGCCGCGCGATCGGCATGTTCAAGATGACCGACGAGGCCGGCGGCGACGACAAGATCCTGTGCGTCCCCGCAGGCGACCCGCGCCACGACCACCTGCAGGACGTCACCGACGTGTCGGACTTCGACCTGCAGGAGATCGAGCACTTCTTCACCAGCTACAAGGACCTCGAGCCCGGCAAGTCCGTCGAGGAGGGGTCCGAGTGGGTCGGCCGCGAACAGGCCGAGGCCGAGATCAAGGCCAGCCTCGAGCGGTTCACGGCCAACGGCGGCTACTGAGCCGCCGGGTCCCTCCGGGGCCTGACCAGTCCGGCGAGCACGTCACCGAACACGTCCATGTCGACCTTCGGGTCGAGCGCGCGCAGGCCGCCCAGACCCGCGCCGAGCGCCAACAGGGCCGTGGCCACGTGCTCGACCGGCACCGTCGTCTCCAGGCCGGCGTCCTCCACGGTCGCCGAGATCAGCTGGGCGATGAGCCGACGCACCTCGCGGTGACGCTTCACCAGCTCGGACGCGACCCAGGGGTTGTGCCGCGCGACGGCGGCGAACTCCACCTCGAGCGCCGTCCAGCGCGGCTCGCCCAGACCCGATCGCGACCACTCGACGAAGCTCTTGAGGCGCGTCTCGATCGACGTGTCCTCGGTGAACATCTGGTGCACGAGGCGGATCTTCTCGGCGTGGATCGTGTCGAGCGCCGCCATGCAGAGCTCTTCTTTGCCGGCGAAGTTGGAGTAGACCGCACCCTTGGAGAAGCCGGCCTCGACGGCCACCTTGTCCAGCGACGTGCCGGAGTACCCGACGTCGAGGAACATCTCGGTGGCCACCTCGATGAGGCGTTCGCGCGTCTGCTGCTGACGCTCGGCCCGGCTCACTCTCGTCTGGGACACGGCTGGCTCCTTCGGTATTCGCATACCGATGGTATCTGAAACTCGGCGTCTGTCGCCCCCGGATCCCGAATCGACGCGCCGCTAGGGTCGGGCCCATGACCTCACGAGCCCTCTGGTCGGCGATCGAGAACCTGCACGGAGGCGTCTACTTCGCGCCCGAGTCGAAGGCGCGCTACGAGGCGATCGGCCTCAAGGGCTATTGGATGGGCTACTTCGCCAGCCGCTCCGCCGCCCTCGGCACGCCGGCCCCCGAGCTGGTGATCGCGACCTTCCACGGCTTCGCGCCGCGCCTCGTCGAACGCGCGCTGCCCGACGCGTGGCGCCTCGCCGACCGCGACCGCGTGCTCGAGGCCCGGTACTCCTTGGCGCGCGACCTGCTCGCGAACGTCGCGGACCAGGCCTCGGCCCTGGCCGCGAAGACCCGCAGCGTGCTGGACGGCGTCGACTGGGCCGGCAAGCCCCTGGCCGCCGCTCACGCCGGCCTGCCCGCCTCGGACGACCCCGTCGTCGACTTCTGGCAGTCCGTCACGGCGCTGCGCGAGTACCGCGGCGACTGCCACCTCGCGGTCCTGACCTCCGCGGGGCTGGGTGGCGCGGCCTCGAACGCGCTCGCCGTCGCCACCGGGTGGTCGTGGTTCGCCGACCAGCGCACGATGCGCGGCTGGACCGAGCAGGAGTGGGCCGAGGCGATCGCCGGACTCGTGACCCGCGGCTGGCTCGCGCCCGACGGCACCGCCACCGAGACCGGCACCGCCGCGCGCGCCCAGATCGAGGACGCCACCGACCGCGTCGTGGCCGCCGGCCTCGATCGCGAGGCCACGTCCCGGCTGCTGACCCTCGAGGACGACCTGGTCGCGATGGCGGGACAATGGGCAGATGATCACCCCGCCCTCGCAGGACGCACGCACCGCAGCTCGTGACCGCCTCGCCGCCCTGGCGATCCCCACGGGGGCGCTCGGCAGGCTCGGCGAGCTGGCGGTCTGGTGGTCCTCGGTGCGCGGCGAGGCGACGCCCGCTCCCCCGTCGCACGTGAGGGCGGTCGTCTTCGCCGGCGACCACGGCGTCGCGGCGCACGGCGTCTCGGCCTACCCGTCGGCCGTCACCGGCGCGATGGTGCGCGCGTTCGCGTCCGGCGTGGCCGGCACCTCGGTCCTCGCCCGCCAGCACGACGTGCACCTGCGCGTGCTCGACCTCGGCGTCGACGGCGACTTCCCCGACCTCGACCCCGCGATCGGCGCGTACAAGATCCGCCGCGGCACCGAGCCGTTCCACCTCGCCGACGCGATGACCCTCGGCGAGGCGCGCCGCGCGGTCGAGGCCGGCGCGGCGATCGCCGCCGAGGAGATCGCGGCCGGCGCCGACCTGCTGATCGGCGGCGACATGGGCATCGGCGACACCACCACCGCCGCGGTCCTCACCGCCGCGGTCCTGGGTCTGCCGGCCGTCGAGGTCGTCGGCCGCGGCACCGGTATCGACGACGAGGGCCTGCGGGTCAAGACCGAGGTCATCGACACGGCGCTGCGCCGCGCGCAGGACCGCACGGCCGATCCCATCGACCTGCTGAGCGCGATCGGCAGCCCCGACATCGCCGCCCAGGCCGGCTTCATCAGCGCGGCTGCGCAGGCCGGTGTCCCCGTGCTGCTCGACGGCGCGATCGCCACGGCCGCCGCGCTCGTGGCCGAGCGGCTGACGCCGGGCGTCGCCCCGTGGCTCGCCGCTGGTCACCGCTCCACCGAGGGCGCCCAGTGGCACGCCCTGAAGGACCTCGGCCTCGAGCCACTGCTCGACCTCGGCATGCGCCTGGGCGAGGGCTCGGGCGCCGTCACCGCGGTGCCGCTCGTGCGCTCGGCCGCCCTGCTGCTCTCGGACATGGCGCTCCTCTCCGAGATCCTGTGAGCCGGTTCGGGGACGCCGTCCGGCTGTCGGTCGGCACCTTCAGTGCCCTCCCCGTGCCGCCGCCGCGGCAGGTCGACCGCCGCACCGCAGGCATCGCGGTGGCGATCGCGCCGCTCGCGGTCGTTCCCGTCGGCCTGCTCGTGGCGCTCGTGGCGTGGGGCGGGCGCGAGCTCGGCCTGAACCAGCTCGTCGTCGGCGCCCTCGCGATCGGCTCCGGGGCCTGGGCGACCCGCGGCTTCCACCTCGATGGGCTCGCCGACACGACCGACGCGCTGGCCTCGTCCTACGACCGCGAGCGGGCGCTGACCGTCGCGCGCACCGGCGACGTCGGCCCCGCGGGAGCCGCCGCCCTCGTCCTGGTCCTGCTCGCGCAGGCCGCCGCCGCGGGCACGCTGATCGTGTGCTGGGAGCGAGGCTTCGTGGCCGTCGGCGTGCTGTGGTGCCTCGCCCGCGCGGGTGCCACCGTGGGCCTGCGGCACGGAGTGCCGGCCGCCCGCCAGGACGGCATGGGCGCCACCTTCGCCGGCAGCGTGCGCCCCCTCGCACTCGCGACCGTCTGGCTCCTCGTCGCTGTCGCCGGCGCGGCCGTCACGGGGCTCACCGACGCCACCGTGGCGCAGGGGCTCATCGCCGTCGCGGCCACGCTGCTCGTGGTCCTCCTGCTGGTCGCCCACGTCGCGCGTCGCCTGGGTGGCATCATCGGCGATGCGGTGGGCGCCTCGGTCGAGGTCGCCCTCGCTGTCCTCCTGATCGGCTTCTCGGCGGTGATCGCATGACCTTCCTCGGCCCCGACGGCCAGCCACGCTGCGACTGGGCGGGCAGCGCGCCCGGCTTCGTGGAGTACCACGACACCGAGTGGGGCTTCCCCGTCGCCGACGACGTGCGGCTGTTCGAGAAGTTCTGCCTCGAGGGGTTCCAGTCGGGGCTGTCGTGGCGCACGATCCTGGACAAGCGCGAGAGCTTCCGGGCGGCGTTCGCGGGCTTCGACCTCGACACCGTGGCCGGGTTCGACGAGTCCGACGTCCTGCGGATGCTGGCCGACGCCGGCATCGTGCGGCACCGCGGCAAGATCGAGGCGGCGATCAACAACGCCGGCCGCGCGCTCGAGCTGGTCGAGTCCGAGGGCTCGCTCGCGGCGTTCGTCTGGCGTCACGAGCCCGACCCCGCCGAGATCCCCGCGCCGCAGACGCTCACCACCTCGCCCACCGCGATCGCCCTGTCGAAGGACCTCAAGAAGCGCGGCTGGAAGTTCGTCGGCCCGACCACGGTCTTCTCGTTCATGCAGGCGATGGGCCTGGTGAACGACCACGCGCACGACTGCGTCGTACGGGCCAGCGTCGCCGCCGCGCGCGACTCCTTCACGCCTCCGGCCTGAGCGCGGCCTCGCGCGCCGAGCCCGGCGCGGGTCAGAGGCGCAGGACGCGGCCCGAGACGACGAGGAGGACCTCGTCGCAGTCCATCGCGAAGCGCTGGTTGACCTTGCCGAGGAGGTCGCGGAAGAGGCGCCCGGAGCGGTGCTCGGGCACGACGCCCCAGCCGACCTCGTTCGTCACCACGACGACGTCCTCCCCGTGCGCGGTCATGGCCTGCGCGGCGCGCTCGACGCGCAGCCAGAACTCGGGCTCCCAGTCGTCGAGGGTCTGGTCCCAGCCGTCGAGCTCGCTGACCAGGGCGGTCACCCACGTGCCGAGGCAGTCGATGATCACCGTGTCGTCGGTCATCGCGATCGCGCGCTCGAGGTCGGCGGTCTCGACCGTCTTCCAGTGGGCGGGACGCCGGCTGCGGTGCGCCTCGACCCGGGCCGCCCAGTCGGGGTCGAACTCCGGATCGGGGGCCGGACCGGGGGCGATGTACGTGACGTCGGGGGCCGCGACGACGAGCGACTCGGCATGGAACGACTTGCCCGAGCGCACGCCTCCGGTGATGAGGGTCCTCACCCTCGCAGCCTAGTCCCGTCCGGTGCCGCGACGGTCAGCCCTGATCGAACACGGAGTCGAACGAGGCGGTCGGCGGCTCGAAGTCGAAGCGCTTGAGGAACCCCAGCGCCTCCGGGGCGCCGCGGAGGCGGTCCATGCCCGCGTCCTCCCACTCCACCGAGATCGGGCCGTCGTAGCCGATGCGGGCGAGTGCGCGGAACGCGTCCTCCCACGGCACGTCGCCGCGACCCGTGGAGACGAAGTCCCAGCCGCGGCGCTGGTCGCCCCACGGCAGGTGCGACGAGAGGATGCCGTTCCTGCCGCCGCCCATCCGCATCCGGATGTCCTTGCAGTCCACGTGATAGATCCGGTCGGCGAAGTCGCTGATGAACGCGACGGTGTCGATCCCCTGCCACACCATGTGGCTGGGGTCCCAGTTGAGGCCGAACGCCTCGCGGTGGCCGATCGCCTCCATCGCCCGCACCGTCGACCAGTGGTCGTAGGCGATCTCGGACGGGTGGACCTCGTGCGCGAATCGCACGCCGCACTCGTCGAAGACGTCGAGGATCGGGTTCCAGCGGTCGGCGAAGTCCTGGTAGCCGGCCGCGATGCGCTCGGCGGGGACCGGCGGGAACATCGCCACGTACTGCCAGATCGACGAGCCCGTGAAGCCCACCACGACGTCGACGCCCATCCGCTGCGCAAGGCGCGCGGTGTGCTGCATCTCCTCGGCCGCGCGCCGGCGGACGCCCTCGGGGTCACCGTCGCCCCACACGCGCGGGCCCACGATCGAGCGGTGCCGGTCGTCGATCGGGTCGTCGCAGACCGCCTGGCCCTTCAGGTGGTTCGAGATCGCCCAGCAGCCGAGCCCGTGGCGGCGCAGGATCTCCAGGCGCCCCTCGACGTACTCGTCGTCGTCCCAGCGCCACGCGTCGAGGTGCTCGCCCGACACGGCGATCTCGAGACCGTCGTACCCCCAGCGCGCCGCGAGCTCCGCGACCTCCTCGAGGGTGAGGTCGGCCCACTGGCCCGTGAAGAGGGTGAAGCGCTTGCCCATGGTGTCTCCTTCGATGATCAGGATCGCGCGAGCTCGACCGTGCCGCGGCCCGCCACGGCGCTGCGCTCGATCGCGTCGAGCACCCGCTGCACCGCGAGCCCGTCCTCGAACGACGGTGTCGGGTCGACGCCCGCGGCGATCGCGGACAGGAACCCGGCGGCCTGCGTCGTGAACGTGTGGTCCCATCCCAGCACGTGGCCCGGCGGCCACCAGGCGGCGAGGTGCGGGTGGTCGGGCTCGGTCACGAGGACGCGCGTGCGGCCCTGGCCCGTGTCGACCCACAGCTCGTTGAGGCGCTCGAGGTCGAAGGCGACCGAGCCACGGGAGCCGTAGACCTCGATCTGCAGCGCGTTCTTGCGGCCCGCGGCCATCCGGCTGACCTCGAGGCTGACGACGGCGCCACGGCTCGTGCCGAGCAGCGCCCACGCGGCGTCGTCGACGGTCACGTCCTCCGGGCCGGCGGGTCCGGGACGCGACCCGACGAAGGTCTCGAGGCGGCCCGAGACGCTCGCGATCTCGTCGGCGAGCAGGAAGCGGACCTGGTCCACGACGTGCGAGCCGAGGTCGCCGAGCACACCGGACCCGGCCTGCTCCTTGCGCAGCCGCCACGTCATCGGCGCGTCGGGGTCGACGAGCCAGTCCTGGAGGTAGGACGCCCGGACCTGGCGGACCTCGCCGATCCGGCCCTCGGCGACGATCTCGCGGGCGAGCGCCAGCGCGGGCACGCAGCGGTAGTTGAACCCCACCATCGAGCGCACCCCGCGCGAGCGCGCCTCCTGCGCCGCGGCGACGAGCTCGACGGACTGGTCGATCGTGTTGGTGAGCGGCTTCTCGACCACCACGTGCTTGCCGGCGCGCAGGGCGGCCAGCGCGATCTCGTGGTGGAGGTGGCCGGGCGTGCAGACGTCGACGACGTCCACGTCGTCGCGGGTCACCACGTCGCGCCAGTCGGTGGCCCACTCGCGCCAGCCCAGCTGGTGCGCGGCGCCGCGCACGGCGGACTCGTCGCGACCGACGAGGACCTGCTGGGTCACGGCGGGAAGGTCGGGGTGGAACGCGCCGACGTTGCGCCAAGCGTTGGAGTGGGCCCGGCCCATGAAGGAGTAGCCGATGACGGCCACCCGCAGCTCGCGCGCGCTCATCACGCCGCCTCCGTCCGGGTCAGGTCACGCAGGAACGCGAGACCGTCGCGGGCGAGGTCGTCCTGCGTGGGCGCGAGCGGGCGCCAGATCGAGGCCGCCGTCGCGATGGAGGCGTTCTCGGCGGTGAAGCTCTCGATGACGAGTGGGCCGGTGTGCCCGACCTCGTCGAGGGCGGCGATCAGGGCCGGCCAGTCGGTCTGGTCGCCTCCGGGTGCGCCGCGGTCGCTGCCGCAGACCTGCACGTGCACGAGGTGCTCGCCGGCCGCCCGGACCGCGTCCGCGCTGGACCGCTCCTCGATGTTCAGGTGGTAGGTGTCCAGGGCGAGGCCCAGCGACGGGCCGAGCAGGCCGTCGAGTCCCTCGAGCGCCTGGGCCACGGTGTTGACGAGCGAGGTCTCGTAGCGGTTGAGCGGCTCGATGCCGATCCGCACGCCGCTCTCGGCCGCGTGCTCGACGACCGGTGCGAGGTGCTCGCGCCACTGCGCGTAGGCGGACCGCCGCTCGTCCGGGGTCATCCGCCACGTGCGGCCGGTGGCCGCGTAGAACGGTCCGCAGACCGCGGCCGCGCCGATGCCGGAGGCGAGGTCGACGCAGCCACGCAGGTAGTCCTGCGTCGCCGCGACCGCCGCGCCGTCGGCCTCCACGAGGTCGCGTCCGGGAGCCATGGCGCCCACGACGAGCGGCACCAGCCCGGTGCGCTCCAGCACCGGCCCGACGACGTCGGGCGTCAGGTCGCCGAGTCCCTCGAGCGGGAGCTCGACCGCGTCGAAGCCGAGCGCGGCGACGTGCTCCAGGCGGGCCTCCACCGTGGCGTCGGTGAGCGGGGACTGCCAGACCCACGTGTTGATGCCGATGCTGCGCACAAGAGCTCCTGTCGAGAGGGACGGGGTGGGCCGGGTGGCGGCGGGTCGCCGCCACCCGGTCACGGTCAGCGGTCCTGCCAGGCCTTCGGGAAGCCCGGGAGGTCCTCGCCGCCGAACTTGGCGTAGTGCCCGTCGGGCATGCCGTCGTTCGCCTTCAGGTAGTCCGCACGGTCGTCCTCGGTGATCGGCGACTGGGGCAGCACCCACTCGGTCGGCACCTCCTCGCCCGCGAAGATCTTCTGCACCGCCAGCAGCGGGGTGCGCCACTGGAAGTTCGAGTAGACCGGCGCGAGTCCGGTCAGACCGGTCTCCTCCCACTTGCGCAGGAAGCTCATCTCGTCCTCACCGGTCATGACCGGGTAGTCCTTGCCGGCGTCCTCGAAGGCCTCGATCGCGGCGACGGCACCGTCACCGGCGTCCATCCAGACGCCCTTGATGTCGTCGGAGTTGATCGCGTCGGTGATGATCTGCTTGATCTTCGTCGGGTCGGCGTCCGTGAACTGGTCGTCGGCCTCGATGTCGTTCTCCTCGAAGATCTTCTCGGCGGCGGCCCAGCGGGTCTCCAGGACGTCGACGCCGGGCAGGATGCGCAGCGCGACGACCTTGTCGCCCTTCTCGAGGTTGTCGACCAGGAACTCGGCCGTGTCGATGCCCCACGCGTAGCCACCGATCGGGTGGATGAACGACGTGGCGCAGTCGGTGTCGACGCCACGGTCGAACACGACGACCGGCTTGCCCGTCTCACAGGCGCGCTCGACGGCCGGGGTCATCGCCGCGGTCGAGTTCGGCGAGATGATGAAGGCGTCGCAGTTGCCCTCCTTGATGAAGTAGTCGATGTCCGCGATCTGCGTGTCGTCGGAGTCCTGCGCGTCGCGGGTCTCCATCTGCGAGACGACGCCCTCGTCCTGGAGCACCTTCAGCTGCTGCTGCATCGTGATCCAGCCGGTCTGGCGCCACGGGTTGCTGATCGAGGCGTTGGCGAAGCAGACCTTCTTGGCGCCCTCGGACTTGAACTTCGAGGTGTCCGTCATGTCACCGTCGATGTACTGCAGCCACGGGGTCGCGGCGTCTCCCTCGAACGTCGCGCTGCGCTGCTCGTTCTGGCGGTCGAAGTCCGCCTGCACGAACCACTCGGTGTCCTTCGAACCCGAGTCGTCGTCGCCCGCGTCGGACACGTCGTCCGTGCTGCAGGCAGCGAGTACCAGCACGGCCGCGGCCGACACGAGTACCCCTCTCATCGATGCTCGCATCAGTTCTCTCCTGTCGTATCGCCCGTCGCGGGCTGGGGTGGGGTGGGTGGAGAAGTCACGGAGGGCCGCCGGCGGACGGCGCCCTGCCACGCGCGGCCGGCCAGGGCGACCGCGACGATGATGATGAGTCCCTGCACGGTGTCGCGCCACGTCGACTCGATGCCCAGGCTGTTCAGCAGCACGAAGAGCAGCTCCAGGGCGAACGCGCCGGCGGCCGCCGAGAGGACCCAGCCGCGCCCGCCGCCGAGGACCACGCCGCCGAGCACGACCGCGGTGATCGCGGCGAACTCGTAGCCCGACCCGACCGACGGGTGGACGCCGGCGTAGCCGACCAGCAGGATGCCCGCGACGGTGGCGGACAGCGACGAGATCATGAACGCGCGCGTCTTCGTCCACCACAGCGGCGTGCCCGAGAAGCGGGCGGCCTCGGGGTTGTCGCCGGCGGCGATGAGGGTGCGGCCGTACGGGCGCCGCATGAGCCACACGGCTAACGCGCCCGCGACGATCAGCACGATCAGCGGGTACGGGATCGTCCCGACGAGCGGCACGTCCTGGATGCCGCCGCGGCCGATCTCGCGGAAGCGGTCGGACGGGTTGCCCGTGGCGGCGCCGCCCGTGACGTAGCGGACGAGGCCGGTCAGCGACAGCATCATGCCGAGCGTCACGATGAAGCTCGGCACCCGCAGCAGCGTGGTGGCCAGGCCGTTGACCAGACCGATCAGCGCGCCGACGACGAACATCAGCAGCAGGCCCGGGAGGATGTTGGCCTCGTCCTGGCCGATGACGTTGCCGGCGAGCACCACCTGCGCGGCGATGACCGCGCCCATCGACAGGTCGAACTCGCCGCTGACGATGACGAAGTACTGACCCATCGCCGCGATCGCGATCGGCGCCGTGCGGCCGGCGAAGCGGATCAGCGTGTTGCCGTCGGCGAAGCTCGGGTTCGAGACCATGATCGCGAGCAGCAGGGCGATCACGAGCAGGAAGACACCGCCGCCGGGGGTGGCCAGGGCCGCCAGGGACCGGCGACCGAACGTGGTCTCGTGGACGGGCAGCACGCGCGTGGTCATCGGGCCACCTCCGTGGTCTCGGCGGGGGCGGCGGACCCGAAGCGCTCGGGCCGCCGGTCGATCTCCCGGCGCGCGTAGACGGCCACCGCGACGACGATGACGATGCCGCGCACGACGTCCTTGAGGAACGGGTTGAGCTCCATGACGCCCATGACGTTGTCGAGGACGGCGAAGATGCCGACGCCGGCGATCGTGCCGACGATGCTGCCCTTGCCTCCGGCGAGCAGCGTGCCGCCGAGCACGACGGCCGCGATCGACATGAGGTCGTAGCCGCCCTGCGAGCCGACCGTCGGCTGGCCGACGCCGAGGCGCGCGAGCAGCAGCAGACCGGCGAGCGCCGCGGTCACCGAGCAGATGACGTGCGCCGCGATGATCGGCACCTGGGTCCGCAGGCCCGACATGCGTGCCACGTCGGCGTTGCCGCCGACGGCGTAGAGGTGGTGGCCCAGGCGAGTGCGGCGCAGCATCAGGACGGCCAGGCCCGCGCACGCCAGCATGATGAGCGTGGCGACCGGTACCGGTCCGATCCGGGTCGCGTCGAGCAGCCGGAACGCGTACGGCGCCGAGCCGTGGCTGCCCTGGTAGTTCGAGCCGAGGTAGCCCGAGACGACGAGGCCCGTGCCGAGCGTCGCGATGAAGCCGTGCACGTGCAGCAGGCTGACGATGAGGCCGTTCACGAGGCCGAAGACCACCGCGACGGCCAGCGCCGCGACGACGCCCAGCACGATGTTGGAGGTCTGGCCGGCCATGATCCCGCCCGCCAGCACGCTGGAGAGGCTGACCACGAACGGCACCGACAGGTCGAGCGAGCCGGCGAGGATCACCAGGGTCTGGCCGATCGCGATCAGGCCCAGGATCGTCATCGTCGTCAGGACGTTGTCGATGTTGCCGACGCTGAAGAAGTTGCGTCCCTCGATCGCCGTGATGATCGAGCCGACGACCACCGAGATCAGCAGCACGATCCAGACGATCATCGTGGAGTCGAGTGCAGCGAGCCGGGCCCTCATGAGGCCACCTCCTCGTCGAGGCCGGCGGCGAGCGACAGGATCGACTCCTCGTCGGAGCCGCCGGGCCGCTCCCCCGCCAGCCGGCCGTCGCGCATCACCAGCACGCGGTCGGACATGCCGATCACCTCGGGCAGCTCGCTGGAGACCATCAGAACCGCGACGCCGCGGGCGGCGAGGCTGCGCATGACCTCGTAGATCGCGTGCTTCGCGCCGACGTCGATGCCGCGGGTGGGCTCGTCGAGCAGGACGACGCGCGGGTCGGTGGCGAGCCACCGCGCCAGCACGACCTTCTGCTGGTTGCCGCCGGAGAGCAGCTGGGCCTCCTGGCTGAGCGCGCGCGCCGAGACCGAGAGCGAGCCGAACAGCTCGGGGACGTCGCGGCGGACCGCGTCGGTGCGGCGGGGGAAGACGGCGCGGACGACACCGAGCGCGTTGTCGAGCAGTGACTGGTGCAGCGCCAGGCCGGTGGCCTTGCGGTCCTCGGTCACCAGCGCGAGGCCCGAGCGGATCGCGCGACGCGGCGTGCCGATCGGGGTGACGACGCCGTCGATCGCGATCTCGCCGCGGGCGAGCGGCTCGATGCCGAAGATCGCCTCGAGCAGCTCGGTGCGGCCCGAGCCCTGGAGGCCCGCGATGCCGACGATCTCGCCGCCGCGCAGGGTCAGGTCGATGCCGTCGACGTAGCCGTTGCCGGCGCCGCGCAGCTCCAGCCGCGGCTCGCCGACGGTGGTGCCGGGGACCGGATCGGGGAAGAACGAGTCCATGGGGCGGCCGACCATGAGGCGCACGAGCGTGGCCTCGTCGAGCTCGGACGCGGGGCGCGTGTCGACCTGACGGCCGTCCTTGAGGACCGTGACGTTGTCGCACAGGTCGAGGACCTCGCGCAGGCGGTGCGAGACGTAGACGATGGCGACGCCGCGCGAGGTCAGCTCGCGCACGATGCGGTAGAGCAGCTCGACCTCGTGGTCGGCCAGCGCGGCCGTGGGCTCGTCCATCTGGATGACGCGGGCGTCGAAGCTGACGGCCTTCGCGATCTCGACGATCTGCTGCTCGGCCACCGAGAGGGACCGTACGCGACGCGACGGGCGCAGGCCCTCGATGCCGAGGCCGCGCAGCAGCTCACCGGCCTGACGCTCCATCCCGCGGGTGTCCACGAGTCCGCGGCGGCGCGGCTCGCGACCGAGATAGATGTTCTCGGCGATCGTCCGCTCGGGAAGCAGGTTGAACTCCTGGAAGACGGTGGCGAGCCCGGCGCGCTGCGCCTGGACGGGGTGGGTGAACGCGACGGGCTCGCCACCGAGCTCGACCGACCCCGAGTCCGCGGGATGCACGCCTGCGAGGATCTTCATGAGGGTCGACTTGCCGGCGCCGTTCTCGCCCACGAGTCCGTGGACCTCGCCGGGGACCAGGTCGAGGTCCACGCCGTGCAGGACCGGGTTGCCGACGAAGGACTTCGTCACGCCGCGCACGCGCAGCACCGGCGGGGTCCACCGCTCGTTCAGGACAGCGTCGTTCACGGTTGCACTGTGACACAGATCTCCACTTCTGTCGAGAAGTCGGCAGAAGTTGTGCGCTAGACGTTCAAAAGCCCGAGTGGTTGAATCACCCCCGTGAAGACCAGCGACGTGTTCGCCCTGCTCCAGCGCGAGGGTCGGCCCATGACCCGCGCGGAGCTGGCGGAGTCGACGGGCCTGGCCCGCTCCACCGTCGCGTCCCGCGTGGACCTGCTGCTGCGCCTCGGCCTCATCACCCCCTACGGCGGGCGGAGCTCCACCGGCGGGCGTCCCCCGTCACTGCTCGCGGTCAACACCGCCGCCCGCGTGGTGGCCGCGATCGACCTCGGCGCGCGTCATGCCCGCGCGGCGATCGTCGACCTGTCGGGCGCCGTGCTGGCCCAGGAGCGCCAGGACCTCGACATCGCCGACGGCCCCGTGCCCGTCCTGAACTGGGTCACCGCGACGATCGAGCGGCTGCTGCTGCAGACCGAGCGCCCGCTGGGCGACCTCGCCGGGATCGGGATCGGCCTGCCGGGGCCCGTCGAGCACTCCACGGGGCGCGCCATCAACCCGCCGATCATGCCCGGCTGGGACCGGTTCGACGTGCCGCAGTTCGTGCGCGGCTCGTTCGACGTGCCCGTGCTGATCGACAACGACGTGAACATCATGGCGCTGGGGGAGCAGGACACCCAGTTCCCCGAGATCGACGACCTCATCCTCATCAAGGTGGCCACCGGCATCGGCGCGGGCATCATCGCCGGCGGCGAGCTCCAGCGCGGCGGGCAGGGCACCGCGGGCGACATCGGCCACATCCGGGTGTCGCGCAGCAGCGACGTGGTCTGCCGCTGCGGCAACGTCGGCTGCCTCGAGGCGCTCGCGGCCGGCCCGGCGATCGCACGTGAGCTGGGGCGGACCGGGGTCGCCGAGGCCACCGACGTGGTCGAGCTCGTCCGCGCGGGCGACCTCGAGGCGATCCAGGCGGTGCGCCAGGCGGGCCGCGACATCGGTGACGTCCTGGCGATGATCGTGAACTTCATCAACCCGTCGGTCGTGGTGATCGGCGGCGCGCTCGCCGAGGCGGGTGAGCACCTCATCGCCGGCATCCGCGAGGAGGTCTACCGCCGGTCGCTGCCGCTGGCCACCGAGCACCTGCGGATCGTGCCGTCGGTCAGCGGCGAGCAGTCCGGCGTCCTGGGCGCCGCGGCGATGGCCATCGGCCACGCCCTCTCCCCCGAGGCGATCGAGCAGGCCAGCGCCGAGCTGCTGGCCGCCGCCGACTGAGTCCTCCGCATCCCCGAGATTTGCTCCGATCTCGACGTTTCAACCGGTCTGAAAGGTCGAGATCGGAGCACATCTCGGGACGGGGCGGGGTCAGCCGCGGCGCCGGCGGCCGACGACGAAGGCGGCGACGGCGACGAGCAGCGCGGCGGCGATGGCGATCGGCAGCGCGATGGCGGCCAGCGGGGTGTCGTCGTCCTCGATGACCGTGAGATCGCTCTGGTACGCGGAGTCATGGGTGACCTCGGCCGCGGCGCGGGTCTCGGCGCTCGCCGGGGCGGCGACCTCGACGGTCTCGCCGTCGGCCATCAGGTGGTACTTCAGCGCGATGAAGTCGCCCTCGGCGACCTCGTACTCCTGCAGGCCCACCGACGCGTAGCCCCAGTCCTGGTCCTCCTTCGCCACGAGGAACGCCCAGTAGCCGGGGCCGTTGAGGGCGTTGCCGCACTTCTCCTGCTCCGGCGTCGGCTGACCCTCGATGCGGCACACCATCGGCATCGCGGCGGTGGTCTCCTCGGTCTCCAGGCCCACGGCGTCCAAGACCTCGAGCCCGGTGTCGCCCGCGGCGCCCTTCGCGCACAGCACGCGGTCCTCGCCGCCGAGCGTGCCGAACTCCAGCACCACCGGCACGTCCGAGGCCGCGTCGCAGGACCCGTGGTCCTCGGCCGACGCCGCCGTCGGCAGCGCGATCGCGCCGGTCGACAGCAGGGTGGCCGCGGCGAGGCGGGCGAGCAGGCTCTTCATGTGGACTCCTTGGAGAGGTAGCGGGCACGCCGGGCGGCGCGCCGCAGCGTGGCCAGGACGGCGGGGCCCAGGAACACGACCAGCAGCGCGTTGGTGATCGCGCGGCCGAGGTCCCAGCCCCAGAACGAGGTGAGCAGGGTGAAGACGAGGAAGCGCTGAAGGTTCTCCAGCACGGGGTCGCCGGGCACCATCGCGAGGGAGTCCTCGGCGCCGGGGATCGCGATGCCCAGCGTGAACGGCCACGACGACAGGTTCATCAGCAGCCCGTACGCGAACGCCGCGACCACCGTGTAGGCGGCCAGCACCGCGATCTCGGCCCGGCCCGTGGCGCGGCGCGGCAGCAGGCCCGCGCCCATCCCCACCCACGCGGCGCAGAGCATCTGGAACGGCAGCCACGGGCCCACTCCGGACGTCAGGAGCGCGGACGCGAACAGGCTCGTGCAGCCCAGCACGAAGCCGAAGCCCGGACCGAACACGCGCCCGCCGAGGATCAGCAGGAAGAAGATCGGCTCGACCCCGGCGACGCCCGCGCCCAGCGGACGGACGGCCGCGTTGATCGCGCTGAGGACGCCCAGCATCGCGAGCGCCTTGGAGTCCAGGCCGCCCTCCGACAGCTCGGCGACGACCACCAGGACGACCACGGGCATCAGCGCCATGAAGATGAAGGGCTGGTCGACGCGCGTCTGGCCCTCGGCCGGCGTGAAGATCAGCGGCCACAGCAGCATGAGCAGGCCGGCGACGCTGGCGGCCGCCAGCACGAGCGCGGAACGCGGCGTGACGGGGACGGCGGTGTGCCGCGGCGAGGTCATCGGACCACCTCCGACGGCAGCGCGGCGGCGACCTCGTCCACGGTGAGCCAGTCGCGGCCGAGCACCTTGGAGACCTGCGGGGCGAACGCGGGCGACTCGGCCAGCACGGTGCGGACCGGTCCGGTGGAGACGACCTCGCCCTCGGCCATCACGACCACGGTGTCCGCGACCGAGGCGACGAACTCGACGTCGTGGCTCGACACGACCACGCCGCGTCCCTCGGCGGCGAGGTCGTGCAGGATCGCCGCCAGCGCGGCCTTGCCGGGGTAGTCGAGACCGCGCGTGGGCTCGTCGAGCGCGACCACCGCGGGCTGCGCCGTCAGGACGATCGCCAGCACCAGCGCGAGCTTCTGCCCCTCGGACAGGTCGCGCGGGTGGCGGTCGCCGGGGATGCCCGGGGCGAGGCGGTCGAGCAGCGCACGGCACGAGCCCGGCGCCACGCCGGACTGGTCGTCGGCAGCGGCGCACTCGCGGTCGACGGTCTCCAGGTAGAGCAGGTCGGCGGCGGTCTGCGGGACGAGGCCGACGAGCATGCGCGCCTCGGACGGGCGGACGTCACCCGGGTCGACGCCGTCGACGTCGACCGCGCCGTCCACCCGGTCGCCCGTGCCCTGCACGGCCCACAGCAGCGAGCTCTTGCCCGAGCCGTTGCGGCCCATCAGCGCGACGACCTCGCCGTGGCCGACCTGCAGGTCGACGTCGTCGACCGCGGTGAAGCGGCCGTACTGCACGGTGACGCCGCGCGCCCGCAGCGCCGGCGGGCGCTCGAACGGCACGTGCACCGGCGGCGGCCCGAGGCGCGCGGCGAGCGGCTTGACCCGGCGGCGGGCCTCGCGCACCGACAGCGGCAGCGGGCTCCAGTCGGCGAGCCGGCCGAGGTGGACCAGCGGCGGCGCGACGGGCGCGTCGACCAGCAAATCGGCGGTCTCGCCGATGCGGACCCGACCGTCCTCGACCACGGCCAGGCGGTCGGCGAACGGCACGACCCGCTCCATGCGGTGCTCGGCCACGACGACGGTGAGCGCCAGGTCGTCGACGAGGCGCGCGATCGTGGCGAGCACGTCCTCGGCCGCGGTGGGGTCGAGGGCCGAGGTCGGCTCGTCGAGCACGAGGACCCGCGGGTGCATCGTCAGCACCGAGCCGATCGCGACCCGCTGCTGCTGGCCTCCGGACAGCGACCGCACCGAGCGGCGGCGCAGGTCGGCGATGCCGAGCAGGTCGAGCGTCTCCTCCACGCGGCGGCGCATCGTCTGCGGGTCGAGGCCGAGGTGCTCCATCCCGTAGGCGAGCTCCTCCTCGACCACGTCGGCGACGAAGCCCGAGACCGGGTCCTGGGCGACGTAGCCGACCAGGTGCGCCAGCTCGCGCGGCGGTCGGCCCAGGATCGAGGCGCCGTCGACGTGGATGTCGCCGGCGAGCGTGCCGCCGGTGAAGTGCGGCACGAGTCCGTTGAGCATGCCGAGCAGCGTGGACTTGCCCGAGCCGGTGCGGCCCGAGACCAGGACGAGCTCGCCCTCCTCGACCTCGAGGCCGACGTCGCGCAAGGTGGGACGCCTGGCGCCCTCGTACCAGAACGAGACGTCGTCGAAGCGGATCATGCGTCGTCACCTCCGACGTGGTCGTGGGCGGAGGGGGCCTGCGGCGCGACGAACACCGGCAGGATCCCGATCGCCACGACGGCCAGCGACAGGACGCTCACGGGTGGCCAGCCCGGCACGCTCGGGTAGATCACGGCGATCTGCTCGGAGGACAGCAGCTTGAGCCCCACGGCGACGGCGAGGCCCGAGCCCGCGGTGAGGTACTCGGCCAGGTGCCAGCGCTGCGGGCGGTAGCGGGTGCGCTGCACGCGTCGGCCCGCCGACCGCAGCGCCAGCACGGCGAACACGAGGCCCAGCGCCAGCATCGGGTAGGACAGGATCCGTGGCGCGGTGCCGTCGAGGTAGCCGTAGGTGCCGACGCTCAGCCCGAACAGGCCGACCAGCATGAGCACGCCGGTGGCGAACCGGTCGCGCTGCGTGGCGGTGCCGCTGCGGCCGTAGCCGCGCGCGTCCATCCCCGCGGCCAGCGTCATCGACCGGTCGAGCGCGTCCTCCAGCACGGGGATGACGATGCGGTGCATGGCGCCGGTGCCGCGGCTGGCGTCACCGCGCAGCTTGCGGGCGCGGTTGACCCGGCGCACGCTCTCGGCCAGCTGGGGGAAGACCGAGACCGCGACGACGAGCGCCGCCCCGACCTCGTAGAGCGCCGGCGGGGCCGAGGCGAGCAGCCGCTTCGGGTTGGCCAGGGAGTTCGCCGCGCCGACGCAGATCACCAGCGTGGCCAGCCGCATGCCGTCGTACAGGCCCACGAGGACCTCGTTGACCGTGACGTCGCCGAGCAGCTGGATCCCGCGGGCCACCTCCGGCAGCGGGATCTCGGGCAGCGAGAACAGCACGGGGTCGCCGGGGGCGGAGCCGCCACCGAGCAGGATCCGGAACACGACCCGCATGACCACGATGACGAGGCCGAAGTACAGGTAGTACCGGAACGACAGCGCCCACGGCGCATCGCCGCGGCAGGCGGCCACGACGAGCGCCGCGATCGCGACCGTGACCAGCAGCAGGAACGGGTTGAGCGTGAACGAGGCACCGGCCGCGAGCCCCAGCGCCCACAGCCACCAGGCGCCGGGATGCAGCTCGCGCCGCGGCCGTCCGGTGGCCGCTGGCGGCCGGGTGGGGGTGGGGTCGACGACGGCGGTCATCCGGTCCCCTTCCCCACGGGACGGGGGCGAGGTCCACGAGGGCGGTTCGCCCACCCGTCGCTGCTCGACAACATCTGGTGGCGGCGTCCCGGCGCGGGTTCCCGGCTCGCACCGCCCGGGCGGGCGGGGCTGACGGTTGCGGCACAGCACCGGAATCGCACCGGTTTCCCCTGCGCCGGACGTTGGTCCAACGTCAGGAGTCTACTCGCACCGCGCCCTCAGCCCGCCCGGCGGCGGTACCAGACCACTCCCCCCGCGGCGGCCAGCACGACCACCACGGCGGCCGCGGTCGCGAGCGCGGCGCCCGAGGTCGCATCCGACCCCTCGGCCGCGGTCGGCTGCACGGCGGGCGCGCCAGCAACGTCGTCGTCCGTCCCGGCCGAGGCCGCGGGAGCCGACGCACTCGGGGTGGCGGTCGAGGCGCTCGCGGACGGCGTCGCCGTCGAGGGGGACGGGGTCGCCCCCGCCGACGCGCTCGCCGTGGCCGAGGGAGCCGAGGAGGCCGGGCTCGCGGCCCGCGTCGAAGGCGTCGACCGCTTCGGAGTCGACGCCTTCGACCCCTGCTCCTTCGAACCGGGCTTCGGGCTGGCGGAGGTGGGACGCGAGGGCGGAGGCGTGGGGGCGGGGGCCGCCACCGGGGGCTTGACCGAGGGCCACGTCCGCGACGAGGAGTCCTGGAACACGAACGCGACGGAGCCGCCCTGCGGCACCTTCAGCGCGGTGACGCCCAGACTCGAGTAGGTCCAGCTTCCGGTCTTGCCGTCCGACCAGAACAGGCCCCAGTAGGCGTCCACGGGCGAGGCCTCGACGCACGGGTCCGACGCGGGCGCGCCGTTCACCTGGCAGACGAAGCCGGGCGCGCGCGACGCGTACCTCAGCTGGTGCCCCGCGTCGACGAAGTTGTTCGCGGCGCGTCCACCGCCGTCGGCGTCGCAGCCGACGCTCGACCCGACGACGACCGTGACGCCCGTCCCGCCGGTGCACGCGGCCGCGTGCGCGGGGGCGCTGAGCGCCGCCGGCCCGACGGCGACCCCGAGGAGGGTCGCCGCCAGGAGGCGATGGACGAGTCGGCTCACTTCACGACCCGGAAGACCCGCACGCCGTTGCGCTCGGCATAGGCGCCGCGGACGATGACCTTCGTCCGGCCGACCTTCTTGCCGACCTTGAGGCGATACGTGTAGCTGCCGGCCTTCGACGCGACGCCGCGCTTGACGAGCTTGCCGCGGTAGTAGACGCGCACCGGCTCGCCGGCGACGAGGCCGCGGACGACGACCTTCTGCACCTTGGCGCGGCGCACCGTCGACTTCGACGAGACGCGCAGCTTCTTGGCGGCCAGCACCTGCACCGAGGAGGTCGCGACGGCGCGGCCGGTGGCGTCGCCGACGACGACCGCACGCTTCGCGGTGCCCTTCGGCGCGCGCACCGTGAACGTGGCGCGACCCGCGGCCGGGACGACGGCGCGGGCGGAGGTGCCACCCGAGACGCGAGCCGTGCTGCTCCAGCCGGCAGCCAGACCGCTGGCGGTGACCTTCAGGGTGCTGCCCGAGCGCACGTACTTGGGCACCGACACCGTGGCCTTCGGCACGGAGAGCAGCGCGAGCGCCGGGGCGGCCTGCGCCGAGGCGCGGATCCACTGGTCGATCGCGAACTCGTCGATGCCGTCCTCACGGCCGGCGGTCAGCGCGGCGCCGTCGTAGGCGACCGCACCGAGCTCGGACGCGAGCTTGCCGCCCGTGGCCTCGGTGACCTGGTGGCGCGCGACGTACGCCGCGGCCTTCGCGGCCTCGGTCGTGCGGCCCGCACGGGCGAGCGCCGACGCGGCGAGGCCCGTGGAGTTCGTGTTCGCCACGCCGTTGCCGACGAACGAGCCGTCGGCGGCCTGCGCCGCGACGATCGCGGCGACCGTGCGGTCGACGACGGCCGCGTCGACGGTGATGCCCGCGGCGCGCGCCTCGAGGAGCGTGTGCAGCGCGGCGGTCGTGGTGTCGATCTCCGGCACCTCGGGGCACGGCGCGGTGAGCACCTGGCGGAAGGTGCCGTTCTCGCACTGCTGCGCGGTCACGTAGCCGACCGACGTGGCGGCCTCGTCGCTGTCGCCCGCGATCAGCCCGCGGGTGGCGAAGGTCTGGCCGAAGAGGCCGTAGGTGTCGGCGGACTGGCCGGTCTCGTCGTCCGTGGCGGCCTCGATGTCGGCCACCAGGTCACGGCCGCCGACCGAGGTCACGTCGCCGCCCGCGGCGTCGACCGCGAGGGCGAGCTTGCCGGCCGAGCCGGGGTAGAACGTCGTGACGTCACCCTCGGTGTACGTGACGTAGTCGTCCACCCGCGACGTCACCGCGGTCAGGATCTGCTGCTGGGCCGCCGGCTGGACGTCGAGGGCACGCAGCGCGGCCAGCACGTCGAGCGTCAGCCCGAAGTCGTCGTAGTCCCACTGGTCGTTGTGGACGACGCCGCCGGTCAGCTGGGCGGCGAGCCACGTCCCGGCTGCGGAGGTGGAGGGCGTGGGGGCCGCCGAGGCGGTGGGGGCGACGGCGACGGCGGTGGACAGCGCGACCGCGCCGCCTGCGAGCACCGCGAGGGCGCGTCGACGCAGGGGGGTTCTCATCGGGGGGGGTCCTTCCCGCTGCATCGGACGGGAAGGGGCCTGATCGTCGTGCGACCTCGGCTCCGCCCGCTGCGTTCCTCGACAGCGTGTGGTCGGTTCCGACAGGCAGGTGCTCCGGCTCGCCGACCCGTCACGGGCGGTCTCACGGTTGCGGGTCAGCGCCGGATTCGCACCGGCTTCCCCTGGCACTGCGGAAGGTGTGTGGTTGTGGGGAGCAGGCTAACAGGCTCCGGCCCTCCTCCTCTCCGCGTCCCGCGGACGAGATGTGTGGCAGTGTCCACCGCTTTCCGGCCGATCGGCCCGCGAAAGGGTGGAGACCGCTACAGATCTCGCGCGGCGGAGCCGTGGTCAGCAGGTGCGGTAGCGGTGGCCGGGGGCGCCGCGGGGGACGACGTCGCGGTCGCGCAGGAGTACCGAGATCCGCGAGCCGCGGGCCTTGCAGGCGCGCAGGAACGCACGCCGGCCGTTGTCGGTGTACTCGACCTCGATCACGCGGCGGCCGTACAGGCGCGTGTAGCGGCCACACTCGCGGTAGACCTCGCACTCCTCGGCGATCGCGAAGTCGAAGCCGAGCCGCCGGCCGTTCAGCTGGGGCGTGTTCTTCTGCGCGATCGCGAGCCCCTCGGCGTGCGCCGCGAGGACCAGCCGCTTGGCGAACGCCTTCGCCTGCGAGCCTTTCAGCAGCCCCTTCGAGCGGGTCCACGAGTCGAGGTTGTCGGGCTCGACCGCGCGAAAGCCCCGGTCGGCGCAGTCGGCGAACCAGCGCCGCACCACCCCCGCCGCGACCGTGCGCTTGCGCGCCGAGCGCAGGTCCAGCAGCACCTCGTCGGGCCAGCCCGGGTCTCGCACGACGCGGCCCTTCCGGTCGCGCAGCAGCAGTCCCGGGTGGTGCTTCTTCCACCACCGCAGCGAGCCCGGCTGGGTCTGGAACGCGTTGACGTAGCAGACCGAGTAGACGCCGGGGGCGGGCTGCTCGGTGCGGTCGCGCACCACGATCTCGACCTTGGCGGCCGGACGGTAGGCGCCGCCGAGCTGGTAGTCGGCCACGCCGCCCGCCGGCGGGGGCGTGACGGGCGTGATCGCGGCGACCAGCGCCAGCAGCACCGAGGACAGGAACCCCATGCCCTCAGGAGTACCAGTCCTTCACCGTGTCGTCGTGGGCGGGCGCCACTAGCCTGTGCGCATGAGTCTCGGTGAGGAACTTCGACGGTCCATCGACGGCAAGTGGCGTCACGTGCGCGAGCAGAGCCGCATCGAGCTCGCGAGGCTCGACCTGGCCTACGACCACTCGCTCACCCTCGACGAGGCCCGCGAGCGCGTGCTCGACCAGATGAAGCAGCTCGTGCCCACCGGGATCCCCGCCGCGGGCTTCCGCACCGAGAACGGCGGCACGGGGGATCCGGGCATGGCCGTCACCGGCATCGAGATGCTCGCGCAGTTCGACCTCTCGCTCATGGTGAAGGCCGGCGTGCAGTGGGGCCTGTTCGGCGGCGCGATCGAGAACCTCGGCACCGAGCGCCACCACGAGAAGTACATCCCCGCGCTGATCAACCTCGACCTGCTCGGCTGCTTCGCGATGACCGAGACGGGTCACGGCAGCGACGTGCAGAGCCTCGAGACCACGGCGACGTACGACCCCGCGACGCAGGAGTTCGTCGTGCACTCCCCCACGGCGTCGGCGCGCAAGGACTACATCGGCGGGGCCGCGAAGCACGCGCGCGTGGCCGCCGTCTTCGCCCGACTCGTCACGCTCGGCGAGGACCACGGCGTGCACTGCTTCGTCGTGCCGATCCGCGACGAGGCCGGCGACGACCTGCCCGGCGTCACCACGAGCGACTGCGGCCACAAGGGCGGCCTGGGCGGCGTCGACAACGGCCGCATCATGTTCGACCAGGTGCGGATCCCGCGCGAGAACCTGCTCAACCGCTACGGCAACGTGGACGAGGGGGGCACCTACTCCTCCCCGATCGACAGCCTCAACGCGCGCTTCTTCACGATGATCGGCACGCTCATCCGCGGCCGTGTCAGCGTGGGCGGCTCGGCCCGCGCCGCGGCGGAGGTCGCGCTGAGCATCGCCACCCGGTACGCGCTCCAGCGCCGTCAGTTCGAGGGCGTGCCGGGCGAGGAGACGGTGCTGCTCGACTACCGGATGCACCAGAGGCGCCTGCTGCCGCTGCTCGCCGAGGCCTACGCCTTCCGGTTCGCCCACAACCAGCTCGTCGCGCGCATGCATCGCCTCCAGACCGAGGCCGATCCCGACGCGCACGCCCAGCGCGAGCTCGAGGGTCGCGCGGCCGGCCTGAAGGCTGCGCTGACCTCGTTCGCCACCCGCGCGATCCAGGAGTGCCGCGAGGCCTGCGGCGGCGCGGGCTACCTGTCGGAGAACCGCCTCACCACCCTCAAGGCCGACAGCGACGTGTTCACCACGTTCGAGGGCGACAACGTGGTGCTGCTCCAGCTGGTGGCCAAGGAGCTGCTGACCTCGTACGCCAAGGAGGTCACCGGACTCGACCCCGTCGGCATGGTGAGGTTCGCCGCCGGCACCGTCGCCGAGACGGTCAAGGAGCGCACCGCCGCGGCCCAGCTGATCCAGCGCCTCATCGACGCGCGCTCGCGCGACGACGACCACAACCTGCTCGACCGCGGCACCCAGCTCGACCTGTTCGAGGACCGCGAGCAGCACGTCATCGAGACCGCGGCGCGTCGCCTGCGCCGCGCCGGCGACGACCGGGGCGCCGCGTTCGAGACGTTCAACGCCGCACAGGACCACGTGGTCAAGATCGGCCAGGTCCACATCGACCGCGTCGTGCTCGAGGCGTTCACCGCCGGCATCGCGCGGTGCGAGGACGAGGAGGCCGCCGACGTGCTGCGCGACCTGTGCTCCCTCTACGCCCTCACCGTGATCGAGCGGGACAAGGCGTGGTTCATGGAGCACAACCGCATCAGCGACACCCGCGCGAAGGCCGTCACCACCGAGATCAACGCCCTGCTAGAGAAGCTGCGGCCGCACGCGCTCGCGCTGGTCGAGGGACTCGGCGTGCCCGAGGAGACCCTCGGCGCCGCCATGCTCGACTGATGTGACCAGTGGGACTGATGTGACTTCTTCGTCCGTGCGCGGATGAACACTCGGCATCGACTTGCCGGTTGAGCAGGACCATCCGGCGGGGCCGTGGCAGACTGAGCCTGCCAATTCACACATTTTCGTCTCGGGGAGAAAAATGAACCGAACCTTCACGAAGGTCGCGCTGGCCGCTGCGACCGCCATGACGCTGTCGCTGGCAGCGCCGATCTCGGCCCACGCCGACGAGTCGGCCACCGCCAAGCGCGGCAGCGTCTCCACCGCCGTCGACGCCCCCCGCGCGGCCTCCGCCGCCACCGGCTCCGTGCGCTTCACGACCTCGGCGGTCCTGACCAGCAGCAAGCAGACCTACGCCAAGACCCGCGCCGGTGTCGCGGTCCCCGGCTCCGTCAGCTGGTCCGTCCGCGCCGACATCTACGTCAACGGCGTCGTCCGCGTGCGCGACGAGCTCGTCGGCACGAACAGCTCGCCGAACCTGAGCGCCTGGTGGCCCCGCGCCTCCGGCTACGGCAAGGCCCAGATGCGCAACGTCCGCGTCACGTCGTACGACGCGAACTACAACTCCACGGTCACGCGCCTGCCCGACAGCAACGTCATCGCGATCCGTCGCAGCACGGGCTACCTGCCCTCCGCGACCATCGTGAAGCGCGGCTCGAAGCTGACGATGAAGGCCAAGAACTGGCGCGTCTACCAGCCCAACGGCAGCACGGTCCGCGTTCCCAAGATCACGGTCAAGCGCTACTACAAGGGCAAGTGGCGCAACGTGAAGCACATCAAGCTGAACCGCAACGGCCACGGCAAGGTCAGCTGGAAGTCGAAGAAGAAGTACAAGTACCGCGTCTACCTGAAGACGACCTCCACGGTCCAGGGCACGTTCCTGTACTGGCCCCGCAAGATCTGAGGCAGTCGCCTCGCACCGGACGCCGGTCCACCCTCGGGTGGGCCGGCGTTCGCCGTTCCCGGGGCCGGTCAGCTCCAGTCGTCGCGGCGCAGCGGCGTGAGCAGCTCGTGGATCGTGCGCTGGTCCTGCGCACTGACGCCGCCGACGCCGAAGTCGAGCGCGGTGAGCGCCTCGGTGGCCGCGTCGAGCACCTTGAGGCCCGCGGGGGTCAGCGAGGCCAACACGCGGCGCCGGTCGGCGGGGTCGATGTTGCGGTCGACGAGGCCGTCCGCGACGAGCCGGTCGATGACGTTGGTGACCGAGGTCGGGTGCACCATGAGCCGTTCGCCGATCTTCGACAGCGGCAGTGAGCCCGAGGAGCTGAACGACAGCAGCCGCAGCACCTCGTAGCGCGCGAACGTGATGCCGAACGGCTTGAGGGCGCCGTCGAGCCGGGCCAGCACGATCTGGTGGACCCGCATGATCGAGGTCGCGAGGCGCATCGAGGTGGCGTCCCCGATGCGCTCCTCCCACAGCTCCCCGGCGCGCTCGAGCGGGTCGAAGTCCAGTCCTGGCATGGACCCACCGTAGCCACCCGGAGCACCCCGTGTTCGCAGGGCGGATGCCGGTGGCGTCCCAGGTGGGCGTACGGTTAGGCTTGGCTTACCTACACGTCACGAAAGGCACTCCCTTGCGTCTCGCACCCCTGCTCGCTGCTGCGGCACTCGCTCTGAGCCTCGCCGCCTGCGGCTCCTCCGACGACGATTCGAACGACGCCTCGGGTGCGTCGGGCGAGGGCTTCCCCGTCAGCGTCAAGCACACGTTCGGCACGACCGAGATCGAGTCCGAGCCGCAGCGCGTCGTCGCCGTCGCCTGGTCGAACCAGGACACCGCGCTCGCGCTGGGCGTCGTGCCGGTCGCGATGCCCAAGGTCACCTACGGCGACGACGACACCGACGGCCTGCACCCGTGGGTCAAGGACAAGATCGACGAGCTCGGCGGCGAGACGCCCGCCCTCTTCGACGAGACCGACGGCATCGACGCCGCCGCCGTCGCGAAGGCCGAGCCCGACCTCATCCTCGCGGTCCACTCGGGCCTGACGAAGGAGGAGTACGAGACCCTCAGCAAGATCGCGCCCACCGTCGCCTACCCCGACAAGGCGTGGGGCACGCCGTGGCGCGACGCCATCGAGCTCACGGGCCAGGCCCTGGGCAAGACCGACGAGGCCGACCAGCTGATCGGCGACCTCGAGCAGCAGATCTCCGACGCCGTCGCGAAGCGCCCCGAGATCCAGGGCAAGAGCGCCGTCATGAGCTGGATCGACCCGAGCGACCTGAGCAAGATCGGCTACTACACGGCGTTCGACACCCGCGCCACGTTCCTGAACGACCTCGGCCTCGAGACGCCCGAGTTCGTCGAGAAGGCCTCGGCCGACACCGACCAGTTCTTCCTCGAGATCAGCGCCGAGAAGGCCGACGAGCTCGCGGGCGCCGACATCTTCGTGGGCTACGGCGACGACGCCGCACTCAAGAAGGTCCAGGCCGACCCGCTGCTCGGCAAGGTCCCCGCCTTCGAGCGCGGCAGCGCCGCGCTGCTCGAGGACAACACGCCGCTCGCCGCGGCCGTGTCGCCCTCGGCCCTGTCGATCCCGTGGATGCTGGACGACTACGTCACCCTGCTCGCCGACGCGGCTGCGAAGGTGAAGTGACGACGACGACCGACTCCGCCGTGGGGGGTGCCGCGCAGACGCGGCGCCCCCCGTGGTGGTTCCTGGTCAGCCTCGTGGCCCTCGTGGCCGCGGTGCTCCTCTCCGTCGCGTTCGGCGCCCGCGTCGTCAGCCTCGGCGAGGTCTGGGACGCCCTCACCACGGGCGGCGGGGACGACGTCACCTCGGCCGCGATCCGGTCGCGCGTGCCGCGCACGATCCTGGCCGTGCTCGTCGGCGCCGCCCTCGCGATGGCCGGCGCGGTGCTGCAGGCGGTCACCCGCAACCCGCTGGCCGACCCGTTCATCCTGGGCATCAACTCCGGTGCCTCGCTGCTCGTGGTCATCGGCATCGCCTTCGCCGGCGCCGCCACGATGCCCGAGTACATCGCGTTCGCGCTGGCGGGCGCCGCCCTGGCGGCCGTGTTCGTCTACGTCGTGGGCTCGCTCGGACCCGGCGGTCCGACCCCGCTGAAGCTCGCCTTGGCGGGCGCCATCAGCACCGCGGCCTTCACCTCGCTGTCGAGCGCCATCCTGCTGCCGCGGATCGACGTCATGCGCGTGTTCCGGTACTGGCAGGTCGGAAGCGTCGGCCGCGCCGAGAACTCCGACACGCTGCTCGTGCTGCCGATCCTCGTGGTCGGCGCCGCGATCTGCTTCCTGTCGGCCCGCTCCCTGAACATCCTCGCCCTCGGCGACGAGGCCGCCGCCGGCCTCGGCGTCTCGGTGGTGCGCACCCGCCTGCTGGCCGCGGCCGGCGCGATCGTCCTGTGCGGCGCCGCCACGGCGCTCGCCGGGCCGATCGGCTTCGTGGGCCTCATCGTGCCGCACCTGTGCCGCCTCGTCGTGGGCGCCGACCACCGTTGGCTGCTGCCCATCTGCGCCACCGTGGGCGCCACGCTGCTGACCGTCGCCGACGTCGTCGGCCGCGTGCTCGGCCGCCCCGGCGAGATCGACGTCGGCGTCATCACCGCCCTCATCGGCGGCCCCGTGTTCCTGTGGGTCGTCCTGCGTCGCACCGGAGGTGCGTCATGACCGTCCTGACCGCACCCGAGCGGGTCCACGCCGCACGCACGCGCGGCGCCCGCCGCGCCACCGCCGCCATGGTCGCGCTGGCCGTCATCCTCGTCGTGCTGTTCGTCGTGTCCCTCGCCGCCGGCGACCCCGTGTACTCGCTCGGCGACGTGTGGCGCGTGCTGATCGGCGAGCAGGTCCCGGGCGCGTCCTTCATCGTCGGCGAGCTGCGACTGCCGCGCGCGGTGCTGGCGATCACCGCCGGCGCCTCGTTCGGGCTCGCGGGCATCACCTTCCAGACGATGCTGCGCAACCCGCTGGCCAGCCCCGACATCATCGGCATCACCAACGGCGCGAACGCGGCCGCGCTGTTCGGCATCGTGGTGCTGGGCGCCGGCACCCTCGCCGTCTCGATGGGCGCCGTGGTCGCCGGCATCGCCACCGCCGCCCTGATCTACGGCCTCGCCGCCAGCGGCAAGGCCGTGGGCACCCGGCTGATCCTCGTGGGCATCGGCATCGCGGCGATGCTGCACAGCGTCACGTCGTACCTGCTGGTCTACGCCAACGAGCTCGACCTGCAGCGCGCCATGCGCTGGCTCAACGGCAGCCTGAACCTGGCCTCGTGGGACACCGTCCTGATCGCGGCCGTCCCGTTCGTGCTGCTCACGCCGATCCTGCTGCTGCTGGGTCCGCGCCTGTCGCTGCTGCGCCTCGGCGAGGACCTCGCGGCCGGGCTCGGCGTGCCGGTCGAGGCCACCCGGCGGATGCTCGTGCTGGTGGCCGTGGCGCTGGCCTCGTTCGCCACCGCCGCCACCGGACCGATCCTGTTCGTGGCGTTCATGTCCGGGCCGATCGTCACGCGCCTGGTCGGCCACCGCGGCTCGCTCATGGTGCCGTCGGCGCTCGTCGGCGCCACCCTCGTGCTGGCGGCCGACCTCATCGGGCAGTACGCGTTCGACACGCGCTACCCCGTTGGCGTCATCACCGGCGCGCTCGGCGCCCCGTTCCTGATCTACCTGCTCATCCGCACCCAGCGCACGGGAGGCTCCCTGTGACCACCAGCCTGACCACCGAGTCCCTGACCCTCGCGTACGGCGACCGGCCGATCGTCTCCGACCTGAGCCTGTCGCTGCCCGCCGGGAGGATCACGACGATCGTCGGCGCGAACGCGTGCGGCAAGTCCACCCTGCTGCGCGGCATGGCGCGTCTGCTGCCGGCGCAGTCCGGTCGCGTCCTGCTCCACGGCAGCGACATCCACTCGATGCCGACCAAGCAGGTGGCCCGCCGCCTCGGCCTGCTGCCTCAGTCGCCCATCGCGCCCGAGGGCATCACCGTGGCCGACCTCGTGGCACAGGGCCGCCACCCGCACCGGCGCTCGTTCGCGCGCTGGACGCCGGCCGAGGACGCGATCGTCGCCGACGCGCTCGAGGCCACCGGCGTGCTCGAGCTGGCCGACCGCGTCGTCGACGAGCTCTCGGGCGGCCAGCGCCAGCGCGTGTGGATCGCCCTGGCGCTCGCCCAGCAGACCGAGGTGCTGCTGCTCGACGAGCCCACGACGTTCCTCGACGTGTGCCACCAGGTGGAGGTCCTCGACCTGCTCACCGACCTCAACCGCTCGCGCGGCACGACGATCGCGATGGTGCTGCACGACCTCAACCTCGCGGCGCGCTACGCCGACCACCTCGTCGCCGTGGACCGCGGGCTGATCCACGCCCAGGGCACCGCCGAGGAGGTCCTCACGCAGGAGACGGTGAAGATCGTCTTCGGTCTCGACGCCCGCGTCGTCGAGGACCCCACCAGCGGCCGGCCGATGATCCTGCCGCTGGGCCGCCACCACGTGCGCGCCTGAGCGGAAGCGCAGTTTCCCCGGTTAAGCGGGGAAACCGTCACTTCGCGAGGTTTGCAAACCTCGCGAAGTGACAGGAAACCCACTTAACCGGGGAAACTGTCAGCCGGTCAGCGGACGCGCACCGTGGTCGCCCGGTAGACCGGGGCGAACAGGGACGAGCCGTTGTAGCGGACCGCCACGGCGCGCTTGCCCTGGGCGGACTTCAGCGTGACCGTGGCCTTGCCGTTTTTCAGCGTGACCGTCTTGGTCGACGAGCCGACCTTGACCCGGACGGTGCCCGTGGGCGTGCCCGCCGAGGACTTCACCGTGACCGTGACCTGGACGCGACCCTTGCCGAGCGCCTTGGCCTTGATCCCGGCCCGGGTCGCCGCCTTGGCGACCTTGACCGTGGCCACCGCCGAGGTGGAGGCCGCGAAGCCCGAGTCCGCCGCGGGGACGAAGCGGGCCGTCAGGCGACGGGTGCCGGGCTTGAGACCCGAGATCCGCAGCGTCGCGGTGCCACCGGACAGGGCGCGGGTCGCGAGGACCTTGGAGCCCTCGCGCACCTCGACCGTGCCGCTCGGCTTGGTCGCGCCGGGCGCCGTGACCGACACCGAGGCGTTGATCGCCTTGCCGTAGGTCGCCGTCGCCGGGACCTTCAGGGTCGTGGTCGTCGCCACGTCGGGCGCCGGCGCCGGGACGCCCTCACCCTCGGGCGCGGCCCAGAACAGCGCGCGAGCCGCCTGGCTCTGACCGCCCTTGGTGTGCGTGCGGTAGACCGGCGAGGTGCCGAAGACGAACGCCTTCGCACCCGACGGCAGCGCGGCCGACACCGCCGCCGGCTGGCCGCCGGCGTTCAGCGGACCGTTGTTCGCGTTCGTCGCACGCCAGTGGCCCGCCAGCAGCGGGTTGCCCTCGGCGTAGCGCTGCTCGACCTTCACCGACTCCGGCAGGCCCGTGAACCACGTGGCCGGGTACACGAACGCGTACTTCTGCGCGTACGGCGCGAGCACGCCGTCGCCGGCCGTGTCGATCGTGACGATGCCGTTGCCGGAGTTGTTGCCGGCCACGGCGGTGCCGCTCTCGAAGATGCCGAACGTCCGCGCCGTGTTGAAGGCACCGGCCGCGCGGCCGACGATGCTGCCGCCGGCGTTCACGAACGCCTGCACGGCGTCGCGACCCGCGGTCTGCGAGTCGTTGAACGTCAGCGCCGAGCCGAGCCACAGGACGTCCACGCCGTCGAGCAGCGCCGGGTTGGCGGTGATCGTCGCGGCCGTGAGGACCTGGAGGTCGTCGAAGCCGAGCTGCGTGAGCGAGAGCAGGTCGTCCTGGTTGCCGGTGTAGCCGATCTTCAGGTCCTTCAGCCCGCGCGTGGCCTCGTCGGACAGCTGCGCGATCTCGGCCGACGTCGCCTTGTCGACGTCGACGTCGAACTCCTGCGCGGCGTCCTCCAGGGCCTCCTGGGCGTCGGCCGCGGCGACGATCGCCGAGCCGTCCGCCAGGACCGAGACGGGGATCTCGTCCTCGAGCAGCGCGTTGAGCGTGCGGAAGTCGTTGACGCCCGCGAGCTCGAACGTGAGGTACTTCCCGGAGGCGACCTTGCCGTCGGCGTTGCCGGTGATGACCTTGCTGCTGGCGGGCAGCGTGCCCTGGCCGGTGGTGCCGACGGAGTCGACGTCCACGCCCCACAGGTGGCCCCAGCTCCACGCGGACACGTCGTACATGCTCAGGATCCCGGGCTTGTTCGAGATGTCCGACCCGGGCGCCAGCAGCGCGTGCGCCAGGTTGCGGTTCGGCTGCGACATGTCGACGACGTACGAGCCGGCCGGGTACGAGGTCCCGTCCAGCGTCGCGGCGGCGTCGAGACGACGGACGGCGATGTTGTGCTTGATCAGGCTCGCGACCAGCGTGCGGGCGTCGGACAGCGAGCGCTGACCCTCACCCACCGGGATGACGAACGCCCGCGGGTACTGCACGGTCGTCTGATCGTCCGAGTCGTTCCAGAGGGGCTTCCACTGGTCCGGACCGGGCACGTCGGCGATGTTCGCCTGCGTGAGCGCGACGCGCTCGGCGCCGACGTTGGCGCGACGGAAGAACTCCATCTGGTCGGCCAGCATCGCGTCGTCGTTGGACTTCACGTAGTCGACGATGCTCTTCATCGTCTGCTCCGCGACGGCCACGTTGATCGTGGCGCTCGCCGGGGTCTGCGAGCTGCCGTTGGGGCGCGTCTTCGGCAGCTCGACCGTGTTGCTGACCGAGCCGGTGAAGGCGGCGTACTGCGCCGTGAAGATCGGCGGGAAGTCGTCCCAGCCGGTCGGGGTGTCGCGGTACGGGATCTTGATGTGATCGGTGTCGTCGCTGGTGTTCTCCGGGACGACCTGGCCGGTCACCACGTTGTAGTACGTGTTGCCGGGGATCTCCGCGTCGACGACGTCGCGCTCGACCTTCAGCGCCGCGGCGTACGCGTGCGGGATGAACAGGTCGTACTCGTAGTCGTCACCGTGCGGCGGGCCGCAGGGCTCGATCTGCAGGACGCTCGTGTAGCCGTGGAAGTCGGCGGCGTAGAGCGCCTGCACGGCGTGGGCCGTGCGGACGAACGACGCCGACTCGGGCGTCGTGTTGGTGATCATGTCGCGGTTGGCGTCGAGGTTGAGCGCCGTGGGCCGCTGGCCGATCGTGCGGCCGTCGGGGTTCAGCACCACGCTGAAGTAGAGACGGTGTCCGCGCAGCAGCGCCTTGACGTCGTTCCACGGGGCGGTGGCGAGCTCCTCGATGTAGTCCAGCGACGCGTCGGTGCCCTCCCACTCGTTGCCGTGGATGTTCGAGCTGATCCAGATGGGGGTCTTGTAGCCCGACTTGAGGGCCGTGTCCGTGGCCGCGGCCTCGGGGTTCGTGCGGATCTTCTTGCGCCACGCGGTCTGCTGCGCCGTCTGGTCCTCGTCCTCCGGAGCCGTCACGGTGACCAAGTAGAGCTGACGGCCCTGCGTGGACTCGCCGACGATCTGGGTGGAGATGCGGTCGGACGCGCGCATCAGCGACTGCAGCCGCGGCGCGATGTCGTCGTACCCGATGAGGTTGCCGGTGTCGGCCGCGTCCGGGGTGGAGTCGGGGTAGACCTTCAGCTTGGGCTGGAACGGGTAGGACGAGGGCATCGGCAGCGCGCCCTCGGGGTCGTCGTCCTCGGCCGCGGCACGCGCGGCCTTCGCCGTGAGCGACCCGGCGTTCGGGGACTCGGGGGCGGAGCGGACGGTGATGCCGGGCGGTGCCGGATCGGCGGCTGACGCCGGGGGTGAGCCCAGCAGCGTGGCCAGGAGCGTGACGCTCGCGGCCGTGGCGAGCATTCGTGTGGTGCGCACGGACAGACTTCCCTTCGGACAGTCCGGCGGGCCTCGGGCGTACTCGCCGGCACAGGGGGGTGACCGCATTGTTGCGTCAGTCACCCTGATGGGGGAAGCGTAAGTTGTGCTTCAGGGCCGATTGTCACGCGAAATTGACGCGTGAAACCGTCCCGTCACACTCACTTTCGAAAGCTCAGGAACGACGCGGGAACTGGGTGAAGTCCGGCGTCCGCTTCTCCTTGTAGGCGTCGCGGCCCTCCTGCGCCTCGGCCTGCCCGTAGAACAGCAGGTTGGCGTCGTGGGCCAGCTGCTGGATGCCCGCGTAGCCGTCCTCGTGGGCGTGGAAGCTGAGCTTCGACAGGCGCAGGGCCCACGGCGACAGCGCCAGCATCTCGCGGCACCACTTCAGGGTCTCGGCCTCGAGGTCGGCCAGCGGCACGACGGTGTTGACCAGGCCCATCGAGAGGGCCTCCTGCGCGTCGTACTGACGGCACAGGAACCAGATCTCCTTGGCCTTCTTGGGGCCGACGAGGTCGGACAGGATGCTCGCGCCGTAGCCGCCGTCGAACGAGCCGACGCGCGGGCCCACCTGACCGAAGCGGGCGTTGTCGGCCGCGATGGTCAGGTCGCACACGAGGTGCAGGACGTGGCCGCCGCCGATGGCCCAGCCGGCCACGGACGCGACGATCGGCTTGGGGCAGCGACGCATCTGCACGTGCAGGTCGGTGACGTCGAAGCGGCCGGTGGCGCCCTCGTCGGACTTGTAGCCCGAGTCGCCGCGCACGCGCTGGTCGCCACCGGAGCAGAAGGCCTTCTCGCCCTCGCCGGTCAGGACGATGACGCCGACGGACTCGTCGTCGCGCGCCATGGAGAGAGCGCGAGAGATCTCCTGGATCGTCTGCGGGCGGAACGCGTTGTGGACCTCGGGGCGACAGATCGTGATCTTCGCGATCCCGTCCTGCGTCGTCTCGTACCGGATGTCCGTCCACTCGCCCGCGGCGCTCCACTCAGTCATGGAATCCACCCTAGGGTGGACTCCGATGCACGACGACCTCGGCTTCGACCTCGCGCCCGCGGGCCCCGCGCGCCGCGTGGTCAGCCTCGTCCCGTCGCTGACCGAGGCGGTCGCCCACACCCGGCCCGACGCACTCGTCGGCGCCACCGACTGGTGCACCCAGCCCGCCGGGCTCGAGGTCGCCCGCGTGCGCGGCACGAAGAACCCCGACCGCGCCGCGATCCTCGACCTCTGCCCCGACCTGGTGATCGCCAACCGCGAGGAGAACCGCGAGCTCGACGTCACCCGCCTGCGCGAGGCGGGCGTGCGCGTGTGGGTCACCGACATCCGCACGGTGGCCGAGGCGTTCACGTCGATGCGGCGGCTGTTCGACACCGCACTGGCGTGGGGCGTGCCGTCGTGGCTCGACGAGGCCGAGCGCCGCTGGGCCGAGCCCGTCGTCCCCGACGGCCGCCGGGTGGCCGTGGCGATCTGGCGCGACCCGTGGATGGTGGTCGGCCGCGACACCTTCACGGGCGACCTGCTGCAGCGGCTGGGGCTCGTGCACGCGTTCGCGGACGCGCCGGAGCGCTACCCGCACGTCGCGGTCGAGGACCTCGACGCGGCCGACCTCGACCTCGTGCTGCTGCCCGACGAGCCCTACGTCTTCACCGCGGACGACGGCCCCGAGGCGTTCGCCCGGGTGCCGACGGCGCTGTGCAGCGGCCGGGCGCTCACCTGGTACGGGCCGTCGCTGCTGACCGCGCACCGGGACCTGGCCGGCGCGCTGGCCTGATCAGGAGCGGTCGGCGCCGATCTCGTCGATCGTCTGCTGCGCGGCGGCCTTGCGGACCTGCGCCTTCTTCGAGATCGCCTTGCGGGCCGAGCGGGCGGCCTTCTTCGTCGGCACGACCTCGATCTCGCTGCCCGAGACCACCTTCGGCTCGTGCGCGATGACGTAGGGCGTCTCGCCGACGATCGCGTTGTGGCTGCGCCACAGCAGGTACTTGATCGACAGGTTCGTCATCGTGGCGAAGCGGTTGCGGTTGCCCAGCAGCAGCGCGACGTGGACGGTGACCCAGATGAACCAGGCCGGGAAGCCCTTGAGGCGCGGCAGTCCGCGGACCTCGGCGATGGCGGCGTTGCGACCGATGGTGGCCATCGTGCCCTTGTCGAAGTACTTGAAGGGCTTGGGCATCTTGCCGTCGCCGAGCTTGGCCTTGATGACCTTGGCGACGTGCTTGCCGCCCTGAATCGCGGGCTGGCCCAGCTGCGGCAGCGGGGAGTCGGGGTTGACCGAGATGTCGCCGATCGCGAAGACGCCGGGCATGCCGCGCACCTGCTGGTGCTCGTCGACCTCGATGCGGCCGCCGCGGCCTTGCGGGACGCCCCAGTCCTTGACGACGCCGTGCGCGGCGACGCCCGAGGCCCACACGACGATGCCGGCGGGGAGGAACTCCTGCTGGCCGTCGTGCTCGATGAGCACGCCGTCGCGGCGGACCTCCTTCACGGCGGTCTGCAGGCGCAGGTCGATCCCGCGCTTGACGAGCTCCTTCTTGGCGTACTCGCGCAGCTTCGGGTTGAAGGGCGCGAGGACGTGCTCGCCCATCTCCACGAGCGAGATGTGGATCCGCTTGGAGTCCAGCTCGGGGTACGTGGTGGGCATGTCGAGGTTGCGCATCTCGGCCAGCGCACCGGCGGTCTCGACGCCGGTGGCGCCACCGCCGACCACGACGACGCGCAGGTCGCGGTCCTGGCCGTTGACGGCCGCGTCCTCGAGGTTGGCGAAGAGCAGGTCGCGCAGCGCGAGGGCCTGCGAGCGGCGGTAGAGCGGCATCGCGAACTCCTCGGCACCGGGGATGCCGAAGTAGTTGGCGGTGACGCCGTTCGCCAGCACGAGGTAGTCGTAGGTGACCGTGATGTTGCCGTCGAGCAGGACGGACTTCGCCTGGTGGTCCATCTCCACGACGGTGCCCTTGAGGAAGCGGACGTTGTCCTGCTTCGCGCGGACGGCGCGCAGGAACCACGTGATGTCGCCGGGATTCAGGCTGGCCGTCGCGACCTGGTAGAGCAGCGGCTGGAACGTGTTGTAGGTGTGGCGGTCGATGAGGGTGATGTCGACGTCGGCACGGGCGAGCTTGCGCACCAGGGCCAGTCCTCCGAACCCACCTCCCACGACGACGACGTGTGGACGATAGGACGCGCGGACCATGGACATGACCTCCAGCCTAACGAGGCTTTTTGATCAGTTCACGTCCGGGAGCGCGGTGTGAGGACGATCATGCCCTCCGGAACCATTCCTTCGCCTCAGGACGCGAGAGCTGCACGATCACGACGATCGCGCCGAGGATCCAGAGCAGGCCCACCGGCAGCCCCAGCGCGGCGATCCCGGCGGTCAGGACGCTGACGACGATGAGCGCCCACCAGCCCATCGGACCGCCGCTGGCGGCCCACGCGGTGGCGACGAGACCGAGCACCGAGACGACCAGCCAGCTGCCGAACAGCCACGTGCCGATCGTGACCATCTGCTCGGCCGAGATGCCGGCGGTGTCGAGCTGGCCGCGGAGCAGGTCGTTGTCGTCGTACTGCGCGATCACCTGGTCGCGCATGGCGACGAGGGCCAGCAGGACGAGGCCGGAGCCCAGCGCGCCGAACAGCGAGCCGAGGCCCGCGATGATCAGGGCGAGTCCCACGGGACGGGGGCGCCCGGCGGGCGCGACCGGCTGCTGCGGGAGGCCCGCGTGCTGCGCCGGGTCGTAGGGCGGCGGCTGCACCGCGAGCTGGCCGGCGGACGACTGAGGCGTGGGACGGAACTCGGCCGGGGCGCCCGAGACGGACGGCTCGGTTCCCAGCGACAGCGGCGTGCGGCCGTTCACGACGGCGAACCACTGGCGAGCCGGTGCCGACCACAACAGGTAGACGATGAGGGAGCCCAGGACGGCGGGCAGGATGCCGGCGGCACCCGTGGCCAGGAACGTGACCGCGCCGAGGCCCGCGATGACGCTCAGGCCGATGCGCGACTGCTGGTGGCCGCGCGCGGCGTAGAACGAGAAGACGGTGGCCGCGATCGAGCACACGAGCAGGCCCATCACGATCCAGCGCAGCGTCGGCAGGACCGCCGACGGGTCGGCCCCCAGCGGCTCGAGGCCGGAGCGGAGCGCCTCCTGGACCTCGATCGATCCCCAGTTCGCGAGCGTCTCGTAGAGCGCGACGGTCGCCAGCACGCCACCGAGCCCGCCGTACACGCAGGCGAGCGTCACCGACCGGGGCCTGGGGGTTGACATGCCTCCGATCCTTTCAGATCCCGCCTGACACCCCCACCACCGAGTCCGGCGCCTCCCCGGGGAGATTCCGAGGAGGCGCCGGTGGGTGGCGGCGGGTGTCAGGCCCGCCGCACGACGAGCTCGTCGGCGTCGGGGACGCGGTCGACCAGGACCGTGTCGCCGTCGCGGACCTCGCCCGCCAGCAGCTCGCGGGCGAGCCGGTCGCCGATCGCCTGCTGCACGAGGCGGCGCAGCGGACGGGCGCCGTAGGCCGGGTCCCAGCCGGTGAGCGCCAGCCACTCCTTGGCCGCGTCGGTCACGTCGAGCGAGATCCGCCGGGCGGCGAGCCGCTGCTCGAGCGAGGCCAGCTGCAGGTCGACGATGTGCGTCAGGTCCTCCACGCCGAGGGCGTCGAACATGACGACCTCGTCGAGCCGGTTGAGGAACTCGGGCTTGAAGGCCATCTTGACGACGTCCATGACCTGGTCGCGCTTCTGCTGGTCGTCCAGCGCCGGATCGACGAGGAACGAGGAGCCGAGGTTCGACGTCAGGATCAAGATGACGTTGCGGAAGTCCACCGTGCGGCCCTGGCCGTCGGTGAGCCGACCATCGTCGAGCACCTGCAGCAGGATGTCGAAGACCTCGGGGTGGGCCTTCTCGACCTCGTCGAGCAGCACCACCGAGTACGGACGGCGCCGCACGGCCTCGGTCAGCTGGCCGCCCTCGTCGTAGCCGACGTAGCCCGGAGGGGCACCGACGAGCCGCGCGACGGAGTGCTTCTCGCCGTACTCGCTCATGTCGATGCGCACGATCGCGCGCTCGTCGTCGAACAGGAAGTCCGCGAGCGACTTCGCCAGCTCGGTCTTGCCCACGCCCGTGGGGCCCAGGAACAGGAACGACCCGGTGGGACGGTCGGGATCGGAGACCCCGGCGCGCGCCCGGCGCACCGCGTCGGACACGGCACGCACCGCGTCGCGCTGGCCGACGAGCCGCTTGCCGAGCTCGTCCTCCATGTGCAGCAGCTTCTCGGTCTCACCCTCGAGCAGGCGCCCGGTGGGAATGCCGGTCCACGACGCCACCACCTCGGCGATGTCGTCGGAGCCGACCTCCTCGTGCACCATGCGGTCGTCGGCGGCCGAGGCCTCCGCGGCCTGTGCGTCGGCGAGCTGCTGCTCCATCTGCGGAATCTCGCCGTAGAGCAGGCGGCTCGCGGTGGCCATGTCGCCCTCGCGCTGGGCCCGCTCGGCGGCGATGCGCGCCTCGTCGATGCGCTCCTTGATCTCGCCGACGGCATTGAGGCCCTGCTTCTCGGCCTCCCACCGCTGCTCGAGCGAGCGCAGCGTCTCCTGCTTGTCCGCGAGCTCCTGACGCAGCTTCGCCAGGCGCTCCTGACTGGCCTCGTCCTTCTCGTTCTGCAGGTGCAGCTCCTCCATCTTGAGGCGGTCCACGCCGCGGCGGAGCTCGTCGATCTCGACGGGGCTGGAGTCGATCTCCATGCGCAGCCGGCTGGACGCCTCGTCGATGAGGTCGATCGCCTTGTCGGGCAGCTGACGGCCCGGGATGTACCGGTGCGACAGCGTGGCCGCGGCCACGAGGGCGGCGTCGGCGATCTCGACCTTGTGGTGGGCCTCGTACTTCTCCTTGAGGCCGCGCAGGATCGCGATCGTGTCCTCGACGCTGGGCTCGCCGACGTAGACCTGCTGGAAGCGGCGCTCCAGCGCGGGGTCCTTCTCGATCGACTCGCGGTACTCGTCGAGGGTGGTCGCGCCGATCATCCGCAGCTCGCCGCGTGCCAGCATCGGCTTGAGCATGTTGCCGGCGTCCATCGCCGAGTCGCCGGTGGCACCGGCGCCGACGACGGTGTGCAGCTCGTCGATGAAGGTGACGACCTGGCCGTTGCTCTCCTTGATCTCGGCGAGCACGGCCTTGAGGCGCTCCTCGAACTCGCCGCGGTACTTCGCGCCCGCGACCATCGCGCCGAGGTCGAGGCTGACCAAGCGGCGGCCGCGCAACGACTCGGGCACGTCGCCGTCGATGATGCGCTGGGCGAGGCCCTCGACGACGGCGGTCTTGCCGACGCCGGGCTCGCCGATCAGCACGGGGTTGTTCTTCGTGCGGCGGCTGAGCACCTGGACGACGCGCCGGATCTCGGCGTCGCGGCCGATCACGGGGTCGAGCTTGCCCTCGCGGGCGAGCGCGGTCAGGTCGATGCCGTACTTCTCCAGCGACTGGTACTGGTCCTCGGCGTCCTGGCTGGTGACGCGGGCGCCGCCGCGCACCGACTCGAACGCCGCGGTGAGCGTCTCGGGGGTGGCGCCGCGGGCGGCCAGCAGCTGCTGCGCCGGACCGCCGACCGTGGCGATGCCGACGACGAGGTGCTCGCTGGAGACGAACTCGTCGCCCAGCTCGCCGGCGAGGTCGATCGCGCGCTGCAGCGCCTCGTGGGTGGCGCGCGCGAGCTGGGGGTTGCCCACGGTGGAGCCGCTGGCACTGGGGAGCCGGCTGATCACCGCATCGGTCTCGGTCAGCACGGCATCGACGTCGGCGCCCGCTGCGGTGAGCAGCGGTGCCGCGGTACCGCCCTGCTGGGTGAGCAGGGCTCGGAGCAGGTGCGCCGGCTCCACGGTGGGGTTGCCGGCGGCAGCGGCCTGCTGCATCGAGGCAGCGAGGGCCTGCTGACTACGCGTGGTGAGGTGGTTCAGGTCCATGTCAAGGTCAACCATAACAAAGTTGAGTCCATTCCACTCAACCTTGGATCTGCGTCACATCCCGTCCCACGACGCACGACGGCCCGCCCCGGAGCCGGGACGGGCCGTCGTGGAACCGCGTGCAGCTACTCCTTCGCGGGAGTCTGCTTCTCCGCGGCGGCACGCGCCGCGGCGTCCTCCTCCGCGAGGATCTCGTCGCGCTTCGCGCCCGGCGTCCAGCCCGCGTCGACGACCTTGACCTGGTAGACCGAGGCCGCGACGACCAGCGCGATGCCGATCAGGATGCACAGGACGATGCCGATGCCCGGGCCGGCCAGCAGGCTCGAGCCGAGCAGCGTGCCGAACCAGCCGAAGTCCGCGTCGCCGAAGGTGGAGTTCGCGAAGCCGAGCTCGCCGAAGACCTCCAGCAGCAGCGCCGGCAGGATCGTGATGAGCACGCCGTTGACGAAGCCGCCGACGACCGCGCCCTTGCGGCCACCCGTGGCGTTGCCGTAGACGCCGGCACCACCACCGGTGAAGAAGTGCGGCACCATGCCCGGCAGGATCAGCGCCAGGCCGAACGCCGGCTCCAGCCACACGGCCAGCAGCGCCAGCGTCGCGAGGCCACCGGCGAACGAGGCCAGGAAGCCGATCAGCACGGCGTTGGCGCCGAACGGGAACACGATCGGGATGTCGAGCGCCGGCTTGGCACCGGGGACGACCTTCTCGGCGATGCCCTGGAAGGCGGGGACGAGCTCGCCCAGCACGGTGCGGACACCGTAGAGGATGATCGCGACGCCGACGCCGAACTGCAGCGCCTGGCCGAAGCCGGCCATCACGGCGGCGCCCGCATCGGCGGCGCCGAGGAGCTCCTTGGTGTTGTCCGGGCTCGCGATGAGGCCCCAGACCACGAAGACCTCGTAGATCAGGACCATCGACAGCGCGGTGGCGACCATCGAGTCGCGCAGGAACTTCAGGCCCTGCGGGAAGTTGATCTCCTCGGTGGAGCGGCTGCGCTTGCCCACGGCCTGGCCGGTGGCGCCGGCCGCGATGTAGCCCAGCGTGCCGAAGTGGCCGATCGCCAGCGAGTCGTCGCCGGTGATCTTGCGGGTCCACGGCTGCGCGAGCGCCGGCATGACGACCATGATGACGCCGAGCAGGAACGCGCCCACGAGGACGACGAGCCAGTCGTTCTTGTCGTCGAGGCCCACCGACAGCACGACGGTCAGCATGAGCGACATGAAGACCATGTGGTGGCCGGTGAGGAAGATGTAGCTCAGCGGCGTGAACCGCGCGAGCGCCAGCATCACCAGGAAGCCCAGCGTCAGCACGTACGCGCTCTGCGCGCCGTACTGCTCGGCCGCCATCGCGGTGATGACCTCGTTCGTCGGGATGACGCCCTGGGCGCCGGTGACGTCGAGGATGATCTCGCCCAGCGGGCCGAGCGAGGCGATGACCACGTTCGCGCCGGCACCGAGGATCAGGAAGCCGAGCGCGGCCTTGAGGCCACCGCCGATCACCTGTCCGCTGGAGCGCTTGAGCGCGATGAGGCCGATCGCCGTGATGATGCCGATGAGGTACGCCGGCACGTTGAGGATCTGTTGTCCGATGAAGTCGAGTACGTCGACGAACCAGTCCATGTCGTTCTCCCTTGGTTCCGTTCTTTCAGGCTCGTCAGACGAGCGGAGTCAGCTTCTCGGCGATCTCGCCGACGTCGGTGAAGTTGTTGACGATGACGACCTTGGCCGGCACGTCACCGATCTCGTCGGCCAGGTCGGCCGACGTCAGGACGATGTCGGCGGTGCGTGCGGCACCCTTGGCCGTGCCGATGTCGGCGGCCTCGACGTCGACGTCCTGGTCCTTGCCGAGGGTCCGCAGGACCTTCTCGGCGTTCATCTTGAGCAGCACCGAGGTTCCGATGCCCATACCGCACACGGCGACGATCTTCATGACGATGGTCCTTCGTTCAGGGGGTGGTGGGGGTGAGCAGCTCCAGGACGCGGGCCGGCGAATCGGCCTCGCGGAGCCTGGCGAGCAGGTCGGTGTCGCCCAGGACGGCGGCGAGGGCGGACATCAACCCGAGGTGTCCGTCGTGGTCGAGCGCGGCCAGGGCGACGACGAGCCACACGGGGTCGTTCGTCTGGTGGCCGAACTCGACGGGCTCGGCCAGCTGCAGCCACGCGATGCCCGCGCGGTTGACGGCCGGAGAGGGGCGCGAGTGCGCCAGGGCGATGCCGGGCGCGAGCACGATGTAGGGGCCGAGCTTCTCGACCGTCTGGACCATCTCGTCGGTGTACTCGTCGGTGGTCACGCCGACGGCGGTGAGCAGTGCGCCGGCCTGGCGGACGGCGTCACGCCAGTCGGACGCCTCGGCGCGCACGGCGATCGCGTCTTCGGTGAGCTCGTCGTTGAGTGTCACGGGGCGGCCCCTTTCGTCCCACGGCGGGACGGCTGAGTGGAGCGTAGCGCGCCCCGGGTCTGTTTTGCCTAACCCTAGGCATATGTCGGAGTGTCGCCGCGGCCGACCCCGGACGGCGGATCAGGCCGGGCGTTGCAGCACGCGCAGGCTGTCGGTGTGGCCCACCTCGACGAAGCCGTCGGCCAGCGCCCGCTCGTAGATGTGGAAGGGGGCCTGACCGCCGTCGGCCGGGTCCGGGAAGACGTCGTGGATGGCCAGCGCGCCGCCGGGACGGACCCACGGCGCCCAGCCCGCGTAGTCGGCCTGCGCGGCCTCCTCGGTATGGCCGCCGTCGATGAAGACGAGGTCGGCGGGCGTGCGCCACCAGGCCGAGATCGTGGCCGAGCGACCCACCATCGGGACGACGACGTCCTCGAGCTGCGCCGCCCAGAGCGTGCGGCGCAGCACGGGGAGGGTGTCGAAGGCGCCCGTCTCGGGGTCGACGAGCGAGGCGTCGTGGTACTCCCAGCCGACCTGGTGCTCCTCGGAGCCGCGGTGGTGGTCGATCGTGACGAGCGTGGCGCCGGCCTCGCGCGCGACGTGGCCCAGGTGGACCGTGGACTTGCCGCAGTACGTGCCGATCTCGACGATCACGCCGCCCGGCGTCGCGAAGCGTGCCGCCGCGTCCCGCAGCGCCTGCGCCTCGACCTCGGGGAGGAAGCCGCGGACCTCGTCGGCGATGCGGGACAGTTCCTCGGGGAGCGCGTTCACCCGCCGCACTCTACGACCCTCGCGCGGGAGTGTGGCCACAGTGGCAGGAGGGGCTCCAGATCTCGCGTACCATCATCCGGTGACTCGACGCCCCTGGAGCCTGACGGCTGCCGTCGCCGTCGCGGTGTCGATGCTCGCAGCGTCCCCCGCCACGGCCGATGACGCCCCCGTCCCCGACCCCGTCGCCACCACGGCTCCCGCGCCCGAGCCGACGCTGCCGACCACGGCTCCCACGACCACCCCGACCGTGCCGCAGGGCGACGGCGGCGCGGTCGACGACGGCGGCGAGGTCACGCTGCCGAACCCCGGCGCCCCCTCCGCACGCCACGCCCGCGTCCTCGTGTTCGGCGACTCCTTCTCCAGCACGCGGCGCTACAGCGTCAAGGGCACGCAGAGTCGGCCGAAGGCCTGGTGGGCACACGTCGCCGAGGCCGCCGGCATCCCCGCGAGCGTGGTCATGGTCAGCGCCGAGGGCGGCAGCGGTCTGCTGGCCCGCGGCTTCGGCTCCACGCTCGTGCCGTGCTCGGGCACCACGTTCGGCGACCGGCTGGGCGACGTGGCCGCCACCGAACCCGACGTCGTCATCGTCGAGGTCGGGCGCAACGACGTCCGCCGCTGCCGCGGGGGTGCGCGGGTCGTGGCCACCGCCGCGGAGCGCCGCGCCGCGGCCCAGAGCTACTTCGTCGCGCTGGCCCGTGCAGTCGACCGGCAGGGCATCGCCCGCTCGCGCGTCTACGTTATGACCCCGTGGGGCTCGTCCGACGGTGCCGGCAAGGTGGCCACCTCCACGCTCTACGAGGCACTCGCGAAGGCGCGCGGCTTCACCTGGATCACGCTGCCCTCGCTCGTCCGTCGCGAGACCATCGACGCGATCCACCCGAACGCCGCCGGCGCCACCACGCTCGGTGCGTGGGTGGTGCGCTCGTCCGACCTCGCCACGATGATCGGCTCACGCGCCGCGCAGCACGCCCCGGTCCCCTCGCACGCGAAGGTACTGTGCACGGGCGTCAGCGCCTGCCGCGCCGCGAAGACGTCCACCCGCGGCCACGAGAGGGTGACGCGCCGGATCTGGGGCGCGGCCCCCCGCACCTCCACGCACTACGCCGCGTTCCGGCTGAGCCAGGGCGTCCGCTCGGCGCCCGTGCTGACCTCGACCACGCCGCGCACGTGGCGCACCGCCGCCCTGAAGGAGCGCGCCGCCGCCCAGGTCGCGCAGCCGCAGCGGGGCGACATCGCGTGGTGGCTCAGCGCACCTGCCGGCGTCGGAGCCACCTCGCGGGGGCACCTCGCCGTCGTCGAGAGCGTCGCGCACAACAACTCCTGGGTCGTCGTCACCGAGCTGACGAGCCGGGGCACGTTCCGCTCGGTCCGGTACGCCGGCACCTCCTACCCGCGCGCGTTCCTGCGGTTCACGCGCACCGACGGCGGCCCGCGCGGCCTCGTCACCGGCCTGAGCGCGAAGAAGGGCCTGCTGGCCGTGCGCGGTCGCGCGGTGGACACCGACGCGGAGACCAAGGGCGTGCGGATCCGGGTGCACGTCACCCAGGGCAGCCGCTCCTGGACCCGCACCGCCACCCGCACGAGGCTCGGCTTCTACCACCGCTTCTCGCTGCCGGGCCTCAAGCGCGGCACCGCGACGGTCAAGGTGCGGGCGCTCGACGCCCCCGGCACCCGCGGCTCCGACCGCACGCTGCGCACCGCCCGCCTCACCGTGCGCTGACGCCGCCGCCGAGGCTGGCGCGCCGAGCGGCGCCAACCAGGGTCGCGAGTGGCGCGATGGCGCCCGCCACTCGGCGAGTGGCGGCGTTTCTGCGCCCCTCGCGGAGGGGGCGCGGGGACGGGTCTGCCGGAGGTGCTCCCGCAACGGCGTGACGCAGGCCACAATCGGTCCATGACCACGCAACGCGACGTCGACGTCCTCATCGTCGGAGCCGGCCTCTCCGGCATCAACATGGCCTACCGGATCCAGCAGGCGTGTCCCGACCTGACCTACGCGATCGTCGAGCGACGCGAGCGGATCGGCGGCACGTGGGACCTGTTCCGCTACCCGGGCGTGCGCTCCGACTCGGACTTCTTCACCCTCGCGTTCCCGTTCCGGCCGTGGCGCGGCAAGGACGCGATCGTCGACGGCGACCAGATCCTGGAGTACCTCGAGGACACGGCCCGCGAGGCCGGGATCGACCGCCACATCTCGTTCGGGCGGCGCGTCGAGGCGGCCGACTGGTCGTCCGCCGACGCGCGCTGGACCGTGCAGGCCGAGGGCCCCGACGGCGCCGAGGAGTGGTCGGCGCGGTTCCTCGTCGCGTGCACCGGCTACTACGACTACGACCAGCCGTACGACCCCGGGTTCGCCGGCGTCGACGACTTCGAGGGCACCCTCGTGCACCCGCAGTTCTGGCCCGAGGACCTCGACCACACCGGCCGGCGGGTCGTCGTGATCGGCAGCGGCGCCACCGCCGTGACGATCGTGCCCGCCATGGCCGAGACCGCCGAGCACGTGACGATGCTCCAGCGCACGCCGAGCTACCTGCTGGCCCAGCCGAAGGGCGACCCGATCGCCGACGTCGTCCGGAAGGTGGCGCCGCCGACCGTGGCCCACCACGTGGTCCGCACGAAGAACATGCTGCTCCAGTGGGCGCTCTTCCAGGCCTGCCAGCGCGCGCCGAAGGCGATGCGGTCGCTGCTGCTCAAGGGCGTCGCGCACGGCACCGGCTCGGAGGAGATCGCGCAGCAGCACTTCAACCCGCCGTACGATCCGTGGGACCAGCGCCTGTGCGTCACGCCGCAGGGCGACATCTTCGCGGCGATCAAGGCCGGCAAGGCCTCGGTCGCCACGGCACGCATCGACCGCTTCGTGCCCGAGGGCGTCCGGCTCGAGGACGGCACCGTGCTGCCGGCCGACATCGTCGTCACCGCGACGGGCCTGTCGATCAAGATCCTCGGCGGCGCGCGGATCACGGTCGACGGCGAGCTCCGCGACCCCTCGGACTCCTTCGCCTACTACGGCGCGATGCTGACGGGACTACCCAACCTGGCCTTCTGCGTCGGCTACATCAACCTGTCGTGGACGATGCGCTCTGACATGACGTCGCGACTCGTGGCGAAGGTGCTGCGCCGGCTGGTCGACTCCGGGTCCACGTCGGTCGTGCCGGAGTTCTCGGGCACGGGCGCGTCCACGCCGCTCATGGACATGCAGTCCGGCTACCTGCAGCGTGGCGCCCACCTCATGCCGCGCGCGGCCGCCTCGTACCCGTGGTCGTTCAAGCAGAACTTCCTCGTCGACTCGTGGTCGACGAACCGGGCCGACCTCGACGACGGCCTCGTGTGGACGACCGCGGCCGACCGGGCGGAGGTCGGGGCGTGAAGGCGGTCAGCGTCCACGAGGGCGAGCTGTCCGTCGTCGACCTGCCGACCCCCGAGCCCGGACCTGGCCAGGTCCTCGTCGCGGTCACGCGCTCGGGCATCTGCGGCTCGGACCTGCACGCCCGCATGCACGCCGACGCGAGCGCCGACGTCGCGGCCGAGGTCGACTACGACCGCTTCATGCGACGCGCCGACCACGTGGTGATGGGGCACGAGTTCACCGGCACGGTCGCCGCGTACGGGCCGAAGTGCCGCAGGCGATGGCCCGTGGGGACGCCTGTCGTGGCCCTGCCGGTCCTGCAGAGCGAGGGGCAGGTCGACATGACGGGCCTGTCCGAGCGCGCGCCCGGCGGCTACGCCGAGTACGTGCTGACCCAGGAGGCGATGACGTTCGAGGTGCCGTCGCACGCCGACCCCGACCACGTCGCGATGACCGAGCCGCTCGCGGTGGCGCACCACGCGGTGAACCGCAGCGAGATCGGTCGCAAGGAGGTCGCGCTGGTCGTGGGCTGCGGTCCGATCGGGCTCGCCGTGATCCTCATGCTGAAGGCGGCCGGCGTGCGCACGGTGGTCGCGAGCGACTACTCGGCGGGCCGGCGCGTGCTCGCCGAGCGGTGCGGCGCCGACGTCGTGGTCGACCCGGCGGTCCGGTCGCCGTGGGACGCGTACAAGCGCCCGGCCACGCACCTGACCTCCGCGCCCGACTACTTCGGGCAGGGCATCGACGCGATGCGGATGCTGCGGCGCGTGCGCTGGGTGCCGTGGAAGCGCGTCATGCGACTCGCCGAGCGGGCGGGCCAGACGCCGCGAGGGCCGGTGGTGTTCGAGTGCGTCGGCGTCCCGGGGATCATCGAGGACCTCGTCACGCACGCGCCGATCCGGTCGCGGATCATCGTCGTGGGCGTGTGCATGGAGCCCGACACGTTCCGCCCGACGATGGCGGTCAACAAGGAGCTCGACCTGCGATTCGTGTTCTGCTACCAGCCGCACGAGTTCCACGAGACGCTCGAGATGATCGCCGACGGCCGCGTCGACCCCAGTCCCCTGCACACCGGCACCGTCGGCCTCGACGGCGTGGCCCAGGCCTTCGACGACCTCGCCGGCGCCGAGCACCACGCGAAGATCCTCATCGACCCGCGGCGCTGACGGTTCCCCCGGTTGCCTGGGGAAACTGTCACGCTCGCCGACGCCGTAGCCACTCCAGCACCGACCCCTCGAGGAAGCACACCGCGAGCAGGCAGACCAGCAGGATCTCGAGGAGGCGGGAAGCGTCGAGGAAGCCCGCGCTGACGACGCCCAGAGCCACCGCGGCTCTCACGACGTGGAACCACCGAGTGAGCGCGTCGTCGTCGGGGCCGGGCAGCAGGCAAGACCCGAGGACCACGGCCATCACCGCGATGGCCCACACGGGATGGCCGCGCGCCGCCAGGACCATGGCCACGACACAGAGGACGACTTGCGCCACGGTGGAAGCCCACGGAAGCGCGGCCGTTCGGACGCTCGCGCTGATCTCCACCATCCACGAAGGATCGCAGCGCGATCGTCCGCTGTCAGGCCGTTCGACGGACTGGCGTCAGCGGCCCATGAACCCGGCGGCGGGCGTGGCGCCGGTCAGGGCGTCGTGGGCGAGCAGGGCGGTGCCGGCGGTCCACGTGGACTGCTCGACGGGCCAGCGCTTGCCGTCGTTGTAGACCAGGCCCGTCCACCAGGCGCCGTCGGGATCGCGCAGGTGGCCGATGTCGGCGTAGAGACTCTCGGCCGCGGCGGTGCGGCCGGCGCGCACGAGGGCGAGCACGAGCTCGAGGGTCTCGCCGCCGGTGACCCACGGGTTCACGGTGACGCAGCGCGTGCCGAAGCCGGGGACGACGAACTCGTCCCACCGCTCGTCGAGGCGAGCGGCCGCGGCCTCGCCGTCGAGCACGCCCGTCATCACCGGGTAGTACCAGTCCATCGAGAACCGAGGCTTGGGCGTGAACAGCTCGGGACGATCGACGAGAGCCGCCGCGATCCCGTCGGCCGCGTGCCGCCAGTGCGGGCGCGGGTGGCCCCACGTCTCGGCGAGACGGGCGGCGCACCGCAGGCTGAACACGATGCTCGAGTTGCCGGTGACGAGGCACTCGCCGGCGACCTTGCCGTCGACGCCGCGGGCCCACGCGACGGGACCGCTCCCCACCTGGAGCTCGAGCACGACGTCGACCGCGCGCTCCAGCATCGGCAGGAAGCGGCTCGCGTCGACGCCCAGCAGTTCGAGGTGGAACAGGCCGGTGGCGACGTAGGCGCAGTAGTTGGCGTCGGTCTCGGGCTCCTCGACGCCGTCGTCGTCGGCGCCCGGCCAGTACTTGCGGCCCCACGAGCCGTCGGGCCGCTGCGCATGGCGGAGCCAGTCGTAGGCCGCGACGGCCTCGTCGACGAACCCGGCGGTGGCCAGGCCCATCGCGGCCTGCACGTGGTCCCACGGGTCGAGGTGACCGCCGTCGAACCACGGGATCGCCCCGGTGCTCAGCTGGACCGACGCGATCCATTTGCCCGTCTGGTGGGCCTCGGTGGGCGTCACCGCGCGCGCCTCGCTCCACTTCTGGAACGGGGTGCACCGTTCTGAGGCGCGAAGGCGTTCAACCCGTTCCACAAGTGGGGAGGGGGCGAGGACGCGGGCTGCATCAGAAGGGCTTCTGGAAGTACAGGGCCACGCTCTTGCCGAGCACGGGGTTGAGGGCCTTCTCGGCCCAGCGGGTGGTGCGGGGGGCCTTCATCATGTCCCACACCAGCAGCTGGTGGTAGCCGCGCACGAGGGGGTGCTGGTCGCGCTCGACGCCGACGGCGCACTTGATCCACCAGTACGGCGAGTGCAACGCGTGGGCGTGGTGCTGGTGCGTGAACCGCAGGCCCGTGGCCTCCAGCTTCGCGCGCAGCTCGTCGGCCTTGTAGATACGGATGTGGCCGCCCTCGTTCGCGTGGTACTCGTCCGAGAGCCTCCAGCAGACCGCCTCGGGCATCCATCGCGGCACCGTGACGGCCAGGACGCCGCCGGGCGCGAGGATGCGCTCGAGCTCGCTGATCGCCTGCACGTCCTCGGGCACGTGCTCGAGGATCTCCGAGGCGAGCACGACGTCGAACGTGCCGTCCTCGTAGGGCATGTCGAGGATCGTGCCGACCTGCACCTCGCCGCTGCCGCCCGGCGGGACCTCGCCCTCGAGCGCCATCGCGCCGAACATGTCCTCGACGCCCTTGAGCTCGACCTCGTCGAGGTCGAACGCGGTGACGTGCGCACCCCGGCGCAGGGCCTCGTAGGAGTGGCGGCCGGCGCCGGCGCCCACGTCGATGAAGCGCGTGCCGCGGCCCACCCGGAGGCGGTCGAAGTCAACGGTCAGCATGGGGATTCCTTCCGTCCCGGGGTGCAGCGCGGTGATCGGCGATCACCTTCTCATAGGCCTGCGTGGTGGCGCGGGCGACGGCGAGCCAGCTGAAGCGCTCGATCGCGCGGCTGCGGGCGACGCCGGACAGCCGGGCGCGCTCGACGGGGTCGTCGAGCAGGCGACCCACCTCGGTGACGAGCGCGTCGACGTCGCCGGGCGGCACGAGCACGCCGGCGTCGCCGACGACCTCGGGCAGCGCGCCCGCGGCACTGGCCACGAGCGGCGTGCCGCACGACATCGCTTCGACGGCGGGCAGGCTGAAGCCCTCGTACAGCGACGGGACGACCATGACCTCGGCGGACGAGATCAGCGCGGCGAGCCCCTCGTCGGAGATGCCGCTGTGCACCGTGACGATGCCGGCGAGGTCGCCGTGGTGGATGCGCTGGTGCGCGGCGCCCTCGGGGTCGAGGTTCGAGACCAGCTGCACGTCGATCTCACGATCGGTGGCCAGCTTCGCGGCGGCGTCCATGAAGTGCGCGAGGCCCTTGAGCGGCGAGTCGGCGCTGGCGACCACGACGATGCGGCCGGGCACGCGGGACTCCGGCGGGCTGAAGAGGTCGGTGTCGACGCCGAGCGGGACCACGGTCATCTGGTCGGGGTCGAGGCGGAAGTCGGTGACGGTGTCGCCCGCCGAGGCCGTGGAGACGCCGAGGATCGTGCGGATCCGCCGCGCCACGAAGGCCTGCATGCGCACGAAGGCGTACCAGCGCCGCGTCGTCACCTGCTTGCGCAGCGGCGCGGCCGCGATGTCGAGCGCGCGGTCGCGGCTGATCGGGTGGTGGATCGTGGCCAGGAACGGCTGGCGCTTGTTGATCGAGAGCAGCCCGTAGCCGAGCGACTGGTTGTCGTGCACGACGTCGAAGCCCGAGAGGTCGAGGCGGCGCGCGCGGAGGCTGAACGTCAGCGGCTCGGGGAACGCGGCGGTGACCATCTGCAGGTACTCCAGCACGTCGATCCAGTCGCGGAACTCGCGCAGCCGCGGCGTGCGGAACGGGTCGTCGTCGCGGTAGAGGTCGAGACTCGGCACCTTCTCGAGGCGGACGTCCGGGTGCAGGTCCTCGGGGTACGGCTGGCCCGAGAAGATCGTGACCTCGTGCCCGAGCTCGGCCAGTCCGGCGCTGAGGTTGCGGACGTAGACGCCCTGCCCACCGCTGTGCTGCTTGCTGCGGTACGACAACAGTGCAATCCGCACGCGGCCTCCTCGGGTACTCGTCGGTAACCCATTGTGCCGGGTCACACGCGAGTCGGCTCAGGGGGCGCTGATCTGCACGCTGCTCAGCTCGACGTCGCGACCGGCGCGGAGCGTGCCGTGCACCTCGGCGAGCAGGTCGGTCTCGCGCACGAGGTCGGCCACGAGGCCCGCGTCGGCGGCGGACTGCACGTGCACGCGGTAGGTGAGGTCGGAGGCGGGCTCCCCGCGATCGCCGAACTCGGACTCGACGACCACCTGGACCGCGCCGATGTCGACGCCGCGGCGGACGGCCTCGCGGTGGAGGTCGTTGAGGAAGCAGGTCGCGAGCGCGGCGGCCAGCAGCTCACCGCCGTTGACGGCCGAGCCGGGCCCGTCCTCGCGGGCGGGCAGGTCGAGCGTCGTGGTGCGGTCGTCGGTCCGGACCGTCACCTCGTGGCGCCCCGGCTCGTGGTGCACGGTGGCGGAGATCCTCATCCCTCGATCGTGCGCCCGGCTCCGGCGCGATCGCAACCCCCGACTCAGTACCCCAGGAAGTGGTCGCGGCGCAGCCGGCGGACGCGGCGGCGCAGGCCGCGCGAGACCTCGTCGACGAAGTCCGGGCGGCCCGAGACGAGCGCCGTGCGCTGGTCGAGGTCGGGGACGAGTCGCGCGATCGTGTCGCCGTCGACCTCCTCCACGGGGAGGCGGAGGACCTTCGCGTCCGACGCCTCGAGCTCGGTGGCGTAGGGCTGCGCGGCGCGCTCGCCCACCACGACCACGACGTCGCGTCCGCGGTGCGCGGCTAGCTGGCTGAGGAACGGAGTGACGCCGATCCCCGCGCCGACCAGCAGCACGGGCCCCTTCGCCGGCCAGACGAAGTCGCCGTGGACGGCCGTGACGCGGAAGTGGTCGCCGGGCTCGGACGCGGCGAGGGCGCGCTTGTAGGAGGAACCGGGCTCGGGATGCCGCGTCGCGAGAACGACCTCGCGGCCGGGCGCCGAGACGACGCTGAACATGCGCCGGCGGCCGCGGGTGTCGATGCGCGCGTGCGGCACGTCGAGCTCGACGTACTGGCCGGGCACGAACGTCAGCGGGCGATCGGCGTCGAAGACGTACTCGACGACGTCGTCGCCCAGCCGGCGCTGCTCGCGCAGGACGAGGGTGCGCGAGCCCTGGCGCAGCGCGAACGCCACGAGTCCGGTGACGACGAGGGCGAGCTCGTAGGTGCTGGTGAACGGCTCGGTGGTCCACGGATCGCCGAACAGGCGCGACGTCAGCAGCGGCCACGTGAAGGCGATGCCCGCGAGCGCCGCGACGCCGAGCATCTGGGTCCGCCGCGGGGGCAGGGTCAGTGGCTCGCTCAGCATGAAGCCGCCGAAGAACACGATGGGCGTGGAGTAGAGGGTGAAGCGCAGGGCCTCGGTGAGCTCGGCGCCGACGCCCAGCTGCCACCAGACCGTGACGGCGATCGCGACCAGCGCGAACACGGCTCCGAGGGCCAGCCGGCGGGTGCGGTACAGCACCAGCAGCGCGCCGACGAGGACGAACCCGAACAGCGACTCGCTCGCGACCCACCAGCCCGTGAACGGGATCGGCCAGTCGGTGACCCAGCCGATCAGCACCGAGAGCACCACGCCGGCCGCGGCCGGGTTGACGAGGTGCCTGCCTCGCCACGCGATGAGGTACTTGGAGATCTGCGCGAGCGCCGCGACGAGTGCCAGCCAGGCCAGCTGCTCGCCGTGCGTGGTGGGCCAGTAGAGGAACCACAGGATCAGCGCGGTGACGATCGAGGACTCGAGGTGCGGGCGCGCGCCGATGGCACGACCCACCACGTAGTTGACCACCACCGACGTCGCGACCATCACGGCGAGCGTCAGCAGCAGCGCGTCCACCGGGAAGATGTCGGAGTCGAGCACGCCGAGGGCGGACTGGACCACCGCCACGACGACCAGCGCCAGCAGCACCAGGGTGACGAGTCGGTACATCGTGAACCGGCCGAGCTGGCGATCCAGGAACGTCATGTGAACACCTCTCCGGGCAGCTCACGGGCCACCAGCCGCCGATTCCGGTCCAAGGATGCCCACCAATGGCCCGTCTCGGGAAGGGTCGAGCTGAAGAACGCCGCGGTCGCGAGACCGTCGGCCCAACCGGCGTCGGGTCCGCCGGCCCACGCGGCCACGACGTCGCGCGTCGGGCGCCCCGAGCGCGCGTCGAGGACGTGGTGCAGGTCGGTCGACCAGCGGCGCCGGTTGCTGGCCGAGCCGCAGATCGCCTCGCCGTCGGGGACCTCGACGACGGCGACGGCCAGCGTGGGGTCGTCGGGATCCTCGAGCGCGACGCGCAGGACGTCACCCGAGCGGTTCACGAGGTCGCCGCTGGCGTCGACGACGCAGGGCTGGTCGATCATCGCGGCGACCTCGCCGGCGAGCCAGCCCTTGCCGACCGCGCCGATGTCGAGGACCACCGGGCCGGGCACGCGCAGCACGCTGCCGCTCAGCTCGCAGTCCGCCCACGACGGCACGCGCACGGGGTCGCCGGAGGGGGTCAGGGTGTAGCCGGGGCCGTAGCCCAGCTGCTCGAGGGCGCCGCCGACGAGCGGGCTCACGGCACCGTCGGTCAGCGCGAAGAGGCGGTCGTAGAGGGCCAGGATCGCGGGGGCGTCGGGCCCGAGGTCGACCTCACGCTCAGTGCGCAGCGCACTCACGGCGGAGTCGGCGCGGAACCGCGACCACGTCCGATCGAACGAGTCGATGCGGTCCGTGATCGCGGTTCGCAGCCCGGGGGCGATCGGGTCGGGGGTCCCGATCGACCACGCGGTTCCGATGGCGTCGAGACGCCAGTCGGAGCTCATGGGTCAGGCCTGGGCCTGGCTGATGATCTGGTCGATGGCGTCGTTGAAGCCGCCGCTGGTCAGGGAGGAGCCGGACACCTTGTCGACGTCGAGCTCGGTGATCTTGCGGCCCTCGACCTGGGCGTCGATGCCGCTCTCGAACTTCTTCTGGAACTGCTCGGAGTTGCCGCCCTCGGCCTGGCCGTCGGCGTCGAGCGAGGTGATCGTGCCGTCGGCGGCGAGCTCGACCTCGACCTCGATCTTCTGGGTCTGGCCGTCGGGGGTGGTGTAGCTGCCGGTGGCCTCGTACTCGCCGGCGGTGAAGGCGCCGGTGGCGCCGGAGTCGGAGGCGGCGGGCTCGGACGGCGCCGCGGACGTGGCGGAGGGGGTCTTGCTGGAGGACGCGTCGTTCTCGGCGGCGTCGCTGTCACCGCACGCGGCGAGCGTGAGGAGGGCGGTCGAGGCGGCGAGGGCGGCGTAGGCGCGGCGCTTCGTCGGGGTCATGAGGCTCCTGGGGTCGGGGCACGATGTGGTTTCTCGTTCAACCGTCGTGCCAACAACCTAGGCGAACGCCGCGTGAGAATCGACCTCAGGACCGCCTCCCGGACAGACGCACAGGAGGTTCTCAGGTGGGCGAGGCGGAGCTCAGTCGAGGCAGAACTCGTTGCCCTCGGGATCGCGCATCACGATGAAGCCCGACTCCATCGGCGGCGCCGGCTCGAACCGCCGCACGCGCTCGGCCCCGAGCGCGACGAGCCGCTCGCAGGCCCGCTCGAGCGCGGCCATCCGCTCGTCGCCCTCGAGACCCGGTGCGGCGCGGACGTCGAGGTGGACGCGGTTCTTGGCCACCTTGTCCTCGGGCACCTGCTGGAAGAAGACGCGCGGGCCCCTGCCCTGCGGGTCCTCGATCGCGGCCTTGGAGCGGCGCAGCGCGGGCGGCACGCCGACCCGCTCGAGGAAGTCGTCCCACGCCGCCCACGGGTCGTCGCCGGGGCCGAGCTGGGCGTCGGGCGGGCCCGGCACCTCGTAGCCGAGGACGGCCGCCCAGAAGTCGGCCAGGGCCGGTGGATCGTGCGCGTCGAACGTGACCTGGACGTCGAGGCTCATGGGATCGCTCCGTTCTCGTGGGGACCGCACCGCCATCATGCACCCGCCGACCGACGAGAATCGACGGGTGACGAGCGATCCCCTGTTCCACCTCGTGTCCGAGTCCGTGTGGCGCGAGGTCGGTGACGCGTACGCCCCGGCCTCGCTGAAGACCGAGGGCTTCGTGCACCTCTCCACCGCCGAGCAGGTCGCCGGGACCGCGGCGCTGTTCTTCGCCGGGGTCGAGGACCTCCTGGTGCTGCGGATCGAGGTACCGGCCGGCGACCCGCTGCTGCGCTGGGAGGCCGCCGAGGGACCGCGCGGCACCGAGGACTTCCCCCACTATCACGGGCCGATCCCGAGGTCCTGGGTCGTGCGCCGGTCCAGATGGCGGTCGGGTGCCGAGGCGTTGGGGCGCGAGTCTTAGGCTTGCCTCATGACTGTGGACAGGAAGGTGCGCGTCGCCGTCGTCGGCGCCGGCCCCGCTGGCGTGTACGCGGCCGACATCCTCACCAAGACCGAGGACCTCGACGTCACCGTCGACATCCTCGACCGCGACCCCACCCCGTTCGGCCTGATCCGTTACGGCGTCGCCCCCGATCACCCGCGGATCAAGGAGATCATCAAGGCGCTCAAGCGCGTGATGGCCAACGAGGACATCCGCTTCTTCGGCAACGTCAACTTCGGCACCGACATCAAGCTCGAGGACCTCAAGGGCTTCTACGACGCCGTCGTGTTCGCCACCGGCGCGCGCCGCGACCGCGAGCTGAACCTGCCGGGCATCGACCTCGACGGCTCGTACGGCGCGGCCGACTTCGTCTACTGGTACGACGGCCACCCCGACGCGCCCCGCGAGTGGGACTTCCAGCCCCACGCCAAGGAGGTCGCCGTCCTCGGCGTCGGCAACGTGGGCCTCGACGTCGCCCGCATCCTGGCCAAGACCGCCGACGAGCTGCTCGTCACCGAGATCCCCGACAACGTCTACGAGGGCCTCAAGAACAACGCCACCACCGACGTGCACGTGTTCGCGCGCCGCGGCCCGGCCCAGGTGAAGTTCACCCCGATGGAGCTGCGCGAGCTGTCGCACTCCCCCACGATCGACGTCATCGTGCACCCCGAGGGCTACGAGTTCGACCACGGCTCCATGGAGGCGCTCGCCGCCGCCAAGAGCCAGAAGCTCGTCGTCAAGGTGCTCGGCGACTACCTGGCCAAGGAGCCGTCGGGCGCGCCCCACCGGATCCACATCCACTTCTGCCAGAACCCCGTCGAGATCCTCGGCGAGGACGGGCGCGTGGTGGGCCTGCGCACCGAGATCACCGAGCTCGACGGCACCGGCAACGTCCGCGGCACCGGCGAGTTCAAGGACTGGCCCGTCCAGGCCGTCTACCGCGCGATCGGCTACTACTCCGACAACCTGCCGGGCCTGCCGTTCGACGCCAACGCGGGCGTCCTGCCCAACGACGGCGGCCACGTGCTCGACATCGACGGCTCGCCGATCGAGGGCGTCTACGCCACCGGCTGGATCAAGCGCGGCCCGGTCGGCCTGATCGGCCACACCAAGTCCGACGCGGCCCAGACGATCAAGATGCTCGTCGAGGACCTGCCGAGCCTGCCGGCCCCGGAGTTCGCCGAGCGCGAGGCCTTCGACCGTCACCTCGACAGCCGCGGCATCGAGTACACGACGTGGGAGGGCTGGGAGAAGCTGGACGCCCACGAGGAGAGCCTCGGCGCCTCCGACACCCACCCGCGCGAGCGCAAGAAGGTCGTCCCGCGCGACGAGATGGTCGGCATCGCCCGCGCCTGACTCCGCGCCTCCGGCGCGCCAGATGTGTAGCGGTATCCACCCTTTCTCGGTCGAATCGGCCGAAAAACGGTGGACACCGCTACACATCTCGCGTCCGGGACCGGACGGCCCGAGGCTGCCTAGACTCGAGCCATGAGCCGACTGCTGCTGATGCGCCACGGCAAGGCCGCGTTCCCGGACGGGGTCGAGGACTTCGAGCGGCCGCTCGCCGATCGCGGACGGCGCGAGGCCGCGCTCGCCGGTGACTGGATCCGCGAGCACGTGGGCTCGGTCGACGCCGTGATCTGCTCGACCGCCATCCGCACGCGCGAGACCCTCGCCGCCACGGGCCTCGAGGCGCCGACGACCTTCCTCGACTCGATCTACGAGGGCTGGACCGGGAGCCTGCTGGAGGCGGTCCAGTCGGTCGAGGCGTCGGCCGACACCGTGCTGCTCGTCGGCCACGCCCCGGGCACCCCCGGCCTGGCCGCCCGGCTCGCGAGCGAGGAGTCCGACCCCGCCGTCGTGAACGAGGTCCGCGCGGGCTTCCCGACCTCGGCCATCGCCGTCCTCGACGTCGCCCGCCCGTGGGCCCAGCTGGACGTCGGCACCGCCACGCTGCTCGAGGTCGTCATCCCGCGCTGACCGCGGCCTGCGCCGCCAGCGCGTCGGCCAGCATCGACCGGCCGAACCAGTCGGGCACGTCCCGGCGCACGTCGCGCGGCGCCTCGATCTCGACCTGCCGTGCGCGCATCGCCCGCTCCCACGAGACGTCGCCGCGCCACACGTGCGTGAGCGTGCGCAAGGTGGCGCGCACCGTGGCCGTCACCTCGAAGCCCGGGTCGTAGTCGCACGCGTCGACTTGGCCGCCCGCGACCACGAGCCACCACCGGCGCGCCCGCTGCAGGTCGGTGAACTCCACCGCCACGCACGTGCGTCCCGGCGGCCACGACGCGGTCGGCACGGTGCGCCGCACGTCCCACATCAGCAGGTGCGGGTCGAGGTCCTCGTCGCCGAAGTCCTCGATCCAGCGCAGTCCCCAGACGCCCAGGCTCATCACGGCGGTGTGCAGGTCGCGACCGCACTCGGTCAGCCGGTAGTGGCCGTCCTCGTGGTCGACGATCCCGTGCCGCTCGAGGGCCTGGAGCCGCTTGGACAGCAGCGCCGGCGACATCCGCGGCACGCCGCGCCGGAGCTCGTTGAACCGCGTGCTGCCGAGCAGGAGCTCGCGGACGATCAGGACCGTCCACCGCTCGTCGAGGATCTCCATCGCCTTCGCGAGTGGACAGAACTGGCCGTAGGACGTCGCCATGGGTCACCCCTTCGTCCCGCCCATCGTGCGCCTGCGCCACGCCGCCGCGCCACCGTCCGATCGGGCGGTACAGAAACAGAACTGGTATCACCACGGCCGCTGGACGGACTCTGTCGGAAGGCAACGAAGCACCGAAGGAAGTTCCATGAGCACCACTGAGACCACCGACACCGCAGCACAGCAGGACCTCGAGCTGAAGGCTCGTCACCGCAGGATGTGGGCACTCGGCGACTACGACCGTGTCTGCCGCGAGATCGTCTCCCCGCTGGGCGGTGTCCTCGTCGACGCCCTCGACGTCCAGAGCGGCGAGCGCGTCCTCGACGTCGCGGCCGGCACCGGCAGCGCGGCCGTCCGCGCCGCCCGCCGCGGGGCCGACGCCGTCGCGTCCGACCTCACGCCCGAGCTCCTCGACGTGGGCCGCGAGTCCCACCCCGACGACACCCTCGCGTGGGACGTCGCGGACGCCGAGGCGCTGCCGTACGAGGACGACGCGTTCGACGTCGTCATGTCGTGCATCGGCGTGATGTTCGCGCCGCACCACCAGCGAGCGGCCGACGAGCTGGTCCGCACGGCCCGCCCCGGCGGCCGGATCGGCCTCGTCTGCTGGACGCCCGAGGGCACGATCGGCCAGCTGTTCGCGACGATGAAGCAGTACGTCCCGCCGCCGCCCCCGGGCGTCTCCCCACCCCCGCTGTGGGGCCAGGAGGATCACGTCCGCGACCTGCTCGGCGACCGCGTCGAGGACCTCGAGCTGCGGCGGATGACGCTCCCCGTCACCCTCTTCGAGGGCGGCGAGCAGTTCCGCGACTACTTCGCGAAGCACTACGGTCCGACGATCGCGGCCTACGCGGCCCACGCCGGCGACCCCGACCGCACCGCCGAGCTCGACCGCGACCTCGCGGCCCTCGGCGAGCGCGAGGGGACGCGCGACGAGGACGGCTTCACGATGCAGTGGGAGTACCTGCTGGTGACCGGGCGGGTGCGCTGACCCCGGACGCGCCGGGACAGAGGACGGCCCCAGGATCTCCCTCGATCCTGGGGCCGTCCGGCCTGTCCCCCTGCCTCAGCGCACCCGCAGCACGAATGCGCGGCTGGCGGGCGACGTCAGCGACGAGCCGCCGTACTTCGCCACCAGGCGCACCGAGGACTTCTGACGCGGCAGCGTGACCGTGGCCTTGCCGCCCTTGACCTTCGCGGAGCCGATCACCTTCGAGCCGCGGTAGATCCGCACCGTGCCCGACTTCTCGGTGAAGCCCGGGGTCCTGACCGTGACGCGCACCTTCGCGCGCGTGCGGTCGGTGACCTTGCCGTTCAGCACCTTCGCGGCAACCGTGGCCTTGGCCTTCGCGATCGTGACCCGGACGCTGGTCTCGCTCGGGTCGACGTCGCGGCTGCCGCCGTAGAAGACCCGCACCGTCGTGGTGCCCGGACGCAGCGCGGTGCCGGGCACGCGGATCGTGGCCGTGCCGTCGCGCATGATCGCCGAGGCGATGATGCGGCCGTCGACCGTCGCGTACGTCAGGCCGCTGGCACCCGGGGCGCCCGTGACGGCGATCGCCGTCGGCTTGCCGTAGGTGCCGCGCGCCGCCTTGGCGGTCAGCGTGGACACGGCGCGCACGTCGACGGCGACCTTCGCGGTCGAGTCGGCGTAGCGGCCCTCGCCGGCGAAGTCGACGTCGAGCACGTGACGGCCGGCGCGCAGCGTGTCGGCCGGGACCGTCACCGTGGCGGCACCACCGGAGACCTCGGCCGTGCCCAGCACCTCGTCGCCGAGCGAGACCGTGACCGTGCCGCGCGGCGAGCCCACGGCCGAGCCGACCGTGACGGCGACGTCGAACGGCTCGTCGGCCCACACGACCTTGGGCACGTCCGCCGAGGTCGTGGTGGCGACCTCGGCCGCCGCACCCGGGTCGAAGCCGACGATCACGGGGTCGTGGTCGCTGGCGCGGTACGGGGTCGAAGCGTCGAACAGGCTCGTCACGTTGTTGTTGAAGCGGCTGTACTCACGGCCGATCGACTCGGGCGCGTTGATCGTCCACACGTCGGCGCCGGTGACCCGCGCGAACGCGGCCGAGGACGCGAACACGTGGTCGAGCGAGCCGTGCATGCCCTCGAACTGGTAGGTCTCCTCGTTCGTCAGGCGCTGGTCGACGTTGACGAAGCCGGCGTCCTCGATGATCGCGAGTGGGTCCTCCTTGGCGTAGGAGTTGAAGTCGCCGAGCAGGAAGACGCGGTCGGTGTCGGTCTGCGCCTCCAGCGAGGCCACGAAGTCGACGAGCGCCTCGGCCTGGCCGACGCGAGCGCGGTTGGACGCGCCCTGGCCGTCGCCCTGGTCGGCGTTCACGCCCTCGCCCGAGCCCTTGGACTTGAAGTGGTTGACGATCGCCAGGAAGTCCTGGCCGGCGTCGCCGTCGACCGGACGGAACTCCTGCGCCAGCGGGGCGCGGGCGTTGGAGAACGCGGGCGAGTCGAGGATGACCGACGGACCGACCGGCTCGACCACGTCGCGCTGGTAGATGAACGCGGTGCGGATGACGTCGCGGCCCGAGGTCGGGATCGCGGCCGGCGACAGCACGGGTGCCCAGCGCTCGGTGCCGGCGTCGGCGTTGAGCGCGGCGACGAGGGTCTTGAGGGCCTCGTCACGGTCGGCGCCACCGAGCGAGCCGGTGTCCTCGATCTCCTCGAGCGACAGCACGTCGGCGTCGAGCGTGTTGATCGCCTTCACGATCTTGGCCTGCTGACGCGCCAGGCTGGCGTCGTTGGCCGCACCGCGGGGGCCGTTGTTCGTGCACTCGTTGACCGTGATGCGGTTGCCGTCGCGGTCGGTGTACCAGGTGCACGTGCCGCGGCCCGAGGCCACCCAGTCCTCGCCCGTGGTGGTGAAGTAGTTCAGTACGTTGAACGAGGCGAGCTTGACCGCGCCGCCGACGTCCTTCGGCGCCGGCTCGCGCGTGCTCTCCGACGAGATCGTGGCCGGCTCGTCACCGGCGGCGAACGGCTGCGTGGGCTGGAGCTTCCAGGTGCTGTTGCGCCAGTCCATGATCATCGGATCGTCGATCGTCACCTTCGCGCCCGTGCGGACCTCGTTGCCGGGCGTGAGCCACGGACCCGGGATCGCGCGGTTGGCGCCCGACGTGAAGTTGATGCTCTTGCCGTCGTCGATGCTGATCGCGCGCGCGGCGTTCTGCGCGACGAGCGCGTCGTACGCCGAGGTGCGCGGGCGGACCTCGTTGGTCGGCTGCGGCAGCACGGTGTCACCGGCCGCCAGGCCGATCTCGCCGAACGTGTTCGTGCCGTAGTTGTTCGTCAGCGTGTAGGTGCCCGAGGTGGCGTCGACGAGCATGCCCTCGAGCGCCTCCCGCTGGGCCGGGCTCATCGGGAACGTGACCGGGGTCGGGGTGACCGTGCCGGGCGTCGTCGCGTCCTGCCACGACACCGCGGTGACCTGGGTCAGGCCGTTGAACTCCGAGACGGTGCCGGTGACGTCGATCGTGGCGCCGAGCTCGACCGACTGCGCGAACGTGGTGGACGCGCCGAAGACGAAGAGGCCGTGCGAGGCCGGGCCCGCCGTGCCGCCGGTGCCGGGTGTCTGGATGTAGGCGCCGTTGAAGCCGCCCGAGGCGTAGTGGCCGGTGACGACTCCGGTCGTGCGGACCGTCCTGCCGACCAGAGGGCTGGCCGCGCCGGTGCCCTGGATCTCGGCGATGGTCGCGTCCAGCACCGGCGGAGGCGCCACGTCGCACGCCGTGCCGCATGCCACGGGGCTCGGAGGCGTCTGCTTCGTGAAGTCGGCACCGTTCTGATCGGTGTCGACCCCGCCCGTGCGCGCCAGGGACTCGCCGACGGCGGGGTCGAGCGGTGCCGGGGCCGTGCCCTCGAAGGTGTTGGTGCTGCCGTAGCCCACCAGGTCCACCAGGGTCGCGTCGGCGAGGACGGCGCTCGGCTGGCCCGTCAGGGCGGTCTCCGACCTGACCAGCGCGATGGTGCCCGACGCGCCCGCGGGGTTGATCGACCCGGTGACGTCGGGGGCCGGGAGGTCGGCGCCGGCGGCCGTACTGTTGCCCTGTCCTGCCACCAGGAACGAGCCACCGGGCTGCACCTCGTGAGAGCCCAGCGGCGTCACTCCGGTGAACGCGGTCGTTCCGCCGGAGGACCGGTACTGGACCGACCAGCCGGAGACGTCGATCGCGGCCGCGGTCGGGTTGCGCAGCTCGATGAACTTGAGCTTGTAGGGCGCGCCGGCCGAGCCTCCGTCGACGTAGACCTCGTTGATCACGAGGCCGGAGCCGTCGGGCGCGGCGGTGGCCGCGGACGGCACCGCCACGGCCGCACCGGCCGCGACGGCGAGCGCGGTGAGTCCGCGCAGGACAGGACGAGACATCAGGATTCCCCTCGAGATGGGTGCAGGTGGGAGTGGGCCGGGGCGGCCTGCACGCAGGCCGCCCCGGCTCGGTTCACTACTTGACGACCATGGTCTTCACGGAGGTCTTGGACGCGTTCGCGACGGAGCTGCCCTTGTAGAAGACCCGCAGCGTGGCCTTGCCGCGCGGGAGCTTCGACAGCTTCACGCGGGCCACGCCGTTCTTCACCTGCGCCTTGCCCACGACCTTCGTGCCGCGCTTGACCACGACCGTGCCGGCCGGGGTGAAGCCCCGGCCCGAGACGCGCGCCTTCAGGACCGCGTTCTTGGCCGAGACCTTCTTCGCGACGACGGCGCGCACCGAGGTGTTCGCCTTCGTCACCTTGACCGTCACCGTGGCGTCGGCCGGCTCGTACGAGGCGCTGCCGTTGAAGAACAGGCCGTAGGTGTGCGAGCCCGGCTTGAGCGCGGTGCCGCCGAAGCGGAACGTGCCCTTGCCGTCGGAGAGGAAGGCGGTGCCGACCTGCATGCCCAGCTGGTTGGCGACGTAGACGATGCCGGTGGTGCCGGGGGCGGCCGACATCGTGATGGTCGCGCCGGTGCCGTACGGCGTGGTCGAGCCCTTCGCGGTGAACGGCGTCTCGCCCTTGATGACCTCGACCGAGACGGTGCCCTCGGACGGGGCCACGGTGGAGGAGCCGTCGAACGAAACGGTCAGCGTGCGCTGGCCGAGTCGCAGGTCGGCGGCGTGGACGTCCACGGTGCCCTCGCCGTCGGTGACGGTGCCGGCACCGACGATGTGGTCGCCCTCGAGGATCCGGACCGGACCGTCGACGTCGACACCGGCCGCCGCGGCGACCTCGACCGAGACGTCGAAGACGTCGCCCTTGGTGACCTGGGCCGGGGCCGTGGCGGTCGTCGTGGACGCGGCCTTCTCGACCGACAGCGGGATCGTGGCGACGGTGCCGCTGGGCGCCGCCGTCGCGCGGATCGTGCCGCCCTCGATCGCGCCGGCCGGGACCGTGAACGTGAACGTGCCGGAGGCGCCGTTCGTGACCGCTTGGGTGCCGAGGTCGAGCGACTGGTCGTCGCCGTACTCGAGGACCGCGCTGACCGAGGTGTTCGCCGGGCTGCCCAGCGACGTGAGGTTCAGCTTCGGCAGCGAGAACGAGGCGCTGTCGCCGACCTCGTAGGAGTCCGCGAGACCCGTGACGGCGACCGAGCGGCGACCGAAGTCGGGCGCGACCGGGGAGTTGTCGCCGAGGTAGTCGATCCAGCCCTCGTAGTCGACGACGCCGGTGTCGACCCACGTGCCCTCCTTGAAGGCGCGGAAGTTGTCGCCACCGGTGCCCAGGAAGGACGGGACGATGACCCTGTAGGACTTCGCCGGGTCGATCAGCTGGTCGTCGATCCAGATGCTGGTGACGCGATCGCCCTCGTCGCGGGTGGCGTCGTACGTGTAGCGGACGTTGTCCGACACGCCCAGCTGCTGGTACGGACGGCTCGGCACGTTGCCGTTCGCGTCACGCTGCCACTGCTGCTCGAAGACCTTCTTCAGCGAGGCGCCCGTGAGGGTGACCGTGTAGAGGTTGTTGGTGAACGGCAGGACCGCGTTGGCCTCGGCGAACGTCACCGAGCCGTCGGTGTTGTTCGGGCCGCCGGTGGTGGTGTTGCCGGCGTAGAACAGCTCGTCGCGCAGGCCACCGGGGTTGTTGAGGGCCAGGTCGGCGGGCGCCGGCGTGCTCTTGGACTGCTCGAGCATCGCGTCGGGGACCAGGTTGCCGATCGTCGACTCGCTGGCGCGGTCGTCGCGGCCCGTCTTCGGGGCGGCCGGGTTCGACGGCGTGTAGACGCCGTTGACGTAGCTGCCGCCGGTGTAGGCCGTGGTGATGTCGGCCGAGATGTCGGCGACCTTCTCGTTGCCGATCGTGGCGGCGTACGCGAGCGCGCTGTCGACGATCTGCTGGACCTGGGCGACGCGCGGCGACGCCAGGTTGGCGGTCGCGGCCCGCGCGACGTTCTCCACGGTGTGCGCGGCGACGTCGCCGGTGTCGGGATCGACCGACAGGGTGACCTTGCCGACGTTGTCGCCGTAGCTGCCGGTCTGCAGGACCGGGCGCGTCTTGCCGGCCGCGCCGGGCACCGGGGCGTCCCAGGCGTAGACCTTGTGCGTGTGGCCGGTGAAGATCGCGTCCACCGAGGCGTCGGTGCCGTTCACGATGTCGGCGAAGGCGCCGCCGTGGGCGACCTCCTCGGCCAGCGACGAGCCGTCGGGCGTGCCCGCGCCGGCTCCCTCGTGGTACGCCGCGACGATGACGTCGGGACGATCGGCCTCGGGCAGCGCCTCGAGACGGTCGACCTCGGTGTTGACCGCTGCGACGGGGTCGGTGAACTCGAGGTCCGAGATGCCCGAGGGGGTCACCAGCGTGGGGGTCTCCTGCGTGACAGCGCCGATGACGGCGACCTTCAGGCCGGCGCGCTCGAACGTCTCCGAGGCGGGCAGCGCGGCCGAGCCGTCGGACTTGAGCCGGACGTTGGCGCCCAGGTACGGGAAGTCGGCCCGGTCGGTGACGCGACCCGTGAGATCGGCGAAGCCGCGGTCGAACTCGTGGTTGCCCACGGCGGACACGTCGAGGTCGAGCGCGTTCAGCACGTCGATCGTCGGCGCGTCCTGCTGCGTGGCCGAGGCGAACGGTGAGGCACCGATGTTGTCACCGACGGACAGGAAGAGCGTGTTGGCGGCGCCCTCCGTGTCTCGGATGCTCTCCACGGTCGTGGCGAACTTGGCGGTGTTCGCGTCGATGCGGCCGTGGAAGTCGTTGATGTCGATGAAGGTGATGTCGACCGGGTCGGCGGCACTCGCCGACGGGGCCACCACGATCGGCGCACTGAGCAGCGCTCCGATCGCGACGACCGAGAGGGAACGTCGGGACTTCAAGATCTTGGTCCTTTGTCGCAGGGAACACGGGTCGCCACACCGTAACCCTGAGAATCACCCAAGAGACCTGCCGAAGCATGTCTTTTTGGTTAAGACCCGGCAAAAGGTCGGGGGCCGCGCGGGCTAGAGCGCGATCGTCGCCTGGAGGCGGCACGGGCCGTCGGGCGCGGCCACGATCGGGTCGATCGCGAACGGCACCGTGGCGCCGGCCTTGACCCGGTCGAGCTCGACCACGCGCGCCGGTCCGGTCTGCTGACCGATGAAGGCGGTGACCCGGTAGTCGCGCACCTGCTTGCCCGTGTTCTTGAGCGTGCCCTGCACCTTCCAGCGCCCCTTGGCGTTCTGGCGGCACGTGAACGTGGTGATCGCGAGCGGGTCGACCGTGCCCTGGGCCTCGGTCCCCACCTGACCCGGAGCGGTCGACGTGGCGTCGGTCTTCGGGGCGGCCGAGCCGTCGCTCGCACCGCAGCCGGCCACCGCCAGGACGAGCACCACCGAGACCCACGCACGCATGGGTCCATCCCATCACGCGGGCCCCATGCGCCCGCGGAGGCGCACCCCGGCGGCCGGTACGATCGAAGCTGAGGAATCCATCATCTTTCAGGAGGTCGAGTGTCCATCGAACGCATCGGAGTCGTCGGAGGCGGCCTCATGGGGTCCGGCATCGCGGAGGTCAACGCCCGCGCCGGCCTGTCGGTCGTCGTCGTCGAGGTGACCGAGGACGCGGCCACCGCCGCGCACGGTCGCATCGAGTCGTCCCTGCAGCGCGCCGTCGACCGCGGCAAGCTCTCGGAGACCGCCCGTGACGCCGCGCTCGACGCCATCAACGTCACCACCGACCTGAACGCGCTGGCCGACCGCCAGCTCGTGGTCGAGGCGGCGAGCGAGAAGGAGTCGGTCAAGCTCGACCTGTTCACGCGGATCGGGCAGATCCTGCAGGACCCGGACGCGATCCTGGCGTCCAACACGTCGTCGATCCCGATCGTGAAGCTCGGCGCCGCCTCGGGTCGCGCCGACCGGGTCATGGGCGTGCACTTCTTCAACCCCGCGCCCGTCATGAAGCTCGTCGAGCTGATCCCGTCGCTGACCACCTCGGACAAGACGCTCGACCGCATGCGCGGCTACGTCTCCGAGACGCTCGGCAAGCAGCCGATCGACGCGACCGACCGCGCGGGCTTCATCGTGAACTCGCTGCTCGTGCCGTACCTGCTGTCGGCGATCCGGATGTACGAGGCCGGGTACGCCTCGGCGAAGGACATCGACAACGGCATGGTGCTGGGCTGCGGCCACCCGATGGGGCCGCTCGCGCTGAGCGACCTCATCGGACTGGACACCATCAAGGCGATCGGCGAGTCGATGTACGAGGAGTTCAAGGAGCCCCTCTACTCGCCGCCGCCGCTGCTCGACCGCATGGTCGACGCTGGCCTGCTGGGCAAGAAGTCGGGCCAGGGCTTCTACCCCTACCCCTGAGCCGCGGTCAGTCCGTCGTGCGCTTCCCGAGCCCCTGCTCGGGAAGCAGGCGCAGGAAGAGGCCCTCGGCCTCGGCGCACACGACGTCGCCGTGGCGCAGCTCGCCGCGCACGAACCACTTGCGGCCCTCGACGCGGTCGATCCACGCGATCGCCTCGAGCTCGGTGTCGATCGGCGTCAGGGCGCGGTAGCTGGTGTTGAGGTAGGCCGTGCGGGTGATGCCACCGGCGGCCAGCGACGCGAGGATGCCGAGCACCTCGTCGAACAGCAGCGTCACGGCACCGCCGTGCACGGCCATGCCGCCGCCCATGAACCAGCGGCCGAACCGCACCGTGCCCTCCACGCGGTCGCGCGTGCGCGAGGTGACGAGAAGCTCGGGCAGCATCGCGTGCCCGCGCACGGGCAGCTCGGCGACGCGCCCGTTGACCTGGTGCTGCTCGTCGGTGGCGAGCGGTTCGAGCCGCTCGCGCCAGCCGGCGAGGTCGGCGGCGAGACCGTCGATCGCCTCGCGGTCCATCGGCATGGCGGCGAGCGCGTTCTGGACGGCGTGCAGGTGCTCGACCAGCTCGCCGTAGGCCCGCACGTCGTCGGCGGCGAAGTCGCCCTTGAACATCTCTTCCCAGCTCACCCGAGCGAGGCTATCCAAGCGCTCGTCGCGTCAGCCGAGGGCACCCATGATCCCGGCGACGCGCGAGACCGCCTCGGGACCCACCCGGCAGCAGCCGCCGACCCACGCGGCTCCGGCCTCGACCCACGCGGGCACCAGACCGACGTCGTACGTGCTGGTGCCGACCCACTGCTGCGCCTCGGCGTCCCAGACCTCGCCCGCGTTGGGGTAGACGACGCCCGGCTTGCCCGTGGCCGCGGCGGCCCGCAGCGCAGGGCCGACGTCGGCGGGTGCACAGCAGTTCACGCCGACGGCCACCACGCTGTCCACGGCTGCCGGGATCGCGAACGCGGCATCGAGCCGCTGGCCGGCGCACGTGCGATCACCGACGATCGAGTAGGAGAACCACGCCGCGTGGTCGTACTCCGCGAGCAGCCGTGCCAGCACTTCGGCCTCGTCGGTGTCGGGGATCGTCTCGACGGCGATCACATCTGGTCCGGCGGCCAGGAGGGCCTCGAGGCGCGGCCGGTGCACCTCCTCCAACTCCCGCGCGGTGAGTCCGTAGCGACCGCGGTACTCCGACCCGTCGGCGCGCAGCGCCCCGAACGGACCCAGCGAACCGGCGACCAGGCGGCCCTCGACGTCGCCGGCGGCCTCACGGGCCAGCTCGACGCTCAGCCGGATGAGGCCGGGGTCGCTCGCCTGGTAGCTGGCGGAGGTCGCCACGTCGGCCCCGGCCTCGAAGTAGGCGCGGTGCACCGCGACGATCTCGTCGGGCGACGTGCGCAGCACCCGCGCGGTCCACTCGCCCCCGGACAGGTCGTTCCCCCGGGCCTCCAGGGCGTTGGACAGTCCACCGTCGAGCACGTGCATCCGGCCAGTATGCCGTTCGCCGGGAGGGCCCGACCGCTGGTCGATCGGTCCGGGCCCGAGGTGCACGAGGCGAGCGGGAGTCGCCACAATGGCAGCGTGACGTGACCCACACGCACCGTTCGACCCGCCGGAGGCCTCATGATCGTCCCGCTGACCCTGCGCGACTTCCTCGACCGCGCCCACACCGTCTACCCCGACCGCGTCGCCGTGGTCGACGAGCCGAGCCAGGTGGCGGACTCGTGGGGCGAGCTGACCTACGCGCAGCTCTACGCGAAGGCGCGCAGCCAGGCGGCCACGCTCGACGAGCTCGGGATCGCGCAGGGCGCGCGCGTGGCGATGGTGTCGCACAACGCGGCGCGCCTGCTCGCCTCCTTCTACGGCGTGGCCAACTGGGGTCGCATCTTCGTGCCCGTGAACTTCCGGCTCGCACCGGCCGAGGTGCAGTACATCGTCGAGCACTCCGGCGCCGAGGTCGTCATGCTCGATCCCGAGCTGGAGCACCTCGCCGACGCGTGCGCGTCGGCCAAGCACGTGTTCGTGCTGGGCCGCGACGACGACCGGATCTGGGCGTCGAAGGCCGAGCCGGCCGAGTGGGAGCCGGACGAGAACGCGACCGCCACGATCAACTACACCTCGGGCACGACGGCCCGGCCGAAGGGCGTGCAGCAGACGCACCGCGCGCGCTGGGTCAACGCCACCACGTTCGGCTGGCACGCCACGCTGACCGACCGCGACGTCTACCTGCACACGCTGCCGATGTTCCACTGCGACGGCTGGGGCCTGCTCTACTCCGCCACCGGCGTGGGCGCGAAGCAGGTCGTGATCCGCCAGATCGACGGCACCGAGATCCTCCGACGGATCGAGGAGCACGGCGTCACCGTGCTGGCCTGCGCGCCGGCGGTGCTGAACGCGGTCCTCGACGCGCTGCCCGACTGGACCGGCGAGACCGGCCGCGACCGGGTGCGCTGCATCGTGGCCGGCGCTCCCCCGCCGACCCGCACGATCCAGCGCGTCCGCGAGGAGCTGGGCTGGGAGTTCATCCAGATCTACGGGCTCACCGAGACCTCGCCGCTGCTGACGATGAGCCGCATGCGCGAGGAGTGGGACGACCTCGAGGGCGAGGAGCAGGCGCGCCTGCTCGCCCGTGCCGGGGCGCCCACGCTCGGCACCCGGATCATGGTCGACGACAAGGGCGAGATCCTCGCCCGCAGCAACACGGTGCTCGAGTCGTACTGGGAGAACCCGGACGCCACCCAGGACGCGCTGGCCGACGGCTGGTTCCACACCGGCGACGGCGGCGTCTACGAGGACGGCTACGTCACGATCGCCGACCGCAAGAAGGACGTCATCGTGTCCGGCGGCGAGAACGTCTCCTCGATCGAGGTCGAGGACGTGCTCGCGTCGCACCCGGCCGTGCGCGAGGTCGCCGTCATCGGCGTTCCCGACGACAAGTGGGGCGAGCTCGTGCTGGCCCTCGTCGTGGTCGAGGGCGACGTCACGGAGGAGGACCTGCGCGCCCACGCCCGCGAGCGCCTCGCCGGCTACAAGGTGCCCAAGCGCGTCGAGTTCCGCGAGGAGCTCGCCCGCACCGCCACCGGCAAGCTGCAGAAGTTCAAGCTTCGCGCCCAGTACTGGGAGGGCCGCGACCGCCTCGTCAACTGACCGGATCTCGACACCCGGGTCAGCCGGTGTTGCGCAGGCCGTTGGCGATGCCGTTGACGGTCTGCAGCAGCGCGGCGCGCATGTCCTCGTCGACGGCGTCGGGGTCCTCGCGGTAGCGGGCCAGCAGGTCGACCTGGGCGAACGAGATCGGCTGGAGGTACGCGTCGCGCACCTCCAGCGTGCGGCGCAGCGCGGGCTGGTCGTCGAGCACGTGCCGCTCGCCGGTGACGCGCAGCACCTCCTCCACGGTGACCGCGTGCTCGGCGCGGATGCGGTCGAAGATCGGTCGCAGGTCCGCCGGGACGAGGGTGTCCACGTAGTGCCCCGCGACGTCGAGGTCGGTCTTGGCCAGCGTCATCTCCACGTTCGAGATGAACGTGCGGAAGAAGTGCCACTTCTCGAGCATCTCGCCGAGCACGTCGGCCTGGCCGGCGAGCCGCGCGGCGCGCAGGCCGCTGCCGACGCCGAACCAGCCCGGCACGACCTGGCGGCTCTGGGTCCAGCCGAACACCCACGGGATCGCCCGGAGGCCATCGATGCCGCCGCCCGTCTCGGGCCGGCGCGACGGGCGCGAGCCGATGTTGAGGTCGCCGAGCTGGTCGACCGGGGTCGAGGCCAGGAAGTACTCGAACAGCCCCGGCGCGTCGATCAGCTTGCGGTAGGACTCGTAGGCCGCGTCGCTGACCTGGGTCATCGTGTCGTCCCACTGCTGCATCGACTCGGCGGGCGTGCGGGCCTGCAGGTGCAGGGTGGACGCCTCGAGCACGGCCGCGAACGACAGCTCGAGGTTCTCGTGGCCGAGGCGCGGCAGCGAGTACTTGTCGCTGATGACCTCGCCCTGCTCGGTGAACTTGATGTCGCCGGTGAGCACGCCGTACGGCTGGGCGAGGATCGCGTCGTAGGTGGGTCCGCCGCCACGGCCGACGGTGCCGCCACGGCCGTGGAACAGCCGCAGCGTGACACCGTGCTTCTGCGCCACGTCGCGCAGCGCGCGCTGGGCGCGGTGCAGCTCCCACTGCGAGGTGGTGATGCCACCGGCCTTGTTCGAGTCCGAGTAGCCGAGCATGACCTCCTGCGTGTCGTCGCGCAACCGCACGAGCGAGCGGTAGTGGTCGTCGGACAGCAGCTCGTCGAGGACGTCGCCGGCGCGACGGATCTCGTCGACCGTCTCCAGCAGCGGGACGAAGCCGAGCCGCGCGAAGGGCGGCGTCTCGTCGCTGCCGACGAGGTCGACCAGGCCGGCCTGGCGGGCCAGCACGACCGGCGCGAGGAGGTCATCCCCGCCGAGCGTCATCGACACGATGTAGGACTCGATGACGTCCTCGCCGAAGGTCTCCTTCAGCTCGCGCACCGCGGTGAAGACCCCGTACGTGCGCGCGCCCCACTCGTCGAGGGCGGGCGGATCGGCCGACAGCGGCCGCAGTCGGCCCAGCTCGCGCGACAGCAGCGCGAAACGCTCGTCGCGGTCGAGCTCGGCGTAGGGCGTCTCCGACTCGTCGAGGCGGTCGTACAGGATGCCGAGCGCGTGGTGGTGGGCCTCGGCGTGCTCACGGATGTCCATCGTGGCCAGGTGCAGCCCCACCGAGGAGATCGCGCGGATCGCGCGCGCCAGCATGCGGTCGGCGATGAGCTCGCCGCCGTTCGCGCGCAGCGACGCGTCGACGACGCGCAGGTCGGCCAGCAGCTCGTCGCGGTTGGCATAGTCGCGTCCGGGCACGTGGGGCGTGCCGTCGGCGACGCGCGCCGCCGAGTTCGCGACCTTGAGCTTCACGCACGACAGCTTGAGCCGGTAGGGCTCGTGGGCGTTCACGAGCAGCAGTCGCGGGTCGAGGTCGGGCAGGGCCGTGAGGTCGGCCTGCAGCGACTTCGTCAGCTCGGCGCTGACCTCGACGAGCTCGTCGGACGACGACAGCTCGCGGATCAGCAGGTCGAGGTTGGTGTCGACGATGCGCGTGGCGATGCGGTTCTGCAGCCGCAGGATGTCGAGCGTGACCTGCGGGGTCACGTTGGGGTTGCCGTCGCGGTCGCCACCGATCCACGTGCCGAACGACAGAGGACGGTGCGCGGGATCGAGGACGATGTCGTGCTCAGCCAGCCGGTCGGCGAGGTCGGTGCCGATGTCGGGCAGCGCCTCCTCGAGGATCTGCTGGAGGAAGAACACGAGGTGCCGCGCCTCGTCCACGGGCGTGGGCCGCGTGCGGCGGACGGCGTCGGTCTGCCAGATGAGGTCGATCAGCTGCGCCAGGTCGCGGTCCTGCGCGGTGCGTCGACGCGTGCCCGGCTCGGCGGAGTCGAGCAGGATGTCGGCGATGCGACGCAGCTTGGTCAGCACCGTGCGGCGGCTGACCTCGGTGGGGTGCGCGGTGAAGATCGCGCGCACGTCGATCCGCTCGATGCCCTCGCGCAGCGCGTCGACGCCCTGCTCGGCGACGATGTCCTCGATCGCGCGGGCGAGCCAGCCGCCGTCGTCGGGCCGCGACTCGATCCCGCGCACGCGCGCGACCTGCTCGGCCACGTTGGCGAGATTGAAGTAGACGCTGAACGCCCGCACGAGCTTGCCCACCGTGGCGGCGTCGAGGTCGGACAGCAGGGCGCGGATCCGGGTGGCGGCCTCGTGCCGCTCGTCGGCGTCGTCGGAGTCCTCGATGATCTTGCCCTGCGCGCGGACCAGCTCGACCTGCTCGAAGAGGTGCTCGCCCTCGAGGCGGCGCAGGGTCTGGCCCAGCAGGTCGCCCACGCGGCGCACGTCGTGGCGCAGTGAGTCGTCCTTGGAACGGGCGATGGCGTCGAACTCGGAGTCGGTCACGGGGCTCCCCTCGGCTGACGGATGTCGTGGGGCGCCGTTGCCCGCGTCCAGCCTAGCCAGTCCGGTGGTGGTGCGCGGCGCTCAGCGCGTGTGGTGGACGACCGCGTCGACGAGGTCGCGCCACGGGCCGTCGACCTGCCGCTCGGGCAGGGTCGCCTCGCGATCGTTGGCCCGGACCTCGTAGACGAATCCGTCGGGGTGGCCGTCGTCCGGAGTGGCGTCCCACGGGCACGCCTCGACCAGCGGCCACCAGACCTGGGCCTCGTCCTCGCTGGTGGCCTCGACCTCCCACTGCCGGCGCAGGCCGGCGAGGCCGCCGGTGCGGGTCACCCGGACGACGAGGAGGGGCTGGTCGATTCCGTCCATACCCCCACAGACTGCCACGCGCCGCGCACCACGTCAGCCGCGTCGTGGTTCTCGGCGACCGCGACCGTGGCACGCGCGAACTCCTCGAACGTGGCGCGCGGCGAGAGGTCACCCAGCAGCGTCTCGTACCAGATCCGGCCGGCCACCTCCCAGGCGTGGCCGCCGAGCCCGGTGGCCACGAGGTGGAACGCCTTGTTGGGGATGCCCGAGTTCAGGTGGACGCCGCCGTTGTCCTGCCGGGTCTCGACGAAGTCGTCCATGTGGGCGGGCTGCGGGTCCTTGCCGAGGACGTCGTCGTCGTAGGCCGTGCCCGGCGCGCTCATCGACCGCAGCGCGCGACCCTCGACGGCGTCGGTGAACAGGCCCTCGCCGATGAGCCACGAGGCCTCGTCGGCGGTCTGGCCCGCGGCGCGCTGCTCGACGAGCGCGCCAAAGACGTCGGCGACGGACTCGTTGAGAGCGCCGGACTGGTCGCGGTAGACCAGACCGACGGTGTACTCGACGAGACCGTGCGCGAGCTCGTGGCCGATCACCGAGAGCGACGCGGTGAAGCGGCCGAAGATCTCGCCGTCGCCGTCGCCGAACACCATCTGCGAGCCGTCCCAGAAGGCGTTGTCGTACGCGTTGCCGTAGTGCACGGTGCCCAGCAGCGGCAGTCCGGCGTCGTCGATCGACTGCCGTGCGTAGACCGCGCGGAGCAGGTCGTCGGTGGCGCCGAAGCCGTCGTAGGCCTCATCGGCCGCGACGTCGCCCGTCGGCGGGTCGCCCTCGTCGCGCACGACCTCGCCCGGCAGCTCGGTGCCGTTCCGCGCGTCGTGCACCGTGCGGCGCAGCGGCACGGTCGTGGCCGGCGGCCGGGCCGACGGGTGCGCGTGCCCGCCGTGCTCGGGACGCTCGGCGAGTGCCGCCTGGGCCGCCTGGGCCGCCGTGGCGTAGCGGTCGTCCTCGAGGCCGGCGATGTGGCGAAGAAGGTAGGGCGGGACGATCCCCCGAATCGTGTCCATGTCCCGACCGTAGACGTCGGCACCGACATCGCGCGCGCCGACGACTGCCACGTGAGACCGGCGTGGCCGACCGGCTGCCCGGACTGGCCGATCGGCCGAGGCGGCCGTCTTCGTCGCCCGGTTAGCGTGCCGTCATGGCCACCTGGACCCTGCGCGACCGCGGCCGCGACCTCGCCGTGCGCGACGACGGGACCGGTGGCCTCGTGCTGTCGCTCGACGGCGTCGAGGTCGACGAGGCCACGGTCGGACGGCTCGGCGACCACGAGTTCGAGCTCGACCGGATCGCCGGCCGCCACCAGAAGGTCAAGGCCGAGCGAGGGGTCGGCGCGACGCTGTCGAAGGTCGTGCTGGTGGAGTCCGGCCACGGGGACCTGCCCGTCACCGTGCCGTTCGTGCCACCGGAGGGCACCCGCGCCCGCCGCCTGCACGACCTGCGCGAGGCCCACCCGAAGGCCTGGGCGGCCCGGCACGTCGTGTTCAGCGTCGTCGGACTGCTCGGCATCGGCGCCCTCGTGTCGGCCCTGCTCGGCCGCCTCGTTCCGGCGATCGATTGGTCGTGGCTGCCCGACGCGCCGGACGTGAACCTGCCCGAGGTCGGCTTCGAGTTCTCGTTCCCGAGCTGGCTGCGGTACCTCAACCCGTTCTTCTGGCTCGGCCGCATCACGCCCGACTGGCTGGCCGACCTGCCGTGGGGCGTGATCATCTCCCTGCTCGTGGCGTGCAGCCTCGCGTGGGGCGAGTACCGCAAGCAGCAGGACCGCAAGGAGCGCGAGGAGCGCACCGACGACTGAGGCGTCTCAGGACGGGTCGCGGCCCTCGGCCCGTCGCTCCTGCTCGGCCTCGTGCCGGACGGTCTGGATCCCCTTGGCCCACTGCGGCAGGTCGGCGCGGCGCACGTGGTCGGGCACCTGGCGGCTGAGCACGAACCGCGTGAGCGCGATGCCCACCACGACCATCGTGATGCCGAGCACCCAGCCCAGGCCGGTGCGCCCCTCGTTCGACAGCCACACGATCGCGGTGGGCACGGCGAACGTCAGCATGAGGATCACCGACAGCACCCGGGCGCCGGCGGCGTTCGCGGCCGCGTGCGCGGGGCTCGTGTCCATCATGTTCGCCTCGACGAACTCCGCCGGGCGGAAGAACGCGAACCACGGCAGGACCACGAACACGACGAGTCCGAGGCCCGCCAGCATCGGCATGAAGGTGTTGGCCAGGACGACCAGCGCGGCGTCCGACCAGATGCCGCCACCACCGCGCGATGCATCGAACCAGTAGTGCCAGCCGTCGGGGCGGCGAACCGCCTCGATCGTGTCCTCGACGCCGGACCGGTACCGGACGAGGACGGCGGTCAGACCCACCACCGGGCCCATGATGAGCGGCAGGACGAGCGTCCGGCCGAGCGCGACGAGGGGACGCGGCCCGTCGAACCGCACCCACATCGTCTCCAGCACGGCCCACGACACGGGGATGACCGAGCCGAACATCAGCAGGTAGCCCAGCGGACTGTCGCCGTCGACGTCGGCGGCCACGTCATCGATGACGATCCACTGCACGACGGCCACGGCGACCACGAGCAGCCACGGGACCGGGGTGAACAGGATCCGCCGCCACGGGCTCTTCGCGCGCATGCGCTCGAGCCTAGGGGCGGCGCGGCGGCCCCGCCTCGGCGAGTGGCGCACATCGGGGTCGCGGGTCGGCGGGGCAGGGCGGAGGTGGCGGGGTCAGCGCTGGCGGCGCCAGACGGTGACCTGGCGGTCGCCGTAGAGCGCGGGGAGGTTCTGTGGGGCGCGCGCCTGGGCCAGCTCGGCCTGCAGCTCAGCGACCTTCGCCTGCAGCGCGGTCACCTGGTTCTCCAGCGCGATGACGCGCTTCACGCCCTCGAGCCCGAGGCCCTCGGCGGTCAGCTGGGCCACCATCCGCAGCAGCTCGATGTCGCGCAGCGAGTAGCGACGGCCGCCGCCGGACGTGCGACCGGCCTCGACGAGGCCGATCCGGTCGTACGTGCGCAGGGTCTGCGGGTGCAGGCCCGACAGCTCCGCGGCGATGCTGATGACGAAGACCTTGGCCTCCGGTCCCGGCGGGACGAATTCATTCATGAGGTACTCCCGATCCTTGCGGCACGGTAGGCCTCGATCGCGGCCAGCTCGTCGGCCGACGGCTCGTGCGGCACCTGCACCTCGACGGTGACGAGCAGGTCGCCGCGGGTGCCGTCGCGGCGGGTGCCGCCCTTGCCGCGCACCCGGAACGTGCGGCCGTTGGGGGTGCCGGCGGGCACCTTGAGCTTGACCGGTGGACCGTCGATCGTGGGAGCGCTGACCTCGCCGCCGAGCACCGCGTCGTCGAACGACAGCGGCACCGTGACCGTGAGGTCGTCGCCCTTGCGCCCGAAGCGCTCGTCACCCTCGACGTGGACCACGAGGAAGAGGTCGCCGGCGGGTGCGCCGGTGTCGCCCTTCGCGCCCTTGCCGCGGATCTTGATCCGCTGGCCGTCCTTGACGCCCGCGGGCACCTTGACGTTGATCGTGCGGCTCGACGGCGCGCGGCCCGAGCCCGCGCACACCTCGCACGGGTGCTCCACGATGAGCCCGCGACCGCGGCACTGGCGGCACGGCTCGGTCATCGCGAACACGCCACCCGAGGCGCTGGTCTGCATGCCGCTGCCCTGGCAGTTGCCGCACACCTTCGGCACGGTTCCGGGCTTGGCCCCGGTGCCGTGGCACATCGAGCAGGGCTCGTCGCTGGTGAGCCGCAGCGGGATCGTGGCGCCCTCCACCGCCTGGCGGAAGGTGATCGTGGCCTCGGTCTCGAGGTCGTCGCCCCGGCGCGGCTGCGCCTGACGGCGCCGTCCGCCGCGAGCCCCGCCGCCCCCGAAGATGCCGCCCAGGATGTCGCCGAGGTCGAAGTCGACGCCGCCCCCGCCGTACGAGCCGCCCCCGGGCGGCGGGAAGCCACCCTTGAACTGCCCGAACAGCGAGCGCTGCTCGTCGTACTGCTTGCGCTTCTCGGCGTTCCCGACGACCCCGTACGCCTCCGAGATCGCCTTGAAGCGCTCCTCGGCCTGGGCGTTGCCGGGGTTGGAGTCGGGGTGGTGGTCCCGCGCCAGCTTGCGGTACGCCTTCTTGATCTCGTCGGCCGAGGCATCCTTCTTGACGCCCAGGACCGCGTAGAAGTCCTTCGACGCCCAGTCAGTCGGTGCGCTCATTCACCCCTCCTCCCTCGTCGTGCTCTCGTTCAGTCCTCGGTGGTCGGCTGCTCGGTGGCCGCCGCGGCGGCACCCGGGTCGACGACCCCCACCACGGCGGGCCGCAGGACGCGGTCGCCGACGCGGTAGCCGGTGCGCATGACCTGCGCGATGCTCTGCACCTCGACCTCGGGGTCCTCGCCCGCGTGGAAGACGGCCTCGTGCAGGTTCGGGTCGAACGGCTCGCCGACCGCCCCGAACGACTCGAGGTCGAACTTGCCCAGGGCACCACGCAGCTGGTCGGCGACGGCCTTGAAGCCGCCCGTCAGCTCGCCGTGCTCCTCGGCGCGACCGAGGTCGTCGAGCACGGTCAGCAGCTCGGCCAGGACCTTCTGCTTGCCGGTCTCGACCGCGCGGACGCGGTCGTCCTCGACGCGGCGCTTGTAGTTGATGAACTCCGCCTGCTTGCGCTGGAGGTCGTTCGTGAGCTCGGCGACCTTCGCCTCGAGGTCGGCGACGGCGTCGGGCGCGGGCTGCGTCTCGGCGGCCGGCTCCGTCTCGGCGCCGCCGACGGGCGCCTCCCCTTCAGGGGAGGTCGCCTCGTCGAACGGCTGCTCGGTCACTTCTGCTCACCCTCGTCGTCGACGATCTCGGCCTCGACGACGTCCTCGTCGTCGGCCGGCGCATCGCCCGCGGGGGCACCCTCGGCGCCCGCCTCGGCCGCCGCGGCGGCGTACATGGCCTCGCCCATCTTCGAGCTGGAGGTGCCCAGCTTCGCGACGGCGGCCTGGATGGCGTCGGTGTCGTCGCCCTCGAGGGCGGACTTCAGCGCGTCGACGTCGGCCTGGACCTCGGTCTTCACGTCGTCGCCGACCTTGTCGCCGTTCTCTGCCAGGAACTTCTCGGTCGAGTGGACCAGCGTCTCGGCCTGGTTGCGGACCTCGACCGACTCGCGGCGCTTGCGGTCCTCCTCGGCGTACTGCTCGGCGTCCTTGACCATCTTGTCGATGTCGTCCTTCGACAGCGCGGAGCCGCCGGTGATCGTCATCGACTGCTCCTTGCCGGTGCCGCGGTCCTTCGCCGAGACGTTCACGATGCCGTTGGCGTCGATGTCGAAGGTGACCTCGATCTGCGGCACGCCACGCGGCGCCGGCGGCAGGCCGGTGAGCTCGAACGTGGCCAGCAGCTGGTTGCCGGCGGCCATCTCGCGCTCGCCCTGGTAGACCTGGATCGCCACGGACGGCTGGTTGTCGTCGGCCGTGGTGAAGACCTCGGACCGCTTGGTCGGGATCGTGGTGTTGCGCTCGATGAGCTTGGTCATCACGCCGCCCTTGGTCTCGATGCCCAGCGAGAGCGGGGTCACGTCGAGCAGCAGGACGTCCTTGACCTCGCCCTTGAGCACGCCGGCCTGGAGGCTGGCGCCGATCGCGACGACCTCGTCGGGGTTGACGCCCTTGTTGGGCTCCTTGCCACCGGTGAGGGTCTTCACGAGCTCGGACACGGCCGGCATGCGGGTGGAGCCACCCACGAGCACGACGTGGTCGATGTCGTTCACCGTGACGCCGGCGTCCTTGATCACGTTCTGGAACGGCTTCTTGGTGCGCTCGAGCAGGTCGGCGGTGATCTTCTCGAACTCGGCGCGGGTCAGCGTCTCGTCGAGGAAGACGGGGTTGCCGTCGACGACCGTGATGTAGGGCAGGTTGATCGACGTCGAGGATGAGCTGGAGAGCTCGATCTTCGCGCGCTCGGCGGCCTCGCGGATGCGCGGCATCGCCATCTTGTCCTTGGTCAGGTCGACGCCGGTGGACGCCTTGAACTTGTTGACGAGCCAGTCGACGACCGCGTTGTCCCAGTCGTCGCCGCCGAGGTGGTTGTCACCGCTGGTGGCCTTCACCTCGATGACGCCGTCGCCGATCTCCAGCAGGGACACGTCGAACGTGCCGCCGCCGAGGTCGAAGACGAGGATCGTCTGGTCGTCGCCCTTGTCGAGGCCGTACGCGAGCGCGGCCGCGGTGGGCTCGTTGATGATGCGGCTGACGTTGAGGCCCGCGATCTCGCCGGCCTCCTTCGTGGCCTGGCGCTGGTGGTCGTTGAAGTACGCCGGCACGGTGATGACCGCGTCGGTGACCGGCTCGCCCAGGTAGGCCTCGGCGTCGCGCTTGAGCTTCTGCAGCACGAACGCGCTGATCTGCTGGGGGTTGAACGTCTTGCCGTCGATCTCCACCGACCAGTCCGTGCCCATGTGGCGCTTGACCGAGCGGATGGTGCGGTCGACGTTCGTGACGCCCTGACGCTTGGCGACCTCGCCGGTCAGGACCTCACCGTCCTTCGCGAACGCGACGACGGACGGGGTGGTGCGAGCGCCTTCGGCGTTCGCGATGACGGTGGGCTCTCCACCTTCGAGCACGGCCACGACGGAGTTCGTCGTGCCGAGGTCGATGCCGACTGCACGGGCCATGGTTCCTCCTGGATTCGCAGATGATCTGTCTGGTGAGCTCTGCCTTGAAGACTGTGGGTCAAAAGACTTGAGTCATACGTTATCAACTTCGTTCAAGGCCCCGGCATTCCCCCCGGGGCCCGCAAGACCAGACCCTGGTCTGACGAATGGATCACACCGCGCGCCTAGGCTCTGCCTCATGGACGAGATCGCGCCCGCGCCCGGGCGACCGTGGCGCCTGGGTCCGCGCGCGACCCGCCTGTTCGACGTCGCGCTGGCCTCGGCGCTCGTCCTGGCGTCCTTCCCGATGAGCGTGCTCGCGACCGGCCAGAACGCATGGGCGCTCGGTCTGTCCCTGCTCCAGACGGTCCCGCTGTACTGGCGGCGCAGCCGTCCCGTGACCGTGTTCGTCGCGGTCGCCGGTGCGAGCGTGCTGCAGGCGGGGACCTACGACCTGCCCGTCTGGGGTCAGGTGGCCTTCCCGGTCGCGCTGTACTCGCTCGCCCGGTTCGGGTCGGCGACGGCGGGACGCATCGGCCTGCTCGTGGGGCTCTGCGGCGCCGCGGTGGCCTCGTGGGTGTGGACCTCCGCCCAGTTCGCCGCCTATCCCCCGGGCCTGGACTACATCGACTACGACATGGGTCTGCGCGACCTGTCGCCGTACTTCTTCCTCATCACCGCGATCGTGCTGGCCGCGTGGGCGCTCGGCAGCCAGGCGCGCATCCGCCGGGCGTACGAGGCCAACCTCGTGGCGCAGGGCCGCCAGCTCGCCGCGGAGGCCGAGCAGCGCGCCGTGCTGGCCGCCGCCGAGGAGCGCACGCGGATCGCCCGCGAGATGCACGACGTCGTCGCGCACGGACTCTCCGTGGTGATCGTGCAGGCCGACGGTGCGCGGTACGCGGCGCAGAAGGACCCGCAGGTGGCGGTGGAGACGCTGGGCACGGTGGCGTCGGTGGGTCGCGACGCCCTCACCGAGATGCGTCGCCTGCTCGGCCTGCTGCGCGGCACCGAGGACCCCGCGCTCGCCCCGCAGCCGCGCCTGGAGGACATCCCGTCGCTCGTCACCGCCGACGACCGGGTCGACCTCCACCTGCCCGATCCGATGCCGCAGGTGCCCGACGGCGTCGCCCTCACGGCCTACCGGCTCGTGCAGGAGTCGCTCACCAACGTCCGCAAGCACGCGGGCCCACAGGCGCGCGCCACGGTGCGGCTCGCGGCCGGCGCGGACGGCCTCGACGTCGAGGTGGTCGACGACGGCCGCGGCGGGGCGAACGACGGCACCGGCGGTCTCGGCCTGCTCGGCATGCGCGAGCGCGTGGAGGTCCACGACGGCACCCTCGAGGTCGGGCCCGCGCCCGGTGGCGGATGGGCCGTGCGTGCGAGGATCCCCACGTGACCGCCCCGATCCGCGTCGCCCTCGTGGACGACCAGCAGATGGTGCGCGCGGGCTTCCGGATGCTGGTCGACAGCCAGGACGACCTCATGGTCGTGGGCGAGGCCGGCGACGGCGAGGAGGCGCTGCGGCTGCTGGCCGAGGTCGAGGCCGACGTCGTGCTCATGGACGTGCGCATGCCGCGGCTCGACGGCGTCGAGGCCACGCGGCGGCTCGCGCCCGGCGACGAGGGTCCGCGCGTCATCGTGCTCACCACGTTCGACCTCGACGAGTACGCGTTCGCGGCGCTCCGGGCGGGCGCCTCGGCGTTCCTGCTGAAGGACGCCGCGCCACCCGACCTGCTGGCCGCGATCCGCGCCGTGCACGCCGGCGACGCCGTGGTGGCACCCTCCACCACCCGCCGCCTGCTCGACCACTTCCTCACCGCACCCACCGCGCCTCGTGCGTCCGGCGCCGCCGCCGACCGGCGCCTGGAGTCGGTCACCGAGCGCGAGCGTGAGGTCCTCGGCCTCATCGCGCGCGGCCTCAGCAACCCCGAGATCGCGGCCGACCTCGTCGTCTCGGAGGCCACCGTGAAGACGCACGTGAGCCGGCTGCTGGCCAAGACGGGCTCGCGCGACCGCGTGCACCTCGTGCTGCTGGCCTTCGAGGCCGGCCTCGTCGACTGACCGTGCGGGGTCTCCCGTCATACCGTGGGCGGACGCCGAAGATCCGCCCCTGAGGCGACGACCGGGAGGGCCTGCGAAAAATAGCGTCGGGGCATGACTTCGACCTCCTTCTCCGGCACCGCGTCGCAGCGCGGCGTCCTGCCCGCCGCCTCCATTCGCGGCCTCACCAAGACCTACGGCCACGGCGACACCACCGTGCACGCGCTGCGCTCGGTCGACCTCGACCTCCCGCCCGGCCGCTTCACCGCGATCATGGGCCCGTCCGGCTCGGGGAAGTCGACGCTGATGCACTGCCTCGCCGGCCTCGACCGCCCCACCGAGGGCACCGTCTCGATCGCGGGCACCGAGCTGACGACCCTCGACGACGACCGGCTCACCCACTTCCGCCGCGACCACCTCGGCTTCGTGTTCCAGGCGTTCAACCTGCTGCCGATGCTGACCGCGCGGCAGAACATCATGCTGCCGTTCGAGCTGGCCGGCCGCCGCCTCGAGCCCGGCACGGCCGAGCGCATCGATCAGGTCATCGACGTGCTCGGGCTGCGCGACCGGCTGGACCACCGTCCCGGAGAGCTCTCCGGAGGCCAGCAGCAGCGCGTCGCGATCGCCCGAGCCCTCGCCGCGGACGCCGACGTCGTGTTCGCCGACGAGCCCACCGGCAACCTCGACAGCACGGCGTCGTCCGAGGTGCTGGCCTACCTGCGCCGCAGCGTGATCGAGCTCGGCCACACGGTCGTCATGGTCACGCACGAGCTCGACGCCGCGGCGTACGCCGACGACGTGGTCGTGCTGGCCGACGGACGCGTCCGCGCCCACCTGGTCACGCCGACCCGCGACGCCATCGCGCGCGCCCTCGAGGGCGGTGCCCGATGAGGACCGTCCTGCTCGCCTCGCTGCGCACCCACACGCGCCGCTACGTCTCGGCGCTCGTGGCCGTGTCGATCGCGGTGGCGTTCGTCGTGGTCATCGACGCGATCGGCTCGGGCGCGCGCAGCGGCGTCGCCGCCAGCGTCGAGGCCGCCTACCCGGCGGCCGACCTCGTCGTCGGCGAGGAGTACGGCGTCGCCGAGGCCGACCCCGCGAAGGCGCTCGAGGTCGCGGAGCGGCGCGGCGACCGCGCGACCGTGATCGCCTCCCTCTGGACCACCGTCGCCGGGCCGGACGGCTCGCTGGGCGACGACGTCCAGGTCGGCACCGTGTCCACCGAGCCCGACCTGCGCTCGCAGGACGTCGCCCGGGGTCGCGCCCCGACCGGCGACGGCGAGGCGCTCGTCGCCGAGGACACCGCGAAGACGCACGACCTGAAGATCGGCGACCTCCTCACGGTCGGTGTCGGGAACGACGCGACCGACGTCGCCATCGTCGGCCTCACGCGGGCCTCCTCCTACCTCGACGCGGACGTCGACATCACGTGGCCCGCGATGGCGGGTCTCGGCATGGCCATCCCGGATGCGGTCGCGTACGACGTGCGCGACGGCGACGTGGCGGGCGCGACCGAGGCGCTGACCGCCGCGGTCGACTCGACCGTGCAGACCCGCGACGAGTACGTGGCCGCCCGCATCGTCATGCTCAACCAGGGCGTCGACGTGCTGTCGTACCTGCTGCTGCTCTTCGCGGCGGTCGCCGGCTTCGTCGCCGTGCTCGTCATCGCGAACACCTTCACGATCCTGTTCGCCCAGCGCAGTCGCGACTTCGCCCTGCTGCGCTGCGTCGGCGCGACCGGCCGGCAGGTGCTGCGGTCGGTGCGGGTGGAGGCCTTCGTCCTGGCCCTCGCCGGCGGTGTCGCCGGCGTGGTGACCGGTGTCGTCCTGGGCCGCGGGCTGGGCTGGGTGATCCGCGCGTGGGCCGGTGAGGCGGCGTTCGGTCCGGTCTCGCACTCCCCCGTCTGGCTGGGCGCCGCCTTCATCGGCGGCGTGCTGGCCACGGTCGTCGCCGCGTGGTGGCCCACCCGCTCGGTCGTGCGCGTCAGCCCGCTCGCGGCCCTGCGGCCCTCGGATGAGGTCACCGCGCGCACCGCTGCGGGGCGCGTCCGGATCGCGCTGGGCCTCGTCGCCGTGGCGGCCGGCTGCGCCGCCCTGGCCCTGGCGATCGCGTCGGGCAACATGGTGCCGCTCATCCTCGGCGGCATGACCTCCTTCGTCGGCGTGCTGCTGCTCGGACCGCTGATCGTGCCCGCGCTGCTGCGCCTGCTCGGCCGGGTCGGCCGCACGGGCGGCCCGCTGCGCGTCGCGTCGGCGAACGCCGTGCGGAACCCACGACGCAGCGCCGCCACCACGGCGTCGCTGCTCGTCGGCGTCACCCTCGCGACGGCGATCCTCTCGGGCATGGCGAGCGCCCGCCAGGCGGTCACGGCCGAGATGGACGGCGAGTACCCGGTGGACATCGCGCTGAGCGGGACCCTCCCGGTCGACGCGGTGCGCTCGGTGGGCCAGGTCGACGGCGTCGACGAGGTCCGTGCCGTGGACGGGGCCGAGGTCGCCTCGAGCGCCGGCCGGCTCACGATCATCGCCCCCTCGGCCGACGACCGAGAGGTCACCCGCGACCGCGAGGCCACCCGCGTGGCCGACGACGAGATCCTCCTGCCGACCGTGGTGGCGCAGGACTTCGCCGAGGGCATCCCCGACGAGCTCGCCCTGCGCACCCGCGAGGGCGAGGTCACCCTGGCGACGCGGCTCGTCGGGTCGAAGTGGGGTCGCGCCGCGATCGTGCCCCCCGCGGTCCTGGCGCAGCTGACGACGGACGCGGAGCCTCGCGTGCTGTGGGTCCTGGCGGACGACGGCGCCGACGCCGAGGAGCTCGGTGGCACCCTCGGCGCCCTCACCCGCGGCGGCGACGTGCAGGTCGACAACAACCTGGAGGACCAGCAATGGGTCGCGCAGCAGCTCGACGTGCTGGTGTGGGCGGTGCTGGGCCTGCTCGGCGTGGGCATCCTCATCGCGCTCGTCGGCATCGCGAACACCGTGGGCCTGTCGATCCTCGAGCGCTCGCGCGAGCACGCCCTGATGCGCGCGCTCGGCCTCACCCGCCGCGGCCTGCGCCGGATGCTGGCCGCCGAGGGCATGCTGCTGTCGGTCGTGGCGGCGCTGCTGGGCACCGTGCTGGGCGTGACCTACGCGTGGTTCGGGGTCGAGACCATCGTGGTGCCGGTGCTGGGGTCGGGCGGCCTCGTCATCCCGTGGATCCAGCTCGGTGTCGTGCTGGTCGTGGCGGCGCTGGCCGGTCTGGCGGCCTCCACGCTGCCGGCCCGCCGCGGCGCCCGGGTCACCCCGGCCGAGGGCCTCACCCTCGACTGACCGCGCCCGCCACTCCCGCCCTTCGGCGAGTGGCGCGGAACGGCCCGCCACTCGCCGAGTGGCGGGCGTTCCTGCGCCACTCGCGGTCAGGCGGAGGGTATTGACGGACCGTCAATAGCGTGGACACTGATCCCATGCCGACCCCCACGGCCCGCACCCGGCTCGCCCCCGACTCCCGGCGCCGATCGATCCTCGACGCCGCCGCGATCCTCTACGCCGAGCGTCCCTACGACCAGGTCTCGACCACCGAGCTGGCGCGCTCGGCCGGCGTGACCCGCGGCCTCGTGCACCACTACTTCGGCAGCAGGCGCGCCGTGTTCCTGGCCGTCATGCGCGAGTCGGTGATGATGCCGGAGGCCGCGCTGCCCGACCTCTCCGACCTGCCACTGGCCGAGCGGGTGAGCCGCACGATCGACTGGATCCTCGACGCCGCGGGCACCTACGGACAGGCGTGGGTCGCGGCATCGGGGGCGGCGAACCTGCACGGCCCCTCCGACGTCCAGGCGATCGTCGACGAGGCCGACGACCGGGCCGCCCGGCTCGTCCTCGACGCCCTCGCACTGGCCGACGACCCGGTCCTGCGCGCGCGACTGCGTCCCGTCGCCGCCTACGTCAAGGCGCTGTGCCGGGAGTGGCTCGAGCACGGCACCCTCTCCCGCGAGGACGTCCACGCCGACGTGTGCGCCGCGGTGCTGAAGGTCGTCGCTCCATGACGTCGATCGGGATCATCGGCACCGGCTTCGGCGGCATCGCGACCGCCGTCGAGCTGCTCACCCACGGCTACGACGACGTGCGGCTGTGGGAGCGAGCCGACGACCTGGGCGGCGTGTGGCGCGACAACACCTACCCCGGCTCGGGCTGCGACGTGCCCGCCCCGCTCTACTCCTTCTCCTTCGCACCGAGCGACCGCTGGACCCGCCGCTATCCCACGCAGACGGAGATCCTGGCGTACCTGCACCGGGTCGCCGGCCGCTACGGCATCACGCCGCGGTGCCGGTTCGGCGTCCGCGTCGTGGCCGCGCGGTGGCACGACGACCGATGGGAGGTCACGTTCGGCGACGGCACGACCGAGTCGGTCGACGTCCTCGTCAGCGCCGTCGGTCAGCTGTCCGAGCCGAGCGCGCCCGACGTCGCGGGCTGGGAGTCGTTCGCCGGCCCCGTGCTGCACGCGGGCTCGTGGGATGCCTCCGTCGACCTCGCAGGCCGCCGCGTCGCCGTCGTCGGCACCGGCGCCTCGGCGATCCAGCTGGTGCCCCGACTGGCCGAGGTCGCGAGCGAGCTCGTCGTGCTGCAGAGGTCCGCCCAGCACGTGCTGCCGAAGCTCGACGGCGCGTACCCGGCCTGGTACCGCGACCTCGCCGCGCGGGAGCGTCGTCCGATCGACTGGATCACCCAGCAGTTCTCGCGCGGGCTCGACCCGTCCTCGGCGGTGGCGCGGCTGATCGACCGGATCGCCTCCACCCACCGGCGCGTGCAGGTGCGCGACCCCGGGCTGCGCCGCGACCTCACGCCGCGGCACCAGGTCGGCTGCAAGCGGATCCTGTTCTCCAACGACTACTACCCGGCGCTCACGCGCGAGCACGTCCGCCTCGTCCCGCACGAGATGACCGAGGTCCGCCCCGACGCCGTCCGCACCGCCGACGGCACGTGGCACGCGGTCGACGCGATCTGCTTCGCCACCGGCTTCGACACGCAGGAGTTCCTGCGCGGCATCGAGGTCACCGGCCCGGGCGGCGACCTGCACGAGGTCTGGTCGGGCGGCGCCCGCGCCCACCTCGGCATCCACGTGCCGGGCTTCCCGAACCTCTTCCTGGCCTACGGACCGAACACGAACCTCGGCGGCGGCTCGATCATCACGATGCTCGAGGCGCAGGCCCGTCACGTCCGCGCGGTCCTCGACCGGGCGCGTGACCGCGGCGCGAGCCGGGTGGAGGCGCGGCCCGAGGCCGAGCAGCGCTGGGACGACCGCGTGCAGCACGAGCTCGCCCACTCGGCGTGGGCGTCCTGCACGAGCTGGTACCGGCACCCCGAGACCGGCCGGATCACCTCGAACTGGCCCGGCGGCACGCACGCCTACGAGCGGGTCGTGGAGCACGTCCGCGACGACGACTTCGCCTGGGCGTGAGGGCCCTCACCCGGCGGAGATCTCCTTGATCCGGCCCGGGACAATGGGGCCATGTCCCCCCGTCGCCTGTTCCGCACCGTCGCCGTCGCCGAGGCCGTCACCTGGGCCCTGCTGCTGACGGGCATGTTCCTCAAGTACGTCACCGAGACGACCGAGCTGGGGGTGCGGATCGGCGGCATGGTGCACGGCGTCGTGTTCGTGGCGTACGTGGTCACCGCCGTCGTCGTCGCGATCGACGCGCAGTGGAGCCTGAAGCGCACGGCGCTGGGCCTGCTGGCCGCGATCCCGCCGTTCTTCACGATCTGGTTCGACCTCGCCAGCGAGCGTCAGGGCGCGCTGCCCGAGCGCTGGCGCCTCGCCACCTCCGAGCCCACGGGCGCGCTCGACCGCCTCGTCGCGTGGCTCGTGCGCAAGCCCCTCCAGGGTCTGGCCGTCGGCGTCGTCGCCGTGGCCGCCCTCACCGGCGCCGCCCTCCTGGTCGGCCCGCCCACCAGCTGACGTCCCCGGAAACGACGAAGGATCATGCATTCGGCCCCGCTGAGGGGCCCGAATGCATGATCCTTCGTCGTTCCGGCTCAGGTGAGCGCGCGCGTGATCGGGTCGATCGCGAAGTAGATGACGAACAGCACGGCGATGATCCACAGCAGGACGTGGACCTCGCGGATCTTGCCCATCACGACCTTCAGCACGACGTAGGCCAGGAAGCCCGCGCCGATGCCGGCGGTGATCGAGTACGTGAACGGCATGAACGCGATCGTCAGGAAGGCCGGGATCGCGATCTCGGGATCCTTCCAGTCGATCTCGGTCACCTGGGTCATCATCAGGAAGCCCACCAGCACGAGCGCGGCCACGGCGGCCTCGTTCGGGATGACCTGCACGATCGGCGTGAAGATCGTCGCGAGCAGGAAGCACAGACCGGTGATCACGCTGGCCAGGCCCGTGCGGGCGCCGTCGGCCACGCCGGCCGTGGACTCCACGTAGGACGTGTTGCTCGAGATGCCCGCGGCGCCGCCGACCGCGGCTGCGACCGAGTCGACGATGAGGATGCGCTGCGAGCCCTCGGGCGCGCCGTCCTCGTCGTTCAGGCCGGCCTCGGCGCCGACGGCCGTCATGGTGCCCATCGTGTCGAAGAAGTCGGCGAGCATAAGCGTGAACACCAGCAGCACGGCCGCGACGACGCCCACGCGCTCGAACGAGCCGAGCAGGTTGAACGAGCCGAGCAGCGACAGGTCGGGCTTCTCGACGATGTCCTTCGGGAAGGCCGGGACGTTGAGGTTCCAGCCCTTCGACGTCGGGTCGCCGTTCGAGCCCGGGGTGTCGGTGATGGCCTGCACGATGATCGCGAGCACCGTGGTGGCGGCGATGCCGATGAGGATCGCGCCGGGCACGCGGCGCGTGTGCAGGCTGATCATCAGCAGCAGGCCGATGCAGAACACCAGCACGGGCCAGCCCGAGAGCTCGCCGCCGATGCCCATGCCGATGGGCGGCGCGGCGTTGCCGGTGGCGCGCACGAAGCCCGCGTCGATGAGGCCGATCAGCGTCAGGAACAGGCCGATGCCCACCGCGATGGCGGTCTTGAGCTGGCCCGGGACGGCGTCGAACACGGCCTTGCGGAAGCCGGTGAGCACGAGGACCAGGATCACGATGCCCTCGAGCACGACCAGGCCCATGGCATCGGCCCACGTCATCTGCGACGCCACCGAGAACGCGACGAACGCGTTGAGGCCCAGTCCGGTCGCCAGCGCGATCGGGAAGTTGGCCACGACGCCCATGAGGATCGTGAGGACGCCGGCGACGAGCGCGGTGCAGGCCGCGATGGTCGCGAAGCCCGAGCCCGGCTCGGACCCGCCGCCGAGGAAGTTCCCGTCCACGTCGGCGACGCCGCTGAGGATGATGGGGTTGAGGACGATGATGTAGGCCATCGTCAAGAAGGTCACGACACCGCCGCGAACCTCCTGGCCGATCGATGAGCCACGCTGAGAGACCTTGAAGAAGCGGTCGATGGAAGTCACCACGGACCGCCATTCTGCCAAGCGTCCGTAGGGCTGGGCACGGCGGGCTCTTCGCGGGCTCTCAGGAAACGGACAGGTACGCTCGGCAGACTGGCCCGGCGAGCCTCTCCGACGAAATGAGAACCATGCGGAACCTGAAGACCCTGCCCGCCGTCCTGCTGCTGTCCGCGGTGACCCTCGCGGCCTGCGGCTCCGGCGACGACGACGAGAAGTCGAGCCAGGAGAACTGCACCGACTACTCCTCCGGCGCCACGAGCGACGCCGTGAAGGTCTCGGGCGAGTTCGGCGAGACGGGCCCGAAGGCGACGTTCACCGCCCCGCTCACCGCGAAGGCCGACGAGCTGCAGCGCACCGTGGTCGACGACGGCAAGGGCGACGACACCGCCGAGGGCGACCAGGTCGAGGCGATCATCAGCGTCTTCAACGGCCGCACCGGCAAGCAGGCCCTCAGCGAGGCCGCCACGCTGACGGTCGGCGACGAGAACACCTTCGAGGCGTTCCGTGCCGGCATCGAGTGCGTCCCCACCGGCTCGCGCGTCGTCACGTCGGTGCTGGCGTCCGACGTCTACGGCGCCGAGGGCTACGCCGACCTCGACATCAAGGCCACCGACTCGCTGATCATCGTCACCGACGTCGTCGACGTCCGCGAGGAGGTCAAGGCCAAGGCGTGGGAGAAGGACGTCCCCGAGGTCTCCCTGAAGGGCGACGAGCCCACCGTCACGCTGCCGAAGACCGATCCGCCGAAGGACGTGCTCTACAAGGTCCTCGAGAAGGGCGACGGCGACACCGTCAAGGCGGGCGACTCCATCACCGTCAACTACCAGGGCCGCACCTGGGAGGACGACGGCAAGATCTTCCAGCAGACGTTCGGCAAGGACGGCCAGCCCGCGCAGCTGTCCACCGACCAGGTCGTCCAGGGCTTCAAGGCCGGCGTCGTGGGCCGCAAGGTCGGCGACACCGTGCTGATCACCATCCCGGCCGAGTACGGCTACGGCACCGAGGCCTCCGAGGGCAACGAGCTCGGCGGCAAGACGCTGCTGTTCGTCGTCGAGATCGTCTCGATCGACTCCTGACCGTCAGAACGTGCCCTCGGGCGCGGTGACCGTGCGACCGGCGTCGCGGTGGACCTCCGCCGCGGCGCCGATCCGCTCCAGCAGGGCCGACCACCACGCCTCGTCCCGCTCGGTGCGGGCCTCGTCCCACGTGTCGCCCTGCCCGTCGATCCCCTCGCGCAGGATCTCGAGGTGGCCGGCGTGCTGTGCGGTCTCCGAGACGAGGTGCACGAGCAGCCGCTCGAAGGTCGTCGACGGCTCGGACCACCACGGCACGGTGACCGGAGCGTCGGGCGCGAGCGCGGCCGCGGCCCGCTCGGTGTGCTCGCCCACGGCCACGTAGAGGTCGATGACGTCCTGCGCCGACTCGTCCGCGGTCAGCCAGAGGTCGGAGTTGTCCTCCTCCCCCGTCGTGGTCTCCCACGGCGTGCCGAGGTCGCTGGGGAAGCCGGCGCACGACGCGACGTACTCCAGCTCGACGATCGCCAGGTGCTTGACCAGGCCCAGCAGGTTCGTGCCCGTGGGCGTCAGCGGCCGGCGGGCGTCGTACTCGTCCACCCCGTGCACGGCCCGCAGCACCGCACGGTGGCCGCGCCGCAGGTACTCGAGGCTGATCGCGTTGGCGGTCACCGGGCCGACCGCCACTGGGGATCGCGGCCGAGGAAGCCCATCAGTCGCGTCACCCCGTCGCTGTCGGGCGGCACGGGAACCGCCGGTCCGTACTGGCCCGAGTCGCGCAGGATCTGCTCGTGCAGGCTCATCCCCTGCAGCAGGTGCTCGCACTCCTGCGCGTCGAGACCCGACGGGACGCCGGCCGACTCGGCCAGGTCCCACGTGTGCATGAGCACGTCGGTCGTGTAGAGCCGGTCGACGACGCCGCCGAGCGGCTCGGTGCCCAGGTGCGGGTGCGTGAAGTCCGCCTCCGCGGCGTCCGACGCGAGCAGCTGCTGGATCTCGGCCGCGTGCGCCCGCCAGGTGCCGGCGGGGTCGTCCCCGTCGACCGGACGGCTCAGGTCGACGCCGCCGGAGGCGAGGAAGCCCTGCGACCACGTCACGAGGTGCTCGACGACGTCGCGTGCGCGCCACTCGGGCACGGGCGTCGGCGCGTCCCAGTCGTCCACCTGCTCGACGACGGCGGTGAAGCCCTCGACGATGCGCGCATGACGCTCGGCGAGGGGCTGCGAGGGTGCGGACACGGGTCCTCCTGCGGTGGGCGGCACGGGGCTCCAGTCGACCGGCCGGACCCCGGCGGCGTCAAGGGTGGGCGCCGCTTGTCGATCGCCGGCGAACACGAGACGGTGGCACGGTGACCGCACTGCACGACCTCGACGCCCACGACCTCGCCGCGACCATCGCCTCGGGCGAGGTCTCGTGCGTCGAGGTCACCCGCCACTTCCTCGAACGGGCCCAGGACGACCACCTCGGCGCCTTCGTGACCCTCACCCCCGAGCGCGCGCTGGCCCGCGCGGCCGCGCTCGACGCCCTCGAGGAGCGCCCGCCGTTCGCGGGCGTGCCGACGGCCTTCAAGGACCTCACGGCGACCGAGGGCGTCCGCACGACGATGGGGTCGCGGCTCATGGCCGACCAAGTGCCCGACCACTCCGCCGACCTCGTCGGCCTCGTCGAGGACGCCGGCTTCGTCAGCCTGGGCAAGACGAACACCCCGGAGTTCGGCCTGAGCTCGTACACCGACAACGACGTCGTCGGTCCGACCGGCACGCCCGCGGACCCGTCGCGGAACGCGGGCGGCTCGAGCGGTGGCGCGGCCGCGGCGGTTGGTGCGCGGCTGCTCCCGCTCGCGCCCGGCAGCGACGGCGGCGGCTCGATCCGGATCCCCGCGTCGTGCTGCGGGATCCTCGGCTTCAAGCCGTCGCGCGGCCGTGTGGGCGCCGGCCCCGACTCCCCCACGTGGAACGGGCTGGCCACCGACGGCGTCCTGGCCCGCTCGGTGCGCGACGTGGCCGCCGTGCTCGACCTCCTCGCCCGGCCGATGCCCGGCTCGTCCCGGGTGTGGCCCGCACCGGCCGTGCCGTTCGCGGAAGAGGTCCGACGCGAGACCGGCCGGCTGCGCATCGCGACCTGGACCGACCCCTACCTCGACTTCGCCGAGCCCTCCCCCGGCTCGGTCGCCGCCGTCGCCGCGGCGCGCGAGGCACTCGCCTCGCTCGGGCACGAGGTCGTGGAGACCGCGAACCCCTGGCCCGCCGAGCTGGAGCCGCAGTTCAACGTGGTCTGGTCCGCCGGGATGGCGTCCGTGCCGCTGCCGCCCGAGGCGATCGGCAGCCTGCGTCCGACGACGCGGTACTGGTACGAGCGGGGCGGCCAGGCCTCAGCGCCCGCGCTGGCCGCCGCGATGGGCTTCCTCGAGCTGACGACCGCGCGGGTCAACGCCGCACTGGCCTCGTTCGACCTGTTCCTCACGCCCACGCTGGCCCTGCCGCCGCAGCCGCACGCGTGGTTCACCGAGTCGGGCGACCCGGCCGAGGACCACCGGCGCGAGCTGCTCTTCACGCCCTACACGGCGCTGATGAACATGAGCGGCCAGCCCGCCGCGAGCGTGCCCGGCTTCGAGCACGAGGGCCTCCCGGTAGGCGTGATGCTCGCCGGGCACGTCGGCGCCGACGCGCTCGTCCTCCGCGCGTCCCGAGATTTGCTCCAGAATCGACGTTTCAACCCGCTTGAAAGGTAGGAATTGGAGCAGATCTCGCGAAGGGCGGTCAGCCGCGGGCGGTCATGACGATCGGGTCGCCGTCGGTGATCGCGATGGTGTGCTCGCTGTGGGCGCCGCGGGAGCCGTCGGCGCTGCGGATGGTCCAGCCGTCGTCGTCCATGCGGATCTCGTCGGTGGCCGCCAGCAGCCACGGCTCGATCGCGATGACGAGGCCCGGCTTGAGCGGGAAGCCTCGACCGGCGGTGCCGTCGTTCGAGATGTGGGGGTCGCCGTGCATCGTGCGGCCGACGCCGTGCCCGCCGAACTGGGTATTGACCGAGTAGCCGTACTCGCGCGCGGTCTCGCCGATGGTCGCGCTGATGTCACCGATCTTGTTGCCGGGACGGGCGACCTCGATGGCGCGGGCGAGGGCGACCTCGGTGGCCTCGATCAGGCGCAGGTCCTCGTCGCGCGGCGTGCCCACCACGACGCTGAGCGCCGAGTCGCACACCCAGCCGTCGACGCTCACCGCGAAGTCGAAGCTGACCAGGTCGCCGTCGCGCAGCCTGTACTTGTGCGGCAGGCCGTGCAGCACCGCGTCGTTGACGCTCGTGCACAGCACCTTGCCGAACGGGCCGCGCCCGAACGAGGGCGCGTAGTCGATGTAGCAGGACTCGGCGCCGCGGTCCTTGATCATCCGGTGCGCGAGGGCGTCGAGCTCGATCAGGTCGACGCCGACGTCGGCCGTCTCGGCCAGGGTCGTCAGGACCTCGGCGACGAAGCGGCCGGCGGGCCGCATGTCGTCGAGTTGAGTGGGGCTCAGGAGCTCGATCGCCATGCGGCCAGCCTACGGAGTCGCGTCAGCGGCGGACCTTCAAGGTGGCCGTGTACGTGCCCGAGAGGACGCCCGGGCCGACGAGGCCGCCGCGACGCTCGGACGCGCCCTTGGACTTGCCGACCTTCCAGGCCCAGCCGGCGGTGACCACACCGCGGTCGGCCGGGATCAGCGCGTCGAGCTGCGCCACGAGCTCGGAGAAGCTCGAGGGGCCGTCCTCCTCGTCGTCGAAGCCGGGGCACCAGATCTCGCCGTCCTCGTCGATCTCGCAGTCGTCCATCGACGGCTGCGCGAGCGCGGAGTAGGCGATCTTGGCGCGACCCTTGGCGTTCTTGCCGATCACGAACTTCTTCGCGGGGCCGGTGCGCGTGCCCTGGGGGCGGCCGTTCACGTACTCGCGGTAGACGGGGCGCACGGTGACGCCGCGGCCGGCCTTGACGCTGCTGCCGTGCGCCTTGACCCACTTCCCGCCGACCCAGCGCTGCGCGCCGGCGAAGCGGTAGTCCACGGCCTTCGCGCTGCGCAGCGTGAGGTGCGAGGTGATGCGGGTGATCGTGACGTCGGCGAGGTCGGTGCCCAGCAGGGTCGCGACGTCGCTGCCGACGCTGCCGGCCAGCTGGTCGCCGAGCTCGCCGCGGTCGGCGTAGACCTGCACGTTGGCGACGCTGCCCGTGCGGCCGCCGCGCAGGCGGTAGTCGATGCGCCACACGTGACGCGCGGTGCCGATCCCGAGGTTGTCGAGCGTGTCGACGGCGGCGTACGCGGGCGCGTAGCCGGCGGCGAAGGCCGCGAGGTCGGGGTTGACGACCGTGCCGCCGTACGTGCCGATGCGCTGGCCGGAGGGGTTGTAGACGTGGGTCGTGACTGGGAAGCCCTTGATGACGCCGAGCTCGCCGCGGATGGCCGCGTAGCCGTCGTGCGTGATCGTGCCGATCTGCTGGCCGACCCGCGAGACCTGCTTGTACGAGCCGACCAGGCCGGTCGAGGAGGGGACGATGAGCGCCGTGTCGGCGTTGTGGATCGACAGCGAGGTCTCGCCGGCGAAGTCCATCGGGTGACCGAACGCCCACACGGTGTTGCCGCAGATCGCGGTCACGGTGCCGACGCCGCCGGAGAACAGGTCGCCGGTGGAGTAGCCCACGGCGATGTTGCCGCCGGGCACGAGCGGCTCGGCGATGCGCGAGGGCGACGCGACCGAGGCGAATCCGCCGGCTCGGGCCGAGCGAGCGGCGGCCGACGAGCCCGGAACGCGCGCCAGGGTGCGGTTGGCCAGGGCGTTGGTCTTGGTGCCGCCCGCGACGACCTTGCGGGTCTTCAGCAGCGGGAGGGTCTCTCCGGCGAGGCGCTTCTCGGTGGCCCGCGAGGCGCCCGCGAGCGAGGACCGCGTGATGGACACGCGCGACGGGGCGAGGCGGTCGACGCCCGACTTCTTCATGAAGTCGGCGGGGGTGACGCCCGCGATCGGGAGGTTGTCGGCGTTGAGGCCGTACGCGACGGCGCCGATCAGGCGCCCGTCCTGCGCGTAGACGGGCGAGCCCGACATGCCCGACCAGATGCCCGCCGCGGGATTGCCGGTGTCGATGCCGGCGCCCGAGAGCTCGAACAGCAGCATGTCGACGCCCTGGCCGAGCGCGTCCTCGAGGTGACCGACGTACTCGCCGGTGAACTCGACGGGCTGCGTGCCCTTGACGACCGTGAGGCCGGTCACCGGCTCGCCCTCGGCGAACGCGGTGGCCTCGTCCTGCGTGACCATCGGCTGGCTGCCGTCGGAGCAGAAGGCCGCGGGCGCCGCGACGGCGGGCGTGGCGGGGGCGACCAGCGCGGTCGCGGCCACGCCGCTGAGTGCGGCGGCGGACAGCCAGCGCAGGATGGGACGGTTCATCGAGTACCCCCGAGAGTCGGACATGAGTCACCGGATCGTATCGGGTGAGAGCCGACTCCCGGGGGTGATACGAGAATCAGCCTCCGAGCGACGTCCGGAATCGCTGCATGCCCGACAGCCAGTGATCGGTGTCCTGCGCCTTGCGGGCGTACATCGTGCCGACCGACTCGTGCGGCAGCGCGAGGAAGCGGCCCTCGTCGATCGCCTCGAGCAGCACCCGCGCGGCCTCCTGCGGCGCGAGCGTCTCGCCGGCGGCCGCGACCGACCCGTGGGCCAGTCGCGCGTCGGGCTCGGTGGCGGTCTCGCCCGCCTCGGCCATCGGCGTCGCGACCCCCATGGGGCACAGCGCGGCCACCTGGACGCCTCGGTCGCCGTAGGTCGCGGCGAGCCACTCGGCGAAGCCGACCGCGGCGCGCTTGGACACCGAGTAGGTCGGCGAGCCCAGCTGGGTCAGCAGGCCCGCGGCGGACGCGGTGACCGCGAAGACGCCGGGCGACTCCACGCTCCACCGCGGCACGAGAGCCCGAGCGGCGCGCACGTGTGCCATGACGTTGACGTCGAGCGACAGCGACCAGTCGAACTCGTCGGCGTCGAGGCCGAAGCCTCGGAAGATGCCCGCGTTGGCGACGAAGACGTCGACCCCGCCGAGCTCGGCGTCGGCCTGCTCGATGAGGGCCGCGACGCCCGCCTCGGAGGCGACGTCACCGGCGAACCACGGCTGCCCGAGGCGCTCTCCGGCCTCGGAGACGCGCTGCTCGTCGAGGTCGGCCAGGAGCACGCGGTCGCCGCGCTCGACGAGCGCCTCCGCGATCGCCAGGCCGATGCCGCCCGCAGCACCGGTGACGACACACCTGCGCGCGCTCATCGGACACCCTGACGCTTGAGCTCGGCCTTGGCGAGCGAGTTCTTGTGGACCTCGTCCGGACCGTCGGCGAACCGCAGCGTGCGGATGCCGGCGTACATCTCGGCCAGCGGGAAGTCCTGGCTCAGACCGCCGCCACCGTGCGTCTGGATCGCCTTGTCGAGGATCCACTGCACCGTGCGGGGCGTGGCGATCTTGATCGCCTGGATCTCGGTGTGGGCGCCCTTGTTGCCCACCGTGTCCATCAGCCAGGCAGTCTTGAGCACCAGCAGGCGCAGCTGCTCGAGGCGCACGCGCGACTCGGCGATCCAGTCGCGGATGACGCCCTGGTCGGCCAGCGGCTTGCCGAACGCGGTGCGGTCCTGCGCGCGCTGGCACATGAGCTCGATCGCGCGCTCGGCGATGCCGATCGACCGCATGCAGTGGTGGATGCGGCCGGGCCCGAGGCGCGCCTGGGCGATCGCGAAGCCGTCGCCCTCGCCCGCGATGAGGTTCGAGACCGGGACGCGCACGTCGGTGAACCGCAGCTCGGCGTGGCCGCCGTGGTCGCGGTCGTGGTAGCCGAAGACGTGCATGCCGCGGACGATCTCGAGGCCGGGGGTGTCCCGCGGCACGAGGATCTGCGACTGCTGGCGGTGCCGTGCCGCCGTGGGATCGGTCTTGCCCATGACGATGAAGACCTTGGCGTTCGGGTTCATCGCCCCGGTGATCCACCACTTGCGGCCGTTGATGACGTACTCGTCACCGTCGCGCACGATCGAGGTCTCGATGTTCGTCGCGTCACTCGAGGCCACGTCGGGCTCGGTCATCGCGAACGCCGAGCGGATCTCGCCGGCCAGCAGCGGCTCGAGCCACTGCTTCTTCTGCTCCGCGGTGCCGAACTCGTTCAGCACCTCCATGTTGCCGGTGTCCGGCGCGGCGCAGTTCGTCGCCGGCGGGGCCAGCTGGATGCTGCGGCCCTGGATCTCTGCCAGCGGGGCGTACTGCAGGTTGGTCAGGCCTGCGCCGCCCTCACCGGGCAGGAACAGGTTCCACAAGCCCCGCTTCTTCGCCTCCGTCTTGAGGTCCTCGACGACCGGCGGGATCGACCAGTCGTCGTTCCGGTAGTTGGCCTCGATCTGCTCGTGCGCGAGCGGCTCGGCCGGGTGGACGACCTCGTCCATGAAGGACTGCATCTGCGCGATGAGGTCCTGGGTCCTCTCGTCGAAGGCGAAGTGCATGGCTCAGGCCTCGGCCATCACGTAGACGACCTCGGCGATGCACGCCGGCTTCTCGACGCCCTCGATCTCGACGACGACGCTGACGATGGCCTGAGTGCCGATCGCGATGTCCTGCGTCTCCTTGAGCGTGGCCGTGGCGCGCACCTTGGAGTCGACCGGCACGGGGTGCGGGAAGCGCACCTTGTTCGCGCCGTAGTTGACGCCCATGACGACGCTCTTGACCGAGTAGATCTGCTCGGTGAACACCGGCAGCAGGCTCAGGGTGAGGTAGCCGTGGGCGATCGGCTTGCCGAACGGGCCCTTCGCGGCGGCGTCGGGATCGACGTGGATCCACTGGTGGTCGCCGGTGGCGTCGGCGAAGAGGTTGATCTTGTCCTGGGTCACGGTGACCCACTCGCTGGTGCCCAGCTCCTGGCCGGCGGCGGCCTTGAAGTCGGCGAGGGTCTCGAACTCACGGGTCATCGGGGTCTCCTGGATCACTAAGCGCTTGCTTAGTCAGCACCGTATCGTGCGTCCTCGGTCACGGGCAATGGGACCGGCGACCTCGCGCGTCCGGGTTCCGGCGACTCGATTGTCCGGTGGCCGCCCAGGTGTGACACTCAGTTGCATGAATGCCCCCGCCGGCCCGCCGCGCCGCGAGCGCCCCGAACTGCGGCCGACCCCGCAGCTGCGGCCGCTGCGACTCGTGGCGAGCGTGCTGACGGTCGTCCTCGTCGTGGGCCTGGGCTGGGCCGCCTGGACCTACATCGGCACCAACGTCGTCGCGAAGCAGCGCCAGGGCGACATGGCCGTGGCACTGGCCGACGACTGGAAGGGCAACCGCAAGGGCGACGCCACCCGCGACGAGATCCGCATGGGGCAGGTGTTCGCGGTGCTGCGCGTGCCGCGCCTGGGCGAGGACTTCGAGGTCCCCGTGGTCGCCGGCATCGACGACACCGCGCTGACCTCGGGCGTGGGCTGGTTCACCGACACGCAGCGGCCCGGCCAGCCGGGCAACTTCGCCGTGGCCGGCCACCGCGTGACGAACGGCCAGCCGTTCAAGGACTTCCCCGACCTGCGCGCCGGCGACCTGGTCGAGGTCGAGACCCGCACGCACGTCTACACCTACGAGCTGCGCAACTCCGGCACGGACACGATCGTCGACTTCACCGACATCTGGGTCGTCCAGCCCGTGCCCGAGGAGGCCAGGGAGTCGAGGACCCAGAAGTCCCGGGCCCGCCCCACCGAGTCACTGCTGACCCTCACGACGTGCTCGGAGATCTTCCACACCGACGACCGCTCGGTGGTCTTCGGCGAGCTGGTCAGGACCGAGCACGTCTGACCCGCGCGCGTCCCGAGATGTGCTCCATTTTCCACGTCTCAGGTGGGCTGACACGTAGAAGAAGGAGCAAATCTCGGGGCAGGCGGTCAGCTGGTGGTGAGGTCGTCGACGAGCCAGTCGCCGTCGACCTTCTTCATGGAGATCACGACCGAGAGGGCCGCGGGCGAGCCGGGCTTGCCGGCGATCGTGCGGTTCTGGTCGACGAACGCGAGCAGGCGCACCTTCGAGGTCGAGCACTCCTGCCCGCACTCGAGCGCCGCGATCGTGCGGACCGTCGCGGTGACGTCGATCTGGCGCTGCTGGGCGGTGGAGACCAGTTGCGGCGTCAGCTCGGAGTACTGGTCGGCGAACGACTCGGTCATCACCTCGGTGGCCTCGTCGAGGTCGTCGGCGATCGACGCGTGGCGGTAGCCGAGCATCCGCGGGATGGCGTCGGTGGCCGCGGCCGCGGCGTCGTCGCGGGCGTCCTGCTGGTCCTGGGCCGAGGCCTCGGCGCGCTGCACGACGAGGACGGACACGAGGGCGAACACCACCGCCACGACGGCGAGGGCGACCAGCACGGTGCGACGGGACGGGCGGGTCATCGGCCCTCCTCCTGCGACTCGGGCGCCTCAGTGGGCGCGGTCTCGACCGCGACGTTGGCGAAGTTGTCGACGAGCCACGTGTCGCCCTCGCGGACGAGCGAGACGCGCCAGCGCAGACGGGGCTGGCCGTACTGCACGCTCTCGGGCGCGGTGGTGACCGTGATGGCGGCCAGCGCCTCGGCGCTGTCCCCGTCGATGCTGTCGATCGCGACCTGCTCGACCTTGCCCTTCGAGACGATCTTCGTGTCGGCGAACCGCGACAGCAGGTCCTGCGTGGAGAGCTCGAACTGCTCGGCGAGGTCGTCGGTGAGCAGCGGCGTGACCTTCTCGACGTAGGGGTCGAGGTCGGCCACGTCGTAGGTGTTGATCGAGGTCGCGAACCGCTCGGTGGCGGCGCGGACGTCCTGGCGCGCGGCCGTGTCGGCCGACGCCGGGACCTGCGGACCCCGCGCCAGCAGCCAGGCACCCGCCGCCACGGCGACGAGAGCCACCACCACGAGGGCCGCCGTCACGAGGCGACCGCGACTCACCGGGCGACCGCCGGACCGAGCATCATCCACTTCCAGGACTCCTCACCGAGATCGAGGGCCTGCGGGATCGTCGCGGCCTCATCGTTCGACGCGAGCGTCCGCGTCGCCACATCGTACGTGCCGAGCACCGTGCCGGCGCCGGATTCCGAGGAGGACGAGGACGACGTGGCGCCCCCTCCCCCGGACTTGCCGCCGCGCGGCGTGGCCTTCGAGCACGTCCACGAGCGGTTCCACTTCTCGACCGTGCGGTCGTAGGGCGTGCGCTGGCGGGCGTCGGGCTTGTAGCCCGGCAGGCAGGGCTCGTTCGCGGGCTGCAGCGACAGGCTCAGCCGGGCCGCGTACTGGCCCGTGCGCGAGTCCTTCGTGATGATCGAGTACGCGCTCTCGATGCCGTACGGCGCGATCACCAGCACGCCGCGGACTCCGTCGAGCCGGGTGGCCACGACCTTGTTCACGGTGATGGCGTCGTCGAGCAGCGCGGCGATGTCGTCGGCGTTCTCGTCGATCAGGGCGCGCAGGGACTTCGCCGCCGGTGCGCCGGAGTCGATCACGGTGCGCAGGTCGGCGTCGGAGCTGCGCACGGCCGTGGTGAGCCGGCTCAGGTTCCGCGCGAACGCCCGGATGTCGCTCTGGGAGTCCACCTGCGTGCGCAGCACGGTGTTGGAGCTGCGGATCAGCGCCGCGGTGACCTCGTACTTCTGGTCGGCCTCGGTGATGAACGAGCTGGACGTGTCGATGATCGTGCTGAGGTCCTGCGAGGAGCCCTCGAACGCCGTGCCGAGCTCGGTGATGACCGTGCTGAGGTCGTCGGCGTCCACCGAGGACAGCAGCGCGCTGACGTTCGTGAGCAGGGTGCGGGTGTCGATCGGCACCTGCGTGCGCTCGCGCGCGATCACGTCGTCGGCCTCGAGGAAGGGGCCTCGGTCGGTGCGCGGCTGGAAGTCGAGGAACTGCTCGCCGACGGCCGAGCGGTTGGCCACGACGACGTCGGAGTCAGCGGGGATCTCGGGCGCGTCGCCGTCGATCCGGACCTCGACCTTCACGCCGTCGCCGTCGAGCCACATGTCGGTGACCCGACCGACGCTCACGCCCCGATAGGTGACGTCGGCGGTCGTGAAGATGCCGCCGGACTCGGCCATCTGCACCGTGACCTTGTAGCCGCTGCCGAACAGGCGGTCGACGTGCGCGTAGTTCGCGCCGATGTAGGTCATCAGCACGAGGGTGCCGGCGAGGAAGAGCGCGAGCTGCACGCGGACCTTGCGGGTGATCACGGCGCCACCACCGACTTCGCCAGCACGCCCGACACGTCGTCCTCGCGCAGGGCTTCCTTCAGCGCCTGCCGCTCGGCGTCGGTCATCAGCCCGACCGTGGTCGAGAAGTCGGTGTTGAAGTCCAGCGACACGTTGAGGAAGTCGCCCATCTGGTACTTCTTCGCCTCCTGCGGCGTCTCACCGAGCAGCGAGTCCGGGAACGGGAAGGTGGGCAGCACCTCGAGCGAGGTGATGAGCGCGTCGCCGGCCGAGCCGAGGTTGTCCAGGATCGGCGCGAGCGCGCGCAGGTCGGCCGTGACCGCGGTCTTGCTCTTGACGATCACGTCCGTTCCCACGGCGCCGAGCTCGGACAGCGCGTCGAGCATCTTGACGAGGTTGGCCCGCTGCTGGTTGACCGTGGTGAGCGCGGCCGGCAGGTCGTCGAGTGCGGCGTCGATCGCCTGCTTCTGCTCGTTCGTGCTCTTCGCGAGCCGGTCGATCTGCTCGATCGCGGCCACGATGTCCTCGCGCGAGTCGTCGGCGACCTCGAGGAACTCGTCGAGTCGACGCACCAAGGTGCGCATGTCCGACTCGCGGCCCTTGAACGCGGTGCCCAGCTCGCGGCTGATGACCTGGGCCTTGCCGAGCGCACCGCCGTTGAGCACGAGCGAGACCGACGCCAGCACGGCCTCGATCTCGGGCGCGTTGCCGGTGCGCGCCAGCGGGATCAGGTCGCCGTCGCCGAGGCGTCCGACCTCGCCGCCACCCTCCTCCGGGGGCGCGAGGGACACGAACTTCTCGCCGAGGATCGAGGTCTGGCGGATCGACGCGACGGCCTGGTCGGGCAGCACGACGTCGCCGTTGACCTTGACCGTGACCTTCGCCTTCCAGCCGTCGAGCTCGACCTTCGTGACGCGGCCGACGGACACGTCGTTGACCTTGACGGCGCTCTGCGGGACGAGGTCGAGCACGTCGGCGAACTCGATCGTGACCGAGTAGGGATCGTCGCCGAGGTCGGCTCCACCCGGGAGCGGCAGGTCGCCGACGCTGGAGACGCAGCCCGAGACGAGGGCCAGCGACCCCACGACGCCCACGAGGGCGACCCGGGTCCGGATCGTGCGCATCACGCCACCCCCATCAGGTAGGAGAGGGACTCCTCGGTGGAGGAGCCGGCCGGCGGGGCCTGGGCCGCGGGGGCGGCGTCGGCATCGCTGCCGGTCGCCTTCGCCTGGTCGGCGAGGAAGCCGACGAGCTGGCCCACGGCGTCGCAGGCCTCCTTGTACTTGGCGTCCTCCTGCGTGCTCAGGGAGCAGTAGGCCGACACGTAGAAGCTCTCGGTGAGGACGGTCATCCCGCGCGAGGTGGAGCCCTTGATCGAGCCGCGGGCGTCGAGGGTGCCCGTGGTGGGGTTGTAGGCCATCGCGAGGTTCGACAGCGCCTTCGGGCCCTGGTCGAGGATCTTCGCCAGGTCCTTGCGCTGCTCGGCGAGGTTCTTCGTGACGTCGCTGAGCCCGGAGACGTTGCGGCGCAGGACGCTGCGGTTCTCCTCCACGTAGCCCTGGACCTGCTGAAGGGCCCCGGCCAGCTCGCGCACGGCGAGCTGGAGGTCGTCGCCCTCGGCGGCCAGGATGCCCGAGACGTCCTCGAGGCTGGAGTTGAAGCGGCGCACGCTGGAGTCGTTGGCCTCGAGCGCGGAGACGAACCGCTCGATCTGCTCGATCGAGGTGAAGAACTCGTCCTTCGTGCCGTCGACCGTGGTGCCCAGCTTCGCCAGCGCCTCGATGCTCTCGCGGATCTCGGCACCCTTGCCGTCGAGACTGTCGGCCGTGCTGGAGACGAGCTCGCTGACGGCACCGTCCTCGTTCAGCCCGTCGGGGCCGAGCGTGGTGGCGACGTCGTCCAGCGCGGCGAACGTCTCGTCGAGCTCGGTGGGCGTGCCCGTGCGCGACTGGTCGAGGTGCGAGCCGTCGCGCAGCGTGGGGCCGCCGGTGTAGGCGGGCGCCAGCTGGACGAAGCGGTCGCCGACCACCGACGGCGACACGATGAGCGCCTTCGCGTCGGCGGGGACGTCGTACGCGGCGTCCCACGAGATCCGCGCCCGCACGGTCTGGCCGCGCGGCGTGATCTTCTCGACCGTGCCCACGTCGACGCCCAGGATGCGCACCTTCGAGCCTTCGTAGAGCGACACCGTGCGGTCGAAGTCGACCGTGACCGTGTTCGTGCCCGATCGCGTCACCGCGGCGACGGCGGCCGCGCCGACCAGGACCAGGCACAGCAGGGCCGCGCCGATGGCGACGGCGGGGCGGGAGAGAATCCGGAGACGCTCGCTCATGCTCACAGCCCTCCCGGCACGCCGAGGATGCTCAGCAGGTTGTAGATGTACGAGTCCAGCCACGGGCCGCTCGAGCCGTTGTTGGCGACCATCGCGTAGTAGGCCGGCAGCTGGTCGATCGCGGCGTCGATGTTCTTCTCGTTCTTCCTCAGGACGTCGACCACCCCGGCCAGGCGCGTGAGCGCGGGCTTGAGATCCCCGCGGGTGTCGGTGACGAGCGTCTCGATCTCGTTGGACATGCGCGTCACGTTGACCAGCACGGCGTGGATCGCGTCGCGGCGGCTGCTCAGGGCGTCGAACAGCACCGAGCCGTCCTCGAAGAGCTTGACGAACTCCGTGTTCCGGTCGGCCAGCACCGCCGAGATGCCGTCGACGTTCTTCAGCAGCGTCTCGAGCTCCTCGTCGCGCTTGGCCAGCGTGTTCGACAGGGCCGTGACGCCGGTGACGGCGCTGCGGAACTCCTCGGGCGTCTTCGACGCGACGTCGTTGATGGTCTCGAGCGCCTGCGCCAGCTGCTCCTGGTCGACCTCCTGCGTGGTCTCGGTGAGGCCCGAGAACGCCTGGACGATGTCGTAGGGAGCCTTCGTGCGCGAGGCGGGGATGACGGCGCCCTTCGCGAGGGTGCCGGAGCCGTCGGGCTCGAGGCTGACGTACATCGTGCCGAGCAGCGACTTGATGCGGATCGAGGCGCCGGTCTGCGTGCCGAGCCGGTCGCGGTCGGACTTCACCCGGAAGACGACGCGCACCTTGTCGCCGTGCAGCTGCAGGTCGGAGACCTCGCCGACGCGCACGCCGGCGAGGCGGACGTCGTCGCCCTTCTTGAGGCCGCCGACCTCGGTGAACTCCGCGGCGTACTTCGCGCCGCCGCCGACGATGGGCAGGCTCGCGGCCTGGCTGGCGCCGAACAGCATCGCGGCGATGATGGCCAGCGAGATCGCGCCCACGACCACGGGGTTGCGCTCGCGGATCGGCTTCATGTCCTTCAGCGGCATCGACTCACCCCTGCTCCGGTCACGGTGACGCGCTTCGTGGTCTTGAACGGACGCGCCTGCTCCCATCCCGGGACACCGTTCAACGACGGCACCTTCCCGTTGACCCCGATGTCGCAGACGAAGAAGTTGAAGAACGAGCCGTACTGGCCCGTGCGGCCAATCCGGTCGATCTTGATCGGCAGGATCTGCAGCGTGCGGTCGAGATCGCGCCGCGCCTGCTTCGTGCCGATCTTCGAGGTGAGCTGGCGCAGCTCCTTGATGTCGGCGGTGATCGCGGGGCCCGTGTCCTCGAGCAGGCCGGCCGTCTCGCCGGTGAGCACCGAGATGTCGTCGAGCGAGCCGGTGAGCACGTCGCGGTCGTCCTTCAGGCCGGTGATGAGCTGCTGGAGGGTGGAGATCGCCGAGGACAGCTCGGTGTCGCGCTCGTTGAACGAGGTCAGCACGACCGTGAGGTTCTCGATGACCGAGCCGATGAGCTCGTCGCGGTCGGCGAGGGTCTGGGTCAGCGAGGCGGTGTGCGACAGCAGCGACTCGACGGTGCCGCTCTCGCCCTGGAACACCTGGATCAGCTCGTAGGCGAGCTGGTTGGTGTCCTCCGGCGACAGCGCCTCGAACAGGGGCTTGAAGCCGCCGAACAGGTCGGTCAGGTCGAGCGCCGGCGTGGTGCGGTCGAGCCCGATCGTCTCGCCCTCCTTCAGTCGCCCGGGCGCCCCGTCGGCGCCCTCGCTGAGGGAGATGTAGCGCTGACCGATCATGTTGCGGTAGCGCAGCGTGGCCTGGGTGGACTGCGTCAGGTCGATGTCGGAGTCGACGCTGAAGGTGACCTCGGCGCTGGTGCCGGAGTGCACCTTCACCTCCGAGACGTTGCCGACGCGCACGCCGGCGATGCGCACGTCGTCGCCCTTCACGAGGCTCGTCACGTCGCTGAACACCGCCTTGTAGGTGACCGTGCGCTCGAACGACGTGTTGCCGATGACGGCGACGAGCAGCGCGGTCATCAGGCCGGTGATGACCAGGAAGGCCATGAGCTTCGCGAACGCGGAGGCCGTCTGGCGGTCCATGCCGGTGCGGGCCATCAGAGCGTCACCTCCGCTCCACGCAGGACGGGACCGAACAGCGGCCGGGCCACGTCGGGAACGTCAGCGGGGTCGACGCCGAGGGCCGTGGCGACGATCGCGTCGATCTGCTCGGCCTCGGCGTCGGTGCCGGCCGGGCTGGCCACCGAGGGCGCGACGAGCGGCGAGCGCTTGCCGAGGTCGCCGCCGATGCCGAACTGCTGCAGCAGGGTGTCGCTCATGCCGGGCGCGGGGCGCTTCGCCGTGTAGGCGGTGCGCGGCAGCGTGGCGCAGCTGGGCGCGAGCGCTCCGGACTTCCCGGCCGTGGGCAGCTCGTAGGCGTCGTCGGCGTCGTAGTCACGCGAGGAGCGCGGGGCGAACTCGATCGACGCGTGCGCCCGGTGGTTGCGGAACGCCCCGTCGATCGCGGGCTTGAGACGGTCGATGCCCTTGAGGACGCACTCGAGCGTGGGCGAGTACTGCGCCAGCAGCTCGAGCGTGGGCCGGGAGTCGCGCGAGAGCGTGATGAAGTCGTCGCCCGAGCGCTGGGCCAGCTTCTCGGCCGAGGTCGCGAACGCGGCGGTCTCGACGAAGAGGGTCTGGAGCTGGGCCCGACGTGCGGTGAGCGTGTTGCCGGTGACCACCGCGTTGCGCAGCGTGGTGCCGATCTCGGGCATGACGTCGGCGTAGGTCTTCGCGGTGTCGCCGAGCAGCGTGACGTCCTCGACGAACTTCGGCGCCAGCGGCGTGATCTTCTGCAGGTAGCCCGACAGCGTCTCGAGGGTCTGGCCGACCTTCTCGCCCTGGCCCGACAGCGCGTCGGACAGCGCCGTGAGGACGTAGGAGAGGTCCTCGGGGTTGAGCGCCGTCAGCAGCGGATCGAGGTCGGCCAGCAGGGTCTCGACCTCGGACGGCAGCGCGGCCTGGGTGATCTCGTCGCCGGCCTGGATCGGGGTGCCGGCCGACTGCGCCACGGGCTGGAGGTCGATGAACTTCTCGCCGAACAGGGTCTTGGGCACGACGAACGCCTGGACGTCGGACGGGATGACCTGCTGCTGGTCGGCGTCGAGGCGCAGGTGGATGACGGCCTGTCCCTCCTCGGAGGTGATCTCGTCGACGCGGCCGACGATCACGCCGCGCAGCTTCACGTCGGCGTTCGGGTTGAGCTGCAGGCCGACGCCGTTGCTGCGGATCAGGACGGGGATGTCGGAGGAGAACGCCTTCGTGAACACCGCGTACGTCAGCAGCACCGAACCGACGATGAGCGCGACCATGGCGACGCCCAGGCTGCGGACGACGGCGGGGCGGTCGAGGGTGGACACGCGCGCCATCAGCCGGCCAGCCTGACGGTCGTCGTGGTGCCCCAGATGGCCATCGACATCATGAGGTCGGCGACGTTGATGACGACGATCGACGTGCGCACCGCGCGACCCACGGCCACGCCGACGCCCACCGGGCCGCCGCTGGCGTAGTAGCCGTAGTAGCAGTGGATGAGGATCACCAGCACGGCGAACACGAGCACCTTGAAGAACGACCAGAGGACGTCCTCGGGTGGCAGGAACAGGTCGAAGTAGTGGTCGTACGTGCCACTGCTCTGCCCGTAGATCGCGGTGATCGTGAGCCGCGTGGCGAGGTAGGACGACATCAGGCCCACCATGTAGAGCGGGATGATCGCGATCATGCCGGCCAGCACGCGCGTGGTGACCAGGTACGGCAATGACGGGATCGCCATGACCTCGAGCGCGTCGACCTCCTCGGAGATCCGCATCGCGCCGAGCTGGGCCGTGAACCCGCAGCCGACCGTGGCGGCCAGCGCGATGCCGGCCACGAGCGGCGCGATCTCGCGGGTGTTGAAGTAGGCCGAGAAGAAGCCCGCGAACGCGCTGGTGCCCAGCTGCTCGAGAGCGCTGTGGCCCTGCATGCCGACCTCGACGCCGGTGAAGAACGACATCGTGAAGATGACGCCGACGGTGCCGCCGATGACGGCCAGCGAGCCGCGCCCGAACGTGACCTCGGACAGCAGCCGCAGGATCTCGCGCGGGTACCGCGTGATGACGCGCGGCATCCACGCGATCGTGCGCAGGTAGAACGCGAGCTGCAGGCCGAGGTCGTCGAGGATCCCCAGGGGGCGGCGCACGGCGGTCGTCAGGCTGGCCACGTCACAACGCCTTCGCCGGGACGAGCTGGAAGTACAGGGCGCTCATCACGAAGTTCGCCAGGAAGAGCAGCAGGAAGGTGATGACGACCGACTCCATGACCGCTTGGCCGACACCCTGCGGGCCGCCGTCGGCGTGCATGCCCATGTAGGTGGAGACGATCGCGGCGATGAGGCCGAAGACGAGCGCCTTCGCCATGCCCTGGTAGAGGTCGGGCGTCTGCGCGAGCGCGGTGAACGACGCGAGGTAGGCGCCGGGGGTGCCGCCCTGCATCATCACGTTGAAGATGTAGCCGCCCAGCACGCCGACCACGCTGACCAGCCCGTTGAGGAAGACCGCGACGAGCATGCAGGCCAGCACGCGCGGCACGACGAGACGCTGGATCGGGTCGATGCCCAGCACCATCATCGCGTCGAGCTCCTCGCGGATCTTGCGCGCGCCGAGGTCGGCCGCGATGGCCGAGCCGCCGGCGCCGGCCACGAGCAGCGCGGTCGCGATCGGCGCGGCCTCGCGCAGCACCGCGAGCACCGCGGCCGAGCCGACGAACGACTGCGCGCCGAACTGCTGGACGAGGCTGCCGGTCTGCAGCGCCACGACGGCGCCGAACGGGATCGCCACGAGCGCGATCGGGATGATCGTGACCGACGCGATGAACCACGCCTGCTGGATGAACTCGCGCAGCTGGAACGGACGCTGGAAGACGGCGAGCAGCACGTCGGCGCCGAACGCGAAGAGCCGGCCCGCGGTGGCCAACGGCGCGGTGACGCGCTCGCCGAGGCTCATCGGGCACCGCCGATCGACTGGGGCGACGGCGCTGAGAAGCCCGAGCCGTCGTTCAGGAAGGAGCCCGGCGGGGGCACGACGCCGTGGGCCGCGCACCATGCGCCCGGCTCGGCCTGGGTGGCGCGGGGGCGGCCGTCGGACGGGAACAGCTGCAGCGGGATCGGCGGCAGCGGCGGCAGGGTGCTGTGGTCCTCGGCCGCGAGCTCGTCGGCGTCCTTCTCCTCGCTCATGCCGATCGGGCCGACCGTCTGGGCGTTGAGGAACTGGCGCACGGCCGGCTCCTCGCTGGAGAGCAGCATCTCGCGCGGGCCGAACATCGACAGGTGCCGGTGGTAGAGCAGGCCGATGTTGTCGGGCACGGTGCGCGCGGTGTTGATGTCGTGCGTGACGATGAGGAAGGTGGCCTCGGTCTGGGCGTTCAGGTCGACCATCAGCTGGTTGATGAAGGCGGTGCGGACCGGGTCGAGGCCCGAGTCGGGCTCGTCGAACAGGATGATCTCGGGCTCGAGCACGAGCGCGCGGGCGAGACCGGCGCGCTTGCGCATGCCGCCGGAGATCTCGCCGGGCAGCTTCGTCTCGGCGCCGACCAGGCCGACCATCGACATCTTCTCCATGACGATGTCGCGGATCTCGGTCTCGTTCTTGCGGGTGTGCTCGCGCAGCGGGAAGGCCACGTTGTCGAACAGGGTCATCGAGCCGAACATCGCGCCGTCCTGGAACAGCACGCCGAACAGCTTGCGGATCTCGTAGAGGTCGCGCTCGCTGCACGTGGCGAGGTCGGTGCCCTCGATGAGGATATGGCCCTCGTCGGGCTTGATGAGGCCGATCAGGGCCTTGAGGAAGACGGACTTGCCCGTGCCCGAGGGGCCCAGCATCACGCTGATCTGCCCGGCGGGCAGCGTCAGCGAGACGTCGCGCCAGATCGTCTGGCTGCCGAAGGCCTTGGTCAGCCCTTCGACGCGAACTTCGACACCCATCTGGGCTCCTTCACAGGGGGACGGAACCCGCGGGGCGGGTACCTGGAGGAACTGGTGGTCAGCGGCCGGTGCGCCGCAGCCTCACGGCGAGGCCGATCCGCAGCGCCACCAGTACGGCGAGCGCGGCGCCCAGGAGCGGACCGAACGAGGAGCCGGTGGCCGGCAGCGCCGTGGTCTCGGCCGAGGCGGAGGCGACCGCGGCATCGTCGCCGGACCCGTTCTCGTCGAATGCGTAGTCGTCGTCGACGGCGGTCTCCTCGTCGGGGGTGACGGGCTCGATGACCTCGGGGTCCTCGCCGTCGCCGGTTCCACCACCGCCGCCGCCACCGCCACCGCCGTCATCCTCGGCGGGCGGGAGCGGGCACTCGACCGCGGTGCAGCCGGCGCCGATCGGGATCGTGCCGATCACCCGGGCCGCGGCGTTGTCGCTCTGGCGGACGCACTTGAGCTCGGCCTCCGAGACCGAGCCGAGCACCGGCGGGTCCATGACCGAGTCGAGGAAGAAGGTCTTGGGCATCTGGACGTAGATGAGGCCGTTCTCGGCCGTCGACGGCACGTCGATCGCGGCGACCGTGCCCGCGGCCGGGATCGTGAGCTCGGCGCCCGTCCGGATCTGCACCCAGTCGGCCTGGAGTCCGCTGACGGGCTCGTTGCGGGTCTCGAGGACCTCGCCGCCCGGGGCCACGGCCTGCAGGACGACGTCGGAGCGCGAGGTGCCGCGCACCCGGCGGACCTCCATCTTCGTGTAGAGGTGGTCGACCAGGTCACGCGAGAGGATCAGGCTCAGCGTGGTGTCGGTGGCGGGCACCGTGGCCCCCGCCTGGACGCTGTCCGGAAGGTCGGTCTCGGCGGTCACGTAGAACTGGTAGTGACCCTCGAGCGTGGAGTTGATGATCGGGTTGGTGGCCTGGCACTCGTAGCCCACGCGCTCGACGCCGGCGGGAGCCGCGCTGGCCGCCGGGGCGAGCTGGGTGACGCCTGCGCCCACGAGCGCCGTCGCGATCGCGAACCGAAGTCCTCGACGTGCAGCTGCGGCGCTCTGGCGCATGGGCTCTCCTCGCTTCAGGTCCACGGTCGTGGGTGTAAACGCCCGTTATGCGGGCAGTGCCGACGACTGTAACCTGAAGTTGCACTGTGACGCAAGACACCTTTCAACGGTGGTGCGTCAGAGGCCCATGAGACGCATCCCCGCTGGCACGAGAGCCAGGATCACGGCTCCGACGAGGACGCCGACATCGGCACGGGACCACGTGGCGGCCTCGGCCCACGTGCGACGGTGCGCGGTCGCGAAGCCGCGCGCGTCCATCGCGATCGACGTGCGCGTCGCCTCGCGGATCGTGTGCACGAGCAGCGCGAACGCCATCGACCACGGCCGCACCTTGAGCCCCCGGGCCCGGCGCGTCCGCTCCAGGTCGTGCCACGTGCGCCACGAGCCGCTGACCCGCTGGAGCGCCGCCGACAGGGCGGCGGCGAAGCGCCCCGGCACCTTGAGGCTCTGGGCCAGGTAGTCCCCCAGCCGCGCGACGTCGACGTAGCCCACCGCCACCGCTCCGGGCCACGCCAGCACGAACGCGCGCAGGCCGGCGACGAGGGCGACCTCGGCGTCGCGACCGCCCAGCAGCCACGTGGACCACGCGACGCTCGCCATCGGGATCAGCACGAGCAGCAGGCAGACTGCCGGGTACTTCCACGACGGCACCGTGAGGACCGCGGCGAGCACCCAGAGCGACACCGCGACGACCGCGATCGGCAGCGTGCGGATCGCGGGCGAGCCGAGGGCAGCCGCGACGCCGATCCCGATCAGGACCAGCGGGTTGAGGCGCGTGAGCAGGCCGGTCACGCCACCACCTCCCCGGCGCGCAGCAGGACCTCGCGGTCGCGCGGCAGGTCGGGGTCGTGGGTGGCGACCGCGACCGTCACGCCGTGGCGCGCGGCCGAGCCGAGCCAGCCGGCCACGAGCGCCCAGGCGTCGCGGTCCTGGCCCACCGTGGGCTCGTCGGCGAGCAGCAGTCCGGGACGGTGCGCCGCGGAGGCGGCCAGTGCCAGCCTGCGCTGCTCGCCGCCTGAGAGCCGGTAGGGGTGGTCGTCGCCGCGCCCGGCGAGGCCGACGGCCTCCAGCAGCGCCTCGACGTCGACCGCGCGGCCGAGCGCGCGCGGCGTGGCCTCCAGCTCGTCGCGGACCGTGGTGGCGACGAAGCCGAGCTCGGGGTCCTGGGGACACCAGCCCAGCCCGCGCGGCGCGTCGACGACCCCCGAGACCGGCTCGATGAGACCGCCCAGGGCCAGCAGGGCCGTGGACTTCCCGGCGCCGCTCGGCCCGACGAGCGCGGTGAGGGTGGCCGGCTCGAGCGCGAGCGTCAGCCCCGAGACCGCGCGCGTACGCTCCGAGCCACGCAGGCCCCGGGTCACCTGGTCGACGACGAGGTCGGTGACGCGCACGTGCGCAGGCTCCACCGGAGCCAGCAGCTCGCCCGGGACCTCCAGGGGAACGGGGGCGGGGCGCCCGGGCATCCACAGCGCGTCCGGCACGGCCGCGGTGCGGAACTGCGCGACCGAGCCGTCGAAGACCAGGCGACCGGCGTCCAGCACGACCACGCGGTCGACGTGGTCGAGCCACGGCTCGAAGCGGTGCTCGACCACCACGAGCGAGCGGTCGCCGACGACCGCCAGGACGGCGTCGCGGACGACCTCGACCAGCGCGGGGTCGAGCATCGAGGTCGGCTCGTCGAGGAGCAGCAGGTCGGGCTCGGTGGCCAGTGCGCCGGCAAGCGCGAGCCGGTGCCGCTCACCGCCGGACAGCGCACTGGTGAAGCGGTCGCGGTCGTACGGCAGCCCCACGGCGTCGAGCGCCGCGTCGACCCGCCGCCAGATCTCGTCGCGCGGCAGGCCGAGGTTCTCGGGACCGAACGCGACGTCGCGCCCGACGCGTTCGGCGACGATCGAGGCCGACGGGTTCTGCGTGACCATGCCGATCCGCCCGTCGACCTCGACCGACCCGGACGCGTCCCCCACGAGCGTCGATCCCAGCGCACCGGCGACGGCGTGGAGCGCCGTGGACTTGCCGCTGCCGCTGGGGCCGACGAGCAGCACCCGCTCGCCCCGCTCGATCCTCAGGTCGAGCCGGTCGAGGGCGGGCCGCCGCCCGTGGAGGGGCGTCCAGGTGAAGTCGCGGAACGCGATCGTCACGCGCTACGGCCGCCCGGAGGGAAAGGAGTCCAGGGCGCCCGCCTTCGCCAGCGACCGCACGAGCAGCCAGCCGCCGAAGCCGGCGATGACGACGCCGGAGGTGGCGAGGAAGCCCAGGTGCAGCAGGCGCCACTGCAGGTCCCAGTCGGGGAAGTAGTACTTCCACTCGTAGAACGCCTCGAGCACGCCCGACAGGGCGCCGCCCAGGACCGCGGTCAGCAGGTCGAAGCGGCGGTAGAGGAACAGCGCGAAGATCAGCTCGGCGCCGAGCCCCTGCACGACGCCCGAGATCAGGACGGTGCTGCCCCAGGACGTGCCGCCCAGGACCAACATCGACACGAGCGCGGCGATGAACTCGGTGGCGAACGCGGCGCCGGGCTTGCGGACGATGAGGCCGCCGACGACGCCGGCGATGAGCCACATGCCGCCCAGGAGGGCGGCCGCGGGCTTGAAGCCGACCGCGGCACCGAGGTCGATGACGTCGTAGAACTTCCCCCAGCCCCAGAAGACGACGCCGAAGGCGACGCCGAGCATCGCGATCGTGACGAGGTCGATCGTGCGGTAGCGGGTGGGACGAGTCGTGGAGGTGACGGCAGAATTCATGATGACTCCCTTCGCCGGTGCTAACCGGAGCAGGTTCAAGGGTCTGCGGCTGTTCCGCACTCTCAGCGCCCTCTGCATGGCGCTCCCCTGTCGTGGTGCTGCCAGCCTAGCCCGCACGGGCCGGGCACGGCAGCGGGGGCGGACCCGAGGATCCGCCCCCGCTCACTCCTGCGTCAGCTGCGACGCGTGCGGCGGCGCAGCACCAGGGCCGCTCCTCCGGCGAGCACCAGGACGCCGCCGAGCAGCGCGGCGCTCACGGCCGGACCGCCGGTCGCGGCGAGGTAGCCGTCACTGACCCAGTCGTCGTCGGTCGTGTCGGCCGCGGCGTCGGCGGGCAGGATCTCGACCGGGACCGAGGCGATCACCTCGCCGCGGCTGAGCACCACGACGTCGTGCGAGCCGGCGGGCGCGTTGGTCGGGATGCGCACCGACACCTCGCCCGAGGTGGGCACCACCTTCGTGCCCATCGGGATCGGGTCGGAGCGCAGCTCGAACTCGAGCTCCTTGCCGATCCAGTTCGACCCGAAGGCGAAGGTGATGGTGTCGCCGGGCGACAGCACGTCGTCGCTCAGCAGCTCCACCGCGTCGGGGTCCTCGTCGTCGCCCGGGCCGGTCGTCGGAGCCGTGGTCGGCTCACCCGTGGGCTCGGTCGTCGGCTGCGTGGTCGGCGCGGTCGTCGGCTGGCTGGTGGGACCCGTGGTGGGCTCCGGCTCGGCGTCGCCGACCGGGATCGAGCCCAGGCCGAGCTCGTCCGGGCCCGCGCAGGTCAGGTTCGACGGGACGGTCGAGCCGTCGGCCTTGTGGATCGTGGCCTGGATCGTGAACGCCTCGGGCATGCCCAGGCGGACCGAGGTCTCGGCGTACTCCGGGACCGTGATCTCGGGGACCGTGCCGGTGGCAGGGATCAGCCAGGGCTCGTCGGCGACCTGCGGGATCGGCGTGCGTGCCGACTTCAGGTCCTGGATCGCGACGGCCTGGGTCTGGCCGCCCGTGGTCAGGGTGATCGACGAGTCCGTCGAGCCGCCCTCGGCCTCACGGCCCTGGAGCAGCATCGCGGTGGACTGCCGCAGCAGCTCGGGCAGGGTCAGGGTGATGTCGACGCCGCGCGAGGAGATGACGTCGCCGACCTGGACCCGCGACGGGATCGTGGTCTCGGCCAGGACGCCGATCACGTGCGAGCCGAGGTCGAGTCCGCCGGCCGTGACGCGGCACGTGTAGTCGAAGCGCTTCGACAGGTCGACGTCGTCCGCCGGCGGATCGGTCGGGGTCGTGGTGGGAGTAGTCGTCGGCTCGCTCGTCGGCTCCGTCGTCGGCTCGCTCGTCGGCTCCGTCGTCGGCTCGCTCGTCGGCTCCGTCGTCGGCTCGGAGGTCGGGCCGGTGGTCGGCTCGCTGCCCGCGGTGACCGCGATCGTGCCGAGCGACAGGTCGCCGGGGCCCGCGCAGGTCAGGGTCGACGGGACGGTCGAGTCGTCGGCCTTGTAGATGGTGGCGGCGATCGAGAAGGTGCTCGGCATGCCCAGGACGACCGAGCCGGTCGCCGTGGCCGGGGTCGTGATCTCGGGGACCGTGCCCGACGCCGGGATCGTCCACGGCTCGTTCGCCGTCTGCGGGATGGGCGTGCGCGGCGACCCGAGGTTCGGGATCGGGACGCTCGTGGTCTCGCCGCCCGTCGTCAGGGTGACGGCCGAGTCGGTGGACTCGCCGTCGGCCTCGCGGCCCTGCAGCAGCATGGCCGTGGACTGACGCAGCAGCTCGGGCATCGTGAGCGTGATGTTCACCGTGCGCGGCGCGATCACCTCGCCCGGGGAGACCGACTCGGGCGCCGTGGTCGACGCGAGGACGCCGATCACGTGCTCGCCGAGATTCAGCCCGCCGGCCGTCACCTGGCACGTGTAGTCGAAGGACTTCTCCAGCTCCACGTCGGCGGCCGAGGCGGGCGAGACGAGCCCGACTCCGACCACGGCCGCGGCGGCCAGGGCGGCCGCCGACGAGCCTGCGGCGACGAGGCGCTGGGATGTTCGGGACGTGCGGATCACGGGCGAGCCTTCCTCCGGCAGACCCGTCCCCTGAGCCGGACGGGCCTTGTGATGTGGCTCACCCTAAGTGCTGTAACTCCCAGTGACAACCCGTGTTCACGTCCGCGTCCGCTGCCGACAGCCAGGGATCCACCACAATGGGCGCATGCCCTCCGTGCGCACCCCCGACCCGAACCCCGGCTGGCTCTCCGACTTCCAGCTCGAGGAGACCCGGTCCCGCGTCCCGATCCTCTACGTCGAGGCGATCCCGGTCCGACTGGACAGCCTCGGCCAGGTCGAGCAGGTCGGCCTGCTGCTGCGCGGCTCCCCCACCACCGGCACGATGGCGCGCTCGTTCGTCTCCGGTCGCGTGCTGCACGGCGAGCCCATCCGCTCCGCCCTGATGCGCAACCTCGAGAAGGACCTCGGCCCCACGGCGTTCCCGCAGCTGCCGGCCGACATCGTGCCCTTCACGGTCGCCGAGTACTTCCCGATCCCCGGCGTCACGCCGCTGTACGACGCGCGCCAGCACGCCGTCGCGCTGGCCTACGTCGTGGCGGTCACCGGCGAGTGCGACCCGCGCCAGGACGCGCTCGAGCTCTCGTGGCTGACTCCGCAGGAAGCGCTCAGCCCCGCGATCCTCGACGAGCTCGAGGGTGGCCGCGGCGTGCTGCTGCAGCAGGCGCTGGCGCACGTGGGCGCTCTCGGATGACCCGCGCGCGGAGGTGACGCGCCGCCCGAGCCCCTGGCTCATGCTGGTCGCGGCGATGATCGCGCAGGTCACCGCGACCGCCGTGGTCAGCACGCCGCTGCTGCTGATCCCGCACCTGCACCTCGACGAGGGCGTCCCCCTCGTCGCCACCGGCGCGCTCGCCGCCGCCCCGACCGTCGGCACCCTGCTCACCCTCGTGGCGTGGGGCGCGATCGTCGATCGCGTGGGCGAGCGGATCGCGCTGACGTCCGGCCTCGCCCTGCTCGTCGTGGGCAGCGCGGTGGCCTGGTCCGGCGCCCGCGCCGACGACGTGGTCGTGCTCGCGCTTGGCTTCGGCCTGTGCGGCGTGGCCGCGGGCAGCTCCAACTCCGCCAGCGGCCGGCTCGTCGTCGGCTGGTTCCCCGCGCATCGCCGCGGTCTCGCGATGGGCATCCGCCAGACGGGTCTTCCCCTCGGCGTCGGCGTGGCCGCCCTCGTCGTCCCCGCGGGCGTGCAGTCGTGGGGCGTCGCGCCGATCGTGCTGGGCTGCCTCGTCGTCTCGGCGGTCGCCACCGTGTTCATCGCGCTCACCGTCGTGGACCCGCCGCGGCTCGCGACGGAGGGCACGGACCCCCGCGCCAACCCCTACCGCGGTGACCGGCGCCTCGTGCGGATCCACGGAGCCTCGGCGCTGCTCGTCATCCCGCAGTACGCGGTGTGGACCTTCATGCTGCTGTGGCTCATCGACCAGCACGGCTGGAGCCCGGCCGCGGCCGGGGCGCTCTACGCGGTCTCGCAGGTGCTCGGCGCGGGCGGTCGCATCGCCGCGGGCTGGTGGTCCGACCGCGTCGGCGATCGCCTCGGCCCCATGCGGCAGGTGGCGGTGGCGGCCACCGTCTCCATGCTGGCGCTGGCCGTGCTCGAGGGATCGCCCGTCGCGATCACCCTGATGGTCGCCGCCATGGTGATCACGGTCGTCGACAACGGCCTGGCGTTCACCGCCGTGGCCGAGATCGCCGGACCGCGGTGGTCGGGGCGCGCGTTCGGCATCCAGAACACGGGCCAGTACCTGACCGCGGCGGCGGTGCCGCCCGTCGTCGGCGCGATCGTCGAGCTCGCGGGCTACGGCTGGGCCTTCGCGGCGGTCGCGGTCTTCCCGCTGGCGGCCATCGCCTGCGTACCCGTTGCTACTCGCAGGTAACATCATCGTACGCCTTTGGCTGGCCTAACTGAGCAGCGCTTTCCGCCGCAGATTAGGGTCAGCACCAACTGCTTGAACCGCGAGAGGAATCGGCATGGAACCGATCAACATCATCGCCGGAGTGATCACGCTGGTCTCGACGGCGTTGGCGGTGTACTACCTGGCGCCCGGGATCAAGCGGATGCTCGGGGTCATCCGCGCCGGAACGCCGGCCTACGGTCGCACCGACAACCCGGCGAGCCGCACGAAGAACATGCTGGTCGAGACCCTCGGCCACACGCGCATGCTCCAGTGGCACTGGGTCGGCCTCCTGCACTGGGCCGTCTTCTTCAGCTTCCTCATCCTCAGCACCGCGGTCGCCACCGCCTACCTGCAGGTCTGGAACCCGCACCTGGTGCTGCCGATCATCGGCCACTTCTTCCTCTTCGAGTGGGTCAGCGAGGCCATCGCCTGGCTGGGCCTCATCGGCATCGCGGCGCTCGTCGTCATCCGCCAGCGCAACCACCCGCGCACCCAGGGCCGCCAGAGCCGCTTCTTCGGCTCGCGCTTCGGCCAGGCCTACTTCGTCGAGGCGATGGTCGCGCTCGAGTGCGCCGCCGGCATCCTCATCCGCGGCGCCGAGTACCGCCTGATGAGCCTCGAGGGCGACAGCCACGGCACGTACTTCCACTTCCCGCTGACCGGCTGGATCGGCGACACCCTCTGGTCGGGCCTGTCGGTCACCGGCCTCGAGGTCACGATCACACTGCTCGCGGTCGTCAAGGTCGTCTCGGCCACCGTCTGGCTGATGGTCATCGGCAAGAACCTCACGATGGGCGTCGCCTGGCACCGCTTCCTGGCCTGGTTCAACATCTACTTCAAGCGCGAGGCCGACGGCGGCACCGCGCTGGGCGCGCTCGTCCCGCTCTACGTCGCGGGCAAGCCGCTCGACCTCGAGACCATGGAGGACATGGAGGAGGAGGAGTTCGAGAAGCTCGGCGTCGGCAAGGTCGAGGACTTCAGCTGGAAGTCCATCCTCGACTTCTCGACCTGCACCGAGTGCGGTCGCTGCCAGAGCCAGTGCCCCGCCTGGAACACCGAGAAGCCCCTCTCCCCCAAGCTCCTCATGATGGGCCTGCGCGAGCACGCCTACGCCAAGGTGCCGCTGCTCGGCGCCGACCCCGAGACCCTCACCGAGGACCAGCAGCGCGAGCTCGAGCGTCCGCTCATCGGCACCGAGGACCTGTTCGGCGTCATCGACCCCGACGTCCTGTGGTCGTGCACGAACTGCGGCGCCTGCGTGCAGCAGTGCCCCGTCGACATCGAGCACGTCGACCACATCGACAACATGCGCCGCTACCAGGTGCTCGTCGAGTCCAACTTCCCCGCCGAGCTCAACAACATCTTCAAGGGCCTCGAGCGCAAGGGGAACCCGTGGGGCATGAACCCGCGCGACCGCATGAAGTGGGCCGAGGACCTCGACTTCGAGGTCAAGCAGGTCGGCGTCGACGTCGAGTCGCTCGACGAGGTCGAGTGGCTGTTCTGGGTCGGCTGCGCCGGCGCCTTCGAGGACCGCGCCAAGAAGACCACGCAGGCCGTGGCCGAGCTCCTCGACATCGCGGGCGTCACCTTCGCCGTCCTCGGTGACGGCGAGACCTGCTCGGGCGACTCCGCCCGTCGCGCCGGCAACGAGATCGTCTTCAAGCAGCTCGCGATGGAGAACGTCGCGGTCTTCGAGGAGACCAAGGTCAAGAAGGTCGTCTCGACCTGCGCCCACTGCTTCAACACGCTCAAGAACGAGTACAAGGAGTTCGGCATCGAGCTGGAGGTCGTGCACCACACCCAGCTGCTGAACCGCCTCGTCCGCGAGAAGAAGCTCAAGCCGGTCGCGCCCGCCGCGCCGGCCGCCAAGGTCACCTACCACGACCCCTGCTTCCTGGGCCGCCACAACCAGGTCTACTCGCCCCCGCGCGAGCTGATCGGCGCCACGGGTGCGGACTACGTCGAGATGGACCGCTCCAAGGAGCGCTCCTTCTGCTGCGGCGCCGGCGGCGCCCGCATGTGGATGGAGGAGAAGATCGGCTCGCGCATCAACATCAACCGCACCGAGGAGGCCATCGGCACCGGGGCGGAGCAGATCGCCGTGGGCTGCCCCTTCTGCCGCGTCATGCTGGCCGACGGCCTCACCGCGAAGCAGGCCGAGGACGAGTCGCTGCTCAACGTCGAGGTCCTCGACGTCGCGCAGCTGCTGCTGCAGGCCGTGAAGCGCTCGGAGGAGGACGTCGTGACCGAGGCCGAGGCCCTGGTCGCCGCGGCCGCCGACGAGTCGCACGCCGCGGGTGACGAGCCCGAGGACGCCGAGCCCGGTCCGGAGGCCCAGGCCGATCCCGGCACGCTGACCGACACCGAGTCCGTCGGTGCCGCCGCCGACGCCCACGCGTCGGCCGACGCGCCGACCGATGCCGGCGACGACCTCGACGACCCGGAGGGCGAGAGCCGCGCCGCGGACGCCGAGATGGCGGCGAAGCACAACATCGCGGTCGACGAGAAGGGCACCGCCGGAGGCATCTTCGAGTCGGGCGACGCGACCCCCGAGGGCGCGCTGGACGCGGAGGGCACCAAGCCCGTCTCCGTGGCCACCGAGCCCGAGGACGAGCCCGCCCAGTCCGATCCGGAGCCCGAGGCGCTGGACGACGCGGTCTCCAAGCCCGAGTTCGACTCGGAGTCCGACGACAGCCCGGCGCTGCACGAGCAGCAGCCCGGACTCGGCCAGCCCGACGCCGAGAAGGCCGACGCTGACGAGGCCCCGGCCGAGCCGGAGACCGCCGAGGTCGAGGCTGCCGAGGAGGCGCCGGCCGAGCCGGAGGCCGCCGAGGTCGAGACCGCCGAGGAGGCGCCGCCCGAGCCCGAGACCGAGGCCACGGACGAGGTCGCTGATGAGACTCCCGCTGCCGAGGAGGCTCCCGCCGAGGGCGGTGCCACCGAGGCGTCCGCGGGCGGTCACGAGCAGCCGTCGCTGCTCGATGCTCTCGAGGACGAACCGAAGGGCCACACGGCCTCGGAGGACGAGCCCAAGCCCGAGCCGCACCCGGAGAGCGGCGACACGACCAACCCCGACGCCGAGTCGGTCGTGTACGACGACTCCGAGCCCGAGCTGCCGGCCGAGAAGCACGCCGAGCCCACCTCCGAGCAGGAGGAGCTGGCGGCGATCACGCCGGTCGAGGACGCTCCCGCCCCCGACCCGGTCTCCGAGGACGCCGCGCCGCTCAGCGACGCGAACCCCTCGGGCGAGGACCTCACCGGCTCCGCCACCGAGGCGGCGGCCGACGAGTCCACGGGCGAGGACGACAAGAAGGCCTGAGGCCTGACCCACTGGACGGCCCGCTCCACCTCCCTGGTGGAGCGGGCCGTTTCGTCAGCCCGGCGTTCGCCGGTGGCGGGCCCCCGGCACGTTCAGTGCGGCCGTGTTACGTGTCAAGAGCGACCGCGGATGTTCAGACTGCCGTCCATCCACCGTCTACCGGCAGCACGGTCCCGGTGACGTAACTGCTCGCGTCAGACGCGAGGTAGAGCAGGGCACCGTCCAGCTCGTGGGCTGCGCCGCCTCGACCCATGGGGGTCATCTTGGCGACCCAAGCCTCACCAGAACCACCGTCGAACAGCTCGGACGTGAGCTCCGTTGGAAAGAAAGCAGGCGCTATCGCGTTCACACGGACACCTTTCCGAGCCCACTGCGCCGCCATCTCGCGGGTGAGATTGACGACGGCCGCTTTGCTCGCGGCGTAACTGCCCTGCGGCATTCGGCCCAGGCCGACCATGCCGACGATCGACGCGATGTTGACGATGACTCCGTGGCCCTGCTCCAGCATCTGCAATCCGGCGTAGCGGCTCGTCGAGTACGTCCCCATCAGGTTCACGTCGACCACATGACGGAATTGCTCAGCCGTCTCCTCCGCAACTGGGGCGATGTTGCTCGTGCCGGCGTTGTTGACGAGTACGTCCACTCGCCCATGCCGCGCGACCGTTGCTTCCACCAGGTCACGGCACTGCTCATCAGACGTGACGTCGCATGCGACCGCGAGTGAGCCATTCAGCTCCTCCTCCAGGGCACGAAGCCGGTCGACACGCCTTGCTGCCATGACGACAGAAGCTCCCGCCTCGTGAAGCACGCGTGTAAATCGCTCGCCGAAACCGGACGAGGCTCCTGTCACGATCACGACGCGACCGGTCATGTCGAAAAGTTGAGTCATTGAGGTCCTCTCGCTAAACGGCCGTCAGGCCACCATCGACGGCCAGCACCGTGCCCGTCACGTAGGAGGAGTCGGTTCCGGCGAGCCAAGCGATAGCGTCCGCGATCTCCGCGGGTTCGCCGAAACGACGGCTGGGGTTGGCGGCCACCAGCTTGCGCATCGTCTCCTCGCGCCCTGAGCTGAACGACTCCGCGACCGCATCCATGATGCGGGTCTGCGTCGGTCCGGGCGCCACCGCGTTCACTCGGATTCCTTGACGTGCCCCTTCGACAGCGGCGGTGCGGGTCAATCCGATCACCGCGTGCTTACCAGCCACGTAAGCGCCGTAGCGTGGCACGCCGCGCGAACCCGCATTCGAGGCCACGTTGACGACTGCGCCGCCGTCCGTCATCGCTCGCAGCCCAGCTCGTGTCCCGAGAAAGGCGCTGGTGACGTTGACGTCGACCACTGAACGGAAGCTCTCCAGACTCGTTTCGGTAAGCAATGAGCTCCGCCCTTGGGCACCAGCGTTGTTCACTACGGCCCGAAGGTTGCCCAGGGTGGCCGCCTCGCGGACGGCTTGGTCCCACGTTGCTTCATCGGTGGCGTCGCCGACCAACCAACGATCGGCGATCGTCGATGACCCAGCCGAGTCGAGATCGAGTCCGACAACGATCCAACCGTCCGATCGCAACCTTGCGACCACCGCGGCACCGATTCCCCGCGAAGCACCCGTCACAAGGGCGACGTCAGTCATGTTGAGGCTCCGTGGCTGCGACATCACTGCGAAAGATCGCGCGTGACCACACGCGCGTGATCTCGTCCGCGGCCGCGTCGGAATCGAGACCGCCTTGGCGGCCTTCGACGAAGTTCGAGTAGGCGTACTGCTCAGTCATGCCGCCGAGTAGCGCCGCCGTGAAGGCTGCGTCGATCCCGGGGTCCGCAACGCCCTCCTTCTGCGCCCGCCGGATCATGTGAGCGATCCGGTCGTAGAAGACCTGCCGGGTATCCAGCCACATCTGGCGCACGTCGAGATCGCTCTGCGAGCTCTCCACGAGCAGGGCGTAAAGATCGGCGTTCTCGCGGTAGTACTCGAGGTAACGGACGGTCGTTGCCCAGATGGACCGGGTCGGCTCCTCGGGCGACCAACTCGCCCGGGCAACGGCTGCGACATCGCGCAGGAGATCCTCAAGCAGCTCGTTGCGCACCTTCTCCTTGTCCGGGAAGTACCGGTAGAAGCTACCTTGGGAGAGCTTCGCCTCGGAGGTGATGTCGGAGATCCGCGCGCTGCTGTAACCCGTGCGACCGAAAACCGTCCGTGCAGATCCCTTGAGGACGGCACGGGTCCGTGTTCCCTTCGTCGTCCGCGGCGTGAGGTCGGGACCCGCCTCATTCGCTGAAACTGGAGCGAGGCCGAGATAGGCCGGTCGGCGACGTTCAAGGAAGGCGTGGATACCCTCGGTCGCGTCGTGCGAGGTCGTGGCGTACTCGTGGACGATGGTGATCTCCGTCCGCAGGCCCTCGTCCAACTGCGTCTGGCGGCCGACGTCGATCAGCTGCTTCATCGTGCGGTACGCGTGTGGGCTGTGCTGACCCGTAGCCGCCACGAGATTGACCGACTCCGCCTCCAACTCGTCGAGAGGAGCGATCAGGGTCGTCAACCCGACCTGAGAGGCCTCCTGAGCCGAGTAGAGGCGCCCCGAGAGCATCCACTCCTTGGCCTTCTGCCAGCCGATGGCGCGACCGAGCCGCTGGCTTCCGCCGGCACCAGGCAGCTGGCCTGAGCCGAGATGGCCGTCACCGATGCGAGCCGACTCGGCCATCGTCAGGAAGTCGCAAGCGAGTGCAAGCTCGATGCCACCAGCGACGCAAGCACCGTTCACGACGGCGCACGTCACGAGTGGTCCACGCTCCAACCGCTCGCACAGCTTGCGAAAGTCCTCCAGGAACGCACCGAACCTCACAGGACTTCTGTAGAGGTCGAGATACTTGCGAAGGTCTCCACCGGCCGAGAATGCCGAACCTTCACCGGTGATGAGGAAGCCGCGGACTTGCGGGTCCGCCTCCGCGTCATCGAGGTGTCGCAACAGTGCCTTGACCGTGTCGTGATCAATCGGGTTGCGGAGGTCGGGGCGGTTGATCCGGATGAGCACTCCACGAGTTCCGTCGACCTCCCAGTCCTCGCGAATGGTCAAATGGGTCGCATCGGTCGTCACGCGGATCCTCCTCGTCTCTTGTGGACCTCGCTCACGAGCTCGGTCTTGCGCACCTTGCCCGTCGGCGTCTTCGGTAACTCCCGGACCAGCGCGACGTGCTGTGGCAGCTTGTACGTCGCCATCTCACGGCTTCGCAGGTACTCGACGACATCAACGAGCTCAGGCGTCGCACCGTCATCGGGGACTATGCAGGCCGCCACGATCTCGCCCAATCGGTCGTCGGCCAATCCGATCACCGCGACTTCCTTGACACCCGGCATCTCCACCAAGAGGTCCTCGATCTCGCGCGGAGCGATGTTCAAGCCTCCGCGGATGATGGTTTCCTTCTTTCGACCCACCACTGCCACGTAGCCGTCTTCGTCCACGATTCCCAAGTCACCGCTGCGGAGCCAACCATCCTCGGTGAACGTAGCACTCGTCCGCTCCGGGTCATCGAAGAACCCGACGCACACGTTCGGACCGCGCACCACCAGCTCTCCAACCTCACCGGCAGGGAGCTGGCGGCCTTCACCGTCCCAGACCTGCACCTCGGTGCCACGCGGCGGGAGACCATCGGTCTCTTCGCGCTTCTGCTGCGCCGCCGACTGCTGATTCCACGCGATGATGAGCCCCTCCGTCGACCCGTAGATTCGGAGGACGGTGACCCCGAGCGCCGCCGCCTCACGCACGAGCTCAGCGGGGACCGGCGCACCACCACAGCCGAAGGAGCGCATGGACGAGAGGTCCCGGCCCTCCTTCTTGGCAACGCGCAGCAGGTCGGACAGGAACGTCGACGCCGCGAGCGTGTAGGTGCAGCCGTACTGCTCGATCAGTTGCGCGGCCCGGCTCGGGTCCCAGCGGTCTTGCAGCACGACCGTCACGCCGTTCATCAGTGCAAGACGGACCCCGAAGTTGAACCCGGTCGAGTGCCCGACGGGGGACGGCATCCACACGACATCGTCATCGCCCAGACCCAGGTGCTCCACGGTGGCTGCGACGGAGTGATTGACCGTCTCCTCCGTGTGCATGACGGCCTTCGGGAGGGATTCTGTCCCGGACGTGAAGATCAACTCGCTGATCGCCTCCGCGTCAACATCGCGCAGATCCGTGACCGGCTCGCGACGCAGGACGGACGTGAGGTCGGCGTCGCCACCCGCGCCCACCACGAGATGCGTGAACGACAACCCATCCTCGTCTCGAAGCCGTCGCGCCAGATCAAGGTGGTCGAACCCGCGGTACGTGTCGGGGGTGACGTAGACCTTGGCGCGAGAGACATCCAGGAAGTGCCGAAGCTCCTTGTGCCGATAGTTCGGCAGCAACGGATTGAGACGCGCCCCTACGAGGAGGGCGGCCAGATCGACGACGACGGTCTCGTAGCGGCTCGGAAGCTGAACGGACACACCGGAACCCGGCCGAACGCCCTGTTCAATCATCCAACCCGCGACACGACTCGCATCCTCGAACAGCTCGCGGTAAGTCGCCTCGCGGCCATCGGCGCCGTCGACGACGGCCAACACGTCGGGACGCTCCTGCGACCACCGACGGACCGCCGCACCAAGCGTGATGCCAGACCATGCCCCGGACGCTCTGTAACGGGCCTGCTGCTCGGGAGTGTGAACGCTGACGTCATCAGGCATGCTCCACCTCCGGGACGAAGACGATCGGTGGACGTCCCGGTTCGATGGGAAACGTCGCTCGAAGTCGTAGACCCGGCTCCAGGGCGCCGTGGTCAACAAACTCGACACGCCCGAAGATCCTTGCACCCTCGTCCAGTTGAACGGCGCCGATCACGTAGGGAACTTGCGGAGACAACTCCTCATCCCAGGCATAGTGGACGATCACCCACGAGTAGAGACTCCCCTCGCCGCCGGCGCTGACCTCGACGAGGTCGGCCGAACCACAGTCCGGACAGGACGGCAACGGAAGTGCGAAATGGGTCCCGCAGGACTCACACCGCCGGAGCGGGATACGGCCCTCCCCCACGCCCCGCCAGAATTCGTCATTGTCCGGGTCCAGGCCTGTCACCAACGATGCGGCCGTGGCGTTCATGCCGCCCTCCTCTCGCGACGCAGAACCAATGCAGAGCCGTCGGTGAGCGCACCGGACGTGACGACGCAGGTCTGCGCGCCTTCGACAGTGCGAGTCCCCGCTCGACCTTGCAGCTGATGGATCGCCTCTGCGACCGTGTTCATCCCGTGCAGGTAGCCCTCCGCGAGGAGTCCCCCGTTCGTGTTGACCGGCAGACGACCGCCCGGCGAAGTGGCCCCCGACCGGATCATCTCAGCGGCTTGGCCACGATCGGCCAGGCCGAGGCCCTCCATCGCAAGCAGCACACTGCTGGAGAAGCAGTCGTACAGCTGAGCCATGTCGACCTCGTCCGGGCCGATGCCCGCGCCGCCCCACAGGTCCGTGGCGATGTGGTGCGTGTAGTTGCGAGTCATGTCCGGCCACAGCATGGCGTCGCCGGCGTCGAGGCCCGACCGCTTCCCGGTGCCATACGCAGCTCCCTCGATCACGACAGGGTCGTGCCGCAGATCGCGCGCATGCTCGAACGACGTCACCAGTACCGCGCAAGCACCATCAGCCTCGGTCGTGCAGTCGGCCACGCGGAACGGATCAGCGATCATTGGGGACTCGACGTACTGCTCCAGGGTCAAGGGCGCCCGTCGGATCGCACGCTCATTGTCGACGGCCCACTTCCGTTGAGCGACCGCGACGGCACCAAGGTCGAGCTCCGATCCCCCAGTCTCGATCAGGAACCGGCGCGCCCACATCGCGATGAACTGCGGGTATGCCGTGAATCCGAACGGGTAGCGGAAGGTCGGAGCCAGACCGGGGGCCCTCGTGCTACCCACGCGCTGACCGCTTCGCCCATTGAGAGCTCGGAACACCAGCACGTTACGTGCCATCCCACTCGAGACGGCCGCAGCTGCCTGCATCACCAGGAACGACGGTGCTTGACCACCGAGGCTCACGTCGCTCAGGTACCTCGGCGCCGGAAGCCCTAGAGCCGTCGCCACCGCCTGCGAGGACACGGAGTCGTTGTTGAAGCTGAAGCTGATGATGCCGTCGACATCGGACAGCTCGATCCCGGCGTCGGCGGCGGCACCTCGGCATGCCTCGACGGCTTGCGACATGACTGATCGGCCCGAGTTCTTTGTCAGCGCTGTCATCCCAACGCCGGCCAGTGCAGTGTTCCCCAAGAACCCTAGGCGCTTCGGGGGCCGTCCTGTGCTTGTCACGTCTCTCCTCGTGGTTCGTCGTAGATCGGTGGGGCCGGCAGGGAATCTCCCGGCCCCACCCGGGTGTCACTCCTTGGCGAGGTCGACCTGTTCGGCCTCAGGGCCGTTCATCTTGTAGGTCACCAGGTAGTCGCCCTGATAGCCGTCGTGTCGGTCGGCGGTGAACTCGATCTGGGCGCCCGCCTTGCCCGAGACGCCCTCGAAGGGCTCCATCGAATCCAGCGCATCCGCCAGCTTCTGACCGCCTTCACCGTCGCTCGCCTTCAGTGCGTCTGCCAGCACGTGGAACGCGTCGTACGTCTGGGCAGGGTGCTCGGTCAGCTTGTCCTCGCCGAACTCCTCGGCGTATGCCGCGAAGAACTCTTTGGTGCCGTCCTTGGTCTGATCGAGATTCTGCAGCGAATAGACGCCAGGGAGCTCCGAGTACGCGTCCCCTGCGATCTTGATGGCGTCGTTGACCAGGATCGGGCTGAAGCCGATCAACGGGACGTCGAGGCCCTGCTCGAGCATGGTCTTCGCGATCAAGCCGTGATCGCTGCCGGCAGAACCGCCGACAAGGACGCCGTCGGGATTCTGCTTGCTCGCGGTGGCGACCTGCGCGGACACGTCGGTTCCGTTGATCGGATACTCCACCGGGGAGCCTGCGAACTCGAGGCCGACCTCCTGGGCATGTGCGAGGAACAGGTCCTTCAGCTGCAGACCCGCCGGCCCCGAATCGTTCATCAACACCGGGTCCTTCAGACCCAGTGCGGTGGCTGTGTCGACCACGCCGTTGGCGTAGTCCGTCAGCAGTGGTGCGATCCGGTAGGTGAACTTCGCATCCTCCGTGACTGCCTCGGACGTCGCCGACGAGGTGATGAAGGGAACCTTGGATCGCTCGGCGACCTCTCGGATCGCCAACGCCTCACCGCTGGACTGGGCACCAATGATGGCCACCGCCTTGTCTCGGGTGATCGCGCGCTGCGCCTCCTTCGTCGCCAGCTCCGGCGTCAGCTCGTCGTCGTACACCTTGATCTCAAGATCGCGGCCGTTGACACCACCGTCGGCGTTGATCTCCGACACTGCCAGCTTCGCTGCGTTCTCCATCTGCTCGGCAGTCCGCGCCGAAGCACCGGTGAGCGGGATGACGACAGCAACGGTGAGCGGGTCGTTCTCGTCCCCGCCATCGCCGCCTCCGCAGGCGCCAAGGGTGAGAGCCGCCGCCGCAGCGACCGCCAACGTCCTGGTGAACTTCATGGCACTACTCCTCTTCCTTCGCTGGGACCGTCGGTGACGTCCCGCTCTGTCCGAAGTACGCGTTCTTGATCGCGTCCTCGCTGAGTTCCCCGCCTTTGGCTGACAAGGTGACCTCGCCCAGCCGAAGAATGTGCAGCTGATCGCAAAGCGCGTTCAGTCTGTTAAGGCTCTGTTCCACCACCAGCAGTGACAGCCCTGTCTGACGAAGCGTGTCGAGCGATCCGTAGATGCGGTCAATGACCACCGGCGCAAGCCCCAAGGACGGCTCATCGAGAAGCAACAGTCGTGGCTTCGACACCAGCGCTCGACCGATGCTGACCATCTGCTGCTCACCGCCTGAAAGCAGCCCCGCCATCTGCTTGCGGCGCTCGTGGAGCACGGGGAAGAGATCGAAGACCGTCGGCAGCACCTCGTCGAGACGCGACTTGACGCCCGATGGCCAGCGAGAGATCGCCGCGAGCCTGAGGTTCTCCTCCACCGACAGTGTTCGCATGACTCGGTGGCCTTCGGGGAGGAGCACAATGCCGCGGCGCAGACGCGCGTCCGCACGCTCTCTCGTCAGTGGCACACCACCGAACGTCAGTTCACCCGACCGCAGCGGAACCAGTCCTGCGACGGTTTTCAGGAGCGTGCTCTTGCCGGAACCGTTCGCGCCCACGACGCCGACTGCGGCACCTTCCCCAACCTCCAGGTCGAGGCCCATCAGCACGTCAGTCGCACTGCCGTAACCCGACCGGAGATCCTTGGCGGTCAGAAGTGCGCTCATGCTTCACCTCCGAAGTAGGCGACAACGACCTCACGTTGTTCCAGCACCTCGTCTGCAGGCCCCGATGCCAAAGTTCTTCCGCGGTCGAGCACGTGAATGCGGTCTGAGACGGCAGCGACGAACGAGACATTGTGATCGATCAGCAGCACGCCGATTCCTGCGTCGGCCACGCGCCGAATGATCACCGCCAAGGTGTCGCGCTCGTGGTCGCTGAGCCCGGCGCCGGGCTCGTCGAGAAGCACGAACGCCGGTCGGGTGGCGAGAGCCCTGGCGATCTCCGTCAGACGTTGGGTGGCGTACGGCTGAGATCCGGCGGGTTCCGTCAGGCCGGCGTGGACGTCGAGCGCCTCGAGCAGGCCGGCCGCTTCGCCGAGGGCAGCGGTGGTGTCGCGCCTGGCCGATCGAGAGTCGACGATCTCACCAAGATCAGTGGCGCTCGAGACCCCCGCGAATCCCAGTGCAACGTTCCCGACAACACTGACGTCGGACAGCAACTGGGGGGTCTGAAACGTCCGCACGACCCCGCGACGCGCGACAACGTGCGGTCGATCGCCGTCGATGCGCTTGCCATCGAGGCGGACGCCGCCCGTGGTCGGGCGAACGTGACCCGTCACCACGTTGACGAGCGTGGTCTTTCCGGCGCCGTTGGGACCAATGAGGCCCAAGACCTCCCCAGACCGAACATCGAGCGACACATCGTCCAGAGCACGGACTCCCCCGAAGTCCACCGATGCGGACTCGACGACCAAGGAGGACAAGTGACCTCGCGCTTCGAACTGTGCCGGCAGGGGCTCGACAGGGAGTTGCCGGGACTCGGGCCGGCTCCGGAACCGCCCGCGCATTCGTCGCACCCAACCCATGAGGCCTCCTGGCGCATACCCCAGCAGCACGATGATCGCCAAGCCGAGGATGAGGGTGTGGTAGCCGGCGCTGGCCACTCCCGCCTCGTCGATGAAGACGAGCGCGACCACCCCGATGATCGGACCAAGCTGAGTCCCAGGCCCGCCGATCATGACAGCGAGGATCAGCACGATAAGCCGATCGAGACCGAACGACTCGGATGCGATGAACAGGGTCTGGTGTGCGAACAGACTCCCCGCAAGTCCCGCGAGACCGCCAGCGAGGATGAACGCCACGAGTCGGACTCGTCCCGGGGAGACCCCCACGGCGGACAGGGCGATCGGAGCATCCCTGAGAGCCACGAACTTGCGACCCGTCGCGGAGGAGGTGACGCGCGCCGAGATCTCGAAAGCCAGCACTGCGCCTACCGCGGCAAGCCAGTAGTAGCTCATCGTGTTCGCGACGATCTCGCGCCCGCCGATCTCGGCCAGCGGAATTCCAAGGAGTCCCTCCGCGCCACCGGTCACCGACCACTTCAGGAGAACCTCCTGGACCGCCACGGCAAAGCCGAGAGTAGCGATTGCCAGGAACAAGTCCTTGAGGTGCCGAGTCGGCCACCACAGCACGAGACTTGCCACGGCGCAGAACGCCATCCCCCCAAGGGTCGCCCACAGGAACGGCACTCCGTAGTTCATCTCCAGCAGACACGTGGTGTACGCACCGATTCCGTACACGGCGACGTGCGCCAACGAGAAGATGCCGGCATAGCCGTAGATGAGATTGAAGCTGACGGTCAGGATGAACGCCGCGGCGGCTGTGATTGCCAAGTACACCCAGAAGTCGTCCTGGCTGACCACGGCGCCCACGACCATCACCACCACAGGAGCGGCCAACGAGTGCCACCACGGGCGCGGCGATTCGAACGCTCGACTCACCCCGAGATCACACCCTCTCCGCGACTCGGGCGTTGGCGAACAAGCCTGCTGGCCGCAGTGCCAGCACCACGAAGAGCAGTACGAAGACCATGCTCACCGAGTACCGCGGACTGACGAACTGAATGAACGCCGTCTGCACCGCAGCCACGGCCAACGCGCCGGCGGCGGCCTTCGAGATGCTGCCCAACCCACCGACGACCGCGGCTGCGATTCCGAGGATCACCAGCGGAAGCGCGGTCGTCAGCGAAACCGCAGCGATGGACGCCTGCAAGACCCCAGCCAGGCCGAGGGCGGCGCCCGCCAACATCCATGTCACGAGGGCCACGACGCCAGTCGGGACTCCGTAGAGAGTCGCGAGTTCGGGATCCGCCGCAGTCGCCTCGATCGCGTTGCCCGCCATGGTCCGATCGATGAACAGCAGGGTTCCCACGATGAAGGCCGCTGCGAGCACCACGACAAGGATTCGCTCAGAGGAGAAGGTCGTGCCGCCCACGGTCACACTGCCATCGATCAGTGGTCCGGCGGAGAAGCCCTCCTTCGCCCAGATCTCGCCAGCGAGATAGTCCAGCACCAACCCATACCCGAGGAGCGCCAGGGAGAGCGAGACATGATCGATTCCCCTGCGTTGTCCCCAGGCGACCGCCACCGCATAGCCCACGAGCGACGCGCATGCCGCGACAGCCAGCGTGACCAGAATGCCGACCACGCCCGGACTCATTTGGTTGACGTAGAAGATGCCTGCGATGGCGGCGATGTGGCCCGCACCGAAGTTCAGAACGCCGCTCGAGCGATAGATGACGTTGAGGGACACCGCGATGAGCGCGTACACCGCTGCGTTGCAGAACGTCGTGACAAGGAACTGCGTCACGCCAACACCTGCCTTCTGTGCTCTGAGTCACTAAGTGAGAATGACGTCATCTTTATTATTGCGATCACAAAAGTCAAGCGAATGCGAGAAGCCCGGCGGATCAGAGTGGTTGGCCGACGGGCGGGCGGGAGTCGTAGGCGACATATCGCTCGATGAGTCCGGATTCACCCACCGATCCGCTCGACAGGTACGAGAGGACGAGAGTTCCATCCCCGTCGCGCACGGCGCCTTCGACGAAAAATCTCTGCCCCGCCACCGAGACCCGAGTCTCGTGGTGCCAGTCACGCTTCCCGCGCAGTTCGAACAGCCGTCGCAGCTCGGCACGCGACGTGGCCTCCACCCGCCGACCCAAGGGGCCCTCCGCCCCCGGTTCGTAGGGGGGATGCGAGTAGAAGCACTTCGGAGTGAAGCACCCGGCGGCGCGGACGAAATCACCTGCTGCCAGATGCTCGAAGTAGCTAGTCAGCGCAGGAGGGATTGTCATGTCAGCTTCTTTCGTTGGATTGGGCCCAAGATCGGTGGTGATGCCCCGCGTCATAGCGCGGCGTTTCGCCCTGCTCGGAGACCGCTCACCGCGGCCCATCCGAGACCTCCGCCGTACACGTCCTGGAATACTCCGCCTGCGTCCGCCCCTGCCGCGTACAGCCCTTTCATGGGCGTGCCCTCTCGATCGAGCACACGACATCGGTCGTCGACCAGGAGGCCGCCCATCGTGTACGTGATCGCGGCGCGACACTCAACGGCGTAGAACGGCGGACTCTCCAATCGCTGATAGCCCCGCGTCCGGGGCGGAATGAGATCAAGAACTGGGTCACCGGCCCGATTGAACGAGTTGATCGTGTCCAGCACGTTGTCGGCCGGAACACCTCGTTCTTGCAGCAGTTCCGCGATTCCTTCGATCGTGTCCGACCGCAGGACCGAGCCACCCAGGCTTCGGACCAGGTCCAATCGATCCTCGACCTGCGCGCCCAGGACGCCGGGCAGACCAGCTCTCCCCGTGACGTACTCATCGCGGATCGCCTGGTCGAACACGAGGAAGTAACTTGCGTCGGGCTGACGCGAACCAATCTGCGCGTTGTGCTCGTCCAGGACACCGATCGACTCATCGGTGAAACGCAGACCTAGGCGATTGAGGGCGATCGTGTAGTCGGAGTAGTACTGAGACGCCGGGATGAACATCGATGGATCGAGTGGCTGAGGAGTGACAGGGAGTGAATGCCCGTAGAACGACGACATGGCATTCGACAGAGCTGCACCGAGCCGCCGGAATCGATCGACGCCGAATCCGTCGCTCGTCCGGTTCGACCTCACCAGCACGTGTTCGGCCTCAGGCGTGACGAACTCGCGCAGCATCGCAGAGTTGTTCTGGAAGCCGCCTGTCGCCGAGACGACGCTGCGTGCGGTCACACTGAATCCGCCGGACGACAACGACCACTGCCCCTCCGACCTGTCCACCGCACTGGGCGGGGACTCGCAAATGACACGACCCCCCAGCCGTTCCAGTTGATGCACCATCGCTTCGGCGAACTCATGACGGTCCCCGCCGACACCAAGTCCCATGAGTCGCCCGATCCCCATGTCGTCCTTGAGACAGTCGATCGCCGGCTCCAATGGAAGTCCCAAGGACTCCAGCCAGGCCCACGCCTCGTCAATGCCGTCGCATAACAGGCGCTGCAGGTCGGCACGCCCTCGCGGAATGTAACGACGCGCAGTGTGGAGGTCCCGCGGCGCCCAGATGAGACCTCCGCTCAGCGCCATTGATCCACCGACGACAGAACTGGCTTCGAGCACCAGGACTTCAGCGCCGGATTCGGCCGCGGCCAAGCCCGCCACGAGGCCAGACATGCCCCCGCCGAGGACCGCGACGTCGACGGGTGGACCCGCAGCCTTTGTGACTCTGTTCACATTCGCGAGGGAAACATGAATGCGTCGTCACCGTCAAGACTGTCGTCACTTTTCACCGAGCAGTGGCAGCACGTCGGCGGTTGCGCACAGCTCGGCACCTCCACTGAGCAGCGGAGGCGCAGCGCGTCTCGCTAGGGGCGGGCGCCGCGCTGCTGGACGCAGCGGCTGGCGGCGCCGATGCCGCCGGTGAGCGCGGCGCGCGGGTCCTTCTGCTCCAGCCACGAGGCCAGGAAGCCGGCGGTGAAGGCGTCGCCCGCGCCGGTGGTGTCGACGACCTGGATGCGCGGAGCGGCCACCTGCTCGCGGTCGCCGCCGGCGACGTAGGCGGCGCCCATCGAGCCGAGCGTGACGACGACCTGCGGGTACATCCGCGTCAGCGCGTCGAAGTCGACGAACGGGCCGGTCGCGCCGACCATGAGGCGCGCCTCGTCGAGGTTCGGCACGAGCAGGTCGACGCCGCGGGTCCACTCGGCGAACGCCTCGGGCGTGACCTCGCGCAGGAACGCGGTGGTGCTGGGGTCGACGCTGACGCCCGTACCGCGCCGCTTCGCCTCGGCGATGAGGTCGATGGCGACGTCGCGGGTCTGCGGGTCGAAGAAGGTGTAGCCGGTGAGGTGCAGCCAGTCGACGCCGTCCCAGAGGTCGTCGGGGAGGTCGGCCTGCGTGAGCGTGCCGTTGGCGGCGCGGTCGACGTACATCGTGCGGTCGGCGTCGTCGTCGAGGGTCAGCACGATCGTGGCCGTGGGCAGCAGCGGGTCGGCGACCAGCCTCGGCTCGACCTGGTGCTCGCGCAGGGCGTCACCTGGCGCTCGACGCCGTCGTTGCCGACCTTGCCGAGGAAGCGCGTCTGCGCGCCGAGGAAGCCCAGCCACGCAGCCGTGTTCGCTGCCGACCCGCCCGGCGTCATCCGGATCTGCGCGCGGGTGTCGCTGCGCGGGGCGACGGGCTCGAGAGGCAGGACGCCGATGTCGTCGACGACGTCGCCCACGACGAGGATCACGGGTACTCCGCCGCGGCGGTCGCGATGCGGGCGGCGACCTCGATGTTGTTGCGGGCGATGTCGAGGTTGACGGCGAGGCTGTCGCCGCCGGTGAGCTCGACGATGCGCTGCAGCAGGAACGGCGTGACCTCCTTGCCCGAGAGGCCCTTCGCCTCGGCCTCGGCGAGCGCGCGCTCGAGCGCCTCGTCGTGGACCTGCGGGTCGAGCTGTTTCTCCTCCGGCAGCGGGTTCGCCACGACGATGCCCGACCTCAGTCCGAGCTGGTCGCGGCTGTGCATCACCGCGGCGACGGCGAACGCGTCCTCCGCGCGCCAGTCGAGCTGGTGGCCCGACGAGGTGAGCCAGAAGCTCGGGAAGTCCTTCGTGCGGAAGCCCAGCACGATGACGCCGAGGGTCTCGAGGCGCTCCAAGGTCGCAGGGATGTCGAGGATCGACTTCACGCCGGCCGAGACCACCGTGATCGGCACCTGGCCGAGGACGGTGAGGTCGGCGGACTCGTCGAACGTCTCGGACGCGCCGCGGTGCACGCCGCCGAGGCCTCCGGTGGCGAACACGCGGATGCCCGCGCGGTCGGCGATCCACGACGTGGCGGCCACCGTGGTGGCGCCGCTGCCGGCCATGCCGAGCACGACGGGGAGGTCGCGGACCGTGAGCTTCGGGACGTCCTCGTTGGCGATCCGCGACAGCTCGTCGGCGGTGAGGCCCGCCTTCAGCTCACCGTCGAGGACCGCGACCGTCGCGGGCGTGACGCCCTGCGACCGCAGGATCTCCTCGAACTCCTGCGCGGCCGCGAGGTTGTCGGGACGGGGCAGGCCGTGGCTGATGATCGTGGACTCGAGGGCGACGACGGGGCGCCCCTGCTCCAGTGCTGCGGCGACTTCGGGGGACGGCTGGACTCTCACCCCGCGACTCTAACCGTCGCTTCCGACGGGCAGGACGGCACGCAGGACGCGCAGCGTGTTGCCGCCCATGATCGCGGCGATGTCCTCGTCGGAGTGCCCACGGTCGCGCAGCTCCTGGGTGACGACGGCGATGTCGCTGGTGTCCCAGGCGACCTTCGTGGCTCCGTCGTAGTCGCTGCCCAGCGCCGCCGTCTCGAGGCCGCCGACCTCGATGACGTGCTCGATCGCGTCGACGACGGCGGCGGGCGTCAGCTCGCAGACCGCGGCGTCCCAGTAGCCGATGCCGACGACACCGCCCGTGGCGGCGACGCCGCGGATCTCGTCGTCGGTGAGGTTGCGGTTGACGTCGCACGTCGCCTGGACACCGCCGTGGCTGGCCACCACGGGCTTCGTGGCGAGCTCGAGCATCTCGGCGATCGCCGGATGACTGGCATGGGCGATGTCGACGACCATCCCACGGCGCTCCATCTCGGCGAACGCCTCGCGGCCGAGGTCGGTCAGGCCGCCCTTGCCCTCGCCGTGCATCGACCCGGAGACCTCGTTGTCGAAGAAGTGGGTGAAGCCGGCCATGCGCGCGCCGGCACCGAACAGTCGACCGAGGTTGTCGATGTCGCCCTCGAGGCTCTGCAGGCCCTCGAGCGAGAACAGCGCCCCGGTCACGTTCTTGCCGGCCTCGCGGTCGGCCACGAGGCGGTCGAGGTCGTCGCGCGACCGGATGAAGCGCAGCTCGCCCTCGGAGTCGGCGACCGCGTCCTGCAGCTTCTCGGCGTGGTAGAGCGACCGCTCCACCAGCGAGGTCCACGTGCGCGGCGGCTGCAGCTGCAGGATCGCCAGCAGGGTGATGTTGTCGGTGTTCGCCGGGTTCGAGTCGTAGTTCTGGTTCTTGGGCGTCTTCGACACCGACGAGAACACCTGCAGGCCGACGTTGCCGTCCTGCAGCCGCGGCAGGTCCATGTGACCGCGGTCGGAGCGGTCGAGCAGGTCCCGGTTCCACATCAGCGTGTCGGAGTGCAGGTCGGCGATGAACAGGGAGTCGTGGAGCGCGACCGTCTCGCGGTCCGGCTCGGCCAGGTCGGTGTCGGCCATCCGGTTCATGCTGTTCTCGACGATGCCCGGGCCGAGCGCGAAGAACCCGACCACGCCGAGCAGCAGGAGCACGAGAACGGCGAGCAGGGTGCGCCGCAGCCAGGTCCGAGTCTTCTTCGCCACGCGCGCACGCTATCGGCCGGCGTGACGTGGGTCATGCCCTGGGCCCCCGGCACGCCGAGGACTCCGGCCGTCGCCGGAGCCCTCGGGCGCACGCTCAGGAGAGGTGGTGCACCTCCTGCAGCCCGCGGACGGGCGTGGGGATCCCGACGTGGCGCGCCTTGAGCTGGAGCGCCAGGTAGAGCGAGTAGTGCCTCGACTGGTGCAGGTTGCCCCCGTGGAACCACAGATGCGGCTGCTGCGTCGGCTTCCACATGTTGCGCTGCTCGCCCTCCCACGGTCCCGGGTCCTTGGTCGTGTCCGAGCCGAGTCCCCAGACCTTGCCCACCCGGTCGGCGACGTCCTGGCTGATCAGGTCCGCGGCCCAGCCGTTCATCGAGCCGTACCCGGTCGCGTAGACCACGAGGTCGGCCGGCAGCTCGGTGCCGTCCGCCAGCACCACGGAGTCCTCGGTGAGGTGGGAGACCTGGCCCTTCGCCAGCTTGACCTCCCCGTCCGCGACCAGCTCGGCCGCCCCGACGTCGATGTAGTAGCCCGACCCCCGGCGCAGGTACTTCATGAACAGGCCCGAGCCGTCGTCGCCCCAGTCGAGGTCGAAGCCGGCAGCCTCCATGCGTGCGTAGAAGTCGGCGTCCCGCTCCTTCATCTGCTCGTACAGCGGGATCTGGAACTCGTGCATGATCCGGTAGGGCAGCGACGCGAAGACGAGGTCGGCCTTCTCGGTGGTCATGCCGGCCGCGAGCGCCCGCTCGGAGTAGAGGTCGCCCAGGCCGATGTCCATGAGCGATTCGGACTTCACGATGTGGGTCGACGACCGCTGGACCATCGTGACGTCGGCATCGTGCTCCCACAAGGCGCCGCAGATGTCGAACGCCGAGTTGTTCGAGCCGATCACCACGACCCTCTTGCCGCGATATGCGTCGGGGCCGGGGTGCTGGCTCGAGTGCTGCTGCTCGCCGCGGAACACGTCCTGTCCGGGAAGCACGGGAACGTTCGGCTTCCCGGACATGCCGGTCGCCAGCACGAGGTGCGTCGGGGTCAGCGTCAGCGCCTCGCCCTCGCGCTCGATCTCGACGGTCCATCGTCCGGTCTCCTCGGAGAAGGACGCCGAGGTCGCGACGGTCGAGGACCAGTACGGCACCTCCATGACCTTCGTGTAGGACTCCAGCCAGTCACCGACCTTGTCCTTCGGCGCGAACACGGGCCAGTTGTCGGGGAACTTCAGGTAGGGCAGGTGGTCGTACCAGACCGGGTCGTGGAGGCACAGCGACTTGTAGCGGCTGCGCCACTGGTCCCCCGGCCGGGGGTACTTGTCGATGACCAGGCTCGGGACGCCGAGCTGGCGGAGCCGAGCACCGAGCGCGATGCCGCCCTGGCCGCCGCCGACCACGAGGACGTAGGGCTGCTCGGTGCGTCCGAGTGACGCGTCCTCCGCCTCCCGGCGCTCCGTCCAGGTCGTTCGATCCTTCGTCGCACCGTGCTCGGCGCCCATCGGCCGCCGGGAGCCGCGCGGCTCCTCGTGCCCCTTCAGCTCGTAGAGCGTCGTGAGGAACGTCCAGGCCCTCCAACGGCCTTCCTCCTCACGCAGGCGAACGAGACCACGACCGCGGCCGACCGCCGTCTCGAACACGAACCAGGCGGTGATGACGCCGCCCTCCTCGGTGGCCTGCTCCTCGAGGACGAACCGGCTCGGGTCGGTGCGCTCGAGCGTGTCGGTCAGCAGGCCCTCGACGCCGGATCGATCCTCGACCGTCGTGATGTTCCAGCTGAAGGCGACCAGGTCGCGCCAGAAGCTCTGGGTGGCGAACTGCGCGGCGGCGCGGTGGACGTCGCGGTCGCGCAGGGCGGCCTCGAAGTCGGCGAACCATCCTTCGGCTGCGACGGTGGGATCGGGGTTCGCCGCCGTGTCGACGGGTGGTTCCAGAATCTGGGTCATGATCGCTCCTCGAATCGCTGAGGCCGGTGGGGGACGGACCTCAGGACACCGCCGGGGCAGGTCGGCCGGGTAGCGTTGCACGACGTTGCACGTGACGGACGTCACACTGGATGCCTATGCTGGCGACGACCCAGGAGGTGGCGAGGTGAACAGCTTCAGCGCCGTCGCGCCGGGCACGGACCTGCCGCGTCACGCCCGGGACCTGCGCCGGATGCACGACCTGCTGCTCTCCGGCGGGCGCGCACCCGCCCTGCCACGGCCCGTGGTCGCGCGATCGTGGCAGCGGATGCTGGCGCTCGGCCTCAATCCCACGGGCGCGGGCGCGCGCGACCCACTCGGCCGCGACGAGGTCGAGCGGCGCCGCCGCGCCACGCCGCTGCGCTGGGTGATCGACGACCTCCGGCTCGCCCTCACGAGCGTCGCCGACGCGTCCCGCTTCCTGCTCGTGGTGACCGACGCCGACGGGATCATCCTGTGGCGCGAGGGGGCGAGCACCGTGCGACTGCAGGCCGACCGCCTCGGCTTCGGCGAGGGCGCTCTGTGGACCGAGGGCCAGGTGGGGACGAACGCGATCGGCACCGCCATCGCGGAACAGGCGCCGGTCCAGCTGTTCTCCGCCGAGCACTTCGAGGAGCAGCAGCACCCGTGGTACTGCACCGCCGCGCCGCTGCACGACCCGCGCACGGGCGAGCTGCTCGGCGTGGTCGACGTCAGCGGACCTGCCCTGACGCTGCACCCGGCCATCACCGCCCTCGTGGAGACTGCCGTGCGACTGGCTGAGGCGCGGCTGTCGCAGGTGCACACCCATCAGCTGGAACGGCTCCGTCGCTCGGTCGAGCACGTGGTCGCGTCCTCGAACGGACCGCTCCTGGTGGTCGATCCCGACGGCTGGGTCGCCGTGCGCTCCGGCATCGCGGTGCGTGACCGGATCGCCGCTCCACGGCCGGACACGTCACTGGCCGTCCCGGGGATGGGTCTGTGCCTGCCCGAGCCCATCGACGGCGGCTGGCTCGTGCGTCCTGCGACCGCCGACCGGCGCGTGCGGGGTCGACTCGACCTCACGGGCGGCGAGCCGGTGCTCGAGGTGACGTCCGCCGACTCGACCCTGCGCCGACCCCTGAGCGCCCGCCATGCCGAGCTCCTGGTCCGGCTCGCGGACGCCGGACCCGCCGGGACGTCCGCCGCCGCCCTCAGCCGGGCGCTGTTCGGCGACAGTGGGCACGAGGTGACCGTGCGCGCCGAGATCTCGCGGCTGCGACGGCAGGTCGGGGCGCTGCTGACGACCTCGCCCTACCGCATCGCCGCCGAGGTCGACCTCGTCGTCGTGCGGTGAGGAGGGTCCGACCGGTCAGAGGCCGAGGACCGACCGGACGGTGGTGATGACGCCGCGGGTCATACCGGGGGGCCGCGTGAGGCGACGCCCCTCAGAACTCGTAGCCGCAGTTGCTGCCGATCTCGCGGAACGACCCCTTCATCGGGAAGATCTGGACCTCGTCGACCTTCTTGTCCCGCGGTCCCGGGCGGTTCTTGATGAGCTTCACGGTCACCTTCGCACGCCAGTGGCTGTAGTAGAGCCCCTGCCAGGCCACGCGGTCGGCCGGCGTGGTGACCCAGTCGTAGTTCAGGTTCGTCACCTTCACCCAGTCCGACTCGCGGTAGTAGCGGTCGGCCTCGCGCCACTTGCCGCCCTTGTAGTACTCCCACTCGATCCAGCGCTTCACCATGTACTTGCCGGTGCCGTAGTACCGGGCGGGGTCGGTGAACGTCACCCGGACACCTATCGCCGCCTTGAAGTTGTCGCAATTGCGCCACTTCGTGGTGGTCTTCCAGCTGCCGGCCTGGGCCGCCGGCGCGAACGCCAGCACGAGGGCCGCGAGCAGCGCCGCGACCACTGTCATCCGTGTCGTCCTCATGTTCGTCCCTTCCTCATCGGTAGACCGTGATCGTGACGACGCCCGTCCGGGCGTCCATGGCGTTCGGGGACCCGGAGAAGACCACCTGGAGACGGTGGCGGCCCGGCCGAAGGGGTCGGCTGACCAGCGTGAGCGTGTTGCGATGACGCGCGGCGAGCGTCGCCGTCACGCGGACACCGCCGTCGACGTGCAGCTGCATCCGCCCGGTCGCGTTGATCGCGGGAGTCGTCCTGAGCGTGGCGGTCACGCGGATGCTGTCCCGTGCCGTGAACGTCAGGTCGTTGACGCGGCCGGTGAGTCTCGTCGCGGCCTTGACCGTCACGACGAGCGGCGCCGAGACGGACGACGAGAACGCGGCGCTGCCGTCGTAGGTCGCGGTCAGCGTGTGACGTCCGAGCGCCAGACTCCTCGGCAGGGCGAACGTGGCGCGTCCACCGGAGAGCGTCGCGGTGCCCAGCACCGTCGCACCGTCGCGGATCGTCACCGTGCCCGCGGGCGGCCCGCCCGTGCCGGAGACCGTGATCGTGAGGCTTCCGCCGACTCCGTACGCCACGGCTGCCGGCCCCCGAAGCACCGTCGTGGTCGCCTTCGCGTCGATGACGCGGTTCGGGTCGAACACCCACAGCTCGTTGCCGACGTTGCGGTCGTCATCGGGGCTGTTGAGGAAGTACAGCAGGCCCGCCGCCCCGTAGAGGACCATCGGGCCGTCCACGATCGCACCCGACTCGTTCGGCAGGTCCATGACACGTTCGGTCCCTGCGGCCGTGCCGTCCGTCCGATAGAGGTCGCGTCCGCTGCCCGCGGTCGCGCCGAAGTACGCGTGACCTCCCCAGGTCGCGAATGGGAAGGCGCTCGAGCCCGGTGCGCCGGCACGTAGGTCAGCCAGTCGGGTCGCGGAGCTCCCGTCGGAGAACCACGGCTCGCGTCCGGCGGCATCGCCCGCGATCGCGAAGACCACGCCGCCGTTCAGTGCGACGGGATCGGTGGCATCGCCGGGCGGGCTCACCCGTTGGCCCACGCCCGACCCGCTCGTCGCCCAGACTCCGTCCCACGCGCCATCCCACGCGCGGTAGAAGACACGCCCGCCCGACGCCACCGGTTGGAAGTCCCAGTGGTCCTCGACGTACGCGAGCGGCGGGGCGCCGACCCGCACGGTCGTGGCCTCGGTGCCGCTCGTGCGCCAGAGCTCCGGTCGCGAGTCGTCGTCGTCCGTGTGGTCGGTGAGGAAGTACAGGGTGTCGCCCACCACCGCGGTGCCGGTCCGCGGCGAGAACGCCGTGCCCTGGGTCGGATCGGGGTCACCCCACGGGTCGGTCTGCGTGATGTCCTTGACGAGCTGCGGAGGGCCGGTGGGGCCGACCCTCCACAGCTCTTCCCCCGGCCCGGACGTGGCGACGTAGTGATCTCCCCACTCGTCCACGCCCTCCGTCCTGATGGTCCGGTCCGCCGCGAACACCAACGCGTCCCCGACCATCCCCAGCGCCCCCGGGTTCGAGTCGGTCCAGTCAGTCCTCCACTGGGGCTGGAGCTCCTCGTCATCGGTCGTCCGCGAGGTCGTGTTGACGTCCAGCAGCTGCGGGGCCGCCCCCGGGCCCGTCCACCGGTACGGCTCGCGCCCGTGGACGCCGTCGTCGGCGGCCAGGTACACCGCGCCCGGTCCTGCGTCGAGCAGCCACGTGGACGCGCCGGGCTCCGGGGTGAGGTCGGCGACCATCGCGGTGCCGCCCGTCGTCCCGTCGGAGAACCAGAGCTCGGAGCCGTGCGTGCCGTCGTCGGCCGTGAAGACGAGACCGTTCCCGAACGCGTGCAGGTGGTCCACCCGAGCAAAGCCGCCCGGGTTCGGATCGACCAGCTCGCGTGTTCCGGCCTCAGTGCCGTCGGAGGTCCACAGCTCGCTATCGGTCGAGCTCGTGCCGCTGTTGCCGTATGACACCCAGAAGATGCGGTCGCCGAGCGCCACGTGAGCGGCGCTGACCGCGCCCTCGAGGCCGGTCGCGACGCGGTACGGCTCGGGCGGTACGGCCCCGGCCGGTGCCACGAGGAGGGCGGCCCCCACCGCCGTCACCGCGCCGATCACCACTCCACGGACCCACCACGCCGACCGAGCCATCGCACACCTCCGCGAACGACCCCCAAGATCCTCAGGGTCACATCGACAGCGAGAGCGGCGCGGCGAAAACGTTCGCTTACCAGGAAATTCGTGACACCGGTGACGTCATGCGTCGCATGGTGCCCCTGGGGCTTTCCTCAGAGGCCGAGGACCGACCGTACTGTGGTGATGACGCCGTTCTCGTGGTTCGGCGGGGCCGTGTAGTTCGCGACGTCGAGGATGTCGGGGTGGGCGTTGCTCATCGCGAACGACCAGTCGGCGGCCTGGAGCATCTCGTAGTCGTTGAGGTAGTCGCCGAACGCCATCGTCTGCGTGGCGTCGATGCCCATCTCGGCCTGCAGCTCGCGGACGGCGAGCCCCTTGTTGACGCCCTCGGCCATGACGTCGACCCAATGCGCCCCCGAGATCGCGACGGGGTTCTGCTCGGCGTGCTCCTTGAGGAACGGCGCGGTGACCGCCTCGAGGTCGCCGAAGTCGTGCACGGCGAGCTTGATGATCGTGTCGTCGACCGAGGTCAGGTCCTCGGTGACCTTCAGGCGGCGGTAGTACGGCTCGACCTGGTCGAGGAACGGCTGGTCGGTGCGGTCGATCCACGCGGACTCGATGCCGCACACGACGATGCCGACGTCGACACCACGGTCGGCCAGGCCCTGCGTCATCCGCACGGCGCCGGACACCCACGCGGGATCCAGCGGGTGGGCGGCGACCTCGACGCCGGCGTGGGTCACGTAGGCGCCGTTCTCGGCGATGATGACGAGCTCGTCGGCGACCTCGTGGAACATCGACTCGATGGTCGCCCACTGGCGGCCACTGGCGGGGGCGAAGGCGACGCCGGCGGCCTGCAGGTCGCGGATGAGGGCGAAGGTCTCGGCGGGCATCTGCTTGCGCTCGTCGAGGAGGGTGCCGTCGAGGTCGGCCACGACGAGCTTGATGTCGGGCGCGGTCATGCCCTCAGTCGATCACACTCCGGTGGAAGTTCGCGTGGGACCGCGATGCCGTGGGACCGCGCTGGCCCTGATAACGGGACCCGTACTTCGCCGAGCCGTACGGGTTCTCCGCGGCCGAGGTGAGGCGGAAGAAGCACAGCTGGCCGATCTTCATGCCCGGGTAGAGCTTGATCGGCAGCGTGGCCACGTTCGCCAGCTCGAGGGTGATGTGGCCCTGGAACCCGGGATCGATGAAGCCGGCGGTGGAGTGCGTCATGAGGCCGAGACGGCCGAGGGACGACTTGCCCTCGAGGCGCGCGGCGACGTCGTCGGGCAGCGTCACGTACTCGTACGTGGAGCCCAGCACGAACTCACCCGGGTGCAGGATGAACGCGTCCTCGCCGGCGACCTCGACCTCGCGCGTCAGGTCCGACTGGTCCTGTGCGGGGTCGATGTGGGGGTACTTGTGGTTGTCGAAGACGCGGAAGAACTTGTCGAGGCGCACGTCGATGCTCGACGGCTGGATCATCGAGGCGTCATAGGGGTCGAGCGCGACCCGCCCGGCGTCGATCTCGGCGAGGATGTCGCGGTCCGAAAGCAGCACAAGGAGAACCTAACGCATCGTCTCTTCGCCCTGCGGTTCCCGACCTCGAGCGCTTGGCCCCTTCGTGTGCCAAGGTGCAGAGAAGGCAACTGTGAGGAGCACCACGTGTACAAGACCATCCTCGTCGGCGTCGACGGCAGCGACACGGCATCCCGCGCGGCCGAGGTCGCGGCGGAGCTCGCCTCGGCCACCGGCGCCGCCCTCCACATCGTCACCGCGGTCGACGAGAAGGCCACCGCGGCCACCGACCTCCCGCCGGGCATGCACCCGCTGAGCCCCGGCGAGCGCGCCGAGGCGATCGCCCGCCAGGTCGCCGACGGTCTCTCCTACCAGGGAACGGTCGAGTCCAGTCCGGCTCCCGGCAAGCCCGCCGACGCGCTCGTGCACGTGGCCAAGGAGATCGGCGCCGACCTCATCGTCGTGGGCAACCGCCGCGTGCAGGGCATCAGCCGACTGCTCGGCAGCGTCGCCACCGACGTCGCCCACCACGCGCCCTGCGACGTCTACATCGTCAAGACGGTCTGAGAGTCGGGCGCCGGTTCAGTGGAGCCGGTGACGGGAATCGAAGCCGTGTGATCGTGCTGGAATTGCAGGCACTCCCCCGAGTTTCAGTGACCCATAAGCACCCACGCGAACCGGCGGGAGCGCATCAGGTCGCAGTTTTGTGTACGCGTACACATGGCTGGGAAGTGTCTGAGGCGGGAGCGACACTCGACCCATGACCGACACCGACCGAGCCATCCTCGACTTCGAGCGTGAGAACTCGTGGTGGAAGTACCCCGGGGCGAAGGAAGCGGAGATCCGTGCGCGGTTCGGTCTGAGCTCGACGCGCTACTACCAGCGGCTCGCGCAGTTGGTCCGCGATCCTGAGGCTGAGGCGTACGACGCGTTCACGGTGCGCCGGCTGCGGTCGATCGTCAGTCGCCGGCGCCGCGTGGCCTGACAAGAGAACGAGGCCCCCGCGCCAAATCGGGGGCCTCGCTGCGAGTCTCTTGCTGGTCTCGATTCTACTGCCAACGGGTAGGTTTCCAGCGGCTTTCGAGTAGGGCGTATGGGACGGGCAATGATAAACGTCAACGACGCCTGACGTCGGCCGCGGCGAGCCACACGTACGGCACCTGCAGCCGGTCGTCGTGGAGGTAGATGCAGACGTGGTCGCCGTGCTGGCGGACGGCTGTGCAGTCGACGATGGCCTGGCCGTCGTGCTCGAACACGATGCGGGCCCGTGCGGGGACGTGGGGGCGCATGTCCTCGATGCCTCGAGCGTGGGGTCCGTTCTCGTCGTGGAGCGGCCACGAGGTGTTGAGGACGCGCTGGTGCGGCTTGTGGCCTGGGTTCGGTGCTGAGTGGCGCTCGATCACTTCGCCAGCGTAGGTCGCTGAAACGACGAAAGCCCCCGCCGCCTCGAAAGGCGACGGGGGCGATCAGCGGGGTACAGGTCTAGCCGCGGTACTCCCGGTCGAGCTCGAGGATGGCCTGGGTGAGCAGGCCCTGCGCCTCGTGGAGGTGCATTCCCTCGGGTGGGCGGACGACCGTCTTGCGGTTTCCCTCGGCGTCGAGGACGTCCTCGACCGTGATGCGGTGGACGACGTTGATGGTCTGGCTGGCCATGGTGACTCCTCAGCGGATGACGATGGTGGGTGCGTTGCGGACGATGACCTCGGGGTCGTCGATGCACTCGATCTGGGGCGTGTAGGTGCCGGGCGCGAGGATGATCGCGGTCGGGTCGGGGTCCACGGCGCCGCTGTTGGCGATGAGCCAGAGCGACTGGACGCCGTCGGGGCTCGTGCACGGATGCTTCGTGGTGCCCTTGTCGAACGAGAGCGTCCACCGGTCAGCAGGCACGGCGGGATCGGTGACAATCGTCAGTAGGTACTTCTCGACGCCGGGTCGCAGGAGTTCGAACGGGACGGTGCTCACTGGGCCTCCTGGGTGATGGTGACGGTGCGTGCTCGGCGCTCGATGCTGACCGTGCGTGCGTGGCGGGTGACGGACAGGACGCGGATGGAGGTGGCGCCGCGGATCGTCGCGGAGCCAGTCACGGCCGTGGACCCGATGACCGTGCCAGCAGCCGGCCAGATGTCGGGGACGTCGACAAGGGTGGCCGAGCCCGAGATCGCCGAGGATCCGGTGACGGTCCCGGACGCTGCACGTCGGACCGTGACGGCGCCCACCGCGGCGCTCTGTGCCGCGACCATCCCGCCGAGGTCTTCGGGTCCGGCGACAAGCTCGGCCGTGCCGATGACCGCCGTGGAACCTGCGGTGGTGCCGGTGACTGCCGATCGGCTGGTGACCGCGCCAACGGCCGAAGACGCGCCTGCGACGGATCCAGCAAATCCACCGGTCGGGCTGGCAGAGCCGCTGACGTTGGTGGTCGCGGCAACAGCCCCAGAGGTGGCGCGCGTGACAGTGACCTCGCCACTGACGCCGCTGGTCGCGTCCGCCTGTCCTGTCGAGGGCAGGAGCGTCGTTGCGGTGCCCGCGACGGTGGTCACGGCGGCGGCGAGAGCGAACGCAGCACGACGGGCAGCGACGCCGCCGGAGGCGCCGCTCGTTCCAGCAACCACGGCCGAGGCTGCGGTGCGGCTGGTGACGGATCCCGAGGTGGTCGTGGTGCCGACGACGGCACCAGCGGCAGGGTTCACTCCGAGCGTGTCGATGAAGCTGACGAGCGCGTTGGCGATCTGCTGGTGCCCGGTGTTGTTCGGGTGCAGGCCATCAGCGTCGTGCCACGCCTGCGACGACGCGGTCGGGTAGACGTCCTGCAAGTCGAGGACGCGGATGCTGCCCGAGTACGAGTGGGCGGCACAGGCGTTCTTCACGGCCGTGACGTACTGCTCGTACGTGAACCCGAGCGCGTTCGTTCCGGCCGTCGCGGCGAGGCGCCACGGGACGAGGATCACGACCGACGGGGAGGATGCGAGCGCGGCGTAGGCGTTGAGGCGCGTGTTCAGAAAGCCGACGACGTCGGAGGGGCTGCGGGCGGCGTCGAGGAAGTCGTTCGAGCCGACCTGGTCGTCGATGACGAGGTGCGGCTGGATAGCGGTCCAGCCGTTGATGATGTCGTCGACCGCGATGAGGTTCGACTGCGCGCCGGTCCTCGAGCAGTCATAGGCGATGATGCCGCCGCCCGTGTCGTCGCCGTCGTAGACGACGAGACCATCGACGATGCCTTGCGTGGAGCCCGAGGTCACACGGATCGTGTACGTGCCACGCGACGGGAACGTGATGCGGTACGGCTTCGACGGCTGGTACGGCTGCCCGGAGTCGTTCGCGTTGATCGTGGCGACGGTCGTGCCGTTGCGGGCCACGGTCAGGTTGCCGCCACCCGCGCCACCGGCCTGCAAGTAGAGGACGTCGATCGCGGTGCCCGTGACGGACCACTCGCGGTACTGGCCGGTCGCCGTGAACCGGATGCCCTTGGTGCCCTGGCTGATGTTCCAGTTCGGGGTCGCGGTCGCAGTGCCGGACGACGGGGCACGCCATGACGCCGACGCGGACAGGTACGTGTAGTAGGTGCGCCCGGGGATCAGGCCCAGGGCGGCGCCGGAGATGCTGCGGAGCGTGCGCGTGCTGGCGACGGTCCGCATGCGGAAGGTGTTCGCTAGCGTGGACGCGCCCTCGCCCTCGACGAACGAGTCGCCCACCCACAGCCAGCGCGAGACTCCCGTGCCCGCGGCGGCTGCGTTCAGCGAGTTCCGCGCAGTGGTCAGCATCTCCGGCGCCCGCTCAGGTCAGCGTGATCTGGAGCGCACCGACGGCCCACGTCAGCTGATCGCCGGCCGCGACGGTCCGCGAGGACGACAGCGCCGTCCACTCCGTGCGCTGGGTGCCCGCACTCGAGGCCGAGTAGACGGCGAAGTGGGTGATCGTGCCGCCGCTGCCGGCCGCCGCAGTGGTGAGCGCGTTCGCGTTCGCCTTCACGGACGGGTCCGCGTTCGTGGCGGCAGCCCAGCCGGTCGCGCCGATCGCGGTGCGGGCCATGACCGAGGCGGACTCGGTGGTGCCGTTGGTCGAGTAGGCGATGTGATCGGTGGCGCCCGTGGTCGGGAAGCGCGCGTCGAGGGTCGCCTGAGATTCGGCGTTGGTCAGTCCGGGCATGGGTGTCTCCTGTTCAGGGGGTGATCGGTGCGGGCGGGGTGAGCGGGTGGGGGAACGCGTCGCCGATCTCGTCGCCGACGTCGGGGTCTTCCTCGCCACGGAAGAAGGCCACGGCGCCACCTACCGCGAAGGCGATGACGCTGAACACGAAGACGACGCCGAGCGCGACGCCGATGCAGATGCCAGCCAGCAGCGACACCGGATCCACGGGTCAGCCCTCGCGGATCCGCATGACATAGGAGGCGACCGCGGTCAGCACCGACTTGGCGGCGGTGATCGCGACGACCGTCCACGCCTCGCGGCTGGTCAGGTCGGCGTCGGGCAGCCACACGAGCAGCACGCCCGCGACCGCGATCAGGGCGTCGACAGCGAGGCCCTGGATGAGGGTGCGGACGGACCGGTTGGCGGCGTCAGCCTTGGCGATGTCGGACATGAGTCACTCCTTGATCTCGACGAATGCGGGGTTGTGGTCGGACGCCTTCGGGGTGAAGAACGTCTTGGCCTTGGTGATCGCGCCCTTCAGCGACCCGTGCACGAGCACGTAGTCGAAGTGGCCGCCCGCCTGGTTGGTCTTCTTGCCCCAGGCGTTGTACGAGCGGTAGAGCGTCGAGCGGCTGCGGGCGTAGGTGCGAGCACGGACGATGTCGTGACGCTTGGCGCGGTTCGCGAACTCGGCGCCGTTGAAGTCGCCCATCCAGATCACGTCGGCCGCGGCGACGCCGTTGCGGGCGCAGAACGCGAGCGCCTGAGGAATGACCTTGTCGGCCCACGCCTCGCGCTCGTCGGCCTCTCCGGCGCCGCTGATCGGGTGGCAGTTCACGTAGCCGCGCTTGCGGTGTCCGGGGATCGTGGCGACAGCGACCGTGGCCCGCTTGCCGTCCACAAGAATCGACTTCCACGCATCCACCTGCGTGCCGGATCGGAACACGAAGTAGCGGGCATGTGAGCCGACCCGCTTAGTCAGGTCGATCTCGGCGAGCAGCGGCCACAGCCCCCTGGCATCACCGGACGACGGCGCCTCCTGCAGTGCAAGCACGTCGACCTTCCACTTGCGGATGTACGCGCGGATCTTCTTGCGCCGGTAGTCCAGCTTGGGTCGCTTCGTGATGAGGGCGACGTTCCACGTCAGGATCCGCAGCGGCTTGCGACGCTTCTTCGCCCAGGCGATGCCCTGCTGCCACGTGCGCCCAGAGAGCGGGCGAGGGCCGGTGTCCCTGCCGCGGTTCGCGAGACCGTTGCGGCCAGCGCGGACGTCAGCCTGCTGGGACCGCGCCTGTCCGGCGAGGTGGGGACAGCCGGACAGCAGGCCGTGGATGTGGCGGATGCCGTTGCGACCGTTCCAGTTGAACGGGCGCTCCCATGTCGCGTCGGCGCCCATCTGGCGGGCCACCTTGACGACGAGCTTGTACGCCTCGGCCAGGGTTCGCGGCCCGGCCTCGGTGACGACGAGGTCGAAAGCGCCGCCAGCGTGGGTGCCGGCGGATTCCTTGACGGTGCCGTCGAGCTGCGTGAAGCGGACGCGGATCCCGTACTCCGAGAGCGTGAGCTCGAACTCGGGCAGCCACAGGTCGCTGCACACGCAGCAGGGCAGGCCGTTGTGAGTGGGCATGGGTGCCTCCTGGGCAGGCGAAGATCCCCGGAGGTCGTCCGGGTTGAAGCGGGGAGTGGAGTCAGCGGGTCTCGCGCGGGCGGCGCTTGAACTCGCGCAGCATCGCGGCGAGCGCGTACCAGAGACCGATCGCGAGCAGGGCCATGCCGGTGATGCGGACCTCGTCGCGGCCGAAGTAGTCGGGGCCGAAGAACTGGTAGAGCGCCGAGACGGTCAGCAGCAGGAGCACGCCGGTCGCCTTGATGAGGAGCGCCTGACCGACCCACGTGCGCCACCACTTGACGCGGGTGGCGTACAGGACGGGGTAGAGAACCGCGGCCGGCAGTGCCACGTACACGAGCGCGGCGAAGATCTGGTCGGCGTTCATGCTTCTCCTCGGTACAGGGCTTCGATCTTGGGACCCCAGCCGTTCTCCATGAGCAGCCAGCGGCGCTCGCGAGCGGCTGCCTCCGCGCGTGGCTTGAGGTCGTCGGTGACTTCCTTGTGGACCTTCAGCGCCTCGTCGGTCGGGCGCGGCTTGCGTCGTCGGAACAGGTCTCGGAGCTTCACGGCTTGTCCTCCATGCCAGGCAGGGAGCGGAGCAGATGGTTCGTGACCTCTTGGCCATCGACGACCTTCGTCAGGACTTCCTTCGTCTCGAGCGCGGTCGAACGCCACGTGTCGCGATCGGCGCGGATGTCGTCCACGAGGATCTTCGGGACCAGCCAGCCGCGGAACATGCTGAACACGCAGAAGCCGGCGAGCGCCCAGCCGCCACCTGCGGCGGAGAGTGCCTGCCAAGGGATCACGTCCATGCGCGGCACCTTCCGAGAGCGGTGGTCACGAGAGCAGCGCCGCGAGGGCGCGGTCCTGGTTGAGGACGGGCTGGTCGAGCTCGAGCGTGGCGATGCCGTCGGAGTACGTGTTCGACGAGATCCGGAAGATCGTCACCCCGTCCTGCTTGGCCTCGGGGTTGAGCGTGTCCGGCGTCGGCTGCACGCCGCGTACTCGACAGAGGTGCCCTGAACGGATCGCAGCCGGTGACATGTAGCGGCCCGTCCACAGGTCGAGCACACGGTCGACGACCGTGATCGTTCCGGCGTTCGGCGGTGCCGCGTACTTGTCGAGGAACTGGTTCGCGACGTTAGTGAGGCCAGCTGGCGGTGTCGCCTCAAGGTTGATCGTCTGCGAGCGCGGGTTCCCGTCCGTGTTCCGATCCACGGTGACCCGCTGCAGGAAGCCAGAGGCATCAGGGGCCGTGACGACAACGCGGTCATAGACCTCGTTCGTCGGCGACGGCGCGTCGTACTCGTACTTCGCGCTGATCTCGTACCGGACCGCTGCCGAGACCGGGTCCAGGTTGACTTGAGTCTTGCCGTCGGCGTCCGCATCCCATGCGTGATAGGTGACGGTGCCGTCTGCCTCACAGAGCTCGTCTAGGGCATCCTTCGCGGTGGTGCCGTCGTACCAAGCGAGCTGCGTGAACTGTTGCGTACCGTTGGTGACCGCGCCGACCTTGAGTGTCGGGCAGCGACGGACGATGAGGTCGGTGAACACGTCGTGCACGCCCGCGTTCAGCGATGCGATCGACGCCCCGGATCGGACGGTGCCGTCCGCGGCGTAGAGCTGCGCCCGGAGAACGAGTGTGCGGACGTGCGCCCAGACGTTCGCGCCGGTCGTCGAGGCCGCGCCCGTGACCACGCGCAACTGGAAGTAGTCACGCGCAGAGTTGAAGTCGGTGCCGTGAACCTTCCAGACGCCGGCCGGAGACGACTGGGTGAAGGTGTGCGTCGAGACGGTATCCGAGGAGCCACCAAGGGTCAGGGCGTCTGCACGGAGGGTATAACTCGCCGATGTGATCCCACAGACGTATCGGTAGACGTAAGCGCCCAGGCGCTGGCCACACAACTGAGGTCCGCGAAACTGGGCAGCGATGACCGCGGAGGCCGACGTCGTGGTGCCCTCGGGAATCTGGAAGAGCAGACCCTCCATCTCGGTTCCGTCAGGCGGTGAGGCGACCCGAGCCGACGCAGACACGATGCCCGTGATGACCTTCTCTTTGCGCCTCGAGCCGCGCCCGCCGCGCTTGGTGACCTTGTACTGCTTGCCGCCCACCGTCTTGAGCTTCATGCCGATGACGGCGGCTCGGGTGACCGGCTCGAGGTCGGAGTCGATGACCATGTAGGGCTCGTCGATGTCCTGGAGGGCGGCGAGACCTTCGCCGAGGCACAGGATCTTCCATGTGCCGTCCGCATTGATGCCCTGCTCGACGATCCTCCCGCCTGCAACCTGCTCGGCCGTCATGGCGTCGTAGACGTAGGCGCGCGCCTTGGCCGGCAGGCGCGTCGCATCGAGGCGTCGAGGCAGATCGAACTCCACCGACGCGAAGCCGCCGGGCGAGACGTTCTTGAACGACAGATTCGACACCTGCGAGGTCACGAACTCCTGGCCCGTGACCGTGTCGATCGCCACCGTGAAACGACCGTCGCCCATCAGTCGCCCCTCAGTGTCAGATAGCGCGGATGGTACGACCAGTTGACCGTTGTACTCACGGTCTTGGAGTCGTATGACGTGATCCACGGCATGATCACGACGAGGTTCGTCGCTGCCGGCGTCACCAGCGGGAAACCACCAGCTGCGGACCAGTTGAGATCCCAGGCGCCGGGACTCCACAGGCTCTCCGAGACGCTGTCCACCTGCGCTTGAGGGACGGTGGGAGTTCCATCGCGCTGCCAGCGGCCCAACAACAGGCGTCCGTCCTCCTCGTCGCCGCCTGGAGCTGGGACGAACACGACGTGGTCGAGGTCGATGACCGTGGAGGACGACGGCGCCGTGATAAGCGCAGTGGCGGCCAGGGTGTCGGTGGTCGTCGTCGCAGGGGACCACGGGGTCGCTCGACGCGAAGACGTCGGGACACGGATGACCCCGAAGTCGATCCACTGCCAACCGGTCGTAGGCAGTTCGCGTCCGGAATCGAGCAGCGCGCCCGTCGCCGTGTTCCGAATCGCGATACGCACACCGGTTGTGGCCGACTTCGCACGCAGGAAGATCCGGTAGTCGCCCGGGAGGATCGTCTGCTGACTGAGCGAGAAGTTGACCGTCGCCGCGGGCGTGTTGACGGTCGAGCCGGTGAAACGCCGGAAGGAGCTGCCAATCGCTGTCGAATCACCCGCCACCGTTGTCGCGACGTATCCGTTCGCTGCCCAGAGGGCAGTCTGAGTACTGTCCGAGAGGACCGACACGTGGTCTAGTGCCCCATGGGTCGACGAGGCGACAAGCATCCGGTTCGCGCCCGCCGAGAACGAGAGTGAGAGATTCACTGGTGCAGGGACGTCGCCCTTCACGCCCGTGATGGTGAACCGCATTCCGTCTGTCGCGGTGGGGTCGTTCGAGACCGTCGTCGTCCCCGTCTCGGGCAGCCCGTACGCGAACGGGTCTGCGGGGACGACAACAGTGATCAGCCGCACGCCGGGGTTGCTCGGCCCGTAGTCCTCGACCGCGTCGAGCGTCGTAGCTCGCGTCCGAAAGAAGACGGGCTTGCTCGTGCCACCCTGAAACTCGAGCCAGCACGGGCGAGCAAACGTGCGCCCCAGGATCTGCGACACGAACGCCGCCTGATCCTCCGACGAACCCTGCACCGCGAACGTGATCGCGAGCTCGCGGTCGTCCCAGGCCGTGGCCGCATCCACCGAACCGTCGGCCTGGAACGACGACACCGACGAACGGCGCAGGCGAGGAGCCGGCGCCGAGAAGTTCGACAGAACGTTTACGGAGGACAGGAGGTCGATGACCGTCGTACGGCTGGCAGTCGGCCCCGAGACCACGCGCAAGATTTCAGCCACGTCAGGCCCCCAAGATCGCTCGTCGAAGCGGACGACCGTTCTCGTCCTTCAGGATGACGCCGATGCCGTCGATCGCCTCGCGGATGTCAGCGATCCGCTGGCGCCGGTTCAGTACAGACGGACCTGTCGGCGACGCGGACAGCGGGTCACCGAGGCGACCAGCTGGTGACCCCGCGGAAGAGGAAGGGATCCCGGCCGTGATCGCGCCCAGCGTGCTGCGCACAGCAGGCTCGCGCGACACAACTCCTCGGATGAAGCCGTCCATGACCGCCTGGCCGTTCTTCACCAGCAGGATTCGGTCGGTCGAGATCGGACCCTTGTTCTTCGGGATCAGCTTGGTGACGCTGGCGAGCTTGCTAACGAGCGAGCCGATCATCGACGCGATGCCGTTGATCAGACCCTGGATGATCGCCTTGCCGGCGCCGAACAGCCACGTCGCCGCGCCAGCCATCGCACTGACGACCTTGCCGCGGATACCCAGCACGGCATCGACAGAGGCGCGGACGCCCGCCACGAACGCTGCCTTCACGCCGGCCCAAGCCGCCGTCGCGGCGGCCTTGAGCGCGATCCCCAGAACGGACATGACCGTACGCAGGACATTCCCGGCTTGTCGGACCACGCCGACGATCACTTTCATTGCGCCGGAGGCGATCGTCTTAATGCCGCTCCACGCGCCCTTCCAGTCGCCCTTCAGTAGTGCCGCGACCGTCTGGAAGATGCCGCGGACGATCTGCAGTGCGCCGCGGACGATCGTGATGAGGTTCGAGAACGCCGGACGGACGTAGGCGAGGACCGTCGGGCCGAACATCTTCCAGAACGCAGCGAGGGTGATCCGCGCTGCGTTGAACATCGCCTGCGCGTACGTCCACCACGCTTGCATCGTCAGCTTGAGCTCGGCGAACAACGCAGCAGCCTTGCCGCCCTCGCTCGAGGAGGCGAACGACGCGAAGAAAGCCTTGACTGCGGCCCATGCCTTCGGGAGGTTCGCCGACAGCCACGTGAAGGCGAGCTGCGCACCACGACGGATGTTGAGCAGGTACTCGACGAGCTTCGAGTCCTCTGCGACGCCGAACGACTCCCGGAACTGGCTCGTGAAGTCTCCCTTAGCCATGAGGCTGAACAGGCCACCCAGAGCGTTCCCGACGCGGGAGAAGACGTCACCGAGCACCTTGCCGAAACGCTCGGCGTATGGGCCCGCCTGGTCCAGCCAGCCGGTGATCTTCGTCAGCAGCGGCGCGATCTTCGGGAACACGCCAGCGAGCACAGAGGCACCCAGGCGCCCGAGGGCGGCCTGCATGTTCTTGAAAGCGCCCGACATCGTCTTGCCGGACTCGAGCGCCGCACCACCGAGGCCCTTGTCCATCGCCTTCTGGAAGGTGGCGAAGTCGACCTTGCCCTTGGACGCCATCTCCGACGCCTCTTCGGCGGTGACGCCCATCTGCTTCGCGAGCAGGGACAGCGCCGGGACGCCAGCGTCGTGCAGCTGGTTGATGACGTCCATCTGGACCTTGTTCGAGGCGGCGACCTTGTTGAAGATCGCACCCATCGAGCCCATGTCGGTGCCGGCGATGGTCGCGGCATCAGCGACGAGCTTCAGGTTCCGGGTCAGGTCCTTGCCCGGCTTGATGCCGGCGGCCACGGCGGACGCGGCGACGGAAGACGCCTCGTCGAGACCGAACGCCGTGCCCTTCACGGACGCCAGCGCGTTGTCCATGATCTTGTTGACGCTGCGCGCCGAGTGCCCGAGGCCGGTCAGCTTGCCGCGGGCCTCGTCGATTGCCTTGAGCCGACCCATGCCCTTCCACAAGGCAGCACCCACGAGCGCGCCAGCGCCGGCCGCGGCACCGACCGCACCGATCTTGAGCGATTTGCCGAGCGTCGCGGCCATGCCGCCGCCCATCTTCTTGCCCTGCGACTGGCCGACTCGCGTGAGATCGCCGCTCAGCTCCGCCTCGGTGCGCTTGCCGAAGCCCTTCGCGGACGGGACGAGCGACACCCACGCGGTTGCAACTTCGGACATGCGTCACCGGCCCTTCTGCCCGGAAGGGCGGTATCAGACCGACGAGGATCGGTACTCTGCTGGCATGAGACTTCTGGCGGCACTCGCGCTCGGCCTCGTCTTGAGCGCATGCTCGGGAGGCGGCGACGAGAAAGCCGATGAGCCGAAGGCGCCTGCGGCTTCGTCGACCCCGACTCAGGCCGCAGACGAGGCCGGCCTCAAGGAGGCGGCGACCGAGATCTCGGCCCGATTCGCGTCCCAGGACTTCGGCGGCACGTGGGCCATGTTCGACAAGGCGAGCCGAGACGCCGTCCCGCGGGACGGCTACGTCGAGATGGGCGAGGTGTGCGAGTACGGGGGCGCACCACTGGAGGTGACGAGCGTTCGCCTCGAAGGCGGCGACGCCGGAATTGCGCGCGTCGGTATCGCAGGGTTTGAGCAGTCCCTGAAGTTCGTCTACGAGGACGGGGCGTGGGCCCAAGAGGCGACCAAGACGACCAAGGAGTTCTTCGCTCCTGGCGGTGGCGCCGAGGATGGCATCACTGAGGCTGACTGCTGACTTCGGCGACCCGCTTGGCCCACGCGGCGTGGAACTCCTCCGGAGTCATCGCGGTGCCCTTGCCGACCGTCCGGCCCCGGGGGCCGGTGCTCCACGGCCGGGGGTACGGCACGACCTTCTTGTAGTTCGCCTTCGCGAACGCGTCGAACAGGTCAGCCAGGGCGGCGGCCTCTCGTGACAGCGGGTACTCCCAGCCGACTGCCGCGGCATGAACTTGTGACGTCGGGTCGTCCAGAAGCAGCGCGGTCAAGCGTGCAGCCTCGGTGATCGTGAACTCGACCCCGACCGACCTCAGCGCGATTCCGAAGCGGTCGCGGAAGTCGAACTCGATGGCTCCTCGGTGTCGGGAGACTACTCCGAGGAACCTTCGGATTCCCCCAGGAACCAGCGGCCGAGCACGGTCATCATCTCGCCGGTCGGGAGCTCGAGGAGCGCATCTCGCATCGCCGGCTTCCCCATCACGTCGAGGTACGCGAACGCGAGACGGATCTGCGCCTCGTCGGAGTCGGGGTTCATGGTCACGTCGTAGGTGAACTTGCCGGGCACCTTCTCGACGACCGACTCCTCGACGGGCGGGAGGGTGTAGGTCTTGGCGCCGGACTTGAACTTGACGCCTGTGCCCTTGTGGTCCGTGGGCTGCTTCGGGGTGGTGGACATGCGCGTGTCCTTTCAGGTTTGCGCGGGTGGGTTGCGCGGTGAAGAGAGAGCCCGTCGCCGCCCCGCGCAGAGCGACGACGGGCCGACTTGGGTCAGGGCCCGACGGGTGCGACGAGACGCGAGTCGAACACGCGCCCGGTCTTGCCGCCGTAGGCGGCGTCCGGGTAGAACGTCACCGTGACGCCGTAGCCCTTGATCTCGCCCGACTGGTTCGTGATCTCGGTCCGCTCCGTCACCTCGCCGAGGTACGAGCCGAGTTCCACCTCGCCGTTGTCCATCACGGCGAACAGGAAGCGGCGCTTGCCGCCGGTCGCGCCAGGGTCGACGTCGTAGGCGCCGGTCGTCGTGTTGACGGTGGTGCCCCAGTACATCTCGATGACCTCGGGCTTCGTCTCGACCATCGTGAACGTCGCGGTCAGCTTCGACTCTGTGATCAGGGAGCGCAGGGTGGCCGAGTTCTGCCAGCCGCGCAGGTCCGTCGAGGTCGACTCCGGGGTGATCGTGAAGCCGTCCTCGGACAGGTAGCCGAGGCCGACGTAGTCGTTGGTCTCGGGGTTGAAGGTCAGGCTGGTCGGGATCGCCGCGTCCTCTTCGGCCACGAAGATCTGACCGGAGACTGCGACCGCAGCATTCGCGGCATTGATGCCGTCGTCAAACGCCATGATGAGCGCACCTTTCTGGGGTTGTTGATGCGGCGGTGCCGCGATTGCAGACCCGGCGTGCGCGCACCGAGGATCGTTGGCCGCTTAGAGCGGTGTGCCGCGAACGATGACGTCGAACGTCATGTAGCGGCCAGGCTGCTTCGACTCGTCGACGATCGTCGAAGGTCCAGCAGAGTCGTCCACCCTCACGACTGGGTCGCCGTTCGGGGCTGCCCAGATCAGGGCGCGGACGAGGCACGTGAGGTCATTGACGTCCTGCTCGGTTCCGGCCCACACCTGGACTGCGAGGCGCGCGGACTCGCGAGCGGAGTCGAGCCGCGGGCCGCCGTCGCGTCGGCAGATGACGGCTCGCTTCGGACGCTTGTCCGGCATGGACGTGTCGACGTGAACGCCCGACGTGTACGCCTCGCTGCGGGCAGCCAGGGCAGCGCGCAGGTATGTCGTGGCCCACAGGGGGACGTCGGGGAACAAGATCCGCGCGGGTTGCATCACGCACCGCCGGCCGCGTCGAGAGCCTTGGCAAGGTTGCCCGACTTGAACTCCACGATCATCCCGTGAGGGGCGCGGGTTCCGATGCGGCAGACGGCCCGGTCCGTCATCGCGGGCAGGATGAAGAGACTGTTGCGGTACTCGCCAGTGTCGACCGGGGCGGTGGCGCGAGCGGTGTTCAGGACGGCCTGCCCGCGACGCTCCAGCTCGGCAGCGACCCCCGCGTCCTTCAACAGGGAGGACATGCCAGGAGAGTTGAGCTTGACCTTCACGCGCGCCATGTCAGCCCTCCACGAGTTCGAGCGTCACGGCGAGGCCGGGAGCCCAGCCGGTGAATGGGTTGCGCCACTCGGCGGGGTTGCCCTCCACGTCGTACGTGACCCCGCGGACCTGGAGGCGGTCGCCCGCAAGGATGTCCGCGTCGATTGGGCAGTAGGCCGTCGGCTTCGTGGTGACGATCGTGCGCCCGTCCGTCGCTAGATCGGTCGAGCCACCGGGGTTGAACGCGACGCCCTCGATGGGCAGCGCGTCCGGCTCGTGGTCACCGTCATCCCATGGGCGGGGGGCGGTCTCGCCCGAGTAGGGATCAGTCCACATCTGTCGACGCAGCCGGGTGGCCGTCTCTCCGTACGCGAACATCAGCTCGCGCCGAAGATCGGGACGCCCGCGATGTCGGCGCCACACGAGCAGTACGTCGCCCCGAATCGCAGCGAGCAGGTCTCGGAGTGGGTCGAGCCGACGCCGATCGTGTCCACAGAGTAGGCCCGAGGCGTGTCGGCGTCGGACTTGCAGATGTCCTGCAAGGTGGCGATCTCCGACGGCCAGAAGTTGAACCCGGTGCGCTGGCGCGTATCGGTCGACACCGAGAACGGGCCGGCCGACTGTTGCGTGAACGCGCCGGATCCCGCCTCGGACCAACGCTTCACCGCCCCGATCAGGACCAGTCGGGCTTCGGCGGACTGGTCGGCTGTCGGCGTGGGGTCCGTGGAAGCGAGGCAGGGGGCGACTCGTGCTGCCTTGGCGTTCGCCGCGGCCACCATCGCCTCGACCAACTCCGCAGCCTGCAACGAGGCCGGCAGATCGGTCACCGAGATGATCGTCACGAGTCACCCCCTCCCTTCACTTCTTGTCGGACTTGGCGGCGGCCTTCTTGGCCGGCGCCTTCTTGTCGTCGGCGGGCTCCCACTCGGTGCCCATCCGCTCGACCTTGTCGTCCGCGACCTCGACGATCGCGTCGCTGTTCACGTTCCGGAGGCGAGCCATGCTCAGACCAGATCGTGGATCTTGGCGAACGCGTTCAGGTCCGCGACGCCCCAGCCGTAGACGACCTCGGCGCGGAACGCGATCTGGTTGTTCCTCTTCAGGTCGCCGCCGCCGTCCGGGTCGCCGTACTTGATGACCTCGAGGCCGAGCGACTTCTGGACGCCCCAGCGGATCGCATCGAAGTTGCCGACGAAGCCGAGCACCTTCGTGTCGGTCGCGAGGACGCCGAGGCCGCGAACGGTGTTCGACACCGACGCGCGGTGACCCTCCAGCTCGGAGGTCTCCACGCCGAGACGGAAGTTCGGGTAGAGCTTCTGCTCGGAGTTGGTGCCGCGCAGCGCCGAGAACTTCGCGGCGTACGCGGGATCGAGGGCGATGTCGCGAGGGACGTAGCCGTCGGCGAGCACGAGCGCGTCGGCCGCGTCCAGGCTCACGTAGGGCTTGTCGGCCGCGGCGTACTCGACCAGGTTGGTCGTGTCCGTGAGGCCGCCGTTCATGGCGGTCACGACGGCGCCCGAGGCCGGGTTGATCTCGTGGAACACGCCGAAGTCGAGCGCGCGCGAGAGGGCCGGCTGGATGAGATCCAGGATCTCGTCGACGACCTCGAGCTGACGGTCCTCGTCAGCCCACAGGACCTCCTCGTTGAAGCGGAGGGTCTTGTGGAACTTGAAGGGCTTGATCGTCTTCGTGGTCGGCGTGATCGTCGAGGCGCCCTTCTGTGCGCCCTCTCCGACGTACTCGGCCTCGCCGATGTCGAAGGTCCACGTCTCACCCTCGCCGTAGGTCATCGGCGTGGGGGTCGAGAGCTCGGCGACGGCCGAGCCGCTCTTGATCTTGCCGAGCCAGGGCTCGAGCTTCTGCTTGGGGATCGAGAGGGATCCGGTGGCGAACGATGCCATGATGGCGTTCCTTTCAGGGAGGTTCAGTCCGCGGTGGCGCGCTGGAACAGGTCGCGAGTGAACTCGCGAACCTCGTCGTCACCGGTGGAGCTGGAGCTGGAGTTGGTCGACGTGCCCTCCTTGGGCACGCGGTTTCCGGTCTTCTTGCGGTCGGCTTCCCGGTCGACGAGACGCTTGGCCTGCTTGGTCAACGTCTCCTCGTCCGTGCCGGTGAGGAACAGGTCGATGTCGTCGGGATCCGTGATGCCGTGCTCGGCCGCGACTCGCAGGCGAAGGGACTCGCCCTGGGTGCGCGCCAGTTCGGCTTCGAGCTCCGCCACCCGCGCCTGGGCCTTCTCGGCCTCGGTCTGGTTGGCAGCCTCGATCTCGGCCAGCTTCTCGGCCTTCGCCTGGAGGTCCTTGTAGTCCGCGAACTTCGACGTCGCGCGCTTCACGCGCTCACCGACGATGCGGTTCAGGTCCTCCTGCGAGGTGATCGGGGTGAACTCGTCAGCGGCGGCCGTGTCTCCGCTGGTGTTGCCGGCCTCGGTTCCTTCGGGCATTCCACTGCTCCTTCTTGACCGCGATTGACCGCTCGCGTTGGCGTAACCCGCCCACATCGGACGGGAAGTCTGTTGCTATGCCGTCGGCTCAGCGGAGAGGTTCTCCTCGATCCACTGCCGCGCCCGCTCGTTGTCCTTCGAGCGGGTCTCGTCGTCCCTGCGGCGCTGCGACCTCTTGTACTTGTCGACATCGAAGATGTCGGCGGGCGAGCCGAACGACGGCGCGGCCTGGCAGTTGCAGTGATCGTGAGCGCCGAACCTGACCGTGTCCTTCGCGTAGACGGCGCCGCGGCTGATGAGCATGTCGCAGAACGGGCAGTTGTCGCCGTCGCCGACTCGCATCCAGCCGTCCGAACGAGGGTCGCTCGCAGCAGACCCGATCACCGTCGCGCGGGACATGTTGGCGATGCGGCGCTGCATGCCGCCGAGAGCCAGTTCGAGCATCGAGGCTGGCGTCCTGGCCTCGGTCGCAGCCCAGTCGACAAGCACATCGGCACCTGTGTTTGCTGGCAGCTCGGCGGCGATCGCGGAGAACGAGCGCCCACCGCGTGCATGCTCCAGCGCCATCTCGTCGTACCACTCGGCGGCGACCGTCGCGGCGGCCTGGCCGTACGTGTCGACCAGCATCGGCATGACGTCCTTCAGTGCCACTCGCCGCTCGGCAAAGTCGTCGAGTTCCAGCACCAAGAGACGGACGTCGCGCTCGGCCAGCTTCGTCAGCGCACCGATCTGTCGTGCGAGGTCACGCCACGTCGCCATCGGCGACCGTTCGGCTCGCTGCGCGGTCGAGGATGGTCCTCAGCGCGTCAGTGCCCGCGATGCGCCGCTTCTGCGCGAGGGCATTCTTGACCTGGTCCGGAGTGAGTCCGAGCAGTTCGAGGCCGACCTCGGTCTCGGCCAGCCAAGGCACGGCGGACAGTTGCTTCGTGCCGGCGTCGGCGAGCGCCGCGCGGGACTCATACCGAGGGTTGCGCCAGTTGTCGTGGATGGACTTCCAGGTGTCCGGGATCTCGTCGACCGGGATCTCGTTCTTGATCGCGAGCCCGCGGACGAACGAGCGACGCAGGGCGGGCGAGAAGTCGTCCACGGCGCCCTCGGCCTCTGCGATGAGCTCGTACTGAGACGCGTCGTACGACTCGGCCGAGGTCGGGTTGACCATGTCCGAGATAGCGACCGCCGAGTCAGGCAGAGACGCCTCGCGAGCGAACAGCTTGGCGAGGGTGTTGATGTCCTTGTGGTGCGGCGCCGGATCAGAGCCGGGAATCTGCTTCACGTCCGCTCGAGCGAGTGCGTCGGTCGGAGCATCCTTGTCATCGGGGATGCCCTTGATCCGCCCAAGGCGAATGCTCCAGGCGTCCATCTGGGTGCCGTCAGCGTTCTTGAAGATCGACTGATCAGCGCCCAGCATCCACAGCTCGGGATAGGAGTAGACGTCCATGTGGCCCTCGCGACGGATCAGTCCACGCACCGCGGCGTCCTGCAAGCCCATGATCGGCTTGGTGATGCGCGATGTGCCGAACGGTCGCTTCGGGCGTGGCTTGTAGGCCAGCACCTCGGCCGGCACGCCGTACTCATGGTCCTGCCACTCGTGCGACCACTTGCCGTCCGTGCGATCGGCGATCAGCGTGCGACCGTCGAGGTAGAGCGCGAGGGACTGAACGCGGCCATCTCCCTCACGCCCCGTGATCGACAGGAGATCGTCGAGCGAGCGGCGGCGTCGATTCCACGTGCCGGTCGCCTCCGTGGCATCCAGGACGTGCACGAGCGAGCTCGGCTCGCCCTCCTCTCCGACCGTGTTCACCAGGAAGGCGGGCCCATGAATCAGCGCGGCGACGATCGCGGCGTCGACCTCCGAGCCGAGATGGTTCGAGTCCCACAGGTCGGTTCCGCCCAGCGCCTCGAGGTCACCGTCAGCCCACGTGAAGCCGAGCAGGTTGCAGCGACGCGCGAGAGCGTCCACGGCCTTTGCGGACCACCCCAGCGCCAAGCCGAGGCGGAAGTACTGCGGCGGGATGAGCGTGCCAATCTGGTGGATCGCGCGCTTGTTGTCGTAGTACGACTGCCGGATCACGTTCGTCAGACGGCGCTTGTGGATCTCGCCGAGCAGGCCGTTGATCTGCGCGTTCACGTCCGAGTCGACGCCAGGGATGCGGATCTTCTGGGCGTCAGGCAGAACGGTCACGACACCACCGCCCTTCGTCCTTCGGATGTGCGACCCGATCGGGTCGGCTTGGTGTCCAGAGATGCCGCGTAGTGCGCCAGGGTGATCGCCACCAAGGGCGCGATGTTGGTCTCGGGGTCCCGGCGATCCCATCCCCAGCCGCCTGCGTCACCGATCTTGCGCTTCGTCGCGCCTTCGAGGGCGTCACCGACCACAGGGTGGCCGTCGTGCGTCACAGAGCCGTTCGTGGTCGCCGAGAAGAAGCCGCCACACGCGCGCGACATGTCGCCGGCAGAACCGGACGCCACCTTGACCCGCCGAGACTTCAACAAAGGGATCAGGCGTGCAGCCGGAGAAGCAGAGTCGATGAAGACGACGATGCGCCGGCCAGCTCGTTCGGCGATCCAGTCTGCTGCGGCGTCGTCATCAGACCAGTCGTCGATCGCCAGCACCTCGAGGTGCGACGCGCTTTCGACTCGCCAGCAGCCAGCTGCGACCAGGACCCCGTCATGCGAAGCATCTACGGCCATCGCCGTGGGCGCCGTCCCGTCCTCCGGTCCCGCGTCGACCAAGTCGTTCCACAGGGCGGCTGGGATGACCGCCTCGAGCTTCTGGGTCTCATCCCAGATGCCCATGACCTCGCGCATGACGTCCTCGGGTGACATGTTCTCGACCAGACGCTCGATCGCCGACTTGCCGACGCGGTACCCATACGACGGGTTCGCCTTGGCGAGGTGCTCCCAGAACTCGTCCGAGTCCAGGTCGAGCGGCGCGTCGCGGTCGGCGGAGAACTCCACGAAGACGCCCTTGAATGGCCTGCGCCGGTCCAGTTCGACCGCACGCTTCCTGCGTCGCTTGAACGCCTCGTCCACGCCTTGGCGAGCCTCGACCGGCCGCGGTGGCGTGCCCATGAAGAACGCGAGTCCGATGTCCGAGACGTTCATCGCCGCGAGCATGTCGGTGAGCGCCGCCTCCTTGAGGTTCTGGCACTCGTCGTAGACCTGAATGTCGACCTCGGAGAAGCCGCGGCCGAAGCCGGCAGCGCGGGCGCCGAAAAGGATCCGGGAGCCGTTCGCGAAGTGGACGCCCCGGCTGTCATCGGTGTAGACCACTGGGAACTGCGCCCGCATCTTCGGGCGGATCGCCGGCTTCTCGACGATGCTCGCGATCTTGCCGAGAGTCTCGCTCGAGGTGCGGTCGTGGTGCGAAGACCAGACGACCGTCGTCCCAGGCCGCGCGAGGCAGATCGCGATGAGGCCCGCCATGATGCCCCATGTCTTGCCGGCCTGGCGGGCGATCGACAGCGTGACGCCCATGACGTCACAGCAGAGAGACCCGTCATCCCGCAGCCCGAGAGCGAGCTCCCAGATGTCCTGCTGCCACCGGTCGAGAGTGACGCCCATTCCCGGCAGCTCCGGTGCGATCAGCTCGTAGTAGCGAGTGAAGGCGATGTCGTCCGGGAAGATGCAGTGGCGAGCGATCTCGACGAGCGGGGTGGGGTTAACTCGAGCGGCGGAAGCGGTCGGCATCGAACGCAACCACCTTGCCAAGATCGGGGTCGCCCTCGTCGCTGCCGCCCTGCTTCTTCTCGTCGGCTGCCTTCTCGGCGCGCAAGGCAACGATCTTATGCATCAGTCGGTCAGCCTCGATCGACAGCGACTTCACCTCGGTGCCGGTCAGCGGACGCTCGTTCTCACCCAAGGACCGACCGGGGTCGAGCATCTTCGCGATGATCTCGTAGCGGCGCTCGGCCTCGAGGAGCACGTCACCGGCGACCATCGCCGACACGAGATCCGTGGTGTTCTCGGCCATCAGGCCACCTCCCAACCGCCGATTGACCGCTCGGCGTAGGCGTAGGTGCGTCGGGAGCGACGCAGGCGCTTGCGGCAGGTCCGCTCAAAAAGTGGGTGACACACACGGAGCCCTATGCCAAGAGAGGGCCGCGGGCGTGTGCGGCGAGGGGAGTCCCCCTGCTTGGGGTCACCACGACCTCGACGTGGTGAAGGGCTCGAGCTTGGCTCGGGCCCGTACCTGTCGCTTCGTCTCTTGTCCTCGACGGACGTTGCAGAGGCGGTGGCTCAGGCGGCAGTTCGCTCGGTCGATCGGGCTACCACCGAGCGCGATGGGCACGACCTCGTCGATCTCGGGGCTGCCGTCCTGGTGTGGTGGGAGTGTCTTGTCGACCGGCTCGCCGCACAGCCAGCAGATGTCCTCTTCGCGCAGCACCTGTGCTCGGACTTGGTTGCGACGGTGGCCGTTGGCACGCCTCGGGTTGGAGCTGGTCATCGCGACGGGGTGGGGGGTGGCTTCGGATTGCAGCATTCTCGAGCCAAGCTCGGAACTACCCAGCCCTTGCCGCACACCGCACAGCGCCACGGGTCACCCATGCATCACCTTGAGCCGCCGGTCGAGCAGGTAGTCGATCCGGTCGGCTTGGGTCTGCGGGTTCTCGTACGGGTCGGCGCACGCTTCGGTGAGCGCGTTGTCGATGGCTTCGATGCTCCACGTTGCGACGGTCATGCTGACCTCCGTGTGCAGATGCCGAGAGCAGGGCCGGTGCAGTGGTGGCACCGAAAGGGTGCACGTGCGTCCCGGTCCCTGCTCTCGCGCTCTGTCCCGGCTCGGTGCACCTCGCCGTTGATGTACGCGCGCCGACCTGTTGAGCCTAAGACTCAGGGCTGGCGGCTGGATGCCCCGCTTTCGTCGGCGGCTATTCCGACTCAGGGGCTGACCGGACGTATCGTGTCCGGCTTACGGCGAGAGGACTGTCGGCCTCGCAACCTCCCGTTACCCGGCAATGAAGTCCGGTTCTGTTCCGCGCCACGGTCGCGCGTCGTTGGGCTTACCCGCCAACGATGGGCCGCTGGAGCCACCCAGCAAGTTCGTTGCCACGGTCGAGCCGGTAGAACCACCACGTCCACACCGGCTCGACCAGCGACAGTCATCGGGGGAATGACGAAGGCCGCCCCTCCGAAGAGACGACGGCCACGCCCCAATCTTGCAGTGTCGAGAGTCTTGATGTCAAGAATCTCGACGCAGCGCGTCTAGCGAAGGTTCAGCCTGCCTGCGACGGCATCGGCAGCCACGGATTCGAGAGCCAGAACTCGGGGCATTCTTGCGCCACGGCCACTGAAGAACTCCTGACGCCGCCGGACCTCCTCGTTGGTGGCTTCGTCAATGAAACCGTCGAGGCGCACGAGGGCGGCCATCGTTCGATCCTCGGCTTCGACCGCATCCCGCCTCGCCCGTTCGGTCATCGGGATCATGCGCCCATCCTCTCGTCTCGACCGTCTCGCTGCACCAACGCTTCGGCAACGTTGTACGTCATCCGCCCCGTGTCGAAGTCTCGCCGCTTGCGCACCTTCCGCCGTGACGCCCAGCTCTGGAGCGTGCCCCGGTTGATTCGGTACACGAGCAGCATGTCCTCGGCATCCAGCCACTCGGCGAGCAGCTTGGCCCGGGCCGTGAGCGCGGTGTAGTCGGCCGGCGTCATCGGAACCTGCTCGCACCGGCGCGTCTGGCAGACCCAGCGGTCGTCATCATGCGTGTCGCCGGAGTCGAGCACAAGTGGCTTGTGGCACTTGGGGCACGGCGCGCCCGTGGTGTCGCGTTCTCCGGCGTGCAGCACGTCCTCGAGGTGGGCACGGTGCGCTCGCAGTTCCTCGGCGAAGTCGTCGAACGCGAGATGATGCTGGGCCGCCCACGACAGGTGCTCGTCCAGGAACTCGCGAGCGCCTTCGACGCTGGCGAGGTCGTTGGTGTAGTTGCCGAGAACCTTGCGCCAGTCGTCCTCCCATGTGACGAGCAGGTTCTCGGTGGGCCGGTGCTCGCTGTCGCCGATCTCGCCGCGCTGGCCACCCGGCACGAGCATGTTCATCGCCTCACCACCGAGCAGGTCGCGCGATGCTTCGAGTCGGCCGTCGTGACCACCTGAGAGCGCATGGTCGGGCAGCGCGAGGTGGAGCGACACGATGTCGCGCAGGTCGTCACGGACGGTCGAGGTGCACTCGGGGCACGTCTGCTGGTCCACGTGCTTGATGCCGCAGACGATGCAGTGGTACTTCGGGCACCGCAGGCAGCCTCGGCACTCGTCGTCGACGCAGTCGTCGTCGTGGCGCTTCCTGAGAGCGCGTGGCTCGTCACTCCCGCGCCAGTAGCACTTCAGCTCGTGCTCGATGGTCTCGCTCATGCCGTCTCCCTCTCGTCGTGCCGTTGTCCGCTTCGGTAGATCTCGCCCCTGGTCACGTCTCCTCGCCGTACAGCGAACGGGAGGTGGCCGACGTGCCAGAAGCCTGAGTTGCCGCATTCGTAGACGCTGAGCCCTCGTCGGTCGGGGAGCGTCTTGCGTGCTTGTCGTGCGGCGTGCTTGCTGAGGTAGGACCGCTTGCCGCAGTCGGTGCAGGTCGCCCAGATCATGCGTTGTCTCCGTCCCAGAGAAGTGGTTCGACAGGTTCGGGTTCGATGCCGAAGCCGACTCGTCGCGTGGTGTTCGGCTTGGGCTCGTCGTCGTAGATGCGTTCGGGCCCGCCGCTGAGCTCGACGCGTGGCTCGCACGGCTCCCACCGGTCCTCGGGCCAGCCGATGACGCTCATGACGCGTCCTTCCGGTTGAGTTGCTGGTAGAGCCGCGCGCGTTCCCTGGTGCCGCGGTCGATGTAGGTGTTGGCGACGGTCTGGCGGATGCGGGCGAGGATGGATCCGTCTGCCCAGGCGGTGGCGTACTTGGTGCAGTGGTCGCATCCGCAGGCGGGTCGGGACGTGTCGTTCAGCAGGTCCGAGGTCATGGCTTGGCCTCACAGAACTCGCCGTGCCAGTCGTCCTCGCCTTCCCGTCGGAACAGGTAGCAGGGGCACCCGCCGTCGTCCGGATTGGTTGTCGACGTCACCTTGGTCCAGCCGGCGGCGAGGAGCACTTCAGCGAGGTGGATCGCCTCCACGAACCGCTCGGTCGACCCGGTGCCGTCGTACCATTCCCGTGCGTCGAGGTAGTCGATGAGCAGCGTCACGAGTTCGTCGCGGGGGCTGGTCGGCTCACTCATCGCCATCACCAGCCAGCGCGGCACGGAGGTCTGCGAGCACTTGGTCGGTGTAGCCGCCCCATGACCCGTTGTTCCAGATGCGATGGACCGCCTCCACTCGCCCCACCACGGCCTCGAGTTCGGCCACGCGATCCAGCAGGGCCAGCACGGTCGGCGGGTCGAAGGTGGCGATGTGAGACTGATCGACGTCGCGGACACGGAGTTCGAGTCGGCAGGCCGAACGACACCCGCACTCGCCGTCATGGTCCGGCTCGATGACCTCGGCGTCATAGACGTAGAACTCGGGATCACCACCCCGGCCCACCAGGTACGGGAGAGGGTCTCCACTGCGGCGGTACTCGTGCCACGTCCACGGTCCCGGCGTTGCAGCTTCGGCCACCTCGCGCAGTTCGGTCAGGTTCAGCTCGGCCATGTTCAGTCGCCCTTCTTGGAGTGGTTCGGGTTGCGGCAGACGTACTCGAAGTGATCGGGTTCGCCGCTGTAGCCGCGCACCTCGGTCTTGAACGCGCCGCACGTCTCGCATCGCTCGGCCATGGTCAGTCCGTCCCTTCGGATCGGTGAGCAGTTAGTTCGTGCCACCGCCAGCGGAGTTCCACGACGATGCGCGGAGTGGTGTCGATGGCTCCGGTCGAGTGGCCGCAGCGCAGGCACTCAACTCGTGTCCCTGTGGCCAAAGCGACGTCGAACAGCCGGTAGAGCACAACCAAGACGGGGAGGGTGGCAAGGCCAGCGAGGTAGGCCACGATGAGGTCGCCCATGCTCACTCGCCCCCTTCGGTGTCGGTGGTGTCGGCGGGGGTCACCGGCCCAACGCGACGACAGACGAGCGAGTATCCGGGTTCGAACCAGTCCAAGGCGTGTTCCCGCTTGCGGAACCAGGACACGGCGCCGACCTCAGTCATCAAGCCCCACTCGGTCGTGGCCTCCGTGACCGGCCGGCCGTCAACCAGCAGGCCAGCGTCCACGTCGACGAACTCGAGGAGTCTCTGCCACATCGACAGCGAGCCGTCGACCTTGCCCGTGAGCATCTGGCTCAGGTGCTTCTGCGAGACGTTCAGGTAGGCGGCGGCATCGGCCTGCGAGACGCCAGCGCGAGCGAGTCCTTCGCGGACCGCCGACGCCATGCACTCCCGCAGCGTCTCGGCTTCGCTGCGTCCGGGCACGAGAAGTTCTCCCACTGGGACGAAGGTCTCGTATCCGGGGCCATTGACAGGAATCACCGCCGCGGACCACTCCTCGGGGCCCACGACGCCTCCTCCGACTCTTCGGCTGGATTGGACCGACTCGACGCGGACCCGGATGAGTGCTTCATCTCCGGGCTTCCAGGCGGGTTCTTCGACGCTCATGACGCGATTCCTTCCAGGATGTTCCAGAGGCCGAGTACGACCGATGTGGTGAATGTGACGACGAGGAGAGCGGCGATCAACCAGTCGACGAGGCGTGCGGGAATGCGCGTGCGGTGGCAGTCGCGCCCGTGGTGACCCCACGGCGGGGTGAAATTGGGATCACCGGGGCAGCCGGGCGTCGGGCACTTGCGGTGGTAGTGACTCACTCGTCGTCACCCGCCCCCGTGGTGTCGTCGGCGGCGCGGCGAGTCACTGGATGTACCTCGTGATCGGGAAGGCATTTTCGGTGCCTTCGGGTTCGATCTCCCATGTCCATCCGTCGAGCTGTTCGAACTCGACGGCCCACAGGTGCTCGACGTGAGACGGGTCGTAGCCCTCGGGGCCCCACGAAGAACCGCACTCGCGGTCGTAGCGAGCAATCTCGGTAACGAACGTCTGCGCGTCCTGGTGTCCGTAGCCCCAGAATTCGCCGCCTGCGTCGCCAACCTCGACGAACGGAAACGGGTCGATGTAGTCCGTGAAAATGGTTCTCATTGATTCGACACTGGTCATGAGCGTGCCTCCTGGTCGTGGGTGCGGCGGGGGTGGTCGATGGGGGCGAACGTCGGCTCAGTCACGTCAATCCGTCCCTTCGGTGTCGGTGGTGTCGGCGGGGGTCACCGGCCCAACGCGACGACAGACGAGCGAGTATCCGGGTTCGAACCAGTCCAAGGCGTGTTCCCGCTTGCGGAACCAGGACACGGCGCCGACCTCAGTCATCAAGCCCCACTCGGTCGTGGCCTCCGTGACCGGCCGGCCGTCAACCAGCAGGCCAGCGTCCACGTCGACGAACTCGAGGAGTCTCTGCCACATCGACAGCGAGCCGTCGACCTTGCCCGTGAGCATCTGGCTCAGGTGCTTCTGCGAGACGTTCAGGTAGGCGGCGGCATCGGCCTGCGAGACGCCAGCGCGAGCGAGTCCTTCGCGGACCGCCGACGCCATGCACTCCCGCAGCGTCTCGGCTTCGCTGCGTCCGGGCACGAGAAGTTCTCCCACTGGGACGAAGGTCTCGTATCCGGGGCCATTGACAGGAATCACCGCCGCGGACCACTCCTCGGGGCCCACGACGCCTCCTCCGACTCTTCGGCTGGATTGGACCGACTCGACGCGGACCCGGATGAGTGCTTCATCTCCGGGCTTCCAGGCGGGTTCTTCGACGCTCATGACGCGATTCCTTCCAGGATGTTCCAGAGGCCGAGTACGACCGATGTGGTGAATGTGACGACGAGGAGAGCGGCGATCAACCAGTCGACGAGGCGTGCGGGAATGCGCGTGCGGTGGCAGTCGCGCCCGTGGTGACCCCACGGCGGGGTGAAATTGGGATCACCGGGGCAGCCGGGCGTCGGGCACTTGCGGTGGTAGTGACTCACTCGTCGTCACCCGCCCCCGTGGTGTCGTCGGCGGCGCGGCGAGTCACTGGATGTACCTCGTGATCGGGAAGGCATTTTCGGTGCCTTCGGGTTCGATCTCCCATGTCCATCCGTCGAGCTGTTCGAACTCGACGGCCCACAGGTGCTCGACGTGAGACGGGTCGTAGCCCTCGGGGCCCCACGAAGAACCGCACTCGCGGTCGTAGCGAGCAATCTCGGTAACGAACGTCTGCGCGTCCTGGTGTCCGTAGCCCCAGAATTCGCCGCCTGCGTCGCCAACCTCGACGAACGGAAACGGGTCGATGTAGTCCGTGAAAATGGTTCTCATTGATTCGACACTGGTCATGAGCGTGCCTCCTGGTCGTGGGTGCGGCGGGGGTGGTCGATGGGGGCGAACGTCGGCTCAGTCACGTCAATCCGTCCCTTCGGTGTCGGTGGTGTCGGCGGGAGGGAAGGGCACGTCACCGGTTGCGGCGGCGATGGATACCTGCGCACTGGACCGGACCGTGTACCTCGCGGGAGGGTTGAGGCGATCTGGGTCACAGAGGCACGGGTCGTCATCCGCGCAACCGCACTCGGCTTCGCTGCGTCCGGGCTGCACAGGAGACGCGAGGAGGCGGATCACCTCACGCGCCGCGCTCCGCTGCGCCTCGGCATCCGTCCATTCGCCGTGCCTCGACCGCACGCCCCACGACCTCAGCAGGTCGGCGACCCGCTCGATCGCACCCTCGTCCGCCTGCGGGGCCGGGAGCAGGTCGGCGGCGGGAACGTAGAACCCTCCGGCCGCCTCCAGCTCGACGAACGCATCGCCGTCGCCACAATCCCGCAGCACTTCGACCTCGACGTACGCACGGTCCCCCGGCTGCCAATCGCGGGCGCTCATCGGGGATCCTCGGACTCGGGCGTCAGGTTCCACGTCGGGTGACAGCGTTCGGTGTGCTTCCGGTCGTCGAATCGGACGCCGACGTACTGGCCAGGGAACGACACCACGACGCCTCGCCGCTCACTCGGAGTACCAGCACAGAGGACGACCCGATCGCCGCGCTTGAAGTCCACGCCGTACCGCTGGCGCACGTACGCCGCGCTCACGACCGTCCCCCGTCCGAGGCGCTCGACTCGTCAGACGCGAGGGAGGCGAGGGCAGCAACGGCGCTCGCGATCCCGAACAGACCATCCGCCCTGAGGCGCTGAGCCGTGTCGCCACCGTTGAGCACGCGCTCGATCAGCGCCCGCTCGACCGGCACGTGCGTCTCGGGGTTGTGCGTGTGCAGAAGATCGACGGACTCGATCTCGCTGGCCAAGCCCATGCTCTGCGTCAGGTCGTCGCGGATGATCTTGCCGTCCACGTGAAGGTTCCCGGTGAACGACGATCCGTCGTCCCACGTCACCCGCGCCAGGGTCGGCTTGTCGCGGTCGGTGGAGATCGAGGACCAGGGCTCGGACGGGGCAGGCGGCGGGGTCCAGTAGGAGCCCGGCATGTCGGCGTCGATGCTGTAGCGCGACCCACGGCCAGATGGGTAGTGAGTGAGTGCTCCGTCCACGTCACTGCGGTAGATGTACGGCGTCCCGGCTTCGATCACGTCACCTGGCGCACGACGCACCCACGTGGACGTGTCGGGCAGGGTGGGTGGCTGGTCGGCCGCGACGTCGTATGCCTGAGCTGCCGACGTGATGAACTCCTGCGCCTTCTCGGCTGCTCTCTTGCGTGCGTCGCTCTGGTGGTTGCTCACTTCTGCTCCTCCTTCACGGCCGGCTTTGGGTGGTTCTTCGCGTACTCGGCAGCGAGACGGGTGTCGGTCTGCTCGTCGCCGTGACGGTCGTCGGTGCTGGACATCAGGACTCCTTGGTGGTGGGGTGGATGCTGTCGGCGTGTTCGCGTGCCATCGCCGTGTCCATCTGCGTGCAGTTGATGTACGTCAGCGCGACGTCGTTGCCTCGGCTGGCATCGAGCCTCACCACGTCATCGATGGTTGCTTCGAGGTCCGAGGCGAACTCCCGCAGCGCCTGCGCCTTCACCTCGGCGTCGTGCTGGGTGAGCCAGCGATGGAACTCGGCCCACGCGGCGGTCTCAGTGAGGCCGTGGGTGATCTGGCAGTGATGCACGTAGCAGGCGCGCATGTCCTCGTCGTCCGGCGTGTACTCACTCATCGGTGTTCTCCTTCTCGTCGAGCCGCTTCAACGGCTGGTGGTTGTCGATCGCCGCCTGACGAACACGCGCGATCAGATCCGGGGTCGCACGGTCGTCACGACGGACGAACACGGGCGTGTAGTCGTGGCCGTCCTTCAAGCACTCCGACTCGGGCTTGTTGCAGACGCCGCAGTCGCGAGGGTCGGCGTGGCGGTAGGTCGGTCCCTGCTGCTCGGTGCGGACGGTCGCGGTCGACCACCAGATGCCGGGCTCGAACGCTCGGGTGGGCTGCTTGGTCTCGCCGTCGGTGGCGAGGAACGCGAGGCAGGAGGCGATGTCGGCCGGCGGTCGGTTCTTGATGCGGGGGTCGGCCATGACGCCCATGAGTTGCGGGATGGTCCAGTTGGGCTGCAAGAGCTGGATCGCGCCAGCGATCCGCTCGGCCTGGAGTTTCGTGAGCATCGCTAGACCTCCGTCCGAGCTCGCGCACGCGTACCAACTAGACGATTAGGGCTAGGGATCCATGCGCTCTCAGCCAAGGTGCTTCGCACCTTGACGAGAGCGTCAACCAAGGACTTAAGAGGGTCGGTTCGGGTCGGTTCGGGTCGGGGGATTCGGGGGCGAGTCGCCCCCGATGTCGGGAACGTGATCGGGTTCCCGATCGGGGTGGCGATGCTCATGCCGTGGCCTCCTGTCCGGCGCGGCAGTGCTTGCAGTGGTCGTTGTAGACGTTCTTGCGGGTGTGCCAGCGGACGTGATTTCCCCAGGAACCGCCGTCCTTTTCGGCTGCCTCGGCGGCCTTCACGTCTTCGGCGATCGGCTGGTAGTCGGACCAGTCGCGGAACTGGTATCCGCCCGGCTCGACCTCCCACAACTTCGCCTTCACGAGGCGGTTCGCTGCGGCCTGATTTCCGCCGAGCGCACCCAGAAGTTCGGCCGGAATCCGACCGTCAGTGAGGTGTGCAGCGGACCACGAGCCAGCTCTCACCCAGAGCCCGAGAGCAGCGTTCCCGGCCGCCATCGCCTTGGGGTGCATCGCGAACTTGTCGTCGACCTTGAACCACATCAGGCGGCGCTCCTGACGCTCATGGCGGCGCAGTTCGGGCACGCTTCGCCGGGGTGCGCGAGGAGGCATCCGCAGCCGCAGATAGGCCGGCCTGGGAAGACGATGGGGCGCACGTGGGACTCGCACTGGTAGCAGGTGCCGTCGCGTCGAAGGACGAAGCGGCAGTCGTCGCATCGGGGGGCGGCTGCGCGCGGCCGGTGGACCTTGGTGGGCTCGTCGAGCACGTAGACGACGGTCATCCCGCGCCGGACCCAGCGGCCTCCAGTGAGGGCGAGTTCCCCGGTGATCTGGTCGGCCTTGTTGCGGACGCGGCGGTTGCGGCAGATGTCGTTCTTGCCGCGGTGCCACTCGTTGCACTGGGTGCAGCGGCTGCGTGGTCGTTCGCTCACCATCCGTCCGCCTCCATCTCTGCGAGTTCTTGTGGGGTGGGTTGGTCGTTCTCGTCGGGGTAGTAGTCGCCGTCGGATCGGGCGTCGGTCCGGTGGTCGACGTTGTCGTTGAGGCGGTCGGGGCGACGTGGGTAGGTCATGGCCGGACCTCGGCTGCGACTGCCGCGATGACGGCCAACATGTCGTCCCAGACCTCTTCGACGTCGGCTAACTTGTCGGCGCGGAGCATGTGGCGCCTGAGGTCGACGACGCCTCCCTTGACGCTCGCCGCCAGGTCGCCGCTGTAGAGAATGCGACCGTGGTGACGGCCCTCGCTCCACACTGTGACGTCGACCGACTTGACCCAGATCGTGTCCTCGTCCGTCTCGGGCCGGGTGACCCAGAACGTGCCCGAGATGCGAGGGCAGCCGTCGATGCCAACCAGGCGCCAGTGCTCGGACATGTCGTAGCCCTTCACGACGTCACCCCCGCCCGCTCGCCAGCCACGCGGACGTTGGCGGGATTCCACGACAGCGGCTGCCACCAGCCACCGTTGTGCGCCGGGTAGCCATCGCCGTAGACGACCAGCGCGTCGGACCTGTGCGCCTCGGTGATCACCCGGCCGAGAGGACTCGCTGCGATCTCCTCAGGGGTCGCGTCACGTCGGACCAGGAACCGCGCGGTCATGCCTGCTCACCGCCGCCCGTGATCTCGTCGCGGCGCGCCTCGATCTGGGCACGACGCTCAGGACCGGACACGTTCCACATCGCCCGCAGGTCATCGACGCTCGTGCACGCGGCCACCTGTTCGGCAGTCGGCTCAGGAGACGCCTGCTGGGGTGCGGGGGCGTCGGGGAGCGGCTGGACGGTGTGCGTCTTGCGCTGCCCACGCGTCTCGGTGAGGGCCAGCGTGATCGGCTTCTCGATGTGGCTCAGATGCGAAACTCTGATGCCTCCGACCGCCTTCCCCGCCCACTTCACGGTGGGGTCACCGAACAGGGTCATGCGGCGCCCGACGTACACGGACGTCTCGGGCCCCCAGCCAGCGACGATGGTTCGCCGCGACGTCTTGGACGGCTTGAACGGTCGGCCAGGGAACTCCTCGAGGTGGATGTGGACAGGCTGCTCGGCGTTGCCGGCGGTGACCTTGGCGACGGTCACCGTGACGGGCCCCGTGAGCGCCACGTCCTCGTAGTTCAGCTGATCGCTTTTCGGGGCGATGCTCTGCGTGATGTCCATGTCAGACCTCGACCGTCTTGCGACCGAGTCGGATGCCTTCGATCGTGTCGCCGTTCTCGAGGTAGCGGCGATCGGCGCGGTAGGTCATCTCGCCCTCGATGGCGTTCCATGAGGCGGAGGTCCGGTAGTTGAGTGGATTGCGCACGCCGTTGCTCTTGGCACTGCCAAGGTGCTGTCCGCGACCTCCCCACCAAACGACGACTTCGGTGCCGTCCTTGCGAACCTCGACCTTGTCGAAGTCCGGAAATTCCTCGTCGGGGATCGCTGCGAGGATCGCTTCGATTGCCGCTCGTGCTTCCTTGATGTTCATGTCAGATCACCATTTCCAGTGGGGGTTCGATTCGTTCAGTGACGGGCAGTCCCGTCGTTGCTTGCAGGTACGCCTCTGTGAGTTCGGCGGCGTTGGTCTCGAAGGCGCGGACGGCAGCGACGATCGCGTCGTGCCACGCCGGGTCAGGGTGGACGCGCTTGGTCCACAGCGGCATCCCTCCGACGAACGGGATGTAGTCGCACCACGCGCGCCCGGAGACCAGGAGGCCGGCCTGGATCTGCGCCATGTACGGCTCGGGGATGCGGCCTTCGATGACGGTGAGTACGTGGGTCTTGGCGCGGGGTGCCTTGATCTCGATGAAGCCGTCGTCGCCCACGAGCCCGTCTGGCGAGAAGCCGATCTGGAAGCCCCAGTCGTCGCGGATCATGAAGCCGACCTCGGTGGCGGGCTTGTGGTGCTCGCTGTAGGCGTCCCTCGCGTGCGGTTCGGCCTCGACACCGCGCCACATGTCCGAGGTCATGTGCGTGTCCTCGGTCATGCCGCTGAGTCGCTCAGCGACGAGCGTCAGGGTGAGGCCGCGGGAGGTGTCGTTGTCGGCGACCTCGATGACGGGTGGCGCGGAAGGTGCGTTGTGGGCGGCGAGCTCGACACGTCCCCGGTGCGGGGTCTTGATCGGCTGCGGTTCGGTGCGGGCGAGGCTGACGCACGGGGTGCCGGCCGCTGCGTCGCATTCGGGGCAGTCGTAGGCGGTCGCTCCGGGCGCGCTGACGGTGAGGAGTCGGCTGATGACGGACGCGGTAACCATGCCTCGGCGGGCATCGTGCCACTCCGGCGAACCTTGCTCGAGATTGTCGAGGATATGGAGGCTCATTCCTGCGCCTCATCCCATGCGTCGATGAAGTCGGAGTAGGAGCGCAGGTGGTGGCGGACTTCCTCGGCCGTGATGTCGCCACGATCGACCTTGCGAATCAGCGAGTCGATGGCGCCGTCGACGGCGTCAGAGACGGCCCACGAGACGGTCGATCGGGCCTTGATCTCCGCTCGCTCCTCGGGTGTCGGGTTGACGACTCGGGTTCGGTGTCCGGAGCGGCTCCATCCGTCAGCGCCGACCGGCGCAGCATCGAACGTCTCCCGCATGTGAACGTCGGCCTCGTTCTTGTCGGCGAACTTCGCCTCACAGTCGAGGCACTCGGAGTGGTGAGTGGTGGCGTCGGTCATGGCTTCGGCTCCTTGAGTTCGATCTGGTCGTCGTGGCTGAGGCGGCAGTCGTGCCAGACGTGATGGGTGTCCGGGTTCGGCTGGATGACGACGGAGGTGCCGCTGCGGTCGTGCTGGACGGTGGCGATCCATCCCGCGACTCGGTCACGACCCATGCGGATGACGGCTTGGCGGCCTACGTGCGCGGCGGTGAGGTCGGCGGCGTTCATCGAGAACCGCCGTCACGGATGGCGTCGGCGAGATCGTCGAGGCCGGTGTAGCCCTCGGCGCAGGTGGCGCATACGGCATAGGCAACGGGGGTGTCATATCCCGAGGCGTCATGGTTCGGGAACATCACCGAGCGGATGTACTGCGCGCCGGGCTCGATTGTGCGCTCGCAGATCCCGGGGTAGTTGTCATTGATGTCGCAGTAGTGCAATTTCCGCGCAGTGACGACCTTCGCGGTCATTCCGAAATCGCGGTACTTGGACAGCCGGCTCATCGTCGCGTCGGCACTCACTTCGCCACCGCCTCGTGGTGCATCTGCTCCCACGCCAGCGCCTCGTCCTTGCTGACCTCGTCCGGCCCCTTCTCGCCACACAGCGAGCAACGGCTGAACCACTTCACGCCCAGGAACGTGTCGCGCCTGTACTTCGCCTCCACGCGATGGCAGTCGGGGTTTCCGCAGGGAACGCACGTGAACCCGTCGTGCGGGCAGTGGTGCATGTCCACCGACTCGATCGGGATGCCGTGCTGGCACTTGTCGTCCTCAGTGATTGGTCGGCAGGTCATGCGACACCTCCGAAGTCGAGAGCGTCTTGCGCGAGGCGCTTGGCGGCCATCTCGCAATACCGCTCCGATTTCTCGATCCCGATCGATGGAATCCCGAGAGCCTTCGCTGCCACTAAGGTCGTGCCCGAACCTGCAAACGGATCGAGAGCCGATCGTGCGGCCGAAGCGTCCAGTGCTCTGGCAGGAAGTGATGCCGGGAACGAAGCCGGATGAGAACGGTCGCGTTCCATTCCGAGACGCCAGACATCACCCATGCCTGACGCGCTGTGGTCACGGAGTTTGAACTCGGGACGAGCGAGAAGCATGATCCACTCGGCCACGGCACAGAAGTGACGGCCGGTTACGCCAATGCCCGTTCCTCGATCCCAGGTGATGATCTGGCGAAGCACGGCAGGGCCGAAGTCCATGCCGAGCGGCAGGCGGGCTCGCCCGTGCTCGACTCGAACGCGGTGGTTGTAGAAGATCGCGCCGTCGTCGGGGATGAGCTCCCAGAGAAGTCCCAGCACCTCGCGCTGCCACGCGTCGTATTCCGGCTGTGGCATGGCGTCGTCGTGGTCACCGTCTCCGTAGCCTTCGCGGAAGCGACCGCCCTTGTTGTTCGCGCCGGGCCGGTACATTCCGCGCCCATTGCCGCCGGGCGTCAGGCCCATGTTGTACGGCGGACTCGTGACGACCACGTGAGCTGCCGATTCGGCTCGGCCGCTCGTTAGCTCACCCAGGACCTCCATGCAGTCGCCGTGGTAGAGCGTCACCGAGTCGTCCTGGTAGTAGGGGGCGCTCATGGCGTGTTCCCTTCCACGACAATTGCTAGAGCGCCCAGGGCAAGGGTCACGAGAGTTGCGGCGAATACGAGGCCAACGACCAGCCAGTCGACAAGGCGTGCCGGAATACGCGTGCGGTGGCAGTCACGGCCGTGGTAACCCCATGGCGGGGCGAAGTTGGGGTCACCGGGGCAGCCGGGCGTCGGGCACTTGCGGTGTTCGTAGTGGCTCATGCGGCGTTCTCCTGGTCATGGGTGGGGCAGTGGTCGGGGATGTCGCAGTCCGAGCAGATGTCTCGGCCGCAGCACTCGGCTTTGTCGTGGGCGTGGCAGGGGCCTCGGCGGGCATCACGGCGGGCCATCAGGCGACCTCCTCGAACAGGTCGAGTTCGGCTGGCGTGGCTCCCTCGCAGCCGGTCCAGCAGGGGGTGTCGTGACCGGGCGCGTCGTCCGGGTGAACCTCGTCGCCCCAGCAGCAGTGCTTGCAGTGCGGGTAGATCACGACGCACCACCTGTCGGCTGCTCGGCGATGACGGTGACCTCGTTGAACTGCTCAGCCCAGACCGCGACCGACTCGTCAGTGGACGGCACGAACACGTCGGTGGTCGGCGCGCTCATCAGCAGTCCCTCCCGCCGGTGTGCTTGCCGAGGATGAGGACGCGTTCAGCACTGACGTTCTTGTTGCGTGCGTTCTCGGCGGCGGTCTCCTGGACCTGGTCGCGGCGCCCGACGTAGACGCCGTACTTCACGCAGATCCAGCCGAGAAGGACCAGCGGCGACACCCACGCGAACGACTCCCACAGCAGCCGGATCGTGTGCGCGGCGCCTTGGATGGTCAGGAAGGTGATGCCGGGCTCGATGGTCTCGGCGGCGATGACGCCGGAGACGCAGAACGCGGCGAGGGACACGGGGATCAGGAAGCGGCTCATGAGTCCGCTCCGCCATTGTCCAATTCGCCCTCGCCGCGGACGGCGCGAGCAATGTCGACGATGCTCTGCAACTCCGACTCGACTACCTCGCGAATCGGGCCATGGTCGAGCAGTCCGATCGCACAGGTGAGCGTGCAGGCATCCCAGCGCGTCTTGTACGTCCGGGTCCGGAGTTCGATCCACGCCGCGTCCTCGCCACTCTCAGCCTCGGTGCCGTTGTGGTCGAGGATTAGGGACGTGCCGCAGTTGTCACACGTCAGGCTGGCGCTCATGAGTCCGCTCCGATCTGCCCGCCGGGGATGAGCTTCAGCCGCGACGGATGCGCTCGACGGGACGCCAGTTCGGCGCGCACCGTCTCCAGCGACCGGTCGACCGCGGCCTCTGCCTGCGCGACCTCGAAGTCACGAGTCGCGACCTCCCACCGCTCACGAGCGGCGAGGTAGTCGGCGCGGGACAACTCGTCCACGCCACCAGCCGCATCCTGATCCGCCACGATCACCGCGTGGTGCAGCTTCTCGGACATCAGTGCATCGACCAGATCGCTGCGACGTCGCAGGTCGGCCTCCAGTTCGGCCAGCCGCTGCGGGATGCTCGGCGTGCTCATGCGTCCTCGCCGCCCTTCATGCAGAACGACGCATGCTCGGGCGACGACGCGGACCTGAGGGCAGCGGCCAGATCGTCCGCCGTCGCCTTGCCGTCCTTCTTGATGCTGTCCTCGAGCCAGGTCAGGACGAACGTGCGACCTAGTGGCGCGAGGTCGGCTGTCGACGGTGTGCTCATGGTGGTGGTTCCTCTTCGTGTGGTGGTTGGTGCCTGCCGCCGCTCCCCATTGCTTCCGGCGGCAAGTGGCTGGGGTGCCGGGCGACTGCGGGGGGACAGCCGCCCGGCGGACTAGGGGGTGCGGCCCGACGACTGATCGAGGTGCTTCATGAGGCGGGCCAGGGCCGCGGCCGACTCGGCGACGTGTTCCGCGGATGCCTTCTCGCTGGCGATGAACTCGTCCGTCTCGGGGTTCCAGACGACACGGCCCTCAGTCACCTCCGTGGCGAAGTGCAGGTAGAGCTGCTCGCGGATCGCCGATTCGATCAGCTGGTCCTTCTTCTTCTCGAAGGTCTCGGCGGACATCAGATGGCGGCTCATGCGGCTTCAGTCCCGAGCCACTCGTCGAGGGTGGTGCCGATGCGTCGGCACGCCTCGGCCGGCGTGCTCGCGCCCGGGGCCAGTTCGCGGAGCTGAGCGAGGCGATCGAGCAGTGCGATGTTCGTGTCGTACGCGCCGACCTGCTTGCGGTACGTCTCGCGCTTCTTGTCGATCTCGTCCCACGTGAACAGGTCGAACAGCGTCTGCTCGGAGTAGGTCTTCCCGTTGGCGTCCGTGCGGATGGTGCCCAGGACGCGAGGCTTGCTCAGCAGGCGACCGTCGTGGGCGACCATCACCTGCGCCGTGCGCTTGCGCCAGTTCTTCAGGTCCGACCCACCGCCGGACAGGCAGAGGGTGTCGAGCACTTCGCGCGCCCACTTGCGATGAGCCTGGACGGCGTCGAGAAGGAGCTCGACGTACTTCTCGTTGCGTTCGGCTTGCTTGGTCGAGTGGCTCCACGCTTCCTTGCGCAGGGCTTCCAGTTCCTGGCGGTCCTGATCGGACCAGTGGTTCGTCTTCATTACCGACCTCCGTTGATGACGCGCAGTCCGGTGCGACCGCGGCGAATTCGCTCGAGGAACTCCGCCGTGTTACGGGCTTCGTTCTCGAGCGACTTGATGTCTGCCTCGGGGGCGAGTCGAGCGATCCGCTCGGCGTCGAACTGCCGGTACTGCCCGGACCGTCCCAGCGCCTTGCGGAACTCCTGCATGTACTGCTTGTCCTGCAGCTCCTGGCTGCCGGCCAACCACTCGGTGACCTCGGGTGAGGGGTCGTTCATCGCAGGCGGAGCGGCGGGCGGGAGGTCAGTCGCCTCGCCGCTCGACGCCTGCGACTCGGACGTCGGAGCGTCCGCCTCTGCGCGCTCACTCGCGCGAGGAATGGAGGGAATGCGGACCGGTTTCGCGGCCGGCTGCGTGCGGCCCGCCGAGTCTCGCCTCTCGGAGACGTGCGGAATTTCCGCACGCCGTTCCAGTTCGGTCCGGACGGCTCCGACGGTCTTGTCGCTGGCGCCCGTCCGCTCGGCGTGCTGCCGATTCGACAGTTGAGGGTCGGCCATGACTGACGCGGTGATGAGCTGGCGGCGCTGGTCGCGAGTCAGGTGCCGGCGGTCCACGTTCAGCGACAGGGCAAGCGTGCGCTTCTGCTCGTCACTGAGGTCGATCGCGAACCTGCGCGGGCACTCGATGCCCAGGCGCTCGGCGATCTCGTGACGGTGGTGGCCGTCGATGATCGACTTGTTCTCGTCGACCAGGATCGGCACCTGGATGCCGTGCTCACGGATGGACGCCTCGAGCGAGGAGTACTCGTCGTCCGTCAGGCGGGGCAGGAACTGGTAGAGCATCAGGCGCTCCTGACTTCGCGGCCCCAGGAATCCACGAGCACTCCCCCGTGGTGCATCAGATCGTCAATGGCCTCGACGTCGGCCTCGGTGAAGCGCCACGTCGTCGCCTTGCGGGCGTTCGGTCGCAGGTGGGGCCACGGACGATCACCGCGGCAGCGACGGATGACGCTCGCCTGATCGAGTCCGTAGCGGGCTGCGAGCTCGGCCACGGTGTACGTCGGCTTCATGCCGTCTCCGCGAAGTAGCCCTCGCGAATGATCGCGATCTGCTCAACCTCGAGCGCGCTGGCGACGCGCGCCAGGAGAACCTGAGTCAGCGGCTTTCGGCCGGCCTCGATGTTCGCGAGGTACGGGCGGCTGATGCCCACCTCGCTGGCGAACTGATCGGGCTTGTAACCACGCATCTCGCGGTACTGGCGGATCGTGGCGCCGACGCGGCGCCGCTCGGCTTCCTCATGGGCTTCCAGTTTGTTCCTGCTCATGGGGAAGACGATAGGGAACTTTAGGGAACAGCACAAGAGGAAACACGGAAACGAGCCCGAATTTCATGTTTCCGCAGGTCAGAGCCAGCGACATGGATGTAGTTACACGGCGGTATTCCCGCTTGAGTTCCCGGTTGTACAGAATCAGGCCAGTTGATGTTCCCTAGGTTTTCCGAAATCTTTTCGGCATGACGAACCGACAGAAGGACAGGGTCCATGCCACAGAACACAGGTCAGCGGCGCGCTACGAACGCCGTCGCCGCTGCGATGCGAGAGCGAGACTGGACGAAAGCCGATCTCGCCGCCACGACCGGACTCGACTACGGAACGATTTCCGACATGCTCGACTTCAGTCGGACGATCCAGTCAAAGACTCAGGCGAGGATCGAGGAGGCTCTCGGCTGGGAGAAGGGCACGTACCGACTGATTGCCCTTGGCGAACTCGACGCACCGGCGCCCGTGACCAATAGCGATGATGTCGACACCGACGACTCGCGAGAGTCGGCAAGCGACCAAAGTCCGGCCTGGCTCGAGGAGAAGATCGCAGCCTCCGTCGAGGCCGTTGATCGCGCGACCGCCGAACTCGAAGTTGCCAAGACCACACTGGAGGGGTGGCTGAAGCACAAGGCCATCCGCATTGCGACGAGTCGTGCCTTCGAAATCGAAGCGGAACGACGCGCTGAGGCTCTCGGGCGTCCGCTCAGTGAGCTAGAGCGTTTCGCCATCGACTCAATGGAGCGCCTCCCGCGTTCGGAAGTACTCGAAATCGAGAACGAAGTCCGAGCGCAGTACGGCTTGCCCGCCCGCGCCGAGTCGACTCCGGACGATCTCGCGGCGCGCCGTTCCAATCGGTATCTCGAGGCTGCGACGACCGAGGTGGATGCGGCGGTCCGCGAACACGGCCGCGACCAGCCCGGCCCGAACCAGTCAGAGAAGCATGGCGGCTCTGTGTCCGGCTTCGACCCCGACGAGGACTGATCTGTCGGAGCGCCTGATTACGGTCAGGTGCCTATGCACCTACCGCACCCGTGGCGCACCTTGCGCTCCCTGCCCGAGGTCACCCTCGTCTGGCATGACGGGGGCGCGAAGGGCCACTTCAACCACGACACCCTGACGCTCAGCCTGCGCCGCGGCATGACCCAGGCTGAGCGTCGGTCGGTGGTCCAGCACGAGCTCGAGCACCACGCACGCGGTCGCGTGTGGGCGGCGTGGCGAGAGCGCGAGGAAGCCGCCTGCGAGATCGCCGCGGCCCGCGAGCTGATCGACCTGCAGAAGCTCGGGGAGACGCTCGCGTGGGCTCACTGCGCCGAGGAGGCCGCCGACGAGCTGTGGGTCGACGTGGACCTCCTCAAGACGCGGCTGGAGACCCTGCATCCGGCAGAGCGGGCGTACCTGCGCCAACGGCTAGCGCACCTCCACTGAGCAGCCTGTCGAGCGCGTCGAGGCCGGCGTCGCTGACGTCGGTCACCATCGAGCCGTACGTGCCGATCGTGGTCTGGATGCTCTCGTGCCCGAGCCGCTTCTGCACGGCGGCCAGGGATTCGCCCTGCATGACCATGAGCGCGGCGTGCGTGTGGCGCAGCCAGTGCAACTTGACCTCGGCTGCGCGATCGAGCCCAAGCCGGTGCGCGGCCTGGAGGATCCGTTCGCGGGTGCGTGGTCCGTCGGTCTTGAGCCTGCTGAACGTCCACACGTCGGAGTGGAACTGCGAGTAGTGCCAGCCACTCCCCCGCGAGTTCGTCAGCAGCAGGTCAGTTGGCTTGCGGCCGGCCATCCGTCGACGGACCATCGCTGCGGCGTCACCGCCCAACTTCACGCGTCGGACGCCGGCCTGGCTCTTGGCGTTGTCGTCGGCGAACTCGAACCGCGAGCCGTCGACTCGACGCAGGACGCGGCCCATGTTGACCCAAACGCCGTCGGGGCCCATGTCGTCGACATCCATGCATCGGATTGCGACGGACTCGGACCAGCGCCAGCCGGTGTAGACGAGGAACGAGAGCAGGTCGGCCGCGTCGGTGTCGACCTCGAGAGCCGCGGCGTGGAGGATCTTCCACTCGTTCGGCTTGATGCCCTTCACGACGCGCTTGCCCTTCTTGGGCAACTCGGTTTCGGCGCACGGGTCGACGATCGCGAGCTGACGCGACTTGGAGCCTGCCCACGTGTAGACGGCGTGGAGCAGTGAGTGTGCGTCGGCCACGGTCTTCCGTGACCGCTCGGACGCAAGCCAGTCGACCCACTCTTGGACGTCGTTCTGGTTCACGAGGTTCACCTGGAGGTGACCGAGGTGCGGCTTGATGTGCAGTCGGATGATCTGCTCGTACCGGACCAGCGTGTAGGGCGACTCGACGCGCAGGGGTCTTCCGTCGGACTGCCGGGCGGACTTCCACTCGAACCAGCGGTCGAGGAGTTCGCTCAGCGGCATGGTGATGACGTTCTCGCGCTGGTGCTCATTGATGACCGCGCGGGCTCTCGTACCGCCGAGCGCGTCTACCAACTTGCAGAAGTCCTTGGCCTTGCGCTGTTCGATGAACGTCTCAGATGCGTTCTTGTGCCCGTCCCGGAAACGGACCTTCCAGCGCACACTGCCGTCGAGGCGGGTGATCTTCTGGGGCTTCGGCACGGTTACATTCTACGCCGATTTGTGTACGGGATGTGTACCGTGACGCCGTGACCATCGTTTTTCATTGCTATGCCGTGGAGCCGGTGACGGGAATCGAACCCGCGTATCTTGCTTGGGAAGCAAGCGCTCTGCCATTGAGCTACACCGGCGGTGTGCCCCGATCGTAACGACTCAGACCACGATGGTGCATTCGGGTACCGGAGCGGGGCTCAATGCCTCATCGTTCGTCAGAGCTGGCGCAGGAAGTCGCGCACGTGGCCGACGAGCTCGGCGGGGCGCTCCTCGGGGATCCAGTGGCCCGTGCCCGAGATCTCGGTGACGGTCACGTTCGGCGGGCCCTCGGCGCGGCGCACGAGCGCGGGCGCGAGGACGAGGTCGCCGGTGCCCGGGAGGAAGAGGAGCGGCACGTCGTCGACCCGGCGGGCGTAGCCGCGGCCCAGCTGCGGGATCTCCTTGAGCAGGAAGGCCCGGTACATCGACTGCCCGGCCCGGGCCCGCGCCGGGTCACGGAACCGCGCCAGGTACTCCTCGCGGACGCCGCGCTCCCAGCGGAACCGCCGCGACGCACCCGCGCGGAAGATCGTCTTCAGCAGCACCTGCCCGGCGCGGCGGTGCAGGAGCGCACCGCCGGGACCGCCCGCGATCGGCTGGTAGGCGAAGCGCCACATCTGGTACCAGGGCACGTCCTCCCACGGCGCCACGATCGCCGCCGCGACGACACCGCGCACCACACCCTGGTGACGGCTCGCGACGAGGAGCGAGGTCCACGCACCCCAGTCGTGCCCGACCAGCACCGGCCGGTCGAGGCCCAGCACCTCGATCGCTCGGGCGACCTCGTCGGCGATGACGCGCTTGTCGTAGGCCTCGGTGCCCTCGGGGACGTCGCTCCAGCCGGCACCGCGCAGGTCGAGCGCGATCACGTGGTGCGTCTCGGCCAGCGCCGGCATCACGTGTCGCCAGCAGAACCAGTGCTGCGGCCACCCGTGCAGCAGCACGAGGGTGGGCGGTCGGCCGAGCGGTGCGCCTCCCCCGCCTCGGCCACGTGCAGGCTCACGCCGTCGACGTCGATCCACCGGTGCTCGACGCCAGGCACCACCGGCAGGGTCCGTTCGGTCATGGGCTGATCGTAGGGTGATCCGCATGACACTCGTCGAGCTCACGCGCGAAGACTCCGTCCGCACGATCACGCTGAACGCCCCCGAGCGCCTCAACGCCCTCGACTGGCCGCTGCTGGAGGAGCTGCGCGCCGCCGTCGAGTCGGTCGCCGCCGACGAGGAGGCCCGTGCACTGGTCGTCACCGGCGCTGGCAAGGCCTTCTGCTCGGGCGCGAACCTCGAGAGCCTCTTCGGCGACACCAGTCGTCCCGCCGACGTGCTGCGCGAGCACCTGATGAACGTCTACGCCTCGTTCCTGGGCATCCGGAACCTCACGATCCCCACCGTCGCGGCCGTCCAGGGCGCTGCCGTGGGCGCCGGACTCAACATCGCACTCGCCTGCGACGTCATCATCGCCGGGCCCGAGGGCGGCTTCGGCCCCACCTTCAGCAAGATCGGCCTGCACCCCGGCGGCGGCTGCACGTGGATGCTCACCCAGCGCATCGGCTCGGCGAACACCGCGGCCGCCCTCTTCAACGGCGACATCATCAAGGCCGACACCGCGCTGCGCCTGGGCATCGCCCAGGAGATCGCCGACGATCCGAAGGCCCGCGCCGCCGAGCTGGCCGCCACGTGGGCGAAGCGCAACCCCAAGCTGATGGCCGACATCAAGAAGTCGGTGGGCGTCGCCGCACGGTCCGACCTGCACGAGTCGCTCAACTTCGAGTCCTGGGCGCAGGCCGAGTCGCTCAGCAGCGAGGAGTTCGCCGCGTTCGCGGCCAAGTTCGCCTCCCGCTGACCCGCGCGACGGCCGTCACCGGCCCGTGAGAAGGTCAGGTTCCATGTGGACCCTGCACGGTGACGGCCAGAACGTGAAGCCCGACGCGATCGTCATGCCCGAGGAGCGGCTCTCGTGGCCGCGCACGCTGGGCTTCGGCGCGCAGCACGTGGTCGCGATGTTCGGCGCGACCTTCCTCGTCCCGATCCTCACGGGCATGCCGCCCACGACCACGCTGTTCTTCTCGGGCTTCGGCACCCTGCTGTTCCTGGCGATCACCCGCGGCAGGCTGCCCAGCTACCTCGGCTCCTCGTTCGCCTTCATCGCCCCGGTCCAGGCGCTCGTCGCCGACGGCGACATGGGCGCCGCGCTGTTCGGCATCATGTGCACCGGCGTCCTGCTGGCGATCATCGGCTTCGTCGTCCAGGCCACCGGCTCCAGGTGGCTCGATGCGCTCATGCCCCCGGTCGTCACCGGCGCGATCGTCGCCCTGATCGGCTTCGCCCTGGCGGGCGCGGCCACCACCAACTACGCGGTCGCCCCGTGGCTGGCCACGCTGACGCTCGCCGTGATCTGCCTGTCGGCGGTGGTGCTGCGCGGGTTCGCCGCCCGCCTGTCGATCCTGTTCGGCATGGTCGTCGGATACGCGGCCGCGGCCATCAGCGGTCAGCTCGACTTCGGCAACGTCGAGAAGGCGGCCTGGTTCGGCCTCCCCGACTTCCACACCCCGACCGCCGACTGGTCGGTGCTGCCGATGTTCCTGCCGATCGTGCTCGCGCTCGTCGCCGAGAACGTCGGCCACGTGCGCAGCGTCGCCCACCTCACCGGCCGTCCCGCCATCAACGACGAGTCCGGCCGCGCGCTCATCGCCGACGGCCTCGCCACCACGCTGGCGGGCGGCTTCGGCGGCTCGGCCACCACCACGTACGGCGAGAACATCGGCGTCATGACCGCGACGCGCGTCTTCTCCACCGCGGCCTACGTGGTCGCTGGCGTCGTCGCGATGCTGCTGAGCCTCTCCCCGAAGTTCGGTGCCCTGCTCATGACGATCCCCGAGGGGGTCATCGGCGGCGTCACCGTCGCGCTCTACGGCCTCATCGGCCTGATCGGCGTGCGGATCTGGATGGACAACCGGGTCGACTTCGCCAACCCCGTGAACATGTACACGGCCGCGGCCGCCCTGATCATCGGCATCGGCAACCTCACGCTCACCAGCGGAGACGTCTCCGTCGCCGGCATCACGCTGGGCTCGGTCGCCGCGATCGTGATCTACCACGTCATGCGGGTGCTCCAGCGCGATCCCGACGCCGAGCTGTCCAAGGAGACGTTCGACCCCGGCGCCTGACCCTGTAGACATGGGCGGGTGGACCCCGCTCTGGTGCTGCTCGTCGCGGCGTGCGCGTTCGCGACGTCGGCGCTCACCGCGGTCCTGGGCTTCGGTGGCGGCATCGTCCTGCTCGCGGTGCTCGTCGCGTTCCTCGACCCGCTCGTCGCGATCCCGCTGCACGCGGCGATCCAGGTGGTCTCGAACGGCTCCCGCACGATCGTCCGCCGGCGCGACGTCGACTGGCGCATCGTCTGGCGCACCTCGATGCTGCTCCTGCCCGCCGGACTGCTGACCCTCAGCCTGGCCCGCCAGGCGCCCGACGCGGTGCTGCAGATCGCGATCGCCGTCACCGTCCTGGCCGCGACCTGGCTGCCCGTGTGGCTCTCGAGGCCGCTGCCCGCCCTCAGCTCGGGCGGCTGGATCGCGATGGGCGGCGTCCTCGGCGCGCTCAACCCCGTGGTCGGCGCCACCGGTCCGCTCGCCGCGCCGTTCTTCCGCGCGGGCACCCGTGACCGCCTCGGCTTCGTCGGCACGTTCGCCGCGTCCCAGGTGGCCGGGCACCTGGCGAAGCTCGTGCTGTTCGGGTCGATCGGGCTGCTGCCCGCCGCCCAGGCGCCGGCGGCCGCGGCCGGCATCGTCGGCGTGATCGCCGGCACCTGGGTGGGCAGTCGCGTGCTCGACCGCATGCCCGAGCGCCGCTTCGACCGGATCTACCTCGTGGCGATCACGGCCGTCGCGGCCTGGCTGCTGCTCGACGCGTTGGCCTGAGCCTCAGCTGTCGCCGGGGCCGGGAGGCCAGGGGTACGACGTGTCGCCCTTGAGCGCCTTCCAGGTGACCTTCTCGCAGGACGCGTCGACGGTGGCCGTGCCCACGAGCCCCTTGTAGGTCATGAACGTCACGACGTCGTACCCGTCGCCGCAGTCCACCCGGGCGCCGCGCGCCACCTGGCTGATCGTGAACGTGTCGTCACCCGGGCCGCCGTAGGCCTGGTCGGAGTCGCTGACCCCGATCCCGTCGTTGCCCTCGTCGCCGCGGATCGTGTCCACGCCGACGTCGCCGGACAGGGTGTCGTTCCCCGGTCCACCGTCGACGATGTCGTCGCCCGAGCCGCCCTTCAGCAGGTCGTGTCCGACCCCGCCGTAGAGCCAGTCGGCACCCTCGTCACCGTCGAGCCAGTCGTCGCCGTCGCCGCCGTCGAGTCGATCATTCTCGGTGCCGCCCGTGAGCGTGTCGTTCCCGAGGGCTCCGTAGAGCTCGTCGGCACCCGCCTCGCCGTGCGAGCTGTCGTCACCGTCCCATCCCTGGAGGATGTCCTGACCGTCCCCGCCGCTGAGGCTGTCGTTGCCGGCGTCGCCGCGCATCCAGTCGTCGCCCGCCCCGCCGAGGAGCTGGTCGTTGCCGTGCTCGCCCCCGAGGCTGTCGTTCCCACCCTCGCCGAAGAGCCGGTCGTCCCCGCCGCTGCCGAGCAGGGCGTCATTCCCGTCGCCGCCGTAGAGCCGGTCGACGCCCCCGATCACGGCGTTGCTGTCGGCGTCGCCGATGAGCGTGTCGCTGCCCGATCCCCCGTAGACGATGTCGTCGCCGCCGAGCGCGGCCGTGTGGTCGTCGCCGCCGAGCAGCTGGATCGTGTCGGCCTCGTTCGTGCCGTCGAACCAGTCCGGTCCCTCGGTGCCGGTGAGCGAGGCCGCGAAGGCCGGCGCACCCGCGGCGAGCACCACGGCGGTAGCGAGGCCGGCCGGCCAGAGTCGACGACGCCGGCGGCTGGCGGCGTGCATGGCTGAGCTCATCTGATCCCCCGATCGAATGACGCGACCGACTCGCTGCCGGCGCGTGTGAGTGGGCTCAGCGTATGGCCTCGTCGAGGGGACGCAAGCGGAATCAGGGCGCGCCGTGGCGATCGGCCACCGCGCGAGCCTCCTCGCGCAGCGCCTGCACGCAGAACCGCACGCTCGGCCGCTCGAAGCGGTCGGGTCGCAGGACGGCCGTGATCTCGCGCCGGGCGCGGATCCCGACGAGGGGCCGAGTCACGAGTCCGTTGTCGCGCGTCCGGGTGGTGAAGCGCGGCAGGATCGCGATGCCGTGACCCGCAGCGACGACCGCCTCGACCACGCCGTTGTCGTCGAAGCGCTGCGCGATGCGCACGGACTCGCCCGTGACCGCGACGAGCTGCTGCAGCACGCGGTCGTAGGGGTAGCCGTGCGGCGCGCCGATCCACGTCTCGCCCACCACGTCCTTGGGCGAGAGGCTCGCCTTGGAGGCCAGGCGGTGGTGCTCGGGCAGCGCCACGTCGAGGGGCTCGCGCATGAGCGAGACCAGCTGGAGGCCGCGCTCGTGCCACTCCTCGGTGGCGGCCGGCGAGTCGGCCACGACGACGTCGAACTGGGCCACCATGTCGAGCACGTCGAACCGCAGCGTGGGGTCGCGGTCGGTGCAGATGAGGTTCACCGCGGGCTCGGCCGTGACGCGCGACAGCAGTCCCGGCAGCAGCATCTCGCCGCCGGTGGGGAAGACCGTGAGCGTGACGTCGCCCGCCGGCCCTCCGAGGTACTCGCGCCACCTGGCCTCGGCGCGCTCCAGGGCGACCGCCACCTCGGTCGCGGTCTCGGCCAGCGCGCGTCCCGCCGCGGTCAGCCGGACCCCGCGCCCGGCGGGCTCGAGGAGCGGCACGCCCGCCTCGGCCTCGAGCAGCTTGAGCTGCTGCGACACCGCCGAGGGTGTGACGTTCATCTCGTCCGCGACGGCGCCGACGGTGCCCCGTTCGGCCAGTTCCCGCAACATTCCAAGGCGTCGAGGATCCATGTAGACAAACTACACGTTAGGCATAGTTTCGTTGGATTGTGCTTGACAATTGAAGAGTCCACGATGGAGGAAACGAAAGGAGCTGCACCATGACCTTCCTCGCCCTCTCCGGCGCCCTGGCCCTCGTCGCCGGCACGGTCCACACCGCGTACCTCGTGGCCACCGACGGCCTGCAGCGCGTCCCCGCGCGTCGCGCCTGACGCACCCTTCCGAAAGCGACCCGACTCCCCCGCGGAGACGGGTCGTTTCTCTTTTCACCGAACACCTTTTGCCTGCGCGTGACAGCGGGCTACTATGTAGTTACTGACCAGTAGAACCGGCCAGTAACACTGGCAGTCCCCTTTCCCGGAGGTCCCACGGCCCATGAGCCACTACAAGAGCAACCTGCGCGACGTCGAGTTCAACCTCTTCGAGCTGTTCGATCGTCAGTCGATCCTCGGCACCGGCCCCTTCGACGAGGTCGACGTCGACACGGCGAAGAGCATCCTCTCCGAGGTCGAGCGCCTCGCGCGTGAGGACCTCGCCGCGTCCTTCGTCGATGCCGACCGCAACCCGCCGGTCTTCGATCCCGCCACGCACACCATGACGCAGAACCCGGCGTTCAAGGAGAGCTACCAGAAGTGGATCGACGCCGAGTGGTGGCGCCTCCAGCTGCCCACCGAGCTCGGCGGCCAGCCCGCCCCCTCGTCCCTCGTGTGGGCGATGGGCGAGTTCGTGCTCGGCTCCAACCCCGCCATCTGGATGTACGGCGCCGGCCCGGCCTTCAGCCGCGTCGTGTGGGAGAACGGCACCGAGCGCGACCAGAAGATCGCGCAGATCATGATCGACCGCAAGTGGCTGACCACGATGGTCCTCACCGAGCCCGACGCCGGCTCCGACGTCGGCGCCGGCCGCACCAAGGCCTTCCCCAACGAGGACGGCTCGTGGCGCATCGAGGGCGTCAAGCGCTTCATCACCTCCGCCGTGAGCGACCTCGGCGAGAACACGATGCACCTCGTGCTCGCGCGCCCCGTCGGCGTCGAGGGCGTCGGCGGCCCGGGCACCAAGGGCCTGTCGCTCTTCCTCGTGCCCGAGCACCACTTCGACCACGAGACCGGCGAGCTGACGGGCGAGCGCAACGGCGTCTACGTCACCAACGTCGAGAAGAAGATGGGCATCAAGGTCTCGGCCACGTGCGAGGTCACCTTCGGCGACCCGCAGCTCGGCGGCCAGGCCACCGGCTGGCTGCTCGGCGAGGTGCACGACGGCATCAACCAGATGTTCCGCGTCATCGAGAACGCCCGCATGATGGTCGGCTCGAAGGCGATCGCGACGCTGTCGACCGGCTACCTCAACGCGCTCGAGTACGCCAAGGAGCGTGTCCAGGGTGCCGACCTGACGAACCCCGCCAAGGACGCCCCGCGCGTCACGATCACGCACCACCCCGACGTCCGCCGCTCACTGCTCACGCAGAAGGCGTTCGCCGAGGGCCTGCGCTCGCTCATGCTCTACACGGCCACGTTCCAGGACGAGGTCCAGATCAAGAAGGAGTCGGGCGAGGACGCGAGCCTGGCCGCCGCGGTCAACGACCTGCTGCTGCCGATCGTCAAGGGCTACGGCTCCGAGCGGTCGTGGGTCCTGCTGGGCACCGAGTCGCTGCAGACGTTCGGCGGCTCGGGCTTCCTGCAGGAGTACCCGCTCGAGCAGTACGTCCGCGACGCCAAGATCGACACCCTCTACGAGGGCACGACGGCGATCCAGGGCCAGGACCTGTTCTTCCGCAAGATCGTGAAGGATCAGGGCCGCGCGCTGGGCTACCTGTCCGAGCAGATCAAGTCCTTCATCGACAACGAGGCCGGCAACGGTCGCCTCAAGGTCGAGCGCGACCTGCTCGCCCAGGGCCTCGACGACACCACCGCGGTCATCACCGCGATGTTCACCGACCTCATGGCCTCGAACCCGGCCGACGAGAACGGCGACATCCGCAACGTCTACAAGGTCGCGCTGAATACCACGCGCCTCGTGTACGTGCTCGGCGACCTGGTCGTGTCGTGGCTGCTGCTGCGCGGCGCCGAGGTGGCGCAGGCCAAGCTCGACGCCGGCGCCTCGGGCGCGGACAAGTCGTTCTACGAGGGCAAGGTCGCCGCGGCGTCCTTCTTCGCCAAGACGGTCCTGCCCCGCCTCGCGGCCGAGCGTGCGATGGCCGAGACCGTCGACCTCGACGTCATGGAGCTCGACGAAGCGGCCTTCTGAGCCAGCCTCCTCCGCCACCCCTTTCCCCACTCTTGGAACGCGATGCACGCTTTCCGGCGCGCGAACGGTGCAACTCGTTCCAAAAGTGGAGAGGGGGAGGGCGCGCGGGGTGACCGGCGCCGCGCGTGAGTCCCTCTAGGCTGGGCGGGTGGAGCTGACCCGACGACGCTGGTACCTCGTAGCGGGCCTGCTCGCCGCGCTGGCGTGGATCGCCGGCACGGCCTTCGCCGCGTCCGCGTGGGACCCGCTGCGCGAGGCGGAGGTCGTCCCCGTGGGCCAGCCCATCCAGGCGAACGGGTCCGACGACCTCGCCGTCCTCACCGACCTGCCGCAGCCCGAGCGCGCGATCTCGTGCGTGGCCCGCAACGGCAAGGAGCGCACCCCGGTGCCGCCGGCCACGGTGGACATCGTGGTCGACAGCGACGGCAGCCGCTGGCACCTCATCGGCGTCCTGTCCGACGCCCCCGACGAGACGCGCATCGTGTGCCGTCCCGACGACAAGCAGACCGACACCGCTCGCTACGGGACCGCCCTGGTGGACCTCGAGAGCCGCGTCGGGACGGGCCGGGCGATCGCCTGGACCGGGCTCATCGCGGGACTGGGGCTGGCCGGTGCCACCCTGACCGCACGCACCCGCAGGATCCTCGCCCATGACTGACCTCAGCCTCTACGTCGCCGCCTGGCGGCAGTCCGCCGCCGCCGTGCTCGCGCTCGAGCCGGCCGACTGGGACGTCCCCACCGACCTGCCCGGCTGGACCGCGAAGGACGTGCTCGCGCACCTGGTCCACCTCGAGCGCGTGATGGTCGAGGGCGAGACCGACGTGATCGGCGGCGGCAGCGTCCCGGCCGACTACACGAACGCTGGCGTCGCCGCCCTGCGCGACATGCCGGTGGAGCAGCTGCGCGCCGACCTGGCCGACCTCGTCGCCCGGCGCGCGAAGACCCTCGAGGAGCTGCCCGACCCGCAGGCCGCCGCCATGAACACCCCGGCCGGCGTCGAGTGGACGTGGGACGTCGCGCTGCGCAACCGGGTGATCGACCTGTGGTCGCACGAGCAGGACATTCGTCGCGCCGTGGGACTGCCCGGAGGCCTCGACGCGCTCGGCGCGCAGGTCACCGTGGGCACGTTCGCCGCCGCGCTGCCGTACGTCCTGGGCCGCAAGGCCGGGGCGCCCGTGGGCAGCGTGGTGCGCTGGGTCGTCACCGGCCCGGTCCCGCTGGACTCCACGATCGGCGTGGGCGACGACGGTCGTGCCCGCCGCACCGACGCCGAGCCCACCGCCACCGTGCGGATGGACACCGAGGCGTTCGCGATCCTCGCGGCAGGTCGCCGCGACCCCGACGGGGTCGAGGTCGAGATCGACGGCGACCGGGAGCTGGCCGAGCGCGTCCTGGGCGCCATGGCCGTCACCACCTGATGCGTCCCGGGCCGGCAGTCCCCGTCGCGCGGCTGGTCCGCCTGGCGCGACGCGGCCTCGCCCGGCTCCAGCGCAGTCCTCGCACACCGCGAAGGTTCGCGGCGGCCCCCGTCCTCGCCCCCGAGGTCGCGCAGCGACTTCGCGAGCGCATCGAGCAGCTGACCCCCGCCGATCGCCGCGCCCTGGATCCCACGAGCCATCCGCGCGACTTCCGCCAGCCCAACGACACGTCGTGCGGCGCGGCGTCGCTCGTCGTGTCGCGGATGCTGCACGACGAGGCCTACGCGCTCTGGCTGACCACGGGCCACGACGTCCGCAGCGGTGCCACCGACGCCACGCCATTCGCCGAGCGCTGGCCCGCGGAGGTCGTGCGGATGCACCGCCGCGTCTCCGGCCTGCGCGACCACGACGGCGACCTCCAGTGGCCGTGGCTGCGCGTCGTCGGCACCTCGCCGTGGGGCGCCGCCCGCCAGATGACCGGCGAGGGCGGCTCGGGACTCCCCGGCCACTCCTACGAGGCGCGCACCCTCGACCCCGACGACCTGGCCTCCGCCTTCGACCTGGTCCTGGCGGCCGTCGAGGCCGGCCACACCGTGCCGCTCTACGTGGGCGACGAGGTCCGTCCGGCGCACGTCGTGCTGGCCGTGTCCGCCCGTGACGGCGCGGCGCACGTCTTCGAGCCGAGCGCGGGCCGCCTCGCGCGGGTCGACCGCGACGCGTTCGCCACCGCGACCCTCCGGCTCGGCGGCTGGTCCGTGCCGTGGTTCGCGGTGCTGCCGCGCTGACTGGGGCACCTTCGGGCACACTCGGGGCCATGACCTGGAGCACCGAGGACATCGGCGACCTGACCGGCAGACGCGTGCTCGTCACGGGCGCCACGAGCGGCATCGGCACCGAGACCGCACGCGAGCTGCTGCGTCACGGCGCTGACGTCACGATCACGGCGCGGGACGACCGGAAGGCGGCCGCCACCGTGGCCGACCTCGGCGGCGACGTCGAGGTGGTGACGCTCGACCTGGCCGACGTGCCGGGCACGATCGCCGCGGCGCAGGGGCTGGTCGACGCCGGCGAGCGCTTCGACGTGCTGGTGAACAACGCCGGCGTCATGGTGCCGCCGTACACGCAGACGATGGACGGCTTCGAGCTGCAGATCGCCACCAACCACCTCGGGCACTTCGCGTGGACCGCCACGCTGTGGCCGCTGCTGCGTGAGGGCGCCACGCGGGTGGTGACCGTGTCGTCGCTGGCGCACGCCTCCACGAAGGGCATCGACCTGCGGTCGCTGGAGCCGAACGGCGACCCGCGCCGCTACAGCCGCTGGCGGTCCTACGCCGAGTCGAAGCTGGCCAACCTGCTGTTCATGAAGGAGCTCGACCGGCGGGTGAAGGCCGTCGGCCTCGGTCTGGTCTCGGTCGGCGCGCACCCGGGTCTGACGTCGACGAACCTGACGAAGACCACCGGGTCGGCGATGCACCACCTCGCCGGTGCCTTCAGCCAGTCGTCGCGAGCCGGGGCGTGGCCGTCGCTGCGCGCCGCGACCGATCCGACCTTCACCGGCGGCGAGTACGTCGGCCCCGCGCGCCTGCGTCAGACCCGCGGACGACCGAAGACCGTGGGGATGACCTCCGCGGCACGCGACCCCCGCCTCGCCGCCGAGGTGTGGGCGGCCAGCGAGTCCGCCACCGGCGTCGTCTTCGAGGTCGCCTAGCCGTCCGCCCCTCCGAGATGTGCTCCGATTTCGACCTTTCAACCGTCTTGAAAGGTCGAAATCGAAGCACATCTCGGCAAGGGGCAGGTCAGCCGAGGCCGGCGTGGCGGGCCCAGCGCTCGGGGTCGTCGCGGACCAGGCGGGCGCGGGTCTTCACCCGGTAGCGCCACACCTGCACGAGCCCGAGTCCCCACAGGACGTACTGGAAGCTCATGGCGGCCTTGTAGTTCTGGTCCGTGTGGTCGAGGATCACGCCCACCGCGACCACGGTGACCAGGCTGGCCAGGAATCCCGCCTGGTTGACGATCCCGGTCGCGGCGGAGAGCCGGTCCACCGGGTTCGAGGTGCGCACGAGGTCGAAGCCGATCATGGCGGCGGGTCCACCGACGCCCACCGCGATCACCAGCACGACGAGCATCCAGCGGGGCGCGTCGCCGGGCCACGCGAGGACCGCCGTCCACGCGGCCATGATCGCCAGGACGATGCCCATGACGAGGGTGGACCGGTGCCACGGATGGCTCGCGATGAAGCGGCCGAGCACGGGTCCGGCGAACATGACGGCGACGACCATCACGGTCAGCAGCGTGCCCGCGAAGTTCTCCGAGGTGTGCTCGCCCTCGACGAAGAACGGGTAGCCCCACAGCAGACCGAGCACGGTCGAGCTGAACTGCGTGACGAAGTGCATCCAGAACCCGAGCCGGGTGCCGGGGTGCTCCCACGAGTCGGCCAGCGACCGCCGGATGTTCGTCCACGACAACGCCGGCCCGCGCACCGAGCGCGAGTGCGGCTCGTCGCGCACGCGCAGCAGCACCGCGAGCGTGATGATCAGGCCGAACGAGGCGGCCAGGAGGTACGCCCGCGTCCAGCCGAACGTGCTGAGGGCCCAGGTCATCGGCACCGCGGCGATGATCGCGCCCAGCTGCCCGATCGGGCCGGTCATCAGCGTGATCTGCGGGATCTGGCGTGGCGAGAACCACGAGGTCACGAGGCGCAGCAGGCACACGAAGGTCATCGCGTCGCCCATGCCGACGAAGAACCGGGCCACGAGCGCGGTCGGGTAGGACTCGGCGAACGCGAACGCCGTCTGCGACAGCGTGAGGAGCACCGCGCCCGCGAGCATCACGGCGCGTGGGCCGAAGCGGTCGACCGCGAGCCCCACCGGGATCTGCATGCCCGCGTAGACCAGCAGCTGCAGCATCACGAACGCCGAGAGCTGCGCGGCGCCGATGTCGAAGCGCTCGGAGGCGACGAGGCCGGCGACGGCCAGCGAGGAGCGGTGGAAGACCGCGAGCAGGTAGGCGGCCAGCCCGATCAGCCAGACGGTGTAGGCGCCCGGATGGTGTCGGTCCTGGACGCTCACCGATCCAGTGTGCGCCTGCAGCGCTGGGCGTGACGTTTCGGGGGTCGATTCGCGCCTTTCACCCCGCGAACGTCACGCCCAGCGCTTCAGAGGACCAGTGCTTCAGAAGGCCAGCGCCAGGCCCGGGTCCTCGAGGATCGCGGCGACGTCGGCGAGGAAGCGCGAGGCCTGCTCGCCGTCGGCGACGCGGTGGTCGAACGTGACCGCGAGCGTCGTGACCCAGCGCGGGACGACCTCGTCGCCCACGACCCACGGCCGCTTCGCGATCTGGCCGAGCGCGAGGATCCCCGACTGTCCCGGCGGCAGGATCGGCGTGCCGCCGTCGATCCCGAAGACGCCGATGTTCGTCAGCGTGAACGTGCCGCCGGCCATCTGGTCGGGCTGGATCCGCCCGGCGCGCGCGGTGGCGACGAGCTCGTCGATCGCGCGACCGAGGTCGGGCAGCGCCAGGCCGTCGGCCTCGCGCACGACCGGCACCACGAGCCCCCGCTCGGTGGCCGCCGCGATGCCGAGCCCCACCGAGGCGGGGTGCTCGATCGTGGACTCGTTCCACCGGGCGTGGAGGTCGGGTGTGCGACGCAGGGCGAGGCAGACCGCGCGGGCCGTCAGCAGTGTCGTGGTGACCCGGACGCCCTCGAACCGCCGGTCGCGCTTGAGCCGCTCGACGAGGTCGACCGAGGCCGACACGTCGACCGTGACCCACTCGGTGGCCTGGGGGACGGCGACCGAGGCGATCATCGCCTCGGCCGTCGCCCGCCGCACCCCCGAGACCGGAGCCGCGGTGACGGCGTCGGCGCCGTGGCCGCGGGCGAACGCCTCGACCTCCGCACGCGTGACGACCGCACCGCTGGACGGCACCTGGGTCAGGTCGACGCCGAGGTCCTTCGCGAGCTTGCGCACCGGCGGCTTGGCCAGCACGCGCACCGAGGCGCGCGGGGCGCTCTCGGCCGCAGGCGTGGCGCGGTTCCGCCGGCGGCGGCGACCCGTGCTCGGACCGTAGCCGACGAGGACCTCGAGCCTCTTCTCCTCCGGTGCGGGCGCCTCGACGGGCTCCTCCGCGACGGGCGTGGCGGTGGCCTCACCCGACCCGATCCGCACGATCGGCGTGCCGACCGAGACGGTCTGGCCCTCGGAGACCAGCAGCTCCTCGACCCGGCCCGCGAACGGACTGGGCAGCTCGACGATCGACTTCGCCGTCTCGATGTCGACGAGCGGCGCGTTGACCGCGACCTCGTCGCCGACCTTGACGTGCCACGTGACGATCTCGGCCTCGGTGAGGCCCTCGCCGACGTCGGGCAGGCGGAACTCTCCGGACGTGAGCGTGCTCATCAGAACTCCCCCGTGACGTCGACGGCGTCGAGGATCCGCTCGACGCTGGGCAGGTGGTCGTGCTCGACCCGGCAGGGCGGGTAGGGCATGTCGTAGCCCGTGACGCGCTGCACCGGGGCCTCCAGCGAGTAGAAGCACTCCTGCGTGATCCGCGTGGCCAGCTCGGCACCGAGGCCGAGCGTGCGCGCGGCCTCGTGCACCACGACGACGCGACCCGTGCGCTTGACCGACTCCATCACCGGACCCAGGTCCAGCGGCGAGAGCGAGCGCAGGTCGATGACCTCGAGCGACGCCTCGGCCTCGTCGGCCGCGGACAGGCACGTCTTCACGACAGGGCCATAGCCCACGACCGTGACGTCGGAGCCCTCGCGGGCGACGCGGCTCTGGTGCAGGCCGATGCCGGCCTCGTCGCCGACCTCGCCGGTGTCCCAGTAGCGCTGCTTCGGCTCCAGGAAGATCACCGGGTCGTCCGACGCGATCGCCTGGCGCATCATCCAGAAGGCGTCGTGCGCGTTCGACGGCGTCACCACCGTGAGTCCCGGCGTCATGACGAACTGCGCCTCGGGGCTCTCGGAGTGGTGCTCGACCGCGCCGATCCCGCCGCCGTAGGGGATCCGGATGACGAGCGGCACCTTCACGGCGCCCTCGCTGCGGAACCGGAGCCGCGCCACCTGGTTCACGATCTGGTCGTAGGCCGGGTAGACGAACCCGTCGAACTGGATCTCCACGACCGGACGGAAGCCGCGGTAGGCCATGCCGACCGCGGCGCCGACGATGGCGGACTCGGCCAGCGGCGTGTCCATCACCCGCTGGTCGCCGAAGTCCTTCTGCAGGCCGTCGGTGACGCGGAAGACGCCGCCGAGCCGGCCGATGTCCTCGCCCATCAGGACGACCTTCGCGTCGTCGTCCATCGCTGCTCGCAGGCCCGCGTTGAGGGCCTTGCCGATGCTCAGCTCCATGACCGCACCTCCTCGCGCTGGGCCACCAGCTCCGGTGGCAGGTCGGCGTACACGTGCTCGAAGAGCTCCGCGAGATCGGGATCGGGCAGGTTGCGGCAGACGTCGCGCAGGTGGGCGCCGAGCTCGTCGGCCTCGGCCTGCACCCGGGCGTCGAACTCGGCGAAGCCGGGATCGGTCCGCTCGAGCAGGGTCCGGAGCCGCAGCAGCGGGTCGCGCTCGGCCCACGCGTCGGCCTCGTGCGGGTCGCGGTAGCGGCTGGGGTCGTCCGACGTGGTGTGCGCGCCCATCCGGTAGGTGACCGCCTCGATGAGGGTGGGCCCGCCGCCCGAGCGCGCCTTCGCCAGCGCCTCGGAGGTGACCTGGTGCACCGCGAGCACGTCGTTGCCGTCCACCCGGACGCCCTCGAAGCCGAAGCCCGCGGCGCGCTGCGCGATCGGCACGCGGGTCTGGCGCTCCAGCGGGATGCTGATCGCGTAGTGGTTGTTCTGGCAGAAGAAGACGACCGGCGCGTGGTACGACGCGGCCCAGGCGAAGGCCTCGTTCGTGTCGCCCTGACTGGTGGCGCCGTCGCCGAAGTACGTGACGACCGCGTCCTCCTTGCCCTCGAGCGTGAGGCCGATGCCGTAGCCGACGGCGTGCAGCGTCTGGGCGCCGATGATGATCGCCGGCAGCGCGTAGCCGTACTGGGCGGGGTCCCAGCCGCCCAGGCTCGTGCCGCGGAAGAGGCCGAGCAGCAGCGCCGGGTCGAGTCCGCGGCACCACGCGACGGCGTGCTCGCGGTAGGACGGGAAGACGAAGTCGTTCGGCGCGAGGGCGCGGCCGCTGCCGATCTGGGCGGCCTCCTGGCCGAGCATCGGGGCCCACAGCCCCAGCTCGCCGTGCCGCTGCAGGGCGAACGCCTCGGAGTCGATGCGCCGGGCGAGCACGAGGTCTCGGTGGAACCCGCGCAGGTCCTCGGGGGTGAAGTCGTGCGCCGCGACGAGCTCTCCGTCTGGCGCCAGGGTCTGGGAGATGGGTAGGCCCATGACTGCCTCCTTGCCGGGGGCGGGATCACCGCCCTCATGACACGGCCAACGCTCGATGGTGGTGAGCGCGCGGCCGTCGATGTGACAGGCATCACATCTGATCCGAGGCTAGCAGGTGCGGCGGTGCCCCCGGCGGGCGACCGAACGAGGTTTCCTGTCACTTCGCGAGGTTCGCGAACCTCGTGAAGTGACAGTTTCCCCGGTTAACCGGGGAAACCGGCGGGGTCGTCAGCGCCGGAAGGCGGCGGCGCGAGCGAGGAAGGCGTCGTTGATCTCGGGCGTGCCGATGGTGACGCGGACGCCCTCGGGGAAGGGGCGCACCGAGATCGGGTGGGCGTGCTCGGCGAACTCGGCCGAGCGCTCGCCGAGCGGCAGCCACACGAAGTTGGCGTGGCTCGACGGCACGTCCCAGCCCTGCTCGCGCAGCGCGTCGAACACGCGAGTGCGCTCGGCGACGACCGCCTCGACGCGCTCCTCCAGCTCGGCCTGCGCCTCGAGGGAGGCCAGCGCCGCCGCCTGCGCGATGTCGGTGACGCCGAACGGCGGCAGCGCCTTGCGGATCGCCTCGGTGATCGCGGGGTGGGCCGTCGAGTAGCCGATCCGCAGGCCCGCGAGTCCGTACGCCTTCGAGAACGTCCGCAGCACGACGACGTTCGCGTGGCGCGCCAGCGCGGCGGCGCCCGCGAGCGCGTCGGGGTCGCGCACGAACTCCACGTACGCCTCGTCGACGACCACCAGCACGGTGGTCGGCACGCGCGCCATGAACTCCTCGAACTCGGCCTCGGTGACGACCGGGCCCGTCGGGTTGTTCGGGGTGCAGACCAGCACGACCTTCGTGCGCTCGGTGATCGCGTCGGCCATCGCCGGCAGGTCGTGGCGGTGGTCGGCGGTCAGCGGCACCCGCACCGAGGTGGCGCCGGGCAGGTCCACCGCGATCGGGTAGGCCTCGAACGAGCGCCACGGGTAGACGACCTCGTCGCCCGGCCCGCACCACGCGTCGAGCAGGCCGAACAGCACCGAGACCGACCCGGTGCCGAACGCGAAGTGGTCGGTCGACAGCCCGTGGCGCTCGGCGAGCGCCTCGCCCAGCGCGGTCACGCCGGGATCGGGGTAGCGGTTCATCCGCGCGAGCCCCGCGGCGGCGCGCTCGACGACACCGGGCAGCGGGGGGAACGGGTTCTCGTTGCTCGAGAGCTTGTGGCTCTCGTCGAGGGCCGGACGGCCCGGGCGGTAGGCCGGGATGGCGGCCAGGACCTGGCGGGGTCGGGGGTCGGTCATGGCATGACCTTACGACCGCCGGGTCGCCCCCACCGACCGCCCGGCCGGTGCGAGAATCGTCCGGTGTCCCAGCCCCACGTGCGCCTCGGGTTCGCGCTCGTCGTCACCGCGGCGGTGTTCTTCGGCATCAACGCCGGCGTCACCCGCATCCCGATGGAGGCGGGCCTGCCGACCTCGACGTACACGACGATCCGCGTCACCTTCGCGTTCCTGACGTTCCTCGTGCTCGCGGTGGCGTTCGACCGCTCGGCCCTGCGTCCGCCGCGTGGCCGCGACCTGCTGCTGATCGTCGCGCTCGGCGTCGTGGGCGTCGCGTTCGTGCAGTGGACCTACAACGTCGCGATCATGCGACTGCCGATCGGCGTGGCGCTGCTGCTGGAGTACCTCGCACCCGTGCTGGTGGTGCTCTGGGTGAGGTTCGTCCGCCGCGAGCCCGTGCACCCGCGCGTGTGGCCGGCCATCGGGCTGGCCCTCGTGGGACTCGCGCTCGTCGGCCGTGTCTGGGACGGGCTGAGCCTCGACGGGATCGGCGTGCTGGTGGCGCTCGCGGCCGCCGTCTGCTTCGCCGCCTACTTCCTCATCGGCGAGGAGCTGACCGCCACCTCGGCCGAGCCGCTGACCGCGCTGCGCACCGTGGTCTGGTCGTTCGGCGTCGGCGCGATCGTCATGAACCTGCTGGGCGGCTGGGAGGGCTCGAGCGCCCTCGCTCACGACGCCTCGATGCTCGGCCGCCTCTCCGAGTTCACGATTCCCGCATGGGCCGCGATGGTCTTCGTCGTCGTGTGCGGCACCGTGCTGCCGTTCTTCCTCTACCTCGCGTCGCTGCGCCACCTCTCGAGCTCGAAGGCGTCGGTGACGGCCATGCTCGAGCCCGTCGTCGCGGTGATCGTCGGGTGGCTCTGGTTCTCCGAGACGCTCGACCTGCTGCAGACGATCGGGGTCCTCGCGGTGGTGTCCGGCATCGTGCTCGCGCAGACGGCGCGCCATGTCCCGGCGGAGGAACTGCCTCCACCCCTCTAGGGTGAGACGCATGGAACGCTTCCTGTCCTCCTGGTTCGTCAGCAGCGTCGCGCTCGCCCTCGCAGCCCTCCTGCTCGGCAGCCACATGACGATCGGCGACGCCGACGAGACCACCGTCAACCGCGTCCTGGCGCTCGTGATCGTGGGCCTGGTGTTCACGCTCGTGCACCTGTTCGTCGGCCAGATCGTCAAGCTGCTCACGCTGCCGTTCATCGTGCTGACGCTCGGCCTGCTGCTCGTCGTCATCAACGCGCTGCTCCTGCTGCTGACCGAGTGGATCACCTCGGCGTTCGGCGTGGAGTTCGCCGTCGACGGCTTCTGGTGGGCGTTCCTGGCCGCCATCGTCATCTCGGTCTGCCAGTCGATCCTGTCGGCGATCGTCGACTGATGCCGCGCCGCGTCGCCCTGGTCTGCCTGGGCAACATCTGCCGTTCCCCCATGGCCGACGTCGTGCTGGAGCACCAGCTCGCCGAGGCCGGCGTCGACGACGTCGAGGTGTCCTCCTCGGGCACCGGCGACTGGCACGTGGGACAGCCGATGGACGAGCGCGCCGCCGCCACCCTCACAGCGGCCGGCTACGACGCCTCGCGCCACCGCGCCCGCACGTTCACCGCCGACTGGTTCGACGAGCAGGACCTCATCCTCGTGATGGACTCCTCGAACCACGCCGACGTGCTGGCCCTCGCGGCCTCGGACGACCACCGCACGAAGGTGCGGATGTACCGATCCTTCGACCCCGAGGCCGACTCGCCCGACGCCGAGGTGCCAGATCCCTGGTACGGCGGACCCGAGGGCTTCGACGAGGTCCTCGCGATGGTCGAGCGCACCACGCGCGAGATCGTCCGTCACCTCGCCGACACCGCGTGACCACGCCCTGCCTGCGGCTGGTCACGCCGGACGACGCCGACGAGCTCGCCGCGGTCTACGTGGAGAACCGGGAGTTCCTCGCGCCCTGGGAGCCCGTCCGCGAGGACGAGTTCTTCGAGTCCGACAGCCAGCGCGCCGCCATCGAGCGCATGCTCGACGAGCACGCGGCCGACCGGATGGTCCCGTTCGTGATCCTGGGAGCCGGCGGAGAGATCGCGGGACGGCTCACGCTCAACAACGTCGTCCGCGGGGCCTTCCAGTCGGCGTCGGTGGGCTACTGGGTGCGCGAGGACCTGAACGGCCACGGCCTGGCCACCCGCGCCGCTCGTGAAGCGGTCGACCACGCCTTCACGGCGCTGGGTCTGCACCGCCTGGAGGCCGGGACCCTCCTGCACAACGTGGCCTCCCAGACGGTCCTGCGACGGGCCGGGTTCGCCCCGTTCGCCGTCGCGCCCGAGTACCTGAGGATCGCCGGACGCTGGCAGGACCACCTGCTGTTCCACGCGTTCGCGCCATCCCCGCGTCCCTGACCGCTGAGGGCTCCGCACTGGTCACCGGGCGGTAAGTTCAGGGCATGGCACGAATGGCGGGAACCGCGGCGTTGGCCGAGCAGCTGCTGGAGGTCGCCGTGGTGTCGACGACCTCGGTGGCCGGCGGCGACATCTGCACCACGACGCGACTGCGACTCACCGACGGGCGCAGCGCCGTCATCAAGACCCGCCCCCAAGCTCCCGCGGGGTTCTTCACCACCGAGGCCGAGGGCCTGCGCCGGCTGCGCACCGCCGGTGGCGCCCCCGTGCCCGAGGTCCTCGCGGCCGACGACGAGTGCATCATCCTGGCCTGGATCGAGCCCACGAAGCCCTCGGTCGACCTCGCCGAGTCGCTCGGGCGCAACCTGGCCGCGACGCACTCCTCCGGCGTGGGCGGCTTCGGCGCCGACCACGACGGCTGGATCGGTCTGGCCCCGCTGCCCAACCGCCCTTCCCCGACGTGGGAGGAGTTCTACGCCGGCCGCCGCGTCATGCCCTACGTGAAGGCCGCCGCCGACCGTGGCTCGCTGTCGCTCGAGCAGGCCGCCGTGATCGAGAAGGCGATGAAGCGGCTGCCGTCGCTCACCGCCGATCCCGAGCCCCCGGCGCTGCTGCACGGCGACCTCTGGTCGGGCAACCTCGTGTGGTCGTCCGACGGCGTCCACCTGGTCGACCCGGCCGTCCACGGCGGCCACCGCGAGACCGACCTCGCGATGCTCTCGCTGTTCGGCGCGCCTCACCTGCAGCGGATCCTCGACGCTTACCACGAGGCCGCTCCCCTGCAGGACGGCTGGATGGACCGCGTCCCGCTGCACCAGCTGCACCCCCTTCTCGTGCACGCCGTGATGTTCGGCGGCGCCTACGGGGCGCGAGCCGCGGCTGCCGCCCAGAGCCTGCTCGACGGCCGGGCGTGACGGCATGAGGATCCTCGTCGTCGACGACGACCGCGCGGTGCGCGACTCGCTGCGTCGGTCCCTGGAGTTCAACGGCTACACGGTCGAGGTCGCCGGCGACGGCGCCGAGGCCCTCGCGAAGGTCGCCCAGTCGGGCCCCGACGCGATCGTGATGGACGTGATGATGCCGCGCCTGGGCGGGCTCGACGCCACCAAGGCGCTGCGCGCCGCCGGCAACGACGTGCCGATCCTCGTCCTCACGGCGCGCGACGCCGTGAGCGACCGCGTGGACGGCCTCGACGCGGGCGCCGACGACTACCTGACCAAGCCGTTCGCGCTCGAGGAGCTGCTCGCCCGCGTGCGCGCCCTGCTGCGCCGTGGCGGCCGCGCGCGCGACGACCTCGACGACGAGCCGGCGCTCACCTTCGCCGACCTCACGCTCGACCCGAACACCCGCGAGGTGCGCCGCGGCGAGCGCTCGATCTCGCTCACCCGCACCGAGTTCGCGCTGCTGGAGCTGTTCATGCAGCGGCCCAAGCGCGTGCTGGAGCGCTCGTTCATCCTCGAGGAGGTGTGGGGCTTCGACTTCCCCACCACCGCCAACTCGCTGGAGGTCTACGTCGGCTACGTCCGGCGCAAGCTCGAGGCCGAGGGTGAGTCGCGGCTGCTGCACACCGTCCGCGGCGTCGGGTACGTGCTGCGGGAGACGCCCCCGTGACCATCCTCGACCGGGTCCATGCACGCGCCCACACGCTGCTGGAGCCGATCACGAAGCGACTCTCGCTCGCCGGCCGCGTCGCCCTGCTGACCACCGCGGCCGTCGCCACGGTCCTGACGATCATCAGCATCAGCATCTTCGTCCTCGTGCGCCAGGAGGTCGTCGGCGCGCTCGACGACTCGATGATCAAGCGCGCCAACCAGGCCGTGAAGGCCGGCTACACGCCGCAGAACCTCACGGTCGACGAGGCGAACATCCTGGCCATCGCCGGCATCCAGCTGCTGACGATCAAGAGCGGCGGCGGCGAGTTCCTCGTGCACTCCGAGGACGCGTTCCCCTACGACAACCGCGAGCGCGAGGTGGCGCTCGGCATCGCCGAGACCTCGGCCCGCACGGCACACGTCGACGGCGTCACGTACCGCGTCGTCGCGGTCCAGGCCGGTCCCGGGCAGGCGTTCATGCTGGCGCAGTCCATGGAGTCCACGCGGCGCGCGCTCGAGCGGCTCACGGTCGTGCTGGTGCTGTCCACGCTGTCCGGCATGATCCTGGCCGGTGTCGCGGGCTGGGCCGTCGCCAGCAACGGCCTGCGGCCCGTGCGCCGCCTGACCAGCGCCATCGAGCGCGTCGCCGAGACGCAGGAGCTCACCCCGATCGACGTCCCCGGCAAGGAGGACGAGCTGGCCCGGCTGACCCGCTCGTTCAACGCCATGCTGCTGGCCCTCGACGCCACGCAACGCCGCGAGCGCCAGCTCATCGCCGACGCGGGCCACGAGCTGCGCACGCCGCTGACCAGCTTGCGCACCAACATCGACCTGCTCCGCCAGGCCAGCAGCCAGCCCGAGCGCCGGCTCGACGCCACCGCCTACCGCGAGCTCATCGACGACGTGGGCGCCCAGCTCGACGAGCTCTCCACGCTCGTCAGCGACCTCACCGAGCTGGCCCGCGACGAGCCCCTGCACCGCGACCCCGAGCCGCTCGACCTGGCCGACGTGGTGCGACGGGCGATCGACCGTGTCGAGCTGCGCGCCGCGAGCGCCACGTTCGACGTGCTGCTCGAGCCCACGTGGGTCGTCGGCGACAGCCAGCTGCTCGAGCGCGCGGTCACGAACCTGCTCGACAACGCCGTGAAGTGGAGCCCGCCGGACGGCACCGTGCGGGTGCGGCTGAGCCACGGCACCGTCACCGTGGCCGACGAGGGCCCGGGCATCGCGCCGGAGGACCAGCCGCGCGTGTTCGACCGCTTCTACCGCTCCACCGAGGCGCGCACGCTGCCCGGCTCGGGCCTCGGCCTGGCGATCGTGCGACGCGCGGCCGACCGCCACGGCGGCACCGTGAGCGTCACCTCCGTCCCCGGCGAGGGCGCCACGTTCACGTTCCGGATCCCTCCGGACGAGGCGTGACCCCGGGAGCGGTGAGTCCTCAACCGATAGGGACCTCGGTACGGTTGACGACGCACCGCCAGCGCGCGGGAAGGGTTGACAGCTCACCGCTCAGCCAGGGTTTCGGAGCGCGGAGTTTGAAGGTGGCGCCCAGCACGTTCACAAGCAACTCTCAGGTCCTCGCGGGAAGGTTGAACCATGACAGACCAGCGTGATCCGTACGCCGACCGCCCCTACGTGCCCCCGACGGCGCCGCAGGAGCCGCAGCAGCCCGCGCAGCAGGCCGAGACCGGTTGGCCCTTCTCCGAGCCCCGTGCCGAGGAGACCCGCGTTGAGGAGACCCGCGTTGAGGAGCCTCGCGCCGACGAGCGCCCCGTCGATCCGTGGGCGACCACGGACGACCACGAGCCGACCGTGTCGGTGAACGAGCCCACCCGCACCTTCGCCGACGCCCCCGCCGACCCGAACGGCCCCACCGGCCCGGGCGGACCCGGCGGCCCGGCCGCCTTCGGCTACCCCGTGGCCTCCCCCGAGCCCCAGCCGCGCAAGAAGCGCCGCGCCGGCCGCCTCGTGGCCGCCGCCACCGGCGTCATCCTGCTGGCCGGCGCGTCCGCCGCCGGCGGCGCCGCGCTCTACGACGCGATGCAGGACGACTCCAGCACCTCGACGAGCGTCACCGGCACGTCGCTGGACCGCCCGGCCTCCTCGTCCGGAGCGCAGAGCGACGTCTCGGCGGTCGCCGACGCCGTCCTGCCCGCCACGGTGAAGATCAACGTCACGGGTGGCGGCGAGTCCGGCACCGGCACCGGCGTGGTCATCAGCAAGGACGGCAGCATCCTGACGAACAACCACGTCGTCGAGGCCGCCGCGGACGGCGGTTCGATCACCGTCGCCTTCAACGACGGCCGCATCGCGAAGGCCGAGATCGTCGGCCGCGACGTGGCCACCGACGTCGCGGTCATCAAGGCCGAGGGCGTCAGCGACCTGCCCGCCGCCACGCTGGGCGACTCCAAGCAGGTCAAGGTCGGCCAGACCGTCGTGGCGATCGGCTCCCCGTTCGGCCTCGAGTCCACGGTCACCACCGGCATCGTCTCGGCCCTCAACCGTCCGGTCTCCCCCGGCGACCAGAGCGCCGACGGCCCCAGCACGACGTTCCCCGCGATCCAGACCGACGCCGCGATCAACCCGGGCAACTCGGGTGGCCCGCTGGTCAACCTCGAGGGCCAGGTCATCGGCATCAACTCGGCCATCAACACCGGCGGCCAGGGCAACGGCTCGGTCGGCCTGGGCTTCGCGATCCCGATCAACCTGGTCAACAACGTGGCCACGCAGATCCTCGACGGCGACACCGTGGAGCACGCCCAGATCGGCGTCCAGGTGCGCAGCGCCACCGGCGACGACCAGGTCACGACGATCGGCGCCGAGATCGGCGAGGTCAGCTCGGGCGGCGCCGGCGACAAGGCGGGCCTGAAGGCCGGCGACATCGTCACCAAGGTCGACGGCAACCCGGTCTCCGACAACCAGGCGCTGGTCGCCACGGTGCGCGGCTACAAGCCCGGCGACACGATCGAGCTGACCGTGCTGCGGGGCGACAAGACCCAGGAGATCGAGGTCGAGCTGGGCAGCGACGGCGGAGCCGCCGCCCGCGCCCAGGAGTGACGCTCAGCCCAGCAGCGCCGCGGTGAGGTCGCGCAGGATGGCGTAGCCGTTCTGCGTGAGCACCGACTCGGCGTGGAACTGGATCCCGCGGTAGTGAGGCCCGGCCACCAGGTGGATGTCACCGGTGGCCGGGTCCGTCTGCACCGTGACCCCCTCGGGCAGGCCCGACTCCGGGACGCGGCCGACGAACGTGTTGTAGAAGCCCACGGTCTCGGTGCGGTCCAGCACCGGCAGCGCGCTCTGCGTGCCCTGGAAGACGATGTCCTTGTAGTCCAGGTCGAGCCCGAGCTCGTGGCACAGCGTCTGGTGGCCCAGGCAGATCGACAGGAACGGCTGCTCCCGCTCGAGCAGGCGGCGGGTGGCCCGGCGCAGCACGGCGATCTTCGCGTCGTCGCCGTCGCGCGGGTCGCCCGGACCGGGACCGATCACGACGAGGTCGTGCCCGTCGAGCGCCTCCTCGGTCCACTCGTCGTGGCGGACCACGTCGGTGGTCATGCCCATCACGCCGAAGACGTGCGACAGCATGTTGACGAAGTCGTCCTCGCCGTCGAGCACCACGACCCGCTTGCCCTCGAGCGCGGGTGTGGGCGCCGTGCCCGACTGGTCGCTGAGCCAGAACTGGCTGAGTCGCTGGTTGCGCGAGCCGAGCGCGATGAGCACGTCGTCCTCGCGCGTGAACGCGTCGAAGCCCTCCACGGGCTCGGGCGCGGCCTCGACCAGGCCGAACGCGCTCAGCACGCCCGAGGCCTTGGCCCACGTCTCGTTCGTCTCGTAGTCCGCGTCGGAGTCGCGCACGAGCGTGGCGCCCGCCGTGACCGTGAGGTTGCCGTCGAGGTCGACGTCGGCCGTGCGGATGAGGATGGGGGCGTCGAGCCGGGCCGTGCCGTTCTCGTCACGGCCCACCAGCGCGGCCACGCTGGCGTAGTAGCCGCGGCCCTGCGGCTCGTACTGCTTGATGAGGCGGCAGGCGTTCTCCACCGGGCTGCCCGTGACGGTGGCGGCGAACATCGAGTCGCGCAGGATGTCGCGCGGGTCGCGGTCGGTGCGGCCGGCCAGCAGGTACTCGGTGTGCACGAGGTGGCTCATCGGCTTGAGGTACGGCCCCAGCACGAGGCCGCCCTCGTGGCACAGGTCGCACATCATCTTGAGCTCCTCGTCGACGACCATGAAGAGCTCGTAGATCTCCTTCTCGTCGGACAGGAACTTCAGCAGCTCGCGCTTGCGGTCGGCGTGCGTCTCCAGGCCGCGCATGCGGAACGTGCCGCTGATCGGGTTCATCCGCAGCTGGCCGTCGTCGAGGCTGACGTGCCGCTCGGGGCTCGCGCCGATCAGGTAGCGGTCGCCGGTGAAGATGCAGAAGGTCCAGAAGGCTCCCCGCTCGCGCTCCAGCAGGCGCCGGAAGACCGTGAGCGCCTTGGCGTGGTCCCAGTCGGACACGGTCGCTCGGTAGCGGCGGCCGATGACGAGGTTCGCGCCCTCGCCCTGGCCGATCTCGTCGTCGATGATGCGGCGCACCATCGCCGCGTACTCCTCGTCGGAGGTCTCGAATCCCCCGCGGTCGGCCAGGTCGATCGCGCCGTTCGGCAGCACCTCGAGCAGGTCGTCGAGGGCGACGTCGTGGTTCGAGCGTGCCTCGATCACCGACAGCGGCGTGCCGTCCTGGTGGGCCTCGAAGCCGCGCTCGGCGACCTGGGCGAACGGGACGACGACGAGGTGGTCCCAGGCGGGGCCGGGGCCCTCGGCGAGCGGGATGTCGGCCAGCCGCTCGATGTCGGTGCGCGGGCCGCCCAGGAGCGTGACGCGATCGGCCTCGCGCCCGCGGATCAGCGCGAACGCCGGCTGGGCCAGCACGTCGTCGAGGAGCTCTTTCGTCATCGTGGTCTTCTTCCCGCGGTCGGACGAACGACGCCCAGACCGCCATGTGGGGGTCTGGGCGTGGGTACGTCGACAGTCCTCCTCAGCGGAGGGGCCACCAGGTGCTGGTCGTCGACATGCGCACAGCGTAGCGGGCCCCGGGCGTGCCCCGGCGATCGAGTGGCCGGGGCAACACCGGAGTCAGTCGGCGACGGGGACCGGGAGGGTCGTGTAGTCGCCGACGTCGATGACGGCGCCGGGCTTGAAGGTGACGATCTGCAGGCCGACGACGCGGCCGGCCTCGAAGGTCAGCACGGCCACCTGCGCGTCGCGGCGCAGCTTGGTGCCGAGCGCGAACGCGTAGACCGCGCCGCCCGTGGAGCCGATCGACACCTCGGTGGAGGTGCCCTGCGGGCCCTCGGTGCTGGTGGGGCCGACCTGGCGGTGCAGGTGCCCGCTGATGGCGAGGTCGACGCAGCCCTCCTGCACGGTGCGCTTGGCCGACGCGGCGCTGTGCGTGACCATGAGCGACACCTCGCCGTCCTCGCACGCGGCCTCGGCCAGCTTCTCGCTCTGCTCGGTGATCGCGGCGATGTTGTCGCCCTCGTTCCCGTTGTAGCCGGCGGTCAGGCCCGAGCTGCGCGGGTCGCTCTCGCCGATCATGCGGATGCCCTCGACGTCGGTGGGCTCGCCGTCGAACACGAGGAAGTCGTTGCGCTCCATCTCGCGCAGGATGTACTTGCCGGTGTCGTGGTTGCCCGCGACGGCGAGGATCGGCAGGTCCTCGAAGGTCTGGCGCAGCGACTTGATGCTGAACGCCTCCCACGAGGCGCCGTTGGACGTGTCGTCGCCCATGTCGATGACGAACGACGCGCCGGCGGCGCGGGCCACCTCGCGGGCGACGGGGTCCATGCCGATGTTGTCGTGACGATCGGTGACGACGAGTGCGGTGGTCTGGCCCGACGCGGGAGCCCGGACGGGAACGTCCTTGGCCTTCTCGGCGAGCGAGGAGTAGAACGCCAGCGACTCCTCGTAGGTGTCGAGCGCACCCTGGACGATGGCCTTGCTGGTGGCGGTGGCGGCGCCGCGCGAGATCTCCACGTGGGCGAGCCGCGCCTCGTCGGGCAGCTCGGGGAACTCCTGCCGGATCGGCACCCACGCGACCTCGCGCTTCGTGCTGGGGTCGGGCGCGTAGGCCATGACGGCGCCGAGCACCACGATCGCGAGCACGCCGCCGACGAGGGCGGTGCGCGGCTCGGGTGGCCACTGGTCGCGCAGCTCGCGGCGGCGGCGCGGCCCGACGGCCACCCAGCCGACGCCCACGACGACCATCGCGATGACGCCGGCGGCCAGGCCGCGCTGGAGCGCCGCCAGGCCCATCTCGGTGATCTCCGAGGTCATCGCCGCGATCTCGCCCTCGGGCTGGCTGGCGATCGCCGCGTCCTGCGCCAGGACGCGCTCGAGGTCGGTGTCGGGGCTGTCGCGCAGGACCACCTGGGCGCCGATGCCCAGCAGCGCGTCGGACGGCATCCGCAGCTCGGGCAGCAGGGGCCCGGCGACGATCGTGACGTGCCCGTCGAACGTGGGACGCGCGGTGGCGTTGTGGGCGCCGATCGTGACGGTGCGCTCGGTGTCGACGAACGTGGCGGCCGTGACCGGCACCGCCACCGCGAGGCCGACGCCCAGCAGGGCCAGACCCGCGACGATCCGGTTCACTCGGCCACCCGATCGAGCCACGTGCGGCTGGTGCCGACCGTGACGAGGCGCTGGGTGGCGCGCGTGAGCACGACGTAGAGGGTGCGCCAGCCGGCGGCGGCCTCGGTGACCACGCCGTCGGCGTCGACCAGCACGACGCCGTCGAACTCGAGGCCCTTCGTGTCGAGCGGGTCGAGCACGCGCAGGCGCTCGTCCTGCGGCATCACGGCGCGCAGCCGGTCGAGGCGGCCCGAGGGCGCGACGACCGCGACCGTGCCGTCGACCTGGCCCAGCATCGCGGTGGTCTCGGCGACCGCGCGGTCGAGCAGCTCGTCCGGGGCGACGACCTCGTGACGGGGGTCGAGGCCCGTGCGGCGGACCGCGTCGGCGAGGTCGGGGTGGGCGATCGCGTGGCGGGCGACCTGCGCGGCGAACTCGTAGATCTCGGCGGAGTTGCGGTAGTTCGTCGACAGCCGGAAGCGGTGGACGGCGAGCGTGCCGAGGGCCTCGTCGCGGGCGGCCGCGGACTCGGCGGGGACGGGCCACGAGGACTGCGCCTCGTCGCCGACGATCGTCCAGCTGGCGGTGCGGCCGCGGTGGCCGAGCATCCGCCACTGCATGGGCGACAGGTCCTGCGCCTCGTCGACCAGCACGTGGGCGAAGCCCTCGTCGTCGATGCTGCCGGTGGCCTGGATGCGGTCCTCGCGCTCGCGCTGCTCGAAGCTCATCAGCTGCTTCGGCGACGCCCAGTCGTCCTCGGTGCGCACGGGCGCCTCGCCCAGCAGGTGGCGCAGCTCGTCGATGAGCGGGATGTCCTCGATCGTGGGCTCGTCGGCCCACTCGCGGCGCAGCACCTGCTGCTCGAACGAGGTGAACAGGTCGGAGGCGACCTCGCCCAGACGCGAGGGCACGGTGCGCCACACGTCGACCGGGTCGAGCTCGGGCCACCACGCCTCGACGAAGTCCTCGAAGGCCTCGTCGCCGTCGAGTTGGTCGCCGAACGCCTCCTCGCCGCGGTCGAGCGCACGGTCGCCGGTGACCTTGTCCCACAGCGCCTTCACGAGCTCCTCGCGCGCGGAGGACAGGGTGGTGTTGGGCAGGCCGTTCGAGAGGACGCGCTTGCGGATGCGCGCGAGGTCGGAGGCCTCCAGCACGAGCCGGTCGTCGCGGTAGAACAGGTCGAGCCGCTGGGGCGAGCCGGGCTGCGGGGCCTTGGCGATGCGTGCGAGCGCGGTGGCCATCTGGCTCGCGCCGAGCAGCGCGGCGGCCTCGGGCGAGGCGTGCTCGGTGGCGCGGATGCCGTCGACGACCTCGCCGATCGAGCGCAGCACCACGCTGGTCTCGCCGAGGCTGGGCAGCACGCGCTCGATGTAGTTCATGAAGACGCCGGACGGGCCGACGACGAGCACGCCGCCGGACTCGAACCGGCGCCGGTCGGTGTAGAGCAGGTAGGCCGCGCGGTGCAGCGCCACGACCGTCTTGCCGGTGCCGGGGCCGCCGCCGATGATCACGGCGCCGCGGGAGGGCGCGCGGATCGCCTCGTCCTGCTCCTTCTGGATCGTGGCGACGACCGAGTGCATCGAGCTGTCGCGGGCGCGGCTGAGGCTGGCCAGCAGCGCGCCCTCGCCGATCACGACCATGTCGTCGGGCGCGGCGTCGGCGTCGAGCAGCTCGTCCTCGATGCCGATCACGCGGTCGCCGCGGCAGCGCAGCACGCGCCGGCGGACGACGCCGGCCGGGTCCTGCGCCGTGGCCTGGTAGAACACCGAGGCCGCCGGGGCGCGCCAGTCGACGAGGATGATCTCGCGGTCGGCGTCGCGCACGCCGATGCGGCCGATGTAGCGGGCCTCACCGCCGTCCAGGTCGAGGCGGCCGAACACCAGGCCGTCGTGGGCCGCGTGCAGGGCGCTCAGCCGGCGCGAGGCCTGGTAGACCATCGCGTCGCGCTCGACCAGGCCGCCCTCGTGGCCGATGTGGCCGCGCGCCATCCCCTCGGCGACGAGCGACCGGGCCACCTTGGTGGACTCCTCCAGGCGCTCGTAGACGGTGTCGACGTACGCCTGCTCGTGCGCGAGCTCGCGTTCATCGGGAGAGGGGTTGCTCATCGACGTCCTTCGGTGGCGTGGGGGAACTCTCCATTCTAGGCACCGCGGACCAGCCGTGTGGACGCACCGCCGCGCCGCGGACGCCACGTTCTCCGAAGGGGACGTATCAGCGCGCGGGTGGCGCGCTCATGGGAGGCGTCGGCCACTCGGGACCGACGCAAGCGCCGCGCGGACGCCGACCGCCAAACGGGGGTCGGCCGGCGTCCGCGGGCGCGTCACGCGTCATCGCACGCGGTGGGTCACCCGGATCCGCTTCAGGTAGGTGACCTTGCCGCCCTCGAAGCCGCGCACGAGGATCGTGCGCTGCGCCGACTTCAGGCCCTTGCCGTAGCGGACCTTGCGGACGACGCGACCGTGCGAGTCGGCCTTGCCGGTCACCATCTGGTGGCGCAGCGAGATCCGGTAGCGCTGGCCCGGCGCCAGACCCTGGGCCCGGACGGTGAACACCTCGCGGTCGCGGACGACCTTGCGCGACGTGGAGGCCTTCGCCGCCTCCGTGACCCGGTGGGTCCGCAGCGTGGTCGACCACTCGACGTAGCCCGGCGCCGTCACCGAGACGCGCACGCAGACCTCGCGACCGGCCATCGTCGACGTCACCCGGTAGGAGCCGGCCTTCGTGACGGGGCGGCACTCCTTGCCGGCCTGCGCGAGGCCCCACGTCGTCGTGGTCGTCGCACCCTTCGGCAGGGTCCCGCTCATCAGGGGCGCGGTGAGCGTCGTGCCGACCTTCGGGGTCCTCGTGCTGAGGACCGCCCGCATCGCCGGCAGCGTGCCGCGGACCACGGAGTGCGGGAGGACGAAGACCCCGGCGAGAGGCTCGTAGCCCTCGGCCGTGACGCCGGCCTCGACGCACAGGGTCTTGCCGACGAGGTCGGCCGTGGGCGTGAACGAGGCTGACGTCGCACCCGAGATGGCGACACAGTCCTCGTCCGCGGCCACGCCCCACTGCCAGTGCGCAGCGGCCTCCTCCGGAGCCTCCGAGAGGTCGATCGGCAGCGAGATCGGCTCGCCCACGCGGGGGCGGTCGCTGCTGGGCTGCGGGCTCGGGACGCGCAGCGTGCCCACGCCCACCTCCACCGCGTCGGAGGTCGTCACGTCGTCCACGAAGCCGCGCGCGGAGGACGTCACGGTCACCGACAGCTCATGACCGCGGTGCGCGCCCTTCGGCGTGAAGGCGGCCTGCGTCGCGCCGTCGATCGGCTCGCCGTCGAGGTTCCACTGGTACGCCCGCTCGGCGTCCGCCGGATCGCCGCCCGTGACGGTGGCCGTGGTCTCGACGCCGGCCTCGACCCAGCCCTGGATCGAGACGGCGGGCGACTCCGCGAAGTCGCCGGCGCCGACCTCGCCGACCGCGTGGGTGGTCGTGGCATCGGCGTGGTGCGGTGCGCTCACCGTGACGGTCACGCACAGCGACTTCTCGAACTCGGCGACCTCCGGGGTGAAGGCGGCCTCGTCCGCGCCCTCGATCGCGGCGCAGTCCTCGCCGTCGACCAGGCCCCACTGCCAGGCGGTGACCTCGGCGCCCTCGGGCGCGTCGTCGAGGTCCACCGTGGCGGTGACGGTCTCGCCGACCCGAGGCTCCTGGACGTCGGTCATCGGCGTCGGGGCGGTGAAGGCGCCCACCGCGAGGTCGGACGCCGCGGCGCCCACCACGAGCGTGTCGTAGCCGGTGGCGAGGTACATCAGGCTGACGCAGATCGTCCGTCCCGCGTCGGCGTTGCTCACGTCGTACGTGACCGAGCCGTCGAAGTCGTCGCGCGTCACGCACTCCTGCTCGTCGTCCAGGTGGCCCCACCGGGTCTGGACCCGTCGGCCGCCCTCGGGGATCCTCGACTCGTCGGGCACGACCGTGAGCACGTCACCGGACGTGGGCGGCGTGGTCGGGGTCGAGTCCGTGAGGGTCGCGCCGGCCGCCATGAGGGCCGGCAGGACCTGCTGCTGCGCCACGCCGGAGCGGTCGGCGGGCTCGCCGTCCACTCCCTTCGCCGTGACGGTCACCGTGACGAACTCGCCGACATCGGCCAGGGTCGGGGTGAACGTCGTCGCCCTTGAGCGCACCTCGTCGCTGCCGCCGACCGTCCACGCGTACGTCCACGAGGCGGGCTCGGGCGAGGTCGACGCCGTCACGCTCAGCTCGTCCCCGGCGCGGCCCGAGCCCTGGATCGTCGGGGTGAACGCCTTGAAGGTCGGCTCCAGCTCGAACTGCTGGATGTTGCGCTGGAAGTCGGCCACGTAGACGCGGCCGGTGTCGTCGAGCGAGATCCCCGTGGGCTGCTGGAACTGGCCGGCCCCGGTCCCGCGCGAGCCCCACGCGACGAGGGTCCGACCCTGCGGGTCGAGGACCGCGGCACCGGGGCCGTAGAGCTCGGCGACGGCGATCCGGCCCGCCGAGTCGACGGAGACTCCATAGGGGCCCGCCATCGCCCGGCCGGAGACCTGGGTGAAGTCGGCGACGTGCGTGCCGTTCGTGTCGTACTTGCGAATCGCCCCACCATGGAGGTCGGCGACGTAGACGTAGCCGTCACGCGCCGCGATGCCGAAGGCGCTGGCACGCTGGCCGGGTCCGCCGACGTTCTCCCACGTGCCGACCTGCTCGCCCTGGGGCGTCAGCTTGAGGACGCGGCCCGTGTCGACGTCGGTGACGAACAGGTGACCTCCTGACGCGGCGATCTGGAACGGGATCGACGCGTCGACGCGGAAGCTCGAGATCAGGGTCCCGTTCGGGTCGAACGTGCTGATCCGGCCGCCCGACTCCGTGACGTGGACGTTGCCGGCGGCGTCCACCGCCGCACCGTAGGCCGAGCTGAGGTGGCCCTGTCCGATCGTCCGCAGGAACTCTCCCTCGGCGCTGTAGACCTTGACCACGCCAGCCGAGAGCTCAGCGGTGTAGACCCGACCGTCGGCGTCCTGGGCCAGGGCGTAGGACGAGCCCGTCGCCCCCTCGCCCGATCCGGCTGCGGCGAACGTCCGGACGTAGGTGGCCTCTTCCGCGGCCTGCGCGGGCGCGGCGACCGACACGAGGCCGGCCAGCGCGATGACGAGGGCGAGCACGGCGGCGAGCGGACGTCCGGCGCGGCGCGCGGGAGACATGGGACGCGTGGGGCGGGAAATCACTTCTGCAACGTATGTCCCATTTCGGACGGAGGAGACGGGAACGATCGCATGTCATCCCATGTGACTACGCCTAGGGCCCGTGAGTTCTCCCATTTCCCCTCAGCCACACGCGTCACGGCCCTACGCTGTCGTCGCTGCATCTCTCCACGACGTAAGGAAGAACCGCATGCGCATGCGCGCCATCGCCCTCGCCGCGACGACCGGACTGGTCCTCGCTCTCGCCCCCACCGCGGCCCAGGCCGCCCCCAAGCCCACCTACAAGGTCGCCATCGCGATCAACACGACCGCCCCGACCGTCGGCACCACCATCAAGGTCACCGGCAAGGTCGCCGGCCCGAAGGCCGCCCGGAAGAAGCTGCTCGTGCAGCGCAAGGTCGGCACCGGCGCCTGGAAGACCGTCGCCAAGGTCCGCACCAGCACGAAGCGCACCTACTCCGCCCGCGTCCGGGTGCTGACCGCCGGACAGCAGTACGTGCGCGTCGTCGCGCCCAAGTCCACGAAGGCCAGGGCGGGCTCCAGCTCGCGCCGCGGCTACGTCGGCTACCGCTGGTTGGACCTGACCACGCAGCCGAGCGAGAAGGCGGGCCCCGTCGAGAACGGCCCCGTCACCATCGCCGGCAAGACCTACCCGAAGGCGCTCACGTTCTCGGGCTCGGGCATCTACTTCAACACCGCCGGGAAGTGCACGACGCTCCGGGGCTCGGTCGGCGCCCCCGACGCGGAGGCCGGCGAGCTGCTCGTGATCTCGATCCCGACCAGCGAAAGCGAGGAGGCCCAGGAGTTCCGCACCGCCGCGCCCGCCGGTGCCGCCCCGAAGGCCGCGAGCTACGCCATCACGAAGCGCCCGATGATCGCGTTCGGTCACGGTGACGCCGCGGGGCGCGTCTCGTTCGTCGCGCCTCAGGTCCGCTGCTCGGTGAACGCGCTGTCCGCCGTGCCGGAGGATTCGCCCATGGCTCCGTGAGCCACCCACGACGAACGCCCCCTCCCGGCCGGGAGGGGGCGTTCGTCGTTCCGGGTCAGCGCTTGCGGGACAGGAACGCGAGCATCGCCTCGCGCGCCTCATCGCTGCCGAAGAGGCGCGCCGACTGCTCGGCCAGCCGGTCGCCGAGGCGGTCGATCCGCTCGACGAGGTCGTGGTTGAGCAGCGCCTTCGTCTCGCGGAAGCCCTGCGGGTAGCCCTGGCCGAGGTCGTCCAGGACCGCCTGCAGACCGGCGTCGAGTGCGTCGTCCTCGACGACCCGCGTGACGAGGCCGATCTCGGCCGCCTCGGCGGCGTCGAAGGTGCGGCCGGTGAGGAAGAGGTCGGAGGCGGCCCGCGGGCTCAGCCGCGGCAGCAGCGACAGGCTGATCACCGCGGGGGCGAGCGCGAGTCGGACCTCGGTCAGGGCGAAGGTCACCGACCGCGTGGCCAGCACGATGTCGGCCGCCCCGACGAGTCCGAGGCCGCCCGCGCGCACCGGGCCGCCCAGCACGACGACCACGGGCTTGACGCTCGTGGCGATGCGGCGCTGGAGGCCGATCAAGGTGCTCGCCCCCTCCTGCATCGAGCCCTCGGTGGCCTCGGACAGGTCGGCTCCCGAGCAGAAGACGCGATGCGCCGAGCGCAGCACGATCACCTTCGCGTCGGCGTCGGACTCCGCGCTGTCGAGGTGCGCCCCCAGCTCGGTGACCAGCTGGCGGCTCAGGGCGTTGCGGTTGTGCTCGCTGTCGAGCGTGATCGTCGCGACGCCGTCCGCGACGTCGAGGTGGACGAGTTCGGTCATGGTGCTCCGTTCGTGGAGGTGGGGCGAGCAGTCAGTAGGACTTCGGCAGGCCCAGTGAGAACTGGGCGACGAAGTTGAGGGCCATCTGCTTGCTGACCGGCGCGATGTTCGACAGCCGCGAGGACGCGAGCGCCTGGACGAGACCGTACTCGTTGGCCAGACCGTTGCCGCCGTGCGTCTGGATCGCGGTGTCGACCGCCTTGGCCGCGGCGTCGCCGGCGGCGACCTTGGCCATGTTGGCGGCCTCGCCGGCGCCCATCAGATCCCCGGCAGCGTAGAGCGCGGCGGCCTTCTGGGTGAGCAGGCGGGTCATCTCGATGTCGATGTGCAGCTGCGCCAGCGGGTGCGCGATCGCCTGGTGCGCGCCGATCGGACGCCCCCACACGTCGCGGTCCTTGGCGTAGGCGACGGCCTTGTTCAGCGCCCAGCGCGCCGTGCCGGTGCCCATCGACGCCGCCATGATCCGCTCGGGGTTCAGCCCGGCGAACAGCTGCTCGAGGCCGGCGTCCTCGCTGCCGACGAGCGCGTCCGCGGGCAGCCGGATGTCGTCGAAGAACAGCGTGAACTGCTTCTCGGGGCTGGTCAGGCCCATGTCGATCTCCTGGGCGTCGAAGCCGTCGGAGTCGGTCGGGACCATGAACAGCGCCGGCTTGAGCTTGCCGCTCTTGGCGTCGGCGGTGCGGCCGACGACCAGCACGTGGCTGGCCTCGTCGACGCCCGAGATGTACGTCTTGCCGCCCTTGAGGACCCAGCCGCCGTCCTCGGTCTTCGTCGCCGTCGTGACGAGGTTGTGCGAGTTCGACCCGGCATCCGGCTCGGTGATGCTGAAGGCGTAGGTCTCGGTGCCGTCGGCCAGGCCCGGCAGCCAGCGCTGCTTCTGCTCCTGCGTGCCGTACTGGGCGATGACCGTGCCGACGATCGCGGGCGAGACCACCATGAGCAGCAGCGGGCAGCCGGCGATCGCCAGCTCCTCGCAGACCGCGGCGAGGTCACCGATGTCGCCACCGCCGCCGCCGAACTCCTCGGGGATCGAGACGCCGAGGTAGCCGAGCTTGCCGGCCTCCGACCACAGCTCGGTGGTCTTGCGGCCCTCCTTCGCGGCCTCGTAGAAGTAGTGCTCGCCGTACTTGGCGCCCAGGGCCGCGACGGCCTTGCGCAGCTCGCGCCGCTCCTCGGACTCCGTGAAGTTGCTCATGCCGTTTCCTCCTCGATGACGGCGAGGACCGCTCCGGCCTCGACCTGCTGACCGACGCTCACGGCCAGGCCGCTGACGACGCCGTCGGAGGGCGCCGAGATGGTGTGCTGCATCTTCATCGCCTCGAGGACGACCACGGGGTCGCCCTTCGCGACGCGATCGCCGTCGGCGACCTTGACCGCGGTGACCGCCGCCGGCATCGGCGCCAGCAGCGAGCCCTCGGCCACCACGTCGGCCGGGTCGACGAAGCGCGGCACCGGCGTGAGGCTCGTCGAGCCCTCCGGGCCATCGACGTCCACGTGGCCGTCGGTCACCGCCACGAGGTAGCGGCGGGTCACGCCGTCGACCTCCAGCAGCACCTCGGCGCTCGCGTCACCGGTCTCGATCGAGACGACCGTGGCCCCGTCGACCGCGAGTCGTCCCTGCCGGCTGCCGTAGGCGACGGCCGGGTGGCCCTCGTACTCGCGCGTGAGCGGCTGGCTCGGCACGTTGCGGAACCCGGCCGGGATGCGGCTGAGCACCCGCGCCGAGGTCGCCGCGAGGCTCGCCTCGGCCAGCGCGGCCGCGACGGGGACCAGCGGGTCGCCGGCCTCGTCGCCGAACCATTCGTCGGCGTTCTCCTCCAGCATCGAGGTCCACAGGTCGGCCTCGCGCACCTGCTTCGCCTCGAGGATCTGGCGCAGCGCCGCCGCGTTCGTGGTCACGCCGTGGACGCGCGAGCGGCGCAGCGCGTCGACGAGGGTGCGCAGCGCCGTACCGCGGTCGGGACCGTGCGCGATGACCTTCGCGATCATCGCGTCGTAGTGGATGCCCACGACGCTGCCGACCTCGACGGCCGAGTCCACGCGGACCGAGTCGGGGAGCTCGAACGCGCGGATCGTGCCGGTCTGCGGAGACCAGTCGTCGGCGGGGTCCTCGGCGTAGAGGCGAACCTCGATCGCGTGGCCCCGCGGTGCGGAGACCTCGCCCGTGAGCGGCTGGCCCTCGGCGATCGCGATCTGCGCGGCGACGAGGTCGATGCCGTGCACCTCCTCGGTGACGGGGTGCTCCACCTGCAGGCGGGTGTTCATCTCGAGGAAGAACACGCGGTCGCCGTCGACGAGGAACTCGACCGTGCCGGCGCCGCGGTAGGCCACGGCCTCGGCGGCCTGGCGGGCGGCGGCGTGCAGCGTGGTGCGCGCCGTCTCGGAGAGGTTCGGCGCGGGCGCCTCCTCCACGACCTTCTGGTGGCGGCGCTGGATCGAGCAGTCGCGGTCGCCCACGGCCCAGACGGTGCCGTGCGTGTCGGCCAGGACCTGGACCTCCACGTGGCGGGCTCGCGGCAGGTAGGGCTCGACGAACACGGTGCCGTCGCCGAACGCCGACGCGGCCTCGGCCCTGGCCTTCTCGAGCTCGTCGGGAAGGTCCTCGAGCCGCTCGACGACGCGCATGCCGCGGCCTCCGCCGCCGGCGCTGGCCTTGACCAGCAGCGGCAGGTCGGACTCGGACACCGCGTCGACGTCGACCGAGAGGATCGGGACGTCCGCGGCGGCCATGATCTCCTTCGCGCGGATCTTGCTGCCCATCTGGTCGATGGACTCCGGGCTCGGGCCGATCCAGGTCAGGCCGGCGGCCTCGACGTCGCGGGCGAAGTCGGCGTTCTCCGACAGGAAGCCGTAGCCGGGGTGGATCGCGTCGGCACCGCTGCGGCGCGCGGCCTCGATGACGAGGTCGCCGCGCAGGTACGTGTCCGACGGTGCGCTGCCCGGCAGTCGCACCGCGACGTCAGCCTCGGCCACGAACGGCATGCCGGCGTCGGCGTCCGAGAAGACCGCGACGGTCTCGATCCCGAGCTCACGACACGTGCGGAACACGCGCCGCGCGATCTCGCCACGGTTGGCGACCAGGACCTTGCGAATCGTGCTCAACGGGGGCCTCCTGACGGGGACGGAACGAACGATGATGCATTCGGGTACTGGATCGGGGCCAAAGGCCTCATCGTTCGTCTCACAGGCGGAACACCCCGTAGCCCCGCGCGCCCTCGACGGGCGCGTTGGCGATCGCGGACAGGCAGATGCCGAGGATCGTGCGGGTGTCGCGCGGGTCGATGACGCCGTCGTCGTAGCCCAGGCCGCTCGTGAAGTACGCGAGCGACTGCTCCTCGATCTGCGCCTCGACGAGGTCCTTGATGCCCTGGAACCCCTCGGCGTCGAACACCTGGCCCTTCGACTCGGCCGACTGCCGCGCGACGATCTCCATCACGCCGGCCAGCTGCGCCGGGCCCATCACGGCCGACTTCGCGCCGGTCCAGCTGAACATGAACCGCGGGTCGTACGCGCGTCCGCTCATGCCGTAGTGGCCGGCGCCGTACGACGCGCCCATCACGATCGAGATGTGCGGGACCTTGCTGTTCGAGACCGCGTTGATCATCTGCGCGCCGTGCTTGATGATGCCGCCCTGCTCGTACTCCGCGCCGACCATGTAGCCCGTGGTGTTGTGCAGGAACAGCAGCGGCGTGTCGGTCTGGTTGGCCAGCTGGATGAACTGCGCGGCCTTCTGCGCCTCCTGGCTGAACAGCACGCCCTGGGCGTTGGCCAGGATGCCGATCGGGTAGCCGTGCAGCTGCGCGAAGCCGGTGACCAGGCTCTGGCCGTAGAGCGGCTTGAACTCGTCGAACTCACTGCCGTCGACGAGGCGCGCGATGACCTCGCGGGGGTCGAACGGCACCTTCAGGTCGGTGGGCACGATGCCCAGCAGCTCCTCGGGGTCGAGCACGGGCTCGGCGTAGACCGAGGCCGGCACGGGGCCGGCCTTGCGCCAGTTGATGCGGCGGATGATCTGGCGACCGAGGCGGATCGCGTCGCGCTCGTCCACGGCGAGGTAGTCGGCCAGGCCGGACTGCTTCGCGTGCATCTGCGCGCCACCGAGCGACTCGTCGTCGGACTCCTCGCCGGTGGCCATCTTCACCAGCGGCGGGCCGCCGAGGAACACCTTCGCGCCGCCGTCGACCATGACGACGTAGTCGCTCATGCCGGGCACGTAGGCGCCGCCGGCGGTGGAGTTGCCGAAGACGAGGGCCACCGTCGGGCGGCGGTCCTCGCTGGCGTTCGTGATGTTGCGGAAGCTGGCGCCGCCGGGGATGAAGATGTCCTTCTGCGTGGGCAGGTCGGCGCCACCGGACTCGACGAGGTTGATCGTCGGCAGCCGGTTCTCCGCGGCGATCTGCGCGGCGCGGAAGCCCTTCTTGACCGTGACGGGGTTCGACGAGCCGCCCTTCACGGTGGGGTCGTTCGCGATGATCATGCACTCGACGCCCTCGACGACGCCGATGCCGGTGATGATCGAGCCGCCCACGGTGAAGTCGGTGCCCCAGCCGGCCAGCGCGCCGAGCTCGAGGAACGGGGAGTCCTGGTCGACGAGCAGCTCGATCCGCTCGCGCGCGGTGAGCTTGCCCCGCTGGTGGTGTCGCGCGACGTACTTCTCGCCGCCACCGGCCAGCGCCTTGGCGTGCTGCTCCCCGAGGTCGGCCACGCGCTCGAGGGCGGCCTCCCGGTTCTCCCGGTAGGCGGCCGTCGTCGGGTCGACGGCGGTCCTGACACTGCTCATGCGGGGTCCTTCCACTGCAGGTCGACAGGGATGTCGAGGTGGTCGATGAAGGCGAGCGCATCGGCGTCGATGCGGTCGCGGTCGGCGCGGGTCAGGGCCCGCACGGGGGTGATCTCGAAGAGGCCGTTGCCGTCCTTGCGCTTGGGCTTGAGGCTGCGCCACGTCGCGGCGACCACGCCGTCGAGCAGGACGAGGTTGCCGCCCCACACGTCGATCGTGCCGCCGCCCGCGATCGGGACCTCGTAGTGCGAGCGGTCCTGGTAGGCGATCACGAGCTCGTCGAAGAGGCTGAGGATGAACGCCGTGCCGTCGGAGGTCGTCGGGGCGACCTCGTCGACCTCGACCTGCTCGAACGCGCGCTTCGCGTCGGTGAGGGTGAGGCCTGCCCACCACGCGAAGTCGCGGGCAGTGGCGGGCGCGTGGCCGGCGAGGTACATCGTCGCGAGGCGGACCAGCGCCTCCTCGCGGTCGAGCTCGACCGTCGGGATGCGCGAGGCGAAGGGGACGAACGTGTCCCAGCTGCCGCGGCGCGGGCCCGTGGTGACGACCTTGTCGAGCTCGGCGCTGACGGTGATGTGTCCGAGTGCCTGGCCCTTGAGCTCGACGCCACGCTCGGCGAGGGCCGCGCCGATCTCCTTGCGTGTCAGCGGCCCCTCGGCCGACTCGACGATCTCGCCGACGAGGCCGACCAGCCGGTCGCGGTCGTCGAGCACACCGGTGGCGCGCATCTGCGGCCGCGACTGCGCGCGGATGCGGTCGGCGGTCAGGTCGAGCATCCAGCCGAGGTCCTCGATCCGGACGACGTGCCAGGTCGGGCGCAGCACGTGGTGGCGGACGAGACGGCCCTCGGCGATCTCGGCCGCGATCGCGTCGCGCGCAGGGCGGTCGTGGGTGCGACGCGCGAGCGACCACAGCGAGTCCTCGAACTCCTGGAACTGCACCGCGCCGAGCGTGCCGACGCACGACACGAGGTCGGGGAACGGCTCCCCGATCAGTCGCTGCCGCGCCATCCGCTCCCCGCGGACCTCGGCCGGGCTCACGTCGCCCACCCCTCTCCACTTGTGGAACGGTTTGCACGCTTTCGCGGCGCTAGAGCGTGCAACGCGTTCCAGAAGTGGGCGGCGGGCGGGCGCTGGACGAACACGTCAGTACCCCAGCAGCTTCGCGGCGAGGTCCTTCATGACCTCGGTGGCGCCGCCACCGATGCCCAGGATCCGCGCGTCGCGGTAGTGGCGGTCGATCTCGGACTCGCGCATGTAGCCCATGCCGCCGAAGATCTGGACGGCCTCGTGCACCACGAGCTCGACGCAGGCGACGGCCTCATTCTTGGCCACGACGGCGTCGAGGATCAGGGTCGGGTCGGACTTCGAGGTGTCGACCGCCCGCTCGACGACCCCACACGTCAGCGCGCGGGCGGCGGCGGTGCGCGAGTGCATCTCGACCAGCTTGTGGCGGATCACCTGCCGCGCGATGAGCGGCTTGCCGAAGGTCTCGCGCTCCTTCGCGTAGGCGACGGCGAGGTCGAGCGCGCGCTGCGCGGTCGCGTACGCCTGCGTGGCGAGGTTGATCCGCTCACCCACGAACTGCTGCGCGATGTAGTAGAAGCCGGCGTTCTCGTCGCCGACGAGGTTCTCCGCCGGCACGCGGACGTCCTCGAAGGAGAGCTCGGCGGTGTCCGAGCAGTGCCAGCCCATCTTGCGCAGGCTGCGGCCCACGGTGAACCCGGGCGTGCCCTTCTCGATGACGAGCAGGCTGATGCCGCCGTGTCCCTCACCGCCGGTGCGGACGGCGGTGGTGACGAAGTCGGCGCGGACGCCGCTCGTGATGAACGTCTTGGCGCCGTTGACGACGAAGTGGTCGCCGTCGCGCACGGCCCTCGTGCGGATGCCCGCGACGTCGGAGCCGCCACCGGGCTCGGTGACGCCGAGCGAGCCGATCATCTCGCCGGCGAGCGTGGGCCGGACGTAGCGGTCGATCAGATCGGTGTTGCCCGAGTCGATGATGTGCGGCGTCGCGATCGAGTGCGTGAAGAGACTCGCCTGCAGGCCGGTGGAGCCGCCCGCGGACATGATCGCCTCGGTGGCGATGCAGGAGTCGATCATGTCGCCGCCGTCGCCGCCGACCTCTTCGGGGAAGCCGATCGCGAGGAAGCCGGCCCTCGCGGTCGTGCGGTGCAGGTCGCGCGGGAGCTCGCCGTCGTCCTCCCACTGCGCGAGGTGCGGCACGATCTCGGCGCGCGTGAAGTCCTCCACGGCGGTGCGGAGCGCGTCGCGCTCGGGGGTGTTCCAGGCGTTCATGCGAGCAGCTCCTCCGGGATGGTGACGACGCGGGCGCGCAGCCACTCGCCGAGCGCCTTGGCCTGCGGGTCGAAGCGAGTCGACGAGGCGACGCCCTCGCCGAGCAGGCCGTGCAGGACGACGTTCAGGCCGGCCAGGTTCGGCAGTGGGTGGACCTCGATCTCCAGGTCAGCTGTTTCCGGGAGGAGCTCGCGGAGGCGGTCCTCGGTGAGGAAGCCCGCGAGCCAGGCGTAGGCCTCGTCGCGGCGCGGGTGCGTCGACGGGATCCACACGCCGACGTTCGCGTTGCCGCCCTTGTCGCCCGACCGGGCGTGCACGAGGCGGCCGAGTGGCGCCCGGGCCCCCTCTCCACTTTTGGAGCGCGTTGCACCGCTCTCGCGCCCAGAAGCGTTCAGATCGTTCCACAAGTAGTCGTCGGGGGCGGCGGTGACGGAGGGCGGCGCGACGTCGGCGCGGGAGCCGTCGGCGTGGACGACGACGTGCGGGACCTCGGCCTGCGGCACGTAGGCAGCGCGGTAGATGCCGTAGGGCGCGCCGCGTCCGGGCGGCGCGGTCATCGTGAAGCCCGGGTACGAGGCCAGCGCGACCTCGACCGCGGCGCCGCTGAACGCGCGGCCGACCTTGTCCTGGTCGGCGTCCTTCACGTGGCAGCGCAGCATCGCGGCGGCCTCGGGCTGGGACGCGGGATCGGTCTTGTCGGTGCGGGCGAGGTCCCAGACCAGCTCGGCCGGCGGGTCGGTGAGCGCGGCCTCGATCTGCGCCTTCACCCACGCGGCCTTGTCCTCGATGTCGAGTCCGGTCAGCACGAACTCGACGCTGTTGCGGAAGCCGCCGAACGCGTTGAGGCAGACCTTCGTGGTCGCCGGGGGCGCGCCGCCGCGGACACCCGAGATCCGCACGCGGTCGTCGCCGTCGGGAGCGAGCTCGATGCTGGTCAGGTCGACGACGACGTCGGGGTTCAGGTAGTGCTGGTCCTGGATCTCGTAGACGAGCTGCGCCGTGACGGTGTCGACCGTGACCGCTCCCCCGGTGTTCGCGTGCTTCGTGATGACGACGCCGCCGTCCTCACCGATCTCGGCGATCGGGAAGCCGAGCGGCCGGCTGGTGTCGATGTCGCGGAAGCCGCTGAAGTTGCCGCCCGTGGCCTGCGCGCCGCACTCGATGACGTGCCCGGCGACGACGGCACCGGCGAGGCGGTCGAAGTCCTCGCGGCCCCAGCCGAGCTCGGCGATCGCCGGCCCGACCACGACGGAGGCGTCGGTGACGCGCCCCGTGACGACGATGTCGGCTCCGGCCTTCAGGGCCTCGGCGATGCCGAACGCACCGAGGTAGGCGTTGGCGGTGAGCGCGTCGCCGAAGCCGAGCTCGGCCGATCGCGCGAGCAGGTCGTCGCCCTCGACGTGGGCCACCGCGACCTCGAGGCCCTGCTCGGCGGCGACGTCACGAATCGCGGCGGCGAGGCCGGCGGGGTTCAGGCCGCCCGCGTTCGCGACGATCCTCACGCCCTGCTCCTGCGCGAGGGCGAGGTTCTCGGTGAGCTGCTTGAGGAAGGTCTTCGCGTAGCCGAGGTCGGGGCTCTTCATCCGGTCGCGGCCGAGGATCAGCATCGTCAGCTCGGCCAGGTAGTCGCCGGTCAGGTAGTCGAGCTCGCCGCCCTCCAGCATCTCTCGCATCGCCGAGAAGCGATCGCCGTAGAAGCCGGAGCAGTTGCCGACACGAAGGGTGCGCACCCGACCAGTGTCGTGCCTCACATAGAAACAGTCAAGCCTGATTGTAAGTGCCTTTGCCCGTGACCCAGCGCGATGCATACACTTGGGTATACGTATCGCGAAAGGTGCCCCATGACCGTCCTCCTCTCCTACACCCCGACCCCGCAGGGTGAGGCAGCCGTTCCCGTGGCGATCCGCCAGGCAGAGCTGCGACAGGTGCCGCTCGTCGTGCTGAACGTCGTCCGCGGCGGTGCCCTCGTCGAGTCGACGGCCACTCCCTCGGAGGACCTGGAGAAGATCGTCGCCCGCGCCCGCGAGGCCGGCGTCGAAGCGACGGCCGCTCAGGTCCAGGAGGACGACGTCGTCACCGGCGTGCTGCAGTCGGTCGACGCCCACGACGCCGAGCTCCTCGTCCTCGGCCTCCGCCGCCGCTCCCCCGTGGGCAAGCTGCTCATGGGCAGCATCGCGCAGCGCCTCCTGCTCGAGGCGCCCTGCGAGGTCCTCACCGTCAAGCCCTCCGCCTGACCAACCTCGCGACTTCACGAGGTTTCCTGTCACTTCACGAGGGTTGCGAACCTCGTGAAGTGACAGTTTCCCCGGTTAACCGGGGAAACCGTCACCCTCTAGGCTCGCGCCATGGTGACGACCGCCGCGGCAGCGGCCTGCGTGGTCCTGGCGGCGCTCGCGGTGTTCCAGGTGGCCCTGGCGCTGGGTGCGCCGATCGGTCGGTTCGCGTGGGGTGGTCAGCACGAGGTCCTGCCGACGCGCCTGCGCATCGGCAGCGCGGTGTCCGTCGTGCTCTACGCCGCGATCGGCGCGATCCTGCTCGCCCGCGCGGGCGCGATCTCGATCGGCCTGTCCGACCGCGTGGTGGAGATCGCCGCGTGGGTCGTCACGGGCTACTTCGTGCTCGGCATCCTCATGAACGCGATCTCGCGCAGCAGGCCGGAGCGGCTCGTGATGACGCCGACCTGCGCCGTGCTGGCCGCGCTCTCGGCCGTGGTCGCGACCTCGTGACTCAGCGGGCGATGCCCACGTACTGGTACTCGAGGTACTCGTCGATGCCCTCGCGTCCGCCCTCGCGACCGAGGCCCGAGTGCTTCACGCCGCCGAACGGCGCGGCCGGGTCGGACACGACGCCGGCGTTCACGCCGAGCATGCCGAACTGGAGCCGCGGCGCGACGCGCATGAGGCGGTCGAGGTCGGGCGTGTAGACGTAGCCCACGAGTCCGTACTCGGTGGAGTTCGCCAGCGCGACGGCCTCGTCCTCGTCGGAGAACACCTGCACCGGCGCGACCGGGCCGAAGATCTCCTCGGTGACGACCCGCGCCTCGGCGGAGACGCCCGCCAGCACCGTGGCCGGGTAGAAGTGGCCGGGGCCGTCGGGCAGCTCGCCGCCCACCACGACCCGCGCGCCGCGCTGCACCGCGTCGGTCACGAGGCCGTGCACGCGCACGCGGCTGCGGTCGTCGATCAGCGGGCCGAGGTCGGTCGACGGCTCGTCGCCGGCGCCCACCCTCAACGCACCCATGCGCGCGGCGAACCTCTCGACGAACTCGTCGTGCACGTCGCGGTGGACGAGGAAGCGGTTGGCCGCCGTGCAGGCCTCGCCGATGTTGCGGGTCTTGGCCGCGATCGCGCCCTCGACGGCCGCGTCCAGGTCGGCGTCCTCGAACACGATGAACGGCGCGCTGCCGCCGAGCTCCATCGAGCAGCGCAGCACGCCCTCGGCGGCCTGCGCCAGCAGCGCCTTGCCCACCGGCGTGGAGCCCGTGAACGAGAGCTTGCGCAGTCGCAGGTCCGACAGCAGCGGGCCCGTCGTGGCGGCAGGATCGGTGGTGGTCAGCACGTTGATGACGCCGGCCGGGACGCCGACCTCCTCGAAGACCTTCGCCACGGCGAGGGTCGTGAGGGGCGTCAGCTCGGCGGGCTTCACGATCGTGGTGCAGCCGGCCGCGAGCGCGGGACCGAGCTTGCGGGTGGCCATCGCGAGCGGGAAGTTCCACGGCGTGATGAGCAGCGACGGACCCACCGGACGGCGGTCGACCATCATCTGCAGCTTGCCCGACGGCAGCGTGCCGTAGCGACCGTCGATGCGCACGGCCTCCTCGGAGAACCAGCGCAGGAACTCGGCGCCGTACGCGACCTCGCCGCGCGCCTCCGCGAGCGACTTGCCCATCTCGGCGGTGATCAGCCGGGCGAAGTCGTCGGCGTGCGCGGTGATGAGGTCGAACGCGCCGCGCAGGATGTCGGCGCGCTCGCGCGGGGTGGTGGCACCCCACGCGGCCTGGGCGGCGTCGGCGGCGGCGAGGGCGGCCTGGCCGTCGGCGGCGGTGCCCTCGGCGACCTCGGTGATGACCTTGCCCGTGGCAGGGTCCTCGACCGCGAACGTGGCGCCGCCGGACGCGGGGGTCCAGCGGCCGTCGAGGTAGAGGTCGGCCGTGCGGCCGGCGAGCAGGGAGTCGATGAACTCGGCGACGCTCACGGTCACTCCTGGGTGAAGTCGATGATCTGGCGCAGCTCGGACCCGTCGGCGAGGTCGTCCATGGCGCGGTTGATGTCGTCGAGCGCGATCGTCGAGCTGACGAGGTGCTCCAGCGGCAGCTGGCCGGCGCGCCACATGTCGACGAAGACGGGGATGTCGCGCTTCGGCACGGCCGAGCCGAGGTAGCTGCCGACGAGCGTCTTGCCCTCGGCGACGAGCGCCAGCGGCGACAGCTCGATCGTGTCGTCGGGCGCGGGCAGGCCCACGGTGATCGTCTTGCCGCCCGGGGCGGTGAGCGCGATTGCCGAGGCGAACACGCGGCCGCTGCCGACGGCCTCGATGACGGCGTCGGCCTTGAAGCCCTTCTCAGCTGCCTCGTCGGGGGTCAGCGCCTCGTGGACGCCGGCCTGGAGCGCGGCCGCGCGCTTGTGGCCGAGCGGGTCGATGCCGACGACGCGCACGCCCTCGTAGGACAGCGCGGTCAGCGCGGCCGCGAGGCCGACGCCGCCGAGGCCCACGACCGCCACGGTCTGGCCCGGCCTCGGCTGCGCGACGTTGATGACGGCGCCGCCGCCGGTGAGCACCGCGCAGCCGAGGACGGCCGCCACGTTCGGCGGCACGTCGTCCTCGACGGGGACGAGCGAGCGGTGGTCGACCACGGCGTGCGTGGCGAAGCCCGAGACGCCGAGGTGGTGCGTGACGGGCGAGCCGTCGCGGCTCAGCCGGCTGCCACCGGCGAGCAGCTCACCGCCGCCATTGGCCACCGAGCCGGGCACGCACGGCGCCATGCCGTCGGTGGCGCAGCCGGCGCACTCGCCGCAGCGCGGGAGGAAGGTCATGATGACGCGCTGGCCGACCGCGAGGTCCGTGACCTCGGCGCCCACCTGCTCGATCCGACCGGCGGCCTCGTGGCCGAGCAGCATCGGCACGGGACGCGGTCGCTTGCCGTCGACGACGGAGAGGTCGGAGTGGCACACCCCGGCGGCCTCGACCCGCACCAGCACCTCGGTGGGCCCGGGCTCGGCGAGGTCGAGCTCGGCCACCTGCAGCGGGCGGGACTGGTCGAACGGGCTGGGAGCCCCGATGGACTCCAGGACGGCGCCACGAATCTTCACTTCTGCTCCTCGTCGTTCGGGGGGACGATCAACGGCCGGTGAACACGGCGTCGCGGCGCTCGAGGTTCGCACTGATGCCTTCGGCGCAGTCCTCGGTCCGCCACAGCCACGTCTGCTCGCTGATCTCGTGGTCCAGGATCTGGGCCACGTCGTCGGCGAGCGACCCACGCAGGGTCTTGCGCATGGACGCTACCGCGAGCGGCGCCCGGCTGGCGATGGTGTCCGCCAGCGCGATCGCGGCGTCGCGGATCTGGTCCGGCTCGACGAGCTCGTCGACGAGGCCGATCTCGAACGCCTCGGTGCCGGTCAGGCGGGCCGAGGTCAGCAGCAGCCGCGAGGCCTGCTGCTCGCCGACGATGCGCGGCAGCGACACGCTCAGGCCGAAGCCCTGGTGGAAGCCGAGGGCGGAGAAGTTCGCGTGGAGGCGGCTCGAGTCGGCGGCCACGCGGAAGTCGGCCGCGCACGCCAGCCCGAGGCCGCCGCCGACGGCGGACCCCTGCACGGCGGCGACCACGGGGATCGGGATGGTGAACATGCGGGCGGCGGCGGCGTAGATGCGTCGCGAGGACTCCACGCGCGCCTCGGCCATGTCGCCCTCGGCGAAGTTGGCACCGGCGCAGAAGTGCTTGCCCGCGGAGCCCAGCACGATCGCGCGCACGCCCTCCTCGGCCAGCGCGATACCGGTGTCGGCGAGGAAGGTCAGCACCTCGACGTCGAAGTAGTTCGTCGGCGGCCGGTTCACCTCCAGGATCGCGATGTGGCCCTGGCGGATGACGTTCACGGCGTCGGTCATGCGACGACTCCTTCTTCACGGTGGCGGGCGATCAGCCCGGAGAGGGACGGGGCCTCGAGCGCCCAGCCCGCGACGGCGTCCTCGACGTCGGTCTGCGACTGCCAGCGCTGGCGCCACGTCTGGACACGGCGGGTGAGGAACTGCAGGGCGTACTCACGCGTCATGCCGATCGCGCCGTGCGCCTGGTGCGCCGAGCGGGCGCCCTGCACGGCGTTCTGCGCGGTGACGGCGGCTGTGGCCAGCACCTCGAACTCGCCGCCGCCGATGGCCAGCGCGCCGGCGGCGCGGTCGACGCAGACCTGCGACATCTCGGCGGCCTGCGCCAGCGTGACGACGTGCAGCTGCACCGACTGGAACGAGCCGACGGGCTTGCCGAACTGGTGGCGCTCGGCGGTGTAGGACTGCGTGAGCTCGAACATCGCGCGGGTGAGGCCGGCGAGCACGGCGCTGCGCAGCAGGAGGGCGCGACGGCGCACGTCCTCGGCGGTCACCGACAGCGGCGCGACCACGACGGGCGCGTCCGAGGCGACGACGGTGGGGACCGGCGTGCCGTCGATGTCGGCGTGCGGCTCGAGAGTGGCGTCGGCGGGACGCAGCACGGCCACGACGTCGGCGCCCTCGGACTTCGCGAGCACCACGACGGCGGAGGCGTCGCCGGCGAACGCGACCTCGGGGAGGGTCGCGGTCAGGCGGGCGCCCGAGACCTCGACCGTCTCGGTCAGACCGGACACGGTCAGCGGACCCTCGATGCGATCGAGGCCGGCCTGCGCCACGAGCCACGCGGCGAGGTGGTGCTCGACGAACGGCGCGGGGGTGGCCCGGCGTGCAGCCTCGGCGACGAGCGTCACGAGGTCGGCCAGCGAACCGCCGGCGCCTCCGCACTCCTCGTCGATGCCGATCCACGGCAGGTCGAGCGACTCGGCCTTCTTCCACATGTCGGCGGCGTACGTCCCGGCGCGCTCGGCCTCCTCGACGACCACGGGGGTCACCTCGGTGGCGAAGAAGTCCTCCAGCATGTCCCGCAGATCGGGGTCGACTTCGTGCGTCATGCGTTCTTCCTCATTCCCTTGGAGATGACCGAGCGGAGGATCTCGTTCGTGCCGCCGCGGATGGTCCAGGCCGGCGCGACCTGGACGGCCGTCGCGAGCAGGCGCTCGTACGGATCGTCCGAGTCGGGGCGCGGCGTGCGGCCCCATCGGCGCACCATCAGGTCGGTGCAGTCCTGCTCGAAGCGCGTCGCCATCTCCTTGATGAGCGCGGCCTCGGTGACGGGGTACTGCCCGGCGTCGACCATGCGCGCGACGGCGAGCGACATGCCGCGGAACGCCCAGGCGCGGGCGGTGAGCGCGCCGAGCTCGGCCGCGTGGCCGCCCGGACGCTGCGCCTCCTGGCGCACCCAGCGGTCGAGCAGCGCCATGACACTCATCCAGCGGTCGACGCCGCCGCGCTCGAGCGCGAGCTCGCCGGTGTTCTGCGACCAGCCCGCGCCGACCTCGCCGAGGCGGCGGTCGTCGGGCACGAAGACGTCGACGAACGAGAGCTCGCAGAAGTCCTTGGTGCCGTCGATGAACTCGATCGGCGAGACGGTCAGGCCGGGCGTGTGGCGGTCGATGATGAACTGCGTCATGCCGCGGTGGCGGTCCTCCGACGTGCGCAGCAGCGCCACGATGTGCGTGGCCGTGTACGCGCCGGTGGTCCAGATCTTCGTGCCGTTGATGCGCCAGCCGCCGTCGACCTGCTCGGCACGCGTGCGCACCGACGCCAGGTCGGAGCCGGAGTCGGGCTCGCTCATGCCGATGGAGAAGGAGTACTCACCCGACGCGATGCCCGGCAGGAACGTCTCCTTCTGCCACTCGGTGCCGTTGGCGGCGATGCCCGGACCGAACTGGCGGTCGGCGATCCAGTGGTAGCCCACCGGCGCGCCGCGGGCCAGCAGCTCCTCGACCACGACGAGGCGGTCCACCGCGGTGCGGCCGTGGCCGCCGTACTCACGCGGCAGCGACATGCCGATCCAGCCCTGCGCGCCGAGGTCGCGCGAGAACTCGGGATCGACGGCGCCGCCCATGCCCAGGCCCAGCGGGTACGAGCCCTCGGGCAGGCGCTCGTCCAGCCACGCGCGCACCTCCTGCTTGAGCGCGCGCTCGGCGGGCGACAGCTCGGTCGCGGTCAGTCTCATGCCAGCCCCTTGACCGTGTCGGACTCCCCCGCGCCGGACGGCCGGCCGGCGACGGAGTGGACGAGCTCGTCCAGGACTTCGGTGGTGTGCTCGCCGATGAGCGGCGCGGGACGCCGCACGCTGGCGGGCGTGCGCGAGAAGTTCGCGAGCTGCGGGATCACGCGCCAGCCGCCGGCGGCGGGGTGCTGCGCGATCTCGAGGTCGTCGACGAGGTCCTGCAGGCTCGCCACGCGGGTGGCGGGGATGCCGACCTCGCGGCAGAACTCCAGCCACTCCTCGGTGGTGCGCTGCGGCGCGACCTTGCGGACGTCGCGGTAGAGCGAGTCGGAGTGGATCAGCGTGGCGCGCTGGTCGACGTAGCGGGGATCGGACTCGGCTCCCGCGACGCCGGCCTCGGCGAACAGCTGCGCGTAGTGGCGCGGCAGGTAGGGGAAGAGGTGCACCATCCCGTCCTTGGTCGGGTGCGGGCGGCGCTCGGGCGAGAGCACGCGCGGGTAGCCCGAGGCGGGGCGGCCCTCGTCGTTCACGGGCGGCTCGGCGATCGCGCCGCTGCCGTGCTCGGCGAGCATGAACGCCGCGGTGGCCTGCTGCATCGGCACCTCGATGTGCTGGCCCTCGCCGGTGCGCTCGCGGTGAAAGAGGGCGGCGCTGATGGCCTGCGCCATGACGAGGCCACAGACCTTGTCGGCGAAGATCGTGGGCAGCAGCGAGGGCGTGCCGGTGACGCGCTCGACCATGTCGGCGACGCCGCTGGCGGCCTGGATGATGTCGTCGTACGCGGGCTCCTCGGAGCGGTCGCTGGCCAGCGGGAAGCCCTGGGCCTGGCAGTAGACGAGGTCGGGGCGCAGCTGCTTGAGCGAGTCGTAGTCGAGGCCCAGGCGCGTCAGCACCTGCGGGCGCATCGTGGCGACGACGACGTCGCACTGCGGGACGAGCTCGGCGATGATGCGCCGGCCCTCGGCGGACTTGAGGTCGATGTCGATCGAGCGCTTGTTGCGCAGCAGGTTGAGTGCGATGCCCGAGAGCTCGGCGTGCGGGCCGGGGCCCATCACGCGGTTGGTGTCGCCACCGGGCGCCTCGACGAGGATCACGTCGGCGCCCTGGTCAGCCAGTACCTGGGTGGCCAGGGGGCCCATGACGACACGCGTCAGGTCCAGGACGCGGACGCCTGAGAAGGGTCCTGAGGGAGGGGTGTCCTCAGCGGCCATCGTGTTCGCCTTTCGTGGGGTACCGAAGTTCATGCATGAATGTATACTATTGTGAATGCTACCCTCGGAACGTCCGAGAGATCAAGGCGGGAGGCCCGATGACCATCGAGGAATCACGATCCCTGGACGCGACCTTCCGGTCGCGGCTCGAGGCCGGAGCACTGGCGTTCCAGCGGTGTTCGGAGTCGCACGCGGTGTTCCCGCCGCGGCCCGTGTGCCCCTCGTGCGGATCGACCGAGCTGGCCTGGGGCGACAGCGAGGGTCGCGGCACCATCTACTCCGCCACGACGATCTCCCCGCGCGGCGTGGATCCGTACACGGTGGTCGTCGTCGACCTCGACGAGGGATTCCGCATGATGTCGCGCCTCGACGGTGACGACGCGCTGGCCGCGAAGATCGGCGACCGCGTCGAGACCGAGATCCGCCCGCTGGTCGCCGACGGCGAGCTGCTGCCCTTCGTCCGCCTGGAGGCCACCGCATGAGCACGACCGAGAAGGAGCTGCGCGGCAGCACGTCGATCGTCGGTGTCGCCGAGGCCGGACTGGGCGAGGTCGGCCCGGGCGTCTCGGCCCTGCAGATCGCCGGCGAGGCCTCGCTGGCTGCGCTCGCCGACGCCGGGCTCAAGCCCTCCGACGTCGACGCCGTCTTCTGCCACTCCGCCTTCTTCACGTTCCCCGCGACGACGCTGAGCGAGTACCTGGGCCTCACGCCGCGGTACGTCGACACCACCGCCACGGGCGGCAGCTCGTTCGTCGCGCACCTGCGCCACGCGACCGCCGCGATCAACTCGGGCATGGCCGAGGTCGCGCTGATCGCCTACGGCAGCAACCAGCGCTCGCACTCCGGTGGCCTCGCGACCTCCGGCGCGAACCTCGTGCCCTCGTACGAGAACCCGTTCGGCCCGCGGATGCCCGTCTCGGGCTACGCGCTGGCGGCCGCGCGCCACTTCCACGAGTACGGCACGACGCGCGAGCACCTCGCCGAGATCGCCGTGGCCGCCCGCAAGTGGGCGCAGCTGAACCCGGCCGCGTTCATGCGCGACGAGCTCACGCTCGACGAGGTGCTCAGCGCCCGCATGGTCTCCACTCCCCTGTCGGTGCGCGACTGCTGCCTCGTCACCGACGGCGCGGGCGCCGTGATCGTGACCTCCACCGAGCGGGCGCGCGACCTCGGCAAGCCGCTCGTGCCGGTGCTGTCGGTGGCCGAGGCGTCGCGCCACATGAACATCTCGACCACGCCCGACCTGACGACCACGGCGGCCAAGGAGTCGGGCGCTCGCGCGTTCGAGCTGGCCGGGCTGACGCCGGCCGACGTCGACGTCGTCGAGGTCTACGACGCGTTCACGATCAACACGCTGCTGTTCCTCGAGGACCTGGGCTTCTGCGCCAAGGGCGAGGGCGGCGAGTTCGTGTCGGGCGGCGCGATCGCGCCGGGCGGCCGGCTGCCGGTGAACACGAACGGCGGCGGGCTGTCGTACACGCACCCGGGCATGTACGGGATCTTCCTCATCATCGAGGCGGTCCGGCAGCTGCGCGGCGAGGCGGGCGACCGCCAGGTGGCCGACGCGCACGTCGGCCTCGTCCACGGCAACGGCGGCGTGCTGTCGAGCCAGGTGACGGCCCTGCTGGGCGACGCCACCACCCTCTGACCTCTCTTTTCTCTCTAATACTCAGGAGCACATTCATGACTGGAGTTCTGCAGGACCGCGTCGCGGTCATCACCGGCGCCGGCCAGGGCATCGGCCGCGCGATCGCCGAGCGCTACGCCGCCGAGGGCGCGAAGGTCGCCGTCACGGACATCGACGGCGCCCGTGCGCAGGAGGTCGCCGACGCGATCAACGCGAACGGTGGCACCGCGATCGGCGTGGCGAACGACGTGGCGAGCCGCGAGTCGGTCAACGCCGCCGCGGCCGAGATCGCCGAGAAGCTCGGCACCATCACCATCCTGGTGAGCAACGCCGGCGTCACCCGCCCGGCGATGCTGTGGAAGATGACCGACGAGCAGTGGGACATCGTGCAGCAGACGCACGTCAACGGCTCGTTCTACTGGCTCCAGGCCGTGGTGCCAGGCATGCGCGAGCTGAAGCAGGGCCACATCATCCTGACCAGCTCGGCCGCCGGCATCAACGGCACGATCGGCCAGATCAACTACGCCACCGCCAAGGCCGCCCTGCTGGGCATGGCCCGCTCGGCCTCGAAGGAGCTCGCCCCGGCGAACATCATCGTGAACGCGATCGCCCCCGCCGCGTCCACGCCGATGACCGAGACGATCCGCACCGACGAGCGCTTCAAGGACAAGTACCTCGAGTCCATCCCCATGGGCCGCTGGGCCGAGCCCGAGGAGATCGCCGGCGTCTACGTCTTCCTGGCCTCCCCGGACTGCAACTACATGACCGGCCAGACCTTCTCCGTCGACGGCGGCCGCGTCCCCGTCCGCTGAGGTTCCGTTGTGCAGAAGGGCCCGCGCCTCAGCGCGGGCCCTTCGCGCTTCCTCCCGGCGGTCGAGTGTCGGCGAGCGAAGCGAGCCGCTGTATGAGACCACCCGAAGCACACGTCTAGGTCGACCGGGGCCCCTTAGGCACCTCGACGCGACGCGCAGCAAAGTAGTTAGCCCTGCGATGAATGAAGGCAGCAACGGAGACAGCGCGGCCCGCGGCATGCACCAACGCTGGCTGCTTCCTCTCGAAGCCGTCGACAGCTGCCCAACGGTCCATCAAGTCCGGCCGAGACTGCAGGAACTCGGCGAGTTCAATCTCGAAGTCCCGGTCCCGGAAGTCGTCCGCCGCTGACATCAGCGCACGAACGAAGCCTGCGTTCGCATGATCAGTGACGCTCGAAGCGACTTCCTCTACCCGGGTCTGGACTGGCTCCACGGCCCGAGCCTAGGGGAGGCACACGGGATCCGCGTCGCGCAGGTCCTTATTGTCCTGCCGCGGCCTTCGCGGCGAAAGGACGCAGTCCAATCGTCGAAGCGGCGGTGATAGTTCGGCGACGCCGACTACGCGTCGCCCCCTCAACGCAGGTGCCAATCGGCCGTCCGCCGGACTCGGCTTAGGCGACGCATCGCCCTAGGTCGGCGTTTTCGCATAGGCGTTTGCGTGCGCTACTTTGACCAATCGAAAGAGCGAACCTGGTCCCATCGCTCGGCCTCACCGTGCTTCTCGACTCGCTTGTTTCCCGGGGGTGCCAGGAGTTCGATCAGAATGGCTTCGAGACCTTTGACCGCGCCAGCGATCGTCAGGTCGTAGTGATCCCAGTCGTCGTCCACTGCTGCGATTCCGGGCGCGTCAACACGCTCGCCAGGACCATCGAAGCTGAACCAAGAGAAGGTGTCCCAATTGTTGCTGTGCCTACTGGTCGGCTTGGCATGATCGGACAGTCGTCCGCTCATTCGCCCGTAATCGATGGTGAGCCCGACATAGTAGATCTCAGGGCCGCGGTGAAGGACGTAGATGCCGCGCGCAGCCGAGAAATCGACCACCTCGCCGTCCCGCTCGCCGAGTAGTTGTCGCCGGGCGTTGCGGTTCCACTCGTATACCTGCCTGTCCCAGCGCGTTCCGTATGCACCGATCAGCATGTCTTTCCTCCCATAGTCAACTGCAAGTAGGGCCTTTACCTAGGGCGCTCGATGATCGCTCGCCTCGAAGACGGTCAGGGATTCGGAGCGCAACCTGGAGCTACTCGTCGGTGGACCGGAATGGCTGATGGCTGTCACGGCGGTCCGAACTTGCCTTCCATCCACGCGATTACGTCGAACACGCGCAGAGCCGACACAGCCTCGTCCAAACCAGCCTCCTGGCGAAGTCGTACGAGTCTTTCGTGGAGAGAAGGTTCGGAGACAAGGCGTGACCGCAGGGGCTCCCACAGACGATTCGAGCCCACCACGTCAGCTACGACGGAGTCGTAGATGGGCCTGAGCCGTGGCCTCTTCCGCGCGAGGAGTTTGCTTGCCGTCGTCGGGCCGACCCCGGGGAGCGCGGTGAGTTCCTTCCAGAGGGTCCAGCCCACCCACGTGGCGGGCCACGGATTGCGTTCCTCAACCAAATCGCGATCTGGGCCGAGGGCGGTAAGAAGCGAGTTAAATGTTTCGGCGCGCGTGTCAAGCAAGATGATTGCGGCTCGCGCGGGCACCTCGACCGACAAGAAGGTGACCGCGACGAGGTCGTCAGCCGTGAAACGGTTGGTGTCGGCCGGTCGAGACCCGGTGCTGTCCCAAGTGTCGAATCGTGCCCCTGTGAACGATTCGACGGGTGTAGATCCGCCGTAGTAGCGCGTCAGGGCACTGATGGCTCCGGCATCATCGGCCTCTCGAAGTGCTTGAGGTAGTCGCACGTCAGCGACGATCCCACGCGTCGCCCGCAGAGGTGGTGGCTTCCTCGGAATTCCCGCGCTTGAGTCGAATTGCCACCCGCTACGCGGCGAAAGGACGCAACCTCAGACTGTCCGGCAGCCTCGATGTTCGGGGTTGCCGTCACGTCTCGAGTGTCTCCTTGGGCGACTCTCGCGGCGGGACCGACAACTGATGTGAGAACCCCATCTGACGCCTTCGAAACCTTTCGGCCGGGGTCGCGTTGTGTGGGATCGTTTTCTCGTTCGAGTTGATTGAAGGGGCTCTTGGAACATGGATGGTGCACGGAGGCGTATCCCACTGGGATTCCTCTCGCTGACCGGCGCGTTAGTGGTGTCGGTCCTGTCCGGATGCGCGGCCATTGGAGTTTCGGACGATAACGTGTCGGCGACCGATGGGCCGCTCGACTTGTCGCTAGCCAGTGGGGGCAATGGCCTCTACCCGCCAGGAGTGAAGGGCGACTGGCACGGCACGTTCGGCGGGTTTCGACTGTGCCTGACCGAACCTGGGACTGCCACCCTGACCAGGGTCGAATTTCTCGGGCAGCGCGACCCGAATGACGAGGTACGGGCCGTGGTCCGACGAGTTTCGAAGGCGGCCGCCGAGGCCGGCGCGACGCCCGTCTTCAGCGAGGTCGGAACGCCCGAGGACGAGTTCGGCAGTCAGCCGGGGCAATCCATCGAGCCTCTCAAGGGTGCTGAAATTGCCGACGTGTGCAAGAACCCACCGGATGTGACCGCCGGTTTCTCAGAGCTGATGACCGTCCTCTTCGCAGACGCCGACGGCAATTCAATCGACGCAGTGAGGCTCAGTTACACCTTCAATGACGAGTCCTACCTCACCACAACCAGGTGGGAGAACTTCGTCTGTGACCGCGCGAGAAAGAACGAACAATGCAGCCCGAACGAGACTTAACGAGCTGAGACTGACGAGGTTGGGTTCCAGGGCGACGCAGCGCAAAGGCGGCCAAGTGACGCTAGGTCCTACCCGGCTGTTTCACCCCGCGGCATTGGCCCTGCCGCCGAGCCACGGGCGAGCTGAAGCCGCGAGCCGAGTTCTGCTCCCCAGCCTCCCGTTGCCTGTCACACTGCGGGCGTGGACCACGTCGTGCGTATCAGCTTGCTGGTCGTTGCCCTCTTCGGTTTCTTGAGGCTCCTCCGGTGGCTCGACGCTCGTTATCCCGGGGCATCCGAACGGACCCGAGAAGTCCGAACTGTCGCGCTCTCGCTGGCCTTTGGCCTTGTTATATCAGTGTTTCTCATCTGACGGTTCGCCCGTCCTTCGCGGCGGATGGACGCACCACCACGAGGTCTCAGGGAGCGTGCCCTGAATGCGCCCCGCAATCTAGGATTCGTTCTCTACGAGCACCCAGGCACGCTTGAGCGGGATCTCGGCTCGAATGATCTCGTCAAGGTCCTCGTACACGTCGAGCACCTGATCGAGAAGGTCATCCGCGTCCCAGACTCGCATCGTCAGCCGGTCCTTACGAATCTCGGCGCGCGCTTCTCGGGTGATTCCTCCCCAAGCAACGAGGAGTCCCTGATCTGCTCGATGCGACAACATCGCCCCTTGGAGACCTCGGACGACCGGGGCACCGATCGCGCCGCCGCCGGACTTCACTTCAACGATGAGGGTGGGCGAGTCAAGTCCCAGCGGCCCCGTCCCCGCGAGGATGTCGACGCCTTGATCAGGCCCTGGCGGCGAAATGTCGCAGTGAAATCCACGGACCGCCAGCACAGCTGCAACCAGACGCGTCAGGTCGTGCTCGCGAAAGCGAGTCCGGATGTGGGTGCGGACCCTGTCACGGATGGACTCGATGGTCGGTACCGGTTCGGGATCAAGCAGAGCGCCGGACGCTGTCGTCACAGAGGCGGAGGGTGTTTCATCGGGGTCGTCTGTGCTTGCTTCGGGATCGACGCCGGTCCGCAGCACCTCCGCGAACCTGGCCTCCGCGTTGTGCCGCGACAGTTGGAACACCGTCAACAGCGACCCGAGAGAGTTCAGCAGGTCTTGTCCAAGAGCAGCGCGGGGCACCTCATCTGCCCGCCAGTCAACGCGCACTGAATGGCGAGCGGGAGCGTGCTCGTCGAGATGTTCGTAACCACCCGTGCACACGCCGACCGCCAGTGTGCCCGAAGACGACAGCGGCAGAATGACCGTATCGCCTGGCTCAATCGACCGCAGGCCCCACAGCTGGCTCGCGAGGGTGCCAACCTTGGCCGTCGACTCGTTCGGCATGGTCGGAGCCACCAGCGAGACAACGTCATCGCGCGACTGTGCGTGCACAAGGGTCGGAACGGAGTTCCACGCTGCGGCGGCCCGGCCCTCAGCGAGACACCACTGCGCGTACGAACCGCCTCGTCCCCCGCGAACAACCCAAAGAGCCATCGGAGTGCCTTTCATAGGTGTGACTGCCTAGGGCAATCAGATCAGATTCAGATCGGCCGATCCCGGAGGCCCTCTCGTCGCTTGGCGTGCGTAGACCACGTCGCGCAGGCTGGCGATGGAAGCACTGTTCGCACTGCTCAGCCGTTCCGGGCAGTTGCTCCATATCGTCTGGTCACTGGGTCGCCGGGCTCCGCAGTGTGCTTGCTCGTCGTCGCCGCTACGAGTCACTGGCGGCGGAAAGACGCGATCGGACCGGTCCGTGTGGCGGGCTTGCCCGGCCCACTCCCCGCGTGGCGTAAACAACGGTCTGGGACGCTTGGGCCGCTCATCAGGCCGAGGCTTATGCAACTTACGAGATCCTCAAGGGCGGGACTTCCTTCAGGTTGGGAGCCCCGCCCTCGAACGGCCTTAGCCCTTGGATGAACGAGGGTCGCTCGACCGCGGGTAGGTGTTCTTCTCCGCGATCTTGCCGTCTCGGTTGTGGATCGTGTGCTCGCCGCCGGTGCGCTTGGTGCTCTCGCGGCCGGCCGCTTGGGCCTCGGCCTTCGTCGGGGCGGCACCGAAACCTCGTTGTGAGCCCTCGGTGCGATTGATCCAGCCGCCCTTGCCATCGGGCACCGTGTGAACGTTTCGTCTCGCCATGGTGTGTCACCTCCTCTCCTGTGCGAACTGTCTGGCTTCTGGGAATTGCAGATGTGCCTACTTGGCGAACTAAGCGACGGACGGGTCGGAGTCCAACCCAATCCGCGAGGTGTCTAACCCGACCGCCAAGGTCCTTCCTGCGTCCTAACTTCCCGCGAAGTTTCGACGAATCCAATGCGCGGAACCTCCGCCGCGCGGCTCCCGCGAGGCAGGGCGGTGCGCCCAGCGTCGTAGCTGAGCGTGATGTGCTGCTTCTGGCCGTGCAGGATTCGCAATGGCTCCGAGAGCGCCAGACACGCGGCCACGACACCCACGAATGGGGCCGCGACCGCAGTCTCGGCTAACTGGACGAGACCGCACCCGTCAGCACCCGCGGCCTCCGCGTTTCGGTAGGCGTCCTGCTGTTGAGCGTGTGCAGCACGGTTCGTTGATCCATGACCTTGCCAGGCGGCTAGGTCATGCGACGACGTACGACTCGGGAATGTATGGATGCTGATGCCGGTGAAGTCGACAGGTCCGGCGCCAAGACCCACGTCGACCGCGAAAGCCCACCCGATGTTACTGATGAGGCGGCGCGGTTCGAGCTTGTCGACACCGAGGAGGGCGAGCTCGGGTTCATTCGGATGACGCAGCGTCTCCGGAAGGAGGCGTCGCTCGACGATCCGAGTCTTGAAACCCGCGCCCTCGAGCGCCGACGCGACAACCCGGCTCTTCATGAGCCCCAAGTGCTCCGGCTTAACGAACATGCCGGTCGAACGATTCGCGACGTTGACCTTGTCGAAGTCCTGCAGGAGCAACTCGCACTGGCTGGGGTCGAGGTAAGGCAGCAGGCGCCAGCACCACGCGTAGCCTTGGCCAAGATGCCCAAGCCCAACCATCCAAGCGGATTTCGGCAGGAACTGGAGCACCGGGCCTAGCGCCTCTTCTTCGAGGCCCGCTTGGATGGAGTTAGGGCTCGTCTGGTCGGGTTGCCATAGGTTCAGCCCTCGTTGGCGGTAGCAGGCCTCGTCGACGCCAAGGACGCGCTTGAAGCATTCAGCCACGGCCAAGGCTGCGGCTGCAACTGGAGCCAGGACCATGTTGCCTCGCTCAGGGAGTCGACCTCCGGTCGTACCGACTGATGCAACCCAGTGGTCCCAAGTAACCTGGAGACTCACGATCCCCGTTGTCGCGGCAGTGCCAATGACGATCACCGGCCGCGATCCAACAGAGGCGTCATCCGCGCGCATGTGGTGCGCTCCAGCTTGAACAACCGCTTCGGCGAGAGTCAGGTGCGAGAGGCCTGGGAGCAGACATGGGCCGTCAGCGACAACCGGCGCAAGATAGACCGGTGCCTGCGCGAAGACCCGAGCGGTGGTTTCGACGGCGGTAAGAAGGGCGGCCTGGTACCCGTACGAGCTTGCCTCCGCTCCCGCAATGACTGTTGGGACGTTCGCTGTCAGGATGTCGGCAGCGTCGCCAAACGCGGTCACCCGGCCGCTGTCGATGAGTGCCTTAGCCGGGCGTGACAACTCCTCGACGCTGGGAATGATTGCGTTCATGACGGCGTCATCCTCCCGAAGACGCGCGTCAGCATGTTCCAGAAGTGCCTGGTTTGCGCTCTCGAGAACAAGCCGTAGATCTCGACGACCGCCGAGACGTTGCCAGCAGGCAACGCAATCCACTGATAGGAGCCGAGATAGATGTGCACTCCGCACTCCTCGACGCTGCGGGCATGGCCATAGGAGGGCACAATCATTGCGACGTGGCCGACCCTCGCCATCATCGGATTCGACGCGTCGATTTCAGACTGCTGGACCCAGGTGCTGGGATGAGTGTGAACATCCGCAACCACGCGCAGTGCCTGCTCCTCGCAGATTCGCCAAAGCTCGGTGAAGCCGGTCGTGGAGAAGCTGATACCTCCCGTGAGGCAGCGGGCGTCCAGGTCGTCGTAGTAGACGACCCGCTCAACATGGTCACCGGTGTTTGCGGCGAGGAGGAACGCGCCGGACTCCCGACGATCGTCACCTCGGCGCTGAAGCTCACCAAGAAGGTCCCTCCATCGCCTACGCGACATCTTGAACGATGCCTGTTCGTGCGCGTCGTTCACGACCGCGTTGCTCACCGCCGTCAAGACGCCTCCTCCTCACCAATGGAGTCGATGGTTGGGGTGGTCGCGGTCCGCAAGACTTCGCGAAGCAGGTATAGGACATCCACCACGGTCTTGTCGAGATCCCAGACGTGACCGGGGTGATCGCTAGCCCACCCGTCGTGTCCGTCAAGCGCGCGGCGGTCGTAAGGGAAGTAGAACGCCCCGCCGAACTGGGGGCTCCAACTCGGGTTGAAGACCTCGCTCGCACGACCGCCTTGGGGCCACAGCTCCACAGGCAGGGGGCCGTCGTCCGGAATGGACCAGAGTTGGCCGGTCGGTGCAGTACCGGGGTAGCTACTGCAATCGAGCCGGACGCCGACCCGGCGGCCATTCTTGGCCGCCAGGTCGAACGTCACGGCGATTCCGTCGCGGGCGACCAAGCGCCAGTAGCCGCGATCCACTCCGGACATGAAACGGTCCGATTGAAGATCTTCGACCAAGGCATTCTCGTCGGGACTCATCGCGGTTCCATCGCTCATCAGCCTCGGCTCAGCCAGCGAACTTATCGCCGGGAAGCAGGTCCAGGGCGAGCGTCTCACCCTTGCCGGCCAGTGTTCCGACATGCGTGTCCGGGTCGAGCGAGCCGGTGCTGCCCTTCAGGCGCAGAACGAGGTCATGCCGGTCTCCTTCCGGGAGGTCGAACCCGTCCTTGCCAGTAGCCCAGTCCAGGACCTTGTCGATCTTCGCGCCGGGACCGAACGTCTCGGTCTTCGTGGCGCCCGCGTAGGTGACGCTCACGGTAATCAGTCCCTTACCGACGTGAACCGCGGCAACGTTGCGGCCGGCGAGAACACGGACAGTGGCGTCAGCGGCGAGCGGCTCGGCGGCGTCCTCGGCCCAGATCTTGGTGCCCGCGCTTGCACCCGTGACATCTACGAGTGTCGCAGCCTCGTCTGCTTCGACAACTCGCTTCCCCTCGGCGTCATGAACGTAGACCCTCATGATTAGCCCTCCGATCTTTGGTGTGGCGGATGCCGGGCGACGATCGACCAGCGGTAGGCTTTACAGAACAAGTAAAGCACATCTTTGCTTTACGTGATTGGTAAAGGCGATCTGGTGAACGTTCTCCCGCTCGGCAACGGCGTCGCTGAGGCGCTGGAGCCGTCTGCGGTTGCGGCCCACGGAGGCGTGGTCAGTCACGATCTGCGCATCCTCCTCACCTACGTCAAGCTCGCCGGAAACATGGCGCACCTGACGAAGTCCAAGGGCACCAGACTCACCCAGCTCGCGAACGTAGGACGGACCGAATTCCACTTCGGAACCCCAGCGACCGGTCTGCTCCTTAGCCCCATCGACGAGCTCGGCAAACCCCTACATACCGACGGAACCAGACACAGCCTCAGCACCGTGTTTTCGGTCGCCATCTTGGCCGTCGGCCTGCCATTGAAAGAGGCCAGTTGATGAAACAGTCCGCTCCGGGCCAGCGAGTCCCGCAGCCACTAGCCCATGACTACCAGGTCACCCCCGGAGACCTCATCCGATTCGAACTCAACGCCCGCGGTTACACGCAAGCGGATCTTGCCGCTCGCGCCGGAACATCGGCGAAGCATCTCAACCAAGTGATCCAAGACGCCGTCCCGCTGTCCGCCGATACTGCGTTGCGCCTTGAACGCACCCTTGGAATCCCTGCGGTCGTTCTGACGCAAGCAGACGCGGTCAACCAGTCCAACAAGCAGCGGGTCAAGCTTCGAGACGGACTGATAGGCCACCGAGATTGGTATGCGAACTTCCCGAAAACCGTACTTCAAAGGCTCAGCATCGTCGACGTGAAGTCGTCTATCGAGACTCAGATTGAGGACCTTCTCAATTACCTGGCTGTCGCAGACCCCGACGCATACAACGCGGTCTATGGCGAAGCAGCTCTGTCATTCCGGCGATCGCAGCGCTGGACAGTCGACCCGCATGTCACGGCTCTCTGGCTCAGGAGCGCGGAGCTCAAAGCCGACGACCTGGAGGTTGAGCCGTACAACAAGGCAGCTTTCACCGAACTGCTCGAGCAGCTGCCGGAGGTCACACTCCTTCCCATGAGAGAGGCCTTCGCTGCCCTACAAGAACGATGCGCCCGCGTTGGGGTCGCGGTTGTCTTCAACCCAAGCCTCGATGGCACTCGCGCCTCGGCAGCCGTTCGATGGCTCGGTCCCGAACGACCAGTCATCGTTCTTACTGAGCGCGGAAAGTTCGAAGACAGCGTCTGGTTCAGCTTCTTTCATGAGGCGGCGCATGTCGTCCTTCATCCTCGGCGTCGGAGCCTCATCGAACTCGACGGGTCGGACGACACAGACGGCGCGGAAACCGAGGCGAACACCTTTGCAAAGAAGGTGATTCTCCGCGGACGTGGACGTGAGCTCTCGAAGGTCGAGGGACGCGAGGAGCTGGTGGCTTTCGCCGAGAAGATCGGCACTCATCCCGGACTGGTTGCGTGCATCTGGGCGTACGACCGCGGTAAGTCTGCCTGGCCGGTCGCAACGAGACTGCGTATGCGGCTGGATCTTTCCAGCTTGACTTGAGTAGTTGCGCTGACTTGGTGGCCAACTGCGGGAAATCGCGCGAGCGGCCCTACATCATTGTGGGCGGAATGACGCATCCTCTGGAACTTCCCCGCTCGCACGACAAGGACGCGGACTCAGCCGACTGGGACGACGTAAGACTCGACCTCGGCGATGAGGTCGCCTCGGAACGTAAACAGGTCGCTGTAGACGAACGCGATGCGACCAGCCTGCTTGTGGTGGCCGACGCCCGTGCCCGTGAGGATGAAGACGTCGCCGGATTCGAAGGTGCGGTCGACGGTCAACTCCGGACGGCCCTCGAAGTATGGGTTCTCGATCTCGGTGTCGAAATCCACCTTGCCACGCGTTGTTCGGACGCCGTGCACGTGCAACACCACGTCGTCCGTCAGGCAGCTCAGCACCAGGTCGTGGTCGCTGCGGCGGAAGCCCTCCATGTAGCGGTCGAGGACCTCCAGCCTGGGGTTGGTCACGCGCTTCTCCTTCACGATGGTGAGCAAGTCCGATGGTGGGCACTTCGCCAACGCATCGTCACTCGCACCAGACCTCCTCTGCGAATCGGAGTACGGAATCGCGGGTAGGCGTCTCTTCATTGCCGACACCAGCGGCTCGCCACGGATGGAGAACGTCATGCCCAGTCACCACACCTCGAACACCGAACCCGCCCCCGGCACGATGCGTCGGCGCCGGCGCGGCATTCTTCTGTCCCTCGCGTTGGTTGTTGGCCTGCTCAGTGCTGCGACCAGCGCTCAGGCGCGGGAGGCCACCACGCCGGATCCCGCGGGCGGCGGGTCGAGCGCCTTCGACCTCTACAAGGTCAAGGTCGTCAACAACGCCAAGGGCGTGCGCGTCACCGTGAGGATGAAGCCGGTCGACTGGAACGCGGAGTCCACCCCAGTCGGCGAGTTCCGCCTCCTTCTCGACACGAACCACAAGTCGGCCGGTGCCGAGTTCGCCGACGAGGTCGGCATCCCGGGTGACGGCGGGTTCCGCGCGCTCAAGGGATCCACAGCGCACCGGGAGAGCTGGGTGACCTATCCGTTCCCCGGCAGGTGCGGCAAGTCGGTTCGTGAGCGGTACGACCTCGAGAACGGCATCGTCGTGGTCCACGTCAAGCCGAAGAAGGGCTGCCTGTACCACCCGAAGTACGTCCGGGTGAACGTGCGGAGCATCCAGTCCGGGTACATCGACGACTCCGGCTACCACGCATACACGCCGGCGCGCATCGATCACCTGCCGTACAAGAACTCGTTCACCCCGTGGGTGAAGTACTCGAAGAAGTAGCCGAGCCCGCGAACAGGCGGCGAGGACGAACCTAGGCTCTCGTGGGTGAAGTCCGTTCTCGCCGCCGTCGCCGTCGCGTCCGCCCTGGTCCTCGCAGCGTGCGGGCCCTCCAGCCCGGACGTCGACCCGCAGAAGTACGGGACCGTCGTCGAGGAGGCGCCTCGCAAGCTCCTCTCGGAGGACCAGATCGAGAAGGCGCTGCTCACCGTGAAGGACCTTCCCGACGGGTGGAGCGTCTCCCCCGCTCCCGACCCTGCCGGCGGGTCCGAGGTGCGGAGGGACTCCGCTCACCCGGCGTGCAAGACGCTGACGCAGACCTTGGACGACGACATCTCGGCGTCCGGCACGAGTGACGTCTACTTCTCCCGGAGCGAGAACGGCCCCTTCCTGAGCCAGTCGGTGCTCTCGCGGCCGAAGCGCGAGGTCCTGAAGGAGATGAAGTCGCTCCGCAAGGTGCTCGCGGACTGCCCCTCCTACACCGAGACAGCCCAAGGCATGACGATCACGTACCAGCCCTCCAGCATGGCCTTCCCCCAGCTCGGCGACGACACGGTGGCGCTGAGGCTGCGCTCCAGCTCGGGCGGGCAGGTCATCGACGTCCCGATGGTGATCGTCCGGGTCGGCAGGACTCTCGTCATGCTCGCCTCGTACGAGGTCGGCGGCAGCATGTCGCCTCAGGACTTCGAGGCCGTGGCGCGGACCGCCGTGAAGAAGGCCAAGGCCGCTGCGAAGTGAGCACCCGGACTGAGTGGGCCACAAGTCGACGTGAGACCAGCAAGACTGGCGGCATGAGTGAGTTCATCGAGGTCTGGGAGCGCATCCGGCGCTGCGCCGGCGAGGAGTTCACGACGGCCAGCGGGCTGCCGTTCACCTACCGAGTCCCGGGCGACTACCTCCGAGTGACGAGGGACGGGCGCGAGATCAACCGCTCGCTCTCACGCACCAACTTCGCGAAGGCCACCGCCGCGATGCCCGCCGACCGCCCGAGCGACATCAAGGACCGCCAGGGATCGGCGTACACCTGGGCAATCCTCATGGACAAGCGGGTTCGCCGTGACGACTGGTGACGAGCGCGGCGACTCTCGTCACGCCGAGCCGGATGACCTGTTGAAACACATCATTGACCTCGAGGGCGACTTCGTCGAAGGCGACCCGCGTGAATACGACCCTGTCGAACTCATCAGGTACGCGTTGGCGTGGCCGATGGACTACTGGCCTGCCCACGCCATGAAGTGGCTCGAACAAGGTGTTCCTTCCGAGGCACTCAGCGTTGAGCTCGGCAATATCGCTTCGGACGCCCGACGGCCGCAGGCGCTGCGTCATCGCGCTAAGCGACTCCGCAGGTCTCCGCACACGGGTTGAACGACGAAGGGCCCGGCCGAGACGGCCGGGCCCTTCGTTTCGCAGCGTCAGTTGATGAAGCCGGCCAAGCGGCCGTTGATGATCTGCTCGGCGCCGGAGACCATGCGCTCGACGAGCTCGCGAGCCGAGGGGACGTCCTGGATGAGGCCCTGGACCATGCCGACGGACCAGACGCCGGCATCCAGATCACCGGACTCGTAGACCTCGCGGCCGCGGACACCGGCGACGAGTTCGCGGATGTCCTCGAACTGGGCGCCCTCGTCGAGCATCGAGACGACCTTGGTGCTGATCTCGTTGCGGGCCACGCGCGCGGTGTTGCGCAGCGGGCGGAAGATCAGCGAGGTCTCGCGCTCGGTGGCCTCGACGATGCGGTCCTTGACGTTCTGGTGGATCCACGACTCCTGCGTGCTCATGAAGCGGGTGCCCATGTTCACGCCGTCGGCGCCCAGCGCCAGGGCCGCGACGAGGCCGCGCTCGTCCGCGATGCCGCCCGAGGCGATGATCGGGATCGAGAGCTTGTCGGCGGCCGCAGGAATCAGCACCAGCCCGGGGATGTCGTCCTCGCCCGGGTGGCCGGCGCACTCGAAGCCGTCGATGGAGACGCCGTCGACGCCCACCTTCTCGGCGCGCAGCGCGTGACGGACGCTCGTGCACTTGTGGAGCACCTTGATGCCGTGGTCCTTGAAGAACGGCATGTGCGGCTCGGGGTTCGCGCCCGCGGTCTCCACGATCTTCACGCCCGACTCGGCGATCGCGTGACGGTACTCGTCGTACGGCGGCGGGTTGATCGACGGGAGGATCGTCAGGTTCACGCCGAACGGCTTGTCGGTCAGCTCGCGCGCCTTCGCGATCTCACCGGCCAGCGCCTCCGGGGTCGGCTGCGTCAGCGCGGTGATGATGCCCAGCGCGCCCGCGTCGGAGACGGCGGCGGCCAGTTCGGCCCGCCCCACCCACTGCATCCCGCCCTGGACGATCGGATGGGTGACACCGAACGTCTCGGTGAAACGGGTCTTCAGCATGAGGGCTCCTTCGAGGGGGATTCAGTCGGCGGCCGGGCGGACCGGCCAGTCGGGAACGGCATCGGGCAGGTCGGTGCCCAACCTGCCGGTGAACACGGCGTCGCGCTTCTCGAGGAACGACGCGACGCCCTCCTTGGCGTCGGGTCCCTGCTTGAGCGCGGCGATCGTCTGGGTCTCCAGCTTGTGGGTCTCCCACAGGTCGTCCTGCGTCAGCTGCGACCACAGCATCCGGCGCGTTGCCGCGACGGCGACGCCCGAGGTGTTGTCGGCGATCTCGCGCGCGATGGAGTGCGCGGTCGGGAGCACGTCCTCGGGCTCCACGACACGCGACACCAGCCGCCCGCGCAGCGCCTCGTCGGCCTCGAACACACGACCCGTCAGCGCCCACTCCGACGCCTGCGAGATCCCGACGACACGCGGCAGGAACCAGCTGGAGACGGCCTCCGGGGCGATGCCGCGGCGCGCGAACACGAAGCCGAACTTCGCCTTCGTCGACGCGATGCGGATGTCCATCGGCAGGGTCATCGTGATGCCCACGCCGATCGCGGCGCCGTTGATCGCGGCGATGACCGGCTTCGGGAACGAGGCCAGGCGCAGCGTCACCACGCCGCCGCCGTCACGCGGCAGGCCCGCGATCTCGTCGGCGTCCGAGCGGTCGTTGCGCATGCCGTCACCGCTGTAGGAGAACGGCTTGTCACCCGCGCCGCCGAGGTCGGCACCGGCGCAGAACGCCCTCCCCTCCCCCGTCACGATGACGACGCGCACGTCGTCGTTCGCCTCGGCCCAGTCGAGGGCCTCGACCATCTCGGTGCGCATGACCGGCGTGAACGCGTTCATCCGGTCGGGCCGGTTGAGGCGCAGCTCCAGGACGCGGTCGGCCAGCGTCAGCGTGATCTGCTCGAACTCGGGAACGCTCACGTGATCGACCACTTCCCGGTGAACTCGGCCTCGGTCTTGTCAGCGAACGCCTTGAAGGCGGCCGGGGCATCGTCGGTGGCGTAGTTGATCGCCTGGGCGCGGGCCTCGTTGTCGAGCACGTCGCGGAACGACTGGACCACACCGTTGTGCAGGAGGTCCTTGTTCTGGGCGATCGCGATCGGGGGCATCGCGGCGAGGCGGTCGGCGAGGTCGGCGACGAAGCCGTCGATCTCCTCGGGCTCCTTCACCCACGTGACGAGGCCGAGCTCCTTGGCCTCCTCCGGGGTGACGAAGTCGGCGAGGAACGCCAGGCGCTTCGCCTGCTGGAGACCCGCGAGCCGCGGCAGCAGCCAGGCGCCGCCGAAGTCGAGGCTCAGGCCACGCTGGGCGAAGATCTCGGAGAACTTCGCGGTCGACGACGCCACAACGAAGTCGCAGCACAGCGCCATGTTGAAGCCCGCGCCGACAGCCGCGCCCTTGACCTTCGCGATCGTCGGCTTGTTCAGGCTGTAGAGGGCCTCGGGCGTGCGGCTGATGTTGCGCACGCGCGTCAGCGGGTGGCCCGCCGCCGGTCCGCCACCGATGTCCGCGCCCGCGCAGAACGCGTCGCCGGCACCCGTCAGCACCACGGCGCGGATCGAGTCGTCGTACGAGATCGTGCGCAGGTGGTCGTGGAGCAGCGCCCAGCCGTCGGCCGTCTGCGCGTTCTTGCGGTGAGGGCGGTTGAGGGTGATCGTCGCGATCTGGTCCTCGACCTCGAGGAGGATGTCGTCGCTCATGCGGTGGCCTTCGCGGAGTCGATGGTGGCGCGGCCGAGGGCCGCGGTGAGCTCGGTGAGGCTGCCGTGGGCCTGCTCGAGCGCCTTGCCGCGCTTGAGCCACAGCTGGAGGTGGTGCTCCCACGTGAAGCCGATGCCTCCGTGCAGCTGGAGCGAGGCCCGGTTGGCCTCGAACTCGGCCTCGACCGCCACGATGCGGGCGGCCAGAGCGGCGGTCGGGGCGTCGGGTGCACCGTCGGCCACCTTCGCCGCGGCGGCGTGCACCGCGAACGCGGCCAGCTCGACGTTCGCGACCGCGTCGGCCAGCTGGTGCTTCACGGCCTGGAACGAGCCGATGACGCGACCGAACTGCTCGCGCACCTTCGCGTAGGCGACGGTCTCGTCGAGCATCCGGCGGCTGAGACCGATGAGGACGCTCGCCGACGCCGCGGCCTCGTGGGCGAGGACGGTCTCGACGCGACCACCGGGCAGCACCTGGGCCGCGCCCTCGGGCAAGGTCACCGCGAACTGCCGGCGAGACGGGTCCATCGAACGCAGCGGCGTCAGCTCGCACGCGGACGTCTCGACCAGCTTGAGCTCGTCGCCGTCGCGGAAGATCAGCACGTCGCTGACGTGCGCGTCCGGCACCGAGGCCAGTCCACGCAGCGCGACCGTCGCCGTGGCCGAGCCGTCGGCCAGCCTCGGCAGCCAGGCCGCCTGCTGCTCGGGCGAGCCCGCGACGGTCAGCGCGACCGGCGCGGTGACGAGTGACTCGACCAGCGCGTCCGGCACCGCGTGGTAGCCGACGCGCTCCAGCACGAGGGCGAGGTCGACGAGCGTGCCGCCATAGCCCTCGAACTCCTCCGGAACGAGGATCGTGGTCAGGCCGAGCTGCGCGATCGTCGCGCGGAGCTTCTCCGACCGACCGGTCTCGGTGGTCCACAGCGCCCGCAGCGCCTCGACATCGACCTCGGCCGCCACAGCCTGGTCGAACGACGTCGCGAGGTCCTGCTGCTCGGGTTCGAATGCGATCTTCATCCGCGCGGCTCCTTCGGCAGTCCGAGCATCCGCTCGGAGATGATGTTGCGCTGGATCTCGTTGGACCCGGCGTAGATCTCGGCGCCCCGCCCGTGCCAGTAGTTGCGACGCATGCCGAACATCTCGCCGTCGGGACCGTGGTCGGTCATGACCTCGGCGTCCGCGCCGAGCACCGCGAGGTGCTGCTCGTGGACCGCCGTGTGGATCTGGGTGTAGAGCATCTTCTGGATGCTGGAGACGTCCGGGCCGGTGCGGCCCGTGGCGATCTCGTGCGTCGCCGCGTACGTGGCCTGCTCGTAGGCGAAGGTCCACGCCGCGAGCCGGCCGAGCTCCTCGACCTGGCCCTCGGAGCCGCGCTCGCCCGTGTCGCGGGCGAGGTCGACCAGCGCCTGCTCGAGGCGCGTGTGCGTGCCGCGGCCCGTGCCGCGCTCGAGCTGGAGCGACGTGCCGGCCACGCGCCAGCCGTCGCCGACCTCGCCGATCACGTTCTCCACCGGCACCTCGACGTTCTCGAAGAACACCTCGGCGAAGCCCGGGTTGCCGTGCAGCTGGCCCAGCGGGCGGATCTCCACGCCCGGCGAGCGCAGGTCGATGATGACGAACGTCAGGCCCTTGTGGCCCTTCGCGGTGGGATCGGTGCGCACGAGCGCGAACATCGTGGTGGCGATGATGCCCTGCGAGGTCCAGATCTTCTGGCCGTCGACCACCATCGTGTCGCCGTTGATGCGGCCCGTGGTGCGGATGGCGGCCAGGTCGCTGCCGGCGCCGGGCTCGGAGAAGCCCTGGCACCAGATGTCCTCGCAGTTGAGGATGCCGGGCAGGAAGCGCTGCTTCTGCTCGTCGGTGCCGTGCGCCTCGACGGTGGGACCGCCGTGCACGAGGCCCATCTTGTTGAGGCGCTCCGGCAGCCGGAATCGCGCGTACTCCTCGTCGTAGATCAGCTGGTCCCAGGCGTCGGCGCCCATGCCGCCGACCTCCTTCGGCCAGCCCGGCGCGGCGTAGCCGGCATCGAAGAGCGCCTTCTCCCACTCCAGGTGCTGGCTGAGGCCGGGCTCGGAGTACGGGCTGTCGAGGCGACCCTTCGGGCCGTTCGCGGCGAACCAGTCCTGCAGCTCGCGGCGGAACGCCTGCTGTTCGGGGGTGAAGTTCAGGTCCATGGGTCAGTCCTCCGCGAGCTGCTTGGTCATGTCGATGATCCCGTTGCCCTGACCGCGGCGACGGCGGATGGCGCCGACGACCGAGGTCACGATGACGAGTGCGACGACGGCGATGATGGTGCCCGAGATCGGGCGGGTGACGAAGATCGACAGCGAGCCGTCCGACATCAGCAGCGACTGGCGGAACGCGATCTCCATGACGCTGCCGAGCACGAACGCCAGCACCAGCGGCGCGGGCTCGAAGCCGGTCTTGCGCATGAGGTAGCCGACGAAGCCGGCGATGATCATGACCCACATGTCGAACTGCGTGTAGCTGATCGTGTAGACGCCGATGAGCGTGATCAGCAGCGCGACGCCGCCGATGATGCCGATGCGCACGCGCAGCAGCTGCACGAACAGGCCGACGAACGGCAGGTTGAGCGCCAGCAGGATCAGGTTGCCGATGAACATCGAGGCGATGACGCCCCAGAACAGCTCGGGGTGCTCGTCGATCATGCCGGGGCCGGGCGTGATGTCCTGCATCATCAGCGCGCCGAGGATCAGGGCGAGGACGGCGTTGGACGGCAGGCCCAGCGTCAGCAGCGGGATGAACGCCGAGATCGACGAGGAGTTGTTCGCGGTCTCGGGACCGGCGACGCCCTCGATGGCGCCCTTGCCGAACCGGCTCGGGTCCTTCGCGACCTTCTTCTCCACCGCGTACGAGGCCAGCGAGCTCATGACGCCGCCACCGCCGGGCAGGATGCCGATCGGGAAGCCCAGGATCGTGCCGCGGGCGATCGGTCCGCGCGAGTCCTTCCAGTCCTGCTTGGTCGGCAGGATGCGGTCGATCGTGCCGATCGTGCCCGAACTGGTGAGGCGCTTCTCGAGGTTGTACATGATCTCGCCGATGCCGAACATGCCCATCGCGATGGCGACGAGGTCGAGGCCGGAGATCAGCTCGGGCATGTCGAAGCTGAAGCGCGACGTGCCCTGGATCGGGTCGGGGCCGACGGCGGCGAGCAGCAGGCCGAACAGCGCGGCGATGACGCTCTTCACCGTGGACTTGGTGCCGAGGTAGGTCACCAGCACCAGGCCGAGGATCGTGATGGCCGCGTACTCGGGCGGTCCGAAGCGCAGCGCGGCGGCGGCGACGGCCGGGGCGATGAGCGCCAGACCGATGATGGCGATCGTGCCGCCGATGAAGGAGCCGATCGCGGCGATGCCGAGGGCTGGTCCGCCGCGTCCCTGCTTGGTCATCTCGTAGCCGTCGAGCGCGGTGATCGCGCTCGCGGCCTCGCCCGGGATGCGCAGCAGGACCGAGGTGATCGTGCCGCCGTACATCGAGCCGTAGTAGACGCCCGCGAGCATCATGATCGCGGCCTCGGGCGTGATCGAGTACGTGATCGGCAGCAGCAGTGCGATCGTGGCGGTCGGACCGAGACCCGGCAGCACGCCGATGATCGTGCCGATCGTGACGCCGAGGAAGACGAAGAGCAGGTTCTCCGGGGTGAAGACGACCCCGAAGCCCGACATGAGGTTGGTCAGCGAGTCCATGGGTCAGCGACCTCCCCACAGGCTGGCGACGATGTCCTCGGGCAGGCGGACGCCGAGCGCGGTGACGAAGAGCAGGTAGCTGGCCAGCGGCGCGACGACGGCGATCGCCAGCGACATGCGCCAGCTCTCGCCGTTGAGGCCCTTGAGCCAGAGCATGAGGAAGACGAAGCCCGCCAGGATCGAGCCGGTCTGCTCGAACATCAGCGTGAAGACGACGAGCGTCACGAAGCCCCCGAGCACGCGCGCCGTGGCGCCCAGCTCGAAGGTCTCGATGCCGTCGGTCATGTCCATCACGAAGCCGAGCAGCGAGACGACGATGATGCTGACGATCAGCACGCGGGGCCAGTAGCCGGGGCCGGGCTCGGTGAGCGTGCCGACCTCCATCTCGCTGGTCTGCAGGTGGAAGACCACCGCGATCGCGATGGCGACCACCAGCGGCACCTTGGAAGCGAGCCAGCCGGTGCCGCGCGTGGTCGCGGGAGGGCTCTCGGGCACCGCGGCCTGCTCTTCGGTCATGTCGGTCATGTCGAGGTCCTGTCAGGTGGAATCGGGAACGGTGGGCCCGGACCGCGGACGGTCCGGACCCACCACGGCTGATCAGCCGAAGAGCTGCTTCAGGACCGGCGTCAGGTCCTTGACCTCGTCGTCGATCTTCTGCTGGAGCTCCTCCGAGCCGATGAACTCGGCGGGGACGTTGAGCTCGCCGGCGGCCTTGCGGGTCGCGGGATCCTCCAGCGCGGTCTCGAGGGAGTCCTCGAGCTTCGTGACGATCTCCTCCGGCGTGTCCTTCGGCGCGATGACGATGAAGGACGAGATGCCGTAGGTCAGCTTGTCGAAGCCCGACTCGGCCAGCGTGGGCGTGTCGCCGAGGTACTCCTTGCGGTCGGGACCCATGACCGCGAGCGGGCGGATCTTGCCGGCCTCGTGCTGGGCGCGGACCTGCTCGTTGTACGACGGGATGATGACGTCGACGTTGTCGCCGAGCAGACCGGTCAGGGCCGGGGCGTCGCCCTGAAACGGCACGAGCTTGAACTCGGTGTCGTACTCGGTGCCCATGCGCAGCAGCTCGACGGCCTGCGGGGTCTGGGCGCCGGCGGCGCCGACGGTGATCTTGCCCGGACGCTTCTTGGCGTCGGCGAGGAGGTCGTCGAACGTCTTGTAGGGCGAGTCCTCCTTGACGAAGAAGACGCCCGGCGACTCGGTGACGACGCCGATCGGGGTGCCGTCGCCGGCCTCGAAGCCGACCTTCTCGATGGTGGGGACGCGGCTGATGGCCGACGCGGTGGTCGTGCCGAGCGTCAGGCCGTCCGGCTTGCTGTTGATGACCTTCGCCGAGCCGACGGCGCCGGAGGCACCCTCGAGGTTCTCCACGACGACCGAGACCCCCAGGTCCTTCTCGAACTGCTTGGCGACGGCGCGACCGGCGAGGTCGGTCGGGCCACCGGCGGCGTACGCGACGACCATGGTGATGTCACCGGCCGGGTAGTCCTCGGCGTCACCGCTGGAGGCCGAGTCGCCGCACGCGGCCATCGACACCGCCAGCACGCCGGCGAGGGCTGCGAAGCTGAGTTTCTTCATCGTGTTTCTCCTGTGATGGGTGGGGGGATCAAGGTGTCGCCGGATGGCGATCAGGGGGTGACGCGCTCGGTGATGAGGGCGTCGAGGGCTGCAGCGCCGTGGCCCTGCGGACGCACGAGGAAGGGGTTGACCTCGATGCTGTCGAAGCGGCTGCGGTGTTCCGCGGCCACGTTCGAGAGGGCGACGAGTGCGCCCGCCAGCGCGTCGACGTCGGCCGGGGCCGCGCCCCGCACGCCGTCGAGCATCGCCGAGCCGCGGATCTCGCGGATCATCTCGTGTGCGGTCTCCAGACCGAACGGGGCGAGTCGGTAGGTGACGTCCTTGAGGACCTCGACGAAGATGCCGCCGAGCCCGAACATGACGACCGGGCCGAACGTGGGGTCGTCGACGACGCCCAGGATCGTCTCGATGCCGTCGGTGATCATCGGCGCGACGAGCACGCCGTCGATGCGGGCGTCGGGCTCGTGGCGGCGGGCCGACTCGAGGATCCGGTCGTGCGCCTCCGCGGCCTCCTCGGGGGTGGCCACGCCGAGGACGACGCCGCCGACCTCGGTCTTGTGCGCGATGTCGGGCGAGACCACCTTGAGCACCACGGGACCGCCGACGCGCTCCTGCGCCGCGGCGGCCTCGGCGGCCGACGACACGACGACCTCGGGGGCCACGGGCACGCCGGCCTCGGAGATGAACGCCTTGGCGGTGACCTCGGTGAAGACCTCGGGCAGCGCGGGGACGGACGCTGCCGGGGCCTGCGTGGCCTCGGCGGCACGCGACTTCTCGAAGCGCTGGCGCCGCAGCGCGTAGTCCGTGACGCGGCCCATGATCTGCACGGCCTTGGTGATGTCGTCGAAGACGGGGATGTTCAGCTCCTCCACGGCGCGCTTGACCTCGGGGGTCGAGAGCGTGGTGGCGAAGATCGGCGCCTCGGGGTGCGCCTCGCGGGCCAGCTTCAGCGCACGGACGACGAGGTCGGTCCACGGCTCGAGCAGGCCCATGTAGGTCAGGCCCATGACGATCGAGTCGAACGCGCCGTCCTTGAGGCACGCGTCGACGAACGACGGCAGCAGGTTCTCGTCGTTCATCAGCTGCGCGGTGAGGTCGACCGGGTTGCCGACGCCGGCCGGGGGCCAGATCGCCTTGAGCTCGTCCTGCAGCGCCTGCGACGGCGTGGGCACCTGGAGGCCCTGCTCGGCGGCCTCGTCGGCGGCGATGATGCCGATGCCGCCCGAGCCGGTGAGGATGCCGAGGCGGTCGCCCTGCGGCAGCTTGCCCACCGAGAGGGCGTAGCAGACGTCGAACAGCTCGGCCATGGAGTCGACCCGGATGACGCCGTACTGGTCGAACAGCGCGTCGAAGACCTGGTCCGAGCCGACGAGGGACGCGGTGTGCGAGGCGGCGGCGGTGGCGCCGACCTCGGAGCGGCCGACCTTGAGCACGACGACCGGCTTGCCGTTCTCCTGCGCGACCGCGAGGGCCTGGCGCAGGCGCTCGCCGTCGCGGCAGCCCTCGAGGTAGGCGGCGATGATCTCGACCGAGTCGTCGGCGGCCAGGTGCGCGAGCACGTCGGCCAGCTGGATGTCGGCCTCGTTGCCGGTGGACAGCCACGGGTCGAAGTTCAGGCCGGTCTGCTTGCCGTTGACGACCCACTCGCTGGCGATCGCGCCGCTCTGGCTGACGAGCGCGACCTTGGCCAGCGGCTCGACGACGAACGGCACGCCCACGGAGGCGGCGAAGGTGCCGACGGCGCCGTTGGCGGCGTTCATGCTGCCGATGCAGTTGGGGCCGAGCACGCGCATGCCGTAGCGGCCGGCGATCTCGAGCACCTGGCCCTGGAGGGCGAGGCCCTCGGCGCCCATCTCGGCGAAGCCGGCGCTGAAGATCGTGACGACCTTGACGCCCTGCTTGCCGCAGGACTCCACCGAGGACAGGACGTGCTTCGCGGGCAGGGCGATCACGGCGAGGTCGACGACGCCGTCGACGTCCTCGATCGAGGCGTAGGCCTTGACGCCCTGCACCTCGTCGGACTTCGGGTTGATCGGGTAGATGCCGCCCGTGTAGCCGGACTCCTTGATGAAGCGCAGCGGACGGCCGCCGATCTTCGTCGGATCGGACGAGGCGCCCAGGATGGCCACGCCGCGCGGGTCGAACAGCGCGTCGAGGCCGCGGGTGTTGGCGGCCGTGGCGGGAGCTTCGGCAACAGGATGGGGCACGGGGGACGTCCTTCCGTCACGTCTCGGGGTGTGGCTTGGACCACACGTTCCGCATTCAACCATGAATGCGTAATGACATGCAAGAATGTATATCCTTGACTCCTGGAAGGTGTCCCGAACCCATGTATACGCTTCGGAATGCACTGACCACCGACCGACCCACCTGCTGAGAGGCCGTTCCGATGGCGAAGACCACCCCGACCGCGACGGGAGTGCAGCGCTGCCTGACCGAGATCCGGCAGATGATCATCTCCGGCACTCTCCTGCCCGGACAGAAGGTGCACCAGGGCGAGATCGCGGCGCAGCTCAACGTCAGCCGCATCCCCGTGCGCGAGGCGCTGTCGACCCTGCAGGCCGAGGGCGTCCTGGACTACAAGCCCAACACGGGCTTCACCGTCGCGCGGTTCAGCGGCGAGGACCTCGCCGAGATCTACCTGATGCGTCGCCTGCTGGAGACCGAGGTCGTCCGCACGGTCGACCTCGCGGCCGTCGACGTCGACGAGCTCAAGCGGCTCAACGACCACCTCAAGACCCTCAGCGCGAACACCGACCCCGACGAGTGGCAGTCGACGAACTTCGACTTCCACTTCCTCATCTTCGAGCCGAGCCCGCTCAAGCTGGTCCGCGAGGAGATCCGCCGGCTCTGGTACATGTCGAGCTTCTACCGCTCCCTCTACATCCAGCAGGCCGACTCGCGCCTGCGCGTGCACGAGGACCACGACAAGATCATCGAGGCGGTCAAGGCGCGCGACAACGAGGCGCTCATCAAGCTCTCCGACGAGCACCGCGGCAGCACCGAGCACCTGCTCACGCAGCGGCTCGGCTGGTCGCGTCCTCGCTGACCCCTCAGTCGCGGGTGAGGCGGCGCAGCACCACCGGCAGCGACGCGATCGCGACGGCGCCGACGATCACGGCCATCATCACCATCGCCCAATCGGGGCCGAGGGTGTCCGCGACGATGCCGTTGAGCACCGACGCGAGCGGGCGCGAGCCCATGAACGCGATGACCCACAGCGACATCACGCGACCGCGCATGTGTGTGGGGACGACGTGGTGCAGCATCGCCGTGCAGCCGGAGAACGCCACGGTGAAGCCGATGCCGGCGAGGAAGAACGCCACGCAGACCGCCGTCGGCGAGTCGAGGAACGGCACGGCGAGCGAGCCCAGCGCGAGACCGGTGAGGCCGATGGCGGGGGCGCGCTGCACCCGCAGGCCGCCGTTGAAGACCGTCGAGACGCCGCTGCCGATGAGCGCGCCGACGCCGAACGCCGACCCGATGTAGCCGACGAAGGCCTCAGGGGCGTCGAGGTCGTGGGCGATCGCGGGCGCCAAGGTCACCACGGGATCGGCGCCGAGGCCGACCGCGGTGACGCCGAGCAGCAGCATCGCGACCACGGGGTTGCGGCGGATGTAGCCCAGGCCGGCGCGGAAGCTGCCGCCCTCGCTCGTCGCGGCGATGGGCTTGTCGCCGCGCGCGATGAGGACCGAGATGACGCCGAAGACCACGTGGCCGCTGGCCGCCACGCCCAGGGCGGCCGCCGGCCCGAACGCCGCCGCCAGGAGGGCGCCGATTGCCGGGCCCGCGGCGCGGCCGAACATCGTGGGGACGGAGTCGATCGCGACCGCGCGGCCCACCTCGTTCGGGTGGACGAGGTCGGACACCATCGCCTGCATGGCCGGGCCGCTCACGGCGAAGCCGATGCCCGCGATCAGCGAGAAGATCAGGACGCCCGCGATCCCGGTGCCCTCGGCGCCCACGAGCGAGAGACACAGGCCGAGGCCTCCGGTGCCGGCGATGCAGAACAGGCGGCCGTAGGCCACGAGGCGGCCTCGGCTCGAGCGGTCGGACAGCGGCCCGATCACCGGGGCCAGGACGACCTGCGGGATGAAGTGGACGACGCTGACGGCGGCCACCCACACCGCCGAGTGGGTGAGCTGCCACGCCAGCACCGCCGTGACGACGTGGTGGATCCACACGCCGGTGAACGCCAGACCCTTGCCCAGCACGAAGGGGCCGAACCGGCGGTCGGCCAGCAGCTGCCAGGTCGAGCGCGGGGCCGCGGGGGTGCCCACGCTCAGAAGTAGACGCGGGTGATGTTCTCGGCGATGCAGGCCGGACGGTCCTCGCCCTCGCGCTCGATCGTTGCGGCCCAGGTCAGCTGGAGCCCGCCGCCCTTGACCTCCTCGGCGTTCGCCAGCGTGAGGCGGCCGCGCAGGCGCGAGCCCACGGGGACGGGCGAGGTGAAGCGGACCTTGTTGAGGCCGTAGTTGACCGCGTGCTTGCGGTTCTCGACGCGGTAGACCTCGAGCATGAACGGGACCATGAGGCTGAGCGTCAGGTAGCCGTGCGCGATCGTCGTGCCGAACGGGCCCTCGGCCGCGGCCTCGGGATCGGTGTGGATCCACTGGTGGTCCCCGGTCGCGTCGGCGAAGAGGTTCACGCGCTCCTGCGTGATCTCGAGCCACTCGCTGACGCCGATCTCCTCACCGACCGCCGCCTGGAGCTCCTCGGGACCTGAGAACACGCGCATTGACTCGACCTCCATCTGATACTTTTTTGTATACATCGGACCATAGCAGACGAAACAGGGTTCACGGTGCGCGCCACCGTCCTGACAGCACCCGGCCGGGTCGGCCTCGAGCAGCGGCCCGACCCGTCGTCCTCGAGCCCACCGACGCCGTCGTCGAGGTCGTCGCGGCCGCCGTGTGCGGCTCGGACCTCTGGTGGTTCCGCGGCGACAACTCCTTCGACGAGCCTCGCCGCATGGGCCACGAGTTCGTCGGGCGGGTCGTGTCCGCCGGATCCGCCGTGGCGCTGGTGCCGGGCGACTTCGTGCTCTCGGCGTTCACGTTCGGCGACAACACGTGCTCGGCGTGCCGCGAGGGGTTCACCTCGAACTGCGCGCACGGCGGGTACTGGGGTGCTTTCGACGACGCGGGCCGGCCTCTCGACGGGGGCCAGGGCGAGCTCGTGCGGGTGCCGCTCGCCGACGGGACGCTCGTGCGCGTGGACGCTCCGGTGACCGAGGAGCTGCTCCCCCACCTGCTGGCGCTCACCGACGTGATGGCGACCGGTGTGCACGCGGCGCGATGTGCGGGTGTCGTACCCGGCGCCGACGCGGTCGTGATCGGCGACGGGGCAGTGGGCCTGTGCGCGGTCGCCGCCTGCCGTCGCGAGGGCGCGCGGCACGTGACGATCCTGTCGCGGAACCCCGACCGCCAGCGCCTCGCGCGGCTGCTCGGCGCGGACGACGTGATCGAGGTCCGCGGCGAGGAGGCCGTGTGGCAGCTGCGCTCGCGCGACGGCGGACCGGCGCACGTCCTCGAGTGCGTGGGCACGTCCGAGAGCCTCGCGACCGCGATCGACGCCGCCCGCGTCGGCGGCCAGATCGGCATGGTCGGCATCCCGCACGGCGACGACTTCCACCCGCGCCAGCTGTTCGCGAAGAATCTCGGCCTGCGCGCCGGCGGCGCCCCGGCCCGCGCCCTGCTGGACGAGCTCCTGCCCGAGGTCCTCGCCGGCACCCTGCGCCCGGGCGTGGTCTTCGACCGGCAGTACGACCTCGCCGACGTCGCGCAGGCCTACGCCGACATGGCCGACCGCCGCACCACGAAGGCCCTCCTGCGCGTCTCGCCCCTCGACTGAACGAGGTTTCCTGTCACTTAACGGGGTTTGCGAACCCCGTTAAGTGACAGTTTCCCCGGTTAACCGGGGAAACCGTCAGCGGTCGGCGAGCGGCTTGGGGTCGTTGCCGGGGAGGCCGGCGAAGGCCTGGACGATGTCGAGCCAGTGGTCGGCGGCGGGGCCGGTGGCGGTGACGTCGACGTCGGAGCGGTGGCGGCGGCGCGTGGCGAGCAGCGCGAAGTCCCAGCCGTCACCGATGACGCGCTCGGCGGCGTCCTCGGGACCCCACGTCCACAGCTCGCCCGACGGGGCGGTCAGCTCGACGCGCACCTCGACGGCAGGCACCTCCTCGCCACGCACCTGGTGCGTGAACCCGAAGGTGCGCACGCCGATGTGGCACACGTGCTTGGCGCGGTCGGTGCGCGGCACCGAGATGTCGAGCGCCTCGGCGACGTCGTGCCCGTGCGCCCAGGTCTCCATCAAGCGGGCGGTCGCCATCGACACGGGGCTCATCGGCGGACCGAACCACGGGATCCTGTTGCCCTCGGGCACGGACTGGAGCGCCTCCACGAGGTTCGTGCGACCTTGGCGCCACGCCGGCAGCAGCGACTCGGGCGGCTCCTGCGCGAGCTCGTCGGTCGCCTCGTCGACGTAGCCCTCGGGGTTCTCCAGCGCCGCCACGATCAGCGCGTCGAACGCCTCCTTGTCGCTGATGGCGTACGTGGAGGTGACGTCGGTCCAGTGCAGGTGCGCGACCTGGTGGGCGACGGTCCAGCCCTCCGGGGTGGTGACGGTGCCCCACTGGTCGGGGGTCAGTCCGGCGACCCAGCCGTCCAGCTGGGCCGACTCGGCGGCGAGGTCGTCGAGGACGGCGTCCAGCTTGTTCATCGTTCCAGCTCCCGGTCGAGGGTGTCGGCCCAGGCGTCGAGGATCGAGGCCCGGCGTGCGGAGTCGTCGGTGAGGGTGGCCGCGAGGCCGAGGCCGCGCAGCAGGTCGAGGGTGGCCTGCACGAGCTGGCGGTTGCGTCCGCGCGACTCGTCCACCTCGAGGAGGGTCACGGCGTGGGCGTGGATCTCGCGGCCCACGCGGCGCTCGAACGGGGCGACCTTGGCCAGCAGGTCGGAGTCGGTGCGCGCCGCCACCCAGAGCTCCAGCGCGGCGAGGAAGACCGGCGACGTGTACTGGCTCACGAGCAGGTCCAGCACCGCGCGCGTGCGGCCCTCCTCGGGCAGGGCGTCGATGTCGACCGCGAGCTCCTCGCGGCGACGCTCGGCGAGGTACTCCACGGCCGCGACCACCAGGTCCTGCTTGCTGGGGAAGTGGTGCAGCTGAGCGCCGCGGCTGACGCCCGCGCGCTGGCTGACCACGGTGGTGGAGGTTCCGGCCCAGCCGACCTCCACGAGCGAGTCGATCGTGGCCTCGAGGAGGCGCTGCCGCATGAGCCGCGTGCGCTCGGGCTGGGGCGTCCTCGTCGGGCTCTCGGTCACCGGCCCAGCATGCTGGACCGTGCATTTACAGTCAAGCCTGTTGGTTTTTGCGGACCCGAGCGAACCGCTCACCTAGTCACTTGTGACGGTTGTGAAGCAAAAGCCCGTGTGTGACGGACGTGAAACCTAGTGTCGCTCACGCGGGGTGGAGCGCTCCGTGTCCCCATGCGAGAGCGAACCCCATGTATCGACGCGTCACCTCCATCGCGACCAGCGCGGCCGTCGGCCTCGCCGCCGCGGTGGCCCTCCTCCCCGCCACGGCCCACGCGGCCCCCGAGACCTACAGCGGCCGACTGCAGCTCATCTCCGGCGACACGATCGTCGGCTGTGCGGGCGCGTACGACGGGCAGGGTGTCGCCGGTGCCGCAGCGGTCTCCACCGACCCGGAGTCGGCCCACCGCTTCTCCATTCCCGCCGGGACGCAGCAGGATCTCTCCCTGCAGGACGGCTCCCAGGTGCTGGGAGTCGACGACAACTACTCCGCGGCTCCGATGGGCGGCCGGTACGAGTGGGCGTTTGGTGTGCTGGGTGCTCCCGTAGCCGCCGGCTCGCCCTCGGTGAACCGCCGGCAGACCGCGGTCTGGTCGATCGACCCCGCGACGAAGACTCTCTCCACCGTCTACGTCCGCCCCGACAGCACCGTCGTGCCACTGACGCACTTCCTGTACGGGGAGTTCCGCGGCCACTTCCTGATGACCCCCGACCTCGCCCTTGCGGCGAACGGCATGCGGCCGTCGGTGCCCACCGCGCTGACGCTGCGCCTCGGCGAGGCCTGCTCCGGCCCGGTCACGCCGCCGGACGCCGAGCAGACCATCACCTTCACGTCCACCGCACCGGAGACCGTGCACCCCGGTGACACGTACGAGGTCACCGCGACCGGTGGCGAGTCCGGCAACCCCGTGACCTTCTCGTCCTCGACGCGGGACGAGTGCACGATCGAGGGCTCGACCGTGACGTTCCACCGCGCCGGCACCTGCACGATCGTCGCCGACCAGGCGGCCGCCACCGGCTTCCTCGCGGCCGATCCGGTCGAGCAGGACGTCCAGGTCGACGCCTTCGAGACCTCGCTCGACCTCTCGTTCGAGCCGGCGAACCCGGTGACCGGCCAGGGCACGACGGCCACCGCGCAGCTGGGCACCGAGGGCTCCCTCGGCGACGCCGGCGGCGTCGTCCAGTTCCGTGTGGACGGCGACATCGTCGACCACGTCGCCTACGACGAGGCCGGCCGCGCGTCCACGGCGCTCGATCTCGGCGTCGGCACGCACCAGGTCGACGCGACCTGGTGGCCCGAGGCGAACTACCAGTACGGCAGCAGCAGCGACAGCGATACGGTCACCGTCTCGGCCGCCGGCACGACCACGAAGGTCTCGGTGAAGCCGCGTGAGCTGTCCGCCACGGTCGCGCCCGTCGCTCCCGGCGCGGGCACGCCCACCGGCGAGGTCACGTTCTTCGTCGACGGCAGGAAGGTCGGCGCCGCCGCCCTCGACCACGGCACCGCGAAGCTCGCGCACACCGTACCGACCGACGGCTCGCACGCCGTCTCCGCCGCGTACGCCGGCAGCACCGAGTTCACCGCCTCGTCGGGCTCGACCTCGCGCAGCAACCCCGCGCTCACGGCTCGCGTCATCTCGTCGCAGAAGTCGAGCGGCGGCTGGTACCGCCACCCGGTCACGATCTCGTTCGGCTGCGACGCCAAGGGCGCCGAGCTGACCACCGCGTGCCCGAAGCCGGTCAAGGTCTCGCGTCAGGGCTCCAGCACCGTCACCCGCACGATCCACACGGCCGACGGCGGCATCGCCACCGTCACCGCCGCGGTGAAGATCGACCGCAGCAAGCCCCGCGTCGGCATCCGCGGCGTGAAGTCCGGTCGCAGCTACTTCGACGCACCGAAGCCGACCTGCTCGGCGAAGGACTCGCTCTCGAGCGTGAAGACCTGCAAGATCACCACGAAGCGCAGCGGCAGCCGGGTCGTCGTCACCGCCAAGGCCACCGACGTCGCGGGCAACGTCCGCACGAAGCGCGTCGCGTACCGCCTCGCGGGCTACAAGATCGAGGGCGCGAAGCTGAAGAACGGCGTCTACCAGGTCCGCCACGGCGAGACCTACACGATCGTCGTCCGCGGCTCGAAGGCCCGCTACGTCTACGCGACGCCGGCGCCCGGCAAGCCGCACCGCGGCTCGGTCCCGTTCAAGAAGGCCGGGAAGGACCGCTGGGCCCTCGGCGTGAAGATGTCGATGACGACGAGCCGCACCCGCTCGTGGAACCTCGGCTACACGCAGAACGGCAAGCTGCACGTGATCAAGGTGAAGGTGGTCGGCTGACCGCCACTCACTGACGGAGGTTTCCTGTCACTTCGCGAGGTTCGCGAACCTCGCGAAGTGACAGTTTCCCCGGTTAACCGGGGAAACCGTCAGGCCATCTCGCCCTCGAGGGTCTCGGGCTGGGCGTCGAGGTCCTCGACCTCGACGGCCGGGGGCTCGCCGATGTGCGTGAGGGCGAACTCGGCGGCGAGCTCGATCGCGAGGTCGGCGTCGGGCAGGTGCCCGGCCATGATCGGGAAGGCGTGCAGCTGCCCGCGCCACAGGTGCACGTCGACCTCGACGCCCTTGTCGTCGAGCAGCAGCGCGAGCGCCTCGACCTCGGGTCGCAGGAACTCGTCCTCGACGGCCACCAGCTGCGTGGGCGAGTGGATGTAGGCGCTCGCGTGGAGCGGATCGGCGAAGCCCTCGATCGCGGCGCCGTCCTCGGGCAGCCAGAGCCGACGCAGCGCCGCGACGCGCGCGATCGGCAGCACGGCCTCCCGCACCTTGTCGACGCGCATGACGTTCTTGTCCTGGCGGTCGGGCTCGAGGCTGAGCAGCGGCGAGAACGCGATGAGCGCGGCCGGTGCGGGCAGGCCCCGGCGCGTGGCCAGCTCGGCGACCTTCATCGTCAGGTAGCCGCCGGCGGAGTCGCCCGCGACGACCACCTTCGAGGCGTCGGGCGCCCGGTCGAGCACGCCGGCGTAGGCGGCGATCGCGTCCTGCACCGACTCGGCGATCCCGGCATCGGGCAGCTGGCGGTAGTCGATCGCGTAGATGGTGCCGCCGGTGGCCCGCACGATCTCCTCGAGCATCGAGCGGTAGGAGTGGACGCTGCCGGTGAAGAAGCCGCCTCCGTGCAGGTAGAGCAGGTGCAGTCCCGTGGTGGGCCCGTCGCCGGGCGTCATCACCTCGCCCGGGACGCCGCCGATCTCACACACCTCGACGGCGATGTCCTCGGACGCGCCGCGGTTCACGACCTCGGAGAACCGCTGGATGCGTCGGATGGTGCGGACGTCGACCGGAGCCATCCTCAGCAGGGGCTTCACGGTCATCCGCGCGCCGCGACCGACCATGCGGGCCAGGGGCGTGGGGCTGTCGTGCAGGACCGCCGCGGTGTGCACCGCCCGCATCGGGCGGCGGCGCCCGCGTCCGGATCGGGAACCGGCCTGCGTGTCCACGTCCCGAGTTTAACGACCGGGTGGACATCCGCGTGCCGATCGCAGATCCTCGGCTCCGATAGCCTGTCACCGTGGTGACGCTCGAGGAACTGCAGGTCCGCACCCTCGGCGAGTGCACGTACGACTCGCCGCTGGCCGACTACGTCGCGGCCCGGAGCACGAACGCCTACTACGTCGCCGAGACCGACCGGGTCCTCATCGACGACACGATCTCGCTGCTGCAGGCCCGCGGCGGCATCCCGCTCGACGAGGTCCCCTCGTTCGAGCCCGGCGGTCCGCGCCGCAAGCTCTTCTTCGACCCGAAGAAGACGAAGGTCGGCATCGTGACGTGCGGCGGCCTGTGCCCCGGCCTCAACGACGTCATCCGCGCCATCGTGCTGGAGCTGTTCGAGCACTACGGCGTCACCGACATCACCGGGTTCAAGAACGGCTACGCGGGCCTCGTTCCCGGCAAGTCGCCCGACCCGATCACCCTGACCCCCTCGTTCGTCGAGACGATCACCGACCGCGGCGGCACGGTGCTGGGCTCCTCCCGAGGCGGCCAGAGCGTCCCGCAGATCGTCGACAATCTCGTGCACCGCGAGATCGACATCCTCTTCGTCATCGGAGGCGACGGCTCGATGCGTGGCGCGCACGCCATCGCCGAGGAGGCGCTCGAGCGCAACCTGCCGATCGCGGTGGTCGGCGTGCCGAAGACGATCGACAACGACATCCCGCTCATCGGCACGAGCTTCGGCTTCCAGACCGCCTACGCGAAGGCGGCCGAGTCGATCAAGGGCGCGCGCGTCGAGGTCGAGGCGGCCATCGGCGGCGTCGGCGTCGTCAAGGTCATGGGCCGCGCCGCCGGCTTCATCGCCTGCTACGCCGCGCTGGCCAACCACGACGCTGACTTCGTGCTGATCCCCGAGGTGCCGTTCAACCTCCAGGGCGAGAACGGCCTGCTCGCCACGCTGCGCAAGCGCGTGAAGGAGCGCGGCAGCGCCGTGATCGTGCTGGCCGAGGGCGCCGGGCAGGACCTGATCCCCGCCAGCCGCCGCACCGACGCGAGCGGCAACACCGTGCTCGGCGACTTCGCCGGCTTCCTGCGCGCCCAGATCGCGCGCGACTTCAAGGACCACGACGAGCCGCTGACCCTGCGCTACTTCGACCCCGGCTACATGATCCGCTCGGTGCCGGCCGACCCCGCCGACTCGGTCTACTGCACGCGCCTCGCGCAGGCCGCCGTGCACGCGGCGATGGCCGGCCGCACCGACATGGTGATCGGGCGTCCGCGCCACCGGTTCGCGCACGTGCCGATCTCGGTGGTCGTGAAGAACACGCAGAACGTGAACCCCGACGGCGACCTGTGGCTCTCGGTGCTCGAGTCCACCGCGCAGCCGTTCGACATGTCCTGAGACCCGCTCTCGCATGGTGAGACTCCCGGAAGGACCCGCCGAACGGTGACAGGCTCGGGCTGACACCCGACGTCGAAGGAGCATCCATGAGCGAGCACTGGTCGTTCGAGACCAAGCAGATCCACGCCGGCCAGACGCCCGACCCCGCCACGGGTGCGCGCGCACTGCCGATCTACCAGACCACCTCGTACCAGTTCCGCGACACGCAGCACGCCGCCGACCTGTTCGGCCTCGCGGAGCCCGGCAACATCTACACCCGCATCATGAACCCGACGCAGGACGTCGTCGAGCAGCGCCTCGCGGCCCTCGAGGGCGGCGTCGGCGCGCTGCTCGTGGCCTCGGGCCAGGCCGCCACCACCGGCGCGCTCACCAACGTGGCCGAGGCCGGCGACCACATCGTCGCGTCCGCCAGCCTCTACGGCGGCACCGACTCGCTGCTGCGCCACACGTTCCCGAAGCTCGGCATCGAGGTCAGCTTCGTCGAGGACAACAACAACCCCGAGGCCTGGCGCGCGGCCGCCCGCGAGAACACGAAGGCGTTCTTCGGCGAGACCATCGGCAACCCCAAGGGCGACATCCTCGACCTCGAGGCCATCAGCGCCGTCGCGAAGGAGGTCGGCGTCCCGTTCATCGTCGACAACACCGTCGCCACGCCGTACCTGCTGAACCCGCTCAAGCACGGCGCCGACACGGTGATCCACTCGGCCACGAAGTACATCGGCGGCCACGGCACCGCGATCGCCGGCGTCGTCATCGACGGCGGCACGTTCGACTACGCCGCCCACGGCGACAAGTACCCGGGCTTCAACACGCCCGACGCGAGCTACCACGGTCTCGTCTTCACCGAGGCCCTCGGCCCGGCGGCGTTCATCGCCAAGCTGCGCGTGCAGTACCTGCGCAACGTCGGCCCGGCCGTCTCGCCGTTCAACGCCTTCCTCATCGCCCAGGGCATCGAGACCCTGAGCCTGCGCGTGGAGCGCCACATCGAGAACACCCGCAAGGTGGCCGAGTGGCTCCAGGCGCGCGAGGACGTCGCGAAGGTCACCTGGGCCTCGCTCGACGGCAACCCCTACAAGGGGCTCGCCGACAAGTACACGCCCCGTGGCTCCGGCGCGGTGCTGACGTTCGAGCTGCCCGGCGGCGTCGACGCCGGCCGTCGCTTCATCGACGCCCTCGAGCTGTTCAGCCACGTGGCCAACATCGGCGACGTGCGCTCGCTGGCCATCCACCCGGCCAGCACCACGCACTCGCAGGGCACGCCCGAGGAGCACGCCGCCACCGGCGTCACCCCCGGTCTGGTCCGCCTGGCCGTCGGCCTCGAGGGCATCGACGACATCCTCGCCGACCTGGACGCCGGGTTCCGAGCCGCCAAGTGACCACGATCCAGCCGCTGGGAGACCTCACCCTCGAAGGGGGTGAGGTCCTCCCGCGTCTGGAGGTCGCGTACGACACGTGGGGCGAGTTCACCGGCGACAACGCGGTCCTCGTCCTCCACGCCCTCACCGGCGACTCGATCGTCGCCGGACCCGACGGGTGGTGGAACCAGGTCGTCGGCCCCGGACTCGGCATCGACACCGACCGCTTCTTCGTCGTGGCCGCCAACATCCTCGGCGGCTGCAAGGGCACCACGGGTCCGGCCTCGCCCGGACCCGACGGACGCGTGTGGGGCAACCGGTTCCCCGCGATCACCGTCCGCGACCAGGTCGCGGCCGAGCTGATGCTCACCGAGCACCTCGGCATCGACCGCTGGCACGCGGTGATCGGCGGGTCCGCCGGCGGCATGCGCGCGGTCGAGTGGGCGGTCACGCACCCCGAGCGCGTCGAGCGGCTGTTCCTGCTCGCCTCGTCGGCCTACGCCTCGGCCGAGCAGATCGCCTGGACCTCGACGCAGGCGGACATCATCCGGGCCGCCGGGCCCGAGGCCGGTCTCGAGCTGGCCCGCCGCATCGCGCACACGACCTACCGCAGCGAGGCCGAGCTGGCCGAGCGGTTCGGTCGCGAGGTGCAGTCCGACGGGCGGTTCGCGGTGCAGTCCTACCTGCAGCACCACGGCGACAAGCTGGTGAAGCGCTTCGACGCGTGGTCGTACATCGCGCTCGGCGATGCGATGAACAGCCACGACGTGGGCCGCGGCCGCGGCGGTCTCGAGTCCGCGCTCGGCCGGGTCACGGCGCGCACGGTCGTCGCCGCGATCGACTCCGACCGGCTCTACCCGCCGTACCAGCAGCAGGAGCTGGCCGACCTCATCCCCACCGCCGAGCCGCTCGCCGTGGTGCACTCGCCGCACGGCCATGACGGCTTCCTCATCGAGCACGAGCAAGTGGGCGCGCTCGCCCGCGCCCTGCTCGAGCACTGACCGTCCGGTCGCGGGGAGCCGCGGGTCGTGGTGTCGTGGGATCGAGAGGAGATCCCATGGCACCGAAGAAGAAGACCCCGTCGAGCATCAAGAACCCCGACCTGTACGAGGAGCTGCGCGACGACGGCGCCTCGAAGTCGAAGGCGGCGCGCATCTCGAACGCCGCGGCCCGCGACGGCAAGAAGACCGTCGGCAAGCGCGGTGGGTCGTCACCCGCCTACGAGGACTGGACCGTCGCCGACCTGCGCCAGCGCGCCAAGGAGATCGGCCTCACCGGCTACTCCGGCAAGAGGAAGTCCGAGCTGATCGACATGCTGCGGAACTCCTGAAGGCGTCAGCGGAGCATGATCCAGACGTCGGGGCCGGCGCTCTCGACCTGCTCGACGACGCGGAACCCGAGTCGCTCGTAGAGACGCACGTTCGCCTCCGATGAGGTCTCCAGCAGGACGCGGGCATCGCCGAGGTCGGCCAGCGCCGCCTCGAGGACCGTCGTGCCCAGTCCGCGGCCCTGCTGCGCCGGGTCGACGCCGACGGTGGCGAGCAGCCAGTCCGCCTCGGGACGCCGTGGACCGATCGCGACCTCGTGGTCGACGAGACGCTGCCAGCCGTCGCCGTGCAGGGCGACGATCCGCTCCCCGACCTCGGGTGACGGGTCCGGCAGCGAAGTCGGGATGAGCACGGCCACGGCGTCGAGTTCCGGCGTCGTCCAGACGCGTCCGCCGTGGGCGGCCGCGTGGGCGAGGTACACGCCCTGGATCTCGGTCAGCCGCGCGAGCCGCCCGTCACCCGGGAGGGTCCAGCGGGTCCACGGGTAGTCGGCGAAAGCCTCGCCGAGGACGGAGGCGAGGGTCGGCAGATCGGCGTCGGTGGCGAGGCGGGTGGGCATCGCGCCACCCTACCCACCGCCCCGGCGCACTTCTGGAACGCGTCGAACCGTTCGCGAGAGGAGAACGGTTGAGCGCGTTCTAAAAATTGAGTGGCGTCGGGGCCGTCCCCCCAGTCCGGCCCCGACGCCCCGTGCTCACTGGATCCGGTAGTCCGAGATCCCGTTGGTCAGCGACGGGCTCGGGCCCGGGCTGATGAACTGCTCGTAGCGGGTGTCGTCGTCGACGTACCGCTTGAGCCAGGCGATCGTGTACTTCGCGATCGTCGTGTTGCTGGTGTTCGGGGCGAAGTGGCTGGCGCCACGCAGCTCCAGGTACGCGCGCCGCTCGGCGTTCGTCAGCGAGTTGTAGAACGGGATCGCGTGCGAGCCGGGGGGCGCGACCGTGTCGTTCTGGGCACCGATCTCCAGCGACGCCGCCTCGACCTCGGGCCACGTCTTGTCGAGGTTCCAGGGCGTCAGGCCGACCGTGGCCTCGATCGAGCGCCGGGACTTGGCGGCCTCGAGCGTGCCGCCGCCGCCCATCGAGTGACCGACCACGGCCTGGCGCGAAGCGTCGATGCGCGAGCGCACCGTGGTGTCGGCGATCGTCTGGTCGAGCGCCGCGAGCAGCTGCGTGCCGCGCGAGCCCGGCTGGTCGAGTCGCGTGTTGGTGTCGATCGTGATGACCACGAAGCCCTGCGACGCGATGCGCGGGCCGAGCCACTGGATCGTCGACTGCGCCGCCGTGTAGCCGGGCGAGATCGCCACCACGCCGAACGTGCCGTCGGCCGTGGACGTCGGGTAGTAGATCGTGCCTCCCCCGAAGCCACGCGCGGACAGCGACGAGATCGTCTTGGTGCTCACGGCGTACGGACCGCGGGTCGCCTCGATGCTGCTGTTGGTCGGGGCCGGCCCGCGCTCGTACGGGTTCTCGGCCGCGACGACCGGCCGGATCGCCGTGCCTGCGGTGAGGGCCGCGCCGGCGAACGCCATCGCGATCAGTCTGGACAGTTTCATGCTCGTCTCCTTCGACGGTCTGGATCGAACCGCTGGGACGAGCTCGTCCAAACACATCGGCTTGCCCCCCGATGACGGGCCGATCCAAGGTATATGCACAGGTAGTGCACATAGTTGGTGGACCCACCATGCGCGAGGGTCCCCGAGCCTGTCAAGAGGTGAGTGTGATCCAGCCCACATGTCGCTAAGGTGAGTTCACCTTCAGTTACGACGGGAGTCCCCCATGCCCACGATCGACGTCAACGGCACCACGCTCTACTACGAGGACGAGGGGCCGCGCGATGCGCCGGCCCTGCTGATGAGCGCCTCGATGTTCTTCGACGCGCGGATGTTCCAGGCCCAGGCCGACCGGTTCTCCGACCGGTACCGCGTGGTCCGCTACGACCACCGCGGCCAGGGTCGCAGCGCTCGCGCACCGCGGGAGCAGCTCGACTACGACACCCACACGGCCGACGTCGTGGCGCTCATCGAGGCGCTCGACCTCGAGCCCGTCGTGTTCGTCGGCAACTCCATGGGCGGGTTCATCGGCCTGCGGCTGGCCGCCCGCCACGGCGACCTCGTCCGATCGGTCGTCGTCATGGGCACGTCGGCCGACGTCGAGGAGCAGGCCGACCAGATGGACGCGCTGATCGAGGTGCTCGCCGCGCACGGCATGGAGCCGGTGCTCGAGGGCGTCCTGCAGTTCATGATGGGCACCACCACGCTGACCGATCCGTCCCGCGCCGAGGTGCTGAAGGGCGTCCGCGAGCTGCTGCTGAGCCGCGGACCCGAGTACGCCGACGCCGCGTGGAACATCGCGCACCGACCGGGCGTGCTGGACGAGCTCGGCAAGATCCGGGTGCCGCTCGTCGTGGTCGCCGGCACCGAGGACGCGACCTACCCGCCGGAGAAGTCCGAGCAGATCGTCGCCGGGGTCCCCCATGCCGAGCTGGTCGTCATGGAGAACACCGGGCACGTGCACGCCCTCGAGAACCCCGAGGCCGTCAACGACGTGCTGGAGCGCCACCTCGCGGAGGTCGCCCCCGTCTGAGGGTCACCGCGCGTCCCGAGATGTGCTCCTTTTTCGACCTTTCAACGGGTCTGAAAGGTGGAGATTGGAGCACATCTCGGGAGGCGGCGGTCAGTTGCTGCGAGCCGGGGGGCGCGAGCCGCTGCGGCGGTTGCGGTTCCGGTTGCCCTGCGGGCGACCGCCCTGGCCACCACGACTCTGGCCACCACGGCCCTGGCCGCCACGACCGCCGCGGGCCGGAGCCGAGCCGCCGCGCGAGCGGTTGTCGGCGGGCAGCTCGGGCGCCTCGGTGCCCGAGGTCGCGAGCGACTCCGCAGTCATCGGCGAGGGGGCCGACCCGGCCTGGTGGTGGCGGGCGGTGACGCCGGCCTTGCGCTGCAGGACCATGACGTCCTTGAGCGCGTCGGGGGTGGTCATCGTGACGACCGAGCCCGACTCGCCGGCGCGCGCCGTGCGGCCCGAGCGGTGCAGGTACGCCTTGTGCTCGGCGGGGGCGTCGTAGTGGACGACCAGGCCGATGCCGTCGACGTGGATGCCGCGGGCGGCCACGTCGGTCGCGACGATCACGGTGGCGTCGCCGCGCGTGAACTGCGCGAGGTTGCGCTCGCGGTGACGCTGCGAGAGGTCGCCGTGCATGTCGACGGCCGTGACGCCCTTCTGGGTCAGCTGCTTCGCCAGGCGCGTGGCGCCGCGGCGGGTGCGGGTGAAGACGATGCTGCGCGGGTTGGCGCTCAGCAGCTCGTAGGCCGTGCGGGTCTTCTCGGTCGGCTCGGTGACGAGCACGTGGTGCTCCATCGTCTCGACCTTTTCCTCGACCTGGTCGACCTCGAACAGCGCGTGGTCGGGCAGGTGGCGGCGGACGAGCTTGTCGACGTCGCCGTCGAGCGTGGCCGACAGCAGCAGCCGCTGGCTGTGCTTCGGGGTGCGCGAGAGCAGGGCGTCGATCGGCTTGAAGAAGCCGAGGTCGCACAGGTGGTCGGCCTCGTCGAGCACCGTGATCTCGATGCCGTCGAGCGTGAGGCAGCGACGGTCGAGCAGGTCGGTGAGGCGGCCGGGCGTCGCGATGACGAGGTCGATCGAGCCCTTGAGGGTGTTGATCTGCTTGTTGATCGGCACGCCGCCGTAGACGGTGGTGTGCTTGAGACCCATCTTCTGCGCGAGCGGCAGCAGGGCGGTGTGCACCTGGATCGCGAGCTCGCGGGTGGGCAGCAGGATCAGCGCGCGCGGCGCCTTGGGGCGGCTGGTGCCGCCGGCGAGGCGGGCCAGCACGGGCAGGCCGAACGCGAGCGTCTTGCCCGAGCCGGTGCGGGCACGGCCGAGGACGTTGCGGCCCTCGAGGGCGGCCGGGATGACGGCCTGCTGGATGGGGCTGGGGTTGACGATCTCCTGCTGCGCGAGCTTGCGCACGAGGCCGTCGGGGAGGGAGAGGTCGTCGAAGGTGGGCAGCGAAACGCCGCGGTCGATCTGGGTCAAGGGGTCTCAATCAGTGGAGGTGCCCGCTTGCCAGGGGCGCGATTCTCCGCGCAACGTCGTCGGGCCGGACTGCGCTCGAACGGCGCGTCCACCTGTCGAGCCTAACAGCCGGCGCCGCACGGACCCCCATCGTGAGGACGTGACTCCGGACTCCCTCGACGCAGCAGGGCCCCGGTGGTTCGCACCGGGGCCCTGCGCTCTCGAGTGGGAGGATCACTCGAAGTATCGGCGCGGGTTCTTCACCAGCATCGTGTCCACGTCGTCCTCGCTGACGCCCTTCTCCAGGAGCATCGGGACCACGTCGTCGGGGATGTGACGGAAGTTCCAGTTCGGCTGCATCGCGACCTTGTCCTCGGGCGTGAAGTAGTCGATGTAGCACGAGGCGTCGTGCGCCAGCGTGATCTTGTCGACGAAGCCACGGCGCACCAGCTCGACGATCGTGTCGACGCGCTTCTCGGTGCTGAGGTAGACGTCGAGGCCGAAGCGGTCCATGCCCAGCAGCGAGCCGTTCTCGGCCAGCTCGGTCAGGTAGTCGACGTCGTCGGAGTCGCCGGAGTGACCGAGCACGATCTTCTCCGGGGCGACGCCCTCCTCGCCGAGGACCTTCTGGGCCACGAGGCCCGAGCGGGTGTGCGGGTTGGTGTGCACGGTGACGGGCGCACCGGTCTGCGAGCTGGTCTGGCCGACGGCACGCATGACGCGCTCGACGCCCGGCGTCAGGCCCGGCTCCTCGATGACGCACTTCAGGAACGCGGCCTTCACGCCGGTGTCGAGAATGCCCTCGGTGATGTCCTTGACGAACATCTCCACGAGCGGCTCGGGCTGGTCGAACAGCAGGCCCGGGCCGCGGTGCTCGAACTGGTGCGGCAGGTCGTTGTACGTGTAGAGGCCGGTGGCCACGACGATGTTGAGGTCCGTCTGCGCGGCGACCTTCTGGATGCGGGGGATGTACCGGCCGAGCCCGAGGACGGTCGGGTCGAAGATCGTGTCGATCCCCGCGGCCTTGAGGTCGTTGAGGTCGCGGACGGCGTCGGCGACCTTCTGGTCCTCGTCCCACTCGCCGTCGTAGTTGATGCGGAACTCCTCGCCGAGGACGAAGACGTGCTCGTGGACGAGGGTTCGACCCAGCTCGCTGCTGTCGATCGGGCCCTTGACGGTCTGCACGGTGGCCATGGCACTCCTTGGATGCTCAGTTGATGTGGCTTGTGTCACACCCTTAGGATCACAGTACTGAATTTGAGATCGGATTCAACTGCCTTTCGAGAGGATTTTTCGTGACCCACACGAAGCGCATCACCCTGGCCCAGCGACCGACCGGTCTGCCGGACGACTCCACGTGGTCGGCCGAGGAGGTCGACCTGCCGGCGCCCGGCGACGGCGAGCTCCTCGTCAAGGTCGACCACATCTCGCTCGACCCCGCCATGCGCGGCTGGCTGAACGACGTGCGCTCGTACCTGCCGCCCGTGCAGATCGGCGAGGTCATGCGCGCCGCCGGCACCGGAACGGTCGTCGAGTCGAACCACCCCGACTTCGCGGTCGGCGATGCGGTCACCGGCACGCTCGGCGTGACCGAGTACGCCATCTCGAACGGCGAGGGCCTGCAGAAGATCGACACGTCGGTCGCCGGACCGGCCACGTGGCTGGGCGCGCTCGGCATGCCGGGCCTCACGGCCTACCACGGCCTGCACGAGGTCGGTGAGATGAAGGAGGGCGACATCGTCGTCATCTCCGCCGCCGCGGGGGCGGTGGGCAGCGTCGCGGGCCAGCTGGCCAAGGCCAAGGGCTGCACGGTCATCGGCATCGCCGGTGGCGCCGAGAAGTGCGCCTGGCTCAAGGAGATCGGCTTCGACGAGGCGATCGACTACAAGAACGAGAACGTCCTGAAGCGCCTGCGCGAGGTCGCCCCGAAGGGCATCGACATCTACTTCGACAACGTCGGCGGTGACATCCTCGACGCCGCGCTGGCGAACCTGCGCCACGGCGCCCGCGTCATCATCTGCGGCGCCGTCTCGACGTACAACGACGAGAAGCTGGCTCCGGGCCCGAAGCGCTACATGTCGCTGCTGGTCTTCCGCGCCAAGATGCAGGGCTTCCTGGTCTTCGACTACCCCGAGAAGGACGCCGCGGCGATCGCCGACATGTCCGACCTCATCGGCTCGGGCAGGCTCGTCGCGCGCGAGACCGTGGTCGAGGGCGGCGTCGAGGACTTCGGCCAGACGCTGCTGGGCCTGTTCGAGGGCCGCAACACCGGCAAGCTGGTGCTGAAGGTCGCCTGACCCCCGCACGAGAACGGCGCCGGAGCGAGATCGCTCCGGCGCCGTTCGTCGTCTCAGGCGTGCGCGGCGAGGAAGTCGAGCACCTTCGGCTCGACCGTGTCGGGAGCCTCGAGCAGCGGGCTGTGGCCGACCTTCGGCACCATCACGAGCTCGGAGTCCGGCAGGCCGTCGGCCAGCTCGGCGGCCCAGTCCGGCGGCCGCACGGGGCACTCCTCGCCCGAGACCACGAGCGAGGGCACGGCGATCGACGGGAGCAGCGGCGTGGCGTCCTTGCGCCGCATGACCCCGACCATGGCGGGCAGGAGCTCGGCGGGCAGCTCGCTCATGCGCCCGGACCACAGGTCGACGACGTCCTTCTTCTGCGGGTCGGCCAGGGTCGACTGCCCGAGCATGACCTGCTTCAGGAACTCCAGCGTGTCGCCCACGAAGCCGTCCTGCGCGGCGCTCGTCGCGAACGCGACGTACTCCTCGACCTTCTCCGGCGGCTCCGCGCGCACGGACGAGCCGACGAACGCCAGCGCACGGACGAGGTCGGGACGGTAGGCGGCCAGGCGGGCGGCGACGTCGCCGCCCATGGACGAGGCGACGACCAGCGCATCGCTGATCCCGAGCGCGTCGAGCACGGCCGCGGTGTCGCCGGCGGCCTGCTCCATCGTCACCTCGTCGGTCTCGGCGGGGGCGCTCGCGCCCTGCCCGCGGAACTCGGGACGGACGAAGCGGAACCGGCCACGGCCCGCCTCGACGAGGCCGTCGAACATGCGGTGGTCGAGGAACAGGGAGTGGAGGCACACCACCGTGGGGAGGTCGTCCTCCCCCGTGTCCTCGACGTGGAACGTGCTGCCTGCTGCGTGGATGGTCGTCATCTGGGGGGATCCTCTCGTGTGACCTGTGTCACGGTCTTGCGTCACACTAACCTGAAACCGAATATGATTTCGACTATGAGTTCCGAGAGCGCCCTGTCCCCCGTCCGCCCCGGCTCGCTGGAGCAGCAGGCCCTCGGCGCCGGACCGGAGGCGCCGCTCGCCGACCTCCTCCGTGGCCGGCGCAGCGTCCGCGGCTACCGGCCCGATCCCGTCCCGGCCGACGTCATCCGCGACGTCCTCGCCGACGCGATCCTCGCGCCGTCGTCGATGAACACCCAGCCGTGGAAGTTCCACGTCCTCTCGGGCGAGGTCCTCGACCGCATCCGCGAGGAGAACACGCGGCTCATGCTGGCGGGCGCCCCGATCCAGCGCGACGTGACCGTCTCCGAGCGCTACGAGGGCGTGCACCGCGACCGGCAGGTCGACATCGCCAAGCGCCTGTTCGGCGCGATGGGGATCGCCCGCGAGGACCAGGACGCGCGGCTGGACTGGACGATGCGCGGCTTCCGCCAGTTCGACGCGCCGGTGTCGATCGTCATCGCGCACGACCGCAGCCTCGAGGCCGTGAGCCCGATCGCGCACTTCGACCTCGGCGCCGTCGTGCACGCGCTCGTCCTGTCCGCGTGGTCACGCGGGCTCGGCACCGTGATCAACAGCCAGGGCATCATGCAGGGCGCCGCGGTGCGCCGGGAGGCGGGCATCCCCGACGACCACGTCATCTTCACCGCCGTCGCGATGGGCTATCCCGACGAGGACTTCGCCGCCAACCACGTGCGCTCGGCACGCGAGTCGGTCGACGAGGTCGCTCGCTTCGTGGGATTCGACTGAGCGTGGGATTCGAGTAGGCCTCAGGCGCGCTTGGAGCCGTCCAGCGGGACGCCGAGCGCGTCCATCCAGACCCGCGTCGCCGTGCGGACGATCGCGTCCTCGCTCATGCCCGGCTCCTCCAGGGCGAACACGTGGTACGCCATGCGCCCCAGGATGGGCGAGAGCGCGCGTGCCGTCATGTACGGATCGAGCTCGGGATTGGCGTAGCCGGCGTCCTGGAGCCGCTTGATCCACCGCGCGTTGCGCTCGGCGAACGCCTTGCCGCGCTCGAGGCGCAGCTTGCGGAAGTCCGGGTCGATCGTGGCCACCTGCTCGAGCAGCAGGTTGAGCTTCGCGTTGCGCTTGTACGCCTCGACGTAGGCGCGGTTGCTCGCCTCGAGGATGCCCGCCACGTTGCTCAGGTCGTCGTCGACGCGGGACAGGCCCGGGTGCAGCATGTCGTCGGCGGCCGCCTGCATGACAGCGGTGAAGATCTCCTCCTTGCTGTCGAAGTAGGTGTAGAAGGTGCCGATCGAGCAGTTCGCCCCGGCCGTGATGTCGGCGAGCCGCGAGTTGATGAACCCGTCGCGCTCGAACACCTGGCGGGCGGTGGCCACCAGCGCGGCGCGCGTGCGCACGCCGCGCGCGGTGGTGGGCATCTCGCGGACCCGGGAGGTGTCGACCAGGGTCGGCAGCTCGCGGACGACGTCCTCTGCTTCTGCTTCGCTCATGACACGTCGATCCTACTGTCCGGTAACTGTTTGTCGCCCGGACTCACCGGATCACCACGGGATTGACGGGCGCTCCGGTGCCGCCGACGACCTTCAGCGGGGCCGCCGTGTAGAGGAACGTCCACCGCCCGTCGGCGGCACAGGCGGCCGCCAGGTCGTCGAGCCAGGCGATCTCGGTGAACGTGACGCCGAGGTTGCGCATGAGCGCGCTGTGCAGCGGCAGCACGACGCCGTGGTTCGGGTCCATCGTGACCTCGTTGGCGATGGTGTCGGTGACGAGGTTCGGGATCTCCATCCGCTGGAACCACGAGACGAGCTCGGGCGAGTAGGTCAGGCCGGGCTCGCAGAAGTCGGCGTAGAAGTCCTCGGGCGTCGTCTCGTACCAGTGGCCGATGAAGCCGGTGCGGATGAGGAGGACGTCGCGGGGCTGGATCTCCTGACCCTGCGCCTTCGCCGCCTCGACGAGGTCGACGTGGGTGAACGTCTCGCCCTTGTCGAGGTGGTCCTTGCCGCGGTGGCGGGCCATGTCGATGAGGATGCCGCGGCCGACGATGCCCTTCTGCGCGATGGGCAGGACCGAGGCCTTGCGCATGTGGCCGACCGTCTCGGTGGCGTCGAACCCGTTCCAGATCTTGCCGCCGTACCAGACGTGGCCGAGGGCGTCGTACTGCGTGGACGCCTGCAGGTAGATCGTCGCCTTGTCGTCGGCGTAGTGCGCGCCACCGGGGGTCTCGTCGCCCTCGCCGCGCTGGAAGAAGCCCTCGTCCATGACGTTCTCGCGCTGGATCTGCTCGCGGCCGGGCCACACCGGGTCGCCGTGGCCGGGCGAGCCCATCGGCACCTGGAGCGTGAAGGTCTCGCCCGAGACGATCGCCGCGGCGCCGCGGACGGCCTCCTCGGGACCGAGGTAGTTCAGCGAGCCGACCTCGTCGTCCGGGCCCCACTTGCCCCAGTTGGTGGGCGACTCGGCCAGCACGGCCTCGGTGTCGGGCGCGGTGGTCTCGGTGGTGGCGTTCTCGGTCATGGTCGTCCTCTCGGGGTGGTGAGCCGACGGCCGGCCAGTCCGGTCGTCTCGGCGACGTGCCAGGCGTGGTCGATGATCGCCTGGATGCGTTCGGGGGTGGGCGCTCCGCCCTCGGCCGTGTTGGCCGGGTTGTCGAGGGTGCGCCGGTAGACGCCCTCGCAGATGATCGCGACCTTCCACACGCCCAGGACGTGCCAGAAGGCGAGCGTGTCGCCATCGCGCCCGGAGGCGTCGAGGTAGGCCTGGGCCAGCTCGGCGCGGGTGGGGAACCCGGGCAGGGTCGAGGCCTCGAAGAGACCGCTCGCGGTCTCGCCGGTCTCGGGCCAGTAGGCCAGGGTGCTGCCGATGTCGGCCATCGGGTCGCCGAGCGTGGACAGCTCCCAGTCCAGCACCGTGCGCAGGGCGCCGGTGTCGCCGTCGACGATGACGTTGCGGATGTGGAAGTCGCCGTGGACGAGCGAGAGGTCGCCCGGCGGCGGCACGTGGGCCTGCAGCAGGGCGGTCAGCTCGTCGAGGTCGGGGCGGTCGGCGGTGCGGCTGGCCTCGAACTGACGGGTCCAGCGCTTGAGCTGGCGCTCCGCGTAGGGCGACCGCGACGCGAGGTCGCCCAGGCCGACGGCGTCGACGTCGACGGCGTGGATCGCCGCGAGGGTGCGCGCGATGCCCAGGCCCACCTCACGCCGGACGGACGGGTCGAGGGACTCCGCGATCTCCATGGTGTCCAGCACGATGCCGTCGACGTGCTCCATCACCACGACCGGCACGTCGGAGACGGCGGGGTCCTCGCAGACCCCCACCATCCTCGGCACCGGGACCGGCGTGTCCTGCAGGGCCGACAGGATGCGGTGCTCCCGCACCACGTCGTGGGCCGAGGCGAGCAGCTCGCCCAGCGGGGGCCGGCGCGCGATCCACTGCCGGCCCTCCTCGTCCCGGAGCCGGTAGGTCAGGTTGGACTGGCCGCGGCCGACGCGGGTCGCGGAGATCGTCCCGCCCACGTCGATGCCGCGGCCACGCATCCAGCCCGCGAGGGCGTCCAGCTCCAGGGCGACGGTCACCGTCCGCTCCCCCAGCGCTGGCCGCCGTCGATCACGAGGGTCTCCCCCGTGATCCAGCTCGCGGTCGTGCCGGCGAGGAAGGCGACGGCGGACCCGATGTCCTCGGGCTCGCCGATCCGGCGCAGCGGGGTGTTCGCCGCGACGGCCTCCTCGTGCTCCTTCCACAGCTCCTCGGCCAGGCGCGTGCGCACCACGCCGGGAGCCACGGCGTTGACCCGGATGCCCGGGCCCAGCTCCTGCGCCTGGTGGCGCGTCAGGTGCACCAGCGCCGCCTTCGAGGCGTGGTAGACCGCCAGGTTCGGGCCCACGGCGAACGCGCCGAGCGACGCGGTGTGCACCACCGAGCCGCCGTGCTCGCCCATCCAGAGCTCGTGCGCCAGCTGCGTCCACAGCGTGGGACCCCACAGGTTCACGTCGAGCGTCTTGGCGAAGCGCGAGTGCTCCTGCTGCACGAGCGAGCCGAAGGCCGGGTTCGTGCCCGCGTTGTTGACCAGGACGTCGATGCTGCCGAACCGCTCCAGCGTGCGCTCGAGGCACGTGCGGGACGCGGCCTCGTCGACGACGTGGGCGCCGATGCCGATGGCACGCTCACCCACCTCGCGAGCGGCGGACTCGGCGTCCTCCTCCTTCCGCGCGGTGAGGACGACGTTCGCGCCCTCGTCGTGCAGGGCCCGGGCGATCGCGAGGCCGATGCCCCGCGATGCGCCCGTCACCACGGCGGTCTTGCCGGCGAGTCCGAGATCCATCAGGCGTCACGCTCCGAGGCGCGGCGGCGCAGCTCGACCCGGGCCAGGGTGCGCTTGTGCACCTCGTCCGGTCCGTCGGCGATGCGCAGGGTGCGCTGGTGGGCGTAGAAGCTGGCGAGCGGGAAGTCGTCCGTCACGCCGCCGCCGCCGTGCACCTGGATGGCGCGGTCGATGATCTTGAGCGCGATCTCGGGCGCCTTGACCTTGATCGCGGCGATCTCGGTGCGGGCCTTCTGGTTGCCGACCGTGTCCATCAGCCACGCGGTCTTGAGCACGAGCAGGCGGGTGGCCTCGATCTCGATGCGGGCCTCGGCGATCCAGTCCTGGATGTTGGAGCGGTTCGCGACGGGCTCGCCGAACGTGGTGCGCGCCTGCGCCCGGTCGATCATGAGGTCCAGCGCGCGCTCGGCCATGCCGATGGAGCGCATGCAGTGGTGGATGCGGCCGGGGCCGAGGCGGGCCTGGCTGATCATGAAGCCGTCGCCCTCGCCCGCCAGGAGCGCGGTCTTGGGGACCCGCACGTCCTCGAACAGGATCTCGGCGTGGCCCTCACGGTCCATGTAGCCGAACACGGGCAGACCGCGCACCACGGTGACGCCGGGGGTGTCGATCGGAACGACCATCATCGACTGCTGACGGTGCGTCTCGGCCTCGACGTTCGTCTTGCCCATGACGATCAGCACGCGGCAGTTCGCGTGCAGCGCGTTGGACGCGAACCACTTGCGACCGTTCAGCACGTACTCGTCGCCGTCGGCCACCATGCGCAGCTCGACGTTCGTCGCGTCCGAGCTGGCCACGGCCGGCTCGGTCATGCAGAACGCCGACGCCATCTCGCCCGCCAGCAGCGGCTTGAGGTACTTCTCCTTGTGCTCGTCGGTGCCGAAGAGCTGGAGGACCTCCATGTTGCCGGTGTCGGGGGCGTTGCAGTTGATCGCCTCGGGCGCCAGGTAGGGGCTGCGGCCGGTGATCTCGGCCAACGGCGCGTACTGCAGGTTCGTCAGGCCGGGCGAGCCCCACTCCTCGTTCTTGTGGGGGTGGAACAGGTTCCACAGGCCCAGCGAGCGGGCGGTCTTCTTGAGGTCCTCCAGGACCGGCGGGTGGAAGTTCGGGTTGCCCGACTCCGCCATCTGCTGGTGGTACACCGCCTCGGCCGGGTACACGTGCTCGTCCATGAAGGCGTTGAGCTTGTCCTGGTACTCACGCGTCATCGCATCGGGCTCGAAGTCCATCGATCTGTCTCCTCAGGGTGGGGGTGCGGGGCGCCGGCGTCCGGCGCCCCGCGGGAAGGGTTTCGTGAAGTGGCGACGCTAGGCAGCCGCGCGCCGGCGGGCCAGCGTTCCGACGCCGACGCCGAGGATCAGCAGCAATCCCTGGAAGAAGTACTGCCAGTAGGTCTCGAGTCCGATCAGGGCGATCGAGTTGAAGCCGACCGAGACGGTGATGACGCCGACGAGCGTGCCCAGGATGTGGAACTGCCCGTCGCGCAGGACGGCCGAGCCGAAGAACGACGCGGCGAACGCGCTCAGCAGGTAGGTGTCGCCGGCCGAGACCGCCGCGCTGCCCGTGCGGGACGCCAGCAGGAAGCCGGTGACCGCCGCGCACATCGAGCAGACGACGAACGCGATGACGCGCACGCGGTCGACCCGGATGCCCGACAGCTCGGCCGCCACGCGGTTGCCGCCGACGGCCTGCATCGACTGGCCCAGCACCGTGCGGTTGAGCAGCCACCACAGCAGCGCCGCGATGACGAGCATGATGTAGACGGGGTAGGGGATGCCCAGGAAGCGGCCGAACGTGATCTCCAGGAACGCGTCCGGATCGCCGAGGGCGACCGGGGCGCCGTCGGAGATCATGTAGTTCACGCCGATGACGATCGTGCCGACGCCCAGGGTCGCCACCAGGGCCGAGACGTTCATGAAGGTGACGACGAACCCGTTGATCAGGCCCACGATGCCGCCGACGACCAGGATGGCCACCAGCGCGAGCGGGATCGAGAAGTCCTGGTTCACCATGAGCCAGCACGCGGCCACGCCGGCGAGGCTCGCCGTGTTGCCGATGCTGAGGTCGAACTCGCCCGTCACCAGCACGAACGTCAGACCCATCGCGATGATGGCCGAGAGCGCGCTCTGGTTCAGGATGTTGATCGCGTTGTCGACCGTGGGGAAGGTGTTCGGCGCCAGGATCGACGTGACGATGATGAGCGCCGCCAGCACGAGCAGCGCGCCGTAGCGGCCGAACCACTCGAAGTAGTGGGACTTCGAGGCCGGCGCCTCCGCGGTCGGCTCGTTCTCCATGAGCGTGGTCATGCTTCCTCCGTTTCGGTGGTGCCGGAGCTCTCGTGGCTTCCGAAGCACAGTGCGGTGAGGTGGTCCTCGTCGAATTCGCTGGCCGGGACCTCGGCGACCAGCTGTCCCCCACGCATCACGAGGACGCGGTCGCAGATCGCGAGCTCCTCGAAGTCACTGGAGATGACCAGGACCGAGGTGCCCTCGGAGGCCAGTCCGGTGATGATCCGGTAGATCTCGGCGCGAGCGCCGACGTCCACCCCCACGGTCGGCTCGTCCAGCACGAGCAGACCGGGACTGGTCCGCACGTACTTGCCGACGACGACCTTCTGCTGGTTGCCACCACTGAGGTGGTGGGCGGTGTCGCGGATCGAGCGGGCCTTCACGGAGAAGCGCTCCATGAGGGCCTGCCCGGTGGCCCGGGACGACTTCGGCCGGAACCGCGAGCGCATGCTCGGCGACGAGCCGTGCTCGGCCATCGCGAGGTTGTTCTCGACCGTGTCGGTCAGGACCAGCCCCTGACTGCGCCGCTCCTCGGGCACCAGCGCGATGCCCGCGCGCAGTGCCTCGTGCGGCGACTTCGGCGCGTACGGCGCGTCGTTCAGCGTCATCGTGCCGCCGGTGGCCCGGTCGGCGCCGATGAGCAGCCGCGCCAGCTCGGTGCGGCCCGCGCCGACCAGGCCGGCGATGCCCACGATCTCGCCCTCGTGGACGTCGAACGAGGCACCGATCACCCGCGGCGCACGGCTCAGGTTCCGCACCGACAGCCGCACCGGCCGGGTCTCGGCGACGGTCTCGTCGGCCTCGGCCTCGAGTCGCGACACCAGCTTCTCGACCTCGCGGCCGACGATCTGGGTGGTCAGCTCCTGGCGGTCGGTCTGCGCCGAGTCCAGCGTGGCGACCTTCTGCCCGTTGCGGAACACCGTGATCGTGTCGGAGACCTCGAGCACCTCGTCGAGACGGTGGGAGATGTAGAGGATGCCCACGCCGTCGGACGTCAGCTCCTCGATCACCGCCATCAGTCGGCTGGCCTCCTCGTCGGTGAACGAGGCCGTCGGCTCGTCCATCGCGATGAACCGGGCATCGCGCATGAGCGAGCGTCCCAGCGAGACCATCCACCGGTCCGAGACCGACAGCTGCTCGACCTCGACGTCCAGCGGGATGTCGAACCCGAGCCGCTCCTGCACGGCCTTGGCCTCGCGGCGCAGGCGACGCAGGTCGAGGATCCCGAATCGTCCGGGATGACCCGATCCCATCGCCATGTTCCGCAGCACCGAGAACTTCGGCACCAGGTTCAGCTCCTGGTGGATGAAGCTCAGGCCGAGGTCGGCCGCATCGCGCGGATTGGCGACCTCGACGCGCCGGCCGTCGAGGAGGATCTCACCCTCGTCGGCCCGCTCGAGGCCGGCGAGGATCTTGACCAAGGTCGACTTCCCGGCGCCGTTGGCCCCGCACAGGGCGTGGACCGAGCCGGGCTCGACCTCGATCGAGACGCCGTCCAGAGCCCGACTGCCGCCGAACGACTTGGAGATGCCACGCATCTGGAGCAGCCCCGTCGTCGTCGGTTCCGGTCCGGGCCGGACGCTGTCAGTGGCTCCGGTCATCTTCTCCCCCTCGTCGCCCTGCGCGGGCACGTCGAGCTCTGGACGGATCGTCATGTCAACCAGCCCTTCAGGACGCGTCCGCGCCGGGGTTGTCCTTCAGATACTGGTCGAGCGTCTCCGGCGTGATGATCGGGAAGGGGATCTCCTCGGTCTTCGGCTCGGCGTCCACGCCGCCCTTGATCACGTCGGGCGTCGCGTCGAACAGCATCTGGGCCGAGCCCGCCGTGTCCGGAGCCGCGGTGGCCGCGAGCTGGCCCTCCTTGAGCGCCTTCAGCGCGGGCGGGGTGCCGTCGTAGCCGTAGATCTTCACGTCGTCACGACCGGCCTGCTTGGCCGCCACGATCGCGCCCATCGCCGGGTCGTCGAAGCAGGCCCAGATGGAGAGCGGCTCGGAGCCCTTCGGGTTCTTGGCCAGCCACGTCGTGGCGAACTTCTGGCCCGACTCCAACTGGCCCGGAATCAGGACCTCCTGGCGGTCGACGGTGATGTCGGTGCCCTCGACGGTCTTGTTGAAGGCATCCTCGCGCAGCTGGCACGGCAGGCCCGGCTTGTAGCCCAGCGCGAGCACGCGGCCCTTGCCGCCCATGTTCTTCACCATGGCCTCGGGGACCTCGGTGCCCGGCGAGACGACCAGGTCGAACGTGACGCCGTCGGCGCCGCCGCCCGCGATCGACGCGACGGGGATGCCCGCGGCCTTGGCGGACTTCAGGCCCGCCGTCAGCGACTTCGACTCGATGACCGAGACGATGATCAGGTCCACGTCCTTCTGCACGAAGTCCTGCATCGCGCCGATGGCCTTGTCGACGGCACCGTCGGGGTTGGCCGTCGTGACCTCCCAGCCCTCGTCCTCGGCGAGCTTCGTGTACTTGTTGATGACGGCCTCGGTCGTGACCTCGCTCGGCGCGAAGCGAACGATGCCGACGGAGTAGCTGTCGTCTCCGCCGTCGGATCCGGAGGACGAGCCTCCACAGGCGGCAGCGGTGCCCAGGGCGAGAGCCATGGTCGCTCCCAGTGCGATGCGTCGGAACTTCATCGAGCCTCCTCAAGCTCTTGACCACCTACGGGGTGGTTCACCGGTCCCCCTGTGGCGAGGCCGGATGCGGTGCATCCGGTCGACGCCCGACGGCCGCGCGTGCGGTCGCCGTCGTGCAGTCGTCCGAGCGGGCGGCTCCACGCATGCCGCGACGCGAGGTCGCGGCGATGTCTGAGATCCCTCGTCACGCGAGGGAGTCCTGATAGCGGCGCATGCCGCGCAGCCAGCGGTCGTAGTCCGACCCCTTGCGGCGGTAGAACTCCAGGACGTCGGGGTGCGGCAGGATCAGGAACTCGTCCGTGCCCAGCGACTCGACGACGATGTCCGCCACCTCGAGTGCCTCCAGGACGAGTCCCGCCTGCGTGACCGCCTTCGCGCCCTGGCGCGCCGCCGCGCTGTCGGAGTCGGCGCCGCTGTTGAGCATCGCCGTGTTGACGCCCATGGGGCACAGGCAGCTGACGCCGATGCCGCGCGACCCGTAGGTGACCGACAGCCACTCCGCGAAGGCGACCGCGGCGTGCTTCGTGACCGAGTAGGTCGCCGAGCCGATCTGGGTCAGCAGGCCGGCGGCCGACGCCGTGGACAGGAAGTGGCCGCTGCCGCGCTCGAGCCAGCCCGGGACGAGCAGCTCGGCCGCCCGGACGTGCGCCATGACGTTGACGTCGATCGAGGTCTGCCAGTCCGACGGCGTCGCGTCGAGGTTCTCGCCCAGGCCCACGCCCGCGTTGGCGGCGTAGAGGTCCACGGGGCCGAACGCCGACTCGGCGAGTGCGATCGTGGCCTTGATGTGCTCGACATCCGAGCAGTCGCCCGCGAGCGCTTCGATCGTGCCGGGGTGGTCGGCGGCGATCGCGTCGACCTCCTCCTTGAGGCGGCCCTCGTCGAGGTCGGTGGCGACGACGCGCGCACCGTGCTCCACGAACCGGCGGCACAGCGCCGCGCCGATGCCGCCACCGGCGCCCGTGACGATCGCGACGCTGCCGTCGAGCCTCATGCGCGGTTCCCCTGCGCGGCCACCGAGCGCAGCTCGTCGCGGTCGATCGCCCGCTTGAGGATCTTGCCGGTGGCGCCCTTCGGGAGGGCGTCCACGAACGCGAACAGGTGCGGCACCTTGTAGGCCGAGAGCCGCTCCTTGGCCCAGGCGCGGATGCTCTCGGTCGTGGCCTCGGAGCCCTCGGTCAGCACGGTGACCGCGGCGATCTCCTCGCCGTAGTGCTCGTCCGGCACGCCCACCACCGCGACCTCGACGATGTCGGGGTGCTCGTACAGCACCTCCTCGACCTCGCGCGGGTAGACGTTGTAGCCACCGCGGATGATGAGGTCCTTCACGCGGTCGACGATGCTGAGGTAGCCGTCGGCGTCGAGCGTGCCGATGTCGCCGGTCTTGAGCCAGCCGTCGCGCAGGTCGGCGGCGGTCGCGTCGGGCCGGTTCCAGTAGCCCTTCATGATCGTCGGGCCCTGGATGTAGACCTCGCCGGGCTGGTCGGCGCCGAGGACGTTGCCCTCGGGGTCGCGGACCTCGATGGTCGAGCCGGGCAGCGCGGGTCCGACCGTTCCGGTCTTCTGCTCGCGGTTGATGTCGTTGAAGGTCGCGGCGCCCGTGGACTCGGTCAGCCCGTAGCCCTCGAGGATCGCGCAGCCGAAGCGGTCCTTGAACGCCCGGATGACCTCGACCGGGAGGCTCGCGCCGCCCGACGTGGCCAGTCGCAGCGCGGTGAAGTCATCGGCCGTGTAGTCGCCCCCGACGTGCAGCATCGCGTTCCACATCGTCGGCACGCCGGCCAGCGTGGTGAGCTCGTCGGCCACCATCACGTCGAGCATGACCTTCGGGTCGAAGGGGTGCACCAGCGAGAACGAGGCCCCGGTCGACAGCGTCGTGTTCATGCAGACGGCCTGTCCGTAGACGTGGAAGAGCGGGAGCCCGGTGCCGAAGCGGTCGTCGGGATCGATGTTGAGCACCGGCTGGAACGACGTCACCGTGTCGACGAGGTTCGCGGCGGTGAGCTCGGCGCCCTTCGGGCGGCCCGTCGTGCCCGACGTGTAGAGGATCAGCGCGGTGTCCTGGGCCGCGTGCTGGTGCGGCTCGGTGAGCGGCTCGGCGTCGAACGAGAAGCCGGCGTCGATCTGCCAGAAGTCCAGGCCCCTGTCGGCGGCGGCGGCGCGCGCGTTGTCGGCGCACTCGTGCCAGGCGATGACGAGCGAGGCGCCCGAGTCGTCGAGCACGTAGCCGATCTCCGGCTCGGTCGACATCGTGTTCATCGTGATGACCGTGACGCCGGCGGCGTGCAGGCCGTAGTAGATCTCGGGGAACTCCGGGATGCTCGGGGCGATGAACAGCACCCGGTCGAGCGGCGCGGCGCCCGCGGCGCGGACGGCTCCGGCGACCTGCTCGTTCGTCCGGCGCAGCTGGCCGAAGGTGATGGTGCGGGGCGAGCGGATCGCGACGCGATCGGCATCGGACTCGGCGTGAGCCCAGACATCGGCGGCGATGTTGACCATGCGGGGGGACCTTTCGACGCTGCGTGTGACCTATGTCACCGAGCAACGTATGTGAAACCGATCACAGGTTCAATAGGAATCTGAACTCAATTTCAGAAATCTTTTCGGGCCATGGACAGCGACCCTCCAAGCCGCGTCGGACAGCCGGGACACGCGGAAAGGCCCGGCACCGCAGGGCGGTGCCGGGCGCTCCGGCGTGCTCACGGACGGGTGGAAGGACGGTGAGCCGTCACTTCACCTCGTCCGGGTACTTCTGCGCGAACTCGTCGTAGGACTCCTTCGTGACCACGAACGTGGGGATCGGGATGTCCTCCGGCTCGGCGTCGACGCCGCCCTCGATCACCTCGGGCGTGCGCTCGGCCAGCTCGCGGCCCGCGCCGGCGACGTCGATGAACGCCGTCGCACGCATGGCGCCGGACTGGACCGCCGTCACCGCGGCCGGCGTGCCGTTGATGCCGTAGACCTTGACGTCGGTCCGGTCGGCCGACCGCAGGGCGCTGACCGCGCCGAGCGCCGGGTCGTCGAAGCACGCCCAGATCGCGAGGTTGCCGCTGTCCTTCGGATTCTTGGCCAGCCACGCCTGGGTGAACTTAGTGCCGCTCTCGACCTGGCCGGGGATGGCCACCTCCTGGCGCGTGACGGTGATGTCGCTGCCCTCGAGCGCATCGTTCAGCGCCTCCTCGCGACCGATGCACGGCAGACCGCTCTTGTAGCCCAGGAGCAGCAGCTCGCCCTCGCCGCCCATGTCCTCCACGAGCTGCTTCGACAGGTCGGTGGAGACCAGCGCGCCGGAGTCGGCGTTGAGCGGCACGCCCTCGCCGGAGCCGCCGCTGAACGAGATGATCGGGATGCCGGCCTCGGTGGCGGCACGGACGCCGCCGGTGATCTGGTCGGTCGGGAAGACCGTGACGATGATGAGGTCGACGCCCTTCTGGACGAAGTCGTTGACGGCGCTGATCGCCTTGTCCACCGAGCCCTGCGGGTCGACCTTCGTGACGTTCCAGTCCTGCTCGTCGGCGTAGTCGATGTAGGAGTTGATCGCCTTCTCGGCGGTCTCGTCGGTGGCCGAGAACTGGACGATGCCGATGTCGTAGGAGTCGTCTCCCCCGCCACCGTCACCGTCGCCTGTCGAGTTCCCGCACGCGGCGGCTGTCGCCAGCGCCGCGACCATCGTCGCCCCGAGAGCCATGCGTCGAACGTTCATCGAGCCTCCTCAAGCTCGAGTCCGCTCACCGATGGGCGGACTCATGACCTCCTCCCCGGCGTCTCGGACGAGCCCGATGTGAAGTAGGTCACGCTGAACCTAGGTGAAGTCAAACTCAACTTCAATAGTGCCGACGAGTCATCCCGTCGCCCCTTCCGTCGGGGAGCGCTCAGACGAGCTTGCGCACGACCGACAGCGGAGCGTGCTTCATGACCTGGCCGATCGGCGCCCAGGGCCAGGCGGGGACGGCGGCGTCGACGACCTCCTTCTCGATGTACTTCACCATCGCGGCGGTGCCCGTCTCGGTGTCGACCATCAGCCGCTGCTCCTGCGCCACCTGCTCGTTCATCTCGCTGGCGATGTAGCCGGGGTAGAGCGTCGTGACCTTGATGTCGTGACCCTTGCGGCCGATGAGGTCGGAGCGGATGCCCTCCGCGAGGTGGGCCACGCCCGCCTTGGTCGCGGCATAGGTGGTCATCGACGAGGGCATGCCGCGCATCGCCGACATCGACGAGATCAGCACGAGGTGGCCGGCGTTCCGCTCGTAGAAGTGCTGCATCGCGGCCTCGGACTGCGCGAGCGCGGCGACGAAGTTGGTCATCGCGGTCTGCCGGTTGGCCTCGAACTTCCCGGTGCCGATCCGGCCGCCCTTGCCCAGGCCCGCGTTGACGACCACGCGGTCGAGTCCGCCGAGGGCGTCGGCCGCCTCGCCGAAGACGCGGAACACGGCGTCGTGGTCGTTGACGTCGAGCGCGTGCACCGAGACCTCGATCCCGGGGTGCGTGGCGACGAGCTCGTCGCGCAGCGCCTCCAGCCGCTCGACCCGCCGGGCGGTGATGGCCAGGTGGTGTCCCGACGCGGCCAGGTGCCGGGCCATGCCCTCGCCCAGGCCCGAGCTGGCGCCCGTGATCAGCGTGTTCCGTCGCATGTCGCTCCTCGTGGTGTCAGCGGAAGGTGACGTCGGCCGCGGGCAGGTGCCCGTGGTCGTTGAACGTCAGCACCCGCGGGCCGGTCGCGCCCACCATGAGCGTAGTGACACTGCTGTTCACCACGACGTCGTTCAGCTTCTGGAACGCCGAGTCGTCGCCGGTGATGAGCTGCGAGGCGACCATCGCGATGGGTCCGCCGGAGGTGAACACCAGCACGCGGCGGCCCTTGCCCGAGGCGAGCCGGACGGCCTCCTCGAAGCCGGCCAGGACCCGCTCACGGAACAGCTTGTAGGGCTCGGCGAAGTCGCCCTCGCCGCGACGCCACACGTCGATCGCCTCGTTCAGCGCGGCCTGGAACTCCTTGGAGTTCTTGGTCAGCGCACCCGGGTCGAAGGCCGTGGCGACGGCGAGGTGGTCGTACTCGTTCCAGCGCGGGTCGATCTCGTACCCCGACAGGCCCGGGTCGGCGTCCTCCTCGCCGAGGCCACTGGCGTCGATCGCGGCGATCGCGGTCTGGGCGTGCCGCAGCATGCCCCCGGCGATGGCGTCGGTGAACACGACTCCCCCGGCCTCCCAGGCCGAGCCGAGCGCGGCCGACTGGCGCGTGCCCAGCTCGCTGAGGCGGTCGTAGTCGTCGGTGCCGAAGGACGCCTGACCATGACGCACCAGGTGCAGGGTTCCCACGTGCTCAGACCTCCAGCACGAGCTTGCCCGTGGCCTGCGCGCGGTCGAGCGTCAGCAGGGCCTCGGAGGCGTTCTCGAGGGGGAACGACTGACCGACGACCGGCTTGAGCGCTCCCGACGCGAGGTGCTCGGCCATGGCCTCCCACTGCTGCTTGATCAGGCCCGGGCGCTTCATCGCGTAGGCGCCCCAGCCGACGCCGACCGCCGACAGGTTGTTCAGCAGCAGGCGGTTCGCGGCGATCTTGGGGATCTCGCCGGCGGTGAAGCCGATGATCAGGATGCGGCCGTCGTCGACGAGGCAGCGCAGCGAGTCGGTGAACCGGTCGCCGCCCGCCGGGTTGCCCACGGGGTCGACGACGATGTCCACGCCGCCGGACGCCTTGACCGCGTCCTTGAAGCCCTCGGACAGCACGTACTCGTCGGCGCCCGCGGCCACGGCGATCTCGCCCTTCGCGTCGGTGGAGGTCACGGCGATCACGTGGCCGGCGCCGAACGCCTTCGCCACCTGGATCGCCGCCGTGCCGATGCCGCCCGAGGCACCGTGCACCAGCACGCGCTCGCCCTCGGCGAGACCGCCGCGGTTGACCAGGGCGAAGTAGACGGTGCCGTAGTTGAAGATGAACGAGGCACCCTCGGCGAACGAGACCGAGTCGGGCAGCGGGAAGGTCAGCAGCACGTCGGCGACGACCTGCTCGGAGAAGCCACCCAGCATCGGCAGCGCGGCCACGCGATCGCCCGGGGCGAAGCCGGAGTCGGCCGGGGCCTCGACCACGACGCCCGCCACCTCGGAGCCCGGCGTGAACGGCAGCGGCGGCTTCAGCTGGTACATGCCGCGGCTCTGCAGCAGCTCGGGGAAGGAGACGCCGGCCGCCTTGACGTCGATGAGGACCTGGTCCTCGCCGCGCTTCGGGGCCTCGACCTCGAGGAGTTCGACAGCCTCGGGACCGTCGAGGGACGTGATCTGGATCGCTCGCATGGAGCGAGCGTAGCGGATATCTAAGCGCTTGCTTAGCCCCTCGTCCACAATCTGAGGATATCCTCACGTTATGGCCACCGGAGTCCGCTTCCCCACCGACAGTTCCACCGCCACCGCCCGACAGGTCGTCGCCGACGCGCTCCGGAAGGTCGATCCGGTGGGCGCCCGCGCCGCGGAGCACGAGACCAACTGGCGCCGTGGCTACCTCACCCACTTCTCGCGTCTCGTCGAGGCGGGACTGGGCGAACCGACCGACGCGGTGACGATCGCGACCGAGGGTCTGCGCAGCATCTCCGAGCAGATGCGCTGCGGCGACGCGAGCCTGGCGGACGCGCTGGTCGCACCGGCCGAGGGCGAGCCCTGGACCACCGTCGAGATCGCCGGCGAGGGCGAGGCCGAGACCGAGCTCAGCGTGCCGTACCACGGGCGCCGGCTGACCGGAGCCGAGCTGGACGCGCAGCTCGACGACTGGGTGGCGCGCGGCGTCGTCGAGCCGACGTTCTCCGACGCGATCCGCGAGGTCGCCGCGCACCCCGAGTGGCTGCGGCTCGAGGGCGACACGGTCGTCGTGCTGGGCGCGGGCGCGGAGATGGGCCCGTACCGCTCACTGCTGCGCTGGGGCGCCGACGTCGTCGCGGTCGACCTCCCGCGCGCCGACATCCAGAAGCGGATCCGCGACCACGCCCGTGAGGGCGCGGGACGCGTGAGGGTGCCGGTGGGCGGCAAGGAGACCGGCGCCGACCTGCTGCACTCGCTGCCCGAGCTCGGCCGCTGGATCGAAGGGCTCGACGGCCGCCTCGTCCTCGGCACGTACTGCTACGCCGACGGCGCCACGCACGTGCGCGTGTCGATGGCCGCCGACGCGCTGGCGGCGCGGCTGCTCTCGCAGCGGCCCGACACCGCGCTGGCCTACCTGGCCACGCCGACCGACGTGTTCGCCGTGCCGGCCGGCGCCGTGACGACCTCGAACGAGAACTACGCGAGCGGTCGCAGCCTCGTGCGCGCGCCGTTCCGGATGCTCAGCGGCGGACGGCTGCTGCAGCGGAACTACCCGCCGGACGTGGAGATCGGCGTGTGCGACTCGCTCGTGCCGCAGCAGGGACCGAACTACGCGCTGGCGAAGCGCGTGCAGCGGTGGCGCGCCGCGGCCGCCCGCCACGACGGTGCGACGGTCTCGCTCAACGTCGCCCCGGCCACCCGGACGGCCTCGGTCGTGAAGAACCGCGCCCTGGCCGCGGCCTACGCCGGCGCGCACCGGTTCGGGGTCGAGGTGTTCGAGCCCGCCACCAGCAACGTGCTGATGGCGGCGCTGCTGGTTCACGACCTGCGCAGCGGCCACGCGCCCTCGGACGAGCCGTGGCGCGAGGAGGCCTACGCCGCCGCCCACGGCGGACTGTGGACTGCGGCCTACCACCCGCGCTCGGCCCTCGGCCTCGCCGCGGTCCTCGGCTTCGCCGGCTCGCGCGCCTGACTCCGCCCGCTCTCCGCGAGTGGCACTCGCAGGGGCCGAGGAGCCGGAGAGCCGGGACGTGAGGCCGTCGGACCGGTAGAACGGTGGGCATGAGTCGACCTGCGGTCCTGCCCGTCGTCCACCTCGCCGCCGGCACGTGGCTGCTGGTCGACCTGTGGCGCGCGTGGACCCCGACCCTCATCACGATCTTCGGCCAGGCGGCCTCGACGCCGCCCGAGCTGATCGGCGCGTTCGCGCTGGGCTGCCTGCTGGTGCCGGTGGTCGTCGTCGCGATCGCAGCGCGCACCCGCCACGCGTTCGTCGTCGCGACGGTGGCGCTCGTGGTCGCGCTGACCTGCCGGGTCGCGCTCCAGCTCACCGAGGGCGGCCGGCCGCACCTGACCGTCGCGTCGATCGGCACGGTGGCGGCGATGACGTGGCTCGCGCTCGCACTCCCCCGCGTCCGAGACGCCGCCGTCACCGGTGTCGTCACGGGACTCGCGCTGTCGGTCACCACCCATGCCGCCCTCGGCACCTGGGGCGCGGTGTGGCGCGACGATGCCTGGGCGTGGGCGCTCGTGGTCGTCCAGGTCGCGGTCTGCCTCGCCACCGCGCGGGTCGAGGGCGACGGAACGCGGATCGGTCGCCGCCTCGCGTGGACCCTCCTGCCCGGCCTGTTCCTCGCCGGCGTGATCGTGGCCAACGCCGGTCGCGCGTCGGCCACCCTCGACGAGGCCGGACTCGCCGCCGTGGCGTTCGGGGCGACGGCGGCGATCGCCCTGACCCTCGTCCGGGTCACCCGGTGGTCGTCGATCCTGGCGGCGGTCGTCCTCGTCGCGGCGGTCGCCGCCTCGGCCGTCGTCACCGACGCGGACGGGCTGCTGCCGAGCTGGACGGTCGTCGCGTTCGCCGTCGGCATGCCCGCCCTCGCCCACCTCTGGTGCGCCGCCGATCAGGGCGATCGGGGCACGCCAGTCCTCGTCGCGCTCGGCGGCGTCCTGTGGGGCGCACTGCTCTTCGCCTACTACGCCGGCTACGACCTGGGCTATCGCGCGGACTGGCTGCTCGTCGTCCTCGCCGCGGTGATCGGCGTCGTCGCCGCCTCCGCACCCGCACGGAACGAGTCCGCGGCGAGTCCGAGGATCCTCGGCGGGATCGGGGCCGCTGCCATCACGGCGGCCCTCGTCGCGGCCTTCGCGCCAGCGCTGACGATCCGGACCTTCCACACCGACGGCCCACGCGACGGCGAGCTCCGGGTGGCCGCCTACAACCTGCGCATGGGCTACGGGATGGACGGCGACTTCCGGCCCGAGGCCGTGGCCGCGATCCTCGTGTCCGCCGACGTGGGACTGATCAGCGAGATCGACCGGGGGTGGCTGCTGAACGGCGGCCAGGACCAGCTCGCGATCCTCGAGCGGCTCACCGGCCGGACGGCGTGGTTCGGCGCCGCGGCCGACCCGGTCTGGGGTGACGCGGTCCTCCTCGACGCCGAGGCAGCCGACGTCGAGCGCATCGCGCTGCCCTCGCACGGCGCCGTGACCGGAGCGCAGGCGATCGCGGTGCGCCCGAAGGCGCCATGGGACGCCCGCTGGCTCGTCTCCACCCACCTGCAGCCGGTGGGCGACGACGAGGGCGTGACCGCGCAGTCGGCCGACCTCGCCGTCTGGCTGCGTGGGCTCGGCGGCCCGATGGTCGTGGGCGGCGACTTCAACATGCAGGAGGGCAGCGAGGCCCATCGCCACGTCACGGGCATCGGCCTCGTCGACGCCGCTCCGGGCGGCGCGAGCACGAGCGAGGCCGACGACCCCGTGAAGCGGATCGACTACGTGTTCTCGACGGCCGACCTGGTGGCCGTGGACGTCGACGTGCCCGGCCTGCGGGCGTCGGACCACTTGCCGGTGGTCGCGACGCTCAGGCCCCGGTGAACTTGGCCTGACGCTTCTCGCTGAACGCGGCGACGCCCTCGGCGAAGTCGTGCGAGGCGCCTAGGACGCCCTGCTCGACCGTCTCGGTGGCGAGCGTCTCGTCGAGGTGCAGCAGGGCCGCGGCGTTGATCGCGGACTTGATCCGCGCGTACGCCATCGTGGGGCCCGACGCCAGCTTCTCGACGAGGCCGTCCACCGTGGCCTGCCACTCTCCCGCGGGCACGCAGTGCGTGATGAGGCCGGCGGCGTACGCCTCGGGGTTCGGCAGCCGCTCGCCCAGCATGAGCATGCGGGTGGCACGGGCGCGGCCGATGGAGGCGGCGATCAGCTCGTGCGCGGCGCCGTCGCCCATCAGGCCCACGTTGACGAACGCCTGCAGGAAGTAGTCGTCCTCCTTGGCCACCTGGAAGTCCGAGGCGAGCGCGAGCGACGAGCCGATGCCCGCCGCGAGGCCGTTGAGCGCCGCGACCACGGGGAACGGCGCGCCGGTGAGCGCGTGGATGAGGCGGTCGGCGGCCTCGAGGATGCCGGTGTTCGTCGCACCCGGCGCCATCACGGCACCCGAGCAGAACGCGCGGCCCTCGCCCGTGAGGACGGCGACGCGGACGCCCTCGGCGTCCTCGAGCGCGTCGCTCATCTGCTCGAACATCTCGGTCGTGACCGAGTTGAGCCGCTGCGGGGCGTTCAGGGTCAGCGTCAGCACGCCGTCCGTGCGGTCGACCAGTAGGTCGGTCATCGATTCCTCCATTGTCCGAGCAGGGTCTGCAGCACCGCGATGAGCGCGGTGGGCTGGTCCAGCATGATGTGGTGTCCCGAGTCGGGGATCACGGTGACGGGCACGTTGCCGCCGAGCCGCGAGCGGATCTCCTCGGTGATGTCGGTGGTGGCCATGCCGCGCTCGCCGCGCAACAGCGCCACCTCGCACGCGCTGCGGGCCACGTCGGCGGGCTCCATGCTCGAGCGCAGGAAGACGCGCGGGTCGAACTTCCAGGTCCAGCCCGAGCCGTCCGCCCGGACGACGTGGTGGATCGAGCCGCGGGCGATGTGGTCGCGGATGTACGGCAGGCACGAGGGGTCCTCGGGCAGCGTGCGGAAGCGTGCGACCATCGTGCGGGCGTCGGGGTAGAGCGGCATCGAGAGGTCGGCGCGGTCGTTGCGCCACGAGCGCGCCTCCGCCGAGACCTCCTTGACCGGCGAGTCGATCGCGGCCGCGCCCAGCATGTCGGCGCCGTGCTCGCGCGCGGCGGTGAGGGCGACGAAGCCGCCCATGCTGTGGCCGAAGACCACGGGCTTGGCGCTGGTCTCGGAGGTGGCCACCGCCATGACCTCGCGGGCCCAGGCCTCGAGCGTGTACGCGTCGCGGCGGCCGCTGTCGCCGTGGCCGCTCAGGTCGAGCGCGAGGACGCGGTGGTCGACCGCGAGGTGCGGGCCGACGTGATCCCACCAGCCGGAATGCGCGGCGCCACCGTGCACGAGGACCACCACCGGTGCGCCGGGCTCGCCCCACGCGCGGTACGCGATCGGGACGTCGTCGACCTCGATCTCGAGGTGCTGGGGCTTCTGGTCGAGAGCCCACGTGAACCACTCGGGAACGGTCACCGATGGAACCTCGTCACTTCGTGCAGGGGGGCCCGGCCGGCCCGGAACGAGTTGGCCGGATGGTCGGGGTCGGCGTGGCCGAAGGAGATGCCGCAGACGATCAGGCGGTCCTCGGGCAGGCCGAGCCACTCGCGCAGGAACTGCGACTTCTGCGCCAGGGCGGCCTGGGCGACGGTGGCGACGCCGCGGGCCTGCGCGGCCAGCAGGAACGACTGCACGAACAGGCCGCAGTCGATCGCGGCGTAGACACCGAGCGGGGCGGGCGCCGAGACCACCGCGACGTGCGGGGCGCCGAAGAACTCGAAGTTCCGCAGCATCTCGCGGGCCGAGCCCTCGCGGTCGCCCTTCGCGACGCCGACGGCCTGGTAGAGCTGCCAGCCGACCTCGCGGCGTCGCTCGGCGTGCACGCCCTCGTAGCCGGGCGGGAAGGGGTAGTCCGAGCCGAGCGAGGCGTCGGCCATGAGGTCGTGGCGGAGCCGGACGAGCGCCTCGCCGGACACGATGTCGACGTGCCACGGCTGGACGTTGCACCACGACGGGGTGCGCGACGCGGAGGCCACGATCGCCTCGATCTCGGCCTCGGCGACGGGCTCGTCGGTGAAGCCGCGGCAGCTGAAGCGCGAGGCCAGCAGCCGCTCCAGGACCTCGGCGTCCGACTCGTCGACCATGGGGACACCGTACCCGCAGCGAACTTCCCGTCAACCGTGACGGTTTGTTCGCGGTGTGGCTGGTGAGGCGGTGAGTCCTCAACCCCTCCCGCTCACGGGCGGTGAGTGGTCAACCGTTCGGGAGGGTCATTCGGTTGACTGGTCACCGCGCCTCATGGGGAAGGGTTGAGGGCTCACCGCTCTCCGCGGGCTCAGGTCTCGGACGTGCGGACCTGCACGACGCGGATGGGCGTGGGCGCCTCGACCGTGCGGCTGACGGTGCACAACTGCTTGTGGGTGCGCTCGATGGCGTCGGGCACGCGGTCGGCCATCTTCTGACCCATCTCGTCGTGGTCGAACGAGATGTCCACCGTGACGACGAGGTCCTCCATGATGTTGCCGCCCGAGGCGTCCTTGACCTTGTGGCCCTCGACCGAGATGTCGAAGCGCTTCGGCTCGGCGCGCTTGGTCAGCGCCTCGACCGTGACGCCGGTGCAGCCCCCGAGCGCGACCAGCAGCAGCTCGACGGGGGTGAAGTCGGTGTTCTGGCCCTCGCCGATCGAGATGACGCCGCCGCGGCCGTTCTCGGCCCGGTACTCCATCTGTCCGGTGCGGACGAGGTGGACGCTGCGCAGGGTGGTGGACTCATCGCTCATGCCACGACCCTAGGCCGCGACGGGACGACCCGCCGGACAGCACGACCGGCCGCCGGAGACGTGGATTCCGGCGACCGGTCATGCGACCCGGCGGGTCAGGCGTCGAGGTCGGCCTCGACGAGCGCGGAGATCTTCTCCAGGACGGCGGCATCGTCGCTCTCGACGGTGACCTCGGCCCCCTGGCCGGCGCCGAGGGTCATGATCATCAGGGCGGACCCGGCGTCGACGGGCTCGCCGCCGGCGACGGCGAGGGTGACGGGCACCCCGGCCTCGGTGACGGCCGCGGCGATCGTGGCGGCCGGGCGGGCGTGGAGGCCGACGGCCGATCCGACGGTGACGGTCTTGCTGGGCATCTGCTGTCCTCTCAGACGGTGACGGGGTCGTCGGCGGCGAGCGCCGCCTGCTTCTTGTCATGACCGACCTGCTTGAGGACGGTCACCAGGAATCCTGCCACCAGTGTCCCGATGATCAGGGAGACGAAGAACCACAGGACGTTGTCGACGGCGAAGAACACGAAGATGCCGCCGTGCGGGGCCACGCAGGTGACGCCCATGGCCATCGAGAGCGCACCGGTGACGACACCACCGGCCATCATCGCGGGCAGCACCCGGAACGGGTCGGCCGCGGCGAACGGGATCGCGCCCTCGGAGATGAACGAGGCGCCGAGCAGCCAGGCGGCCTTGCCGTTCTCGCGCTCGGCCGGCGCGTAGAGCTTCGGCCGCAGCGCCGTGGACAGCGCCATCGCGAGCGGCGGCACCATGCCGGCGAGCATGACCGCGGCCATGATCTTGGACTGCGACGAGCCGGCGTCGAGCGCGCCCGCGGTGGACAGGCCCGTGACGGCGAAGACGTAGGCCGCCTTGTTGACCGGGCCGCCGAGGTCGAAGCACATCATCAGTCCGAGCACCGCGCCCAGCACGATCGCCGAGCTGCCGGTCATGCTGTTCAGCCCGTCGACGAGGGCCTCGTTGAGCCAGGCGAGCGGCTTGGCCAGCACGAGGATCATCGCCATGCCGACCACCAGCGTGGAGACCAGCGGGATGACCACGACCGGCATCAGGCCGGCCAGCCAGCGCGGGACGCCGCGGTGCGCGAACCACGCGGCGACGAGGCCCGCCAGGAGGCCGCCGACGATGCCGCCGATGAAGCCGGCGCCGTTCGGGTTGGTCTCGGTGACGCCGATCTGGCCGGCGGCGTAGCCCATCACGAAGCCGGGCGCGATGCCCGGACGGTCGGCGATCGCGTAGGCGATGTAGCCCGCGAGCGCCGGGACGAGGAAGCTGAACGCCCACGATCCGAGCAGGAAGACGAGCGCGCCGACGTAGTACAGGAAGGCGCTGCCGAACAGGGCGTGGTCGCCGGCCTCGGGCAGGTTCGTCAGCGAGTTGTTCGCGAGGATGTCTCCGGCCGTGTCCGTGACGTCGTAGCCCGCGAGCAGGAAGCCCAGGGCGATCATCAGGCCGCCGGCCGCGACGAACGGGATCATGTAGCTGACGCCGGTGAGCAGCCAGCGCTGGAGCTTCTTGCCGATGTGCTCGTCGTCGCCGGCCGCATCGGCGGTGGTGGCGTCGGCGTCGCCCTCGACGCGCTGCGCCGACGGGTCGGCCGCCGCGGCGAGGGCCGCGTCGATCATCGCGCGCGGCTCGTTGATGGCGCGCTTCACGCCGCTGCGCACGACGGGCTTGCCGGCGAAGCGGGCCTGGTCCTTGACGCCCACGTCGGTCGCGAAGATCACCGCGTCGGCGCTCGCGATCTGCTCGGGGGTCAGGGGCGTGCTGCCCGAGGAGCCCTGCGGCTCGACGGCGAAGTCGACGCCCGCGTCGGTCGCGGCCTGCGCGAGCGCGTCGGCGGCCATGTAGGTGTGCGCGATGCCCGTGGTACAGGCGGTGACCGCCACGACGCGCTGCCGCGCCGCCGTCTCGGCCGTGCTCCCGGCGGGCGCCTCGGCGGCGGCCGGGGCGGGGGGCGCGGGCTGCTTCACGTCGACGCCGGAGGTGGCCTCCTCGACGAGCGCGATCACGTCGTCGGCCGACTGCGCGTCGCGCAGCGCCTGCGTGAAGTCCGAGCGCACGAGCGCCCGCGCCAGCGACGAGAGCAGCTTGAGGTGCGCGTTCCCGGCGCCCTCGGGTGCCGCGATCATGAAGACGATGTCGGCCGGGCCGTCCGGCGCACCGAAGTCGGCGCGGTTCGACAGCCGCGCGAACGCCAGCGTCGGCGCCGTGACCGTGGCGGTCCGGCAGTGCGGGATCGCGATGCCGCCGGGCACGCCCGTGCCCGCGAGCGCCTCGCGCTCCTTGGCGGCGGCCGCGAGGTCCACGGCCGAGCCGGCGCGTCCGGCGGCCACCACCTGGGCCGCGAGGGCCTCGATGACGCCCCCGGCCTCGGTGCCGAGATCGACGTCGAGCGACACCAGCTCGGGAGTGATGAGCTGTTCCATGTTGTCCTCCATCAGGCGGGATCCACGGCTTCGACGTGGGGTGCTGCGGGTAGGTCGGTGGGGGTCGGCAGCGCCGATCCGGGCAGGGCCGCGGCGGCAGCACCGTGGACGGCGGCGCTGGCCAGGCACTCGGCGGGCGAGGCGCCGGCGGCGTGCGCGACGAGGTAGCCGGCGAGCGAGGAGTCGCCCGCGCCCACGGTGCTGCGCACCGAGATCGGGGCGGGTGGGCAGAACCACGAGCCCTCGTCGGTCGCGAGGACGGCGCCCGCTCCCCCGAGGGTCAGCAGGACGGCGCCGACGCCGTGCTTGTCGCGCAGCTCGTGGGCGCGGGCGGCGGCGTGGCGCGGGTCGCGCTCGATCTCGTCGGGGTCGCAGTCGAGCAGCTCGGCCAGCTCGTCGGAGTTCGGCTTCATGAGGTCGGGAGAGGACTGCTCGACGGTGAGGCCGAGCGCGGCGCCCGAGGTGTCGACGGCGACGCGCGCGCCCGCCTCCTGGAGCCGGCGCGTCGTGGTGGCGTACCAGTCGAAGGGCACGCCGGGCGGCAGCGAGCCGCTCAGCACGGCCCAGTCGCCGGCCGAGACGGCGCCGACGAGGGCGTCGGTCAGGGCCGTCAGCTCGGACTCGTCGAGGCGCGGTCCGGGCGAGTTGACCTTGGTCGTGGTGCCCTCGGGCTCGGCAAGGGTGAGGTTCACGCGCAGGCGACCGCCGACGGGGACGGCGCGGTAGTCGAGGCCGAGCCCGTCGAGGGCGGAGAGCAGCGGCTCGTCCGCGGCGGCCGGGAGGACGGCGGTGACGGGCACACCGGCGGCGTGCAGCACGCGGGCGACGTTGATGCCCTTGCCGCCGGGATCGTCGTGGGCCGCCTCGCTGCGCACGACGCCGCCGCGCTCGAGCGGCTCGAGCAGGCCGACGAGGCGGTCGATCGCAGGATTCGCGGTGACGGTGACGATCACGACGGCTCCTTCCGGTCCTGGTAACCAGCGTCACACGTCCGGGGTTCGCGTGCGCTGTGGATTCTTGTGGCTTTCAATGTTGTCTTGTATTGATTTATGTCACATCGTGGGACCTTGTCAAGACCCCAGTGTCTCCTGGATCACGTGGGCGTTACCGTCGAGAGGTGAGCACCGTGTACTCCGGAACCGCTGTCGTCCCAGGAATCGGCGTCGGCCCGGTCGTCCGACCGGCCCCCCGCCCGACCGCTCCGGAGCACGAGGACTCCGCCGACGCGTCGGTCACCACCGTCGCCTTCGGAGCCGCCGCGGCCGAGGTCGCACGGCGCCTGCGCGCGCGGTCGCAGTCGGCCAGCGGCGCCGCCTCCGAGGTGCTCGCCGCCACCGCCGGCCTCGCCGAGGACCGCGGACTGGCCACCTTCGTCGCGAAGCACGCGGCCCAGGGCGCCGGCCCCGCCACCGCCACGACGGCCGCGATCGAGGAGCTCGCCGCGATGTTCACCGCGGCCGGCGGCCTCATGGCCGAGCGCGTGACCGACCTCTACGACGTCCGCGACCGCATCGTCGCCGAGCTGCTCGAGCTGCCCGAGCCCGGCATCCCCGTGCCCGACGAGCCCTCGGTGCTGCTGGCCGACGACCTCGCCCCCGCCGACACCGCGGGCCTCGACCCGTCGCGGATCGTCGCGATCGCCACCAAGCTGGGCGGCTCGACCAGCCACACCGCGATCATCGCGCGCCAGCTGGGCATCCCCTGCGTCGTCGCCGTCACCGACCTGGCCGCCGTTGAGGCGGGCGCCCGGGTCGCCGTCGACGGCACCACCGGCACCGTCACCGTCGACCCCGACGAGGCGCAGGTCGCCGAGCTGATCGAGGCCGACCGCCGCACGCGCGAGGCCGCCGCCGGCTGGACCGGCCCGGGCCGCACCTCCGACGGACACGCCGTGCAGATCCTCGCGAACGTTCAGGACGGCGCCGGCGCGCGCGTCGCCGCCGAGCAGCCGATCGAGGGCGTCGGCCTGTTCCGCACCGAGCTGTCGTTCCTCGACCGCGCCACCGAGCCCAGCGTCGACGAGCAGGCCGCGATCTACGCCGAGGTCTTCGAGGCGATGGGCGACAAGAAGGTCATCGTGCGCACGCTCGACGCCGGCTCGGACAAGCCGCTCGCGTTCGCGAACCAGCCCGACGAGCCCAACCCGGCGCTCGGGGTGCGCGGCCTGCGGATCGGCCTGGCGACCCCCGAGATGCTGGACCGCCAGCTCGACGGCATCGCCGCCGCCGCGGGGCGCACCGGCGCCGACGTGCGTGTCATGGCGCCGATGGTCACCACCGAGTCGGAGGCGCAGTGGTTCGCCGAGCGCGTCCGCGCCCGCGGCCTGCAGGCCGGCATCATGATCGAGACGCCGTCCACGGTGCTGCTGGCCGACCGCCTGTTCCGCCACCTCGACTTCGTCTCGATCGGCACGAACGACCTGTCGCAGTACACGTTCGCGGCGGACCGCATGGCGCCCACGCTGAGCGATCTCACCGACCCGTGGCAGCCCGCCCTGCTGGCCTCGATCAAGCTCGTCGCCGACGCGGGCCGCCGGGCGGGCAAGCCGGTGGGCGTGTGCGGCGAGGCCGCTGCGCACCCGCTGCTCGCGTGCGTGCTGACCGGCCTCGGCGTGACCTCGCTGTCGTGCGCGGCCACCGCCGTGCGCCCCGTCGGCGCGAAGCTCGCGCAGGTCACGCTGGCCCAGTGTGAGGAGGCCGCCGATGCCGCCCTCGCCGCCTTCGACGCCAGCCGCGCCGCCCAGGCCGCCGCCGAGATCCTCGCCTGACCGATCCGCTCGGGCCACTTCACGAGGTTTCCTGTCACTTCACGAGGTTCGCAAACCTCGCGAAGTGACAGTTTCCCCGGTTAACCGGGGAAACTGTCACCCCCGAACCGCCAAAAGTCGCGAGGGGCCGCGGTGGGCCGTTGACTGTGGGCATGCGCTGTCTGGTCACCGGGTCCACCGGCTACGTCGGGGGACGGCTCGTCCCGCAGCTGCTCGAGGCCGGCCACGAGGTCCGCGTGCTGGTGCGCGACGAGCGCAAGGCGCGGGCGCACCCGTGGGCCGAGGACGTCGAGATCGTCGTCGGCGACGCGACCAGCCGGGACGACGTCCGCCGCGCGTGCGAGGACGTCGACGTCTTCTACTACCTGCTGCACTCCATCGGCTCGTCCGGCGACCTCGTGCGCACCGAGCACGAGATGGCCTCGACGATCGCCGAGGCCGCGCAGGAGGCCGGGGTCGGCCGCTTCGTCTACCTCTCAGGCATGGTGCCGCAGGACGAGGAGCTGTCCGAGCACCTGCGGTCGCGCGACGAGGTGGCCCGCGTGCTGCTCGACTCGGGCGTGCCCACGGCGGTGCTCCAGGCGGGCATCATCATCGGCTCGGGCTCCGCCTCCTTCGAGATGCTGCGCTACCTGACCGAGCGGCTGCCCGCGATGGTCACGCCGCGCTGGGTCGACTCGCGCACCCAGCCCATCGCGATCCGCGACGTCCTCCACCTGTTGGTCGGCTGCGCCGAGCTGCCGTCCGACGTGAACCGCCGCTTCGACATCGGCGGCCCCGACGTCCTGACGTACCTCGAGATGATGCAGGGCTACGCGAAGGTCGCGGAGCTGCCGCGGCGACGGATCCTGCGCGTCCCGGTCCTGTCGCCGAGCCTCTCGAGCCACTGGGTCGGCCTCATCACCCCCGTGCCGGCGAACCTCGCGCGCCCGCTCGTCGAGAGCCTGCGCAACACCGTGGTCGCGCAGGAGGACGACATCTGGCGGTACGTCGAGCGCCCGCCCGGCGGCCTCACCGGCTTCGAGCGCGCGGTCGAGCTGGCGCTCACCAAGATCCGCGACCTCGACGTGCCCACGCGGTGGACCTCCGCCGCCACGCGCGGCGCCCCGTCGGAGCCGCTGCCCGAGGACCCCGACTGGGCGGGCGGCTCGCTCTACACCGACGAGCGCACGCGCGAGGTCGCCGCGACGCCCGAGGACCTGTGGGCCGTCATCGAGGGCATCGGCGGCGACCACGGCTGGTACTCGTGGCCGCTGGCGTGGGAGGTCCGCGGCCTCATCGACCGGGCGTTCGGCGGACCCGGCCTCCGGCGCGGCCGACGGGACCACAGCAAGCTCGTCGTCGGCGACGCCGTGGACTTCTGGCGCGTCGAGGAGGAGGACGAGGGCTCGTTCCTGCGGCTGCGCGCCGAGATGAAGGTCCCGGGCCTGGCGTGGCTCGAGCTGCGCGTCGGCTCGGACGACGCGGGCACCACCTCGTTCCACCAGCGCGCGCTGTTCCACCCGCGCGGTCTGCTGGGACACCTCTACTGGTGGGCCGTGTGGCCGTTCCACGGCATCGTCTTCGGCGGCATGCAGCGCAACGTGGCGAAGGCGGCCGAGGCGCGCGCCTGAGCGCAGCCGGGAGCAGGACCTCGCACCCGCGGTGTATCAGAACCGCGGCGCCGGGGTCATGGGATGGCGTGCCCGACAGGGCTCCAAGTCACCCCCAAGTCGGGCGCAAGGTCTCGGACCGACAGTCGGTGGCACGGAACGACCCTCCCACCGAAGGAACCGAGACACATGTCCTCCCTCTTGTACCGCTTCGGCCGCACCACGGCCCTGCACCCCTGGCGCACGCTGGTCGGCTGGCTGATCGTCGCCGTCTGCGTGTTCGCCGCCAGCTCCGCGTTCGGGGGCACCACCCAGGACGACTGGAACGTGCCCGGCGCGGAGTCCCAGCGCGGCATCGACCTGCTGCGCGACCACCTTCCCGACGCCGGCAACGCCTCGGCGAACATCGTCGTCCACGACGACACGGCGATCCCCGCGAGCATCCTGGCCTCGCTCGGCGAGCGCCTGCAGGACGTCGCGCACGCCTCCAGCGTGAGCCCGCCCCGGATCAGCGAGGACGGCCGCACCGCGGTGCTGCACCTCGCCTACGACACCGAGGTCACGCACCCCGACCTCATGGGCGACGTCGACCCGCTCGACGAGGCCGTCGAGTCCACGCGCGACGCGGGCTACCAGGTCGAGCTCGGCGGCGACCAGCCGTCGACCGCCTCCGCCCCGATCGAGGGCTACGGCGAGCTCATCGGCGTCGGCGCCGCCCTGCTGATCCTGCTGATCGCGTTCGGCTCGGCCGTCGTCGCGGGCCTGCCCGTGCTGGTGGCGGTGTCCGGCCTCGCGGTCGGCTCGGCCGGCGTCACCCTGCTGGCCGCCACGATGGACGTCTCCACGTCGGCACCGATGGTGGCCACGATGGTCGGCCTGGGCGTCGGCATCGACTACGCCCTGCTGCTGGTGAGCCGGCACGCCGAGTTCCTCGCGCAGGGCCATCCCGTCGAGGAGGCCGCCGGGCGCAGCCTCGCGACCGCCGGCAAGTCGGTCGTGTTCGCCTCGCTCACCGTGCTGATCTCGCTGCTGGGCCTGGGCCTGGCGGGGCTGCCCACGTTCTCGACGTTCGGCTGGGCGACCGCGATCTCCGTCGTGGCCGTCATGCTCACCGCGATGACGCTGGTGCCCGTGCTGTGTCGGTTCGCCGGCCGCAAGGTGCTGGCGCGCGGCCTGCGCCGCGGCGCGGTGCGCACCGAGCGTCCGCTCACCGCCCGCTGGGCCGAGCGCGTCACGCGGCGTCCGCTGCTGTGGGCGCTCGCCGGCACGACGATCATGATCGCCCTCGCGGCTCCGGTGCTCGACATGCGCACGTGGCCGCAGGACGACGGCAACCAGACGACCGAGGCGACCACCCGGCGCGCGTACGACCTCACGGCCGACGCGTTCGGGCCCGGCGCCACCGGCCCGATCACGGTCGTCGTCGACCACGCGAAGGTGCCCGCGGGCGAGGTGGCCGACGTCCGTGCCGCCCTCGCGTCCAACGACGACCTGGTCGCCGTCTCGCCCGCGACGACCTCGCCCGACGGAGCGGTCAGCGTGCTGACGGCCGAGCCGGCGTTCGGACCCGCCGACGAGCGCACCTCCGGGCTCGTCGAGGACCTGCGCGCCGACCTGCCGGCGGGCGTCGAGGTCACCGGCCAGACGCCGCTGTTCGCCGACATCGCCGAGATGCTGTCGCACCGCCTGTGGGTGGTCATCGCGTTCGTCGTGGCGGTCTCGGTGCTGCTGCTGATGCTCGTGTTCCGCTCGATCGTGATCCCGCTGAAGGCGGCCGTCATGAACCTGCTGTCGATCGGTGCCGCCTACGGCGTCATGACCGCGGTGTTCCAGTGGGGCTGGGGCGCGGGTCTGCTCGGCATCGATCACGCCGCGCCCGTGTCCAGCTGGGTGCCGATCCTGATCTTCGCGATCCTGTTCGGCCTCTCGATGGACTACGAGGTGTTCCTGCTGAGCCGCATCCGCGAGAAGTGGCTCGACACGGGCGACGCCACCGGGAGCGTGGTGCACGGCCTGTCCGCCTCGGGCAAGGTCATCACCGCGGCCGCGGCGATCATGGTGGTCGTGTTCCTCGGCTTCGCGACCGAGGGCGACCTCGTGGTCAAGATGCTGGGGCTGGGCATGGCGACCGCCGTGTTCCTCGACGCGACGATCGTGCGGATGATCCTGGTCCCCGCCACGATGACGCTGCTCGGGAAGTGGAACTGGTGGCTGCCGGGCTGGCTGGACCGGGCCCTGCCGCAGGTCGACGTCGAGGGCGACGAGCGCGCGCTCGAGCCCACCCACTGAACGGCTAGAAGCCGAACTGGTCCCGCTGGTCGCGCAGTCGCTGCGCGGCCAGCGGGATCTCCCACTGCTCGCACAGCTCCTCGGCGCGGTCGGCGTGTTCCCTCGCTGCGTCGAGGTCGCCGAGGGCCGCGTGGGCGCAGGCGACGTAGTGGTCGACCGGCCCCGAGGCGTTGCCCGACCCGGCCGAGCAGCTGGAGCCGAGGAACGGTGCGATCCGCTCCAGCGCCGCGGCTGCCAGCGCGCGGTCGCCGACGTACATCGCCGCCTCGGCCGCGTTGCACCACGCCAGCATCGAGAACCAGTCGTCGTGGTCGAGGTCCACGGCGTACCGGCGCAGGTGCTCGCGGGCGTCGTCGACCCGGCCGGCGCGGCACAGCAGCGCGGCGGTGACCGACGTCAGCGGCAGCGGGTCGGTCTCCTCCATCGCGACGAGCACGTCGACGACCTCGCCCGCGTGGCCGCTCCACACGGTCAGCACGAGCTCGGCGCCGAGGATCGCGACGTCGGACTGCGGCAGCGTCACGGTGCGCTCGACGCGGCGCATCCGGTCGAGCATCGCCGCGCACTCCTCGAAGCGGCCGGCCATCGCGAGCCACGGGATCTCGAGGCCGTCGAGGACGAGCTGCGCGTACGCGAGCCGCAGGCGGTCGGCCTCGGCGCGCGCGCGGGCGATGACCTCGCGCATCTCCAGCGGACGCCCGGCCTCGCCCAGCGCGACGGCCTGCAGGGTCGCCGAGATCACCACGTCGCGGTCGCGGCCCAGCTCGCGGGCCAGGCGCACGGACTCGTGCGCCCACTCGGCCCGCTCGACGGCCGTGTCGGCCTTCCACAGCGCGGCCACGCCGACCTGTGCGACGTCGACCATCAGGCCGGGGTCGCCGAGCTCCTCGGCCATCGCGCGCGCCTTCGCGACCAGCTCGGCGCGCTCGTCGAAGGGCGAGGTGTAGTACTGCTCGCTGGCGAGGGCGACCAGCGCGCGGCAGCGCAGCGCCGACGGCTCGGGCGGCAGGTCGTCGAGGGCGTCCCGCAGCGCCGTGACCACGACGTCGTTGACCTCGCCGTGGTTGGTGGCCTGCCACAGCGCGCCCTGCGTGGTGGCGAGGGCGGCCGCGGCGAGCAGCTCGGGGTCGCCGATCGCCCGGGCCTCGCCGATGGCGGCCGCGACGCCGGCGGCCAGCTCGGTCCAGCGCGCCGACCAGCGATGCGCGTCGGCCAGCTCCATCCGGGCGTCGAAGCGGTCGCGGGCGGTGGCGGCGGGGTCGTCGGACATCGCCTCGAGGGCCGCGGTCAGCAGCTCGGCCCGGTCCTCGTGGGCGTGCAGCGCGCGGGCGTCCTCGGCCGCGCGCTCCGCCGCGCGCCACGCCGTGGCCGCGTGGGCCGGGCCCGCCGCCAGCCAGTGGCGCGCCTCCTCCGACGCCCGGTCGGTGTCGGCGATCGCCGCCGCCACCGCCGCGTGCCGGCGGGCCCGCCGGGAGGCGGAGAGTCCCGCGTAGAGGCTGTCGCGCACGAGCGCGTGGGCGAACGCGTACCGGTCGATGCCCTCCTCGACGACGAGGCCCGCCCCGACCGCCGGCTCCAGCAGGTCGAGCGCGCCGTCCTCGTCCGTGCCGAGGACGGCCGCCAGCGTCGGACCGTCGAACTGGCGACCCACCACGGCCGCCGTCGCCAGCGCGGCGCGGGTCTCCTCGGGCAGCCGCGCGAGGCGACGCGCGAGCACGTCGTGCACGGCGCGGGGCGTGTCGTCCTCGGCCAGCAGGGTGGCGAGGTCGCCGCGCTCGCCCGCCAGCCGGGCGTACTCGACGAGGAAGAACGGGTTGCCGTCCGTGCGCTCGTGCAGGGCCGCCACCTCGGCGGGCGACGGCGCCGCCTCGGTGACCCCTCCGACGACCTCCGCGACCTCGTCCGGACCGAGCCCCGTGAGGTGCAGGCGGAGCGCGTGCCGACGGGCCAGCGCCTCGGCCGCGTCGGCCAGCAGCCCCGCGGGCTCGGGGTGGTCGCGCCACGTCGCCAGAACCAGCAGGCGGGCGTCGGTGACGGACTCGGCCAGCAGCATGAGGCCGCGCAGACTCGCCGGATCGGCCCAGTGCAGGTCCTCGAGGACCACGACGACAGGCTCCTCCCGTGCCTGCGAGCGCAGCGCGGCGAGGATCGCCTCGCGCACCCGGAAGCCGTCGGCCGCGTCGGTCACGTCGGGGAAGTCGAGCCCGAGGGACTCCAGGACCGAGCGCCACGGCCACAGCGGCGGCGCGCCCTCGTCGCTGGAGCACCGCCCCACGGCGACCCGCGCGCCCGCGGCGACCGCCCGCCGTCCCAGCTCGGCGGCGAGCCGGCTCTTCCCGATGCCCGGCTCCCCCGTGACGGCGGCGAACGAGGTGGTCCCGGCGAGCGCCGCGTCGAGTCCGCGGGCGAGCGCGGCGAGCTGCTGGTCGCGACCCACCATCGGCCACGGCGTCGCGACGGCCACCGCGGTCTCGACCGGGTCCTCGGGGGGCGGGGTCCAGTCCAGCTCGGCGTCCTGACGCAGCAGCGCGGTCTGCAGGCGGCGCAGCTCGGGACCCGGCTCGATCCCGAGCTCGTCGTCGAGCACCTCGCGGACGCGCCGGATCACCTCCAGCGCCTCCGCCTGCCGTCCGGACCGCGCGAGCGCGAGGGCGCGCAGCCCCCAGAGCCGCTCGCGCAGCGGGTGGGACGCGGTCAGCGCCTCGAGCTCGGCGGCGGCCGTCGCGTGACGACCGAGGGCGAGCGCCGCGACCGCACGATCCTCGAGCGCGACGACCCGCAGCTCCTCCAGCCGGGCCCGCTCGGCCACCGCCGCGGGGGCGTCGCCGAGCTCCGCGTAGGGCGTGCCGCGCCAGCGTGCCAACGCGGCGCCGAGCAGCGCGTCGACCGACTCGAGCTCGGCCCGGGTCGGGCTGGGCGCCTCCAGCCGGCGGTGGCCGTCGGCGACCGCCAGCTCGAAGGCGTGCGCGTCGACGTCCTCGGCCGGCACGCGCAGGGCGTAGCCGGCGCCGACCGTGACGAGCACCTCCGCGGGCGCCCGTCGGGCGCGGCCCGGCTCGAGCACCTTGCGCAGCCCCGAGACGTAGGCCTGCAGCGTCGTCACGACGCCGGGCGGCGGGGCGTCGCCCCACAGCAGGTCGACGATCGTGTCGACGCCGACGGGCCGGCCGCCGGACAGCGCGAGGGCGGCGACGAGGGTGCGCTGCTTGGGCGTGCCGAGATCGAGCTCGACACCCTCCGCCGAGACCGCCACGGGCCCCAGCACCCTCAGCTCCACAGTCGAAGCATAGGGACGCGCCCGGGCCGCCGACAGGGGTTCGGTGCGGCCCTCCGCGAGCGACTCCAAGTCAGGCCCCAGTCGGTATCAAGCGCTCCGGCCGATGCTCTCGGGGACCGGAAACACCGACAGAAACTAGGAGCACCACCGTGTCCATCCACGAGACCCTCGACCAGCTCGACCGCCCGGCCGACCGCCTGCGCGGGCTGATCGGCGGAGCCGTCCACCTCCCCGGCGACCCCGGGTACGACGCGGCACGATCCGCCTGGAACCTCGCCGTCGACCAGCGTCCCGCCGCCGTCGCCCTCCCTCGCGACGCCGACGAGGTCGCCCGGATCGTCCGCGCCGCCCACGCCGCCGGCCTGCGGGTCGCACCGCAGAGCACGGGCCACAACGCCGGGCCCCTCGTGGCCGGTGGCCTCGACGACGTCGTCATCGTCCGCACGAGCGAGCTGTGCGACGTGAGCGTCGATCCCGAGCGACGCCTCGTCCGCGTCGGCGGCGGCACCGTCTGGCTGCCGGCCGTGAAGGCGGCCGCCGAGCACGGCCTCACCGTCCTGCACGGCTCGTCCGTCGACGTCGGCATCGCCGGCTACAGCCTCGGCGGCGGCATGGGCTGGTACGCCCGCCGGCTGGGCCTGGCGACGAACAGCCTCACGGCCGTCGAGATCGTGCTGGCGAACGGCGACCTCGTGCGCGCCGACGAGCAGACGAACACCGAGCTGTTCTGGGCCGTCCGCGGCGGCGGCGGCAACTTCGGCATCGTCACGGCACTGGAGTTCCGCGCGTACGACTTCAGCACCGCGTACGCCGGGATGATGATGTGGGACGTCGAGATGGCGCCGCGCGTGCTGGACATGTGGCGTGCCTGGGCCCCCGTGGCCCCCGACGAGGTGACGACGTCGTTCCGCATCATGAGGATCCCCCCGATCCCCGAGATGCCCGACTTCGTCCGCGGCCGCACGATCGTCGTGATCGACGGCGCCGTCATGGCCGATGACGAGCGCGCCGCCGACGTCCTCGCGCCCCTGCGGGCGCTGGAGCCCGAGCTCGACACGTTCGGCCGGGTGCCCACCGAGACCCTCGTGCACCTGCACATGGACCCGGAGGAGCCCGCTCCGGGCGTCATGCGCTCGACGATGCTGCGTGAGCTCGACGACGCAGGGGCCGACGCGTTCCTGGCGCTCTTCGGCCCCGGCGTCGAGACGCCGCTCATGGTGGCCGAGCTGCGCCAGCTCGGCGGTGCCGTGGGACGTCCTCACGAGGGCGGCGGCGTGCTGACGCACCTCGAGGGCGAGTTCGCCTTCATCTGCGGCGGCATCGCGCCCACGCCCGAGCTGGCCGCGATGGTGGCCGCGCTCGGCGAGCAGGCGGTGGCGGCCCTCGGGCCGTGGACGAACGGACGGTCGTACCTCAACTTCGCCGAGGAGCCGACCGACGCCCGCACGGGCTACGCCGACGACGCGTGGCTCCGGCTGGCCGCGATCCGCTCGGCGGTCGACCCCGAGGGCGTGTTCGTCGCGAACCACGCGATCCCGCGCCTCTACGAGGACGGCGTGCCGACCCGCTGAGCCGTCCCCCGGGCCGAGCCCGCCGAGACCCCCGCGGTCTCGGCGGGCTCGTTCGTCGAGGCCCCACTTGCCGGGCAGCCCGCGCGGGTCCAGAGTCAGGGCCATGAGCCTGTTCCGGACGAAGAGCATCGAGCAGTCGATCGCGGAGACCGACGAGCCGGAGCACCAGCTCCGCCGGGACCTCAGCGCCAAGGACCTCATGGTCTTCGGCGTCGGCGTCATCATCGGCACCGGCATCTTCGTGCTGACCGGCCAGGAGGCCCATAACCACGCGGGTCCCGCGATCGTCATCAGCTTCCTCATCGCGGGAGCGGTGTGCGCCCTCGCCGCCCTCTGCTACGCCGAGTTCGCGGCGACCGTCCCCGTGGCGGGCAGCGCGTACACGTTCAGCTACGCCACCCTCGGCGAGTTCATCGCGTGGATCATCGGCTGGGACCTGCTGCTGGAGCTGGCCCTCGGCGCTGCCGTCGTGGCGCGCGGCTGGTCGGGCTACCTGCAGGAGCTGCTCGAGCTGCCCACGCAGATCGCTGGCGACGAGGCCGTGGTCGACGTCGCCGCGATCGGCATCGTCGTGCTGCTGTCGTTCCTCGTCATCGCGGGCACCAAGCTGTCCAGCTCGGTCACGAGCGTCTTCGTGCTCATCAAGGTCTCGGTCGTGCTGTTCGTCGTCGTCGCAGGCCTGTTCTTCATCAAGGCCGCGAACTACACGCCCTTCATCCCCGACGCCCAGAAGCAGGAGCTGGAGAAGGGCGCCGACCAGCCGCTCATCCAGGCGGTCTTCGGCATGGCGCCCACCGCGTTCGGCGTCATGGGCATCATCGCCGCAGCGTCGGTGGTGTTCTTCAGCTACATCGGCTTCGACGTGGTGGCCACGACGGCCGAGGAGACCAAGAACCCGCAGCGCGACGTGCCGCGCGGCATCCTCGGCTCGCTGCTGATCTGCACCGTGCTCTACATGGCCGTGTCGTTCGTGATCACCGGGATGCTGCCCTACACCGACGACCGCATGAACACCGGCGCCCCGTTGGCCGAGGCCTTCTCGGCCAACGGCATCGACTGGGCCGCCAACCTCATCTCGCTGGGCGCCGTCGCCGGCATGACCACGACGATCCTCGTGCTGCTGCTGGGCCAGTCACGCATCCTCTTCGCGATGTGCCGCGACGGGCTGCTGCCGCGCGGACTGGCGAAGGTGCACCCCACCTTCGGGACGCCCTACCGGATCACGATCATCACCACGGCGTTCGTGGCGATCCTCGCCGGCTTCGTGCCGCTGGCCGAGCTGAGCCACCTGGTCAGCATCGGCACGCTGTTCGCGTTCGCGCTGGTCTCGGCGGGCGTGCTGATCCTGCGTCGCACGCGGCCCGACCTGGAGCGCGCGTTCAAGGTGCCCTTCGCGCCGCTCGTCGCCGGCGCGTCGATCCTGACGTGCATCTGGCTGATGCTGAACCTGTCGCTGCTGACGTGGGAGCGCTTCCTCATCTGGATGGCGCTCGGCGTGGTCATCTACGTCGTCTACGGCCGCCGCCACGCCCGGCTCGGGCAGACCGCCACGGACGACGCCCGCTGAGGGGTCAGAGCAGCTCGATCGCGTAGGAGAGCTCCTCGCGGCCGCCGGGGGCCACGACGGCGACGCCCGGCTTGCCGGCGAGCTCGCCCACGTAGTCGGCCGGGGCCGGACGGCCGCGCCACGGCTCGATGCAGACGAAGCGGGCGCCCGGCACCGACCACAGGGTGATGCCGGTGAAGCCCGTCCACGTGAGGCGGACCTGGCGGCCGGCGCCCGAGGAGTAGACGAGGCCGCGGCTGGCGACCTCGGGCAGGATCACGGCGCCCTCGGTGAACCACGAGTCGTTGAGCGTGACGACGCGGTCCCACGCGGGGTTGTCGAAGCGCTCGTCGGTGAGCAGGTTGTCCACGACGCGGCGCGCGGGCGCGGTCTCGGGCTCGTCGAACCGCACCTGATGCATCGACCGCGGCTGGTCGTCCTCGATCGGCCACACGAACGCGGGGTGCGAGCCGAGGTCGAACGGCATCGGCACGTCGCCCCGGTTCTCGACCGTGTAGTGCACCGAGAGGCTGCGCCCCTCGACCACGTAGGTCACCGCGAGGGCGAAGTCGTACGGGTAGTGCTCGCGGGTCTCGTCGTCGGCGACGAGCACGAGCGAGGCCCGGTCGTGGCCGCTGTCGACGACCGACCACTCGCGGTCGCGGGCGAAGCCGTGCTGCGGCATCGGGTAGGTGCGGTCGCCCACGCGGACACGGTCGTCCGGCACCCGGCAGATCACGGGGAACAGCACGGGGGCGTGGCGCCGCCACGGATCCTCGCCCGACCACAGGTACTCGTGGTCGTCCTCGTCGCGGATCGAGACGGGCTCCGCCCCGTGGAGCGCGACGGCGACGCTGATCTCGCGGTCGCGCAGGACGAGGGAGGCCATGTCACCGACGGTAGACACCCGACCCCTCCTCGCGCATGCCGAACGCGCCTGACATCGCGAACGTCACATCATCGGTCCGCGCTGGAACCGCGGCTCCCCAGCAGCGACCGCTTGCGCGCGCGCCGGGTGGTCTCGGGCTCGTAGCCGTACCCGTAGCCATAGCCGTATCCGTATCCGTAGCCCCGCCGGCGCTTGCGCGGCTTCGGCGACATCGTCACCACCGCACCGCACAGCCGGGCGTCGACGCTGGCGAGCCGGTCCAGGGCGGAGGCGTACTGGTCGGTCGTCGTCGAGCCGTGCCTGATCACCATGATCGCGCCGTCGGTGGCGGCGGCGAGCGGCGCCGCGTCGGTGACGGGCAGCAGCGGCGGCGCATCGACGAGGACCACGTCGTAGTCCAGCCGCAGCCGGTCGAGCAGCTTCAGCATCGCGGCCGAGCCGAGCAGCTCGGCGGGATTCGGGGGGATCCGTCCCGAGGGGAGCAGGTCGAGCGTGCCGCCGACCTTCTGGATCGCGTCCTCGGGCTCGACGCGGCCGAGCAGGATCGTCGTGACGCCGACGCTGCCCTCCAGCTTGAGGTACTCGGCGAGCTTCGGGCGGCGCAGGTCGGCCTCGACCAGCAGCACGCGCTGGCCGTTGTCGGCGATGACCTGGGCGAGGTTGGCCGCCGTGGTCGACTTGCCCTCCGACGGCACGGCGCTGGTGACGACGTAGCACCGGTTGGCGGCGCCGGCGTCGATGAACTGCAGGTTCGTCCGCAGCACGCGGAACGCCTCGACGCGCGGATCGTGTCCCGACCGTCCGCGCACGAGCGGCTGCTTCACGGCGTCGCGGTCGAAGTGGATGTCGCCGAGGACCGGCACCTCGCGACCCGACACCGCGGTGATGTCCTCCTGCGACGTGATGCGGTTGTCCATCAGCTCGCGCAGGACGGCGAGGCCGTACCCGAGCAGCAGGCCCAGCAGCAGCGCGATGCCGAGGTTGCGCGCGGGCTGCGGCGACACGGGCGAGCCCGACACCGTGGCCCGGTCGACGATCGAGGCCTTGACGGGAGCCTCCTGCTGACCGTCGGGCGTCTCCAGCTCGCGGACGTACCCGGCGAACGCCTCCGCGACCGTCTGGGTCAGCTCCTGGGCGCGCTCGGGCGACGGGTCCGTGACCGAGACCGACAGCACGACCGTGTCGAGCTCGATGCTCGTGTCGATCCGCTCCATGAGGTCCTGCGGCGTCTCGTCCAGGCCGAGCTTCTCGACGACGCGGCTGGCGACCTCCTCGCCCTTGATGAGGGTCGCGTACGACTTCACGCGCTGCTGGCTGAACTGACCGCCCTGCTGCAGCTCGCCGCCGTCGGCGCTCTGGGGCGTCTTGACGAACAGGCGCGCCGTCGACTGGTACTGCGGCGTCACCGAGACCGTGTAGAAGCCTGCCGCCGCGACCGTCAGGACGGCCACGACGGTGATCAGCAGCCACCGCTCCCGCGCGATGCGCAGGTAGTCCTTCAACTCCATGTGGGCCTCCGAGTGGGAAGACGATCGGCAGTAGGCTCCTGCGCGTGAGCCCCCGGATCCTGGTCGTGTGCACGGCGAACGTGTGCCGCTCGCCGGTGATCGAGGCGATGCTGGGCCAGCGGCTCGGGCCCGGCTTCGAGGTGACGAGCGCCGGGGTGCGCGCGCCCGTGGGCCGTCCGATCGACCCCGACTCGGCCGAACAGCTGCGCCGCCGCGGCCTCGACGTGCCGCAGCACGCCGCGCGGCAGCTCACGCGTGAGCTCGTCGCGGAGTCCGACCTCGTGCTCACCGCCACGCGGGCGCACCGCGCCGAGGTGCTCGACCTCGACCCGCGGGCGCTGCGCCGCACCTTCACGGCGCTCGAGCTGGCGGGACTGGTCGAGGACGCGGAGGCCGACAGCGTCGCCGAGCTCGTGGCGGACGCCGCCGCACGCCGGTCGCAGGGCCCCGTCGACGTGGACCTCGTCGACCCGATCGGCCGCTCCGAGCAGGTGCACGCCGAGGTCGCCACGCGGATCGAGGCCGCGGTGGCGTCGATCGCGTCCGCGCTCCAGCGCGTCCGTTCCTAGGACCGGCGACATGCGCTCGGCACCCTGACGTCGTTGCTCGAGGTGTCGATCCCCGGCGTCTCGAAGTAGCGGGCGTCGCCGTCGGCGCCCGCTGCGGTCTGCACGCGCCAGGTCACCGAGATCTCGTCGCCCGGCGGGATCGTGAGGGTGCCGTACTGGACCGCGCGACCCTCGTACGTGACGTCGCTCGAGGCCAGCGGACGCTCCTGCCCGTCGATCGTGAAGCCCACGACCCGGCCGCCACGCGGCGCGAGGAGCCGGTAGGTCAGCAGCTGGTTGCCCTTGGCGGTGCGGGTGCCGCGCCCGGTGACGTACCAGGGCGACTCCTCGGGATCGCCGCTGAACTGGTTGCGGAACGACGTGGTGACCAGCACGACCTGGCTGCGGTCGGCGCGGCACGTGGTGGCCTTCGCGCGGGTGTCGTAGCGCAGGAACCACTGCATCTTCGACTGCGCCGCGTCGGTGACGTAGAGGCCGATGTGCGGCGTGTCGTCGTCCTGCGCGACCCGGCCGGCCACGGCGGTGTCGGCGATGACCTGCTGGCTGTCGTCCTCGCGGAACCACACCTGCAGGCGACGCTCGGAGGCGGCCTCGGACAGGGCCGAGACGATGCGCGTCCAGTCGCCGCGCCCGTTCATGACGGCCTCGAAGGTGCGTCCGGTGGCGGACTCGAAGTAGGCGTCCTGCGCGGACGGGTCCTCGAAGTCGACGTAGACACCGTGCAGCAGGCGCTGGACGGCGTTGTCGGCCGTGAGGGAGGGTCCACCCTCGACCTTGACCGTGCCGACGCCCCGCAGGACGTAGGACATCGCCACGGCGTCGAGGCTGACGACACCGTCGACGTCCTCGCCGAAGGCCCGCTCGGCGCGGTCGGCCCAGATCCGGGCCACGCGCGGGAAGTCGGGCGAGATGTTCGTCGAGCGCACGTCGTGCCCCATGATCGTGCCGAACGCCGCGCGCTCCTCGCGGGTCAGCCGCGCGTCGGCCTGCCGGGTGCCGTCGGCCGCGAGGTTGAGCTCGCCCGAGGCCGCCTGCGCCGACAGGGTGATCCTGCCGTCCTTCGTGGTGAGCAGGACGAAGACGCCCGCGAGGCCACCGGTCGAGCGGATCTCGGCGTTGGTCTGGAACACCAGCAGCAGGTGCTGCTCCCCGGTCGCGCCCAGCGCGGCGGGCGCCAGGCGCATGACGCGGCCGGCCGCGTCGGCGGCACGGTCGGCGTCGTCGACCTGGCGCTGGAGGTCGAGCACCGGCCGGACGAGCGGGCCCAGCAGGCCCTCGGCGTCGATCGCGCGGATGTCGTCGGCGTTCTCGGCCAGCACCCGGCTCGCCTCGGTGACGGCAGGAGCGAGGGTGGCCAGCGCCTCCACGTCGACCTGCCCGTCGCGCGGCTTGAAGCTCTGCACGGACAGCGTCGAGCCGGCCTCCACGAGCGGGGGCAGCCCGCGCGTGGCGATGTCGTCGATCGAGGCGGACGTGACCTGCACCGCCTCGACGTTGCGGCCCAGCCACGGCACCTTCGCCGCCGCGTCCCACCGGCCGCCGCTGCTCGTACGGTGCGCGTGCGACGCGCTGGCCTGCAGCCGCTCGAGGGTCGCTGCGGCCGCCTCGGCCTCGCCGGAGGCCATCTGGTCCTTGAGGGCGACCGCCTGGTCCTGGGCGCGCAGCAGGCTCGACGCCACGTCCTTGGCCTCCAGGGCCAGCGGCACCACCGCGAGTCCGGCGACCGCCAGGCCGAAGCCGACGGACAGCCAGACGACGGCCGACCTCCGCGAGGTGCGCCTCATGGCCGCACCGCGAGGTCGGCGCGCCGTCGCGTCCGGCCCGCCGTCCCTCTCACCGCGGTCAGGCGGACGTGCGGCGTCGGGCCGCGACGACGGCGACGCCGCCGCCGATCACGACCAGGGCGCCACCGAGCGCGAGCAGCTGCCAGTTCGAGCCGCCCGTGTCGGCCAGGGCGCCGTTGTCGGCGCTGGCCGGGGTCTCGTCGGCGGCGTCGTCGCCCGCGTCACCGGCGTCGCCCGCCACGACGACCGTGAAGGTCTGCGTCGTGGTCTGGTCGCGCGTGGCGGCCCACGTGGCGTCCTCGCTGAAGGAGACTGGCCGGAACGGGCCCTCCGTCGAGTAGCGGCACACGACGCGGCCGGTGTACGTGCCGGGCTCGGTGGGCGCCGAGAAGGTGGCGGAGTAGTCGAAGTCGACCGAGCCGGGCGCCGTCGTGCCGTTGAAGCGGGCCGACCAGGCGCACTCGACGTTGGAGGAGAACGACACGGTGAAGTCCTCGCCGGGGACGACCTCGACCGTGGAGTCACCTCCGTCGGGCACGATCACGGGATCGCCGTAGCCCTCCGAGGAGGCGGGGCCGGCGAGGGCCAGCAGGGCGAGCGCCCCGAGGCCGAGCAGGTACGAGAGTGGGCGAATCAGTCGGGCAGCCATGTCGTGTTTCCCCTCGAAGCGGCCAGCGGAATGGTGACGCACACCAAATGTAAGTGTTTACTTACAGGTCTGTCGAATGGTTTTCTTGGCAGGTGTACCCGGGGAGTCGTCCTCGGATCGGGACGAGGGGGTGCTTCGCGGCGTGACGACTGATGGTTCTGGTGTGACAGGAGTGACTTTCCGGCGACGTTCCGGACTCGCTCCCGTGGCCCGTGCGGAGGACGCGATCCAGCGCCTCCTGCGACCCGAGGGACTCAGTGCGACGCGCCGCCAGTACGTCCGTCGCGTGGCCGCCACCGACCTGCTCGTCCTGCTCGTGGTGATCTTCTCCTCCGAGTACGCCTGGCTCGGTCGCCAGGCCGACCAGATCGACGCGCAGTTCGGTCTGGGCTACACGAAGTTCGGCATCCTCCTCGCGCTCGGCTGGTGGCTCGCGCTGCGGCTCGCCGGCACCCGGGAGCGGAACGTCATGGGCTCCGCCGCGGAGTACCAGCGCATCGTGCACGCCACCGTCACCGTCTTCGGCGTCATCGCGATCGTCGCCGTGCTGCTCGAGTTCAACCTCTCGCGCGGCTACCTCGCGCTCGCGTTCCCCTGCGGCCTGCTGGGACTGCTGCTCACGCGGCGGGCGTGGCGGCGCTGGCGCCGCCGCCAGGTGCTGCGCGGCCGCTTCGTCGAGAACGTCCTCGTGGTCGGACTGCCCGACAACGCCCGCGAGATCGCCGGCTGGTTCTCGCAGCACCCCGCCGAGGGCCTGCGGGTGACCGGCGTGTGGCGACCCGCCGACGCCACCGAGAGCCAGTGGCTGCGCGTGGGCCAACAGTTCATCCCGGTCATGGGACGGGCGCGCTCACTGCAGTCGGCCGTCCACCTGTCCGGCGCCGACGCGGTGATCGTGTCGGCCACCGACGAGCTCGGGCACCACGGCCTCCGCGACCTCACGTGGGACCTCGAGGCCGCAGGCATCGAGATGCTGCTGTCCCCCAACCTGCTGGCCGTGGCCGGCTCGCGCATCAGCATGCGCGAGGTGGCGGGGATGCCACTCGTCGCCGTGAAGGAGCCGCAGTACGCCGAGGCCGGCAACTGGCCCAAGCTCGTCTTCGACTGGTGCGGCGCGGCGGCACTGCTGATCGCGACCTCACCGCTCTTCGTGGTGACCGCGCTGGCGATCAGGCTGTCGAGCCCCGGACCCGTCTTCTACCGCCAGGAGCGCGTGGGCCGCGACGGCGCGCCCTTCCAGATGATCAAGTTCCGCTCGATGCGGGTGGGCGCCGACGCCGAGCTGGCCCGGCTGCTCGAGGAGCAGGGCACCGCCGACCGGCCGCTGTTCAAGGTCGAGGACGATCCCCGGACCACCCGGGTCGGGCGCTTCATCCGTCGCTACTCCATCGACGAGCTGCCCCAGCTGCTCAACGTGATCCGCGGCGACATGAGCCTCGTGGGCCCGCGGCCCCAGCGCGAGGGCGAGGTGGCCCTCTACGACCGTGCCGCCCTGCGCCGCCTGCGCGTGCGCCCCGGCATGACCGGACTGTGGCAGGTCTCGGGCCGCTCGAACCTCTCGTGGGACGAGGCCATCGCGCTGGACATGCACTACGTCGAGAACTGGACCCTCATGGGCGACCTGCAGATCCTCACCCGCACCGTCCGCGCGGTGCTGGCCAAGGACGGCGCGGTCTGACCCCTCCGCGACGACGCCCCGGTCCGAGCGGACCGGGGCGTCGTGCGGCAGAAGCGTCGATCAGGCGAACTTCTCGCCCTTCTCGGCCTTCTCCAGCAGCAGGGCCGGCGGGCTGAAGCGCTCGCCGTACTTCTCGGCCAGCTCCTGCGCGCGCTCGGTGAAGGCCTTGATGCCGATCTCACCGTTCGCGGCCACGTAGCCGTTGACGTACTGCAGCGCGCCACCGTGGACCGGCGGGAAGCCGATCCCGAAGATGGAGCCGATGTTGGCGTCGGCCACCTGGCGGATGACGCCCTCCTCGAAGCAGCGGACCGTCTCGATCGCCATGATGAACGTCAGGCGCTCCTCGATGTCCTCGAGCGGCACGTCGACGTCGTCCTTGACGAACAGGTTCCACAGCTCGGGCCACAGGTACTTCTTGCCGCCCTCCGGGTACTCGTAGAAGCCGGCACCGCCGGCCTTGCCCGGGCGACCGAGCTCGACGAGCTGGTTGACGACCTCGGACGCGGGCGTGACGGGCAGCTCCTTGCCCTCGGCCGCGGCGGCCTTGCGGGCCTCGCCCTCGATCTTCTGCTGCAGCGTGAGCGAGACCTCGTCGGACATCGCGAGCGGCTGGCCCGGGAAGCCCGCGAGCTGCGCGGCACGCTCGATGACGACCGGGTCGACGCCCTCGGCCAGCATCTCGACGCCCTCCATCACGAGCGTGCCGAACACGCGCGAGGTGAAGAAGCCGCGACTGTCGTTGACGACGATCGGGATCTTGCGGATCTGCTTCGTGAAGTCGATCGCGCGTGCGAGGGCCTCGTCGGAGGTCTTCTCGCCCACGATGATCTCGACGAGCTGCATCTTGTCCACGGGGCTGAAGAAGTGGATGCCGATGAAGTCCTCCGGCCGCTGCACGCCCTCGGCGAGGGTCGTGATGGGCAGCGTGGAGGTGTTCGAGCCCAGGAGCGCGTCGCCGTTGACGATCGGCTCGAGCTCGCCGAACACGCTGTGCTTGAGCTCGACCGACTCGAAGACGGCCTCGACGACGAAGTCGCAGCCGGCGAGATCGGCGTAGTCGGCGGTCGGGTGGATCCGGCCGAGGATCTCGGCCTTCTTCTCCTCGGTGAGGCGACCGCGCTGGACCTGCTTGGCCAGCAGGCCCTCGGAGTAGCCCTTGCCCTTCTCGGCGGCCTCGACGCTGACGTCCTTCAGGACGACCTCGATGCCCGCGCGCGCCGCCTCGTAGGCGATGCCCGCGCCCATCATGCCGGCGCCCAGGATGGCCAGCTTCTCGGCCTTGCGCTCGGCGATGCCGTCGGGGCGCGAGCCACCGGCGTTGATGGCGCCGAGGTCGAAGAAGAATGCCTGCGTCATGTTCTTGAACTGCTGGCCGATGAGCAGGTTGACCAGGTAACGCGACTCGATCCGGCTGGCCGTGTCGAAGTCGACCTGGGCGCCCTCGACGACGGCGCTCATGATGTGGCGCGGCGCGATGTACGGCGCACCCTTGAGCTGCTTCTTCAGGTTCGCCGGGAAGCTGGGCAGGAAGGCCGCCAGCTTCGGGTTGCTGGGCGTGCCGCCGGGGATCTTGTGACCGGGGCGGTCCCACGGCTGCTTGGCCGCGTCCTCGTCGCCGGCGTTCGCCTCGACCCAGGCGCGGGCCTTCGAGATCAGCTCGTCGGCCGGCACGATCTCGTCGATCAGGCCGATCTTGAGCGCCTTCTCGGGCTTGTTGCGCTGGCCCTGCAGCAGGACGTTCATGAGCGCGTCCTGGATGCCGAACATCCGGGTGGTGCGGGTGACGCCGCCACCGCCGGGCAGCAGGCCGAGGGTGACCTCGGGCAGGCCGATCTCGTAGCGGCCCTCGGCCGCGATGCGGTGGTGGCAGGCCAGGGCGATCTCCAGGCCGCCGCCGAGGGCAGCGCCGTTGATCGCCGCGACGACCGGCTTGCCCAGCGTCTCGAGCTTGCGCAGCGTGGCCTTGATCGACTCGACGTTGTCGAACAGCGCCTGCGCGTCGGCCGGGGTGGCCTGGGTCATCAGCTTGAGGTCGCCGCCGGCGAAGAAGGTCTTCTTCGCGCTGGTGACGACGACGCCCTTGATGGCGTCGGCGTCCTGGGCGATCTCGTCGGCGAGACGGTTCACCGCGGCCTCCATGGAAGCGCGGTAGGTCTCGTTCATCGTGTTGGCGCTCTGGCTCGGGTCGTCGATCGTCAGGGTGACGATGCCGTTCTCGACCTCGTAGCGCACCGCGTCGGTTGCAGTCATACGTATTCCTTCTCGGGTCTCGGGTCGGGAGGTCAGATGCGCTCGACGATGGTCGCGATGCCCATGCCGCCGCCGATGCACAGCGTGGCCAGGCCGTAGCGCTTCTCGCGACGCTCGAGCTCGTCGACGAGGGTGCCCAGGATCATCGCGCCGGTGGCACCCAGCGGGTGGCCCATCGCGATCGAGCCGCCGTTGACGTTGGTGCGGTCGTGCGGGAAGTCGTCGAGGTCGCGCATGAGCTTGAGCGCGACGGCGGCGAACGCCTCGTTGATCTCGAGCAGGTCGATGTCCTCGATCGACAGGCCGGCCTTGTCCAGCGCCTTGCGGCAGGCGGGGCCGGGGCCCGTCAGCATGATCGTGGGCTCGGAGCCGATGACGGCGGTCGAGACGATGCGGGCGCGCGGCGTGAGGCCGTGGCGGGCGCCGGCGTTCTCGTTGCCGATCAGGACCAGCGAGGCGCCGTCGACGATGCCCGAGCTGTTGCCGGCGTGGTGGACGTGGTTGATCTGGTCGACGTCGACGTAGCGCTGAAGCGCGACGGCGTCGAAGCCGCCCAGGTCGCCGATGTCGGCGAACGAGGGCTTGAGGCCCGAGAGCGACTCGACGGTGGTGCCCTCGCGGACGAACTCGTCGTGGTCGAGGACGGTCAGGCCGTTGAGGTCGCGGACCGGCACGATCGACTTGTCGAAGTACCCGTTGGCGATCGCCTTCGCGGCACGCGCCTGCGACTCGGCGGCGAACGTGTCGACGTCCTCGCGGCTGTAGCCCTCGATGGTGGCGATCAGGTCGGCGCCGATGCCCTGGGGCGCGAAGCCGGTGTCGAGCGAGGTCTTGGGGTCCATCGCCCAGGCGCCGCCGTCGGAGCCCATGGGCACGCGGCTCATCGACTCGACGCCGCCGGCGATGATGAGGTCCTCCCAGCCGGACTTGACGCGCGAGGCGGCCTGGTTGACCGACTCCAGGCCCGAGGCGCAGAAGCGGTTGAGCTGCACGCCGGCGACCTGCTGGCCGAAGCCGGCGGCCAGCACGGCGGTGCGGGCGATGTCGGCACCCTGGTCGCCGACGGGCGACACGACGCCGAGGACGACGTCGTCGACCTGGTTCGGGTCGAGGTCGGGGTTGCGCACCTTGATCTCGTCGAGCAGGCCGGTGACCAGCGAGATCGGCTTGACCTCGTGGAGCGACCCGTTCTTCTTGCCGCGCCCGCGCGGGGTACGGATGGCGTCGTAGATGAATGCCTCGGTCATGGATGTCCTCACAGCCGGTGGAAGCGTTGGCGATGATTCTGACACCATTACTGTCAGAGTCGCCACATACCCCCAGTATTCCACCCGGGCGAAGATCGATCCATGCCTGACTTGCCGGTCAGGATCCGGACACGACGAGCCCGGTCAGGAGCACCGCGAGGACCCCCACGGTGACCACCGCGAGCGCCCAGGAGCCCGTCCGGGCCAGTCGCGAGCCGCCCGCGGCCGCGCGCATCGCGGCGAAGCCGAGCACCGCGCCCACCACGTCGGCGGCCACGTCGAGCACCGAGGCGGTGCGGTCGATCGGTCCCTGCCATTGCGCGATCTCGATGACGAGGGCGACCGCGCCACCGAGCAGGGCGGCCACCAGGATCGAGGCGCGCGGGAGCGCCCACGCGACCAGGACGCCCACCGGAACGAAGAACACGACGTTGGCCAGCACCTCGGCCGCGTCGACGACCCGGTCGGTCGAGATCGAGAGGGCGTCGGCGATCGCGGAGGTCACTCGCCAGTCCTGGACGGCGAGCCCGGAGTCGACGTGGCGCGGCCACAGCCCGATGGCCGCCAGCAGCAGGACGTAGAGCGCCGCGAGCACGATCACGGCGCGCGTCGGCCTGCGGCGCTGCTGCACCTGCCCGAGCGTAGGGCAGCGCGAGGGCGAGCGGGACTACTCTCGACCACGTGAACGACGCCCCCGAGTCGATCGGCATCGAGCAGCTGGCCGAGCGCGTCGGCATGTCCGTGCGCACCGTGCGCTTCTACGCCGGCCGCGGCCTGATCCCGCCGCCGCGCCGCGAGGGCCGCAACGGCTACTACGGCGCCGACCACATCGTCCGCCTCGAGCTCGTCCGCGAGCTGCAGGCCCACGGCTTCACCCTGCAGGCCATCGAGGGCTACCTCGACAAGATCCCGGGCGACGCGACGCCCGGCCAGGTGGCGCTGCACCGCACGCTGCTCGCGCCGTGGATGCCCGAGCTGCCCGAGACCCTCCAGCGGGCCGAGCTGGAGCGCCGGGCCGGTCGCGAGCTGACCGACGACGCGCTCGAGCTGCTCATCGCCCTCGGCGTCATCGAGCCCACCCCCGACGAGGACGTCTTCAAGCTGGCGCCCGCGCACCTGGCCGTCGGCATCGGGTTCCTCGAGGCCCAGCTGCCGATCGAGGCGGCGCACGCGGCGCGCAAGCTGATCCTCGCCCACGGCACCGCCCTGGCCGACGAGCTGACCGCCCTGTTCCGCACGCAGGTGTGGCCGCACCTCACCTCGTCGGGCCAGCCGCCCGAGATCATCACCTCGATGATCGAGCGCTTCAAGCCGCTCACGATCCAGGCGCTGGTCACGGCGTACGAGCAGGCCGTGGACGAGCAGAAGCGCGAGACGGTGCGTCGCCGGAGCTGATCCACGCGTGGCGGGCGGGGCTTATGGGGCGGGAGTGACTCGCACTATGCTGGCCGCCAGCCCACAGCTCAGGTCGGGGGGACCGTGTCAGCGTCGTTCACCAAGGGACAGGCCGTCCGCCGGGCCGTCCGCCGGCGCTGGGACCTCTACACCGATCCCGCTCGCCGCGAGCGCGTCGCCGCGGTCCGCGCGCTGGGCACCTCCCTCAGCACCGACCCCCGGGCGCGCGTGCCCCACGCCGGTCCGGCCGAGCTGCGCGAGCTGGCGCAGCGGTACCGGCTCGCCGCGGAGGCTCCCCTCGTCGACGGCCACGTGCCGCTCGTGTGGTGGAGCCACACCCCCAACTTCGGCGACCTGCTCTCGCCCTGGCTCGCGGGGCTGCTGACCTCGCACCCCGTGACGTACGCCCCGGCGGACGGGCCCTCGTACCTCGCGGTCGGCTCGATCGTCGGCGAGGCCCGCAAGGACTCGGTCGTGTGGGGCTCGGGCGCGTTCGGCTCCGAGGGCAAGTGGGGCATCACGCCCGCCGCGGAGTACCGCGCCGTGCGCGGTCCGCTCACCCGCAGCCGGCTGCGCAACATCGGCCTGCCCGTGCCGCGTGTCTACGGCGACCCGGCGCTGCTCAGCCCTCTCGTCCACTGGCCCGACGTCGAGCCGGACACCGAGGTCGGCATCGTCGTGCGCTGGTCCGAGAGCCAGTGGGCGCGGGCGCGGGCCGGCGAGGGCGTGCGGATCATCGACCTCGGCAGCAGCGACGTGACCGGCACCCTGCGGGACCTCGTCTCGTGCCGGCGCATCGTGTCGTCCTCGCTGCACGGCCTGATCCTGGCCGACGCGTACGGCATCCCGAACGCGTGGCTGGACTCCGACGACGGTGCCGGCGGCAGCCGCCCGGCCGGCGGGGAGTTCAAGTTCTACGACTACATGGCGTCGGTGGACAAGCTGCGCCACGCGCAGTCGCTCACGCTGGGCGACGAGCCGATCGAGGCCGGGTGGCTGCTCGACCGGCTGGCCTTCGCGGACGAGCCGATCGCCTTCGACCACGCCGCCCTGCTGGACGCCTGCCCCTTCCTGGAGCGCATCCCCGCATGACCGTCTCCGATCCGGGCATCGCGCAGATCCAGGTGCTGCTGCGACGGGCGCTGGCCGAGGTCGACCGCGTGCTGGCGCCGTCGGGCTGCCGGTACTTCCTCGCCTACGGCACGGCCCTCGGCGCCCGGCGGCACGGCGACCTCGTCCCGTGGGACGTCGACGCCGACCTCTACGTCCCGTCAGCGGACCAGCCACGCGCGGTCGAGGCGCTGCGGTCGGGCCTGGCCGGCACGGACTTCGCGGTGGAGGCGCCCGGCGACCCGGGCTACGAGTACCTCTTCCCCCGCGTCGTGCTGCGCGGGGTGCACCACACGCTGATCCGGGTCGACCTGTTCCCGCTCGACGTCGCGCCCGACTCCTCGGGCGCGCGCCGGGTGCTGACACCGCTGCTCAAGCTCACGGCGCAGCTGCACATGCTCCGGGTCATGGACCTGGCCGAGCGGCGGCACTACGACCGGCGCAAGGCGACGGTCGCGCGGCTGGCGCGCGCGGTGCTCTCGCTCGTGCCGGCCCGTGCGATCGCCGGCGCCCATCGCGGTCTCGTCGCGAGGGCAGGCCGGCTCGGCAGCGGCGCGCTGTGGGTGAACTCCTGCGGTTCGTACGGCGCGCGGGAGTACGTGCCGGCCCGCTGGTTCGTGGGCGGGACCGCGCTCGACCTCGGCGGCCTCGCCCTGCCGGCGCCCAGTCCGGTCGACGAGTACCTGCGGCACGTCTACGGCGACTTCCTCACCCCGCCGCCCGACGACCGGATCGCGCACGAGGTCGCGTTCGCCCGCGAGCACTACGTAAAGCCGCTGCGCACCGCCGGGGTCCTGGACCGGTAGCCGTGCCCACCCTCACCCAGCTCCGACCGCCGCGCTCCGGCCCGCCGCCCGGCCTCGTCGCCACCGCCGTGGCCGGCGCGATCGGCTGCGGGGTGCTGGCGGCGGCGCTCCCCCGGCTCGGCCTCGCGCTCGCCCTCGCGCTGGCGGCGCTCCTCGCGGTGCGGCTGCTGCGGCTCAGCACCGTCGAGCTCGTCGTCGTCACGATGCCGTTCATGTTCTTCCCGCCGATCGGCTTCCTGCTGAACGTGTCGGTGGCGGACTTCCTGATGCCGGTGCTCGTGGTCGTCACGTGGCCCCGCGTGCGCGACGCGCTCGACCCGTTCCGTCACGGCGTCCTGCGCCGGTTCACCGGGCTCTCCGCCGTCCTGCTGTTCGTCATGGTCCTCTCGGGCCTGGTGGCCGCGCTGACGCTGCCGGTCTTCGACGCGCGCGACGCCGTGCTCGACACGATGAAGCTCGTCGTCGTCCTCGTGTACTTCCTGACGCTTCTCGCGGCGTTCCTGATGCTGTCCGAGCGACGGCTGCTGCGGGTCGCGCGGCTGTGGGTCTGGTGCGCCGTGGCCCAGGCGGCGGCCTCGCTCGCGGGACTCGCGCCGTCCGACGGCACCCGCGCGCTCGGCTGGTTCCAGGACCCGAACCTCTACGCCGGGTACCTGCTGACCTCGGTCGCGGTGGCGTTCTACCTCGTGGCCCGCGACCGGCTCGCGGCCTGGCCGGTGCTCCTGCTGATCCTGCTGGCCGGCGTGCTGGCGACGGGCTCGCGCGGAGGACTGGTCGCGATGGCCGCGCTGCTCGGGCTCGCGGTCGTCGCGCTGCTGTCCAGCCGGATCGGCACCCTGCTCATGGCCGGCGGCGTGGCGGGCCTCGCCGTGCTGCTGTTCGTGCCCGACATCCTGTCGCGCTCGCTGCTGCCCGGCGTCGAGCGGCTGCTGACGTCGTCGGAGGCCGCCGACACCGACCCTCGCTGGCGGCTGTGGAACCGGGCGTGGGAGCTGTGGACCGACCACCCGCTGCTCGGAGTCGGCATCGGCCAGTACCCCGAGTACTCCGCCGGCCTGACGCCGTTCCGGAACTGGACCGAGGGCCAGGTCGCCCACAACACCTTCCTCAGCTTCGCGGCCGAGGGCGGGGTCCTTGGCCTGCTCACCCTGTGCGCGGTGATCGGCGCGACCGCGCTGCAGGTGCGCCGGGCGGCCCCTCTCACCCGGATGCAGCGGGCCGCGCTGCTGCTCGGCGTCGTCGTGATCGTGGTGATGATGCTGACCCTGAACCTGCAGAACCTGCGCTACGTCTGGGCGTTCCTCGCCTTCGCCGTGGCCGCCGCGGTGACGCGCGATACCGTGCCCGACGACGCTCGCGCCGAGGCCGGGCGATGACGGTCGAGCGCCCCATCGTGCATCTCGCCCAGCCCACCACGGGTGGGGTCGCCGAGGTCGTCCTGCAGCTGGTCGAGATCGGCGTGGCCGACGGCCGCCGCGTCGTGGTCGGCTGTCCGGCCGACGGCTACCTCGCCGAGCGGGCCAGGGCCCTCGGCGCCGAATGGCTCCCGATCGAGCTCCGGCGCGCGCCCGGGCCGTCCGACGTGGCCGCCCTGCGCCGCACCCGCGCGGCGATGCGCCACGCCGACGCGGTGTTCGCGCACTCCAGCAAGACCGGGGCCCTGGCCCGGCTGGTGCGGCCGCGCGGGACCCGCCTCGTGTTCGTGCCGCACGGCTGGTCGTGGCTCGTCGGCGGCCGGCTCGCCGGGGCCTACCGCACGGTCGAGCGGCTGCTGGCCCGGCGTGCCCACGTCACCGTGGTGGTGGGCCGCGACGAGCTCGCGGAGGGACGCCAGGTCCTCGGCCGACGTCCCGCCCTGGAGGTGATCGAGAACTCCGTCGACCTCGAGCGCTTCCGCCCGCCGGAGGTCCCGCGGCCCACCGACGGGCGCACCGTCGTGTGCGTCGGGCGGCTCACCCGGCAGAAGGGTCAGGACCTGCTGGTCCGCGCCGTCGCGCAGGGCGGCCTCGACGTCTCGGTGCGGCTGGTCGGCCCGGGCGATCCCGCGGAGCGCGAAGGCCTCGAGACCCTCGCCCGCGAGCTCGGCATCGCCGAGCGGGTGGAGCTCGTCGGCGCGGACGACCCCGTCCGTCACCTGCAGGAGGCCGACCTCGTGGTCGTCCCGTCTCGCTGGGAGGGCCTGCCGCTCGTCCTGCTGGAGGCGATGGCGTGCGGCGCTCCGGTCGTGGCCAGCTCGGCCGCCGGGGTGGACGCGCTGGCCGACGCCGGCGTGGTCGTCCCGCTCACCGAGGAGGACGCGTTCGTCGAGACGCTCGCGAAGGCGATGCGCGACCTGCTCGCGTCGCCGGAGCGCCGGGTCGAGCTGGGGTGTCGGGCCCGCACCCGCGCCGAGGAGCGCTACGGCCGCGAGCGGATGGCCGAGCAGTACCGCGCCCTCTGGTCCTGACTCAGAGCGCGCGCCGCAGCAGGACCGCCCCGGCGACGGCCCGCGCGGCGACGCCGGCCAGCACGACGTACCCGGCCGAGAGCAGGGTCGCGTCCCCGTACGTGAGGGCGGCGAGCACGAGGGCCGCCGCGAGGCCGACGACCGCGACGCCCACGCGCGAGCGGTAGCGGTTGAGGACGAGCTGCGGCGCGGTGGTCGCGTAGTCGACGCTGAGCGCCACGACGGCCAGCGCGATCGGCAGGAACTCCCAGCGCGTGAGCGTGAACTCCTCGCCGAACACGAGCGGCAGCACTGGCGGGAACGCGAGCAGCGCCAGCAGCGCGACGCCGAGCCCCACGCCGACCTGCCGCAGGCCCACGCCCAGGGAGAGCGCCCGCAGCCGCGCGACCCCGCCGGACTCGAGGCCCGCCCGCAGCGCGCGCAGCTGCGTCTGCTGGATCGAGCTGAGGAAGAGGTTCGCGAACGTGACCACGTACTGGGTGACCGCGAAGACGCCGACGACGGCCGCGGAGGCCGACGCCGCCAGGTAGATCGTGGGCAGGTAGGTCATCGCCGAGGCGAGCCCCTGCGACACCCCGAGGCTCGTCCCGGCACCGAGGATGCGTCGCACGTCCGCGCGGTTCGCCCGCCACGGAGCCGGGTCGATCGTCCGCAGGCACCACGTGGCCACCGGCACGAGCACGACGACGGAGGCCACGAACGACCCCCAGATCGCGGCCTCGGCCGGAAGCTCGAACGCCAGCGGCACGGCCACCGCGACGACCGTGAGCAGCGTGTTCGTCCACATCCAGCGCGCGACGGCGCCGATGCGCCCGGCGGCCTGGAGGCAGCCGTGGCAGATGTCGAGCAGCGAGTCGGCGGCTCGCAGGCCGAGCAGCGGCACCAGCACGGCGGCGGGCGGGAACGAGTCGATCCACAGGGCCGCGAGGCCGATGCCCGCGACGGCCAGCGCGACCGCGGCGATCCGCAGCGCCAGGTAGGCCCGGAACGGCGGCCCGCCGCGCAGGGTCTGCAGGACGTTGCGCAGGCCCAGCTCGGCCAGGATGAAGACGGGGAAGGTGACGGCCATCGCGTAGGCGAACTCGCCCGCGCCCTCGGCGCCGCTGAGCCGCGCGAAGCCCCACAGGATCAGCAGGGTGGTGGCGGACTTGCCGGCGTAGCCCGACAGCAGCAGCAGCGAGTTCTTCAATCCACCGGTCCTTCCGGGTCCGTCCGTAGAACCCTAGAGGCCGGGACCGCTCAGGTCAGCGCGGGCACGCGCAGCCGCGCGAGCAGCAGCATGCTGACGTCCTCGGACGCGAGGTGCATCGGCGCGAGGATCGGGCCGGCGGCCGGCGGCAGGTCGCCCAGCAGGAGGGAGTCGCCGTCGGACAGGACGACGCTGCCGCGGGGATCGGCCAGCGCGCACGCCAGCCAGCGGCCGTCGGCGTCGGGGCTGCCGGTGGCGATCGAGCCGATCAGCGCCGCGGCCGCGCGGGCCGGCGGCACGAACGCGAAGCGACGCCAGCCACACTCGTCCACGGTCTCGACGAGCGTCTCGGACCCGGCCGTGGCGTACCAGTGCATCGTGCGGCCGTGCATGAGCGTGATGTCGTCGGCCGAGGTCTCGTAGAGGCTCAGCGGGGTCACGTCGGCGACGGTCGCCAGCACGTCGGCCAGGCGCGGCCACAGGGTCCGGCCCGAGGGACCGGGCTGGACGCGCTCACGGTCGACGAAGCGGGACGCGCGCACCGATCGCGGGCCGAGCTCGCCGTCGGGGGCCACGAGGATGTCGGGGTTCGCGGTGTGCCACCAGGACTGCATCCAGATCACCTCTCGTCCGGCGCGGGGTGCGCCGTCAGGGAGGAGACCGGGTTGTGAGTCGGGCGTGACGCGATTCGACTCAGGATTCTCAGGAGTCGCGTGCCGTCACGCGAGAGAGGAAGGCAACCGAGGCGCCCATGACCTTCTCGCCCTCGGGGGTCCTCAGGTCGAACTGGAACTCGTGGCCCAGCTCGGGGAAGAACAGGGGCTCGTGCTCCACGCCCAGCTCGCCGAGGCGGGTCGCGAGGGCGCGGCCCTGCTTCGTCAGCGGGTCCCCGTCGCCGCCGCTGAGCAGCGTGGGCGGGTAGCTCGCCGTGGCGTGACCGACGATCGAGGCCTCGCGCACCCGCGGGTCGTCCGCGTCCTTCGTGCCGAGGTAGGCCCACGCCACAGTGCGCACGAACCAGCCGCCGATGCCCTCGTCGTCCATCGCCATCGGCGGGTCGTAGGGGCCGCAGTGCAGCATCGCCCCGCGCAGCTGGCCGGGCCGGAGGGCGGGCTCGATGCCGATCAGGCGCGCGTACGCCGGATCGGCGACGAGAGCCGCGTACTGGGCCGCGATCTGGGCGCCCGCCGAGTCGCCGGCGAGCACGATCCGGTCGGGATCGACGCCCAGCTCGTCCGCGTGCTCACGGACGTACGTCAGCGCCTCGCCGAGCTGGCGCAGGGGCGTCGGGTAGTGGTGGTCGGGCGCGAGGGAGTAGTCGAGCGAGACGCCGACGTAGCCCTCCTGCGCCAACAGCCGCAGGTACGGCGCAGGCTGCTCCTTGTCGCCGCCGATCCACGCGCCGCCGTGCACCCACACCACGGCGGGCAGCGGCCCGCTGCGGTCCACCGGCGACCACACGTCGAGGACCTCGTCGGGGCCGTCGCCGTAGGCCACGTCGGTGCGCCCCTCGACGCCCTCGGCCTCGTCGCCGCGGAACTCGCCCGTGTCGGTCAGCGAGAACAGCCAGTTGATGACGAACACCCCCGGTCGTGGGCTGAGCTGCGCCCAGACCACGACCCCGAGGGCGGCCACCAGCACCGCGAGGAGCACCCGCAGGGCCCAGCGCCCGACCGCCCGCACGACTCGCACGCGCCCGAGCCTATGCCTCCCGCGCCGTGCCGGCGGGCGATCCGGTCACTCCCCCGACCAGGTGACCAGCGCGTCGAGCGCCTCGATCCGGTCGGCCGAGGCGCGCAGCGGGTTCACCTCCAGCGCGACCAGCTCGTCGCCGAGGGCGTGCGCGACCGCGCCGATCCGCGTGATGACACGGGCCAGCTCGTCGAGGTCGACCGCCTCGGTCCCGCGCGCGCCCTGGAGCGCCTGAACGCCGCGCAGTGACCCGATCGCGCGACGGACCTCGTCCTGCGCGACCGGCAGCACCCGCAGGGCGCTCTCCCCGAGCAGCTCGACCCACACGCCGCCGAGGGCGACCGCCATCGTCAGTCCCCATGCCGGGTCGCGCACCACGCCGACCAGCAGCTCCGAGCCGCCGCTGCGGTGCGGCTGCACCAGCACCCGCGCCCCGTCGTGGCCGGCGGCCGCCACGGCCCCCAGCACCTCCTCGACGGCCTCGCGGACCTGGTCGGCGGACGCGAGCCCCAGCTTCACGCCGCCGATGTCGCTCTTGTGCTCGAGGCCGTCCACCGCGGCCTTGACCACCACGGGGTAGCCCATCGAGTCGGCCGCCGCGGCCGCCTCCTCGGGGGTCGCCGCCAGCTCGGACGGCACCATCGGCACGCCGTTCGCCGCCAGGAACGTGGCAGCGGGCTGCTCCGCCCACGAGCCGCGACGCTCCGGCAGCCCGTCCGGGAAGACCGGCTCCACGCGCGGCGGCTCCTGCTGACCCTCGCCGTGACGACGCACGACCTCGGACCAGCGCACCGCGTGACCGAGCGCGGTCAGGCCGTGCTCGATGCCGCCCGCGACCTGCGGGTACTGCGACCCGGCCTGGATCATCCGGCCCGTCTCGTTGATGTCCGTCAGGACGTTGCCCACCGGGATGATGGGCGTCGGCGACTCGCGGATCGTCTGTGCGTTGCGCGTGTACAGCTGCAGCGCGAGGTCGGGGTCGGCCGTCTGTCGGGGTAGGTCCTGGAGCATCATGACGAAGTCGATGCCCGGGTCGGCCGCCACGATCCGCAGCGCGTTGCCCATGAGCTCGCGGTCGAGCAGCACGTAGCCGGTGACGTCGAGCGGGTTGTTCGGCGTCGCGAACGACGGCAGCACCTCCGTGAGCTGCGCCATCGTCTCGGGCGTGAACTCGGCCAGGTCGAGGCCCTCGTCCTCCGCGCGGTCGGCGATGATCTCCGACGCGCCGCCCGAGGGCGTCACGACGCCCACCCGGCGACCCGGCAGCGGACCCGTCTCGGCCAGCAGCCCCGCCGTGATGATGAGGTCCTCCAGCGAGACGACGCGGATGACGCCGAGCTGCGCGAACGCCGCGTCGACCGTCTTGTCGTCGCCCACCAGGGCACCGGTGTGCGCCTGCGCGGTGCGCGAGGCCTTCACGCTGCGCCCGATCTTGAGCGCGACGATCGGCTTGCCCGCCGCCAGCGCCATCCGGGCGACCTCGGCGAACTCCTCGGGCCGGCGCACCGACTCGAGGAACAGCGCGATCGCCTTCGTCTTCGGGTCGTCCACCAGCCCGCGCACCACGTCCGTGACGGACATGATCGTCTCGTTGCCCATCGCCACGAGCAGCGAGATGCCGATGTTGCGCGACTGCGCGAACGACAGCACGCTGCTGGCCAGCGCGCCACTCTGCAGCACCACGCCGACCGAGCCGGCGATGAGCGGCTGCGGGATCGGCAGGCCGTACGGCGTGATGCCGTCGGCCGCGTTGATGAAGCCGTTGCCGTTCGGCCCGAGGATCGTCACGTCCAGCTCGGTTGCGAGGTCGAGCAGCTCCTGCTCGCGCACCGCACCCTCGCCGCCCACCTCGCCGTAGCCCGCGGTGAGGACCACGTAGTGCCGCGTGCCCCGCTGCGCCCCGAGCCGGATCACGTCCGGCACGACGTCGATCGGCGTCATGACGTAGACGAGGTCGACCTGGCCGGGGATGTCCGCCAGCGACGCGTACGCCTTGGTCCCGTGGACCTCCGGGGACTTCGGGTTCACCAGGTACACGTCACCGGTGAACCCGTTGACCTGCAGGTTGGCGAACGTGGCGACCGACCAGCCCGACTTGTCGGTGGCGCCCACGAGGGCGACCGACTTCGGGCGGAAGAACGCCAGCGGATCGATGCGCGAGCCGGGATCGGTCATGACAGCGAGGCCCCCACCTTGACGTGACCGCGCAGCAGGTTGCGCGCGATCGTGCGCTTCTGGATCTCGTCGGTGCCCTCGAAGATGCGCAACAGGCGCAGCTCGCGGTACCAGCGCTCGAGCGGCAGCTCCTTCGTGTAGCCCATGCCGCCGTGGATCTGCAGCACGCGGTCGACCACGCGGTTCGCCATGTTCGTGCCGTAGAGCTTCGCGACCGAGGAGGCGTGGCGCGCGTCGCGGCCCTGCTCGACCTCCCACGCGGCGTGCAGCGTGAGCCAGCGCGCGGCGTCGAGCTCGACCGCGCTGTCGGCGATGTGCCACTGGATCGCCTGGTACTCCGCGATCGGCTTGCCCATCGAGATGCGGCTGTTCGCGTGCTCGACGGCCATCTCGATCATGCGCTCGGCGGCACCGAGGGCGCCGGCGGGAATCATGTAGCGGCCCTGGCCGATCCACTGCATCGCGAGGTCGAAGCCGTGGCCCTCCTCGCCGAGGATGTTGCGGTGCGGCACGCGGACGTCCTGGAAGCTGAGCGAGGCCGGACCCCACTCGCCCATCGTCGGGATCGGGGTGGACTCCCAGCCCATGGCCCGGTCGACGAGGAAGCACGTGACGCCGCCGTTGGCGCCCAGCTCGGGGTTCGTCACCGCGAAGACCATGACGAAGTCGGCCTCGTTGCCGTTCGTGATGAAGATCTTCTCGCCGTTGATGATCCACTCGTCGCCGTCGCGCACCGCGCGGGTGCGGATGCTGCGGGCGTCGGAGCCGGCACCCGGCTCGGTGATGGCGAAGCAGCTGCGCCGGTCGCCCTCGATGGTCGGCAGCAGGAACTCCTCCTGCTGCTCGCGGGTTCCCGCGTAGAGGATGTTGTCGGCCGAGCCGCCGAAGCGGAACGGGACGAAGGTGCGACCCGCCTCGCCGGCGATGATCGCCGACATCACCGGGCCCACCGCCATGCCGCCGTACTCCTCCGGGGTGTTGATGCCCCAGTAGCCGTGCTTGCGCGCCTTGGCCTGCAGATCGCGGAGGGTCTCGCGGTCGATGCCCGGCCGCCCCTCGCGCTCGTTCAGCAGGACCTGGCTCTCCAGCGGCATGACCTCCTTGGTGATGAACTGACGCACCGCACTGCGCACCGCGCGCTGTTCCTCGCTGAGCTCGAAGTCGATCATCATCTCTCCTCTGAGAATGTGTTTCTAGAATCGTCCTCTAGAATTGTGTTTAGCATCACGTACGGATGGTGTGCCGTCAAGGGGCGAAAAGGTCCTATGCTGTGTCAGCACCGCAGGCCGAGATCACGAGGAGCCGTCCATGTCCGCCACGGAAGCGCCCCGCCCCCCAGGGCGCCGATGGGCGAAGACGGAGGAGACCCGTCGCCAGGTCCTCGACGCCGCCGCCGAGGTGTTCATCGAGCAGGGCTACACGCGCGCCGGCATCTCCGACGTCGTCGACCGGGCCGGCTCCAGCGTCGGCAGCGTCTACCACCACTTCGGCGGGAAGGCCGAGCTCTACTTCGCCCTCTGGGACGAGTACGTCGGCCGTCTCGCGCGGGCCGCCGCCGACGCGGTCGCCAAGGTGCGCGCCTCGGGCGACGCCGACCCGCTGGTGCAGTTCGAGGCGGGCATGCTGGCCTACCTCGAGGCCGGCTGGCGCGACCGGCGCCTCTACCCCGTCTTCTACTCCGGGGACGCGCCGCCGGAGTTCGAGACCCAGCGGCGCGATCGCAGCCAGGAGTGGATCCGGCGCAACGTGATGATCCTCGGCCTGGGCAACACCGTGGAGGACCGGCTGACGGTCGCCGCGCTCACCAGCGTGGTGGGCGAGGCCGCCCGCGTCGCCGTCGGCTGCGGGACGGCCGCCCAGGCCAAGCGCGTGGCACGGCACGCCGTCGTGCTGGTCCGGCGGCTCTACCCCGACGCCGACTGACGCGCGGGCCTCAGTCCAGCGCGAACCGGGCCCGGCCACGGTCGATCACCACCGTGCCGTCGGCCCGGCGCACGCGGAACGCCACGTCGCCGGTGTCCACGTCCCACAGCTCGACGCTGAGGTCGTCGCCGGGCAGCACGGGCGCGGAGAACCGCCCCGCCATCGAGCGCATCGCGTCGCCGTCGCCCTTCGCCACGGCCGACACCAGCACCCGCGCGGTGATCCCGTAGGTCGCCAGGCCGTGCAGGATCGGTCGCTCGAAGCCGCCACGCGCCGCGAACGAGGGGTCGCTGTGCAGCGGGTTGCGGTCGCCGCTGAGCCGGTAGAGCAGGGCCTGCCCCGGCCACGACCCGGTCGCCACGACCTGGTCGGGCTCGCGGTCGGGCACCGGTGCGAGACCGGGCTCGGCCGCGGTGCCGCCGAAGCCGCCCTCGCCGCGGATGAAGACGCCCGACCGCGCGGTCACGAGCGGCTCGCCCGTGTCCGCCAGCACGGCCTCGGCCTGCGACCGCACGAGCGCGCCACTGCGCTTGTCCTCGATCCCCGTCACCATCGAGGTGATCGAGACGGTCCCCGAGGGCGGCAGCGGCCGGTGCAGCTCGAGCTGCTGCTCGGCGTGCACCAGCATCGCCGGGTCGAAGTCGCCGAGCTTGCGCCCGCGGGCGCCCCACGTGAGCATCACGCCGTACGACGGCAGCACCTTCTGACCGTCGCCGCCGGGCTCACCGTGCTCGGTCGTGTACGCCAGGTCCTCCAGCGGGTTGTCGTGGCCGGCTCCCACGCCCAGGGCGTAGAGCAGCGCGTCGGTGCTGGTCCAGGACTTCTCCACCGGCTCGGACAGGACGCCGACGATGTCGTGGTTCAGGCTCATCGGGTCGCCTCCTGGGGAACCTTGCCGTTCATGACCGCGTTGGGCCGGGCCTGCGCGAGCAGGTCGGGCAGGATCCCGTCGAGGTCCTCCACCGTGAGCCGCCGCTCCTCCTCCACGCCGGGGCCGGCGATCCAGCCCTCGGCCACGCTGACGTGGCCGCCGCGGATGTTGAAGACCCGTCCGGTCACGTCGGCGGCCGCCGGGCTGGCGAGCCAGGCCACGAGCGGCGAGACGTTCTCGGGTGCCCCGGGGTCGAACTGGCCCTCGGGGATCTCGGGCCGGTCGGTCCGCAGGCCCTCGGTCATGCGCGTCAGCGCGGCGGGCGCGATCGCGTTGACGGTGATGCCGTAGCGGGCCAGCTCGCGCGAGGCGATGATCGTCAACGAGGCGATCCCCGCCTTCGCGGCGCCGTAGTTGCCCTGGCCGGGGTTGCCGTAGATGCCGGACGAGGACGTCGTGTTGATGATGCGCCCGTCGATCTGCTCCCCCGCCTTGGACAGCTCGCGCCAGTGCTTGGCCACCGCGCTCATCGGCGCGAACGTGCCGCGCAGGTGCACCTTGATGACGGCGTCCCACTCCTCGATGGTCATGTTGACGAGCGTCCGGTCGCGCAGGATGCCCGCGTTGTTGACCAGGACGTCGACCCTGCCGAAGGCGTCGAGCGTGGCGGCCAGGAGGCGCTGGGCGCCCTCCGGCTCACTGATGTCGTCGCCGTTGACGAGCGCGAGTCCGCCACGGGCACGCACCTCCTCCGCCACCTGCTCGGCGGGGCCGGGCTCGTGACCCGTCCCGTCCAATGAGGCGCCGAGGTCGTTCACGACGACCGCCGCCCCCCGGTCGGCGAACTCGAGGGCGTGGGCACGCCCGAGCCCGCGCCCCGCTCCCGTGACGATGACGACCTGACGATCTCCTGCAGACATGCGTTCTCCTCTGGTGGTGGGTCGGTGGGCGGTCAGCCGCGGGTGAGGACGAGGGTCGCGGCGCTCATGAACATGCCGCCGTTGCCGAGCACGAGGCTCGTCTCGACGTCGTCGACCTGCGCCTCGGCCTGGCCGCGCAGCTGGCGCACGGACTCCTGGATCGCGAACATCCCGTACATGCCCGTGTGGGTGTAGGACAGCCCGCCGCCGTTCGTGTTCATCGGCAGCGAGCCGCCCGGGGAGGTGTTCCCCTCGGCGACGAAGGCCCCGGACTCGCCGCGGCCGACGAAGCCCATGTCCTCGAGTCCGTACAGCGGCACGTGGGCGAAGGCGTCGTAGATCATCAGGTGGTCGATGTCGGACGGGCCCATGCCCGCCTCGCGGAACGCGGCCTGGCTCGACAGCGTGAACTGCCGGCACGTGCTCATGTCCTCCATCTGCGACACCATCGGCGTCGTCGCGGCCTCGCCCGTGCCGGCCACGTTGACCAGCGGGAGGTCGCTGCCGTGGGCCTCGGCGAACTCGCGCGAGGTCACCACCAGCGCGCCGCCGCCGTCGGTGACCAGGCAGCACATCAGCAGCGTGAACGGCCAGGCGACCATGCGGGCGCCGAGCACCTCGTCCACCGTGACCTCGTCGCGGTACATCGCGCGGCTGTTGCGCGACGACCAGCGCCGCTGCGCCACCGCGACCTCGGCGAGGTGCTCCAGCGTGTTGCCGGTCTCCTGCAGGAACCGCAGCGCCGGGATCGTGAACGTGGTGGGCGGGCCCAGGACGCCGTAGGGCATCTCGAACTGCGCCATCGACGAGTCGGGCTGGCGCGCCCACGGGGCGGCGCCGACGCGCGACCGACCGGACTCGCCGTGCGTGATGAGGACGGCGGTCGCGTGACCGGCCCGGATGGCCGCGACGGCGTGCCGCACGTGGAAGAGGAAGGACGAGCCGCCCACCGACGTGCCGTCGACGTAGGTCGGCGTGATGCCGAGCGCGTGGGCCACCGCGACGGGGCCCGGCCCGCCGGTGGAGACCGTGGCGATGCCGTCGATCTGGTGCAGGCCCAGGCCGGCGTCCGCGAGGGCACGCCGCGCCGACTGCACGTGCAGCTCCAGGGTGGAGGTCTCGGGCAGCCGCCCGACCTCCTCGGTCTCGGCGGCGCCGAGGATGACGACGTCGTCCCTCATCGCACGACCTCCGACTCCGACGGCTCGAAGACCGGGATCGCGAGATCGCCGCGCTGCTCGAACGTCACCTGCAGCGGCAGGTCGAGGGGGAGGAACTGCGGCTCCGGCGGGACGCCGACGATGTTCGTCATCATCCGCGGGCCCTCCTCGAGCTCGACGACGGCGATCACGGTGGGCGGCTCGAAGCCCGGGGCCGGTCGCTGCGAGATGACGTAGGAGTATAGGGACGCCCGGCCCGAGCAGGTGATCCACTCCAGCGCCTCTCCCCCGCACCGGGGGCACGACGAGCGCGGGTAGAAGAACGGGCGGTCGCAGTCGGTGCACGACTGGATCCGCAGCTCGCCGGCCGCGGTGCCGTCCCAGAACGGCCGGGTCTCCGGCGAGGCCTTCGGGACGAAGCGGTCGGCGACGTCCGCTCGTGGCTTGGTGTCGGTGATGGGCATCAGCGAGGTGCCTTTCTGGTGGAGGGGCCGACGTCGGCCCGCGAGTCGTCGAGGTAGTGCAGGATCGCCTCGACCGACGCCTGGGCGGCGCGCAGTCGCAGCGAGTTCAGGTGGGGGTGGATCGCGCGGGCGATCTCGGCCGGGCCGCGTCCGGCGGCGGCATGGGCCGCCACCTGGTCGACCCGGCGCAGCCGGTCGCTCACGCGGTCCTCCAGGTACTGGCGCGGCTCGCGCACCACCGGACCGTGACCGGGCAGGAACACCCAGTCGTCGTCGACCACGTCGGCCAGGCGCCGCATCGACGACAGGATGTCGACGATCGTGCCGTCCGGGTGGCTGATGAACGGGTTCACCCGCGCCAGCACCGTGTCGCCGGTGAGGACGAGCCGGTGGTCCGGCAGGACCAGGCTCACCCCGTCGGCGGTGTGGCCCGGCGTCCGGATGGCCCAGGCCTCGCTGGCGCCGAGGTCGAACCGCGTCCCCTCGGCGATCACACCCCGCTGGACCCGCGGCCGGATCGGCGCGGACCAGCGCTTCGCGAGGGGCGCGGCTGCCTGCGAGTGGTCGCCGTGGTGGTGGCTGAGCACGACCTCGCGCAGCCGGCTGCCGCTCGCGTGCACGACCTCGTCGATCGCCTCGAGGTGCTCCGGGTCGTCCGGCCCCGGGTCCACCACGATGGCGTCCCCGCCACCGGTGAGCACCCAGGTGTTCGTGCCCTCGAAGGTCCACTCGTTCGCGTTCGGCGCGAGCACCAGGTGGATCCCCGGCGCCACCTCGAGGGGCTCGCCCGGCCGTGGTGCGGTGCCATCGACATCCCACATGTCAGTCCTGCTTCAGCCAGATGTTCTCGTACTCGCGGGCCGAGTAGTCCGGGTGCGGGTTCCACGAGCGCACGCGGGGCGAGAGCAGGGTCTGACCGTCGTAGACGTACAGCGGCAGGGGCGTCAGGACGTTCTCGAGGATGTACCGGTCGATCTCCTGGAGCGCCTTCTCGCGCTCGCCCGTGTCGGTGATCGCGCGCTGCGCCTCGATCTTGGCGTCCAGCTCGGGATCGTTCACGTTCGACCAGTTGCGGCTGCCCTTCGAGTGGTACTCGGTGGTGAGGTACTCGTCGGCGGTGAGCATCGGCGTCTGCAGTCCGTAGGCGATGTCGTACTTGCCGTTGGGCCACGTGTCACCGGCGTAGGTGGCGTAGTCCTGGACGTCCAGCTTGACCTTGACGCCGATCTTGGCGAGGTCCTCCTGGACCCACTGCGCCTCGCGCACGATCGTCTCGCCGTAGCCGGTCGTGACGACCATCGTGGCCTCGAAGCCGTCGGGGAAGCCGGCGTCGGCGAGCTGCTTCTTCGCCTCGTCGGGGTCGTACGGGACGAGCTTCTCGACCTCCTCGGTCGGCAGCGCGCCGAAGATCGTCGGGGTGATCGGGCCGGTGACCGTGCCGCCGGCGCGGATGCTGTCGATCATGCCCTGCTTGTCGATCGCCATGGCCACGGCGCGACGCACCTCGACCTGGTCGAACGGCTTCGACTCGGCGTTCATGTAGACGCGGGTCTGCGTCGTGCCGGCCTCCTGGCTCTTCTGCAGTCCCTCGACCTGGCTGAGCAGCTGGTCGACCTGGCGCTTCTCGGTGGAGAGCGTCGTCATCATGTCGATCTTGTTGCTGCGCAGCGCGGCGATCTGCGCCTGCGCGTCGGGCATGATCGTGGTCGTGTAGCCGTCGAGGTACGGCTGGTTCTCCACGAAGTAGTCGGGGTTCTTGACGTAGACGCGCTCCTGGTCGCGCTTCCACGACTCGAGCATGAACGGCCCGGTGCCGATGGCCTCGGTGGCCGGGTCGAAGCCGCCGTCCTTCGCCTCGCAGGGCAGGATCGCCAGGAACGGGTTGGCGAGCGTCTCGTCGAACGCCGAGAAGCCGGACTTGAGCGTGAACACCACGGTCTGGTCGTCGGGCGCCTCGATCGAGTCGACGTTGCCGATCAGGCCCAGCGCGTGGCCCTGGATGTCCTTCATCCTGTCGAACGTGCACAGCACGTCCTTCGAGGTGAACGCCCGGCCCGACACCGGGGGCTTGTCGTGCCAGACGACCCCGTCACGGAGCGTGATGGTCCAGGTGCGGTTGTCCTCGCTGGTGTCCCACGACTCGGCGAGGTCGCCCTCGACCTCGTTCGTGCCGTACTCGACGTCCTCGCCGGTCTTGAACGCCAGCAGCCGGCTGTAGACCGCACCGATCGCGGAGTGCACCGAGTACGCCGGCTCCTTCTGCAGGTCCAGCGACGGCGCGTCGGCCGTGCCGGCGATGTGGAACGTGCCGCCCGGCTGGGGCGGGCCGTCGTCCGTGACGAGCGCGCCCTCGGCGGAGGACTCGGACGAGCCGCCGCCGCTGCCGAAGCAGGCGGACGACACGGCCGCCGTCGCGACGAGGATCGCGGCGAGCTTCGCCGGTCTGCGGGTGGTGGTCATGGTGTCTCCTTGGGTCGCGGCACGGGGTGATCGGCGGGAACGGGTGGTCATCGACGTTGCTTGGGGTCGAGGAAGTCGCGCAGCGCGTCGCCCAGCAGGTTGAACGCGAGCACGGAGACGGACAGGGCCAGGCCAGGGAACAGCGCCATCCACGGCGCGATCTCCAGCTGGCGCGAGGCCTCGCTGAGCATCCGGCCCCAGGACGGGGTCGGCGGAGGCGTGCCGATGCCCAGGAAGCTCAGGGCCGACTCGGCGATCAGGACGATCGCGAACAGCAGGCTGGTCACGACGAACAGCGGGGCCATGAGGTTCGGCAGGCCGTACTTCACCAGGATCCGCTTGGTGCTGCACCCGACCGCGCGGGCCGCCTCGACGTAGGTCTCCTCGCGGATGCGCAGCATCTCGCCGCGTGCCACGCGGTTGAAGGCGGGGATCACGAGCAGCGCCAGCGCGAGGATCGTGTTGCGGATGCTCGGGCCGAGCAGGGCGGCCACGAACAGCAGCAGGACGATCGACGGGACCGCCATGAGCGAGTCCATGATCCGCTGGATCACGGTGTCGACCCACGTGCCGCCGAAGTAGCCCGACACGATGCCCAGCACCAGGCCGGCGATGCCGCCGATGGCGAGGGTCGCGACCGAGATGAGCAGCGAGGTCCGGGCGCCGTAGAGGACCCGGCTGAGCACGTCGCGCCCGAGGTCGTCGGTGCCCATCAGGTGGTCGGCGTTCGGCGGCACCATGATCGCCGCGCGGTTCTGCGCCAGCGGGTCGTACGGCGAGATCAGCGGCGCGAGGATCGCGAGCGCCACGAACACGAGGATGATCGCGGCCGCGACGGCGCCGAAGGGCTGTTCGCGCAGGTAGCGCCACATCCCGCGGCGCCGGCGGGCGCCACGCGACAGGATCGGTGGGGGCAGCGCTCCCGTGGCGGCGGCGGACGCGAGACGGGGTTCGGTGGTCGTCATGACGAGGGCCTCTCAGTACCGGATCCGCGGGTCGACGACCGCGTAGAGGATGTCGACGAGCAGGTTGACGAGGATGAACAGGCCGCCGTAGACGATCACGCAGCCCAGGACGACGGGGTAGTCGCGGTTCTGCACCGCGTCGAAGATCAGCGAGCCCATGCCGGGGATGCTGAAGATCGACTCGAGGATCACGGTGCCGCCGAGGATCGCGCCGACCTGCAGGCCGAGCAGCGAGAACACGGGGATGAGGCTGTTGCGACCCGCGTGCTTGGCCAGCACGGTGAACTCCGAGGCGCCGCGCGAGCGGACCGTCCGGATGAAGTTCGAGCCGAGGACCTCGAGCATCGAGGAGCGCAGCATGCGGGCCACGCCGGCCATCGACCCCACCGCGAGCGCCAGCGCCGGCAGGGCGAGGTGCGTGAGGTTCTGGGCCAGGTTCTCCCCCGGCCCGACGTAGACCAGCGGTGGCGACCACCCGAACCACTGCGCGAGGTAGGTGATGAGCAGCAGCGCCAGCCAGAAGTTCGGGATCGACATGCCCACGACCGCCAGGACGCGCAGGATCTGGTCGGTCAGGGAGTTCGGCTTCAGCGCCGAGATCACGCCCAGGGGGATGCCCAGGGCGAGGCCGAGGAACAGGGCCAGCAGGCCCAGCTCGAGCGTCGCGGGCAGCCGCTCGGCGATGTGGTCCACGACCGGGCGCCCGTCCTGGAACGAGGTGCCGAAGTCCAGCCGCATCGCGTCGGTCATGAAGGTGAAGAACTGCGAGACCAGCGGCTCGTCGAGACCGAGCTCGGCGGAGCGCTGGGCGACCTGCTCCTCCGTCGCGCCGGGTGCGTCCGCCAGCTGGAGGCGGACGACGTCACCCGGGATGAGCCGCAGCGTGAGGAATGTGAACGTGGCGACGAGCCCCAGGACGAGGAGTCCGTAGCCCACGCGACGGCCGGCGAAGGCGATCATGCGTCGACGACCTTCCGCTCGTCCACGAGGTGGCAGGCGACCTCGCGCTGCCCCAGCTGGAGCAGCTGCGGCTCGTCGTGGTCGCACGGCTCGAACCGGCGCGGGCACCTCGTGTGGAAGTGGCAGCCCGACGGCGGGCGGCTCGGACTCGGGATCTCGCCGGCGAGTGGCGAGCGCAGGTGACCGCGGTTCTCCAGCGACGGCACCGCCTCGACCAGTGCCGCCGTGTACGGGTGCTGCGGCGCGTTCATGAGGTCGTCGGTCGGGCCGGACTCGACGACCTTGCCGAGGTACATCACGCAGATCCGGTCGGACATGTAGCGCACCACGTTGAGGTCGTGCGCGATGAAGAGGTAGCTCAGCCCGAGCTCGCGCTGGACCTCGCGCAACAGGTTGAGGATCTGCGCCTGCACCGACACGTCGAGCGCGGACACCGCCTCGTCGCACACGATGAGGTCGGGGTCGGTGGTGAGCGCCCGGGCGACGCCGATGCGCTGGGCCTGACCGCCGGAGAACTGGTGCGGGAACCGCTCGAGCGCCCGCGACGGCAGGCCGACGAGGTCGAGCAGCTCGAGACAGCGCCGGTGCCGCGACTCCGGGGTGCCGATCCCGTGGACCACCATCGGCTCGGTCAGCACCTCCTCGATCGTCATGCGCGGGCTGAACGAGCTGACGGGGTCCTGGAAGACCAGCTGCATGCGGCGGCGGAGTCGGGCGAGGTCGCGGCGGCCCAGCCTCGAGACGTCGCTGCCGTCGAACGAGACCCGGCCGGAGGTCGGCTCCAGCAGGCTCAGCGCGAGCCGGCCGAGGGTCGACTTGCCCGAGCCGGACTCGCCCACGAGGCCCACGGTCTCGCCGCGGCCCACCGAGAGGCTCACGCCGTCGACGGCGCGCACCGGAGGCTGGCGCTTGCGGCCGGGGAAGTGCTTCACCACGTCGCTCAGCTCGAGGATCGGACCGGTCGACGGCGTCACCTCCGGCACGACGCTGACGGGCGACTCGGTCACCGGCGCGACCGGCGTCCCGGCGCTCATCGCGCCACTCCCGCCGCGAGGGCCGGCTCGTCGGCCTCGGCCACCCGCCAGCACCGGGCGTTGCGCCCGTCGATCTCGAGCAGCTGCTGCGGCTCGTCGCACCGGCCGGCCTCCGACAGCGGGCACCGGGTCGAGAAGCGGCACCCGGTGGGCATCGCCTCGAGCGACGGCACCACGCCGGGAATGGCAGGCATCGGCTCGTCGCGCGGCGTGTCGGGTCGGGGGATCGCTCGCAGCAGGGCCTGCGTGTAGGGGTGCTTCGGGTCGGTGAGGATCTCCTCCACCGTCCCGGTCTCCACGACCTCGCCGGCGTAGAACACCGCGACCCGGTCGGCCATCTCGGCGACCACGCCCATGTCGTGGGTGATCAGCATGAGGGCGACGCCAGTCTGCTGCTGCAGGTCGCGGATGAGCCGCAGCACCTGCGCCTCGACGGTCACGTCGAGCGCCGTCGTCGGCTCGTCGGCGATGAGCAGCCGGGGCGAGCACGCCAGGGCGCCGGCGATCATCACGCGCTGGCGCTGGCCGCCCGAGAGCTGGTGGGGGTAGGCGTCGACCTTCGACTCCGGATCGGGGATGCCCACCTCGGAGAGCAGCTCCACCGCGCGGCGCCGGGCCTGCTTCTTCGACATCCTCTGGTGCATCCGCAGCGCCTCGGACAGCTGGTTGCCGACCGAGAACAGCGGGTCCAGGGCCGTCATCGGGTCCTGGAAGACGATCGAGACCTCGTTGCCGCGCAGCTGGCGCAGCCGCTTCTTCGACGCGTGGGTGATGTCCTCGCCGTCCCAGCGCACCGTGCCGCCGCTGATCCGCCCGTTGCCGAGCAGTCCGAGCATCGCGAGCGCGGTCACGCTCTTGCCCGATCCGGACTCGCCCACGACGGCGACGGTCTCCCCGGCCCGGATGTCGAGGCTCACGCCACTGATCGCCTCGACCTGCCGGCCGCCGGTGCTGAACTCCACGTGCAGGTCGTCCACCCGGACGAGCCGCTCACCTGAGGTGGTCACAATTCCGTACCCCAATCTAGAATCTCACTCTAGGATGGCTTGATCATCCAGTGCGGGCACGAATGTGTCAAGGGTCACATCCCGCGCCGCGCGACCTACTCGGCATGTGACTCGGAGTGACACCACGGACAGGTGGTGCAAAGAACGTGATTTTAGAATATGGTTCTATTCGGGAGGTGCCGTGAGGAGCCAACGACCACGTGCCGGCGCCGCTGCCTGGTCCACGCTCTGCGTCGTGTGCCTGGTCAGCATGCTGATCGGTCTCAACTCGAGCACCGTCAACGTCGCGCTGCCCGCCCTGACGCGGCACTTCGACGCGACCCAGCTGCAGGCCAGCTGGCTGATCCTGGGCTACATGGTCGCCAGCACGGCGTGCCTGCTGCTGTTCGGACGGATCAGCGACATCGTCGACCAGCGGCGCTTCTACCTCGGCGCGCTCGCGCTCTACACCATCTGCAGCCTCGCGTGCGGCTTCGCGCCCACCGTCGACTGGCTGATCTGGCTGCGGATCGTGGCCGCGCTGGGCGGCGCGATCCTGCTGGGCAACGGCGCCACCTTGATCCACGCGATCTTCCCGCGTGACTCCCTCGGCAGCGCCATGGGCCTGTACGCCGCGTCGTTCCCGATCGCGAGCCTCATCGGCCCGATCGCCGCCGGCATGATCCTCGAGGTCACCGACTGGCGGTGGGTGTTCTGGATGAACGTCCCGATCGGCCTGGTCGCCTTCACCACGGGCTGGTTCCTGCTGCGGCGCAAGGACGAGCGCGAGGAGAAGACCTCGCTCGACCTGCCCGGGAACGTGCTCGTGATCGCCGTCATCACGCTCACGACCGTGGGCATCTCGCTCGTCACCGAGTTCACGTGGAGCAGCCCGTGGGTCTGGGGCAGCCTGCTGCTCGCCCTCGCGCTGCTGCCCGCCCTGGCGTTCGCCGAGCGCCGCAGCCGCCACCCCGTCATCGACGTCGAGACACTGCGCACCCACGGCATCGGCCTGCTCCTGCTGGCGGGGTTCTTCCTGAGCGCGGGCCGGTTCCCGGCCATCGTCCTGATGAGCCTCTACCTGCAGGGCCCGCTGGGCTTCCGGCCCAGCGAGACGGCCCTGCTCCTGCTGCCGATGCCGATCGGCAGCATCCTCGGATCGCTGTGCGTGGGGCGGCTGTCCCGGCGGTGGCGATCGCGGCAGATCTCCTCGTTCGGCGCGATCGTCGGCCAGCTCGGCGTGTTCGCCCTGGCCGGGGGCGTGTTCACGCAGAACACGTGGGTGCTGGGTGTCGGGCTCGTCCTCATGGGCATGGGCACGGGCCTGTTCATCGGCTCGAACGCGACCTCGCTGCTCGAGGCGACGCCCGAGTCCAGCCTCGGCGTCGTGAACGGCATGCGGCTCGCGGTGCAGAACACCGGCAACGTGCTGAGCCTCGCGGTGGCCCTGACGCTCATGACGATCGGCCTCAGCCCGGCGCTGAGCGACGCGGTGCTGCAGGCGTCGATCCCCGGCGATCCGCCCGCCGAGGTCATCGCGGGCTTCGGCTACGCCCTCCTGCTGCTGTGCATCCTCGGGCTCATCGGCATGACGCTCTCCATCGTCGCGGCGCTGAAGCCGTCGCCGGAGATCCTCCAGGAGCACGACGCGGTGGCCCTGCAGGGCGCCGCCGAGCCCACTTGAACCGTCAGTCCGCCTCGATCCCGAGGTGCACGACGAAGCCGCCGGGGTCGCGCACCTGCGCGACGCGCTCGCCCCACGGCATCGGCGCCGGCTCGGCGATGCTCGTCGCGCCCGCCTCGAGGGCCGCCCGGTAGGCGTCGTCGAGGTCGTCGACGTAGAGCCACAGCGCCATCCCGATCGGCTCGGTCCCCAGGTCGTCGTCGACGGCGATGCCGATCGACGAGCCGCCCAGCGCGAGCGCGACGTAGACGTCGCGACCGCCGGCGTCGAACGCGTAGGTGCGCTCCGCGCCGAAGGCGTCGCGGTAGAACGACTCGAGCCTCGGCAGGTCTCGCGTCGCCAGGATCGGGAAGCCGCCCGTCACCCCCATGGGGGCAGCCTACGAAGGGCGTGGGGTCAGATGCCCAGCGAGCGCCCGACGATCTCCTTCATGATCTCGGTGGTGCCGCCGTAGATCGTCTGGATGCGCGTGTCGCGGTACGCCTTGCTGATCGGGTACTCGCTCATGTAGCCGTAGCCGCCGTGCAGCTGCAGGCACGAGTCGACGGTCCTCTTCTGCAGCTCGGTGGTCCACCACTTGCCGGCCGCGGCGTCGTCGATCGAGAGCTTGCCCTCGTTGAGCGCCTCGACGCTGCGGTCGACGAAGACCTGGGCGATGCGCTGCTCGGTCTCGAGCTCGGCCAGCACGAACCGGGTGTTCTGGAACGAGCCGATCGGCTTGCCGAACGCCTTGCGGCTCTTCACGTACTCCAGCGTCATGTCGATGACCTGGCGGCACGCGGCCGCCGCGACGACCGAGATCGTGAGGCGCTCCTGCGGCAGCTTCTCCATGAGGTAGACGAAGCCGCGGCCCTCCTCGCCCAGCAGGTTCTCCACCGGCACGCGGACGTTGTCGAAGAAGAGCTCGGCGGTGTCCTGCGCCTTGAGGCCCAGCTTGTCGAGGTTGCGGCCGCGCTCGAAGCCCTCCATGCCGCGCTCGAGCACGATCAGCGACACGCCCATCGCGCCCGCGTCGGGATCGGTCTTGCACGCCACGATGACGAAGTCGGCGTTGATGCCGTTCGTGATGAAGGTCTTCGCGCCGTTGACGACGTAGTGGTCGCCCTCGCGCACGGCCGTGGTGCGGATGCCCTGGAGGTCGGACCCGGTGCCGGGCTCGGTCATGGCGATCGCGGTGATCATCTCGCCCGACACGAACTTCGGGAACCAGCGCTGCCTCTGCTCCTCGTTCGTGTAGCTGAGCAGGTAGCCCGAGACGAGGTCGGTGTGCAGCGCGAAGCCGACGCCGCTCGCGCCGACGCGGGTGAGCTCCTCCTGCAGCACGACGTTGTAGCGGAAGTCCGAGACCCCGCCGCCGCCGAACTCCTCGGGCATCATGAAGCCGAGCAGGCCCAGCTCGCCGGCCTTCGTCCAGACCTCGCGCGGCACGATGCCCTCGCGCTCCCACTCCTCGTGGTGGGGCACGACCTCCTTCTCCAGGAAGGTGCGCACGGTGTCGCGGAACGACTCGTGCTCGGGCTCGAACAGGGTGCGCTCCATCAGTTCTCCTCGTTCTCGACGGCGACCTTGTTCTCGATCAGGTCGTCCACGTCCTCGATGCCCCACGCGGTCAGCGCCTCGCGGGTGCTGGCGCCCGGCCGGTCGGGCGCCTGGTGGATGCCGGTGCCGGTGGCCGAGAAGCGGGGGGCGGGTGCGGGCTGGGTGACGCCGTACTCCTCGACGTACGTGCCCCGCGCGACGTGGTGGGGGTGCTCGTACGCCTCCTCGAGGGGCACGACGGGGGCGACGCAGGCGTCGGTGCCGGCGAAGAGCGCCGTCCACTCCTCCTGCGTCCGGCTGAGGAACCAGGTGCGCAGCGTCTCGCGCAGCTCGGCCCAGTTCTTGGGGTCGTTCCGGTCGGGCAGGTCGCCCAGGCCGACCGAGGCGAACACCTCCTGCATGGCGTACCAGAACTGCGGCTCGAGGCCGCCGACGCTCATCCAGTAGCCGTCCGAGGTCTCGTAGACGTCGTAGAACGGGGCTCCGGTGTCGAGCAGGTTCGTGCCGCGGCGGGGGCTCCACGCGCCGGACTGCTGCATGCTCACGGTCATCGCCATGAGGTGCGCGACGCCGTCGGTGATCGCGGCGTCGACGACCTGCCCCTCACCCGTGCCACGGGCGTGGGTGAGCGCGGCGAGCACGCCGGTGACGAGGTACATCGACCCGCCCGCGAAGTCGCCCAGGAGGTTGAGCGGCACCTGGGGCGGACCGCCGGCGCGGCCGATCGGGTCGAGGCCTCCGGCGACGGCGATGTAGTTGACGTCGTGGCCGGCGGAGGAGGCCAGCGGGCCGGTCTGGCCCCAGCCCGTCATCCGGCCGTAGACCAGGCGCGGGTTCCGCTCCAGCGCGACCTCGGGGCCGAGCCCGAGACGCTCCATGACGCCGGGACGGAAGCCCTCGAGGAGGATGTCGGCGCGCTCGACCAGCTGGAGCACGAGCTCGACGCCCTCCGAGGTCTTGAGGTCGACGGCGGCGCTGGGCCGGTTGCGGCCCAGGATGTCGCGCTCGGGAGGCGCGACCTGCAGGGCGTTGCCGCCCGGACGGTCGATGCGGATGACGTCGGCGCCGAGGTCGGCGAGCAGCATCGCCGCGAACGGCCCGGGCCCGATCCCGACCATCTCGACGACGCGCACACCACTCAGGGGTCCTGTGCTCTGGGTCACGCCGTGATTCTGACACCAACGCTGTCACAGTGGCAACCGACTCCCGTGTGGCCCGGTTCACAGCGCGCGCGAACTGTGCGATGCTGCATGCGACATCGTGAGTGTCACATCGGTCGTGCCGGTGTGCGATCCCCCGAGGAGTCCCATGAAGTGCGAGCTGGCGTACACGCGACGCGGGCAGGGCGAGCCGCTCGTCCTCCTGCACGGCATCGGCCACCGGCGGGCCGCGTTCGACCCGGTGATCGACGAGCTGGCGCAGCACTACGACGTCATCGCGGTCGACCTGCCGGGCCTGGGCGACTCCCCCGCCCTGCCCGCCGGCACCGGCTACAGCGCCGAGAACGTCGTCTCGGTGCTCGCCGAGAACTTCGAGCGCTGGGGCGTGGACCGGCCGCACGTCGCGGGCAACTCACTCGGTGGCCTGATCTCGATCGCGCTCGCCCAGCACGGGCAGGTGCGCTCGGCCACCGGCCTGTCGCCGGCCGGCTACTTCCGGCCGTGGAGCCTGCTGCAGGCCACGCTGACGCTGCTGCCGCTCAAGCTCGGCTCGTACCTGCCGAAGCCGGTGCTGCGCCTCGCGGCGAGCGTTGCTATCGGACGCTTCCTCATCGGCTTCGTGCTCTACCGCCACCCGGGCCGGTACTCCGCCGAGCGCGTCTACGGCGACGCGCTGGCGATGAGGAGCGGCAAGGGCTTCTGGCGCTACTTCCTCCGGTGCGTCCCGCTGGGGTTCACCTCGCCCGCGGCGTTCCGCGGCTCGGCGAAGGTCCCGATCACGATCGCCTGGGGCGACCACGACCTCATCCTGCACCAGTCCCAGGCCAAGCTGGCCGCCAAGCGGATGCGAGGCGCCGAGTTCGTGACCCTCAAGGACTGCGGCCACGTCCCCATGGGCGACTCCCCCGAGCAGGTCGTGGCGGCCATCCGCCACACCACCGCCCGCGCCGCCGCGAGCGCCCCCGCCGCCTGACTCACGCCTCCGGCGCGCGAGATCTGTAGCGGTATCCACCGTTCTTCCGGTGGATCCGCCGAAAAGGCGTGGACAGCGCTACACATCTGGCGCCCCGGAGGGGCGGTCAGCGGTGACGGGCGAGGAAGGCCGCGGTCCGCGGGTCCTGCGGCGCGGTGAAGAGCTGCTCGGGCGGCCCGGCCTCCACGATGCGGCCCTCGGCGAGGAACACGATCCGGTCGGCGCACTCGCGGGCGAAGTCCATCTCGTGGGTGGCCATGACGATGGTGCGGCCCTCGTCCTTGAGCTGGCGGATGACGTCGAGCACCTCGGCCACGAGCAGCGGGTCGAGCGCCGACGTCACCTCGTCGAGGAGCAGCAGCTCGGGGTCCATCGCGACCGCGCGCACCAGCGCGACCCGCTGCTGCTGACCGCCGGACAGCGAGTCCGGGTAGGACCCCGCCTTCGCCTCCAGCCCCACGCGGGCCAGCAGCTCGTGGGCACGGCGCACGGCCTCGGCCTTCGAGACGCCCTTGACCCGGCGCGGCCCGAGCGTGAGGTTCTGCAGCACGCTCAGGTGCGGGAACAGGTTGAAGGCCTGGAACACCATCGCGATCCGGGCGCGGGTGGCGTTCTCGTCGATGGCCGGATCGGTCAGCTCGAGGTCGCCCAGGAAGATGTCGCCGTCGTCGGTCTGCTCGAGCAGGTCGATGCAGCGCAGCAGCGTGGACTTGCCCGAACCGGACGCGCCGATGAGGCAGACGACCTCACCCGGCTCGACGGTCAGGTCGATGCCGTCGAGGACGACGTGGTCGCCGAACGACTTGCGGACTCCTGCGACGCGCAGCATCAGCTGCCTCCCTGCCGGCGCATGGAGCGGATCGTGAGCCAGTCGGTGAACCGCGCCAGCGGGATCGTCACGACGATGAAGAACAGGGCGGCCACGCACAGCGAGGTCACGTTGAAGGTGCTGGCCTGGTAGACCGAGGCCGCGCGCAGCGCCTCGACGAGACCGATCGTGGACACCAGCGCGGTGTCCTTCTGCAAGGACACGAAGTCGTTCATCAGCGGCGGGGTCACGTTGCGGACGGCCTGCGGCAGGATCACGCGGGTCAGGGTCTGGCCGTAGCCGAGGCCGAGGGCGCGCCCGGCGGCCCACTGGGTGGGGTGCACCGAGAGGATGCCGGCGCGGATGACCTCGGCGACGTAGGCGCCGTAGCTCAGGGTCAGCGCGATGACGCCCAGCCAGAACAGGCTCGTGGGCACGCCCGCCAGGCCCAGCGCCGGGAAGCCGAAGCCGACGAGCATCACGACGAGGATGGTGGGGATGCCGCGGAACACGTCGGTGTACGCGGCGGCGAGGATCTTGAACGGCGCCATCGCGGGCGACGGGATGACGCGGACCACCGCGACCAGCAGCGCCAGCGGCAGCACGAGGGCCTCGACCGTGAGGAACAGCCGCACGTTGAGCCAGAAGGCGTCCCAGATCGCGGGGAAGGACTCGCGGGCGTGGTACCCGCTGAAGAAGGTCTCGCGGACGCGCGGCCAGCCGGGCGCCGACGTGATCACCCAGGCCAGCAGGCCGAGGACGACGAGGCTCGAGACGGTTCCCACCGCCGCGCGGCGCAGCGTGCGACGACGCCGGAAGGCGTTGCGCTGCTGCTGCCGCGCGGACAGCGGGGGTGGGCCGAGGGGCCCGGGGTCGGCGTGGGTCACCGGGTCACTTCAGGACGGGGACGTCCTGCGACTCGGCCAGCCACTCCTGCTCGAGGTCGGCGAGCGTGCCGTCCTCGGTCAGGGCCGTGACGGCCTCGTCGACACAGGAGGTCAGCTCGCTGCCCTTCTCCAGCAGGAGGCCGAACTGCTCGGGCTCGCCGCCGTCGAAGTCGAACTGACCCGCGATCGTCGCGTCCTCGAGCTCGGCGGCGACGAGGTAGAAGGCGCTGGGCAGGTCGGCCACGATGCCGTCGACCTGGCCGTTGGCCAGCGCGAGCGCGGCCTTGGTGGTGTCGTCGTAGACCAGCGGGGCGTCCTGCGTCTCGAGCGACTCGATCGCCTTGAGCGACGTGGTGCCGATCTGTGCGCCCAGGCTCGCGGTGCGGAAGTCGTCGAGGCTCTTGGCGTCGGCGAACTTCGAGTCCGAGCGCACGATGATCGCCTGCGCGGCCGAGTAGTACGGCTTGCTGAAGTCGACGGCCTGCTGGCGGTCCTTCGTGATCGAGATCTGGTTGATGTCGAAGTCGAAGGCCTTCTTGCCGGGCTGGTACGAGGTGTTGAAGGGCACCTTGGTCCACGCGACCTGGTCGCGCTCGAAGCCCATCTGCTCGGCCACGGCGTAGGCGACGGCGGACTCGAAGCCCTTGCCGTTGCTGGGGTCGTTGTCGACGAACCACGGCTCGAAGGCGGGGTCGTCGGTGGCGATCGTGAGGGTGCCGGACTTGACGAGCGGCAGCTGGTCGACCGCGCAGTCGGCGGTCGCGCCGGCGGTGGAGTCCGAGGACGCGTCGTCGGAGTCGTCGGCCGGGCCGCAGGCGGCCGCGACGGAGAGGAGGAGCGCCAAGGGGACGGCGAGCAGGGAACGCTTCATGGTGCCCATCGTAATGTGCGTGAGACCCGGTCTTGCCCAGCGGACTCTTATGAACCTCGTTGCATATGGGCGTTGGGCGCCCTAGGCTCCCGCCCATGGCCCTGGACCACGCGATCCTCGTGTCGCTCACCGAGCGCGCCGCGAGCGGCTACGACCTCGCCCGGCGCTTCGACGCGTCCATCGGCTTCTTCTGGCCCGCCAGCCACCAGCAGATCTACAAGGTGCTGGCGCGGATGCAGGAGGCCGGCTGGGTCGAGGGCACGCTCCAGGAGCAGGACGGCCGGCCCGACAAGCGCACCTACGCGATCACCGCCGCCGGCGAGGCCGAGCTCGACCGCTGGGCCGCCGAGCGCAGCGGTCGCGAAGCCCTCCGCAGCGACTTCGCCGTCAAGCTGCGCGCCTTCCGCGACCCCGAGGCGATCCTGGCCGACACCCGCGACCGCCGCGCCGCCCACGTGGAGCGGCTCGCCGAGTACGAGGCGAGCGAGGCCCGCTTCTACCCCGACCCCTCCGCCCTCGAGGGCGCCGACCTCGGCTCGTGGCTCGCGCTGCGCGGCGGCATCGTCGGCGAGCACCAGGGCATCGCGTGGTGCGACGAGATCCTCACTGCCCTCGAAGGGCGCGAATCCCGATGACCAGCACGATCACGCCGAGCGTCATCGCCGTGCCGATCAGCACGAGGTGCACCCAGAAGAACGACGTCGGCTCCTGCCACCTCGCCCCGCCCCACGCACGGTCGTCGTCGACGATCGCCTTGAAGAACCGGGGCCAGATGACGACGTTGAAGACGCCGGCCGCGATGAGCAGCCAGGACGCGAGCTTTCCGATCACCACCCCATCCTCCCAACCGAAGGGAAACCGCCCATGAAGGCCTTCCGCGAGCTCGTCGAGAGCAGCATCGAGTCCGGCTCACTGGCCGGCGTCGAGGACCTGCTGGCCGACGACGTCGTCTTCCGCAGCCCTGTCGCGCACAAGCCGTACCCCGGCAAGGCGATCACCACGGCGATCCTGAACGGGGTCGCGCGGGTCTTCGAGGACCTCCACTACGTCAGCTCCATCGAGGAGGGCAACCGCAGCGCCCTCGTCTTCGAGACGCGGATCGGCGACACCACCATCAACGGGTGTGACTTCATCACGACGAACGACGAGGGCCTCATCACCGAGTTCACCGTGATGGTCCGCCCGATGAAGGGCGCCACCGCCCTCATGGAGGCGATGGCCGCGCAGTTCCCGCAGATCGAGGCCGACGCGATCGCGTTCACGGAGCGGCAGCGGTGAGTGAGTTCCCGCACCTGCTGAGCCCGCTCGACCTGGGCTTCACCACGCTGCGCAACCGCGTGGTCATGGGCTCGATGCACACGGGCCTGGAGGACCACGCGAAGGACATCCCGAAGCTCGCGGCCTACTTCGCCGAGCGCGCCAAGGGCGGCGTCGCGCTGTCGGTCACGGGCGGCTTCGCGCCCAGCTGGCGAGGCTGGCTGCTGCCGTTCGGCTCGGAGATGTCGCGCAAGCGCCATGCCGACAAGCACCGGCTCGTCACCGACTCGGTGCACGAGCACGGCGGCAAGATCGCGCTGCAGGTCCTGCACGCCGGGCGCTACGGCTACTCCCCCTTCAAGAAGGGCGTGTCGTCGGTGAAGTCGCCGATCACGCCATTCAAGGTCTCGCCGATGTCGACACGCGAGGTCGACCGCACCGTCAGCGACTTCGCTCGGACGGCGGCGCTGGCCCAGCGCGCCGGCTACGACGGCGTCGAGATCATGGGCTCCGAGGGCTACCTCATCAACCAGTTCCTCACCGCGCGCACGAACGACCGCACCGACGCGTGGGGCGGTTCGGCCGCGAAGCGCATGCGCTTCCCGATCGAGATCGTGCGCCGCACGCGCGAGCTCGTCGGCGAGGACTTCATCGTGCAGTACCGCATCAGCCTGCTCGACCTCGTCGACCAGGCGCAGACGTGGGAGGAGACCGTCGAGCTCGCGCAGGCGCTGGAGGCCGAGGGCGTCACGATCTTCAACACCGGCATCGGCTGGCACGAGGCGCGCATCCCCACGATCGTCACGAGCGTCCCGCGCGGCGCCTTCACGTGGGTCACGGCGAAGCTGCGGGCCGAGGTGGGCGTGCCCGTCGTGGCGTCCAACCGGATCAACACCCCCGAGCAGGCCGAGGCGATCCTGGCCGCCGGCGAGGCCGACCTCATCTCGATGGCGCGGCCGCTGCTCGCCGACGCCGACTTCGTCAACAAGGCCGCCGAGGGCCGCTCCGACGAGATCATCACGTGCATCGCCTGCAACCAGGCCTGCCTGGACCACACGTTCAAGAACCAGCGCGCGAGCTGCATGCTCAACCCGCGCGCCGGCCACGAGACCGAGCTCGTGCTGCTCCCGACGCGCAGCGCCAAGCGCGTGGCGGTCGTCGGCGCGGGTCCGGCCGGGCTCGCCGCCGCGGTCGAGCTCGCGGGTCGCGGTCACGAGGTCGAGCTGTTCGAGGCGCTGCCCGAGATCGGCGGCCAGTTCCGGCTCGCGATGCAGATCCCCGGCAAGGAGGACTTCGCCGAGACCGTCCGCTACTACTCGGTGATGCTCGAGCGCCGCGGCGTGACGGTGCACCTGGGCCGATGGGCGTCCGTCGAGGACCTCAGCGGCTTCGACGAGATCGTCCTCGCCACCGGTGTCGACCCGCGCGTTCCCGAGATCCCGGGCGTCGACCACCCCTCGGTGGTGACGTACCAGCAGCTGATCCGCGAGCAGGTCGTCGCGGGCGAGCGCGTGGCGGTCCTCGGCGCCGGAGGCATCGGCTACGACGTGTCGGAGTTCCTGCTGCACGAGCCCGGCGAGTCGCTCGAGCACTGGATGGGCCGCTGGGGCGTCACCGATCCCGCCCTCGAGCGCGGCGGCCTGGCCACGAAGACGGCGGCCCCGCCGCGGCGCGCCGTCACCCTGCTGCAGCGCAAGAGCAGCACGTTCGGCAAGGACCTGGGCAAGACGACCGGCTGGGTGCACCGCACGACGCTGAAGGACTCCGGCGTCGAGTTCGTCGGCGGCGTCCGGTACGACCGGATCGACGACGCGGGCCTCCACGTGACGATCGGCGCCGACGGGGACTCCCCCGCGTCGCGCGTCATCCCCGCCGACACGATCGTGCTGTGCACCGGGCAGGAGTCCGTGCGCGACCTCGTCGAGCCCCTCGAGGCCGCCGGCGTCACCGTCCACGTCATCGGCGGCGCCGACGTCGCCGCCGAGCTCGACGCCAAGCGGGCCATCAAGCAGGCCACCGAGCTGGCGGCCCGGGTCTGACGGCTTCCCCGGGAATCTGTCCACCGCCGACGGCACACTGAGGGCATGACGAGGCGCGTGGTGCTGCTGCGGGCGGTGAACGTCGGGGGCGCGAAGCTGCCGATGGCCGAGCTGCGTGAGGTCGCCGAGGGGCTCGGGGCGCGCGACGTCTCCACTTACATCGCCTCGGGGAACCTGCTGGTCGACGTCGAGGACCCGGCGGCGTTCGACCGCGCGCTCGAGCAGGCCGTCGAGGAGCGCTTCGGGTTCTTCCGCGAGGCGATCAGCCGTTCGCCTGCGGAGCTGCGCGCGGCTCTGGAGGCGCATCCGTTCGAGGTGGTCGAGAAGCGGTTCTCCTACGTCACGTTCCTCGCCGCAGAGCCGACGGCCGCCGCGATCGCGAAGGCACGGACCTTCGAGACCGGTGACGACCGGTGGGAGGTCATCGGCCGCGAGCTGCACATCCGGTACGCCGACGGCGCCGGGCGACCCCAGATGAAGGACGCCTCCATCGGGCGCGCGCTCGCCGTGCCCGGCACCGCCCGCAACCTCAACACCGTGGAGAGGCTGCTCGGGCTCGCCGAGGGCTGATCCTGTGGACGACGGGATGCGCCGGGCCCTCGCGGCTGACATCGTCACCGGCACCCGTCACACTGGAGGAGTGCCCGTCATGGACCTGGAGTCGACCATCACCTGGGTGGGATTCGCCGCGTTCGCCGACGCGCGGTTCGATGCCTCCGACACCCGATTCGACCGGCTCGAGAGCAAATTCGACCACCTCGAGAACAGGTTCGACCGGTTCGAGGAGCGGTTCGATGCCTCGGAGGCGCGTGCCGACACCCGCTTCGCGGGGATGGACGCGCGGTTCGACGCGCTCGACCGGCGCGTGTCCGACCTGCGCGACGACGTGCGCGCCGGGTTCGCGGCCACCGACCTGCGGCTCACGACGCTCGAGCAGCGCACCTTCGACATCGGTGCCCGGCGCCGCCCGGGGGCCGGGTGAGCGACTGGTTCGACCGACGCTGGCTGGTGCTGACCGGGGCCGGCGTCAGCACCGACTCGGGCATCCCGGACTATCGGGGTCCCGACGCCGTCCCGCGGCAGCCGATGACCTACCAGGACTTCATCGCCACGCCCGCCCATCGCCAGCGCTACTGGGCGCGCGCCCACCTCGGCTGGAGCCGGATGGGCGGCGCCGAGCCGAACGTCACGCACCGCTTCCTCGCCGAGCACCAGGACCGCCTGGTCGGCCTCATCACCCAGAACGTCGACGGCCTGCACGAGAAGGCGGGCTCGCTCGACGTCGTCGACCTGCACGGCCGGCTCGACCGGGTGATCTGCCTCGACTGCGGCGACGTCACCAGCCGAGCCGAGGTGCAGGCCCGGCTCGACGCCCTCAACCCCGGCTGGACCGATCAGGAGGTCACGATCGCGCCCGACGGCGACGTCGACCTCGAGGACACGGCCGGGTTCGTCGTCGCCGACTGCACCCAGTGCGGCGGCCGGCTCAAGCCCGACGTCGTCTTCTTCGGCGAGTCGGTGCCCAAGCCCAAGGTCAACCACTGCTTCGACCTCGTCGAGCGCGCCGGTCGCGAGGGCGCCGCGCTCGTGGTGCTGGGCTCGTCGCTGCAAGTGATGAGCGGGCTGCGGTTCGTCCGGCGCGCGGCGAAGGACGGCACCGAGATCGTCATCATCAACCGCGGCCCCACCCGGGGCGACGAGCTCGCTGACGTGCGCATCGACGACGGCGTCGCCGAGACGCTGCAGCGGCTGTCGCTCCGGGCCGGGGAGCGGCTCAGCTGAGCTGGCGCAGGCGCACGGTCTCGGGCAGCGCGGCGAGCTCCTTGAGCACGTCGGCGCCGACCTCGGCCGAGACGTCGGTGACCACGTAGCCGAGCTCGCCGCGGGTGGCGAGCTGCTGGCCCTCGATGTTGACGCCGTGGTCGCCCAGGATCGTGTTGATCGTGGCGAGCACGCCGGGCGCGTTGTGGTGCACGTGCGCGAGGCGGTGACGGGCCGGGTCGCTCGGCAGGTTGAGCTCGGGGAACGTCACCGACAGGTTCGTCGTGCCGGCCTTGGCGTAGGCGCGCAGCTTCGAGGCGACGAAGCGGCCGATGTCCTGCTGCGCCTCCTCGGTGGAGCCGCCGACGTGCGGCGTGAGGATGACGTTCGGGACGCCCCGCAGCTCGCTCTCGAACGGGTCGCCCTGGGCCTTCGGCTCGACCGGGAACACGTCGAGCGCGGCGCCCGCGATGTGGCCCGACTCGAGGTGCTGGCGCAGGGCCGCGGTGTCGACCGCGATGCCGCGCGACAGGTTGAGGAACAGCGAGCGCGGCTTCATCGCGCGCATCTGCTCGTCGCCGAACAGGCCCGCGTTGCCGGGACGGCCGTCGACGTGCAGCGAGACGACGTCGGACACGGCGAGCAGCTCGTCGATCGTGGCGCACTTCTTGGCGTTGCCGAGCGCGAGCTTGTCGTCGATGTCGTAGAACACGACCGACAGGCCGAGGGCCTCGGCGATCACCGAGAGCTGGCTGCCGATGTTGCCGTAGCCGACGATGCCGAGCGTGCGGCCGCGCACCTCGTGGCTGCCCGCGGCCGACTTGTTCCAGACGCCGTGGTGCATGGCGGTGGACTTCTCGTGCAGGCGGCGGGCGAGCGAGATGATCTCGGCGATCGCCAGCTCGACGACGCTGCGCGTGTTGGAGTACGGCGCGTTGAAGACGGCGACGCCGTGGCGCTTCGTGGCCGCGAGGTCGATCTGGTTGGTGCCGATGCAGAAGGCACCGATCGCGAGCAGGTCGGGAGCGTTCTCCAGGACCTTCTCGGTGATGTAGGTCGTCGAGCGGATGCCGAGCAGGTGGACGCCCTTGATCGCCTCGATGAGCTCGTCCTCGGTGAGCGCGGCGCTGCGCGTCTCGACCTGGTAGCCCTTGTTGCGCAGGAAGTCCGCGCCGTCAGCGTGGATGTTCTCGAGGAGCAGGACCTTGACGTCCTGGTCGTCGATCGTGGTCAGCGGTTCGTGAACGTCGAAGCTCATGCTCATCATCGTCATCGTGTGTGGCCTCCGGGTCAGCGGTCGATCGGGCTGACGCGGGGCCCAGGCGAACGGTCCCGTAAGTCGTGCTGCCCGCGGCTCCCTGGTGGTAGCCACCTCAACGCCAGTCGCGCGCGGACCCCTCCATCCTAGCGGCTCGGGCCAGTCGGCCCGATCGCGTCCGGGAGGCGGTCAGTCCTTCAGGTTGCCCTGCATGGCCGCGACGGCCTCCGGCGGGACCTCCTGGTCGAGGTTCGCCAGGCGGACCTGCCCCTGCGCGATCAGCCTCCCGTCCTGGTTGACCGAGTCCAGGTGCCACAGCTGCTGCGTGCGGCCGCGGTGGATCGGCGTGGCGGTGGTGGTGATCGTGTCGCCGTTGCGGGCCTGGCGCAGGAAGTCGGTGGAGTTGTTCGTTCCGACGACGACGCCCTTCGTGCCCAGCCAGATCTGCCCGGCCATGCTGGCGGTGGACTCGTGCACCGCGCAGTAGATGCCGCCGTGCGGGATGCCGAACGGCTGCAGGTGGTCGTCGGTGATCGTGAAGCGGACGACCACCTTGTCGGGGGTCAGCTCGACGTGCTCGACGCCGAGCACTCCGTCCAGGCCGGGGATGTCGCTCATGGTCCGGACTCTAACCAGACCGTCTCGCGCCGCGTCACCGAGTAGTGCGCAATCGGACTTGATACGGGTACCCCCTAGGGGTATGTTGAAGCCATGAGCCACGAGCACCCCGGGTACGCCGACGACAAGGCGGCCGTCCTCAAGCGACTGGCGCGGATCGAGGGACAGGTCCGCGGCATCAACCGAATGGTCGAGTCCGACACCTACTGCATCGACGTGCTGACCCAGATCAGCGCGACCACGAAGGCCCTCGAGGCCGTCGCCCTGAAGCTGCTCGACGAGCACCTCGCCCACTGCGTCGCGGACGCCGCGGCCAAGGGCGGACCCGAGGCCGACCAGAAGATCAAGGAAGCATCCGACGCCATCGCGCGTCTGGTGAGGAGTTGAGAGCCATGACCACCACCACCTACACCGTCACCGGCATGACCTGCGGCCACTGCGCCGCGGCCGTCACGCAGGAGATCACCGCGCTCGACGGCGTCGAGGACGTCGCGGTCGACGTGGCCTCGGGCGCCGTCACGGTCACCAGCCAGGGTCCGCTCGACGAGGCGCAGGTCGCGTCCGCGGTGGACGAGGCCGGCTACGCACTGGCGGGTCCGCGCGACCTGCCGCTGGTCTGATGACCACGCACGAGACCGAGGCGGACCCCACCACCACCTACCGCCTCGACATCGGCGGAATGAGCTGCACCTCGTGCGCGATGCGCATCGAGAAGAAGCTGAACCGCCTCGAGGGCGTGGAGGCGAGCGTCAACTACGCCACCGAGAAGGCCACGGTGCACGCCCACCACGGGGTCGACCCGCAGGCGCTCGTCGAGACCGTGGAGAAGACCGGCTACACCGCGCAGGTCCACGACCCGCACGCCGGCCACGAGGGTCACGCCGCCCACGGCGGCCTCCACTCGGCCGAGTCGATGCGGAAGCGCCTCCTGGTCGCGACGATCCTGAGCGTGCCCGTGACGGCCATCTCGATGATCCCGGCGCTGCAGTTCGCCGGCTGGCCGTGGGTCGTGCTGGCGCTGACCACGCCAGTGGTGCTGTGGGCCGCCTACCCGTTCCACTGGTCGGCCGCGCTGAACGCGCGCCACGGCGCCGCCACGATGGACACCCTCGTCAGCATCGGCGTGGGCGCGGCCTACGTGTGGTCGCTCGTCCAGCTGTGGCTCGGCGTGACCGGCCACGGGGTCGAGCACGGCCACTACTACTTCGAGACCGCGGCGGTCGTGACGACGTTCATCCTCGCCGGCCACTACCTCGAGGCGAACGCGAAGCGCCGCTCGAGCGCCGCCCTGCGCACCCTGATGGACCTCGGTGCGAAGCACGTCGCGGTGCTGCGCGACGGCCGTGAGGTCGAGGTCCCGATCGAGGAGCTGCACGCCGGCGACGTGTTCGTCGTGCGTCCCGGCGAGAAGGTCGCCACCGACGGCGAGGTCGTCGAGGGCGGGTCGGCCGTGGACGAGTCGATGCTCACCGGCGAGTCGGTGCCCGTCGACGTCACGGTCGGCGACACCGTCACGGGCGCCACGGTCAACCAGTCCGGACGACTCGTCGTGCGCGCCACGGCCGTCGGCCAGGACACGCAGCTGGCCCAGATGGCCCGCCTCGTCGAGGAGGCCCAGGAGGGCAAGGCGGAGGTGCAGCGGCTGGCCGACCGCATCTCGGCGTGGTTCGTGCCGGGCGTCCTCGTCCTGGCCGCGCTGACGCTGCTGGTGTGGCTGCTGGTCGCGCCGGGCATCGCCGCGTTCGAGGCCGCCGTCGCGGTGCTGATCATCGCCTGCCCGTGTGCCCTCGGCCTGGCCACGCCCACCGCGCTCATGGTGGGCACGGGCCGCGGCGCCCAGCTGGGCATCCTGATCAAGGGGCCGCAGATCCTCGAGTCCACGCGGACGATCGACACGATCGTGCTGGACAAGACGGGCACCATCACGACCGGCACGATGAGCGTCGCGCACGTCGATCCCGAGCCCGGGGTCGAGGCCGACGAGCTGCGCCGTCTGGCCGCCTCGGTCGAGTCCGCCTCGGAGCACCCGGTGGCACGCGCGATCGCGACGCTGGCCGACCCGCTCCCGGTGTCGGAGTTCCGCAACCACGCGGGCCAGGGCGTCGAGGGCACCGTCGACGGACACGTCGTCCGCGCGGGCCGTCCCGCCTGGGTGGGCGCCGCCGACCGTCCCGACCGCACCGGCACCGTCATCGCGGTCTCGCGCGACGGGCAGGTGCTCGGCACGATCACCGTGGCCGACCGGGTGAAGGACTCGTCGCGGCAGGCCGTCGCCGACCTGCGCCGCCTCGGCCTCGAGCCGATCCTGCTGACGGGCGACAACGAGCGCGTGGCCACGGCGGTCGCCGCCGAGGTGGGCATCGACCGGGTGCACGCCGAGGTGACGCCCGAGGACAAGCTCGACGTCGTCCGCGAGCTGCGCGAGCAGGGCCGCGTCGTGGCGATGGTCGGCGACGGGGTGAACGACGCCGCCGCGCTGGCCGGTGCCGACCTCGGCATCGCGATGGGCACCGGCACCGACGTGGCGATCGCCGCGAGCGACCTCACGCTCGTGCACGGCGACCTGGCCACCGCGGTGACCGCCGTCGAGCTGTCGCGCGCGACGCTGCGCACGATCAAGGGCAACCTGTTCTGGGCCTTCGCCTACAACGTGGCCGCGATCCCGCTCGCCGCACTGGGCTTCCTCAGCCCGATGATCGCGGGCTTCGCGATGGCCGCCAGCTCGGTGTTCGTGGTGACGAACTCGCTGCGGCTGCGGCGCTTCGCGCGCTGAGCCGCTCCCCCGCCGCCACCCCCCCGATTCCGGGGGGATGGTGGCGTTTCGGGCAGGCCCACGGCGCGCCCGTGCGCCGCGCATGAAACGATCGTCGGTGAAACGCGGCCGCCGCATCGGGTCGGTGCCGCACCGACGAGGGGGACACATGAACGTTCGCAAGCCTGCCGCCGCACTCGCCGCCGCGGTCCTGACCCTGGGACTCTCCGCCTGTGGTGGCGGCCAGTCCGTCGAGGACGCCTGCAAGGTGGCCGAGAAGGAGGTCAAGGACGCGATGGGTGACCTGAGCGGCATCGACCCCACCGACAGCGACAAGGCGACCGACACGATCGCCTCGATGGCCGACGCGCTGAAGAAGACGCAGAAGGACCTGGAGAACAAGGAGGTCAAGGACGCCATCGGCGATCTGTCGGCCGAGTTCGACAAGCTCGAGGGCGCCTTCGCCGACCTCAAGGCCGCCGGCCAGGACACCGAGAAGCTGCAGGAGGTCTCGCAGGAGATGAGCACGCTCTCCACCGACATCCAGGCCAAGGGCGAGAAGCTCGACGAGCTCTGCGGCTGAGCAGCACCAGACGACGAAGGAGCCCGGTCGACCTGAGGGTCGACCGGGCTCTCTCGTCTCCGCTGCCCGTCAGGCGGCGTCGGACCTGCGGCGTCGCGCGGCCGCCACGGCGACTCCGCCGCCGATCAGGCTGAGCAGGCCCAGGCCCACCGCCACCGTCGAGACGCCCGAGCCGGTGTCCGAGAGCGACCCGTCGCCACCGGAGCCGTCGCCCGACGTCTCGTCCTCGCGCTCCGCGCCGCCGGAGTCGATGCTCCAGACGTCCTCGTCGAACACGTTCGTCACGGCGATCTCGATCTGCGACGTCGTGTCCACCGAGGCGACGGTCGCGCCGGTCTCGAAGTCGGCGTGGCTGATCTTGACCTCGGACGCACCGCCGGCGTCGGTCTCCTCGGCGAAGCAGCGGGTCCCGGTCGGCAGCAGCAGCGGAGCGCCGTCGCCGTCCGTGAACGTCCGCGTGCGGCCGGCCTTGAGCGTGAAGTCCGACTCGAACACCGTGCCGCGGACGGTCGCGCCGTCCGGACCGGTCGTCTCGAGCTGGCAGGTCAGCGTGATCGGGAACGCGGCACGACGCACCTCGCGGTGATCGGCGAAGGCGCCCTCGACCTGCTTGGTCACCGAGACCTCGCCGGCGCCGTAGGTGTTGGTGATCGTCGCGACGACCGCCTCCTCCTGCGTGCCCGCGCCGATCACGACCGTGGCCTCGCGCGTGCTGCCGTCGGCCTTGCCGTCCTCGGTCTCCACGACGTGGCACGAGGTGCCCGTCGGGAGCGGGCCGATGGCGTCGGACCACAGCGACGTGGCCCTGCCCTCGCGCGCCAGCGTCACCTGCTGCTCCAGCACCGTCTCGTCCGCGAGCGTGCACGCCACGTCGAAGGCGTAGGCCGCGTCGGCGTGCAGGCCCTCGCCGGGTCCGTCGACGACCTTGTTGACCTTCAGGAAGCCGGCGTCGAACCGGTTGTCCACGACGACCTCGACGGGCTCCGCGGTCTCGGTGTCGCTCACCACGACCTCGCCGTCCTCCGGCGTCATCGTGACGCCCTGCGACTGCGGCGTGCTGGACTTCTCGCTCACCGTGCACGAGGCTCCGGTCGGCAGTCGGTCCCACTCGGCCGTCCCTGCGCCGGTGATGGTGCGGTCGGCGCCGTCCGGGATCGCGACGGCGGTGGTGGTGCCGTCCACCTCGCGCACGCACTCGAGCGACATGACGTAGGTTCCGTCGGTCACGACCGGGAAGGCCGCGCCCTCGCCGGACAGCGTCTTGCGCACGCGCACGACGCCCTGCTCGAAGTGGTTCTCGACGCCGACCTCGACGACTTGGTCACCCGAGCGGACCGTGAAGTCCTGCGGGTCGATCGTCGTGTGGTTGGCGCCGCCGTTGCGGGGCTCGGTCACCGTGCAGGCGGCGCCGGTCGGCAGGTCGTCCACCCGCCAGGCCAGCTCGTCCGGTGCGGTCAGGACGGCGGAGTCGTCGAAGACGGTCTCCGCGGCGCCCGCGCCGTCCAGGTCCAGGGTGCACACGAGACGCACCTCGAACTCCTGGTCGTCCCAGCGGTCCTTGCCCGGTCCGGTGATCTGCTTCGTGATGCTCACCGCGCCCACCGTGTAGGTGTTGAGGTGGGCGACCTCGACGTTCGTGCCGTCGCCGATCGTGAACTCGGCCGGGTTCTCGGCGTCCTCGCCGTCGACCTGCACCGTGACGGTCGCCCCCGCGGCGTCGGTCTCCTCGACCGCGCACGTGGACCCGGTGGGCAGGCCCGAGTAGGCCTTGCTGCCGCCGTCACGGAGCTCGACCTGCTCGGCGAGGATCGTCGACCCGAGGTAGGCGCACGTCACGTCGAACCCGTAGGTCCGGTCGTAGACGATCGGCTCGCCGTCCTGATCGACCGCACCGCCGGCGTCGACGCTCTTGGCGACCGAGAAGCCGCCGGCGGAGTAGGCGTTCGTGGCGGTGACGGTCGGGCCGCTGGTCGCGCCGACGTACGGGTGGCTGATCTGCGAGACCGAGCGCAGGCTCGCGTCGGCCACGACGGTCCGGTCGGCGGGCGACCACGAGACCTCGACCCCGGCCGGGATCGGGACCTCGGCGACGGCGCAGCTGGCGAACAGCGGGATCGACACCGGCGTCGTGGCCGTGTTCACCACGGTGCTGCCGCCCTCGTCATCGACGGTGACGACGACCGTGCCGTCGACCGCCGTGCCCGCGGCGTTGCGCAGGACGACGTCCGTCCCGTCGAGCGTGCACGACACCCGGAACGAGTACGTGCCGGGCAGGTCGACCGGCACCGAGAACTCGGGCGCCTCGACGACCTTGTCGATCGTCAGCCGGCCCTGGGCCGTGGCGATGCCGACCCGGGTGGGCTCGAGGACGATCTCGGCCCGCTCGGGCTGGGTGACCGTGGCCACCGACCGCGACGAGCCGGCGAAGGAGTTGTACGCCACCGGCAGGGTCGTGGACTGGTCGAAGGCGCGCGGCAGGTTGATCGGGGTCCGCGTGCTGAACGCGACGCCCGCCGTCTCGCCCGGGCGCAGGCCGGCGCCCTGGCCGGCCGAGGTCCAGTCGAGCACGAACTTGACCGACTGCGCGGCCGTCAGCTGGGAGTCCGGCGTGCTCGCGTCGTACTCGGTCCAGCCGAACGCACAGCCCGCGCTGGGGGCCGCGTTCGCCGTGTGGACCTGGACGGCGTTGGTGTTGCACGCCGTGCTCAGCCGCTGCGTCGAGTAGTACGCGCGCAGCGTCGCGCCCTGGTGCTGCGCCTCCGCGAGGTCCGCGGACACCGTGTTCAGCAGCCGGACGCCGAACTGCGACCCGCGCGCCGCGGACGTGATCACGCCGCGGTCGCCGACGGCCGGGAGCGTGTCGACGAGGGCGACGAGCTTGGCGTTCGTGTTGCCGGTGTTGCGGAAGGAGAGCTTCCACGACGCCTCGCCACCCGGTCGGGTGACCGGGAGGCAGGTGCCGCGGTAGTAGCCGTCGGACTGCGGCTCCGCGCACGCGGCCGCGGCCCCGGCGGTGTTCATGACACCGAGGTCGTCGTCGCCCGAGCCGGGCTCGCCCGCCTCGACGCCCTTGACGCCCTTCGCCATCGCCAGCGTGGCGCTCGACCGGGGCTGGACGTGCGTCGTCGCGGTGCAGCTGTCGACGTTCGTCCGGTTCGCCTGAGTCACGGAGTCGACCGTGTACTGGCACACCTCGAAGTCGCGGTCGGACGTGGCGGTCACGGAGTTGGCGATGATCTGGTCGGCGTCGACACCCGGCTCGAGCAGGAGCGGTGCCTGGACGGTGAGCACCCACCCCGGCCGGAACACGAATCCGTCCGGCATCGTGACGGCGAGCCGGCCCGTCTCGGCGTCGAGGCCGGCCGCGAAGCTCGGCGTCGGCGACGGCACCGGGTTGCTCGGGTTGGTCGTGGTCAGCGTGAAGGCGTAGCCGGTCGGGTCGGGCTCACGGACGGGCACCGCCCCGTCGACGAGCTCGATCTGGTCGACGACCTCGAACCCGGTCATCGGCCACTGGCCCGTGTTCGTCGCCCGCAGGACGTAGGGAACCGTCCCGTTGGGGGTGTACTGCGGCGGGGTGGTGGCATTGCCCGGCGTCTTCTCGACCCGGATCCGGTTCGGGCGGTGCAGCACCTGCGTGGTGTCCGCGGCGGTCCGGTCGTCGGTGAACGTCTGGTTCGCGCCGAACTGCGCGTCGCCGTGCACCTGGAGGTCGTCGGAGATCAGGCCCGGCGTGCCCTCGCCCTCGTTCGGGCCCACGCCGGGCAGCGTGGTCGACACGGGCTCGCCGTTGCCGCGCTGCGTGTCGCGGCGCTCGGTCCTGAGGCTCACGACGATGTTCGGGTTGTACGGCCGCTCCCACTGCACGACGGTGCCGGTGACCGTGAGCTGGCGGAAGCTGAAGCGCACGCCCTCGACCACCGTCGGATCGGTCACGCCCGGAGGCAGCACGAAGGTGACGTTGCCCGCGGGCAGCGCGTTGACCCAGAAGCCCTCGACCCACACGTCGCCGACCTTGGCGTCCATGCGGACGCTGTTGAGCGGTCGCGGCAGGTTGATGGAGGCCGAGGTGAAGTTCATGGCGTTCCAGAACGTCTCGGTCTCGTCGGTGAGCCGCATGAGGGTCGTGCGGGCCGAGCCGAGCGGCTGACCCCGCAGCGACGTCGTGTAGGTCCGGGCCTGGTCCTCATAGACCGTGTCGCCACTGGGGTTGGCGTCGGGACGGATGACCTTCTGGGCCGTGATGGCGTAGCTCGCGGTGACGATGTTGAACTCGTCGTCCGCGGCGTCGTAGCCGGTCGAGCACGCCGCGGCCGGGCACGCGATGCGGCCGGGGCTGTCGATCTGGACCGAGGCCTCGTTGAGGATCGGCGTCCCGCCGGGGGACGTCGCCTCCACCGGACCGCCGCTGCGCTTCTCGGCGCGCAGCTGCCACGTGAGGGTCACCGCGGCGGTCGCCCCGCTGCGGATGACCGGGGCGCCGTCCGCGCCGACGAACGACACCGTGACGCCCGTGACGTCCTCGAGCTCGGCCGCGGTGAGGGCGAGCGCCTCCGCGTAGGTGTGGTCGGTCGTCGTGCCCGAGCGGTCCAGCGTCACCGTGACGCCGGCCTGGGTGGCACCCGACGGGAGCGTGATGCTGTCGATGTCGTGCAGGTCCGCCACGTCGTACGTGGTGGTGTCGTCCGACTCCACTCCCGGATCGCTGATGACGAGCGACGACAGCTTGGAGGCCGAGGTGTTCGTGGCGCGCAGCGTGGCCGAGATGAGCGGGAAGGCGTCGGGGGTGACGCCGTTGCCGGGGCTCGGCAGGCCCAGCTGCGTCTGGTCGAACTCCTTGGTCAGGTCGACGTTCAAGGGCGCGTCGAGGATCGTGATCCGGTCGCCGTCGTTCGAGGAGAACTCGCCCGACCGACCGCCCGAGCCACGGACGTTCACCGTGTTCTCGACGACACCCTCGTCGCTCGTGTTGTAGGTGTGGTCGTGGTAGTTGCCCAGCACGTACTCGTCGGGGTCGCTGCGCAGCGTGTCGCGCACGGCGAAGTCGAGGTCGAGCGGCCGGCGGTCGACGCTCGAGCCGACGCCCTCGCCCGCCTGGCGCTCGGTGTACGTGAGGCGCACGCCGGTCGTCCCGGTGCGCTGCGCGGCGGTCAGGGTGTAGCCGGGGAACCGGCCCGCGCACACGCTCGCCGTCGGGCAGGCCTGCGCGGTGACGTCGGTCCACGTGCCGTTCAGGTACAGCTCGACCCGGCTGATCACGTCCTCGACGATCAGCGGGTCGGTGGACGGGGTGATCGGCTTGATCGCGACGAGGTCGAACGCGTCGTAGACCGAGGTCTCGATGCCGGGCGTGCCCGGGCCCAGCTCGGCCGGCGACGCCGGGTCGGTGAGCGTGACGTTCGCGAAGTTCAGGCCCTGCGTGCTCCAGTGGATCCGCGCGGTCCGCGTCTGCCCGGACAGGGCCGGGACGGTGGACTGCAGCCACTCCTTGTCGACCAGGTCAGGGCCCTCGCCGTCGATCGGGCGAAGCGTGACGTCGTCGCGAGCCTGCGCCGTGTCGCCCTTGTCGATCTGCCGGTTGAAGACCTCGGACTGCACGTCGTTGTCGACGACGACCTCGTCGTCGATGTCGACGCCGGACTGGACCTCGACCTCGAAGCTGGGGATCACGTTGAAGCCCGGGGGCAGCAGCTGCGGGCAGCCGTTGACCGCCAACGGCGTGAACTCGAACTGCAGGCCGCCGATCTCGTCCCGCAGCGCGGCCGGGATCGTGAGGTCGAAGCTCGCGACGCTGCCGGCGACGTTCTCGGCGCCCGGCAGGACCACCCAGGAGTCGCCGTCCCAGTACCGGACGGTCAGCTGGGTGCAGCCCGGGATCTCGGTGTGGGAGATCGCGGTCGGATCGAAGTGGTCGAAGAACTCGCTGCCCGCGGCGGGATCCGCCGGGTCCTGGATGACGAGCCGGTCGGAGCCGATGGTGGACTCGCTCGACACGCTCGCCGGCACCGAGACGGTGGCCTCGGCACCGGGCACGCCGAAGATCGCGCTGGGCGTGATCCGCTTGTCGACCTCGGTGAGGACCTCCAGCGGCCGCACCTGGAACGCGGCCTCGGCCTCGTCGGTGCCACGGGCGCCGTCGACGTTCGTGACGACGGCGTCGACCTCGTTCGTCGAGCTCAGCGTCTCGTCCAGGTCGGTCAGCGCCGTGAGCTCCAGCTCGAGACCGGCGTAGGAAGAGGCCTGGATGCCGTCGGTGCCGCCGGCGGACGAGTACGTGACGGTGAAGCCCTCCACCGTGCACCCGGACTGCGCCGCGGGAAGGGTGTCCTCGGTGGTGGTCGAGCTCGTCGTGGACGCGCAGTCGGCGTAGACGTAGGTGATCTCGGCGGACGTGGCGTCGACCGGCCACTCGATGTCGCCGAAGCCGGTGAACCGCAGCCCCTGCTCGGTGAACGTGGCCGCGCCCGCGGAGGGCTCGGCGATGACGAGCTCGTGCACGTCCAGCTCGCCGACCGTGGCCGTCACGGTGGCGGTGACGGCCTGCCCGACGACGAGCGTCGTGTCGTTCAGGCTCTTCTCGATCGTGACGGTGGGGTCGGACGCCCGGATCCGGGCGGTCGCGTCGTCGGTGGCGGGGTCGCTCACGTCGTCGCCGACCTCGACGGTCGCCGTCGTCTCGTTCTCGACGGAGACGGTGGTGCCGGGCTCGATCTGCGAGACCGATGCGTTGGTCACGGTCGCGACGCCCACCCGGGCCTCGGCGCCCGGCGCGTAGGAGCCCTCGTAGGTCACCCGCACGCCCTCGACGGTGGAGAGGTCGCCGGGCTCCTCCTGCGTCCACGTGCCGCCGACGAGGTACTCGACGGTGGTGTCGTCCGTGGAGTCGGGAGCGGGATCGGTCGTGATCCCGGCGAAGTCGAGGTGGTTCCAACCCGCGCCGTCGAACCGGTCCTCGACCACGATGCGGTCGACGGTCTGGTTGGACTGGTTGCTCGGGGTCAGGGTCCAGCCCACCCGCTTGCCGGGGGTGGCGGGAACGGCACCGGGGGCGACGGACTTGGCCACGCCGGCCTCGAGCGTGGTCTCGACCTCGAGCGTGACGGCCGCCGTCGACTGCTGCTCCTCGGCGTTCTCGCCGACGACCGCGGCGGTGTTGACGATCTCGTCGCCGTTGAAGTCCGCCGACACGGTGGTGGGCACGCGCACCTGCACCGTGACCGTCATCGAGCTGCCCGCGCGGAGCCCGACGCGACCGTCGATGGGGTGCTGCGGCGCGACCGTGAAGGAGTCGCCGTCGACCGAGACCGCGGCCGGTCCCGTGGGGGAGAGCACGGCCGTCACCGGGTTGGCGAAGGCCGGATCGAGCTCCAGCGGCTCCGGCAGGCTGTCGGACAGCACCGTGTCGAAGCAGCCCGCCTCGTTCGTCGAGGAGCACCCGACGACGATCGTGTAGGCGAACGTGTCACCGGGACCGTAGGGCCCGGGCGAGTCGACCGACTTCTGGATCTGGAGGTCGGCCGAGACGGCGGCGACGGCCGGCACTCCCCCGGAGAGCACCGCGGTCAGGGACAGCAGCAGGGCGGACAGGACGACGAGCGCGCGGCGCATCGTTCACCTTTCGTCGGGTGCGAGGGACCGGACGTCACTGTCTGGCCGCACGAGACGCGCGCCGAGATTCGAAGCCCGAGATTAAACTTCAACCGTCGACGGTAGCAACGAAGATGAGGTTGGTCTCACGTTTGCTACAACGGGTGGTGTGACCTCGGTCGCACCGCCCGGAGCTCTCGCGCGCGGTGGCTGTCGCGGCTCCGGACTACGCTGGCGGCATGCCCCTGCTGACCGTCTCCGGTTCCCTGTCCGTGCGCGAGAAGATCGCCATCCCGCCCGGCGGGGTCGCCACGGTCAAGGTCGTCGACGCCGACGGCGAGGTGCTGGCCGCCACGGCGCTCGAGGCCGAGCAGGTGCCGCTGGGCTTCGAGGTCGCGATCGACCCCGAGGTCGTCTCGGGCGACCTGTTCGTGTGGGCGCTGCTGCGCACCGACGTGGGCGCCTGGGGCACCCTCGAGCTCGTCCCGGCCGACCTGGAGACCATCGACCTGACCCGGATCGGGGACTGACGCCGTGCCCCGACCGGGCCCGGCCGTCACGCATCTGAGCGATGCCGAGATCGCCGCGAACAACCGCCCGGTCCTGCGCCGCATCGCCGCCCTGCTGCGGCCCTACCGCTCCAAGATGGCCGCCGTCGCGGTCATCGTCGTCCTGTCGGCGCTGCTGACCTCGATCGTCCCGTTCCTGACCCAGGCGGTCTTCGACGACGCCCTGTTCGGCGAGGGCGGCCCCGACCTCGGCCTGCTCGGCTGGCTCGTCGCCGGCATGTGCGCCCTGCCGATCCTGGCCTCCACGCTCAACATCGCGCAGAACTGGCTGACCTCCACGATCGGCAACTCGGCGATGGCCGACCTGCGCAGCGAGCTCTTCGCGCACCTGCAGAAGATGGAGCTGGCGTTCTTCACCACCACGAAGACCGGCGCCATCCAGTCGCGCCTGGCCAACGACGTGGCCGGCGTCCGCACGGTGCTCACCGACACCGCCACCTCGATCCTGCAGAACACCGTCACCGTCACGGCGGCGTTCATCTCGATGGTGATCCTGTCGTGGGAGCTGACGATCCTCACGCTGATCCTCATGCCGCTGTTCGTGTGGCTGCAGCTGAAGGTCGGCCGGCGCCGCCAGCAGCTGGCCCGACGCACGCAGGAGTCGCTCTCGGAGATGACCGCGATCACCGAGGAGTCGCTCAGCGTCTCGGGCATCCTGCTGGCCAAGGTGTTCAACCGCAGCCGCTCCGAGGCCGAGCGCTACCGCGAGGCCAACCTCGAGCAGACCCGCCTGCAGGTCGAGCAGGCGATGACCGGCCGGCTGTTCTTCGCCACCGTGCAGACGTTCTTCGCCATCACCCCGGCGATCATCTACCTCTTCGCCGGCTTCATCATCGCGGGTCGGATCCCCGGCGACTCCGCGTCGCTCACCGCCGGCACCCTCGTCGCCTTCACCACGGTGCAGGCGCGCCTGCAGATGCCCTTGCTCCAGCTGATGCGGGTCTCGCTCGACGTCCAGACCTCGCTGGCACTGTTCCGCCGCATCTTCGAGTACCTCGACCTCGAGCCCGCCATCGTCGACCGGCCCGGCGCGCGCGACGTGAAGCCGTCCGAGCTGGAGGGCCGGATCGAGTTCCGCGACGTGTGGTTCCGCTACCCCGAGCCGCGCGCGCTCACCGGCGAGACGGCCAGGGACCGCTTCGGCGACTCCTCCGGCGAGATCGAGGCCACGTCCACGGCGCAGGCGGACGCGTGGGCGCTGTCCGCGCTGTCGCTCACGATCGAGGGCGGTCAGCTGGCCGCGATCGTGGGGCCCTCGGGGTCGGGCAAGACCACCGCCACGTACCTCGTGCCGCGCTTCTACGACGTCGACCGCGGCCAGGTGCTGATCGACGGGATCGACGTCCGCGACATCACACTGTCGTCGCTGGCCGACTGCGTGGGCATGGTGACGCAGGAGCCCTACCTGTTCCACGGCACGATCCGCGAGAACATCGCCTACGCCAAGCCCGGGGCCACGCCCGACGAGATCGTCGCGGCCGCCACCGACGCCAACATCCACGACCGGATCATGGGCTTCCCGGACGGCTACGACACCGTCACGGGCGAGCGCGGCTACCGGCTGTCCGGCGGCGAGAAGCAGCGCATCGCGATCGCGCGCGTGCTGCTCAAGAACCCGCGCATCCTCATCCTCGACGAGGCCACCAGCGCCCTCGACAACGAGACCGAGCGGCTCGTGCAGGAGGCGCTGGAGCGCGCCACCACGGGCCGCACCACGCTCGCGATCGCGCACCGGCTCAGCACGATCCAGAACGCCGACGTGATCTTCGGCCTCGTCGACGGCCAGGTCGTCGAGCGGGGCACCCACGCCGAGCTGGTCGACGACGAGGCCGGACTGTACGGCCGGCTCTACCGCGAGCAGTTCTCCACGCACCGTCCCACACCCGCCGCGGCACGTCCGCTGGGAGCCGTGGGGCACCTGCGTGCGGATGTCTCCCTCTGATTCCAGCGGGACGGACCAAAGTCGTGGCCACGGCCACCGCGGACTGCCAGAATCCAGTCCATGACCGCCACCTACCTGGTGACCTCGGCACTGCTGGTGCTGTCGGTCCTGGCGGTACGGCACCACCGGCCGTCGGTGTCGGTGCCGGTGGTCGTCCTCGTGCTGGCGACGGCCGCGTGGAACGTGCTGCGGGCGATGCGCGGCCCCGGCGACACCGATCCGAGCGTCCTCGTGGCCGTCAACATCGTCGTCGTGCAGGTCTGCGCCGTGGCCTTCTACGTCGCGTGCCGGCGCCTGGTCCAGGGCCGGTGGCTGGTCTCGCCGTGGCTGTGGATCGGTGCCGTGTGGATCGCGGCGGTGAGCTTCATCGGCATGGTGCCGGCAGTCGGCATCACCGACGGTGACCACTACTACGACAGCCCGGTCTACGTCGTCCACCTGGCGTACTCGTTCACCCTGCTCGGCGGCGGCGTGCTCACGCTCAGCACCCGCCAGCACGACCCGTCGCGGCACGTCCGCCGGGTCGTGGTGGCCGCCGAGGTCGCGGCCGTCCTGATCATCACCTTCCAGGTCCTGCGGCCCACCCTCACGCCGCTGGCGATCTCGGGCATGGCGTTCGTCATGGTCTGGACGACCAGCCACATCGGCGCGTGGTCACGGTCGGCGTCGCGCGCCGACCGCCTGATGGACTCCATCGGCGTCTTCATCTTCGTGATCGACCGCGGCGGGATGCTCCAGGACTGGAACGGACCCGCCGCCAGCCTGCTGCGCCTCATGGGCCGCACCGCCTCGCACGGGATGGACCTCGCCCAGGCACTGTCGATGCCCTCGCACTTCTCCGACGGGTCCACGGTCTCGCTGCACGTGCAGGGCGCCGAGCTGCGCACGGCGTTGTCGGTCCACGCGGTCGACCCGCTCGCCCGCGGCGGCGACCTCGTGCTGATGTTCCGTCCCGTGCGCTCGTCGCTGGAGAGCTCCTCGTTCCCCACCGTGTCCGGCGCCCTCAAGGGGCATGACCCGGCCACGCAGACCCTCGGCCGCAAGGCGGCGCTGGAGGCCGTCCGAACGGCGGCGGCCGACGGCACCTCGGTGATCCGCGTCGTCGTGGTGCCTCGCGGCCCGCGACGCGCCGACGAGGCGATGTTCCTCATCGCGCGACGCCTGGAGGCGCGCGCCGCCGATCGCGGCTTCCCCGACGTCGAGTGGGCCCGCCTCGACACGTGGACCTTCGTCTCGCCCCTGCTCGACGACAGCTTCGAGGTGCTGACGGCGACCGTGCCCGTCGACGACCTCGACCTCGACATGGAGGTGACCCTCCACGAGCCGGTGCCGGGCGAGTCCCCCGCCGCGTTCGTGCGCCGCGTGTCCGACGCCTACGGCCACGACACCGCCCAGGGCAGCTGAGTCCCCCGCACACGACGGAGCCCGCCACGACCGAGGTCGTGACGGGCTCCGTGCGGCTCAGGCGGACTCGCCCCTGCGGCGGCGCGCGGCGCCGGTGAGGCCGAGGCCCAGACCCAGCGCGACGACGCCCAGGGCGGCGATCGCGGCGGTGGGACCGCCCGTGTCGGCCAGCGCGTCCTGGTCGCGGTCGGTGCCGGCGCCGTCCTCGTCACCGTCGTCGTCGCCACGGCTGTCGTCGCCACCGTCGGTCGCGCCGTCGGTGTCGTCGCCGTCCTGGTCCACCGCATCGGGATCGGCGGTGACGTCGACCGTGACGGTGGCCGTGTCGCAGACCGGGGTCGGCGTGGAGTCGTCGCAGCGCTCGTACTCGAACGAGTCCGTGCCGACGAAGCCCTTGGCCGGCGTGTAGCGCACCGTGCCGTCCGCCAGGACCTCCGCGACGCCGTGCTCGGGCTGCGTGGTGATCCGCGCGGCCGTGAGCGGGCGACCCGTCCGGCTGGTGTCGTTGTCCTCGACCGCGATGACGACCGGGCGACCCGTGATGGTCGTGGCCTTGTCGTCACCCGTCTCGACGGCGTTGACCCGGACGGTCACGGGGATCGTGACCGTGTGGCACTGCGTGGGACGCGAGGCGTCGCACACCTCCAGGTCGAACGCGTCGCTGCCGGAGTAGCTGTCGTTCGGCGTGTAGGTCACGGCACCGGTCTCCGGGTCGACGGCGACCTCACCGTGGGCCGGACGCCCGACGACACCCACCGAGCGGGGATCCAGCGCCGCGCCCTCGGAGGTCACGATGTCGGCCAGCGGGACCGTCAGCGCCTCGTCCTGGTCGGTCTCGGCTCCCTCGGCGGCGACCGGCTGGTTGGTGAACGCGTTCGTGACGGTCACCGTCACCGTGGCGGTGTCGCACACGGCGGTCGGCGTGGACGTGTCGCACACCCGGTACTCGAACGTGTCCTCGCCCGAGAAGCCGCGCTCCGGCGTGTAGGCGATGCGGCCGTCGGCCTCGACGCGCGTCTCGCCGTGGGCCGGGGCCGTGATGACCACCGGGTCCGCGAGCGCCTGGCCGGAGGCCGAGTCGTCGTTCTCCTTCACGTCGACGAGCACCTCGGTGGCGAGCGTCGTCGTGGCCGAGTCGTTCGCCGCGGCGACCGCGTTCTCGGACACCTCGACCACGATGGTCACGGTGGTGCACTGGGCCGGGACCGAGGTGTCGCAGACGCGGACCTCGAACTCGTCCGTGCCCGAGTAGCCCGGGTCCGGCGTGTAGGTCAGCTCGCCCGTGGTCGGGTCGACCGTCACGTCACCGTGCTCGGGATCCTTCGGGATCGTGACCGTGGTCGGGTCGAGCGGCTTGCCCGAGGGATCCACGACGTCGCCCAGCGGGATGTCCTTCGGCGTGTTCTGCGGCGTGGCGACGCCGTCCTCGACCGCGGTCTCCGGGGCGAAGACGTTGTCGACCGTGACCGTCACCGTGGCGGTGTCGCACACCGCGGTCGGCGTGGACGTGTCGCAGACGCGGTACTCGAACGTGTCCTCGCCCGAGAAGCCGTCCTCCGGCGTGTAGGTGATCCGGCCGTCGGACTCCACCACGCTCGAGCCGTGGGCCGGCTCGGTGACCACGGTCGGCGCCGCGAGCGACTGACCCGACTTGCTGTCGTCGTTCGACCGGACGTCGATCGTGCGGGGCGTCTCGACGGACGTCGAGGCCTCGTCGTCGTCGGCCGTGACCGTGTTCGCGCCGACCGTCACCGTGACGGTGACCAGCGTGCACTGCACCGGGCTCGAGGTGTCGCACACGCGGACCTCGAACTCGTCGGCACCGGTGTAGCCGGCGGCCGGCGTGTAGGTGAGCTCGCCCGTCGTCGGGTCGACCGTGACGGTCCCGTGCGAGGGAGCGCCGGGGACGGTCACGCGCGTCGGGTCCAGCGGACGGCCCGAGCTGGAGACGACGTCGTCCAGGTCGATCGTCTTCGCGGTGTTGTGCGGCGTCGAGACGCCGTCCTCGGCCGCGGTCCCGTCGGTGAAGACGTTGTCGACGGTCACCGTGACGGTGGCGGTGTCGCACACGGCGGTCGGCGTGGACGTGTCGCAGACGCGGTACTCGAAGGTGTCCTCGCCCGAGAAGCCGTCGGCCGGCGTGTAGGTGATCCGGCCGTCGGACTCCACCACGGCCGAGCCGTGGGCGGGATCCGTCGTCACGGTCGGCGCCGCGAGCGACTGGCCCGAGGCGGTGGTGTCGTTGCTGCGGACGTTGATCGTCCGCGGCGTCTCGACCGTCGTCCTGGCGGTGTCGTCGTCAGCGGTGACCGTGTTCGCGCCCACCGTGACGGAGATCGTGACGGTGGTGCACTGGACGGGGTCGGACGTGTCGCACACGCGGACGTCGAACGCGTCGTCGCCGGTGTAGCCGTCGTCCGGCGTGTAGGTCAGCTCGCCCGTGGCCGGGTCGACCGTGACCTCACCGTGGGACGGCTCGTCCGAGACGGTGACCTTGGTCGGGTCGAGCGGCTGGCCGGTCGCGGAGACGACGTCGGCCAGTGGGATGTCCTTGGCCGTGTTCTGCGGCGTGGTCACGCCGTCCTCGACGGCCGTCTCGCCGGCGAACACGTTCGTGACCGTGACCGTGACCGAAGCGGTGTCGCACACCGCGGTCGGGGTCGAGGTGTCGCACACGCGGTACTCGAACGTGTCCTCGCCCGAGAAGCCGGCGTCCGGGGTGTAGACGACGCGGCCGTCGATCGTGACCGAGGTCGTGCCGTGCTCGGGCTCCGAGGTCACGGACGGCAGGGCGAGCGCCTGGCCCGAGGCCGAGGTGTCGTTCTGGCGCACCAGCACCGGCACGGAGGTGCCGACCGACGTGGTCGCGGTGTCGTCGACCGCGCCCACGGTGTTGGCCGAGACCGTCACCGTGATCGTGACCGTGGTGCACTGCGAGGGGCTCGACGTGTCGCACACGCGGACGTCGAACTCGTCGTCACCGGAGTAGCCCGGATCCGGGGTGTAGGTCAGCTCGCCCGTGGTCGGGTCGACCGTCACGTCACCGTGCGCGGGGGCGCCGGGGACGGTGACCTTGGTCGGGTCCAGGGGACGGCCCGTCGCCGACGCGACGTCGTCGAGCGGGATGTCCTTGGCGGTGTTCTGCGGCGTGGTCACGCCGTCCTCGACGGCGGTCTCGTCCACGAAGACGTTGTCGATCGTGACGGTCACCGTGGCCGTGTCGCAGGCGGCGGTCGGCGTCGTGGTGTCGCAGACGCGGTACTCGAACGTGTCCACGCCGGAGAAGCCGTCGGCCGGCGTGTACGTGATCCGGCCGTCGGACTCCACCACCGCGGAGCCGTGGCCCGGCGCGGTCGTGACCGTCGGCGCCGCGAACGGCTGGCCCGAGGCGCTCGTGTCGTTGGTCCGGACGTTGACCGTCCGCGGCGTCTCGACGGACGTCGTGGCCTCGTCGTCGACGGCCGTCACCGTGTTGGCGGTGACCGTGACGGAGATCGTGACGGTGGTGCACTGCGCGGGGTCCGAGGTGTCGCAGACGCGCACCCGGAACTCGTCGGCACCGACGTAGCCGGGCTCCGGCGTGTAGGTCAGCTCGCCCGTGGTCTCGTCGACCGTCACCTCACCGCGGGCGGGCTGGTTCGCGACGGTGATAGTGGTCGGGTCGATCGGCTTGCCGGTCGCGGAGACCACGTCATCGAGCGGGATGTCCTTCGGCGTGTTCTGGCGCGTCGTGACGCCGTCCTCGGCCGCGGTCTCCTCGGCGAAGACGTTCGTCACCGTGACGGTCACCGTGGCGGTGTCACAGATCGCCGTCGGGGTCGACGTGTCGCAGACGCGGTACTCGAACGTGTCCACGCCCGAGAAGCCGTCGGCCGGCGTGTAGGTGATCCGGCCGTCGGACTCCACCACGGCCGACCCGTGGGCGGGATCCGTCGTCACGGTCGGCGCCGCGAAGGGCTGGCCCGAGGCGCTGGTGTCGTTGGTCCGGACGTTGATCGTCCGCGCCGTCTCGACGGACGTCGTGGCCGAGTCGTCCTCGGCGGTGACGACGTTCGGGGTCACCGTGACGGAGATCGTGACGGTGGTGCACTGGGCCGGGTCCGAGGTGTCGCACACGCGCGCCTCGAACTCGTCGTCGCCGATGAATCCGGCGGTGGGCGTGTAGGTGAGCTCGCCCGTCGTCGGGTTCACGCTGACGGTGCCGTGCGCCGGACCGCTGGGGATCGTCACGCGGGTCGGGTCGAGCGGGCGGCCCGACGCGGAGACCAGGTCGGCCAGCGGGATCCGCTTCGGCGTGTTCTGCGGCGTCGTGACGCCGTCCTCGACCGCGCTCTCGTCGCTGAAGACGTTCGCGACCGTGATGGTGATCGTCTGGGTGACGTCCTGGCCGGAGGCGTCGCGGAGCGTGTACGTGAAGCTGCCGGTGCCGGAGAACCCGGCGGTCGGGCGGAAGGTCACGACGCCCGCGTCGAGGCTGACGGTGCCGTTCTGGGCGCCGCCCACGGCGTGCAGCGTGAGGCCCGAGCCCTGGCCGAGCGCCTCGAGGGCGCCCGCCGTGATCGTCACCGGGGTGCCGACGGTCGTGGACCGGCTGTCCGGGTCCGCCTCGGGCGTGACGTTGATGATGACGGTCACGAGCGTGCCGTCCGAGGTCCGGTAGGTGAAGGAGTCGGGTCCGGAGTAGCCCGCCGGGGGCGTGTACGTGTAGCGACCGCCGGCGTAGGCGATCGTGCCGCCCTGGACCGAGGTGCGGTCGTACGTGCCGTTCGAGCTGTCGGTGACCGTGGCCGGGACGTCGACCTGCGTCGCGATGACGACCTGGGTCTCGGCCGAGGTCGGCGGCGCGGGATCGGGATCCTCGTTGCCGATCGCGTAGGCGCGGTTGATCAGCGGGCCGGGGGTCGAGGGCGCGGTGGCGCGCACGGTGACGACCGCCTCCTGGCCGACCTCGAGGTAGCCGCCGTTGCAGGTCGCGATCTTCTGCGTCGTGCCGGTCACGACGCACGACGTGTCCGTGCTGGTGACGGAGAGGTTGGCGAGGTCGTTCGGGAGGATGTCGTTGAGGACGAAGCCCGACGTGTTGCCCGGGCCCTCGTTCTTCACGACGACGCGCCACGTGATCGGGTTGCCGACGACGACCGTGGCCGGGCCGGTCTTCGTCACGCTGAGCTTGGACGGGAGCGCGGTGGAGCAGTTCGTCGCGTCGCTGCGCTGGTTGGCCGGCGCGGTGACGCGGCTGATCAGCTCGAAGGTGGGCGACGCCTGGTCGGCGTTCCGGATCGCGATCTGGTACATGAAGCCGTTGGTCGCGATGAGGGCGAGGTTGCCGTTCGTCATCGTGAACGCCGAGCCGTAGGAGTTCGTCGGCATGACCGCGGTCGGGACGGCGAAGCTCGTGACCGCACCCGTGGTCGGGTTGATCCGGTAGAGCGTGGAGGACTGGCCGTAGTTCGCGGCCCACAGGTAGCCCTTGAGGAACGTCAGGTCGGCGAAGCGGATGCTCTGCGACAGCGTGATCGTGGTGCGCGTCGGGCGCGGGGTGCTGGTGGCGCTCGTGACGTTCTTCAGGCCGGCGATCTTCTGGATCGTGGTGGTGCCGGCGTTGCCCGAGGCCACGTAGTAGTTGCCGTCGGCGTCGAACTCGCCGCTGTCCCACAGGGTGCTGGGAGGTGCGCCCAGGGCGGTGTTCGCATCGCCGAGCGGCGTCACGACGCCCGAGCGGTTGATGCGCGCGAACGAGCCGCGGATGTTGGTGCCCGAGGTCTGGCCGTAGAACGTGCCGTAGAGGTATTCGTCGGTGGGGTTGAACGCCAGACCGTTGAACACGTTCTGACCGGTGAAGTTCGACCCGATCTGGCTCCACTGCGAGCCGCCGGTGGTCGTGTACGAGCCGGAGTTGAGCTTCACCGTGCCGACCGGCTCCTCCGCCTGGGCGAAGAAGCGCGGGACCGTGCAGTCGAACGCCGGCGCCGGCGCCGCCTCCGCGGCCGGTGCGGGCGCCAGGACCGTCATGGTTCCGGCGAGGCTGAGGGCGATCAGCATGAAGGCTGAGGCACAGGTGAGCAGTCGGCTGCGCAGGCGGAACGCCATGGACATACGAGACCTCTCGGGCGGGAGATGCAGAGCACGCAGAAGGCGCGAGATCGCACCGTCCGGCGCGACCTGGACCGTCATTGCCGCGGCCCCGAAGGAGCGCGATCCGACTCCCTCAGGATCCGCTCGCCCGGGACGCTACCTGTGACAGAGGGTGCTGGTGGTGTTTTCGGGGCGCGGTCGGCGAAGACCATCCTCAAAGGGCCCCAAAGAACTACACCATCAGGACCAAAGTGTCATGACACACACCACACGAGTCACGGGAGGCGCACTCAGAACCACCCGTCGCGTGTGGGCGACGCTGGCGGCTACGGCGCGAGACCCACGTACTTCGTCTCGAGGTACTCCTCGATGCCCTCGTCGCCACCCTCGCGACCGAAGCCCGAGGCCTTCATCCCGCCGAACGGCGCGGCCGGGTTCGACACGACGCCCTGGTTGATCCCGACCATGCCGGTCTCGAGGCCCTCGTAGACCTTGATGGCGCGCGAGTAGCTCTGCGTGAACGCGTAGGCCACGAGGCCGAACTCGGTGTCGTTCGCCATCCGCAGCGCCTCGTCGTCGTCGGTGAACGTGAAGATCGGCGCGACCGGGCCGAAGATCTCCTCGCGCCAGACGCGGGCTTCTGTCGGGACGCCGGTGAGCACCGTCGGCGGGTAGAAGTAGCCCGCGCCGTCCGGCACCTCGCCGCCCGTGAGCACCTGCGCACCGTGCTCCTTCGCGTCGTCGACGAGCTCGGCCACCTTGTCGCGCTGCTTCGCCTCGACCAGCGGACCGACCTCGGCCTGCTCCATCCGCTCGGCGAAGCGCCGCGAGAACTCCTCGGCGAGCGACTCGTGCACGATGAAGCGGTTGGCCGCGGTGCAGGCCTCGCCGATGTTGCGCATCTTGGCCAGCATCGCGCCGTCGACCGCCTTCTCCAGGTCGGCGTCCTCGAAGACCAGGAACGGGGCGTTGCCGCCGAGCTCCATCGAGACGCGCAGCACGCCCTCGGCCGCCTGCTCGATCAGGGTGCGGCCCACCTCGGTGGAGCCGGTGAAGGTCAGCTTGCGCAGCCGCGGGTCACGGATGATCGGCTCCATCACCTCGCCCGTGCTCTTCGTGGTGACGATGTTGAGGACGCCGTCGGGCAGGCCCGCCTCGGTGAGGATCTCGCCCAGGGTCAGCATCGTGAGCGGCGTGAGCGACGCCGGCTTGACCACCATCGTGCAGCCGGCCGCGATCGCCGGGCCGATCTTGCGGGTGCCCATCGCCAGCGGGAAGTTCCACGGCGTGATCATGAGGCACGGCCCGACCGGCTGCTTGAGCGTGAGCAGGCGGGTGGCGCCGTTCGGCGCGACCGAGTGCCGGCCCGCGATCCGCACGGACTCCTCGGCGAACCAGCGGAAGAACTCGGCGCCGTAGGCGATCTCGGCCTTGGACTCGCTGACCGGCTTGCCCATCTCGGCGGTCATCTGCTCGGCCAGCTCGTCGGTGCGCTCGGTGATGATCTCGAACGCCCGCCGCAGGATCTCGCCGCGATCACGCGGGGCCGTGCGCGCCCAGTCGGCCTGCGCGGCCACGGCGGCGTCGAGCGCGGCCCGGCCGTCGGCGGCCGAGGCGTCGGCCACCGTGGCCAGCGTCTCCCCCGTCGCCGGGTTCTCGACCTCGAACGTCGCGCCGCCCTCGGCGTCGCGCCACTGTCCTGCGATGAAGAGCTGGTGGGTCATGTGTCGACGCTACCCCGCACGGGAGAACCCTTCGACCTGTCAGAATGCGGACCGTGCTCGACACCTTGCGGGGGGTGCTGCGTCCGACCCTCCCGGGTCTGGTCGGCGCCCTCGTCTTCGCCCTGCTCTCGCTGACCCCTTCGCTGCTGCCTCGCCCGGCGCTGTTCCAGGGGCTCGTCACCGGCATCACGGCGGTGATCGGCTACGGGCTGGCGGTCGCCCTGGCGTGGGTCTGGCGCGCGTTCGCCGACCGCGAGGCGCGCCGGCCGTCGCGACGTGCGTGGCTCTGGACCGTGGGCGTCGGCGTGATCGCCCTCGGCGTCGCCGACATCGTCAGCGTCCGCCAGCAGGACCGGGTGCGCGAGCTCATGGGCATGGGCGACGCGAGCGCCTGGCGGTTCGTGACCGTGCCGCTCGTGGCGGTCGTCGTGTTCTGCCTGCTGCTCGCCGCCGGGCGTGGCCTGCGCCGCGCCGCCCGGTGGCTGTCGGACCTGCTCGCCCGGCGCATCGGTGCGCAGGCCGCGCGGGCCACCGGCTTCGTGGTGGTGGCCGCCCTGACGTTCTTCACGCTGAGCGGCGTCGTCTACGACAACGTCATCGCCGCCGTGGACTCCTCGTTCGCGCTCGGCGACCAGCAGGTCTCCTCGCGCCTCGACCCGCCCGAGAGCCCGCTGCGGTCGGGCAGCCCGGAGTCCGAGCTGGCGTGGGAGGACCTCGGCCGGCAGGGTCGTCGCTTCGTGGCGCGGGGGCCCAGCGGCGACGAGATCGCCGCGTTCACCGGCCGGCCGGCGCTCGACCCCATCCGCGCGTACGCCGGCACCGCGAACGCCGAGGACGTCGAGGAGCGGGCGCGGCTCGCCGTGGACGACCTCGAGCGGGCCGGCGGCTTCGAGCGGGCGAACCTGCTGGTGGCCGGCACGACCGGCTCGGGCTTCATCGAGCCGAGCGCCTCGAACTCCTTCGAGTACCTGACCGGCGGCGACTCCGCGATCGTGTCGATGCAGTACTCGCACCTGCCGTCGTGGGTGTCCTTCCTGGTCGACCAGCGCGCCGCGCGCAACGCCGGGCGCGCGCTGTTCGACGCGGTCTACGAGCGCTGGAGCGCGCTGCCCGCCGACTCCCGGCCGCGGCTGTACCTGTTCGGCGAGAGCCTCGGCTCGTTCGCGCTCGAGACCGCATTCAGCGGCGAGGCCGACCTGCGCAACCGCACCTCGGGCGGCCTGTTCGTCGGACCGCCCGGATTCAACTCGCTCTACACCGAGTTCCGCGAGCAGCGCGATCCCGGCAGCCGCGAGATCGAGCCGATCTTCCGCGACGGCCGCACCGTGCGGTTCACGAACGACCCGTGGGGGCCGACGATCCCGCTGACGCGACCGTGGGACGGGCCGCACGTGCTGTACCTCGTGCACGCGTCGGACCCGATCACGTGGTGGAGCCCCGACCTGATCTGGAGCAAGCCGGACTGGCTGTCCGAACCGCGCGGCTCGGACGTCGCGAGCGCGATGCGCTGGTACCCGATCATCACGTTCTGGCAGACCTCGGCGGACATGGCCGTGGGGATGGCCGTGCCGTCGGGCCACGGTCACGACTTCGTCGGCGAGCACGTCGCCGGCTGGGCCTCGGTGCTCCAGCCCGAGGGCTGGACCTCGGCCGACCTGCGCCGCCTCCAGCAGCAGATCGTCGACGCCGACGCCGAGAACGCGGGCGTCCCCCCGTCGCTGCGCGACTGAACGAGGTTTCCTGTCACTTCACGTGGTTCGCAAACCTCGTGAAGTGACAGTTTCCCCGGTTAACCGGGGAAACCGTCAGCGCTTGCGCGGGTCGCGGAGCTCACGGACGCGCGTGACGACGAACCAGCCGCAGACCACGAGGACCGCGAGGATCACGAGGCGCTGGAACCAGTCGGCGTAGGGCTCGATGACGTGCCAGTTCTCGCCGAGGGTGTAGCCGGCGCCGACGAAGATCGAGTTCCAGAGGAGGCTGCCGAGCGTGGTCAGCAGGAAGAAGATGCCGAAGGGCATCCGCTCGACGCCGGCCGGGATCGAGATGAGGCTGCGGAAGATCGGCACCATCCGGCCGAAGAAGACCGCCTTCGTGCCGTGCTTGGCGAACCAGGCCTCGGTGACCTCGAGGTCGCGGACCTTCAGCAGCGGCGTCTTGGCGAACACCAGGGCCGTGCGGTCGCGGCCGAAGGCCCGCCCGAGCCAGTACATGATGCACGCGCCGATGACCGATCCCGCCGTGGTGGCGAAGAGCGCGCCCGCGAGCGTGAAGCGACCCTGGCTGGCCGCGAGGCCCGCCATCGGCAGCACGATCTCGCTGGGAATCGGGGGGAAGAGGTTGTCCAGACCCACGGCGAGGGCGGCTCCGAGCAGGCCCATGCGGTCCATCAGGTCGACCATGAACCCTGCCAGTCCATCGATCTGCTGGTCGCCCGCCTGCGTCATCACCCGGCAGAGCATAACGAGCGGTGCACAGCGTGTCGCCGTTCAGACGCGGCGGGTACCGTCGCCCGGGTGCACCTGACCCGCAGAGCCCTCGCCACCGCCGGTGCGGCGGTCCTGCTGACCACCGTGCTGGCCGCCTGCGAGGGCGGCGAGGACGGCCCTCCCGACGCCGAGCAGGTGACCGCCGCGGAGCCCGACGGACTCACCGCCGCCTCGGCCGACGACGTCGTCGCCGTCTCCCGCTTCCTGCTCGACTCCGCGTCCGCCGTCGTCCTCGTGCCCGAGCAGGAGTCCGACGAGGCGTTCGCGCGCGCCCGCGATCTGGGCGTCCCGGCGCTGCCCGACACCGAGGAGGGCCGCGCGGAGGCCGAGCGCCTCGGCGCCCGGATCCTCGGCCCTGACGAGGACGGCGGCGCGGAGGCCGAGCCGGTGGAGCGCTCGGAGGACGTCACCGTCGCCACCACCCGCAGCCCGTCGCGCGCGCTGGTCGACCTCGTCGCCCTCGGTGACGCGAAGCTCGTCCGGATCGCCCCCGACCCCCGCCGCCACGCGCCGTCCGCGCAGCTGCTCCGGAGCGACCCCGACGGACCGCTGCTGACCCTCGGCGCCTCGGGCTACGCGGTCCGCGTCGTCCGCGCGAACGCCGAGGCGGTCGGCGGCGGCTGGTTCGCCACGCGCGGCAAGCACCTGCTGGCGATGTACGGCCATCCCTCGGGCCCGGCGCTCGGCGTGCTGGGCGAGCAGGGCACGAAGGCGTCGGTGGCGCGCGTCGAGCGACTCGTGCGCAAGTACCGCAAGGTCGCACCGGACGAGCACTTCGTGCCCGCCTTCGAGATCATCACCACCGTCGCGGCCGGCGAGAAGGGCCCGCACGGCGACTACTCCGCCCGCACGTCCGTGGAGGACCTCGGGCCGCTCGTCGACGCCGCCGAGAAGGCCGGCATCGTGGTGATCCTCGACCTCCAGCCCGGCCGCTCCGACTTCCTCTCGCAGGCCAAGGAGTACGAGTCCCTGCTGCGCCGGCCCCACGTGGGCCTCGCCCTCGACCCCGAGTGGAGGCTCGGCCCGAAGGGCAAGCCGCTGCAGCGGATCGGCCACGTGCAGGCCCGCGAGATCAACCGCACCTCGGCGTGGCTGGCCGAGCTCACCCGCAGGCACACGCTGCCGCAGAAGGTCTTCGTGCTGCACCAGTTCCAGACCCAGATGATCCGCGACCGCGAGAAGGTCCGCACCGACCATCCCGAGCTCTCGACCGTGATCCACGTCGACGGCCAGGGCAGTCCGGGCGCCAAGTTCGGCACGTGGAACGTCATCCGCAGCGACGCGCCGAAGAACGTCTCGTGGGGCTGGAAGAACTTCGTCGACGAGGACGAGCCGATGCTCGACGTGTCCCAAACCTGGAACCGCGTGCGCCCTCACCCGGCGCTCATCACCTACCAGTGACGGTCAGAGCGTCGAGGCGATCCGCGCGAGGACCTGCGCGAGACGCTCGGGACTCGTGCCGAAGTTGAGCCGCGCGTACGTCGAGGAGTCCAGCGGCGTGTGCGCCGTGAAGTCGGGCCCGGCCGAGAGCCGCACCCGTCCGCGCTCGAGGATCGCGCCCGCCGGGTCCGCGGCGACCGACGTGCCCGCGAAGTCCAGCCACGCGAGGTAGGTGGCCTCGGCAGGCACGACGCCGACACCCACCTCGCCGGCCCACGCGGTGATCGTGTCGCGGTTGCGCTGCAGCACCTCGACGAGGTCGGCGAGCCACGGGTCGCCCTCGGTCCAGGCCGCCACCGCGGCCGCGCGCGACAGGGTGCTCACGCCGCCGAGGTAGGCGAACGGCAGCGCCGCGAGCGGCTCGCGCACCCGCGCCGGGCCGAGGTGGGCGACGGCGCAGTGCAGGCCGGCGAGGTTGAACGCCTTCGACGCCGAGGTCACCGTGACGGTGCGGTCCTCGACGTCGGTGCCGAGCGACGCGAACGGCACGTGCCGCCGGCCGTCGAAGGCGAGGTCGGCGTGGATCTCGTCGGCGAGGACGACGAGGTCGAGCTCGGCCGCCGCAT